>NZ_CP174345.1:1022500-4312143 GCF_045401165.1 Halobacillus sp. SY10 | reverse complement strand
ATTGTTTCACCCCTCTCTGTTTCAGTGGAAAACAAAAAAACCTTTCGTTCTCTTTTTCGAACGTAGCAAAAGGATCGAAAGGCATTCGTATAAGGTTTGTATAATAGATGTCGTTAAAAAACCTCTGATCGGATGTGGATGTCCGGAAGTTGATTTTACTAGAGTTCTAGAAAGTTATTTTCAGTATCCACACTCTTGTGCATAACTACATAAACAGCCGTGTTAATAACTGTCCACACGTTATCCACAATCTGTGGAAAAGATTTATGGTCTTCAGAAGTCATTCACGGTTAAACACAAATATAATACCAGATAAAAACGGCAGTTGCAATGGTTCACGATAACTTATCCACAATTTCAAGGCCTTGTAGACAAAACTCATCCACAACACTATATTTTGTGATTTTCTTGTCGATATTTGTTGTGGACAGTAGAAAACGCAGGTTTAAATTATACACAGATCCTGTGAACGTTCGCCAGGGGGTGATTTTGTTCGCTTATTTTAGACAGCTGATTTCATTTGTTATAGTACAGCTCTGTTATATAACGGGTGTGATCTTCACGGGTCTAGTCGTAAAATAAAAGTTGACAAAAAGCAAGGGGATTTATTATACTAATCGGGACTGCCTTTTAGATGTATTATTGGAATTTTCCTCAGGAGGTGTATATATAATGAGTAAACGCACGTTTCAACCAAATAACCGTAAGCGCAAAAAAGTACACGGCTTCCGTGCACGCATGAGCACTAAGAACGGTCGTCATGTTCTTGCACGCCGTCGTCGTAAAGGAAGAAAAGTTCTATCAGCATAGGCCACTGAAAACAATCAGTGGTCTTTTTTTCAGTATAATGATCAAAAGAGGGGGCGGATCTTCGTCCCTCTTTTGTTTTTTAGAGAAAAGATGCGCATAGAATTCTTTGTTCATTTTTTTATAGATTTTTGATCGCCAAAAAAGGTGAGAGAAGGATAAAAAGAGATGTTCTTCTACATAATGGTAAAAGATCTCTTACTGGGATAATAGTGGAAGGCAAAATGGTCTGCCCAAGCCACCTTGTTTGTGATTTTGGAGGGTGTTCGATGAAAAAAGCTTATCGTATTAAAAAAAATGAAGACTTTCAAAAGGTTTTTCGTCGCGGGCAGTCGTTCGCCAATCGCCAGTTGGTCCTTTATTATATGAAAAAGGAAGATCAATCCCATTTTCGAATTGGTTTATCGGTCAGCAAGAAAATTGGTCATGCGGTCATGCGGAACCAGATCAAGCGGTATCTCAGGCAAGCCTTTCATGAACTGGAGGAAGACATCCACCCGGATTACGACCTTGTCATCATTGCACGGAAACCGACGAACCAAATGGAATTTCATGAGATAAAGAAAAGCCTGACCCATGTATTATCACGGTCAAAGCTATTAAATAAAAAAATTCGCACGTAATCATATAGAATTATGGTGTCAACTAATGCTAAACTTATGATTGTCGTAAAGTCATTCATCGGTTTGTATAAAAAAAGATAGAAGAGCGATTTCAGTAAGGAGGAAGGAACGTTGCGGAATAAATTACTCATCCTGGTCGCGATGACAGGTGTGCTTACGTTCCTATCCGGGTGTATGGAAGTCAACCAAGAGATCACCTCGGATAGTACAGGATTTTGGAATGAATATATTGTATATCCATTATCACAAACATTGTTGTTTTTCGCTGATGCTACGAATGGAAGTTACGGATTGGCGATTATCATCGTAACCATCATCATTCGTCTCCTGCTTTTACCATTGAACGTCAAACAATTGAAAAGTTCAAAAGCGATGCAGGATATTCAGCCGGAATTGAAAGAACTGAGAGAAAAGTATTCTTCCAAAGATGCTCAGACACAACAAAAGCTTCAACAAGAAACGATGCAGCTTTTCCAGAAAAACGGTGTCAATCCACTCGCGGGTTGTTTGCCAATCATCGTTCAAATGCCGATTTTGATTGGTTTCTATCATGCAATTATGAGAACAGAAGCTGTTCAAACTCATAACTTCTTATGGTTAGAGCTTGGACAAGCGGATCCGTTCTTAGCGATTCTGACAGCAGCAACAACTTTCCTGCAGCAAAAATTGATGATGGCAGGAGGAGCAGCTGCACAGAACCCGCAAATGCAAATGATGCTTTATATCATGCCGTTAATGATCGGTACATTCGCATTCTTCTTCCCATCTGCCCTTGCGTTGTACTGGATTGTCGGTAACATTGTCATGATTCTTCAAACCATTTTCATTCGTAAACCAATGATGAAAGATGAGACAGGAGGAGCAAACTAGTGAAGCAATGGACTGCTACGGGGACCACAGTTGATGAGGCGATCCAAACAGCACTAGAGCAATTACACACATCAAGAGATCAAGTCGATGTCGAGATCATTGATGAAGGTAAAAAAGGATTTCTCGGTTTTGGTACGAAACCAGCGATTGTAAAAGTAACGATCAAGAAAAATCCAGTGCAGGACGTCGAAACATTCATCTATGAAGTAGCAGAACAAATGGGCGCTCCTGTCCAGGTAAAAACAGAGCTCCGTCAGCGTGACATTTATATGGAGCTTGAAGGTGACAAGATTGCGATGCTGATTGGTAAACGCGGCCAAACATTGAATTCACTTCAATACTTGGCTCAGCTCGTTGTGAATCGCGAGTCCGATGTCTTCTATACCGTCATGTTAGACGCAGAAGGCTATCGTGGTCGAAGGAAAGAAACCTTAGAAAATCTCGCCAATCGATTAGCTGAAAAAGCGGTACGGACCAATCAGGAAGTGAAGCTTGAGCCGATGCCGTCGTATGAAAGAAAAATCATACACAGTGCATTGCAAAACCATAAAAAAGTCGAAACGGATTCTGACGGGAATGACCCCCGCAGACACGTCGTGATTCGGCCTCAATAATGTTTTTAATCATGCTTCTGTTCATCTCACATGAACAGAAGCATTTTTTATGGATTCCTAAATCAACAAACGCTCGCGATTATGGAAGAATCAGTTTCGGGATATTTTCGGGGTTCGTTGCTGGGGTTCGGCGTCAGGGGTGGCTGGGAAACTACTCGTCCAGCTCCATCGCCCAGACAATCGCGTCATAAGCAGAATAGCAACGGAATGAAAGGTCACATTCCGTTGCTATTCTGCTTATGCCAGTCGTGTCTACCAGGGCGATTCCGCATTTGAACACTTTCCTGTGGGGGAGTGGCGAGCTTCCTCGGGCTAATGCCCTGCGGGATCTCGCCTATCACCTTTCTCCCACGGGAGTCTCGCAGCTTCCCAACCACCCCATTGGATATAGGTGAGAAACGAACCCCTTTACCAAGTTGAGTGGTCTTCCACTATCCCTCTGTTAGAAGTATAAAGCGTTCTGTATCAAGCTTTTACGGTCTGTGGAGCGTTTTATATAATTCACTTCCTTCAATCATACGAGCTGACCATTTAGAAGTGGTTTCGAGAATCTTCTATGGCAAAGAGGCGAAGGGGAATGGCGAGACTCCTGCGGGAAAAAAGTGCATGGTGAGACCCCACAGGACGCAGTCCGATGAGGCTCACCGCACTCCCGCGGAAAGCGAGTCATTCCTCTCCGCCCTATCCACTCAACAAAAGTCTCGAAAATGATTCTTCAAAAATCCTGCCAGATTGTTTAATAAATAGCTGGTGGCAGTATTGTTCGTTGGTATGGTGGGGAAAATGATAGGAAGAGTTATGCACATGTGGATAACTAAAAGGTGCGGAAATAGGGAATATACGTGTTGATATCTTTTCAAAACACGTGGCGGTGTGGTAAGGTAGTATGTTAGTGACAACAAAAATATTCCTGTTGTGGATAAATATAAATCAAACATTTTTCAGGAGGTGAGTGCGTGTGGAAACAGATACAATAACCGCAATTTCGACCCCAATGGGAGAAGGGGCGATCGCCATTGTCCGTTTGAGTGGACCTGAAGCCGTGGCGATTGCTGCCAACCTTTTTAAAGGGAAGGATTTGAACGAGGTCGATTCCCACACAATGCATTACGGAAAGATTATTGACCCAGAATCGGGCGAAATGGCGGAAGAAGTGATGGTATCTGTCATGCGTGCCCCGAAAACTTTTACACGAGAAGATATTGTAGAGATCAACTGCCACGGAGGGCTTGTTTCTGTCAATCGTCTCTTAGAGATCGTGTTGGCGAGCGGTGGCAGATTAGCGGAACCCGGAGAATTCACGAAGCGTGCCTTCTTGAATGGCCGTATCGATCTTTCTCAAGCGGAAGCGGTCATGGACTTGATCCGCGCCAAAACGGACCGGGCGATGGATGTAGCTTTAAAGCAGATGGATGGCCGGCTATCGAAACTGATTCAGGAATTGAGACAAAAGCTTCTTGAGACGCTCGCTCATGTCGAAGTGAACATCGACTATCCAGAATATGATGATGTCGAAGAGATGTCTCATGAAATGATGGAAGAGAAGACGAAAGAAGTGCACGAGGAAGTCACCCGTATTCTTCAAACTGCTAAGCAAGGAAAAATTTTGAGAGAGGGCCTGGGTACGGCGATTATCGGTCGTCCGAATGTCGGGAAATCCTCCTTGATGAATGCCCTTGTCCATGAAAATAAAGCGATTGTGACAGAGGTTCCAGGTACGACCCGTGATGTGATCGAGGAATACGTCAACGTCCGTGGCGTTCCGCTTCGTCTTATTGATACGGCGGGAATTAGGGAAACGGAAGACATCGTAGAAAAAATCGGGGTCGAACGTTCAAGGCAAGTACTGAAAGAAGCTGATCTGATTCTGTTTGTGTTAAACTATGGGGATGAGCTGAGCGAAGAGGATAAGAAACTTTTCGAAGCGATCCGGGATATGAATATTATCGTAATCGTAAATAAAATGGATCTAGAACAGCGATTGGACCTTAATCAAGTGAAGGAATTGGCTGGGGATCACCCAGTGATTACAACCTCCCTGATCCGTGAAGAAGGCATCGACCAATTGGAAACAGCGATTGGAGATACGTTCTTTGAAGGGGATCTGGACGCTGGTGATATGACGTATGTTTCGAATGTCCGCCATGTTCAGTTATTAAAACAAGCGAAACAAGCCCTTGAAGATGCCCAAAATGGTATGGAAATGGGGGTTCCGCTTGATGTCGTACAGATCGATGTTACAAGAACGTGGGAGATTCTCGGGGAAATCGTCGGGGATACGGTTCACGAAAGCTTGATCGATCAGTTATTCTCGCAATTCTGCTTAGGAAAATAAACGTTCTGTTTAAATGATATTCATTATGATAAAAAAAGGAGAGTCATCCGAATGACATATGATGCAGGGCATTATGATGTAATTGTTATTGGTGCTGGTCATGCCGGAGTAGAGGCAGGTCTTGCTGCCGCGCGCCGCGGGGCGAAGACGTTGATGCTGACCTTGAACCTCGACCTCGTTGCCTTTATGCCATGTAACCCGTCCATTGGTGGTCCCGCGAAAGGGATTGTTGTACGTGAAGTGGATGCATTAGGTGGAGCGATGGGGCGCGTTATTGATAAAACGCACATCCAGATGCGTCTTTTAAATACAAGAAAAGGGCCGGCGGTACGAGCGTTGAGGGCACAAGCTGACAAACCGCTTTATATCAAAGAAATGAAGCGGGTGCTTGAAAATCAGGAGAACCTGACGCTTCGTCAGGCCATGGTTGAAAAAGTACTGGTGGAAGATAATCAGGTCAAAGGTGTCATCACAGAAACGAAAGCGGCCTACTATGCTCCGACTGTGATCGTTACGACCGGTACATTCATGCGAGGACGCGTCATCATCGGCGACTTGTCGTATGAAAGTGGCCCGAACAACCAGCGATCCACTGTTTCTCTTTCTGAACAGTTGGAGGAAATGGGCATTGAAATGGTTCGTTTCAAAACTGGAACGCCGATGCGTGTCAATAGTCACACCATCGACTATTCCAAAACTGAAATCCAGCCAGGAGAAGAAGAGCCACGCTCCTTTTCTTATGAAACGACAGAGTTCATCACCGACCAAATTCCGTGCTGGCTGACGTACACGAACGAAGACACCCACAAAATCATTAACGATAACTTAGGACTATCTGCGATGTATTCAGGGGCGATTAAAGGTACAGGACCGCGTTACTGTCCGTCCATTGAAGATAAGATCGTTCGTTTCAATGACAAACCGCGTCACCAGATTTTCCTTGAACCGGAAGGAAGAGATACAGAGGAAGTTTATGTCCAAGGCCTTTCCACCTCACTTCCAGAGTACGTGCAGAATGAAATGATGCGTACCGTACCAGGTCTTGAAAAAGCGGAAATCATGCGTGCTGGTTATGCCATTGAATACGATTCTGTTGTGCCTACACAGTTGTGGCCGACACTTGAAACGAAACAGATCGAAGGCCTGTTTACAGCTGGACAGCTTAACGGAACGTCCGGATACGAAGAAGCTGCCGGACAAGGCTTGATGGCAGGGATTAACGCGGCTGCGAAAGCGCTCGAGCTTGAACCATTGATTCTTGACCGTTCTCAAGGTTACATTGGCGTCATGATTGATGATCTTGTGACCAAAGGAACAGGCGAACCTTACCGTCTGCTTACGTCTCGTGCGGAATTCCGTTTGATGCTTCGTCATGATAATGCGGATCTCCGTTTGACAGAAATCGGCTATCAGCTCGGTTTGATCCCTGAAGATCGCTACGAGCGCTTCAGAGAAAAGAAACGCTTGATTGAAGAAGAGAAAAAACGGCTCGACAAAGTCATTTTGAAAGAGACGGATGAGGTTCAATCTGTAATCGAAGAAGCGGGTGGATCGAAGCTGAAAGATGCCATCCGTGCGACTGACTTACTGAAGCGTCCAGAAATGAATTACAGTCACTTGGAACGTTTGACTCCAAGCGATGTTCCCCTGCCTGACGATGTTAAAGAACAGGTGGAAATCCAGGTGAAATACAGCGGCTATATTAAAAAAGCTCTGGAGCAAATCGATCGCATGAAGAAGATGGAGACGAAGAAAATTCCTGAAGACATTGATTATGATGCGATTCACGGCCTTGCGACAGAAGCCCGTGACCGCCTGAAATCGGTCCGACCTCTATCTGTCGGACAGGCCTCCCGTGTATCAGGAGTGAATCCAGCAGACGTTTCCATTCTGCTTGTGTATATCGAACAAGGGAAAATCGCCCGCGTATCCGGGGAATAATTTGAAAGGATGGGCTTATGGATATCAACACCTTTCTTAAAGCACTACAGGAACATGGCATAGAACTCGACAATCACCAGCAGCGCCAGTTCGAAAAGTATTTTGACATTCTTGTTGAGTGGAATGAAAAAATGAATCTCACGGCAATTACCGATCAGGAAGGCGTCTATTTGAAACACTTTTATGATTCATTGACGGCTGCCTTCTACTATGACTTCAATCAACCGCTCCGTATTTGTGATGTCGGAGCGGGGGCCGGTTTCCCGAGCTTACCTTTGAAAATCGTCTTTCCGCAGTTGAAAGTGACGATTGTCGATTCTTTGAAAAAACGAATCACATTTTTGAATCACTTAGCCCACGAATTGGAGCTGGATGATGTCGCTTTTTATCATGATCGTGCCGAAAACTTCGGGAAAAATGCGAATTTCCGTGAAAGTTATGACCTTGTGATGGCACGCGCCGTTGCGCGAATGTCCGTCCTTAGTGAATTATGTCTGCCTTTGGCTGCCAAAGGCGGCAGGTTCATGGCGATGAAAGGTCCGAACTTGAAGGATGAAATGGAAGACGCGAAGATTGCAATCCAAACCGTCGGTGGTGAGGTGCTTGATGTTCACACGTTTGAATTGCCTGAAGAGGGTAGCGAGCGGAACATCGCCATCATTGAAAAGAGAAGAAAAACACCTAAGAAATACCCGAGAAAAGCGGGAACACCAAATAAAACACCGATTCAATAACATCAATTACCTCTCTGCCTCTGGCAGAGAGGTAATTTTTTTAGGGAATAGGAGAACGAGGACATTAACTGCTAGTTACAGGACTTTGAACTAGAGAAACAGGACATTGCCCGGAAGATAGGGGATACTGAATTTGAATTACAGGACGTTGAAGGAGATGATCAAAAGTGGAAATTATTGTGCTTTCGGATACACATATGCCTGAAAAAGCGAAACAGCTTCCGGAACGTTTTTTAAAAGAATTGAAGAACGTGGATGCCATTATTCACGCTGGAGATTGGCAAACGTTAGATCTTTATGAAACGTTGAAAGACTATGCTCCCGTGTACGGGGTGTATGGAAATGTAGACGGGGAAGAGGTCCAAAACAAATTCCCGGCAAAACAAATGCTCGAATGGGAAGGATACCGGATCGGAATCGTCCATGGCCACGGAGAGAAAAAGACGACGGAAAAACGTGCGCTGGAATCTTTCGAAAATGGTGCCGTGGATGTGTTGATTTACGGACACTCTCATATCCCAGTCCTCCGATATTTTAAGAGAACGCTCTTGTTCAATCCTGGCTCTCTCACTGATAAAAGGCGGTTGCCCATGTATTCGTTCGGGAAACTTTCCTTAACAAAGGCTGGAATCCATGCGGAACATATTTTCTTTCCTTGATCATGAAAATATATTTCATAAAAAATATTTAAAAGGTGAAAGGAAATTCCTCACCGCCTATCGAAAGGTATATAAGAGAATGTAAACGCTATCGTAGTGTGAAAGGGGATTGAAATGACAGAGAGTTTATTTCGTTTAGATGGAAAAATAGCAGCCGTCACTGGCGGAACAAGAGGAATCGGGCGTGCTGTAGCTATCGGTCTGGCCGAGGCTGGTGCTGATGTTGCCTTGTTACAGCGGAACACATCACAAGTAGACGTAAAAAAAGAAATCGAAGGACATGGCCGAACCTGCCACATCATACCATGTGATTTGAGTGATAAAGATCAAGTGAAAGAGGCGATTCCATCGGTTGTGGAAGCGTTCGGTCGTGTTGATATTCTAGTGAATGCAGCAGGAATTCAGAGGCGTTCCGATGCTGTTGATTTTTCAGAAGAGGACTGGGATGATGTTCTGAATATCAATCTCAAAACGACGTGGATCCTCTGTCAGCAAGCGGGGCGCTATATGGTGCCGAACAAGAGCGGGAAAATCATCAACTTCGCTTCCTTGTTGTCCTACCAGGGAGGCATTCGTGTACCCGCTTATGCGGCTTCCAAAGGTGGCGTTTCCCAGTTGACGAAAGCCTTATCCAATGAATGGGCGAAAGAAGGTGTCAATGTCAACAGTGTCGTACCCGGATACATCGCGACTGATATGAATACGGCGCTTATCCAAGACGAAGAAAGGAACAAGCAGATCCTTGATCGAATCCCAGCAGGTGACTGGGGGAAACCGGAAGACTTCATCGGTGCCGCGGTCTTTCTTGCTTCTGATGCCTCCCGTTATGTACACGGACATCAGTTGGCCATTGATGGTGGTTGGTTAGGAAGATAAAAAAATCCCGCTCCTTTTATGAGGGAGCGGGATTTTTTTGGCATGTCGGACAGTAGTAACAGCGCCGAGAAGCGGCACGAAACTTGATGATTTCTGTTCCATCGATCCGGCACGGGCGGTCTTCCCGATTGAAGACCCAGTGCCTGTACTCATAGCGCTTTTTGCCTTTCTTTTTCAACTCTTCTGCAAGGGCTGGATCGTTTGTGATGCCTTTGTTTTCATAGGAACGCCACATCAGGTCGATGCACGCTTTTGCTGCACGGTAAAGCTGTTCCTCTGTGCAATCGATGGGTCTTGAAAATGGAGATATACCAGCAACGAATAGAATCTCACTGCGCAAGTAATTTCCGATTCCTCCGATGAATGCTTGATCCAGGAGGAGAGAGGTCCATTTTCTTCGTTGAAATCTTTTTTCCTGAAAACGTGCAAAAAGATCATCCGGCGTCACATCTTCACTTAATAGATCAGGCCCTACTTTTGAAAGAAAAGGGTGCTCTTCCTCTTCTCCATTTTTCAGCACTTCAATATCTGAAGCACTATAAAGGAGGGCGGATTTCTTTTCATTATGAAGGGCGAGCCGCAATTGACGGTTTGTTTTTGGGTAGGTATAGGCGTTTCTAATGTACCATTTTCCGTACAATTGGTTATGCGAATAAATCACCTGGTCATTGTCGAAGCGGATGAGCATTGCTTTTCCTTTTGTGTCGACCCTTGTGACGGTTGAGCCTCGCAGAATTTCTTCATATCCTTGTAATTGCTCAAAGGCAAAACTGATATCGATGATGGTTCTATTTTTTAATGCTTTTTCTACGGAATCTGCTGCCCGTCTGATTTCTGGTCCTTCTGGCATCTGTTTCGTTCCTTTCGGTCAGCTGGATGTAAACATTCCTCCGTTGATATGGATGAACTGTCCCGTCATGTAGGTGGAATCGTCTGATGCGAGTAGAACATAACTTCCTACATGTTCCACAGGCTGGCCAGGACGCCCCATCGGTGTGTTTGTACCGAATTCTTCCACTTTGTCTTCTGAGAAGGTAGCCGGAATGAGTGGTGTCCAAATCGGTCCTGGAGCAATGCCGTTGACTCGAATCCCCTTATCGACCAATTGCTTGGCCATCGAACGTGTGAATCCAACAACCGCTCCTTTTGTTGCCGTATAATCCACAAGGTGAGGGTTCCCGATATATGGGTTTACGGAAGCGGTATTAATGATAGAGCTTCCTTTTCTCAAATGGGGAATCGCTGCTTTTGTTAAATGGAACATGGAGTAAATGTTCGTCCGGAATGTGCTTTCCAATTGTTCTGTAGTAATGTCTAACAAATCGTCCGTCGGGTGTTGTTCGGCAGCGTTATTGACGAGAATATCCAATTGACCAAGCTCGTTCACCGTGCGTTCGACCGCTGTTTTGCATATTTCCTCATCACCGACGTCCCCAGGAATCAAGATGGCACGGCGTCCTTCCTCTTCGACTTTTTTCTTCGTATATTCGGCATCTTCATGCTCCTCTAAATAAGAAATAGCAACGTCGGCGCCTTCCTTCGCGTAGCCGATGGCCACAGATCGTCCAATACCGCTGTCACCACCTGTAATCAAGGCGACTTTTCCAACTAATTTATTGCCACTTTTATAATCCTCATCCGCCTGCAAGGGGAGGGGGTTCATTTCATTTTCCACCCCTGGCTGAATCGACTGTTCTTGTCCTGGTTGACCGTTTGTTTGGCGTTGTTCTCTATTCATAAGTGAACTCCTCCTCAAATGTTGTTTGTTTGATGTCATTCCACCATTTGGGAAAAATCAAACAAACATAGCAAAAAACCCCTCATCGTGAGATTTATGAGGGGCTGCTGGAAGAGCGTAATAATAAAGATCTTATGAATAATCCAATGACGATGCCTGGAAGCAAGAACAGGATGGGCAGCCAGACGGGTCCAATTAAAACGCCTCCCACCTTGAATAGAGGTGAATAGATTAACCCTATGGTAACGGAGTAAGCACAAAAGGCAAAAGGAACAAAGGCATAAGGAGGGCATTCCCCATCCGCCTCACGGTACGCATCCCAAACGGCGAACATGTACACACAAGGATAAAACATCAGCCATTGATAGTCCGTCACTTCAATGGCTTTTTCTATATTTCCGTGAAAGCTATGAACAATCGCCATGTTGAAAGAGCTGTTCACGTTGAGAATCACTTCTAAAAGGATGAAGGCGAGTCCCTTGATGAGATGTCCATTCAACAGCTGGCCGAATCCCGGAAAAGCAATGCTCCATAATAAAATTTCCAGTCGTTTTTCTTTCATATCGATTCCTCTTCCGCTAAAAATTATTGGATGAGTTTCTGTCTGTCTGGAGCTTGCGGGGGTTCTTCAAACCATCCATTATGAATCATGATATCCAGACCGTCTTTGGCATAGATCGCGGCTTCTAAAATGAACTTATGATAAAGGAAGACAATATCGTAGCGGAGCCCCACGGCTGAACCAGTGGCATAATTCACTTGTCCAGATGAAGCAAGAACGCTTATTAAATACATCATGAGTCGGTCAGAGAAGACAGGGTCTGTGTTTGTGGTCAAATAGTTGGCAGATACCATCGGCGTCAAAATGCCGGACTGATCCAAAAGAGTGGAGAACGATTTCCGATGTTTAATCGACATCTTTTTCCCGTGTTTCATATACTCTTTGACTGTTTTGTTCTTACTAGTCTGCGCAAACCCCTGACACAATACCTCTCCAAGGGTGTTATTTTTTATGTTTTCATACAAATGTGTGATTTCCATTGTATTCAAGCATCTTTTACTAAATGGATGATAGTATTTTTTAGATTCAATGTATTCTGTTTCTTTGGATACTGCGATTTGCGGAGGTCTTATATAAACCTCTTTTTCCATTCCGATGTTCACACAGCGGTTGTAAAGTTGATCTTGTTTGTTTATCCGTTCAGATAAAAATTCACGGACATCTTCTCTTGATGAGGCCCCTAAAGAGAACCCATCAGAAGTAAGACCTACCTTTCCCATGTGTCCCAGGAAGGTCAACATGAAGGCATCTGTAAACAGCTTTGGAGCATTGGGGTTCAAGTCATCCAAACTGTAACCGTTGGGAACAGGGAGACCCGCTTCCTCAAAGAAATTCCCGCATTCTTCGATCCCTCTATCTGCTAATTCTCTTGCCATCCCTATTAACGGTTGGATTTCTTCATCCCTATGCGTCAATTGGAAATGTTCCAATATGGGGACGGCCATACTGTTCTGCACATATTGTGTCCATAAAAGGCCGATTTCATTGGCTGTCAGTGTTTTTTTGGACATATTGGTTTCCCTCCTGTGATGATGGTGGCGGTTCTAACTTACTTTCTTTCACTTCATCCTTATACAACAAGTAACCAGGTAAACAGACCAGGTTTACAAGGAAAATGTAGATCAATAATTTAGCTAACCAGTCGATGACGAACATGGTAGAGATAAAAACTAATGCAACGATGATCAGTGGAGAAAGATAAGCGTAAATCATGGTTCGTCCTCCTTGTCTCTTTTATACTTTCCGTCCAGGTATAAATTATTACGAAAAGAGGATGATAGGAGAAAGAAGTCAGACTGTGGAATAAAGGAGTTCGTCATGTGGAAATGGAAGCGGAAAGAAAAACAGCAGCCAGAAAAGCAACAGCAGACAAAGAAGCAGAGCGGCTCTCTTTCTGAATTTATTCAAGCGATGCAGCAATCGGAGGATTTTGTCCATTACAAGTTAAGTGGCAGTACGAGGTGCACGATTTCTTATTTAAAAACGATGAGTGACTCGAAAATTTTGAATCGCAGTGTTTTATCGATATTAAATAGTGAATCCTTCCACACCTTACATGACATGCGGGAAAGAATTCCTGTGGAGAACATCCGAGTAACATCAAAACTGGAATTAATTCAAGAAAAAGTGATGTACGGTTACATTATGGTCCAGATTCATGAAAAGGATGAAGAAGTACTTCTGGTGCCTGCGGTCTCCTTAGAATCAAGAGACGTTGGTATTCCAGAAGTGGAATTTAGTGTTGTAGGGCCGAAAGAAGCGTTTGTGGAAACGTTGAATACGAATATCAACCTTATTCGAAAACGGCTGCCACTCCCACAGCTGACAGTCAAAGAAACAAATGTCGGCAAAGTGACAAAAACTCGTGTCGCTGTCGTTTATATTGAAGGGATAGTGAACAAGGATAATGTTGAAACGGTCGAACAGCGGTTGAAAGGGATAGAAATTGATCAACTGACGGATAGTTCCTTCGTCACACAAGTCATTGCTGATAATTCCAATTCCCCTTTCCCGCAGCTACTAGATACGGAAAGGCCCGACCGTGTGGTTTCGAACCTGGTTGAAGGGAAAGTAGCCATTCTCGTTGAAGGGTCTCCCCATGCATTGACATGCCCGACTACGGTCGTCGAATTCTTCGGGGCTTCTGATGACTATTTTCTCCCCTGGCACTTAGCGACCGCTTTTCGTTTAATACGGCTGTTTGCCGTTATCTTTTCCGTTTTAAGTACACCGTTATATGTGGCTGTTCTTACCTATCATCACGAAATGATTCCAGGAGCATTGATGGCAACCATCGTTTCCTCCCGTTCGGATATTCCATTTCCACCGATACTGGAAGTGATTGTCCTGGAATTGACGATTGAATTGTTACGTGAAGCTGGGGCAAGACTTCCGACGAAGATCGGCCAAACAATCGGTATCGTTGGAGGTATCGTCATAGGAACCGCAGCCGTAGACGCGGGACTTACGAGTAATGTGTTATTGATCATCGTAGCTCTTAGTGCCCTGGCTTCGTTTACGACACCTGTCTATCAAATCGGTAATACCATTCGCTTAATACGCTTCCCTTTCATTATCGGCGCACAACTTTGGGGACTTATAGGGGTTTCGATGTGTATGGTCTTTTTCATTGGTCATCTCATTAAATTACAATCGATCGGACGTCCTTTTTTCGAACCGCTTTATCCGCTTAGAATTAAAGATTTGAAGGACGCTTTTATTCGTCTGCCATTCAACAAGCAGACGGAACGACCTGTTCTTACGAGGTCAGAAGATACACAACGGATGAATCCATCACGTGTGAACGCAAAGAGGGATATCGATGAATAAATTGAACAACAGCCAGGGGTTGAATATCCCTGAGAATTACTTAGTGACACCTGCGTATGTCTTCTTTTTAATCCACAGCATGCAGGTGGGGGTCGGGATCCTCGGTTTTGAAAAATATTTAGTCGAGAAAGCCGGGTTTGATGCGTGGATTTCCATATTGATTGCGGGCGGTATTTTGCATGTGATCCTATGGATGATTTATCGTCTCCTTCAAAATGGGGGAGGCGATATTGTAGAAATTCATAAAAGTATCTTTGGCAAATATCTAGGGGGGTTCTTAAGCCTCCTCTTTTGTGCTTATTTTACTCTGCTTGCCTTTACCGTTGTGATTACGTTTATAGAGGTCATTAAAGTATGGGTGTTTCCGGGTATGCATGTATGGGTATTTGCCTTTGTCCTCCTGTTTCTCGTGTACTATCTGGTGAGTGGAGGATTCCGTGTCATTACGGGGATATGTCTGATCAGCGTCATTATCGGACTGCCCATTTTGCTGCTGAAATATTTTCCTGTAGAAGCGGGCCATACAATGAACATCTATCCAGCCGTCAGTCATAGTATTCCAGGTATATTAGGCGCCACCAAGCAAAGTATTCTCAGCTTTTTAGGGTTAGAATTCCTGTTGATTTACTATCCATTCATCAAAAATCCTCAAAAATCTAAGAAATGGGCCCATTACGGTGTGTTCTACACGACGATGGTTTATTTAATCAGTGTCCTGGTGACGTTCGTTTATTATAGTGAAGAGCAATTAAAGCAGGTCGTTTGGGGGACAATATCTGCTTGGAAAATTGTCGAATTTCCTTTTATTGAACGTTTTGAGTTTGTAGGGATCGCCATGTGGTTGTATGTCGTTCTTCCGAATATATGTTTAGGGTTATGGGGAGCGACAAGGATTCCGAAACGAGTGTTTAATGTAAAACAAAAATATATGGTTATCATTTTCTGTATCGCTATCTACTTCCCAACGGTTTTGATAGACGGCAGGCCGATGATTGATGCTGTAAATAACTTGTCAGGACAACTTGGTATGTATGTTTTGATGTATATTCCCGTTTTATTAGTGTTGAAGACGATCTCAGATAAAGTGAGGAAGCGGACATGAAAAAACATTGGAGTCTTCTTATAATGGTGTCTGTTGTCTTTTTGGCCGGATGTATGGCGGATAAAAGTGTCGAAGAGAACGCGATTGTTCAAATTGTCGGATATGATGTGGGAGAGGAAGAACGCATTCGGGGAACTGTATCTATTCCTCAATATGGGAAAAGCGAAGATAAACAGGCAGCATCGGAACTTTACTTGACGGTCGATGCCGATTCGACCAAAGATGTCGAAGTGGAAATTCAAAAACAATCCTCCAAGCCAATTTCCATTGGAAAGCTTGCCGTAACCTTATACAGCAAAGAACTTGCTGAAAAGGGTTTGGATGATATTGTTGATGTCCTTAGCCGAGACCCCCGGCTCAGCAGAAACATGTTTTTAGGTGTTGTTGACGGGTCTGCAAAAAATTTAATAGAGAGTGGATACACGCAGGATGAAACGACCTCGAAGCATCTTCAGGGGCTCATTGAAAATAATACGCTCCATAACTTCCCATCGACAAGCTTACACGATTTCTTATATGCGTATTATGCACAGGGAATGGATCCGTTCCTGCCTTTACTTAAAGAACGTGAGTCATTTGTCGAACTATCTGGTCTCGCTTTTTTTAAAAAAGGTCTGCTTGTCGCTGAAGTTCCGGATTCGAAAATATTTACATTTAAAATGTTAAAAGAGAATTTTATTAAAGGAATGCAGGATCTCCCGTTTGAAGGGGGGACCCTCATGTTGGAAAACATCGGGTCAAACGTCGATTATAGTCTAACAGGACCACTTGATGATCCTAAGTTCACAATCAAAGTGAAATTAAAAGCTGAAGTTAATGAAATGGCAGGCGTTGATCGCAAAGCAACTCCTAAATTAGCGAGAGAAATGGAAGAGAAATTCGTTGAATACTTTAATAAAGAAGCAGACGAACTCATTTCATTATTCAAAGAAAAAAAAGTCGACCCGCTCGGTCTTGGTAACTTTACAAAAACGCGTAAAGGCAATTTTGATCTTACTCAATGGCAGGACAATTACTCTGAACTAGACGTCGATGTTCAGTTTGATGTGAAAATTATCGAATACGGCATCTTCTCCTAGCATGTTAAGAACTTCATCAGGAAAAAGCGGAAGGTCACCCGTTTTAAGGGTGACCTTTTGCGCGCCAAAGGAATAGATAAACACGAGGGAAAGGGTCTGCATTCCATGGAGGTTATTTTTTGTTTTAGATTTTCTTCAGTACCCGGAAGCGTGATCGAATGATTTCAAAATAGAGAGCCGTAAACGTCTGCGTAATTAAGAAAACAGCAAAAGAATAAGAAATTTCATAGCCGTTTTGAAATTCAACAATCCCTAGTTTTGTAAACACCCACTGCATAATAACTCCAACGATGACCCATAAAAGGATATAAAAAATGAATGTTTTTTTACTGACGTTGAATGTGTCATAAAAGTATATGAAAAAGTAACTGAAGGGAGCGAAAATCAAGTAATAGCAAAAATCGAATAACTCATAATGGTCCGTATCATTAAGTTTAAAAAAGTCAAAAAGCCCCCCACCAATGGTGAAATCGAAGAAAACGCCAATGGTAAATCCGAGCAGCATGAATAGCCAAGTGATCTCCCGTTTGAATTTAAAAGGGAGGATGAAGAAGATGGTGTAGGCGATAGCGATGAGAATCATAATAGATATTTCATTTTTATCGAAGGTTTCCCATAGGAAGTTCACGGTTGTTTCACCTCAATGCGTGTGGATTTCCTAATCAGTTTAGACACCCCTATGCTGAAAAGGTGGAGGGACACATAGTAAATGGCATCAAAACCCAGATTCCAATCTTTGTAATCGGAAACATCAAGCACTCTGGATAAAATGGTTAGCAAAACTAAGCAAAGGACAGAAGCAATTAGAATGAGTGCTTTTTTTACCGGAGAGGATGAAGGGTTGTATAAATTCAGTTGAACCATTAAAAGAGTAGGGATGATGATACTTCGAAAAATTAAAAAGCCAGCATAATTAGAAGGATCCTCCGTAATTTTCACATACTTTAACTCTTCATTAATGATCCATGTCCAGTTGATGTTGATTACACTTGTGGTTAAGAATATGAATGTATTCTCTATGAGGGTTAAGCGCTTAGGGATTATGGTGAAGACGCTGATGATCAACCAGGCGCATACGAAAAATACGGTAAAAGCCATACGAATCCTCCTTATTATCTCCCTCTATTGTTTGTGGTCTGCATTGAAATTATTCCATTAGAAAATCACACTTTATCACAAGGTTTATTCAACTATACGGCGGGATTCCTATCGAAATTGAGTCTTCCACCATCGGGAGCTATTCTGGGATTTGGAAAACTCAGAGCGGGGCTCTGAGTTTTTGTTTCACGTGAAATATTCGAGACTGGCTTCAGGAAAGTATTGATTAATATAACCACCTAGTACGTTCTTCATTTCTTCTTGTTCGTCTTTTTGATAGACGTACTTTCCTATTCCATATTTGCCCCACTTATATTTACGCTTTTCTTCATCCATTTCCAGCTTTGTCATCGGATAATTCTTTTGAATAACGCGCTTGGCTGGCTTCGTGAAGCGGTGCTGGATCAATTCAAAGGTTAAATCCTTCGTTGCATAATCCGGCAATTTGTCCTGAAGTTTTTCAAAAAGGATGCGGTACCCTTCCTTCCAGTCTTCGTACAAATAGATCGGTGCAATAATGAATCCAAGTGGGTAGCCAGCTTTTGCGACTTTAGCGGCAGCCTCGATGCGGTCATCCAAACGGGAAGTGCCGGGTTCTAAGTATTTGATGACATAATCTGCGTTCATGCTGAAACGGAACCTTGTCCGTCCGTTGTGTTTGGCATCAAGCAGATGGTCCACGTGTGCGAATTTCGTAACAAAACGAAGTCTGCCGTGTTCAGATTCTCCGAAGTATTCAATGGCCCGTTTTAACGAGTGGGTCAAGTGGTCGATGCCGACGATATCAGACGTACAGGACGCTTCAAAACGGGTCTCTTCCGGAGCGCGCTCCTTCATATATTGTTCAGCCGCATCAAACACTTCTTCGACATTGACATACGTTCGGATGTAAGGCTTGCTTCCCATCGTCGTCTGCAAATAACAATAGTGGCAATGCCCCATACACCCTGTCGCAAGGGGGATGGCATATTCTGCAGAGGGCTTCGATGTATCGAATTTGAGTGTTTTTCTTACGCCGACGACAAGTGTAGATTTGGCGATCCGGTATTTTTGAAAATCATTTTCTCCTGGGAGATTACGGACTTGGTTGTGAGAGGTGGTTTCCCTGATCTCAATTCCCATCTTTTCGAATTTTTCCTTTAGTTCACGCCCCAACGGATATTCGAGGGCTCTTGGTTCAATATAGACAAGTTCTGGGACGAATGGTTTTACCACAGCTCACCCTCCGATTCTACTCCCCCGCCAAAGGCATCATGATAAGCACGTTCCGCTTCCCCTTCGGATGCATAAATCGCGATGTTTTCATCCAGCGGAAAATAGGTTTCATATAAAAATAAGGCCAATTCCCCTGGTTGTTCAGGATTGTTTACGACAGCAGCTTCTTGCACATTGGCAACATCATACGTGTGTGGATTCCTGTAAATCACGTAAACGATGTCTCCTGCTTTGTAGTTTTGTTGTAGATCCATCCAATCACCTGCTTCTCATATTTTTGGCTTCCACCTGTCAGTCCTATCTTTTATCTAATCGTGCTCATTTTTCCACAAATGTCGACTTTTATTACGACTTCGCTTGTAAAAAAGGATTATCCAGTATGGAACTAGAAGTAAAGTCAATATCACAGGAGGAGGGTGGAACATGAATCTGCATACAGAGAGACTTTGTTTGAGGCCGTACACGAATGATTTAGCGGAACGAGTGGTCGAATTAGCAGGAGATGAAGCCGTGGCGGCGACAACTTTCGTTCCCCATCCTTACACGTTTGAAGTGGCTGAGGATTGGATTGCCCTTCATAAGGATTGGATAGAAAAAGGGACCGCATATCCATTGGCAATGATATTAAAAGAGTCCAATGAGCTTGTCGGCACAATGACTTTAAGGGTCGATAAAAAACACCACAAAGGGGAACTCGCTTACTGGGTTGGGAAACCCTATTGGAACCTGGGGTATGCGACAGAAGCGGCGATTCGGGTCGTGGACTTCGGATTTGAAGAATTAGAGTTGAACCGGATCTGGTCGGCAGCAATCACTTCCAATCCAGGATCGACAAAAGTCATGCAAAAAGCCGGTCTGAGCTATGAGGGAACGTTAAAGCAGGACGTCTATCATTGGGGAGAATATAAAGATATTGATATGTATGGAAGAATTAAAAATGATGGATAGATTTCATGTGAAACAAATCCCGGCCGATTGTATCGGACGGGATTTTTATTTTTTCAAAAGTTATGTCGAAGCTTGACGAACAGGAATCAGTGTTCCTATCAATGCGATCCCTGCACAAACAAGGAACATAGGCATGAAACCGAAGGGTGCAATTCCGCTGACGGTTGTAAAAATCACCAAGTCAAACACAGAATCCAGGATGGAAAGCAAAGAAATGGTCGTTGCTCTCACATTCGAAGGGATAATGTCGTTGGCCAGCTGTGAATAAACGGGATAGCGAATGGCACTCACAAGTTTCAAAAGGATGATAGCTAAAAGAACAGTCCAGAGATGAGTGTGTAGTAAAGCAGCTGCTGTAAGGGATAGGACGGCAAGGATCCCTGTGATGAACAGGAGCTGTACTCGTGTCACCCGTTTTGTCATCCAACCAATCGATCGTGCCGCAACAAAACCAATGAGAGCGGTCACCGCGTAGACGATCCCAATTCCGTAAACAGGGAGCCCAGCATCTACCAACAGTTTTTGATCAAATTTCTCAAAGATGGCAACGGCTGGAATAAAAACAAGAGAGATGTTTATGAACATCCAAAGTACTTGTGGCGTTTTGCGGATGGCCTGATATCCTTCTATCACTTGTTTCACCATTGGCGTCCGCACCCCGCCTTGGTTCGGAGGGTTCTTAATAAACAAGAGAAAAATGAATTGAATCAACATGAAGAAAACACCGAGCATAAGTAGAAGTCGGAATTGGTTTTCATTCAAATCTTTAGCTAAGAAAGCCCCGATGATTACAACGAATATGGAGACGATAAAACGTGCCGATCCAATCTGCCCCATCGCCCTGTCCATGAGATTCTCTTCATTACTTTCTTTTAGGGATTCATAGATAAGTGCTTCATCTGCCCCACTGAAAAACGTAGCAGCGAAGCCCGTAAGAAAGCTGCTTGCGAAAAACACCCATGGATCGAAGGCGAAAATTAATAAACCGTGGGCAAGAATGCTGAGAACGGAACCGATAAGAAAAGCCCGTTTAGCACCAAACCGGTCGGCGATGACCCCTGTAGGAAGTTCTCCAAGGAGAACTCCTATACTGAAAAAGGTCATGATGAGAAGGATCCTCGTCTCATCAAGGCCTCTCGCAAAATAAAATAGTGTAAGGACGGGCTGTATGAAGCGGAAATTTCCAAAGATTTCTGCCCAAAATAAAAGTTGAATGTTATAGGATGCCAACGTATTCTTTTTCAATATGTTTCCTCCTGCAATGTAAAATCCGATGCAAGCAGGAGGTCAAGCGTAAATGAAAATTAAAAAGCTCTCCCCCCTGCTGATTGAGTGAAACGTTCTGTGGAATTTTTCTGCATATCAATATCCTCCTAAAAATTAGTCCAATTCTATATATTATTCATCCCCGCCCTATATTCCTCCCTAACTTCCCACACTATAGCTCCCTATTGTGGAAGACTCAGTTTCGAGATGTTTTCGGGGTTCGTTGCTAAGTTTAGCTTCGTGGTTGGTTGGGAAGCTACTCGCTTTCCTGTGGGGGAGCGCCGAGCTTCCTCGGACTGCGTCCTGAGGGATCTCGCCTATCTCCTTCTCCCCCCCTTCTCTCCTAAGCATGCATAAAGCGCTCTGTATCAAGCTTTTACGTTGTGAATGCCAGGTGTGGAGAGGGTTATATTATCCACTTCCCTCAATCATACAAGCTGATTTTTCCAGAAGTGGTTTCGAAAATCTTCCATGGCAAAGGGGCGGAGGGGAATGGGGAGACTCCTACTTTAAGTGTGCAGGCGCCTCGATCAGCGCCGAAACCGGATATAGAAGAGGAAAAAAGTGCTTGGTGAGACCCCGCAGAGAGAAGCTCGAGGAGGCTCACCGCGCTCCCGCGGAAAGCGAGCTATTCCCCGCAGCCCTATCCCCTCAACAAAAGTCTCGAAACTGAGTCTTCAAGAATCCTGCCATATTGTTTAAGAAGTTTTAGGATTTAGAAAATCTATCGACTATATTTGTCAGGAAAAGTCATGAAATAGAGACGGTTAAATGGCGGAAAACCACGTTTCTTATTAGGAAAATGTGCGTTTTCGACAAAGCCGACGAGCAATTCTTCAATCTTGAACATACTTTTCATAGATTAAATGTGATAAAATAAATAGAGAAATGAAAAACGGCATACGTACGCGCAGCAGCTGAGTAGCCTGCGGCGCTTTTTATGTTTCAAAATATAGGGTATATACAATAAACAGCGTATGCTCGATCGTATAAAGGTGGTGTCTGATCGTGTTACATCCTTTTGGTCGTTTGTTCGGGCTAGGGGACAAACCGGATTCGGATAATGACAACAATGAAGAAGAAGGCTACAACCCCGACGAGGTTGTACAAGTTCCAGTCGAACGCGTGCAGCCCAACCGTTACCAACCTCGAGCGATATTCAACAACGAGAAGATTAGCGAACTCGCCCAGACGATACATACGCATGGGATGATTCAGCCGATCGTTCTCCGTCGGTTAAATGAAGAAGATTATGAGTTGATCGCCGGTGAACGTAGGTGGCGTGCCGTCCAGTCTCTGGGCTGGGAAACGGTCCCTGCGATTATCCGCGAGATGAATGATTCACAAACGGCCTCTGTCGCTCTTATTGAAAACTTACAGCGGGAAGAATTGACCGTTATTGAAGAAGCTGTCGCGTATGCGAAGCTTTTGGAACTGCATCAGATTACGCAGGAAGCCCTGGCGCAACGGCTGGGAAAAAGTCAATCGACCATTGCGAATAAATTGCGTCTTTTGAAATTACCAGAGTCTGTCCAGCAGGCCGTGATGGATAAGAAGATTACGGAACGGCATGCACGCGCTCTGATTGCTTTGAAAGAAGAGGAACAACAGGAAAAGATATTGGCAGAAATCATTGAAAAGCAGTTGAATGTGAAGCAGACCGAAGAGCGGATTGCTAAATTGAATGACCCTGCACCAAAGAAAAAGAAGCCGAAGATGAAAGGCGTCAATAAGGATATGCGTATTGCGATGAATACGATTCGCCAATCTTTGACAATGGTGACCGATACAGGAATCGACTTAGAAACGGACGAAGAAGATCACGACGATTATTACCAGATTACAATTAAGATTCCTAAAGGGAAGAAAAAATAATAGCCTGAACGACCCATCTTGCCTTATGTGGAGATGGGGCTTTTTTTAAGTCATTTTACCTAATGCTTTCAATAAAATGGTAGAATGATAAAAAAGATAGTGAGGCAGGTGACATCATGGGAAAAGTGATTTCAATCGCCAATCAGAAAGGCGGGGTCGGCAAAACAACAACGGCCGTCAATTTAAGTGCATGTCTTGCGCATTTGAATTATAAAGCCCTTTTGGTGGATATTGATCCCCAAGGGAATGCGACCAGTGGAATTGGTGTGGAAAAAGGAGATATGGATCGGTGCGTCTATGACGTCCTCGTTGATGATGTGAAAGCGGCTGATGTCAAGACGAGTACGATTGTAAGTAACCTTGACACCATTCCTGCAACGATTCAATTGGCTGGAGCGGAAATAGAATTGGTCCCGATTATTTCCCGGGAAGTAAAGTTAAAAAAAGCATTGGATGAAATCAAAAGTGATTATGATTATATTATTATCGACTGCCCCCCTTCTCTCGGACTTTTAACCTTGAATGCTTTAACCGCCTCTGATTCCGTTTTAATTCCTGTACAATGTGAATATTACGCCCTGGAAGGCTTGAGCCAACTTTTAAATACAGTACGTCTCGTCCAGAAGCATATGAACAATGATTTGATGATTGAAGGTGTACTAATGACGATGCTTGATGCGCGCACAAATCTCGGCATCCAAGTTATAGAGGAAGTGAAGAAATACTTTCGTGATCGTGTTTACCGATCGATTATCCCTCGGAATGTGCGTTTAAGCGAAGCGCCCAGTCACGGCAGACCAGCGATTCTTTATGATGCCAAATCACGAGGCGCGGAAGTATATTTAGATTTAGCAAAGGAAGTGATTGTGAATGGCGAAAGGGTTAGGTAGCAAAGGCCAAGAGGCTTTAGGCGCTTTTTTCAACAACCAGACATCGACAGAAGAGATTCAACACGTAGCGATTAAAGACTGTCGTCCAAACCCTTATCAACCCCGCAAACAGTTTGAACAAGAAGCATTGGAAGAGTTGAAACAGTCCATTGCAGAACACGGTATCTTGCAACCTTTGATCGTCAGGAAGAGCATCAAAGGCTATGAAATTGTTGTCGGGGAGCGTCGTTTTCGTGCAGCTCAAAAAGCCGGTCTTACTCATGTGCCTGCTATTTCCAGGGAAATGACGGATGAACAAATGATGGAGATTGCTTTGCTTGAGAATTTACAGAGAGAAGACCTCTCCCCTATCGAAGAAGCAAAGTCTTACGAACAACTGATTGAAGATCTTGGTGTCACCCAGGATGAGCTATCCAAACGCTTAGGGAAAAGCCGTTCTCATATCGCCAACCTTATCCGCCTCTTAGCTTTGCCTAAAGCGGTGACAGATAAAATCAATGAAGGCGCCCTTTCCATGGGGCATGGACGTGCTTTGTTAGGTGTGAAGGAACAAGATTTACAACTGGAATTGGTGAAGAAAATTGAAGCAGAAGCCCTCAATGTTCGTCAGGTGGAAAGGTTGATTCATGACATGACGAACCGGCCTTCGAAAAAGAAAGACAAGAAACCTCGGGATATTTTTTTGCAGGAACGTGAGGAGAATTTGAAAGAACGCCTGGGGACAGGAGTGAAAATCCATAAAGGAAAACGGAAAGGGAAAATTGAAATCGAGTTCACGAACAATGAAGATTTAGAACGGATTATCGATTTGTTTGCAGATAAAGAGTGAAAGCTGGAGATGTGAGAGATCTCTGGTTCTTTCTTTTTTATGAAACAATTCATTTTTGTTCCCCTTGGAGAATTCAAGAAAAAGAAAAGGTAATGGAGAGAGTGCGATGGTTTTATTTGGAGCATTAGTTAACGGTTTGTGTATATTCGTCGGTACATTGTTAGGTCTTTTTTTTACTAAAATTCCGGAGCGGTTCAAAGAAACGGTCATGAGCGGTGTGGGGCTTGTCGTTCTTTTAATCGGTCTCCAAATGGCGCTGGAAACGGAAAACATCGTCATTGTTCTGCTCAGTTTGCTTTCTGGTGCGGTCATCGGTGAAGCGATCCATCTGGAAGACAAGCTTGAATACATCGGTCGCTGGATTGAAAGGAAATTTACAAAGCCCAACCAAACTTCAAGCGTTGCTCAAGGTTTTATTACCGCTTCGCTCATTTTCGTCATCGGTGCTCTCGCCGTCATCGGTGCGCTTGACAGCGGACTGCGTAATGATCATGAAGTGCTGATTACAAAAGCCATTATTGATGGTTTCGTTTCTTTGGTATTGACCTCCACGCTTGGCATCGGCGTGATTTTTTCCATTATTCCTGTCGTTCTTTATGAAGGATCCATTGCCCTTTTAGCGACACAAATCAATAACTGGATCCCCCAACATATGCTTGACCTATTTATAATTGAAATGACGGCCACAGGCGGATTGATGATCGTAGCGATCGGCCTGAATTTGTTGAAATTGACCAAAATACGTGTCGCGAATTTACTCCCAGCCTTATTAACGGTCGGCATCATTTTAACGATATCCGAGTGGTTTTAAGCGTCACTGAATGCTCTTTTTAAAGTTTGTAGAAGAGGTTGTAAAGGTGTGGAAAGGCTTCGTTTCCATATGAACCTGCTTTCTTTTCGCTTCTGTCAATTGGATGGCTGCCGCTACTTTTGCTGCCATCTGCATCACGACATGCAGTCTTGTATTCTGTAAGACCACATGCTCCATAAACCCACTGACATTGACCATTCCGCTAATGTGTAGTTGACCTACAGGCGGAAGGTCTTTTTTTAATGCCGAGCCCGGGTTTAACGAACCTTTTCCAAGCACGACAGATCCGACTGATGACGATTTTCCAAGGCATGCATCAATCGCAAGAATATAAGGACTCGGATGGTTTCCCCTGATTTCAGCTAATCGCTCCTTCAGATTCAACGCATGCAAAGGGTCCTCAAGTGTTCCATATATATGGAACGTTTTTAATGCATGGTCATGGAGCATCGAACCGACCAAAGGCCCGAAGGAATCTCCTGTGGATCTGTCGGTGCCAATACAGGCGATTACGATATCTTTGGAAGGTGGAAGCCATTCTTGCAAGTAAGTGCTCAACAAATCGCTCATGGCTGGATCGTCGGTGTTTACGCGTTTTTCTTCTTTTGAAAACTTGTCCTTGAAATTCATAGCTTCTCCTCCAGACACATAGTAGTAACAGTATATAAGGTTGTCCGCGGTTCTATACGTGACAAATACATAGATGTGGAGGAACGGTCATGTTAAAAGCAGGGTTCAAGTGGATGTTCTTAATCATAGGGACAATGATTGGTGCCGGATATGCTTCTGGAAGAGAACTTTGGCAGTTTTTTGGACATGATAGCAGCTTGGCGATTCTCTTGTTCTCTCTCATGTTTATCTTTTCTTGTAAAGCCATACTGGATATCAGTTTCAAAAAACAGACCGGGCACTATTTACCTGTTCTACGGGCAGTTGTCGGTAAACACCTGACCGGCGTCTATGACTGGATGATTATCATTTATCTTTTTACAACGACCGTCATCATGCTGGCAGGAAGCGGCGCAACGTGGCAGGCATTCAATTTTTCCTATCGAATTGGTGTCCTGGCGATTGTCATTCCTCTGATTCTTTTGTTCATTTGGGATGTGAAAGGGATCGTCATCGTGAACAGCTTTGTTCTTCCGCTGCTCATATCGGGGCTTCTGTTCGTTTTGATTTTGTTTATCAGGGATCAGCAGCTGTCTCTTTTTGGACATGTTCATGAGATGAGCAACTGGATGTCCGCTTTTCCATTTACGGCGTTGAATATCCTTCCACTGATCGCTGTCCTCGGGGCCATCGGTAACCAGGTTCGAAACAAAGGGGAAATCTGGATTGCAAGTATTGGTAGCGGGGTTATTCTTGGGGCGGTTTCTTACCTTTATAACAACAGCCTGATCCAAATCTCGGAAGATATCATTTTATATGAAATCCCCCTTTTCGCGATTTTAAAACATTATCCGTATGAAATGATGATCTTCATGTCGGTCATGCTGTGGATCGCGATCTTTACAACAGCAGCCTCGGGGACGCTTGGACTTGTGACGAGATTCAGGGAATATGTGAGACAACCCCTCTGGATTCTTGCAATGGCTGTCATCGCTGTGATGCTTCCTTTTACATCATTCGGATTCTCAACACTCATTGAATACTTGTATCCGTTATACGGCATCCTGAACCTGTATGTTTTAGTTTCTCTTCTTTTATACCCGATTCTTTCCCGATTCAAAATTCGCTAGAAACCTGTTAAAATAGATGTCATATTCATAGACGGAAACAGGAGGGAAAGCGGTGACCGATGCTAAACAGGCGGTAGATGATGCAAAAACAAGATGGGACGAGATCGTCGACTATGTGACAGGTCCGGATCTATGGATTACCGTTGGATTTGGTGCGCTGAGGATTGTTCTCATTTTGTTGGTCTCCTTTTTGATCATTCGAATTGGAAGGAGAATCATCACCCAGTTTTTTGCTAACAAAAGGCGCGGACCTTTTCGGATTACCGAAAGAAGAGAAGCCACGCTGAATAAATTGGTTTTGAACACAATGTCTTATGTTGTGTACTTTATGGCCTTCATCATGATTCTTGAAACGTTCAATTTTGAAGTCGGCGCTTTACTTGCCGGGGCTGGTGTGGCAGGTCTTGCCATCGGTTTCGGGGCGCAGAACCTTGTCCGTGATATCATTTCTGGTTTCTTCATCATCTTTGAAGATCAGTTCTCTGTCGGGGATTATATTCAGACTTCTGGCGTTGAGGGTTTTGTTGAGGAAGTCGGTCTCCGAACGACGAAAGTGAAGGCATGGACAGGCGAGGTTCATATCCTTCCTAACGGGAATGTCACTCAGGTGACGAACTTTTCCATCCATAACAGTATTGCAGTTGTTGATGTAAGTATTGCTTATGAGGAAGACATCGAAGCCGCTGAAAAAGTGATTCAGGAATTATTGAAAGAAATGCCGGAACGCTATGAATCGATGCTGAATGTCCCTGAACTGCTTGGCGTGCAGACACTCGGAGCGTCGGATGTCGTCATGCGTATCATTTGTGAAGTGAATCCGATGGAGCACTGGGCAATGGCCCGGGTGATCCGCAAAGAAGTGAAGAACAGACTGGATGCGGAAGGAATCGAGATTCCATTCCCTCGTATGGTGATGTATTCACGTGACGAAGAGCCGAACGAACCCGTCGATTACGGAGAAAAAGGAGGATTTTCCTGATGGCTGATAAATCCTATGAGTTGAATGATATTGTTCAGATGAAAAAACCTCACCCCTGCGGAGAAAATCGTTGGAAGATCATCCGTATGGGTGCGGACATCCGAATTAAATGTGAGGGTTGCGGCCACAGCGTGCTCGTTCCTCGCAAAAAATTCGAAACAAAGATGAAAAAGGTTCTTGAAACAAGCGAATGATCCTCTCCCCTTCTGTATTCAGAGGGGGCTTTTTATGCGAATTCATGTGAAATTATGAACATAAAGTCTGGTGCATGTTTCTGATTTGTCGGTGCCAGGCACCTGATTTTCGTCTTTAGTGCCTGGCACCAAAATGATATGGCACCAAAATGATAGTAGGCATGGATATGTGGCACAACTAACGTGTAATTGTGAAATTTTAAACAGGAAACCTGGTACTCACGGAACACTTGTTGGTACCAGGTACAAAACGAGAGAATTGCGTACCCGGTACCCTTTCATTAGTTTTTCATACGTGGTACTCATTTGTACAAAAATATTTGCAAATCCAAATAAAAAGATCGTTCTTCCTATCTTTTTCAATAATTATTGAATTTGTTACTGTAGAAATAGGAGTTTTTTAGGAGAAACAACCGAAGCTTTCCCGTTTTTGCATAGGTTGTTATTTTCAAGTACAGAATCTATAATTAAGTGGACTAACATGCATGTATGTAAATCCTTAAGGAGTGAAAGTCTCATATGGCACTAACAGCAGGAATCGTAGGTTTACCGAACGTGGGGAAATCTACGTTATTTAACGCAATTACACAAGCAGGCGCTTTGTCTGCCAACTATCCGTTCGCCACAATTGATCCGAACGTCGGGATCGTGGAAGTCCCGGATAGTCGTCTAGAGAAGTTGACTGAGCTTGTGAACCCTAAGAAAACTGTACCGACAGCTTTTGAATTCACGGATATCGCAGGAATCGTCAAAGGTGCGAGTAAAGGGGAAGGACTAGGAAACCAGTTCTTGTCTCATATTCGTCAAGTGGATGCGATTTGTCACGTTGTACGAGCATTTGAAGATGAAAATATCACCCACGTATCCGGTCAGGTCGATCCGATTACGGATATTGAAACCATCAACCTTGAACTGATTTTGGCGGACCTTGAAACCGTGTCGAAGCGCATGGATCGTGTCGCAAAAATGGCACGTCAAAAGGACAAGGAAGCAGTGGCTGAGTATGCAGTACTTGAAAAACTGAAAGATGCATTGGAAGAAGAAACCCCTGCCCGTGCCGTCGAATTCAGCAGCGATCAAGAAAAGATTGTCAAAGGCCTTCATCTATTGACTTCAAAGCCTATCCTCTATGTGGCGAATGTAAGTGAAGATGAAATCGGTGAAGCAGATAACGATCGAGTGAAACAAATTCGCGAATTTGCAGCAAAAGAAAACGCGGAAGTTATCGTGGTTTGTGCAAAAATCGAATCTGAAATCGCTGAGCTTGATAACGAAGAAAAAGAAGAATTTCTTGAAGATCTCGGGATTGAAGAATCCGGTCTTGACCAACTAATCAAAGCAACTTATAACTTGCTTGGGCTGGCGACTTACTTTACGGCTGGCGAGCAGGAAGTCCGTGCGTGGACATTCAAAGAAGGCATGACCGCTCCACAGGCAGCCGGTATCATTCACACAGACTTCGAACGTGGTTTCATTCGTGCGGAGACGGTCTCATATGAAGATCTCGTTGATGCAGGATCCATGGCTGTAGCCCGCGATCGTGGTCGTGTCCGTTTAGAAGGTAAAGAATATTTAGTGAAAGATGGCGACGTTATCCATTTCCGTTTCAACGTATAAGCGAGGATCCTTCCGTTAAAAGGTTGTAAATCTTGGACAACTTTGATACAATACTAAATTGTGAGTAATTCAATGAAGATTACTCCTTGCTCCTTTGATAGAAAAGGAGCCGTCAAGTCCATAAGGAGGTGAAAACGGATGAGTAGAAAATACGAAATCATGTATATCATCCGCCCAGACATCGAGGAGGAAGCGAAAACATCTGTCAAAGATCGTTTCAGCAAAATCCTAACAGATAACGGTGCGGAGATTGAAGAAGTTAAAGAAGTTGGCAAGCGTCGTCTTGCTTACGAAATTAACGACTACCGTGATGGGATCTATGTAACAGTTGATTTCACAGGTACACGTGATGCAATCAACGAATTCGACCGTCAAGCGAAGTTCACGGATGATATTATCCGCCACATCGCTGTACGCGAAGATGACAAATAAGGAGTGGTTCTGATGTTAAATCGTGTCGTATTAGCCGGCAGATTGACGAAGGATCCTGATTTACGCTATACGCCAAACGGAGTAGCTGTCGCCAACTTTACAATCGCCGTAAACCGTCCTTTTTCCAACAACTCAGGAGATCGCGATGCCGATTTCATCAACTGTGTCGTTTGGAGAAGAGCGGCTGAGAACTTGGCTAACTTTATGAGTAAAGGTAGTCTTGTCGGTGTTGACGGACGCCTACAGTCCCGCAGCTTCGATAACCAAGAAGGTAAGCGTGTATTTGTAACAGAAGTTGTTGCAGATAGCGTGCAGTTCCTAGAGTCCAAAGGTGCTTCCCAAGGCGGGGGTAACCGTGGAGGTTCAGGATTCCAACCAAATCAGAATCAACAACCATCAGGAAACAACTTCGGTTCTAATAACAACAACCAACGAAATGATGACCCATTCGCAGATAATGGGGAACCAATCGATATATCAGATGATGATTTACCATTCTAAATAGGAAGGAGTGAATGCTACATGGCACGTCGTGGACGCGGAAAACGTAAAAAGGTGTGTTTCTTCACAGCTAACGGAATCACACACATCGACTTTAAAGATGTTGATTTGTTGAAACGTTTCGTCTCTGACCGTGGAAAAATTCTTCCTCGTCGAGTAACTGGAACTTCTGCAAAGTATCAGCGTAAATTGACAAAAGCGATCAAACGCGCTCGTACAATGGCCCTACTTCCTTACTCTACAGAGTAAGAGTAGCGTCATAAACCCCTTGATGACTCACCAGAGCCATCAAGGGGTTTTTTATCGTTATCTTTATTCATGTAAATGGCAGGATTCTTGAAGACTCAGTTTCGAGATGTTTTTTGAGTGGATGGGGCTGCGGGGAATGACTCGCTTTCCGCGGGGCCCCACACGAAGTGGGGTCGTTCGATGTTGGCACAGGACGTGCCGAACTTAATCGAACTTCCTCTATTCTTTTGAGCCTCCTCGAGCTTCGCTCTGTGGGGTCTCACCAAGCACTTTTTTCCCCTTAGCTATCCGGTTCCGGCGCCTAGCGGCTAGTGAGACTTCCCTCGCTTCTGTACGATAAGTCAACATCGAATCACTCCGTTCTTCGTGTTTCCTTTATCTCCGCCAGCTCAGTCCAGTCCATACGCCGCTGATCGAGGCGCCTGCACACTTAAAGTAGGAGTCTCGCCATTCCCCTCCGCCCCTTTGCCATGGAAGATTTTCGAAACCACTTCTGGAAAAATCCGCTTGTATGATTGAGGGAAGTGGATAATATAACCCTCTCCACACCTGGCATTCACAACGTAAAAGCTTGATACAGAGCGCTTTATGCATGCTTAGGAGAGAAGAGTGGGAGAAACCCCTTCTCGGTATAGGGGTTCGTTTCTTCCTTACATGGAATGGGGTTGTTGGGAAGCTGCGAGACTCCCGTGGGAGAAGGAGATAGGCGAGATCCCGCAAGGCGATAGCCTGAGGAAGCTCGGCGCTCCCCCTCAGGAAAGCGAGTAGCTTCCCAACAACCTCTGACTCCTAATACGGCAAATGAACTCCGGTTATCTCGAAACTGAGTCTTCCACAATAGGGAGCTATTACGCAATAAACACTTTTTCAGCTACATAAAAAACACGGCTGTTCCTCTGAATTCAGAGAGTCAGCCGTGTTTTGTTATTCTATTTCAGCCCCATTAAGGCTCTCAGCTCTTGTTTGTTCGTCAGCAAGTCTTCCAGTGTGTATTTATCTAAGACGGTTAGAAAGGCTCGTAAGGCTTCGTGAAGGACGCCTTTCAGCTTACATGCCGGGGTGATGACGCAGTAGTTGGTGGCGCAGTCAAAGCATTCGAGCAAGTGGAAGTCGTCTTCCATGGCGCGGACAACGCTTCCTATATTGATGTCTGCTGGTTCCTTCGCCAGACGGATGCCGCCAGAACGTCCCCGGAGAGTTTCGATCAGCTCTAGTTTATTCAACTCGTGGATGATTTTTCCTAAATGGTTTTCGGAGATGTGAAAAACCTCGGAAATCTCCTTTTTATTCGCAAGTTCGCCATCTCGTTTCGATGCAGTGAAAATCAGGACTCTCAAAGCGTAATCGGTGTATTTCTTGAGACGCATCTATTTTAACCCTCATTCTTGTTTTTTTATTATCTTATCATAAACTGCCCTGGCTGTCTTAATTAAGCAATGTTTTGTTTTCTGTCACAAAAGATGTATTTTAAATATTGCTTTTGCGAGGAAGGACTCCTTATAATAAAGATGTATATAAAATACATCAATTAATAAAAGGGGTTTTTAAGTATGTCTACGAAGGCGACTGAAATTCTCGATCAACAGACGATAAAGACGATTAAATCAACCGTTCCTGTATTAGCAGAACATGGAGAAGCGATTACGCGTCACTTTTACAAACGGATGTTTGAAGATCATCCAGAGTTGAAAAATATTTTTAACCAGACCCACCAGCGGGTCGGGGATCAGCCAAAGGCGCTTGCCAATACGGTTTATGCGGCTGCCCAATACATTGATCAACTCGAGGTCATTGTTCCGCGTGTTAAACAAATTGCAGAAAAGCACCGTAGTTTAAATGTGAAACCTGAACATTACCCGATCGTAGGAGAATACTTGTTAAAAGCCATTAAAGAGGTCCTTGGGGATGCAGCCACCGATGACATTATTGAGGCATGGGGGAAAGCTTACGGAGTCATTGCTGATGCTTTTATTGGAGTGGAAAAAGAGTTGTACCAGGAAGCAGAACAGCAAAAAGGCGGCTGGATCGGGTACCGCTTATTTGATGTGGTGGATAAGGTTAAAGAGAGTGAGGAAATCACTTCTTTCTATTTGGAACCAAAAGACGGAAAAGCATTACCTACTTACAAACCCGGCCAATATTTAACCATCAAGGCAGAAATCCCAGGAGAAACCTATACGCACCTTAGACAGTACAGTCTTTCTGATGCCCCGGGAAAATCATACTACAGAATTAGTGTTAAAAAAGAACGAGGACTCTTGAATCACCCTGACGGTATGGTTTCTTCCTGGTTGCATGATCAGGTTGAAGCTGGGGATTCCATTCCTGTCAGTGCCCCAGCGGGAGACTTTTATCTAGATACCCATACCGAACGTCCACTTGTTTTGATTAGTGGTGGTGTAGGGCTCACACCTTTGATGAGCATGTGGAAGTACGCACAGAAAGCTCAGCCGAATCGTCAGGTTCATTTCATCCATGCTGCAAGAAACGGACGTGTGCACGCTTTTAAAGAGGAAATTGAAGAGTCAAAACCAGGTACGGCCCACCTCATATATGAAAAGCCTGAGGAGAATGACTTGTTGAAAGGACTGCACAAATCAGAAGGTTATATTACACTTGATTGGTTGAAGACAATTGCTCCTGAAGAAGCAGAATTTTATTTTTGCGGACCGGAAGGGTTCATGAAGGCTGTTTATGGCATGCTGAATCGTTGGGGAATTCCTGAAGATCGTATTCATTATGAATTTTTTGGACCTCAAGGAGAGTTATAAAAAAGAGACGGAATCACAATTTGATTCCGTCTCTTTTTGTTTGGATACATGATTCTGAAGGGCTACACTCACATTGTTCCTACTTTCGTGACATAAGCAAGCCGCCACTGAAAGGAAAATTCACCTTCATCCAGATGAGTTAATCATGCATTCTCTTGTCTCTAGTCGTCTGAGTTTTTTATGAACAGGAAGGGGCAACGGGCTGCAGGCGCTGATCAAATTTATTGATTTGCGCCATGAAACCTTGAATGACTGGTCCGCTGAACAGGGTGATCAGTACAGTGCCAATGCCAATCGCCCCGCTGAAGAGAAAGGCGAGAATAACTAGGAGAATACTGATGAGCGCCCTTGAGATGGACACGTTCCAGCCCGTGAGTTTACTGACAACGAGCATCATCCGGTCGAATGGGTTCGGGGCGAAGTCTGCTTGAAGGTTAAGCGCAATACCGAAACCTGCAATGACCATTCCAGCAACCAAGCAGATCATCTGCGTCCAAAACACATCTGGATGGATCGTATCGCGGATGGTAAAGACCCAAAAATCGATGCCGATTCCAGTTAAAAGAGATGTCGCCAAAGCAAGGAGCTCTGGTCGTCTTTTTTCAGCAATAGCATTGAATACGATCATACTGAAACCGACGACGATCTCCCAACTTCCGATCGTCAGACCGAACGTCCGGTGCAGACCGACGAGAAGGGCATCAAATGGAGACGTACCTTGTGCAGACTGGATGGTCAAGGCGATGCCAAGTGTCATGATGATAATGCCTACCGTATAATACATCGTCCTCATATAGATGCGCTTCATGTCCATCCGCCCCTTTCGTTTTTTCATACCTTAAGAGACTATATCGCGAATAGACGGGAAATTTCAAGACTATGAATGTAAAAAAACGACAGGGAAAAGTCCCTGTCGTTTTTAGATTCGTTTACTCTTCTACATAAGCCCATTTAAATTCAAATTCCGGGCCTGTTGCTGTGGTGAAGACACCTTTGATCGAAGGACGGAAAAGTTGAGCTTTTGCATCCTGATAGATTGGTGCTACCGCTTGATCTTCTTCTAGAAGCAGTCTTTCAGCTTCCAAGAATGTTTCATAACGTTTTTCAGGCTCTTGGGCATACTCGCCGTTCGCCTTTTCAATCAACGCGTCATACTCTTCGCTGGAGTAGCCCATGTTGTTGTTCTGACCATCTGTAAGGTACATGTTCAAGTAAGTGTTCGGGTCAACATAGTCTGGACCCCATGTAGCAGCTTCCATTTCGAATTCGCCTTCGTTGTCACGGCGGACACGTTCTTTAAATGGTACTTCCATCAAGTTGATGGTTACGCCTTCAAGGTTTTCTTCCAGTTGGTTCTTATAGTAGGCAAGAACGTCTTTGGAAGTCCCTGTATCATCACCAAGGAGTTCAATTTCAACAGAATCGGTACCTAGTGCTTCCAGGCCTTTCTGCCAATGTTCTTTTGCTTTTTCTACATTATGTTCAACCAATGGACCTTGTGCTTCACGGAAGTCTTGGTCACTGTCCGGCATAGAAACAAAGTTGGATGGAACATAGCCTTCTGCTGGTACAGATCCATCGTTCAAAATGACGTCAACGAGTGACTGACGGTCAATCGCATAGGAAATCGCTTTACGAATGTCTGCATTCGCAAGAGCTTCGTTATTCTCCTGGTTGAACTTGAAGAAGTATAAGTATGGTTTTTCTGCAACATTGAAAGCGTCGCTCGTGCGGTACTGGTCCACGAATTCAGCGTTCAATTCCGTCTGGTCGATTTCACCAGTATCATAAAGGTTGACACCAGTAGAAACTTCTTTAATTACTTTTGCATTAATCGTTTCTAATTGAACGGTGTCTGCATCCCAGTACGTATCACTTTTCTCAACGGTCCAGCCTTCGCCGTGATTCCACTCCGTCATTTGGAATGGCCCGTTAGAAATTGTATATTCAGCTTCTGTAGCAAATTTGTCGCCCTGTTCTTCTACATACTTCTGGTTCAACGGCATGAATGTAATGAATACCGTCATAGATTTGAAGTATGGAACAGGCTTTTCAAGTTCGACGACAAGGGTCTTGTCATCTTCAGCTGTAGCGCCCAGCTCTTCAAGTTCTGCTTCACCATCACTGATGGCTTGGGCATTTTTAATGATGCCTCCAAGGAAGTAAGGGCCGTACTCAGAGCCAACCTCTGGGTCGACAGCTCTTCTCCATGCATATACGAAGTCGTGTGCTGTGACAGGGTCACCGTTGGACCATTCCGCATCACGCAATTTAAATGTCCATGTCAGGCCGTCTTCACTCACTTCGGAGCTTTCTGCCATTCCATCTACAAGCTGGCTGTTCTCATCCAGGCGGTATAGCCCTTCATAAGTTTCCCCAGCCCACTGGAAACCGACCGAATCGGTGATTAGAGATGGATCCATGCTAGGGATCTCACTTTTCGCTGTTACGGTAATTTCTTGATTTCCGGAAGCTTCTCCCTCGTCTGACTGTTCAGTTGTTTCTTCAGATGTTTCATCCGTGTTTTCTTCACCTGTGTCTGTTGATGTTTCGCTGTCTCCCCCGCTACAAGCTGCAAGAAACAGTGCGAACATCAGTGCCATTAACACCAATAGATGCTTTCTCAAAGTGAATTCCCCCTATTTTTAATTTTCTAAAAATAATTACTTTTTGAATTATACAGATAAAAAAGAAAAAAATCAAAGTTCTTTATTCGATAAAAATAAGAAAAAAATGTCGTTGAACAGAATATTCTAATTTAATTGACAATGGTTCTTTCTTTGATAGGATTAGAGAATATCATTGCTTTTCTAAAGCATAAAAGGATCTATGGAGAAAAGTGAATCACTGAATATAGAGGAGGTTGAAAGAAGTATGAAACGTGAATGGGATTTGTTGCACACCCCTGGTCCAACGCCAATTCCACCGAGTGTAGAACGGAGCATGAATCAACCGATGATCGGCCACCGTGGTGGGAAGGCCAAAGATTTGATCAATGCTATTGCTCCTAAACTGAAGCCGGTGTTCGGTACATCTGGAGAGGTGCTGGTCGTTACAGGGAGCGGGACGTCTTCTTTGGAAGCATCTGTTGTAAACACGACCAAGCCCGGGGACAAAGCAATTGTCGTAGTCGCTGGAGCATTCGGAGATCGTTTTGCTCAGATTTGTGAGACATATGAATTGGATGTGGTACGCGTTGAGGTCCCATGGGGAAAAGCAGTCGAGATCTCCCAAGTGGAAGAAGCACTTCAAGAACATCCCGATACGAAGGCCGTATTTCTTACACACTGTGAAACATCGACAGGGGTCATGCATCCGGTGGAAAAAATCGCTGAGCGTGTAAAATCTATAAGTTCAGCTCTTGTCATCGTCGATGGGGTTTCTTCTATTGGAGGCGCCGAAGTGAAGATGGATCAGTCTGGAATCGATATCTTAGTTTCAGGTTCACAAAAAGCGATGATGCTTCCTGCGGGGCTCGCGTTTTTGGCTGTCGGAGCTCAGGCCTGGTCAGTCATTGATGAAAATCCGCGTCCTCGTTTTTACTTAGATTTACGGAAATACCGTCAACAACTTGAAGGAGGGCAGACTCCTTTTACACCTGCTCTTTCCCTTCTTTTCGGTCTCCAGCAGGTCCTTGGATTGTTGGAAGAGGAAGGCTTAGATCGGGTTTTTGAACGTCACCAAACGATGAAAGAAATGACACGGGACGCTTGCCGTGCCTTGAACCTACCTCTGTTGGTCTCTGACGAAGATGCTTCATCGACCGTCACATCGATCCGACCAGAATCTTTTGAGGCAGAACAACTCCGAAAAGTGGCGAATGAAGAGTTCGGCCTTATTTTAGCTGGCGGACAGAAGCATATGAAGGGTGAAATTTTCAGGATTGGACACATGGGATACTGTCGTCCTGCTAATGTTCTTCAATATATAGGAATTCTTGAAATTGTCTTGAAACGTTTAGGTCATGAATTCGAACCTGGAGCGGGTGTCGCAGCTGCGCAAGCCGTTTATTTGGAACGTACAAGGGAGGAATAGAGATGCACCGCGTATTGATTAGTGATCCACTGAGTGAAGATGGAATCAGACCTCTATTAGAGGCGGAAGATATCGAAACCGTCATGAATCCGAACTTATCTCATGAGCAGTTGTTGGAGGAAATCGGTTCGGCAGAAGCACTTATCGTAAGAAGCCAGACGCAAGTGACAAGAGAAGTCATTGAACATGCCCCTCATTTGAAGATTATCGGTCGTGCGGGAGTGGGAGTCGATAACATCGATCTCGATGCGGCCACGGAAAACGGCGTCATTGTCGTGAATGCCCCAGATGGGAATACGATCTCGACAGCCGAACACACGATGGCGATGCTCATGTCGTTAGCTCGGAACATTCCGCAAGCTTATCATCAGCTCCAACAAAAGCGGTGGGAACGTAAAAAATTCGTCGGCGTTGAGTTGAAAGATAAAGTGCTCGGCATTGTCGGGTTCGGGCGCATCGGTCGCGAAGTCGCCCAGCGCGCCAAAGGTCACCGCATGAAAGTGGTCGCCTTCGATCCGTTTCTGAATGAAGAAAAAGCAGAAAAAGCAGGTGTCACACATGGGACATTAGAGGAAGTTCTCAAACAGGCAGACTTCCTGACTGTTCATACCCCTCTGATTGACAAAACGAAGCATCTGATTAATGAAGAGGCCATTGCCATGATGAAGACGGGAGCCCGTATATTGAATTGTGCCCGTGGAGGGATTGTAGAAGAAAATGCGCTTTATGAAGCGATCCAATCTGGGAAAATCGCCGGGGCAGCGCTTGATGTCTTTGAAGAAGAACCTGCGACGGAGCATCCGTTGTTATCCTTGCCGGAAGTGATTGCCACCCCTCACCTCGGTGCAAGTACGATCGAAGCCCAGGAAAACGTCGCGACAGACGTCAGCTACGATGTGCTGGAACTATTGCGCGGAGGAACGGTGAGAAACCCGGTCAATCTACCTTCTGTGTCATCAGAAATGATGGAGAAGCTCTCCCCTTACTTCAAGCTCTCTGAACGTTTAGGCGCCTTTTTATCAAAAGTGGTGGAAGGTACGCTTGAGCGTGTGAACGTGTATTATAGTGGCGATTTGCTTGAGGTTGATACAATGCCTCTTACAAGGATTGCCGTCAAAGGGATATTGAAACGTCATATCGGAGAACGTGTGAATGATGTGAATGCGTTCAAGACAGCTTCTGATAAAGGGATTACGGTAAATGAGCAGAAGTCGACCCAAACGAAAGGATTCACGAACTTGATCACCGTCGAAATCGAGACCGATCAGGAAAAACGCAGCCTTGCCGGTACGCTGCTGAACGGTTTAGGCGCACGTATCGTGCAGTTTGATCAGTATTCCATCGACGTTGTTCCAGAGGGACACCTTGTCGTGATCCGCCACACCGACCAGCCAGGCGCGATCGGCCGCGTGGGAAGCTTACTTGCCGAACATGAAATCAACATTGCAACCATGCAGGTTGGACGTACGAATGAAGGTGGAGAAGCCGTCATGGTGCTCACGGTAGACAAACCTGTGGATGGGGAGTGTAACGAAAAGCTTGCTCAAATTGAAGATATCAAGCAAGTGCAGTGTTTGACGATTTAATTGTATCCATTTATGGGTAGCTGATCCGAAGATAATTGCTATTATTTAATAAATAAAAAGACAAACCTCGACAGGTTTGTCTTTTTATTATGGAAAAAGTGATTCCATTTTATAGTTTTGTAAAATCTAGTACAAAAGCTTTGACTTTGAGACTTTCTCTTGTTAAATTTAATTCCGACTTAATTCATCGACTTTGTAGGGAGGGTATATAATGGAGGAAAACAGAGCAGAGATTTCATCTGGTCGTAGGTTTTTATTTCGTATTTTAGATGGCATCGAATGGCTGGGGAATAAGCTTCCATCACCATTGTTGCTGTTTGCTATATTAGCATTTATCGTAGTGATTATTTCTGGAATTTTTGCCGGTGTATCTGTCACAAATCCAACGACAGGGGAAGCCGTAGAGGTGAAAAATCTTTTTAGTCTGAGTGGATTGGATTATCTATTTAACAGCGCGGTCGATAACTTTATTGGGTTTCCGCCGCTTGGAGCCGTTCTTGTGACCATGCTCGGCATTGGTCTTGCTGAACAAACGGGTTTAATTAATGCTTCTTTGAAAGGAATTGTGTTTTCCTTTCCTCAAAAATTGTTGACGGCCGCTTTAGTTTTCGCCGGAGTCATGTCCAGTGTAGCGGTCAACGCCGGTTACGTTGTACTTCCACCACTTGGAGCCGTCCTTTTCTTAGGACTTGGGCGACACCCGCTTGCTGGACTTGCGGCCGCCTTTGCAGGTGTGTCTGGTGGGTTTGGTGCCAATTTAGCTCTCACGTCTACCGATGCCATCCTTCAGGAGTTGACTGCTGAAGCGACACGTACGATTGACCCTGCTTATGCAGAAACGATTACGGTCACAATGAATTACTTCTTCGCAGCCGTGTCTGTCGTTCTGATCACTCTTATTGGTACGCTCGTAACTGAAAAAATCGTAGAACCCAGACTTGGTAAGTATGAAGGTGAGCAGGATGGGGAAATCGATGAGTTGACCACTCTTGAGAAAAAAGGGATGCGTCTTGCTGGGATCGGTTTTCTGATTACGTTTGCTCTCATGGCTTACTTGTCTTTTGGTCCTTTGCGTGGAGACGGGGCCTATATTGAATCTCCGTTTTTCAGTGCATTGGTATTCGTCATTTTCCTATTATTCTTGGTCCCGGGTTTGATTTATGGAATCGTTACAAAAGAGATTTCTAATGATAAGGACCTTACCAAACTGCTTGGAAAAACAATGGCAAGCATGAGCGGTTATATTGCCCTTGCGTTTACGGCGGGACAGTTTATCGCGTATTTCCGTGAAACGAATTTAGGGACTGTCATCGCTTTTCGCGGGGCAGACTTTTTGAATTCTACAGGGTTTGATGGGATTGGACTCATCTTAACGTTTATTGGATTGACGATGGTCGTCAACTTCTTCATTGGAAGTTCTTCAGCTAAATGGACAATTTTGGCCCCTGTGTTCGTTCCGATCATGATGAACCTTGGCTATTCTCCGGAGTTTACGACATTGCTCTATCGTATCGCAGACTCTGTGACGAACATGATTACCCCGTTGCTTCTATACTTCCCGGTCATCATCGCGTTCGCTCAGCGCTATGATAAGAAGCTAGGGATTGGAACACTCATTTCCATGATGATTCCTTATTCCGTTGCGTTCTTACTTGGCTGGTTGCTACTGTTGCTCGTTTGGGTGCTATTAGGAATCCCTGTAGGACCTGGTGCACCAATTCAATATTAATGAAAAAAAGCTCAGCGTCGGTGTGACGTTGAGCTTTTTTCGTTTATCTTTCGGATATCAGGAAGTTTGCACGTTATTCAGTAATTGAACTAAAACATAATTCTCTCGCTCGATCCATGGATTTTTTTTCGTTTGATCCAGTATTTTTCTGTTTTGGGCAAGGGCTTCCTCGACGCTTATCCATACGGGTGTGAAGTCCTGGTCTTCCTCATAGGGATCCAGCTGTTGTCCGCCCTTCTCTCCCCACCACTCACAAAAATAATAACGGGAGGTCATTTCAAATATGGCTTCCGGGTCATACACGTCAAGGTGGCTTTCCACAACCTCACCGGCAAATTGCCTCACCTGGCAGTTCCTAAAGCCTGTTTCTTCCTGGATTTCTCTGATGAGAGCTTCCTCATCTTTTTCTCCATCATTAACGCCCCCACCAGGCAATTTGTAATCCCCGAGGTTCGACTTCACCATCAGAATTCTTTCTTCTTGAAAAAGAATGCCTCTGACTGCGGTTCGCTTGTTTGTTTTGTACCCCTCATTTTTTTCGAGCCCAAACCGCTTCTTAAAAATGAAGTCAGCCAATGGGATGCACCTGGCGTTTGCGGTTGGAGAATGTATGGACTTCTGTATAACCAACGGATTTTGCAAGATCGATCGCTTCTTCATAACGGTACCCGATATGGTCCGGCTTGTGGGCATCCGAGCAGAGAACGATTCCAACACCTTCATCTTTACACATTTGTAAAAGCGTCGGATCTGGATAGAGTTCTCCAACTGGTTTGCGCAAGCCTGCCGTACTGATTTCAATGCATGTATCTGTTTTCGCTAGAGCTTTTGCTGCGCGTTTATATTGTTCTTTCAAAAATTCTTTGTCATCCGGCCGGTAACCGAACACTTTGATGACATCAATATGTCCGACAAAATCAAAAAGTCCTGACTCTGCAAGGGTGACGACACGGTCAAAGTATTGCTGATAGACGTCTTTTAAATCTCGTTTTTCATATTCATCCCGGTAAATCGCAAGATCGATGCCCCATTCATTGATCCAGTGTACTGAACCGATCACGTAATCGAAAGGATGGGAAGAAATGAAGGCTTCCATCTCTTTTTCTTTTCCCGGCATGTAATCCATTTCAATGCCCATCTTGATCGGGAGTTCTGCTTTGGCTGCTTCATCAAACATCTTTTGGTAGGTTTCAAAGTCAAGTGTACGACGGTTTTCCACCCATGGGTTGGAGAGAATGTCGCGTGTTTCCTGAAAAAAATATGCATGTTCAGATATGCCTAATTCTTCGATTCCTTCTTCTTTCGCTTTTGTTATGTAGGTTCGTAGATAGTCGACATCAAGGTTTCCGGTTTCCGCCATATGGACGTGGTAATCGGTGCGCATGTGCGGCCCTCCTCTATCGAATTTTATTCATCATAACAAACATTAGAAAAAATCACCAAGAAGAAGCGGATGGAAGCATTTGATACGAGAAGTATGAGGGGTTGATATGTTAAAATAGGGAGGTTAAGACAAGCGCGATAGAAATAGAGGTGCTTTATCAATCATGAATGACACAAAGAGGTTGACGGAAGGGGCTTTAATGACCGGCCTATATCTGCTATTGTTATTGGTAATCATTTTTGTGCCGGTTATGGGACCACTACTATTAATGATCCTGCCTGTTCCATTTGTTTATTATAGTTATCGTTATGGTGGAAAAGCAGGGGGCCTCATGTTTGTGGCCGCCACCATTTTCACACTATTATTTGCGACCGTATTTACCGTTTTCACCTTGCTGGCCGGAATTGGCGGGATTTTCTTAGGTATCGCTTTGCATCACAAACGTTCATCCTATGAAGCTCTTGCTATTGGCTCTGTTGGGTTTGTCATCGGTCTTCTCGGAATTCTCTTAATCACGCAGCTCTTTCTTGGAGTCAATTTAATGGAAGAACTGAAAAATGGGATGAACCAGGGCTACGGCACTTTCGAGAGAATTTTCTCAGGGCTTCTTGATGGAGAAGAGGTAGAGACGGATTTGGCTGAGATCGGGCAATTGATTGATTTTATCCCGGATATTGTCCCAAGTATATTGGCGATGAGTGGTGTCATGATGGCTTTCGTCAGCCAATGGACGACCTATAAACTGATCAATCGCATCGAAAATCAGTCCATGGGATTCACGGATTTTAAGAACTTCAAGCTGCCTACATCAATATTATGGTATTACTTTGTTGCAATGATCTTGAATTATGTCACGATGGATGGCAATAATCTGATTTATTTAGCTGCCGTGAATGTATTTATTCTGACGGGAGCACTGATCGTCCTGCAGGGATTCTCTTTCGTCTTTTTCTATGCATGGAAGAAAAAGTGGTCAAAAGCTATACCGATTCTTGTGGTTGTATTTTCCATACTTCTTCCACAAATCATCATGTACCTTGTGAGAATAATCGGTATAATTGATATAGGATTTCCGATGAGGGAACGTGTGGAAGAAAAGAAAGAATGATCGCTCTCAAGAAGATGGTAGGAGCTGAATGCAATGCCGAATTTTTTTAAAAAACCAACAATGAGCGGACACTTGTGGATCATTTATTTGATCTCCCTCCTTCTGCTTGGCTTCATCTGGTACTATCAATGGATGCTGGGACTAATGATGACGCTCTTTTTAGCTGCGTCCATTTTTTACAGTGTCCGTACTGAACAGAACATGATCAATGAGACAGAAGAATATATATCGACCTTATCCTACAGGGTGAAAAAAGTGGGCGAAGAAGCCTTACTGGAAATGCCCATCGGAATCGTTCTCTATAGTGAAAACTATATGATCGAGTGGGCGAATCCTTATATGAACAAGTTCACAGAAGAGGATACGATTGTTGGCGAATCGTTAAAACGACTTTCCGATCACTTGATTCCATGTGTGAAAGATGAGGAAGATGAAGTTTGGATCACGATTGCCGGTTATAAATTCCAGACGATCATCAAAAGGGATGAACGTCTGCTTTACTTGTTCGACCGGACACAGCAGACGGAAATCCACAACCGTTATGAAAATGAACAGACGGTTCTTTCCATTATTTTCCTTGATAACTATGAAGAAATTACTCAGGGGATGGATGACACCGCCAAAAGCCATATCAACTCGCAAGTGACTTCGATTTTAAACAAGTGGGCGGGAGACTATGGCATTTACTTGAAGCGGACTTCTCAAGAGCGCTTCATGGCGGTCATGAACCAGAAAATTCTTTATACTTTGGAAAAAGCGAAGTTTGAAATCCTTGATGATGTACGTGAATTGATTACAGATCAGAACGTTCCACTGACGTTAAGTTTCGGAATCGGTGTCGGTCCGGTCAGTCTTCCGGAGCTTGGCGAACTAGCTCAATCGAGTCTTGATCTTGCCCTTGGCCGAGGCGGAGACCAGGTCGCCATCAAAGATGATTCAGGAAAAGTCCGTTTCTATGGCGGAAAGACAAATCCGATGGAAAAACGGACACGGGTACGCGCCCGCGTCATCTCCCATGCCATGAAAGAACTTGTTCAGGCAAGTGAGAAGGTCTTGATCATGGGACACAAATCCCCGGATATGGACTCTGTCGGCGCGTCGATCGGTATCTTGAAAATTGCCCAGGCAAACGACAAGAAAGCTGCCATCGTCCTTGATCCGGATGATATCGACACCGGCGTTCAACGGATGGTCGAGGAAATCGAGAAAGACGAAGACCTCTGGCATTACTTCATCCCACCTGAGGATGCTTTAGAAATGGTGACAAATGAGACGTTACTTGTTGTTGTGGATACGCACAAGCCTTCCATGGTCATTGAGGAGAAGCTGCTTTCCAAAACGGAGCATGTCGTCGTGATTGATCACCATAGACGTGCAGAAGAATTCATAGCCGACCCGACACTTGTTTATATGGAACCATACGCATCATCGACGGCAGAACTAGTCACTGAGCTGCTTGAATACCAGCCGAAAAAACTGAAACTGTCGATGCTCGAATCGACTGCCCTGCTCGCAGGGATTATTGTCGACACAAAAAGCTTCACGCTCCGTACAGGGTCACGGACATTCGATGCTGCCTCATACTTGAGGTCCAAGGGAGCGGATACCGTACAAGTCCAGAAGTTCATGAAAGAAGATCTCGATGTCTATATCCGCAGAAGTAAGCTGATTGAACGGGCCTCTGTTTACAGAGATGGAATTGCGATTTCCACCGGGGACCGTGGAGAAACTTACGGACCTGTTATCATTGCACAGGCCGCGGATACGCTACTGACCATGAGCGGCATTGTTTCCTCGTTCGTTATTTCTGAGCGAAGTGATGGACGGATCGGCATCAGTGCCCGTTCTCTCGGGGATATCAATGTTCAGGTCATCATGGAGAGGATGAACGGTGGCGGGCATTTGACGAACGCAGCCACACAACTTGAAGATACAACGATTGAAGATGCAAAAGCATTGTTGCAAGATATTATTGATGAATATTTTGAAGGGGGAGACACAGAATGAAAGTAATTTTCAAAGCGGATGTCAAAGGAAAAGGCAAAAAAGGCGAAATCAAAGAAGTAAACGATGGATACGCGCGCAACTACCTTCTAAAAAACAATTTGGCGGTAGAAGCGACGAAGGGGAACGTTCAGGCGCAAAAAGCTAAAGATGCCAAAGCCGAACAGCAAGCACAGGAAGAAGTCGAGGAAGCGAAACGTTTGAAAGAAACGCTTGCGGATCTCGAAGTGAAGCTTGTGGCGAAATCCGGAGATAACGGCCGCTTATTTGGTTCCATTACAAGTAAGCAGATCGCCGAGCAACTGAAGAAATCCCATAATATTAAAATCGATAAACGTAAAATCGAGCTTGATGATCCGATCCGGGCATTGGGCTACACGAACGTCCCTGTGAAACTTCACCCAGAAGTAACAGGTACGATCAAAGTCCATGTCGAGGAAAAGTAAGTCTTGAACGATCAAGCGCCCAATCCATTCTACTGGAGCTATTGGGCGCTTCTGTTTTGTATTTCTGGCTCACATCCCTCTTTTTCATAATGAAAAGGAAGGATGTATAAAATAACCGTACAACGTGCGGTTGTTTGTGACGGACGGGCCATCCGTGCTTTAGATTCAGAGGAGGAACAACAGTGAGTGAAATGTGGAACGATCGTACCCCGCCCCATAATATAGAAGCTGAACAGGCGGTACTCGGTGCGGTCTTTTTAGAACCTGAAGCAATGTCGACAGCTGCTGAGTATCTTCTTCCTGAAGATTTCTATCGGGCGAGCCACCAGCGAATTTTCGAAGTGATGCTTTCGCTCTCAGATAAAGGAGAGCCGATCGATCTCGTCACCGTAACGGCAGCTCTTTCCAACAACCAGGTGCTCGAGGAAGTTGGAGGGGTTTCTTATTTGACGGATATCGCAAACTCCGTACCGACTGCTGCGAATATCCAGTATTACACAAGCATTGTGAGTGAAAAATCGACCCTTAGAAGTTTGATCCGTACGGCTACGAATATCGTAACGACCGGCTATTCAGAAGAAGAGGACTTAGAGGATGTATTAAACGCCGCAGAAAAAGACATTCTCGAGGTTTCCCAAAGGAAAAATTCCAGTGCTTTCAAAAGTATCAAAGACGTACTGATTGACGTTTATGACAACATTGAACAGCTGCACCACAATGACGGAAGTACGACTGGAATTCCGACAGGGTATCGCGATCTTGATCATATCACCTCTGGCTTCCAACGGAATGATTTGATTATCATCGCCGCCCGTCCGTCTATGGGTAAGACCGCGTTTGCTTTGAACATTGCGCAGAACGTAGCGGTCCATACCGATGAGAATGTCGCGATTTTCAGTTTGGAGATGGGGGCCGACCAGCTCGTCTCCCGTATGATTTGTGCGGAAGGAAACATCGATGCTCAGCGTCTCCGTACAGGGCAGATGGAAACAGAGGATTGGAACAAGCTGACGATGGCGATGGGAAGTCTATCCAACGCCGGTATTTATATTGATGATACACCAGGTATCCGCGTCAGCGAAATCCGTTCCAAGTGCCGTCGTCTCAAACAGGAACACGGACTTGGTATGATTCTGATCGACTATTTGCAGTTGATCCAGGGAAGCGCCAACTCAAAAGAAAACCGTCAGCAGGAAGTATCAGAAATTTCCCGTTCTTTAAAAGGATTGGCTCGTGAGCTTAATGTTCCATTGATCGCTCTGTCTCAGCTCTCCCGTGGAGTCGAATCAAGGCAGGACAAGCGACCGATGATGTCTGACTTGCGTGAATCCGGTTCGATTGAGCAGGATGCCGATATCGTAGGATTCCTTTATCGTGATGATTACTACGACCAGGAATCCGAAAACCAGAACATCATTGAAATCATCCTGGCCAAGCAACGTAATGGTCCGGTGGGAACAGTCTCCCTTGCCTTTGTGAAAGAATACAACAAGTTCGTCGATTTGGATCATCGGTATTCCGATGCTGATGTACCACCGGCATAAGAAGGAAGACGCCCGAGACTTAAAGCCTCGGGCGTCTTTTTTATGATTAGCTTCAAAGAAGCCATCTATATCATCATCCCCATCACGCCTCCCGAAAAGTCACGCTGGGGGAATGGATGATCCTAAAGGGTCAGGAAGTGGTCGATCGCATGAGCGACACCGTCTTCGTCATTCGTTTTCGTAAGGTAGCAGCAGGCCTCTTTCACTTCATCTTTGGCATTCCCCATGGCGGCGCTGTACCCTGCTATGTTCATCATAGATAAATCATTGAAGCTGTCTCCAATGACCGCCGTTCTTTCTATAGATCGGTTCAGTTGGTTAGTCAACTGCCGGACGGCATTTCCTTTAGAAGCAAGCCTGTGTTCCAGTTCAAAGTTATGATTGGCAGAACTTACAAGAGTCAAGTCAGGGTGGTCTTCGAATCTCTCCCATCCTTTTTGGAGTTTTTCTTCTTCAAAGGAGAAGGCGAGAATGTTGTACACGTTCCTATGCTTATCGACGATTTCTTTATAGGAGTCTACATGCAAAAATCCGGACTGACTAAACTGTTTTTCAGCTGCCTTTTCCAGCCTGGTCAGATCGGTTTTCGGGTTTGCACTCTGAATCCGGTCGAGCTCAATGTTCATAAGCTCCCTGCCATTTTGCGGGGTTAAAATTGCTTCATCATCAATCGCTTCATAGTAGAATCCTTCTTTTTCAAGCCACCCCAAAATTTCAGAGACATCATCTTTTTCCATCGGTGTGGATGAAAAAAGCTTACCGTCCGGACGATGGATCGTCGCCCCATTGGCGGCGATCACCCATGTGTGAAGGTCCAGGCCGGAGAACAGGTTACGGACATCGAATGCTGCCCTTCCTGTTGCTATGACCACCTCAACGCCCTTCGACTGGGCACGCTGAATAGCCTGAATATTATTCTTGCTGATTTCATTCGTGGAATTTAACAGTGTTCCGTCTAAATCAATGGCAATCATGTCCATAAATCAGATCCCTCCTCTTCCGTAACAATCAAGTCTACATGATGATCTTGTAATTTTTGTTGAAATTCTTCATCAGGAAGTTGGTCTGTAATGATGACATCCACGTCTTCAAGTTCTGCGAAAGTAAAGAACTCGGTCACACCAAATTTCGTATGGTCCGCAAGAACAACGACTTGTTCTGCCTGTTTGATCATGTTTCGTTTGACCATCCCGTCTTCTTCGTGGGCAATCGAGAGCCCCGAAGCAGATATTCCCACCACTCCGATAAACGCTTGATCCACATGATAGCTTTTTAATCGTTCGATAACGGAAGCTCCGTAAAGAAATTGGTGCTCCTTTTGGAGAAAACCACCAAGCAATTGGATGGACACGCTTTCAACATTCGATAAAATTTCCGCTTGGTGAATCGAATTGGTAATCACTGTGATGTCCATAGGCCTGATTTGATTCGCACATGCCTGAACCGTCGTAGATGTATCTAAAATAATCTTTTCTCCTGGACGGATAAAAGAAGCCGCTTTACTACCGATCTGTTGTTTTTCGAAGGAAACGGTTTTTAAACGGTGAGAATAATTTTGAATGGTCGTATGTGCCCTCGGCAGGATTGCTCCCCCGCGTGTACGTACGATCGCTTTCCGTTCTTCCAACTTTACTAAATCCCGTCTTGCTGTGTCTCTTGATATATCAAACATCTCACACATTTGATCAATGGAAATCCGGCGATTTTCTTTTAAAAATTGCAAGATTCCAATTAGACGTTCTTCCTGATACATCGAATCCTCCTTCCGCTTTTGCTCTTATAAGTGATTATAAGTAATTACTTAATGGAAATCAATCAAAAATAAGTTATTTTAAGTTTATTTGTAAATGTTAGTTAATCTGCTGCTTTTATGATAAAAATAAATTATTCAATATAATGGAAGGTTGTTGTAGGCTTATTTTCGAGACATTTCCTGAGGGGGATCGAGGGCGGAGAGTTGCACGGTCTCTGTTCCAATTCCTCAAAAACTCTCAAAAAATCATCAGAATGGAGTCCTTGAGGTCCAGAAGTTATAATCGAACAATAATATTGTAATTATAATTTAATGTTCGGTTTTAGCGTTGACTTACAAGGTCTGAATTGGTAAACTGACGATGGATAACATATTTAACAAATTTTTGGCGGAGGTGCCTTATGTCTTCTGTAGTTGTAGTCGGAACCCAGTGGGGGGACGAAGGAAAAGGCAAGATAACTGATTTTCTATCACAAAATGCCGAAGTTGTCGCTCGTTATCAGGGCGGAAATAATGCTGGTCATACAATAAAATTTGATGGAGTAACATATAAGCTTCACTTGATTCCTTCAGGGATCTTTTTTGAAGATAAAACGTGCGTGCTTGGAAATGGAATGGTGATTGATCCGAAAGCGCTGCTTGAAGAATTGAAATACTTACATGACAAAGGGGTCTCTACAGACAACCTGCGGATCAGCAACCGTGCTCATGTGATTCTTCCATATCACTTGAAATTAGATGCACTTCAAGAAGAAGAGAAGGGTGCGAATAAGATCGGAACGACCAAAAAGGGAATCGGCCCTGCCTACATGGACAAAGCGGCTCGTACAGGTATCCGTATCGCTGATTTACTTGATAAAGAAAGCTTCCGTGAAAAGCTCGAGCAGAACCTTGCTGAGAAGAACCGTCTTTTTGAAAAAGTATATGAAACAAAAACGTTTGCGGTGGAAGATATTCTGGATGAATACTATAAATATGGTCAACAGATCGCATCCTATGTATGCGATACATCTGTCGTATTGAATGATGGATTGGATGAAGGTCGTCGCGTTCTTTTTGAAGGTGCTCAGGGAGTTATGCTCGACATCGACCAGGGGACGTATCCTTTCGTTACCTCTTCTAACCCAATCGCGGGGGGAGTAACCATAGGTTCTGGTGTGGGACCATCAAAAATCAAACACGTTGTCGGTGTTTCGAAAGCTTATACGACGCGTGTCGGAGATGGACCTTTCCCGACAGAGCTTGAAAATGAAGTCGGAGATCAAATCCGTGAAGTGGGTCGAGAATACGGTACTACCACGGGACGCCCAAGACGTGTCGGTTGGTTTGATAGTGTCGTTGTCCGTCATGCCCGTCGTGTAAGTGGAATCACCGACCTTTCCTTGAATTCCATTGATGTACTGACAGGGATTGAAACATTGAAAATATGTACGGCTTACAAGTACAAAGGTGAAATCATGGAAGAGTTCCCGGCAAGTTTGAAAGTTCTTGCCGAATGTGAGCCGGTTTACGAAGAAATGCCAGGCTGGACGGAAGATATCACAGGCGCTGAAACCCTGAGTGACCTTCCGGAGAACGCACGCCATTACATTGAGCGTGTGTCTCAGTTGACAGGAATCCCGTTGTCTATTTTCTCTGTTGGTCCTGACCGTGCACAAACGAACGTTGTCCGCAGCGTATATAGTGAATAATATGGAAGCCTGGCTTACTCAGCCGGGCTTTTTTTTACAAAAGCATGGAAGGATAAGAATCGAAAAAGTGTAAGTCAGGGTAAACTTTACATAGATGAACAAGAGGAGGAGTGTTTCACGTGAAACGCATTTGTGTTTTCGCTGGGTCCAGTGCAGGGAATGATCCAGTTTTCATAGAGAAAACGAAAGCTTTAGGAAAAAGACTGGCCGCAAATAACATTGAGCTGGTTTATGGTGGTGCTAAAAGTGGATTGATGGGTGTGTTAGCCGACCAGGTGCTGGACGGCGGAGGAAAAGTGACAGGCATTATGCCGAGCCATCTTTTTGAAAAAGAAATCGTTCACCCCTACGTAACAGAAATGATCGAGGTAGGGACAATGCATGAAAGAAAAGCGAAGATGAGTGAGCTGGCTGACGGATTCATTGCCCTTCCGGGAGGGTTCGGTACGTTTGAAGAGCTTTTTGAAACGGTCAGTTGGGCTCAAATCGGCCTTCATACAAAACCTCTCGCACTATACAACATCGCGGAATACTACACACCGCTTGTTCAGCTCATCGAACACGCAATAAAAGCAGGATTTGTACCTGAAGATAACCGTGAACTTTTTATAGATGCCGACGATCCTTCTTCTTTATTGAATCAAATGGAGCAGAAAAAATAAAAGACGTGCCTATTCAAGCACGTCTTTTATACTTGGATCGTTTTAAAGAAAATGAGTCCAAAAAAACGATACGTCAATTTAATACTTTCAATCGAGGATTCTTCGGTGATGCTTAATCCGTAGATCGTCGTTGGTGAGGTATCAGGTGACGCAGCCATTGCTTTGGAGGCTAGTGGCGATGTGTCCGGGGCGAGTGGAATGGTTTCATATTCATTGATGGCATACGCATCTTCCACAAGCGCGTAAGTATCGGTAATTATGAATCCTTTTTCAGAATCACTGATCTGCATCTTGATGTTTGTAGGCTGTTGGTTGTTATTGATGGACACATCAGTGATTTGGATGCTACCCAGCAAACTTTTGTTTCCGAGTGCAACAATGACGGTTTGCTTATCTTCTGTTGTACCGATCGAACCATGGGTGAGCGGCGGATTCAATTTTAAGAAACCAATAATTGAGACAAATAAAAGGATAAGAACGAAAACAACGTAGCGGAAAATCTTTTTCAAACAAACCCTCCTTTCTTTTTGATAACAGAATTCAGGGAGAAAATCTATATTTCTAGTAAAATTACTATTGCTTACGTTTATTCTGTATGGTACGATAGTTATCGTTGCGGTGAACAAGCCGTATTGGTCCGGTAGTTCAGTTGGTTAGAATGCCTGCCTGTCACGCAGGAGGTCGCGGGTTCGAGTCCCGTCCGGACCGCCACTTTCATTATATCATTTGAAGTAGTCGAATACACACGTAATGTGATGTGCTCACTAGGTTATATCGTCGAAAGATAATGAAAAAATACCCATGGCTCGGTAGCTCAGTCGGTAGAGAAGCCGTAAACTTCAGCGAATCGCCTCCCATGTAGGCTTTGCGAGGAGCGTATACTTCACCGAAATCACTTGCAACGTGACGAGCATAAACATCTTCGAATAATCTTCGAAACAAGATGTGGAGCGAAAGCAGGATTAGAATTTAATATTTATTATGGCTCGGTAGCTCAGTCGGTAGAGCAACGGACTGAAAATCCGTGTGTCGGCGGTTCGATTCCGTCCCGAGCCACTCCATAAAAAGCTTACGGAAGTATTTCCGTAAGCTTTTTTTGTATGGAAAATCATTCTTATATCTTAATAATCTTATTCAACTATATGGCAGTATTCTTGAAGACTTAGTTTCGAGATGTTTCGGGGTTCGTTGCCTGGTTGAGCGTCAGGGGTGGCTGGGAAGCTACTCGCTTTCCTGTGGGGGAGTGGCAAGCTTCCTCGGACTTCGTCCTGTGGGATCTCGCCTATCTCCTTTCTCCCACGGGAGTCTCGCAGCTTCCCAACCACCCCATCCACTCAACAAAAGTCTCGAAACTGAGTCTTCCACATAGGAAGCTTATATGGAATAGAGGGAATTTACTAAAATGAATAGTTTAATATGAAAAAATGACTATCCTTTCGTAATTTTGGTAAGAATATTATATCTTTTTTACATATTTAAATATCTATTTCTTATAAATATTCCGTGTGATAGATTAATTTAGGAATAGTTTAGACGGTGCATCAGGAGGATCATTATCATGTGGAAGAAATTAGCTGTCACAGCGATTTCCGTCGTAAGTGTCGGTGTAGGAACGGCCTACGCCGAGAGTTCACTGCCGACGGTCTATCACGTTTATATAGATGAACAACATGTGGGGACGGTAGAAAGTCAAGCAGAGGTCAAATCGGAATTACGCGAGCGTATGGAAGAGGCGGAAGAAAATCATGAAGGATTGAACCTTTCCTATATGGAAGAAGTCTCATTCAAGGAGCAGAAAGTTTTGTCTGTGAAAGACGAATCCTCGAATGTTTTGGATTCGCTTCAAAATGAATTGACCCTTGCCGCAGACGTTGTACGCCTTCACATCAATGGGGAGCCTGTCGCTCACCTTCCAAGTGAAGAGAAGGCAGAAAAAGTCCTTGAAACCGTAAAAGAGGAATACGTTGAAGAAGAAGAACTTGAGAATTTAGAAAAAGGTACTCCAGAGCTGCCGGACCTCGGTGAAACGAAGGTGATGGATGTCGGCTTATCGGCTCCTGTCACAATGAAAGAAGATCAGGTCATGCTCTCGCAGGTTCATACAGTCGAAGAAGCCGTGTCCAGGGTGGAAGAAGGACGTCCTTACCCAAGCAGTCATTCGGAAACGACATCATTTATGGGGATGATGGCTAAATCACAGAAGCCGCTTGTGGATGTAGTAATCACCGAGAAAGAACGAAAGGAAGAACAGGTTCCTCATAAAGTACAAATGAAAAAGACGGATGAACTTTTTAAAGGTGAATCCGAAGTGAAGCAAGAAGGGGAAGATGGAAAGAGAGAGCTTTTGATTGAACGAGCGTACCGAAATGGTGAAAAAATAAAAGAAAAGACGGTTGAAAGAGAGGTCGTCAAAGAACCTGTGACGAAGATCGTCCTTCAAGGAACAAAGAAAGTCCCTTCTAAAGGTACAGGTGATTTCACATGGCCGGCTGTGGGCGGAGAAATCACCAGTAAGCAGGGAGAACGATGGGGGCGATACCATAAAGGGATTGACATTGCCGGTGTTTCCGATAAAACGATTAAAGCTGCTGATAACGGCAAAGTGGTCGAAGCTGGCTATCGAAATAGTTTCGGAAATAAAGTGGTGATCGATCATGGGAATGGATACGAGACGACCTATGCTCACCTCTCCTCAATTGATGTCAAAAAAGGGGAGACCGTTAAAAAAGGTGAAAAGCTCGGTGTTATGGGAACGACAGGACGTTCCACAGGGGTACATCTACATTTTGAAATCCATAAAGAAGGTTCACTCGAAAACCCTCTTTCTCACGTGTCCCCCTGACCCTAACCGCTATGATTCAATCATAGCGGTTTTTTCTTTATCAAATCGCCCTAGGAAAGTGAACCATTTATCTCATTCCCCCTAAGCCACGTATCAAAACTGGTGATGGTTGATTGGAGCAAAATTTAGTAAGAGGATTAAGAAATAGGCATGATAAAAGTATAGGTGAAACGGCTGATTTCGAGAGAGGTTTATGGTGAAATAAGACATTTACCATTAAATAAGTTAAAATAAGAGAAAGAAAAGATGACGAGGAAAAGGATGTGACGGAATATGGCACAGAAAATTTTAGTGGTCGATGACGAGAAACCCATTGCGGATATATTGAAATTTAACTTAGAAAAAGAAGGTTATGAAGTCGTATGTGCATATGACGGAGATGAGGCGGTTGCGAAAGCAGATGCAGAAGAGCCGGAATTGATTCTCCTTGATATTATGCTGCCGAACAAAGACGGTAATGAAGTCTGCCGTGAAGTGAGGAAGCGTCATAATATGCCGATCATTATGTTGACGGCAAAAGATGCAGAGATTGATAAAGTACTTGGACTGGAAATGGGTGCAGATGACTATGTGACCAAGCCTTTCAGCAACCGCGAATTGATTGCCCGCGTGAAAGCGAACTTGCGTCGTCAACAGCAGGAGCCTGAAGACAGTGCACAGCAGACGAAGGATATTGAAATCGGCCGTCTGGCGATTCACCCGGATGCTTATACGGTGACTCGTGACGGGAATCATATTGAATTGACTCATCGTGAGTTTGAACTTCTTCACTATCTTGCTCGTCATATCGGACAAGTCATGACTCGTGAACATTTGCTTGAAACCGTTTGGGGCTATGACTATTATGGGGACGTCCGTACCGTCGATGTAACGGTAAGACGTTTGCGGGAAAAAATTGAAGAGAATCCTAGTAACCCAATGTGGATTGTTACCCGTCGTGGGGTTGGGTATTATTTGAGAAACCCAGAACAGGATTAAGCCTTTATGAAAGAAGTAGGTTTCTTTCAGTCTGTTAGGCTGAAGCTGATTCTTGTATACATTTTGTTATTGTTATTGGGCATCCAAGTCATTGGTGTCTATTTTGTCGATCGATTGGAAGAGCAGTTGGAAACCAACTTTACGAATTCCATTGAAGGACAGCTGAATTCTTTAACCTACAGTTTGCAAAATGCGTTCAATACAGAGCGGGGAGAAGATTCGCTGCCTTTGAATAATGATCTACAAAGCCTTATTAATGATTTTAGTGATGATAACACCGATATTGGAAAACTCTGGGTTGTAGACAACAACCAAAAGGTGCTTGCGGCTACGACGACGAGCGACCAGTCTCCCATCGGTAAAAAAGTGACGGACACCGCCATTACGAAGGTGTTCTTGTTTGGGGAGGCCACAGAACCTAAACCTTGGCGGGAAGAAGGGACCAACAACCGGCTGTTCCGTGGTACAAACCCGATTACGGATGAGTCCGGAGAAGAGATTGTCGGGGCTCTTTATTATGAAGTTTATATGAACGATATTTATGAACAACTTGGGGAAATCATCAGTATTTTCGCCAAAGGGACGGTCTTAGCTATTACGGTTACGGCTTTGCTCGGGATTTTGGTGGCGAGGACCATCACGAAACCTCTGACAGAAATGAAACGACAGGCACAAGTTATGGCGACAGGGGATTTCTCCCAGAAGGTCGATGTAAAAGGAAATGACGAAATCGGACAGTTAGGCCATACCTTTAATGATTTGAATGATAAATTGAAGCTGGCTACTGCGACGACAGAAGGCGAGCGCCGGAAGTTGAGCTCTGTGCTTTCCAATATGTCGGATGGTGTCATTGCGACAGACCGGCTCGGTGCCATCACACTAATGAATGCACCAGCCTCGAGACTAATTGGACAGACATTTGAGGAGGTCCAGGGACAATCCCTTGTGGATGTTCTTGACTTGAACGATCAAGTTGAAAATATCTCAGAGGTGGAAGAAGCAGGGTCTATGATCATTGATTTAAGCAGTGAAGATAACCACCTTCTGCTTAAAGCCAACTTTTCTGTGGTTGAAGATGAAAACCATGACATGAATGGTTTCATCACGGTCATTAGTGATGTGACCGAGCAGCAGCGTGTGGAAAAAGAAAGAAGAGAGTTTGTTTCAAATGTCTCACACGAACTACGTACCCCGTTGACGACGATGCGGAGTTATATAGAAGCATTGAACGATGGGGCATGGCAGGATCCGGATATCGCACCAAGATTCCTCGATGTGACCCAAAATGAGACGGACCGTATGATTCGTTTAGTGAACGATCTTTTACAGTTAACGAAAATGGATCATAAAGAAACAAGCCTGATGAAAGATCGTGTTGAGTTCGTCAGCTTTTTTGACCATGTGATCGATCGTTTTGAAATGAATAAGAATGAAAAAGTAGAGTTTGTCCGCAACTTGTCCAACAAAAACATGTATGTGTGGATGGACAAGGATAAAATCACACAAGTACTGGATAACATCATCTCCAATGCCATTAAATATTCTCCGGAGGGTGGGAGCATACGGTTTAGCGCCCATTCCACGAAGAAACAGCTGCGGGTAAGCATTACCGATGAAGGGATTGGAATGCCTCCAGACACCGTTGATAAAATCTTTGATCGTTTTTATCGTGTCGATAAATCCCGTGCGAGAGAAATGGGAGGAACCGGACTGGGCCTTGCTATTGCCCGGGAAATGATTGAAGCTCATCATGGAAAAATATGGGCGGAAAGTCGTGAAGGTAAGGGCACGACTGTCCACTTTACTTTACCGCTCATGAGTCAGAAGCGGAGGGGACAGTCATGAAAAAAGAAACCATGAAGTCTGTCACTTTGGTGATTCTCATCGCCTTCAGCTTAGTGTTGACAGTAGCTCTTTGGACGTATCAGCCCGTAAATGAAACGTTGGAAGAGGATGTGTTCATTGAAGATACGAAATTAGAAGAAATAGGATCAGAACGGGCTATTCCGAACCTGGTTCCTCCTGATAAGGTCGTTTTTCATGAGCAAAATTCATTTTTTACATTCAAAGATAATATTGATCGAACAGCTTTTTACCAAAAACAAATGCAGCAGTGGAACTTATCCAACCTTGATACGAGTCCAAGAACGATCAATGTCGATAACCATAGCGAAATTGTGGAAATCATTTTTCCTGCGCATCTGCCTATACAGGTGATCAGTGATATCTTTCAAGTGAACGAGAGTATTCCAATGGAGGGGCTGCAAGCCAACTTCAATCGGATATTCCTATTGCGTCATTCCCAAGAGGGAAGTGCTGCTTCAAGTGCTTCATATGATTTGTGGTTCGTAAATAGTGATGCTGAAGGAAGCGAAATTACACTTCAGGCAGATATCAGTGCAGCTTCTGGAGAACGTGCCATACAGGAAGTCGACAATAAAGATGAATTGGTGGAAATGTCGCGTGTGGCAGATGTCCTGCAGATCGACCCCGAAGATGGAACGAATGCTTCTCACATTTACGTACCTAAAAATCCTGTCAGTATATCAGAATATGTGCTGCAAACAGGAGCTGTAAATGTAAAACCGATTCAGAATGATATTTTTCCTTCGAATACGCGAGTGTTCAAGTCACGGACGAATAGCGGGGAAAATATCACCAAAACATTCCAGCGAAGATTGACGCAGTATGATAAGAGAATGGAATATGATTTGACGATTCCCAACTCAGCAAACCAGAAGAACTTGACGGAATATGAATTGTTTGTCCAAAGTATGGAGGATATCAATAGTCATTTGGGGTGGACGGATGACTATCGTCTGAACTCGATTTTGAGTGGTCGGGATGAAGTTCGTTACCGCCTTTACTTTAATGACCGGCCTGTGCTGGAGAACGTCGATACTTATAAGTTGGCGAGCATCCAGTTAAGTTATCAGCAAGGACAGATTCAGGAATATGACCGCCCGCTCGTCCAATACAGCAGCATCAACGAAAGCCAAACGAACCTCTTGTCCGGTGAGGAAGTCCTTTTGGATCTCCAACAAGAAGGTGAGTTGGAAACGTCCAGAATCAGGGATTTAGAGATTATGTACACGCTTGAAGAACAAAGGAGCGAGTTGGTGTACAGCTTGATTCCTGAGTGGTATATGTTGACAAACAGCGGTTGGACGAAAGTATATCCAGAAGAAAGGTCCCAAAATGCAGAGGTTTCGTGACGAGGAGGTAAAATATGCAGTGGGGTCAAATTAAAACATTATTTATCATCAGTTTCTTAATCCTCGACCTTTTCCTGCTGCAGCAATTGTTAAGCAAGCAAGCGGAGGATGAAGTGGGGCAGATTTCCACCGTTGCTGAAAGTATTGAAACCGAACTGGAAGCGAACGACATTTCCATTTCGGAGGATGCGATCCCGGAGGAATTGCCAGAAGCTACACCGATTGAATCGGAAAGTGTGCATACGTTTCCTGATGATGTGATGAGTCAGATTGAAGATATGGATGAGAGTGATAAAGAGGTTGAGCTCAAAGAAGACGGTCAGGTATTGCAAGTCACTTTTGATGAGCCGATAGAAGTGACGGAAGATACGATCCAGAGCGTTGTCGCTGATGTCGTCCCTTTTGCTTCCCGTTATTCCTACTGGGGTTGGAATGAAGAGGCGGGTGCGGCTCTCTTTTTCCAGGCAAAAAACAATAAGACGGTTTATTTTAACAATAACGGATATTTGCTGGTGAATATCGTTGATGGTGAAATGACTGGATATGTCGCAACCTTACTATCCTTTGAAGATGGGGAATACTCAGGGCCCTCCGATGACACGGAAATCACCATCGAACCTTTAAGTGCCATTCGTATTTTGTTGAATAACGGTCTTATTGAGTCGGGAGATGAAATTACATCGATGGATATTGGCTATCATACGAGTTACAGTCTGCCTGCGGGGGAAGAAAATGAGACGCAAGTGTTCGCATCAACATGGAAAGTGACGGTCAACGGAGACCGCAATCATTTTCTCTACACCTTGGACGGGACAATCATTGAATATATCAACGAAGAATCATTTATCTCAGATGTTAAAAGTGAGTATGGCTTAAAAAGTGCGGAAGAAGAGCAAACGGCAGCAAATGAAAATAGAGAAACCAATTAGATGGAGTGTATGGAATGAGCATGAGATTTAGTGTACTTGCTTCAGGCAGTACGGGGAACGCATTCTATATTGAATCGGGAGATGAGAGAATATTAGTGGATGCTGGCTTGAGTGGTAAGAAAATGGAAGGTTTGCTTGATCAAGTGAACATCGACCCACAATCCTTATCACGAATCCTTGTCACTCATGAGCATAGTGATCACATCAAAGGTCTTGGCATCATGGCAAGACGCTACAACCTTCCTATCTACGCAAATGAAAAAACTTGGAATGCGATGGAAGGGCAAATCGGCAAACTTCCCATCGATCAGAAATTCCACTTTTCTATGGAGGAGACGAAGACATTCGGGGGTCTGGATGTAGAATCCTTTGCCGTTTCTCATGACGCGGCAGATCCTATGTTTTATACGTTCCATAAGGACGGGAAGAAGATCGCCCTCGTTACCGATCTTGGCTATGTATCTGAACGGATAAAAAAGACAGTCGAAGGTGCTGACGCCTACATTTTCGAATCGAATCATGATGTGAGCATGCTTCGAATGGGACGCTACCCATGGAATGTGAAACGACGCATATTAGGGGATTCCGGACACGTTTCCAATGAGGATTGTGCCCTGGCCCTCACCGATATCATTACGGACCAGACGAAAAGAATCTACCTTGCGCATTTGAGTCTGGATAACAATATGAAAGACCTTGCCCATATGTCTGTTAAAAATGTTTTAGAAGAGCGCGGATTTGAAGTGGGCCGCCACATTGAATTGCATGATACGGACCCACAGGAAGCCACACCAATCTTTGAGGTTTAAAAGGTTTTAAATGGTAAAGAATAAGGAAACAGTACCTTAGAAATTTACGGAGAGCGTAAGAAAGGTAAGGTGAAAGAGGCGTGGGTTATTATGATGATCATTCCCCTACCCGTCAGCAGAAACAGCAGCGCAGACGGTGGGTGATGCCGACGATTGTCGGAGGTATTTTAGGAGCTGTTCTTGTCTTATTGGCTTTGCCTGCTTTGGTACAAACCGAGCTGCTTCCCTATGATATGACCATCCCTGAGGATGAAAGTGGACTAGTTGAAGATGATCAGGAGCTGACAGGTGGAACGACTAAAAATGTCGAGCTTGATGTAAATACGCAAATCACCGATGTGGTTGAAAAAGTAACTCCTTCCGTTGTCGGAGTGGTCAACTTGCAGACACGCCAGGATTTTTGGCAGCAGGAAGGTGACTCCGCCCAACAGGCAGGAGTAGGATCCGGTGTTATTTATAAAAAGGAAGACGGAACCGCTTATGTCGTGACGAACAACCACGTCATTGAAGGGGCAAGTGAAATTGAAGTCGTCCTTGCTGATGAAACAAGGGTCAAAGCCCAACTGATCGGAGGAGATTTATTTACCGATCTGGCCGTTTTGAAAATGCCGGCCGATCAAGTCGAACAAGTCGCTGAGCTCGGCACTTCAGAGAACTTGAAGGTGGGTGAACCGGCCATCGCTATCGGCAATCCGCTTGGTCTCAGTTTCGCAGGCTCAGTCACTCAAGGAATCATCAGTGGTAAGGAGCGGGCGATTCCTCAGGACTTCAATGGAGATGGGATGGAGGACTGGCAGGCAGAAGTCATTCAGACGGATGCAGCCATAAACCCTGGAAACAGTGGTGGTGCACTTATTAACATTGATGGTCAATTGATTGGAATTAACTCGATGAAAATTGCTCAGTCTGCCGTCGAAGGCATCGGTTTTGCTATACCGATTGATTCAGCCAAGCCAATCATTGATGAATTGGAACAATACGGCCAGGTGAATCGTCCGTACATTGGTATTGAAGCCTATGGGCTGAATGAGGTACCGACGTCTGAATGGAGCAATACGTTGAACCTCCCACAAGATGTAGACGGTGGATTGTATATTCGCAGCATTCGCCAAATGTCTCCAGCTGCTAAAGCAGGTCTTGAGCCATTGGATGTCATCACCGCCCTTGATGGAGAATCCGTACGGGACATCATCGACTTACGTAAGTACTTGTACAATGAAAAAGACCCGGGGGATGAGATGGAAATCACGTATTATCGAGATGGTGAGCAAGCGACAACCACTCTGACGCTGGGATCTCAAGAGTAACCCACACAAAAAGAGTATCCAATCATGGATACTCTTTTTCACTGTCAAATTTCGCTATAATTCTACGAAATTCACTCCAATGTTATCCACAGGGTGTGAATAGTATTCTGGATAAGTGTCATATATGGTAGTAGAAAATATGTTCGCCACCATATAGATTTGCTGCTTGTGTATATGTGGATAATTTCCGTGGATAACCTGTTTATATTCAGGGGAAACCTGTGAATATCAGAAAATTTACAAGGTTTGTGCATAAGTCTGTGGACAATTGTGGGTAACTATTTTCGTTAGTCTATATTTTCCACATGTGTATAAATGTAAACAGGGTTCTCCCCAACATTTCTTATTGTTTTTCATTGTTTGATCCCATCAAAAATTGTCTAATGGTAACGATAATCGAGAATTCTTTTAAGCGCTCTGTTTCTTCACTTTCTGAATCTTGAATTTCTTGCGGTAGTACCAATTGAACACGTAAATCAATGGGGTCAAAACGATGGTGGGCAGCAACCACAACCAGATGCTGGTGATGGATATATTCAACAGACGTGGAGCACCAAAGACGGTAAAGGCGGTAAGAGTCGCAATCGAACAGCCAATTAAATTTCCGTAGTGCTCAAAATACCAGTGCATTTTATTTTGGGGTGGGGTCAGCCAGTAATACAATTGTCCCCCGCCAAGAATGATCCCTAAGATGGGGAAGTATCGAAGCAATGGAAAGTCGTACATCCATCCGACCACCATAGTGATGGCTGACATTAGGATAAGCAAACATGAAATTCCCAGGTCGTAAACGTTGCGGTGTTTTTCTGTTCGTCGTTTAAAGCGCAGCACGCGGATGCCCATCCATGCCGTTGCCGCACTTAATGTAGCGATGAAAAGCAGAAAAAAGGAAAAAGCTCGGGCTTCTGGTACCGTATAATCGAAAAATATGCGATAAATTCCCATATAGAGAGCTGTTACTGCTACGGTGTACATGGCCGTGACGTAAACCCAGCCGACTTTTCTGTGGATGTTTCCGCCTTTTTTCGTTACAAGGGGAATCCAAAAGACGGCGAGAGCGCTGAATCCGGCGATAATATGGATGGTAAGCATGATTGAAAATAATAACATAGCGATCGCTCCTTTCAAGACCTCCTCCTATATATACGCTTTCCTGAAGCTCCTCCCCTCCTTTTTTACTAGATGTTTACAAAAAAAGACCGGCTGTCGCCGGTCTTTTTAGTCAAGTTGATCTTGTTGCCATGTTTTCTTAATGATTTTAGTTAAAGCAAGAATGGCAATCAAGTTCGGCAGTACCATAAGCGCATTGAACGTGTCGGCCATCTGCCACACAAAATCCACTTGGACAAGCGAACCTGCCACAATGAAAATCAACACTATGCCACGGTATAAAGGAACTCCTTTTTCACCGAACAAAAACTTCACGTTCACTTCCCCGAAATAAGCCCATCCGAGGATCGTTGTGAAGGCAAAGAATAAGAGGCAGATGGCGATGAATGGAATGCCGAATTCTCCGAGTCCGCGTGCAAACCCTTCTTGTGTAATCGCACTTCCCTGAAGGTCTGTTTGATGGGCATCTGTAGTCAAAATAACCATGGCGGTCAGAGTACAGATGATGACGGTATCGATGAAAACGCCGACCATGGCGACGAGCCCTTGATGGGAAGGGCGCTTGACGTTTGCGATCGCATGGGCATGTGGAGTCGATCCCATGCCGGCTTCATTTGAAAAGAGCCCGCGTGCAATTCCGTAGCGAATCGCTTCTTTGATTGTGGCACCGAGGACACCACCGCCAGCTGCCTCAGGACTGATCGCGGCTTGGACGATAAGCTGCAGTGTCGGAAGGACCTGGTCCCAGAAGTTCACCATAATGATGAGGCTTCCAATGATATAGAGCAAGGCCATGACAGGGACGACATTTCCTGCAAAGGACGAAATCCGAGTAATGCCTCCGAATAGAATGAGACCGATGAAAAAGGCGACGGCAACTCCTAAGCCGAGGTTAATCGTTGTGGAACTTGATCCCATCGCTTCGTTCATCGCGGTCGTAATCGCATTGGACTGGACCATATTTCCGACAAATCCAAGAGCGATGATGATGGCAATGGCGAAGAATCCGGCGAGCCACTTGCTGCCAAGCCCGTCCCGGATGTAATACGCAGGACCGCCGTGGACCTGGTCTCCTTTTTTCACTTTATAAAGCTGAGCGAGAACGGCTTCTGCGAAAATCGTTGCCATCCCGAAGAAGGAGCTGATCCACATCCAGAAAATCGCCCCGGGACCGCCAGCTGCGATGGCGGTGGCGACACCAGCGAGGTTTCCTGTCCCGACTTGGGCGGATATTGAGGTCGCAAGCGCCTTGAAGGAGTGGATGCCTTCTGTTTTTTCTTTTTTGAAAAGGGGTGCGAACGTCTGCTTGAATCCTTGTCCAAGGGAGCGGACCTGAATGAAGCGCAGTTGAAATGTCAGCCATACGCCGGTCCCAAGCAGGAAAATCAGCATGGCTGGTCCCCATAAAAAGCTATTAATCTCTATGAATACGTTGGTTAGTTGTTCCATAGGTAAGATCCTTTCTTTCTTTAACATATGACCATGAAAAAGAGTATCTCACTTGCAAGCGTTTTAGTACAAGAGGAAAAGTTATTAAGGAATTCGACAGCATAAATTTAGTATTCGACAAAACTATTTAAGAATTCGACAGCGTAAATTTAGTATTCGACAAAACTACTTGAGAATTCGACAACGATATTTAAGTATCCGCCACCACCGCTATTGCTTTCCAAACGCTGAAGAATTTACGTACAATAGAAAAAAAGGAGGGGTACTTATGATTGATTTAAGAAGTGATACCGTAACCAAACCGACGATGGCGATGCGTCAGGCAGCGTTTGAAGCAGATGTTGGGGATGATGTGTATGAAGAAGATCCTACTGTGAAAAAGCTTGAAGACAAGGCGGCGGAAATGCTCGGGAAAGAGGCGGCATTGTTTGTGACCAGTGGAACACAGGGAAACCAGATTGCCGTTTTGACCCACTGCAGCCCTGGGGATGAAGTGCTTCTGGAAGCGAACGCCCACCTTTTTCTATATGAAGGTGCGTCGATGTCGGCACTTGCTGGGGTGCAGCCACGGACGATTCAAGGGACACGTGGGGTGATGGACCCTGAAGATGTGAAGGCCGCGATTCGGCTGGACGACATTCATTTTCCGGAAACGAGCTTGATCTGCCTCGAGAACACCCATAACAAAGCGGGTGGCGTTGTCGTGCCGCTTGAAAATATGCAGGCGATTTATGAAGTGGCGAGAGAAGAAGGGATACCCGTCCATCTCGATGGTGCACGCTTGTTCAATGCATCTGTCGCCTCTGGAATCTCATTGCACCGGTACGCTGATCAAACCGATACGGTGCAGGTGTGTTTGTCGAAAGGATTGGGAGCACCGGTCGGATCGATCATTGCCGGTTCCTATGATTTTATTAAGAAAGCGCGAAAATGGAGAAAGCGTCTCGGCGGCGGGTTGCGCCAAGTCGGGATGGTTGCTGCACCTGCGTATGTGGCCTTGACCGAGATGGTGGACCGGCTAGGGGAGGACCACGCGCATGCAAGGCAGCTGGCGAACGGCCTTCAGCATGTAGTAGGGGTGAAGATTGAAAAAGTGGAAACGAATATCGTGCTCGTTCATGTGGATGGACTGGGAGAGACAGCCGAATCCTTTTTACATAAGCTCGAAGGAGACGGCATTCTTGCGGTGCCCTTCGGCCCGACTACAGTCAGGTTTGTCACAAATTATGATGTGAGTGAAAGAGACATAGACCAGGTCATTGATGTGATCATTTCCCGTTATCAGTATTAGGATTATCTTTTCATGAATAGGGTATAGATAGGCAATAACCCATGGAGGTGGCGTTCATAGCGGACATCCGAGCAAATCAAGTCAGACGAGGTCCGTCGATCAATGACGAAAAATTTGCTGACATGTTGTTCAAGGATTCTTTTGTTGATGGCATTCCGCTGGATGAGCTTGGCAAGGATTTGAGAAGGATGAAACGATATAGAAAAGAATTGGATAAGCGAAAATAGTCAAACCCCCATGGATGAATCCATGGGGGCCATTTATTATACAAGTTCAGGTAGTCGTTGTGGCTCCTGGGACTGTGCTTCAAGACCAGCTTTGTTCAGGAAGTTCCACGGTTGGTTGAAGTGTGGCTGGAAAAAGAAATCCGTGTACGCTAGTTCGTCGATCGTCATGCCTGTTTGAATGCACACGCTCATCGTGTTGATGGATTGTGTCACGTCTGCTTTGGAAATGATTTGTGCACCAAGGATGCGGCGGGAATCCGGGTTGATCGTTACTTTAAGCATCACTTTTTCTGCTGTCGGCATAAACGCTGGGCGATGAGTGTCTTCGATTGTGATGTTTTTCACATGAATGCCTAAAAGTTGAGCAGATGTTTCCGTAAGTCCAGTGGAAGCCATGTTTAGATCGAAAATGTGAAGTCCGGATGTGCCTTGTGTTCCGACGTGTTTCATCGTCGGTTCGATTAAATTGCGGGCGGCTAATGTCCCCATACGGACGGCATTCGTTGCAAGTGGAATATACATGTGTCCGCCTGTCGGATTGTAAGGAACGGCACAACAGTCACCCGCAGCGAAAATATCAGGGTCGCTCGTTTGCATATATTCATTGACTTTAATCGCGCCGTTATCAAGCATATCGACTTTTCCTTTTAATAAATCCGTGTTTGGGCGGAAGCCGACGCAAAGGATGACAAGGTCCGTTTCGTACGTTCCACTGTTTGTTGTGACGGTAGAAACAGATCCGTTGGTTCCTTCAAAATGCTGGACTGTTTCGTTCATAGCTAGCTCAATGCCGCGTGCTTTGAAATCATTTTCAACCATAGTGGTGAACTCTTCATCTAAATATTTATTCAAGATTCGACCTGCACCATCGATGAGTGTCACGTCTTTGCCTGCTTTTTCAAAAGCTTCAACAAGCTCGACCCCGATATAGCCGGCGCCGACGACCGTCACCTTCTGCGCGTCTTTCGCACGCTCGATGATGGTGTTTGCCTGATGGTAGTTTTTCGCAAGCAAGATGTTATCAAGCCCAATGCCTTCGATGGGAGGGGTGACCGGCCAGGAACCTGTCGTCATGATGAGCTTATCGTACGTGTCGTGAATTTTTTCACCTGTGACAAGGTTTGTAGCTTCAATCGTTCTTCTGACTGTATCAATGTGTTCCACGTCATGCTGCATCTTCATCGTCACACCAAGGTTTTGCAGCTCTTCAGGGGAAGAATAAAACAGCCCCTGCGGATCATTGACGACTCCACCGACGTATAACGCTAAACCACAAGATAAAAAGGATACATTATCATTTCGTTCATAAACCGTAATGTCTGCTTCAGGGTAAAGTTTCGCCATATTTGTAACCGCAGCGGTACCTGCGTGAGTGCTTCCAATAACAGCAATTTTCATGGTAGATCCTCCTTGAAAGTGCATGTGAAATATTTCACATGTTCAATATGTTTTTATTATAAAACGGTTCATTTAGAAAAACAACCCTTTTGTTCAGTATTTCACAAAATAATTTTCCTTTTTTTGTTGTACCAGGTCATACATATTTTGGAATTATTATATACGCAGCGTAAAAGGCCTGTGAGGTTTGTATTAATTTTGTGGTTAGCTGAAGGAAATTACGAACCGGCATGGAAGAGGTAGGCGAAGGTCTCATTTCTATCAAGGGAGTGTTTGATTTGAAAAGGATGGTTGTTTTCGTTTTTAGTCTTGTCTTTATTTTATCTGCCCATGGTGTTCAGGCTGCTGGAACGATAACCGTAGGCGATGCTTTGTACACACCGAATGGAACAGATGTAGCGGTAGAAGGGTATATTGTAGGGGTTCCTGTAGGCATTGATACGGTTGAGCAGAGCAATTTCACGAGTGATTATGCTCTAGCAGTAGCGGATGATGCTTCCGAAACTCAGGTGGACGACATGATTTTTGTGAAGTTGGATTCAGAATATCGTAGTGAATACGGCCTGCAAAACAACCCGGGGCTGATGGGGACGAAAATTAGAATAGATGGTACGAGGGATGATTATTTCGCTCACCAGGGAATTGAATATGTGACATCGTTATCCAAAGTTTCTACGGATGATGGCGGAAGCGGTGATGACGATGGAAGTACCTACACAGGCAGCTACTATCAAGATGCGGAAGGTTTGTCCGGTTATGCATTGAAACAATCGCTGCATGAGATCATTGATGACCATACCGAGCTTTCTTATTCCAACGTCTGGGATGCGCTGCGTCATACAGATGAAGATCCATCAAACTCGAACAATGTATTGCTTTTATACTCCGGAAAGTCCTACAGCAAGTATGACAACGGTGGTTATGTCGATGACTGGAACCGTGAGCACGTATGGGCGAAGTCACATGGGGATTTCGGAACGTCGATGGGTGCAGGTACAGATATCCACCATCTTCGTCCTACAGATGTAACAGTCAATTCGGCTCGCGGGAATCTGGATTTTGATGAAGGGGGATCTGCTTTTTACGAAGCGCCAGGCACTTATTATGACGGAGATTCCTGGGAACCTCGCGACGCGGTAAAAGGGGACGTCGCCCGAATGATTTTCTATATGGCCGTCCGTTACGAAGGGGATCAGGGAGAATTGGATTTAGAAATTGCCGATTATGTAGGGACGAGCGGTCCATACTTAGGAAGGCTTTCCGTGCTGAAGGAATGGCATGCGCAGGACCCCGTTGACGACTTTGAACGAAACCGAAATGAAGTCATTTTTAATGATTACCAGGGAAATCGAAATCCATTCATCGACCACCCAGAATATGTTGAACAGATATGGTAAAAGGATCAAGGCAAAAACCGGACCACCATCATGGTCCGGTTTTTTTGTTGTTCTTTTTACTAATATATGTATGACCTGGTACAACAATATTTGGATATGTTAATCAATTGATGCAGGAGTTTGGTTTTTGGGTGTGGTAGTTTATAGGGTATGAGAATTTTCAGGAGGGGATTGGATGGCGAGGGATGTTCGGTTTAAGGTGGATGGGCAGTGGTTCAACTATAGAGCGGCAGGGATATTGATAGAAAACGATCATGTGCTTTTACATAAACAGGTGAATGATTCGTATTGGGCGCTGCCAGGTGGAGGCATTGAACTGGGAGAAGCTTCTGAAGATACGATTATGCGGGAGATGAAAGAGGAGCTTGGCTATGCCGTAGAGGTGGAACGAACCGTTTGGATGGTGGAGACGTTTTTTGAACACCGAGGGGATGATATGCATGAGGTGGCTTTCTATTATTTATTAAACACAAAGGAACCCACATTTAGAGAAGGACCTTTCCAAGGACTTGAAGGGGAGCGGCTGATCTATCAATGGATCCCCTTAGAAGATATGGAGAAAATCGAAGTACGACCACCTTTTCTCAGAAAAGCATTAACGAATGTTCCATGTGAAACATCGCATCTCGTTGTGAAAGGGTAAGAGGGTTCTAGTCATTCACATAGGCTCGTACAATGGTACGAGTCCTATTTTTCGGAGGTGGGGAAGTGAAGAAAAAGTTCATCACTTGGACGCTCGTGTTGTATGCCATTTATGGTCTTTTGTTAGGCCTTTATTTCTTTCAGTGGACAGATGTCGGAGTTCCGCCAGCTTATGAAGGAACGGCTGCGGACCCCGCGACGTTCATGACGGAAAAGGAGCTGGAGCTGAGCCAGGAGTATTCGCGGTATCAGAACTTTTTATCTTTTCTTGGGGAGCCGCTCGAGTGGATCATCTATCTTGGTGTGATGATTTTTGGTGCCTCGGTCGTTTTTAAAAATTTCGGCAAGCAGATTTCCCGTTTCCGTATCATTCAGATTCCGCTTTTCGTTTTACTGCTGCACACGTTGACGACGATTCTTTTATTTCCGTTGGATTATGCGAGACGATGGCTGTCTGTAAAATATGGCATTTCCACACAAAGCTTTTCCAGCTGGATGCGTGATGAGCTGGTCGGATTTTGGATCGGATTCATCATCATGGCGCTTCTCATCACCGTCCTTTATTTCCTTATGAAAAAGTTCAAAAAACGCTGGTGGCTGATTGCCTGGGTGCTCATGATCCCGTTTTTATTTTTCATGATGTACTTACAGCCCGTTGTCATCGATCCACTCTACAATGACTTCACTGAGCTTCAAGACAAGCAGCTGGAAGAAAAAATTCTCGCGCTTGCGGATGAAGCGGACGTTCCGGCTGAGCGGGTGTATGAAGTGAATATGTCCGAAAAGACGAACAGCATGAATGCCTATGTGAACGGCATAGGTTCGAATTTGCGCATCGTGTTGTGGGATACGACACTGAACCGCCTTCAGGAAAATGAGGTACTGTTTATCATGGCGCATGAAATCGGTCATTACGTCATGAATCACTTGTATTGGAATTTAGCTGGTGTTATTGTCGCGACGTTCTTTGGACTTTTCTTCACCTATCATTTATTGCGGTATGCAACGCGTAGATGGGGAGAACGGCTCGGCTTCACAAAAGTATCGGATATCGCCAGTCTGCCGATGTTTTTCCTCATCCTGACGATGCTTTCGTTTTTATCAAGTCCAGTGGAGCTTGCCATTTCAAGGAATGCCGAAACAGATGCCGACCAGTACGCGATTGAAATGACCCAGGATCCGGATGCGGCGATTGGATCGTTCCAGGAGCTTACGGTGAACGGGTTGAGCGACGTCCACCCGCCTGCGCTTGTCAAATATTTACGCTACGGACATCCGACAATGATGGAACGCATCCATATGCTTGAGTCTTATCAGGGCATTGATATGAAAGAAGAATAACAGACTTACAATATTTACCGTACCAGGTCATCCAGAAAATGGATGACCTGGTACGGTATTTTTTAGGTTGTATCTAGTATGTGTGGGGGTCTTCTGATAGACTTTTAATAAATGAGTTTGTAAACGCTATCATGTTAAATAGGAAGAAAGAGGAGGGGATGGGATGCTTTCCATGCTTGAGGATTACCGGAATCAAGTACTTGAGACGTTGTTTGGAAATGTGGAACATTGTATTGTCGTTGTCGATCGGGAGGGATGTATTTCTTACATGAATGAAAGTTACTGTCGCTTCATTGATGTGGATCAAACAACGGTGAAAGGAAAACATGTGACGGACGTTATTGAAAATACACGCATGCATATCGTTGCGGACACGGGAGAAGAGGAAATGGCCGACCTCCAGCAAATCCGAGGCGATTATATGATTGCCCATCGTATCCCACTCTGGGAAAACGGTGAGGTGATTGGTGCGCTGGGCATGGTTCTTTTCCGTGACACGGATGAATGGAAAATTATGAACACCCATATCAAGGACCTGCTTCTTGAGCTTGAAACCTACCGTAATCAAATGCAGCAGCAAAACGGGGCAAAGTACTCCCTGCATGACATCATTACGAGCTCCCCGGACGTTCTTCAGTTAAAGGAAAAAATACGCAAAACGGCGCATAGCGATGTTTCTGTTCTTTTGCGCGGCGAGAGCGGCACAGGGAAAGAGTTGTTCGCTCACAGCATCCATCACCTCAGTGAGCGGAGCACAAAGCCTTTTGTGAAGGTGAACTGTGCAGCCATCCCTGAGGATCTCATCGAAGCCGAGCTGTTTGGCTATCAGGATGGGGCGTTTACGGGTGCGAAAAAAGGCGGGAAGCCTGGGAAATTCCAGCTCGCCCATGGCGGTACGCTTTTTCTTGATGAAATCGGAGACATGCCTCTAAAAGCGCAGGTGAAAATCTTGCGCGCTCTCCAGGAAGGGGAAATCGAAGCGGTCGGCGCGGTTCACCCGCAAGAAGTGGATGTACGAATTATCGCCGCGACCAACCAGTCGCTGGAGGAAATGATTCAGGACCAGCGTTTCCGTGAGGACCTCTTTTACCGAATCAATGTCGTCCAGATTGATATTCCTCCTCTCCGGACAAGACGCGGGGATATCAAAATCCTTTCCAAATATTTATTGCAAAAGGTGTCCGACCGTACGGGTAAACGTGTGGAGGAGTTTTCGAAAGCGGTCGAGGACGTCTTTTACAAATACCACTGGCCGGGCAATGTCCGTGAGCTTGAAAACGTTATTGAGTCAGCGGTGCATATGACCGATGGGGAAACGGTTCAATATGAGGACCTTCCTGCACATCTTCAAAAGGAATCCGCCCCTGTTCCAGAGGCGGAAACGCTGAAACAAATCGTCGAGCAGACCGAAAAACAAGCCATTCAAAAAGTGTTGAAAGAGGCGGATGGTGATAAAAGTTTGGCTGCGAAGCGGCTCGGCATCGGAAAATCCTCTCTTTATGACAAAGTAAAAAAATACAACCTCTAACCATTCCGAAATTCAGGAATCTATTCCGGAATTCTGGAATGGTTCTTTTTATACGTAGATGTAAGGGTTTTCATTAACTACTTACGCCAAATTCCAGAAATCCGTAAAAGAGATTTCACAAAAGATTCAAAATCCTTGATGCAGCAATACCGTAAAGTTGGCATGAAACTTGCATGTAAAAGGGTGAAGGGAGTGTGAAGACTCATGAAACAAATTTATTCATCATTTCATGAAGCTGTGAAAGATATAAAGGATCATTCAACAATTATGGTAGGAGGATTCGGGCTTGTCGGAATTCCGGAGAACTTGATTCTCGCCCTCGTCGAATCGAACGTGAAGCATTTGACCGTCATCTCTAATAACTGCGGGGTCGACGATTGGGGTCTTGGACTACTTTTGAAAAATAAACAGATCGATAAAATGATTGGCTCGTACGTTGGGGAAAACAAGGAATTTGAACGCCAGGTACTCGCGGGTGAGCTTGAAGTCGAACTTACGCCTCAAGGAACGTTAGCGGAGAAAATCCGTGCAGGTGGAGCTGGTATCCCGGCCTTTTACACACCAGCAGGAGTCGGTACGCCGATCGCGGAAGGCAAAGAGGTACGCACTTTCAATGGTAAGGAATACCTTTTACAAGAAGGGTTGACGGCAGACTTCAGTCTTGTCCGAGCATTTAGAGGGGACCGTCACGGAAATCTCGTCTACAACAAAACGGCCCGCAATTTCAACCCGATGATGGCAGCTGCTGGTGCAGTGACGATTGCAGAAGTTGAAGAACTTGTCGAACCGGGTGAACTCGAAGCAGACGCGATCCATACGCCGGGTATTTACGTGCAAGGGCTCATCGAAGGGCAGCAGGAGAAGCGCATTGAACGTTATACGGTAAGAACAGAAGCATAAATAGGAGGTAGATGAACAATGGCAGTACAAAAAGACAAAGCGGCAATCCGTGAAATGATTGCCCGACGAGCTGAACAGGAAATTGAAAGCGGTTACTATGTGAACCTCGGAATCGGTATGCCGACAATGGTGGCGAACTACATCCATCCGGAAAAAGAAGTCGTGCTTCAGTCTGAAAACGGTCTTCTTGGCATCGGCCGCTCGCCTTATGAGCATGAAGTCGATCCTGACTTGATTAATGCCGGTAAAGAAACGGTAATGGCGTCTGTTGGTGCCGCTTACTGTGACAGTGCGGAATCGTTTGCCATGATCCGTGGCGAGCACCTCGACTTAGCGATTTTAGGCGGTATGGAAGTGGCAGAAAACGGCGATCTTGCCAACTGGATGATTCCAGGAAAAATGATTAAAGGCATGGGTGGTGCGATGGACATCGTACACGGATCGAAAAAGGTCGTCATTATCATGGATCACGTCAACAAACATGGCGATCCGAAGATTTTGAAGGAATGTAAACTGCCTCTGACAGGAAAAGGCGTTGTCGACCGCATCATCACGGACCGTGCGGTTATGGACGTGACGGACGAAGGTCTGAAGCTCGTCGAAATCGCAGAAGGATGGACTGTGGACGAAATCAAAACACAGACAGAAGCAGAACTGATCATCAGTGACGAACTTTTAAAAATGCCATCCAGCAAATAAGGAGGAACATCCATGGTTGAAAATAAAGTGGTATTCATTACAGGTGCAGCGAGTGGGATCGGCTACGAAATTGGAACCGAATTCGCCCGCAACGGCGCGAAAGTAGCGCTCAGTGATATTAACGAGGAAAAAGTGAAAGAAGCAGCAGATCGCTTGAATCAAGAAGGTCTGCAGGCAATCGGACTCGTCTGTGACGTGACGAAAGAAGAACAGATTCAGAGTGCGATCGACAAAACTGTAGAAAAATTCGGCCGTCTCGATGTACTCGTTAACAATGCCGGTTTGCAGCACGTCGCATCCATTGAAGATTTTCCAACAGAGAAATTCGAACTAATTACGAAAATCATGCTGGTTGCCCCCTTCATGGCAACGAAACACGCTTTCCCAATCATGAAAAAACAAGGCTTCGGACGCATCATCAACATGGCGTCCATCAACGGCTTGATCGGCTTCGCTGGCAAGGCCGCCTACAATAGTGCGAAACATGGAGTTATCGGGCTTACGAAAGTGACGGCTCTTGAAGGTGCGGAAGACGGAATCACCGTCAATGCGGTCTGCCCAGGTTACGTTGACACGCCACTCGTAAGGAATCAGCTTGAGGATCTGGCTAAAAACCGTGGCGTTTCTTTAGAAAAAGCGCTGGAAGAAGTCATCTACCCACTTGTTCCACAAAAACGTCTTTTGTCCGTTCAGGAAGTTGCTGATTACACGTTGTTCCTTGCAAGCAACAAAGCCAAAGGGGTAACCGGTCAGGCAGTCGTCATTGATGGCGGTTATACGACTCAATAAACGAAAGGGGATTTTTACATGAAACCAGTGTATATCATAGAAGGGGCACGCACTCCGTTCGGTACGTTTGGCGGGGCCTTGAAAGACGTCGATCCGACCGATTTAGGAGTAACGGCAAGCAAAGAAGCACTGAAACGAAGCGGCATTTCTGCAGAACATATTGACCTCACCATCATGGGGAATGTCATCCATTCTTCACAAAACGCACCTTACTTAGCCCGCCACATTTCCTTGAAAACAGGCGTGCCACATACAAGTCCGGCTCTTGCGGTCAACCGTTTGTGTGGCTCTGGTATGCAATCTGTCATATCGGCTGCCCAGTCCATTCAACTTGGCGAGGGAGAAACAGCATTAGCCGGTGGTGTGGAAAGCATGAGTCTTGCACCGCATGCCATGCGAGGCAGCCGTTTTGGCACCAAGCTTGGTACACCGAAAATCGATGACATGCTCTGGGCTGCTCTGACGGATGAATATATCGGAGCTGGCATGGGTGTCACTGGTGAAAATCTTGCGGAGAAATATGAAATTACAAGAGAACAGCAGGATGAATATGCAACTCGCAGCCATAAGCTCGCAGCAGAGGCCCGTACATCTGGAAAATTCGCAGAAGAGATTGTACCAGTCGAAATCAAGACACGTAAAGGAATGCAAGTGGTCGATCAAGATGAGCACATTCGTGAAGATACCAACCCTGAATCCTTATCCAAGCTGAATCCAGCCTTCAAAAAGGACGGCACGGTGACAGGCGGGAATGCAAGTGGAATCAATGACGGTGCAGGTGCTGTCGTTTTAGCAAGCGAAAATTATGTGAGTGACCACAATGTTCAACCGATCGCTAAGATCCTTTCTTGGTCTGTTGCCGGCGTGGAGCCTGAATACATGGGCATCGGTCCTGCCCCAGCGATTCGTCAGGCATTGGAAAAAGCAGAGCTCTCGCTTGATGATATGGACCTCATCGAAGTGAACGAAGCGTTCGCATCTCAATATCTTGCCGTTGAAAAAGAACTCGGCCTCGACCGTGACAAAGTGAATGTCAACGGTGGAGCCATCGCCCTCGGTCATCCGATCGGTGTAAGCGGCACACGTGTCCTGTACACGATGATTAAGGAGCTCAAGCGCAGAGGTGGACGTTACGGCGTCGCATCGTTATGCATCGGCGGCGGTCAAGGCATCGCCATGGTCGTCGAGACTCAATAAACATAAGGAGGAAAAACCATGTTCGGAATTTTTCTCGGACTTGTCGTATTGATGGCCCTTGCCTACTTAGGCTGGTCCATCATCTGGGTGGCGCCCATCGCAGCTGGTGTCGTCGCCCTCACCGGCGGTCTCGATCTACTCGAAGCTTATAAAGATACATACATGGGCGGATTTGTCGCCTTCGCGAAAGACTGGTTCCCTGTCTTCATGCTCGGAGCCATTTTCGGAAAACTGATGGAAAACACAGGGATGGCCCGTTCTGTCGCGGTCGCTTTCACAAAATTGATTGGTACTCAGCGCGCGATTTTAGGGGTGCTCGTATCCGCCGCTGTTCTGACGTACGGCGGAGTCAGCCTGTTCGTCGTCGTTTTTGCTGTTTATCCATTGGCCCTATCCCTGTTCCGTGAAGCGAACATCAGCCGAAAGCTGATTCCTGCAACAGTCGCATTAGGTGCCTTTACGTTTACGATGACGGCCCTTCCAGGTTCACCGCAAATCCAGAACCTGATCCCGATGGAATACTTCCAAACGGACGCCATGGCAGCACCTGTCATGGGAATCATTGCAGCCATTATCATGGGTGGCGGAGGCTATTTTTACCTGAGATGGCGTGAGAAGAAACTCGTCGCTCAAGGAGAGGTCTTCACCGAACCGAAAGAAAAGAAAGAAATCGAACAACCGGCTACAACGCCGAACTTTTTCTTGTCCCTTCTGCCATTATTAACGGTTCTTCTTACATTGAATCTATTAAACTGGGACGTTGTTACCGCTCTGATTTCAGGAATCGTGCTCATTATGCTTCTGAACGTCACGATGTTCAAAAAGTTCATCCCATCCATGAACAGTGGAGCTGCCGGTTCAGTTATCGCGATCATCAACACGAGTGCCGCGGTCGGATTTGGTACAGTCGTACGTGAAGTGCCCGGCTTCGCCAACCTGACACAATTGCTGATGGGCATCAAAGGAAATCCATTGATCTCAGAAGCGATTGCCGTTAACGTACTCGCTGGTGCAACCGGTTCCGCATCCGGTGGTATGGGAATCGCGCTTGAAGCGCTAGGATCCAAGTACTACGAAATCGCCATGAACACAGGCATCAGTCCGGAAGCTTTCCACCGTGTCGCTTCCCTATCCTCAGGCGGTCTCGATGCACTTCCGCATAACGGAGCGGTTCTGACATTGTTTGCGATTACAGGTATGACGCACAAAGACAGCTATAAAGATATCTTTGTCGTAGCCGTCCTAATTCCAGTAATCTCTGTAGCATTCGTTATTTTGTTGAATACGATCGGCATCCTATAAGAGTTGAATAGCCTTTATTTAACAGACCAGGTCATCCATATATTGGATGACCTGGTCTGTTTGTTATAAAAAAGGAATCCCGTAAAAACCGGATCCCTTTGTGATACGATCTATTTCTTTCTGTTAAACGTCTTATCTTTAATCGATTTAAACGCTTTTGAAGAATTGTCCACGGTCTTTCCAATGACATCTGAGCCTTTCTCGGAGGCTTTCTTAACGATATTGCCGGAAGAATCCACTGTTTTCCCAATCAGCCCGCCTTCACCCGTAATCGACTTAATGATCTTTCCAGAAGTATCGACCGTATTATGAATGAAGTCATTGGCCTCTTTGGACACACCTTTTACAAACCCATCCTTGTTCTCGTTTGCCTCATTTTCCTTAGAGCAGTTGTTCTTATCAAAGTCGCTCATGCTGTCATCTCCTCTTTAGGAATTAAATCACCTTTCATATCTATGTGTAAGAAGGGGGCTTATGATTAATTTCCATATTATGTATGACCTGGTGCGCCTAATTATGGAAATCCACTTCATGGTACACTAGAGACAAATGATGTGTTACGGAGGAGTACAGTATGAAGATTACAATTGTTACTGTTGGAAAGTTGAAGGAAAAGTATTTGAAGCAGGGGATTGCGGAATACGTGAAAAGGCTTGGTCCTTATGCGAAAGTAGATGTCGTCGAGGTCCCGGACGAAAAAGCACCGGAAAATTTGAGTGAAGCGCAAATGGTCGAAGTTAAGCAAAAAGAAGGAGAACGAATCCTTTCGAAGATCTCTCAGGATACATATGTTATCACACTAGAAATCGAAGGCAAGCAGCTGACGTCTGAGAAGCTTGCGAAGAAAATGGATGAGCTTGCGACTTACGGCAAGAGTAAAGTTGCGTTTGTCATCGGGGGTTCGCTTGGGTTGAGTGATGAGGTGCTGGATCGGAGTGATTTTGACTTGTCTTTTTCGAATATGACGTTTCCGCATCAGTTGATGCGGTTGATGTTGGTGGAGCAGGTATACCGGGCGTTCAAAATCATAAGAAATGAGCCCTATCATAAATAATGCACATTCGGATAGTGCCATTCGTAGTCTTAGAAAATCCAACCACGAATGAAATGCTTTTGTTGTAAGGAAGGAAGAGTTTTATGGAGGTTGTAGCATTTATTATCATTATCCTAATCGCTTCTGTACTTCAAACGAGTACAGGGTTTGGATTTTCCATCATGGCTACTCCATTTCTCCTTTTGCTATTTGAACCGGCTGAGGCAATACAAATAAATTTAATTTTATCTTTAGTGATCTCAAGTGCTTTAATCATGAAAATTAAAAGGGATATTGATTTAGGAATCCTTAAAAGGTTTGTGACTGGTAGTGTAATAGGACTGGCCATAGGGATTGCAGTTTTTTTACACATGGATATGAATCGATTGAAAATGGGGGTAGCCCTTATGATTATTGCACTAACAATTATGCTGATTCTTAAGTTTCGGATGAATCAAAGTAAGGAGAGAGACTTGCTTATAGGCGGGATTTCCGGTTCGCTTACCACGAGTATAGGTGTGCCTGGACCTCCGATATTGTTATATTTTTCAGGGACAGATACCCCTAAAGAGATAGTAAGAGGGACTACATTGGCCTTTTATCTATTTATATATTTTGTCAGCTTAATTATCCAAGTGGTTTTTGCTGGGACCAGTAAGACGACCTGGGTATCGAGTTTATGGGCGTTACCCTTGGTATTTTTGGGGTTGTATTTAGGCGGGAAATTATTTAAATGGATCGATCCAAAGGTCTTTCGCCTATTTACATATATTATTCTATTATTTACAGGGATATATTTGCTGAGTGAAAGTGTAGGGAGTTTGTAAATAGTAAGGGATGATAAATTCGCCTCAATAATAAAAGTGCCTGTTCTCATAAGGAGGACAGGCACTTTTATTATTGATAATTCACTATCGCAGGACTAGGATCGAGTTTCACAACTTCTTCCGGTGTCATCACCGGCTGATCCTTATCATAGAAAACTTTAAAACCTCCGTACTGGGAAGGATTGTCGCGCACATATTTTTTATACAGCGCCATTTTATCAATCGATGAGCCCCAGCCGTCAAAATTAAGCGCCACTTCCACGTTATCAGTGGGTTGAATAGCATCTTTATTCGTAAGCACATGTTCCGTGAACTGGTGGACAAGAACGAACTTATCGGGCAGGTTATTTTTCTCTGTCAGCTTGGAAAGGTATTCAACGGCTTTTTGAACCTCTTTTCCATCCACCTGGCCGAGGTCTTCTCCTGGTACTTCGCCTTCATCGACTTGAAATTCGGTGTCGATCGCAAGGTGAACGTTCGGATGCTTGAGCCATTTCTCAATGCTTTTCACCTGGTTCATCACCGTATCGGTACCAAGCTGGATATCGAGAAGAACGAGCGCATCGTGTTTCTCCGCGAGGTTTACATACTCCTCGATTTTTTCATCCGGGAGCTTACTCACGTATGTACCCTCAGGTCCCGGAGCGCGTTGGGCCATGGTCGTAATCAGTTCAATGGTTGGAATGGCCGGCCGGGCAGGATCAGCATTCGAGTAGGCCTGGGCCTGCTCTTTGAGCTGTTTCATAAGTTCCTCAGGCTCCATCGTGCCGAGAATGCCCATGTTTTCCGATTGAGGGGTCCCATAATAAGCGACAAGTCTATGATCCTTCAGCGGTCCGTTCGCCTTATCTTCCATCCCTTTGCTGAGTGTCTCACCGACAGGAACGGAACGCTTAGGGTCACCACCGAGCGCTAGCTCCTCATCCGGCATATTCTTAAGTTCTTCTTTGGACAAGCGTTCCTTGAGTGGGACGGCGTCTTCAGATGGTTCTAACGCTTGATAAGGAGGCTCCGGGTCCTTTTTTTGTTCTGGTGCAGTTTCTTTTTTAGGGGCTTCTTCTGCCTCTTCTGAAGTCTGCTCCGCACAGGCTCCAAGCAGAACAATTATTAGGGCTGCAAGCAGCAGTTGTATGAATTTTTTCATGATGTTACACACTTCCTTTTAACAGAAAAGATTGGTTGTTTAGGTACAATATAGAAAAATACTAACATATTGTGCAAGATCCAAAGCTCATGTCATGAGAATGAAAAAGAAATATAAAGAAGTGTCTATGTATGATTTAAAGTTTGTACTTAATGTTAAGATGATTCAGTACATGATGCGCGGGACAATCACTCTTATGGTAAGATCATTTCCTGTTCACTTAACAACTAGGGAGCAGGATTTTTGTATGCTCTTCACATTCCTATATAATGAAGGAAGAAAACTTCCATCTCACAACTAGAAAGAAGGATCACACGTGTCAAAAGCAGTCACTATTATTCTGCAGATCACCGGCTTATACATCATCTACTTACTCGGAACACTTATACAAAATACATTCAACCTATTTATCCCAGGCAGCGTCATCGGCCTGGTAATTCTGTTCGCACTCTTATCATTAAAGATAGTCCCCGAACACTGGTTCAAACAGGGCGTGGGGTTCATGATCAAACATCTGCCGTTCTTTTTCATTCCGGCCACAGTCGGAGTCATGAGCTATGCGTATGTTTTTGAAGGGAAAGGGGTGCTTTTGATTCTCATCGGCTTATTGAGTACGGCTTTAGTGATGGGGATCTCAGGTTTCGTCGCTCAGTGGATGGCGAGAAGGAGGGAGGCTGCTCATGAGTAGTCTTCTTCCGGCTTCGTTCATAATCATTCTGACGATTCTTATCTATCAGGGGGCGTTGTTCATCTATCGCAGGTTTCGCCGCATCTATACGGCCCCGATTATTTTGTCGACCGTGACCATAATCATTCTTTTACTGCTGTTCGGTCTTTCTTATGATACGTATATGCTCGGCGGCAAGTGGATTGATTATTTGCTTGGTCCGGCAGTCGTTGCGCTTGCTTTCCCGCTTTATCAGTACCGTGATCTTCTGAAAAGGATGCTCCTGCCGATTTTGGTAGGGACTTCAGTTGGCGCGTTTATTGGTGTGACCTCTGGACTTTTGCTTAGCAAGTGGGCGGGTTTCAGTGAGTTGATCATCCACTCGATCGTTCCGAAATCAGTGACAACTCCTGTTGCGATGTCAATTGCGGAATCAAGCGGCGGTGTCATGCCGCTTGCAGCTGTTTTTGTCATGATTGCCGGCATTGGTGGAGTGCTGATCCACCCTGTGGTGATGCGCTTTTCCCGCCTCACCCATCCACTCGGAAAAGGGGTCGGCATGGGGAGTGCTTCACATGCGATTGGGACGGCGACATCGATGGAGCGGGATCCGCTTGAAGGTTCTGTCAGTACGATCGCGATGGTGTTGAGTGCAGTCCTCGTGTCGATCCTGGCTCCGGGTTTAACGATATTGTTCATGTGAAAAAGTGTCTGCCTCTATTCTTCTGAGCGCAGACACTTTTTTTATTTTTTTGGCCAGATGAAATGGCTGATTGCAATGAGAAAGTCGACACCGAGGACAAGGGTCCAGAGCTTCAGTGCATTGGAAAGAGCTTCTGTGCGAGATGGATCACCAATGAGAAAAATCAGGCTCACAAGAAAAATGGCCCCAATTAAATAGGCAAGCACATGCTGCAGCCAGCTTTTAAAGTAGTGTTTAGCATGGGGGATGCCGGAAAGCTTATTGGGGCACGGCCCTTCTTTTGTGATGTAATATCGGAAACGAACATCCGCCCATTTAATCATGCTTTTACCGAAGGCGACCGACACACCGATATAGACGGCAGCAATCGCATGGGCGATTGTAGCCTCAGCCCCGTTCCATAGGTGAACACTTGTCGTTACAAGTAAGATCAAATCAATGAGTGGGGTTAAAGCGAGTAACAACAGTCCTGCTCTTTTCTTTTTGAAAATATAACGTGTCACTAGTCCTGCGATGATGACAACCCAAAATCCGATTTCACTTGCGACAATCACCCAGGCGATCAAGTCCAATGGTTTTCCTCCTGCCTTTTTTAAATCGTAATCTAAGTTTTACTACTCAAGAACTTATTTTCTTTCTAAACTCCTTGTTGGTTAACAGGTGAAGCAAAAAGGAGTTAAAGTTCCTTTGCAGTTTTCTAGAATTTAAGACGTTCAAATTGTTGGCCAAGAACACGACCTCTGTCTGATTGCCTTCTTTATCCGTTGTATAGGAAGCATGCGTGAAAACAAATAAAGTCGAGCCTCCTTTCATCCCACCGTGTTCGATCCACTTTCTGTTTGCTGGATGTATGTACAAAGCATAACCTAGGATTTCTTCAATACATCGCTGCATCTTATCATCAAATGTTCCTCTTCGATTGATGACCTGCATGAGGGTCAAATAGTCTTGGGCTGATGCTGCGGGTAATCGGTCAGACCATATCTTTTGGAACTCAACATCCAGCTTCACTTCGTCCATGTATCCTCTCTGTTCGTTTGCAGCTAAATGCTCATGAATTTCCAAAGAACAGTCAATATATTCCTCTCTAGACATGCCCTCAAGTCTCTTTAGAAGATCATTTTTATCCGTAACCTTCTCCTTGGTTTCAATATAGGAAGGGATGTACAAGGAGGAGACAATTGGGAATATGGGTGTATGGCTCTTCATATGAAGAGAAGCTGGTAAAAGATTGATAGCTTCTAAGCCAAGGTAATTCATTAGGAATTCTGTGTTAGCATTGGAGCTGTAGGCAATCATCCCAATCGCGATTTCTTTTAAGGTGTACTGGTCTTTGTCGGAATTGGCACGAACCCATTGTTTGTGAGCACCGCCATCTGTCCCTTCCATATAGAACTTCAAAAGCTCCTCTTTGGGAATCCATGCATTTTCATCAATTATGTTATCGCTCACTTGTCTTGCAAATACAATTGCAATGATGATTTTCATAGTACTTGCTAAAGGTAGAACAGTATGTGGATTAATTGAAATCGTGGGTTCATCGTTGCGTTTGATTATAAGTGAGATGTCATCTTTTTCTCTTCTTTTCTCGGCATAATTGATGACCATATCAAAATTGTTATAAAATATTTTCCATAATACAATGGCGGTTAAGGCAATCGCTACCCCTATTGGGATGAATTGGTCGGTCAAAGGAAAGTCTCCCTTCTATAGTAGATTGAGTTCATGCATGTAGCCTTTTATATGTTTACGTTTGCATTTAAGATTTGTTTCATTTTTCCATTTGGGAGGAGTACCATTCTGTCGACTGATTTAGAGGTAAAAATAAAAAGACCCGTCCAAGACGGACTTTAAAAAATTCACTCATACCCTGGATATAAGATGTAAGTAACCAACAGGCTGAGGAAGCCCTGACCTATCCTTGCACTGCTCTCTATGAAAATGGACTTGAAGCCGTATGTGCTGAACACCACGGCCCTTCTTTGAATAAGCTGATGGTGCGATGTTTTTCTTTCCTTGATGGGAAAATACCCTACGGAATCCGTATTCGGAAGGGCTTCCAAATATTTTAATTTTTCGATAATAGTGATACACTGAACATAGATAAAAATAACTGATAATAGGGAGAATGAAAGGGAATGAGCAAAAAATACTCGAAGACAGATGTGATTTTAATTGGTGCAGGGATCATGAGTGCGACATTGGGATCTTTGCTTAAAGAATTGGTGCCGGACTGGAACATTCGCGTGTTTGAAAGGCTTGGTAGTGCAGGGGAAGAAAGTTCGAACGTATGGAACAATGCAGGCACAGGCCATGCCGCCCTTTGCGAGCTGAATTACACGAATGAAAAGCCTGACGGTACGATTGATATGACAAAAGCCATTAAAGTAAATGAACAGTTTCAAGTCTCCAAGCAATTTTGGTCTTATCTCGTGAAAAACAATCGGATCAGTAACCCGAATGACTTTATAATGCCATTACCCCATATGAGTTTCGTTCAGGGAGAGAGAAATGTTGATTTCCTGAGAAAGCGCTTTAATACCATGGTTGCGAACCCGTTGTTCAAGGACATGGAATTTTCTGATGATCCAGATAAACTGGAAGAATGGATTCCGCTAATCATGAAGAACCGAACGATCACAGAACCGATCGCGGCAACGAAGATCGATGCGGGGACGGACGTGAACTTCGGTTCATTGACGCGGAAGATGTTCGAGCACTTGGAAAAAGAAGACCTTGAAATCAACTACAAGCACAGTGTTGAGGATATCAAGCGTGCAGAAGACGGATCGTGGGAAGTGAAAGTACGGGACCTTCAAAACGATAAGATGGAATACCATAAGTCCAACTTCGTCTTCATCGGCGGAGGAGGGGGAAGTCTACACTTGCTTCAAAAAACGGGAATTCCTGAATCGAAGCAGATCGGTGGATTCCCAGTCAGCGGTCTGTTCATGGTATGTAACAACCCGGAAGTGATCGCCGAACACCGCGCGAAAGTGTATGGCAAAGCGAAAGTCGGTGCACCACCGATGTCTGTGCCACACCTGGATACACGTTTCATTGACGGCAAAGAAAGCTTGCTTTTCGGACCATTTGCAGGGTTCTCGCCAAAGTTTTTGAAAACCGGATCGCTGCTTGATTTGATCACCTCCGTCCAAAGAGATAACTTGGCTACAATGGTAGCGGCAGGTGTGAAGAACGCTTCCTTGACGAAATACCTGATCGAGCAGGTCATTCAATCGAAGGAAAAACGTCTGGAAGAACTGCGTGAATTCATCCCTGCGGCCAAAGCAGAGGACTGGGATCTCGTCACCGCAGGTCAACGCGTACAGGTCATTAAGGATACCGAGGGTGGGGGCAAAGGAACGCTTCAATTCGGAACTGAAGTCGTCAGTTCCGCCGATGGCTCCATCGCTGCCTTGCTTGGTGCTTCACCAGGCGCATCGACAGCGGTTTCTGTCATGCTTGACCTGATGGGAAGATGCTTCCCAGAGCAGTTGAAGGAATGGGAACCGAAAATCAAAGAGATGATTCCTTCTTACGGGAAAAAATTAGTTGAAAATCCAGAGTTGATCCGCGAAATTCATGCGACTACAGAAGAGACGCTTGGGCTGACGGAGGAGCAGGAAGAGAGTCCTGTGAATATTTAAATGCAGCGAAAAGTGCCTTTCCCCACACAGGTGGGAGGGCACTTTTTTTATTGTCTTATAGGTTAATGTTTCGTAACTCGTGTGCAATGTCCTCTAATGTTGCTTAAACGTCCCCTATCGAGAAGTTATTGTCCATTTTCTTACTCCGACCAAAGTTGTATATATTTTTCATTCTTTCCGCTAATGGGTTTTCCCTCGGAATCTATTACTATTGGTTAAAAAGAGGGCATTCAATCATGGCTAGTTTCAGTTAGAGAATTGCTCTCGGTAAGCGGGAGGAGAAGAAGAATGAAGTTTCCAAGCTTTGAAGCATCACAAATAAGGGTAGCGAGACCTACCGACCAATTAGAAAAAGTCATTGAATTTTATGAGGCAGGACTTGGTTTAGAGAGAATGACAGACTTTGCAGGACACAGAGGATATGAGGGTGTGGTTTATGGATTACCTGGTCTATCCTACCAACTCGAGTTCACCAGGCATGAATCTGGCAGCCCTTGCCCTGCACCTTCTAAGGATAATTTGCTGGTTTTTTATATAGAAAATCGGGGTGAGGTGCTGGATGTAACTGAAAGACTCCATGATATGGGATACAAGAAAGTGGAATCTGAAAATCCATATTGGAAGGAAAAAGGGATAACCATTGAAGATCCAGATGGTTGGAGAGTCGTTTTGATGAATACGAAAGGGATTTGAAATGAAAAGGTTAGTCAGATCAAAAGAAAGAGAAATGCATAGAAACACTATGCTTTTCTCTTTCTTTTATTCTTCCGAGGTCTACCAATTAAAGCTGTTGTGGGAGCTGAAAACGCTGTACGGAAGAATCTTTTAAATGGGAATGCTTGTTTTAGATTGGCATGGTTTGAAATAATGAAAAGCTGTAAGGAGGGATGTGCATGTTGTTCTTTATTATTCTTGCCTGCATGTTATTAGGTTGGTTGATTATGATGACCGGTCCTTTGATAGGAGGAATCATCACTTTTGGTATTGTTGTTGGTTGCTTATTCAGGGGGTTGTTTCTCATCAGTGAAATACATAAACAAATAGTCAAAGATGAAAGAGAGGGAGACTCAGACAGCGACATGGACGAGGGTCCGTTTTGAGTTTGATCGCTGCATGGCCTTTGATAAGTAGTAGTGAATATAGGGACGTAAAAGCAAGGGTGTAAAAATTTTGCCTTCATGCTTTTATGGGCGATTTTACTCTTTTTAAAACAACGGTTGCAAAACGACACCAGTGTCGATATAATATAACTAACAAAACGACATCGGTGTCGTTTAATTGAGAGGGGCCCAACCTATGGAGCGTTTATGGAAAAACAAAGGGTATATGACCTTGATGTCCGCGCAAGCCATCTCGAGCATTGGCGACTGGCTCAGCATTGTCGCGATTATCACGCTTGTCGGATTGAAATGGGATGCATCACCGCTTGAAGTGTCGTTCGTCTTTTTATGTTTGGCTGTGCCGATGGCTTTGTTTGGACCGGTTGCTGGAATGGTGGCTGACCGCTTCAGCCGCAAAACGCTTATGATCGTATCTGATGTCGTGAGGGCGGCTTTAATACTGATTTTGACGGTCGCGACATCGCTTTGGATGGTTTATGCAACCCTACTTACGATCGGAATCTTCTCCGCAGTATTCATTCCTGCGAAAAACGGGAAATTGAAGGAAGTGGTGCCGGAGGAGGATATGAAAGGGGCGATGTCGATCACTTCGATGATTGACTCGTCGACGAAAATTCTCGGCCCGCTCGTTAGTGGATTGCTTGTTACGGTTTTCGGCGCCCAGCAAGTTTTTATCATCGACTCGGCCACGTTTCTCGTGTCTGCGGTCATCCTCTTGTTTGTTCCAAATGCGCTTCCTCTGGAAACGACCGAAGAAGAAAAAGAGAAAGCGTCGTTCAAGAAAGAGTTCGCGCTCGGCTTTTCTTTTCTTAAATCGAACCGCTTTATGATGACGGGTTTGATTCTTGTCGGGCTCAGCCTGTTGATTCTTCAATCGGCCGATTCTCAGCTGATTGTCTTAATTCGTGAGCTGACGCAGGTGTCCCCCGATTTGTTCGGTTATCTAGTGACGGGGTCTGGTCTCGGCATGTTCTTAGCAGGATTTTTGTTAGCGAAGAAAACGGATTATAAAGCTTATCCGCTCATGCTCCTTGGGGTTTGTGGAATCGGAGCGAGTTTTGGGATTATGGGGATGCTTACCTTTTATGACCTCAATTATTCTATCCTTTGGGGACCGGGACTCGGATTCACCGCGGGTTTCTCTGCAAGTCTGATTTTTGTTCCGTTCCAGGCGACTGTCCAGGTGAACACACCTGTTCATATGACCGGGCGCGTGTTTGGGGCCATCAACAGTGTCATGACGACTGCGACCATCATTGGGCCTCTTGTCGGAGGATGGATCGCGACGATGATTGGCGTCATTCCGACGTTTACCATTACAGCAAGTCTCCTTGTCTGCGTATCCATCGTAGGATTTGTAACGAAGCGAAAAGTAGAGGGAGGGAAAGCACATGTCTCCACGAGTGAGCAAGGAACACCTGAAGCAACGACGAGCTGACATCATGGAATCTGCAAGGAACGTATTCATCGAACATGGATACGAGCACACGACGATGAAGCATGTCATGGAGTCGGCTGGCGTCAGCCGCGGCGGTCTCTATCAATATTTTTCAAATAAAGAAGACCTATTTGAAGCCTTGCTTGAAGAAGGGCTGACGGATGAAGCTGAAACGACAGAAGATTCTCTTGAAAAAGTAGAGTCCTATTGGGACCTGCTTATGCAGCTTTTGTTCGGGGAAGATGGCAGTCCGAATACAGAGATGGACCCTCTCGCACCAAGCAAGCTTGAGTTCTTTATCACCGGACGTAACAATGAACGAAGACGTGCGTACGGGGAAAAACGTTATGAAATGGGTCTGCAGATTTACGATGGACTCATCACAAAAGGGCAAAAATCCGGTGAGTTCAGTGATCGCTATGAAAGCCAAATTATTGCGCGGTCGATCATCACTTTCATTGACGGGCTGGCACTCGATCATGCCATTTTGCCCGAAGAGAAGGTAAAGTTGAAGGAGCAGTCGGCTCTGTTCGTGGATTATTTGAGAATGGCGTTGATTGAATCCTCCTCTTGAAGAGGGGGATTTTTATTTAAGGAAAACAAGAGAAAAATGTTCAGAATCGGTTGTCAATTTCAATCGAAGTCCTGTATAGTAATCTTTAACAATTCAATCATGTTTCTTATCCAGAAAGGTGGAGGGACTGGCCCGTTGATACCTTAGCAGCAGACTTATAGAAAGTACTGTGCTAATTCCAGAAGCGTTCAGCTTGCAGATAAGAAGGGAATCGTTCGGCGGTTACTTAGCCCCTCTTCTTATTTAGAAGAGGGGCTTTTCTTATTGGAGCGCACAAACTATGAAAGAAAGAAGGGTTATAAATGTCTATAACAACCGAAAAGAATGTGAAGAGAACACCATTTAAAGGAGACCATGTAGGAAGCTTCCTACGTCCAGAACGATTAAAAGCAGCACGTATCCAACAGGCAGAGGGAGAAATAACGGAAGAGGAATTGCGTCAAGTGGAAGATGAAGAGATTGTAAAATTAGTAGAAAAACAAAAAGCAGCAGGATTGAAAGCTGTCACGGATGGCGATTTCCGCCGAAGCTGGTGGCATTTTGATTTCCTCGAAGGCCTCGATGGGGTAGAAGGTTATGAACCTGAAAAAGGTCTGAAATTCAAAGGAGTGGAAACGAAAGCCCGTGGAATTAAAATTACAGGACATGTAGGTTTCAGTGATCATGAGATGGTCAACCATTTCCGTTTTTTAAAAAGCATTGCCGGTGATGCTGTTGCCAAATTGACAATCCCGAGTCCGAACATGCTCTTATTCCGTGCGGATCGGTCGGAAGGCATTTATGATGACGATGAAGAACTCGTCAATGATTTAGTGGTGGCTTATCGAGGATTCATAAACAAAATTTATGAGGAAGGCTGCCGCTACCTACAGTTTGATGATACGTCATGGGCGACGTTTTTCTCAGAAGAAGGACGTGCTTCAATGAAAAAGAAAGGCCAAAACCCTGAGGAAGTGGCCGAGCTGTGTGCACGTGCCATCAATGAGTCGATTGCCAACAGACCGGATGATCTGCTTATTACCATGCATATTTGTCGAGGCAATTTCCGTTCGACCTTTATGACGAGCGGAAGCTATGAAGCGGTATCGGAAACAATTTTTGGTGGCTTGGATGTTGATGGTTTGTTCCTTGAGTTTGACGATGAGCGCTCCGGCGGATTTGAGCCCCTTCGTCATATGAACCGCCAAGACTTATCCATCGTTCTTGGTTTAATTACATCAAAGTATGGAGAGTTGGAGGATCCAGAGCGCGTGAAGGCTCGTATTCTTGAAGCTTCAGATTATGTACCTTTGAGCCAGCTGTGTTTGAGTCCTCAATGTGGATTTGCATCAACAGAAGAAGGTAATGAAATCACAGAAGAACAGCAGTGGAAGAAAATCGACCATGTTGTCAGGATTGCAGAAGAAGTGTGGCAGGAGGGCTGATGTAGACTTAATCTCCTTGGAAGGAATGTTTCATTTTTCTTATAGTTGGTTATACAACTATAGGTTCTTTTTAAAAGGAGGAATGAACACATGAAATCACTGCAGGATGCATTGAAACATAAAGTAGGACTTGGCACAGCCCCTTTAGGAAATATGTTCAGGGATGTCCCGGAAGAAGAAGCCCGTGAAACGATACAAACCGCCTGGGATGAGGGCGTCCGCTATTTTGACACTGCACCTTTTTATGGAGCCGGTTTAGCGGAGATGCGTGTCGGTGACGTGTTATCGAAGTATAACCGTGATGACTATGTATTAAGCACAAAAGTCGGTCGTTATATGACGGATGAGACAGAAGAGAACGCAGGGCTTTTTGAACATGGCCGGAACAATAAAGTCATTACCGATTACACGGAAGACGCAACGAAACGGTCGATCGAGCAGAGCCTTGAACGACTGCAAACCGATCGTTTAGACATGGTCTTCGTGCATGACGTTTCTCCTGATTTCCACGGAGATGAATGGGTGGCTAAATTTGAAGAAGCGAGAACCGGAGCTTTCCGTGTATTGTCACGTCTTCGGGAAGAAGGAGTCATCCGTTCGTGGGGCCTTGGCGTTAACACGACAGAACCGATTGAACTTGCGATGGAGCTTGAGGAAACAAGGCCGGATGTCTGCTTATCCGCAACGCAATATACGCTCCTCCAGCATGACCGCGCGTTACAGCGCATGATGACGATGGCAGAAGAGAAGGATGTAGACATCGTTGTCGGCAGTCCTTATAACTCTGGTGTCTTGTTTGGTGGAGATCACTACAACTATGAAAAAGCCGGCGCGGATATCATTGGAAGAGTAAATCAATTGAAGGAAATTGGCGACAAGTACGATGTGCCGTTAAAAGCAGCTGCACTCCAATTTTCAACGGCCCATCCAGCCGTAAAGTCGGTCATTCCCGGCTCGACTCGTCCGGATCGTATTAAGGAAGATTTGGAGATGATTCAGAGGGAGATTCCGAAAGCATTTTGGGATGAACTTGTGGAGAGAGGGTTTATTTCGCCGCTTGCTCCTCTGCCAATTTAATCAGTAAAAAGGAGGAAGCCGTGAGTGGTTTCCTCTTTTTTTTGATCTTTTCATGTACCTCTTTTTACTCCTCATGACACCTTCTTATATGAGTAACTTCCGTCTAGCTCATGTTGACAATAAAAAAGAAGAGCGACCATTGCCGCTCTTCTTTGGTATAAAGGTCATTAGTTACGAATCAAGTAATCAAACGCACCTAACGCCGCGTTCGCACCATCACCCATAGAGATGATGATTTGGTTGTGTGGGGTGTCAGTTACGTCACCCGCAGCAAACAATCCTGGCACGTTTGTTGCGCCGTGTTTGTCTGTGATGATTTCACCGATGCGGTTCATTTCAACAGATTCATCCATCCATTCGGTATTAGGTACAAGTCCAATTTGGACGAAGACACCTTCAAGGTCGATGTGCTGCTCTTCCCCTGATTCACGGTCGATGTATGTGATTCCGTTCACATTGTCATCGCCGGTGATTTCTTTAGTTTGAGCATTTGTTTTCACTTCAGCATTTGGAAGGCTGTTCAAGCGTTCTTGTAAGACTTCGTCTGCTTTCAGTGTGTCTGCGAATTCAAGCACAGTTACGTTTTGTACGATACCGGCAAGGTCAATCGCTGCTTCGACACCAGAGTTTCCGCCGCCGATAACGGCTACGTCTTTGCCTTCAAACAATGGTCCGTCACAGTGTGGGCAGTAAGCAACACCTTTGTTCTTATACTCGTCCTCACCAGGTACGCCGAGTTGACGCCAGCGTGCACCTGTGGAGATGATGACGGTTTTACTTTTCAGCACTCCGCCGTTTTCGAGTTCAAGTTCGAACATGTTGTCATCGTTCTTCTGCAAGCTTTTCGCACGTTGAAGGTTCATGATATCGATCTCATAATCTTTGACGTGTTCTTCTAAGCTTGCGGCGAACTTCGGTCCTTCTGTGCTCTTCACACTGATGAAGTTTTCGATCGTCATCGTATCAAGGACTTGCCCGCCGAAACGTTCAGCGACGATGCCGGTACGGATGCCTTTACGTGCAGAGTAGATGGCTGCACTTGCGCCTGCAGGACCACCACCGATGACAAGAACTTCGTAAGGCTCACGGTTTGTGAATTCCTCTGGAGATGGACCTTCACTGATTTTCGCTACGATTTCTTCAAGCGTCGTACGTCCACCACTGAAGAATTCTCCGTTCAGGTGTACAGAAGGAACGGCCATGATGTTTTTCTCTTCCGCTTCTTCTTTAAACGCCGCACCGTCGATCATCGTGTGCGTAATATTCGGGTTCAGCACGCTCATGATATTCAGGGCCTGAACAACATCCGGGCAGTTGTGGCAGCTTAAGCTGACAAACGTTTCAAAATGAAACTCTCCGGAGATGTTTTTGATTTGGTCGATCATCGTATCGTCGATTTTCGGAGCTCTACCACTCACTTGCAGCAAAGCAAGAACCAAGGACGTGAATTCATGACCAAGCGGAACACCGGCAAACGTAACACCTGTTTCTTCTTGCGGGCGGTTCACGCTGAAGCTTGGTGTGCGTTTCATTTCTGTGTTTTGTACTGTGATTTTCGGTGACATGGATGCAAGCTCATCCGTGAGAGCCAGCATGTCACGGGAGACTTTATCGTCTCCCGTGCTGACTTTCAGTTCGATGTCACCTTCTAAAAGCTTTAGATACTCTTCTAATTGTGCTTTTATTTGTGCATCGAGAACCATTTATATTCCACTCCTTAAATTTTGCCGACTAGGTCAAGGCTTGGTGTTAGTGTATCTTCGCCTTCTTCCCATTTTGCTGGGCAAACTTCACCAGGATTGTTGCGTACGTATTGAGCAGCTTTGATTTTTCCGATAAGGCTGCTTGCGTCACGGCCGATTCCGCCAGCGTTGATTTCTACTGTTTGGATAACGCCGTCTGGATCGATGATGAATGTACCGCGCTCAGCTAGTCCATCTTCTTCGTTCAGTACGTCAAATTGACGGGAGATCTGCTGAGATGGGTCACCGATCATTGCGTAAGTGATTTTGTTGATTTTTTCAGAAGCATCGTGCCAGCCTTTGTGTACGAAGTGAGTATCTGTAGAAACAGAGTAAACTTCAGCACCTAGTTCTTTCAGTGCGTCGTAGTTGTTTTGTAGATCTTCAAGTTCTGTCGGGCAAACGAAAGAGAAGTCTGCTGGGTAGAAGCAAACAACGCTCCACTGTCCTTTGAAGTTTTGTTCTGATACGTCAACGAAGTCACCGTTTTTGAATGCTTTCGCCTGGAATGGTTGTACTTCTTTACCGATTAGAGCCATAGTAGAATTCCTCCTGTAAAGTATGTTTGATTAGCTGCTGGAATGTTGCAGCTTTTTATAATAATTCTAATTCAGTAGCTATTATTATATAAAATCGACTTTTTGTCAACAATGACAAAAATCTGTCGAAAATTAATTCTCAGCTGACTGAATGAGAATGATTATACAAAAATTTCTCACGTTTTCTAGTGTAACAAGAAATAGGGAAAGGGTTTAGTAATTAGCCTTCCCGATTTTCATTTATTATAGAATCATATTGAGGAAATAAATTCATGGAAAGGTTCAGTTTCTTTTGTTCGGGTTTTGTAAAGGTTGTGAGGGAAGTAAAGGGGAATGGCGGATGGTGTCGAATAGTACATAAGCACTCAAAAAGAGGAGGATGAGAATGACTGATAATAAGAAGAACATAGTGGCTTTTGCGCAGCCTTCCGAACAGACAACCCCTTTTCGTCATGGCCAACCACTGTCGGAGGAAGTCATGGACACGTTCTTGCCTGAGACTTACAATGACTTCGTTTCTTTTATTGTACAAAGAGTCGGGGAAGTGTATCGGCCGCTGTTGATGGAGTTCGTGGAGGATCACGATCCCCCGGAAGACAAACGCCTCGCGCTTGAGTTGAATTTGTTTTGGTGGCGCGTCCTATATGATGTTTCTGAAATTGAGAACGTAAGCTTTGTGGAGGATTTTTGTATGGAATATAAGCAAGATCTCAAGCAAACCCCTTTGATGAAAGCATGGCTTGAAGAATGGGAGAAAGCCTCACCGAAATTCTACTATATTGGCCACAAGTTCGGAGCAAACGCCTTCGTTGCTGTGGACATGGAGACAGAAGAAACGGTAGAGGTGGTCATGATTGATAGAAGGGTGAAGGAGCCTGAAAAAGGCAGCATAGCCGTGGGGACACTCATTCCAATGGGTAATGCTCTCTATTTTCCGGTGACCGGTTTCTATTATTTTGATCCAGAAGTGAGTAAAGAACTGGCCCGTCCGCTCATGTACCATTATGAAAAGCATATGGAAGCATCCCCTGTGCTCGAGGGATTTGTGCATGTTCTCTCCATTGCCCTGCAAATCGAACGTATGATTTTGGAAAAGACCACTCCTTCCTCCCTCTCTTAATGTTTCCTCTTTGCTCTAACCGCCCATACCATTGTCATAGAAGACTCTCTTCGTGGTAATATTGAAGGAGTAACCATTCGAGCGGAGGAGCTTACTATGCGCATTTTTAGAATCCTGAACAATAATGCAGTCGTTGTCTATGATGGCCCCCAGGAGAAGATTGTTATGGGGAAAGGCATCGCTTTTCAAAAGAAGCGGAACGATATTGTGCCGAAACATAAAATCGAAAAGATATTCCTCTTACGTGATCAGTCCTCAGAAAAATTCCAACAGCTTTTATCCACTTTACCGGAAAAGCATATAGAAGTTGCAGAACGAATCATTAGTCATGCGGAAGGGTATTTGGAAGCGCCGTTAAACGATCATATTCATATTGCGCTCACTGACCACTTATCTTTTGCATTGGAACGCCTGGAGCAAGGGTTCCCGATTCAAAACAAGTTGACGAATGAAATCAAGTTTCTATATAAAAAGGAATTCGAAGTAGGGATGTGGGCAAAAGAAGAAATCAAACGTGAGCTTGGTGTCGAGGTCCCGATGGATGAGGTCGCTCACATCGCGCTTCACGTTCATACCGCTAAAATGGACACGCCGTCGATGAGCGAATCGTTGCAGACGGCGACCATTTTGCGTGATTTTGTTGAGCAGGTCGAAGCGATTGTTGGGCTTACCATTGAAGAAACGAGCATCAACTACCAACGCTTGATTACCCATCTCCGCTTTGCATTGAATCGTGTGGAAGAAGGCAGCAACTTCGAACCGATTGATGAAGATATGCTGGAGCTGATTCAAACGAAATATAAGGAAGCTTATGAGACGTCAGAGAAAGTAGCCTGCTATTTGATGGAAGAATACGGCGTAGATTTTCCAGATTCTGAAGTCGCCTACATCGCTTTGCATATCCAGCGTCTGTTAAACGTAAATTAATTTTATTAAGGGATTGACGATAGCGTTTTCATTGGTTAGAATGAAATTGTTCAAAGTTGAATATTGCAGGATTGTTACTGGTAAAGCAGGCAAGACCTAAAATGTGTAGAGTTGGCTAGGTGACTCGTGTATGCGAATGACCTATCCATACTGTGCGCGTTTTAGGTCTTTTTTATTTCCCAAAAAATAACAAGGAGGAAACATCATGAATCATAAAGAAGTAGCTGAACAATTGGTTCCATTGCTCGGCGGCAAGGATAATGTTGTCAGTGCCACTCACTGTGCCACACGTTTACGTCTCGTCATTGATGATGAGAGTCAAGTCGATAAAGCAGCTATTGAAGAACTCGATGGCGTTAAAGGAGCATTCTCAAGTTCCGGTCAGTTTCAGATTATCTTCGGAACAGGAACTGTCAACAAAGTTTTCACCCACTTCGGCCCAATGGTCGGAGCTTCAGTGGAAGAGGAAGAAAATGATAAATCCGTTTCTCACAAGGATGCGGCGAAAAGTAAAATGAACCCACTGGCGCGTTTTGCCCGGACGCTATCGAACATTTTCGTGCCGATCATTCCAGCGATCGTTGCTGCAGGTATGCTGATGGGTCTCCTAGGCCTGATGAACACTTACAACTGGGTCGATCCAGAGAGCGGAATGTTCGTCATGCTTGATATGTTCTCATCTGCCTCCTTCATCATTCTGCCGATCTTGATTGGTTTTAGTGCCGCGAAGGAATTCGGAGGGAACACATATTTAGGTGCCGTTATCGGTGGAATTATGACCCACCCGAATCTTTTAAACCCATGGGGACTTTCTGATGCACAGCCGGAAACGCTTGATTTCTTAGGGTTTGGTGTCGAAATGCTTGGATATCAGGGCACAGTTATCCCTGTTCTATTGACGGTTTATGTGATGGCGAAAATGGAACAAGCCTTCCGTAAAGTTGTTCCGAATGCGATCGATTTATTGCTCACGCCGTTCTTGACGGTTATTTTCACAGGGTTTGTTGCCTTGCTTGTCGTTGGACCACTTGGCCGTACGCTCGGTAATGGATTGACTTCCGTGCTTGGTGTTGTGTATGACACGGCTGGCCCGATTGCCGGTCTGATTTTCGGTGGATTGTACTCCACGATTGTCCTGACAGGTGTTCATCACAGTTTTCACGCCATTGAAGCGGAACTGTTGAACGTCGGTGGAAACTACTTGCTTCCAATTTGGGCGATGGCGAACGTTGCTCAAGGTGGAGCGACGATTGCGGTCTTCTTCAAGACGAAAAACAAGAAAACGAAAGAAATCGCTCTTCCAGCAGGAATCTCTGCTTTCCTTGGAATTACGGAACCTGCGATTTTCGGTGTCAACTTGAAATACCGTCGTCCGTTCATCGGAGCAGCGATTGGTGGTGCACTAGGTGGCGCGTATGTTGTGTTCACAAAAGTGATGGCGAACGGAATCGGTCTGACCGGTTTACCGATGTTCGCAATTGCCCAGGATCCGATTAACTACGGAATCGGCTGCTTGATCGCGATTGGTGGATCCATCCTTGCGACGCTTCTACTCGGATGGAATGAAGATACGAAATAATAGTGACGAATCCTTACTAGTTTTTCGGCTGGTAGGGATTTGTTTTGTATAGGTTAATGGAAGATAATAAAGATAGCTATGATTTTAGAGGAGGATGAACAATGAAAAAAGGTGTCATTTCGCTCGGGGAAGCATTGATTGATTTTATTCCGTTAGATCAAGACAATACGAACTATCAAAAGAGCCCAGGCGGGGCGCCGGCGAACGTTTCTGTCGGTGTGGCAAGACTTGGGGCCAAGTCTACATTTTTAGGAAAAGTCGGCGATGACGTGCTCGGGCGTTTTATGAAAAAAACGCTCACCGATTACGGGGTACAGACCCACAGCATGTTCCTCACAGCGGACGTGAGGACGGGTGTTGTTTTTGTAACAAATGCCGAGGACGGGGAACGAAGCTTTGACTTTTACATCCACCCGAGTGCCGATCAGTTCCTTGAAGCAGGAGAGATTGACGTGTCAGATTTTGATACCCATAAAGTGCTTCATTTCGGTTCGATTTCAATGATTGGTGAGACAGTCAAAAAGGCGACGCACCATGCGGTTGCTTTGGCGAAGGAAAAAGGGATGATCGTCTCGTATGACCCGAACTTACGTCTCATGCTTTGGGATTCCGAAGAACAGGCACGGGAAACGATTCAGTCGATGCTTTCAGAAGCAGACCTTTTGAAAATATCGGAGGAAGAGTTGGAGTTCATCACAGGCGAAGCGGACATTGAGCGTGGGCTTGAGAAACTCGCAGCTTATGATATTCCTTTGACCCTGATTACGATGGGCGGAGAAGGTAACTATGTGTGCACGTCTGAGGGAATCCAGCATGTGCCAGCGATGAAAGTAAAAGCAGTCGATACGACAGGTGCAGGCGATGCGTTTGTTTCCGGCATGTTGTACTCCTTGAATGAGTACGAAGGCGATATCACTGCCATTACGCTTTCGGAAGCGGTGAAGATGGCGAAATTCGCAAGTGTATCCGGGGCTTTGGCTGCATCGACGAAGGGTGCCATGACAGCACTGCCGACACGAGATGAAGTAGTCAAACACCTTGAAGGGGCAGGCGAGTAATTGATGAGTAAAGATCAGGAGTTGCGCCAGGCTGCGTTTAAAGAAGTTGGAAAATACCAAGATCTTGTAGAGGCAGATCCTTATCGGCTGCACTATCACATCATGCCACCCGTTGGCCTTTTGAATGACCCGAACGGCTGGATTCAGTGGAACGGGACCTATCATTTGTTTTACCAATGGATGCCGTTCAAAACGGGGCATGGGGCGAAGTTCTGGGGCCATTATTCGTCCGAGGATCTCGTCAACTGGACGCATGAAGATATTGCTCTTACTCCCTCTGAGTGGTTTGAGAAAAATGGCTGCTATTCAGGTTCTGCGATTGAACATAATGGCGAACTATATGCTTTTTACACAGGGAACGTGAAGGATGAGGAAGGCAATCGCGAGTCGTATCAATGTCTTGCTGTTTCAGATGACGGCATTCATTTTGATAAAAAGGGGCCGGTCGTACATCTGCCGGAAGGATACACGGCTCATTTCCGTGATCCGAAAGTGTGGGAGCAGGATGGTTCTTACTTTATGGTGGTCGGTGCTCAGACGGAAGACTTGAAAGGAGCAGTCGCACTGCTTCGAAGTGAGAATTTATATGAGTGGAACCATGTCGGCGTCTTAGCTGGCGGGGGAGAAGGCCGGCTAAGTGAGTTCGGTTATATGTTCGAATGCCCTGATCTGTTTGATCTGGGCGGCGAGGATGTGCTTGTATTTTCACCCCAAGGGCTTGAGGCTGAAGGAATGAAGTATCAAAACGTCTATCAGGCGGGCTATGTTGTTGGGGCGTTTGATTCTCAGGATAGATCCTATGAGCATGGTGACTTTTATGAGCTGGATCACGGCTTTGACTTTTATGCACCACAGACGACGGAAGATGAGCAAGGCCGCCGGATTTTGTTCGGTTGGATGAGTGTGCCGGATCAGGATGAACAGGATCATCCGACTGTGAAGTATCAGTGGCTGCACAACATGACGTTGCCGCGCGAACTAAAGCTTGTAGACGGAAGAGTCTATCAAACACCAGTAGCGGAGCTTGAAGGTTTACGCGAAGGTGATGTGGTGGAACGAGAAGTGGAGCTTGATCACGAGACACTTGAAGTGGACGGGGTCAAAGGTAAAGCAGAAGAGCTGAAGCTGGAGCATATCGATGTTTCTGAAGGTTGGTTCGCGCTTGAGATTGGCGGAGCTGCACGTCTCGTTTATTCCAGTGGGCAGAGAATCTTTACATTGGAACGTGAAAGTTACGTGGACGGGGTCGTTGAGAAGCGTCAGACAGAAGTTGCGGAGTTAAAGGATATGCACATCTTTATCGATACTTCGTCTGTAGAAGTGTTTGTCAACGGTGGCGCACACGTCTTCACCGCCCGCTTCTACCCAGCACCTAACGACGAAAGCCTTCGGTTCACCGCATCAGACAAAACAACCTTCAACCTTAAAAAATGGGATTTGAGGAAAGTGTTTTAAATTTCCATTATCTGTATGACCTGGTACACCATATTATGGTATATAAAATCATAAAAGAAGCCGGAGCTCGCTTAGAATGCGTCTAAGTAAGCTTCGGCTTCTTTTTTGGTGGGAAAGATTTTGTTGTGACCCATTTCGTCCATCCGCTGTTTTAAGTATGGATACATGTATTCAGCATGTGTGTAGAGGGCGATAGCTGAAGGTTTTTTAGAGACGACGAGGGAGCGGAGTTCTTCCATTTCCCCTTCTACATCAGGGGTGTTGATTTTTTCACCGTTCATATCAATGAGGATCGTAAACCCTTCCGTCGCGTGCTCCAAGCTTTCTTTGATGGCGCTGCAGTAAATAGCAACGTTTTCTTTGGTGATAAGTTCGCGTATATTAATAAACTGTCTTTGTATGGCCGGATCGTAATAGACAATAAATTTCGAATGGTAGTACCAGTCTGTCAGCTCTAGCATGATTGAGGGGGCTTCTGTTTCCACACGAATGAACGCTTCATTTTCCCGGCCGTCGAAAATCATACTCTTGAAGAATTGAAGCTGCGCTTCTTCTTTTGTCAGATGAAAGATGATGGACGAACGATTCCCGCGCCCGCGTCCAGGAATCCAGGTCAGCCACCCCACCTCTTCCATCTTTTTTATGATGATTCTTAAATTCCTTAGTGTGTAAAAGAGATCATCCGCCAGCTGCTGCATGGTGACGTCCACTTGCTCTTCTTCTCCTACGTTATGAAAATGTGTACGCAAACGAATATAAGTTTCCTCAAGCTTCACGGTCTTCTCATCTCCTCAAAAGCGGAATTTTACCTGCATGACCTTTGCCTCTTTATCTCTCTCTATTCCTGCTATGATTGAATTAGAAGTTAAAAACAGTATAACACTTTACTGTGGGAATACGGACGTGCATAGAGTCTTCCATTTTTATCAACCTGTTTATCAAGTGAACCTGCTTAGCTCTGTTTAAGCTAAAATCATTGAGCTGGCTTTGGCGGAATTTATAACAGGTTTGGAAATGGTGGTTTCAGTATCTTAAGGACATTAATATTAGTACGAACGTAAGGGGTAAAAATATGGTTAAATTCATTTTATTTATACAGAAGGTCGTTGTAAGGCTATTATCGATGAATGGGTGTTTGCAAATCACCGCAATAAAGAATGGACGGCATTTCAGTTTCGAAATCATTCTAACTAAAAAGAAGCGCATTCCTTTAAATTGGAGAGCCATTCCCATCTCGGTGGGATCAGGAGATGACCGTGAAAAAAAAAAAGTGCTTCATGAAAGTGATTAGGTGGTTGTATGATTTCCATATAATGTATGACGTGGTACACCAATATATGGGAAAAGACGGTCCTTTTCAAAGGGACCGTCTTTTTGTTTATGGTGCGTAGAGTTTGCCTTTGTCATCGATGTAAACGGTTTGGATGAGAGTTCGTTCGAGAGGGGTACCTTCATAGGTTCCTTTCACGTCGATGGTCATGTTGTAGACGCCTTCACCAAGGCTTGGGATCTTAAAGTCATTCCCATTCTTCTTCGCCTTCAATTTCTTCTCTTTTAACTTTCCGTTTTTATCATAGTACTCAACAGTCATATCGGTTTTTACGTTCAGTTTTTTGTTTCCTTTCACCTTCATTTGATTTCCTTTCACTTCTCCACTAAGCATGGCATCGACTGGGCTTTCGAAAGTCGTGTTCAGGAGGTAGCGTTCTTTTTGTTCGGCTTTCGTTTCGAGCGTCCATTTCCCTGCTTCCGGTTTTTCAATGGTGAGGGTGTGGTGGTAGGCTCCTTTGAAAAATTCAGTATCGTCCGCCGTCACCTTAAAGTCGGCATATGTTTTTTTACTCGGTGATGCGAGTGCCAAGGAGGTATCTTTTTTGTCACTGATCCAGTCAAAGGTTACGGAATCCACGCCCTTTTCAACCGCTACACTTTCCTTATGTGTCCCGGCATATTCCCCGCCTGTGATGTAATGGCCTGCTGGTGTCTCAGCACTTTCCGTCACAGCAGCTGTCTCGAAGCTTGCGGCAGAAGCTGAATAGAACGTTTCTTCATTTAAGTAATTTTTGAACAGGTTGAAAGTAGAGGAACCTTCTTTGATTGTCGTATGGTTCCACCTACCTACACTGATTTCAGCAGCGTAAGGAAGGCGCGAGCTTTGAATGGTTACGGCGCCGTCATTGCTTCCATAGGCACTCAAATAAAGACCGCCCCAGTATAAAGCGTTTCCAAAACTTCCCCATTTCGTTCCTCCCAATGTGTAAATAGGGGTGTTGTACACATTAGCGTGGCTGTCTGTTACCGAGCGGTAATAGTCCATGTAGCCGGTTTGGAGCGAGTATGTGCCATCATTTTTACTTCCTATGATGCCGGCAAGCCATCCCGCCCAGCTGCTGTATGCGAGGTCTGCAAGCTCTGAGCCGCGGTGGGGTGAGGATAAGGTGATCACACGTTCGATATACGGATCTGCTCCGTAATGAACGAGGGCGGACTGGGTATCCACACCGCCTTTACTATGAGCGACGACGACAACTTTTTCACCGAAGTAGTTGTAGACCTCCTGTACTTTTTGAGCTAAAAGAGCTCCGTTATCCCACATGCTTTTTCCAGCATTTAGATCAATGAAAGCTGTTTCGTATCCGTTTTGATAGGCTGTGGCATACATATTATTATTTTCATACCAAGTGTCAGAGGAGCTGTTCAATCCATGTACAAAAAGGATGGGGTGGGAGTTGGCAGCAATTGAGGAAGGGGTTGTTCCGACATACCATTCGCCGGGGTTACCCGAGGAACCATCCTTGATCGACCCGGCCAAACTGACAGATGGTACGGTGAGAAAAAAGGCAGTAAAAACGACGAACCACTTTTTGAAATTAATCATTCCCTGTCTCCTTATAATAAAGTTTTCGGGATTCGTGAAGGTTGTCCCTGGTGTGTCCCCTTCTATACCATTCTCTATAGGAAATTCATTTCCTCCATTTGGAAAATAGGAACTTTTGTTGAAATATGTTTCTAAGACCTTCCGTATCCAGGGGGGCTCACATAGGATAAATTATGAGTAAATGGGGGAGGAATGAGGATGTCCCACAGAATCACTTCAGGTAATCGTCTTCTTTTCGTCACAGAACCAGGCGGGCAGGTCATCGAGGAAGGACAAACGGTCGATTTGACGGAAGAATATCCGGCGGGCATCGATGTCAGCCCTTTTTATACGATTCGGGTGGCTGGAGGAAACCGGGTGGTCTCAGAAGGAGCCGTCACGTTCAAGTTACTTATGAAAGTCAATCAGGTCAGTTTTTTAACCCTCGATCAGATAACGGTGTATCCGGGAGAAAGGTTCAACCGTACCTATAATGTACCGGGGCTGGGCCTTGGGATAAAAGCGGAAGCAGAAAATGGTTCGGGCGTGGATGCTGTCGATTTAGTTGTGATCGGGTTTAAGTTTTAGGATACAAAATAAGAACTTAAAAAAGGACGCCTCCGCTAAAAGACGTCCTTTCTGCTTTATTCTTTTTCAATTGTATAGGTCCCCCGAGCAGTCTCCAATGTGAAGCGGTCATTCAAGAACTGATACCGTGTCATATCCTCCAATGGAATTTCATAGTAGGCTGAGGGCAGGGGCTGAGCGCTTTGCGCATCGGTTTCTGTCTGTCCTTGTCCATGTAAGTAGAGCGCGTGCATTGGTGTGTATTCATCGAGCCGGCGCGTGTGAGTCTCATAAGATATGTGGTCAAGGTTCATCGTAATGGTATCTTCATCCCGTAGTTCGTGTTTTTTGATGCGGATGTTTTCGCCGTGCCACTGCTGTAATTGCTGGTTGAATTCTTCAATCGTCAAATCGTTCATGCTGATCCCTCCTGCATTTATCTTTTCCACAAGGCTTGTAAACATGCAGGTGATGCTTCCCATATCATGGTAAAATAAATGGCATAGCTTTTATCCAGTTGTGATATCGATCAATTTGCGGATATATCAATTTAACAGGGAATATATCAGTTAAATGTAGGATTTATCGGCTGAATTCAGGATTGATCAATGAAAGCATGATTTCTTACATATAAATCAGATGAAGGAGGGGACCAACCCATGAGAAAGACGGGACAAGTTTTTATGCTGCTCCTTTTGTTAACTCTTTTAACCGCCTGCGTAGAAGGGGACCTCAAGCTGAAGATCAATAAGGACGGAAGCGGCGAACATACGGTTACAGCAGGCGTCGAAAAAGAGGCACTGAATCGCTTCGGAGACCGGGCTGAAAATATGATGAACTCTGTTTCTGGAGAGCTTGAGTCAAAAGGTTACGAAGTTGAATTCTATGAGGAGAATGGTTTTACTGGTTTTCGGGCCAAAAAGAACTTCGAGGATGTGCAGGAGATGGAAATTCTCCCTGTGTCCGGCGGAATGACGGAAGCAGGGGTGGCGCCTGCGATTGGCAATATTCCTGTCGAGATGACGACTGAAGGTGGGCTTTTTACAACGACGTACAAAGTGGAAGCAGCGCTCGACCTCTCGAATTCTGGTGTGATCGGCGGGATGCAATCTCTCGTCGCGGATCAGCTTGATTTCACGTTTACACTCGCCCTTCCTCTAAAACCGAAATCGCACAACGCCGATCGTGTGGATGGGGATGAATTGCAATGGGACATTCGGACAGCTGGTGAAACGAATGTAATGGTGGAGATGGTCGTGCCGAACGTAAAAAACATAATCATCGCAGCGGTTGCTGGAATTTTCCTTCTTTTTCTTCTCGTATTTCTATTTAAAAAAAGAAAAAAGAAAAATGATTAAGAATCCCCGTTATGTTATGGGGATTCTTTTTTTTCACACAGACGAAATCTATTCAGAATAAAATAATGAAAAAGGGGTGTGTCATATGGATCAAGTCTTATTGGAAAAGTTGCAAGAGGGAGGGTACACACTGTATGTCCGCCATGGAGAAGCGAATGTCGGAGTGGATCAGCCTGATTTTTCGTTCCAAGACTGTTCGGCACAGCGGAACCTATCGGAAAAAGGGAGAACTCAGGCAGAAAGGTACGGAAACGCGATTCGCAGGTGGAACATCCCTGTCGCTTTCCCCGTCTTCACTAGTCCCTTTTGCCGCGCGAAAGAATCCGCCATGCGTGCGTTCGGTGCAGAACAAACGCTGAGTGATCCCTTTTGGTCCACTGTTTATCAGCTCAACACCCCGATTTCTCCATACCTGCAAACCACCATCCTTGCACGACTTTCTGCTTTTCTTGAACAACCACCACCTGAAGGAGCAAACCGGTTCATAATTGCCCACAGTTTTCCAAGAGATGTTGCGTTTGGCGCCATTCCTAGTATGGGAACTATTGTCGTAAAACCTAAAGGGCGTGGATTCTCCGTTGCCGGTCACTTTACCATTGAGGAACTTGAAGAGTTTGTAAAAAATTAAGGCTATCACTTTCCTTTATTCGACAAGAACAGGTATAGTAAACATAGATATGAGCAACGGTAGACGGTGCCTTCAGAGAATCCTGTCACATCCCGGCGTCTACATTGAGAACCCGCAGCAAAACACTCATGGAGGGTATACAATGTTCAACTCGTTTAAGAAAAAGAAGAAGGGATCGATGACCATCATCATCACAGTATTGTCTCTTGCCATCATGGGGGCTTGTACTTTTGGACCTGACGAAGCGGAAGCGAAAAGTTGGAAGAGTGAGATGAATTTGACGGAGGATCTGAAGTATTCCGCAGAGGCGACCATACGACTATACATTCAATTGTGTAAAGAGGAGCAAGAATGGCTTCCTTTCAAAGATGCCTTAGAAAAGATTGAAGCCTTGAGCAAAGTGGAAGCGATGGATCTTTACTTGGAGAGTTACTATAAAAAAGTGAAGCCAAAAGATATTCGTGACATCGTCAGTGACGTATATGGCATTGACCTTGAGGCGGTGTCTGATCTTGGTGCCGGCAAGCAGACAAGTACCTACTCTGACGAAGTTCTCGGGTTGGTGAGACAAGCACTTGATGAAGAGGTCAGTGATGAGGCCATCACCAACATGGAAAAGATAGAAGTGATGGACTTATACTGGGAGGCCTTCGATGGAAAAATGTCCGGCGATGAAATAAGGAAGATGATCAACGCTATCTTCGGCATTAATTTGGCAGGCATATCCGGGCTTGAAAGTACAGGTGTTGCGCTTTTTTCAAAAGAACAGTGGATTTCCCATTATGAGAATGATTTGTTTGTTGTCCATACAGGAGCGGATGATGTAGACGTGTGGGTTTACCCAACGGATTACTTCAAGGAGCAGACAGGAATGGAAGAGAATCCTCGTCAATTGGAAGTAGCCCTGAGCGCCTTAGGCTTTGAATATAGTGAAGAGAAAGAAGCGCTTTACTACGTTAATCCTACAGGAAAGTCTGTGCCTGACAACTTCAAAGGTCAGACGCTCGGGACGATTATTGGTGTAATCAAGGAAGAGTATGAGGGGCTGAACTAGGGAGAGGGAAATGAAAGGACGTTCGTAAGGGGAATATCAAGCTTCAAGGATTTTGAAGATATGATGGGATGGATAAAAAGGTGCCTGCCTGTGTTCTACAGAACATAGGCAGGCACCTTTTTTATTTTTTCAGGACATCCACAAAATGGGAAACGATCCTTGCTGTCATCCCCCAAATCACTTTATCTCCGTATATATAAAAATATTCCTCAAGCTGACGCGTCCGCCAGTTGTATTCTTCTCCCCCGGGAATCAAATCAAATGGAAAATTCGCTTCCGGCTGGGCTTCGAAATGTACGTAATGGATGCGTGGTCCATTTTCCAAGAAAAAGGAAAGCGGCACCGTAAACACTTCACGGACTTCATCGGGGTTGCGGATGAGTTCGTCTTCGGTCACATCTAAATACCCTGCAAACGTGTAGACGATCATGCCGAAGGGGGAAATCAGGTAGTCGAGCGGATGGACTTCTGTGAACTGTCCAGACTTGACGCCTAACTCCTCTTCCGTCTCCCGGATGGCGGCCTGTTTGGCAGAAGGGTCCTCAGGATCAATTTTTCCACCTGGGAAACAAATCTCACCGGGCTGTCTTCTGAGCTGATGAGAACGCACTTCGAAAACGACATGAAGCTCATTGTTTTTTTCGATAATCGGTAAAAGGACAGCGAACTTACGGAACTGTTCGTGTCCGAGAACAGAGGGGTTGTGTTTTTTCACTGTCTCAAAAATGGTTTTTGCGTCCATAGTTTTCACCTCGTTCTTTTACTATACCAGAACATCCTTCGGAATAGAAAAGAGGCACTCATCAGAGCGCCTCTTTAATGATTTTTTTGTAATAAAGAACAGACAGCAGTCCGAAAATTGAATAGAAAGCGGTGTAGAGCCCCATGACAATCAGCATCGGGGTCCATAGTTCGGTGCCGAAAAAGAACCACCCCGATTGGACGGCAAAGTAGCTGTGCAGGAGTCCGATCAGTAGCGGAATGCCGAAATTAAACAGCTGCTTTCCTTGAATTCCCCGTAGGAGGTCGCCGCGGGTGAAGCCGAGTTTTCTTAGAATCGTATAACTTCCTTTTTCGTCTTCACCTTCGTCCATTTGCTTGAAGTAAAGCACACAACCTGAGGTGATTAGGAAAGTGAGGCCTAGGAAGCCGACGATAAACATGACGAGCCCCATGTTTTGTTTTTGAGACATGGCGCTGTGCCATTGGGAGCCGTTGTCTCTCCCTTCATCGAGTCCCAGATCAGCAAATATCTCGTAAGCTTTCTCTTGTTTACTTGAATCTTCGAGGTTTACACCTGTATAAAGGTTGGATTTTGTCTGGATCTCAGGGTTATAGTTTTGGCTAAGTTCTTCAAACAACGCTTCATCAACGACGCCGATCGGAAGACCGCCTGCCACGTAATAGGAAGAGAGCAAATACTCTTCTTCCAACCCTTGATATTCCAGTTCGCGCCAGTTACCGTCCAATAAAATTTGTGCCGTCCCTCCATCATGAAGGGAGATGAAGGACTGCATTAAATCCGTATAGCCTGTGAGCTTCATTTCTCCTTCATCGAGTTCGATTCCGTCTGTCTGGACTTCACTGATGACGGGGAAGGTTGTCTTTTCGGTGTTGAAGTTCAACTCTTCCAAATTCGCATCGAGGATGTCTTTAACGTTGAATTCTGCTTCATATACAGGGATTTGATTTTCTGTATAGGCGATGCCTTCCTTTTCTAGTCGGTCCATAAAGCCATCCGCCTTTTCGGGTTCAATGATGGCAAAATCATCTGGTACCGTCGTCTCGGCTAATTTTTCTGCCGAATAGTAGGAAATATACATAAGCGAAAGCAGGCTGATCGCAAGCGCGGACACCGTCGTAATCACGGTCAGCAAAAAGGCGTTCGACTTCATCCGGAACATGACGGACGACAGGGAAAGCACTTCATTGATATTCAAATAGCCGTTTTTATTTTTGCGGATCAAATTGGAAACGAAGCGGACCGACCCTTTATACAAAAAGTACGTTCCGACAATGACTGAGCCTAGGATATAAAGCATGGCCAAGTAAAAGCCGTTGATCGTCGTAATGCTGCCTTCAAACAGCTGGGAAGACAAATAGTATCCGGATGCAATCAATCCGATGCCGAGCAGGCCCATCAGATGTTCCCAAACCGACAGCTTCTTCACTTTTCCTTGAGCGCTTGAAGTAACACGGAAAAGGGAAAGGATTGACTGTCTGTGAATGAATAGATAGTTCGTCGCCATGATGACGAGATAGATCCCGGCGAAAACGATCAGCGTCTGGAAAAAGGCCTGGGTGGAAAAGTTGAGCTCAGCGATTTCATCAACCCCGACCACACGGAAAAAGCTCATCAGTATCAACTTGGAAATCGCAAAGCCGATAAAAATTCCGACGGCCAGGGACCCGAAATAAATGATCAAGTTTTCGATGCCTAAAATGCGTGCGATGCGGTTTTTCGTCATGCCGATCAGCTGGAACAAGCCGATTTCCTTACTTCTTCTTTTGATGAACAACGCATTGGCATACAGCAAAAAGATGGCAACGATAGCAATCAGTAAAATGGATGCGACCCTGACTGCTGCTTCGCCTTTGATCGATCCTTCCTGACTCATCGAGGGGTCATACTGTAAGGTGACGAACGAAAAGTACAACGCGACACTGAAAATGAGTGCAAATACATAGAGGTAGTAGTTTTTCAGGTTCTTTTTCAAGTTGCGTAAGATGAGCTGATTAATGTTCATACTGCACACCGCCAAGCACACCTTGGGTCTTCATGATGTCCTTCAAGAACGTCTGCCTCGTCTGGTCGCCTTTATTGAGCTGCGTATAAATCTGTCCATCTCTGATGAAGATGACGCGGCTGCTGTAGCTTGCGGCGACAGGGTCGTGGGTGACCATCGCAATCGTCGCTTCACGTTTTGCATTCAGTTCACTCAGTTTATCTAAAAGGTCGGAAGCAGATTTTGAATCGAGCGCCCCCGTTGGTTCATCGGCGAAAATGATGCTCGGTTCGTGGATGAATGCTCGTGCGGCTGAGGTGCGCTGTTTCTGACCACCAGAAATCTCATTCGGGTATTTATTTTGGACGTCTTCGATGCCTAGTTCCTTCGCTACCGATTCGAATTTCGCCTGGGCCTCTTTTTTGGACACTTTGGAAATCGATAGAGGGAGGAGGATGTTCTCTTTGACCGTCAATGTATCTAATAGATTGTACTCCTGAAAAATAAAGCCGAGATGATGCTTGCGGAACTCAGCAAGCTGCTTATCTTTTTGACTCGTAATCTCCTGACCGTCGATCGTAATCGTCCCGTGACTGACGCGGTCGATGGAAGATAATACATTGAGGAGCGTCGTTTTTCCCGATCCTGACGCGCCCATGATCGTGACGAACTCACCAAGCTGGATGGAAAGGTCGATGCCCTCTAAGACGTGCTGTTTCATAAACTTGTTTCCGTAACTTTTATGAATCTTTCGTGCGACTAGTAAACTCATTTCGTTACCCCCTTCATTCTATGACTTTATTGTAGAACCAATCGAAGTCTTTTTCCTTCGAATCATCTAACAAAATGACGGAAGCATGTGACAGTTTCGTCACATGCTCCCAAGCTTCGTAAATTCATTCGGTTTTGGGAAGCTGAGGGTGAAGGTTGTGCCTTTTCCGAGTTCGGATTCCACATCGATGTCAATCTTCAACGCTTTTCGGATCCGGTCAGTCAAGTAAAGGCCCATGCCGGTAGCGGATTGATCCTGATGTTCCGTCGTTGAAGTGAACCCTTTTTCAAAAATACGTGGGAGGTCCCTCGGGTCGATGCCGCGCCCCTCATCCTGGATCGTAAGCTTTACGCGGCCGGCTTCTTCCGTACTTGCGATGGTAATTTCCGATTTCTCACTGTATTTAATCGCATTCGTCATTAGCTGTCTGCATATGAATGCGAACCATTTCGCATCTGTCAGCACGGTTTCAGCTTGTAGATCAATATCAAAGCCGATCCCTTTTTGCATGCACCATGACCGTAGCGATTTGATCTCATTGAATAACAGCGGCTCAAGCTCCACTTGTTCTATATAAAGGTCGTTTTCGATAAAAGGAATCCGCTTCTGATGCAGCTGCTGATCAAGAAGCAGGTGGATACGCATCCACTCGAAGGTTAGCTGTGACTTCAGCTTGAAGTCATCGATACGGTCGATAATCAACCGCATTGCAGTCATGGGTGTTTTCACTTCATGAATCCATGATAACAGCTCGTCTTTTTCCTGTTCGAGAAGACTCTGGTTACGGGAAGCTTCCTGCATCAACCGTTCCATCTGATCACGCACATTTGTCTCAATTACCGCTTCAAAAGGACTGTCCGCTTCAGGGAATGTCGTCAAGTCAAGGTCGTTGTCCCGCTCTTCCAGTTCCGTATAGAAGCGGGTTTCTTTGCGGTAGCGGATGAAAAGGAAAAGGATGACGAGAAGTCCTGATAACAATATGTAGTAGAGCATGGACGAAAGCGGTACGGTCTGATCAACGAACGCAACAAACAAGGCGAGCAGCTGGAGGATCACGATCAGCAGAATCCAACTGATTCGTTCAGCCAGGAATTTCAGAATCATGACTCGTCCCTCGCGACATACCCTTGACCGACCTTCGTTTCAATGGCATCACCAAGTCCAAGTTCTGCAAGCTTTTTGCGCAGTCGATTGACGTTGACCGTGAGGGTGTTGTCACTGACGAACCGTTCGTCTTCCCACAGGCGATGGATGATTTCCTCACGGCTGACAATTTTGCTTTTTTTCTCGATCAGCTGCTTTAAGATGAGCATTTCATTTTTCGTAAGGTCGACGGTTCCATCGTCATTCGAGACCCGGTTTCGTTCATAGTCGATGGTTGCACCGAGCCACGTTTTCAATTCATTTTGATCGGTATTGTAGTTATAAACTCGACGAAGGATCGCCTGGATTTTCGCGATCAGCACATCAAAGTGGAACGGTTTTTGTACGAAATCGTCCGCACCAAGGTTCATTGACATCACCATGTCTGTCGGGTGGTCCCTCGAGGACAGGAAGATGATCGGGACATTGGAATGTTCACGGATCAACCGGCACCAGTGGAAGCCGTCAAACTTCGGAAGCTGAATGTCGATGATGACAAGATGGGGATCGACATCCGTGAATACTTCCATCACCCGGCTGAAGTCACTGATGCCGTGGACTTCATACGACCACTGCGAAAGACGTTCTTCCATCTCCTGAAAAAGGGTACGGTCATCTTCAATTAACAGCAATTTGAACAAAGGGGACACCACCTTTCCGTATTTTACCTTTTATCAGTATAGCAAATGTACAGGTACTTACGCATTTTATTACGAAAAAGCGGTAGTGTAGTAAAAATATTTTGACCATTGCGTCAAATCCTCTTTAAAAAAGAAGAGGATGGGCGTACAATGGATACTAATATTCAAAGACCACCATAGAAAAGGAGTCATGAAAATGTCATTGAACATCGTCGAAGCAACCCATAAAAAAGCCAAACCAGAGAGTGAAAAGATTCCTTTCGGACGCACCTTCACGGATCACATGTTTGTGATGGACTATGAAGAGAATAAAGGCTGGCATGAACCGCGGATCGTCCCTTATGAACCGCTCACGCTTGATCCTGCCGCGATGATTTTCCATTATGGACAGACCGTTTTTGAAGGATTGAAAGCATACCGAACCGATGATAACCGCGTGCTTCTTTTCCGTCCTGAGAAGAACTTTGAGCGACTGAACTTATCGAGTGACCGCTTGAGCATTCCGCCGGTCGATGAACAAGAAGTACTCGGTTATTTGAAAGAATTGGTCCAGCTTGAAAAAGATTGGGTCCCTGCATTTGAAGGAACGTCCCTTTACATACGACCATTTATTATTGCGACAGAACCGAACCTTGCGGTGGCTCCGTCCAAATCGTATAAACTGATGATCATCTTATCACCGGTCGGCCCGTATTTCTCAGGTGGCATCAAGCCGGTAACGATCAACGTGGAAGACAAATTCACACGTGCCGTCAAAGGCGGAACAGGCATGGCGAAAACTGCCGGCAATTACTCATCCGGCTACCAGGCACAAGCGAAAGCTGCAGAAGAAGGGAACAACGACGTCCTATGGCTTGATGGGGTGGAAAAACGCTACATTGAGGAAGTCGGCAGTATGAACATCTTTTTCAAAATCGATGGGGAAATCGTGACTCCAGCGTTGAGTGGAAGCATTCTCCAAGGGATCACGCGTACGTCAATTCTAGAACTTCTGCGTAAATGGGAGGTTCCTGTAAACGAGCGCCGGATTTCTATTGATGAACTGTACCAGGCTTATGAAGACGGCAAGCTCGAGGAAGCCTTCGGAACAGGCACCGCGGCCGTCATTTCTCCGGTTGGTGAATTAAACTGGCTTGGCAAAAAGATGGTCATCAACGACCACGAAATCGGTGCCTTGTCGCAAGAGCTTTATGATACGATCACAGGGATTCAGCGGGGGAGAAAAGAAGATCGCTATGGTTGGACAGTGGAAGTATAAAGGGAAGCCTCAGGTATTGATGCCTGAGGCTTTTTTTGATATCTGAAAACCACTACGCTAAAGCATTATAGTGGTGAGACAGGGACATTCAAACCCTGTAACGTTTTCCATTTTTTAGCGACTACTTATACAAAAGGGGGCGGTAAAGATAAAAGATATTGGGGGTATTTTGTTGTTCGCGCTGCTTTTGTTATCGTCGTGCAGTCAATCCGAACCACCTCAAGAGAAAAACAAATCTATGAGTGCCGATCATAAAGAAAGTTATGAAATGATTGTGGACGCCTGTCCAGAGCCAACATATGACGGGCAGACATTTGATGAATTATCAGCGGAAGAGAAAGAATTGTATGATGTGGGTGAAATGTCAGACGAAATGAAAGAACGTAATCCAGATTTGTTACAAGTGACGCCTCTCCAATCTAAACGGCAGGAATTCTTCAGGGATAGTATTTCTGAAAAAGGCTACACGTTAGATGATTTAAGGAACATAGGTGACATGTATATGGTTGAGGGAACCATCATTCTTCAATTCAAAGACCAGTTGACAGAAGAAGAGCAGAAAGTAAAAGAATCTTTTATGAAAACGGTGAAGGAAATCAAACAAAAATTCAATGAGAATGCGATTCATACTGAAAAAGTGGAAATTTCGGCAAATGAGCTCAGAGAACAACACGATGCGTTATCTGGAATTTTAGATGGTTCTTCTATTGAAAATAAATTGTGGGGGTATGGGACGTGTACACCTTCCAAACAATTGAAGATCGAGGTCACAGAACAATTAACGGAAGAAGAACTCAAGCTTCTGAATGAAAATGCTGAAGTAGAAATTGCTGTTCAAGTAAATGAGCCGAGCCAATTAGAAGGATACGTGACTGAAGTCAGAGGAAATGAAATGCTTGTTGATATGATTTGGTTTAGCAATCGTCCAGATGCAGTAAAAGTAGGTGATCATGTGAACGTTTCTTATACTAATGTGATGGAGTCTCTTCCTGCACAAGCGGGAGCCATGGAAACGGAAATTTTAAAAGACTCCCAACCAGAGGGGGCAGACATGAAAACCTCTGCAGCAATTAAAAAAGCGGTAGACCAAGCAAAAGAAAAGATTCAAAGCCCCTCACACGAGAGTGAGTATTTGAGTGTAAGGGAAATTGAATACAACAAAGATCATGATCAATGGGGAGTCTTATTTGAAACTACAGTTGAAGAAGAAATGGTAGAGATTCAAGTGAAAGATGAGTGAGAAAAAGGTATTCGGTGCTACATTTCTTTGTGCAAGCCCTTCACTGCTACCTCATCAGTGAGGCTTGCCAAACATCAATCTTCAAGAACTTTATAATACAATCACATGGGAGGGAAAAAAAGAAAAGATCGCTATGGTTGGACAGTGGAAGTATAAAAGGGAAGCCTCAGGTTTGGTGCCTGAGGCTTTTTTTAATATTCGTTTGTTTTTTTGTTCAAGTGTTTCACCAGGAACATCAGGACAAAGTAAAGAAAGAAAACGATGGCAAGACTCACAAACCAATCGAATGTCGCATGGAGAAAAGGACTTATGATGATGACGACGAGAAGAAAAACAAACCGGGCGATGTCTTTCTTCTGGTTCCTCCGAGTGAACATCGCACCCCTCCTTTTTCTATCCTCTAACCGAATATTGCTAACCTTAACCTTTTTTAAACCAAAGGGGTTTAGACGACCACAATAGAATAAAAATAATAGAAACACCCGTATCTTTTTCATGGATTTTTCCGTTATAGCTGTGAGAGGTCGAAAGGAGTGTGAAAGGTGGAACTAAATACAAGTAATCCCGTTGGGAATCTTGGTCTTGAGGAGATCGAGAAGGACTATGATAAGCTTTTAAGCTATTGTCTTTTCTTAACGCGCGATGGATGGGACGGAAAAGACCTTGCCCAGGAGTCGGTTGCAAGGGCGTGTGAGCATTATGATGCAGGGGAAATCAGACCAGCTCTTCTTAAAAAAATCGCCTACCATGTTTGGGTGGATCAAAAACGCATGGAGAAAAAGGAACCCTTGATGGAGAGGCCGGCGGATGACTTTGTAAAAAAAGAAGAGACTGTCGATGAAACCTTGGTTCAACTCCTGTTAGAGAAATTGACGGTGAAGCAGTTGCTTACATTTATTTTGAAAGAAGCTTTTCATTATAAAATTGCAGAGATTGCAGAACTGCTTCAAATGAAGGAAACAGCAGTTAAAGCGTTATTGAAGCGTGCGAGGGATAATCTGCACAGGTGTCCCGAAGCGGAAAGGCTACAAATGATGCGAACCCGCTCAGAAGACGATCTTCTCTACCAAACATTGGTCAGAACGCTCACCATTCAGGATCCAACGTTATTGATTGAAAAAATTCCGATTCTCCTCAAACCTGCTTCCAGAAATCAGCGACCAGCTTCACCTTTAAACGTCCTCTCTTTAGCAGCATAAAGGAGGGAAAATCCGATGAATACGATTCCTTATGTCATTGAACAGACAAGCAGAGGGGAGAGGTCCTACGACATCTACTCCCGACTTTTGAAAGACCGGATCGTTATGGTAAGTGAAGAAATCAACGATCACATGGCCAACAGCATCGTCGCCCAACTTTTATACCTTGCAGCGGATGATCCGGAAAAAGACATCTCTTTGTATATCAATAGCCCAGGAGGATCGACGACTGCTGGTTTTTCCATTCTGGATACGATGCAGTATATCCAGCCTGATGTGCGGACGATCTGTACGGGGATAGCGGCCTCTTTTGGAGCGATGCTTTTATTGGCGGGTACAAAAGGAAAGCGGTATGCTCTGCCGAATAGTGAAGTCATGATTCACCAGCCACTTGGAGGAGCTCGCGGACAGGCGGCTGACATAGAGATATCAGCGAAACGAATTATCAAACTGAGGCAGCACATTAATGAAATCATCGCCGAACGGACCGGGCAGCCTGTGGAAAAGGTGGCAGAGGATACCGACCGTGATTATTTTATGAGTGCGGAAGAGGCGAAGGAATACGGAATCATTGATGAGATTGTTCACAAAAAATAAAAAACCGCCCGGCATGGGCGGTTTTTCTTATGGAGCCGTGAGGGCTTCTTTCGGTTGTACTTTTTCAAGTTCGCCGAGAACATGCTTTTCTTCCTCTTCGGAAAGCGGCAGGAGGGGAAGACGGACACCACCGACCTCCACACCTTTAGCATGAAGGGCCGCTTTAACCGGAGACGGGCTTGGTGCAGAGAAGATGGCATGCATAACAGGAACAAGCTTTTGGTGAAGACGGGCGGCATAAGCAAAATCGCCTTCGCGGAAACTTTGAATCATCTGCTGCATTTCATTTCCGATCACGTGGGAGGAGACGGAGACGATTCCTGTACCTCCGATGGATACGAATGGAAGCGTATTGGAGTCTTCGCCACTGTAAACAGAAAAGTCATCGGACGTTTCACGAATGATTTCCGTCGCCGCATCAAGGTCGCCGCTTGCTTCCTTGATGGAAACGATATTTTTGATTTGAGATAGGCGAATGACGGTCGCCGGCTCCATGTTGATGACGCTTCTTCCTGGGATGTTGTAAAGCATCACGGGAAGCGATGTAGATTTTGCAATCGTAGAGAAGTGCTGGTAAAGACCTTCTTGAGTTGGTTTATTGTAATAAGGGGTCACGAGCATGACGGCGTCGACACCGACTTCCTCAGCTTTTTCAGTCAAACGGATGGACGCTCTCGTGTTGTTGGATCCGGTACCTGCAACGACAGGAACTCTTCCGTCAACCACTTCAACAACGAATTTGAAGAGGCTCACTTTCTCTTCTGTCGTCAATGTTGGTGATTCACCAGTTGTTCCTGCAATGACCAGGGCATCCGAACCGTTTTCAATCAAGTAGTTGACTAACGCTCGAGTTGCATCAAAATCAATGTTTTCTTCGCTGTCAAAAGGGGTCACCATTGCTGTTAATACTTGGCCGAAATTCATAACCTCACACCTTTGTTTAGAATTTTGAATACGTTCGAGGTTGTGAGGGCTACGGCAGTCAAAATAAAAACGGCAACAACGAGGGCGTCGCTGCTGCCGTAGAAACTTTTAAACCGTTCCTGCGTAAGATAGCCCTCCATATAGTTTCCTATATGACAGTCCTGTACTTGTTAAGCAGCAGAACCAGCATCAGGGATATGAGATCCCTTTCGCTTCGGCAATTTCCCCTTTCCACCTTCATCTCAGGAGCTCATTCTCCTCCGACAAGTGTACTCATGTCATTGCACCTCTATCCTTACTTCAAAATCATTTGAAATAAGAAAATATTTAGTTAGTTAAAGATTATCAAAAAAGTATCCATATTACAAGTGGAAAGACAAGGGAACAAACGATTCGACAAAATCTCTGAGATTCTTATCTTAAGCTATCTGGCAGGAATGTGTAAGACTCGATTTCGAGACTTTAGTTGAGAGGATAGGGGCTGCGGGGAATAACTCGCTTTCCGCGGGAGCGCGGTGAGCGTCCTCGGACTGCGTCCTGCGGGGTTTCACCATGCACTTTTTTCCCACAGGAGTCTCCCTATTCCCCTCCGCCCCTAGCCGAATGAGGTTTTCGAAATCCCTCTTAAAGTAACCTGCAGATTTTGGTGGTGAAGTGCTGATGAATCACCCGATATAGTAGCTTCTACCATAGCAACTGCACGAATAAGGCGAGGGAACAGGGGCTGGGAAACGTCCGCATGAAAAGCGGAAGGAAATCCGGACGTGTTTGTTTTTCTACGTACTGATTCAAAGCACTGCAAACCGTCGTTTCCCTGCCCCCGTATCCATGGCCAGGAATTCGTCATTACTTATTCCAACCATGCAAGGCTTACTCCGTAGACCTTTGGGAGGGGCTCTTGACGCTTCCGCGGAAAGCGAGTCATCCCCCGAAGCCCCGACCCGCTCATCAAAAGTCTCGAAACTGAGTTTTCCAGTGTAGGGAGCAATTCTTACATGAAGAGAATTGGAGGGGATAGGCACGATTTGGGGGTGGGGTTCTTAGTATATGGTGTATGAGTTTTTTAGAAGGGACGGATCGGATGAATCAATATCCAAGTTATTATAGTAACGGGAATCAGGATCGGATCGTGTTCGGCGGTGGTGGAATGTTTAACCCGGGAGCTGGAGGAGGTTTTGGCGGATTATTCCCTCCAGGCACTTGGGGCGGCGGTACTGGCGGGCAGTGGCAGCAACCATTTCCGTGGGGAGGTCCAGGCGGTGGGAGTTGGCAGCCGCAACCTTCCGTTCCAGGTCAGTGGATAGGCCCTGGTGGTCTGCCGCCCGGGTACAATGGTGGATTCCAACCCGGAGGTTCCTGGGGAGGACCATTTACACCACCAGGACAAAGCCAACACGATCTGTACCGGGCTTGTATCAACAATTGTGCCGCACAGTTTGGATCTAATGACCAAGCGTATTTCAATTGTATTAATCGTTGCCGCAGTCAATACATGGGCGGCTGATCATCCGAGAGGTTTGTAAAGGGCAAACCTCTTTTTACATAGGTGGGGAAATATCAGTCTCGAGACGGATGGAGAATCATTCTGTGGCATATCGTTGCTGGCATCGACCTTTTATACAATGGAATCAACCAATAATAAACGAAGGTGTGATTCATATGGCAGTCAATGAAATAGCGTTGCAACAATCAGAAACGGAACCGAGAGAGATTCCATCCATATTCAAGAATCGAAACTTTTTGCTGCTTTGGGGAGCGGCACTTTTATCAAGTTTTGGTATTTCTTTTTTTCTTTTTTCACAAAGCTGGTATGTCGTCAATGTCTTAGGTTTAGAGGCCTCACTTGGCATTCTGTATATCGCTGTTAGTATTCCACGGGTGCTTTTTATGATTATCAGTGGAACGGTGGCGGATCGCTTTGATAAGGCGAAGATCATGTTCTTGTCTGATTTTATTCGTGGGCTGCTTCTCGTCGGCCTTGTCGTATGGTTTATTTTCGGTGGAATTACGTTATGGACATTTGTGACTTTTGCTTTTTTCTTCGGTATTCTGGATGCTTTTTTCTGGGCAGCGGAAAGTGCCGTCATTCCTTCAATCATTCATAAAGACAATCTGACAAGAGGGAATTCGATTATCCAGATGACCAACCAGACTTCGTTCATCCTCGCTCCTATGCTTGCCGGGGTCATCATTGCTTTTGGAAACTATGAAATTGTGTTTGCAACAACAGCGGTCATGCTTATTGTGGCAAGTGCTTTGATTTTCTTCATGCGTGTACCCAGAGTGAAAGAAGGGTCAGAGGAACAGAAAAGGTTTTGGGATGATTTTAAGGAAGGACTGCTCTACGTAAAAAATTCCCGCGTCATTTCGCTTGTCGTTTTAACGACGATTTTTATGAACCTCTTTTTAGTCGGACCTTTAACGATGGGGCTTCCGTTATTTGTGAAGACCGTTCTGGAAGGGACCGCGATGAGTTTCAGCTTTCTTGAAGCAGGTTTGGCTGTGGGGATGCTGCTTGGTTCGATTGTGGTCGGTGTGTTGAATGTGAAAAAGAACCGCGGGAAAATTGGCATCATCGCGCTCGTTATCTCAGGGATAGCATTTACAGGCCTTAGCTTCACGACAGAACTTTGGATGAGTATATTATGTCTTGGAATCTTTGGTTTCGCCTTATCGGGATCAAACATTCCATTCATTGCTGCTATTCAGAGTTTAATTGAAGAGAAGATGCTAGGACGGGTGATGGGGCTCATTTCGCTCGCTTCCATGGGACTGATCCCTGTCAGCTACGCCTTAACATCAGGTGTTTTAGCATTCGGCGTTTCCATCCATCACATTATGGCAGTCGGTGCGATTTTAGTAACCTTGTATTCTGCGTTTATTTTCTTTAGGTTTAAAGAGTTGAGGGAGATTGAATAGAAAACAAGCCTACGACTTATGAAAGGGAGGGCAGAATACAGAAACCTCGCTCATTAAAAGGCGAGGTTTTTTCTTCAGGAAGAGTTATGGATTGTGAATGGTTCTGGTGAACGACTAGCCCTGAAAAAAGCGTATGATTCCCTAGCGCGCCTTATCTTAGTGAGTAGGACGGGGGGATTAACGGGATTTTTTGTACCATCCTTTTTCTTTGAATCTTGAAATCGCCTCAATGCGGTTGCTGACTTCTAATTTTTCTAATATGACAGACACGTAGTTGCGGACGGTCCCCGGAGTGATGAAGAGCTCCTGGGAGATTTCTTTTGTATTCTTTCCATCTGCCATCAGTTGGATCACCTCGCGCTCACGTTCTGTTAAAGGGTTTTGCTGGGTGAACGCCAGGTCGACGAGTTCTGGGTCAAAGATGCGCTGTCCGTTGGTGATTTTCCGAATGGCTGTGGCGAGTTCTTCACTCGGGCTGTCTTTCAACAAATAACCACTAACACCGGCGCGACGGGCGCGGTCGAAGTAGCCGGGGCGGGCGAACGTTGTCAAAATGATCACCTTGCAAGGCTCTTCATATAATTCTTCAGCGGCATCCAGTCCATCCTTCACAGGCATCTCAATATCCATGATGCATACATCCGGCTTTAATTTTTTCACAAGCTCACAAGCTTCTTCGCCGTTTTGAGCCTGACCTACGACTTCCATGCCGTCCTCTAAATCGAGAAGAGCCCCAAGTGCACCTAAAAGCATGCGCTGGTCTTCGGCAATGACGATACGGATCATGCTTATTCCTCCTTTTCTTTGTTTTTAATAACGTTCGGAACGTGAAATTGTAGTGTCGTACCATTTTTTGATTCGATTTCAAGTTTACCGTTCACAAATTCGAGGCGCTCACGCATGCCTTGTAGTCCATGGCCGCGAAAGGGGTCCAGCGAGGCGGGGAGGCCTTTTCCATCATCTTCAATACCGATGAGAATTTCAGTCGGGGATTGTTCGATGGTCACACGGCAGGTCGTTGCTTCGCTGTGTTTCACAATATTCGTCGCTGCTTCTTTCAAGCACATGCTGAGTACATTTTCCACGAGCAGAGGAGTATTGGTTACCTGAGGGTCTCCTTCGAATTGAAAATTCATTTCTGCCGCTTCGATAATTTGTTGTACGCGGACGATTTCATCTTCGAGCTTCGTCCCTTTCATATTCGATACCATCTCCCTGACTTCCTTCAAAGCTGTCCGGGCTGTGTTGCGGATATCCTCCACTTCTTTATTAGCCTTCTCCGGATGGACCGTCATTAACTTGCGGGCGAGGTCACTTTTCAAACCGATCATCGAAAGCTTTTGTCCGAGCGTATCATGGAGATCACGCGCGATCCTTTCACGCTCTTCAATGACCATCAGTTGCGAAATTCGTTCATTCGCATCTTCCAATTCCCCTTCGAGTTTTTGTTGTTGGCTCCGATAGCGGACCGTAAACGGAAGGAGAATGACCCCGATCACCGTAATGATAATGAAAGGGAGGTTCGGAAAAAGAGAATCAATTTGGTAAATGAACGTTGTCGTAATCGCAATTAACGTCGAGGTTAAATGCACGATATATAAAGATAAAAAGCCACCGAGATGTTTGATGTTTCCAATGAAATACGCAATAAAAAGGGCGAAATAAATGTATCCGAACAGGGCCGTCATGACGATACTGATGACCATCTCAACACTGACCCATAAATAGACGAACCGGCTGTTGGATATGAACGACAACCGGTAAGCGAGGAAGAAGATCAGCGTCATCAGAATGCCGAACAGCATTTCGTACATGGATGAAGAACGGAAAATGAAGAAAAAGGGCAACAGACAAAAAATGATCCAAACGTAAATGCTGAGCCCTGTATTTTTTGGAATGATTTGATACCAGTTCTGCATGCAGGTGCACCTCCTTTTTCTTAGCATAAAGGAAAAGCCCATTCGAGGGAATGGGCTTTCAACTTCTTTATTCATCCTGGAAGCTTGGCTGCCTTTGATCGAGCATGGCTACGCGCTTTTCTTTTAGAAGTGGTTTCACTTCCTTGAAGGATACGAATGTTTTATTTTCTGTATCATACAGCCGGAATCGAATCGATTCAAAGCTTGTTGCGAGAGTAATCGTCGTCGCATGTTTCAAAGGAGGTGTCTTTTCGTGCGCTTCCTCTAATGCATAGTTTGGAACCCTCGGGCTTAAATGGTGCACATGGTGGAAGCCGATATTGCCGGATACCCACTGAAGCACTTTAGGAAGCTTGTAATAGGAGCTGCCATCGACGGCTGCTTTTACAAAATCCCATTCTGACTCGTCTTCGAAGTAAGAATCTTCAAATTGGTGCTGTACATAAAACAACCAGATGCCTAAGACGCCTGAAACATACAGGACCGGGATTTGAATGATTAAGAAAGCTTCCCAGCCAATTGCCCAGATAATCAAACTGTAAAGGGCGACTACAGCAATGTTTGTCACATACGTATTGATGCGCTCTTTCTTTTTGGCGCCTTTTCGGTTGAAACGGTTGGAGACAAGGAACAAGTAAAGCGGTCCAAGACCAAACATGACGATCGGATTACGATAAAGGCGGTAGGCGAGTCTTTCTTTCCAAGATGCTTTTACATACTCGTCCACGGTCATAACCCAAATGTCGCCCGTGCCGCGTTTATCTAAGTTTCCGCTTGTTGCATGGTGAATGGAATGGCTTCGTTTCCACTTATCAAAAGGAAACAACGTTAGAATGCCTGTAATCGTTCCTATGATGCGGTTGGCCTTTTGGCTTTTCAAGAACGACTGGTGCGTACAATCATGGAAGATGATGAAAAGGCGGATGACGAATCCACCAGCAATCATAGCGGCAGGAACAGCAAGCCATACAGAGACGGACAGGCTTGCATAGGCCAATATCCACAATAAAACAAACGGGATGATTGTATTGATCAATTGGCGGATGCCTGCTTTTGTATCAGGTTTCGCAAAGGCTGAAACGCTTTTTTTCAACTCTCGTTGTTTATCCTTGTTCATAATAACGACTCCTTCATATTTCTTCATGTTACTTATGATAGGAAAAAAACCTCCATTTTATAAGACATAAACGTCAGGACATTTATATGACACTTGTCATGGGTGTTTGTCTATTCTTAGGAGATGAACATGGAAATGAAGTGTTGGTGATATAGGAATGAGTTATTCGCTCTCTTAGTGTAGAAAAGAGATCATCATTAAGATAACGCTTACAATGTGATATAATGGAAGTATAAATTGATACTCTATTATTGGAGGGTTCCCCTATGACCAAACGAATTCTCGTTGCGTACGATGGGAGTGACTTGAGTAGAGAAGCGGTATGGGAAGCAAGGAATCAGGCGTGTGAAACTCCCAATAGGGAAATTCATATCGTATCCGTCGTTAAACCCACAGGTCCAGCAACAAATGCTGCGGTCTCCCATAGTATCGGGGATGAAATGGCAGAGAAGTTTGCTGGAGAAATGGATGGGTTGAAAGAGCAGTTGTCTTCATCTGACGTGGGTGTGATCACAGAGGTCATCATTAGTGATGTACAAGAAAACCCTGGAATTAGTATTTGTAAATATGCGGAGGAGAAAGCGGTGGACTTGATTATTGTTGGTAACCGTGGACTTGGGAAAGTGAAAAAGATGTTATTGGGAAGTGTGAGCAATAACGTCGTCCAGCATGCCACCTGCCCCGTATTAGTCATGAAGTAAAGGAAAAGAAAGCCTGAAGCAACTCCCTTCAGGCTTTCTTTTTTTATGGTTATAGAATTTAGATTTTGCATAATCTGGGTGACCAGGTCATACATATATTTCCATTTATGCAGTGTAGGGATCATCCATCAACGCTAGGTAGATTCAGACGCCTAAGGTCTCTCGAGTCGAGAAGGGTGAATCCGAACTTGGATAGGGTCGGGAGGAAGAAGAATGCTGTGGTTTGTGTAGCTTGCTGTGTCCATCCGGCTCCTGAAAGGCCTATGATCCAGGCGGTCGGGTAACAGATCCAAAAAGCAGTCAAGTAAGCAGCGGTTCGCTAACAATATAACCACTCATCGTGTCACCTCAATCTTCTATCTAATCGCCTCTCATTCTAGTCTAAAGAATGGAGGACTAGACATTTACAAATTCTGGCGTACCAGGTCTTGCATAAATTTCCATAAAACATAATCAAAAGACTGTTTTTCCCGCTGCAGTCTTTTGATAAACGGGGGTCGGCCGCTTTTGTGTTTAAACTATAAAACTGGGGCCTTATCTTTGTGTTTGCTACACGTTGCCGAATGTAAGCGCTATTCGTTACAATTTTCTTAACAGTTCAAACATTATTACTTCCATTCCACCTAACGAGCCCACTTGGTGAATCAATAGGAGAATGATGAAAGGGTGTGGTGATCTTGGAAGCCATCAGTAAGAACTTTTTCTTATACCTTTCCAACAATAAGTTGTTAGATCGCTTTGCTAAGCGCTTTGGCAGTAAATTTGGGGCTGACAAGATAGTAGGGGGAGAGACGTTCTCCCAGGCAATTCCATTAATACAGCAATTGAACCATGAGGGTTTGGTCGTTACGGTTGACCATTTAGGAGAGTTTGTAGACTGTGAGGAAGAATCCAGAGACCGCGCCGGCGAATGCATCCGTTGTATTCAACAGATTGCGAGTAACCAGCTGCAGTCGGAAGTATCTCTAAAACTGACATCGCTTGGACTGGACATCAGTCGCGAGTTGGTTATGGAAAACATGGAACTTATTTTGAAAGAAGCCCAAAAGCATGACATTACGGTCACCATTGATATGGAAGACTCGTCACGGTGTGGGCCTACCTTAGATATTTATCAGGCGTTGAAAGAGGACTACCCGAACTTAGGTACGGTCGTTCAATCTTACCTTTATCGCTCCGATGAGGACCTTGATCGTTTGAATGATTGCCAACCTTATTTGCGCCTTGTAAAAGGGGCTTATAAGGAATCGGGCAAAGTCGCTTTTCCAGAGAAACATCTCGTCGACGATAATTTGAAGCATCTGATTAAGAAAAACTTGCTGAACGGCAACTATACAGCCGTCGCAAGTCACGATGATGCGATCGTCGATTACACGAAAAAGCTAGTGGAAGAACACAACATTCCGAAAGACCGCTTTGAATTCCAGATGCTTTACGGCATGAGGAATCAAATGCAGAAAGATCTTCTTGAAGAAGGGTACAAAGTGAGAGTGTACCTTCCTTATGGAGAAGATTGGTACGGGTACTTCATGAGAAGGCTCGCCGAAAGGCCAGCGAACATCGCCTTTGCATTGAAAGGTGTTTTCAGTAAATAAAACTTCTACACATTAGAAAGGGGAATTTTATCATGGTCCAGCCTTATAAACACGAACCATTCACAGACTTTACAATTGAAGAAAACAAAAAAGCTTTCGAGGAAGCGCTGAAGCAAGTGAAAGAAGAATTAGGGCAGCATCATGATCTTCTCATCGATGGCGACCGCATTCGCACAGACAATACGATTACTTCTACAAACCCTGCGGACACGAAGCAGGTCGTAGGTACCGTATCAAAAGCGAACGAAGATTTAGCTGAAAAAGCTGTCCAGTCAGCAGCGACTGCTTTTGAAGACTGGAGAAAATGGGATCCACGTGCTCGCGCTGAGCTGTTGTTCCGTGCGGCCCACATCATCCGTCGTCGCAAGCATGAATTTTCCGCTTATCTCGTGTATGAAGTAGGAAAGCCTTGGAAAGAAGCGGATGCTGATACAGCAGAAGCGATTGACTTCCTTGAGTATTATGGTCGTCAAATGATCGAATTAAAAGAAGGAAAACCGGTAGAAAGCCGTCCTGGTGAGCAAAACCGCTATATCTATACATCCACAGGCGTTGCGGTTGTCATTCCGCCATGGAACCTTGCGTTTGCCATCATGGCAGGTACAACGGTCGCCCCACTTGTTACAGGAAGCACGGTCGTTATGAAACCGGCAAGTAACAGCCCGGTCATTGCCGCGAAATTCGTAGAAGTGCTTGAAGAAGCGGGTCTACCTAAAGGTGTCTTGAACTTCGTACCAGGAAGCGGTGGCGAAGTCGGCGACTACCTTGTCGATCATCCGAAAACGGCCCTGATCTCCTTTACAGGTTCCCGTGATGTCGGAACACGCATCATCAAGCGTGCTTCAGAAATTCAAGAAGGTCAGAATCACCTGAAGCAAGTGATCGCCGAAATGGGCGGTAAAGACACCGTCGTCGTCGATAAAGAAGCGAATATTGAAACAGCAGTGGATGCCATTATTGTTTCCGCATTCGGATTCTCTGGACAGAAATGTTCTTCCGGTTCCCGCGCCGTCGTTCATGAAGATGTGTATGACGAAGTGTTGGAAAAAGTAAAAGAACGCGCCGAGCAGCTGACAGTCGGAAATGCATCTGAAGAGAATGTCTACATGGGACCGGTCGTCGACCAGGGCGCTTATGATAAGATTATGAGCTACATGGAGGTCGGAAAAGAAGAAGGACGCCTTGTTACTGGTGGTAAAGGTGACGACTCGAAAGGATATTTCATCGAGCCGACAGTCTTTGCAGATCTTGCTCCAGACTCCCGTATGCAGCAGGAAGAAATCTTCGGACCGGTTGTCTGCTTCACAAAAGCGAGAAACTTTGATGAAGCGATTGACATTGCCAACAACACAGAATACGGCCTGACAGGTGCTGTCATTTCTGATAATCGTGAGCACCTGGAAAAAGCGAAATATGATTTCCACGTCGGAAACTTGTACTTCAACCGTAACTGTACAGGAGCCATCGTCGGTTATCAGCCATTCGGCGGCTTCAAGATGAGTGGTACAGACTCCAAAGCTGGCGGACCTGACTACCTTGCTCTTCACATGCAAGCGAAGACGATCTCTGAAATGTTTTAAAAAGCCTAAGGCTCTCCCAAACTTGGGGGAGCTTTTTTCATACTACATAGGTGCTTCTTATCCTGTGCTCGGTTCCGTTACGGATAGGTGGTGAAAAGGGGATGGGCAGTGCGATTGCCGTCCACGCAAAAACCCTGATTCACCCACAATGTATTGGATGCTTGTGGTTCAGATTACAGCAAGGGATACCTGTTAGGGAACCATTGTTTCACGATAAATAAAGCCTTGGTTATATATTTCTTTTTCTTTCCATCCACAACCGATATAATGGAGGGTAACGATACATGACATTCAACCTACTCGGAAAGGTCAGGATTCCTATGGAAGTCAAAGAATTGATCCTTCAGGCAGAAGATATTCATAAAGCGACAGAGCTGATCAGTTCAAAGTTGAAGAAGCCTGTCATTATTGAAAATAAGAATTTCGAATTGATTGCTTATAGTTCAACGTTTGATGATTTCGATCAGACACAGCAGAAAACGATCCTTTCGAAAAAGTGTCCGATCTTCATTATTGATCGTTTAAAGAAGGAAGGCATTGTCACTCGTCTGGAAAAACAATCGGACCCTATCCGCGTCCATCCCATGGAGGATCTTGGATTTCAACAGCGGGTCGTCATTGCCGCCAAACATCTTGGACATACGCTGGGTTACGTGTGGGTTCAAGAATCGGAGCAATCTTTGAACGAAGAGGAAATGGATTTTTTAGAGGAAATCACCGGACATCTCGGGAAGTTGATCTATGACCAATTCATGAAAGAGAACGCCAAAGAAGGGCGGAAAGAGGAGCTTCTCTGGCAGCTGCTTCATCATGAATACGCCAGCGAAAGCCAGTTTCGTCATGATGCCTCTCTCGCTCAACTTAAGATCCCGGATCGTTTTTCAATTGTCGTTTTTTCAGTCACTGCTCCTCAATACAAGTCGATGCTGGATGATTTGGAAAACACCGTAAACCGCTTCCGGACGAACCGCCACCTGTATTACTTGAAGACCGAATTTCAGTTGATTCTGTTCATTGAAGGAAGAGGATCCGACCGCTTTTCATCAAGGGATATTGCCCGTGACCTCATTGATGTCGTCAAAGTGGAAACAGGGGAGGAAGATTTTTATCATTTCCTCATTGGTGTCGGGAAGGAATACACGAAGATTTATTACATGCGAAAAAGCTTCCTCGAAGCGTTGGAAGTCATCGAAACGGCGAACTTCATCGGCCCGCGTCCTGAAACGATGCCACGCGAGTTTCCAAAACTTGGCCTGTACCGATACTTAGCGGCGTTGTACGAAAAAAACAGTTCGGAGGATTACTACAGTGAAGATTTGCTGACGTTGATCAAAAATGACACGAGAAAGCAGACGGATCTCCTCTTCACATTGGAAGCTTATCTTGCCAACAACGGAAAAGGAAAGCAGACGGCGAGTGAACTGTTCATCCACCCCAATACGCTGAATTACAGGATCAAGCAAATCCAGGAGCTGACGAACATCGATTTCTCTGATTTCAATATGAAAGCTTATTTATATACCGAGTTGTTGTTACTGAATAATGTAGATAGCTATTATGAACGATACAAAGCAGCGTTGCAAAAATAAAAGGAGGGGGCATCCATCATGTCCCCTCCTTTTCCTTATGCCTGGACGGCGCATTCGTAAGTTTTATAACCACCGCTCAAATTCTTGGCTTGATAACCGTTGTGTGTGAGAATTGTGGTTGCTAGATACCCTCTTAAACCTACCTGGCAGTGTACATATACAGGACGATCTTTAGGCAGTTCATTCAATCGGTCCCGTAGTTCTCCTAAAGGAATGTTGATGGACCCTTCAATAGCTCCGTTTTCTCTCTCTTTCGGTTCTCTGACATCTACAATGATTTCCCCTTTTGCAAGGAGGTCCGCTATTTCATGGTAGTGAAAAACAGATACTTCACCATCCATCACATTGGAAGCCACGTAACCCGCCATGTTGACAGGGTCTTTAGCTGATGAATACGGAGGGGCATAGGCTAATTCCAAATCTGCCAGATCGGTTACCTTTAAGTCCCCTTTTATGGCTGTCGCGATCACATCGATTCTTTTCTCTACTCCTTTAATGCCGACACCTTGGGCCCCTAGTATTCTTCCTGTGTTCGGATCGAACAGCAACTTTAAGGATATCGGACTTCCGCCAGGATAATAGGACGCGTTTGACGCCGGATGAATGTGAATGGCTTCATAATCTTTTTGAAGAGCTTTCAAAAGTTTTTCGTTATTTCCGGTAGTCGCAACGGTAAGGTCGAAAATTTTTGCTACAGATGTTCCCAAAGTACCTGAATAGGATACGGGTTGACCATGGATGTGGTCGGCAACCAAACGCCCTTGTCGGTTGGCCGGCCAGGCAAGTGGGATCATCGCAGGGGTTTGCTGGATATAATCTTTGACTTCTATCGCATCTCCGATCGCATAAATGTTTTCATCCTTCGTTTGAAGTTGTTCATTTACGAGGATGCCTCCACGGGATCCGATCTCGAGATTCGCTTTTTTAGCAAGGTCGTTTTCAGGTTGGACACCGATGGACAAGATTGGTAAATCGCTATCAATGAAACGGCCGCTCTGTAAAAGGATTTTGTTTCCCTGGTCTTCAAATGCCTGGACACCGTCATTGAAAATTAAGTTCACTCCATGTTTTTTCAGCTCTTTATTTACTATGCTTGCCATTTCGTAATCAAGAGGGGCCATCACCTGGTTGCCAAGTTCAACAATCGTCACCTGTACCCCGCGGTGGACAAGGTTTTCAGCCATTTCCAAACCGATGAACCCTCCACCAATAATGACGGCATGTTCAGGTGCTTTTTCGTCCACCCACGCTTTAATTTTATCCGTGTCAGGGACTGTACGTAGAGTAAACAGATTTTCTGCTTCTTGTAATCCTTTGAATGGTGGAACAAGAGGCTTTGCCCCAGGAGATAAAATGAGTGTATCGTACGTTTCCTCATACATTTCCCCTGTATCCACTTTGCGAATGGAGAGCGTTTGTTTCTCCCGGTCGATCTTTATGGCTTCACTAAGGTTACGGATATCCAGATTGAATTTTTTTGACATGCCTTCGACGGTTTGGACAAGGAGCCGGTCTCGGTCGGTAATCACTTCTCCTATATAATAGGGTAAACCGCAGTTTGCGAAAGAAATGTAAGGTCCTTTTTCAATCATGATGATTTCATTTTCTTCACTCAGGCGTCTTAGTCTGGCTGCAGCAGTTGCACCACCGGCCACACCGCCCACAATGATAATTTTTTTAGACATCGTAATCCTCCCCTTCTTTCCTAAATGTGAAACCCTTCACATTAAGTCTTATCTATAGTTTACTCTGTGTTCCCCTAAAATACAATATACCCCATCGTGTATATTTTGTGACAATCTTTTTCCAATGAAAAAGAGGATTCGTGCATGAGGGGCTTCTGACGTTGTAAGATAAAGATAGTGGAAAAGGAGATGGTGATCCGATGGTAGATGAAATGAAGCTCATTCAGCAGCACTTAGCCAATGAACGCACCTATTTAGCTTGGATCCGGACGAGTATTGCCCTTGTCGGGATCGGGTTTTTAGCTACAACGGTCCATATTTCAGCCCTTCCGACGGCAGGGGAGTTGGCGAACAGTCTGGCTATGCTCGTCAGTATTTCCTCCTTGTTTCTTGGCGTAATGACGATTATTGGTGCGACTGTGAACTATTATCATACGCGGAAGAACATCAATGAGAACCGCTTTGTATCCTCCCACCGTATTATTGTCTACATGACTTCTGTGGCCTTTTTGCTGTTTATATTGGTGACCACGTATTTATTTTTTGTATAATACTAGAAAAAGCCTCGCTGACTTTTCAGCGAGGCTTTCCTTGTGTTGGATTTTTTTAAGCGTTACTGAATTCACCTTCATCCGGACGGGATTTTTTAATGAAGAAAGCCATGATGAAACCGGCAACGGCAAAGATCCCAGCAACAATAAAGGAGACGTTTACTCCATGAATCAGGCCTGTCACTCCTTCAGAAGGAATGGTCTGGCTCGTCATGACAGAAACGAGCATGGCCGTACCAACGGCCCCTGATACTTGGCGCATCGTATTGTTCATGGCTGTCCCGTGTGGCATCAAATGCTGTGGCAGCTGGTTGAGTCCTGCTGTTGTTACAGGCATCATCACCATAGCAATTCCGAACATACGGACACAGTTGACGAGAGCCAAGTATAGAAAGGTCGTCGACGGATCAAGGTTCGTAAAAAGGAATGTAGAAACCATGAGCAGTCCGAGACCGATGATGGCAAGCCAGCGCGCACCGAATTTATCAAAAAGACGACCGGTGATCGGGTTCATGATGCCCATTAACAATGCACCCGGCAATAGCATCAAACCTGACTCGAAGGCCGTGAATCCGAGCATGTCCTGCATGAGAATTGGTAAAATGACCGCCCCACCAATCATGGAAATAAAAACAATCATCCCCAGGGCGGTCGTCAGGGTGAAGACTTTATATTTGAAGATACGGAATTCCAAAATCGGTTTTTCCAATTTCATCTGTCGGGTGATGAAAAGCGTCAACGTGACCGCTCCGACAGCTAAAGAAAGGAGCACCTCCTGACTTAAAAAGCTGGCACTGCCGGCAACACTGAATCCATATAAAAGTCCGCCGAAACCGAACGTGGACAGGATGATGGAAATCGGATCGACTTTCGGGAACGTTTGCTTTGTTACGTTTTTCAAAATGAAGTAAGCGACGATCAAGTCTGCAATTGCAATCGGTAAAATAACGAAGAACAAGCTTCTCCATGGGAACTGCTCGACGAGCCAGCCGGACAATGTCGGTCCGATGGCCGGTGCAAAGGCAATGACGAGACCGAACATGCCCATTGCTGATCCTCTTTTTTCAATAGGGAAAACAAGGAACATAATCGTCTGCATTAAAGGAAGGATAATCCCGGCACCAGAAGCCTGTAACACTCTTCCTGTTAAAAGAACCGAAAAGTTAGGGGCGATCCCGCAGACAAGTGTACCGAAAGCGAACAATCCAACAGCTGTCATAAAGAGTCCTCTCGTAGAAAAACGTTCAATTAAAAAGGCTGTAATAGGGATCATGATTCCGTTCACTAACATAAAGATCGACTGCAGCCATTGCGCTGTATTCGCGTCCAAATTCAAATCGGCCATAATGTGAGGCAGGGCCGTAGCTAACAGGGTCTGGTTTAATATAGCTACAAAGGCGCCTGAAATAAGCACGATCATCAAAGGGACACGATTAATTTCTTGAGATGACATGATTTAACCTTCTTTCTAAATTACTTAGGCAACTAATGAAATATCATACCATAAGAAATGTAATTTGTTCAGTATCCTGCATATAATTCCTATTAAAAAATTAGGCCTCTAATATTATATCGCCGAAAAAACAACGCCTGCTCATGGCAGACGTTGTTTTGCTTAGGCTGTTTTCTTTTTTCCGAAGTAAAAGAGTCCGAAAAAGATACCGATTGCTGTCATGGCGACCGCTACGATCAACGTCGGCCAAGGCCCGAATTGAGCAATGAACGGAACGGATAAGGCCGTCACAAAGCCTCCGCCTAAGAAGGGTTCATAAAAGAGCTGTTTGTATCCGAATGCCTCAAAAGCAGGGGACTCGTTATCAGGATCGACGACGCGCATCAATAGTAACCCTGTTGCAGTGACACCCATCGATTGTCCAAAGTCTCCAATTCCACGTTCAAACCAGTACTGCGGAATCATTCTAGGAGCAAGCACGAGGAAACCGAACAAGTTCCATGCAATCCCTGCAGCCGCTAGAATGACAAATGGAACGAGGTATTCACCGATGACATCCAATGATACTGTAGAGATCGCCGACAGAATAAGGATATCAAGCGCAAGTCCTTGAATTCTGTTGATCATTCTTCGATCAACAAGGTTGTACTTGTCCTTTTTGCTGAAAAAGATTTGAAGAGCGATTCCGCCGATCATCGCGAGCGGGAATAATGGAATATAGCTCATAAAATCGGAACCTATGGTAATAGACTCAAGACCAATCAATCCTTGCAACAATAACCAACCAAGTAAAATAGCTATAAATACGATGGATAAATGGAAAGATAAGGGTTCAATTGATTCCGGGCGTAAGGTCATTTTCCCCGCTGGTTCACGGTTTTGATACTCCATAACTCCACGCTTTCTCAAATTAGAAAAGTCTTCCACGTCTTCAATCACTTTTGTCTTTTTATTACGAACACCCCAGTTGATGAGGATGATTCCAAAAATGACACCGGATAATACACCGATCGTCGCAAGGCCGATGGCTAAATCGAAAGCTTCGGCAAAACCAAGCTCTTCGAAAGTGCTCGCCATACCGGCAGCCGTCCCATGACCACCTTCAAAAGCGACCTCAATCAAAGCTCCTGACATAGCAGGGAGGTCAAAGAAAGGAACTAAGACGAGGACAGCAAGTGTAATCCCGACCACATACTGCCCCCAGCCAACAGACCATCCAAGCGCCAACTGTGGACCAGCGTAATGCCAAATATCTTTTAACTTAGGAATGGCAGCTCCGAGAAAAAGCGAAGCAAATACTACATTGATCATGAGTCCAGGAAGGGCAGACCAAACCTCTGTAATGGATTCTGTCATGACACCATTCGAGAAAAAGCTGTCTTCCGGCATGAATTTTCCGAGTACTTGGGGACCAAGGAAGAGTGCAATAAACCCACCGATAATGGATGAGGGTAAGAATAAATTTTGTAATAACGTCCACTTGACGCGGATGATTTTACCGATCAAAAGGAAGACACCGATATAAAGGAGTGCGAAGCCTATTTCATTCGGAGTCATATGGTCACCTCTTTCTTACTGGGGTTATGTTTTCCCATTTGAGTAGTTTTAATATATACTCACTTTCCCTGGTATTTCTTTTGTTGAAACTACATTTTTTATAAAATTTTTTTCCATTTATAACTTCTTCAACTAAAACTCCCTATTGTGGAAGATTCAGTTTAGAGATAACCGGGATTCGTTTGCCTGGTTGAGCGTAAGGGGTGGTTGGGAAGCTACTCGCTTTCCTGTGGAGGAGTGGCGAGCTTCCTCGGGCGGGCTGAAGCACTAAGGGATCTCACCTATATCCTTTCTCCCACGGAAGTCACGCAGATTCCCAACCACCCCATTACATACAGGTGAGATACGAACTCCTTCACCAAGAAGGACTGTCTTCCACTATCCCTGGCTTGCAAGCATAAAGCGCTCTATATCATGCTTTAACATTCGGATTGACACTGGGGAGAGTACGTTGTTCTCCACTTCGCTTGAGCATACCAGCAGAGTTTCCGAGAAGTGGTTTCGAGACACTCCCATGTTAAAGGGGCGGAGGGGAATGGCGAGACTCCTGCGGGAAAAAAGTGCTTGGTGAGACCCCGCAAGGCGTCAGCCTGAGGAGGCTCACCGCGCTCCCGCGGAAAGCGAGTCATTCCCCGCAGCCCCATCCACTCAAAAAACATCTCGAAACTGAGCCTTCAAGAATCCTGCCATATAGCGAAAAATCCCCCGTCTGTTTAGGACGGAGGATTTCGGGTTTTTAAGATTGATTCTTTTCGGTTTTATTAATGAGTGAAGTTCCGACGAGGTCGCCGGTTACGTTTAGGGCTGTCGCTCCCATACCGATTAGAACGTCAACGGAGGCGAGGAGTGCGACAGCTTCCATAGGCAGTCCAACTTGTGAAAACACAGTCGCAATCATAATGATTCCGGCACCTGGGACTCCAGCTGTTCCGACAGAAGCGAGTGTTCCAACAAGGACGATTTGAAGGATGGAGACAAAGCTTAATGGATCACCAATAATGTTGGCTGCGAATACAGCAGATACCGCAATTCGAATAGCTGCACCATCCATATTGATCGTCGCTCCTAAAGGAAGGCTGAAGCCATACAAACTTTTATTCAACCCCATGTTATTCGCAGCATTTAGTGTAACAGGCAGCGTACCTGAACTGCTCTGTGTAACAAAGGCTGTTAACATCGGAGTGCGTGCTTCTTTGAAGAAAGCATTCGGCTTTCGCTTGCTCATAAATAGGAAAAGGATATAAATAGCTAATTGTACAAGTAAACCTACATAAAGGACGACGATGAAGTTCCCTAACTCCAACAGCGTGTTCGCCCCTTGTGTACCAACAACTTCAGCAATAATCGCAAATATGCCGATGGGTACATATTGAAGGATTCCCTTCATGACGATTAAAGTCGCTTCATTCAAAGCGTTTATAACTTTGTACAAATGCCCTCCCAGACTTTGATAAGCGTTGGTCGACCGCATGTAAGAGAGCGCCAAACCAAAGACGAACGCAGTAAAGATGATTCCAAGCAAGTTCATTTCCGTTAAGGCTGTAAGAATATTTTCAGGCACGATGTTTAAGAGCACGCTGGTGACTCCAGGATTATCAGGAACATCCACGGTTTCATTCCCAAGACTCATCCCTGTACCCGGATTAAACAAAGTTGCGACGGACACGCCCACTAATATAGCAAGGGCGGAAGTGCCAAGGTAATAAAGGAAGACCTTTCCTCCCATGCGTCCTAATGAACCGATGTTCGTCTGATTAATACCAACTATAAGGGTAAATAGAATTAACGGTACAATAATAAATTTCAGAAGACGGAGCAATAGGTCACCAAAAGGGGCCAGAACAGCAGCGTCTTCTCCGAACAGGAGACCGACGGATACACCGAGCACCAGGGCTACGGTGATTTTTTTAATCAATGATGTTTGTGTGTAGATTCTCCACAACTTACTCATGGTGAACCCCTCCTTTTTATTAATATTTAAACAGAATAATACTGATTGGTTTACTAAGGTTTACTAGAGTAAGATAAGGCATGTGGTCAAGGATGTCAACGGTGTTGCTTACCATTTACATACTCTTAATCAAAGCCTTCCTCAAATCCCATGCTTTATCTTCTATATAAATTCTCTATTGTAGAAAGGCTCAGTTTTGATAAATTTTTTGAGGTGTTGAAGGGCTTTGTGGGAAGGGACGCTTTCACGCAGCCAAAACTCTTGTAAACATCTCGAAATCGAGTCTTCTACTATCCTGCCATATAGTTAAGTATTGCTCAAAGGATAGGGGTTACATGCGGAGTGGGTAAGGGTACTAGGCTTAAAAAGCGTAAAGGAAGTGACGTGTGTGGAGAAGAAAAATGTCGTTGCTCTTGCAGGGGCGAGTGGATATATAGGACAGAACTTAATGGAAAAGCTGAGAAGCCGTGCTGATATCATCGCTCTATCCCGGAATGGAGACGAAAAGGAAGACAGTGACCAAGTGACTTGGCGATCGTGCGATTTATACTCGATGGCTGATGCAGAAAAAGGCCTCGATGGAGCGGATATCGCTGTATATCTTGTGCACTCGATGATGCCCTCGGCTAAGTTGACCCAGGGATCTTTTGAAGATATGGATGTCATCCTTGCTGATAATTTCGCTCAGGCTGCAAAAAAAGTAGGAGTGAAGCAAATCGTTTATTTGAGCGGCATCATCCCTGAAGACCAACCAGGACTTTCCCGTCATTTGAAGAGTCGACTTGAAGTGGAAAAGATTCTAGGGGCATATGGAGTGCCTGTGACAACGATCCGTGCAGGACTTATCGTCGGCCCAAGAGGGTCTTCGTTTCCGATATTGAAAAAGTTAGTCAAGCGTCTTCCTTTTATGGTTCTCCCACAATGGACGAAGACGAAAACGCAGCCAATCGCCTTACCGGACGTCATCGGGTCGCTCGATCAAAGTATCGGCGAAGAGAGCTTAAAAGGACGTTCGATAGACGTTGGGGGGCCAGATGTGATGACATATGACGAGATGATGAAGAAAGTGGCAGGCGTTATAGGCAGGAAACCAATTATGGTCAATGTCCCTTTTTTGACCATTGATTTGTCTAAGCTATGGGTAAGACTCGTGACAGGAGCACCAAAAGAAATGGTGTACCCACTCATTGAAAGTCTTATTCATCCAATGGTCGCCCAGTCCCAAAATAAAGTGGATGGAATCAGTGAAGGGAAAACTCCTTTCGAGGAAGCGGCCGAGTGGGCTCTGAAAGAGGAAGAAAAGCAACCCAGAGAAAAATTGAACAGACCTAACCTCCCTGCCATGCAGGATGATGTCCGCTCTGTCCAGCGTATCCCGCTCCCTCAGGGCCATTCTGCAGACTGGATTGGGAAGTACTATGTGAAGTGGCTGGAAAAGGTGTTGAATCCATGGGTGAAAACAACCGTAGATGAAACCCACTGTTGTCATATTGGGGTGATCTTTAATGACATCCCCCTACTGGAATTCACCTATTCAGCCGAAAGAAGCACGAAGGACCGTGCCTTATATTATATATCGGGGGGCCGGTTGACTAACAAAGAGAAAAACGTCAGGGGAAGACTTGAATTTAGGAAAATTCCGGGGAAAGATGAAGCGGTTGTAGCCATTCATGACTATATGCCATCATTGCCATGGTTCTTATACAAATACACCCAGGCAAAGGCACATTTGATCGTCATGGCCTTATTCCGCAGGCATTTGGAGAAATGGGGAACACATGAACCATCGTTTCAAGTTCATGAATAATTTCAGGTAATTGAAACATAATAACCGTGTAAGACATTATGTTTTACACGAGGTGATTAGGATGGGCAACAAGGAAAAAAAGCCGGATCGCCAGTTCAAGGAAAGAAAGAGTCATGGCGAGCACCGGAATGGCCGGAAAGCTCAATTCAAAAACCACAGTACACATTTCGGAGAAGTTCCGAATGAGTACGTAGACCGTGAGCGTTTAGGATACAACGCTGACGCGTAACCAAATCCCCCACACGGCATTATGCCGTGTGGGGGATTTTCTTTCCATTCACAAACTCACGTAGTTCAACTATAGGGGAGGATTGTTGATGGCTCAGTTTCGAGATGTTTTTTGAGTGGATGGGGCTACGGGGAATGAATCGCTTTCCGCGGGAGCGCGATGAGCCTCCTCGGACTCCGTCCTGCGGGGTCTCACCTAGCACTCTTTTCCCGCAGGAGTCTCCCCATTCCCCTCCGCCCCTTTACCATACCGGTGTCTCGAAACCAACTACGCAATGAGCCGATTTCACACACAGGTGGATAGGACGCTATTCCGGATGCTAAAGCTTGCTGTAGAGCGCTGTGTGCTTATAACGCTAGGATAGTGGAAGATATCCTTTCATCGTAAAGAGGTTCGTTTCTCTCCTGCATGGAAAGGGGTGGTTGGGAAGCTGCGAGACTCCCGTGGGAGAAGGAGATAGGCGAGATCCCGCAGGACGAAGTCCGAGGAAGCTCGGCGCTCCCCCACAGGAAAGCGAGTTGCTTCCCAGACACCCCTGCTGCTCAACTCAGCAACGAACCCCGGTTATCCCGAATTTGAGTCTTCCAAAATAGGGAGCGTTTGGGGGGATGTGGAATCTTACTTAACTGTTCGATCATTTAAGTCGATATTACTAGAAGAGAGAGTCAACTTAAGGGGGATGAACATGGGTTTATTCATGACAAAGAAAAAAGAGGAAGTCAGGCCGCTTGGGGAAGGGTTTACCGGGGTCATTAAAATACCAAAAGATTCTGATCTACATACACAGTTTAAAATGGTTCATCTTAGTGAACAGGATTTGGCGATCCTGCAATCATTAAAGCCAATGATCAGTAATCACATCGATCAAATCGTGACCCAATTTTATAAAAATTTGGAAAATGAACCATCCTTAGAACGGATCATCAATAATCATAGTTCTATCGATCGTTTAAAACAGACATTGACGGTTCATATTCAGGAAATGTTCAACGGGACGATTGATACCACTTTTATTGAAAAAAGAAAAAGAATTGCGACCGTGCATTTAAAAATTGGGCTGGAACCGAAATGGTACATGTGTGCTTTCCAGGACCTATTATTATCTTTCATGGACATTTATGAACAGGAGCTTCCAAGTGAGCATTATGGTCAGGCAACACGTGCAACGACTAAAATCCTAAATATTGAGCAGCAGCTCGTTCTTGAGATGTTCCAGGAAGAAGCAGAGGAGCTCCGTCAGATTGAAGTGGAGAAAAGGGAAGAGGCGTATCGTAGAGTGGATCAAATGTCTGAAGAGGTAGCAGCTGTCTCTCAACAGGCGAGTGCATCCACAGAGCAATTGACGGAACAGACAGATAAAATTGTCGGTGATTCCAAAAAAGGTTCCAAAGTCGCTCAACAAGTGGAGCAGCAGTCGATGGATGGGAAGAAGCGCCTGGAAATTCAGCAAAAACAAATGAACCAGATTCAAGAAAACATCAATGAAATCTCTGGGGACATGGAAAAATTGAAGCATGTCGCTGAAGAAATCAGTAAAATCGTAACGATCGTTTCTTCCATTGCAGAACAAACGAATTTACTCTCATTGAATGCATCGATTGAAGCTGCAAGAGCTGGTGAGCACGGCGCAGGTTTTACCGTCGTCGCAAATGAAGTACGGAAGTTGTCTGAGCAGACGCAGAATTCAGTAGCAGAGGTGTCAGATTTAATCTCCACTACAAGTGGACAGATCCATAACGTTTCTAGTAATGTCGGCAACATCAACACCATGATTTCTGAAGGTGCAGACAGCATGGATCAAATCAATCAATTTTTCACTGAAATCGTATCTGCGATGGGCCAAAACAAAGCGTATAATGCAGGGATTGAAGCAGAGCTTGAACAATTCGCTCAGGTCATCGAGGAAATCAATGGGGCGGTTTATAAGGTGGCGGCTTCCTCTCAACAGTTGACGGAGCTTACAGATTAGATGTGAAAAGCGAACCAGCTATATGGCAGGTTCCCGCCAATGTATTAATCATGGATTTCATTGGGGCGAATGTTTACATTTCACGGTCAGCCGGGGGTAGAACCAGGATACGAGAAGAAGGGGAAGGGGGAGGCCTGAAAAATTAAGCGCTCCCCGTTCTCAATCCTGATTCTCAAGCCAATCCTTCAATACGATGGCATGGTTGTGCTTTTCATTTTTTGCTCCATACAAAAGAACCACCCGATGGTTTTGAGCGATCTCTTGCAATTCTTTTTTCTTTGATTTTGCCTCCTCAGATTGGTGCAGTTCCTTTTTGTACTTGGATTCAAATTCATTGAATTTGTCAGGGTCATGATTAAACCATTGTCTGAGGGAAGAGGTTGGCGTGAGTTCTTTAGCCCATTCATCCAGTTGCGCCTTTTCTTTTGAAATACCCCGTGGCCACACACGATCAATGAGGATCCGGTATCCTCCTGTTTGTTTTTCATCATCGTAAATACGTTTTAAAACGATGGACATGTATGTTTCTTCCTCCTTTGTTGTGAAAAATAAGAAGCCCTGCACGTTGGTGTGCCGGGCTTCTTTAATGCAAAATTGAATTAGCGTTGAGGATTAACCTCTACGACTTTTTCTTGTGGTACCGTTGCATTTTCCTCATCCGAATCTTCTGAAAGCTCGTCCTTCGCTTCTTTGGCTTTATCTCCAACTTCCTGCAAGTCTTCTCCGGCATCTTTTGCAGTGTTTATAATTTCTTCAGACTCTTCTTTAATATCTTTCGCTTTATCAGCAATTTCTTTCCCTTGGTTGTTAAATACATCTTGAACGGTTGCGGCTGCTTCACTTACAATGTTCACGACATTGCGGACGCGTGTGACAAGGTCATCTTTTTTCGCGGATGGATCCTCTTTCACCTCAGAAGCATAGCCGGAAACCGCATCTTTCGTTGAACGAGTGCCTTCTTTCAGACGCTTTCTTTCTTTAGGATCTTTAATAAGAATGAAAGCCCCGCCGACTAATGCTCCTGTTAAAATAGCAATCGGCAGTTTTTTGTTGCCTCTTTTTTTAGGTGTTTGTGGTTGATGGTTTACATTTTGATTTACATTTTGGTTTTCCATTAGGAAATTCCCCTTTCGGTTGTTAAATTTTTTTGTGCTTCGATACGCATTTTTTCTTTTGTCGCCTGGATGTCTTCGTATTGATTTCTACCCGTATCATAAAATTCCTCTTTTTTGCGGTCATACTTCATTTTTGAAACGGACGGTTCCTTGATCCATATCCTCAAAGCTAATCCACTGACGAAACCGGCGATGATGCCGATGATCCATTCGAGTGCCTTCATGATGAAGTGGTCTCCAACTGAGCGGCTTTCAATGCTTTTCGTTTTTGTGAAAAGTAATACGTTAAAGCAAGAGCTCCATAAACACCACGCCAACCTTCTTCGTTGATTTTTTGTTCGCCTTCATGGGTTGTTTGCTTCAGTGAATAAGTCATATCAACAAGAGAGGACGTAAGCTTCCTTGAAGATTCACCGATATCCCCGACGATATAGAAAAGAGGACTGAGAGCCCGAATCTTTTCATTGACGTCTGCTAATGTGTCGTTACTGTGGTGCAGGACACCTGTCGTTTCTTTCATGACAGAATCCAGTTGCTCTGGCAGTTGATCTACGGTTTTTTTGACACCGCCAAGGACACCTGCCAAGTTGTTCAATGCTTTAATGAGGAAGATAGAGACAATCGCAAAGGCGATTCCGATAATTAAAACACCGATTCCTAAAAAGTCCATTAAAAAAACCTCTCTTCTTTATTGTACTTTTTTTCTCTTCCATTTCAGATAAAGTTCAATAGCTGCATCTCCCCAGCGGAGCGCTTTTGTGACTTTTTCATCTCTTTCATGAGAAGCGTGTGCGACACTTTCAGAAACGCCTTGAATGGATTGATTGACATGTCCGACCGTGGTACCGACATTGTCAAGGGCATCCATCAGACCATCAAGCGTCTTTGTCTTGGTTTCAATATCTGAAGCGATGTGATTCGTTTTCTTAAGTAAGCTCTCTGATTCTGTTGTGATACCCTGCATCTGCCCTTCGACCTTTTCTAACGTCTGTGAAACACTCGTCATTGTACTCGATGCAGCTTTCAGTGTTTTCACAACGAAGATGGCTATGAATGCAAAGGCAATTGCGATGATGAGTAAACTTATTCCCGCTAATGACATGACTCTTCACCTCTTTTATGTTTTAGGATTTCTCTACCTGCTTTTTGTCAATAGAGAAAAAAAGCCACCGGAGCATCTGCCTCCAGCTGACCCGATTAATTCTTGTAAAGCTATACCACTAATCTTTTTCAATGAAACACTCTCCGCGTTAGAAGTTTATGTAAATTCAAAAGATCGTCCATTTTCCTCAAATTAAGTAAGAGCCGTTTCTTTCCTTTAGTAGGGCCAATGGGCGTGGGAAACTTCTCACTTATATAAGGAAAACCAACCTAGAATCGGTCCGGTCCTCGTAACTCCTTCTTCTTAGCCAGCTCAGTCCGTTCGCTGTTGACTGAAACGAATCTAAACCAGATCAAAAAGCAACTCTTCCAAACGACGAACCCTCTTCATCTATCACTATAAAAGTCCTGAATTTGGAATCTTTTGTCTGAGTAAGGTTTTTCCATAAAAGGAAGAGGGAAGTACATATTTATGCAAGCGCTTTCTTATAAACGTTGTTATGAAAGTAAGCAGGAATAATGAGTATGTATAAAAATTCGTCACTATTCGACAAAACTTTTCAGAAAATTTTTATTAATAGCAATTGTAAAAGAGGTTTTCTGATTTTATGATGAATATAGGCAAAAATAAAACACGTAAATTTTTTGCATGTTCATCAACAGAAACTAAAAATCTACTAGTTTAAAGAGGAGTGATGGTGTGGTCCAAGATACAACTTTAGAGCATGATATCTATTTATTCCATGAAGGAAACCTCCGTTACAGTCACAGGCTGCTCGGAGCGCATCCGGATACAAGAAACGGAGAAAAAGGTATCCGTTTCACCGTTTGGGCTCCCCATGCGGTGCAGGTAAGTGTCGTCGGGATGTTCAACGATTGGGACGGCCGGGAGAACCCGATGGAAAAAATCAATGATAACGGAATTTGGATCGCCTTCATTCCGGGTCTTGAAAAAGGCACGATATACAAGTATGAGATATTAACGCCTCACGGACATCTTCAGCTGAAAGCGGATCCATATGCAATATCCAGCGAGCTTCGACCTGACACGGCTTCTGTCGTCTACCCATTAGACAATTACTCGTGGGGGGATGACGAATGGATGAAGCAGAGAAAAGCGAAGAACCCCTATGAATCTCCGATGTCCATCTACGAGCTTCATTTAGGTTCATGGAAAAACATCGAACCTGAGGTCTTCTATAATTACCGGGACTACGCCGATATGGTCATTCCTTACGTCAAAGATCTAGGGTACACCCATATCGAACTCCTTCCACTGACTGAGCACCCTTTTGATCGTTCATGGGGCTACCAGGCGACTGGGTACTATTCTGTCACCTCCCGTTATGGAACGCCCGATGATTTCAAGTATTTTGTCGACCAGTGTCATAAATATGGGATCGGTGTCATATTGGATTGGGTTCCTGGGCATTTTTGTAAGGATGCCCATGGGTTACGCCGGTTCGATGGTGAAGCTCTCTATGAATATGCTAATCCCAGTAAGGCGGAAAAAACACAGTGGGGCACGCTCACATTCGATTTTGCTAGAAACGAAGTTCAGAGCTTCCTGATTTCAAACGCGATCTACTGGCTGAAGGAATACCACCTCGATGGTCTACGGGTCGATGCCGTGGCGAGCATGCTTTATTTGGATTTCGGCAAGGAAGATGGCGATTGGGAGCTGAATGAGTACGGCGGCCGTGAAAACTTGGAAGCCGTATCGTTTATCAAAAAAATGAACGAAGCTATTTTTGAGGAAACACCGGATGTATTAATGATGGCCGAAGAGTCCACCTCATGGCCGCTCGTCAGTGCGCCGACCTATATCGGCGGGCTCGGATTCAATTATAAATGGAACATGGGCTGGATGAACGACATGCTCAAGTATATGGAGATGGATCCAGTTCACCGGAAGTATCATCATAACTTGATTACCTTCTCTTTGTTCTATGCTTTTTCTGAGAATTTTGTATTACCGATTTCTCATGATGAGGTCGTTCATGGCAAGAAATCGTTGCTAAATAAAATGCCGGGTGATTACTGGCAGAAGTTCGCGAACTTGCGCGCCTTTCTTGCCTATATGTATGCCCACCCTGGGAAGAAACTCATGTTCATGGGAGGTGAATTCGGACAGTTCGATGAGTGGAAAGATTTAGAGGATTTGGATTGGGAGCTATTGGACTATGATTCCCACGCCTCCATATTGGATTATACGAAACAATTGCACCAATTGTATCAAGATATGCCTGCCTTATGGGAACTCGATCATAAGGAAGAAGGCTTCATGTGGATCGATGCCAACAACTATGAGCAGAGCATCATCTCATTCGTCCGCAACAGTCGTACATCGAATGACCAACTGGTGGTCGTCTGCAACTTCACTCCAGAAGTCTACCACGATTACAGAGTAGGAGTACCGAAACATGGCTCATATAAAGAGATCTTCTCGAGCGACGCGGAACATTTCGGAGGTTCTGGGCAGACGAACGGGCTGCCTTTAGAAAGCGTACCTTCCCCATGGCAAGGACAGGATCAGCATATTACCATGACGATTCCCCCGCTCGGTGTGAGCTTCTTGAAAAGAACTTCAGTATCCAAGGAGGAAAATCATGAAAAATAAAGAATGTGTAGCAATGCTTCTGGCTGGCGGCCAAGGAACCAGACTGAAGTCATTAACCAAACAAATTGCAAAACCTGCCGTTTACTTTGGCGGGAAATATAGAATCATCGACTTTCCATTGAGCAATTGTACGAATTCAGGCATCGACACAGTCGGTGTTCTTACCCAATACGAACCGTTGATTTTGAACGACTATATCGGCATTGGGGACACATGGGACCTTGACCGTAAATATGGCGGTGTTTCCGTCCTGCCTCCATTCATGCAGGCAGAAGGCGGCGGTTGGTACACAGGTACAGCCAATGCCATTTACCGTAACTTGAAGTTTTTGAATCAATACGAACCTGAACACGTTCTTGTGCTGTCTGGAGACCACATTTATAAAATGGATTACGGTGCCATGCTTGATTATCATAAAGGGTCTGGCGCTGATGCAACGATTTCAGTTATCGAAGTGCCGTGGGATGACGCCAGCCGTTTTGGCATTATGAACACGGATGGAGAGGGAAGAATTACCGAGTTTGATGAAAAACCTGCGAATCCGAAGAGTAACCTGGCGTCCATGGGTGTCTACATTTTCCGTTGGGATGTTTTGAAACAGTACCTGATTGAAGATGCAGAAAAAGAAAATTCCTCCCATGATTTCGGGAAGGACATCATTCCAGCTCTTCTTTACGATTATAAAAAATTGATGGCTTACACATTCGAAGGTTACTGGAAGGATGTCGGTACGATTGACAGCCTTTGGGAAGCCAACATGGACCTTCTGAAAAGGGAGCCTGAGTTGGACTTGAATGATTCGAAGTGGCGCATTTACTCGAAGAACCCGAACCAGCCGCCGCAATATATCGCGCCGACCGCTCATGTGAGAAATGCTTTGATTAATGAGGGCTGCCGCATCAAGGGAAGCGTAGATACGTCGATCATTTTCTATGGTGTGCACGTGGATGAATCTTCGGTTGTCAAAGATAGTGTCATCATGCCTGATGTGAAAATCGGTAAAAATGTGAAGATCCACCGTGCCATCATTTCAAAAGGCAGCGTCATTGAAGATGGAGCGGTCATCGGCGATCCATCACCAGACAGTGAAATTACACTCGTGGCAGACGAGGGAAGTGTCCTTGCCACAAGTTATGCTACCAATAGTTAAAGGGAGGATTTTATGGATCGTATAGCAGGAATCATAAACTTAGATCACGAACAAGACATGTTGGATGAGTTGACCTATTTCCGTTGTGGCGCAGCCGTACCATTTGGGGGGCGTTACCGGATGATCGACTTCGCCATTTCAAATATGACGAATTCCCGGATTGAATCCGTAGCGGTATTCGCTCGCAGAAAGTACCGCTCCCTGATGGACCATTTGGAGCAAGGCAAAGCATGGGACTTGGACCGCAAGCGTGGCGGGCTGTTCATCCTTCCTCCAGACTGGAATGATCCAACAGACATTTCACGTGGGGACTTGCAGCATTTCCACAACAATATCGATTTCATCAATCGGACATTAGCCAACTATATCGTTGTCTCAGGTTCTCAGCACATCTGCAACATCAATTATCAAGATGTTCTACAAGAACATAAGAGCTCTGGTGCAGATGTTACGGTTATCTACAAAAAAGTGGATGAACTTTACCCCGAGCATCAAAGAGCCCACAAGCTTGATGTTGATGAAAACAACCGGGTGACAGCGATCCACAATGATCATAGCAATAAAAATGTGTACATGGATATGTACATCATTGAGAAAGACCTCTTATACAATTTGATCGAAAAATGCATCGCTCATGGCTGCTCCCACTTTTTCCTGGACGGGATCAAAGCCCAATTGCCTGACATCAATATCCATGCGTATGAATACCATGGTGGTCATGCTTTAGTGAACTCTGTTGAAAGCTACTATCGTAACAGCGCCAAGCTCTTGAATCCTGAAGAACATGATGAATTGTTCAAAGACGATGCTCCCGTGTTCACAAAAATTAAAAATGAAGCACCTTCCAACTATACCGTCACATCCAACGTTTCCAATACGATGGTCGCAAATGGGTGCGTCATTGAAGGTCATGTCGAGGACAGTATTCTCTTCCGCGGTGTGAAAGTCGCTGAAGGAGCTGTCATCAAAAATTCAATCATTATGCAACGCTGTGAAATTGATAGCAATGCCGTTTTAGAAAACGTCATTCTAGATAAAGATTGCAACATTTCAAACGGGAAGACATTGATCGGTGCTCCAGAGAAGCCGTATGTCGTCGCGAAAAGAAGAACAATGTAATACCCCAATGGAAGGGACTGTCCGGATCTTATCACTCTGACAGTCCTTTTCATGTAATCAGCTTATTCGTGATGTTTTGAACATGTTTCCAACAAATAATTAAAGGAGTGGGTCAAACGTGAATGTATTGATGATTGGTTCTGAGTGTACCCCTTTTATAAAAACGGGTGGTCTTGCCGATGTTCTGGGTTCTCTTCCTCATGCTTTGAAAAAGCAAGGTGCGGACGTCCGTGTCGTGCTTCCGAAATATGAAAATATGGATGACCTCTGGAAGGAACAGCTGGAGCACCTGGATGAATTGAACATAAAGCTGGGCTGGCGCAACCAGTATGCGGGTATCGAATATATTAAATATGAAGGTATTCCTGTTTATTTCATAGATAACGAGTATTATTTCAAGCGTTCAAATCTTTACGGATACGATGATGAAGCGGAACGGTTCGTATTCTTCAACCGTGCCGTCATGGATTGGGTCTGTGAAATGGACTGGACGCCTGATGTTTTACATTGCCACGACTGGCAGACAGGGTTGATTCCGGTTTACTTACATACCCATTACAAGGAAGTTGAGAAACTTCAAGGTATGAAAACCGTTTTTACCATCCATAATTTGAAGTATCAAGGCGTATTTGCCCAATCTGTGCTTCATGATTTGATGGACTTTGATGAGAACATGATGAGTGAAGATGCGTTTGAATTCTTCGGAGACATCAATTTCATGAAAGGGGCCTTGAATTACGCGGATTTCATTACAACGGTCAGTGAAACTTACGCAAAAGAGATTCAAACGCCTTATTATGGGGAAAACCTAGATGGAGTGTTAAGAAAGCGTACTGATGAATTGATCGGGATCGTCAACGGCATCGACGATCAAAACTATAACCCTATGAAAGACGATGCCCTGGCGTTTCCTTATCGCAGTTCTTTGATCAAGAAAGCCCAAAACAAAATGTGGCTGCAGGCGGAGCTTGGTTTGCCGGTCAGAAAAGATGTTCCGATGATTGGCATCGTTTCCAGGCTGGTGGAGCAAAAAGGATTCGATTTGATCGGGCGGGTCATCGATGAGTTGTTACATGAAGATGACGTCCAGATCGTTTTGCTTGGTACAGGTGAATACCAATATGAACAGATGCTCCAGTGGGCCCAGAACCGACACCCAGAGAAGATGTCTACGAATATCCGGTTTTCAGAACCTTTTTCCAGACAGATTTATGCGGCGAGCGATCTATTTCTCATGCCATCCCGTTTTGAACCATGCGGCATCGGCCAGTTAATCGCTTTACGATATTTGGCTGCTCCCATTGTAAGGGAAACGGGAGGACTTGCGGACACCGTTCAGCCATATAATGAAGAGACAGGAGAAGGGAACGGATTTACGTTTACCAACTACAACGCCCATGACATGCTGTACACCATTCGCAGAGCACTCGAATTCTATCAGGAACCTGCTGCTTGGCAGAATCTTGTGAAGAACATTTGCAAGAGTAAGTTCACATGGAAAAACTCTGCTGATCAATATATGGATCTTTATCAATCCATGTTCCGTTAGCAGGGGTGATAGGAGGAACCTTCATGGTGATGTTCAGTGACAAAGAAGAATTCAAGTCAGAGTTCAAAGCGCAGTTGGAAAGTAAGTTTGGTAAGACCATAGACACAGCTTCTGAGTTCGATACGTACCGGTCTCTTGGGGCGTTGATCCGAGAGAAGATCAATAAAGATTGGTTGAAGACAAACCGGGAGTACAAAACGAATAAAACAAAGCAGGTGTATTACTTTTCCATGGAATTTTTAATGGGACGTCTGCTTGGCAATAATTTATTGAACTTGGACGTACTCTCGCTCGTTGAAGAAGGATTAGCGGATCTCGGGCTTTCTTTATCGGAACTTGAAAAGAAGGAAAGTGATGCTGGTCTTGGTAATGGCGGATTAGGACGATTAGCTGCTTGTTTTCTCGATTCCCTTGCTTCTTTAGAATTAGCTGGACATGGCTATGGCCTGCGGTACCGATATGGAATGTTCGATCAGCATATCATCGATGGAAAACAGGTGGAATTCCCGGATTATTGGCTTTCAAAAGAATTCATCTGGGAAGTCCGCCGCCCGGAAGATGCAATCGAAGTCCGTTTCGGTGGGAATGTATCATCGACAAGAGATAAAGATGGAAAACTGCATTTCAAATATGAAAACTATGAACCAATTCAGGCCGTCCCTTACGATGTACCCGTTGTCGGCTACCACAACGATACGGTGAACACGTTAAGGCTCTGGTCCGCTGAACCTACGGTGGAGGATACGATGACAAAAGCCGAAAGAGAAGGGGTTTTCGGTCACTTTTTAGATCATAAACGATCCCTTGAATCCATCTCGGATTTCCTTTACCCCGATGACTCTACAGAGGAAGGTAAAAGCCTTCGTTTGAAGCAGGAATACTTCTTAGTGTCCTCTGGAGTGCAATCGGTTGTGCGTTCGTTTGAAAGGCTGGGACTTCCATGGTCCTCGTTCCCTGACAAGGTAGCGCTTCACATTAACGACACCCATCCGGCGCTTGTCATTCCCGAGCTGATGAGGATTCTTATGGATGAAAAAGGGATCGGCTGGGAGGAAGCCTGGGAAATTACACAGTCCTCTGTTTCTTATACGAACCACACAACATTAAGCGAAGCTCTCGAGTCGTGGCCGGTGGGCCTTGTACGGACATTGCTTCCACGGATTTTCATGATTATCGACGAAATCAATGAACGTTTTTGTCAGGGTTTATGGAAAACCTATCCTGGTGAATTCGACCGAATCGCGGATTTAGCCATCGTGGCAGATGGACAGGTGAAAATGGCCCATTTGAGTATTGTGGGCAGTCACAGCATCAATGGAGTGGCTAAGCTCCACACGGATATCCTGAAGGAACGTGAAATGAAACGTTTTTATAACACATTTCCTGACCGCTTTAACAATAAAACGAACGGCATTACCCACCGGCGCTGGTTGATGCATGCCAACAGCCCATTGACCTCTGTCATTACCGAGGCCATTGGTGGGGAGTGGATGAAAGAGCCGAAACAATTGACCCGCTTGCTTGACCATAAAGATGATCTGGCTTTTCTTGACCAGCTTCATGAAATCAAGCAGGAGAATAAAGTGAATTTCGCCAAGTGGGTTAAACATACGCAAGGCATTACGGTCGACCCGAATTCCATCTTTGATGTCCATATTAAGCGACTGCATGGGTATAAACGCCAACTGCTTAATGCCCTTCATATTATCCATTTATATAATGAATTGAAGTCAGACCCGACGCTCGATATCGTTCCGAGAACCTTTTTCTTCGGAGCAAAAGCAGCGCCAAGCTATCACTTTGCAAAAAAAGTGATTCAACTCATCAACCGCATCGCATCTGTGGTCAATAATGACCCTGATGTGAAGGATTATATAAAAGTGGTTTTCCTGCCGAACTACTCGGTTTCCATCGCAGAGAAGATCATTCCTGCGAGCAATGTCAGTGAACAAATTTCGATGGCTACAAAAGAAGCCTCAGGAACAGGCAACATGAAGTTCATGATGAATGGAGCGCTGACCCTTGGAACCATGGATGGAGCGAACGTTGAAATCCATGATCTTGTCGGAGATGATAATATCTACATTTTCGGTTTAACGTCTGATGAAGTGTGGGACTATTACCGAAACGGATCCTATTCTTCCCGAACCGTTTATGAAAATGATGAGCGTGTCCGTCATATCATGGATGAACTCATTCATTACAGCCCTTTCTCCAAGGGGGAGACCGACTTTCAGGAGATTTATGATGCCCTTCTGACCTATAATGATGAATATTTCGTGCTTAAAGATTTTGCGAGCTACGTATTAGCTCAGAAAAAGGTGAGTCAGGATTATCAACGCAAACGTCAATGGAACTTGAAGAGTCTTGTCAATATCTCTCAATCCGGGGTTTTCTCAAGCGACCGGACCATTCAGGAATATGCCCGCGATATATGGGACATTCAACGTGTGAAGACGTTGAAGTGAGGTACTATTTAGGGGGACGGATGTGTGAGACAAAAGGATATGTATCACAATAGTTTTGAAGAATCTTATCGAGAGCCTTTCGGTGCAGCACCGAAGGGTTCTCCTGTTACGCTCAAAATTGACATCAGTGACCGGTACAGGGTTTCCCACGTCATCCTTCACTACATCTTAGACCGCACAGATGATGAGAAAACGAAGGAGATGGACCTCTGCAGTCAGGAACATCAGCAAGTGTCTTATGAAGCTACAATCCGGATGCCTGAAAGGCCGCAGCTCATCTGGTATTTTTTCGAAATCATCTTAGAGGACCAAACCCTTTTTTATGGACGGGAAAAAAGCTATGAAAGCGGGGAGGGAAAGGTGTACGATCATATACCTCCTTCGTGGCAGATCACGGTGTACGACCCTTCTTATAAAACCCCGGATTGGTGGAAAAACGCAACAATGTATCAAATCTTCCCGGACCGTTTTTATACGGCAGGAGAGCTCGAAAGGGATAAGGCGCCCGAGACGAGTCTGATCCATGCCCATTGGGAAAATGATCCGGTGTACATTCGGAATGAACGAGGAGAAGTCATTCGTTGGGACTTCTTCGGCGGGAACCTTAAAGGAATCACTGAAAAGCTCGATTACATTGAAGGTTTAGGGGTATCCGTTATATATTTGAATCCGATTTTTGAAGCGGAGAGCAACCACCGATATGATACAGGCGATTACCACAAAATCGACCCTCTCCTCGGTACGAAAGAGGACTTGGAAACATTGATCAAGGAAGCGGCTGAGAGAGGGATTGAAATCATGCTGGATGGAGTCTTCAGTCATACCGGAAGCAACAGCATTTATTTTAATCGAGAAGGAAAATATGATTCTCTCGGCGCGTATCAGTCTAAAAACTCCCCGTACTACAGCTGGTACACCTTCCACCATTATCCGGATGAATATGATGCCTGGTGGGGTGTCGGGACGCTTCCGACATTGAATAAAGAAAATGAAGACTATCAGGACTTCCTCGTCCATGATGAAGAGAGTGTCATCAAGACCTGGCAGCAATCAGGGATGAAAAACTGGCGCCTGGACGTGGCTGATGAACTGACTGATGACTTGATCAGTCAAATTTATCGTCAGTTGAAGAAGAAGGATGAATCGAGTGTCCTCCTTGGGGAAGTGTGGGAGGATGCTTCTAACAAGACGGCCTATGGGAAACGACGGGACTACTTCTTGGGTGGTGTCCTTGATTCCGTGATGAACTACCCTATGCGCCGATTAATGCTTGACTTTATGAAAGGTGAAATGGATGCATATACCGTTCATCGACGACTTATGACGTTAAGTGAACATTATCCGAAAGAGTATTTCTATGCCGTCATGAACATGCTTTCCAGTCACGATGTAGAGAGAATCCAAACGATGTTGGAAGACTATCTTCCAGATGATTTTAGTCAAGAGGAAGCAGAGAAGCTCATCATCAAGCAAATCAAATCTCTCAGTCTATGGCTCTATGCTTTTCCAGGCGTGCCTTCCTTGTACTATGGAGATGAAGCCGGCGTGACAGGTGGGGCTGACCCTGATAATCGCAAACCATACCCTTGGGGACGAGAGAATAAAGAATTGCTGGATTGGTATAAGCAAATTGGACAGTGGAGGAAAGAACATACAGCTCTCCGGACTGGTCATTGGAAATCTTTCACCCTCGACAAAGATGTCATCGGTTTCGAACGCTGGACAGAAAACGGCGTTGATCATTTCAATGAAAAAACAAGCGATGAACGAATGCTGTATTTATTCAACCGCAATACAAGAAAGAAAATAGAGATCAACTTGCCGATTCAAAAAGGAAAGTGGCAGCACCTAGAAAACAAGAAACGAATTTTTAGTTCAAAAAACAATGTGTTAACGATTGAACTCGAACCTTGTGAAGCCATGTTATTGCGATTAATGAAATAGGAGGGATACCGATGGGATTCTTAGATGGACTGATGGGGAATGCCAGTCAGGTGGATGTTGATAAGATTGAAAGAGAGCTTGAAGGCATCCTTATTGAAGGAGAAAACATCCAAAGCGGGTATAAAGTTCTGAGAGATTCTTTCATTTTCACCGACCGCCGCTTGCTGCTTATCGATAAGCAAGGTATGACAGGGAAGAAGGTCGAGTATCACTCCATTCCTTATAAGAGCATCACTCACTTCAGTGTCGAGACAGCAGGCAGCTTTGACCTCGATTCTGAATTGAAAATCTGGCTCTCTGGAACGAGTGAACCGATTGGGAAACTCTTCAAAAAAGACAGCCCAATTGAAGAAGTTCAGCAAACCCTCGCTACCTTCGTATTATAAATAAATGTTTCACGTGAAACAATTCTGAAAATAAGCCCGGAATTAAGCATCCGGGCTTATTTTTTATGCTTATTGTTCAACTATATGGCAGGTTTCTTGAAGACTCACTTTCTAGACGTTTGTTGAGTGGATGAGGGCTGGGGGGAATAGCTCGCTTTCCGCGGGAGCGCGGTGAGCCTCCTCGGACTGCGTCCTGTGGGGTCTCACCAAGCACTTTTTTCCTCGTAGATATCCGGTTTCGGCGCCTAGCGGCTAGTGAGACTTCCCTCGCTTCTGTACGATAAGTCAACATCGAATCACTCCGTTCTCCGTGTTTCCTTTATCTCCGCCAGCTCAGTCCAGTCCATACGCCGCTGATCGAGGCGCCTGCACACTTAAGTTAGGAGTCTCGCCATTCCCCTCCGCCCACTAACCAAAGAAGACACTCGAAACCACTACTTAAAAAATCAGCTCGTATAGTTATTCAGAAGTGAATGATATAAACTCTACCTCATAGACGTTTAGCAAATGCAAATACTTGATGCAACACACTATATGCCCGCTTAGGGAAAAGAATTGGAACTTTACTTATGAATACAGTTGTTCTAATCATCCACTTCCCTCAACCACTCAAACTAACCCTTTTAGAAGTGGTTTTGAGACACTTATAAGGTAAAAGGGGCGGAGGGAAACGGTGAGACTCCTACCATGAAAATAAAGTTCTATAATATGGAAAAATGGCAATACTAAAGTAGACGCAGCTCATTCTTCTTTTTTCGAGGAGAGCGTCTCATACAAATGGCTAGTGAGTTGGAGGGTGGATTTAAGATACCTTTGGTTCCTCAATCCTCACGGTGTAACCTAACCCCTCTAACCTACGCAATGAGTGCTTAACAATGGCTTGTTGTTTTTGTTTATCGAAGTAATCTTCTCCTAAATCTACATACATTTCCTTTCGTGTTAAGAGGTAGTAGGAGATTCGTAACATCGCATGAGCTACAACGATTCCTGCGCGCTTTTTACCTTTACGTGAAGCCGTTCTCCGGTAAAGAGCGCCAAGGTAGTTCTTGGATCCTCGGACGGAATGAGCTGACTCAACCAGTGATGATTTAAGGTATTTGTTTCCACTCAACGTTTTAGAAGACTTCCGTTTCCCGGCACTTTGGTTATTTCCGGGAACTAACCCTGCCCAAGAACACATTTGAGGTGCCGTAGGAAATTGCTCCTTAATATTTGTGCCAAGTTCGGCAATCATTTGTTCCGCCACTTTTCTCCCAATGCCAGGAATGGAATCTAAACGTTCGATATCCTCTTGAGATTCTTCCATTCTTTTTGATATCTCACTGTCTAATTTATCAATTTGATCCGTAAGTAAATCGATATGATCCAGGATCGTCTTTATCATGAATCGTTGATGGTCTTTAATGCATCCTTGAAGAGCGAGTTTCAAGTCCTCTTTTTTATTTTTCATAACGCCTCTCGCCAAGTTTGATAACTCTTCAAGGTCATCATTTCCTTCAGCTATGGAACGAAGCATCTCACGAGCAGAAACTCCTAAAACGTTAGAAACAACAGACCCAAGCTTGATATTAGCTCCTTCTAACACTTTTTGCATTCGATTGTGTTGTCTGGCACGTTCTTCAATAATACTCCGACGATAACGAACAAGTTCACGTAATTCCCGCTGATTTCGATCAGGAATGTAACTCGCTTTAAGCAACCCATGGCGAAGAAGTTTGGCAATCCATTCGGCATCTTTCACATCGGTTTTACGTCCAGGAACAGCCTTAATATGTTGAGCATTCACAACTAGAAATTCAATATCTTCGGCTTCAAGTAGATTAACAATAGGTTTCCAGTAGACACTTGTACTTTCCATGGCCACATGGGTACAATTCCGTTTCTTAACCCAGTCCACCAACTCAATGAGATAGATGGTTTTCGTTGAAAATGTTTCAATCTCCTTTCCTTCCGGTGTAATGGCACAAGCAGTAATGGTATCTTTGTGGACATCCATACCACAAGCATTCTCAATGACTACATCCATTGAAAACATCCTTTCTGCGGCAAGTAATTGTAGAGGCTGGCGCAACAACCAGAATAGGGTTAATCTACCATGAGTGCTTCCTATAAAGGAGCAACAGTCTGTGATGCACCGTGGTCGAAGGAGTCAGACTATGGGGAGGGCTCTCACGCACCAAGGAGTCTCGACCTTCCTCATCCAGCCGTAGAATCAGTATAGGCATACCATAACCATTTTCATTCTCTGTGGTGTAGAGCTGTTTTTTGCGATACATGAATGGCTATGGGACGTGTGGGACAGGTGAGACCCCGGAAGGCGTAGCCTGAGGAGGCTCACCGCCCGCCCCATGGAAAGCGAACCTTTTCCCGGAGCCCCTAGAATTACACGATCATCTCGAAACTGAGTCTTCAACTAAAGGGAGCGATAGTGATAAAACTACACTAGGAATCTAAAAATTCCATATATATTTGAATTTTTGGTCTGATTAGCCCATCATAAGTAATAGATATATACTGTTAAACAACAATGAAAGCGTTATCAAAACGAGGTGTGGACATGAAGCTTGAATTGACTCATAAGCAAACGACAGGCTTAGTAATGACAACACAAATGCGTCAAGCAATCACGATGCTTCAATGGACCTCAGCTGAATTGTGGGAACATATTCAGCAGGAGATCCATGAGAACCCCATTTTAACGTTAGAAACCCCGACTATGATTCCTTCCAATCGTCATCATCGAGAGGCCTATCACGATCCGATCGATCAAATCGTACCTGACGAAAAAAGCTGGCGGGATGGATTGGTGGAACAAGCAGGCTGGTTGAAGGTTGACCAGTCATTAAAAGAAGCGCTTCTTTTTTTAATTGGAAATTTAGATGAACGTGGTTTTTGTACAATTTCTGAGGAAGAAGCGTCACTGCAAACCGGTCAATCATTGAATACGCTCAAACGGGCGAGACGCCTTTTATTGCAATTTGAACCGTTGGGTGTCGGGTGCATGGATTTTAAAGAATTTTTACTCTTACAAGTGGAAAAGAAGCATCCGGATTCTTCCGTTTTATCTGTATTGATAGAAAATCACTTAGAAGACCTTGCTGCTCAGAACTTCAAAAGAGTAGCCTGTGAACTGGACATAGAGGAAGCGCTCGTCGTCGAAGCCTTGGAAGTCATCCAGTCTTTAGAACCACGTCCGTTGCTTCCGGATCACGGACCGAACAATATCCCGGCGATGCCTGATTTGATACTAGAAAAAAAAGACGGAGGCTATGTGCTGCGTGACCCTTTTTCTGTCAGTGGTCAAATCAAGTGGGATGAGCAGTTGGTTCGTATGTACAAAGAGGGAAAGGAAGCCCATGAATATTTGGACGGCTGCTATAAAAAAGCGCGCTGGCTTCTGCAAAGCATAGAGCAACGGCAAAACACCATTTTGCAAGTGGCGGAAATGATTATCAAGCACCAGAGAAACTTTTTAAATGGCGGTTCATTAAGGCCGCTCACTTTAAAAAAGTTGGCTAAAAAACTAGGTGTCCATGAGTCGACGATCAGCCGAACCGTTGCAAACAAAGTCTTGCAGACACCAAAGGGAATATACGAATTGAAAAGCTTTTTTGTCACGGGTTACCAATCCGCGGATGGAGCAGAAATTTCTTCCCAGCACATTAAAGCTTTAATAGGAGAGATGATTCAAAAAGAAAATCCTCTGAAAGCTTTATCTGATCAAAAGATGGCGACAGAGTTAAAGGAAAAGCATAATGTGAAAGTGTCGCGCCGAACCGTTGCCAAATATCGAGAGTCTCTCAATCTCCCTTCCTCATCCAAACGAAGAGCATCTGCACGTGAAGGGGGTTCTCCTATTCTTCTACATTCCTAGGTTATTTCCCTGAAAAAAAGGGGATAGTCTAGTAGAAGATAGTTGAGGAGGATTCCCTGGTGAAAAATTTGATATCCTATGTGAAAGATGTGATTGCTGAATTTCAAAAAGACAACATTCCCCTGCTTGGCGCAGCGCAGGCGTATTATTACTTATTGGCCATCGTTCCGCTTTTAATTTTAGTGTTATCGATTCTTCCCTATTTGAATATAGACGCTGAAACCGCCATTCAGGCCATAAGCAATGTTATCCCAAGTGATACAGCCGAAGTGTTCAGGGAGAACATCGTCGCTGTGGTGGAAAAACCAAGCGGTGGGCTTTTGACTGTTGGTATCTTAGGGACGCTTTGGTCTGCTTCGAACGGGATCAACGCGTTCATTCAGTCCTCGAACTTGGCTTATAATGTGGAAGAGACAAGGTCATTCATTAAAGTCCGTTTTCTTTCCATCGTGTTGACGATCGGGATGATACTAGCGATTATCGTTGCGCTCCTACTGCCTGTATTCGGCCAGGTCTTGATTGATATGATCAACATGCCATCTCAAACAGCCATCCTATTGCAAGTGCTGCGCTGGACGTTGAGTATCGTTGTCATTGGCGCCGTTCTTATGGCCCTTTATCACTTCGCGCCAAATAAGAACATTCCCTTTAAACATATCCTTCCTGGTGCGATTATCACGGCTGTGCTCTGGCAGTTGATTTCTCTTGCCTTCTCTTTCTATGTTAGTAACTTCGGAAATTATTCCGCAACCTATGGAAGTCTTGGAGGAATTATCATTTTAATGTTATGGTTCTTCCTTACAGGGATCATCTTAATGGTAGGCGCTGAAATTAATGTCATTTACCACCGTCGTCATGGCGGAGGCAAAAGGAAAGCAGCTTAACCCTTTTACAAAAATCATAGCTTTGTTATGAAGAAAGGTTCCGTACCCAAAGTGGTGGACGGAACCTTTTTCTATTTGTACTTAACCCCTGTGAACTAAAATTTGATTGGATAGCGTTCGAGGAGTTCCGTTAATGTAGGTCTTTGATGGTTGTCTCTCCCGGTCACCGGCGTCGCTTGAAAGAGGGATTCAAGAATGGATTCCTCGGTAGCTTCCCCAACAGCCCGGAAGGCTTCGTCCATATCTTCTTCATGGATAGATGAAAAAGTAATCGTTTCCTCAGGTTTCTCATGGGTGATGGTTGTGGCCGTCGAGAATCCGAGGACAACATCGCCACTTCCATTTCCAATCATCGCCCCGGTCCTTGATAATCCAGTCACCGTTCGTTTGCATATCCTTTTCAATTGCCGATGTGACACTGGGAGGTCTGTTGCGACCACAATCATGATCGACCCTCTATCTTTTTCCTCTTCTGCTTGAATGCAGTCCTTCAGCTTTTGCCCAACCGGTTGACCATCAATCCTAAGATCACTCAGTTTACCGAAATTCGTAAGGGTTAGAACTCCTATCGTGTAGGTGCCATGTGCAAGCTGTACCTTCCGTGAAGAAGAACCGATTCCACCTTTCAATGAATAACAAAGCATCCCCCGCCCTGCTCCGACACAACCTTCCTTAAAGTGATCCTCGGCATCTGCAATGGCTTGAAGAACATGTTCTTTCGTCACCGCCTGTTCCCTAATATCATTGATATACATGTCGTTGCATTCCCCGATGACAGGGTTGACTGTCCCCGTGGCCCGGCCGATCTCCTGATTTCGCTCAAGAGTGTAAGCAACGAGAGCATCATAAGCGGCTCCCACACCGAACGTGTTGGTCAATACAATAGGGGTTTCCAGTGTCCCCAGTTCTTCAAGCTGAATCGTTCCTGCCGTTTTGCCGAACCCGTTAATGACATGAGCAGACGCCACCGTTTTTTTTTGAAAAAGGTTGCCCTGGTGAGGAAGAATGGCGGTAACTCCTGTCTGGACTCTATTCTTGTTTAATGTATAATGGCCGACGGTCACTCCAGGAACGTCGGTGATTTGATTTCGTTCACCGATAGGCATAGATCCTATGGTGATTCCGTGCTCTCGGGTTGTTTTATTCATCGTTACACCTCCACATGTCCTATTCGCAATGCATCGTGTGAATTCCTCCCTGGTGTATGTTCATACAACTGAAGGATTTTATATACATATTCCGATAGAAAAGTAGATTTATTATTGTATAAAACGAGTATAAGAGAAAAAAATTCTTCGTTTTTCTAAGTTTTTTTGTTTGCGCTTACATCCTTTTAATATTCGGGTTTCTCATGAATTTGAATTGTCGCATTAACGTGAAAATTCAGCAGTTGAGCGCGTCAAGAGCGTGATTCTTAAGGTCTTTCATGCTATACTAGTAAGAAACTGAAAAGACAGAATTTTTTAATTTTTGCCTGTAACCTACAAGAATATGTCCGCTAGGGGGAAAAAATATGCAAAAACACGGATATCCTGTTCCGCAGGGGCTATATCATCCGGAAAATGAGCATGAAGCTTGTGGTATCGGAGTGATTGCCAACATAGACGGAACGAAGAGTCACAGTATCGTAGAGAATGCCATCACTATTCTATGTAACTTAGAACACCGTGGTGGACAATCTGCTGATGTCAGTACAGGAGATGGGGCTGGAATACTGACGCAGATCCCTCACCATTTTTTCGAAGCGCAATGTGAGAAGGAAGATATATATTTGCCTGAAGCCGGTAAATATGGCATAGGCATGATTTTCTTTCCCGAAGATCATGAAACAAGAACCGAATGTATGCAGACGTTTGAGCGTATCGTCGCTGAAGAAGGACAAGAGTTCCTAGGATGGCGTACGGTACCGGTAAACGATTCGTTTGTTGGGGAAGATGCGAAGAAGACCAAACCGTTTATTCGTCAGGCTTTCGTTGCTCCGTCTGGAAATGTCCAAACTCAAATGGATTTGGAGCGCCGCCTCTACATCATTCGTAAGCGAGCGGAAATCGAGATCGCTGGAAAAGACGGGTACGATGACTTTTATATCAGCAGTTTGTCATCGAACACGATCGTCTATAAAGGGATGCTGATCCCTGAACAGCTGGATTCCTTTTATATCGATCTGAACCACCCGGATTTCAAAACGGCCCTCGCTTTAGTGCACTCCCGCTTTAGTACGAACACCTTCCCGAGCTGGAAACGTTCGCACCCGAACCGATTCACCATTCACAATGGAGAGTTTAATACATTACGAGGCAATGTCAACTGGATGAGAGCACGCCAGGAGCTTTGCAACTCGGAATATTTCAGTGAAGAAGATTTGCAAAAACTTCTTCCTGTCATCGATTCCAACGGTAGTGACTCTTCCATGTTTGATAATGCCTTTGAATTCTTATACTTGTCCGGTCGTTCACTTGCTCACACAGCCATGATGATGGTTCCTGAGCCATGGTCGAATGATGAAACGATTCAGGAAGACAAGAAGAATTTCTATGAATACCATAGCTGCTTAATGGAGCCGTGGGATGGGCCGGCTGCCCTTGCATACACGAATGGAAAACAAATCGGTGCATGCCTCGACCGTAACGGCTTGCGTCCTGCGCGTTATTACGTAACAAAAGACGGGATGATTGTCCTTGGGTCTGAAGTGGGTGCCCTCGATATTTTCGCTGACGACATTTTGTATAAAGATCGTCTCGCGCCAGGGAAGATGCTTCTTGTTGACCTTGAAGAAGGGAAAATCATTCCTGATGATGAAATTAAATTGCAAATTGCTCGTGAGAAGCCATATAAAGAATGGATTGAAGAGAACAAATTCGATTTAGAAGACCTTCCTGAACCAATGACCGAACACCGGCCGGTTGAAAACTTGATCGATCAGCAGCTTGCTTTCGGTTATACGACTGAGGAATTAAACAAAATCCTCTTGCCAATGGTCAACGATAAAAAAGACCCCGTCGGCTCGATGGGTTACGATTCACCGCTTGCTGTGCTTTCTAAAAAGCCACAATTACTGTACAGCTATTTCAAGCAGTTGTTTGCTCAGGTAACGAACCCGCCGATTGACGCCATCCGTGAAAAGTTGATTACGATGGTGGAAACGACGATTGGAGCAGAAGGGAACCTGGTGGATCCCAAACCAGAAAGCTGTCGTCAAATCCGATTGCAGACACCGATTTTGACCAACCGTGAACTTGAACAGATCCGTCAGCAGGATTTAGAAGGGTTCGCAGTACGTACGCTTTCCATTCTTTTCGATGCAGAAGAAGGCGGTTTGAAGCCTGCGCTTGATCGTTTATGTGAAGAAGCGGATGCAGCGGTAGAGGATGGTACGACGCTGATTGTCCTATCGGATCGTGGGATCAGTGAAGAGTATGCAGCCATTCCTTCTCTGCTTGCCGTATCCGGTCTGCACCATCACCTCATTCGTAAAGGAACACGTACGAAAGTGAGCCTGATTATTGAATCTGGAGAGGCGCGTGAGGTGCATCATTTCGCGACACTGCTCGGTTATGGAGCGGAGGGAATCAACCCTTATCTTGCGTATGAATCCTTGAGGGATATGATGGAACGCGACCTGCTTGAAGCAGAATCTCATGAAGCGGCTGTTCAGACGTATATCAACTCTGCAACGGACGGAATCATCAAGGTCCTTTCTAAGATGGGAATTTCGACAATCCAAAGTTACCGTGGGGCACAAATTTTTGAAGCTGTCGGTATTCATAAAGATGTCATCGACCAGTATTTCACACGAACAGCTTCTCGTCTTGGCGGGATTGGTCTCGATATCATCGAAAAAGAAGTGCTTATGCGTCATGAAGTTGCTTATGGAGAAACACGTGGATCGAACCGTACACTTGAAGCAGGCGATGAATATCAGTACCGCCATAACGGGGAAGATCATCAGTACAACCCGCAGACGATTGCAACATTGCAGCACGCCTGCCGTTCGAACGACTATGACCTTTTCAAACAATATTCCAAGATGTTGACTGATGAAAAGAACAACTTACAGTCTCTCCGTGGATTGCTTTCCTTCAAGGATCGCCCGTCTATTCCGGTTGAAGAAGTTGAGTCTGTCGAAGATATTTGCAGACGTTTCAAAACGGGAGCTATGTCTTTCGGTTCCATCAGTGAAGAGGCTCACGAAGCCTTAGCCATTGCAATGAACCGTATTGGAGGCAGAAGTAATTCCGGTGAAGGTGGGGAAGATCCAAAACGCTTCACACCGGAAGAGAACGGTGACTTGAAACGGAGTGCCATCAAACAGGTAGCATCCGGACGTTTCGGAGTGAACAGCCATTATCTTGTGAACGCGGATGAAATCCAAATTAAAGTCGCTCAGGGAGCCAAACCGGGTGAAGGGGGTCACCTTCCAGGCAAGAAAGTGTATCCGTGGGTAGCAGAAGTCCGTGGTTCCACACCTGGTGTTGAATTGATTTCACCACCACCGCACCACGATATCTACTCCATTGAAGACTTGGCTGAGCTGATTTATAACTTGAAAAATGCCAATCCGAAAGCTCGTGTCAGCGTGAAGCTCGTTTCGGCTGTCGGTGTTGGAACGATTGCTGCAGGGGTAGCGAAGGGACGTGCCGATCTCGTACTGATCAGTGGATACGATGGAGGAACGGGTGCGGCACCGAGAACAAGTATTAAGCACACCGGTCTGCCTTGGGAAATCGGTCTTGCTGAAACGCACCAGACGCTTGTCCTTGACCGTCTGCGCGACCGGATCGTCGTTGAAACAGACGGAAAAATGATGACGGGTCGTGACGTTGTGGTCGCCTCCTTGTTAGGAGCGGAAGAATACGGATTTTCAACTGCACCACTTGTCGTCCTCGGTTGTGTCATGATGCGTGTCTGCCACTTGAACACATGTCCGGTCGGTGTAGCGACACAGGATCCTGAACTTCGTAAGAAATTCACAGGGGAAGCCGATCACCTCGAGAACTTTATGCGTTTCATCGCACAAGAAGCTCGTGAACTCATGGCAGAGCTCGGATTCCGTACGATCAATGAAATGATCGGCCGTACCGATGTTTTACAGACCAACGAAGCCGTTGATCACTGGAAAGCCAAAGGCGTCGACTTGTCTGCCTTGCTTTACCAGCCTGATGTTCCTGCCGACTATGGTCGTTTTGCCGTCAGAAAGCAGGATCATGGCCTTGAAAAGACGCTGGATATGGAAGAACTGATTCCGCTTTGCAAGAAAGCCATTGAAACCGGTGAGCCGGTGGAGGGTACAGGATCAATCCGTAACATCCATCGTGTCACAGGTACCATCCTTGGTAGTGAAATCACACGTCGATATGGAGCGGAAGGACTTCCAGAAGATACGATCAAGTTGACCTTCAAAGGTTCAGCAGGCCAAAGTTTTGGAGCCTTCATTCCGAAAGGTGTCACCCTTCGTCTTGTCGGTGATTCCAATGATTACGTAGGGAAAGGATTGTCCGGTGGTAAAATCATCGTCCATCCATCACCGAAGTCTTCATTCGTTCCGGAGGAAAACACGATTATCGGAAACGTGGCTTTATACGGCGCTTCAGCTGGAGAAGCTTACATCAATGGTCTTGCAGGTGAGCGATTCTGTGTCCGAAATAGTGGAGCAGACGTCGTTGTTGAAGGTGTCGGAGACCATGGATGCGAATATATGACAGGCGGGAAAGTCGTTGTCCTTGGAGGCACAGGGCGTAACTTTGCGGCAGGAATGTCCGGAGGAGTCGCTTACGTGCTGGATGAGTCTGAACTTCCTTTTGATACAAAATGCAATAAAGAGCTCGTTCATCTGCAACAGTTGGCAGATGCGAATGAAATCCAAGAACTCTATGACATGATCGAAAAACATGTTTCCTATACAAACAGTCCACGTGGTCAACGGATTCTTGCCAATTGGAGCGACTATGTATCTAAATTCGTTAAAGTCATTCCGAGAGATTACTTGGCGATGCAAGAACGAATCAAGAACTTGAGAGCCAGTGGCCTCGAGAAGTTTGATGCTGAAATGACTGCTTTTGATGAACGCAACAAACCGGTAGAAACAGTCAAATAACGGAGAAGGGGGAGATCTGATGGGAAAGTCTACTGGATTCATGGAATACACACGCCAATCCACACCTGAGCGTGATCCTGAAACAAGAATAAAAGATTGGGAAGATTACAAGCTTCCCCTTTCAGATGAAGAAGCACAAAAGCAAGGGGCACGCTGCATGGACTGCGGCGTACCTACTTGTCATTCTGGAATGGAGATCAACGGCATCACAAGTGGTTGTCCTGTTTATCACTTGATACCCGAATGGAACGATCTGGTGTATCAGGGAAAATGGAAGGAAGCCCTTGCCAAAGAACACGAAATGAACAACTTCCCGGAGTTCACAGGGTTCGCATGTCCTGCTCCGTGTGAAGGGGCTTGTGTTCTTGGAATCAACGAACCACCAGTAGCCATTCGCAGTGTAGAGAGATCTATCATTGAAAAAGGATTTGAGGAAGGCTGGGTCACACCAGAACCTCCTGCTTATCGCACAGGTAAAAAAGTAGCGGTCGTCGGTTCCGGGCCTGCTGGTCTGGCAGCCGCTGCACAGCTGAACAAAGCTGGCCACTGGGTTACGGTTTATGAGCGTAACGACCGTGTCGGTGGGTTGCTCACTTATGGAATTCCTGAAATGAAGCTGCCTTATTCCGTGGTCGAGCGTCGCGTGAACATTTTAAAAGAAGAAGGCATCCAGTTCATGACGAACACAGAAGTTGGTCGTGACTATCCTGTCTCTCGTCTGAATGAAGAGTATGACACAGTCATTCTTTGTGGCGGAGCGACGACGCCAAGGAACCTGGAAGTAGATGGACGCAACTTGAAGGGCATCCACTATGCGATGGACTTCCTACACTCCAACACAAAGAGTCTTCTCGATTCCGATCATGAAGACGGAAACTACATCAGTGCGAAAGACAAAAATGTCATCGTCATCGGTGGCGGGGACACAGGAACCGACTGTATGGCGACATCCATGCGTCATGGCTGTAAGAGCCTGACTCAGTTTGATATTTATGATAAAAAAGGTTCTACACGTGACAATGAAGTCAACCCTTGGCCACAGTATCCGGTCATCCACCGCGTGGAGTATGGCCAAAAAGAAGCAGAAGCGAAATTCGACAAAGACCCACGTGCTTATGCAGTTATGACGAAGAGGTTCGTTGGGGATGAGAACAACCGTATTAAAGAAGTGCACACGATTGACGTCGCTCTTTCTTACGATGAAAATGGCAACAAAGTCCGTACTGAAATCCCAGGCACAGAAAAAGTATGGGAAGCAGACCTTGTCTTGCTTGCGATCGGTTTCAGCGGACCGGAACAAGATCTAATCGATAAACTCGGCATTGAAACGACCGTACGTTCAAACGTTGCCGCCCAGTACGGGAAGTACACGACGAATGTCGAAGGCGTATTCGCTGCCGGTGATATGCGCCGCGGGCAGAGCTTGATTGTTTGGGCTATCAATGAAGGCCGTGAAGTCGCACGCGAATGCGATCGATACATGATGGGCGCATCTCAGCTGCCATAAATATGACTTATGACTAACCCTTTTAGCCATCTCTGAAACAGAGGTGGCTTTTTTGTTTAGCACCTTAAACATATGATTGGTTTACTAAAAGGGATATTAAACAATATGGCAGGATTGTGTAAGACTCAGTTTCGAGATAACCGGGGTTCGTTACAAAGTTGAGCGTCAGGGGTGGTTGGGAAGCTACTCGCTTTCCTGCGGGGATGACGGCAAGCCTCCTCGAGCTAAAGCTCTGCGGGGTCTCGCCAGTCAATCCATTCCCGCGGGAGTCTCGCAGCTTCCCAACCACCCCATTCCATGAAGGTGAGAAACGAACCCCGCTACTGTGTGGGGGGGTCTTCCACTATCCTTGTGTTATATGCATAAAGCGCTACATAACAAGCTTTCCGCACCCAGAATAGAGTGTCTGCAAGTTCGTACCCTCCATTAAATCTGTGCATAAAAGCAGCTTATTCTGGAAGTGGTTTCGAGACACTTATATGGCAAAGGGGCGGAGGGAAACGGTGAGACTCCTATGGGACGTGTGGGACAGGTGAGACCCCGGAAGGCGTAGCCTGAGGAGGCTCACCGCCCGCCCCATGGAAAGCGAACCTTTTCCCGCAGCCCCTAAACTCACACATAAGTCTCGAAACTGAGTCTTCCAGAAAAGGGAGCTTTTACGAAATAATCACTATAAGGAATTACTTCTAAGAATTAGAGTTTCTTCGTTGTTTACGAACACCTTCCGACAAACTACTTTTTTAGAAAAATAATTGTGTGTTTATTCTGTCGAATCGGCGGGTACGTAGATTGTAATGTTTATTTATTACTTACCATTCTAAGGAGTGGTTTCTTAAGGAGGAGCTCAATGAGTAAGAAAAGATCAAGAAAAGATGAGCAGTTGGATCAGTTTCGGGTGGATGACTCCGGCAAACATTTGACGACGAACCATGGAGTCAAAGTATCAGAAGACGAATTTTCATTAAAAGCAGGCGTGCGTGGTCCTTCCCTATTAGAGGACTTTCATTTTCGTGAAAAAATGACTCATTTCGACCATGAGCGAATCCCTGAGCGTATTGTTCACGCGAGAGGTTTTTCCGCACATGGGGAATTTCAATTATACGAATCGCTTGAGAAATACACAAAAGCTGATTTTCTAAATGATACATCAAAAACTACGCCGACATTCGTAAGGTTTTCAACGGTTGCTGGTTCCAAAGGTTCCGCAGAAACGGTGCGTGACGCTAGAGGATTCGCAACGAAATTCTACACAGAAGAAGGAAACTATGACTTAGTCGGAAATAACATACCCGTCTTCTTTATCCAGGATGCTATTAAATTCCCTGACCTTGTCCATGCAGTCAAACCTGAACCACATAATGCTATGCCACAAGCTGCTTCCGCCCATGATACGTTCTGGGACTTCGTAGGACAAAACCAGGAATCTGCTCACATGGTGATGTGGACGATGTCTGACCGTGCTATTCCTAGAAGTCTGCGTATGATGGAAGGCTTCGGAGTTCACACGTTCCGTTTAGTCAACAATGAAGGTAAGGCACACTTTGTTAAGTTTCACTGGAAGCCTGTCCTTGGCACACACTCTCTTGTGTGGGATGAAGCGCAAAAAATCAATGGTAAAGACCCTGATTTCCACCGAGGAGATCTATATAACTCCATTGAAAACGGTGATTATCCTGAGTATGAGCTGGGTATCCAGGTCATTCCTGAAGAAGATGAGTTCAAGTTCGATTTCGATGTTCTTGATCCTACGAAGCTGTGGCCGGAAGAAGACGTTCCTGTTCAAATCGTCGGTAAAATGACGTTGAATCGTAATGTGGATAACGTGTTTGCTGAAAACGAACAGGTGGCCTACCACCCAGGAAACGTCGTACCAGGTATTGACTTTACGAATGATCCATTGTTGCAGGGGCGTTTGTTCTCCTATACAGATACACAGTTGATCCGTTTAGGTGGACCGAATTTCCATGAACTTCCGATCAACCGTCCTGTCTGTCCGTTCTTTAATAATCAGCGTGATGGCTATGGTCGCCAAACGATCAATAAAGGGCAGGTCAGTTATCACAAAAACTCACTTGCGAACAACACACCGACACCGGCAAGTGAAGAAGAGGGTGGTTATGCCCACTACCAGGAAAAAGTGGAAGGTTACAAAATCCGTGCCCGCAGTGATAGCTTTAAAGATCACTTCTCTCAGGCTACCCTGTTTTGGAACAGCATGAGTGATCATGAAAAAGAACATCTAATCAATGCGTTCAGCTTTGAACTTGGAAAAGTGGAAAGTGAAGCAGTGCGTGAGGAAGCAGTGAAAATGTTCGCTAACGTAAGCCTTGAGCTTGCACAAGGTTTTGCTAAAAATATTGGTGTCACTCCTCCAGAGAGCGGCGGATCAGATGTGAAGAAATCTTCTCCTGCACTCAGCCAGGCGAATACTGTTCACAAGCCATCCACTCGTAAAGTTGGAGTCATTTTAGCCAGCGGATTCAACGGAAAAGACGTCACTCAAGCACTGAAGGAGCTTTCTTCAGAAGGAATCATGACAGAAATCATTAGTGACAAGCAGGGAATGGTTAAAGGAGATGACGGTTCAGAATTTAAAGTCGACCACACCTTCCTTACGACTGATTCTGTTCTGTATGATGCGCTGTACGCGGTCGGAGGGAGCGATGAGGAAGAGGCGTTCAAGAAACATGCCTCTCATTTCCTTAATGAAGCATTCTCTCACTATAAACCGCTGGGTGCTACCCACAATGCTGTTCAGTGGTTGAGCGATAACAAGCTCGCCGATCACAGCGGTGTCGTAGCTGGTGATGATGTCAAAGGTTTCACAGAAGATTTCGTACAGGCAGTGGCTGCCCACCGCCACTGGGATCGTCAATTAATTTAACAACAACCCTGCCGCCCTTCTTTCACCCGGGGCCGGTGGGGTTTTTATTTTACTCTCATAAACGCTAGTCATAGAGGTTTGTTCTGCCTCAACTATCCATATCCAACGAAAAACATTTATAAAATAATAAGTAAGCCATAGACCAAAAGCCATTGATTCAACAAGTTGAGCATCGTCTTGAAAGGGAAAAAGGGACGATTTTTCGTATAGTTTGTTTAAATCACGTGATGATAAGGAAAAGGGTGAATAAATACAAAAAGACGAAGAGGTGATTCCATGATTCGTACAATCTTAATGATCATTGGTTTAATTGTAGTGATTAGCTTCATTATTTCCATGCTATAATAATTAATTTAATAAGAATGAAGAAGATGACCGGTATTCAAATACTGGTCATTTTTATGCTCAAAGTTTTATTAGCATGGCTGTGAATACAATAATTAGTTAAAGAATATGGCAGGATTGTGGAAGACTCGATTTCGAGACTTTTCGGGGTTCGTTTGTCGTGTGGAGCGTCAGGGGTGGTTGGGAAGCTACTCGCTTTCCTGCGGGGATGACGGCAAGCCTCCTCGTGCTTCGCACTGTGGGGTCTCGCCAGTCAATCCATTCCCGCGGGAGTCTCGCAGCTTCCCAACCACCCCATTCCATGAAGGTGAGAAACGAACCCCGCTACTGTGTGGGGGTCTTCCACTATCCTTGTGTTATATGCATAAAGCGCTACATAACAAGCTTTCCGCACCCAGAATAGAGTGTCTGCAAGTTCGTACCCTCCATTAAATCTGTGCACAAAAGCAGCTTATTCTGGAAGTGGTTTCGAGACACTTATATGGCAAAGGGGCGGAGGGAAACGGTGAGACTCCTATGGGACGTGTGGGACAGGTGAGACCCCGGAAGGCGTAGCCTGAGGAGGCTCACCGCCCGCCCCATGGAAAGCGAACCTTTTCCCGCAGCCCCTAAACTCACACAAAAGTCTCGAAACTGAGTCTTCCAGAAAAGGGAGCTTTTGTTGAAGGGAAGAGGTGTCTGTGTTTCAGCGATTAAGAAAATTTCGGTATAATGAGAGAAAATGAGTAGAAGGAGGACAATGAGGTGAAGGAAGCAGTTGCGTTACATAAAGATCAGTTTATTGAAGAATTAAAACAGTATTTAAGCATACCGAGTATTTCTTCCTTGTCTAAACATAAAGAAGACGTCAAAGAGGCGGCGGATTGGACAGCGAGTGCCTTAAAAAAAGCCGGCATGGAGAATGTGGAGGTCATCCCTACAGAGGGGCATCCAATTGTTTATGCGGATTGGCTTCATGCAGCAGGAAAGCCGACGGTTCTTGTGTACGGCCACTATGACGTACAGCCGGAAGATCCGCTCGACTTATGGGAAACACCGCCATTTGAACCGGTCATCAGAGACGGAAAAATTTTCGCCCGGGGAGCTACGGATGATAAAGGTCAACTGTATATCCATATCAAAGCCGTCGACCTTCTTATGAAGGAAATGGGGGAGCTTCCGGTCAATGTGAAGTTTGTCATTGAGGGAGAAGAGGAAATCGCAAGCCCGAACCTTGGCCCATTCATTCAGGAAAATGAGGAAAAGCTTGCTTGTGATGCTGTGGTCATAAGCGATACGTCCTTTAGCGAGAAAGGACAGCCGGCGATCTGTACATCTTTACGCGGTGCTTTAGCTATGGAGATGACCGTTTCAACCGCCAACTCGGATTTACATTCCGGCACCTATGGCGGTGGCGTACCTAATTCGATTCATGCCCTCGTCCAACTGTTGGATTCCCTGCATGAAGAAAATGGCCGGATTGCCGTTGACGGTTTTTACGAGGGTGTTCCAGAGCCCACAGAAGCTTTAAGAAAAGAAGTAGCGGAAGTCCCGTTCAATGAAGAACGTACAAAACAGGAACTCGAGCTTGACGAACTTTTCGGAGAGGAAGGGTTCACTTTCCAGGAACGTGTCGGCATCCGACCAACGCTTGAAATTAACGGAATTACTGGAGGCTTTCAAGGCGAAGGATTGAAAACGATCGTTCCTAAAGAAGCGAGTGCGAAAATTAGCTGCCGTCTAGTTGGTGAACAGGATCCCAAGAAGGTTTTTGAGGCGATTCAACGTCATGTAACCGATAACCGACCAGTGGGTGCGAAGGTTGATCTTCATCAGTACATTAAAGCTGACCCGGTGGCGATTGATTCAAAAAATCCTTATATTCAAAAAGCGGCAGATGCGTTTGAAAGTGTGTACGATGTGCGTCCGCTATTCCCCAAGGAGGGCGGTTCGATTCCGATTGTCGAAGTTTTCGGTCGTGTGTTAGATGCACCGGTCGTATTGATGGGCTTCGGACTTCCGACAGAAAACCTGCATGCGCCAAATGAACATTTTCATCTTGAGAATTTCACTAAAGGGATAGAAACGGTTTGTAAATACCTTCAAGAGTTATAAAGGGAAAAGGCTGAGAATGAAGCTCTCAGCCTTTTTTATATGCAAGATCAAGAATGGACTGGATGAAGGGCCCTTTTTTCTCTGTGTACACCGAGCGTTCTTCCCTATAGGTCTCAGCTAACTGTTTTTTTAGAGATTCATAGGCTTTGGCGGATCCCGGGTTCGCACGCAAGTAGTTTCGGAATATGATTTTTTCCTCCCACTCGGAGCCTTTCCATTCACAGATGTGCAGGTGGATGGTGTCGTTCGTATTGGTTTCTTTTTTGAAAAAGCGTCTTGTCCTTAATTCAGGCTTAGGAACATATTCATACCCTGCTTGTGAAAGGGGAGGAATGTAGCGTGTGAACTCATCAAGGTCCTCCACCCCTAATAAAATATCAATAATTGGCTTAGCGTGGAGGTTTGGTACAGAAGTACTCCCAATGTGCTCTATGGGAATAGTCGAATCCCCGACTTCTTGTATGATGGCGCTTTTTTCTCTAGCGAAGGTCTCAGGCCATTCGGATTGATAAGGAGAAAGCTGTACACGATTTTGGTGTTTCTGTTCATCGCAGGTGAAGCAGTTCAGTGTTTTGCTTTCCGACAATACCCCATTCAAGAACCCATTTTCACAATAGATCGTTGTGCCGCATTCAGCACACGTGCCAACTTTTTCGTGCACGACGGTCACTCCCTTACCTTTTAGATTTTGGATAAGTCTGTCTTTTTTTGTCAAAACGAAACGTTAAAATGTTAGAATAGTAGAAAGATACTAGTTAGGAGGATGATCATGGAACAACTACAGACAAAGCCAAAGACGTTTGGCGAAATACTTGATCATACATTCAGTATATCAAAGAAAAACTTCGGTCCTTTATTTCTTACGTTACTCATTATATTTGCGCCGCTCTACATATTTGATTACTTATTCATGGTGCTGAGCGGGATCAACTTGTTCCGCGAGCCGTCAGGAGGAGGATTCACAGAAGGGGTCCTGAACAACCTGGATACGGCAGCGGCTACCCAGGAGCTTGTAGCGACAAATCTTGGGATCGGTATGGAAATGTTGTATTTACTTGTTTCTACTGTTCTTGCCATTATCATCTATCCGATTGCCCAGGCATCGGTCATTGTAGCGACGAGTAAAGCACTGAAGAATGAAATTTGGTCCAAAGGTCAAGCGATTAAAGGGGCGTTCTCTAGGTTTTGGCCGCTCATCGGAAGCACAGCCTTGATGGGAGTCATATTCGGAGTCGCCGTCTTTATCGGGTTTCTCCTTTTCGGTATTTTAGGAGGCATTAGCTTTGCGAGGGATGGTTTTGGAGTCGGATTCATCATGTCGATCATCTTCGGTCTGTTGTTTTTCGCAGCAGTCGCTTTTTTTGTGACTAAACTGAGCATGTTCTTTGGAGCGATTGTATTTCAGAAGGTCGCCCCAGGCTTTTCAAAAAGCTGGCAGCTGACGAAAGGACGCTTCTGGTTCACATTCGGATTGTTCATTGTCTTCTTCATCATCACCATCTTGCTTACTTCTGTAATGGAGGGGGTCTCTGCGCTTCTTTTAGGTGGCAGTCTTCTCGGTCGTGTGCTGACGGACCTTGCCTCGATCATTACGACACTGTTTATGATGGTCGGTTATACGGTTTTGTTTTTTGACTTGAAAACAAGGAACGAAGCGGATGATTTGAAAGATATGATTGCTTCTTACAAAGAATCATGAACGTAGGTGAATCGTGTGAGTCGATCAAATGAAGGAAAAGAACAACTGAAGGAAATTCTCGAGCGTCCGGAGTATCAAGCGTATGAGCAGGAATCTCAGACGGCGAGTCAACGTCTTTTGGATGTCATTGCTCAGTGGGTGAAAGAGTTGCTTGAGACTTGGTTTCCTAATTTCCAAGTCTCTGATTCTGCCATCAATGGCTGGATCTATTTTTTCGGTTTCATCGGAATCGGCATCCTGTTGTTTTTTGTCATCAAGCTTGTGGGACGGCTCTCGGGTGAGAAGAAGTTGTCTGAAAAGCGTACGTTCAGTATGACTTCAGACTTGGCATGGTCGTCAGAGAAGCATGTGCAGGAAGCGGAAGCACGAGCGGCAGGTGGTCAATTTTCTGAGGCAGCCCGTCATGTTTTTCTTGGCATGCTGTTGGATTTTGATACGAGGGACCTTGTCGAGGTGAAAACTTGGAAAACGAACGGGGACTATGAAAACGAACTGCAAGACTCAAATCATGCACTAAGTGCTGACTTCTCTTTCCTTGCTAAAACCTTTGATCAAATCACCTATGGAAACCGGACACTCCAGAAAGAGGAGTTTGATGAATTCCGCTTTCGGGCGTTTCAGTGGATGGATCAAGAAGGGAGGAAAGAAGCGTGATCACTACAAAGAAAACGTGGCTTTGGATCGCTGTCACCTTTGCCCTTCTTGCAGGCATTCTCTATTGGCTCTCCAGCGGACGTCCAGAGCCGTACCCTCCTTATCTATCTGAATCCCCTTCACAGACAGGAATCAAGGCCTTTTACACGCTTCTTGAGGAACAAGGTGTTGAATCTGCACGCTGGGATAGCAAACCGAGCCGGCTGCCGGAAGCAAGTGGCCGACAAACGCTTTTGATGATCGAGCCTTTTTCCACCGTCAGCGGAGCTGAGATGCATCAGTATGAAGAGTGGATGGAAGAGGGGAATACCATCTGGCTGATGAAAAACAATCCTGTCGGTTATTTTGATACCCAAGTAGACTATGGTATTTTACCTGCAGGTGAAACGACGGTTGAGGATGAGAATGGTCGTACATATACCGTTGAGGTTCAACAGGAGCACCGTCTACAGACGAAGGACTCGGATGATGTCCTATTGAGTGATCGTCAAGGGGTGTTGGCCTTCGAGCGTTCTTATGGGGATGGTGCGCTGATTGTTGGCATGAATCCGGATTGGTTCACAAATGGAATGATTACGGACCGAGAACATTATGAAGTGATCACATCGATATTAGCATCAGAAGCCGAATACAGTAGGATTTGGTTTGATGAATATATCCATGGACAGGACGGTTTTTTTGCCGGATTGGACGTCTATCCGAAGTGGCTGATCGTCTTCACCCTACAACTTGCTTTGTTTATGCTTTTCTTTTTATGGATGCAGGGCAAAAGATTCGGTCCGTCGTTTATGCCGAGAGAAGCGGTTGTGCGATTCGGGGATGAACGCCTGCAGGCTCTTGCTGCCTGGTACCGAAAAGGTGAGTTTTACAGAGAATCGCTAGCCGTTCAGGAATCCTATATTCGAAAGCTTTTACAGGAGCGGTTTGGTGTATCATCCCAGGCGTCCTGGGAGGAGATTCGCCACACGCTATCGTATCGGTTGAATGATCAGGATTATCAGGGTTGGGAGAAATGGACGAAAACCGTGGAGCCGTTGGAAAACGTATCGGTTGTAGAGAAAAAGGCATTTTTAGATTGGTCGCATACGTTCGATCAGATGAGGAAAGAGGTGCAAGGGTCATGAATGAAAAATTATCTGAGTTGATACAAGCCTATGAACAAAGGGTTTATGGGCAGTCCGAGAATGTCCGTTTGATGCTCGCGTCCGTACTTGTTGGCGGACATGTGTTGCTAGAAGGTGTTCCTGGAACCGGGAAAACAAAAATGGTCCGAACGTTAGCGAACCTCCTTGGAGGCGACTTCAAGCGGATTCAGTTCACGCCGGACCTCTTACCGAGCGATATTACCGGAAGCATGATCTATAACATGAAAACCGGTGATTTTGAGACGATGAAAGGACCTGTGTTTACGAATGTCCTGCTTGCTGATGAAATCAACCGGACACCGGCGAAAACACAAGCGGCCTTGCTTGAAGCGATGGAAGAAAAGCAAATGACCATCCAGGGAGAAACGTACACACTTCCAGATCCTTTTTTCGTTGTCGCGACCCAAAACCCGGTGGAGTTTGAAGGGACGTACCCACTACCGGAAGCGCAGCAGGATCGCTTTTTGTTCAAATTACATATCGATTTTCCGTCCATGGAAGAAGAAGTGGCCGTGCTTAAGCAGATGATTATATCCAAACAAGAGGGATCGGTTCAACCACTGTTGACGGTTGAAGAGTTCAACAGGATCAGTGTTGAGATAGCGGGCGTCACGATGACCGACGAAATGTATGGTTACATCATGTCAATCGTTCGTAAGACGCGTGAAACGGAATCGATCCGCCATGGAGCAAGTACGCGGGCAGGTATTGCGATTGCGAAAGCAGCGAAAGCGTGGGCCTACCTGGAATCACGGGACTACGTCACCCCTGACGATGTCAAAAAGGTCGCGTTGGCTTCCTTGAGACACCGGGTGATTTTAGCGCCCCATATGGAACTGGAGGGAGTGACCCATGGCCAAATCATTCAAGAACTTGTGGGATCAGTTCCTGTTCCGCGATAAAGGGATTGTTCCAACGAAACGTCTGCTCTTGTTTATACTCGCCTTATCATTCGTATTGATTTTACTATCATGGATAGGTCTTTCCTGGCCTTTCATCATAGCTGCGAATGGAGCGATTTTATTACTGAGCTTGATTGACCTTACTTTCTCACCTAAACGGAAAGAGCTTCAAATTCGACGGGCGATGGATGAAGAAATGGAGCGGGGGATTGAAAACGAGGCCTCTGTGTTGGTCAGGAATGCTTCTGACAAAAGGCTGGCGATGAAAGTGATCGATCACTTTCCGCAATCGTTCAGCCAACCCTTTCCTTTGAAAAAAGAGATCCAGGGATATGAGGAAGCCCGCATTACCTATCTTTTTCACGCCGAACAACGCGGAGACTACACGCTTCCTCACCTTCATGTCCGCTATCGTTCTCGCTTTGGTTTGTGGGAAAAACAGATGAGGGTGGAGCAAACCGATAGCGTTCGGATCATTCCGGATCTCACGGAGAGCAGAAACTTCCTGGAGGACGCACAGCGATTTCTTCTTTACGAGGGAACACGACTGAAGAGACGTCAGGTGGGAACGGGAGAGTTCAGTAAAATCCGTTCTTATGTTGTGGGAGATGATATCCGGAAGATCAATTGGAGACAAACCGCGAAAGTTCAGAACCTGATGACCAACGAGTATGAACCAGAACACGGAAAGTTTGTTACCTTATTGATCGACTGTGGACGTATGATGGGCGTGGAGCTTGAGGAGAACAATCGATTGGAGAAGTCTCTCGAGGCTGCGATGACGGTGGCGACCGCTGCCTTGAAGCGCGGCGATTACGTGGCGGTTCTCGCTTTTTCAAAACACGTTCATGTGTATGTTCCGCCAGCAAAAGGGATGGCGCATATGCAAACCATCCTGAAAGAAATTTATAACTTGAAAGTCGAAGGATTCGAATCCAACTATACGGCTGTGTTCCAGCACCTGCAGAAGGTACAAAGCAGGAGGAGCCTCCTTTTATTGTTCAGTGATGTGAGCACTTTTCTATACGAAGAAGCAGCTTTGCATTATTTACAACGGTTGCGGCGCTCGCATTTGTTCTTAATGATCGGAATTGAAGACAGAGTCATAGATTCCCAGACAAGAAGAGAGCCTGAGGATCTACAGACCACATTAGTGAAAACGATGGCCCAAAAGCATGTCTTGGATAAAAAGCAGGAGTTGAAAAAATGGGAGCGACAAGGTCTCCAGATGATCGAGGCACCGGAAGAGGAGTTAGCGACTTCTACCGTTTCCCATTACATCAATATTATGAACCGTGGACTTCTTTAGTTTTGCCGGCATTAATTTTTCCAATGATCACGTATGCCAAAAGCCCGAGGACGGTAACGAATGCAAACGCGTATTTCGCTTCAAGGGATAAGGTAGAAGGGGTGATGTAACCTTCTACAATACCTGCGATGATAAAGAGCGGGAGTGTGCCAATCAACAACAGAACGGAGCGGTAGGCATAGGTTTTTAATTGATAGCTGCGCGTTCGTTTGCCGGGGACCCAGAGCTTATAGCCCATTAAAAGACCCGCACCGCCCGCGATGAAAATGGCTGTCAGTTCAATGATTCCATGCGGGACGATATAGGCCCAGAAGTCATAGGCTTTGCCATGAACCATGAACAAAGCAGCCAGGGCACCGACGATAATTCCGTTATAGATGAGAAGATAAACCGTCAGCAACCCGAAGGTCACGCCTCCGGCAAAAGCAAGAAAAGCAACTTGAATATTATTGGTCATAATTTCCGCTGACATGACAGGAGAATTAACCCCACCGTCCTGGCTGCCAAGCCGGCTCGGATCTACAGCTTGAGCGATAGAATCAGGTAAAATCGTGTAAAGGCTCATCGGATCCTGATAGACAGCAAGAAAAGCAGCCAAACCACCTAAAAAGAACAACAGCATGCTGATGACAACGAACTTCCATTGTTCACCGATGAGTGTAATGAATGAACTTCCGAACATTTGCTTCACTTGTTTCCAATTGGATGTGCTTTCCTGGTAAAGCATGTTATGCGCCTTTGTCACAAGGTCGTTCAAGTAACCGGTCGTTTCTTCTTCTGCAAAGTATGTTTGACTGTAAGCAAGATGCTGCGTGACTTTTTGGTACAGGCGCTGAAATTCTTCTAAATGTTTCGGTGCCCACTGGCGTCTGTTCTTATGTAGCAACTGAATCAGCTCTTCTAAACGTTTCCACTCTTCACGGTGGCGTTGGACGAAAGATCGATAGTTCATGGTTTCACCTGCAATACGGGAATTTTTTACATTCTACATCTATTATAGAAAAACAAAAGACATATGGGAACCCATAAGGAGGGAGGAAGAAGATGCAGGAAAGATGGAAAGTGAAGACCCCGGAACATGTGACTTTGAATTTCCAGCTGGCAGGCTTAGGAAGCAGGGGAGCGGCTCAAATTGTCGACTCCATTCTCTTGGGCTTATTATATAGCGGAATGATTGCGCTCCTCCTATTTACAGAAAACCACTTGAACTTCATGTTGGAAGGGCGCGGGTGGGTGATCGCTTTTGTCATTCTTATCTTATTTGGCATCCAATGGGGCTATTTCTTCTTATTCGAATGGCTCAGTGGGGGTAAAACCCTGGGCAAAATGTTGCTCGGCCTTCGTGTCGTCAAAGAAGATGGGGGAAAAGCAACCGTCCTATCTATATTGATTCGAAATTTATTACGAATCATCGATATGCTTCCCTTTTATTATCTGATTGGGATGTTGATGGTTTTCTTCCATCCCCAGCATAAGAGACTGGGCGATCTTGTCGGTGGAACGATCGTTATCCACGAACGGAAAAAACAACGTTCGAAAAAGAAACAGACACTCGTGGAAAAAGAGATTGAAAATCGTGACCTGAAATCGGACCAACAAGTCGTTGGAGACTGGGAGAGACAAAACGTTACGAAAAAAGATTGGAATCTATTGAAAACCTATGTTCATCGTTACCCGACCTTAAAACCTACAGAGCAAGATACCATGACCAGGGAAGTTGCTGAGATCCTTCTTCCTAAACTCGGATTAGAGGATGGAACGAAAAGTGAAGATGAGTTAGCTACTCGACTTTATGCTGCATATATAGATTTAAAGGAAGAGTGGGAATTCCAGTTATAACAAAGAAAGAACAGCCGTTTTTTGGGGGCAGAAAGCGGCTGTTTTTTATGTCTAAAAGAGATTTTATAAATGATCAATCTTTATGTATGCATTTGTAATTATAAGTATTTATGTGAATATACAAGAATTTGCAAATATATATTTACTTCAGTGTAGAATTTGGTATTATATACTAGGATTTAATAAAATACAGGCGAATAAACGGGCTGATCCATGGGGGGAGGTTAAGTTTGTTCCTACCTGAAATTATAAAAAGGAAAGGGGATCATAGCTCATGCTTACATCTCTTTATGTGTTGTCTTTAACCGTACTGCTTACGTTCCTTGTATTATATGCCGTCGATAAAGTTGTCCGTCGCTTTAAGAAAATCCAAACTCCTACAATCCAACAAGATCAAGTCCCAGCTGAAGTCGATTTCAGCCACCAGACATTCAAATAAATGCTTCAACAAAAGTGGCCCTGCATAAAAGGTGCCACTTTCTTTTTTAGACAGAATAACCTCATTATAGATTAGCTCCCTATACTTGAAGACTCAGTTTTGAGATGTTTTCGGGCTCCGTTTGCCATAATAGGAGTCAGGGATGGCTGGGAAGCAACTCGTCTAGCTCCATCGCCCAAACACTCGCGTCATAAGCAGAACAGCAAAGGGATGAAAAGCACATTCCTTTGCTGTTCTGCTTATGCCAGTCGTGTCTCCCAGGGCGATGCAACATTTGAACACTTTCCTGTGGGGGAGCGCCGAGCTTCCTCGGACTGCGTCCTGCGGGATCTTGCCTATCTCCTTCTCCCACGGGAGTCTCGCAGCTTCCCAACCACCCCATTCGATGCAGGGAGCGAAACGAACCCCTTCCTACTGTGGAGGTTGCCTTTCACTACCCTGGTGTTATAAGCATAAAGCGCTCTATAACAAGCTTTCCGCATGCGGAGTAGCGTCCTTGGAAGTTGATTCCTCTCCAATTACCATGTGCATAAAAGTAGCTTATTCTGGATGTGGTTTCGAGATACTTATATGGCAAAGGGGCGGAGGGGAATGGGGAGACTCCTGCGGGAAAAAAGTGCTTGGTGAGACCCCGCAGAGCGGAGCTCGAGGAGGCTCACCGCGCTCCCGCGGAAAGCGAGTCATTCCCCGCAGCCCCATCCACTCAAAAACATCCCGAAACTGAGTCTTCAAGAATCCTGCCATATACTTAATAACGAAGAGTGTTATTAAGACTAGGGTTGTCTTTGATAGAGGGGTTTACGTTTTGTTAGGTACCTGTTTGTGGTAAAATAGATATGTTTACATATAGAAAGAAAACAACCAAAATAAATACGTGTTCTATATATGATCAAGTACAATTCAACAGATGGAAAAGGGGATATCTCATGGCGAATAAAGCGGTTGTTCTAGGAGCGAACTATTATATTGGACTGAGTACGATCAGATGTCTAGGGATTCATGATGTTCACGTTGCAGCAGTGGACTATGACTGGGAAGGTGCCTACGGCCTTGAGTCCAAATATTGTACAGAAGCATTGATTGGGCCTCACTATAAGGAAGATCCAGAAGGTTTGAAGACTTTCTTGATCGATTATGCCAAAAAGCAGGACCATGCCCCTGTACTTATTCCGACAGCCGATCCATATGTGGAATTCGTGGATGAATATCTGCCGGAATTAAGGGAATATTTCCTTATTCCTCAAACGGAACAAGGATTATATACTAAGATAATGGACAAAGGCACTCTCCACACGCTGGCTTCCCAGCATGGAGTAGCTGTTCCGGAAACGGTTCAAGTGGATGATGAGAACCTTGTAGAAAGAGTAGAAGAGGAAATTCAATACCCTTGTCTCGTAAAGCCGGTGGACTCACCAGCTTTTGTATCCAAATTCAGAAGGAAGCTTTTCAAAGTTCATAATAAAGAAGAGTTAATAGAAAAAGTTGAACAAGCGAAAGAAGCGAATATAGAGGTCATCGTCCAGCGAATTATTCCTGGTTTTGATGACCATATGTACACGTTTGATGCCTACCTGGATCAAAACTCCAAGGTGACGCATTGGGTGACTTGCCAAAAGCTTCGCCAATTCCCTGTGAATTACGGCGCATCTGTTTACACCCAGCAAAAGTATGTGCCGGAGCTTTATGAACTTGGTGCGAAGTTCTTGGAAGGAATCGGATATAAAGGTTTCGCTGAAATTGAATTCAAAAAGGACGCCGAAACCGGCAAATACTATTTAATTGAAATCAATGTACGTATCACGAATTTGAATCACCTATTACAAAAAACAGGTATCAACATCCCTTATATCACGTATAAAGAGTTGATTGGGGACCCGGTGGAACCAAAAGCGGTGGAAGAGGATCAAAATCTTGTTTTCTGGTATGCCTACGAGGACCTTCTGGCAGTCAGGGAATATATCAAAACAGGACAACTCTCTCCTCAGAAGGTCTTGAAGTCTTATTTCAGACCGAAAGCCCATGCCATCTGGGATCCGAAAGATCCAAAACCAGCGTTCTCCTTTGGGAAGAAGTTGGCGAACCTTGTGGTAAACAAAGTAACGAAGAAAAACAGATAACTATACTCCGTCATGCTGCTGAGAATATAGATGGCGGACCGTAGGAAATGCTAACCAATAATCGAACGATATGGACGGAACGAAGTTGAATTCCATTGAACAGGCTAAAACAATGCAGGGAAGGTAGATAAGAATGGCTAAGTTGAAAGAATTATTATCATTCATCAATATACTGGAGTCATGGAATGATAGGGACCTGGACATCCGAGGACTCGCATACAATTCAAGAAGTGTAGAGCAGGGAGATGTGTTTGTCTGTATTAAAGGTTTCAAGACGGATGGACACCGTTATGTAGCGGAAGCAGTGAAAAATGGAGCGGCTGCCATTGTGGTCGAGGATTATCAGTCCGGATGGGAGGACCTTCCACAATATCAGGTGAAAGACAGCCGTCGTGCCCTGGCCGCACTAAGCGATGCTTTTTACAACCACCCTTCAAACGCAATGAAAACAATCGGGATTACAGCGACAAACGGGAAAACGTCCACTTCATTTATGACGGATGCCATTCTTGAAGAGCATGGTCTTAAGACAGGCTTGATTGGTACTGTCGTGGTCAAATTTGGTGACTACTCCGAGCCCACAAAGCTGACGACCCCGGAATCGCTCGACCTGCATCATTATTTTGCTCAAATGAGAGACCAGGATGTATCTCATGTGACGATGGAAGTTTCCTCCTCAGCTTTGGATTTAAGCAGAGTAGGAAGTGTAGATTTTGATATCGTTACACTAAATAATATCAGCCGCGAGCATATCGACCTGCATGGTTCTTTCGAAGAGTATTTCAACAGTAAAGCAAGCCTGATTCGCAATGCGGGTGAAGATAAATGGGCTATTTTGAACCTTGATGATTCTTATTCCGCATCCTTGATCGACGAAACGAAAGCCAATGTACTCACATTCAGCGTAGAAACAGGAGATGGGGATCTGGTATGTAAAGATTTGGACCTTTCCACAGGCCGCGCGAAATTCAACGTTGAAATCCGGAAACCATTTACCGTAGAGGGGAAAACTTATGAGCCGCAAGAGTTTCCTATTGAGCTTTCCACACCAGGGTATCATTCTGTTTACAATTCCATGGTAGCTATCACTGTAGGATTGTTAAATGAGGTACCGATTCCAACCATTCAAGCCGGATTGAAAGGCTTCGGTGGTGTAGAGCGACGCTTTGAAATGGTTTTTGAAGATGATATTAAAATATTGGACGACCACTTCGCCAATTACGGAAATATCAACGTCACCTTGAATACTTTGCAGCAAATGGAATATTCAAATCTTAAGCTCGTCTATGCGATTCGAGGAAGTCGTGGGATTACAGTCAACAGAGAAAATGCAAAAGCTATTGTGGAATGGGCTCCGAAATTGGGTCTGACGGAAGTGATTGCAACCCTCAGCCATTCCCATGTGGATGAAAAAGACCGGGTGACAGAAGAAGAGCTGCGTGTCTTCCAGGAAATGATGGAGGAAGCGGGCATCCATGTAGACTTGTATAAAGAGTTGGATGATGCCATCCACCATGCGCTCTCAGAAGCAGAAAAAGACGATGTGGTCTTGTTAGCAGGATGTCAGGGGATGGACCCTGGGGCGAAAATCGCCCTCGAACAGTTGAACAAGACACGTCCGGAAATGGATGAAGAGAAATTGTTCAAGCCATTGAAAAACAGAGTAGCAGGAATCCTCTGATTAAATCGATACAGCAAGGTCCCGGTCTTTCGTTAGGAGGCATAACAGTGAATGATAAAATTATCGGCATACTCGGGGGAATGGGACCTGAGGCAACCGCCGAATGTTATATGAAGATTATAAGAGCGACGAATGCAAGTAAAGATCAAGAGCATTATCGCGTGATCATAGACAGCAATGCGAAGATTCCTGACCGTACAGAAGCCATTTCAGGAAAAGGGAAAAACCCTGTTCCTGAAATGGTCCATGCGGCTAAGAATTTAGAAAAGCTCGACGTGGACGTGGCGTGTATTCCATGTATGACCGCCCATTACTTCATTGAAGAAGTCCAAAAGTCTGTATCCTTCCCATTACTGAATGCTTTCTTGGAACTGAAGAAATTCATCCAGGATCATTATCCAACCGTTCCAAAAATCGGGGTGCTCGCCACTACCGGCACCTTGGAAACAGGACTTTTCCAGAAGTACTTTGATCATTTGGAAGTGATCGCTCCAACACCATATACACAAAATGAAAAAGTGATGCGAGCCATCTATGGTGAAAACGGGATTAAAAGTGGAAACACGGATGGAGAACCCCTTCAACTATTGAAAGACGCTTCCCAGGAACTGTTGGACAATGGGGCAGAATTGATTATTTCAGGCTGTACCGAGATTGGTCTCGTGTTGAAGCCTTACCACCTGCCCGTTCCTCTGCTCGACCCTATGGAAGTTGTCGCAAACGTCGTCGTAAAAGAAACTGTTTATCAAAAGTCATGAAAAGCGTACCCCCTTCTTATATTTGTAACAAGAACCATTCATCAGGAGGGGTGCGTATCATGTCCAAAAGCGAGTTTGACCAATTTTTGTCAGATTCCTTCAAAGAGGGGATATCCTTCAGAGAATTGAGGCTTTCTGAAAAAGAAGTATCTCACTTGAAGTCCCATTATCCTTCAGCCATTATCAGAAGGACGAGTGATGTCAACGACGCGTTTAAAAAATCATGGTATGAAGTCCATTTATCGCCGATTCAAAGAAAACCGGAGAGCCTGGATTCTATACGTCAAGAAAATATCCGGCTCAAGCGCGAGCTGGAAACCTTGAAGAAATTGAAAAATTAAGCTCATGAAGACAATTCCAAAAGGATTGTCTTATTTTTTTGCTCTTTTTTAGATGTTCATCCGCAGCTACACTCCTCTATTGTTGGAAAATTTTCCTTAAAATCAAGAAGGGAATAATTAGTTCTATTAACCTATGACTTTAATCACCAACCCAGCTCTTATTAAGAGCATATTTTGTCGACGGAAAAGGCGAACATACGTGTGTTTTGTTATGGTTTGAAACATAAATGTAATAATAATTTGTCTTTATTTAGCGAATATCTTTGATATAATGAGATAGGAAAATGCAACAGACGACTCAAAGTACATACAACAGACAACATAGATTCACAAAATGAGAGTTTAGTAGGAAGTGATATAAATTGTTCGATCTGCATCACCGCAGTCTAGCACCTTATGTTCTGAGGGATTCCGTTCTATACAGTGGAGAGATTGAACGGATTACACGGGGTGACCACCACTATGAAATTTAAAACATTCGGTCGCCACGGCAAAGAGGGCGTAAAAAGCTTAGCTAGAAACAGGTGGATGTCCATAGCTTCTATTTCAGCTGTGACCGTAACCTTATTGCTAGTTGGAGTTTTTGCCACATTGCTATTGAATTTAAACGACTTTGCATCACAGATCGAAGAAGATGTAGAAGTCCGCGTCTTTATTGATAGAACGGCTGAAGATACGAGTCGTGAAGCCTTAAAGGATAAAATTGAAGAAGTATCAGCGGTTTCTTCCGTGAAGTTCCAGTCCAAAGAAGAAGGGTTGGATCGACTGATTGATAGTCTAGGCGATGATGGAGAAGTGTTTGAATCCTTGAAGGATGAAAACCCACTGAATGACGTCTACATCGTCAAAACAGTCGAACCTGAAGATACGATAACAGTCGCACAGACGATTGAAGATTTTAATAGTGTAGCCAAAGTCGAATACGCCAAAGAAACCGTTCAGCGTTTATTCAGTGTCATGGATGTGGCACGTAATGTAGGGCTTGCGATAATTGCCGGTCTCCTTTTCACAGCCATGTTCTTGATTGCAAATACGATTCGAATTACCATCGTTGCTCGTAAGAAAGAAATTGAAATCATGAAAATGGTCGGAGCGACAAATTGGTTTATCCGTTGGCCATTTCTTTTTGAGGGATTGATGATCGGTATTCTTGGTTCACTCATACCGATCGCGGTCGTTGTGTTCGGATATGATTATCTTTACACAGAAGTGACCACACGATACCCTACATTGTTCATTGAATTGTTGCCCGTTTACCCATTCGTGTTGAAAGTATCTGCACTCCTGATCCTTATGGGGATCGTAATTGGTTTATGGGGAAGTTTCACGTCTATACGTAAGTATTTAAGAGTTTAAATCTATTGATCTGCCAAAAATAAACAGGTAAGGATTCGGGGGAGGAAGAAAGTTTGAAGTTGAGAGTTTTAGTAGCCACTCTGACCGTCAGTCTAATTCTATCCGGTTTTCCACTCTATTCTAATACAGTCAACGCAGAAACGAACCAAGATAAACTAGAGGAGAACCGTGCCAAGCAGTCTGAAATTGAAAAAGAAAAACAAGAAAAGCAGGAAGAAATCGAAAAGCTTCAACAACAACAAGAAAAAGTGAACGCAGAAATCGCACAGTTGGACAAACAAGTGATGGAAACGATGGATAAGATTGAAACGAAAGAAAATGAAATTGCGAAAACAAGAGAAAACATCGAGCAATTAAAAGCAGATATTGCTGAACTTGAAAAAAGAATTGCTGAACGTGATGAACTTTTAAAGGATCGCGTTAAATCCATGCACCAAAACGGTGGAGCGATTGATTACCTAGATGTTCTTATGGGTGCTGAAAGCTTCGGAAACTTCTTAGAGCGTGTCATGAGCCTTAACACCATCGCTACACAGGATAAAGAAATTCTAGAGCAACATAAAGCAGATAAAGAAGAAGTAGAAAAGAAAAAAGCACAAGTTGAAAAAGAATTAGCATCTCTCGAGCAAAAGCTACAAGAATTAGAAGCTTTGAAACAAGGACTCGACCAGAAAAAACAAGAAAAAAATGAACTGATGGAGAGTCTTGAACGAGATGAAGAGCTTGCACATAACCATGTAATGGACATTGAAGAAGAGCAGGATACCCTTGCTGCGCAGGAAGCTGCGATCCAGAAGGAAATTGAACGTGAACGTGAAAGAAAACGTAAAGCGGAGGAAGAAGCTAGAAAGAGAGCAGCAGAAAAAGCTGCGGCTGAAAAAGCAGCTGCTGAAAAGAAAGCAAGTGCTTCAAACACAAGCAGCAATAACTCAAGTTCTAGTTCCAACTCTAGTTCCAACTCAAGCTCGTCCAACGAATCTTCTTCTTCCAATAGTGGAGCGCTATTCAGTTGGCCCGCAAATGCAGGAGTTACTTCTGAGTTTGATCGCAATCGTATCCATCCGATTACAGGAGTACCAAAGTTACACTCAGGAATTGATTTAGCTGGCGGAGGCACCATTCCGATTCGTGCCGCAGCAGATGGAACAGTTATCCGTGCCAATTACTCATCAAGCTACGGGAATGTGGTCATGATTTCCCACCGTATGAATGGACAAACTTTCACGACGGTATATGCTCATATGAGAAGTACACCTGCCGTATCTTCAGGACAATCTGTATCTAGAGGTCAGTTTCTTGGAAACATGGGTAGTACAGGGGCTTCGACTGGACAGCACCTTCACTTTGAGATCCATGAAGGAAGCTGGAACGGAGCACGTTCTAATTCTGTAAACCCACGTAAATACTTGCCTTAAAAATATAGCCAAAGAAAGAAACCGATGGAAAATCGTAAAGATTTCCCATCGGTTTTTTGTTTCGTTTTCCCCATGGGGGTACTTTCCTACTCAGCTATGAAAGTATGGGAATGTATGATGTAAGAGAGATTTCACTAACGTACAGCTTGAACGATCAATCGATGAGTTGGATTTGGGATTGGGTCACAGGTAATTAAAGCCCCTATGAGCTCCAAGAGCGGTATTTCCGTTGTTTTCAAGGTCTAAGGAGTTGTTCATGATTCCCACTCCGTAAGAAAGGATTTCTTCCGTAAATCCTTCAAACACAGGTAGTCCTAATTGGATTGTAGGAATTTCAAGAATAGCAATCGCCTGTAGTTCTTGTGGAAATTGTGTTAATTGGGGAGAGGGAGGGGGCTTATCTAATAAGTTATTCACATGTGTATATCTTTCTAAGGTTTTATTAAAGGATGTGGCAGTATCTTCTCTTCCTTTATTGAAGTTGTCTATAATCTTGTCCTGTTGGTAAGAGATATTCTGGTCTTCCATTGGGGGTATCGTAGGAAACTGATGCCGATGAGAATGAAAAACTAGTGAACCATTTCATAAGACCGTCTTATTTTTAATATATATTTGAATTACTTTCTTTTTAGGGGTGCGTAGCTCTTTAGAATGTATGGGAAGGGGTGCTGAATCTGTGAGGTCTTCGTTGCAAATAGGACAATCCCAGGGTCCGTAATTACTACTACTGTAAGATGCTCTGTGACAGCGGGTACATACTTTCTTTATCACGAAATCTCCTCCAATACTAGACACTCACCTGACTTGTGTGTTCTTTATAAAGAATTTTCACTCCCTATTATACCTCAATCATGTTATATAACAAGCATTATTGAGAACAATTGTTCATTTAATCTTACACTATATCGTATATAAGTCCTTATTTTCTTTATAATGTAAACGTAACATACGTTCGGTGTTATACTTAAGGAAGATCATTCTTCATGACCAGTCTTCCAGCTTGTAGTTCATAAATGAAGGAGGAAGAGGATGAATCGAATGAAACTGATCCCTTACAGAATGGATGCTATTTTGGATACGACGAAGGAAGTCCCAAAAGGTGTGCATATGGTTGAGGCTCAAAGTATATGGGACGAGACGCGCCAGGGAGAGAGCAGCATTATAGCTGTCATTGATACAGGATGTCAGAGTGATCATCCAGACTTACAAGGACAAATTGTAGGCGGACGTAACTTTACAGATGATCATGATGGAGACCCTGACAATTATCAAGATAATAACGGACATGGAACTCACGTTGCAGGGACCATTGCTGCTAAGGAAGATGGAGAAGGCGTTGTTGGTGTTGCGCCTCAAGCCAAGCTTCTTATTCTTAAGGTGCTCTCTGAAGAGGGAAGTGGGCAATATCAGTGGATTACTGATGCCATTGATTATGCGGTTCAATGGAGAGGGAAAAACAATGAGCGGGTTCGAGTGATCTCTATGTCTCTTGGAGGACCAGATGATACGCCCGAACTTAAAAAATCGATATTGAATGCCATTTCCAAAGGGGTTTCTGTTGTATGTGCGGCAGGTAATGAAGGTGATGGGCGGGAAGATACGATGGAGTACGCTTATCCCGGAGCCTATAATGAAGTCATCCAAGTGGGAGCTGTTGATGAAGGACGGCGCCTAGCCTCATTTACGAACACAAATGATCAAATTGATCTTGTAGCTCCAGGTGTCAATGTCCTCTCCACCTATCTTGAAGGTAAATATGCTCGATTATCAGGTACATCTATGGCAACTCCACATGTTTCTGGTGGTCTTGCATTAATCATTCCTTTAGTAGAGGCTCAATTTCAGAGGGAAATGTCCGAAACTGAAGTATTTTCACAACTTATTAAACGGACTACACCACTAGGTCACTCTAAAGTCGCTGAAGGAAATGGATTGATGACCTTGGCACTGACAAAAAAATTAGAAGATTTATTCAGCACCTATATCACATAATCATATATTTTAATGGAGAGGTTTAAAACCTCTCTTTTTTTATGCAAACCAAGTCCACCAACTAGAAAGAGAATTAAAATCTCAGGCCGTGATTTTGTGTCGAAAATAGTAAAATGATGGTAAGAACGTGATTGTTTACATATATGCATACATGTTTGCAAAAATGATTACTTGCACACAAAAATGAATACATTACGTGTGCAATCACGTTTACATGTAAACAAAAGTGTACGCATGTTGTTTTAAAGGGATGCGTGCAATTATGCATACATGTACACAATAATATATACAAGTACACAATTATGAACACGTAAAAAGGCGCATTGACTATTTTCTGATTGTTTAATAGATTTAAAGTAAGGTGAGGTCAAATCTAGCAAAAGAAAAGGAGAGCTGTGTAATGACGAAATCTAGAATTGCAGCTGTTGATGTTGGTAACGATGCCGTGAAGGCGAACTTTGGAAAATTGGAATCTTCTTTATATATTCCTAACGTGGTGGCTAGAGATCTTGAGGACCGTCCGGTTATCGGAATTGAAGATCTAGATGATAAGGATCCACTCGATAATCTACATATCCGAGTGCATTCCCCTGCTTTACGTGAAAACAATGCTATTTATCGTGTAGGGAATTTAGCTACGAAGACTACAAACTCTGCGGAGTTGGATCCTGGAAGTTACAAATCAGAAGAAGATCAAACATTGATCATGCTGTTTGCATCTCTTGCTATGGACGCTGTTACTGGGAAAGATGCGCAATCAGCTAAAAACAATGTGCTTGAAGCGAACTATACACTTGGGACAGGTTTACCATTGCGTGAAGTGAAAGAAGGAAAAGATGTAGGTTACCGTTCCCAGCTTCTAGGCTCTGTACACCAGGTGGAATTTTTAGTCACACCTAAATATCAAGGAATGAAAGTAAACATCAAGTTTGATGAGGTCAAAGTTTATCCAGAAGGATTTGCTGCTTATGTAAACCTTGTCATGGATAATGATTTGAACATTATTAATAAAGAGTTGGTAGATAAACAAATCCTGATTCAAGACATCGGGGGACTTTCTACTGATATCGCCGTTATTAGAAACCGCAACGTGGATGATGACAAGGCTCAAGGATTCAACTTGGGAGTGTCTGAATCATTGGAGATGATCCGTGACGAGATCCTTACGAAGCATGGGGTTGAATTAGACAGCCGTCGTGACGTCGTCGATATCATCACGCGTAAAAATGATCGCCACCACATCATGGTTCGAGGAAGCCGTACAAATGTGCACGACATTACGGACCGAATTTTACTTGAACTTGCGAAGAAACAGTATCGTTATTTAAGAAATGTATGGCAGAAGAATTCCCAGTCTGAAATCTGCTATTTCGTAGGTGGCGGTTCAGCAGTATTGAAAGACTATATTAAGACATTGAATAACAAACTGGATGGCTTTAACATTGAATTCTTTGAAGATGAGAATGAAAGCATCTGGATGATGGCCAATGCTTATTATAAGCTCATTTCTGACTATATCCGCAAGAATTCGAAGTTAGAAGACAAGTCTAATAAAAAAGTAGAACAAAAAGCCGGATCTTCTAAGTAAGGTGATTGGATGAGTTCTTCTAGAAAAAGTGTGGAGAGGGGCCAGTCGATTACGTTCCGGGTCCCCTCGGACACACCGGATCATTTATTAAAACAGCTGTCCCAGTTAAAAGAGAAGGAACGTAGAAATTTTTCAAGTAAAATCGCTCAGTTCGTCCTTGATGGAGTGAACCAGTCCTTTACGAAAGATAAGGAAACCGTGACCATTCCGCTTCCAAAAGCTCTTACGAAAGAGCAGAAAAGTTGGATCAAACATGAACACTCAGAAGCTCTCATCGGCAGCATCCTTTATCAGCTCATGATGGATCCTGTTAGGGCAACGACTTTACTTGCATCGTTAAATAGCAATGCCTATAACATTGATGATGCTCTGTATCTTCAAGAAGAGGCGGCTACAGAGGAAGAAGCCCCGATTCCGACAGAGATCGAACCTGAGAAGGAGAAAGCTGTGTTGCCTGAAACCCCACTCGAAGTAGATGGGGATGATGATTTGGATGATTTGGATTTGGACAATCTTCAAGCTGATTTTCAGGAACAACGGGAAGAAGATGTTCTGGAAGAAGATGACGATGACTTGCTCGGTGACTTTTTATCAAGAATGAATAAATGATCATAAGCCCCTCGTATAAGCGGAGAGGGCTTATTTTTATGGACCTCTAAAAAACCCCCGATCTTTCTTCAATATAAGCTCCCATTTCTGGAAGACTCAGTTTCGAGACTTTTGTGTGAATTTAGGGGCTGCGGGAAAAGGTTCGCTTTCCATGGGGCGGGCGGTGAGCCTCCTCAGGCTACGCCTTCCGGGGTCTCACCTGTCCCACACGTCCCATAGGAGTCTCACCGTTTCCCTCCGCCCCTTTGCCATATAAGTGTCTCGAAACCACTTCCAGAATAAGTTGCTTTTATGCACAGATTTAATGGAGGATACGAACTTGCAGGCAATCTATTCTGGGTGCGGAAAGCTTGTTATGTAGCGCTTTATGCATATAACACAAGGATAGTGGAAGACCCCACAGAGCGAAGCACGAGGAGGTTTGCCGTCATCCCCTCAGGAAAGCGAGTGGCTTCCCAACCACCCCTGACGCTCCACACGGCAAACGAACCCCGAAAAGTCTCGAAATCGAGTCTTCCACAATTCTGCCATATTGTTTAATAAGCATAGATCAATACCCACATGTAGCGAACTCATTTGGATAAAAATTGAAACGATTCCCTGCCCATACTCGTATATAAATCAAAATAGGCGGAGGTGTTGGCATGGAAGTGGTATTGGACGTGAAGAATTGCAGTGTTGATATCCAAAAAGAAAGAATTTTGAGGGATATCAGTTTTCATGTGAAAAAAAGCGAAATCATGGCATTGGTCGGTCATAATGGCGCGGGAAAATCAACACTGATGAAAACGATGATCGGTTCGCGGGAAAAAATCACTGGAACATTATCCATTGCTGGAAATGACCAGAAAAAGCAATATAAAGCGTACAAAAGGAATTTTACATACATACCGGAAGAGCCGCTTTTGTTTAACGAATTGACAGTCTACCATCACTTTAAACTTTACCAAAAGAGTTATTCTGTTCCCGAAGGCGTTTTTGACAGCCGAGTAAAAACATATACCGAAGGGTTTGAATTGAAGGACAAGCTGGATGAATACCCGGAAGCTCTATCCAAAGGGATGCGGCAGAAAGTCCAGACGATTTGTGCTCTCATTCCTGATGTCCCTGTTTTATTCATTGATGAGCCATTTATGGGACTGGATGTGTATGCAGGTCGCTTCCTTGAGGAAGAGTTAGTAAGGAAAAAAGTGCAGGGGGCCAGTATTGTATTGACTACACACCAACTGGAGAAGTTTTCTGAACTAGCTGATCGCTATGTCATGCTCGTTGAGGGTAAAGTCTCTTCTTCGGGGGATGTGTCAGAATTTCACGAGTTGGAAAGAAGGTCGACATGATGGAGCCTATGACGACATATTCGGTGTATAAATGGCTGAGAAAGAAAAGAAGGAAGAAGAAGTTTGATATTTATAAACAGACCTACCATATGGTTGTGGATCCCGTCATGGTTTTTTATAGCGGATTGTTCGTCATCTTTTGTTTGTTCATCGGTTATGACTGGCTGCAAGAGTTGATTACTCTTTTTGATGGAAGGGGATCGTTCATAGCTCCTTACGCTTTTTTCCTTCCTTTTTTGGCAATCATTAGTGCGGCGGTCACTTCTTTTACAGACCCTGGCATTCGTTTCACATCTTCAGAACTTCAGCTTAGTTTTCTGCCTCACTCAAGAAAGCGACTTCTCACCTATTTGTTTTTAGAAAAGTACATCGTTCAACTCTTGATCATCCTGGCTGTCCCTCTTCCGTTTGCGCTTGTCTTGATGTCGTGGGAGTCTGCCGCTCTTTGGGTATCGCTTCTACTTTTTAGTTATCCTTTATCTTTATGGTTGCAGTGGAATCTATTTTCGCTGTCTTCCGTCCATAAAATGAGTGTTGCCATATTCAGCGCAGCTCTTTCCTTTTTATTTTTCCTTGGCTATCCTGTCATGCTCCTCTACCTAGGTTTATCCGTACTGATTTTAGTATTTTTCATACGTCAAGAAGAGGTGGACTGGGGGAGAGTCATCGACATCAATGATGCGCGTGTGTGGAACATGTGGTTGGTCGGGTATTTCACCGAGGTGAATATAAAGCCGCCGAAAAGATTCGGGATCACCAAGTCGATTTGGAAAAAGAAGAGAGGACGTCATTATTCTGTGCGGCACCTGTATGGACGGATATGGACGGGATATTTTCAAAAGTCGGCGGATGTGATTTGGAAAACGATTCCAACGGTTTGTTTGATTATTCTTGTCATTCCGATGAGGGTCGATTGGATGTTAATGTTCACACTGCCCATCGCTATTGTCGTCTATCATGAAGTAGCAGGGGGGCTTTTTTCAGATGTGGAGAATGTTTTTCATTCTCTGCCGCTCGAAGAGGAAAGCTGTAAAAGCAGCTACTTGAAATGGGTGTATTTCGGGTTTCTGCCTGTGTTCATCTCCTTTGTCACTATTCAAATTGTTCTTGGTGAATCGTTGGGAGCTATTGGGATGCAATTAATCGCAATAATCTTGTTCGTTTATGTAGATCTTGCCCGAGTCATCAACGAACGCTTGATGATGGTCCAAAAGGAAAATTTCTACCGTGAAGAGTGGAGAAGAGTGGCAAGTTTGATGCTGCTGGGTGCTGGGGTGTATCATCCTTTATTCTTACTCGCGGTTCCACTTGTTGTTTTTAAGCTCGGCCGATCGGGCGGGAGAGAGCTGATTTCATAAAAAAGACCCTCTGGTTCATCACAGAGGATCAATCCAAGCGATTATGCTCAGCGAAGGCGATAAATGATTTTTCATCTTCTATTAAACCGCACGCTCCGCATTGGACTTTTACTTGTGGCCCTTTGTAGGCCATGTGAAAAGGGTCCATATTTTCTGATGAGTAACTCTCATCTGGTTCACCTGTTCTTGGATTCATTTTGACAGCTTTCGCTTCTTGTTCGATTAAGTTAAAACGGGAGCGATTAGTCTTACAGTTGGGACATAGATAAGGCTGCATGTTTGTCCACCTCCATTTTTACGTTTCCCATGTTTATGAAAAATATGAACAGGATCGTGAAAATCAGGGAATGCCCTAATATCCGTTCTGCCTTTTTGAAGGTATGATGATAGTAAGATTACGTGTGATCGAGGTGGAATAGGATGAAGGAGACAATGAAACTTCCAGCGGATGAAATCATCCAAATGTATGAAACAATGTTACATGATTTATCTTATGATCTTCATGAAAGGTATAGTCACCTTTTGACAGGGCTGCTCCATCAAATGGACCAGGAAGGAGGCTCATCAAAATCTGCTCTTTTGTTGACTCATATTATTGATGATATGAGAAGTAAATCGAATGAGTCCACTCCCCTATCCCTTGCTAAAAGAGGGGTGGTTCCTGCCATAAGGCAATTTGGTAAAGAAATAGAACATCGATTTGGCGTAACTGTAAGCCTTTTGACCGAAAGAGAATCACTTTCAATAGATCAACGGCTTCTATTCCGGTTAATTCAACAAACCATCCTCATGATCGTTGAGAATGCAGATACCGATGCAATCGACATCCATATGGAAGAGGATTCTGTAACGTTTCGTTTCCTTTCCCCACATGAACAGATCGATGTGGATGAAAAGGGTTTTCTTTGTCTTATACAGAAAAGAACAGGTATGGAATTAAAAATCGAACAGAGGTCAGGGCAGTGGTTTTGGGTCTATTTCAAGAAGAGGGGGAATAAGGATGATTTCCATTGTGATCGTTGATGACCACGCCGTCGTCCGTTCTGGATTACGGATGCTCTTGAATGCGGTGGATGATTTTGAAGTCGCAGGTGAAGCCTCAGAAGGGGATGAAGCTTTTGCTCAAGTAGAGGAAAAGCGTCCGAACGTCGTCTTAATGGATTTGTCGATGCCGCACGGAAAAGACGGGCTATCAGCGACATCAGAAATAAAGAAACAATTCCCTGATACGCACATCCTTATTTTGACGATGCATGATGATGAAGAGTATTTGTTTCGGGCGATTGAACTTGGTGCATCCGGGTGTATTTTAAAGAATGCTCCTCATGAAGAGCTTTTAAAAGCCATTCGTCAAGTAGCGGAGGGCGATGCTTACCTGTATCCATCAGCGACGAAACGGTTGATGGAAGACTACATGAACAAACTGAAAAACGGTACGACGTCGGACTCTTATCGTTTGCTGACGGACAGGGAACGGGAAGTGTTGGCCCTTGTCGCGAAAGGATTCGCCAATAAAGATATTGCTGAAAAACTAGTCATTAGTGTCAAAACGGTCGAAGCTCATAAGGCGCATGTAATGGAAAAATTACAGCTCAAAACCCGGCCTGAACTAGTAGAGTATGCCTGGAAGAAAGGGTTGCTTGGATATTCTCTATAAAGGGGATGAACGTGTGAGGCGATCGTTAGAAGAACTTTGTACAAAAGTTGCAGCAGAAACAGAGGCATCCTTAGTTGCCATTGCGGAGTATCATTCCCCATCCCAGGGGCTCAGGTGGACATATGCTGATCGCCCGCTGAATGAACGGTATAAGCGAATGAATGTCATGTACGGAAAAGGGGTAGCAGGCAGAGTCCTGCAAACAGGGACAGCTTTCAGGTGTGAAAATGTTGCAGACTTACCGTTGCCGCTCAGGGAGTATCCCATTGTATTATCTGAAAAAATACGTGCTTTTGTAGCGCTACCGATCATCACTCCATCTCTTTTCGGGGCTGTTGTTTTCATTGCTTATCGTTCCCCTCATGCTTTGCCAGACAAGAAGGTGTGTGACCGGGTGTCATCTTATATACAAGCTTATTTTCAAGAAAGGGAGGCGGTGGAATGAAAAAAGAAACGCTTTCACCTATCCTTCCCGGCCGAAGGGAAGGATTTTTGATTGTAAGAGAAGACGGCGTTGTTACGTGCTTCAATGGTCGGGCTGAGGACTTATTTCAACGGAGTCGAGAGGAAGCGGAGCTGGGAGATTTGTTTCTTCACTTGTCCCTCGACGATCTACATAACTGTGAAAAAGGCGTCCTTCTGGAGCATTACATTACCCCACAGGGGGAGAACCCTTCGCCGGTTTTCTTAGTTGTTCACGATTCGGTCTTCTCTGATACCCGGTACTTTTATATTACGATTCAAAATCTTGCGGAAAGAAGTACCCTTGATCGTGAAAGTTATGAACCATTCAAAGAACTGTTGGATATTAAGTATGCGTTGGATGAATCTTCCATTGTCGCTCTAACAGATAAGAGGGGAAGAATAAGGTATGTAAACAAAAAATTTTCAGAGATATCGAAGTACGAGGTTGAGGAATTGATTGGTCAGGATCACCGTTTATTAAATTCCGGATACCATTCGAAAGAATTTTTTAAGGAGCTGTGGCGTACCATTGGCACCGGCCATGTATGGAAAGGAGAGATCCGAAACAAAGCAAAGGATGGATCCTTTTATTGGGTCGATACAACGATTGTCCCTTTTCTAGACGAAAATGGAAAGCCCTATCAATATTTAGCCATACGAAATGAAATCACGGAACGGAAGCGTGTGGAACAAGAGCTCCAACATATGATGACAAGGATCATTGATGTACAGGAAAATGAGCGGAAACATGTATCGAGAGAACTGCATGACGGTATCGGCCAGGAGTTATACAGCCTGCTCATTACCGTTCAAAGGCTGGAAAAAGAATTCACGCACCCATTGATTGACCAAATGACCACAGACATCAGCCACTTGATTCAAAGTGTAAGGGATATGTCCTGGGAACTCAGGCCCTCCGCATTGGATGAACTAGGACTGATGCCTGCGGTACGCTCGTTCATTAATCGATTAGAAAAATCATATGGATTGAATGTGGCTTTTCAATCAGACGTCCGTTGCCGCTTGTCCCCTGATGTCGAAACAAGCATTTACCGAATCATCCAGGAAGCGCTGACTAATGTAAGGAAATACGCGGATGTGGAGGAAGCGAAGGTTCTGATAAAAGAAGAAGAGAGCGTTCTATTTATTGAGATCTCCGATGAAGGAAACGGTTTCTCCGTTGCTCGTTCCAATAAAGGCGTAGGATTGTTCAGTATGGAAGAAAGGGCCCGTGCCGTAGGTGGCGCACTCTCCATCAGATCAGCCGAAAACAAAGGAACTACAATCTATGTGAAGATCCCCTTAGAAGTCTGAGAATAAATCAGACTTCTTTTTTTATGCTATATTCTTTCAATTTTTTTCGAAATACTGGTCATTTTAGAATAGTTATTCAACTTTTTGGCAGGATTGTTGAAGACTCGGTTTCAAGATGTTCTTGGGGTTCGTTTACGGTGTTGAGTGTTAGGGGTGTTTGGGAAGCAGCTCGCTTTCCTGCGGGGATGACGGCAAGCCTCCTCGTGCTTCGCACTGTGGGGTCTCGCCAGTCAATCCATTCCCGCGGGAGTCTCGCAGCTTCCCAACCACCCCATTCCATGAAGGTGAGAAACGAACCCCGCTACTGTGTGGGGGGTCTTCCACTATCCTTGTGTTATATGCATAAAGCGCTACATAACAAGCTTTCCGCACCCAGAATAGAGTGTCTGCAAGTTCGTACCCTCCATTAAATCTGTGCATAAAAGCAGCATATTCTGGAAGTGGTTTCGAGACACTTATATGGCAAAGGGGCGGAGGGAAACGGTGAGACTCCTATGGGACGTGTGGGACAGGTGAGACCCCGGAAGGCGTAGCCTGAGGAGGCTCACCGCCCGCCCCATGGAAAGTGTTCAAATGCGGAATCGTCCTGGTAGACACGACTGGCATAAGCAGAACAGCAACGGAATGTGCCCTTTCATTCCTTTGCTGTTCTGCTTATGACGCGAGTGTCTGGACGATGGAGCAAGACGAACCTTTTCCCGTAGCCCCTAAACTCACACATAAGTCTCGAAACTGAGTCTTTCACAAACGGGAGCGTTTGTTGAATAAGAGTGTTGGGTGATTTTATTGAGCTTAAAAAACGGAATAGGGGATTTCGCTTTTTAAGATGAGGGGATTCCCCAATATTTTATTTCCCTTGCGCTCGATACAATAAAAGTAGATCAAATGAAGGGAAGAGGGGGCGGAATGGTTATGAAGAAACAGGAGGATCAAACAGATTTGAAGGGGACCCTTGTGAGTGTTCTGGCCGTTGGGGCCATCATCATAATCATGTGGGTGAGTATTTACTTTTTATATATTCAACGGTTATAGGAGGGGAAAGGCATGCATTTACACAAGTATGAAAAAATATGGCTTATTTTCGGAATTATGGCATTAATCATCTTTTTATCCGTCGTTGGCGTCAGTGCCTTTCATCAAGGACATACACCATCAGGAGGGCATATGAAAATCGATCCTGAAAAGGTGTCTGAAACGGCTCCTTTCGATCAACCAGGGGTGCACGAAAAAGAAGATGGCACCTATGAAGTGGTCATGGTGGGCAAAGCTTTTGGGTACGATCCTGGAAAAATCCAAGTACCTGCTGGAAAAGAGATCATGTTTACTGTTACAAGTTCAGATGTCGTTCACAGTTTTTCTATCGTAGGGACAAACGTGAACATGATGGTTGTGCCGGGGGAAATCAACCATAAAAAGCATACGTTCCAAGAGCCTGGTACGTATCTGGTCATTTGTAATGAGTATTGTGGATCCGGCCACCATTTTATGAGTACAGAAATCGAGGTGGTTGAACAATGATGATCGGACAAATAGCAAAGGGAGAACGGAAACTTGCCCTGGCGAACTTAGGTTTTGCTTACGCGGCTTTCTTAATAGGAACACTTTGTGGTTTGCTGCAGGTGTTTATAAGGAATGATGCTCTTACATTACCTGGGTGGTTGGATTATTACCAAGTATTAACGGCTCACGGTTTACTGCTTGCGATCGTCTTCACGACATTTTTCATTTTTGCATTTTTCCAGGCAGGGATGAGTCGGACGCTTGGGTCGTTCGGTCCTAAAGTCCTTTTATGGAACTGGATCGGATTTATTGTTACTTCTTTAGGTACTCTTTTGGTTGTCATCATGGTGATCGGAGGTCAGGCTTCTGTCCTTTATACCTTTTATGCTCCTTTACAGGCTCACGGACTGTTTTATGTAGGCCTCGCCTTATTTGTCATCGGTACATGGATTCAAGGCTTTGCCTTAGTTGGTCATTATCAGCTATGGCGAAAACAGCATAAAGGAGAGCTCAGTCCGTTATTTGCTTTCATGACGGTGGCAACTATTATTCTATGGGTCATCGCCTGTCTTGGTGTTGTAGCAGCTGTTCTGTTTCAATTCATTCCTTGGGCATTCGGTATGGTGGACGGAATCAACGTGGAATTGAGCCGTTCATTGTTCTGGTATTTTGGTCACCCGCTCGTGTACTTTTGGTTACTGCCAGCGTATATGGCGTGGTATGTGATCGTACCGAAAATTCTTGGAACAAAAGTTTTCAGTGATTCGCTTGCGAGGTTATCGTTCGTATTGTTTATCCTTTTCTCGATTCCTGTCGGTTTCCACCATCAGTTGACAGAGCCCGGGATCGCAAGCTTCTGGAAGTTTCTCCAAACGGTGTTGACGTTTATGGTCATCATTCCTTCTCTGATGACAGCTTTCTCTATGTTTGCCACGTTTGAGTTGCGGGGCAGGGAACTTGGAGGGAAAGGTTTGTTCGGCTGGTTCCGGAAGTTACCGTGGAAGGATGTTCGATTTACTTCTATCTTTATCGCCATGGCTTTCTTCATCCCTGGAGGAGCAGGTGGAATTATTAATGCAAGTTTCCAAATGAATGAAGTGATCCACAACACGCTATGGGTCGTGGGACACTTTCATATTACGGTCGGAACACCCGTAGCCATGACTTTCTTCGGTCTCACATTTTGGTTGATCCCTTACTTGACCGGACGACGTTTTACAAAGGCCCTGCAAAAGCTCGCTTTTATTCAAATCATTTCATGGTCGGTGGGGATGCTTCTCATGAGTACGGCCCAGCATGTATTGGGGTTGATGGGAGCGCCGAGACGTACGGCCTATACAGGATATGCGCATGATGATGCGCTCGCGTGGTTTGATGGGGTTTTATCCAATCATGTGACGATGGCTGTCGGTGGATCTATTCTCTTTTTGTCGGCCTCATTACTAATATTCATTGTCATCCAATTGTGGTGGATGGCGCCTAAAGCTGACGTTCATCAAGCAGAATCGTTTCCGATCGCACCCAGTGATGCTTCTGCTACGCCAAGATTTTTGGAAAATTGGAAGCTTTGGATCGGCATCGCCTTTGTACTCATCGCTGTTGCTTACACGATTCCTTTAGCAGATCTCATCCAACATGCACCACCGGGTTCAGGAAGGTTCCAAACCTGGTAGGAGAGGAGGTAACAATATGTCATTCGCATTTGCATTCACAGTCGCGTGCATTCCGCTATTCATTATTGTTAGTACCATTCTCGTAGATTTACAAACGGAAGAATAAGAAAAGAACGTCGTGTCTAATCACGGCGTTCTTTTCATTTCCCAGGAAATAAGAGATTACGAGGCTGCTGGTTGCGTATCTTCTTTAATATATCTTGCCTGAATCAGTCGTTTTCTGACGATAATGCCAATCCAGCTTGCAAGAAAAGCTTTAATGAGTCCCACCGCGATAAAAGGATAGACGCCAGCGGCAAGGGCCTGGTTCCAAGTCATATCGAGAACAAACTTCAACTGAATCGTTCCACAAAGCAATGTAATGATCATACCTGTCACATTCGCAACGATCGCCATGGGTAAGTTAAAGGACGTCTTCTCTAAAATATATCCTGTGATGAATGCTGTTAAAATAAAGCCGAATATGTAACCTCCGGTCGGTCCTGCCAAAACTTGAGCTCCCCCGCTGAACCCCGCGAAAACAGGGAGTCCAACAGCCCCTAAAGCCGCATAACCAACCATCGCAACAGCTCCCTGTCTGCTTCCTAGAATAGTAGCTGTGAGGCCAACGGCTAAAGTTTGTCCACTGATGGGTACAATGGGAAGTGGGATTTCGATTTGAGCCATAATTGCTGTCAGTGCGGCAAACAATGCTCCGTTTACAATGAATCTTAATTTTTTACTTTGTGGCGACATACTTCACACTCCTTTGTTAACCATTTATAAATATAAGTTAACATAAAACGAGGGGAATGCGTTAAGAGATTCATAACATTTTTCCTTATATAGGAAAAATGGCGGAGGAATAGGTATTGAGCTTCATTTTTTTGTAACTAAGCATTGATATCAACGGTGCAAATGTGTCAGAGTTTTTAAACAATCTATAAGATGGTACAAAAAAGATTTGATATGAGGTAGAATAGGGTAATGTAAAATTAACGGAGGTTTTACAATGTTTACAAACAATAAATATATAAATAAAAAAACTGGTTTAAAACTACTAGTCTACCTATTTGTTATCGGACTTTTTTGGTTGAAAATGAACTATATACAGACAAGCATTTTTTCACTGAATGTGGAAAATACCAATGAAGCAAACATTCTGGCATTTAATCCACTGAGCAGTATTTTTCTCATCTTCGGATTGGGGATCTTGCTTGCCGGACGTCGGGGAATGTTCGTTTCCTATATCTTAGGTTCCATTCTTTTATACGTAAATGTTCTCTTTTATAGAGAATATAACGATTTTATAACGATCCCGATGTTAAACCAGGTGGCGAACCTCGCGGACCTCGGAGGCAGTATCACGACGATTATGAGTCCTGTTGATGCCTTGTTGTTTGTGGATGTTCTCATTGCAGCTTTTCTATTATTCTATTTGAAACCTTCACGTTTCCAGGCTTTCAAGCCGAAGCGCAGAGAAGGAATCGTTCTTGCCATCGTTGCTATTCCTTTGTTCATGATCAACTTGCAGTGGGCAGAACAAGAACGTACGGACCTTTTAGAGCGTACGTTCGACCGTAACATGCTCGTTAAGTATATCGGTGTCATCAATTACCATGTCTATGATGTAGTGTTGCAAGGGAAAACCGAAATGAAAAAGACGCTGGCGGACAGTAACGAACTTGTACCGGTCATCAACTACTTGAACGAAAATAAATCTGAAGACAGCGATCGTTTAGAAGGTGTCGCAGAAGGTAAAAACGTGATCATGCTTTCTCTTGAAAGTACACAGACATTCGTTGTCGACAACACGTTGCACGGTGAAGAGTTGACTCCTTATTTTAATGATTTGAAAGAAGAAGGCATTTACTTTGATAATTTCTATCACCAAGTAAAGCAGGGACGTACGTCAGACTCTGAGTTTTTACTTGCGAACTCCATGTATCCATTGAACCGTGGCGCTGTTTTCTTTACTCATTCATCGAATGAATACGAAGGATTGCCGGGTTTACTTGGAGAAAATGGCTATTTTACCAACTCCATGCACGCGAATGATAAAACATTCTGGAACCGAAATGTAATGTATGACTCTCTAGGCTATGACGAATTCTTTTCCAAAGAAGATTACACTGTAACTCCGGAAAAATCTCATGGCTGGGGTTATCTTGATGAATATTTCTTCGAAGATTCATTGAACATGATGAAAGAAATGGACAAACCTTTCTACTCGAAGTTGATTACGTTGACGAACCACTATCCATTCACACTTCCTGAAGAGCAAAAGTTCATCGAAGAAGGGGAGACGGGCAGTGGTACGTTGAACCGTTACTTCCAAACGATCCGTTATCAGGATGAAGCACTGAAGAAATTCGTTGAAGACTTCAAGAATTCAGAGCTTTATGATGATACGATTCTTGTCATTTATGGTGATCACTTCGGAATTTCTGAAAACCACCAAGAAGCGATGGGCGAGTATTTAGATAAAGAAATAAATGAGTTTGAGCAGTTCCAGTTGCAGCGTGTTCCAATGTTGATTTACGGAAAAGGAATTGACGCTGAGAAAAACCATACCGTTGGTGGTCAAGTCGACCTTCGTCCAACATTGACGAACTTGTTGGGAATTCAAGATGATAATCCGATTCAATTCGGGCACGACCTGCTTGATAAAGATCGTCGTCAATTGATGATTACCCGTGATGGTAACTTTGCCAGCGAAGAATATGTTGGTATTCAAGGAACCTGCTATGATCGTGAGACAGGGGAAGAGCTGGAAGCTGACCTTTGTAATGAAGGGTTCGAGAAGGCTCAAGAGGAATTGGAGATGTCTGATTCAATCATCTATGGTGACTTGCTGCGCTACCTGGATGAAACCGAGATGGTCCAAAGCGAGAGCAATGAACCGAACCAAAATAAACAAGAACAATAATTGTAACCCTCTCTCCTTTAGAAGGAGAGAGGGTTTTTTATGAGGCGATATCTACAGTTTTTTATGGGTGAAAGCCCCTTAAGACAAGGCGGGTCTAATCAAGTTTACTGTCCTTATTCTTAGAGAAAAACGTGTAAAGGATGTAAATGACAAAGAAGATGACGACGGCTAGTTTTCCTGTTCTGTAGCCAATATCCCCGGCTATGAAGTCGTAAATGAAAAAGCCTGCTAAAATTAGACCTGCAATGATGAATATCAATACCTTCCATTTTGAGCTCATTTATTCCCTCCTATCTTTTTGTTCAATACCCCGTCCGCTATTATTTAATCCATTTTATGGAATAGTTTAGGCGTGGAAATCGATGAAAAAGCAAGCGTATGGATAGACAGTAGGGAAATGAGCGAGCCATGAGCATATAAAAAGAGCAGAGACCCTGTAGAGTCCTGCTCTTTTTGTATTATGCTCAGTATTAGAAGATATCCATCCATACCTTGATCGTCGTCACTAAGATCAATAGGGCGAGGATGGTCTGTAGAACCTTTGTGTTCACTTTCTTGCCGGCCATTGCGCCCAGTGGTGCAGCAATTAAACTTGCCACAACCATGATTGCTGCTGGAAAGTATTCAACCTGACCTGTTGTCACTTTTCCGACAGTCGCTCCGATTGAAGAAATCAACGTAATAGCAAGAGAAGATGCAATCGTCATCCGTGTCGGGATCTTAAGCACAACAAGCATGATCGGTACCAATAAGAAAGCACCTGCGGCACCAACAATCCCTGCTCCCACTCCCACGATAAGTGCGAGAATGGCAGCTAAAGGTTTGTTAAAGGTGACCTCATCCAATGGTTTGTCATCAATACCTTTTTTCGGTACGAACATCATGACTGTCGCAATTAAAGCAAGGACACCGTAAACAATATTGATGCCGTCTTCAGCCATAAATCTTGATCCATATCCTCCAATGAAGCTACCAATCAAAATACTGACACCCATATATAAAATGAGTGTTTTGTTAAGGTAACCGCCTTTGCGGTAGGCCCAAACACCACCGATCGTTGCGAAAAAGACCTGTACGGCACTGATGCCGGATACTTCATGGGCAGTAAAAGCTGTAAAACCAACGAGCGGCGGAATATAAAGCAGCATTGGATATTTGATGATGGACCCGCCGATCCCGAGCATTCCGGATATATAAGAACCTATGAAGCCGATAAGAAAGATCGTAATGATTAATCCGAATTCCATAGTTGTTTACCTCCTATAAAAAAGGGAACCGTTGCAGGTTCCCTTTATTCCATAATGATTCAATCAGGTGATTCCTGATTATTCTCCCTTTTTAATCCAGAACTTGAATACTCCGTTGTCTTCTTCTGTTTGTAGAAGTTCATGACCACCGGACTTCGCCCATGCAGTCAAGTCTGCTTTTGCTCCTTGATCTGTTGCGTGGATTTCAAGTACTTCTCCAGCTTCGATGTCTTTCATTGCTTTCTTTGTTTTCACGATTGGCATTGGGCAAGCTAGTCCTGTTGCATCAAGTGTTTTTGTTACGTTCATAATTGAATACCTCCAAATGTTTAATGATTGATTAGGGTGAGCCCGGCTTCCCCGGGCTCAAGAGTTTTTATCTTACAGCACAACGGTTCGGGCCGATTTCCATTTCACGCTGTTCTTCATTGTCCGGGCTGATTTTACCCATGTTTGTTTCACGGATTTCCTGATAAGCGTTCGGTTGAGGTGGCAGGTTTTCTGTCACCATTTTTCTGAACTCATCTTGATCATCGATGTTCAAGCCATGGTTCTTTTCAAATAGGGTACCTAGTTTTTCAGCGACGGTACCGTCTTCGTTCAACTCATCCATGATCATGAAGTGAGCCGGAAGGACGATTAGCTCGTCAGAAAGCTCTTTATATCGTGTATAAAGGGTTTCTCTCAGATCCATGACCCAGTCATCTGCTTTACCAGCAAGGTCCGGACGTCCGATAGAGTCGATGAACAGGATGTCACCTGTCATCAAGTATTGATCATCAACGACGAAAGAAGTAGATCCTTTCGTGTGGCCAGGAGAATACAACGCATGAATATCAATGTTTGTATTTCCTACAGTGACATGGTCACCATCGCGAAGTGGTTGGTAATCGAATTTCACTTCACCAGCATCTTCTGGAGGCAGCCAGTACGTGGCACCTGTTTGTTCAGCGATTTTGCGTCCCCCGGAAATGTGGTCGGCGTGCAAGTGCGTATCAAAAACGTTCGTGATTTTTACACCAAGTTCTTTAGCAAAATCAACATAAACATCTGTCATTCTAGTAGAGTCGATGATTGCTGCTTCTCCGTTAGATACGACCATGTAGGAAAGACAGCCTTTACCGATACGTACGAACTGATAAAGCTCGCCGCCATCTTTCAAGTCATTGACTTTAATCGGCTCCAAGTGCTCACTCCAGGCTTTCATGCCGCCTTCTACGGAGTAAACATTTTCGAATCCTTCTTCCACAAGCATTTCAGCAACCATTTGAGAAGAGCCGCCTTTGGCACAAACAACCGCAATCTCTTTGTCTTTTGGCAGCTGATCTACGATTTCCTCGACACCATCAAGGAGATCGAAATAAGGAATGTTCAAGTAAGCAAAGTTTTCGCCTTCGATTTTCCAGTCCTGATACGCATCTTCTGTTCGTACATCAAGAAGGAATAGTTCTTCATTATTCAACACTTTATTAGTAATTTCTTTTACCGTCATGTTTTTAACAGTCATCTTATTACCTCCTAGGGTATTAATTTTAGTAAAAAAATATAGAATTAAAGCTTTGTCGTTTCTCCATTCCAGCCACTCATGCCTGGAACGACATTATAAACATTCTCAAAACCTTTTTCTGTAAGCTTCTGTGCAGCAAGATCACTACGGTTTCCTGTTCGACATACGATATAAACGTTTTTCGAACGATCCAGTTCATCTGCACGTTCATCAAGTTCACCAAGTGGAATAGACGCTGCTTCAGGGATATGCTCAAAAGCATATTCAGCAGATTCGCGTACATCTAATACAAGGACGTCATCGTTTTTGCGAAGAGCATCCAAGTCTTCGTTGTTTACGACATTCGGGTGCTTTTTCTCTTGTTCTTCTTCACCGCTTGATTTGCGGACATAATGCTTGAGTACGTCTCCTTCTTCGATCGTACCCAAGTACTGATGACCTGCACTTTTCGCCCATGCTTCAAGGTCCGCTTTCGACCCTTTGTCTGTAGCTTGAATTTCAAGGACTTGACCAGCTTCGATGTCCTTCATTGTTTTCTTTGTCTTCACAATCGGCATCGGACATGCTAATCCTTTGGCATCTAACGTAAGATCTGTTTTCAGTTCCATTCTTACATTCCTCCTCTACCCTTATAAGGGGGATTTATTTCGTTGGACCTTCCCAGCTCATCATGCCGCCTTCCATATTCGTCACATCGTATCCTTTTTCCTCAAGGATTTGAGAAGCACGGCCACTGCGACCACCAGAACGGCAAACCATAATATAAGATTTATCCTTATCCAATTCATCTGCGCGCTCTTCGACAGTACCTAAAGCGATGTGTTTCGCACCAGGAATCATTCCTTCTGCAACTTCTTCATCTTCGCGGACATCGATAATGTTTAACTTTTTACCTTCAGATAGTTGTTGTTCTACTTCTTTTGCTGTCATTGTTTTCATAAATGATACCTCCTAATTAGATAAACAGGTTAACATTGCCATCTTCTGCATCTGCAAGATAAGCAGCAACGCCTGCGTATTGAATGTCATCAAGTAATTCTTCTTTTTGCAATCCTAGAAGATCCATCGTCATGGTACATGCAACCAAATTGATATCCTGTTCTTGAGCCATTTCAATAAGATCCGGCAATGGCATCGCATTGTGCTTTTTCATGACGTCTTTGATCATCTTAGGACCGAATCCTGCGAAATTCATTTTGGAAATGCCCATCTTATCTGCTCCACGCGGCATCATTTTGCCGAACATTTTTTCCATGAAGCCTTTCTTCACTTGGATGTTTTCATCCTTACGTAGGGCGTTAAGACCCCAGAATGTGTGGAAAATCGTAACTTCGTGATCATATGCAGCTGCTCCGTTAGCAATGATGTAAGCAGCCATTGCTTTATCATAATCCCCGCTGAATAAAATAATATTCGTCTTTTTTGTTTCAGACATTTTTCATCCTCCTAATAATATAGTTATACGTGTATGGGTATAATTCATTGTAAAAAAATTTATCTGCTTTTGACAAGCAACTGAACAGCTTCGTTGATCGAAGCTTCTTTGTTTTCTTGATCGTCATCGTCCTGGATGCACTCCACAAGGTTGGAGCTTACCACAAGCCCGATCGCACGGTCAATCGCACTTCTAGAAGCGGAAAGCTGCGTAATGACATCTTTGCAGTCTTTATTTTCTTCCATCATTTTCAAAACGCCTCGCAACTGACCTTCTAGACGTTTGATTCTGTTTTTCATTGCGTCGTTGTATTCCATCGAATTGACCTCCCTTGTGAAGTTTTTTCTGTCGCTGTTGAACAGTACATGACTAATCATATACCCCATAAGGTATAATGTCAACACCCCAACACGTATTTTTTTGGATAATGGATGATGCTCCGTGCAAAGCTAAGGGAGAGGTGATGGGAATGGAAGTATGGATGGACACACTGAAAGTAATGGGGAGGATTTTTACAATCTTGCCATTACTCCTGGGGGTAGGCTTATTTATGGGGAAAAGATCAATCGGAGAATTGCCGGTCTTCGATTTTTTAGTTGTGCTCGTTCTAGGTTCTGTTGTTGGAGCAGATATTGCCGATCCAAAAATTAATCATATACATACTGTAACGGCGATTATTGTTATTGCGCTTTTACAAAAGTTCATCGTATGGTTGAAGTTAAGAAACCGGAAGATCGGAAAGGTCCTGACGTTTGAGCCGACGATTGTTATTTTTGAGGGGGAAATGGTTGAAGAGAACATCTCCCGCATCCATTATTCCCTTGATAATATTACACACATGCTGAGAGAACAGAAGGTTTTTGAGCTCGAAAGTGTTGCACTTGGCATCATCGAACCGAATGGTCAATTATCCGTTAAACTGAAAAACGCGAAGGAAGCCGTTACTCGTGAAGATATTGGGCTTCCATATAGGGGTGGGGGTTATGACATTCCCCTCATTCTGGACGGTCAGCTGCAGCCAGATCTTTTAACACGCGCAGGTCGGGACATGGAGTGGTTACGTACCAACCTGGGTACCTATGACGTCTCTGATGTCTTTTATGGTGCGCTTACCAGCCAGGGGGAATTCCACTTTTCATTAAAAGGGAGAAAAATAGATTCTTTACCGCCCATTGAACATTGATGTTTTTTTAATAAGAAGTTAAACGATATACGTAATTGAAAAAATAACGGCCATTTAAAATTAAAAGAGCCGCTAAAGTTAGCAGCTCTTTTATATGGTTACACGCTTTGATCCATGCAATGCTTCAAACGTTCTTCAATATCACTGGCCATCTCTTGAATATTGTCATCCTCAACCATCTGAGTAAGAGAAGTCGGATTAGGCATACCGATTTTCGTCTTATTTCCATCTTCATAGACAACCATTTTACAAGGAAGGAAATAACCAGCCATTACGTTTTCATTTAAGACGCGCTGGGCTTCTTTAGGGTTACAGACTTCTAAGACTTTAAATTCTTTTTCAAACTCCAGTCCTTTTTCATGAAGCTTATCTTTGATGTCGAAGTTCCATAACACGCCAAACTGCGCTTCCTTCAGATTAGCCTCAAGACTTTCGATCGCTTCATCCATCCCTTTGTCCGTTTCGACCGTATAGTGAAACATGAAATACCTCCTTGAAAATATGTTCTCCTTATCCATACCCATTAAGGTATGAAAATAATCATTTTAATGAAGGGCTTCCTATAAGGCTCTCTAGGACGAGGTGGGTTATAGTTATAAAATGTTAAAACTATGCCGACCCTCTGGTTTCCTTTTGAATTGTGTATGGAAGTTCCTTATATTAAAATAGGTACATTAGAGAGAGGACGTGAATCATATGACAAAAGACATCAAATTGATTGCTTTGGACTTAGATGGCACCACCGTCAATCATGAAGGCGAAGTTTCCGAGGCCAATGCAGCAGCTATAAAAAAAGCTAAAGAAAAAGGCATCCATGTTGTATTAAGTACAGGAAGATCTTTATCCAGATGCCGGAACATCGCTGAAGACCTCGGCCGCTCTTCCTATATTGTGACGATTAATGGTGGAGAGATTTATGATCATGATTTTAACCTCGTTGAACAAAATCGGCTCGAACATAAACATGTGGAGCGTCTATGGGAATTGAAAAAAGAGCACGGCCTCTATTTTTGGTCTTCAACCGTGCAAGGGTTGTACAACAGCCAAAGCCCATTCGATCAAGAGATTGTAGACTACGATTGGTTGAAATTCGGTTTTGATATACAAGATGACGAAGTAAGACAAGTCATCCTCGACGAAGTCAATGCGAATCAGGACCTGGAAGTAACCAACTCCAGTCCGACAAACATTGAAATTAATCCTGTAGGTGTAAATAAAGCAGCAGCCCTATTGAAAGTTTGCCAGTGGCTTGATTTAGAAATGGATCAGGTGATGGCGGTTGGCGACAGTATGAACGATATCGCGATGATTCGCGAAGCAGGTTTCGGTGTCGCGATGGGCAATGCCCAGGAGCCGGTAAAGAAAGAAGCAGACTTTGTAACAGCCTCCAACAAAGAAGACGGCGTCGCCTTTGCCATTGAAAAAGTCATAGACTAAAACCAAAGAACCAGCCAGCGAGGCTGGTTCTTTTTGTCCGGATTATTACTCGCTTACCGTAAATACTGATAAAATCAAGAAAGTCACTGATAAAAGTGCGAAAGTCACCGATAAGAACCTGGAAGCCGCAGATAAAAACCCAAACCTACCGATAAGAGTTTAAAACCCACCGATGAAAGTTTTTAAATGCTTTATAGGGAGCAGAATATATTTTTGTGAAAAACAGTGATTGCGAGTGGCTTTCCAACCATCTTGACTATCAATATAGCAAAACGATGCCCGGTGAACTCGAAATCCAGTCTTAAAAAATTCCGCCATTTCATTTATTATCCACTTTTCGTGCCGTGATGGTTAGTGACAGTAATAGAGTGTGTCGAAATCCTTCTAAATACATAAAAATGTAAGCGTTTTCTGATTATGGCAGGAAAGAGAGGAATAAAGAGAGAATTACATCCAATAGCGAAGAATGTTCAGGGAGGAAGATTATGAAGGCATCATACATAACAGAAGAACATGAAATACTCCGTCAATCTTTACGGAAGTTTTTAGAAAAAGAAGCTTACCCCTATTATGACGAATGGGAGAAGGCAGGGGAAGTACCCCGTGCGTTTTGGAGAAAGCTTGGAGAGCAGGGATACCTTTGTCCTTGGCTTGACGAGAAATATGGTGGTTTTGGAGCAGATTTTGGATATTCCGTTGTCATTAATGAAGAGATGGAAAAAGTGGGGACAGGCCTGATTGGAGTCGGATTGCACAACGATATTGTCGTCCCTTATTTGCATGCTTATGGGACAGAAGAACAGAAACAAAAGTGGCTTCCGAAATGTACGACGGGAGAATGTATTACAGCGATCGCGATGACCGAACCGGGAGCAGGATCGGACCTTGCATCTATACGTACGACAGCGGTAGAAAATGAAAAAGGATTCACACTGAATGGTGAAAAAACATTCATCACGAATGGAATTCACGCGGATTTGGTTGTCGTTGTGTGTAAAACGGACCCTCATGCATCTCCAGCGTATAAGGGGATCAGTCTGATGATTGTTGAGAGGGACACGCCTGGTTTTTCCCGCGGGAGGAAGCTCGATAAAGTCGGCCTGAACAGCCAGGACACTTCAGAGTTGATCTTTGAGGATGCAGCTGTCTCTAAGGACAACCTTCTTGGTAAAAAAGGTGAAGGTTTCTATTATTTGATGAACCAGCTGCAACAGGAACGCCTGATTGTAGGCATAGGTGCCATTGCAGCATGTGAACGGATGCTTGAGTTGACGGTTGAATACGTGAAGGAGCGCAAAGCTTTTGGAAAGTCGATAGCCTCTTTTCAAAATACTCAATTCAAACTCGCTGAACTACAAACGGAAATTGAAATCGGGAGAACATTCCTGGACCGTACGATAGAGGCGCATATGAACGGGGAGGACGTTGTCAAAGAGGTGTCGATGTCCAAGTGGTGGACCACCGACCTGGTTAAAAAGGTAGCGATGGAATGTATGCACCTTCACGGTGGTTATGGATATATGGAAGAGTATGAAATTGCGAGAAGGTTCCGTGATGCACCGGTCACTGCGATTTATGCAGGATCCAATGAAATTATGAAAACGATTATCGCCAAAAAGATGGGTTTAGTATAGGAGGAAAAGATATGAATGAAGTTGTCATCGTCGAAGCAGTAAGAACCCCTGTTGGTAAAAGGAATGGAGGGCTCAGCGAGATCAGGCCGGATATCCTTTTGGCAGATGTACTTAAAGAACTGGTCGAACGGGCTTCTCTCGATCCTATCGAGGTGGAAGATGTTATCGCCGGCTGTGTGAGTCAGGTCGGGGAGCAGGCAGGCGATATCGCTAGAATTGCTGCTCTGACTGCTGGTTTTCCTATGGAGGTACCTGGAGTAACGCTCGATCGGCAATGCGGTTCGAGTCAACAGGCGATCCATTTCGCTTCTCAAGCGATTGCTTGTGGGGACATGGATGTTGTCATAGCGGGTGGTGTGGAAAGTATGTCACGAGTGCCGATGTTTTCAAATATGCAGGGGACATCTTTTAATGAACGATTGACGTCAAAATACGAAATGATCAATCAAGGCCATTCGGCAGAAAGGATCGCCGACCAATGGCAATTAAGTAAGGAAGAGCTTGATGCTTATGCAGCTGAAAGTCATAGAAGGGCGCTGATGGCGATTGATGAAGGTCGGTTTGAAAAAGAAATCATGCCTGTGAACGCTAGTGATTCCAACGTAATTAAAATAGATGAAGGCCCCAGAGCAGGCACATCTGTTGAGACCCTTGCCACACTGAAAACAGTTTTCCAGGAAAACGGCAAAATTACAGCCGGAAATGCGAGTCAAATCAGTGATGGAGCTGCAGTCGTCCTTTTAATGTCACGTAAAAAAGCGGAGGAACTGGGGTTGAAGCCACGCTTTCGGATTGTCTCCAGAGCTGTCGTCGGTTCCGACCCGACATTGATGCTGACAGGTCCGGTTCCTGCAACACATAAAGCCTTACAAAAAGCTGGACTGAGTCTTGAAGATATCGATCTTTTTGAAGTGAATGAAGCTTTTGCTCCTGTGCCTTTGTTTTGGATGAAAGAGACTGGTGTTCCACATGAAAAACTGAATGTAAATGGAGGAGCCATTGCGCTTGGTCACCCGTTAGGTGCTACCGGAGCAAAGCTTATGACAACTCTCATGCATGAATTAGAAAGGACAGAAGGAAAGTACGGACTGCTTGCCATCTGTGAAGGACACGGAATGGCGAACGGCACGGTCATTGAAAGGTTGGAGGGATAGTATGGATGTTAAAGGTGTGGTAGCGGCCGTGACAGGTGGGGCTTCAGGCCTTGGAGAAGCGACGGTAAGGAAGATTGTAAGAAATGGCGGCAGAGTGGTGATTGTAGACCAAAACGAAGAAAAGGGCGCAGCGCTTGCAGAAGAATTGGGCTCTTCTGCGCTGTTTGTCAAAACGGATGTCACTTCAGCTGATGAAATTGAGCGCATGCTCCAAACGACTGTCGAAACCTTTGGGCAGGTAAACACGGTCATCAACTGTGCCGGCATCGTAACTGGTGAAAAAGTGGTCGGACGAAATGGTCCTCATCGCCTGGAGTCTTTTTCTAAGATCATTGAAGTGAACCTAATTGGGACGTTTAATGTCATCCGTTTGGCAGCTGAAAAGATGCAGGAAAATGAGCCGAATGAATATGGGGAGCGGGGAATCATCATTAACACAGCTTCAATCGCTGCCTATGAAGGGCAAATCGGTCAAGCGGCTTACAGTGCGTCCAAAGGTGGCGTAGCCGCGATGACGATGCCGATTTCAAGGGAACTCGCCCGTCACGGCATCCGTGTAATGGCTATTGCGCCAGGTTTATTTGAAACCCCGATGTTTGAACAGCTCCCTGAAGAAGCACGGGATGCTCTTGGGAAAGCGACACCATTTCCTTCAAGGCTGGGAAAGCCTTATGAGTATGCGAAGTTAGCTCTAAGCATTTTAGATAACCCAATGCTTAATGGGGAGGTGATCCGTCTAGACGGAGCGATTCGATTACAACCCAAGTAAATGTTGTCACTACGGTGTACCTCATTACTTAGAAGGTAAGGAAAAAAGAAAGTGCGCCTTATGCTTTACATTGAAAAACTGTCTGAAGCACTCCCGGTATTTGATCGTTGTAAGCTCTTGGTGGATCGAGCACGTTGGCTATTGGGATTTTATAAAAAACCAAAAGGAGTCGATGAGAAATGGGACCAACACTTAGGAGTATGTTTGAGCAGACGGTAGCGAAGTATGCTGATAAAGAAGGATTGGTTGATCTACGGCTTGGTACACGCTGGACATACGGAGAATGGGACCAGGAAGTGAACCGCACGGCAAATGCGCTCAAGGCCTCAGGGGTGGAAAAAGGGGATAAAGTATCGACGGTCCTTTTTAACACAGCTGAATATGCGACAGTGCTGTTCGCTTGCATGAAGATTGGGGCGGTATTCAATCCGGTAAACTTCCGTCTCATGGAAAAAGAAATCGAGTTCATTTTGAAAGATGCTGATCCAAAGGTGGTCGTGTTTGAAAAAGCGACGGCTGCTCAAATCGCTCCGGTAGCGAAAGAGATGACAAGTATTGAGTTTTGGTCCATCGACGAAGAAAATCTGCCTTATGCGATGAACTATTATGAACGAATCGATGGAGTAACGACCGAACGACCAGTGTGTGAACTGGACGAGAATGATCCTTATGCCATCATGTACACTTCCGGAACAACCGGGCTTCCAAAAGGGGTTATCCATACGCATAGAGATATGGTCGATCAAGCCCTCATCATGACCGCTTGTTTAAGACTGACGGAAGAGGACCGTGGACTGACTGTTGCCCCGATTTTCCATTGCGCCGAGCTTCATTGTGCGTTCTTCCCAAGAGTAATGATTGGAGCGACAAACGTTCTGCTGCACCACTTCGATGCACCTGATGTGATTGAAACGGTCAGGGAGGAGCAGATTACATCCTTCTTTGCAGCTCCGACGATGTGGAACATGATGCTGCAAGAGGAATTCACCAAAGAGGATTTCCAGACGTTGAGACAAGGTCTCTATGGAGGAGCACCAATGGCCCCTGCTTTGACGATGAAGCTGCATGAATCCTTAGGTGTGCAGCTCTTACAGGCATACGGGATGACGGAGATGGGACCCGCAATTACCGCACTTACCGAGGAAGAACAAGTCACGAAAGCAGGATCTGCAGGAAGAGCACTGTTGAACCATGAAGTACGAGTGGTGAGAACGAATGAGCACGGACCCGCAGAGCCTGAGGAGATTTGTAAACCGCACGAACTCGGGGAAATTATCGTACGAGGGCCCAGCATGATGAAGGGGTATTACAACAGGCCGGAAGCAACTGAAGAAGCCATGTACAAAGGTTGGTATCATACAGGTGATATCGGATCGTTCGATGAAGATGGATACCTCTGGGTCAGTGATCGTGTGAAAGACATGATCATATCCGGCGGTGAAAATATCTATTCAAGGGAAGTAGAAGATGCCTTGTTTGATCATCCGGCAGTCATGGATGCAGCCGTCGTTGGTGAACCGGATGACCTGTGGGGAGAAAGAGTGGTCGCCTACATTGTGAAAAAGGATAGTGGCGTCACTGAACAAGAACTGGATGAGTTCTGTACTTCAGGGAATAGGCTTGCCCGATACAAACGGCCAAGACGTTATGAATTTGTAAATGAACTTCCGCGCAACGCGAGTGGGAAGTTGCAAAAGTTCAAACTGCGGGAACGAAGTAAAACATTATCAGAATAAGATATAAAAGGCTGCCGGTGACGACCGGCAGCCTTTTATTTAGTGCTTTTTTAGATAAATGGTGGTCATTTCCCGGGCAATATTCGACAAGTTATTGAAGCAATTGCTTCAATTTTTGAATGGGCTGATGGTCTCTAGCCTCTTCGTACATAGAAAAAGGGCAGCCAAATTCAGCTATTCGGCTAGGTACAGTGTGAATCGTAAACGACTCCGGGCGCAAACCTTCCGTCACTTCTTCCCAATGAAGCGGCGTAGCGACCGTTGCTGTTTCGGTCGCTCTTGTCGAATACGGGGCAATAATCGTTTTGCCTTCTGCATGTTGGACATAGTCAATATACAAACGATCCCCACGTTTTTTCTTCAAACGTTCAGTTGTAAAAAGGTCAGGTTCTTCATTAACAAGGGATGTGGCCAACGTTTCCGTGATTTTCCTCGTTTCCTCATAGCTTAAATCTCCCTCGCGAATCGGGATATGAATCTGCATGCCTTTATTTCCGGAAGTTTTGACAAAGCTTTGGACTTCAAGTTCGTCAAGGAGATGCTTTAATAACTGGGCAGCCCTAATCGCCTTACTAAAGTGACTCCGGTCTTTCGGATCCAAATCCAGAACGATTTCATCGGGTTTTTGACCGCCGGCCATCTCAAACGGAATATGGTATTCCAATGCCCCCTGATTGGCAAGCCAAAGAAGAGGGAGAAGTTGATCGCAAATGATGAAAGGCTCCCCATCCTCCATCCACATTTTTAAAAAGTCGGGGGCATGGTCGGGGAAATGTTTTTGATAAAAGGACTCTTCGTAAATCCCATCAGGATAACGGATCAGTGTTAACTTCTTTTCCTGTATGAAAGGGAGAATGTGAGGAGCTAATTGACGGATGTAAACAAGGAAATCCTGTTTAGAAATACCCTTCCATAAAGGTTTATCAACATTGGTTGGATCGAAGTTGGCAGGAAACAAAGAAAGGTCCCACTGTTTCTTAGATTCTGTACAATCTTCAGGAGAAAGATCAAACCGGAACTGGTGAAAGAGAGGTTCTCGTAGTTTCCCTTCTTCAGCACTCAGACAGTGCACATCTACACACGCGCCGGGTTCTAAACGCCATGTGCCCTTTTTCTTTGTCCCATGTTCTTTGAAAAATGTACGGAGCGTTTCACTCTCGTCATCTGTCAGACCATGTTTAAACTTCCCAAGTGGGAGAGGGCCCTCGTCCTTATAAAACCCTACATCGTAATATCCATTATCAGAGTCGTACTTTTGTAAAAAGCCGGAGACTGTCCTCCATTGTTTCCATTTCAACCATTGCCTTCCGCGGTCGCCGGGTTGATATTTGCTATTTTTCATTTTCGCAATGATTCCCTCAGCCAAGTGCAGCTCAGCAATGGTTAGAATTTCTTCTATATCCTCATATAAATCAATACTTCTAATTTGCGGGTGTTTAAGCTTCCCGAGAAGCTTAGTCATGTTTTCTTTTCTTTTTAATAGAGGTATAGTACTTTTTTCTATTTTGTCAAAAGCCATGAAGGCAGCAGGTCTTCGTATAGAAGAAGCTTGTATTTTTGCTTTATTTCGCATTCTTCCTCTTTTTTGTAAAGCTTCGAAGTTTGCCTGATAAGGAGTGTTCAATATGACCAGCTCGCCATCAAGGGTAAAAGGAAGGAGGTTTTTAGGGATGTCCACCTGAACGATTTCAGGAAAACGTTCGCTCATATCTTTTCCATTCCGGCTCCATAGCTTGACTCCTTCCGTGCGTGCTTCGAGAATGGCTCTAAAACCATCATACTTCACTTCATACACCCACTCATCCCCCTCAGGTAGTTCCGCCGTCCCTGTCAAAAGCATCGGTTTCATCTCCACCATCTCCTTTCCATTCAGCTTTCTTACATAAATTCCCCCTGTAGTTGAAGACTCAGTTTCGAGACTTTTGTTGAGTGGATGATGGGGGGTGCGGGGAATAGCTCGCTTTCCGCGGGAGCGCGGTGAGCCTCCTCGGACTACGTCCTGTGGGGTCTCACCATGCACTTTTTTCCCGCAGGAGTCTCGCCATTCCCCTCCGCCCCTTTGCCATATAAGTATCTCGAAACCACACCCGAGTTAAGCTCCTTTTATGCACATGGTAATTGGAGGGGAATAAACTCCAAAGAACCTATTCTGCATGTAGTATAGAGCGCTTTATACTTAAAACACCAGGATAGTAGAAGGTACCCTCCTGCAGTAAAGGGGTTCGTTTCTCACATCCATAGAATGGGGTGGTTGGGAAGCTGCGAGACTCCCGTGGGAGAAAGGAGATAGGCGAGATCCCTTAGTACTTGTGCCCGCTCCGAGGAAGCTTGCCACTCCCCCACAGGAAAGCGAGTAGCTTCCCAGCCACCCCTGACGCTCAACCAGGCAACGAACCCCGAAACATCTCGAAACTGAGTCTTCAAGAATCCTGCCATTTTGTTGAATAGGTGGGCTTTATTATGTAGTTTATCCATGATTGAGAAACATATTTTTCAGTGATCTCGAGAAACCTATAGGAAAAAGGAGTGGTCGGTATGCACACGATGTGGAAAGGGACCATCAGCTTCGGACTTGTGAATATTCCAGTGAAACTGCATGCGGCAACAGAGAATAAGGACATCAAACTGCGTCAGCTTCATGAGGAATGTAAATCACCGGTCGAATATGAGAAGCGCTGTCCTGTATGTGAGCGGGAAATTGAGAGTGAAGAGATTGTCAAAGCTTATGAATATGCGAAGAACAAGTTTGTCGTTTTAGATAAAGAAGACCTGGAACAGTTGAAAAAAGAACAAGAAGACAAAGCGGTTGAAATCATCGATTTTGTGAAGTTGGAAGAGATCGACCCGATTTATTTTGAGCGGAGTTATTTTATATCTCCAAGCGAAGGAGGATCAAAAGCTTACAGTCTTCTTCGTCAGGCGCTCGGAGATACCGAGAAGATCGGGATTGCTAAAATCATCATCCGCTCCAAGGAACAACTGGCGATCGTCCGGGTTTATGAGAATACTCTTGTGATGGAAACGATCCATTATCCTGATGAGGTCAGATCCGTTCAGGATGTGCCGAATGTTCCGGAAGAAACAGAATTAAGTAAGAAAGAATTGAGTACAGCTGTTACGCTGATCGATCAGTTGACAGCGGAATTCGATCCTGAAAAATACAAAGATGAATACCGGACAGCGCTTATGGAACTGATTGAAGCGAAGAAAAACAATGAAGAAGTTACGACAGCCAAAGACAAACCGAAGCCGGATAATGTGACGAACTTAATGGATGCTTTGGAAAAATCGTTGGAGAAAACGAAAGGGTCCAAGAAGAAGAAAACAACGAAGAAAAAGACGACCACATCTGGCAAGAAAAAGACTTCCTGACAGGGTGTCATCGTCTATAATACCTCCATCTGTAGTATAATGTAGAGGAGATCATTAAAGTTCGGAGGGATTGGATGACCGTACGTTCCGAGGAAGAAGTCGAATTACTTATGCGCCCGGCCTTGGCTTCTCTCGCTGTGGAGGGAGACCGCTTGAGCAAGAAGCAGAAGCTGCTTGTGAAAAAGTGCCTGACAGGGGAGATCTCTCATGAGGAGTTCGTCACACGGGCGTTGGAACTGGCTCGTCATGCCTAACACCAGGTACGGGAATGAAAAGTCGAAGTATTGTTATCCGGGATCAAACGTTTTAATCAATCATTATGACATTAAAGATGAGAAACAATTGACAGCTTTGGAGACGATGTTTACGGCACAAAGGTTGGCTGAGCTTCAATCCACCCCGATTAAAGGGGATTTCGACTTGCGTCATTTACAAAGGATCCATGCGCGCCTTTTTTCAGATCTTTACCCTTTTGCTGGAGAAATTCGAACAGAAAACATTACGAAGGACGGATTTTCTTTTGCTCAGGCCAGGTTCATTCACGATGCGGCTGAGCCCATATTTCAACAGTTGATGAGAGAAGATTGGAAAAGTATGAACAGGGTCCTGGTTGTAGAGAAATTGGTGTACTACATGTCAGAAATTAATGTTCTCCATCCTTTCAGAGAAGGGAATGGAAGAAGTTTACGGGAGTTCATTCGCATCTTAGCAATGGAAGCAGGATATCATCTGGATTGGTCAGCGGTCCCGCCTGAGGAAATCTTCCAGGCAAGTGTTCAATCTGTCAAAGATGTGCGTCCGCTTGCTCAAGTGATTAGTCATTCCTTATCTACCTATCAAAAACCTTCAGCATAAAACAAGGCTGGAGGTTTTTTGCATGTAGACAGAGGATTCCATCTGAATGTAGGTCCATTCCACGAATGTCTATTCTATCTGCCTCCTTTTTCTGGATTTCGCTTGTTTTGCTTACATTTGCTGACAAACCCGATTTGATGAACACTCGAAAAAAGCGTAATCTGAGTCCTATGCAAATCATGCATGCAAACTTAGGAGGTCTTTATTACTTATGTGCGGAATTTTCGTGACACAAGGAGAGATGAGTGAAAAACAAATGAATGAGGTGCTGGAACTGCTTTACCATCGTGGTCCAGATGAGGGGAAGTCAGTGGTTACCGATCGTGTTCATCTTGGACACCGCCGCTTATCGATTATCGGACTTGAAGATGGCATCCAGCCGATTCATAACGAAGATAAAAAACGTTGGATCGTCTGTAATGGTGAAATTTACAATTATGCAGCCATTAAAGAATCCTTAGCGAAAGATGTCTCTTTTCTCACAAAGTCAGACAGTGAAGTAGCTTTGAAATTAGTCGAAAAACAAGGGCCGGAAGCTATCCATCAACTTGATGGAATGTTCGCGTTCTTCATTGCAGATGAGGAAAACGATTCGTTTGTCGTAGCTCGGGATACACTTGGGATCAAGCCGCTTTATTACGGGGAAGATCGCGAGGGTCAGTATGTTTTTTCATCTGAATTGAAAGCAATCGAACCTTTTGTGAATGAGGCGAAAGAATTTCCTCACGGGCACTATTTCACACCGGAAAATGGTTTTGTCTGCTACAGGAAAATCCAGTCCCCGCAAGAGTCTTACACGGAACATGAGATGACCGAAGTGTTTACTTCTATAAAAGAAACTATGAACGAATCCGTTCGAAAAAGACTGATGGCAGACGTTGAAGTAGGCGTGCTGCTGAGTGGTGGCTTGGACAGTAGTTTGATTGCCGCCATAGCTGATCAGCAGAAGCAAGGGGACAAGCCTTTAAAATCGTTCTGTGTCGGCTCTGAAGGCAGTGCAGATATCATCAACGCTCGTACGGTTGCGAAAGCGCTGGGAACCGAGCATTATGAATATATTTATACGGAAGAAGAATTGATTGAAGCTGTCTCTGATGTCATTTATCACCTGGAGTCTTACGAGCCTTCCCTTGTACGTAGTGCCATCCCGAATTACTTCGTGTCTAAGCTTGCATCCGAACACGTAAAAGTGATTTTATCTGGAGAAGGGGCCGATGAATTATTCGCTGGATATGCGTATATGGAAAAATACCAGGATACCGCATCCATGAACAAGGAAATCATTCGTGTATTGAATACACTTCACCACGTAAATCTGCAACGAGCCGATCGTATGAGCATGGCGCACTCCATTGAACTTCGTGTGCCATTTCTCGACTTGGATGTTGTGGAAAATGCCCTCCAGATTCCTGCCGGCTTGAAAGTTCATAAGAAAGACCGCATGGAAAAATGGCTGCTTCGAAAAGCATTTGACGGCATCATCCCTGATGAAGTTTTATGGCGTAAGAAAGCAGAGTTCTCAGAAGGAAGTGGAGCATTGGACTTGCTCGACCTGCATGCAGAAAGAACAATTACAGATGAAACATTTGAAAAGGTGCAAGCCGAAGCACCAGTTGATATACGATCCAAACAGGAAATGTTCTATTATCAGATTTTCAGGGATCATTTCCAAGAAGAAAAAATGCTCCACACCGTAGGCAAATGGGCCACGGCTTAACCCAAAAGGACAGATGCAAAACGCATCTGTCCTTTTTCATATCTTATAATCTTTCGGATCGCTCCAAAGGGAGATCGCATCGCTCCAAGAGCAGTCGCCCTGCAAACGGCAGTCCACCTCACACACAACCGCTTAGCGAGAACGCTGTCAAAAAACAAGTAAAAAATATAGAAGGTATTTTACCTCTTTAAACATAAGAGGTTGTTCCACTATAATAAAAATAACTGAATATTCAAAACTTGAAACCATAAATGCTGAAGAAGGAGGACGTTATGAATGACCAGCCTTTCCTTCAGAGAGGTTTGGGAAGCGAAGAAGCGCATATCTTCGTTTGTCCAACCCACTCCTATCCTGTACTCAGACCCGCTCTCCGAGCACACAGGGGCGCGGGTTCACTTGAAGCTCGAGCATACCCACCCTACGGGATCATTCAAGCTCAGAGGGGCTGCAAACAAAATTCTATCTCTTGACGAGAAAGACTTAAAGAAAGGTGTGACCACTTTTTCAACGGGTAACCATGGCATATCTGTTGCATATGTAGCAGCAGAGTTAGGAATTCCTTGTACGGTATGTATATCCGACCGTGTTCCGAAGGCGAAGGTGAATCGTCTTAAGAAATTACAAGCGTCTGTGGAGATTGTGGGAAGCAGTCAAGATGAAGCAGAAGCAAGGTGTGCTGAATTGGAAAGAGACGATGGGATGACGGTAATCAAGCCTTTTGATGATCGGGAAATCATTGCCGGTCAGGGGACGATCGCGCTTGAAATCATGGAGCAGTGTCCTGAGGTTGATGAAGTGATCATTCCCTTGTCTGGGGGTGGGCTGTTGTCAGGTATTGCTTTTGTGATGAAATCAATTGAACCTTCTATACGTGTGACAGGAGTGACGATGAAGAAGGGGGCGGTCATGCAGGAAAGCCTTGCCAAGGGTAAGCCTGTCATTCTCGAGGAGTCTGATACATTGGCAGACAGTCTGCTTGGAGGAATTGGGACAGAGAACCGTTACACATTTTCAATGACGAAAGCTTATATGGACGAGGGGGTGCTTGTGGAAGAGGCACAGATTGAAGAAGGGCTGCTCTTCACTCTTGAGCACCATAAGATGGTCGTGGAAGGAGCGGCTGCAACGGGGGTCGGGCACGTCCTTCATTCTAATGATCTACAAGGAAAAAATGTTGTTGTCGTCATGAGCGGGAACAATATCGATCATGATGCGATTACAGATCTTTTGGCTAAATCGTAAGTGGGGGAGGAGTGGAGATGGGGGTTGCGGTGGAGGAAGTTTTAAAACTTCCAGTGCTCGAAAAAGCAAGAGTACAGACCCATGTGTATGATCGTCAGGTTGATTGGATCTCAGTGATTGAGACTCCTGTAGAGAACTTTGTCAGGAACAATGAATTTGTACTAAGTACAGGGGTCGGATGTGTGGATGATGTATTGGCACTCGAAGGATATGTTGAAGATGTCATTCGCTCGGAAGCCTCCGTCCTCGCTTTTGCCACAGGACGTCATCTGTATAAAATTCCGGACCGTGTGTTAAAACTTGCGGAGAAACACGAGTTGATCGTGATGGAAATTCCATGGGAGGTCCGCTTCGGAGATATTTTACAGGATGTATTACGGTTGATCAGTGAGGAGAACCGCCAGGAACAGCAACGCACGGAAGAGATACGACAGGAGTTGATCAACTGTGTCCTGAACGGGAAAGGGCTGCAGGAGATCACATCAATCATCTACCAGAATACAGGCATTCCGACGGCCATCAGTGATCATAACAAGCAGATACGAGCGAATCAGTATTTTGATCGTTATTACATCGATGTTTTAAATGGGCATGAGCTTTCTCAGGAAGGAACCCTTGTAGAAACGGAGATGGACAGTGATCACCCGCTCAGCCATTACATTGAAACCTATGAAATCGGTGACCAGAAATGCTATCAGCTTACAATTTTATCAAACTATAAGAAACAGGGATATATACTATTTAAGCCAAAGGACAACAAAGATTTAACGTGGGTGAACCTTCACATTTTGGAGCATGCGCTTACAGCTTGTGCCTTATATTTCGTCAAAGAGAACGCCATTGAAATGACTGAAATCAGACTTAAGGATAACTTTTTGCTGGATTTAGCCAAGCAGGAGAGGGAGATGGACAGAGCTCTTTTTTCGAAAGCGCAGCTGCTTGGTTATGATTTGGAGAAGCCTTATATTTGTCTCGTCGGCCATATCCGTTTCGTGCAGCCGGAGGAGGAACGCACCTCTTCAACGATGCCTCAAGTCAAATCATCATCGATCAACAGTCGCAATTATTACATTCAGAAGGAAGTCACTCATGCCGGAGACGCGCTGCACCGGAGGACGATGACCACCTTTGATGAAGGTGAGGTAATCGTTTATTTGGAAACGGACCGTCCGGATTACGAAGAAACCGCGAACCAGTTTCTCGACCTGATTGAGCGGAGACTTCATGAGTTATTAAAAGGGATTACGATTAGCTGGGGGATTTCCTGTCATAAAGGTGGGTATCAAACTTTTCATAAAAGCTATGAAGAGGCGGAAACGGCACTGAAAATCGGTCAGCAGCATGAAGAAGGGGAGCGAACGTTTTTCAGTGATACCAGAATGAACCGGTTGCTCATGGCACTGTCCCACGAGGAAGAAATCGGAGCGATTGTGTCAGATACGTTGGAGAAGCTGATTGATTATGACCAGAAACGGCAGACAGAACTGATTCATACGTTTATGGTCTATAACAAATACAACAGCAATGTCAGTCAGACGGCCCGTGCCCTGAACTTGCACCGCCAATCTTTGCTGCACAGATTGAGAAACATTGAACATTTGACTGGCCTCTCTCTTCTCAATGCGGATGATCTTTTTTTGCTGGAGCTGAGCGTAAGGTTATGGCTTTTGAAAAAGGTGGATGCATAGAGCGCTCCCTCGGGGTGATGCTCTATTTCTCATCTTTGACTGTCGTTTTCCATTCGCCCTGATCGGTCCCGCGTCGGTCCAGCTTGACAGTCCACTGATCGGATTCTTCATCAAAGGAAAGTAGCGAAACGATCAACACATCTGTCTGCTCTGGTTCTGTTTCGGACAAAGCTGTAGAGAGAGCTTCGGATGCTTTTAAGTCCGCTCCCTGGACTTCACTCATTTCAAGCTCCTGGACTTTTTCAGCCGTGGCTTGTTCAGGGTAGGACTCAGCGATATCCCCGTCTACCCAGACCTCGACCTGTTTGCCGACCCATAAACCTTCAGGAGCTCCGGAGACCCACATGGCCCGTCCTTCATCCCCTGATCCATCATCCATCGGTGTGACAACAAGGATCCTGTCATCGTCCTGATCCATGACAAATCCGCTCATGTCCGGATCGGATGCTTCTGCTTCCACTTCATTCTGGTCTACTTCTTCTGTCTCTGACAGTCCACATGCACTAAGGGATAAAGAGAAAACCATGAACATACCAAGCATCCATCTCATTTTCATCTTTCTCACACTCCTTATCTACTTTGTTGACGTTTGAACGGGAGGAAAAGTTTCACATGACAGAAACATCCAACTTTGTTATGATGAAAATCACCAAGCGAATAAGTTTATGAAACTACTAGGGGGGCCTGAATGGGCTGAGAGGAAAGCGAGCAAGCTTTCTGACTCTTACGAACCTGATCTGGTTAATACCAGCGGAGGGAAGTAGTCTGACGATACGTGTATCGACTTACTGCATACCAGGCCAGGTCCTCTAAGGATCTGGCTTTTTTTATTTGGTTCCATTCAGATCCTGTACGGAAAGGTGGTGAAAGATGAGAAACACAAAGATACTCACAACGATGGCCGTGCTTATTGCCGTTGGAACGCTTGGAGCCCAATTTCTCTGGTTTCCGGCTGGAATTGCGAAAGCTTATCCTGTCCAGCATGCGGTTAATGTAGTCGCGGCGGTGGTGCTTGGACCCGTCCCGGCGGTCATGATTGCTTTTGTTATCGGGCTCTTACGTTTCTTATTAGGGCTCGGCACCCTTCTTGCTTTTCCGGGCGGGATGTTCGGTGCATTATTGGCAGGGCTTTGTTATCGATTCTATGAAAGAAAAAGGTCTGCGGTGATTGGTGAAGTTTTAGGTACTGGAGTCATAGGGGCTTTGGCATCTGTTCCGATTGCGCACGTCCTGATGGGAAGTTCAACAGGTGTTTTCGCGTTTGTTCCTTCTTTTGTCGTAAGCAGTGTCTCGGGGGCTTTCATTGCTACCTTCATTTTATCACGAGTGAAAGTTGAAAATATGATCTTACAACCATAATACACGGAAACTGCTAGGGGCGCGAGTATTCGCTGAGATAAGGAGACATTCCTTGGTCCCTCAATACCTGATCCGGGTCATGCCGGCGGAGGGAAGTAGTAAGAATCCCCTTCTGTCCTCTAGTAGCTTCCGAGAATAATAGGAGGCTCTATCATGTCTTTTTCCAATCAATTAAGAAAAGAAAATCAGGATATCTATCAAAAAATCTTCACTCATCCCTTTATCCAGGGTATCGGAAAAGGGGATGTTCCAAAAGAAGCATTGATTCACTATATCAAGGCTGATTATGAGTATTTGAATGCCTTTATGCACGTCTATGGAATCGCCATTTCCAAATCTCCGGGAAGGGAAGACATTCAACTGTTTAACGAACAAATCGATTTTGTGTTAAACAGTGAGGTTCACCCTCACAACAATTTTTGTGAACAGATTGGCGTTACCTATGAAGAACTGCAAGGATATCCATTGCCGCCAACCGCTGATCACTATATCAAACATATGCTTTTTCATGCCCACCATGGAGGCATTGGTGAAATATTAGCAGCTTTGCTTCCGTGCCCGTGGACCTATTATGAAATCGGAGTCGAACTAATGAACAGCTATCAGCCGGGATCTGATCATCCTTTTCTCCCTTGGATCGAATTTTATGCTGATGCGGAAGTGAAGAGTCTGACAGCGGTGTTGTGTGAACGACTTGATCAGCATGCCGAACATGCGTCTGAATCGGAAAAGTGGCGTATGAGAGAAGCCTTCCGTAAAAGTTGTCAGCTGGAGTATGCCTTTTGGGATATGGCTTACACACAAGAGCAATGGCCTTGTGAAAAGGAGGGTGTGAAATGAGACAAGTCTCATGTACGTTGACGATTGCCGGGACCGATCCTAGCGGTGGTGCGGGTATTCAGGCAGACTTGAAAACTTTTCAGGAGTTGAAAAGTTATGGCATGAGTGTTGTGACATCAGTCGTTTCGCAAAATACGACAGGAGTGAAAGATGTTCATCACCTGCCGGAAAATTTCATTATGAGTCAGCTGAAAGCTATTTCTGAGGATATGCCTGTCCAGGCACTGAAAACAGGGATGATTGCCAACAAGAAAATGATGAAAGTCATCAGTGAATGGTTGGATGAGGTGGATGCTCCGTACGTCATGGATCCTGTCATGGTTGCCCAGAGTGGGGACCCTTTGATTGAAAAAGAAGATCAACGTTATTTGAAAAAATATCTTGTACCAAAGACAGCGCTCGTCACGCCTAACATCCCTGAAACGGAAGTGCTTGTTGGAGGGATAATTGAAACAGAAGCGGATATGAGAGAAGCGGCCGAAGTGATCGTGAAAGACTTAGGCGCGGGTGCGGCCCTTGTCAAAGGGGGCCATCTCAATGGAAGAGCGGTTGATTTTTTATATGATGGGCAGCGGTTTCATGAATTTGAATCCGAACGTATTGATTCTTCCAATACACACGGGACAGGTTGTACGTATTCTGCAGCCATTACGGCATACTTGAGTCAGGGACACGCTTTGCCACAAGCCGTCAAAGAAGCGAAATACTTTGTAACAGAGGCGATCCGCCATTCCTTCGATCTAGGAAAAGGAAGTGGCCCGACCAATCATTTTGCTTTGCGTGAGGAGGTTTTCAACCAATGGCTGTAAATGTTATCGACAGAGTGAGAGAACAACGCCCACTGATCCATCACATCACGAATGCGGTCGTCATGAATTTCACAGCGAACGGACTTCTAGCATTCGGAGGATCACCGATAATGGCCAATTCCAAGCAGGAGGTTGCAGAGGTCACCCGATTGTCTCAAGGGCTGTTATTGAATATAGGGACGCTTCATGAAAACCAGGTGGAAGCGATGATTCTTGCAGGAAGAGCAGCAAATGAGATCGGCATCCCGGTCGTCCTCGATCCTGTTGGCGCTCCTGCAACCCGCTATCGTTCAGACGTATGCCAGCGGATTTTGCAGGAGGTGAAGCTGACCGTCATTAAAGGAAATGCCGGTGAACTCGCCCACCTCGTCGATCAGGATGTGGATACGAAAGGCGTAGATTCTACAGGGGAAGCTGACGCTGAAGCCATCGTTCGTCTAGTTGCAGAAAAGTATCAGACCGGAGCCGTCTGTACAGGGGAAAAGGATGTCGGATGTATCGACAGGGACGTTTTTGTCAATGAAACCGGACACCCTCTCCTTGCTCAAATTACAGGATCCGGCTGTTTGCTGGGTTCCTTGCTCACAGCAAGCTTAACGGTAGAAGGTAATCCTAAAGAAAAGGTTCTAGCAACATTAAGTCATTATGGACGGGCGGCAGAACAAGCAGCGGACCACCCTGATGTCAAAGGGCCAGGGACATTCATTACAAGGTTTGTCGATGCTTTAGCCATGGGGGCTGAAAAATGAAAGCTTCTACCCTTAGAAAATACTTCGTTATGGGCAGCCAAAACTGTAACAAAGATCCCTTGAGCATTTTGGATGAAGCGATTAAAGCTGGAATCACGTGCTTTCAATATAGGGAAAAAGGAGAAGGCGCTCTAACTGGAGAAGCGAAGTACAGTCTCGGTCATAAGCTGCGCCAACGTTGTGCTGAAGCGGGTATTTTATTTATCGTCAACGATGACGTTGAACTTTTTGATGTGCTTAAGGCTGATGGAATCCATGTGGGCCAGAGTGATCGTAGTGTGAATGAAATCCGCTCCAACTATCCAGATACCATCATTGGATTATCTGTATCCGATCGCACTGAATTAGAACAGAGTCCGGTCAATCTTGTCGACTATTTAGGTGTTGGACCGATGTACAGAACAACGACGAAGACAGACGCCAACCCTGTAGCAGGTCCTGAATGGATGAAGATCGTCAAACGGGAGTATCCAAACATGCCCGTAGTCGGGATTGGGGGGATCCATCCCGGAAATGCTGGTAAAGTAATAGAAGCGGGAGCGGACGGTGTCGCTGTCATTTCAGCTATTACCCAAGCTGTGGACATGTCTTCTGTCGTAAAATCTCTATAAAACATAAGGAACTCATGCCTGTCATGAGTTCCTTTTATCGTTATCCGAGGGATTTATGGTTCCCAGACTATCCCCTGGTTGAAGAACAGGAATATCGACCTGAACCGTATCCGGATACTTAATCCCTGCTCCTGTATTGAGTACGACCACTTCGTCCTCGGCGGTAATCCAGTTTTCTGATCTTAACTTTCTGGCAGCAGCAAATGCTGCAGCTCCTTCTGGGCAGACGAAGGCTCCTTCTTTTTGGGCGATTCTTTTTTGTTCTTCCAAAAGTTCATGATCGCTAACGGCTGCCGCACATCCGCCTGTATCATATAAAGCGTCAAGGACGAGAAAATCCCCGATCGCCTTTGGAACATTGATACCGAACGCAATCGTCTCGGAATCCTTCCAGAATGATGATTCCCTTTGTCCTTGCTGCCATGCTTCCACAATCGGAGCACAGCCTTCAGATTGGACAGCTACAAGCCTTGGCATCTGGTCTTTGGTGATCCAGCCAAGTTCCTGTAATTCTCTCAGTGCTTTATGAATGCCAATCAAACCGACGCCGCCACCTGTCGGATAGAGGATGACATCTGGAACGTCCCATCCTAATTGTTCGGCAATCTCAAGCCCCATCGTTTTCTTTCCTTCAATTCTGTATGGTTCTTTTAATGTAGACACATCGTAGAGCTCAGATTTTTCTACAGCTTCCGCCACGATTTTTCCGGCATCGCTAATCAGTCCATCCACGAGGAAAAGATTGGCCCCTGATAATGCACATTCGTTACGGGTGATTTTCGGGGCATCGAAAGGCATGACGATGGTCGATTCCATTGATGCTCTTGAAGCGTATAAGGACCAGGCTGCTCCAGCATTGCCATTGGTGGGCATAGCGAGTTCTTTCACTCCCAGCTCTTTTGCTTTAGATACACCGACCGCAGCTCCTCTTGCTTTGAACGATCCGGTAGGGATGATGCCTTCATCTTTCATATGCAGTTTGCGGATATTCATATCTGTCTGAAGGGTTGGTAAAGGGATTAACGGACTCATGCCTTCTCCCAAAGAAGTTTTATATGTAGGATCCTGGAGTGGTAATAGTTCATGGTAACGCCAAAGGTCTGGGGTTCTCTCTTTCAGTTGCTCAGGGGACCACAACTTTTTCAGACTGTCTAAATCATAGCTTACAAGTAAAGGAGAACCGCATGTACAGAGATGCTGAGGTTCACTGGCTTTATAGGTTTCTTCACATTTCGGGCAGTACAAATGAGATAAGTAACTGTATGTCATCTTCATCCTCCTTCTATCCGGTTATTCGTATCTTAACATAAGAAGTCAATCGAGAGGTTCATGGCGACATTGTATTAAGGACATCTCCAAAACTTCATACACTTTTTACATTACAAGAAAAAATATCTTTGAATACAATGAAAGTACAGTCGTTTAAAAATTCAGATAACTAGCGCGGAGGGGATGAAATGGTTCTTCCTTTTGACATTTTAGAGTATCACCAGCGTTTGCAGAAAACGAAAAAACGCATGGCTGATCAAGGAATTGACGTGCTTTTGATTACAGACCCGGCAAACATGAATTACCTTTCTGGTTATGATGCCTGGTCTTTTTATGTACACCAAATGCTTGTGATTATCATTGATGAACCGCAGCCGCTTTGGATTGGTCGTTACCAGGATGCAAACGGTGCAAGGGTGACCACGTGGATCTATGATGAGAATGTCATTGCCTACCCTGACTACTTTGTTCATTCAGACGTTTATCACCCGATGGATTTTATAGCAGATATCCTCCTTCAAATCGGTCAAGGAAAAAGGAAGATCGGCGTTGAGATGGATCATTACTACTTTACGGCCAAAGCTCTGGAAAGGTTGAAAAGAGGATTGCCGAATGCCACCTTCCAAGATGCGACCCTGCTTGTGAATCGTGTCCGTATCGTTAAGTCTGATCAAGAAATCGAATATATGAAGAGGGCAGCTCAAATTGCGGACCTAGCAATGACTAAAGGCGTGGAAAGCGTTTATCCAGGCGTTCGGGAGTGCGATACCGCGGCCGAAATTTACTATCACATGGTCAGAGGGACCCCGGATTTCGGTGGGGAATATCCGGCGATTGTTCCACTGCTTCCGACCGGGGATCATACGTCCATTCCACATCTTACCTGGTCAGACCGGCCTTTCGTAAAAGGAAATGCTGTCATCATCGAACTGGCCGGGTGTTATAAGCGCTACCATGTTCCTCTTGCCCGTACCGTTTCCATCGGAGAACCGAATGAAAAAATGAAACAAGTCGCCCCGGTCGTTTTGGAAGGGATTCAGAATGTCCTCGACTTTGCAAAGCCTGGGGTGACTTGTGGAGAACTTGAAGAAGTTTGGAGAAAGAGTATTAAGAAACACGGTTTTGAAAAAGAAGCCCGTTTAGGTTATTCCGTCGGTCTCAATTATCCGCCAGATTGGGGAGAACATACGGCGAGCATCCGAAAAGGTGATTCGACTGTCCTGGAACCCAATATGACGTTCCATTTGATTCCGGCGTTATGGTTCGATACGGACGGAATCGAAATCAGTGAAACATTCAAGGTCACAGAATCTGGGAGTGAGCGGTTCACCACTTATCCGCAGGAGTTAATCATACGTGATCATATGGATTTAAGCGGCCAGATCAGCTGAAGGAGGTATGGAAAATCAGACTCTTTGAACGGAAAGACATTGAAAAAGTGATTCGCCTTGATACAGAACTTGTAGGGAAAATGGAAGAAGCCTTCACCTCACTGGTGGAAAAAGAAATGACGATGCCACCGATCATGCGTATAGATGTGCCGGATCATAATGGCGAAGTGGATATTAAATCCGCCTATATCAAAGGTGAAGACAGTTTTGCTGTGAAGCTGTCTTCTGGATTTTTCAATAACCCCGCTATAGGGCTTCCGAGCGCGAACGGGCTTATGATTCTCATCAATAGTCGTACAGGAGAGCCACTCGCGGTATTGGCCGATGAAGGGCGGCTTACGGATTTGAGAACGGCGGCTGCCGGAGCGGTGGCTGCGAAATATGGAAGCAGGGACAACAGCCGGATTGCGGGGATCCTTGGTTCCGGGTCTCAAGCGCGTCTTCAACTTCAAGCGCTTATGCTGGTTCGGCCGATTGAGCAGGTGGTCGTTTATGGGAGAAATGATGAAAAAGCCTTTAACTTTAAACAAGAGATGGAGCAGAAAACAGGTCTTCATCTGACCGTCTGTGACTCAGTTGAGCAAGTCGTAGGAAAAAGCGATCTTGTTGTAACGACGACACCGTCCAAGGAACCGTTGATCTACGGAGATTGGGTGAGGCCGGGACTTCATATAACGGCTATGGGCTCGGATGCAGAACATAAGCAGGAACTGGATGCCACTGTTATGGGGAAAGCGGATGTTATTGTCTGCGATGTAAAAGATCAGTCCGCCCGTTTGGGAGAATTGCGCTTGTCACCGGAGCAGCAGGAACGTGCGATAGAACTGGGGGAAGTGACAAGTGGAAAACATTCGTTCCGACAATCAGATGAGGAGATTACGATTTGTGATTTAACAGGAACGGGTGTGCAGGATACAGCCATTGCAAGACATGTATACCATCGACTATTAGCTTGGGAGGGCGTTAAGGATGAAAGACGCGAAGTTTAGTACTAAATCGATATGGGCCGGTGAGAAAGAACAACTCGCATTCGGAGCGACGCAAGTGCCTGTCGTTCACAGTGTTTCCTTTGGTTATGACGATATGGACGAATGGTATGAAGTGGCGGTAGGTAATAAGCCGGGTCACATTTATGGACGGAATACGAATCCAACCGTTCAGGCTTTTGAAGAAAAAATCCGCATTTTAGAAAATGCAGAAGCGGCTACAAGCTTTTCCACAGGGATGGCGGCAATCAGTAATACCCTTGGCACACTGCTATTCCCCGGAGACCGGGTGGTTTCGATTAAGGATACGTATGGAGGAACAAATAAAATTTTCACAGAATTCCTTCCGAAACAACAAGTGGAAGTCGTTCTTTGTGAAACAGGAGATCATGAGGCACTGGAAGCCGAAGTGGCTAAAGGGTGCAAAGTGCTCTATTTGGAAAGCCCGACGAACCCGACGGTGAAAATCACCGACATCAAGCGGATGGCAGCTGCAGGCAAGGCGGTAGGGGCAACAGTGGTTGTAGATAATACGTTTGCCACGCCAGTGAATCAAAACCCACTCGATCTTGGAGCAGACCTTGTCATTCATAGTGCGACGAAGTTTTTAGGTGGGCACGCCGACGCTTTAGGTGGAGCTGTATGTGGCAGAAAGAGCTTAGTTGAAGCGATTTATCACTATAGAGAAATTAATGGGGCGACCCTCGATCCAATGGCTGCTTATTTGCTTTTAAGAGGCATGAAGACATTGAAGCTTCGTGTGGAGCAGCAAAACAAAAATGCCGCAGCGATTGCGGAACATTTGAAAAGTTTCGACCTCGTAGAAGAAGTTTTTTATCCAGGGCTTCTTTCTCACCCGAATCATCAGATTGCAAAACAACAAATGAAAGGATTTGGCGGGATGCTCAGCTTTGCTGTGAAAGGCGGTGTAGCCACTGTACGCGACCTTTTACCGAAGCTGCAATTTGCCAACCGTGCCGCTAATCTGGGTTCAGTGGAAACGGTTGTCGGTCCGTCGAGAACGACGAGTCATGTGGAATGCACCCCTGAAGAGCGTGCCGCCATGGGGATTCCAGAAGGTTTGATCCGTTACTCGGCCGGAATAGAAGATATTGAGGACCTGAAAAATGACCTTTCACAGGCTTTCCAATCGTTGCACACTTATGTGAAGAAGTGAGGAGGGAAGGATGTGAAAACCGAAAAGCTGGACATCGTCTTGCGTGCAAACCAGCTTATGGATCGTTTAGTGGGGTGGCGGAGGGACTTCCACCGATTCCCTGAACTCAGCTTTCAGGAAAAGCGAACGAGTGAAAAAGTGGGGGAAATATTAGAAAGCTTCCACACATATGAAATCGAAAAGAATGTCGGAGGCTATGGGATTGTCGCTACCGTCAGCCATGGGGAGGGTCCTGTTGTGGGGATTCGTGCGGATATGGACGCTCTTCCTATCACGGAAACGACAGGCGTTCCATGGGCTTCACATAATCCCGGCGTGATGCATGCGTGTGGGCATGATGCGCACATGGCCATCTTGCTTGGCGTCGCCCAGCTGTTGGCGGAAGATGCAAAAGCTGGGCGTTTTCAAGGAACGATCAAACTGATTTTTCAGCCAGCAGAAGAAAGTTGTGATGCAGCAGGGGAAACGGGTGCGATAAAAATGCTGGAATCCGGCAGGCTTCATACAGATGCCGTTTTATCCCTGCACATGTGTCCATGGAGGAAGTCAGGTGAAATCCAATGGAATGACGGCCCGAGCATGGCAAACAATGACGAATTTCATCTGAAAATTCAAGGGAGCGGCGGTCATGCGGGATATCCGCAGCATGTGAAAGACCCGATATGGATGGCGACTTATGTGTTGCAGGCGTTATACAGCCTGAATGGTCGAAAAGTAAACCCTCTGGATGTCGGCACCATTAGTGTTGGCCAGGTGCATGCCGGGGAGGCCAACAATGTGATTCCAAGTATTGTAGATATAAAAGGGACCATTAGATCTTATAAAGATGATGTGAGAGATGGATTATGCAAGGAAATCCATCAGGTGGCCAATGTCGTCACAGCGCTCGGCGGGGAGTATTCACTTCGTATCCATCGCGGTGAACCCTCTTTAATCAACGATCCTAGAATCAACCGGATCATAAAGGAAGCTGCATCCGGACTGAACATGTATGAAGAGCCCTTTGGGATGGGGAGCGAAGACTTCAGCCATTTCACTAGAAAAATACCTGGAGCGATGTTTTTTCTAGGTTGCGGATTGGAAAAGGAACGAAGTCTCCATCAATCGGATTTTGATATCGATGAACGTTCATTGCCGATTGGTGTAAGAGTGCTGTTGGAGAGTGCTTATTCATTACTTGAGCGAGGAGGAGTCCATTGAGTATGAAAATAGCCATGATTGGATTTGGAGGCGTAGGTCAGGCGTTTGCAGAAATTGTGGAGGAAAAACATCAGGAACTTCAGCAAAATCACGGACTTGATGTGGAAATCGTGGCGGTATCGGATGTTATGAAAGGCTCTGTTTTCGAGCCGGACGGTTTGAATATTCCGAAGTTATTGGAGTGTGTAAAACGAACGGGCTCTTTAGAATCCTATCCGGCATCCAGGCAGGGGGTCAAAGGATGGAACAGTTTAGAAACGATAGAGAATTCACAAGCGGATGTCATTATTGAAGTGACCTACACCGATGTCAAAACCGGGGAGCCTGCCCTCACTCATTGCCATCGTGCTTTTGAAACAGGGAAAAGTGTCATAACGACAAACAAAGGTCCTGTCGCCCTTGCCTATCAAGAATTAAACGAAAAGGCGGATCAACATGACGTGTTTTTCGGATTCGAAGGAACGGTCATGAGTGGTACGCCTGCACTAAGACTCCCACTAGAAACATTAGCTGGCAATGAAATTAAAGAAATCAGAGGGATATTGAACGGCACGACCAATTATATTCTTACCGCTATGGAAAGTGGAATGACATTGAATGAAGCGTTGGAAAAAGCCCAAGCCCTCGGTTATGCAGAGGCTGATCCGACGAGTGACCTTGAAGCCTACGATGTCAGGTATAAAGCCGCTATTTTATCAAATCATGTGTATGGAGTTCAACTCGACCCTGAAGAGATTTTCTGTGCTGGAATTACTGGTTTATCAGTAGATGATATCAAAGAAGCGGAAAAAGCCGGCGAAAAATGGAAGCTGCTTGCCCGTATTTCTCAAAACAACGGCACGGTAAAAGCGACTGTCCAACCGGAGCGTGTGAAACAGGATGATCTCTTAGCGCGAGTTAGTGGTGCAACCAATGCCATCGTCTATGAATGTGATCTGTCCGGTCCGATCATGCTCACAGGTGCGGGGGCAGGGTTAAAGGAAACGGGATTTTCTTTACTCATCGACCTGATTCATTGCCACAAACAGAAGCAGGGGACCAAAATCGGAGGAGGGAGCCACTCATGACCACGAAAGTGAAGAGTTACAAAATGCTGATTGGAGGAGAATGGAGAGAAGGCTTGCACAGTTTTGATGTCATCAACCCTCAGAACAGTGAAGTGCTGGCCACTGTCCCCTTGGCCACGAAAGAGGAAATGATTGAAGCTATTGAAACCGCCGATCGTACTTTTCGAATGAGAGACCCCATTCCCACACATGAAAGGATTCGCATACTAAGCAAAGTTTCTGATTATATGGAGAAGGATCACGAAGTTTTCGCTTCAATCATCGCACGTGAAGGAAGTAAAACGATTACAGAGGCTCGTTCAGAGGTTTCACGGGCCATTCAAACCATTCGGATCAGCGCGGAGGAAGCAAGACGGTTGAAAGGAGAGACCATCAACTTCGATCAAAATCCGGGCAGCGAAAATAGGGTCGGGTATTATCAACGTTTTCCTGTGGGAGTCGTAGGAGCCATCACTCCTTTTAATGACCCGCTCAATTTAGTCGCACATAAAATAGGGCCAGCCATTGCTGCTGGGAACGCGATTGTGGTCAAACCAGCCTCAGCCACGCCTCTAAGTGCATTGAAGCTCGCGGAAGCCTTCGTGGAAGCGGGCCTTCCTGATGGTTATCTATCCGTTGTTACTGGATCAGGAAAGGAAGTCGGGGATACACTGATTACACATCCGACCATAAAAATGGTTTCCTTTACGGGGGGATCTGTTGCAGGGCAAGCCATCACGAGAAAAGCAGGCACGAAAAAAATTAGTATGGAACTGGGATCTAACTCGCCGGTCATTGTCCTTAATGATGCAGATCTTTCCAAGGCTGTTCATGCTTGCTGTTCGGGTGCCTTTTCGGCGGCGGGTCAAAATTGCATCGGCGTACAAAGAATTTTTGTAGGCAGAGAACTTTATCCAGCATTCATTGATCGCCTGGTGGAAGCGACTGTAGCGCTTAAAGTCGGCGATAAAATGGATGACAGAACAGATGTAGGACCTATGATTAATGAAAAAGAAGCGGCCCGGGTGGCCGAATGGGTCGAGGAAGCGTTGGTAAAGGGAGCACAAATAGAAACTGGAGGAGTCCGTGACGGAGCATACTATTCTCCGACCATACTGACCGAGGTACCTTCAGATGCAAAAGTGATGGTAGAAGAGATCTTTGGGCCCGTGGTCATTGTAAACCCTGTTGTTGATTTAGAGGAAGCCATTGAAAAATCCAATGCTGTCAATTATGGACTGCACGCAGGAATCTTTACCAATGATATCAATCAAGCTTTTAAAGCTATAAGGAAAATGGACGTAGGTGGAATCATGATCAACGACAGCAGTGATTATCGAATTGACGAAATGCCATTCGGAGGTACGAAAGGGTCTGGCATCGGTCGTGAAGGAGTACGGTTTAGCATAGAATCCATGACTGAACAAAAAGTCGTATGTTTCCACCTTGACGATTAGAAAAGCCGCCTCAGTTGCCTGTTTGTGTTTGTCATCCATCCGGTAGGGGAATGCCTCCACAAAAGGAGGTAATGGAATGGCACAATTTTATGTGAATCAGAACCAGCAGACAGGTGGCGAACACGAAGTGCATGTCGAAGGCTGTGACTTTATGCCTTTTGAGCAGAATTTATTGGAATTAGGTGGTCACGACGACTGCGCAAACGCTCTAGAAGTTGCCAGAAATACTTACGAAGATGTCAACGGTTGCAAACACTGCTGCCCCGATTGCCACACAAAATAACATTCCCAAAAACCTGAACTTCCTTAAAAGGAACCATTCAGGTTTTTTTGTTTTATTAACTAACTGGCAGGAATGTGGAAGACTCAGTTTCGAGATGTTTTTGAGTGGATGGGGCTGCGGGGAATGACTCGCTTTCCGCGGGAGCGCGGTGAGCCTCCTCGAGCTTCGCTCTGCGGGGTCTCACCAAGCACTTTTTTCTCTTAGATATCCGGTTCCGGCGCCTAGCGGCTAGTGAGACTTCCCTCGCTTCTGTACGATAAGTCAACATCGAATCACTCCGTTCTTCGTGTTTCCTTTATCTCCGCCAGCTCAGTCCAGTCCATACGCCGCTGACCGAGGCGCCTGCACACTTAAGGTAGGAGTCTCGCCATTCCCCTCCGCCCCTTTACCATGGGAGTGTCTCGAAACCACTTCTATCACTTCTAGGAAACTCTGCTGGTATGCTCAAGCGAAGTGGATAATATAATACTCTCCCCAGTGTGAATCCGAATGTGAAAGCTTGATATAGACGCTTTATGCCTACTTCTAAGTGGGGGTGGGAGACGCCCCATTGTGGTAAAGGGGTTCGTTTCTCACATGCATCGAATGGGGTTGTTGGGAAGCTGCGAGACTCCCGTGGGAGAAAGGAGATAGGCGAGATCCCGCAGGGCTTTAGCCCGAGGAAGCTCGCCACTCCCCCACAGGAAAGCGAGTAGCTTCTCAACAACCCCTTACGCTCAACCAGGCAAACGAACTCCGGTTATCTCGAAACCGAGTCTTCCACTAAAGGGAGCTTATGGGGAAAGAGAGAGGGATTGGTGTGTGAAATGGTACTTCTTCTCAGGGATATTGTTTGCTTTGATGCAAATAGTAAACGTGAAGATTAATCCTGAGGAGGATGCATGATGAAGAAAAAATGGATCATTCTATTCGCAGCGCTCATGATGATTGCCATGTTGGCTGCTTGTAATACATCGGAAGAACGCGCACGTGAAAGTCAGCGGAACAATTTGAATCAAGTCAGTTTTGGTCCAGAAGACCAAGGCATGCAAGGAGACGGAAATCAACCAAGAGAAATGGATCCTGGTGCAAACGGTCAAAACCGCTTTGATGCCAACATTCCTTTTGAAGGGATGAATCCAAATGGAACGAACGGGTCGATGCAAGGTCCATACTTTTTTGACCATGATGGCCGTTACACACAAGATCCACAAGGTGGAGATCCGGCACAAAGACAATCCCCGAATCAAGCTGAGCAAAATCGTGATGATACTGCACAACAGCAGAGCGATCAAGCAAATGGGGATTTTCAACAGCAGGTGATTGATTTGACGAACAAAGCTCGTGAAAAAAATGGCCTGAAACCTCTTAAGAATAGCAATGATGTGGAAGAAGTGGCTCAAACGAAATCTGAGGATATGGCGAAGAACGATTATTTCTCCCATACATCACCAACTTACGGAAGTCCTTTTGATATGCTGAAGGAATTCGGAGTCAATTATTCAACAGCAGCTGAGAACATTGCTGCAGGACAGCAGTCTCCACAATCGGTTGTCGATGGCTGGTTAAACAGTTCAGGTCACCGTAAGAACATTATGAACAAGAATATCACTCACATTGGTGTTGGTTATGCCAAAGACGGCAATTACTGGGTGCAAATGTTCATTGCAAAATAAGTAGATATGACGCTTGGTTATCATCAGGCGTCATGTTTTACATACAAATCAAGGCAGGGGTAGAGAATGAAGAATATATGGATCCTGGTCATGGTGTTCGCTGTCATTCTGGCACCTTCTGACCTAGCAGCTTTTAAAGAAGAAAGATTGGTGGCCATCGGGGATTCCATTCCATTTGGTTATAATTTGGATAAAGAAAATAAAAATCCTCCAAAAGGGTCGTTCCCGTCTTTAATTGGAATGAAAAAAGACATAGAAGTGACCAATTTAAGTATTCCAGGACTGACATCTGCCCAATTACTAAAAGCTGTTCAATCCAATAATACCTTCAGAGAAAGTCTTAAGAACGCCGATTATGTCATTGTGTATATCGGTGGCAATGATTTATTGAATGTCGTAAAAAAAAATGGTGGACTGGATGGTATGAAAATGGAGGAGGTTGCTCCGGTTATTCGAGATCTCATTTATAATGTCTATTCGACCATTCTGGAAATTGACGAATTAACGAACGGGAAAGTGCTTGTTTACAACATATACAATCCTTATCCTGCTGCCGGTGACCAGTTGAACACGCCGCTCGCTTATATTAACCAGCAGTATGCTTCCTTAATCAAGCTGCTGAAACACTTTGCTTCCGTTACTCTTGTCGATGCCTATAAGGCCTACCATGGTCATCCTGAGTACATCATTAAAGGGGATGTTCATCCGACGGCAAAAGGTCAACAGGTACTGGCTAAGCTCGCATTGAAACATATGGACTAAGCTTAGCTTAGGGGTGGGTGTTTCTTCCATGTTTCATGATATAATGAGGGTACGGTTATTTTGGAGGTGTCTACATGGTTAGATTTGGAATTATAGGAACCAATACCATTACGGAAAAATTTATAGAGGCAGCGAAACAGCATGCCCATTTTACATTACAGGCGGTGTATTCTCGTACAGAAGAGAAAGCAGCCAACTTCGCATCCAAACACGGTGCACTTGAGACGTACACAGATTTAGAAAAGATGGCATCCAGTTCGAATGTGGATGCGGTTTATATAGCGAGTCCTAACGCTTTCCATGCGGAGCAGGCGAAGACCATCATGAGGAAAGGGACGCATGTCTTATGTGAAAAACCGATGGCTTCCAATCAACAAGAGATCGCTTCTATGATTGAAGTAGCCAAAGAAGAAGGCGTTCTGTTAATGGAAGCAGTCAAGTCTACACTCATGCCAGGTTTTCTAAGCATTCAGGAACATCTACATAAAATCGGGGAAGTGAGACGCTTCGTCGGGAACTTCAGCAAGTATTCCTCTCGTTATGATGCATATAAAAGAGGAGAGGTGTTGAATGCTTTCAAGCCGGAACTGTCGAACGGTTCTTTGATGGACCTTGGTATTTATGGCATTTATCCGATGGTTGCCCTATTCGGTGCCCCCAATCATGTCCAGGCTAATGCCGTATTTTTAGATTCTGGTGTTGACGGTCAAGGCAGTGTGGTCGCAGCTTATGATGGAATGGAAGGAGTAGTGGTCCACTCCAAAATCGTGGATTCCTATGCTCCGTCTGAAATTCAAGGAGAAAAAGGCACGATGCTCATTCCGAATATTTCTGAACCGAAAGATATAAAAATCATTTATAGAGATGGATCCGTGGAAGAACTTTCTTTCGAAGATGAGTTTTCCCCTATGTATTATGAAGCGGCTGAGTTTATCAGTCTGGTGGAGAAGACAAAAGATCGGTCGGAGAATAATTCGTTGGAGCATACGCTGATTACAGCGAAAATCATGGAGGAAGCTCGCCGGCAAATCGGCTTGGTTTATCCTAACGACCGCTCTTAGGGTCCTGAAAAAAGAGGCACTCACTTGCGAAAGTGCCTCTTTTTTCTACTGTTCTTTTAGTTGATTTGATACGTCCGTGAGGCTTTCTCGCTGGTACGCTCTTCGCTTGTGGTGGATACCCCATTCGTTCATCTTCTCCAAGAATGAGGCCGTTGTTCGCCCGTAAGGCGTCACACGATACTCCACTCTGGGAGGCACGGTTTCATAATCGATACGTTCGATTAGACCGTCCTGGATGAGCTTCTTCAGTTCTCTGGCAAGGATTCTGGAAGAGATGTTTCCATCAAGGGACCGACGCAGTTCATTGAACCGCAGATGATTTTCGTGGATGAGTTTCCAAAGAATTAACCCTTTCCACTTTCCGCACACGACTTCAAGAGTGACATCAAGGCCGATCCCATCTTCCTTCATCTGCTTCACCTCACGTTATTTTTTTGTGGTCTGTCCTTGTTTTTGCATGGCTTTTTCGTAGCCTTCCAATACTCCCTGGGCATAGACTTTGTTTAAGACAGTCATGGTCTGAGGGATGACTTTTTCTTCTTCCGATTCCGAGACTTGGTTTAATAAGTCTACGAGTTCTAACAATTCTTCAGTAACGGGAAAAATCGGTTTTATGTTGTCCAAAAAGGATCACCTTCCTGTTTGTTCGGGAAAATACTATTACTATAATTCTATTTGCTTTTTATACGAGTCACAAGTACTTACATATTTGTTCGTGTTACATTGCCTATTATGACTTAAGCTAGTGTGAATAATCAACATATAAGTCCAGGGTTTTGGCTCAGTGGCGCACCTTTACAGAAGGTCGGTGTTGTACAAAAGTTATACTTAAATAGCTGATCTTGGTGTGTCTGTATAACGGAAAGATTCATGGTTCTCAAATCGTGCATGAACATCATCTTTTTATTAATGAAGACATTCCCTATCTGTATAACGGGTCTTTAGATTGACCCACGTTTGGAGGATTTTGTATGCGTGCAATTTTTTCTTATACCTTTCCTTACAAAAAGTCTGCATCGATCGCCCTTTTTCTTATGTTCATCGAATTATTGGTTGAACTGGCCCAGCCCATCCTCATGGCCAAAATTATAGACGATGGAATCATAGCCGAAGACTTTAACGCCGTTTTGCTATGGGGAGGTGTGCTTTTAGGGTTATCATTGCTCGCCTTTACCGCAGGGGTGACCAATTCTTTCTTTGCTGCCGACTTGAGTCAGGGGGTCGGTTATGACTTGAGAAAAGATCTATTTTCAAAAGTCCAGAAGTTTTCAGCCCGTCACTTCCAAAACGTCACGACTCCAAGCTTGGTCACAAGGATCACCAATGATGTGATTCAGATTCAAAACTTACTATTCATGTTTGTAAGGATCGGGCTCAGGGCTCCACTTTTCATCATTTTTGCTTTAATTATGGCTTTTACCATCGATGTGAAACTTGCCCTATTCCTACTGGGCAGTGTACCTGTATTTTTGTTGTTCCTATTCTTCCTTCTTACGAAAGGCATCAAGTGGTTTAAGAAAGTTCAGCATAAACTCGATGGCCTCAATACGATCATTCGGGAAAATATAGCCGGCATCCGCTTGATCAAAGGCTTTAATCGGAAAGAGCATGAAGAGGAGAGATTTCATCAGGCGAATGAGTCGTTGGTTCTTCACAATAAGAAAGCGTTGTGGCTCATGGAAGTGGCTATGCCTGTCGTCATGTTCGGGATGAACATTGTCATCCTGGTCCTCCTTTTTGTTGGTTCACAAATACTCAGCAATGCAGGGGTGGAAGCTGGTGAATTGGTCGCCATCATCAACTACGCGACAAGGATTTTATTCACCTTTTCTGTTTTTACATTCTTGATCATGGTCATCTCACGAGGGCAGGCCTCGGCTGAAAGGATTGCAGACGTGCTGCATCAAACTACAGATGAGGATATGTCAGGGAAAGCCAAAGAACTGGACGGTGCGGTCCGCTTTCACAATGTTTCTCTTCAAAGGGGCGGTCACAACGTGCTGAAAAATCTGAACTTCCATGCATTACCGGGAACCACAGTCGGTATCATTGGGGAAACAGGTTCCGGAAAAACATCTTTGCTTCACTTAATACCCCGATTGTATGAAAAAAATGCGGGTCAACTCTTTCTGGATGGGGTGGAAATCGAAAATCTCCATGTGAAAAATATTAGAAAACAAATCAGCCTCGTCCCCCAAGAGGTTCATTTGTTTTCAGGTACTGTAAGGGAAAACATTTCCTGGGGGAAGAAGGGTGCGACGCGTGAAGAGATTGAGGGAGCGGCTAAGCAGGCGCAGATTCATGATTTTATCACCGACTTGCCAAACGGTTATGAGACACAAATCGGCCAGAAAGGGGTCGTCTTTTCTGGAGGACAGAAGCAGCGCCTGTCGATAGCACGAGCCCTGGTGCGCGAGCCACGGATTTTGATTTTGGATGATAGTACGAGTGCACTCGATGCTTATACCGAGAAGAGGCTTTTACGTACTCTGGACGAACAGCCATGTACTGTGTTTCTCGTTGCTCAAAAAATCAGTTCGATCCAAAATGCAGACCTCATTTTGATTCTTCACCAAGGAGAAATCATTGCTCAGGGTACACATGACGAACTGCTTCAACAAAGTGAGTATTACGCTGAAATCCATCAGTCTCAACAAGAGGGGGTGACGTCATGAGTGGAAATCCTAAACCGAAAACGGGTCACCTTCATGGGATTGGATCAAAACCTCCAAAGGTAGAAAATATCGGGGGTACACTCCGGAGAATTTGGCGTTACATGGCGGAAGAAAGAGTAAGATTTATCATTGTTTTGGCGGCCATCCTGATCAGTTCCTCTTTATCCTTGCTCGGTCCTTATCTACTAGGACTGACCGTTGACATGGTCATAGAAGCTCCCGGATCAGGAACCCTCCTCCCCATGCTGGGCAGCTTGTTTCTTGTTTACTTGTTTCATTCGCTTTTTCTCTGGCTGCAAAATTATTGGATGATCGGGATCGCTCAAAATGCGGTCCGGTCGATGAGGTCGCATCTGTTTTCACATGTTCAGCTGCTGCCTGTACTCTTTTTCCAAAGAATGCAGCAGGGGGAGTTGATGAGCAGACTTACGAACGATATTGAAAACGTAAGCCGGACCTTAAATACAGCCGTCGTACAATTTTTCACAAGTTTATTGACGATCATCGGTACATTAATCATCATGCTTTGGTTAAGTCCAATGCTTACCTTGCTGACATTGACCATTATTCCTGTCATGTATTTTGGGATGAAATGGATCACAAACCGAACCGGTCCCTATTTTAAAAAGCAACAAAAGGACCTTGGTGACGTTAATGGCTATGTAGAGGAAATGTTCTCTGGTCAGCCGATCATTAAAATGTTTTCCAAAGAGGAAGATGTCATTGATGAGTTTCGGGAAAAAAATCAAGCGTTAAGAAGGTCCGGCTACTATGCGCAGGTGTACACAGGTTTTATTCCAAAATTGATGAACATGTTAAATAATGTAAGCTTTGCGATCATCGTCGGAGCAGGCGGGCTGCTTGCTCTTAACGGCTCTATATCGATCGGTATCATCGTCACGTTTACAACATATTCCCGTCAATTCACTCGACCGTTGAACGATCTGGCCAACCAGTTCAACATGATTCTATCAGCAGTAGCTGGCGCAGACAGGGTCTTCCAGGTCATTGACGAAAAAGAAGAAAGGCTGGATGAAAAGAACGCGCATGAGGTGTCAGAAATCCAAGGGGATATCCAATTTGTGCATGTCGATTTCTCTTATGAAAAAGAACAGCAGACGCTTTCGGACATCACCTTTCAAGCGAGAGCCGGTCAAACGGTGGCGCTCGTCGGTCCTACAGGCGCGGGGAAAACGACAATCATTTCTTTACTGTCACGATTCTACGACCCGGACTCAGGTCATATTCTTTTGGATGGCGTCGACTTGAAAAGCGTGAAAAGAGATAGTCTGAGGAACCAAATGGGGGTCGTTCTCCAGGATGCGACCATGTTTCATACGACCATAAGGGAAAACATTCGTTATGGCCGACTGGATGCCACAGATGGTGAGGTTGAACAAGCTGCTCGGTCAGCAATGGCTCATGATTTCATTACCCAACTGCCAGACGGATACGATACGGTTCTTGATTCAGATGGAAAAGGGGTAAGTCATGGACAAAGACAATTGCTTTCTATTGCTCGAGCTATGATCGCAGATCCATCGTTACTCATTTTAGATGAAGCGACAAGCAGCATTGATACAGTCACAGAAATGAAAATCAATGCCGGTCTCACCAATTTAATGAAAGGACGAACGAGCTTTGTCATTGCTCACCGTCTGCATACCATACGCTCAGCTGATGTTATTCTCGTGCTCAAGAGTGGGAGGATCGTTGAAAAAGGAAACCACAAGACACTCATGGAACAAGGTGGGGACTATGCAGCTCTCATTCAAGCACAAGCATCAGAGAGGAAGGAAAGAGGATACGGTTAAGTCTCACACCTCCGCCCATCTTGCCGCATAAGATGAGGAAAAGGGAGGGGTGACCATGTCACTAAATCAACCGTATCCTTACTGGACCGATTTGCCTTATGCCGGCGAAAGCCGACCACCATCAACGAACGAAGGGGTGGAGTTTGAAGCAGGGAAATGGAAAACCTATTTTATTGAACATAGCCGCAGGCACGGGTTTAAAACGTTGGATGGAACTCCGATACGATTAGCCATCAAAGATCCAAAGACCATTGACTGGCCTAGGGAACTGAAGGTAGTCAAAGAAACATTAGCGCATTTGACAGCCGATCAAAGGAAAATTGCTGTGTACTGGGGAGAGGGGCCAGCGTCCAAACAATGGGTACCCATTGTGGACCGCCTGATTGATACTTATGGTGTGGAAGCCCCTAGAGCCGCTCGTATTTTAGGAGCCGTTTTCAGCGGAATGAATGATGCTTTCGTCGTGTGCTGGTCGTTGAAATACCGCTGGCTGGTACCGCGTCCTAACCAATTGGACCCTCAATTACGCACGGTCATTTGTACACCGAAACATCCATCTTATCCATCCGGACACGCAACGATTTCCGGGGCTGCAGAAATAATCCTTAGTTATTTCTTTCCGGCCGAAAGAAGGAAGCTGAGGGAATTGGCTGAAGAAGACGCCCGCTCAAGGCTTTATGCCGGCGTACACTTCCCTGTCGATAATGATGAGGGGCTCCGTCTTGGTAGACAAATCGGCCACATCGTTGTAGAAGAGTTGAAAAAAGATTATGTCGAAGGCCGCCGGCTTGACCAGCCATTTACAGAATATCGTAATGCGGATATCTATCCTTCCGACTATAGGCAGGCCATTCCTTTCCGGTTTGACCAAAAATGCGGTTCCCTGCTCCTTGATTCAACGGACAATGAAGAATCTTCCCCATACACCGATTGGATCGACCCAAAAATATTCTACTAACCAAAAGAACCACGCCCCAGGTGTGGTTCTTTTTATTCTGTTTAAGGGCAGGATTGTGGAAGACTCGAATTCGAGATAACAGGGCTTTGTTGCCGTATTAGGAGTTAGGGGTGGTTGTGAATCTACTCGCTTTCCTGCGGGGATGACGGCAAGCCTCCTCGAGATTCGCGGTAGTGTCAAGAAGTCTGTGTAAATCGAATTGGGGCTCCTTTGTTAATCATTAAATTTACTTGTTAGCTGAGGGGCCGTACTTTTCCTCAAACATTTCATCCAACTCCCCGGAAACAGAGACGAATTCTGTTATCCCTCTTTGACTCCATTTTTCATTGAAGTCCCTGGCCACGAGGTAAACAATTTTCTCTAGGGCTCTTTCACTTGGTAAACTGTTCATTTTATGAGTACGCTTTTTCACTTCTTTGATGGTTCTTTCAATCGTGTTTGTAGTATAGATCATTCTTCGAATAAGGCGGGGATAGCCCATAAAAGTGAGTAAGACACCTAGGTCTTCTTCCCAACTTTTAATTACTTTGGGATACTTCTTCCCCCATTTTTGTTTAAAGGAATGGAAATGTTCATGCGCTTCATCTTTCGTATCCGATTTATAAACGTCCTTTAAGTCTTTGGTGAGCTCTTTTTTATCTGTTGAGCGGACAGAGTGAAGAGTGTTACGGATCTTATGGACCACACAGCGTTGAACATCAGCTTTAGGATAGATTTCCTTCATAGCTTCTTCCAGACCAGGAAGGCCGTCAAACACACCTAATAAGACTTCTTCGATCCCTCGGTTATAGAGATCAAGAAGAACTTCCCGCCAGCCATTGGAACTTTCTTTTCCACCTACCCGAAAGCTTATGATTTCTTTGATTCCGGTCTCTGTAATGCCGACCACCACATACACAACTTCACTTTCTACGTCACCTCTCCTGAGCTTAACGTAAGTCCCATCCAAGTAAAGGACGGAATACCGCTTTTCAAGAGGGCGCTGATGCCACTTCTCCATTTCCTCGATGACAACTTCTGTGATATTACTAATCGTGGCAGCTGAATAGGAGTTACCGAGTATTCTTTCGATAAACCTGCCGATTTCCCGAGTACTTGTTCCTTTACTGTACATCTCAATAATGGTTTCCCCTAACCATTTTTCACGCCTTTGGTAGGGATCGAAGAGTTGTGTTCTGAACGCCCCATTACGATCACGAGGCACGGAAAGATCATCAATTCTTCCATATCTCGTATCCAATATACGTTCATAGGAGCCGTTTTTACTGTTCTTCAACTCAGGGTGTTCGACTTCAAAGAAATTTTTCATCTCTTCTCTCATCAACACTTCCGCTTGAGCCTTAATCATTTCTTTTAACATCGGTTCTAATTGCTTTATGAATGCTTCGTAGTCTATACTTATAGACATAGGTAGGGCACATCCTTTCAATGTTTTTTGTGGTGATTAACATTAAGGATACCCTACCTTGTTTTTTTATGCCTAAAACTTGTTTACACAGACTATTGTACGTCATCAGATTCGCTCTGCGGGGTCTAGCCAGTCAATCCATTCCCGCGGGAGTCACGCAGCTTCCCAACCACCCCATTCGATGTATGTGTGAAACGAACCCCTTACCAAGTTGGATTGTCTTACACTATTCGACTGTTAGAAGCATAAAGCGCTCTGTATCAAGCTTTCAGGATTCATGAACCTGGGCATGGGAGTTTATTCTTACACTCCCATCATGCTGGATAGCTATATTTATCCGAGAAGTGGTTTCGAGATACATATATGGCAAAGCGAGCCATTCCCCGCAGCCTCCATCCACTCAACAAAAGTCTCGAAATTGAGTCTTAATCGGGAGGCTTTACTTTAAAAAGTAGACAAGTTTTCGGTGTCCCTGTGCATATAAATGAACTAACGAAATGATAGGAGGGGTATGGCGTGGATGCGTGGGTTTTGTCTGCAAGAAAAATCGGTTTACTTTTAGGTGCCATTATTATCGCTTTTGCTGCTTACTACATCGGGAGCTTTTTCTGGAAAGGGGCCATCTCGACCTCAACAGAGCCTGTGAATGGGGAACCACGAGTCATCAATCTAGTGACAGGGGAATTCAAAGCAGAAACGGCAGATGGGAAAGAAATTGAAGCTTACCGTTGGGATCCGGGAACGATCTTTGTCGAAAAGGATGAACCTTTCAAACTGAGCATTTACGGAGTGAATGGAAAAGAGCACCCTTTTTACATTGAAGGTACGGATGTCAAAGGTGTGGTGGAACAAGGGAAAGAGACGGTCTTAGATCTTCAATTCAAAAAGGAAGGCATTTACCGTTTGATCTGCACCACCCATTCTGAAATTGCTTCGGATGGTCCGATGATTGCTTACATCGTTGTTGATTAAACGGAAAAGAGGGACGTGCTCATCGTCCCTCTTTTTTTCAATCTCTTTATAAAAAGGGGGGAGGGTTTGGTTGTCTTAGTTGTAAGTTCTATTGTACTGGGATTATCCATTGCCGCACCTGTAGGACCGATAAATATAGAAATCATGAGGAGAGGTCTTACTTATGGGTTTTGGTCTGCTTTTTGTGTAGGTCTGGGAGGGATGTCTTCCGATCTATTGCTGATGGCGGCTATGTTCTTTGGAGTCGGTGTTTTTTTAACGTGGACATGGGTGCAAGTCGTATTAATGCTCGTTGGGTGCGTTGTCTTGGTCCACGCGGGTTGGACGAGCCTGCATGCCAAAGAAGAATGGAGGGTGGAGGAAGGTTATGAACGGCACAATAAAGGACAAGCTCTACTCTCTTACATAAGAGGTGTGGTCATTGCAGGGACGAACCCAATGAATCTATTGTTTTGGATTAGCATTTATGGATCGGTTTTAAGCGGGGCTTTACAAGAAGAGAACATGTTTCGCTCGTTCATCATCAGCTCTATGGTTTTTCTTGGGATTGGTTTGTGGAATGCGAATTTAGCATTTTTCGTACATTTTGGGAGGTACCTCGTAAACTCATCTTTATTAAAGTGGATCCAGGGTATAGCGAGCTTGATCCTTATCTATTACGGTCTCAAATTCGGCTGGATTGGAATAAGTGTCCTTTTTAAGCATTTAGCTATGTAATAGAAACAGGATCAACCAGTGATTTATCAAACTATATGGCAGGATGGGGTTAGACTCAGTTTCGAGACTTTGTTGAGTGGATGGGGGCTGCGGGGAATGAGTCGCTTTCCGTGGGAGCGCGGTGAGCCTCCTCGGACTGCGTCCTGCGGGGTCTCACCAAGCACTTTTTTCCCACAGGAGTCTCCCCATTCCCCTCCGCCCCTTTACCGTGTGAGGCTCTCGAAACCACTCTCGGAATCACTGCTTGTATGCTCAAGAGAAGTAGATAATTTGAAACTCCTCCCATTGGTCATTCCGAGAGTGAAAGATTGATTTGGAGCGCTTTATGCCTCATCCTGCGTTGGGGTGGAAGATGCCCCGTCTTGGTATAGGGGTTCGTTTCTCACCTACATCGAATGGGGTGGTTGGGAAGCTGCGAGACTCCCGCGGGAATGGATTGACTGGCGAGACCCCGCAGAGCGAAGCTCGAGGAGGCTTGCCGTCATCCCCGCAGGAAAGCGAGTAGCTTCCCAGCCACCCCTGACGCCTAACATGGCAACGAAACCCGAAAAACATCTCGAAACTGAGTCTTCAAGAAGAGGGAGCTTATCTGAAAAAGGTTAAATACAGGATGAAAAAAGGAGCCCTTGATGAATAGGGGCTCCTTTTTTGATGGATGCAAATCGGTTTATATCGATTGAAACATCCGTATATCAATTAAATTCAGAGTATATCAATGGAAGGCCATCCTCTTAAGAAGCATTCGACTCTTTAATAATACGGTTGATTTCATTTTTGTACAGATCGGAGCGTCCGCCGAAGATGGCTTGGATATTGTGGTCTACTTTCACGACGCCTGCAGCTCCTAGTTCTTTCAAGCGCTCCTCATTGATTTGACCTACTTCAGAAACTTCGACACGTAACCTTGTAAAGCATGCGTCGACGTGCTTCAAGTTTGATTCTCCACCAAGAGCTTCCATGATGGCAGCGGCTGTCTCTTTTGTTTGACCACCTTTGCTCCCTTTCTTCTGCTCATTGAAGTCTTTACGTGTGTAGAGCTTGTTCTCTTGTCCTCCACGACCTGGTGTTGCCAGATCCCACTTTTTGATGGCAAAGGAGAAAGAGAAATAATAGATGACGAAGAACACAGCACCTGCGACAAGGTTCATCCACCAGTTTCCGGTGCCTGGTAAAGCGTTTACGAGGATGAAATCAATTAACCCGGAACCGCCGGCCCACCCAAGGTGAACGTCCAGCATGTACATGACGGCAAACGAGATACCAGCAAGAAATGCGTGGAATACGAAAAGCAGTGGAGCGACGAATAGGAATGTGAATTCGATTGGCTCTGTGATACCTGTCAAAAAGGCTGTACCTGCTGCGGCAATGAGCATTCCTTTCACGACCGGCTGATTTTTCTTATCGGCACGGCGGTACATTGCAAGTGCAGCTCCTAATAGTCCGAACATGATGACAGGGAATTTACCTGCCATGAAGCGGCCGGCTGTAACTTCGACACCTTCGGCAATCTGTGCAAGGAAGATGTATTGATCTCCGGACACGGCACTGCCAGCTACTTCTGCTGTCCCGCCTAGAGATGTCCATAGGAATGGAGCATACCAGATGTGGTGCAAACCTGTCGGAATCAACGCACGTTCTAAGAAGCCGTAAAGTCCGATGTATAACGGGTTAGTCGCACCGTTGGCGATAACGTTTGCGACAGCATTGATGCCCCCTTGAATCGGCGGCCAAACGACCATCATAGCAAGAGCAAGGAAAATGGACGAGAAGACCATGGCGATTCCGACAGAACGGTCACCAGCAAAGAAGCCGAGCACTTCTGGCGGGTCAAACTCATGGAACTTGTTATAAATCCAAACAGCTAAGAGTCCGACGACAATTCCGCCAAGGACACCTGTTTCCAGTGTAGGAATACCGAGTGCCATGCCATATTCTCCGCTTTCACTGACCATTTCAGGGGTGATTCCTAAAGCGAAGGAGATGGTTTTGTTCATAATGATATAACCGAGTAGTGCCGCTAAGGCAGCAATTCCTGATCCCCCTGTTAAGCCTATGGCAACCCCGATGGCAAAGATGACAGCAAGATTGTTGAAGATGCTGATTCCGATATCAGACATACCGCTACCGATGAGTTGAATGATGTCATTTTGTAAAAAAGTGAGTGTATCAGCGAGTGGTCCTGTCAACGCAGCTCCAAGCCCGAGCAATATACCGGCAGCTGGGAGCAACGCGACGGGAACCATCAGTGATTTTCCGAACTTCTGTAAGCTTCCAAAATATTTCTTCACTTCTGATCCTCCTTTATAGGGAAACGCTTTCTTGTTTGATATAGAGGAGACCCCGGAATGGGCCGGGGTTCCATTGGGTTATTTCGATGTTACAAGCTGCTTGCTGGCGTGTAACTCAGGCCAGTACTGCTGGTTCGCTTCAATCATGTCATCCAAGATTTTTCGGGCGCGAGGTGCGTCTACAACCGTCCGGTTCAACGTCAAGGCCTGGAGTGCTTTTTCGTAGCTGTTTTCATAATACGCATCCACGACAAGTTTCTCGTACGCAAGCTGCCCCTCAATTAGTCCTTTATAGAAGGTAGAAATGTTTCCGACAGCGAATGGCTTCGGTCCACGGTTTGTAATCATAGATGGAACTTCAACCATCGCATCATCTGGAAGGTTGGCAATCGTACCATTGTTTTCAACCATGACGATGAAAATATCTCCATTATTGTAAGCCATGGATGCGGCGACGCGGATCATGTAACGACCATGGATGTCCACTTCAAGTTCAACGTTCTCTGTTGTATCATCTGCAATGATTTGATCGGCCAGGGTGTGAACGCGTTTTTCACGGCCATTAATGACTTGGCGGGCACGTGTGTTGGTGACGTCTTCTTTTTCTACCATTTGAGAAGGGTAGAGATAGTATTGCAAGTATGTGTTCGGCAAGTATTCAGGGAAGTCGGTCACCATTTGCTCCACCTGCTTGAACGTCTTGATCCAGGAAGGGTCGTTGGCAATCTCTGCATCTTCAGGAATAAAGCCGTCCTCTGTAATGGCACGTTTGATCGTGTCTGTGTGATCGTTTCCGTCCTTGTCGAGAATTTTCGTGAACCAGCCGAAGTGGTTAAGTCCGAAGTATTCAGGGACAAGGTCGAAGACGTCTTTTCCAAGGATCCCTGCGTAGCTGACCATGATTGCTGCCGGCATATCACAAATATTTAAGAGCTTTTTATCTTCTGGGAACTCACGACGTAGAGCTTCTGCAACAATCGCTGCAGGATTCGTGTAGTTTAGGATCCAAGCATCTGGAGAATAATGACGGATATCGTTGACGAGGTCGATCATATCTCCGATGGATCGCAGTCCGTAAGCCATTCCACCTGGTCCGCATGTTTCCTGCCCGACGGCTCCATGGTTAAGAGGTATTTGCTCATCCTGCTCACGCATCGCGAGACCGCCTGTCCGAATTTGTACGAATACAAAATCTGCATTTGTCAGAGCTTCTTCTTTATCTGTCGTGTAATGGAAACTCTCCAGTTCCGGATACTTTTCACGAAGGATGATTTCTGATGCTTTCGCAATTTTCTCCTGACGTTCTGCATTCGTGTCATAAAAGGTAATCGTTTTCAAAGGAAACTGTTCTTTTTCTGCTACAAGACTCATGATCATACCGATGGTGTAAGTGCTGCCGCCACCGACGACGACAAGATTTTGTTTTTTCATATTCAAGACCTCCAATAAAGGTATTATATTTGTTTTATTTTTAACTTAATATGAATATAATACATATTAGTGAAAGCGTCAACATTTGTATCGTATTTTTTGCAACATTTCGTTATAATGGTTGTAGAGATAGGTTTCGACTTGGTTGCATATGTGGGGATGGGACGCCACATCCCCGCATCACCCAGGTCATTAGTAATGGGAGGAATAGAAATGGCTGCGCCTTTGTATCGTAGAATTGCTCAACAAATCAAAGAGGAAATCCAATCTGGGATATGGAAAGAAGGGGAAGCGATCCCCACAGAAATGCATCTCTCAGAAAGATACGAAGCATCCCGCGTAACAGTGAGACAGGCAATCAAAGGTCTTGTCGAAGAGGGGCTTCTTGAGAAGGTACAGGGGAGCGGTACCTATGTGAAAGAGCAGAAAATTGAACATAACATTTTCGAACTGTTGAGTTTCACAGAAGAAATGAGACGTTTAAATAAAGAACCAGTGAATAAAGTCCTCCACTTTGAATTGAAAGAAGCGGAGGATCATGTGAAACGAATGCTGCAACTTGTAGATGGGGAGAAAGTATTTTACGTCCGCCGTCAAAGACTTGTCGATGATATTCCATATGTCGTCGAGGATACGTATTTGCCGGTTTCTATGTTTCCGAATCTCTCGTATGGAATTATGACCGGTTCGAAGTATGATTATATTGAAAAGGAAGTGGGGATGAAGATCAAAGACAGCTTCCAGGAAGTCATCCCGGTCCTGCCTTCCACGGATATTGCAGAAGCGCTTACGGTCGAGGAATCCATGCCGATCCTGAAGATTCAATCGTATAGTGTTTTTGTTGATGGAACCATTTTTGAATATAGTGAAAACCACTTCAAAAGTGACGAATACAAGTTTACGCTTAGGGCTTCAAGACCCTGAACCGAACGATATGAAAATTGAGCTTATAAGAAAGCACAGGCAAGATGCCTGTGCTTTCTTATATCCGGTATATCCACTTGCCGGTCTAGTAAACCGACCTTCTGATTTTATGTGGTTTAAGAAGGTTCTTGCTGGGTTTTATTTTGTTTCTTTGACTTGAATAACAACCCTATCCAAACGATTAAAGGAATGATCAAACCGTGTGTAATGGCAAAGGGAAACCATGTTTCATTGATAAATGTCTCAAAATAAGCAACATCCGGGTAAGCGATGATGGATAATACGACCATCCCCATCCCTAGTGGAAGCAACAAAGGCCGGTGGTCTTCCATGGTCAGAAACTGAGCAATGCCTACAGTGGTTGAATAATAAAGAACGACCATTTTAAAGAAGATTGTGATCATCCATATGATCGCGATGATAATTTCCAGTCCTTCTAAGAAACCGGCGATGTTGATTTTTTGAGCTAACTTGTAGCTAGGATATGTGTTCAATGCAGTTAAATCGCTTCCTAAAATCAGGATGCATAAGAGAGTGATTAACGTTAAGATAGCCCCGCCAATGAAAGTTCCTAAAATCCAGGCTCTTTTCTTTGTTTTCCCATCTTTGACATAAGGGATGATCATAAGAAAAGTGACCATTTCTAATAAGGGCGTGCCGATGACGAATGTAGAAGTGTCCACGACAGGAACGATTCCATTGCCAAGAACCGGTTGTAGATTCTCCATTTTGATTTGCGGGGATAATGTGATCGTGAAAAAAACCACCAGTAGTACCACCCAGGGCATAAACATTTCTGAAGACCGTCCAATGGCTTCTAGTCCAAGGTAAGCTCCCCAAATGACTACGATTAAAAAAAGGATATGAGTAAACTGCAAAGGTGTTTCTGGTATGATTTGGGTGGTCATGAAGTCGCCGATGTTTCTTAACACAAGGGAGGCCAGAATATAGAGAAAAGAGAGGTAGAAAAAAAGCAGAACTCTCCCAAACCAGTTTCCAAATACGGCAATGGTGGCCTGGACGAACGTTTGTCCTTTCATCAGTGTAGCGATGTGATTGTAAAGAACCACAAGGAGCAATCCAATAGCAACTGAAATGGAAATGGATATCCAGGCATCCTGTTTCGCATTCGCCGCAAGCGGGGTAGGGACGATCAGAATGGAACTTCCCACGGAAAACAAAATGACTAGAAACATAAACTGCCGGGGACTGATCGTCTGATTATCCATATCTACACCTCTTATCGTTTAGAATCCAATCATTTTATAGAAAGTTTGAATGAGATCAAGCGGGTTCGGAAGCTCGACCTCCAGGCTTTCCAACACACTAATGATTGTGAAGGAAAGCAGGAAAATCGTGAAAAACCATGCCTCTTTTTTTCTATTTTTTTTGTATAGCTTGGGAAATTCAAGTAAGAAAATCCCTAATGCGAGAACGATGATGGAGATCATAGACCACACGTGGATCACACCTATTCTTCTATTGTAATGGGTTGTGTTGAATTCCCTTTTCTTCGAATTTGAGCTTTGACTTGAATTTCCACCTTTAATTCTTTGAAGTGGCTGTTCCAATCTTTTTCAACGGTTTTCCAATAGTCAGGATTTTTTCGTTGGATGAGACTACCAAACCCTAAAATATCACTTCCGAAGTCTTCTTGTGCTGCCTTGATCGCAGCTTCCATCTTTTGTTTAACCTTTTTTTCAACATCTCCATTAATGGTTTCGATGGATTCTGCTTTCGTAAGGTCAATGGGGCAGTTCAATTCTCCTACATTGCCTTCCAATTCTAATTCAATGGATATGGAGGGGGTCCCATTTTCGAACTTTGCCTTTGAACTGCTGTCTGTCCGAAGCACTTCTACACTTACAAGCCCTTCGCTATCGCAAGGGTACGAAACGGTTGTACTTTCCATGTCGCCTGTAATATAGTTCAAGCCCTTGCTTTCGTCGGGTGTTAACCAGCCGATCACTCGATCTTCTTTCATTACGGCGAGGTGATCAACTCGTAATTGTGTAGGGGCATCAATTTTTTCGATATTCTCAATTGCTGTACCAATTTCAGCATCCCCTTCGATAAGCAGGCCTGGCAACACCGGGTTTTGCCCTTTGCTAAGGATTTGAGCGATCAGTTCATCAATGACAATTCCTTTTGAACTTCCTAGACTTTTCTGTACGGATTCCATCGAATGCATGAGTTTGTTGGCAGGGATTTTTTCATACGGAGTGAGTACCTTTAGTAAATCTTTCACTCCTGTATCCTTCGCAATGGTTACAAAAAAAGCGGTGCGAAATTCATGGTCTCTATAAAAGATATCAAGTGAGGGCAGGATGCCTTCCTCAGCTAATCGGTTTCCAATAACAAGAACGCGTAGTTGTGACAGGTACATCTTCCTCGGCGACTTTTCTGTCATATTACGAAAAGCTTCGAAGATGGAATCTCCTGTAGATTCATAAATCGAAACAGGCGGCCTTGTAGTAGGTGCATCTGTCGCAATTTCTGAGGGATTGATGACTTGAGTGACCAATAGGAACTGATCGTCTTCTGTTTTATCGATTCCGACAGCTACGACAATACCAAGGTCATCTAATTCCTTACTATTCCAACATCCGGCAAGGAGGAGGAGGCAAACCGCTAGGATGATTGCTTTGAGATATATGTTCATATACATCTTCACCTCTCCTTCGATTTGGAATCGACTCGTTTTTGATCGCTCTTCGTAAAGAAACTCGGTCGTGAAAGAAGTCCCCAATGGGGTAAGCGAATTAACACATCTTTTTGGTCTTTCCCAATCATAGGAGCGAGAGGAGCCATATATGGCTTGCCGAACGATTGCAAGCTGCACAAATGAAAAACCATGGCAATCATGCCTAAAATGATTCCGAACAACCCGAAGGTGGCCGCAAGAATCATCAATGGAAAACGAAGGATTCGGATTGAGATGGCCATATTGTAAGCAGGAAACACGAAACTGCTGATGGCCGTAATAGCCACAACGATGACCATGGCGGGGGAGACAAGGCCCGCTTGCACAGCTGATTGACCGAGTACCAGAGCTCCTACAATGGAAACGGCGGAACCTACGGGTTTTGGTAGACGGACCCCGGCTTCTCGAAGGACTTCAAAAGTCAATTCCATCATAAGAGCTTCCACAAAAGCGGGGAAGGGGACTCCTTCCCTTTGAGAAGCAAGACTGATCAAAAGCGGAGGGGGGATCATTTCCTGATGGAACGTTGTAAAAGCGATATAGAGCGATGGCATGAATAAGGCCACTGAAAAACAAAACAATCGCAGCAATCTCACCAATGTTCCAATGTCTGCTCGTTGGTAATAGTCCTCACTGGATTGCATAAAGTTCACAAATAGAGCAGGCACTAAAAGGACATTCGGAGTTCCATCAATCAGGATGGCAACCCTGCCTTCCAATATCCCCCCAGCAATAGCATCCGGCTTTTCTGAATTATAAACCGTAGGGAAAGGAGAATACTGAGCATCCTGAATGAATTCCTCAATATATCCACTTTCTAACACGGCATCGATATCAATTTGGTTCAGTCGCTCCTTCACTTGATCAAGGACTTCTTTTTCAGCTGTACCCTCTAAATAAACAACCGCAATATCCGTACAAGTTTTCCTTCCAATGGTTTTCGCTTCTACTCTGAGGTTAGGGTCTTTAATTTTCCGTCTTAAAAGAGCGGTATTTGTTCTGATCGTTTCAGTGAAAGCTTCTTTCGGCCCGCGGATGACGCTTTCTGATGTAGTCTCTTGTACGCCCCTGTCGCGCCAGCCTTTTGTACTTGCGGATAAAGCTTTCGTTTGCTTGTCCAGGAGTAAAATAGTTTCACCAGAAAGTAACTTCTTCAGAAGGTCCTGTTTATCTTCCACTTCCGACATTTCACCGATGGGGAGATTGGCCTCTTTAATCGATTCATATAGATGGTGAGTAAAGTGCCTTTTTTCTGGAACCTCGAGCATTAAAGATTCCAAAATGAAGTTTTGCACCGTGTTCTTATCTACGAGCCCATCCATGTAAAGAACAGCAGCGGATGTCTTATGAATGGAGAAGGGACGTGTCACAAGGTCGGAGCTATTTCCAAGAGTTGTGCGGATATCGTTCAAATTTTCATCCAATGATTGATAGAGAGGCTGAGCACTAGGAGATTTCTTATCATTCGTCGTGTTACCCTTCACAAGCTCCCACCTCTCTACGTTGTTTTTCATTAGCATGTTCATATATTGGGAATTTATGAAAAGTATATCCATCTTTTAGCATTGTTTGATCAGCAGGTGCAAAAGCAGTATGTAAAAGACATTAGGGATAATGAATAAAAAACGGTAGAGGGATGTAACGAAGAATTTTGTAGGACTCATCTGAGGAAAAGAATAATACATCAAGATACAAAAAAGACTACTCTTTTAGAAGTAGGCTTTTTTGCTGAATTTCAATTCCAATATCAATTTGTCCAATACAACCGTTACTTCTTTCTAGATGGTGTAGGCATAGCTTCATATCAAGGGGTTAGAGGTCTGCGGAAATAAATCATGTCCATCCCTCTTATCCCATTTTCATAAAAAGGATCCGAATATTGAAGGAAGAAGTCGCGATGAATCTCATGGAACCGAAAACCAGCTTTCTGGTAAAAGGCTAAGTTTTCAATACTAGAATTAGAAGTTCCGACGAGCATTTCTTTGTACCCTTTCTTTTGAAAAAGGGAAAAAGCCGCGTGGATCACTCGTTTCCCGTATCCTTTTCCTCGATAGGCTTCTTGTATGGAGATGTTTTTAATTTCAACCGTGTGCTCTCCAGGAAACACGAACAAAGAGACACCAATATGTACATCGTCCAGATGAATGGTATAAAACAGACCATCATCGATATAACTTTCAATAATGGCTTCAGACTCATCAGCTAGCAGGAGGTCTGCCATAAAAAGACGGCGTTCGTTCGTTTCCACTAAATGAATACGGCTCACTAGTTCCTCCTCCTTCATGTTCGGCTATTATCGTAAGGATGTGGTTATGATAACATAAGGTTAGTACATCCTTTTCAGAAATCGGTCATTTTTCTGAAAAGACATCATTTATTGAGTGGAAAGGCTCAGGATGATTTTTTGCGGGAATAGAAGAACATTTCCCTAAACAATTGAGGAACGTAATATAAAGGAGTCGTCGATGATGGAACAACAAGAAAAGATTTACGATTTGATCGGAGTAGGTGTGGGACCTTTCAATTTGAGTCTGGCTGCTTTGCTGGATGAGATAGACGAAGTTGAATCCCTATTCTTTGAACAGAAGGAAGCTTTCGACTGGCACCCGGGAATGTTGATTGAAGGGACAAAAATGCAAGTCCCTTTTATCGCTGATTTGGTGACAATGGCAGATCCGACGAACAAATACAGCTTTTTGAACTATATCAGCAAAAATGAGCGAATGTATCAGTTTTACTTTTTGCAGCGCCTCGACATCCCGAGAAGAGAATACAACGATTACTGCCAATGGGTCGCTCGTCAGCTCGACAGTTGCCGATTCCAAAGAAGAGTCACGAATATAAGGCATTACAAAGATAACGAAGAACTTTTCGAAGTAGAAGTGACGAATGGAGAAAACGAAAAAACGGAGGTTTACCGCACGAAGAATTTAGTGATGGGAACAGGAAGCGTACCGGTCATGCCACGCTCATTCCAAGATGCCTCTTCAGAAGACGTTTTCCATACAGCAGATTTTCTACCGAATCAGGACCGCTGCCGTAAAGCGGACTCGATTACGGTTGTCGGCTCTGGCCAAAGTGCTGCCGAGACCTTCCGTGAATTGCTGAAGGAACAACGTGACTGTGGCTATCGTCTCGATTGGATTACACGTTCGGCGAGTTTTGAGTCGATGGAAGAATCTAAGCTAAGCCTCGAGCACTTTTCACCGGATTATGTGAATTATTTTTACCAGCTACCACAAAAACAGAAAGATGAGATCTTCGCTAATCAAGGACTGTATTATAAAGGAATCAGCAATCATACAATCAATGACATATACAATCTCCTCTACGAGTATTCGGTGGGGCGAAAAGACCTGAATGTCGGATTGCAGGTCCTTAGTGAAGTAAAAGATGTTCGTCCAAAAGCAGATGGTGGCTATGAACTCGAATGTTACCACTATCAGAAAAAAGAAACGTTCACCTATCAAACGGATCTTGTCATTGCAGCAACAGGTTACAAGCCTTTTGTTCCAGACTTTGTCCACCACTTGGAAGATTTCCTTGAATGGGATGAAGAAGGAAGATACAAGGTGACCGCAGATTATCGACTTGTCACGACGGAGGAAACAGCAAATGAAATTTATGTACACAGTGGGATTTCCCATACCCACGGTGTAGGATCTACCAACCTTGGTCTATCGATCCATCGGAATAAAGTCATTATCAACCACCTTGTGGGACGCGAAGTCTTCCCAATGAACGAAAAAAACATTTTCCAGTCCTTCAACGTCTAACCATCAACACCCCAGCCACCCGCGGCCGGGGTGTTTTTTGCATGGTTTCTTAAAGAATATGGCAGGATTGTGGAAAACTTGATTTCGAGATGTTGTGGGATTCTAGGGGCTGCGGGAAAAGGTTCGCTTTCCGTGGGCGAGTGATGAGCCTCCTCGAGCTAACGCTCTGCGGGGTCTCATCTACCACGCACTTCCTCTTAGATATCCGGTTCCGGCGCCTAGCGGCTAGTGAGACTTCCCTCGCTTCTGTACGATAAGTCAACATCGAATCGCTCCGCTCTTCGTGTTTCCTTTATCTCCGCCAGCTCAGTCCAGTCCATACGCCGCTGACCAAGGCGCCTGCACACTTAAGGTAGGAGTCTCACCGTTTCCCTCCGCCCCTTTACCATATGAGGTTCTCGAAATCGCTCTAGTAGTAACCTGCCAAGTTCGGTAATGAAAGACCTGCTCACCCACGCCGTTATAGAGTCGTTTTAACCATAGATTCTGCACGAATAAGGTGTGGGAACAGGGTCTGGGAAACGTCCGCATGAAAAGCGAATGGAGACACGAACGTGTGTGTTTTTCTACTGACTGATCCAAAACACTGCAAATCGTCGTTTCCCTGACCCCGTATCCATGGCCGAGAATTGTCATTCATTATTTCAACTAGGTAAGACTGCCCTTAAGGCTGCGGGGAATGTGCTCACCGCGCTCCCGCGGAAAGCGAGCTATTCCCCGCAGCCCCCTTCCATTCACCAAAAGTCTCGAAACTGAGTCTTCAAGAATAGGGAGCTTTAGTGAAATAAGGGGGGTACTGTTGATAATGTGTATAAAATTGTGCATATGTGAATAAAAAGAGAGGTTGTGAGAAGGGAGCGACACTTATCCACATGTGTATAAATGGTGATCTTTTTTTCTTTTCAAAATCCGATTTCGATAGGAATTGTTGAGATTATGCAGTGTTTCCATTAAGAATCTGTAAAACTAACAAATTGTGATGGGAATCTATTGACATCTGCTTCCTAAGGGTTAATAATATTGTAAATATACAGATGGAATAATAAATATACATAGAGGTGGATTTAGAGTGAAAGCAGGGATTGTAGGTGCGACCGGATACGGCGGAATTGAATTGCTCCGCTTATTAACAAATCATCCACAAGTTAAAGCGATAACCTTATATTCATCCTCCCAGGCTGGGGAGAAATTTGAAAACATTTACCCTCAATTCCAAGGGGGAGAATCTTATGTGTTACATGATTTAGAACCGGAGAAGATGAAGGAAGATCTGGACGTCATTTTCCTTGCGACTCCGTCTGGGGTTTCAAGTCAATTGACACCTCAACTCCAGGGCAGTCATGCGAAAGTCATTGACCTTTCTGGTGATTTAAGAATAAAAGAGCCCGCTACTTATGAGCAGTGGTACAAAAAAGAAGCAGCCCCTGATGGGACACTGGGGAATGCCGTCTATGGGCTCCCGGAGTGGAATCAAGAGCAAATAGAGAAGGCAGACCTTATTGCCAATCCAGGGTGTTATCCGACAGCGACATTGCTTGGTTTGGGACCAGTAGTCAAAGAAGGATTGGTGAAGCCTGACTCGATCGTAATTGACGCGAAGTCAGGGGTGTCAGGGGCTGGGAAAAATCCAAATCCAATCACCCATTTTGCTCATGCCCAGGAAAACTTTCAAATTTATAAAGTGAATCAACATCAGCACATCCCGGAAATTGAACAACAATTAACCATTTGGGACGACCAACTAGAACCTGTCACCTTTTCCACACACCTCGTTCCGATGACAAGAGGAATCATGGCGACCATCTATCTTCAGTTAAAAGAAGGGATGAGTGAAGAGGATTTACGGCAGAAGTTTAAGAGCTACTATGAGCCGCAACCATTCGTCAGGGTCCGGGAATCGGGCGGGTTTCCATGCACGAAAGATGTGTACGGGTCTAATTTCTGTGATATCGGCCTTACCATTGATGCCCGGACGAAGCGGGTCACCATCGTAAGTGTCATTGATAACTTAATGAAAGGGGCAGCCAGTCAGGCGGTCCAAAATATGAATCTTGTATTCCAATATGATGAGAGAACAGGGCTTGCACCACTGCCTGTTTATCCTTAATGAAGAGAGGGAGAGATGGTTTGATACAAGCGAAGAACACCCAAACAATCAAAAAAGTAGCGGATGGATCCATTCTTACGCCGAAAGGGTACAAGGCAGGTGGAATTCATAGCGGATTAAGATACAGAAAAAAGGACTTCGCTCTTCTTATGAGTGATCGACCAGCTTCTGCAGCGGCTGTGTACACTCAAAGCCATTTCCAGGCCCCGCCTCTTCAGGTGACGCAGGAAAGCATTGCAGAAAAGGGGAAAATTCAAAGTGTCGTGATCAATAGTGCAGTCGCTAATGCGTGCACAGGAGAAGAAGGCCTTGCCAATGCTTACGAGATGCGTCGTATGATTGCAAAAAGGTTTGAGATTCCGGATGAATACGTAGCTGTAGCCTCTACGGGTGTGATCGGACAGCAGCTTCCAATGGAAAAGATCACCCACGGCTGTGAGAATGTTGAGCCATCAGAAACAGGGTATAAAGATTTTCAACAAGCGATTCTTACGACAGATACTTGTCAAAAGCATGCGTGCTACCAGGTACAGATAGAAGGGAAAACCGTCACCATCGGTGGAGCAGCTAAAGGATCGGGGATGATTCACCCGAATATGGCGACAATGCTTGGTTTTATCACGACTGATGCAACCATTGGACCTAGTGATTTAAAACGCGCGTTAAGTCCTTCTATCGATAAATCCTTCAATCAGATTACGGTTGATGGAGAGACTTCGACCAATGATATGGTCCTGACGCTTGCGAATGGAGAAATAGATCATGATTCATTAACAGAAGACCACCCGGACTGGGGAGCTTTTCAAACCGCCCTTCAGCTTGTTTGTGAAGATCTTGCCAAACAAATAGCCAAAGATGGGGAAGGTGCCACAAAACTGATTGAAGTGGAGGTCACCGGGGCCCGCACAAATGAAGAAGCGCGAATCATCGGTAAAAAAGTGGTTGGTTCGAGCCTGGTTAAGACAGCTGTTTATGGGTTGGATGCCAACTGGGGAAGGATTGTCGGCGCCATCGGCCATAGTGAGGCTGAAGTAGATCCGACTCAGTGTGATATTTACATTGAAGATCAACTGGTATTCAGTAACGGAACGCCATGTCCATTTTCTGAAGAACAGGCAACCGAAGATTTGGACAATGAAGAAGTGAAAATAACCATCCATCTTTATGAAGGAGATGGGGAAGGCACGGCGTGGGGGTGTGACTTGACTTATGACTACGTCAAAATCAATGCAAGTTACAGAACCTAAACCTCTTATTGTCATAAAACTCGGTGGAAGTATGCTCGATCAACTCACCGAAGACTTTTATAACAGCTTTCTGGACCTGCAGGAACATTATCAAGTGATCATTGTTCATGGTGGAGGTCCTGCGATCACAAGATTGCTGGATCAGCTGAACATCGAAGGTGAATTTTATGACGGATTACGAAAAACGACTCCAGAGACGCTCGAAGTGGTAGAAATGGTTCTTGGGGGTTCTGTGAATGGCAGGATTACAGGTCATCTGATGAAAAAGGGAGTCAACGCCGTCGGGGTCAAAGGATCTGAAGCATCGTTGCTGCAAGCCGATTACTTGGATAAAGAAAACCTAGGTCTTGTAGGTAAGGTGAAAGAAGTAAATCCAACTATACTGAAGAATCTTCTTGCTGAAAGTTTTCTTCCTGTCGTCGCACCATTTGGGAAAACCGAGGATCATCAAACGGTGAATATTAACGCAGATGTAGCAGCCGGGGCTATAGCAACAGCTGTAGGAGCTGAAAAGCTTTTATATGTGACAGATGTTCCGGGCATTCTCGTTGAAGACGAAATTCTCGACTGCACGACACCCGAGGAAATTGATGGCATGATCGAGCAAAAGGTCATCTATGGCGGAATGATTCCTAAGGTCCGTTCTGCAACGGAAGCATTATCCGACCATTTACAAGAAGTAAGAATCGTAAGTGGAGAACAAGCTTTGATGGAAGGCGATTCGTTGAATGGCACATCCATTAGAGCAAAAAGGAAGGAGATGGTAGAGTGAGTTTATTTCCTACGTATAATCGCTTTCCTTTAACGATTGTATCTGGAAAGGGAACAACGGTGACCGATGATCAAGGGAAGGATTATTTAGACTTTGTATCAGGGATTGCTGTATGTAATCTCGGTCATCGACCTCCAGAAGTGCAGGAAGCGCTGGAAGAACAGTTGAATCAAGTGTGGCATGTATCAAACCTATACCAAATCCCTGTTCAGGAAGAGGCAGCGAATTTGCTTTGTGATGCGTCTGAACTAGACTATGCTTTTTTCTGTAACAGCGGAGCAGAGGCGAATGAGGCGGCAATCAAGCTTGCCCGTAAACATACAGGAAGAGAGAAAATCATTACATTCAAGCAATCTTTTCACGGACGGACATTTGCTACGATGAGTGCAACAGGGCAGGAAAAGATTCATGAAGGATTCGGTTCACTGCTTCCGACTTTCGAATACTTCCCTTATAATGATGTACCAAAAATAGAGGAAGTGCATGACGGTCATGTGGCTGCGATTATGGTCGAAGTCATCCAGGGAGAGGGTGGAGTCGTACCGGGAACAAAAGAGTTTCTGAAAACGGTCGAAGATAAATGCCGGGAATTAGGCGCCCTTTTGATCATTGATGAAGTCCAAACCGGAATCGGCCGTACAGGAAAAGCTTTTGCCTATCAACACCATGGACTGGACCCTGACATCGTGACAGCTGCCAAAGGATTGGGAAGTGGGTTTCCTGTCGGGGCTATGTTAGGGAAAGCCGAATTGAAAGATTCCTTCACAGCTGGATCTCACGGATCTACGTTTGGTGGGAACCCATTAGCTTCAACGGCAGTAAAAGCTACGCTTGAGAAAATCTTCGTTTCTGATTTCCTGGAAGCTGTTACGGAGAAAGGGACGGTATTCAAAGATAAGCTTGAAGATTCATTGGCGCGCTTTAACAGTGTGAAAGAAATACGTGGAAAAGGGTTGATGCTGGGGATTTCCATATCCGGTGAAGCAATTCAAATTGTTCACTCATTAAGGGAAAAAGGACTCTTGGCTGTAGTCGCCGGCCCGAATGTTTTGAGGCTGCTCCCTCCATTGACTGTAGAATATGGGGAAATGGACGAAGCTGTCGCTTTAATTACCGAAGCGATCCAACAGCATGAAGACAGTTTGCAAAAAGCATAAAGAATGTATAGACGGTGATGTTCACAGTCGTGTTCAGCACCGTCTTTCCCGGAAGTTATATGTATAAAAATACGCAATATATAATAAATATTCATTTTGTGGGGTGATGGAATGAAAGGATACTTATGTTTACAAGACGGAACAACATTTGAAGGGAAGGCTTCGCGGCATTTTGACCGAAACGTCCAGGGCGAGGTCGTCTTCTTTACCGGCATGACGGGATACCAGGAAGTTCTCACCGATCCTTCTTATAAAGGGCAGATTGTCGTATTTACGTATCCATTGATAGGGAATTACGGCATCAACGATGAGGATGGGGAAAGTGAAGAAATCCAAGTGAGTGGTGTGGTCATGTACCAATGTACGGATGTTCCTTCGCATTTTCAGGCGAGAAAGTCCTTAGGAACGTACTTGAACGAACAAAACATTCCATACATGACTGAGGTAGATACAAGAGAAGTCACCAAGGCCATCCGTGCAGAAGGAACACAGCAAGCCGCTCTTTCTCGAGGGACAGATTATCTATTCCAGCCGACAAAGGGCCATCAAATACAGCAGGTGAGTGGTGAAAAAATTGAAACTTATGGAGAAGCGGGCATGCATGTAGCACTCATCGACTTCGGGTGGAAGAAATCGATTTTGAATGCCCTTCTTGAAAGAGGTGTCCGGGTTTCGGTACTTCCTTTCTCTAAAGTCGAGATGCTGGATACGCTTCAACCGGACGCTATTGTTCTATCGAATGGACCAGGAGACCCGAAAGATACCGTGGACGTTTTACCACTTTTGAAAAAGGCACTGGAGAAGTTTCCGACTTTCGGAATCTGTATGGGGCATCAGGTCATTGCTCTTGCTTTTGGAGGAGATACGACGAAGTTAACATTCGGTCACCGCGGTGCCAACCATCCAGTCAAAGATGTGGTTTCAGGAAAAGTGTTCCTATCCTCGCAGAATCATAACTATGTGGTCAAAGAAGACAGTCTGAATGGGACGCCGCTCGTAACAAGGTTTTATAACGTCAATGACGGTTCCATCGAAGGATTGATGCATGACTCGAAACTAATCATGTCCGCACAATTCCACCCGGAAGCCCATCCCGGGCCGAAAGATGCGGAATGGTTGTTTGATAACTTTCTTACACTTGTGAAGAACAAAGGGGTGAAGACACATGTCTCGTAAAGTATTAGTCATTGGATCAGGTCCGATCATGATTGGTCAGGCGGCAGAATTTGATTACTCAGGAACACAAGGATGTCTCGCTCTGAAAGAAGAGGGGTGTGAGGTTGTCCTCGTCAACAACAATCCGGCAACCATCATGACAGACCATGACGTGGCTGATGTGGTTTATTGTGAACCATTGACGGTTGAAAGCTTAACGAAAATCATTGATTTAGAAAAACCCGAGGCGATCCTTGCCGGGCTCGGGGGACAGACCGCTCTCAATCTAGCCGTTGAACTGGAAAGAGAAGGCGTTTTGCAGGATTATGATCTCGAGTTATTAGGGACCAGTGTCCATTCCATTCAAAAAGGGGAGGACAGAGAATTGTTCCGCGGGTTGATGCATGAATTATCCCAGCCAGTCCCCGAAAGTGAAGTGATTACGACGGTTGATCAAGCGAAAGCCTTTGCTGAAGAAGTCGGTTACCCGATCATCAGTCGACCTGCTTATACGCTTGGTGGACGTGGTGGTGGAATCGTTCACAGACCGGAGGAACTGGAAGAGTTGATCGCGACGGGGCTGAAAGCGAGTCCGATTCACCAGGTCATCGTCGAAAAGAGTATTGCAGGTTTTAAGGAAATTGAATATGAAATCATGCGGGATCACAATGGAACATGTATTTCTGTTTGTAATATGGAAAACTTCGATCCTGTGGGTGTTCATACCGGAGACTCCATCGTTGTTGCTCCCTCCCAGACATTGTCGGATAACGATTATCAAATGCTTCGGTCAGCGGCGTTCAAGATTGTTTCTGAACTCGATGTCATTGGAGGGTGTAATGTTCAGTTCGCGCTTGATACAGAGAGTCGTCAATACTATGTCATCGAGATTAATCCGCGCGTCAGTCGTTCGTCAGCACTGGCTTCGAAAGCCACGGGTTATCCGATTGCAAAAATGGCGACAAAAGTGGCTCTTGGTTATACGCTTGACCAGCTTGAAAATCCGCTTACGGGCTATACGTACGCAAGCTTTGAACCAGCGCTTGATTATGTCGTCGTTAAATTCCCCCGCTGGCCGTTCGATAAGTTTTCAGAAGCGGATCGTAAGCTCGGAACGAAGATGCGGGCGACAGGTGAAGTCATGGCCATCGACCGGACGTTGGAAGGGGCTTTTCAAAAAGCCGTCCAATCCCTGGATACGAAAGTACCCGATATTCATAACGCCTGGGATCATCTGGAGGAACCTACAGACTTGCGCTACTTCGCTATTCTCCACCTTCTAAGAAAAGGTGAAAGTCTGGAGACAATCCATGAAAATACTAAAATTGATCGCTTCTTTTTACATGTACTGAAAAATCTTGTTGATTTAGAAAAGTGTCTGCAACAGGAGACTTTGGGTGAAGCGCTTTTGAGACAAGTGAAAATCTGTGGTTTTTCAGATCAGGAGATTGCTCATCTTGCTGGGGTATCTGAAAAAGAAGTGCAAAAAAGGAGAGAGGAATTCGGGATTCACCGCCATTTCAAGCTCGTTGATACGTGTGCAGCGGAATTTGAAGCGGCAACGAACTATGTCTATAGCACATTTGCGGGTGTGAATGAAATTACACCACTGTCAGGAAAGAAAAAAGCGTTGATTCTCGGATCCGGACCGATTCGAATCGGGCAGGGAGTTGAATTTGATTATAGTGCGGTGAAGGCCATCCAAAGTCTGCAAAAGCAAGGGTGGACGACGATTATGGTGAACAACAACCCAGAAACCGTCAGTACCGATTATGAAACCGCGGATCGCCTCTACTTCGAACCGATTCAAAAAGAAATCATAACATCCATCGTTGATCATGAAGGTATTGACCTTGTATTCACTTCATTCGGAGGTCAGACTGCCATTAATTTGGCAGCAGAACTAGAGACGGAGGGGATCCCCCTTGCAGGAGTAAGTACAGACGTTTTAGATGCGCTGGAGGACAGAGATAAATTCTATGCGGCATTAAATGATTTAGATATCCCTTATGTTTCAGGTACCACCTGTCATACAAAAAATGAAGCTCTAAAAGCAGCAGAGCATTACTCGTTTCCGATTCTTTGCCGCCCGTCCTATGTCATCGGAGGCCAGGGGATGGTCATTGTCAAAGATATGAACGAGTTGAGACAGTCGCTTCAGGAAGCGGATGATCGTCACTATCCGATTGTTCTGGACACCTTTATGCAAGGAAAAGAAGTAGAGGTGGACCTCGTGGCGGACGGTGAAAACCTCTATCTTCCTGAGATCATTGAGCATATCGAGCCGGGAGGTGTTCATTCCGGAGACAGTATGGCGCTCTTCCCATCGAAGCTTGATGAGGAAGTCAAAAAGACTATTGAAGCCTACTCCCAAAAAATCGTCCGGTACTTTAGTTACAAAGGAATGATGAACATCCAGTTTTTACTGAGCGGAGAAAAAGTGTATGTGCTGGAAGTGAACCCGAGAGCGAGTCGGACGGTACCAATTGTGAGTAAGGTGGCAGACGTTCCCCTTGTGGATTTAGCTGTTCGGGTATTGGCATCTGGTGAAGTGGATTTGATGTCCCTTCCCACACCTGTTTTTGATCAAACAGCCGTGAAGTATCCGGTCTTTTCATCCTATGCCTTGACGGAGGTGGATCATAAGCTTGGTCCGAATATGAAATCGACGGGTGAGGGGATGTGCCTTGGAAAGACCATAGATGAAGCCTTGCGAAAAGTGTTCTCCCATTTACCTAATGTGCATGATGTAAAAGATTCTTGCTTTGTAGAAGGGGATTCAACTTTTTCATCTAAGGATTTTGACGAATGGCTCAAGCTTGAGGACGCTTCTATTTATGTCAATGATGAATCAAGTTCCGAGGCGAGTGAACGCAGAATACAGGCTGTGAAGAATGGAATGACCGTTTTCAGTGAGAAAGCAACGTTCGATGCCTATATTCAATCATTAGCTTGTGAAAATTTCGACCCTGCCCCTCTGCCGGGTAATAAACGTGAAGGAGTGCGATCGTAATGAATTTGATGGAACAAATGTATTCAACAGATGGTTCAATGCATGGAAAGAACGTTTTGACTTGGCTTGATTATAATCAATCAGAGGTTTCCCAATTGTTAGCGCAGGCTCAACACTTAAAAGAAAACCCTTATTCTCAATCATTAAAAGGGAAGAACCTGGCGATGATTTTTGAAAAATCTTCGACAAGAACACGCGTTTCTTTTGAAGTCGGGATGGTTCAAATGGGCGGCCATGCTCTTTATTTAAATACGAGAGACATCCAGGTCGGCCGCGGTGAAACCATTGCCGATACGGCTCGCGTGCTCTCGGGATACGTTGACGCCATCATGTTCAGAACGACATCGCATGGAAAATTGAAGGAGCTTGCTGAACACGCCTCTGTACCTGTCATTAACGGCTTATGCGATATCTACCACCCCTGTCAGGCACTCGCTGATATTTTTACCATTTTAGAATTGAAAGGGCGTTTGTGTGGAGTGAAGGTCGTTTACATCGGTGACGGAAACAATGTCGCTCATTCGCTGATGATTTTGGCAGCTATGATGGGCATGGAAATGGTCGTCTCAGCTCCGGACGGATATCAGCCTGACCCTCTGATTACCGAAAAATCGCAAGCGCTGGCGAAACGATATGGTGGATCCGTCGTACTGGAAGAGAATCCAGAAAAAGCCGTGAAGCATGCGGACGTCATTTACACAGATGTTTGGACGAGTATGGGGCAGGAAGAAGAGAGTGAAAAACGCCTGTTAGATTTTGAAGGCTACCAAGTAAATGAATCTTTACTAAAGCAAGCTAAATCAAATGTCTCCTTTTTGCATTGCCTTCCGGCCCATCGAGGGGAAGAAGTGACAGCAAGTGTCATTGACGGCAACCATTCGGCAGTCTTTCAGCAGGCCGAAAATCGTATGCACGTCCAAAAAGCCATCTTACAAGCGGTCGTCGGATGGAAGTGAATTTATGAGCATAATTCAGACCGAACAAACAATAGGATATAGGAATAGACCTCATAAACAAAATCATGTAAAAAGAAGGTCGAAAGGCTACGAATTTCATCGAACACACAACTTTTACAAGGAAATCTAGGATCGATGTGGAAGTAGTTAGGGAGAATATTCAAAACCAAAAGGAGTGGCCATGCAATGAGTAAGCAATTGACAACCGCTGTGGAACCCCAGGTTGTTCGTAGGTCCAATATCAAGGTCGTCGGTGTCTCTTGTCAAACTATGATGGATGAACGGGAAATTAAAATTCCGCGATTGATGGAGCAGTTTCATACGACAAATTTGCCGAAAGTAAGAAACAGGGTCAACGCGCCGCGTTCCATCGGAATGTTCGTCGACCCGCCAAATTGGAATGAGATGACCGATGCTTTTTATTGGATTGCTGCTGTAGAGGTCGATAGCTTCGAGAAGATTCCGCCAAACATGATTACAAAGACGATCCCTGCTCATACGTATGCCATGCTTGAATATGATCCTTCCATTCATGATTTCAATCCTTACGCTTATTTGCATAAGTGGATAAAGGATGAAGGGTATCAACAGGTAGAAGGATTCGGCTTTGAGGAATACAAACCTTATACAGGTGCTGAAACGAGTTACCGCTTATTCCTTCCAATTAAATAACCGAACAAAAAAGCAAGGAAGCACGTTAAAACTTCCTTGCTTTTCTTTTTGGTCTCGGAAACTATAGAATACAGAGCGGTGACAAATGAAAAAACGGTTTGTTAAAACGCACGTTCATTCTTGTTCCTTTTACTTTCTAAACGATTTAACTGAATAGATATAAAAATCAAAAGAGCGATTACAGGTAAGAAAAAGGAGCCTGTCCCTACTAAATGGTAGAGGGTCCACCCTATTAATGAACTGAATAATAAGGTGGACCAAAGATATGCATGAAACTCTTTCATTTTGAACCTCCTCCAATAACAAGGTATCACAGGCCTTATTCAGGAGGAAAGGAAAGGGCCGTATTTTTATCTGAGGCGATTTCCATCCAGTTCATGAGGAAATCTTCACAGGAATCCGCTTTTCGTACACTTCCGTATCCGCTATAAAAAGAACGACAAACCGAAGTAAATCGCAGAAGCGAAGCCGGCTGCAATGAGGGCCGGTTTCAGCTTGAATTTGGCGTATTTAATCGGATTCAAATTCAAGATTCCAGCCGTAGTATTCGTATCATCACTCAAAGGAGATGCGAAGGCCCCGAAAGTTCCGCTGGCAAAGACGGCCCCGATGACAATCGGCAGTGAACTTCCGGCTACGGTGGCGATCGATATCCCGACAGGCATAAGAATCCCCCATGTGCCCCAGGAAGATCCGATGAAATAAGAGAGGCCGCAGCCGACAACAAATAGGATGACGGCTACAAATCCTGCGGGGATCCAGTCGAAAGACTTAGAGATGGTATCCGCGAATTTTAGCGCTTCGGATCCACTGCTCAACCCCCATACCATGGCAAGGAGAACGATGACGCTCATCATTTCGTTTCCTCCATCGACGAGGGTGTTCATCATTTTTCTAAGTTTCTCGTTTCGAAATTTCAAGTAAACGACAAACCCGATGAGGGTAAGAACGACAGCGAGTACCATCGCATCAAGTACATTTGCATTAATCAAGGCATCAAATCCGGACTTTCCATCTCTGATTCCGACCATATACATAAGAAAGAAAGTAAGGAGGATGACGCTGATCAAAGGAGCGATCAGGTGCCAAGGCTGTGCGGGTAGATTTTTCGTAACGGCTGGATGACAGTCTTCCCATTGATCATCATCTTCTCTTTTTTCTTGGTCCATGTTCTCGGCATCGGTTGCAGGTTTTTTATTCTTATGGAAAAAACTCATATAAAAACCGACAGCCAGCATAGAAAAGGCGAAAAAGTTGAATGGAATGCTGCTGATATATAAGGAATAAGCGTCTCCTTCCGTACCCGCCTGCTGTAAGGAAAGTTCAATGACTGATGTCATATATCCAACAAACGCGGTAGCAATTGGAATCAAGACGACGAGGGGAGAGGCTGTCGTTTCGATGACGAAACCAAGCTCCTGTTTTGTCATCGGGATGTTCCTTCTCAATGCCTTCATCACAGGTCCAATGGTAACGATCCGAAAACTCGGGGCACTGAAAGTTCCTAAAGAAGACAACCAGGTTAGGATGAACGCTCCTTTTTTATGGTCGATCCGCTCTGTTGCTTCTTTGACGAATCCTTTGATCCCTCCTGACATTTTTACAAGTCCGATTAAAGCGGAGAAAGCATATAGAAAAAGGATGATCTTTAAGTTGGCTTCATCCCTTAATCCTTCAATGATGAAACCTAAGGCAGTCATCATCCCGCCCAGCCAGTGCGGGTCGATAATGTAACCGGCCACAACAACAGCGAATAGTAAACTGGGAATGACTTGTTTGGTCCATATAGCTGAAATAATGACCACGATGAAAGGAACGACGGAGATCCAACCCATATACATATACCTCGCTTTTCTTGAGTGCTTCCATTAGCTTGTGTGTGTTTTGCCAGGATATTCTTCTCATGTAAAAAAGGAGTCGGAGCGTGTAAAGCGAATATAGGGGGTAGAGCTTTTAACAGAGGAGGATGCTTGTGGCTTTTATGAAACAGTCCGTCATCATCGAAAAACCTGTAGAAGAAGTTTTTGAGATGGCGACGGATTTCAACAACAGCCCTGAAATTATGGATACAGTCATTGATGTACAACTATTGAGTGAGGGGCCTGTCAAAGAAGGGTACAGGTTCCAGGAAACTCGCGAAATCAGAGGCAGAAAAGCACGCTCAATCATTGAGGTCACCGACTTTGACCCCAATCGAAAATACTCTGTCCGCAGTCATCAGCATGGATTGGATTTGCGCTATCATTATGAATTCGTGCAGACTTCAGAGGGAACAAGAATAGACTTCCAAGGGGAGCTTTACACGGAAGGTTTACGAAACAAATTGATGAAACCGCTCATCAAGAAGATCATCAAAAAAGAAGATCAGGATCACCTTCAGCATTTGAAGAAGTTTATCGAATCTTCTTCTTAATGGTGGTATAATAAGAATAAGCTATGGATCATGTATGAAAGGCCTCTCCATTATCCAATATGGAAAGAGGTCTATTTTTTATATACAAAACTCCCTATTCAATTAAATGGCAGGATTGTGGAAGACTCAGTTTCGAGATGTTTCCGGGGTTCGTTGCCTGGTTGAGCGTCAGGGGTGGCTGCGAAGCAACTCGCTTTCCTGCGGGGATGACGGCAAGCCTCCTCGTGCTTCGCACTGCGGGGTCTCGCCAGCCAATCCATTCCCGCGGGAGTCTCGCAGCTTCCCAACCACCCCATTCGATGCATGTGGAAAACGAACCCCTTTACCAAGGGGGGTTATCTCCACTATCTTTTTGATATATGCATAAAGCGCTCTATAACAAGCTTTCCGTATGCAGAATAGCTGCTTTGGTAGTTGATTCCCCTCCAATTACCATGTGCATGAAAGCAGCTTATTCTGGAAGTGGTTTCGAGATACTTATATGGCAAAGGGGCGAAGGGGAATGGCGAGACTCCTGCGGGAAAAAAGTGCATGGTGAGACCCCACAGGACGCAGTCCGAGGAGGCTCACCGCGCTCCCGCGGAAAGCGAGCTATTCCCCGCAGCCCCACCCACTCTACAAAAGTCTCGAAACTGAGTTTTCAAGAATAGGGAGCTTAAGGCGAAGGGTGGGGTGGGTAATAGAAGGGTATATTAGGAATTCTAAAGATATATGGAAAGGAAAGATAATAGATGACAGATATCAACCAATCGTGGTTTGAGGAATTATCCCCATCTACGAAAGAGGCATGGCAGGTTTCAGGATATGAGAGCTTGACGAAAGTTCAAGAACAGGCCATACCTTTCATTTTACAAGGCACAGATGTGGTGGCGGAAGCCCCTACAGGCAGTGGGAAAACTTTGGCTTATTTACTACCGTTGATTGAAAAAGTGGATCCCGAACAGAAGCATACACAAGTGTTGATCATGGCTTCTTCCCATGAATTAGTCATGCAGATTCATCAGGAGGTACAGACTTGGACGAAAGGAAGCGGCATCAGTAGCATGACGATGATTGGTGGAGCGAATATTAAGCGACAGATGGACAAGCTGAAGAAAAAGCCGCACATCGTTGTTGGTACCCCAGGTCGTGTGTATGAATTGCTACAGAAGAAAAAATTGAAGGCACATGAAATCAAAGCGGTCATTATGGACGAAGCAGATCAATTACTTGTTCCAGAACACATCCATACGGTTGAAGATGTGTTGAAAAGCACGATGCGTGATACGCAAACGTTGTTGTTTTCAGCCACATTGCCTGATGAGGTCATTGAAATAGCTCAAACATTCATGGATGAAGAGGCGGAAGTGATTCGGGTTACAGAAGAACTGAAGAAACCCGACGTGACTCATACCTATATTGTTTGTGAAGACAGAGATAAAATCGAGACATTAAGAAAACTGGCGCGGATGGAAGGATTCAAAGGTCTTGCCTTCATGCAGGATATTGCCAAGTTGAATGTCATGGCCGAGAAACTGACGTACAAACACCTGGATATCGGCTTGTTGCACAGTGATGCGAAAAAAGAGCAGCGGGCAAAAGCGATTAAGGAATTCCGAAAAGGGGAATATCCATTACTACTTGCAACTGATGTGGCTGCCAGAGGCCTGGATATTATTGAAATCAACCATATCATCAACCTTGATGTTCCTAAAGATATGACATCCTATATTCACCGTGCGGGTCGGACCGGACGAATTGGATCTCAGGAAGGAACGGTTGTTTCCCTAGTGAACCCTGTAGAAGAGAAACGTTTGAAGAAGTTTGCGCGTGATCTGGAGCTTTCCCTCCATAAAGCAGAGATTTATAAAGGGAAATTAAAAGCCTCCCATCGTTAAATATTGCCGTTTGCCTTTGAAGCGATGCCATGGAATACTGGGAGAGAGTACTTCTAGCCTGAAGTGAGGAGAGAATCGATATGATTAAAAAGTTCTTTCTCTTTCTTGTGGCCTTGTTTGTCATCATCGTCATTGCGACACCAGTTTCTGCCCAGGACTTTTGGAAAGAAGGCCCGCGGGCTTCCTATGAGAGGGTATCGCAACATGTGCAGGGCTTAGTAGAGAATACAAATATAAAAAATGAGTTTCAGAATTTTGCAGTAGATGTCCAATCGTTTTTTAAGCTTCTTGAAGATGTGGAATGGAAATACCCTGATGCACCTCCAGAAGAGCAAGTGACTTCAGATCGCCAGAGTGAACGGGTGTCAGAGAATTCACTCTCTGGTTATGAATTGAAAGAGTTCGAACAAGAAGTTGTTGCTCTGGTCAATAAAGAACGGGAAAAGCGGGGACTTGAGCCTTTACAAACGCATAATCGTTTGAGTGCATTAGCCAACGTAAAGTCACAGGATATGGCGGATAAACGTTATTTCAGTCATACTTCACCAACCTACGGATCACCATTTGATATGATGGACGAATTCGATTTCCGTTACCAGGCAGCAGGTGAAAACATCGCTGCCGGTCAACGGACACCCGAAGAAGTCGTAGAAGGTTGGATGAACAGTGATGGGCATAGAGCCAACATTCTTCACGAAGACTTCACCCATATTGGTGTAGGATACATCGAAGGAGCAGGACCATATAAAAGATACTGGACACAACTATTCATGACCCCTCGATAACCAACGGAAAAGCCGGATTCCAAACACAGGAATCCGGCTTTTTCATCCTTATATTGCAGGGTTTTTGAAGGCGTGGTTTTATATGAACTGAGAGCAGAGGGGAGGGAAACCACTCATACGCTCACCGCACTTCCACGAAAAGAGTTATTCCTCTGACCCCCAACCGCTAACATGCGTAACGGAAACACCCTAAACATCTCAAAGCTGTATTTAAAGAAAGGGAGCTTAGGATGGTCAATTTTTAGAGATGGATTTGAAGTATCCTTTGACATTTACAGGATCATTTTCTTTCTCGTCCTCGGCCCACTCCAGGATCAAGGAAAACAACTGGATGATCATGATCATCACACCCGTGTACAAAAAGGCCTCAGCATCAGTTCCTTCACTGAAGAAGAAAGAAGCTTCATGATAGAGCACAAAGGATAAGGATGTCAGTATTAAATAAAGAAAACGTCTCATGTAGTTTTGGAGCTGTATGAAAGAGCACTGCAACAAAAGAGGTGTCCAGTAAATAAACGCTCCGAAACCTAAAAGGAACAGGTGAACAAACTCACTTAGAGGAAGATGAAAAGCTAAATCGAAGCTTGCGAGTGCGCTCATTACGAAGAGAATTGAGCTTAAAACCGGGCGACGGCTTAATTTTATAACCCAACGGAGACTGGAACGGAACCAAAGTTGTTTGTGATTTGCATAAAGAATGAAAGCAGGAGCTAGTCCAAAGCAGATGATACTCCTGACATATTGAAAAGGGGTGGGGGATAAAAGGTGATGGATCGCAAGAACAGCGAGAATGAATAAGGAATAGAGAAGGAATGTAAGAACGGAATTTTTATAGACCTTCATTTTAGGACTCATCTCCTGAAAGCTTTCGGTTTATTTACCCTCCCCATTTTCAAATAAACCTATGTAGAAAAAGATTTCCATCAGAGTAAGTAAAATCAAACGCAGCAAGTTTGCTGTGTGGATCAATGAGAGTAGGGGGGATAATTAAGAAAAATGTAAAAAGTCTGTATATAAATGGAAGGGGATGATGAACTAGTGTTATAATTTTTAAGTTAAAACATTATTTTCTAGTTCTTTTCACCTTATTATTAACAGGAAAGAAGTGCTTATATATGAATGCCATCCATTCCTTAATTAACCAACCATCAATATTTAAAAACTTGTTTCACCATTTAAGTGACGCGGTAGCCATCATTCAAAATGTAAAAGGGAACATGATCTTTACCTACATCAATGCGACGATGCAGCGGGTGTATGGAGACCTTCAAGGGTGTGCATTAAATGACATTTATTGTGAGGCGAAACGGGTCCATATCGAGGAGACGATGGAAAGGGCGGATAATTGTCGCGAAACTTTAGTTGAGAGCTCTGACCGTTATCCTAATCCGTTTCAAATCTCTTATGCTATACAATCTGCAGAAATTGGGGATTTTTATCTCCTGTACATAAAAATGGGGTCTGCCCAAACGATGAAGCTTATAGAAGAGAAAGAACGTCAACGTGTAGAAAGTGAAAGCCGTTATGAATCGGTAGTTGAAACTTCCCCGGACTCGATTTTTCTGCATGATGAAGAAGATCGCATCATTTATGTGAACCAAGCAGGGATGGACTTGCTAGGGGCGGAAAAAGCTGTAGAATTACTTGGTCAGGATATAAAGAAGTTCCTCTACAGTGAACCATATGAAGATATACGAAAACGTCTAAGCACGTTATTGTCAGGGGGATATGTGAAAGGTCCGATCGAACGCCAGCTTCTAAGAATGGATGGATCGATCATTGATGTTGAATTGCATGGAGGTCTTGTGGAATACCATCAAATTAAAGCGGTCCAGACGATTTGCCGTAACATTTCGGAACGAAGGAAACAGCAGCATCAATTAGAAGAGATGGCTTATCATGACCAGTTGACGAACATTCCGAACAGGCGGTACTTTTTTGAAAAGTTGGAAGATGAGCTGAAACGGGTGAAACACCAAGACTCGATTTTTGCCTTATTATTCTTTGATTTGGATAATTTCAAACAAATTAATGACCGCTATGGACATCAAATCGGTGATGAATTACTTGTCATCTTTACTAAACGTCTCAGTCAAGGGTTAAGAAAAACGGACACGCTCTCTCGTCTAGGTGGCGATGAATTTGTTATTCTTTTATCAGACTTAGCTGATACCAAGCACCCGCGTCAAGTTGCGGATCGAATGCTGGATCGTGTGCTCCAACCGATCCACCTGCAAGGGTGTGAGATTGAAATCAGTGTGTCGATAGGGGTGTCCATTTATCCTGAACATGGGGTGGACCAGGGAGAACTTCTCACAAAAGCCGACCGAGCGTTATACAAGGCGAAAGAAAATGGAAGAAGCTGTGTGTCGGTTTATACTTATGGTTCATGAAAGGAGAATCAGCCTTGGAAATTCAAGAGCTTCATCAGTTTGATGCCATCGCATTAAAAGCGAAACTAGAAAGCAGAGAATTGAACATATCAGAAGTCATTCATCACTATAAAACAGTTATGGAACGGAAGAATCCTGAATTGAATGCTGTTGTCCACTACATAGAAGAACCTTTCAATACAGACGGGTATTTTCGGGGTCTTCCATTTCTTATCAAAGATTTGAATGCTGTACAAGGACATCCGTTGTCCTATGGTTCTAAGGTGATGGAAGGCTTTGAGGCGAAAGGGGATGATGAAATCGTCAAACGTTTCAGAAGGGGTGGACTTACCTTTATTGGAAAAAGTAATACACCTGAGTTCGGCTTCACGCCTGCTACGGAATCTGTCCATCTAGGTTTCACGAAAAATCCGTGGAACAAGAAATATTCACCTGGAGGTTCAAGCGGAGGAGCAGCCGCAGCTGTTGCATCCGGTATGGTCCCTTTTGCACACGCCAGTGACGGAGGAGGATCCATTCGTATCCCTGCTTCCAACTGCGGTTTGTTCGGCTTAAAACCGACGAGGGGGAGGACGCCTTTTTCCATGCATCTGAACAGCCTTGCCGTCAGTCATGGGGTAACAAAATCGGTAAGAGACAGTGCCGCGCTCCTTGATCTACTGGAAGGCCCGCAAAAAGGCGACCTCTTTGCAACTCCAGCCAAAGGCGATCCATACGCCGAAATCGCTCATGAGGATCTTGGGTCATTGAAAATTGCTTATATGGCAGATTTCGGAGATTTGATGCCTATACAGCCAGATGTGCAACGCGCCATTCGTCATACGGCAGAGCTTTGTGAGTCGCTCGGGCATGAAGTAGAAGTCGCTTATCCCGACTTTGAACTCCATCGCTTTATGGATGCGTTCGTTACTGTATGGGTCGTCGGTGGTGCTTTAGCTGTCAAAGGTGCGGCAAGAATGAATGGCATAAAGCCTAATGATCAAAATTTAGAGAAGATGCTTTCAACGTTGATTGGGAAAGCTGAAGGTTACACGGCGATGGAATACGAGCAAGCACGTATGTTTCTAGCGACAGAAAGTGTTAAATTCCACTCGTTCTTTGATCAGTATGATGTGCTTTTACACCCCGTCAATTCCAAGTCTGCTTTACCTTTAGGTTGTTATAATGGAGAAGAAAAAACGATCGATGAAATATTGGCTGTGTCTGCCGAATATGCCCATCTTTCCCCAGTAGCGAACGTAACTGGACAGCCGGCGATGAGTGTTCCTCTTTACTGGAATGAAGAAAATGTCCCAATCGGTTCCCACTTTACCGGGAGGTTTGGTGATGAACGAACACTGTTGAAGCTAGCCTCCCAGCTTGAAGAAGCACGCCCCTGGCGGCACAAGTATAACGAAATCATCTAAAGAACCAGAAGTCCCTTCAATGGGATTTCTGGTTCTTTATCTATGTCCCTTATTGAACAATATGGCAGGATTGTTGAAGACTCAGTTTCGAGGTGTTTTTTGAGTGGATGGGGCTTCGGGGAATGACTCGCTTTCCGCGGGAGCGCGGTGAGCCTCCTCGAGCTTCGCTCTGCGGGGTCTCACCAAGCACTTTTTTCCCGTGTGAAAGGTACTCATGTTCCAATGAAAAAGATGCTTACAGACGTAAGAAAAATTACGGATGGGGGTTATGATCATAAAGGGGTCGAAGAATTCGCTATGGTAGGCAGCCTGGAATAAAATGAAGTTCAGGAGATACTTGGAATGTTATCCAGCTTAAGTGGGCGGAGAGCGTAAAAATTTTACTGAAAAAACGTTTACATGTAAAAAGGCAGTTTTAACTGATATATAGCGGGGAATCTCCTGAAAATGTTCACGAATTAAACAATTTTCAGGAGGTACCACATGACAAAGGGAAAAAGTATACATGCATTAATTATTCTTATGTTCACCCAATTTATTTCGGGTGGTGTTACTAATACAAAAGGAATCGTACTGGATCAAGTGGAAAAGGATCTAGGTTTGGATATGAGTGAATTTGGTCTGGTAGTCTTTATTTTCCAACTCGGATTCACGCTTGCCAGTGTCGTAATCGGTTATTACACAGATAAAAAAGGCCTGCGGACGATGACCATCATCGGTGCCATCATTATGGGACTTGGCTTTCTTGGTACAGGTCTTGCGCCTAATATTATGTTCTTCTTAGGTTTCTACATGATTGTCGGGTTCGGTTTAGGGGCGCTCGGTGCTGCTTCCAATGCGATCATTCCAGCGGCTTATCCGAAAAAACAAAATCAGATGTTCAACTTTGCAATGGGAGTGTACGGGTTAGGAATGGTGCTATTTCCACAATTTCTAAACTACATGTTCCAATTTGCATCATGGCGTTATTTTTATATAGGAATTGCAGTCAGTTTAATAGCTGTTATCATCTATATTACTAGCGTAGCTTTTCCATCAGGGAAAGCAGAAAAAATCGATTTGAAAGCATTCATTCCTATGTTGAAAGACGCTCAGTTCGTATTCCTCATGATCTTTCTCGTCTTCCAGGTGTCTGCGGAAGTATCGTTCATGAATTTCTTCCCGACGTACTTGAAGTCACTGGATCTGGGTGGCGTGTCAACGGCTAATAAAGAGGACATGGTAGCGACCATCTTGTCTCTCTTCTCCATCTTCTTCATGGCGGGACGCCTTGGTGTCGCCTATTTGACCAATTGGATCAATGAGCGGATTATTTTAATTACGTTTTCTGCCGGAGCATTATTGATGGTCGGTGCCAGTTTCCTAGTCGCTGAGAATTTCCCTTACTTGTTCGCTGGGGCAGGGTTGTTCTTCTCAACATTGTTCCCGACGGCGACAGCTTTTGGTACTCAGCTTTCTAAAACAGGTGGTTCAGCGCTTGGACTCATTTATATTGCTGCAGGAATCGGCGGTGGTATTGCTGGTTACATCATCGGACTAGCTTCCGAAGCTTTCGGAATGGCTGGTGGTTTCAGTATCGTGATTGTTTTCTTAGCACTGATGTTTATCACGACGTTCTTCCTGAATAGTAAGAAGTCAAGTCAGACCCAAGCATAGATGAAAGCACTCCGTCCCTTTTTGGCGGAGTGTTTTTATTAGGTGCGATGATCGAAAACAAATGAAATGGTTTGCTTTCATCTTGTTATAAATTTCCTTCATTTCTTGTAAAATGATAGATATGAGGGAGGATGACGATGAAAAAGCTACTTATGTTAGGAATCGTACTTTTTATATTTACAGGCTGTAACGAAAAAAATGAGGAAGCGGAAGGACAAGGGAATAAAGAAATGGAAGGTCATTGGGAGGGTGAAATCCAAATCCCCAATCAACCATTGAACATTTTGGTCGATTTTCAATCTGGAGAAGAGTGGACGGGGACGATTACCATTCCTGCACAGAATGTTACGGATTTTTCATTAACCGAGATAGATACCAATGAAGGAAGTGTCTCTTTTCAGATGCCTCTTCCTGGGCAGTCTGTTCAGTTTGATGGAAAATTAGAAGGAGAGCAATTAAGTGGTACTTTTACACAAAACGGACAAACTTTCCCATTCTTATTGAGGAAAGGTGAGAAAGAAGCGAAGGAAGAAGAGGGGGATTTCTTATCCATTGAAACCTCTACTGGTAAATTATATGGTGAGTTATTGGTGCCTGAAAAAGAAGAGTCTTATCCTGTCGCTTTAATTATCCCCGGTTCAGGACCGACGGATCGGAATGGAAACTCTCAAGGTGCAGGAAACAATGATAGTCTCAAACTTTTGGCAGAATCCTTAGCAGACAAAGGGGTTGCTTCCTTAAGATATGATAAAAGAGGCGCGGGCAAAAATATAAACGCTGTAACCGGCAACAGTGAAATGAGATTTGAAGTTTTTATTGATGATGCTAAACAGTGGCTGGAAACGCTAGAAGATGATAAACGCTTTACAAACATAGCTGTGATTGGTCACAGTCAAGGTTCCCTTGTCGGAATGATGGCGTCAGGTGCTGAAACGACAGAAGCATTCATTTCCTTAGCAGGAGCCGGTCAGACCATTGATCATGTATTAGAAAAGCAACTCGGGGACAGTTTACCCGAAGACTTGTTCAAAGAAAGTCAAACGATTCTTGGTAAAATGCGGGAAGGGGAGACGGTTCCTGATGTCAGCCAGGCTCTGCAAGGAGTGTTTTCTCCAGATGTCCAACCTTTTCTCCTTTCATGGATGGCTTATGATCCTGCGGAGCAATTGGCTGAATTGGATGTTCCGACATTAATTGTGAATGGAACGAACGATATTCAGGTACCAGAATCAGAAGCAGAGCTCTTGAAAAAAGCAGAGCCAGAGGCGGAACTCATGCTTGTAGAAGGGATGAATCATGTGCTGAAAGAAGCTCCCAAGGATAGGGATGGAAATTTAGCGACCTATACAAACCCTGACCTGCCTCTTGCAGATGGACTTGTCGAGGGCATCATTGATTTCCTAAACCAACACGGTTTTGAGAAGTAACGCTGTTTAGGATAATGGCAGGGTTGTGGGAAGACCCAGTTTCGAGATGTTTGTGTGGAAATAGGGGCTCCGGGAAAAGGTTCGCTTTCCATGGGGCGGGCGCTGAGCCTCCTCAGCCTGCGCCCTCGGGGGTCTCAGCTGTCCCGCACACCCTCTTAGTTATCCGGTTCCGGCGCCTAGCGGCTAGTGAGACTTCCCTCGCTTCTGTACGATAAGTCAACATCGAATCGCTACGCTCTTCGTGTTTCCTTTATCTCCGCCAGCTCAGTCTAGTCCATACGCCGCTGACCAAGGCGCCTCCACACTTAAAATAGGAGTCTCACTGTTTCCCTCTGCCCCTTTACCATATGTGGTGCTCAAAACAATTTCAGTGATAGTCAGTATTCATGCTTAGTGGAAGTAGATGGATATAAATTACAGTTGGATTCCGATGGTGAAAGCTTAATACAGAGCGCTTTTGTCTATAGCACAGTGATAGTGGAAGACGCTCCATTTTGGTACTGGGGTTCGTTTCTCCTCTATGTCGAATGGGGTGGTTGGGAATCTGCGAGACTCCCGTGGGAGAAGGAGATAGGCGAGATCCCGCAAGGCGATAGCCTGAGGAAGCTCGGCGCTCCCCCACAGGAAAGCGAGTAGATTCCCAACCACCCCTGACTCCTAACATGGCAAACGAACCCCGGGTTATCTCGAAACTGAGTCTTCCACAATCGGGAGCTTTAATGGAAGAGGAAAAAAGAGAGTGATCGCCTATTTAGGCGATCACTCTCTTTTTGGGCGTTTAGCGTCTGAGTTTTTGAAGAAGGCGGAGAATTTCAATGTATAACCAGACAAGGGTTACGATTAAGCCGAATGCTCCGTACCATTCCATGTGCTTGGGTGCACCGCGGTTGACGCCTTTCTCAATGAAATCAAAATCAAGAACGAGGTTCAAGGCAGCAACAGCCACGATGAAGAGGCTGATTCCGATCCCAACAGGGCCACTGGAATGGAGATAGGGAACGGTCATGCCGAAAAAGTTCAGAATGAAATTCACAAGATAGACGAGGAAAATGCCTAACGTAGCGGAAACAACCATCAGTCGGAAGTTTCTTGTGACCTTAATGACTCTTGTTGCATAAAGAATCAATAAAGCTCCCATCACGGCGAGCGTTAAGCTGACAGCTTGAATGACAATCCCGGAATAAGCTCCCTCGACGAAGGCGGAAATGCCACCGATGAAAAAACCTTCGAGTGCTGCGTATATAGGGGCAGTGACAGGCGCAGCTTTAGGGAAGAAGGCAGTTATTAAAGCGAATATAAGCCCTCCAATGGCACCGATGATCATCATGAGTGTGACATCGACTCCCAGTGAGTACTGGTACCATGTGTACGCCGCTGTTCCCACCAAAAATAAAAACAGCAGGGATATTTTTGCTGTCGTTCCACCCAGGGTCATTGACTTTCCTGAAGCTGCAGAACGCTGAAATGTATCATCTTTTAAAACGGGATTCCCCGATCTCATCTTACCACTCCTTCTCTATGCTTCTCCTTCTGGTTATACCCTTCCTAGTCACGAGAGACACTTAATGGGCATACCATTTGTAAAGCTTTTTCGGCCGTCCAATCTTCTGATGACTGACCACTTGTTTGACTTTGCCTTCCTCTAGTAAATGCATGAGGTATCGGTATACAGTGGGGTAGGCAAGGCCGATGTCTTTTGAGATGACGTCTACAGGATAGGCTTCACGATTTTCCTGCAAGTAGTTTGAAATGGAACTTAATGTTCCTTTACTAATTCCTTTGGCGGTAAAAACATCGTCATCTTCTTCGTGTTTATTTTTCATATTAGCGATTTGTGCATGCAGTTTGATCCTGGATATGAGATCAGGAGCTTTCACAGGTTTTAAGGCAAAGTCGGTGGCGCCTTCTTCCAGGAAGCGATCAGCCACTTCCTGTCGTTCATCTACCGTCAGCACGAGAATGGGGACAACTGTATTGTGTTTACGGATTTCCCTGACGGTTTGAAGGCCATCCATTTCCGGCATATGATAATCGACAAGGATGACGTCATACCTTCCTTTTAAAAACATATCGACACCTTCGCGTCCATTCACGGCCGTGTTTGATTCCCACCCGGCATGTTTACAAAACTCTGTCAGCATGTAACGTAAGGATTCGTCATTATCCATGATCAGTATTTTCATCTCGTACTCTCTCCTTCGGTAAATGAATCCAGAATATCGTTCCGACTCCTTGTTCGCTTTCAATAGATAGCTCCGCGCCGTGTTCTTTGACGACATTTTTAACGAATGTCAGCCCTACACCAGGATGGGATTTCGTGCTGTAGCCTGCATTCCAAATTTTATTGATATTGGATTGGCTGATGCCATGACCGTTGTCTTTCACACCAATCAGGATGCCTGATTGTTCTACTTTAGTAGCAATGGTCACTTTGGCGTCTTTTTTTCCTTCAACGGCATCACTGGCATTATCAATTAAGTTGACAAGCGCTCGTGTCATTCTGATTTTATTAATGTAGATTTCAATATTCTCATCGGCGGCCAAATCGAACGCATAGATGGTTGCTGAATCTGAAAGTTTATTCGCACGTACATATTCGATGAATGTTTTCAATGTACACCAATTTTTCTTCTCATGATACAAGATTTCAGAAACCATATCGCTGGTCGCTTGAATGGACGAGGAAATTTTATTGGTGTACTGAAGGATTTCGTCGTCCTTCGTTTTCATTTGAATGAGGCTGTTCAGTCCCTCCATCAGTGATAATGGAGTTTTTAAGTCGTGAACGAGATGTAACGCTTCTCTTCCAGAACGCGACTCCACCATGTCGAGCCGGGCGATGTCCAAGTCCTGTCTCATTTTTGCTTTTTGTTCAGCAACGGTTAAGTACACGGCAAGGAAGGTGGCATTTACAATAAATACTGCGAAAAAGACGAGGCTGTAAAAACTTAAGGTACTTCCGAACCCTAACTCCGCGGCCATTCTTTTCACTTCCATAGAAATTTCCCCGCCACCGAATCCGAAAGCACTTAGGAAAAGTACCGTATCCAGCCACTGGAAACCGAATAGCAATTGAGCGAGAATGAAAGCTTTGAATACAGGGCGTAATTGACCATTTCCTAAAAAATGAAGAACGACGATCGATAATAATAGAAAAATGGCCGGGCCTCCGAAATGATAGTTGATTGAATTGTACCCGTTAATCAAAGCGTAAACCAATGGGATGATCATTACAGGGACGGCGACCTTCAACCATGGGCGGTTCAACCTTACTCCGAGCTCATCTCCGAGCAGAAGAGCACCAATGTAATGGGGGAGGGCTCGTACCGTGTTTAACATGACGAGCCCGAATGCAGCCATCATTAGTGTAGCCCCTGATGGAGCGGCCTGAAGCCTTTCGATTACAGCTGCAAGGCCGGACCTCTCAACACTTAGCCAGAGCGGCATCGTGATGCCAATCAATATGAGAACGATTTTAATCCATATACTCTTCGATTTTAGCAATTCTGATTTCATGGCAGTCACCCTAACGACGAGATCTTTCTATATATTCTAATATATGAGACTGATATTTTCGATTCTTTTTTCCTTTGAAGCACTACAAAGTGATGATTTTCCATTCTTATCTTCTATGGAAAACGTAGCAGGCGGTAGTATAATAGACATATATTCAAGGATGAAAGGTGTCCGCAACTATGATCATAATCATTGATAACTATGATTCATTCACATATAATTTAGCCCAATATTTTAAACAGATGGATTCGGAAGTAGTTGTGAAACGAAACGACGAATGGCAGATCGAAGAGATCCGTGCGCTCGATCCGAATCTTATTGTCCTTTCCCCAGGACCGGGGAGGCCGGAAGAATCAGGGATCTGTAAGGATGTCTTGCTGCATTTTGGTGGAGTAATTCCCTTATTAGGCATATGTCTTGGCCATCAACTGATGGTTGAACATTTTGGTGGAATCGTCGTCAAAGGAAGTCAACCGATGCACGGGAAAGTGACGACGATTACGAATGATGGCCGTACCATGTTTCGTAAGCTTCCCGGATCCTTCCGAGTCACCCGTTACCACTCTCTTCAGGCAGATTTCCCTTCATTGCCGGAAAAACTCGAAGTTACTGCCCTTTCTGAAGATGGTGTCATTATGGGTGTCCGCCACAGGGAAAAGATGATGGAAGGCATACAGTTCCATCCAGAGTCCATATTGACGGAGTACGGGTTTGATCTGCTTCGAAACGTTTATGACCGAGCTGTTCGTTACAAAGCAAGTAGAAGAGAGGGAGTGGGCGTATGACAACCTCACCTTTTTTACAGTTTGAATTTACAAACGCTCAAGGGAATCCGGACCCTAAAGTTTTTCAACACCCGGTAGAGATTCTCACTACCTATGATCTGAACGAGATGAAAGCAGTCTTCGATCGAGTGGAAGAAAGGCTTGACGCGGGGTACTATGTAGCTGGTTATGTATCCTATGAAGCTGCCCCCGCTTTTGACCATGCCCTTCGCGTTCACTCTCATCCTGAATGGCCGCTTGTATGGTTCGGAGTGTTCAATGGATTTGAAACAAAGCGGGAGGATGCAGATTCTGAACCGTTTCAAGTTTCGAACTGGGAGCTGCGTGGGGATTATGCCTCTTATCAAAAAGGAATAGAAGTAGTGAAAGCGGGGATTGAACGGGGCGATACGTATCAGGTGAACTTTACGACTAGAATGGAAGCCTCTTTCTCTGGAGATGATTACACTTTGTATAGAAAACTTGTCAGGAATCAGCTGGCCTCCTACAGTGCTTACTTGAACATGGGTGATCGGAAGATTCTATCTGCTTCTCCGGAGCTGTTTTTTAGAGTCGATGGCAACCAATTGAAAACAAAGCCAATGAAAGGTACGGCAGCTAGAGGCCGTAATAGCAAAGAGGATGAGGTGAAGCGCCGGCATCTTCAGACATCAGAAAAGGAACGCTCCGAGAACCTTATGATTGTTGATTTATTGAGGAATGATTTAGGTAGAATCGCCGTGCCCGGGAGTGTCCATGTCTCCAATCTATTTGAAGTGGAAACCTATCCCACGGTCCACCAGATGACTTCGACTGTAGAAGGTCGGTTACCGGAAAATTACACCATGTACGAATTATTTCAAGCATTGTTTCCGTGTGGATCGATTACAGGAGCTCCAAAAGTAAGGACCATGGAATACATTCAAAGATTAGAAGCCTCGCCGCGTGAAGTGTATTGCGGAGCTATCGGTTATATGACACCGGAGAAAGAAGCCATTTTCAATGTTCCTATTCGTACTGTTATGATTGATCAAAAACAAGAAAAAGCCGTTTACGGTACAGGGGGAGGCATTACGTGGGACTCAACTTCGGAAGGAGAGTTTGAGGAATTAAAGACGAAGGCGCGCCTTCTGACAGAAGATCGTCCAAAATTTCAACTTTTGGAGACGATGAAGCTGGAAAATGGATCGATTGACTTACTCGACGATCACCTGGACCGAATCATTGCATCGGCTTCGTATTTTGCTTATCCCATTAAAAGAAGTGATTTAGAAAAGAAATGCTCTCAAGTTGCCAAAGCTTATCCAAGTGGTCTCTATAAAACTCGCATGCTCGTTGACGAAGAAGGGAAAGCTGAAATAGAAGTCTATGGTATAAAATCATCTGCTTCTTGTGTCACCGGCATCTTATCTGACGATCCTATAAACGAAGAGAATCCTTTTCTGTTTCATAAAACCACTCATCGGGATGTCTATCATCGTCATCGATCCGACGAAGCAGAAGCGACGTTGCTTTGGAATCGAAGAGGTGAATTGACGGAATTCACAATAGCTAATCTCGTCGTAAACATCGACGGTTATTACTATACCCCTCCCGTTGACTGTGGATTATTGGCGGGAACGTATAGGAAAAATTTATTAAGATGTGGAAAACTAAAAGAAAAGGTTCTCTATAAAAAGGATATCCACAAGTTCGATGAAGTATGGATGATTAACGCAGTCAGAGGCTGGGTGAAGGTTCAACTACAAGAGGACGCTCAATAATAGAAAGGAGTGTTTTGATTTATGAAAAAACATATCGTCTTTTACGATGCGCAATGCCCGTTTTGTTTTTATGTGAAGAAAACGTTCCGAACGTTTGACTGGCTTCATCAAATTAAATGGGTAGCTGTTCAGGATACAGAAGAGACAGGGAAGTACCCTTACTTGGAAGGGCGCAATACGCTGGATGAGATTCATATGCTGACAAAAGAAGGAGAAGTGAAACAAGGTTTTGAAACCATTCGGAAACTGCTGCTTTCTTTGCCTTTATTCACTGTAATCGGCATTCTTTTTTCCTTCCCAGGAGTCCACCGGGTCGGTTCTCCCTTATACCGCTGGTTTTCTGATCACAGACACCAATGGTTCGGCCGCTACGACCTTCCAAGGTACGCATAAAAGAACCCTCCTCAGCGAGGGTCTTTATTACGGTATATGGCAGGATTGTTGAAGACTTGATTTCGAGACGTTTCTGTGCTTTTAGGGGCTCCGGGAAACAGTTCGCTTTCCATGGGGCGGGCGGTGAGCCTCCTCGGACTTCGTCCTGCGGGGTCTCACCTGTCCCACACGTCCCATAGGAGTCTCACCGTTTCCCTCCGCCCCTTTGCCATACGAGGTTCTCGAAATCCCTTTAACAGTAACCTGCCGAGCTCTGTAATGAAGGTCTGTTCACCCACGCCGTTATAGAGTTGTTTTAACCATGCATCCTGCACGAATAAGGCGTGGGAACAGGGTCAGGGAAACGTCCGCATGAAAAACGAATGGAGACACGAACATGTGTGTTTTTCTACTGACTGATTCAAAGCACTGCGAATCGTCGTTTCCCTGACCCCGTATCCATGGCCAGGAATTGTCATTCATTATTTCAACTAGGTAAGGCTTTCTTTAAGGATACGCGGTATGTGCTCCTTGCGCTCCCGCGGAAAGCGAGCCATTCCCCGCAGCCCCCACCCATTCAACAAAAGTCTCGAAACTGAGTCTTCCACAATCGGGAGCTATTCTTTGGAAGGGTTATTTGCGTTTTTTTCTTAGCATGCTGTATGAACCGAGGGCGATGACGATGATGGCAAAGGTTAGGGATGTCCACTGGCCGTTCGCGACTCCTTGATAAAGACCATGAGAAAGAAACAATAGAGATAAAATCAGAAACAAGACCAACGATATTTTATTCATAGTGTCCTCCTATGCGTAAACTCCCTTTATCATACCGGAGGGCGTTCGTTTTATCTAGTGTTCTGTGTTACATTACTATTTGATAATAATTTGAGTTGAGGGGTATCCAAGATGAGAGATGAAATCACATACATCGGCGAAAAGATCGAGAAAAACTCGGATCAATTAGCTAATCGAGTGCGAGAGTTGAAAACAGAGGAGTTCGGGGCTGCTACCATTCGAACAGCGAATTGGGAAGAGCTATTCTCCTATATCGGTGAAGTGATCATCGGTGATGGTACTTCTTCGATGCAGCACATTGAAATGTGGGCAGATCGTGAAGGGGAGCAGAAGGTAGAGGCGGAAGTCGAGCTGGATCAATCCCTTCGAACGATGAACTTTGTTCGCCGAGCGATTTGGGGGATATTTTCTGAGGAATTAACCAACGATGAATTTTCTTCTTCCACGGTGGTTCACATCTGCAAAACCATTAATGAAGTATTAGATGAAATTACGAAACATTTTAGTCAAACGTACTCCAGAAACATTCGTATGGAGTGGGAAAGAAAAGAAATGCGGATGGCTGAACTGTCTGTTCCCGTTGTACCGATCACAAAGGGAGTTGCTGTCCTTCCATTGATCGGGGAACTTGATACCAACCGGGCCCAGCTGATCATGGAAACCTCCTTAAATAAAAGTTCGGAATTTGAATTGGATTATATTTTTATTGATGTATCCGGTGTTCCAGTGATTGACACGATGATCGCTAACTACATTTATCAGGTTGTTCATGCCCTTGAACTCGTTGGTGTTCATGCAACTCTAACAGGGTTAAGGCCAGAAACAGCAAAATCCCTTGTAGATATGGGTGTGGATTTTACTCAAGTACATACGAAGGCAGGTTTGCATCAGGCTTTAGAAGAGATCGGCATTTACATTCATCATGGTGACTCTTAATATAATAGAGAAAAGGACTGAGAAATCACATTTCTCAGTCCTTTTTTAGTCTGTTTTTTTAACGACTATTACTTTTGAGAGGGTTCTGCAACTTTGACAAGTTGTTTACCAAGGTTTGCTCCTTCAAATAACCCGAAGAATGCATCTGGGATATTTTCAAATCCTTCTGTGATCGTTTCTTCATATTTCAAACGGCCTTCCTGGAGCCATTGAGCCAAGTGAGAGAATCCTTCTGTGAATCGATCCTGATAATCACCGACTGTGAACCCTTTAATGAGCGCGCTGGATTTAATCAAGTGCATCTGCATCCGTGGTCCTTGATCGTTCGGGACGTTGTAGGATGCAATGGCTCCACATTGGGCGATGCGTGCGAATTTGTTCAATAATGGATAGACAGCATCTGATATATCCCCGCCGACATTATCAAAATAGATGTCAATTCCATTTGAGCAGGTTTCTTCTAAGCGATCAGGTACACTTTCTGTTTTATAGTTGATGACTTCGTCGACGCCAAGTTCGTTTTTCAGGTATGCTAACTTTTCATCTGAACCAGCAATTCCGACAACATGACAGCCTGAAATTTTACCAATTTGGACGACTGCAGAACCGACGGCTCCAGCAGCTCCGGAAACCACCAGAGTTTCGCCTTCTTTTGGCTGACCGATATCCATCAATCCGAAATAAGCGGTTAACCCAGGCATTCCGAGAATCCCTAGTGATGTCGTGACGGGGCCGAGACTAGGGTCAATTTTTCTAAGCGTATCTGCTGGAGCCGACGCGTACTCTTTCCAAGGAAGCATACCTGTGACGATGTCACCTTCTTGTAGAGTATCTGCGTTCGATTCCACAACTTCGCCGACAATGCCACCTTCCATAGGTTCATTTAATTGGAAAGGAGCGATATAGGATTTAGCAGCACTCATGCGGCCTCTCATGTAAGGATCGACGGACACATAAAGCAATTTCACGAGTACTTCTCCCTGCAATGGGACAGGGCGTTCCGTTTCAACCATTTTTATATGCTCATGTGTAGGAGCGGCTTCGGGACGTTTGACTAACTGGATTTCTTTGTTCATTTTTTAATCACTCTCCTTGCTTGTATCATAACGGGTCTATTCCCTCATTGGGAAATGATTTGTTTAAAGATGTAAGGTACGATAGAGCAAAGGGGGAGAAAGTATGGAAAGTCTTTATGAAAAAGTGAAGTTCGTGGAGGGGGAAAATTTTGTAACCATCGAAGATACAGGACTTCTCACAGATGAAGAGCTTCAGTCATTGGCAGGGAAGTTTGTAAGAGATGCTAAGTATGATGGAGTGAGAAATCGTACGATTCTCATCCCATCTACGTTTCAAGAAGAGACAGTGATCTACATCAAAGACCTTGGCTTCAAACATCATGATGAGGTTTACTTTGTACGTTGTGAATTGGATGAGTTGGAACCCATCGATACGGAACGACTGTCTTTTGAAATGATTTCACTGAGGGATGGAGAGGAAGGGGTATTTAAAGAGACATGGCGCCGGGCAATGGAAGGGTCATTGAACGCTCCCCAATCCTTGAACATGGATGAACAAATGAAAAGTGTCAAAAAAGAGCTTGGACAAGGTTATGTGGATACGTGTTTGACTGCTTATGAAAATGGTACGCCTATTGGAGTGGTTATGCCACATATCGAACCAGGAACAAAAGATGAAGGGAGGATCTTTTATTTCGGATTAGTTCCGGAAGAACGAGGAAAGAACAAGAGCGCTCCTCTATATAAAGAGGGGTTACATCTCCTTCAGAGCATCTTCCATGCCACCTATAGCGTTGGTGCGACAAGTGTCCATAACAAACCAATGTTGAAAGTTTTTGAGAAATGCGGGTGTGCAGTGACAGAAAGAGTGGGCATATACAAATACTCAAAGTGATGGCATGCGGTCCTTCATTAGGGAGTGTAGGGGAGGGGGATGAAAATGGTGGAGCTTGAACGTCACGGTCATCCTCAGCCTTATCGGTTTACTATGATTATAAAAAAATCCCTCGAGCCACTATGGGGGGATTAATGACTCAGGTAAGGAATAATAAAACACCCAGGAGATTCCTGGGCGCTTTACGTTATGACTCTATGCTTTCCTTCAGTTCTTTATACTCCTCATCAGTAAATGCGCGTGAGCGGGTGAGGAACCTTTTTCCTTCGACTCCTTCCAGCGAAAACATCCCTCCGCGTCCATCTACGACATCAATGATCAACTGTGTATGCTTCCAGTAGTCATACTGCTTTTTGTTGATGTAAAAAGGAGTGTCCCCGATTTTTCCAAGCAATACATCCTGACTGCCGATTAAAAGATCGCCTTCTTCATAGCACATCGGAGAGCTTCCATCACAGCACCCACCTGATTGGTGGAAAAGAAGAGGGCCGTGTTTTTCCTTCAGCATTTCAATAAGCTCAAGAGCGGCGTCGGTCGCTTTTACACGTTCAACCATCTTTTCAGCTCCTTTCGTAGGGCCGGAAATCAAGGAGTTACCCATTTTTTGGTTTTAAAAGAATCCAAGCTTCTGCGGGCTGTAGCTCACGAGCATATTTTTGGTTTGTTGATAATGGCTGAGCATCATCTTATGGTTTTCCCGCCCGACACCGGACATTTTGTATCCGCCGAAAGCTGCGTGAGCAGGGTAGGCGTGATAACAGTTTGTCCAAACGCGTCCAGCTTCAATTCCGCGTCCGAATCGGTACGCAGTATTCATATCACGTGTCCACACACCGGCACCCAATCCATAAAGTGTGTCATTGGCGATCTTCATCGCTTCTTCTTTATCCTTGAAGGTCGTTACAGATAGGACAGGTCCGAAGATTTCCTCCTGGAAAATTCTCATGCTGTTATCGCCTTTAAATACCGTCGGCTGCACGTAATATCCATCTTTAAAGTCGCCTTCCATCTGATTACGCGCCCCTCCAGTAAGGCATTCGGCTCCTTCATCCTTACCGATCTCGAGGTAAGACAAGATTTTCTCCAATTGTTCTGAGGAAGCTTGAGCACCCATCATCACTTCAGGATCAAGTGGATTTCCTGTCTTGATTTCTTTGACGCGTTTGATAGCACGGTCCATAAACTCATCATAGATCGACTCCTGAATGAGAGCGCGAGAAGGACATGTACATACTTCACCCTGGTTCAGAGCAAACATGACCATTCCTTCAATTGTTTTATCTAAGAAATCGTCATCTTCACGCATGACATCCTCAAAAATGATGTTCGGTGATTTTCCACCAAGCTCCAGGGTAACAGGGATGATATTTTGAGATGCATATTGCATGATCATTCGTCCCGTTGTTGTTTCTCCAGTGAAAGCCACCTTATTGATGCGTGGGCTCTGGGCCAGCGGCTTACCAGCTTCTAAACCGAATCCGTTCACAACGTTCAATACCCCGGCAGGCAGCAAGTCTTCAATTATTTCGAGCAAATACATGATGGATGCTGGTGTCTGTTCCGCAGGCTTCAGGACAATTGCATTCCCAGCAGCGAGAGCAGGAGCAATTTTCCATGTCGCCATTAACAGAGGGAAGTTCCAAGGAATGATTTGACCGACGACTCCCAGTGGTTCGTGGAAATGGTAAGCAATCGTATCGTTATCAATTTCGCCGATCGATCCTTCCTGGGAACGAATAACCGAAGCGAAATAACGGAAGTGATCGACCGCAAGTGGAAGGTCAGCATTCAGCGTTTCACGGACAGCTTTCCCGTTCTCCCATGTTTCCGCGATGGCAAGGTTCTCAAGGTTTTCTTCCATACGGTCTGCAATGCGGTTAAGAACCAAAGAACGTTCCGTCACAGATGCTGCACCCCACGCGTCTTTCGCTTTGTGTGCTGCATCAAGGGCAAGCTCGATATCTTCCTCTGTCGAACGTGCAACCTGACAAAACGTTTGTCCCGTTACAGGGGTGACATTATCAAAATATTGCCCTTTGACAGGTGCTGTCCATTCTCCGCCAATGAAGTTGTCGTAGCGTTCCTTGAACTGAACTTTAGATCCTTCCGTATTAGGAAAAGCATATACCATAAAAACATCCTCCTAGTAATTTACTTTTGCAACCGCTTACAAAAAAGTTTATGTAAGTAGGCGCGCTTACTTTTTAAGGTATCACTTGTACAGAATATTGTCAATTTACAGACAAATATGTGAAAATTTCTAGTACGAACAAAGGAGAAGAATTGTTATAATAGAACTATTCAAAGGGAAAAGGAGTTCTTAGAAAATGACAACAACCAATCGAGTGATGCTCGTGGATGGCATGGCGCTGCTTTTCCGTGCGTTTTACGCTACAGCTATGAGCAATTATTATATGATCAACAGTAAAGGGATCCCGACAAACGGGGTCTACGGCATGATGAAACACTTATTTACGGCAATAGAAACCTACCAGCCCACACACGTGATTTGCTGTTGGGATATGGGAAGTAAGACGTTCCGTAATGATCTTTTTCCAGACTACAAAGCGAATCGTGGAGCCCCTCCAGAAGAATTGATCCCACAATTCGATTTAGCTAAAGAAGTTGTGGAAGCTCTTGATATTCCTAACGTCGGACAAGTCGGTTACGAAGCGGATGATTGTATGGGAACGCTGAGTCAAGTGTACAGTCAGCATTCTCAAGTCTTCTTGTTGACTGGAGATCAGGATCTTCTACAGTTGCTGCAGCCGAATGTAAATGTTGTACTATTGAAAAAAGGATATGGCAATTATGCGGAGTATCATGAGGGTTCCTTTACAGATGAAAAAGGAATCACACCACAGCAGATGATTGACTTGAAAGCTCTTATGGGGGATACAAGTGATAACTATCCAGGCGTGAAAGGGATCGGAGAGAAAACCGCGTTGAAGCTTCTTCTTAAGTATGGATCCATCGAAGGAATCTTAGAGAATATAGAAGAACTGACAAAGGGTCAGCGTACGAAAATTGAAGACAGCTTGGATATGCTGCATCTATCCAGAAAGCTTGCAGCTATCCATTGTGAAGCGGATGTGGACTGTTCATTAGAAGAGGCTCTGTTCTATATTGATGATGAAAAGATGAGCGCCAAGTTTAATGAGCTTGAATTTAAAAATTGGGAGAAAAATATTGTGAGAATGTAAAAAAAGGTCGGAGGAATGATTCCTCCGACCTTTTTGCTATAGAAGATCTTTCTTTTGAGTATCGCGATAATTGTTTGATTCTTTGTAATACATAGCAGCTTTTTTGTACATACGCTTTTCATAAAATAGATTTCCTAGCATCTCTGTAAATTCTTTGTAGTCCTTATATTCATTAAGTCTTCTGAAATCAGGAATAATTGTGTCTTCTAGTTTTTTAATAAATTCTTCATTTAAAGTTTTTCCATTAAGCATGTACTTTAAAATATAGAATTTGTGCTTATATTTAAGGTAATTATTTTCAACGGCTATATTTTCTCCTTGTTGAATATACTCCTCACACAATTGTTTTTCACCATTATGAAAGCTGGCCAATGCAAGAAGGTATATGGTACCTGCTTTGAAGGGAGTTTCTTTAGTTTCGATGTCATATGCCTTTTGAAGGTAATAGTATGCTTGTTCATATTTTTCTTGGTTAATGTAATTACTTCCAAGGTTGTGGTATATTCGGCGGGTTTCATGGATTGGAAGATGGTATTTTGCAATCTTTAAAACTTTTAACAAGTAATCTTCAGCGATTTGCAAAGCGCCTAATGAATTATAATTGATGGCAATAATAATATAGGAGTCGACCATTCGTGAATAATGCAGAGTAGATTTATATAAATCTAATGCACGGAAGGCGTAATGGTTAGACTCAACATAAGCTCTTGATTTTGAGTAAGTGAGAGCTAAATGTAAGTAGACTTCACCTTCATCAAATGGCAATTTCTTCATTAATTTTTCAGTATCATTGAAATGTTGTAAAGCTTGAGGTAGTTCCCCTAAAAATAGGTGATGAACTCCTACGATTTTATGAAAGAAGAATTTATATTCATTTGTTGCATCTTCATAAGTGGTACGAATTTCTTTTAGCTTTTTTTCGTCAATGGGCTTTCTTTCTTTTGTCATGATGTGGCGTACTTCTATTATTTGATACAAATTAACGAGTTCAATGTTTTGGTTGTCTTCTAAAGATGCTTTGCAGTCTTCATATAATTCATCCATTAGAGGGAAGTCTCTCATTTGTGCAGCTTGGTTCCATTCAAGGAGGGCGTTGTGAATCTTTTCATCAAATTCTTCGTTGATGTCGGTTAACTTAATGTTTAGTCTTTCTCCGAGAAGACGGTATATTTCATCGCTGGCATTGATGATGTCGTGCTCAATTTTACTCAAGTAGGAAACTGAGCAAATTCCTGATGCAAGTTCTTCTAATGTTAAATTCTTAAATTTGCGGTGTTGTTTAATTAACGATCCTTTCATATTCACTACTCCTTTAAAGCGCCAATTACATACATTATAGCAAAATACTGTCTCGTTCAATGTATATAATTACCTTTTCAGGGTGTTATAGGAATGGAAGAAGGGCGTTTGATATGTAAAAAGCTCAACCACATGAAGTGGTTGAGCAGTTTCATCAAGATAGTGTCTTCAGGGCTTCTTCGATTTGAGTATCTCCTGAAATCATTTCGAATGTTTTATGGTAAGCGTTTGGTTCTTGTAGGGAAGCGATCATTGTCTTAGCAACGTCTGCGCGAGGAATAGTTCCTCTCTCAATGGTTTCTCCGACCTGGATTTTGCTTGTCCCTTCGTCGTTCGTCAAGCCGCCGGGACGTACAATGGTGTAATCAAGCTCGGTCGTTTTCAGGAAGTCATCCGCTTCCCCTTTCATCTCAAGATAATGCTTCAATTCTTCAGGGCCTCGCTCTGGATCTCCGGCGCCCATGCCGCTCAACATGATAAATTTCTTTATACCTAGATTTTCTGTTGCTTTAGCAAGGTTAATGGCTCCGTCACGATCAACAGCTTCTGTCTGCTCAGCGCCTGTGCTTGATCCTGAACCAGCAGCGAACATGACAGCGTCCATACCTTTAACAGCATAACCGACATCTTTCGTGAGATCAGCGAGAACAGGGGTTCCACCTAATTTCTCAATGGTACCTTTTTGGTCTTCTTTCCGAATTAAACCGTATGGCTCATGACCATCCGCTTTTAAATATTGAATAAGTAGTCGTCCTGTATTTCCATTTGCTCCTGCTACAAGTACTTTCATCTATAATCACGACTCCTTCTGGAAATAAGATTACAATACTTATTTAGCCTGTTTCCGCATCTGGTAAACATACGGACGTGCGGTCAAGAAGGGAAGCAGAGCTCCTGGTAGTTACAACGAGCACAGACCCTCGGGTCATCCTGCATCGGGAATTGCTCTATAGGGAGTGGCTGGTTTTTTTCTGCATCTTCTAAATAGAGCTTCATCTGCTCCATACTGATTTGGTATAAGTGTTGGACATTAATGAGATCCTGCTCTGTTAACTGATGTTCGACATGTGTACCGTCAACTAAATATTCGTTTCGAATGATAATATCGTCAATGGATTCTATTCCGTGCTTATGTTGTAAATATAGAGCATAAAGGGCGAGTTGGTTACGGTCTTCATCGGATGATTTTCCTGTTTTCCAATCCACAATAATCCATTTGCCATTGGTGAGATCCTTATACACAAGGTCCATCACAATATAAACCTTTGCTTCGTCCGTCTTAAGGAAACGGAAGGTTTCAGACTCCATGAACTTCATTTGTTCTTTGTTGCGTACATCCGTGAAGGTTTTGCTGGAGTAAAAATTTGCAACCGTTTTTTGGAGACGATCTGTGATTTTGCGCACCTTCGTTTCCGGGAGAGTGTCTGTCTGGCTGTAGTAGATTTCATGAAGCATGGTATAGTGCTTCGGCCTGTTCATCCATAAATGTTCTTTCTTCGTTGATTCGATAAAACCACGATTCAAGTGATGGCGGACTTCATCAATGAATTCTTGTTCCCCCATAATCGGTTGACTCTTTAATACACGCTGAATGGTCTGGTAAATCAAATCATGGACAACGCTTCCGAAGTGCATTTCCAAATTGGTCATTTTTTTTAGACGATATGCTTGTTTGGCTAAGGTGTCTGCAGAACTCAACCATCCATTATGCGAAACATAATAATCGTAGGCATATTTTCTTAGGCAGGATAACATCGTTTTATGCCTGGACAAAGACCAGGATAATTCAGGGTATGGTTTTACTTCAAACATGAGTAACATCCTTCGTTAGATTCATAGTTTATTGCTTCCTACTCTTCAAAACAGAGAGGGTCATCGTGCTGGTAATCTCTCATAGATATTTTATCATGAATGACAACAACACCCTCTTTTTCTAAAAGGTCGCGCTGTCTGGAAGGTTCCTTTACTGCAATTTCTCCTTTTGCATTGACCACCCTATGCCAAGGGAGGTCGTGCTTTTCGCTCATGCTGTGGAGAGCACGTGCTACTTGCCTTGCCGCTCTCGGATTTCCAGCGCAGGCAGCGATTTGTCCGTATGACATGACGCATCCCTTTGGAATACTACGTATAATTTGAATGATATTTTGTGTGAACGGCTGCATGAATGGGCCTCCTTACTTAAATTTTACAGAATGACAAGGCTGTGGGAATAGAAGCCTGCTTCCATTATTGATACAATTTCTATAGATGAAAGAGAGGGGACGATTAGAATGAGCATACCGAAAGTTTTGTCAATCGCCGGCTCTGCTGCACAGGGAAGTGCCGGCATTCAGGCAGATCTTAAAACGTTTCAAGAATTCAATGTATATGGAATGAGTGCTATAACTGCCATCGTAGCGAACAACAACCAAACAGAGCAAGGAATTTTTACCCAGCCAATCGCAGCCATCGAAGCCCAGATCTATGCTGCATTGGAACATGTCGGAGTTGATGCTCTTAAAACAGGCATGCTGTTCACAGAAGACATTATAAAAAAGGTGGGCACTGTTATAAAGGAATCAGGTGTTGCAAATATCGTTGTGGACCCTGTGATGATCGGGAAGATGGGTTCCCAATTATTGAAAGACGATGCGATTGAAGCCTTGACTCAAGAGCTTGTGCCTCTCGCAAAAGTTGTAACTCCTAATTTACATGAAGCAGCAAGGATGCTTCAATGTGATGTTCCTGAAAACCCTGAGGATATGAAGGTTGTGGCACGAGATCTTTATCACCTCGGCGCGGAGTATGTCCTTGTAAAAGGGGGCAGTTTAAAAGGATATCCTGCTGTAGACATGCTCTATGACGGATCCAGTATTACTGAGCTTGAAACGGAAAGAGTAGAAACCATTCATACGAGCGGGGCAGGGTGTACGTATTCAGCTGCCATAGCAGCAGAACTTGCGAATGGCTACCCTGTTGAAGAAGCGGTCAGACGTGCGAAATCGTTTGTAACCAGTGCTATCCGTCACGCCTTATCCTTCGACCGCGGCATAGGCTCCACCTACCACGCCGCCCATAGAATTATTAGTAATTAAAGTATAGGGCAGGATTGTGTAAAACTCGATTTCGAGATGTTTCGTGGTTCGGTACCTTATTGAGCGTCAGAGATGGTTGGGAAGCTACTCGCTTTCCTGTGGGATCTCGCCTGTCTCCTTTTCCCACGGGAGCCTCGCAGCTTCCCAACCACCCCATTCGATATATAAGTGATACGAAGCCCTATACCAAGATAGGGCGTCTTCCACCCCACTCAGAAGCAAACATAAAACACTCTATATCAAGCTTTCACACTCGGATTGACACTGGGGAGAGTTGTATATTATCCACTTCGCTTGAGCATACAGCTGAGTTCCCGAGAATTGGTTTCGAGACGCTCCCAGATAAAGGGGCGGAGGGGAATGGGGAGACTCCTGCGGGAAAAGAGTGCTTGGTGAGACCCCGCAAGGCGTCAGCCTGAGGAGGCTCACCGCGCTCCCGCGGAAAGCGAGCCATTCCCCGCAGCACCATCCACTAAACAAAGGCTCGAAACAGAGTCTTCAACAAAACGGAGCATATGTATGATATAAGAAATCCCCTCTTCACGAATGGTGAGAGAGGGGATAAGAGTTAACCGTTGATGCGGTCGTATTTATCAATTTGTTTCTTGCGGACAACATCCCAGCGGTTTTCCGGGTGTTCTTTACATTCTGCTGTACATGCAGCATGCTGCTCTTCTTCACACTCTTTACAGCATACATATTGACGGTTACATACCGGGTTACTGCAGTTGATCATACGATCTTCTGCTTTCCCACAATGTTCGCACTCTGCAATGACCTTTTCTTCCACTTGGTTGATTGGAACAGCGATACGCTCGTCGAATACATACATTTTACCATCGAAGAGCTCACCTTTGACTTCTGGATCTTTGCCGTAAGTCGTGATTCCACCTTCAAGCTGATAGACATCTTCGACACCGTTTTTCTTAAGAATACCTGTCAATTTCTCACATCGAATTCCGCCTGTGCAGTAGGTAAGGACTTTCTTATCCTTCCACTGGTCAGCATTCTCGGCAATCCATTCGGGGAATTCACGGGAGTGATTGACATCCGGCTGAATCGCATTGCGGAAGTGGCCGATGCGGTATTCATATTCATTGCGGCCGTCGATGACGATGGTATCTTCATCTTTCAGCATTTCATTGAACTCTTTAGGTTTTAAGTGTTTTCCACCGAACGTTTTCGGATCAATATCATCTTCTTCAATACTCCAGTTGACCAGCTCAGGCTTCACGCGGCAATGCATCTTCTTGAATGCGTGCCCTTCATGCTCATCAATTTTGAAGTGGATATCTGCGAAACGCTCATCAGAGCGAACATAGTTCATATATTCTTCCACTTGTTCAACAGTACCTGAAACTGTTCCGTTAATGCCCTCGTGAGAAACGATGATACGTCCCTTCAATCCAAGGTCTTTACAGAATTTCAGGTGGTTTTGGCAATATTCTTCATAGTCAGGAAGGTCGACATACTTATAATACAGCAGAACTCGATAATCTTTTGAGCTCATAAGTGATTCCTCCTAATATTTATATCTATACAGTAGTAAATAACATAAATGTCCATAGTCCATCATATTCGATTCTTAATCGGATTTCAAATGTCAGTTTTTTGAACAAATTCCATACGTCTGATCTTGTATGAATACAGCCACAGGACCAAGGTGGAAGCCGTCATTAAAACGATCAGGGAACCGAACGGTAGGATAAAGTTCTCGGCGGTATAAGGTTGTGAACTAAATTCTAATAATATACCGGCAAGAACAGAACCGGTCGCACTTCCAATGAATTGCATCTGTTGCTTGAGTCCGATTCCGGCACCGATCTGTTCTTTAGGCAGGATTCGTGAAACTTCATTGGTCGAACTTGAAGATAAACTAGAGAACCCGAAACTTGTAAACATATAAGCAATCATAATCATATACGGACTCTTGCCAGCCAGGAAAAAGAAAATTAAGGCTGAAATCATCAGTAAAATTTGAGACAAAAATAGAATTTTGATGTTTCCGTAGGCATCAATCAGTCGTCCTACGTAAATCGCGGCTGCGGCGGATAGCATAGCGCCAGGGAAAATGATAAATCCGATGGCGGCTGCCCCACGTCCATACACTTGCTCCAGCATGATCGGCATTAAAAACAAAACTGCGAAGTGCAAAGTAAAGCCGATGTAGCTTGTAAAGACAATGCGGCGGTAGTGGCTGTTTTTTACAAGTTCTGGCTGGATGAAAGGCGCTTTCGTCCGATTGACTCTCCACCATAGGAGAGAAGCAGACAGGAGACCGCCCAGCAAGTAGTATGGAGTTAATGTTGAAATGTAAAGCAAAAACATGGTGGCGCTGATTCCGGATAACAAACCTCCAATGACATCAAAACGCCCTTTCTCAGCTTTTTCAACAGGCATAAACTTGTACAAAACCGGGATGACGATGAAAACCATAATGGTCACAATGAACAAGTAGTTCCAATCAAGATAGTCTGTAATCAACCCACCAATGACTGGACCAAGGCCGAACCCTAAGGATGTTGCAGAAGCAATCAGCGCATAGGCGCTTCCTCGTCTCGTCATCGGGATGTACCTCCCGGCGAAGACCATGGATAAACCAGGGATCGCTGCCGCTCCTGCCGCCTGGCATAACCGAGCAATCAACAACCAGACGTAACTGTCCGCCAAAAATCCGATGATGGAAGAAAGGCTGAAAATACAGATCCCTATCGTTAATAATGTCCGAATCGGCATATAGTCAGACAGGCGTGTAAAGGTAATCGTGAAAATCGCTAACACAATCGAATAGCCGGAAACAACCCATGCTCCTTCTGAAGGCATGAGCGAGAAATCTTTTAATATATTTGGTAAAGCGATGTTGAACATCGTCGTATTCATAACAACAATTAAAATCGTAGCGGCTAAAATGAAGACCGTACGAAAATGTTCCTGGGAAGGACGAGAGGTCAGTGGCATATCGTCTCTTCTTCCTTTCTATTATTTCATTAGACACTCGAAATACTATACCACAAGTTTCATAGAGAGAAAAATGACACGCGTAAAAACTCCCGTTGCCGGCAGCAACGGGAGTTTTTTATGATCTGGAAATTTCAAGCTGGACATACTTTCCTTTGGAGATACATCCAGGCAGAGCCTGTGGTGTTATAGAATTTTCGCGCCCAGAGTGGACTCGAAGTGTGAAAGAGCCCATGTATGGCCAGCTTCATTAAAGCTTGCGACTCCATCCTTGTGTACATGAATGTGGTAACCAAGATTATAAGCATCGATGGCTGAGTGGAGCACACAGATATCTGTACAGACTCCGACAAGGTGGAGATCCGTGATCCCGCGTTCTCTCAGTTTCAAGTCCAAGTCTGTTCCGGCGAAGGCGCTGTAACGGGTTTTATCCATGTAAAGAGTATTCGGCTCATGCTTATTTTCTTTATAGAGTTTTTGAAGCGATCCGTACAACTCCCGTCCTTTCGTTCCCCGGATGTTATGAGGAGGAAAAAGGTCTGTCTCGGGATGGTAAGGGTCACCTTCTTCGTGAACATCTACCCCGAACACGACTAAGTCATCCTCATTCATAAATGTCTCCGTTACATCATGGATGTATTTTTCCAAAGCTTGAGCGGGTGGTCCACAGGTCAATGCTCCATCATTTTCTACAAAGTCGTTCGTATAATCGATGATGATTAAAGCCCGTTTCATTATATCCCCTCCGATGTCTTTACACTTATCTTAACAGATGTAAAAAAGAAACGTGCACTTAATAGCCGGGAATATGCTTTGCGGAGGTCATGCTTTTATTCATTGCCAGAAACAATAGTGATCCCGAGATAACAAGGAGTGCACTTGTAACGAAAAATACCATAGAAAAGCCATAAAACCCTGCAATCATTCCGCCCATTGACGGACCGATGATATTCCCAAGGAAACGGATGCTCGTGTTGTAACCTAATACCTCACCTTGCATAGCAACTGGAGCCTCTTGTCGGATGTAAGCGGTCCGGACAGGAATAATACCACCGATGGATACGCCTAATAGAAAGCGGAGAACAACCAGCTGCCAGATATTCGTAACGAAGGCAGCGGGGAGGTAAACGATTCCTGCCATGAACAAAAGGAATACGAGAATCTTCACATAACCGATTCGATCGGCGATTTTCCCCCATTGTTTGGCCATCATTAAGTTCCCGAGCCCTGCAGCTGAGAAGGCGATTCCTGAGAATAAGGCTAAATTTTCTGGCCCGTGTAAATCACCAACGAATAATGAAAGAATCGGTTGAATACTGAAATGGGCAATTTGGACAAATAAAGAAACAATCATAACCATTAATAACACAGGGTGCTTGAAAATATGCGCAAGAACCTCTCTGGATTGATAGCTTGTTTTTTCATGGTCTCCTTCTTTTTTAATACGCTGTTCATGAATGCCAAAGTAAACTATAAGAGCAGACAGAGCGACTGTGATGGATACATATTGAAAAGTGGTCGCATAGCCAATGGAATCAGCAATCCAACCTCCGAGCAACGGCCCCATTAAACTTCCGGTAATGCTTCCTGTCTGCAATGAACCTAGAACTTGACCGGCGATATTTTTAGGCGTTTGGGTAGAAATCAATGCTTGTGATATGGGGATAAATCCCGTGAAGATGCCCATGAATAAACGGAGAAGAAAAAGCTGCCACACGGATGTGACGAATCCCATAAGAAATACGGAGAGCGCGAGCCCTGTAGCAGAGATAATTAAAATGTTCTTTCTTCCATATTTATCTCCAATTTTCCCCCAGATTGGGGAACATAGAAAAGCGGACACGAACGTAATGCCGAAAACCCATCCAGACCAGGTCTGGACATAGGCCTCTGTATAATTTCCGAGTTCTTCGATATATAAAGATAAAAACGGCAGGACCATTGTAATACTTCCGGCTATAAAGAAATTGGCAAACCACATGATCCACAGGTTCCGTTTCGCCCGAGATTCGTTAGTAAGGATAATATCCCTTCTTCCTATTTATTTCGACACCCTAAATACATAACATAATTCTTAAAAAAGGGGAACCGTAAACGACCTAATTCCAGCAACTTTTTTACATTTATAAGTTTCTTATTGATAAGGAAGGGAATTCCATTTATATTGTCGGGTTGTTAACGGTTGCAAAACATGTATATACAAATTATAATCATAATTAATTGATGTATATACAAGTTATAAGAGCTTCATTGAAAGCGTTTGAGGAGGAGAAACATATGTTTAAGAAATTGTTTGGAAATAAAGAGACAGAATTGAAAGTGGCTTCACCATTAACTGGAAAGAAGGTAGCATTGGAGGAAGTGCCGGATCCTGTGTTTTCTCAGAAAATGATGGGTGAAGGAATTGCAGTGGAACCAAAAGACGGTGAAGTACTTAGCCCTGTAGAAGGTACAATTGTTCAATTGTTCCCAACGAAGCATGCGGTAGGCTTGGAAACGAAAAGTGGTGCAGAAATTCTAATCCATATTGGTCTTGAAACCGTTGCAATGGAGGGAGAAGGCTTTGAAGCTTTTGTGTCTCAAGGGGACAAGGTGAAAGTAGGAGACAAATTGATTTCATTCGACTTGGATCTCGTGAAAGAAAAGGCGAAGAGTACAGTAACACCAATCATTGTCACAAACAGCGATGATTTTGATACGCAGGTAGCTGAAGAAGTTGAATTGATCGCCGGTTCTACACCATTAATGACTGTGAATAAAAAGTAAAAAACACATCGGGAGGTAGGGAAAATGAACCATAAAAAACAGGCCGAACAGATTTTAGAAGCGATCGGCGGGAAGGAAAACTTGTCTGCTGCAACCCACTGTGTCACACGTCTTCGTTTGGCGTTACATGATGAAGGCATTGTCGATCAGGAAAAACTGAACAATATTGATGCTGTGAAAGGATCTTTTTCAACAAACGGTCAGTTTCAAATCGTCGTCGGACAGGGGACTGTTGATAAAGTTTATAAAGAGTTTGTAGCTCTTGCCGGTGTTGGAGAATCTTCTAAAGAAGAGGTGAAAGAGGCTTCCAAAGGGAATATGAATCCTCTTCAACGAGCAATCAAAACACTTGCCGATATTTTCATTCCGATTCTACCAGCGATCGTAACCGCTGGTTTGCTGCTTGGTATCAATAATATCTTGACTGCGGAAGGAATCTTCTGGGACAAACAGTCCATTATTGATGTGTATCCACAGTGGTCAGGAATAGCGAACATGATCATCATCATAGCCAATACTGCCTTCGTGTTCTTACCCGGGCTCATTGGTTGGTCCGCGGTTAAAAAGTTCGGTGGTAGTCCCATTTTAGGTATTGTCATAGGTCTTGTGCTTGTACACCCTGACCTATTGAATGCCTGGTCTTACGGGGATGCCGTAGCTGAAGGATCTGTACCAACATGGGACTTATTCGGATTAACCGTTGAGAAAATCGGTTACCAGGGACAAGTCCTGCCAGTCCTTGTTGCGTCTTATTTGTTGACTAAGATCGAACTATTCTTACGTAACCGTATCCCTGATAACATTCAGTTGTTATTCGTCGGACCGATTTCCTTGTTAGTGACAGGTTTCTTGACGTTCATCATCATTGGACCAATTACATTTGCAATCGGTAACTGGATTACAGACGGCCTTGTCGCTACCTTTGATACATTCGCTTGGTTAGGCGGTCTTATTTACGGTGGTCTATACGGTGTACTCGTCATTACAGGAATGCACCATACGTTCCTTGCCGTTGATATTCAGCTAGTTGGCAGCACGGGAACAACGTTCTTGTGGCCGATGCTTGCTCTATCCAACATCGCTCAAGGTTCTGCCGCATTCGCTATCTGGTTAGCTTCAAAAGATGATAAGCTCAAAGGTTTGAGTGTATCTTCTGGTATTTCTGCATGGCTCGGGATTACAGAACCAGCTTTATTTGGAGTGAACCTGCGCTTTAAGTATCCATTCATTATTGCCATCACCTCTTCCGCTCTTGCCGGCCTTTATATCTCAGCCCAAGGTGTATTGGCAAGTTCCATCGGAGTCGGTGGTGTGCCGGGGATCTTCTCGATCGTTGCGGAGTACTGGCTAGACTTTGCTATCGGTATGGTAATCGTCATTGTCCTGCCGCTAGTAGGAACGTATCTCTATGCGAAGCGTAAAAAAGACGTATAAAAATTAAAAAACGGTGGTGCTACAATGATTGAACAACCTTGGTGGAAAAAAGCTGTCGTTTATCAAATTTATCCGAAAAGCTTCAATGACACGACAGGAAACGGTGTCGGAGATATCCAGGGAATTATTGAGAAACTGGATTACTTGAATGAACTCGGGGTCGACGTCCTTTGGCTGACCCCGATGTACAAGTCTCCACAAAATGATAATGGATATGACATTAGTGACTATTACGATATCCATGATGAATACGGGACAATGCAGGATTTCGAAACACTGCTTGAAGAAACACATAAGCGTGGCATGAAACTGATTATGGACATCGTCGTCAACCACACCTCAACGGATCATCAATGGTTCCAAGAGGCCAGAAAGTCAAAAGACAATCCGTATCGTGATTATTACATTTGGCGTGACCCTGTGAATGGAGAGGAGCCGACGAATTGGCAGTCTAAATTTGGAGGCAATGCCTGGGAGTATGATGAAAAAACAGGCCAGTATTACTTGCACTTGTTCGATGTCACTCAGGCCGATTTGAACTGGGAAAATGAACAGATGCGTGAAGATATCTATGAAATGATGCGCCTCTGGGGGGAAAAAGGGGTGGATGGCTTCCGTCTGGATGTCATCAACTTGATCTCGAAAAACCAGGAGTTCCCTAACGATGATGGAAGTGTTGCCCCTGGTGACGGGCGGAAATTTTATACGGATGGACCTCGGGTGCATGAATTCATGCAGGAAATGAACCGTGAAGTTTTCAAACCTTATGATCTTATGACCGTTGGAGAAATGTCTTCGACGAGCATTGAACATTGCGTCAAATACACGGCTCCAGATCGTGATGAGCTGAGTATGACGTTCAGCTTTCACCATTTGAAAGTGGACTATCCGAACGGTGAAAAATGGACAGTCGCTGATTTTGATTTTCATGAGTTGAAGCAGATCCTTTCAAGGTGGCAGCGCGAAATGAATGCAGGAAATGGCTGGAATGCTTTGTTCTGGTGTAACCACGACCAGCCCCGCGTATTGTCAAGGTTTGGGGACGATGAAAACTATCCGGTAGAGTCCGGGAAAATGCTTGCAACGACCATTCACATGATGCAGGGAACGCCATACATTTACCAGGGTGAAGAATTCGGAATGACAAACCCTAAATTCGCAAGCATTGACCGTTACCGTGATGTCGAGTCCCTGAATATGCATGAAGAGTTAAAAGCAAAAGGTGTCAGTGAGGAAGGAATCATAGAGATTTTAAAACAGAAGTCTCGTGACAATTCTCGTACTCCTGTACAATGGAATAGAGAAGAAAATGCCGGCTTTACTGAAGGAACCCCTTGGATTGATGTCGCGGATAATTACAAAGAAATCAATGCAGAAGTGGTGATGAACAAAGAGAACTCCATTTTCAACCACTATCAAAAATTGATCGAACTGCGTAAATCTCACGACATCATAACCCATGGAGATTATCGTTTGTTGGTACCAGACCATAATCAGGTCTTCGCTTATCTTCGTGAATGGAATGGGGAACAGTTGCTTGTTGTGAATAACTTCTATGGTGAAGATACGACGTTCACATTACCAGAAGATGTTCAGGTATCTGGTGAGGCTGACATTCTTCTAAGCAACTATGAAGATTCAGCAAAGGATTACCGTGAAATCAGCCTTCGCCCATACGAGTCGGTCGTTTATCATCTTACCGATTAACAGGTGAGGGGGCATAGAATGAAAAATAAATATGTCGAGATTTATCATAAACTCGTCAAAGACATACAAAAGGGAGAGTACGCCGCAGGTGGTACTCTCCCTTCTGAACATGATTTGTGTGCACGATTTGAGACATCAAGAGAGACGATACGTAAAGCTTTAACCCTGCTTTCCCAGAATGGTTACATTCAAAAAGTACGCGGGAAAGGTTCTGTGGTGCTGGACCGGGATAAATTCGAGTTTCCGGTTTCAGGTTTGACGAGCTTCAAGGAACTCTCGGAACGATTGGGCCAAAGTTTTCAAACACATGTCCATGAACTGACTCTTGTCAAAGAGGCGGAAGTCTGCCGTCAGCTCAACTGCCAGGAAGGTTCTCACCTATGGAAGGTCGTACGATCAAGAGAAATTGGCGGTGAACGAATCATTTTAGATAAAGATTTTTTGAGGCAGGATCTTGTCCGTGACCTGACAAAAGATATTGCCGAAACTTCTCTTTATCACTATATCGAAAATGAACTCGGACTTGATATCAGCTTTGCGAAAAAGGAAATTGTTGTTGAACCGGTGACGGTTGAAGATGAAGAATTTCTGGATTTGAATGGACATGATCAAGTCGTGGTGATTCGCAGTTATGTCTATTTAGGAGATACGACAGCCTTTCAATTCACAGAATCCAGACACAGACCGGATAAATTTCAATTCGTCGATTTTGCGCGGAGAACAAAGGTATAAGGTGAAGAGGAACCACTTTTTGGTTCCTCTTTGTTTTTTAACCTATACACGTTAGAATAAGAATATCGACTAGTAAGGACGAGGTGGACAAATTGTTCGTAATCGGAGCAACAAAAAAGTTACAAAACGAAATTGATCAACCGATTGAAAATGTAGAAGAATATCAGAATGTACCAGAGATTTACCAATGGCATGCGAATGTCGTTACCATTAATCGAAGGAAATGTCTTCTCTTAATGAATAATGCAACAGGATTGAACTTGACATTGTTTGGCTTAAGAAAGCAGCAATTCCAACATCTCGACAGTGTCATTAAAGGTTCCCTAAAGCAATTGTTTCAACTGTTAGGGGTAGAGAAAAAGGTCGCTGATCAAATGTTAGACGCGGCTGATGAAATCGTTTATACGAAAACGAAGAGCCGGAAGGTACTTGGTATGCTGAACGAGATTAAATTTTTCTCTGAAGATATGGCAGCAGGTAAAGCCTACGAAGATATAGATGCTGCTGAAATTAATCAATTTAATAATAAAGAACTTGTATTTTCTAATTTGGAACACATCAAGCCTTATAAAGAATTTATTCATTACTTTGAACAGCAGTAGTGCCTAGTCACTGCTGCTGTTTTTCTTTATCGTTGTTCACGAATTTGAATACGTATCCTTTATGAAGGATTTTATAGCTTAGGTGGATAATAATAATAAAGGGTTATGTTTCTTTTATACACATGAGGGTATATTACATAACAAGGATTTCATAAATGGAGGGTTATTGAATGTTTTTTAAATCTTATTTTGATGAAGAGTTAGCGCAAATGTCTTACATGATTGGCTGCCAAAAGACAGGGGAAGCCATGGTCGTTGACCCTGCCCGGGATTTATCTCCTTATTATGAAACAGCCAAAAATGAAGGGTTTCACCTGGCTGCAGCTGCCGAAACCCATATCCACGCAGACTTCCTTTCAGGTGCGAGAGAACTGGCTAACGCCGAAAAGGATTTGAAATTGTATCTATCCGATGAAGGTGATGATGATTGGAAGTATCAATACCTTAATGAAATCAATCACGAACTTGTGAAAGATGGCGATGAAATTTATGTAGGGAATGTGAGACTTGATGTTATTCACACCCCTGGCCATACCCCTGAAAGCCTTTCTTTCTTATTGACTGACGAAGGGGGAGGTTCTTCGGTACCTATGGGAATATTTACAGGGGACTTTGTCTTCGTTGGTGACGTAGGGCGTCCGGATTTGCTCGAGAAATCTGCCGGAGCCGAGGGCACAGCAAGCAAAGGTGCTGCGGATATGTATCAATCCATCCAGCGCTTCAAAGAACTGCCTGATTACGTGCAAGTATGGCCGGGGCACGGGGCAGGTAGTGCCTGCGGGAAATCATTAGGAGCCGTCCCTTCTTCAACTGTAGGTTATGAAAAAGAGAACAACTGGGCTTTAAATCACACAGATGAAAAAGCATTCACAGAAGAATTGCTGGATGGACAACCAGAACCGCCTAAGTATTTCTCCATGATGAAAAAGCTGAATAAAGAAGGCCCGTCTCTTGAAAAGGAAAGAGATGTGGAGGGAATTTCCGTGTCTGATGTGGGGAGCTACATGTCTGATGAGTATATGGTTGTGGACACAAGACCATCATCTGAGTTCTCAAACGGTCATTTAAAAGGGACAATCAACATTCCTTATAATCGTTCATTTACAAATTGGGCAGGCTGGCTGATTGAATATGATCAAAAGATCGTAGTCGTCGCATCCAAAGAAACCATTCCAGCGATTAAGCGTTCCTTAGAATCTATCGGTTTGGATGATCTAGTCGGTTATGTGGATGAATCAGAAATCAATGGCTATGGTGGATTAGAAACGTATGCAAGCATTACAGCAGAAGAACTCGAGAACAAATTCAGAGGACACGAAGATTATGTCATCATTGATGTAAGAAATGATAGCGAATGGGATGATAATCACATCGAAGAAGCCCAGCACATCATGCTTGGGAAGTTAAAAGAAAGCATCAAGGACGTACCTGACGATAAAACACCGATTGTTCATTGTCAGTCAGGCATGAGATCAGCGATTGCTGCAAGTTTACTGCAGGCTTTTGGTTATAAGGATGTTTTGAACTTGAAAGGTGGATTTTCAGCCTGGAAAGAGCATAAAGAAAAAGTGAACTCTTAATTACTCAAAAGCCTGCCCTGTTATCAGGGCAGGCTTTTTTGTGCAAAAAAAAGACCTCTACCATAAAGATAGAGGCAAAAGTTTGTATAGGTATAGGATTAGGGGAGGTGTTAATTATATAAAAATTGAATTAACACACAAAATTAAAAACTTAAATCAATATTGCAGAAAATTAAATTTGATCCACAACTAGTGGTCGAGGATGAGCTTCATCTGCAGTATTAGTATAATTAATATCCGCAGTTAATGATAAAACAACCCCTAGTATAGCAAGTAAGCCTACTAGTTTTTTCATAATAACATTCCTCCTAAATTAGAGTATTTATTTAGTAAATCAATTGCTAACCTTAGGTATCTTGAAGATTTTTTATAACTTCTCTCAGCTTCTAGAAGGTCTGAAACGATCATGCAATACCTTATAACAAAGCGATGTTGTTTTTTTTCTTGGAAATGTGGGATTGCAACATTTTCTAAATACTGAGCTGTAGTTACATCTTTATTAATTAACATAGTATAGATGTTCAAGTGTATTCTAGCAGTAGATGTATCCCTTGTAGTTGAATCCAAATAAGTTTGACCCTCACTGATCCATTTCTTACAATCATCTAATCTGCCAATTTTGTATGTTTCAAATACTAAACAGTAAATAGCTTCAAATATTTCATGTACTGATGCTCTACCTGTTTTATAAGATAAGCTTTTTTGGTAATTCATTAGAGCTGCCTCAAAATTACCTCTTCTGGACTCTATGACTCCAATATTATGATATACAAGTCCTAGCTGATAGTTGTCTTGTGTTTGAGTAGCAATCTTACTAACAAGATGATAGTTTTCTAGTGCTTTTCCATAATTTTTAAGTCTGCCATAATTAATACCTAAAAGAATATGACAATCCGCGCTTTTTACCAAGTTGTACTGTTGCTGGTATATGGTTAAAGCTTGATCAGCATTAAAGATTGATGCTGAAATATTGTTTGCTTGACTAGCACTCAGAGCGAGAAGATAGTACAAATCACTTTCTTCCCATCCCTCTAAACTGATTGAAGCACTGTAATTTTTAGCTTCCATCAACTTGAGGTAGGAGTCTTCAAAGTCTCCACGGTAATAACTGACTAGGCCTGAACTTAAGTGGAAATAATACTCCATCTCTTCATCAAATGTATCCTCATGCTGGCGGATATTTTTCCATGCTTCATAAGCCTCCTCCACCTCGTTTTCTAACAGCAGATGGCGAATGCGGAACAGCTCGAAAAATATATACAAATGATGATTATTCAGCGTATCTTTTTGGTGTTTAAGTTCTTCCTTTAACTCCCTGGCCTCTTCTTTCCGTTTAAAGACGATCATCTCATACCATTCCTTCAATCTTTCCTTGGAAGGGTGATGATAAGAAGAGTCATGGAAATCGAGTCCGAGACGTTCGTAGAGGTGTTCAAGTACCTCGAACGCGGGAACGGTTTGGTCGTTCTCAATCTTAGACAAATACGCCGGCGAGATTATCCCATCTGCAAGCTGGTTCTGTGTCAAACCCTGCTTCACACGATGGAATCGAAGCACTTTACCATATTCCATTTTTCTCACACCTAGTTGATCAACTGTTGATTTTTCAGAGTGTTTGCTCTTTCAAATCTATATTTAGAATACATGTTCGTTCTGGGATTTTCAACAAAATTCACTAGTTTCCCAAGTCGGGAAAATTTTGTGGCTTTAAGGGGACTTTGGAAGGGGGACTTTCATAGAATTCCATTTAATGGGACTTTTCACATTTGTAAAGGAACTTTTTGGAACCTATGAGTAATCATACAACATTAAGGGTATAAAAGGTATAGGAATTTTATAAAAAGTATCATCAAGACCGTCATCAACTACAAGTGAGAAGGAGGAATAAATGTGGGATATAATGTCACACAAAAATTGATTAAGGATCACTTAGTAGAGGGGGAGATGAATCCGGGATCGGAAATTGGTTTGAAAATTGATCAAACGCTTACACAGGATGCGACCGGGACAATGGTTATGCTTGAACTGGAAGCGATGGGTATTGATCAGGCAAAAACGGAAGCTTCCGCTCAGTATGTGGATCACAATTTAATTCAGGAAGATAGTAAAAACCCTGATGATCACCTTTTCCTTGAAAGTGCAGCTAAGCGGTTCGGTCTGCATTTCAGTAGACCTGGAAATGGTGTGAGCCACCCTGTTCATATGCAGCGATTAGCGAAGCCTGGGAAAACGTTACTTGGTTCGGACAGCCATACATGTGCGAATGGCTGTATGGGGATGCTTGCCATGGGTGCTGGCGGGATTGACGTAGCCATGGCTATTGCCGGTGAACCTTTTTATGTGAAAATGCCGAAAGTCTGGGGAGTGAAAGTGACTGGAGAGCTTCCGGACTGGGTGAGTGCAAAAGATGCCATTTTAGAAATGCTCAAAAGGCATGGGGTTAAAGGCGGGGTCAACCATGTCTTTGAATACTATGGTCCTGGTTTGAAAAACTTAACGGCTATGGACCGTCACGTAATTGCAAACATGGGTGCTGAGCTTGGAGCCACAGGCACGGTCTTTCCATCAGATGAAGAAACGAAACGCTTTATGAAGCTTCAAGGAAGAGAAGATGAGTGGCTTGAACTTGTCGCAGATGATGATGCGACCTATGACGTTCACGATGAGCTGGATCTTTCTTCATTAGGTCCAATGGTGGCCAAGCCATCGAGCCCGGGTAATGTGGTTCCAGTAGAAGAAGTAGAAGGGGAGCCAATTTATCAGTCTTACATCGGTTCGTCAGCGAACCCTGGATACAGGGACTTTGCGATTGCTTCGAAAATCGTAGAAGGACGGCACATTGCAGATGGGGTATCTTTTGATTTGAACCCAACTTCGCGTCAAATGCTGATTGATTTATCTCAAGAAGGTCATATTGCTAACTTTCTTCAAGCAGGAGGGCGGTTGCACCAGGCCGGATGTAACGGTTGTATCGGAATGGGACAGGCACCTGCGACAGGAAGGAATAGTTTGCGTACGACCCCGAGGAACTTCCCGGGACGCTCAGGTACGAAAGAAGATAGTGTTTTCTTATGCAGTCCTGAAACCGCAGCTGTTTCGGCACTGACAGGTAAAATTACAGACCCTAGAAAATCAAACTTTGGATTTCCACAGGTAAAGGACTTGGATAATCCAACGGTGGATACAAGATTACTTGATGAACCTTTACCTTTTGAGGAAGCCAAAGATGTAGAGTTGGTCAAAGGTCCAAATGTGGCCTCCATTCCTGAGATGGGTGAACTGCCTAATGATATGGAATTGCCTATTTTACTGAAAATGGGAAATGATATATCCACGGATGAAATCTTAGCGGGCGGAGCACGTGTTCTTCCATATCGAAGCAATCTGCCCGAAATCAGCAAGTTCACATTCGAAATTGTTGATGAAACCTATTATGATCGTGCTATGAAAGTGAGAGATGACGGAGGACATGCAGTCGTCGCTGGAGCAAACTACGGACAGGGATCGAGTCGTGAACATGCGGCTCTCGCACCGAAGTACTTGGGACTTAAGGTGGCCATTGTGGAAGATTTTGCCCGTATCCATTGGCAGAACCTTGCTAACTTTGGAGTGTTGCCATTAACCTTTACAGATCCATCCGATCTTAATGACTTAGAGCAAGGAGACGTACTTGTATTCAAAGGTCTGAGAGACAAAATCAAGCAGTCTCCTCAAGTGGAAGTTGAAGTGAAAGGGAAAGATAAAACCCTCAAACTTGAACATGCCCTTTCTGATCGTCAAATTGAAATTATGCAGATGGGCGGTTTAATCAACTGGGTCAAAAAAAGGTTAGAAGCATAAAAAATTCCGGCAGGTTACGAACCTGCCGGAATTTTTTTGCTTGCTTTTATGACCGTGACGTATCCAAAGGAGTCAAGTCTTCTTCAATCTCCTGACGTTTGTGCTCTAAGAAAGGGGGAAGAGCAAGTCTCTCTCCAAGATGATCGATGTCCTCATCTGTAGCAAATCCAGGTCCATCCGTAGCTAGTTCAAAAAGGATGTGATTGGCCTCCCTGAAATAAAGGGATTTGAAGTAATAACGATCGACAAGGCCAGAGTTAGGGTAACCTGCGGCTTGGATGATTTCATGCCATTTCTTGAGTTCATCTTCATTATTTACACGGAATGCCACATGGTGAACGCTTCCGCGGCCAGGTTTTTCGGGCTGTTCATCGGGCTTTTCTTCCACATGAACTTCTGCACCTGTTCCTCCTTCGCCGGTTTCATAGACGTCCCACTGCTCATAGGATCCTTTTTTTCGAAATCCTAAGAGCTCGGTCAGGACTTTTTCTGTTTTAGCTGCTTCGTTCACGGTAAGGTGAACGGGACCAAGTCCGGTAATTCCGTATTCCTCAGGAACGGAAGAATGTCCCCATGCTTTGCCGGCTTCCACTCCACTGTTGTTTTCATCGGATATGAGAATGAGCCGCTGTCCCTCAGGGTCTCGGAAGGAGAACGTCTTTCGGCCGAGTCTTTCTTTTATATCATCTTGTTCGACAGAATGCTCTTCAAAGCGTTTCTTCCAATACTCCAGAGCTTCATCGCTTTTTACACGAAGCGATGTGGTAGAAATACTTCTCGTTCCAGGATACGTATGTCCTGCTCGGTGGATCTCGAAAAAGGTGAGGTCCGTTCCGGGTCGACCTTTCTCATCTGCATAGAACAAATGGTACATGGATGGGGCATCCTGATTGACCGTTTTTTTGACTAAGCGCATGCCCATAACATTTGTATAGAAATCGTAATTGCGTTTTGCATTAGCGGTTATAGCTGAAACGTGATGAATGCCCTTGAGTTGCATGGTCATTCCTCCTTGTTTTCAATAATCTTGAATTCGAGATAATTATATAATCTTTACATGAAACTGTCAAAATCTCTGTTTCAGCCTTTTCTTTCAAAAGGGAAGATTTTTGTATGCAGGGATTTTGAGGAATAAGTGATAGGCTTGGTTGCAAATAAAGAAGGGGGAAGGAAATCCACAAGTTGATTCACGTGGATATCAGCTTCCGCTTTTTGCAGCCTCCAATTCTTATGGAGAATAGGACCTTTGTAAATTTTAGAACGGCCTCTCACCAACCACAAGGCATACCTTTCTGTTAACCAATAAAGGAGAGATCCTGGCTGAGCATGTATAGGTTCCGATACCGTATGAAAGTTTGCATGAAAATGAGAAGCAGGATACCCCTTATGAATTCGTCTGCTCGTAAACTGATATCCCGCCTCTGTTTGGTCCATTCTCATTTTCGCATGGACATAAGGTAGTCCAAACAGCGTGCGGGCTAAAAATACACCAAGGGGATGGTTGGCATCAAGAGTGATGAAATAGACCCCTGGTTCACCATTGAACGTCACGTATGTTCGAACATTTAATTCAAGCAGTTGATTTCCAAATGGGAGAGAGGGGAGAGTGCGGAAGCGGATATTTTGCATGCGGAAGGGAACGATGGCAATCCATGCGGAATCGTCATATTCGTCGATAGTAAAAGCAGGCGGAATGAAAGGGCGTAATACTTCTGCTGGGACAGGCCAATGCATGAAAATCAAGTCATCCCACTCTTGATGCATAATCCAATGATTTCGGTCCATGTGTATCACCTCTGTCATGGTTTACCCTCACGATCATTGAATCATACATCTGGGTGTGTGCATTAGGTAATGTATCAAAAATCATAGTTTTTTGATCGTCTTGTCTTCCTTTTCTCTTTTTGAAATTTCCTCTTTTAACATATAAATGAAATCGTCTTCCAGCTTTAAGTCTATCGCTCTTAGGAGTGTATCTTTTAACAACCTTGAAGAGAGCTGTTCAATGATCATTTTATGGCCCCCTACATGCGCGGTTTTATCATTTCCATCGAAACACTTGCTGTTCCTATGATATTGCCATTCGAATCATAGATCGGCTTGCAAAAAATATCATAGGCGATGGCTCCCTCTGATAGTGGGAATGATACCACTTTTCTTATTGGTTTCTTTTCTAACACCACTTTTTTCTTTATGTTCAGTAATTCTTCTGTGGATTCATGTGGGAAGATTTCATCCACTCTTTTTCCAATCACTTTACTCATTGTAAAGTCAGGATGATTATTGAAAAGCCATGTATAACGATGTTCAAGGTCACAATGGGCGATTGTAATGGGGGAACCTGTGAGTGCTGCTTCGAAAGGTTCACTCAAATGTTCGGAAAAAAAGAGTGAAGGATTAATATGAAGATAGGAAGCAATGCGAGAAGCGACCGTCATGCTTGGATTTCGTGTGCCGTTTTCAAGTTGAGCATAATAGGCCCGGTCAATGTGAGCTCCTGCTGCAACTTCTTGTTGTGTTAATTGTTGTTCTTTTCTTAATTGAATAAGCCATCTTCTCATTTTTCCACATCCTGATTTCTATTTTCATATAATTAGTTCGATTTTCTTAGCTAGATTCCTTGTGGCAGATTGCTACAATTTCAAGGATTTTTCTTATATTAATCGTTATATTTTCCATTTCAGGTGATAAAAGGGACATGTGGGGGTGTATCCTAATCCATTCTCTTTCTAGCATTAGTATTCTAGCAAAAATATAAAAAAACACCTATTTTGTGGATGAGAATTTGTTATAATCAATCAGTCTGAAATAAACGGAAAGAATTACAAAGAAATGCATCTTCAGGGAGGGGGAAGACAATGACATGGGAAATATTGAACATACTAGCCGTGTCGGCGTTTGCTTTTAGTGGAGCGATTGTAGCATTAAATGAAAGATATGATATATTTGGCACATTTATTCTTGGTATTGCGACACCATTCGCGGGAGGAATCATCAGGAATATTGCCCTGGATGTACCGGTCGTCCATGTTTGGGAACAAGGCTATCTCTTTTATGTAGCCCTCGGTACGATTGCCATTGTCTATTTCTTCCCTAAGACGTGGGTCATGACCTGGGACCGTTGGAATATATATCCCGATGCCATCGGCTTATCTGCATTTGCTCTTCAAGGGGCATCTTTTGCTATAGAGAATGGTTTTCCTCTTGGAGGGGTTATCTTTGCAGCTATTCTGACAGGCGTAGGGGGAGGGGTCACAAGGGATGTACTCGCTCAGCGACGTCCTATGGTTATGCACCAAGAAATTTACGCTGTGTGGGCATTGATGGCAGGGCTCCTTATAGGAGTAGGTTGGATCGATATCGAAAGCGCCTGGCAGACCTATATGATTTTCCTTCTCGTCATCATCTGCCGTGTCGCGTCCTTCCACCTTGGTTGGCATTTACGCTTCAGAGACCTATACCGCCTGTAAATCACTCAAGCTCATCTTAAGCTAAATGGCAGGATTGTGGAAGACTCAGTTTCGAGACTTTTGTTGAGTGGATGGGGGCTGCGGGGAATGGCTCGCTTTCCGCGGGAGCGCGGTGAGCCTCCTCGGACTGCGTCCTGTGGGGTCTCACCAAGCACTTTTTTCCCGCAGGAGTCTCCCCATTCCCCTCCGCCCCTTTGCCATGGAAGATTCTCGAAACCACTTCTGGAAAAATCAGCTTGTATGATTGAGGGAAGTGGATAATATAACCCTCTCCACACCTGGCATTCACAACGTAAAAGCTTGATACAGAGCGCTTTATGCATGCTTAGGAGAGAAGAGTGGTAGAAACTCCTTCTCGGTATAGGGGTTCGTTTCTTCCTTACATGGAATGGGGTTGTTGGGAAGCTGCGAGACTCCCGTGGGAGAAGGAGATAGGCGAGATCCCGCAAGGCGATAGCCTGAGGAAGCTCGGCGCTCCCCCACAGGAAGCTCGGCGCTCCCCCACAGGAAAGCGAGTAGCTTCCCAACCACCCCTGACTCCAAATACGGCAAACGAACCCCGGTTATCGAAACTAGGTCTTTCAGAAAAGGGAACTATGGTGAAAGAAGGATATAAAAAAGCACTCAGAGATCTCAAACTCTGAGTGCTTCGTTGTTTTTAGTAGCGGAATAAGTCTCCTGAGAGGTAACGCTCTCCGGTGTCTGGGGCGATACATACGATCACTTCACCCGGCTTTTTCTTTTTTGCGACCTGAATGGCTGCCCAGCAGGCGGCCCCACAGGATGTTCCAAGGAGCAAGCCCTCTTCTCGAGCAAGCCTGCGAGTGATGTCATAAGCATCTTCATCTGTCACTTGGAAAATCTCGTCGTACACTTCCTGATTTAAGATTGAAGGGACGAAACCCGGGCTCGTTCCTACAAGCTTATGCTTTCCGGGCTTTCCACCGGAAAGTACAGGGGAGCCAGCAGGTTCTGCCACATGGATGGTCAGATCTTCATAGCGTTTTTTCAGCTCTTCCCCTGTCCCTGTAATGGTCCCGCCAGTTCCGGCAGTGGAAACGAAAGCGGATAGAGGTTTGCCGAGCTCATCCATAGCTTCTATAATTTCTGCGGCCGTCGTATGGCGGTGGGCGTCTGGGTTGGCCATGTTTTCAAATTGCATGGGCATAAAACTTCCTTCAATTTCACCGACCAGTTCTTTCGCTTTGGCGATGGCTCCTGGCATTTTTTCATCTCCAGGTGTCAGAACGATTTCGGCACCGTATGCTTTCAAAAGATTGATGCGTTCTTGGGTCATTGTATCGGGCATAACAAGAATGGCTTTGTATCCTCTTGCAGCCGCGTTCATAGCAATTCCGATTCCTGTGTTTCCACTCGTCGGTTCGATAATCGTGGCTCCCTTTTTGAGGTGTCCATCCTTTTCCGCCTGTTCCATCATATTGAAAGCGGCGCGGTCTTTGACACTTCCGCTTGGGTTGTATTTTTCCAATTTCATATAAATGTCGGCTCCGCCTTCTGGCGCAATACGATTCAGCTTAACTAAAGGTGTATCACCGATGAGATCGGCAATATTGTTTACAACGCGCATATCTGTCACTTCCTTATCCTTGGGAATGGTAGTCCAATTTTATCATAGTTGAACAGCGGCATTCATCTGCTTTGCTTTTCACTCCAAATGATCGTTTACAACTCGTTGTGCGAATTGGAAGCTATTGCTCGGTACGGCAATTTTGAATGCAAGCTGGTTGGAATTCAAGTTAAAGCGATCGACCTTTACATTGAAATTGCTTGCCGTGTCCATTTGAGTGACAGCTACATAAATATTTTCTTCATTTGGATTTACGATGACCCATTCAGGTAAGTTGTAGTTGTCTTTCACGAATTCCAATACTTTTTTATTTGGGAGGGGGAGCTTCCCTAAGGAGATCTTCTCTTGTCTTAACACAAGATCTCCGTTTTTCTGCACTTCAGGATGTAACTCTACATTAATGGGGATGACCTGATCAAAGGCCTTGATGTTCCCTGATAAAGTAACATTTCGGTCTAAGGAGATGGAGTAATCGAAGACCGTTTGGGTTGAGAGTTCTGAGAGGTACTCATTGGCGAGTTGCTCCATATTCTCTTTTGTGGAAACGATGGTGAACTCTGCATCAGGGCTTTCTTTCTCCTGATCCACATTAACAATGGTATAAGAGCTTGGTAAGAAAACTAAAGCGACAAGCCAGATGACAACCCCTACATTAATCAGAGCTAAAAGCCAAAAGGATGTTCTCCATTTATTATTTAACAATAGTCGTTTCATCTTATACATTCCACCTGTTATTGTTCGATGTCTTCTCTAATGTATTGTAACACGCGCTCCGCCATCTTTTTATAACCTCTTTCATTGGGATGGAAAAGGTCTTCTTCCCAAAGAAGCTCTTCTTCGTTTCCTTCAAACAAGTCTCTAATGGGTATGAAGGTGGCCTGTTCGTAGTCAGCGGTGACTCGACGACTGATGTCATTCCAATCCCCCATAATTTTCCCGAGTTCGGGAATGTTAGTGAAGTATTGGTTAAAAGGATTATAGAGACCCACTAGATACACAGGGGCATCAGGATTCAATTCCTGGACCCGACTGAAAATGTTACGCATCCGGTTCTCATAACCTTCTTGTTCCTCAACGAAGTCCTGATAATTCAAGCTTGTAAAATTATTTTTCACTACTTTCATGACATCGTTGGCGCCGATGGTAATCAGAATCAGGTCCGCTTCTTGGAGGGACTCGGCAATTTTTTCGTCTTCCATTCGTTCAAGCATTTGGTCTGTCCGATTTCCTCGTTTTCCGTAGTTTGTTATATTGAGGGTTTCTGTATCCGGGTTAGCATTGAAAGTTTTTTCAAGGATCCCTATATATCCGCCATTTTCTGTAGAGTCGCCCACACCTTGTGTCAAAGAATCACCAATAGCTACGATATTCAGGTCATCTTTTATAAACACATCCCGGGCACTTTCAATCACACTAGTAAAGACCTCACGTAATCCTTCACTCAGTTTCCCTTCTTTTTCTTCACTTTCCTGTTCATCTTCTTCGGGTTCATCGGTTTCAATCTGTTGTTCTTGAGCGGGGATGGTTTCCGCTGGTTGCTCTGATTCTTTCGGTTCAGTCGACAGTTCTTCTTCCGGGGTATATATAAAAGCTGCTATGATAAAAAAGGCGATCAAGAAGGAGAGTGCGACGGCTGCCATCCATCTCCATTTTTTCAAGGCTGAATCCCTCCTGAAGGGTAATCTCACTTCTATTATATGTGCTTCCCATCTAATGGGAAATGAAAAGTTTTAACCACAATTATATCATGGTCCTATACAATAGACATACGGAAAAGAGTGTAAGAAGATGAGGGTAAGAAAATAAAACCGCTAAGCAGGGAGGGAAATCGATGGACACACAAATGACGATTTCCGTTAGAGACCTTGTCTCCTATGTGTACAGGACGGGAAGTATTGACGAACGTTTCCAAACGAATACAGCGCTTGTGGAAGGAACGGCCATACATCAAGAAGTACAAAAGAAGTATAAAGAAAAAGACGAATCAGAAGTCTTTCTGGAATATGAGTTTCAACAGGAAGGGTTGAATCTTAAGGTACAGGGACGGTGTGATGGTTTATTGGACACAGAAGAAGGTCCGGTGATTGATGAAATCAAATCCACCTCAAGGGATCTTGAAGAAATTGATGATACCACTTATCCCCTTTATTGGGCCCAAGCCAAAGGGTATGCCTTTATTTATGCAGCACAAGAAGAGCTTCAAAAAATCCAGGTGCAGTTGACGTATGTCCAGAAAAGAACAAAAGACAAAAAGCGGATTCTACGTACATTTACATACGAGGAATTGCATCAATTCATGGAAGAAACAGTCAGCGAATACGCGTCTTATGCGCGGATTCTTCTTCATATACGAGAGCAAAAAGAAAAAACAGTCCCTGATTTGAATTTTCCATTTCCGAGTTATCGTGACGGCCAGCGGAAACTAGCAGGAAGTGTCTACCGCACGATTGAAGAAAAGAGGAACCTGTTTGCCCAAGCGCCGACAGGGATTGGGAAGACGATATCCACCCTTTTTCCAGCTATTAAAGCGTTGCAGTTGGAAGGTTTGGAAAGAATTTATTATTTAACGGCAAAGACAATTACAAGAGCGACGGCAGAAGAAGCTCTACAGAAGATGGGAGAAAGGGGACTTAAGCTCCGATCAGTTACATTGACAGCAAAAGATAAAATCTGTTTCCAGGAAGAAACAATTTGTCAGCCGGACTACTGTGAATTTGCCGACGGTTACTATGATCGAATCAATGGAGCAATTGTTGATATTCTGCTCCATGAAACACAGATGACACGTTCGGTTATTGAATCGTATGCAAGGAAACATAAAGTTTGCCCCTTCGAATTTTCACTGGACCTTACGGATGTGTCTGATGTGATTATTGGGGACTACAATTATATCTTCGACCCTCGGGTTTCTCTGAAAAGATTAATGCCCGATCGGAAGAAAAAAACAGCGCTGCTCGTGGATGAAAGTCATAACCTTGTAGAGCGTGCTCGCGAGATGTATTCCGCCTCCATTGCCAAGCAATCCTATGAAAGCGTTGCGGCTGAATGGGATGGGGAAGAAGATAGCTTAGTCAAAGTGGCTGACGCGATCGGAAAAGATTTAGAGCGTTTTTATTCTTCCACGGAAGAATTCACCCAACTGGATCAGGTGCCCGGAGAGTTGGAGGAAAACATAGAACGTTTCCTTTCAGAGGCGGAGTCGCTTTTGCAGGAGAATACGGAAGGGGAAAGATCTGAACGGCTGATGGATGTATATTTTCAGTCTCAGAGGTTTCTAAAAATCCTCGAATATGTAGATGAACACTATCGTTTGTTGGGGGAGAGTACGCGAGAGGGAAACTTCATATTAAAGCTGTTTTGTCTTGATCCTTCTCACGTACTAAGCGAAACGACGAAAACTTTCAGGTCAGGGGTGTTTTTTTCAGCGACTCTTTCACCATTTGCTTATTATAAAGAGATGCTAGGGGGCACCAAAGACGATTATATTTTACATTTGCCTTCTCCATATGACTCATCACAAATAGATGTGATGATCACTCCGTTGTCGACGAGGTATAAGAGCAGGGAGAAGACGGTTGGTGAACTGACCAAACGCCTGTATGAACAGGTGGAACTCCATGAAGGGAATCATCTTTTCTTTTTCCCTTCGTATCACTATATGGAAATGGTCTATCGTGAATTCAAAAACTTCTCTCCTGTGGATGCGGTCATGCAGGAGAGAGGGATGGATGAAGAAAGAAGAGAAGACTTTCTTGCTCAATTTGAGGAAGGAGGCCGACTCGTCGGTTTCGCTGTGCTGGGAGGGATATTCTCTGAAGGTGTAGACCTTCGTGGGGATCGGTTGAACGGTGTAGCAGTGGTAGGTATTGGGCTTGCTCCCAGAAGCTTTGAAAAGGAATTGATCAAAGATTATTTTAATCAAAAAGGAAGAAACGGCTATGATTATGCCTATGTTTATCCGGGAATGAACAAGGTGTTGCAAGCAGGCGGGCGGTTAATCCGTTCAGAAGAGGATCACGGATCGATTCAGCTTGTCGATGACCGCTTTCTTTCGCGCAAATATTTGCAGCTTCTACCTGATGATTGGGGAAATTATCGAATTCTTAAATGATTTGATTTCCCAGGAAATATTGTGCCGGAAAATGAGAGGGGAGGTGGAGAAGAGTCAAATCTTCTCCATAATATCATGGCAGAAATCATGGACTTTCGAACGACTGAAACTCGATATTCCATAGATTTCATAAACGGTTTGATCCACCAACGACTGCCATTCACCGGTTTGAAAAGATGGATCCTCTTTCTTCTTATCAACGATATTCCGAGCTGTTTCAATCATTACCTGCTTTTGCAGAGGATCAGGTTCTATGTAAGGAATCTTCTTGATGTAGCCGGAGGTAATCATGTTGGTTCGGTTGAGAACTTTTCTTACCATATATTTGATCAACTTGCTGTTTAACAGCCCGAGGAAGTAGTATAGATCTTCCTCATGTTCTGGAAAGAGGTTGGCGTTCACACCGAACAAGGAGCCTTCCGGAAGTAAAGCAGCCGAGAAATCTACTCCCATGGACGAGCATGTAATGCCTCTCTGATAGAAATACGACCGGTTCCGTACCGTGAAGTTTTCCCCTTTATTGACATATTCAGGCCAATTTTTATGGATGTAGTATTTAGGTTCATAATACCAGGCATCTTTTCTACCGCCATTTTTGTAAAAAGGAATCCAGTCCGAGGGCGCATGCTCGTTCTTGAATTCCCGTAAGAAAGAACGGTCATCTCCGGTAGATATGCCTGTCCCTCCTTTCAGGACACTTCCAAGTGGCTGGTAGGGGACTTTGAAGTGCCTCAAGATATCTTCAGGAACATTGATCGCAAAGTTATGAGCAGGCATCTGCTCAAACGTTTGCTGGGATAGATATTGAATGTTGTCCTCTGGTGGATGATTGTAATTTTGCTCATTCAGGCGGTCGACTAACCTCATTTGTTTGAAGGCAGCTGCTTCCATGTCTCTTTTCTTTAGAGTAATGATAGCTGTACGCACATCCGCTTTCCCTATATGGAAAAGGCGTCTGGGAGCAAGAACGATTTCTTTGATTTCGGTCTCTTTTAGTAGAAATTCACGAAAGTTTTTGTAGTAAATGTTTGTAAGAAATGAGTCCTGTACAATCATGGTCATCACTCCACCAGGCTTCAAGCATTGTATGCCTTTGTGAATAAAGAGGGAATATAAGTTATGGATGCCGATTTTTCCAAATTCGCGTTCTATTCTTTCACGGTTTTCGGAAAAGTAAGGGCTTTGGCGCTTGGACTTATAGGGAGGATTACCTATGATTGCATCATATTGCCCTTGTTGATCAACCTTTAGAAAATCTTCATAGTAGAAATGAACATCTGGGTGAGGAGACGCTGTTTTCTGGTCGATATCAAAGGCATAGAGGTTCTCTGCTGTAAGGCCTTCTTCCAGCAGTGTATGGATGAAAATACCATCCCCGGTAGCAGGGTCTAGAATCTTCAGGTCGCTCTTCTCTGGAAGTTCTGATAGAAGTTTCCGAGTCATATATTGCACCGTTTCTTTCGGGGTCGTATATTGACCCATCATCCTTTGAGGAGAAAACATATACTCCCCCTCCTACTTTTTGAGTCTATATTACTACATTAAGAGGGAGAAGTCACCATTTAATAGGTTATAATTACCTAGTTAAAAAGAATGATAGAGGAGTGGTATAGCGATGCCATGGATTAAACCTGTAAAACAAAAAGAAATGAAGGAACTCAATGTACAACATAACATGCCGAATCCAGCCCCTTTGTTTGATCGGCTGCTGGCGAATGATGAGAAGTTATATGAAGCTTTTCTTCCCTTGCAGAAAGCGATCAAAGAGACAGACTTCCCAGACGATTTGAGAGAAGCTGTAATCACGTTCGTTTCTATGAAGAATGGCTGCAAATACTGTACCGATAGTCACTCCAAATTACTTGAAGAGCTGGTAGATCAAGAGGATGTGCTGAAATGGCTTAACAATTATAAGGAATCCAACATGAGTGAGGAATGGAAAGCGGTACTCACCTATGCGGACCGCTTAATTGCAAAACCAGTAAAAGTGACAAAAGATGATGTGGAACGGTTGAAGGAATATGGGTATGATGCTCAGAAAATGGCAGCATTGAATCAAACCGTTGCTTATACAAGTTATACGAACCAACTTTCTATGGGGTTGGGACTATAAATATTAAAAAGGAGTGCCGGTTATCATGGCACTCCTTTTGTTAACTATAAAAATAGTTAGTTGACATTATGAGGTGAATTCTCGTATCTTAATAATAGTTAAAGAGATTTTATATATAGGAGGACACCGTAATGAAACCATCTCGTTTATCGGCTTACGACATTACTTTGGGAAGCTTATTCGTTGCTCTCATGGCGATCGGAGCCAACATCACCGCATTTATGCCATTCTTGCAGGTCATGGGCGTACCGCTGACGCTTCAAACATTCTTTGCCATCCTGGCAGGACTCGTCCTGGGGAGCAGGTTAGGCTCATTCTCTGTTCTTGTTTATGCCCTTCTGGGACTGGTGGGTGCACCCATTTTTGCTGGATTTAAAGGTGGAGTATCCACACTCATATCGCCAACATTTGGATTTATTTTATCTTTTATTGTCGTCGCTTATGCTGTTGGAAAGATTGCAGAGTCTAAACGGAACCTTCCGACCTATATCACCGCAGCCCTTGTCGGAATTGTGTTGAACTATTTTATTGGTGTCAATCTATTCTATCTCGCTATGAACTTCTGGGTTGGAGGGGATGGTATTGGATTTGTTCTGGCCTGGTCAAGCATGGTGCCATTTTTAATTAAAGATGTCGGCTTAGCCATCGTGTCCGCATTTTTTGCTATCCGATTAGAAAAGTCGTTGTTACAACGTACTCCGTTAAGACAAGCCGCATAAGAAAAGAGATCCGCTATGGGGAGCGGATCTCTTTTTATGCGTTCTCAGAAATTTGTTTACCGTGAACGAAAGTCATAATCGCAAATAAGACGAATGCGATGAGAAGAACTGTCCCTCCAACGATGAAGAAAATTGTGTTGAATGTGCTCAAACCTGGAAGTGGCTGGGTATAATACAGCCACATACCAACCGTTAAGCCGAATACACCAAAGAACGATGTCCATACGTGGGCTGTTGCGAGCTTAGAATCTTTGGGTATGGAGAACACTCTATAATAAACACCGAAAGCAAAAAGAGAAAGCCATCCAACAACAAGGATGTGAGCGTGAATCGCGCTCAATTGCAGTCCCCCTCCGCCGGCCATATGGGAACCCATAAATGCGCCGATCAATGCGTAAATCGCAGCTACCCGCACAAAAAAACGAGTACGGTCCATATCAGTTCACCTCCTATTTTTTAATCACCTTTCGCCATTATATCGAATGCTTCTCATTATGAGAATGAAAAAGATAAAAGTGTCGTTAAACGTTCACTCCTATTTTTGGACTTTTGTGTGATTTGGATTGCTTGAAAGATTGAGCTATGATGAAAAAAGAAGCGAAGAGGAGTGATGAATGTTGGAACATCGATTGGAACTATTTTCTCAATACTTAAAAGATACAAACGTTGATGCAGCGTTTATTAATTCAACAGAGAACTTTTTTTATTTGACGGGATTTCATACAGACCCACATGAAAGGTTGCTGGGATTGCTCGTTTTCCCTGAAGCGGATCCGATTGCTGTCCTGCCCGGGATGGAGAAAGGTCAAATCCGTGATGCTGGATGGACAAAGGAAGTGATTGGTTATGCCGATCACGAAAACCCATGGCAGATGATGGCGGACAAGATGAAAGAGAACGGAATTGCCAATGTGAAAACAGTAGGGATAGAAAAACAAGTCCTTTCTTATGGCAGAAGTGAATCGTTTTTCGAGCTCTTTGAAAATGTGAAAGTGGAAGACATCGAAGGACAATTGAACAACATGCGTGTTGTCAAAGACGATCACGAAATCGGCATTATGAAAGAAGCGGCTGAGCTTGCAGATTTCGGTGTGAGCGTAGGTGTTGAAGCCCTTGAAGAGGGAACCACCGAAATGGAAGTGCTCGCAAAGATTGAATATGAACTGAAGAAGAAAGGCGTTGCGGAAATGTCCTTTTCCACGATGGTCCTGTTCGGCGAAAAATCCGGTCAACCCCACGGGAACCCTGGGGACCGCCGCCTGAAGCCGGGGGATTTTGTCTTATTCGACCTTGGCGTCGTATGGAAAGGGTATACGTCCGATATTACCCGCACGTTTGCTTATCGTTCGGTGAGTGAGGAACAAAAGGCGATTTACAATAAAGTGAAGGAAGCCTTGGAAGCCTCGTTTGCAATCAGTAAGCCGGGAACACGAATCGGGGATCTTGACCAAGTCGCACGTGACGTCATCACAGATGCAGGTTACGGAGACAAGTTCCCACACCGCATCGGTCACGGTCTTGGAATCAACGTGCACGAATTCCCTTCCATGAGTCATTTGAATGATGGCGTCTTGAAGGAAGGCATGACGTACACGATCGAGCCTGGCATCTATGACCCGGAAGTCGGCGGCGTGCGTTTAGAAGACGATGTACTCGTTACGGAAGACGGGTATGTGACATTGACAAAAACACCGAAAGAACTGCGTATCATTGAATAAAAGAAAGGCCGCCTTAGTTAGGCGGCCTTTTTGTGTGTTGCGGTGGGGATTGTCCTCCTCTAATTAATGGTCAACTTCCTCGTTCTACTGCTTAATACCCTCTACCATTTGTTCTGTCTCCACATTTTCAAACCTACTATACGCCTCTGGTCTTAGTAGAAAATATATCTCTGGCTCATTACGACATGATTCTAATCTCGATATGATAAAAACAAGAAATCAGCAAGGAGGGAAAAACGATGAAGAAATTTTTACTGTTCCTGGCTGGATTAGTCGCTCTTACCGTATTGCTCGCCAATTTAGGACCGATGATCCTCCTGGGTGTAAGTGTCTGGCTGCTTTATGTCGTGTTCAAGCAGTTCATGAAAAGTGACTCCACGGCCGGAAAGATTGGCTGGGGCGTGGTTGGACTGATCATCCTCAGTATAGCCGTCTCAAATGTCTATGCAGTGATTGGTGTCGCCGCTGCTTTTGCGCTTTACTGGATCTATAAAAATTGGACAAGCAAAAGCGAAGAGGTACGTTCAACCAAATCCGATGATCCTTTTACCAACTTTGAACGTCAATGGGCAGAAATGAACAAATAAACTAAAGGAGAGATATACCGTATGGCTAATTTATTTACAAGGTTGAAAGATTCCATTACTGCAGATTTGCATGAGGCGTTGGATCAAAAAGAACAAAAAAATCCAATCGCGATGTTAAATCAGTATTTGCGTGAAAGTGAAAAAGAAACGGAGAAGGTAAGGAAGCTTGTAGAGCGTCAGTACCGGTTAAAAGATGAGTTTTCCCGTGAGTTCCAGAAAGCACAGGATATGGCGGACAAGCGCAGACGCCAGGCTGAAGTTGCCGAAAAAGCCGGGGAAACCACGATGTATGAATTCGCCGTCAAGGAGCAGCAGGAATATGAGGCAAGGGCCGATCGCCTTCAAGCGTCAAGAAGGGACAGCATCGAACAGCTGGAGACTCTTGAGCGCAAATATGAAGAAATGAAACACAAACTGAAGGACATGCATTTGAAACGGATGGAACTGATGGGGCGTGAAAACATTGCCCGTGCTCATCATCGTATGAATCGTGTGATTGAGGACACAGCGGACAAGCCTTACTCCAGATTTTCAGAAATCGACCGCTACATCGAGGACCTGGAGTACAAAGTGAACAGCGCGTATTACCACAATACGTTTGACAGTAAAATGGCCCAATTGGAAAAAGAAATGGAGAAACGGGAGGAAGTACCCGCTAAATAGAAAACATGGTATGATGAAGGCGCAGATTTCTGCGTCTTTATCGATTTAAGGGAGGAGGATGACCTTTATGCTTAAAAAGCTTTCGACCGATACGATCAACACGATTTTAATCATAGGGGTGATTCTCCTCGTTGTGGAAATCGTCTTCTTCAACGGGGGACTTGTATTTTCTGTCGTTTTCTCTGGAGTCCTTATATATATCGGATGGAAAAACTATCGTCCATTGTGGAGGAAAATCCTTTTCTGGATTGGTTTGATCAGTTTAATTTTCACCGTATTAAGTATGATTGCTGTTAGATTCCTTGTTATTGCATTGATTCTCATGTTCCTAAGAGATTACTTTAAATCAAGGGAAAAGCCGGAGCACATCCGACCTGAGATCATTGATCATCACCAGGAGATCCCTGATCAGGAACCATTGTTAAGGCAGAAGTTCTTTGGAGATGATGCTACACCGAAAACCTCTTATGAATGGAAGGATATCAACATTCATGGCGGTTTTGGGGACAGAATTGTCGATTTGAGCCAAACGGTTCTTCCTCACGATGAGGCCGTCATTTCCATACGCCAGTGGATTGGTAATCTGACCGTTTATGTCCCTTATGAAGTAGAGGTAAGTATTCATCATAGTGCTCTCATTGGCCGGGCTTCCATTTTTCAATATAAGAAGTCGAAAGTGTTCAACCAGGTCATCTCCTTTCAAACCGAAGGGTATCGAAAAGAAAAGCCACGCGTGAAAATCATAACGTCTATGGTTTCCGGTGAGCTTGAGGTGAAGCGCGTATGAACGTATGGCATAGACAATTGTTGTCCGGCACCCTTACTTTTTTCGGGTTCACCATTCTGTTGTTGACCATTACGTTCTATGCCTTTCCTTTCGGCTCGTGGGGAGAGCTTTGGGAAAGGGAGGTTTTTGATCTTCCTTATATTTTCTTTGCTTTGTTCATTTCTTTATCTTTCGGGTTTGTGGTCGGCGTCATCCAGGGATGGTTTTGGCGCAGGCAGCTCTTCACCATCGAACATCGCGTGTCTGAATTGACAAAGGGGAATGAGCTTGCGGAAGAAGAGGTTGCTTTGAAAGAGATGGAGCAGATCGACCTCGCCCTTAAACAACTGGAAGAAAAAATGACGAAACAAACAGAGCTTGCTCAACGTATGGTTACAGAAAGGGCAGAAGAACGCGAGAAGAGCCTGCAGGAAGTGGTGATTCAGGAAAGGAATCGTCTTGCAAGAGAACTTCATGATTCCGTCAGTCAGCAATTATTTGCAGCTTCCATGATGATGTCTGCCATTAATGAAACAGATCCGGATGATTGGCAGGCAACGAAAAAACAAATGCAGATGGTCGAACGAATGATTCACCAGTCTCAGCTTGAAATGAGAGCTTTGCTTCTTCATTTAAGACCGGTGGCCCTCAAGGATAAGTCTCTGTCGGAAGGAGCAGAAGAGCTGCTTTATGAACTCACACAAAAAGTACCCATGGAAATTGAATGGTCCGTGGAACCTTTAACCCTTGAAAAAGGCATCGAAGATCAGCTTTTCCGGATTCTTCAAGAATCGGTTTCAAACACCTTAAGGCATGCGAAAGCTCATTTATTGAATGTCATGCTGATTGAAAGGGATCAGAACGTCATCCTGCGTATCGTTGATGATGGCATCGGTTTTGATGTGGAAGAAGCGAAGACGAGTTCATATGGACTGCAAAACATGCAGGAACGAGCATTTGAACTCGGAGGTACATTAAAGATTGTAAGCGTGAAGGAACAGGGGACCCGGTTAGAAGTGAAAGTTCCTCATCGAATAAAAGGAGGCGAGGAAGAATGATTACCGTATTATTTGCTGATGATCATGAAATGGTGCGCATCGGCGTATCCGCATACTTATCTGCACAACCAGATATCGAGGTTATTGCGGAAGCGGACGATGGAAAAGCAGCCGTGGACCTTGCGTTGGAGCATCGTCCTGATATTATCTTGATGGACTTAGTCATGGACGAGATGGATGGCATTGAAGCGACGAAACGGATTACTGAACAATGGCCGGAAGCCAAAGTCATTATCGTCACGAGTTTTCTGGATGATGAAAAAGTGTACCCAGCACTTGAAGCGGGAGCGACGAGTTATATGCTCAAAACATCAAAAGCAGAGGAAATCGCCAAAGCCATTCGCTCTACATACGCAGGTCAGTCCATCCTAGAACCTGAAGTGACAGGCAAAATCATGACAAAAATGCGTACGCCAGGTGGAGCTGAACTTCACGACCAACTGACAGGAAGAGAAAAAGAAGTCCTTCTTTTAATGGCAGAAGGGAAAACCAACCAGGAAATCTCAGATCAATTGTTCATCGCCCTGAAAACTGTAAAGGTACACGTCAGCAATATCCTTGGAAAACTCCAAGTATCCGACCGTACCCAGGCCGTCATCTATGCCTTCAAACACGACTTAATCAAGTAAAACCTCGACCATGGAGCGGTCGAGGTTTTTTGAATATATATGGGGTAATGATTCAACATTAATTAAACGCTTGTTCAACAATATGGCAGGATTCTTGAAGACTCAGTTTCGAGACTTTTGTTGAGTGGATGGGGGCTGCGGGGAATAACTCGCTTTCCGCGGGAGCGCGTTGAGCCTCCTCGGACTTCCGTCCTGCGGGGTCTCACCCAGCACTCTCTTCCCGCAGGAGTATCGCCATTTCCCTCCGCCCTATGCCATGTAAGTGTCTCGAAACTTTTTCTGGAAACGCTGCTTGTGTACTCAAGCAAAATGGATAATATCATACTCTCTCCAGTAGTCATTCAAAGGCTCGAAAGTCTGATATAGAGCCCCTTATGCCTGCTTCTGAGTATGGTGTGAATACCACGCATCTTGGTATAGGGGTTCGTTTCTGCTCCACATCGAATGGGGTTGTTGGGAAGCTGCGAGACTCCCGCGGGAATGGATTGGCTGGCGAGATCCCGCAGAGCGAAGCTCGAGGAGGCTTGCCGTCATCCCCCGCAGGAAAGCGAGTAGCTTCCCAACCACCCCTGACGTACAACCCAAGCAACGAACCCCGGAACATCTCGAAACTGAGTCTTCAACTAAAGGGAGCTTTTATGGAGAATCATCGTAGTGTTTATTGATTGAATGTGACGAGTACGATGGCGGCGATGAGGATGAGATAGAAGATGAACAACTTCCAATACACTCGTTTCAATTCCATCCCCTTCTTTCTGCAGAACAATGGATTACCTTATATTTATGTGAAGACAGCGTTAAGAATGACAAAGTTTTGGCGTAGGAACGGGAATGGGCTCCTTCATCTGATACACTTTCTTTACCACCCATGCTTGTTTTCCAAGTCATTCGGGAATACCAAAGAAAGAGGTGATACCTGTGAAATGGAAGAATAATCTAGCCGATCAGCCGGTCTGGTCAGGGGAGATTTCAAATCGTGAACGAAAAGAAAAAGTCGCTCAACAAGTGAGCCGTTTTGTAAAGGATGGAGATGTCATCGGCATCGGCTCAGGGTCGACATCATTTCTTGCTCTCGAAAAGATTGCAGAAAGAGTAGCGGAGGAAAAGCTGGAGATATTGGCTATTCCTACTTCTAAAGAGGCAGAGATGAACTGTAGTTATTATGGACTGACAACGACTTCTCTCCTCAATCACCAACCGGATTGGGGATTTGATGGCGCGGACGAGGTGGACGGAGAGCATCGTCTCATTAAAGGAAGAGGAGGCGCTCTTTTTGCGGAGAAGCTCGTGATGGCAAGTGCTGCAAAAACGTATATTTTAGTTGATGGAAGCAAGCATGTTGAAAGACTCGGGGAGAAGTTTGCGGTTCCTTTAGAGGTGGATCCACGAGCGGTTCATCTTGTAGAAACATCCCTTCAAACTTTTGAGTGTGATCACATTCAGCTGCGCATGGCTGCAGCGAAGGATGGCCCGGTTTTGACAGAAGCTGGCAACATGCTCATGGACGTAAGGTTCGCTCATATACACGATACGTTGGAAAAAGAGTTGAGCGCGATTCCAGGTGTCATAGAAACGGGGCTCTTCATTGGGTATTCCGTGGAAATTTTAACAGTATGACGCCCATTTTACTTATATTTATTGGTACATCGTAATACTTTTTCTATAATAGTAGTAAATCCTTATTCAAAGGGGAATCATTATGGGACTGCCAAACAGGATTGCTTACCAGGATCAACGATACCCGTATGTAGTACTTGCACCGATCGGAAAGAAGAACAAACAAATCCGGTCGATTGGACATAAATTTGAACGGGGGTTACTATCCAGGCTTAACGACGCAATCGTGGACCAAATCAATGACAAAGCTCTTGATGTTGCGAAAATTCGCCCCTACCTAGGGTTGTCAGGAAAAGCTGTCCTAACAGTTTCTTTTGAAAAAGAAGAGACGATCCATCCACATTTGTTGCGCCCAGAATTGTTTTTATGGAGGTCCTTGTCGGAAGAACATGGACTACCATTAAAAGAAGAATTTTTATACAGTACAGATTTCACTCAACTCTCCTCGGAACAACTTTATGAACACGTAGGGGAAGTACTTGAGGACTATCTTTTTTTATCCCATATAAGTGAACACGACCGCAAGGATTGGATTGATAAAATATCAGCTGCTTTCCACAATCACCCGATCGTACGATTGTTCCATGAAAAAAGGGACGTCATTGATGCGGTTGAAGTCATGAATCAATCCGCTCTTATATCGGTTCTTAATTACCCGGAGGATGTGGCCTATTGGCGTCACAGAGTCAGCATCGTTATGCGTCCTTTCCGCACTTTACCAGCCGATTGGTTGGAAGGAAGGGAAGGGTGCTGTTCACATAGGAAATCGCTCACCTTTCTTTCAAAGGAGCGATGCATCTGTTGTTCTTGTGAAAGGTGTGATTATTCCCTGCTTTATTATATTGATGATGATAGAGTTGCTCTTGAAGAGGAATTCGATGTGGAGCGAGCAACGAAGCGAGTCATGACCATTGAGAAACAGTTCAATGAGATCGCTGCACAAAACCAGCGTCTTCTGGAACAACTGATTCAGTTAAATGGTTTGAAAAAACAGTTGACCGTCGCCAGAAAAACGCTCGATGAAAGTTTAGATGTTGTCAAACAGATTGAACGTTATCAGCGTAAAGCAGAAGATATGAAATCACATCCCCTGCTCTATATGTATGACAAATTAAATCGGAGCCAGATCCCAGAGCGTACGTCTGAATCTGAGCTGTTATGGCTTTCCGGAATAGTACTCGACGACGTAAGAATGTTGAAAGAACTACGGGATTGGCAGAAGATTGTTCCTGAAAATGTATATCCAATGACAAGCCATGTCTTAGAAGAGTTGAAAAATAAGCTGACTGAAGTTCGTTATGAAGAGAATGATGTCATCATTACTGTCAAAGGAAGATCACTGACGTATGCAGAAACTCAACAAGTGCTTGACTTGATCTATTATTATGGAACAGATTATCCGGCCCATACCTTAGTACAAGTGCTTGCAGGAAAAGCGACCAACAAACTTAGGCAGCTCCATTTGCACGAAACACGGTGGTTCGGCATCCTTTCAAGTTGGCCTGAAAAACATATTCAAAAACTTTTCAACCAGCTCGAAAAACAAGGATGGCTTATGAAACAACAAAAAGGCTACTCTATCAGTGACTACGCAGAAGAAGTCATGTGATTGTGTTATATGAGAGTGATTCGACGGAGACACATAAGCAAAGTCGTGAGTTGGTAGTCTTTACTGCATCTCGGGGCGGCTAATGTCACCAAGGACTGCCTCCAGGCACAACATAAGACGAAATGAGGCAAACGTTTTTGTAGACCTTCGTTATTCCACAAATACAAGCATAAAGACCTGCTGAAAGGCAGGTCTTATTTCATTGCATGTTTAATGGAAAGCGGTTACTTATGCTATAATGCCATTACATACATCAAAGAAAATAGGTTTCTAAATAAAACCATATTCTGATCTGAATCATTTCATACCTGCTTTGTTAACCCTGTTTAAATATGGAACATTACATAAATGGCACGGGGCAGATAATTTAAAACCATCCAAAAAGAAACACGGATGGAAACCTGTTTTGGGAGGAGTTTTTCCATGAAGTCGATTTTTCATCGAGCACTAGGTGAGCAATTCCACAATCTTCATCCAGAGCTACAAAAGAAGTATGGATTGACGAGCAAACAAAATCTAATGATCCTTGGTCAAGGGAGAATGACTGAAATCAGAGGGACACATCCTTTGCTGCGCCCTTTTCTTCAAGTGGGAACAAAAGATCATCTTGTGTTTGCAGAAAGAGGAAAAGATGTCCCCTTCACTCTTGAGAATTATATCTATGTAGATGAAAAAGGACGGGAGACGATTAGTTGGATTCGGAGGTTTTTCTTTCCTTACTCTATTCGAGGTTTTGATGCAGCGATGCGATTTGATGAAGAGAAAGGTTGTATCGTTGATGATTTAGGAAAGACAGGCCTCATACAAACCGAGCTGGAGACCCATGTCACAGCAGAAGGTGGACTATATATGGAGTCGAAAGCAATGCATGTGGATGGCCTCATGTCTATGGCCAATCCGACGACCAGTGTGTACGAACATTATGATGAAGAGGAAGAGGCTTTTCGTGTCCATGTGCACGCAGAGCACCCTGTTTTAGGAACGCTTCTTATGTATGAGGGGACGGTTCATACGGAATTTTTACCGATGACTTTTACCAACATTCCTGAACGCGGCGTGTTGGATTGAAGGAGGGACACCAGTGACAAATCATAAAAATGATGGCAGCGAGAACATCCATACTGATTTTTCCAGCCGGATGACCTATGGTGAATATTTGAACTTGGATGAACTGCTTTCTGCGCAAAATCGTCTGTCACCTCATCATGATGAGATGCTTTTTATTATCATTCATCAAGTCAGTGAATTATGGATGAAGCTGACTTTACACGAACTTCATGCAGCTATAGAAGCAATTAGAAAAGATCAAATGCAGGCGGCTTTTAAGATGCTGGCACGAGTATCGAGCATTCAAAAACAGATTATTCAAGCGTGGGATGTCTTATCAACATTGACCCCGTCAGAATATATGGAGTTCCGTGATCACCTCGGACAGGCTTCCGGCTTCCAATCCTATCAGTACAGAATGATTGAATTTGCACTGGGGTATAAAACCCCTCACGTGTTAAAGATCTACGAAAAAGACCCTGAGTTGCATCATCGACTTGAAGAGGCATATCGTGCACCAAGCCTTTACGATGCTGCCATCGAAAAGCTATCCGACTCCGGTTTTCCGATTTCAAAAAAACTGTTGGACCGTGATTACACGCAGCTGTATGAAAAAGACTCCAGCGTAGAAGCTGCCTGGACGAACGTCTATAAAGATGTGGAACAATATTGGGACTTGTACCAATTAGGGGAGAAGCTTGTTGACATTGAAGACAGTCTCCAGCAATGGCGTTTCCGTCACATGAAAACAGTCGAGCGAATCATCGGTCATAAAAAAGGCACAGGCGGTTCCTCAGGTGTCGGCTACTTAAAGAAAGTCCTCGATCACCGCTTCTTTCCCGAACTATGGGACGTCCGAACCAATATCTAGAACTTTCCTTATTGGAGAGTTCTTTTTTTATTCCGCTATATGAAAGGATTTTTGAAGACTCAGTTTCGAGACTTTTGTTGAGTGGATGGGGGCTGCGGGGAATGGTTCGCTTTCCGCGGAAGCGCGGTGAGCCCCAACCACCCCTGACGCTCAACATAGGCAGCGAACCCGGTTATCTCGAAACTGAGTCTTCCACAATCGGGAGCATTTAGGAAGAAGGGAATTGTTTGAATTAACTTAATTTACTGAATATATCGAAGTAATTAAGTCATTGTTACATTTATGTTACAATAGATTGTGTGACTATGAGATAAAGAGGGAAAAGCATGAGACAACCAATTATATATACCATTTTGTTTGTTTTGTTGACGGCGTCCGGCTGTTCTTTCATTGCGAATGCTAATGAAGAGTCGGGAGAGAAGATGGGTAATCAGGCGATGTATGACGTAAGTATAGAAACAGATATCAGTGAATTTGAAGAGTATCACATGACCGCCCATTATCCCCAAACACCGAATAACCAAATTGACCAAACCATTATAGATTATGTGAATCAGCAGAAAGCTTTGTTTAAACAAGAAAGCTATAAAAGTAAACAAAAAAATGATGGAAGCCAGGCGCATGAATTGCACATTGATTTTGAAGTCATTCATCAAAATCAACGTTTTTTTGTTGTGAGGTTTATAGAAACGATCGACCTTGGTGAAGGCGGAGTCATGACTAAACAAACCGTCTTGAATTTCGATAAAAAGAATGGAAAAGCTTTGTCGCTGGAAGAATTATTCAAGGAAGACATCTATTATGTCGATCGTCTTCACGATTGGACGAAAGAGAAATTGATCGATGCAGGTGAAGAAAACGCGAAGCTTCTGGATAAGCTTGAGGCTAAACCTGCATTTTACGAAGATGTCGCTTTGACGGGGGAAGGGGTCCTTGTTTTTATAAATGATCCTGCAAGTGAGGAACCACTCCGTGTGATGATTGAGAAGGATAAAGTATCCAAACTTCTTCGTTCAGATTATGCAGATGCCTTTAAAGAGGCCGCTGAAGTAGGAGCTAAGCCAACTTCAGAGAATCAGGGAAGCGATAATAAATATCAGGACTTTTCTTTAGAGAACCATTTACATGGGGAAGGGAAAGAAGTGGCTTTAACCTTCGATGATGGCCCTCATCCGGAAGTGACCAGAAAAATCCTTGATGTACTGGATAAGTATGAAGCAAAAGCCTCTTTCTTCATGATCGGAAAACGGGTAGGTTACTATCCTGAAGTGGCTCGTGAAGTGAGTGAACGCGGGCACGAAATTGGAAACCATACGTGGAATCACCCCCGATTGGGACGCTTGTCAGATGAGCAGATCAATCAGCAGATCTCATCGACTCAAACAATTCTGGAACAAGTAACCGGACAGAGGGTGGATTTACTGCGATTGCCTTTTGGAAACCTGCCTTCTGCCAACTATCAAGAAGAAGGCAATGTTGTTCCGTGGACCATCTATTCTGAGAAGTGGGAAGATCAAAAACCGGAAGCGGTTGCTGAGGATATTCTTTCAGAAGTAGAAGAAGATTCCATTATTTTGCTTCATGATCTTCAACTGTCTACAGTGGAAACCGTAGATCTCTTACTGGAAAAACTGTACGCTAAAGGGTATGAAGTCGTTCCTGTCGGTCATTTAATCGATAAACAAGAAAACCGTTCCGTTTTAAACTAAAAACGGAACGGTTTTTATTTTGATTATACACGTGGAGGAACAATTAGTTTAATTGTTCTTCCACCCATTTGCCCCAACGTTCAAACTCTACGAGAAATCCATCATGCCCATAGTCGGTGGGTATATGGTGATGCTTCCCTTTTTTACAGAAGGTAGAGAATGGTTGGATCAAGGCTTCTGGATAAAGGAGATCGTGTTCAAAACTGAAAGTGTGAACCTCTGCTTTGTATTGCTTCGCTGCTTGGGCCCATCCGTTTCTTCCTCGTCCGATGTCATGGTTGTTCATCGCCTCAAGAAGGTAAAGATAGCTGTTGGCATCAAAGCGTTCTTTGATCTTATCCCCCTGGTAATCCAAATAAGATTGAATCTCATAAGAGGTATCGGCATGATAGGAACGGTCGAACCTTTTTTCAAATAAGGTACTGCTGCGGTACGTGACCATCCCGGTCATCCGGGCGATTTCAAACCCCTTTAGATCTTCATTTGAATGATAGTCCCCATTATGGAAATGAGGATCACTCTTTATGGCTCGAGCACCGATATGATTAAAAGCGATGCCATAATCACTTAAATAAGGGGTAGCTGCGAGAATGAATAATTTTTTCATGAAATCAGGGTAAAGAAGTCCCCATTCGTACGTCTGCATACCTCCAAGTGATCCGCCTGCTATAGCGTGGACATGAGTGATGCCTAAGCGATATAAAGCTTCATACTGAGCGTGGACCATATCCCGAATGGTAACTTTGGGAAAGGTTTGACGGTATGGTTTGCCGGTGTCTGGATTAATGCTCGCAGGCCCTGTAGATCCGTGACATCCACCCAAAACATTAAAGGTGATCACTTGATAGCGATTGGTGTCGATCGGACAATCTTCACCAATCAAACCGGCCCACCAGCCACGTTCTTCCCTTGAACCGACGGCGAGCTGGTTGCCCGTTAATGCGTGACATACGAGGATGACGGGAGCATTTGTCGGCCCGTATCTTTCGTAGGCAAGCTCGACATGCGAAAGCTTTTCACCAGACTCGCAGGTGAAAGTTCCAATCGATATCGTTTGATTGGTTCTTGGGTGACTGGTGGGGTTTTTTAATGACATGCTTTTCATTCTCCTTTCTTTCACTAGACCGATACGAGGGAAGTAGAAAAATCTTTCCCTGACCGGATATTTACAACAGCGTCATAGAGGCTTACCCCTGATATGATGGCTGCATCTTCGTGAGTGATTGGTTTTCGTGACCAGAGTAGTGTCGGTTTTACTTCTTTCGTTATGTTCAAGACATCCTCATTCGCTTCCTCAACATAGACAATATCCCAGTGGACATTCGTTACTTTTTGAAGGTCCTCAAAGTGAGAGAAGGCAACGACTTCAAATCCCAACCTTTCCAACTTGTTCTGCTCCGCAAGAAGAGCACTTGTTCCAACAATTCCGATTACCCTTTTTCTTAATTCCCCGTTCGAACGATCCAGGGAGGATGATAAAACCGGCTCTGCCACATGCTTACTTTTACCGTAGGATCTCCTATATCCAGTGGCATGGAAAATGGCGTTGTCCAGGTCCTGAATCAAGTCTTCTACAGACTCTAACCCGACAGACAAACGGACAAGTTCTTCTGTTACACCAGATTTACTCAAGTTTTCGTCGCTTAATTGCTGGTGAGTCGTAGAGGCCGGATGGATGATTAAAGATTTGGCATCCCCTACATTGGCTACATGCGACCAGATAGTGCTCTGATCAATCAGCTTACGCCCTGCTTCGCGTCCTCCTTTAATCCCGAAGACAACGATCGACCCATGGCCGTAGTGGAAATATTTTTCGGCTAGAGAATAAGTGGGGTGATCTTTCAATCCTGGATAATTCACCCATTCGACACCTTCGTGATGGTTTAAATATTCGGCGATTTCTAAAGCTTGATCCGCATGTGTTTTCGCTCGCAAGTGTAAAGTCTCCAGTCCTTGCAAAAGTAAGAAAGCGTTTTGCGGGCTGAGACATGCGCCAATGTCCCGAAGCAGCTGTACGCGCAGTTTTATGGCGAAAGCGGCCGGACCCACATCGACCCCGAAGCGTATGCCGTTATAGCTTTCATCAGGCTCTGTGAACCCTGGGAATTTTTCATGATTCCAGTCAAAACGTCCACTATCAACAACAACACCTCCAATGGCCGTGCCGTGTCCACCAATCCATTTAGTAGCAGAGTGGACAACGATGTCTGCTCCCCAGTCGATCGGTCTGCACACATACGGGGTGGCGAATGTGTTATCGATAATGAAAGGGATGTGATGATCATGCGCGACATCTGCGATCGCTTCAATGTCCAGTACATTCAAACTCGGATTCCCAATGGTTTCGGCAAAGATTGCTTTTGTATGAGGAGTAATCGCCTTGGCGAATGATTCGGGGTCATCTCCTTCTACAAAATGTACATTGATTCCATAGCGGGGGAGGGTGTGGACAAACAAATTGTATGTCCCTCCATAAAGGTTCGTAGAAGTAACAATGTCATCCCCGGCTTTAGCGACATTCAGAATGGCCATCGTGATGGCAGACATGCCTGATGCTGTCGCCACCGCCGCGGCACCGTCCTCAAGAAGAGCGATTCGTTGTTCGAATACATCCACGGTCGGGTTTCCGATTCGTGAATAAATGTTGCCGGGTTCCGCAAGTGAGAAAAGGTTTTGAGCATGCTCTGTATCATTGAAAACATACGATGTCGTCTGATAAATCGGTACAGCACGAGAACCTGTAGCGGGATCAGGTTCTTGACCGCCGTGAAGCAAATTCGTTTCAGGACCGAACGTATGGAATGGTAAACTCATGGAAAAATTCCTCCTCTGATTTTTTCCTAGGGCATCCACTTTATAGAAGAGGGAAATCGAAAAGCCCTCTTCTGTAAGTAAGAAGAGGGCTTTATGTATCTCATACCTCCCCTTATCTTTCAGATCATGTGACCTGTAGGATGTAGCACCTTTTCAAGGTTTTGCCTTGAAGGTTGCCGGGCGTCGTAGGGCCTAGTCCCTCTGCCGCTCTCGATAAGAGTTGTTTTTATTAAATTTTTCTGACTTGTTTGAAATTATAAAGCCGTCCTTTCTCATTGTCAAACAATTTCGATACGTTTGAACCCTCCTTGCTGTGGGAATGGTTAATTAAGTCTATGAGATAGGAGTGAAGTTCATGAAACAATATAGTGTCGTACCTAATAAAGATGTAACCGGTTGGTTTGTAAAAATCGAGGATGTCGCTCCGACAGACCTTTATGATGAGCGTGATACCGCTGTTGCCAAAGCAGAGGAAATCGCAAAAGAAAACAAACCGAGCAAACTTCAAATCTTGGATCAAAACCATGAAGTTGAAGAAGAACGCACCTACTAATTAAAACTCCCCATCGCGGGAGTTTTTTTATGTACATAGAATGATTAGTTATTAAAGGAAATGGCAGGATTGTGTAAGACTCAGTTTCGAGATAACCGGGGTTCGTTACAAAGTTGAGCGTCAGGGGTGGTTGGGAAGCTACTCGCTTTCCTGCGGGGATGACGGCAAGCCTCCTCGAGCTAAAGCTCTGCGGGGTCTCGCCAGTCAATCCATTCCCGCGGGAGTCTCGCAGCTTCCCAACCACCCCCTTCGATAAGTGTGAAAAACGAACCCACTTTGCGCAGGATGAGTGTCTTCCATCATCCCAGTTCTGGATTGATAAAGCGCTCTGTAGCAGCCTTCCATGGAAAGTGTACACTCTTTAGAATCTACACGCTACTATTGGAAGCTCCGCTATTTGTTGAAGTGGTTTCGAGATCCTTATATGGCAAAGGGGCGGAGGGGAATGGCGAGACTCCTGCGGGAAAAAAGTGCATGGTGAGACCCCACAGGACGCAGTCCGAGGAGGCTCACCGCGCTCCCGCGGAAAGCGAGCTATTCCCCTCCGCCCCCATCCACTTAACAAAAGTCTCGAAACTGAGTCTTCAACTAAAGGGAGCTTATCTACAAGAAACCCAATGTAGCTGCCTCTAGAGTTTTCATAGTCATCCAGTTATGATGGAGGTAAACGATACATAGAGGTGTGTGCAATCATGAATCATCATTATGATGTCATCATCGTCGGTGCACGTGTGGCCGGCGCGAGTTTAGCTATTTTACTAGGAGAGATGGGGAAGAAGGTCCTCCTTGTCGATAAAGCCAGTTTTCCGAGTGATACATTGTCCACTCACTTTATGTCCCATACAGGATTTTTAGAAAAATTAGGCGTGCTTGAGAAACTCGAAGATTCGGGTTTGAGAAAAGTAACGAGGATGCGGACCTATATTGGAAGCAGTTTCGTAGAAGGGCCGAGGACCTCTTATACCATCATTCCAAGGAGAGACAAGCTCGACTCGATGCTGATTGAACGAGCGCTCACATTCCCATCCGTCCATTTCAAACCCGAAACGGCGGCACGAGAATTGATATGGGAAGAGGGAAAGGCCGTTGGCATCAGTCTAATAGAAAAAGGGAACCTCCATGATGCCTATGCTGAATTGATCGTTGGGGCAGATGGGAAAAACTCAAACCTTGCTCACTGGACAGGGTCAGAAAAATATGAAGAAACGAAGCCTTTGCGCCCGGTCGTCTACGGATATTTTGAGGGGATAGAGCCTCTACCGGAACCTGCCACAGAGATCTTTCTTCATGAAGGTCGAATCGGCTTTGTTTTTCCAATGGAGCCCAATCGAGACTGCCTGGGCATAGAAATCCATCCAGAAGAATTCAAAACGATGATGAAAAACCCGGAAGAATCGTTTAAACAAACGTTTGATCAAATGTACGGAATGAAAGAAAGAATGAAAGGTGCCAGACTTCAAGGGAAAATGATTGGAACACCAGGCATGCCGAATTTTTTTCGAACGGCCTATGGAGATGGCTGGGCATTAATTGGCGACGCTGGTCACAGCAAAGACCCGAGTACAGGTTTAGGAATCAATGATGCTTTTATGCAGTCATTTTTACTGGCCGATGCATGCTTGAAAATAGATGAAGGAATCTCGAAAGAAGAGGCGATGAAAGAATTCGCAAGGAAAAGGGATGAACAGCTTCTACCAGGTTTCCAAATGACACTTCATTATGTTCAGTCCCTCAGAAAATGGACAGATAATGAAGTGGCCCTGTTTCAATCAATGGCCGCAAATCCAATGGTATGGAACAAACTCGTCCCGAATTTGTCCCGTCATTTAGAAAACGATGCTGCTGATTTTCCTCTTCTTCATACAGCGATGCAAATGGAAGCAGAACAGTTCGGTTTTAAAAAGGAATCCTAGCAAGAAAAGTCGAATGTAGGTAATGAGGTGATCAAGGTGGAATGGACAAAAGAAACCGCATTTGCAAAATTGCAGGAAATTTATAATGATAAAGTCATGCAGGACGAAAAACGGAGAGTTTTCCAACAAGTGCACAACCATTTGCAACAACATCTCGATGATCTTGCGGTCCAATCGGGGTTGAAGGAAAAAGCGCAGGAACAGCTGAAATTCTTTAAGGAATATACGTTTATGCCTGGAGACAACTTGTTTCAGTCGATGCGCTACGTGTTCCTAATTGCTCGGGGTGAAAAGGAAAGAGATCCAGAAGAGACAAGGCAGCACTTGAACCGCATCTACCGTTCGCTTTACCAGCCGGCAGGGCTGAAAAACCCTTATATTCCTGATTCCTTTTGGGAAACCCCGCTTGGTGTCGCTTGTTTAGTTGCAGAAGAAGGTGTAGAAGCTGTCTATCCAATTCTCGATGAAGTATTAGAAGCAGAGCGCGTATAACAAAAAAGCTCAGGCAATGCCTGAGCTTTTTTGTTATAACTATAGGATTGTAAAAAAACTTCTTTATAACTGGTAGAACTTTTTGATGCTAGTGATAGCTTCGGTGAAACGCGAGGACCCTTCGAGGTTTGCGATCATTCCCTTTAGAATGGCAGAGCGAGGCTGATCCCTTTTCATTTCTTCCGTCAGGACATGCACGGTGTCTTTAATCTCCTGGTCCCCTTCATTGGCTAGTTCTTCTAAGTTTGATAGTAGTTGCTCTTTTTCTTCTCCATAGAGGTTAGTAGGTAAGAGCTGACGCATGGTTCCTCCAGTTATGACTGGTTGGTCACCGCTCTTTTCGAAACCTTCCACAATGTAGTCTGTTCTACGTAACATGGCTTCCGACAGGGCCTCAAGGTCCAAATCAGCCCCCTCGATAATGATGAGATCCATATACCCTTTGAACATTCCCTGCAGAATCAAACTAACCTCCCATACGGTTTCATTCACCCGCTTTTGATAGATATTTTGCAGATGGCTTTTGTAGAAAAGATAGGAGTTCACCCGCATTTGAGTGAGGAATTGTTCAATATTTTCATTGAAGGGAATGGCCTGCTCCCGGATTTGCATAATGATGAATTCACGGTGATCGGCCAGTTCTTCGAATGTGACCTGCAATTGTTTCTTAAACTTCGTACGGTCATCAGCATCGAGTTTTTGAATCTCGTCAATGCGCGTCTGGATTCGCTGATAATAATAATTGAATATGTCGAGAAGCAAAGCATCTTTCGATTTGAAATGGAGGTAAAAAGCTCCTTTGGATATTCCACATGCACTTGCGATTTCTTGGACGGAAGTAGAGCTGAATCCTTTTTTCGCAAACAGCTTGATGGACTGTTCGATAATATATATTGATTTTTGTTCCATGGTTGTCGCTCCTTCAAACTTGGAGAAGTTGATGTTTTCTCTTGACCTCTGACCAGTTGGTCATTTATATTTTATAGTGTTATGACTAACTGGTCAATAAAGGGGAGAGTTGAGTATGAAACGAATCATCGATTTTTCGATGAATAACAAATTTGCGATTTGGCTTATGACAATTCTCATTACCGCTGCAGGATTATATGCAGGATTGAATATGAAGCTTGAAACGATACCGGATATCGAGCCACCGATCATTACGGTGACAACAACCTATCCAGGGGCTACACCAGAAGAGGTGGCTGATCAAATATCAGAACCACTTGAAAAGCAAGTGAGCAATTTGAGTGGAGTGAAAACGGTCAGTTCTTCCTCTTTTCAAAATGCTTCTTCGCTTCAGTTGGAATATAGCTTTGATAAAAGTTTAGACGAAGCAGAGGATGAATTGCAAGAAGCTGTCGATCAGGTGACTTTGCCGGAAGGAGCAGAAGATCCTTCCGTATCACGTCTGAACTTCAATGCCTTTCCTGTCGTGAGTTTAAGTGCGATCAATGGAGATGGATCTCTTGAACAATTGACGAAGACAGTAGAAGAAGAGATTGTGCCGTCTCTTGAAGGGCTTGAAGGTGTCGCGGATGTGCAAGTTTCCGGACAGCAGCTTGAAGAAGTCCGAATTGATTTGGATGAGAAAGCATTGAATGAACGTAGTCTGGATCAAGATACCATTACAAGTTTCATTCAAGGGTCTGATGTTTCCTTCCCGTTAGGTTTGTACACGTTTGACGATACTCAAAAATCTGTCGTCATCGATGGAAATCTTACAAGTGTGGAAGAATTGAGAGAATTGCAGATCCCTGCCATTCCTTCTGCGGGAGGGACTGCTTCCGGTCAGCAAATGCCTTCACAAGGGGCAGGTCAAGTTCCTTCAGAAGCGCAGCAAGGAGGCCAGGGGCAGGGAGCAGCGACTGGCGACATGCCGGCCATGGATGGCATCCCGACCGTTACCTTAGGTGAAATTGCTGATGTGGAGGTCGTTGGAGAAGCTGAATCTATCTCCCGTACGAATGGGGAAGATTCCATTTCCTTGCAGATTGTCAAATCTCAAGAAGCGAATACGGTTGATGTCGTAAACCTTGTAAAAGCAGAAACAGAATCTTTCCAGGAAGAACTGGATGGAGTGGAGTTCGTGTACTCCTTCGACCAGGGCGAGCCGATTGAAGAGTCTGTCAGTACGATGCTTAATAAAGCATTGTTTGGTGGAATATTCGCCATCCTCGTCATCTTGTTGTTCTTACGCAACATCAAGACGACACTGATCTCAGTCATTTCCATTCCGCTATCCTTACTGATTGCCATTCTATTCTTGAACTGGATGGATATCACGTTGAATATCATGACCCTTGGAGCCATGACGGTTGCGATTGGACGTGTGGTGGATGACTCCATTGTTGTTGTCGAGAATATATACAGGCGGATGTCGTTATCGGAGGAGAAGTTAAAAGGAAAAGCACTGATTCGCGAATCGACGAAAGAAATGTTCATGCCGATCCTTTCTTCGACGCTTGTAACGATCGCTGTGTTCCTACCGCTGGGTCTTGTTGAAGGTACAGTCGGTCAAATATTCTTACCGTTTGCACTTACCGTTGTTTTCGCCTTGTTAGCATCTCTACTTGTGGCTGTTACCATTGTTCCGATGCTGTCACATTCTCTATTAAAAGAGTCGAAAATAAAGGGACGTACACATGAAGAAGGGGCAGGGAAACTCGCTCTCTTTTATAAAAAGGTCCTAAACAGCACGCTGAACCATAAAATCATTTCAAGCATCATTGCTGTCTTGGTTCTTGTCGGAAGTATCGCTCTTCTTCCACTTGTGGGAACAAGTTTTCTTCCTGAACAAGAACAGAAGATGGTCGTTGCAACCTTCAGCCCGGAACCGGGGCAGACGTCAGAAGACGTGGAAAGAATTGCTGAAGATGCACAGCAATTCTTTATGGACCGTGATGGAGCGGAGACAGTTCAATATTCAGTCGGTGGCGAAAACCCGATGAACCCTGGGGCTTCCAACCAGGCAATGTTCTACGTGGAATATGCCGATGATACCGAAGAATTTTCGGAAGAAACGCAACGCGTCATAGACAGCCTGAATGAACAAACGGAAAATGGCGAATGGATGAGTCAGGACTTCTCTGGCGCAGGATCAAGCAGTGGTCTTGAACTGCGTGTGTACGGAGATAATACAGAAGAAATCAAACCAGTCGTTACCGAAGTTGAAGAACTTCTGGCAGATGAAGGGAAGTTGAGAAACGTCGATTCCAGCCTTTCCGAATCCTACGAGGAATACACGCTCGTCGCTGACCATGAACGTTTAAGTGAATTAGGACTTACAGCCGCACAAATCGGTATGGAGCTCGGGCAGAACCGTCAGGAACCCGTGGTTACGACCATTGAACGGGATGGAGAGGAACTGAATGTCTATCTGGAAGTAGAGAAAGAAGACATTACTGGAATTGAAGACTTAACAGAGAAAGAAATTACTTCCCCAATGGGTCAGACAGTCACAATTAGTGAACTTGTCGAAGTCGAAGAGGGAACAACAGCTGATACGATTACACGGAGGAATGGACGTGTGTATGCAAGTGTCAGCGCAGAGATAACGGTTGATGATGTAGGTGCTGTCTCACAAGAAGTCAATGAAAAAGTACAGAAGATTGACACGCCGTCCGGTGTTGAAATTACTCAAGGCGGGGTAGCTGAAGATATCAATGAGTCCTTCTCCCAATTAGGTTTAGCTATGCTCGCGGCGATCGCGATCGTGTACTTGATTCTTGTTGTCTTCTTTGGCGGAGGACTGGCGCCATTAGCAATTCTATTCTCTTTACCGTTTACCATTATCGGAGCGGTTCTTGGACTATTGATCAGTGGAGAAACGCTTAGTATTTCAGCCATGATCGGTGCATTGATGCTGATCGGAATTGTTGTAACCAATGCGATCGTTCTTATTGACCGTGTCATTTATAGAGAAAAAGAAGGCTTCTCTACACGTGAAGCGTTACTCGATGCAGGGATGACAAGACTCCGTCCAATCTTGATGACAGCCCTGGCCACAATCGGAGCCCTGCTTCCACTAGCGCTTGGATTTGAAGGAGGTTCGATTATCAGTAAAGGTCTTGGAGTTACGGTGATCGGAGGGTTAGCGAGTTCCACACTCCTAACACTACTCATCGTACCGCTTGCGTACGAAACATTAATGAAGTTCCGTAGACAGAAAAAGACACAAACTCCGAAATAGATTTTGGTAGAATAAGAACATCCTCACATGACGAGGATGTTCTTTTTTTATACATTAGTAGAAAGTTCATCGTTTTTAATTATATGGCAGTGGGAATGGACTATAAATCGTTTAATGGAGGGGTTCGAATGGAACATTATGAAATTACGATCGTAGGTGCTGGACTGGCTGGCATCACAGCAGCACGAAGATTAAAGAAGCAAGGAAGAAGCAATCTATTGTTAACAGATAAAAGTAAAAGTGTTGGTGGACGATTGGCAACGAGAAGAGTAGCAGATGGACGAGCCGACCACGGGGCGCAATTCTTCACCGTAAGAACAGGTGAATTAGAAGAAGAGGTGCAGGATTGGCTCGATCAAGGATGGATTAAACAATGGTTTGGAGAGAAATACCCTCGCTACACCGCTGTTCAGGGCATGAACGGCCTTGCGAAGCAGTTAGCCTTAGATCTTCCTACCTCCCTACATACGAAAGTAGTCAAACTGCTTGAAGTAGAGGGAGGATACCGTATGTATAGTGAAGACGGGAAGGAATGGCAGTCAGATAAAGTACTTCTGACGATGCCGGCCCCTCAAATCATTGAACTATTGAAAAATAGTGAGGTGGAGGTTGATGAAGAAGAACTGAAGCAACTCAGGAACATTTATTTCGAACCGACGTATGTGGGCATTTTCCAATTTAGAGAAGAAACGGAATTGCCGGACGGTGGCCATGTAGATGTTGGTCTGCCTGAAGGGATGGAACGGATGGTTGATCATCGGAAAAAAGGGATATCAGGTGATACGATTGTGAGCGTCTATATGGAAGCGGACTGGTCACGTAAACATTATGGGGAAGATTATGTGATGTCTTTAATTAAAGAAAAAGCAGCAGGGTATTTGAACTGGAAGCAGCTGGAGTCCGAACAGTTGAAACGTTGGAGATATGCCCAGGCCAAAAAAGTGATGCGGCAGCCTTATGTTGATCTTTCAGGAGATGGACGTCTTGTAGTCGCCGGGGATGCGTTCTTGCGACTGAATGATGAAGCAGGGCGCACGCGCTTTGAAAGTGCTTATCTGTCAGGGAAAGATGCGGCAGCCTACTTGAGTTGGTGAGCTTACTTTAGGCGTTTTGCATAAAAAAGCGAAAGGTCATCCGTTTCGAGGATGACCTTTCGCGCCAAAGGAGCCCCGGATCGCGCCAAAGGAGCCCCGGATCGCGCCAAAGGAGCCCCGGATCGCGCCAAAGGAGCCCCGGATCGCGCCAAAGGAGCCCCGGATCGCGCCAAAGGAGCCCCGGATCGCGCCAAAGGAGCCCCGGATCAAACGAGAAAAAGGTTGGGCGGAATGTGTATGCATACCACCCAACCTTTTTTAACTTGCTTTCGCTTCGTATTTTTTCAGTCTTTTCATTCTCGTGACGGTATAAACTGCAAGTCCTGCCCATATAAGGGTGAAGGATACAGCGTGAACATCCGTAAATGGTTCATCATATAGGAAGATGCCTATGATCAGCATGATGGTGGGTGCGAAATACTGAAGGAATCCTACCATCGATAATGGAATTCTTTTGGCCCCTGCCGAAAATAGAAGGAGAGGAATCGCTGTGACGATGCCGGCTCCGAAAACGATGGCCGTCGTCCATGACCAAAAGTCGATCGTAGACCATTGGCCTGTCTGCTGTTGAAAAAGAAAGACCAGTGCAACCGGCGTGACAATCAGCGTTTCAATCGTCAAACCGAACATGGCATTCAAAGGGACGAGCTTTTTCAAAAGGCCGTACGATCCAAAACTGAAGGCAAGCAGCAAAGCAAGCCACGGGACGGAACCGAAGTTGACCGTCATATAGATCACTCCGAGTGCGGCTAGTAAGAAGGCGAGCCATTGGGCTTTTGAAAATTTTTCTTTTAACACGATCATTCCAAGCAAAATACTGACCAGCGGATTGATGTAATAACCGAGACTTGCTTCAACGACATGGTCGGTGTTGACCGCAAGAATGTACGTGACCCAGTTAATGCTGATCGTGATGGAGGCAAGGGTGATGCCGACCAACTGTTTTTTATTTTTTATGATTTGGCGGCATTCTCGCATGAATTCTTTCTGTTTCCTTGCAATCATGATTACAATTCCCATGAAGAGGAAGGACCAGACGATGCGGTGAGCTAGGATTTCGAAAGCGGGAATCTCTTGAATCATCTTCCAGTAAATGGGGAGCACACCCCACAATATGTAAGCTCCGGCCGTATAGAAAATGCCGAGTTTTTCTTCATTGATCATGGTTAGGACCCTTTCGTATGTCAGGATATTTGTTCATCCGCTTTATTATATCACCGTTCGAAAGGGGAAGCTTGAAAAATGCATGGCCCAAATTACGGGCCATGCATGTTAAGGTTGTTCACCGTGTTCTTCCTCGTTGCTTTCTCCTAATGGAGCATGCATATCCTGGGTTCCTTCCAATGCAATCTTCATCAGAGGCTTGTCAGCAGGTCCTTCGACAACCGCTCCGTCATAGGAAAAGCGGGAGCCGTGACATGGACAATCCCACGTATGTTCACCACTATTCCATTCGACTTCACACCCCATATGTGTACAGGTCGTGTCCAGTACATGAAGTTTGCCTTCATCATCTCTGTACGCACCGGCTCTTTCTCCACGCCACTGGACGACCATCCCTTCTCCTTTTTTGAGTGAATTCGGACGATCGGCTACGAGTTCCAGTTTCCCTTCGGCCAGATGTACAGCGACATCGAAGTTCTGGGATAAGAATTGTTTCATGCTTGGATCTGACTTGAAGCGTGTAGGTTTGAATAGTTCGTGAAAAAGAGATTCCTCACCAAGGACGTAATCACAAATCAGCTTAGCTGCGAGTGTACCGTTCGTCATCCCCCATTTTCGGAAGCCTGTAGCGATGAATACGCGGTCATTGTTCCGTGTGATCGGTCCGATATAAGGGACTTTATCAAGTGTCGTGAGATCCTGCGCCGACCATTGGAACAGTTTTTCTTTAATGCCAAACGTCTCGGCAGCGAATTCCTCCAAGGCGTTGTAATGGAAGGACGTGTCGACCCCTTGCCCTGTCTTATGGCTTTCTCCACCAATTAGCAGCACAGGTTTTCCATTGTAGTCAGCCGTGCGGATGGAGCGTTTCGGCTCATCGATCGATAAATACATCCCCTCAGGCACTTCTTTCTCGGGCTCAATAGCAAGGAGATAGGAGCGCTCGGCATACATGCGGCTGAAATAGAACCCTTTTCCATCGTAAAAAGGGAAGTGGCTGCATGAAACCAACTTCTCACAGGCAAGCGTATGCCCCTCTCCTGTTTGGACCTCGATGCGGTCCTTTTCTTTCACATCTGTCGCTTTTGTATGTTCAAAAATTTCCCCGCCCAGTGTAACGAATTCATCAAGGAGTGCAGATAAGTATTTGATGGGGTGGAAGCGGGCCTGGTTCTTCATGCTGAGCGCCTTGGTAGCTTCCATATCAAAAGGGAGTGCGTCAATCATGCCACCTGGAATGCCCAACTTTTGATAGGACTCATACTCATTTTCCAGTTTATGTGCGCCTTTTTTTGTAGTAGCGAAGAGATAAGCATCCTCTTTCACCCAGTTACAATCAATCTGATATTTATCAATCCATTCTTCCATGGATTGCATGGCACTCATTTGGGCCTGATAATAGAGCGAAGCTTCTTCTTCACCAAAGTGTTTCAACAATTCGTGGTAGATCAACCCGTGTTGAGCGGTTACTTTTGCTGTCGTATGACCTGTCGTACCATTCAACAACTCGTCCGCTTCGATCAGGGTTACCTTTTTTCCTGCTCTTGCTAGAAGGTAAGCGGTCGTAATCCCGGTGATCCCGCCACCTACGACAGCCACCTCTGTCGTTGTATCCTCTTTCATAGCTTCAAAAGTAGGCAATGACATATTCTCACGCCATAATGGTTCTGGTTGAGTCCATTTCTCGTGTTGTTCCATGACTTTCCCTCCTGAGTGACTCGTTTCTCTCAGTCTTTCCCTCTCCAAAGGTTTCATGTATTTTTCCATGGAAAAATTAACAACATTTAGGCTTTGTAGTATACTTGAACAAGATGTGAAGAAACACATGAAGGTGGTAAGCAGGATGGAAGTATTCGTGGCGCGGCAGCCGATTTTGACAGTCGAGAATAATGTGTATGCCTATGAACTACTGTACCGGAACAGTGAAGAGAATCGGTTCGTCCCTATGGATGGGAGCCAGGCGACTTCAGAAGTGTTGATGAACAGCTTTGTTACGATCGGCTTAGAGCGTTTGTCAAACAACAAGCCATGTTTTATCAACTTCACGGAGGATCTTTTGCTCGAACAAGTCCCTGAATACTTCGATTCTGAACAACTGGTCGTGGAAATCCTTGAACACGTTTCCTTCAGCCTCGATCTCATCAGAGTGTGCAGAACATTGAAGGAAAAAGGGTATTTAATTGCTCTTGATGATGTCATCGATATTGATCGGCCGTCCGTCTATGAACTCCTGCATTATGTCGATATTTTAAAAGTGGATATACGTGAAGTGACGGACGAGAATCGGGCGCGGATCATTCAGTTGGGGGAAGAGTATGGATTGACGTTGTTAGCAGAAAAAGTGGAAACCCATGAAGAGCACCAACGTTGTATAGAGGAAGGTTTTTCGCTCTTCCAGGGATTTTATTTCAGTAAGCCAGTGATCGTGAAAGGGATGGATATTCCTTTTCTTTCTTCGACCTATTTTCAAATGATCAAAGAGCTCACAGCTACGGATGACGAAATTAATATTGAAAAAGTAACGGAAATTATGGAACAGGATCTAGCTCTTACTTATAAATTGCTGCGCTTAATCAACTCTTCTCAACAACGGACAAGAGTACCGATCCAATCGATCAGACAAGCCGTGATGCTGTTAGGTACAGAGGGCTTGAAAAAGTGGCTGTACGTATTATCGGTTGAACAAACGACGGCGGTCACTTCAACACAATCCCAGCTTGTCATCAAAACAAGTCTCGTTCGTGCCAAATTGTGTGAACAAATGGCCGTAAGAATCAGGGCGGAAAAGAAGGCGGACGGATATTTCCTGACCGGGTTCATGTCGCTGATCGATGTGATAACCCAACGCCCTGCCCACGAAGTGATTGGTTCGCTGCCGCTCGATGAAGAGATAAAGAAAGCGTTAGAAGGAAAGCAGAATACGTATCGGCTCGTATTGGATTTGGCTGTAGCGATGGAAAAAGCGGATTTTGAGTGGTTGGAAAACCACTTGGCTGAATGGAATTTGTCCTATTCGGAAGTGTTTGAAGTTTACGGCCAGGCGATTGCGTGGTCTGAACAGCTCTATCACGAACATTTTACTGACATGGTGTGAAAATAGCTGAAACGATCGATCTATGTTAAAATTTTGTAAGATGCTCTCGTAAAGAGAGCCCTTTTTTTGTTAAGAACGTTACCTAGGTAACGAAAAGGAGCGGTCATCATGAGTTTAATTTTTCACCATATTCAACAATTGTCGAGAAACGTGAATCAATTCTTGAATGAAGGATTGCAAGGTGAAGACATTTATATGTCTCACTGGGCGGTATTATTTCAATTGCATAGCCATGGAGGATCAATGACACAAGCGGAGCTTAAAAACCGGTTGAATATCGAAGCCCCTCCATTATCGAGGGTTATAGCTAAACTGGAGACCCAAGGGTATGTCCAAAAAAATAAAAGCAGCGATCAGCGAACGAATGATATAACGCTGACGAAAGCAGGGAAAGACAGATATCCGGTGTGGGAGCAGGCCATACAAAAAGCAGAAACGCGTTTGCTGGAACGTTACGGCGAGCGGAGGGAAACGGTATTGGAAGAGCATGTACTCTCGCTCTCCCGCCTGATTGAAGAAGAAAGGGGGAGGGACTGATGGAAAGACAACCTCGTTTATGGACGTCGAGTTTTCTTAATGTATGTGCGAGCAATTTCCTCGTATTTTTAGTCTTTTATCTTCTGTTCGTCACGATGCCGATCTATACGATTGAATCCATTGGAGTGGCCGAGGGAGAAGCGGGGTTGATTATTACGGTCTTCTTGCTTGCAGCCATTCTCATACGTCCACTTTCAGGGCAGTGGGTGGAATCCTTTGGACGGAAGCCAGTGGTCGTGACTGCTTTGAGCATCTTTTTAGGAAGTTCTTTTTTGTATCTATGGTTTGACGCCTTTTCTGCGCTTCTAATCGTTCGCTTCATACAAGGCATCGGTTTCGGGATGGGGACAACGGCTTTGGGAGCTATTGCTGCAGATGTTGTTCCAGATCAAAGAAAAGGGGAGGGCCTTGGTTATTTTGCGATGTCCATGAACTTCGCGATGGTCATTGGTCCTTTCCTTGGTCTTACTCTGATTCAAAATGCAGGCTTTACCGTGATGTTTTATGTTTGTGTCTCCCTTGCCGTTATGGCTTTACTTACAGGGCTTGTTATTCGGGTGGATCCTCTCGCTGAACCTGCAAAGAAAAGCTTAGTCCCAAGCATGCACAATCTTCTAGAGAAACCTGTGATCCCTATAGCGTTGACCGGGGCCGTCATGGCGCTTGCGTACGCGGGGGTATTATCGTTTGTTTCTGTCTATGCAAACCAACTCGGCCTTGCGGAGGCGGCTAGTTACTTCTTCGTCGTTTATGCTCTTGTGCTGCTTGTCTCCCGGCCATTTACAGGAAGATGGTTTGATCAATATGGAGAAAATGTGATCGTCATTCCATCCATCCTTATTTTTGGTGCAGGGATGATGATTTTAAGTTTTGCCAACACAGCTTTTGTCCTGTTATTGGCAGGTGGATTGATCGGACTGGGGTGGGGAACGCTCGTCCCAAGTATGCAGACGATTGCTTTGAAGAAAGTACCAGAAAGAGCAGGTTCAGCTACAGCGACCTTCTTTACGATATTTGATATTGGCATTGGGGTAGGTTCCTATGTCGTTGGGGCGATCGCAACAGGTATTGGATTTTCCTCCCTTTATTTCAACAGTTCTTTTGTTGTCTTCGGGGCTGTCGTCCTTTATATTCTCTTGCATGGAAGGAAGGTTCGCTCGAACGCTGAGCATAGGGTTGAATATAGTAGTTAAGAAGGAGGTCTTTTTCTCCTTCTTTTGTTAAAATTAATTGAAAACGCTTACAAAGTAAAGGGGGAAGACCATTTTGAAAAACAAAGAGAAGCGGATAGAAACAGCGATGATCCATAATCATGAAAAAGCAGAGAAGTATGACGGAAGCTTGACGACACCAATCTTCCAAACCTCTACCTTTTCTTTTTCTTCTGCCGCTGAAGGTGAAAGGAGATTTGCCGGAGAAGAGGAAGGTTACATTTATACGAGGCTCGGAAACCCGACTGTACGAACATTAGAAGACCGCATCGCCACTCTTGAGGGTGGAGAGCGGGGCCTTGCTTTCGCCTCAGGCATGGCTGCGGTATCCGCAGTTTTAATAGCACTCACAAAAGCTGGTGATCATGTGTTGTGTTCGAACGGTCTTTACGGTTGTACTTATGGTTTACTGCAAATGTTTGAAGAAAAATATGCGATCACCCATGACTTCAGCTATATGGAAACAGAAGAAGACGTGAGGGCGAAGATCACTCCTGATACCCGCTGCATCTTTATTGAAACCCCCATCAATCCGACGATGAAAATCATCGATTTAGCTATGGTGGCACGGGTGGCGAAAGAACATGGCATCCCTGTCGTTGTCGACAACACTTTTTGCACCCCATACCTACAGCGCCCGTTGGATCTTGGGTGTGATATCGTTTTGCATAGTGCCACCAAATACATCGGTGGACACGGGGATGTCATTGCCGGACTTGTCGTAGGGGAAAAAGTGTTCATGGATGACTTAGCCATGTCTCAACAGAAAGATATCGGGGGTGTCCTTTCTCCATTTGATGCCTGGCTTTTACTCAGAGGCTTGAAGACTCTCCATGTCCGTATGGATCGCCACAGCATAAACGCTCATGACCTGGCCAAAAGGCTGGATAACCATGCAAAGGTGAAACAAGTGTTTTATCCAGGAATGGAAGGGAACGAGCTATACAACATTGTCCGAAAGCAAATGAAAACAGGTGGAGGCGTACTAGCTTTTGAGATCGGAGGGGGTAAAAAAGAGGCGCAGCAATTCATGGACCGGCTGAATTTGATTCAAATTGCGGTCAGCCTTGGGGATGCGGAAACACTGATTCAACATCCAGCCACCATGACCCACGCAGTCGTCCCGGAAGAAAAGAGACAGGAAATGGGCATTAGCGACACACTCATCCGCCTATCCGCCGGCCTCGAATCCGTCGAAGATCTATGGGAAGATCTCGAGCAGGCTTTGAAGGAAGTATAATTTCATACACACAATCAAGAGCTCTATGGTCAAAGCATGGAGCTCTTTTAGTTTTCTTAAGAAGTTCTTAAACAATATGGCAGGAATGTTGAAGACTCAGTATCGAGATAACCGGGGTTCGTTTGCCGTGTTGAGCGGTAGAGGTGGCTGGGAAGCAACTCGCTTTCCTGTGGGGGAGCGCCGAGCTTCCTAGGACTACGTCCTGCGGGATCTCGCCTATCTCCTTCTCCCACGGGAGTCTCGCAGCTTCCCAACCACCCCATTCGAGAGATGAGATAAACGAACCCATGTACACGAATGGGGCGTCTTCCATAATAACTGCTTTCTACTGCTTGTTTGAGAGTTGAATACACTATACACTAACTCCCATTACGATGGAGAGCTGCTTATTCTGGAAGTGGTTTCGAGATACTCTTATGGTCAAGGGGCGGAGGGAAACGGTGAGACTCCTACCATGAAAATAAAGTTCTATAATATGGAAAAATGGCAATACTAAAGTAGACGCAGCTCATTCTTCTTTTTTCGAGGAGAGCGTCTCATACAAATGGCTAGTGAGTTGGAGGGTGGATTTAAGATACCTTTGGTTCCTCAATCCTCACGGTGTAACCTAACCCCTCTAACCTACGCAATGAGTGCTTAACAATGGCTTGTTGTTTTTGTTTATCGAAGTAATCTTCTCCTAAATCTACATACATTTCCTTTCGTGTTAAGAGGTAGTAGGAGATTCGTAACATCGCATGAGCTACAACGATTCCTGCGCGCTTTTTACCTTTACGTGAAGCCGTTCTCCGGTAAAGAGCGCCAAGGTAGTTCTTGGATCCTCGGACGGAATGAGCTGACTCAACCAGTGATGATTTAAGGTATTTGTTTCCACTCAACGTTTTAGAAGACTTCCGTTTCCCGGCACTTTGGTTATTTCCGGGAACTAACCCTGCCCAAGAACACATTTGAGGTGCCGTAGGAAATTGCTCCTTAATATTTGTGCCAAGTTCGGCAATCATTTGTTCCGCCACTTTTCTCCCAATGCCAGGAATGGAATCTAAACGTTCGATATCCTCTTGAGATTCTTCCATTCTTTTTGATATCTCACTGTCTAATTTATCAATTTGATCCGTAAGTAAATCGATATGATCCAGGATCGTCTTTATCATGAATCGTTGATGGTCTTTAATGCATCCTTGAAGAGCGAGTTTCAAGTCCTCTTTTTTATTTTTCATAACGCCTCTCGCCAAGTTTGATAACTCTTCAAGGTCATCATTTCCTTCAGCTATGGAACGAAGCATCTCACGAGCAGAAACTCCTAAAACGTTAGAAACAACAGACCCAAGCTTGATATTAGCTCCTTCTAACACTTTTTGCATTCGATTGTGTTGTCTGGCACGTTCTTCAATAATACTCCGACGATAACGAACAAGTTCACGTAATTCCCGCTGATTTCGATCAGGAATGTAACTCGCTTTAAGCAACCCATGGCGAAGAAGTTTGGCAATCCATTCGGCATCTTTCACATCGGTTTTACGTCCAGGAACAGCCTTAATATGTTGAGCATTCACAACTAGAAATTCAATATCTTCGGCTTCAAGTAGATTAACAATAGGTTTCCAGTAGACACTTGTACTTTCCATGGCCACATGGGTACAATTCCGTTTCTTAACCCAGTCCACCAACTCAATGAGATAGATGGTTTTCGTTGAAAATGTTTCAATCTCCTTTCCTTCCGGTGTAATGGCACAAGCAGTAATGGTATCTTTGTGGACATCCATACCACAAGCATTCTCAATGACTACATCCATTGAAAACATCCTTTCTGCGGCAAGTAATTGTAGAGGCTGGCGCAACAACCAGAATAGGGTTAATCTACCATGAGTGCTTCCTATAAAGGAGCAACAGTCTGTGATGCACCGTGGTCGAAGGAGTCAGACTATGGGGAGGGCTCTCACGCACCAAGGAGTCTCGACCTTCCTCATCCAGCCGTAGAATCAGTATAGGCATACCATAACCATTTTCATTCTCTGTGGTGTAGAGCTGTTTTTTGCGATACATGAATGGCTATGGGACGTGTGGGACAGCTGAGACCCCGGAAGGCGTAGCCTGAGGAGGCTCAGCGCCCGCCCCATGGAAAGCGAACTGTTTCCCGGAGCCCCTAAACTCCAACAAACATCTCGAAACTGAGTCTTCAAGAATAGTGAGCTTATATGGGTTTATTCATGAACACATAGGGAAAAGTATTAACAGTTTGATGAAACATTGAGTGCTCATGTATATTGCCATAAGAATTCATATAGAAAGGGACGATGGAGAAATGCTTAAGAAACTATTTGGCGGAAACAAAAGTGTGGAGGAACAGATTGTTGCTCCGGTAAGTGGAAAAGTGGTTCCTTTAGATGAAGTAGACGACCCTGTATTCAGTCAGCGAATGATGGGGGACGGCGTAGCAATTGAACCGACAGACGGAAAAGTAGTGAGCCCGGTTTCTGGAGAAATCGTCCAACTGTTCCCTACCAACCATGCCGTTGGAATTAAAACAAAGTCAGGTGTGGAAGTCCTTGTCCACATCGGCCTTGAAACGGTTTCTATGGAAGGGGAAGGTTTTGAAGGCCATGTTACTACCGGAGATAAAGTAAATGCCGGCGACCATTTGATTACGTTTGATATGGATCTTGTTAAAGAAAAAGCGAAAAGCACCATCACTCCTGTAGTCATTACAAACTATGACGATGTAGTCGAAAACTTCGATCCATCCTATAGCGACGGTGCCAACGCTGGCGAATCAACCATCGCCACACTGAAAACGAAATAATCAAACCCACAAAGCCTGAGGTACCACTAGTACTTCAGGCTTTTTCTACACGTATGATCCAACAAGAGAACATTTTATAAGACATTAAAAAATTTATCAGTGGGTTTTAAGCATTTATCGGTGGGTGGTTGGTATTTATCAGCGACTTCCGGCCTTTTATCGGTAACTTTCGCACTTTTATCAGTGACTTTAATGATTTTATCAGTATCAGCAAGCAGTCCCAAGCGAAGCTCGAGGAGGCTCAAAAGATTAGAGGATGTTCGATAAAATCCGGCACGTCCTGTGCCAACATCGAACGACCCCACATTGGGGCCTCATGGAAAGCGAACCACTTCCCGCAACCCTAGGCTCCCGCTAACGTTTTGAAACTGAGTTATTAAGAATAGAGAGCTTTCTGGCGGAGGACGGTGGGATGTTTTATAATGGGGCAAGAAAGAAGACGGATAAGGAAGAAAAAGGAGGAGAAGCGTTATGTCTAAACATGATGCAGAGCTTCGTAAGAAAGTGGAGACAGAAATACAAGAACATAAACAAATCGTAGAAGCGGACACGTATCGTCAGAACTACCATCACATGCCACCTGTTGGTTTGATGAACGACCCGAATGGATTCATTCAATGGAAAGGGACCTACCACCTCTTTTATCAATGGATGCCTTTCGAGACAGCTCATGGCGCAAAATACTGGGGGCATTACACATCTGAAGATCTTGTGAATTGGAAGCATGAGGCTGTCGCTTTGACTCCATCCGAATGGTATGACAAGGACGGTGTTTATTCCGGGAGCGCAATCGTTCATGATGATCAATTGCACCTTTTTTATACGGGGAACATTGAAGGAGAACGTGAACCAGAGGCAGAATATCAATGTCTTGCTGTGTCTCAGGATGGCATACATTTTGAGAAAAAAGGCGTCCTCATTGAAACTCCAAAAGGTTATACGGGTCATTTTAGAGATCCAAAAGTATGGAAAAATGGTGACCAATGGTACATGGTGGTTGGAGCTCAAACAGAAGACAAGCAGGGGAAGGCTGTATTGTTCCGTTCGGAGGATCTCCAAAATTGGGAGCACATCGGTCCCATCGCTGGTAGTAAAGAAGGGAAGCTAGGCGAGTTCGGTTACATGTGGGAGTGTCCGGATTTATTCGAGCTGGATGGTGCAGAAATGCTTATGGTCTGTCCGCAGGGGCTAGAGGCTGATGGAATGAATTATGCGAATACATATCAGAGCGGGTATTTTGTTGGGAAGTGGGACGAAACCGCAGAAACATTCCAGCATGGAGACTTTCGTGAGTTGGATCGAGGTTTCGAGTTTTATGCTCCTCAAACCACACGGGATGAAAAGGGTAGAAGGTTGCTTGTCGGTTGGATGGGTGTTCCGGATCAGTATGAACAAGCACACCCGACTGTTGAAAATGGATGGGTTCATTGCTTGACGATTCCTCGTGAATTGAAGTGGAATGGTGAGAAAATCATTCAAACTCCCGTTCCTGAGCTTGCCCATATGCGTGGACCAGTTTTAATGCATTCATCGATTACGATTGAAAATGACCAAAAAGCGGTGAGAGGGGTACAGGGGAGATCGATTGAGTTGAACCTTGATTTTGAATCACTCGAAGACATGTTCGCCATCGAACTTTTCCAATACGCCTCTCTAAGTTACAAGGACCATGTCGTCACATTATCCAGGCCAAATTTAGAAGACCGGTCAAAAACGGAGTTCCGTCGGGTGAAATTGGATGAGGGATTGAAGAATCTTCGTTTGTTTATTGATCAGTCATCCCTGGAGATTTTCATTAATGGCGGGGAAGAAGTATTTACTTCCAGGATTTATCCTCAAGCGGAAGAAGAACATATTCTCTTTACGTCCTTGGGATCCACCACTTTCTCCGTTGAAAAGTGGGACTTGAAAGGTTATGAGTATTCTTAAATGGGATGGGGCTCACTTTCTGAAAGCCTTATTATTGTGGTAAGATAATTTTATGTAAATTGCACGAAGGGGTCATGTCTATGAGTCAATCTTCAAAGAAAATGAAAGCGAATGAACGAAGAGAGTATATTCTCGCTTTATTAAAACAAAAAGGTGCTCCTGTGACAGGTAGTTCTCTTGCAGAGGAAATGAACGTGACCCGGCAAGTCATTGTCGGTGATGTCTCCCTCTTAAAAGCAAAGAATGAACCGATTGTCGCCACAAGTCAAGGGTATATGTACATGATGGATGGAAAAGAAGAACTGCCTTATCAACGTACGATTGTATGCCAGCATCAAGGCGACGATACAGAACAGGAACTTAATATTCTCGTCGATCATGGCGTACATGTCCAGGATGTCGTTGTCGAGCACCCTATTTATGGTGATTTAACAGCCAGACTCAGAATTTCGAATCGCCGGGATGTAAAGAAATTCATCGAGAAAGTGAACAGCACCAAAGCCTCTTACTTACTCGAATTGACAGATGGCATCCATACACATACCATAGCGGCGGACAGCCAGGAAGCCCTGGATGAGGCGCAAATGGCATTGGAAGAAGTAGGTATATTGATGACGAAATAACATTGAAATCTTGAAAAGAGATAGGCATTCTGAAAGAGAAGCTTATCTCTTTTTACTTTTTCCATACAAGGACCAAATGCCAGGCATGTCGTAATCAATGAATGAAAGGAATATGATATATTTATATCATGATTTCTTGTTAGAAAAAGGAAGGTGGCCACGTTGAACATCCTGCCGATTTTTGTGAGTATCATTCTTACCTTGAACGTGTTGCTTGCTTTAGCCATCATCTTCCTTGAAAGAAGAGATGCCAGCGCAACATGGGCGTGGTTGATGGTTTTACTATTTATCCCTGTCGCAGGTTTCTTTCTTTATTTAATTTTCGGACGCCGACTCAGCAATAAAGAAATATTCACCTGGGACAAAAAAAGTCGTCTTGGACTTCTTGCCGCTGTCCAGGAACAATTGACAGCCATCAAGAATAATGAATTGAAAGTCCAACATGAAGATATCATTCCATATGAAGACTTAATTTATATGCATCTGAAAAACAATGATGCGTTATTATCACAAAATAACGAAGTTGAAATTTTCACAGATGGTCAAAAGAAGTTTCATGCACTTATTGAAGATCTTGAAAAAGCAGAAGATCATATTCACTTGCTTTATTATATTTTAAGAGACGATAACTTGGGGCACCGCCTTGCAGATGTATTGAAAAGGAAGGCGATGGAAGGCGTGGAAGTCAAGCTCTTGTATGATGACATGGGTTCAAGATTATTGAAGCGTTCATATAAGCGGAGCTTGAAAGAAGCTGGTGTGCAGGTTGAGTCGTTTTTCCCTTCCTTTATCCCTAAAGTGAATATGAAAATTAACTACCGGAACCATAGAAAGCTTGCGATTATCGACGGTGAGATCGGGTATATCGGCGGTTTCAACATCGGTGACGAATATTTGGGCTTTAATAAAAGGTTCGGCTATTGGCGGGATACCCATTTACGCGTGGAAGGAGAAGCGGTGAACAACATGCAGACACGCTTCATCCTTGATTGGAACCACGCTTCAAGCAGAGATATCGTCTATGAACAGAGATATTACCAGGCGAAACCGAAAGGCGATGTCGGTATGCAAATCGTCTCCAGTGGTCCTGATTCGGAGTGGGAACAAATCAAGCATGGCTATTTGAAAATGATCCTTTCTGCCAAAGAGTACGTGTACATTCAGACCCCGTACTTCATTCCTGATGACAGCTTGCTTGATGCGCTACGCGTAGCGGTCCTGTCAGGAGTAGACGTGAGAATCATGATTCCCAATAAACCGGACCATCCATTCGTGTACTGGGCAACATTTTCCAACATAGGAGATATGTTAAAAGCAGGAGCCAACATATATGTGTACCAAAAAGGATTCTTACATGCCAAGACGATCGTCGTTGATGGCAAAATTGCTTCCGTAGGTACCGCCAACATTGATGTCCGGAGCTTCCGTCTGAACTTTGAAGTGAACGCCTTTTTGTATCATCCAGAAGTCGCACAGTCCTTAGCCGACCGTTTCCATGAGGACATTGTCGAGTCGACAGAGCTTACATTTAAACTCTATCAATCCAGAACAAAATGGATCCGCTTCAAAGAAGCCGTCTCAAGACTACTATCACCAATCCTATAATCACACTAGTCTTAAAGAAGAAAAGCTCCCGGTTTTGGAAGACTCAGTTTCGAGATGTTCCGAGGGTTCGTTGCCGAGGTAAGCGTCAGGGGTAGTTGGGAAGCTACTCGCTTTCCTGTGGGGATGGCGGCAAGCCTCCTCGAGCTTCGCTCTGTGGGGTCTCGCCAGCCAATCCATTCCCACGGGAGTCTCGCAGCTTCCCAACTCCCCCATTCTATACTTGTGAGAAACGAACCCTCTCGCCCAGAAGGACTGTCTTCCACTAACCCTGGGCTGTACGTAGAAGTTTCTTTATATCAAGCATTAGGTTGAACAAACACCTGCCCCCAGGGCGTTTCAATTACTCGCCTCAACCAAGTTGGAATGAGAAGTTTCCATAAGTGTTTTCGAGACCTTAATATAGCAAAGGGGCGGAGGGGGATGATGAGACTCCTGTGGGGAAAAAGTGCTTGGTGAGACCCCACAGGACGCAGTCCGAGGAGGCTCACCGCGCTCCCACGGAAAGCGAGTCATCCCTCGCAGCCCCCATCCACTCAACAAAAGTCTCGAAATCGACCCTTACACAATCCTGCCAGAAATTGTTAAAAAGCCCTGCGCGTATTGCGCAGGGCTTTTTGAGAGAGGTTGTTTTGGTATTGGTTTTCCTTTGTAACACGAGAAAGGCTGAAGGGAATCCTTTGACCTAATAGCTATTGGAGGGGGGAGGTCATATCTATTGGGTGTTGAATCCCCATCAGCGTTTCCACTTTTCATTCTTTCTTCATCACGTATTCTTCATATCTGTTCAATTATTGAGAGGTTAGCGTGATTTGGACGGTGGTTGGTTTGCCGTCACGGTAAACTTCAAGCTCGGCTGTATCTCCGTCTTGTGCTTGGTTGTAGAGATACTGTCTCAAGCTGATGAGTGACTCGATTTCATTGCCGTCGATGGCGGTGATCACATCGTATTTTTCGAGTCCTGCTTCATCAGCAGGGGAGCCTTTTTCGACGCCTTGGACGAGGACGCCTTGAGTAACTTCTTCTGGCAACCCTAGTTCACGTTGTAACACAGGGTTAGGGATTTGGTTCAAGTCTTGCAGGGAAACCCCCATGTAAGGACGTTCAACTTCGCCGTTTGTCTCTAAATCTTCGATGACAGGTTTAGCAACATCCATAGGGATAGAGAATCCAATTCCTTCAACTTCTGCTTTTGCGATTTTCATAGAATTAATTCCAATGACTTCGCCTTGCAGATTGATGAGCGCACCTCCACTGTTACCTGGATTGATGGCTGCATCGGTTTGAAGGACTTCGGTCTGCCAATCTGGCTGTTGATCACCGTTAATATCGACTGGAATATTACGGTTCAATCCACTGACAATGCCTTTCGTTACGGATCCTGCGAACTCCATGCCCAGCGGGTTACCGATGGCAATGGCTGTCTGCCCGACCTCTACGTCACTGGCTTTACCTAATTCAGCAACCTTTTGCACATGTTCGCTATCTATTTGTAAAACGGCCAGGTCTGTTAAAGGGTCACTACCTTTTAATTCGGCTTTCACTTTTGTTCCATCACTCAGAATGACTTCAAGTTCGGAAGCATTTTCGATGACGTGATGGTTGGTGGCAACAAAAGCTTTTCCGCCTTCTTCCTTATAAATGACCCCGGAACCTGTACCGGCTTTTTTAGCACCTTGTCCTGTATTCTGGACATTACTAATACCGACAACCGCTTCGGAAGCTTCATTGACTGCTTGAGTCACTTCCTCCTGGTTTTTCCCGAGATTCAGTTCATTGGCTTGTGCTGTAGGCTTTTCTGTATGGATATCTATCGAAATGCCCTGCCACTGAAAAACGGTGGTAATTAGAAAAACAGCTGCAATGGCTCCTAAAACACTGAAAGCTATACCGGAACGTTTGTATTGTTTCTTATCATTTCGCTTCTGTTCATCAAACATTAGAGAAACGACGCCCCTTTCAATAAGATTCGCTGTTGATCTTTGGTGTTTCCCTCTGACAATTTTTATTCTACGACAGAGTTATGGAATGACTTTGGTGTAATTGTGGAAAAAGTGTGTAATGTAGGAGTAATCCATAAAAATATGAGAGAATAAAGCAAACGCAGATGTGAATAGAGGAGGATACCATCTATGAATCAGATGATTGGACTTGTAGAAGATGATCCGAATATTCGAGATATTGTAGAAGGTTATTTAAATAAAGAAGGGTATCAGGTTATAGCTGTCGATACAGCAGAGAAGGCCTGGGATATTTTTCAGGAACAGACTCCTGACCTTTGGGTACTGGACATCATGCTTCCTGGAATGGATGGCTATGAGTTTTGTAAAAAAATCCGCCAGACTTCAGAAGTCCCGATTATTATTATTTCCGCCAAAGATGAAGAGGTCGATAAAATACTGGGTCTAGAACTGGGTGGGGACGATTATTTAACCAAACCTTTCAGTCCGAGGGAGTTAGTGGCAAGGGCTAAGCGCCACTTGAAGCGTTGGCAGGCGATGAAGCCGAGTGAAGTTGAAGAACAGGACACGATTGTAGCTGGTGAACTTGAATTGAATGATGCGGAGAGACAAGCCTACTTCCAAGGTGAAGAGATCGAAGTGACAACAAAGGAATTTGAAATGTTGAAGATCCTGGCTTCTCAAGAGAATCGGGCCTTTGCACGTGAAGAGCTGTTAATTAAAGTATGGGGAGAAGATTATTACGGAAGTGATCGTGCGGTCGACGACCTGATCAAACGATTACGTAAAAAGATGAAAGACCTGCCGATTGAAACGGTTTGGGGACACGGATATCGATTGAAGGAGAAGCGTACATGAAGCTTTTGTATCAGTTGAATGCCGCTTTTGCAACGTTAATCATCGTCATCATGTCCATCACCGCATTTTTTATCTACTCGTTACTCATGGACATGCTCATTCAGGATGAACAGCGCCAGCTTGAGGGGAGAGCGGATCTTCTTGTGGACATTATCAATGATCAAGATCCTGAACGGAGCCCTGAACTTTCCCAACTATTGCAGGACAGAAATTATCCGATTTTATTATTCGATCGGGAAAATGACGAGATATTGTTCAGGACTATGCCGGCAGTCGTTGCATATGCCTGGGTGGAACGTTATGAAGAGGAACTCATCGATCAGGAAGTTTGGGAAACGATGGGGGAAAAATATGTGGCTTATGATTTTCCTGTGAGCAACGACGAGAGTCAGGTGCTCGTTATGGCCACGCCACTTAATGACTTACAGGCGGTCCAGTCCGTTTTTGCTTCACGTATGATTGTTGTTTTCCTCATTGGTCTATTCCTTGCAATCATCGTGAGTTATGTGTTGACCTGGCGTCTCGTGACCCCTCTTACAAAATTGAAAGAAGAAGTGAAAAAGATTGAAAAGCGTCAGTTTTCTGATGTAAAAAAAGTACACGCTTCTGGTGAAATTGGTGAAGTAGAGCAAAGCCTCAGGCACATGGCTGCAGAGCTCTCCAGGTACATACACTCCCAAAAGCAGTTCTTTCAAAATGCTTCCCATGAACTTAAAACGCCTTTAATGTCTATTCAAGGGTACGCCGAGGGGATCAGGGATGGAGTGTTCGAAGGAGAAGCGGCAGAAAAGGGTTTGAATGTGATGGTGAGTGAGACTGAGCGTTTGAAAAAGATCGTTAATGAAATGATTTTGCTCGCCAAGCTCGACAGCAGCGAAGACGTGTATAACCCTGAAGGAACGGAGATATCTGAAGTGATTAGTCAGGCGAGGGATCGGTTGTACCCACTTGCTAAGGAAAAAGGAATTGAACTGAGAACGGAAGATATTCATTCGTACTATACATTCGTTGACAGGGAAAGAGTGCTGCAGGCCATGATCAATATATTGAGCAATGCGGTCAGACATGCGGAGAGTTCAGTAACAATGACAACAGAGAAAGAGCAAGATCTGTATAGAGTAAAAGTGCTCGATGACGGACCTGGCATTCCAGAAGAACTTCTCCCTCAACTTTTCGAACGTTTTATTAAAGGAAAAGAAGGGGAAACAGGGCTTGGGCTTGCCATATCCAGAGCGATCGTTGAACGGAGTGGCGGGGAAATCCATGCCTACAACCGGAAAGGCACGACGGGTGCAGTTTTTGAAATTGTATTCCGTGAAAAAGAGTGAGAAATACCAAACATGGTATAATAGAAGGCAGAGAACGATTCCATATGGAAGTGAGGAATACAGGATGGAAGCAAAACCTTGTATCGATTCATTAACAGTAAAAAGTTCACACGTTTTACCACCAGATACCAATAGTCACGGAACGTTGTTCGGTGGAAAATTAATGGCACATATTGATGATGTAGCAGCGATTGCAGCTGTCAGACATGCAAGAAAGCCGGTTGTGACAGCGTCTACAGATTCTGTCGATTTCCTGCAGCCGGTTTTTGAGGGAGACACCATTTGCCTGGAGGCATTCGTCACATGGACACATAACACGTCCATGGAAGTGTTCGTCAAAGCAACGACTGAGAACCTTTTGACTGGAGAAAGAAAGGTTTGTACGACTGCTTTTCTATCCATGGTAGCCGTGGATGAGACGAATGAACCTTCCCCTGTGCCAGGGGTGTATCCTGAATCAGACGAAGAAAAGTGGCTGCATGAGAACGCGCAGAAGCGCCATGAACACCGGAAAAACAGAAGGAAAGAATCCAAGGAGCTTGCTGAGAAGTTTGGTACTAGCTTTCCTTGGAAACGCGATTGCTAAAAAAAGCTTGGCTGCCGTTAATGGCAGCCAAGCTTTTCTTTATTTGAGCCGAACGAGCTCTGGTTGACGTTGCTCTTCTTCAAGACGGGTCGTAGTACAAAGGGAATCCCAATCGTGGGCAGCTCCGTCTCTCATAGTAATAATACGATCTGCAATGGCTCTCGAGTCTTCTCGGTCGTGAGTCACGAAAATAGAAGTCGTGCCTGTTTGTTTAATGATTTCTTTCAATTCACTTCTAATTTTGATTTGGAGGTCTGCATCCAAATTACTGAATGGTTCATCCAATAGAAGAAGGGAAGGCTCCGGTGCTAGGGAGCGGGCAAGAGCGATTCGCTGCTGCTGTCCACCACTTAATTCGTGGGGATATCTTTTTGCATAGCTGATCATATTCACAAGTTCAAGCACTTCATGCACGCGATTCTTTCTTTCTTTTCTTTTCCAATTCTTTAATCCGAATTGAACATTTTCATAAACCGTCATATGAGGGAATAGAGCATAGTCCTGGAATACCATGCCAATGCCTCTTTTTTCAGGGAGGACAAACGTCCGTTCATCGGTCATCGTCTGGCTGCCGATTTTTATGGTTCCCTTGGAAGGTGTCTCAAGACCACACAAAAGGCGCAGCACGGTGCTTTTTCCACTGCCACTTTCACCAAGAATGGAGATGATCTCTCCTTGTTCGATATCGAGGTTGAAATGGTGGATCGTCAAATTCTTTGCGTTTTTATAACCGAAACAGAGATCTTTGATTTGAACGTACATATCAATTCGACTCCTTTTCTAAAACTTGATGAAAAACAAAAACGGCTATGGCACTGATGACAACGATGATGATGGAGGCAAGAGCCGCCTCATGAATCTGCTCGTCACTCGCGTACTTAAAGGCATTCGTCGATAGCGTTCCAAAGTTAAACGGACGCAAAATCAAGGTGAGAGGCAATTCTTTGATGATTTCGATAAAAGCGAGCAGAAACCCACTGATGAGCGGGGCTTTGATCATTTTCAAATCGACCTTGAAAAAGGTGCGTGTCATGTTCATGCCGAGCATCCTTGAAGCTTCCGTGTACTTATTTCCGATTTTATCAAAACCTGATTCGATGGAATTGTACCCAATTGCAAGGAAGCGAATGATGTACGCAGAAATTAAGATGATCAAGCTCGTACTCAAGAATAGGCGGCTTTCCAAGCCGGTAGCCTCATAAAAACGTGAAAGACCACTATCTAAACCAATGAAAACGGTACTGATCCCGACCGCGATGACGGCTCCCGGAATGGAATACCCTAAGATCGTCACTTTTGCTGCGGATTTTGATAATGCGCTCTGATGCATTCTGGCAAAGTTACCAATAATTACAGCGAACAAGACGATCAATAAGGCACCAACGAAAGAGACAAGAAGTGAATTCCATATGAGTGTCGTAAATTCGGGTGACGCGATTTTTTCAAAAGTTAACAACATCCAGTCGACGAGTTGGACGAATGGGATAAGAAACCCTAATAAGAAAATAAACAAACAGTATCCAAAAGCTCCCCATGCCTTCCAACCTTGTAATCGAGTAGGGTGGAGAGGGCGAGCTTTAGCCGTTGTCGATGCATATTTTTTACGGCCGCGGAGCACTTTTTCTAAAGTAAGGATGGCAAAGACGATAAACATGAGGGTCGCCGATAATTTGATGGCTGAATTGAGATCATTCATCCCAAACCATGTTTGAAAAATCGCTGTACTGAAAGTCGGTACACCAAAATATTGGACAACCCCATAGTCATTCAATACTTCCAAGAGCACAAGGCTCACGCCTCCGACAATTGCCCCACGGGAAATAGGGAGGACCACCCTGAAAAAGATATCTACCGGAGAGCGGCCGAGGAGCCTGGCATTTTCAATGAGTGATGCGGACTGGTTAGCCAGAAAAGATCTTGTGATTGTGTACACATATGGAAAGAGAAAGAGCGTAAATATAAAGACGGCCCCCGGCAGGTTTAGAATGTTGAAATAGACTTGATCCACCTCAATGCCCCAGTTGTTTCTTAATGTCGTTTGAATGATGCCAGTATAGTTCAAGATTCCATTGTATGTGTAACCTGCAATGTAGGGGGGAATCGCCAGTGGTAAAATCAGCGCCCATTTAAAGAACTTTTTCATAGGAAAGTCATAAGCCGATACGATCCATGCTAAACTCGTGCCGATGATGATGGTTAATATCCCTGTGAAAACAATGAGCAAGCCGGTATTTTTTAATAGATCCGGCAAGATGTATTCCTGGATGTGATTCCAGTTTTCCGCTTTTTGAGTAAAGAAGTTGAATAGGATAGTCACGTTGGGAATGAGAATCAAGATGACAATCGCTAGACTGAGGATCGACCATATATTCATATATCCAGGAAGCTTACGTAACAAATTCAAGCGTGACACGTCCTTTATCCTACCAATCGCTCAGCCTTGAATGAAAAAAGCCGGTGAGCTTTCTTCATTCAAGGTTGAGTCCGCTTTAATGATAACAGTTCTCAACTGTTTTGTATAGAAAAAACCGCATCATGGGAGGCATGATGCGGTTAGAAGGCTTACTATTTCCAGCCGACTTCATTCATGATTTGAATCGCACGGTCGTTGTTCTCACCAAGTTCATTCAGGCGAATGTCTTGTTCCTTGAACTCACCCCAGCTTTGCAGAAGCTCAGAAGGCTCTACATTAGGGTTGACTGGGTATTCATAGTTTGCTTCAGCAAATTGTTTTTGTGCTTCCTCTTTGGAAAGGAACTCAATAAACTTCTGCGCGTTTTCTGTGTTTTGGCTGCTTGCTGTCACACCTACGCCACTGATGTTCACGTGAGTACCCGTTGTATCCTGGTTCGGGAACATAATTCCCAGCTGTTCAGCAACTTTGACTTCTTCTTCATCTTCAGAATTCAACATTTTACCCATGTAGTAGGTATTCATAACGGCTACATCACCTTCACCGGCAGCCACAGCTTTTGCCTGGTCACGATCTCCGCCTTGAGGGTCACGTGCCATGTTATCTACGATGCCCTGTGCCCATTCTTTCGCAGCTTCTTCACCTTCTGTTGCAATCATAGAAGCGACAAGGGACTGGTTGTAAATGTTAGAAGATGAACGAATTAAGACTTTGTCCTGGAATTCATCTTTCGTTAGGTCCATGTAAGTTTGAATGTCTTCTTCATTTACGCGTTCTTTGTGGTAAGCAATGACACGAGCACGTTTTGTCAATCCAAACCAATTGTTGTCTTCATCACGGAATTTTTCCGGAATGTTTTCACTTAGTACATCACTTTCAATGGGTTGCAAAAGGTCTTGGGATTTTGCGCGGTGCAGACGTCCAGCATCAGCTGTAATTAAAAGGTCGGCTTCAGAAGCTTCGCCTTCACGGTCAAGACGAGCAATCAATTCATCGTCTTTTCCTTCAATCACATTCACTTTAATACCTGTTTCTTCTTCGAACTTGTCGTAAAGCTCCTGGTCTGTGTCATAGTGGCGGCCAGTATATAGATTGACCTCTCCGCCAGTTTCTTCTGACGCATTTTCTTCGCTATTTTCTTCTGTGTTTGTTGTTTCTTCTTCATTTGAGTCTGTTGCTTCTTCCTGATCGTCTCCGCCGCAAGCAGCGAGCACGAACATAGAAAGGATAAGGATGAAGCTCATTAAAAACCATTTGTTTCTCATGTTCTTTCCACCTCTTATGTAAAAATTTTATTAATCATTGATAATGATTTTCATTCCAGATTCAATTCTAATAGATTGAGCAAAGAAGTCAAGCGAATATTGAGAATTTTTTTCATTTAGACTATTAGGTGGTTTTAATACTCTATTAAACTATATGGCAGAATTGTGGAAGACTCAGTTTCGAGACTTTTGTTGAGTGGATGGGGGCTGCGGGGAATGGCTCGCTTTCCGCGGGAGCGCGGTGAGCCTCCTCGAGCTTCGCTCTGCGGGGTCTCACCAAGCACTTTTTTCCCGCAGGAGTCTCCCCATTCCCCTCCGCCTCTTTACCATGTAAGTGTCTCGAAACCACTTCTCAGCAACTCTGCTTGTATGCTCAAGTGAATGGGGTAATATAAACGATCCCCAGTGATCATTTCTAGCATGAAATCTTGATGTAGAGCGCTTTATACTTCTTAAAGTGGGAGGGTGGAAGACAATCCAACTTGGTAAAGGGGGTCGTTACTCACATACATCGAATGGGGTGGTTGGGAAGCTGCGAGACTCCCGTGGGAGAAAGGAGATAGGCGAGATCCCACAGGACGGTAGTCCGAGGAAGCTCGCCACTCCCCCACAGGAAAGCGAGTGGCTTCCCAATCACCCCTGCCTCCTAATATGGCAAATGAACCCCGGATTATCTCGAAACTGAGTTTTCCACAAACGGGAGCTTTAGTGGAATGATGGGTTGTATGATATAGGAAGTAGAGGGTGGGGAACATATATGGTAAAATAGTTGAGTTCTTGTAGTTGTGTGTTTGTTTGTAAGCGATTATGGGAAATGACTTAAAATGGAAAATAATACTTAGAGAGGTGAAGGTTATGGTGGAAGATATACTTACTTTTCTGAACGACTGGATGTGGGGGACCATTCTTGTTGCCGCCTTGCTCGGTTTAGGATTATGGTTTTCGATCAAACTGAACTTTGCCCAGTTTACATACATACCAGAAATGTTTCGTGTTCTCTTTGATAAGCGATCCATTTCTGCTGAGGGCAAAAAAGGAACTTCTCCGTTCCAGGCTTTTGCCATTAGTACCGCTTCACGTGTCGGTACGGGAAACTTGGCAGGGGTTGCCGCTGCGATTACGGTCGGTGGTCCCGGCGCCGTTTTCTGGATGTGGATTGTAGCTATTCTTGGAGGAGCGTCAAGCTTTATTGAGAGTACTCTTGCACAAATCTACAAAGTTCCTGAAAAAAATCAGTATCGAGGTGGCCCTGCCTATTATATTGAAAAAGGGTTGAAGAACAGAGGGCTTGGTATTGTTTTTGCGATAACCATTACGTTTACGTACGGGTTAGTTTTCAGCTCCGTGCAATCCAATACGATTCGTCTAGCTTTTGAGAATTCCTTTAATATGGACAAATGGCTTCTTGGAGGAATTCTTACCTTTATTGTTGCTCTTATTATATTTGGTGGTTTAAAACGAATTGCTCAAGTGACTCAGTTTATCATTCCGATTATGGCTATTTTCTATATCATCCTTGCTGCATACGTTCTAGTTGTGAATATCGGACAGGTGCCAACGATGTTTGGACAAATTTTCGCTGGTGCTTTCGGTTTTCGTGAAGTGGCTGGGGGTACGTTTGGTGGTATGATTTTAATTGGAATCAAACGTGGATTGTTCTCCAACGAAGCAGGTATGGGGAGTGCGCCAAACGCAGCCGCTACATCTGAAGTTACGCACCCTGTCAAACAAGGTTTGATTCAGACATTGGGGGTATTCACCGATACCTTACTTATTTGTAGTGCCACTGCCGTCATCATTCTATTTGCCGGAGATTATGTAGGCACAGACCTTGATGGAATTCAACTGACCCAGGAAGCGTTTGAATCTGAACTCGGTGCATGGGCGGCTAATTTTATTGCTGTAGCGATCTTCCTTTTCGCATTCAGTTCGATCATCGGAAACTATTACTATGGGGAGACGAACATAGAATTCATCAAAACGAGCAAACCAGCCATCTTTATTTACCGAGTGGCTGTGCTGCTTATGGTCATGTTCGGTGCGATTGCGGAGTTTGGTCTTGTATGGTCACTAGCTGACTTGACGATGGGGATCATGGCGTTGATTAACTTGTATGCTATTTTCCGATTGTCATCTGTAGCTTATGCTGCATTGAAAGATTATCGTAAGCAAAAGAAAGCAGGAAAAGATCCGGTCTTTTATCAAGATCATCTCCCGGGTGTCGACGGGATGGAATACTGGAGAAGAGATCAATCCTCGGAGAAAGAACAAGGATAACAAACATAAACAGCCTCAGGATTTCGTTCCAGAGGCTGTTTTTCTTATGGCGCGGACGGGCATCCATTTATAGGATGCCCGTCCGCGCCAAACGAGGTCCGAATCGCGCCAAACGAGGTCCGAATCGCGCCAAACGAGGTCCGAATCGCGCCAAACGAGGTCCGAATCGCGCCAAACGAGGTCCGAATCGCTACATCAGTCTTCACACTTGCATATATGATATGATGGACAGAGATATTCAGTAAAAGGAATGAGCGGAATGAGTTTACTATCAGTCAATCAATTGAGTAAAAGTTATGGAGATAAAGATCTGTTCGACGACCTCACTTTCACGATATCCAATCAACAACGGATCGGCCTGATTGGAGTGAATGGTACAGGGAAATCCACACTTATGAAAATTCTCGCAGGCTTAGAGAGTGGAGATTCAGGGGATATGGATCACGCGAAGGACTTCACGGTGGAATATTTGCCGCAGGAACCGGAATTAGATGAGAGCAATACAGTTCTTGAGCAAATCTATCACGGTGATGCGGAAATTATGGTTGTCATGAGAGCCTATGAAAAAGTTCTATTAGACTTAGCAGCTCATCCGGAGGATCCACAAGTCCAGGCACGTATGCTGGACCTTCAGCAAAAGATGGATGAAAAAGGAGCCTGGGAAGCTAACACGGTGGCCAAAACGGTTCTATCCAAGTTGGGGATCGAGTTTTTCGATAAGAAGATCAGCGAACTTTCTGGAGGACAGAAAAAAAGGGTTGCCATTGCGAAAGCCCTGATCCAGCCGGCTGACTTGCTGTTGCTGGATGAGCCTACGAACCACCTTGATAATGAAACCATTGAGTGGCTGGAAGAGTATTTAGCTTCCTATAGAGGATCACTCGTCGTCGTCACGCACGATAGATACTTTTTGAATCGTGTGACGAATTTGATTTATGAACTAGACAAGAGTCGCTTGTATATTTATGAGGGAAACTATGAAACATTCCTCGAAAAAAAAGCGGAAAGAGAAGAATGGGAGCGTCAGGCTGAACAAAAGCACCAAAACACGCTACGTAGAGAGCTGGCCTGGTTGAAAGCTGGTGTGAAAGCGAGAACGACGAAACAAAAAGCTCGTAAACAACGCGTGGAAGCTATGAAGGAAGAAACCTTTGATACGAAGAAGGAAAATGTGGATATGGCGATTGGTTCTACGCGATTAGGAAACCAGGTCATAGAGTTAGAGGGAATCACGCACAGTTTTGGAGATCAACCGCTCATCGATGATTTAGATTACCTTGTCGTGCCGGGAGAAAGACTCGGAATCATCGGCCCGAATGGATCAGGCAAAACAACGTTGCTGAACATCATGGCTGAACGCATTCAACCGGAAACCGGAAGTGTCCACATCGGTTCGACCGTCAAAATAGGCTATTACACACAGGACCATGGAGAGCTTGATGAAAGTCTGAAAGTCATTGAATATATCAAAGAAGTAGCGGAAGTCATTACGACAGCCGATGGGTATGAAATTACAGCAGAACAGATGCTTGAGCGTTTCTTATTCCCGCGGCCGCAGCAGTGGACGTATATTAAGCGTCTTTCTGGAGGAGAACGCCGCCGTTTGTATTTGCTTAGGGTTCTGATGAGCGAACCGAATGTTCTTTTCTTAGACGAACCGACCAACGACCTGGATACGGAGACGCTGAGTGTGCTTGAGGACTACTTGGAACAGTTCCCAGGTGTCGTCATCACTGTTTCACACGACCGTTATTTCTTGGATCGTGTGGTTGATCGTCTGTTAGCTTTTGAAGAAGATGGAGATATCCGGAAGTTTTACGGCAATTACACGGAATATCTTGAGAAAAGAAAAGATGAGAAGAAAGTGGAACAGGTAAACAAGAAGCCTTCCACTCAGGAAGATACACGCCGTGCGAATCGAAAACGTAAGTTATCCTATCGAGAGAAGCAGGAATGGGAGACGATTGAAGACGAAATCTCCGCTTTGGAGGAGAGGGTTGAGCTTCTTGATGAGCAGCTCGCGGCAGAAGCGACGAACTACGATCGTGTCCAGGAACTTTCAAAGGAAAAAGATGAAGCCGAATCCGAATTGGAAGCCAAGATGGAGCGGTGGGAAGAGCTTTCCTTGATTATTGAAGGAGTAGAGGAAGAATGACTGAGTGGAGAGTGGAGAACCGTTGTTTTCCGCTCTCTTTTTTTATAATGAGGATTGGCTTATTTTTGTAGTTCCGTGCGTTTTATGGAATAATGAATACGGATACAAGCATTGACAGGAGGAATGTAATCATGAAAATGCCAAGCAAAGAAAACTTGGAAAAATATGCAGAATTAGCCTTACGTACAGGTGTCAATTTGCAAAAGGATCAATTGCTGATGATTAACTCCACGATTGCTGGAGCGGACTTTACACGCATCGTCGCAAGAAAAGCTTTCGAAATGGGAGCGAAAGATGTACATATTAACTGGGGTGACGATGAACTGACGCGCATGAAATATGAACATGCTGATCAGGAAACGTTATCGGACGTTCCAGAGTGGCAGAAGCAGCAGTACACTTATTTTGCTGAGCAGGGAGCGGCGATCCTTTCAATTCGCTCTACAGACCCTGATCTTTTGAAAGGCATTGATGCAAGCAAAGTCGCAGCTGCTACCAAAGCGAGATCAGAAGCGATGTCCAAGTTCCGTGATTATACGATGAATGATCGTATTCAATGGTCGATTGTCAGTATCCCTATTCCTAAGTGGGCACAAAAGATCTTCCCTGGAGAAGAGGAAGATACAGCGGTTGAGAAGCTTTGGGAGCAGATCTTCAGCATTGTCCGCGTCGATCGTGAGGACCCGGTAGCTGCATGGGAAGAGCATAACCAAACATTGATCAAAGCTCGTGAATACTTGAATAAGAAACAGTACCAGAAGTTGATTTACAAAGCTCCAGGTACGGACCTCGAAGTAGCTCTGCCTGAAGGACACATTTGGAAGGGTGGACCTTCGAAGACGGTTGAAGGAAAGGTGCAATTCAACCCGAACATGCCGACAGAAGAAGTGTTCACAGCTCCTCATAAATATGGAGTAGATGGAAAAGTTTCCAGCACGAAACCGCTGAATTATGGTGGAAACGTCATCGACAATTTCACCTTGACGTTTAAAGAGGGGAAAGTTGTTGACTTCACAGCGGAAGAAGGCGAAGAGACACTCAAGCACCTTCTGGAAACAGACGAAGGTTCACGTAGACTTGGAGAACTGGCGCTTGTGCCGCATGAGTCCCCGATTTCTCAATCTGGTCTGATTTTCTATAACACGCTTTATGATGAGAACGCTTCTTGTCACCTTGCCCTCGGAAAAGCTTACCCGAATAACATGACAGGCGGGTCAGATATGAGCGCAGAAGAACTTGATCAACATGGTGTGAATGACAGTTTATCCCACGTTGATTTCATGATGGGATCCGGTGAGCTTGATATTGATGGTGTACTTGCGGACGGGACGACAGAATCCGTCATGCGTAAAGGAAGCTGGGCCATTACATTTGAATAAATAAACGAAAGCCGGCAGCGTCTAAAAAGCTGCCGGTTTTGTTATGCATAAGCGAGATGGTTTTCTTCTTCTTGAAGATGTACCTCTTTTCCAAAATAGACTTCATACCATTGAATAAACACATAGACGGTCCAAATATAACGATGATGATTTCCTTTCCCCTCATAATGTTCGTCCAAGTATTGGACTAATGAATCGGTGTGGAAGAATTCCTGAGCTGTTTCAGACGTTAAAGATGCTTTCACCAAGTCATAGTATTTTTTCTGTTTCAGCCAATCGCGGATAGGAACTGGAAAACCGACTTTTTTACGGTTCGCCCATTCTTCAGGGAGCACAGCCTTAGCTGCTTCTCTCAGTGCATATTTCGTGTCCTTGCCATTGGCTCTTAAAGAAGGAGCGAGGGAGGACGCGACATCCATTACTTTTGCATCCAAAAAGGGGACGCGTAACTCAAGAGAGTGAGCGGAACTCATTTTATCAGCTTTCTGAAGGATATCCCCAGGAAGCCAATGATGAAGATCTGCGTATTGCATCTTCGTCGAATCATTCGCTCCGGAAACTTTGGCATAGGTGTCTGATAAAAGGTCTGCTGGTTTACGATTCTGCCGGTAAGCGGGTTTAAGGACTTCGTGAGCGTCCTCAGGGCGGAAGACTTTCGCATGTCCGATAAATTTTACTTCAATTTTCTCTCCGCCACTCCTCAAAAAGGTGGTGATCCTATTTTTAGGAAGCTTAGAAGAAACAGTGGCAATGGATTGGCGAATCGCAAACGGCACTTTTTCATAAATCTTCTGTTCAGGGCTGATCTTATACCAATCATATCCTCCGAAAAGTTCATCGGCTCCTTCTCCTGAGAGAACGACCGTTACATGTTCTTTAGCCAATTCACTTAAGAAGAAAAGAGGGACGGAAGACAAGTTCGCATGAGGTTCATCCATATGATATTGAATGGTCGGAACCGCCTGGAAAAAATCATCCGCTGAAATTAACCGTTTATAGTTTTTGACTGCTATTTTTTGTGATAACTCTTCAGCGAGTGTCGTTTCATTAAACATGCCTTCATAATCTTCAAAGCCGATCGAGAACGTTTTATTCGGTTTCAATAAGCTCGTCACATAGCTTGAATCAATGCCTCCTGAAAGGAAGGATCCCACTTCCACATCACTGATTTTGTGATGACGGATGGAATCATCCATCGCTTCCTGGATTTTCTCAATGGCTTCGTTTAAATCCGTTGTCTGCTCAGAATAAGAGGGCTCCCAGTAGGGTCTTATTTCAAAATCATTCCCATCATGGATCATATAGTGGCCGGGAGGAAGTTTGTAAACGCCTTTGAAAAATGTTTCCTCCATAGCCGAATATTGAAAGGTGAGATAAGGTTGCAGTGCTTCCTCATTGAAGGACTTGCAATATTGAGGGTGAGCAAGAAACGATTTGATTTCAGACCCAAATAAGAAGGATCCGTCTGTCGTTTCCTGTGTATAATAAAGCGGTTTGATCCCGAATGAGTCTCTGGCAATGAAGAGTTGTTTTTCAACTTTGTCCCATATGGAAAAAGCGAACATCCCCCGTAACTTCTGCAAAATATCCGTGCCGTATTGCTCGTATCCATGAAGGACAACTTCACTATCCGCCTGGCTATGAAACGTGTGCCCCTGTAGAAGTAAATCTTCTCTTAAGTTTTGAAAGTTATAGATTTCTCCATTGAATACCATCACATACCGTTCATTTTCACTACACATCGGTTGATTACCATTTTCAGAAACATCGATAATCGTCAGTCTCTGAAAACCTAAACTGATTTCTCTGTTTGTGTATGAACCTTGGTTGTCTGGTCCGCGGTGATGAATTTTTTCCATCATGTTCTGGATGAGGGCATGATTCTCAATGCCATTTTTATTGAAAATTCCAACAATTCCACACATGGAAATTCCTCCTTTTTAAAATCCTATACCTCATATAAGTAGGGAAGGGGATTGAAGCTCGCCTCCAGTCGGAAGCGGATCCCCGTACCCTTTACTTTTTTTCTGTTTACTACCACCGAACGTCCATACCTTCTAATTGTAAATCTTCGTAATTAGGAACAACGGCAGGATCGACCCTGACGATGTTCAAAGATTTCAGCTCAAGAATGTCTTCAGCCGTTCCTCTAAATGAGGAATTAATTAAATTCAAGTACGTGATGGTTTGCAGCCCTTCTTTGACACGACTCAAATCGTCGACGGTAGGACCGATGAAGGTTGCTTGATCCAAATAAGGAACTTCTTTTAATAACTCCCCTGGAATGATGGCTTGATTTAGCTTCAGCACGAAGAGCGACTGCATCGCTTTAAAATATTCAATATCTTCGTCTACTTCATAGATGCCGCTCAAATGGGAGGCGTTAATCGTCAATTCTTCTAAGTACAATAGGTCACGCTTGGTGATGGCCTCTGGCTCTTTATCTACAGATCTTGCAATGGAGCCAAGGATTAAGTCGTCCATGACAACGGGTTCATTAGGATTTTTAACATTGATGAAATTTCGCTCGCGCTCGTGTACTTTGTAGTTTTCTTCGATCAGATCCCCTTCTTCTGATAGGTAAAGGAGTGTCGCTTCATTTAGGTAGGTCCGCTCTCCCCCCTTTACCCAGTTAAGCTTCATAGAAATTTCTATCTCATCATTTTTAAAGGCATCTTTTGGGGGAGGCAGAGGGCCGTCGTAAGCAGGTGGATTTCCTTGTTCTTTCCGGCTGGCGAATGCATAATAACTCTCAAACAACTCATACTCGTTTCCATTTGCATTCTCTGTATCTGCTACTTTGGATTCAACTTCCGTACCTTCAAATTGATCAATGGCGACTTTCATTTTGCTTTTGCTCGGCATAGAGACAATGACTTCTTTAAGTTTCTCAACCTTTACATGGGTAGGTTCTTCTGGATCCGGATCAGGTGCAGGAGGCGTTTCTTCTACTGGTTCTTTTTCTTCTTGCGTCGGTGAAGAAGGTTGCTCAAACCAGTCCGTCTTTATAAAGGTATAAAAGGATCCGCTTAAAACAAAGAAAGCAAGAAGGACCGTAACAATTTTCGGAGCAGCAGGGAACCGTTGCCGTCGGTTCGGCTTGTTTTTATAAAAGCGCTCTTTATCTTTATCTGTGAATAAAGGATCCTCGCCAATTTGACGGTTGATGGCTTCTTTTATTTGTTGATGATCCACGGGTCTATCCCTCCTTCATCTGCCTTTTCTCTAAGCAGTTGACGTGCACGCTGCATCCTTGTTTTGATCGTGCTTAAAGGTGTGCCGGTCGCTTCAGCAATCTGTTTCTGCGTCATATCTTGCTGGAAAGTCAGAATCATGACTTCCCGGTATTTGATAGGGAGATGAAGGATGGCTTCCGCTATTTCATCCCACTGTTCCTTTTGGACGACTTTTTGCTCCGTGTAGTTCGGGTCTTTTTGCTCGCGCCATTTATCTGTAGCGATTTTGATGCGGTGAATAGGGGAACGTAAATAGTCTTTGCATCGGTTGATGGCGATTCTCATCGCCCATGTCTTCAATTGGGAATCTCCGTTGAACCTGTCCCACTTCCGATAAATCTGCAGGAGAACATCCTGAAAGATATCGTCTGTGGTATGGTGATTTTTCACATATGTAAAAATGGTTCGTTTCAACGATTCTCCGTATTGGTCCATTATGTACTCAACCGCTTCCTCGCGTGTGTAATGAGTTTGTGTATGTCCGGACACCAGGCTTTCCTCTCCTTTCCTCTTCATTAGACGAGCGTCTCATTCAAAAGGTCTGCAAAAATACAAATTTATTCAATAAATTCATAAATTATCTCCACTAAAGCTCCCGATTGTGGAAGACTCAGTTTCGAAACTTTTGTTGAGTGGAAGGGGGCTGCGGGGAATGACTCGCTTTCCGCGGGAGCGCGGTGAGCCTCCTCGGACTGCGTCCTGTGGGGTCTCACCAAGCACTTTTTTCCCGCAGGAGTCTCGCCATTCCCCTCCGCCCACTTGCCGGAAGAGATTCTCGAAACTACCTTCCAGTAATAGGAGCTTTTATGGTTAATAATCCTATTTCGACGCAGTTTAAGCAGGGTTACACAACACAACTAGGCAGTTTACTATAAGAGGGGTTTCGAGAACCTCATTTGGTATAGGGGCGGAGGGAAACGGTGAGACTCCTGTGGGAAGTGCGTGGTAGATGAGACCCCGCAGAGCGTTAGCTCGAGGAGGCTCATCACTCGCCCACGGAAAGAGAACCTTTTCCCGCAGCCCCTAGAATCACATAAAAGTCTCGAAAATGAGTCTTCCACAATACTGCCATATACTTCAAGAACATTCGTTACGCCTAAAAAGGGGGAGATGGGGGAAAAGAAGAGGAGGGAGGTGAGCGGATGATTTATGATGTTGGAGTTGTAGGTGCAGGCTTTGGTGGGCTGGCAGCTGCAGCTACACTCGCCAAAAAAGGAATGAAAGTTGCTGTCTTTGAAGCCTCCAATGAACTCGGGGGTAGCGCAGGCAAATTCGAACGAAACGGCTACCGTTTTCAGTCAGGGGCAACCCTTGGAATGGGATTTGAAGAGGGAGGGGTTCTCCATCGACTCTTCGATCAGTTAAACATCGATCCTCCTGCCATGACGTTATTGGATACGATCATGGATATTCACATGCCGGATCGCACCATTCACTATTTTCGTGAGCGAAGCCGCTGGTATGAAGAGATTCAACGAGTCTTCCCAACCCAATCTTCCGCTATACAGTCGTTCTATGATGAAGTATATAGGGTAGGAACGATGGTCGATCAGTTAACAGAAGATCTTCCTGTATTTCCACCACGAACCTTAAAAGATTTCATGCATTTGGTACCTTTCGTGAACAAAGATGCTATGAAACTTCTCCCATTCATGAACCAGACGGTAGAAGATCGTTTGAAAAAGTATGGCCTTCATAACCATCGTCTTTTCCGCGTGTTTTTGAATGGTGAGTTGATGGATAGCGTACAAACAAGCGTTGAATATTGCCCTGCGTTTTTGGGTTATGCTGCGTTACAAACCTTCCATAAAGGCGCTTATGCTGTACATGGAGGTCTTGCAGCGGTTGCCGAACGTTTGGCATCTTTCATTAAGCATTCAGGGAGCGACCTTTATATGCGTCATCCGATTCATAAAGTAGAGAAAAGCGGCCAACATTTTGAATTTCATACGAAACGTGATCGAGTATTTCGAGCGCAAAAGGTACTGTTGAACAATTCTGTTCACAACTTCCATGATACGGTATCAAAGGATATGGGTGAACAGTCCTATGTTAAAGCGTTAAAAGAAGAAAAAAGAGATTCATGGGGAGCGTTTATCATTCATGGAGGTGTGGAAGGGGCGGTTTTTGAGGGAGAAGACGCCATGTATCATCAGTTTATTGATCCGCAAAAACCGGACGACCTCCATGATGGGGGACAGTTTTTAATGTCATTATCTGACCCTCGAGATTCGTCGATGGCACCTGTCGGAAAGCGCTCATTGACGATTTCTACTCACACATCCATTTCACCCTGGTGGAATTCGGAACAATATGAAGCGGATAAGGAACAAATGAAGAATCGACTCCTGGATACGGTGGATTTTTACTTCCCGAGTTTTAAGGAAAAGTTAGACATTGTTCTTCCCGGGACTCCGATTACTTTTCAAAAGTGGTTGAGAAGGAAAAATGGAAAAGTGGGTGGATACGCGCCAACGGGAAAATACAGCTGGCTCAACAGTTATTCTATTCGCACCGGGATTCCGGACGTTTATCAGTGCGGGGATACGGTTTTCCCAGGAGCTGGAACGCTTGGGGTGACATTGTCTGGAATGACCGCTGCAAAGGAAATGACAAGATGATTAACGAAAAGCGAATAGGGAATAAGAAAATAAAAGGTGAAAGAAAAAGGAGATGAACTTGTATGTATAACGATGGAAGTAATGAAATGCCGGGATTTCAAACAAATCCGAATAACTATGATGAGTGCCAGCGTTGTGGCAAACCGCTTCAGATCAAAGAAGAGCGAGAAATTAATCTTTGTAAGGAATGTCAGAACATACAGGAAGATCATAAGGTAGAGTCCACAGAAGATTAAAGAGAAGCGATCTCTTGCTAGGGATCGCTTTTTTTATGCCGTTCTTCTCAAAAATCATTTCTCTAAAGGATAAAGGAAATATCTTTACACCATAATAAAAAGAGTGATAAAGTTGTAAATTGTGCATTCAAACACATTATGAATTAAAGGAGATAACTATGGAAAATAAAACATCAGGCCGTATTGACTGGCCGGTATTTGTAATAAGTGGAGGATTATTAGTCCTTTTCGTTATTCTTGCACTCATTGATATTGATTTGATTGAAATGATCGTTAGTGAAAGCTTCGCATGGTCAGCCAAGTACTTCGGTGCTTTTTGGCAAGTGCTCATGCTTGCCACATTCTTTGTTGGATTATATTTAGCCTTTTCACGTTATGGAAAAATAAGAATGGGGGATATGGAAAAGCCTGAACTGGGATTATACAAATGGCTATCCATCATTATGGCAACACTGTTGGCCGGCGGAGGTGTTTTCTGGGCTGCCGCTGAACCGATGTGGCACTTTTTGACTGTACCCCCGTCTCAGTCTGGAATTGAAGCCGGGACAGAAGCAGCAATCAACCCGGCCCTCGCGCAAAGCTTTATGCACTGGGGATTCCTGGCATGGGCTATTCTTGGTACGATTAGTGCGGTTGTCATGATGTACGGTCACTATCATAAAGGAATGCCAATGAAGCCTAGAACGTTGCTGTATCCGATTTTCGGCGAAAAATTACGCCACAGTTGGATAGGGACGATCATTGATGCCTTCTCCGTCATTGCTGTGGCGGCAGGGACGATCGGTCCAATTGGTTTCCTTGGTCTGCAAGCGAGCTACGGACTTCAGGAAATTTTCGGGATACCTAATCAGTTCAGCACACAGTTTTCCATTATTTTTGCCGTTGTAATCATCTCGACGATTTCAGCAGTCACTGGTTTATATAAAGGGATACAATTTTTAAGTAGCTTCAACGTCCGCATGGCCATTGGGCTAATGGCGTTCATCGTCATCTTTGGACCAGGTGGTTTTATCATCGACCACTTCTTAGCAGGATTTGGTTATTATGTTGATCAATTCATTCCTATGAGTACGTATCGAGGAGATGAAGGTTGGCTATCTCTATGGACCGTATTCTTCTGGGGCTGGTTCATCGGGTATGGACCGATGATGGCCATTCTTGTCAGCCGTATTTCAAGAGGCCGGACAATAAGAGAGATCATCATTGCCGTATCTGTTTTTGCTCCTGTTATTTCTACGTTCTGGTTTACAGTCCTAGGTGGATCCGGAATCTTCTTTGAATTGAACAATCCTGGTTCTGTATCCAACGCACTGAATGAAGCAGGCAACCCGGCAGCCATGTTTGCCATTACAGAACAGTTCCCATTGGCAAGCGTGATTTCGCCGCTATTCTTGCTTCTAACGATCCTATTTGTCGTAACGACGAGTGACTCCATGTCCTACACGATTGCCATGGCTGTCACAGGAGAAGGAAACCCACAAAGCTGGCTTAGAATCTTCTGGGCCGTATTGATGGGCGCGATCGCTGTGATTCTGTTAATTACAGGAGACAGTGGGATTACACAACTGCAAAACTTCATTGTCGTCACAGCTGTTCCAGTATCCATTCTTCTACTGCCAATGATTTGGCTCGCACCAAAAGTAGCGAAGAAGATGGCGATCGACCAACGAATCACGAAGAAATAATATAGGCTTACACTAAAAACACCTAGGGGATCCCTAGGTGTTTTTAGTACAAAATCTTCAGCTATATGTCAGTATCTTTGAAAACTTGATTACGGGATGTTTATTTGAGGCTAGGATGCTTCGATGGTTCGTAAGACGGCGCGGACGGGGCTGCCGTCGGCTTGCTCCATTTTTAATGGAAAAGCAAAAAGCTCATAAACTCCTTGCGACACCTGAGAAAGATCAATCCCTTCAAGAATCAGGATATCATTCTGGTACAGCGTGTGATGGCCTTTCAACTCTTTACTTGTTTCAGGGTCAACAGAAGGAGTATCGATGCCGATAAGGTCGATGCCTTGCTTTTTTAAAAATGGACCTACATCATCACCGATGACCGTGTAATGATCAGGGAAGCGGGTGCGGTCTTTCCAACTGTCCGTATGGAACAAAACTTTACTTACCTGACTCAAGTCTACGCCTTCCAACAGCTTTTTAGTGATGACAGGGTCATCTTTTACGGAAACGACCAGAGCTTGACCGGAAAATCGATCGACGGGAAGATCTGCGATTTTTAAGCCAGCTGAATCATAGTGATAGGGGGCATCCACGTGGGTCCCAATATGGTTGCTGCCTTTGAATTGGCCGACATTGACCGATCCCGTATCTTCCATGGACCACGTCAGCTTGTATTCAAACGGCTCGTCTCCCGGCCAGGGAGGCGTATCATTGTTCAGTGGCATTGTAATATCGATAAATTTCATTATCACAAACCTCCTTAGGCGATGGTGTCTCTTTCATTTTTGAATTGCTTTTGTTTTTCATTCTCCATGATGTCTTTCAAGCGTAACACGACGTCATACACATCTTCGTAAGACGTATAAAAAGCGATCGGGGCAAGGCGGATGACGTTCGGTGAACGGAAGTCGGGAATGATGGCTTCTTGTTTTAATGCTTTACAGATACTTGCCGCCTCGTCATGGACGAGACAGACATGGCCTCCACGGCTTTCATCATTCAAAGGGTTGCCGATTTTGAAGCCATAACCTGAAAGCTCCTGGTGGATAAGGTCCATCAGTAAACGAGTGAGCTTTAGTGATTTTTCTCTAATCTGTTGAATGCCCGCTTCTTCAAAAAGTTCCAGTGACCCTATGAGAGGCGCTGAACTGAGCACATGAGGCGTTCCGATTTGGAATGCTCCTGCGGTTTCTGCAGGAGTTAGTTCGTGGCTCATATCGAACTGCTTGTCTTTGTCCGAACTGAACCAACCTGCAAGTCCTGGCCTTTTGCCGAGGTGTTTTTTGTTCACATACAGTCCGCCGACCCCGCCAGGTCCACTGTTCAAATACTTATACGTACACCAGACAGCAAAGTCGACGCCCCATTCGTTCAAGCGGTGAGGAAGAGCACCGATCGAGTGGGCAAGGTCAAAGCCAACGATGATGCCATATTCATGAGCTGCCCTTGTTATTTTTTCAATATCGAGCAGTTGGCCACTACGATATAAAACGGAAGGCAGGAGAAGTACAGCGATGTCTTCGTCCATTTCTTTGATGATGGTATCTTCCGATAACGTATAGCCATCCTCACTTTGGACACGAATCAAGTGTTCTTCCGGGTCTAACCCGTGCCATTTGATTTGGCTCTTCATGGCGTGAATGTCAGACGGGAAGTTTAGTTCATCTGCGAGGATTTTCGTCCGTTTTCCTTCTGGCTTATAAAACGTCGCCAGCAACTGATGAATATTTGATGTAATAGAACCGGTATTGATGACTTCTTCTGGTTTCGCCCCGATGAGAGGAGCAGTCAGTGCCCCGATTTTTTCTGACATGTAAAACCAAGGTTCTTCTCCTTCGGTCCATCCTCCGATGGCATGTTTCTTCCAATCATTCAGGGAGGTTGAGAGGGTTTCTTCAGAACGTTTCGAAAGCAGACCTAGGGAATTTCCATCCATGTAATAAAATCTTTCTTGGTAAAATTCACGTTTGAAAGGTTGAAGCGGGTCATGTTGGTCCAATGCTTTTACATCTTCTCTTGAGATTACAGGTTTAGTCATAAATCTTCCTCCTCAACTATCATTCATCCATCAAGTTATGCTTCACAAGGACGGCCTTGATCATAGAGTAGGAATACCCCTCAGGCAGAGATTCTTTCAAGGGTTTCAATTTATGTTCCTCCATTTGATCATAGGCCTGCACAATGTTGCTTTCTTGTTCTTCATCAAACCATCGGCTCCAATCGATCTCATTTCCTTCTTTTCCAGCTCGGAAAATATGGTTCTCAATCGTTTGTTTGCCTATACCCCTTTCTTTGGCTATGTCTTTCACATCATTTCCTTGTATCCAAAGGTCGTAAGAAATATGGTGACTGGGGCGGTCATCAAACGGGTCTTTCTGTTGGATTGAAGGTTCGGTCGAACGAACCGGCGTAGGCTTCGTCTCCGTCTCTTGTGCCCAAGGTCGTAATTTCTCAAGAAACTGTTCTCCATACTTCTCGAATTTCTGCTCCCCTATTCCTTTGATGTTCATCATCTCTTCTTTGCTTTCTGGGAGATAGATGGTCAAGTCTTTGAGTGTGGCATCAGAGAAGATGACGTAAGGGGGAAGGTTGCTTTCATCTGCAATCGATTTACGTAACTGTCGCAACTCTTCGAAGTATTGCTCATTGTATTCGGTTTTCTGTTTTTTCGTTGTGGATTCAACAAGCATAAGAACAGGCTGGTTGCCTTTAATGACAGAAACGGCTTCATTCGTCAGCTTTAATGAAGGATAACGTCCTTCGCCTGTCGATAGGTAGCCTTCCGCCGTTAAAAACTGAATGAATCGAGTTAATTCTTTTTCTGTATAATTCGGCATAATGCCATAGGTCGATAAATCTTGGAATCGAAACTGTTTCACTTTTTGGTCAGAAGAACCTTTGAGTACCTTCGCTGTCAGGCCGGCTCCGAACCTTTCGCCCATACGTTTCACACAGGATAATACCATTTGCGCTTCTTTTGTCATATCCTGCTCTTCACCATCGTGGGTGCAATTCGTACATTTACCACACGGCTCGGATTCTGTCGGATCATCAAAATAGTCAAGAATGTATTGCTGCAAACAGGAGTGGGTATGGCAATAATTCACCATCGCCTGGAGTTTCGTGTACTCATCCTTTTTCTTTTCTTCATTTGGTGACTGGTCGATCAAAAACCGTTGCAGGTTGATATCCTGACTTGAAAAGAGCAATACACAATCACCAGGCTCACCATCACGGCCAGCACGACCAGCTTCCTGGTAATAAGATTCAATATTCATCGGCATGGAATAGTGAATAACATAACGGACATTTGATTTATCGATGCCCATCCCGAAGGCGTTGGTTGCAATCATCGTGGTGATTTCATCCTGAACGAAATCCATCTGTGCTTGCTTTCTTTGATGCTCTGTCATTCCTGCGTGATATTTTCCAGCAGCAAATCCTTTTTTCGTTAAAAGGTAATGAAGCTGGTCAGCATCTTTTCGTGTGGCTGTATAGATGATGCCGGATTCATTGGGGATCTGAGTCAAATATTCGCTGATGAATTCTCGTTTGTCACGGCCTTTGATAATACGAAAAGATAAGTTGTCCCTTGCGAATCCAGTATTAATGACGTTTGTATCCTCGACATCGATCAACTCTTTAATGTCCTTAATTACTTCCTGGGTCGCTGTAGCGGTTAGAGCCATAAGGACAGGAAGGTTTGCAACTTTTTTCAAGGTAGGAACAATCGATCGGTAGCTTGGACGGAAGTCATGTCCCCATTGGGAAATACAGTGCGCTTCATCAAAGGCAATCAACGAAAGGGGAATGCTGTTGATAGCGGCCAAAAAGTTGGGTGAGTCAAACCGTTCAGGAGCGACATACACAAAGGAATAGCGGCCGCTTTCCATATCCCGCAGCCTTTGTTGCTGCTCTGTATGAGAAAGGGAGCTATTAATATAAGTAGCGGCGACCCCATAGGAATGGAGGGCATCCACTTGGTCTTTCATCAAAGAGATCAAGGGGGATATGATGATCGCTGTTCCTTGCAAAGTGAGTCCGGGGATTTGATAGCAGAGGGATTTTCCGCCTCCTGTCGGCATGACGGCCAGTGTGTTCTTTTGATCTAAAACATGAGTAATGGCCTCTTTTTGACCAGGGCGGAACGAGGAATAACCGTAGTATTGGTGGAGAATTTTTTCGGCCTGTTGAATCATCGTGATCATCCTTTTATACATAATCTTCTTTCTCCCACATCTTATCATGTTTCACGTGAAAACTGTGGGGAAAACTATAGAAGTCATACCTCTTAAAAGGAGCGATTATAATATGAAAGCCATTGTTATTGAGCAATATGGAGATAGAAATCAACTAAAAGAAAAAGACGTGGATTTTCCTGTTCCAAATGAGAACCAGGTCATCGTGGAATTGCACGCAACATCGATCAATCCCATCGACTGGAAGCTTAGGGAAGGTTACTTAAAAGAAATGCTGGACTTTGATTTTCCTATCATTTTAGGATGGGATGCTGCAGGAATCGTCGCAGAGGTTGGTTCTGCAGTGGAAAACTTCAAAGTAGGAGATCGAGTTTTTGCTCGTCCGGATACAACACGATTCGGAACGTATGCAGAGTACACAGCAGTGGATGAACATCTTCTAGCACATCTTCCTGAGAACGTTTCTTTTGAGGAAGCGGCAGCGGTGCCATTGGCAGGACTTACTGCATGGCAGTGTTTAGTGGATTTTAGCGATATTCAGGAAGGAGATCATGTGCTCATACATGCAGGGTCAGGTGGTGTCGGCCATTATGCCATTCAAATTGCGAAGCAAAAAGGTGCTTATGTAGCAGCGACAGCCAGTGGAAAGAACCAGGAGTGGGTAGAGAAACTGGGTGTCGATCGTTTTATCAATTATAAAGAAGAGGAATTCTCAGAGGTGTTAAGTGATTACGATATCGTCCTTGATACTCTTGGTGGAGAAATCCAGGAAAAAAGCTTTTCTGTCCTGAAAGAAGGTGGGCGTCTTCCGTCCATTGTCCAGCCACCGGATGAAGACCTCGCTGCCAAACATGGAGTGAAAGCAGGATTCGTCTGGCTTGAGCCGAGCGGAGAGAAACTGACAAAACTCGCTTCCATGATGGAAGAAGGAGATTTAGTATCTGTCATCGGACATCGTTTCGACCTCAGCGAGGAAGGTCTAAAAGAAGCCCATAGCGTCAGCGAAACCCACCACGCCAAAGGTAAAATTGTCATCAACATCAAATAGTGTCTACCATTTCCCACCGGACCAGCTCATCCCTTAAAACAGATGAGCTGGTCCGTCTTTCATCAGAAAACCTCTACGTAGTTTTCACTTAAGCTCCCGTTTATGGAAGACTCGATTTCGAGATAACCGGGGTTCGTGTTTGCCGGAATGGGAGTCAGGGGTGGTTGAGAAGCCACTCGCTTTCCTGTGGGGGAGCGCCGAGCTTCCTCAGGCTATCGCCTTCCGGGATCTCGCCTATCTCCTTCTCCCACGGGAGTCTCGCAGCTTCCCAACCACCCCATTCGATGCATGTGAGAAACGAACCCCTTTACCACAATGGGGCGTCTCCCACCCTCACTTAGATGCAGGAATAAAGCGCTCTATATCAAGCTTTCATATTCGGATTCACACTGGGGAGAGTATTATATTATCCACTTCGCTTGAGCATACCAGCAGAGTTTCCGAGAAATGGTTTCGAGACACTTCCATGGTAAAAGGGCGGAGGGGAATGGCGAGACTCCTGCGGGAAAAGAGTGCTAGGTGAGACCCCGCAGGACGGAGTCCGAGGAGGCTCAACGCGCTCCCGCGGAAAGCGAGTCATTCCCCGCAGCCCTATCCACTTACACAAAAATCTCGAAACAGAGTCTTCCACAATCTTGCCATTTACTTTAATAACTCTCATAAGAAACGACAATTGTTGTGTAAATTTTCTTACAATTTATGAGTGGGTGGAGTAAACTAAGGGTAAAGGATTTGTAGTAAGTAGGAATGGAGGAGAGGTCGTGCTAACTAATTATCAAACGGGTGTTTACTTTGATGAAATGATGAAACAGGGTGGTGAGCCGAAGAAACACTACCAATGGTTTTATCAACTGGTCAATCAATTTACAGAACGCGATTTGATGAAAAAGCATGAAACAGCTCAGCTTAATTTTCTTAGACAAGGCATTACATTCACCGTGTACAACCACACAGGAGGTACAGAGAGAACGATGCCGTTTGACTTTGTTCCGATTATCATTCCGAGGCAAGATTGGGAAGAGATTGAAAAAGGGATGAAGCAGCGGATGACCGCGCTCAATCATTTTTTAGAAGATATTTATCATGATCAGGAAATTGTAGAAGCGGGAGTCATTCCGAGAGAGTTGATCGAGAACAATCCTTATTACTACAACAAACAAGTCAGTGGCATAGATATCCCTTTAAGGAACCATATATTCCTTGCAGGAGTAGATTTAATTAGAGATGAAAAGGGTCAATACCGGGTATTGGAAGATAACTTGCGTAATCCTTCAGGAATGTCATATGTTTTCCAAAATCGGTATGTTATGAGACAAGTGTACCCTGAATTGTTCTTCCAACATTCTATCGAAACATTGGAGCATCAGTTGTCAGAACTTCACCAGGCGGTAACCAGCCATCTGCCTGCCAATGCAAACCCTCATAAATCGCCCACCGCTGTTTTATTGACGCCGGGGATTTATAATTCTGCTTATTATGACCATGTCTTTCTTGCTCAACAGATGGGAATTGAACTGGTAGAAGGAAGAGATATGATTGTCAAAGATGATGTTGTTTACATGAAGACCATCAAAGGGTTAAAACGTGTGGATATAATTTATAGAAGAATTGACGATGATTTCCTTGATCCGGAAGCGTTCCGTCCTGACTCTGCTCTCGGAGTACCCGGGTTGCTCAGGGCTTATCGAAAAGGAAATGTATCGATACTTAACGGCATAGGCAATGGCGTTGCCGATGACAAGGCGATGTATGTTTATGTACCTGATATGATCCGCTTCTACCTTGGGGAAGATCCGATTATCCCGAACGTTGAAACATACTTCCTTAGTGATCCTGAACGTCTGGATTATGTGCTGGATCACATTCATGAACTGGTTGTGAAAAATGTCGGTGCATCAGGCGGGTATGATATGTTAATTGGTCCGCAGTCGGATGAAAGTGAACGTGAGGCGTTCAAGAAGAAAATTATAGAAAATCCTCATCAATATATCGCTCAACCGACCATTAAATTATCAAGAGCTCCTGCGTATCAGGAAGGTAGATTTTATCCATGTCATGTAGATTTACGCGTGTTTGTCATGAATGGAGAAAAGACGAATGTACTTCCTGGAGGGTTATCACGAGTAGCTCTCAAAGAAGGTTCCCTTGTTGTGAACTCCTCTCAGGGTGGGGGAGGAAAAGATACGTGGATCTTGACAGAAAGTGGTGATCAACATGCTTAGTCGTGTAGCAGATTCTCTTTACTGGATGTCCCGAAACATAGAACGAGCCGAAAACAATGCAAGGGTACTCAGTGTCCAGCTCATTCATATGTTGGAGGCACAAAATCAGGAGGCAGCGGATCGCGACTGGGAAGAAATTGTGGAAGTCTGTGCGTCCGCGAAAGATTATTACAACCTGTACGATCGTTTAGACAGGGAAACACTTATCCAATACTTGACCATCAGTCCATTTAACGTCAATTCTCTTATGAATAGCATGAATTATGCCCGAGAGAATGCCCGTTCGACAAGGGATATCCTTCCCGAAGAACTTTGGGAAGTGTTAAATGCATTCCATTTGGACCAAAAGGATTGGCAGGAGCTCCCGAATACGAGGCAGCATACCCAGGATTACTTGGCTCAAGTGATTAAAACTTCGATGACATCACAAGGAGTCATTGAGTCCAGTATGAGCCGTGGAACTCCTTATACTTTTATTAAAGTTGGGAAATGGTTGGAGCGCGCTGAGAAAACAGCAAGAATATTGAATGTGACCTGTGAAAAGAACAGAAAAGAAGCCGATATCCCGACAGATCATTACTATTATTGGCTTACAGCTCTGCAGTTTCTGAATGGATATGATGCGTATATTAAAGAACACCCACCTACAATGGAATCGAAGCATGTCCTCAGCTTTTTAATTAAAGAGAGGACGTTCCCAAGATCGATCCGATACTGTATGGATCATGTCCTCGAAGCGGTTGACAAGCTTGAAGGTGGGAAAATCTCTCACTATTCTGAGGATCTTTTCCAAATGCTTGAACTCATTCGGGAAGAAATTACGAGTACGAACATTGAGGAGATGGATATGAATGAGCTGATGTCGTTTCTCGACCACTTCCAAGATCGATGCATGACACTGAGTCGCATGTTCTCACAAACCTATTATTTAATTGAACCCGTACACGCCAAGTAAAGGCTATCCAGGAGGAATACGCTGTGAAATTCCAAATTGAGCACACCAATACGTTTTATTATGATAATTTTGTCGATCAGAGCATGAATCATATCCGCCTGAAACCGAGGACGGATGAATGTCAGAGGCTGCTTGCTTACCGGACTGAAATCACTCCAGGATCGATGACGAAAGAACATATCGATCTATGGGGGAACCATGTGGAGACTTTTTTCATTCCTGAGAAGCATGAACATTTAACATTAAAAACGACATCGACGGTCAGCATTCAAAAAAGTCCATTCATCCGTATGATCGAATGTTCGGATGAAATGCGTACAATCTTTCACTCGGAACTTTTCCGTCGCCATTACCTGGCTTATTTGAATGAAACACCGTATACATTCTTGTATAAAGAACAAATCGAAGAAATTTTCAATGAAGTTGGAGACGCCAGCGATCCAATCCGCTTTTCTTTAAGGTTGATGGAGTACATCAATCAATCGATCCGGTACGATACGACGACAACCCAGGTCAATACCAAGGCCTACGAATCATGGCCGTTAAGGAGCGGGGTGTGCCAGGATTATGCACACGTTATGATTGGGGTCTTAAGATCACAGGGGATACCAGCCCGTTATGTGAGTGGTTACCTGTATGTCGGAGAAGATTCAGCGCTTGTGGGTGATGCGGCCACACATGCTTGGGTGGAAGTGATGGTACCCGGAATCGGCTGGATTGGTTTGGATCCTACGAACAATGTGGAAGCATTAGAACAGCACATCAGAATTGGTACAGGAAGGGATTATGCTGATGTCAGCCCACTTCAGGGAGTATATCGAGGCGGCGGTCAGAACCTTGATGTGAAAGTCAGCGTAACGCTTCTGGATCAATAAAAAAATCCCTCTCCACCATGGAGAGGGATTTTCATACGTTAACCGTTCTGAAAGCTTTCTTTATGACGGGGTTCTCCTTTAAAGTAATCAATCAAAAGCCCAACGACGCCGCCAATAATGGCAGGGAAGACCCAGCTTAAATTCAATTCGAATAAAGGAAGTTGACTGATCAATGGCTCGATGCCAGAAACATCGGCGCCAAAAGCCACGAGTCCGTCATAGACCCCTATGATGGCAGTCAACAAAATGGCTCCTCGATACACATAAGGAGAGTGGTTAAAGAGCGGGCTCATGAATGTAAGGGCTACGAGAACAATGGTGATCGGATAAACGAACACAAGCACCGGGACAGAATAAGCGATAATTTGATTCAATCCGATATTGGATATAGCGAAACTGATCAGAGTAACTACGATTGTGACATGTTTATAAGTAAGCCCTGGCACACGTTTTGAAAAGAACTGGCCACAGGCGACGGTCAGACCGATACATGTCGTCAAACAGGCAAGTCCTACAATCACACCAAGTAACAGCGTTCCTACATCTCCATACATGATTTGTGCAGCACCAGCAAGGATGGCACTTCCATTATCAAAAGACCCTTCCGTTGCCATTCTAGCTCCGATCCAACCAATGGCTACATAGACAGTGGCTAGACCGATGGCAGTCACTAAACCTGCTTTTAGTGTTCGAATGGTCAACGTTTTAGGATCAGTAACCCCACGATCGCGGAAGGATGAAACGACGATAATACCGAAAGCAAGAGAAGCAATGGCATCCATGGTCAAGTAACCTTCAATGAATCCTGTAAAGAAAGGTTGTGCCTGATATTTTTCACCGGCTGGTTGAATAGGACCATCAAGCAGAAAGAAGCTTCCAATGACAAGACCAAGGATGGCCAAGAACAAAGCAGGGGTTAAAATTTGTCCTACGCGATCCACGAGTTTAGATGGATTGCGGCTGAGCCAATAAACGAGTACAAAAAATAAGACCGTAAAAATGAATAATGTCAACGATTTTCCGTTCGTAAATGGAACGATGCCTGTTTCAAAGGCGACGTTTGCGGCCCTCGGAATGGCAAAGAAAGGTCCAATGACAAGGTAGACCATCGATGTGAATAATAATCCGAACATCGGGTGGACGCGTCCAGCTAATTGAACAGCGCCGTTACGTACAAGCGATATAGCCGCTACGGTAATAATAGGTAACCCTACACCAGTAATAACAAAACCGAATATAGCCGGGAAGTAGGATGTTCCTGATTCAATACCGAGGGAAACAGGATAGATCAAGTTTCCAGCACCGAAAAACAAAGCGAACAATGTGAATCCAATAAAAATTGTGTCTCTTGCTTTCATACTGGCTCCTCCTCATAGATGTCTGTATATTTTGCGTAAAAAAAGCGCTCTTATCCAAAAGATGAGCGGCAATAATCAAGGCTTCTGCATGATTTTCATTATTGAAAAGTGAATGAGATTAACGCACCGCCGTAATACTATCAATGTCACACCTTTCTGTCAATTATTTTTTTAGAAAATTTAAAAGGTTATGATTACCATACCATTTTTTGTGGGATTGCCTTACAAATTAAGGGTTTATTCAGCAATATGGCAGAATTCTTGAAGACTCAGTTTCGAGACTTTTGTGTAAGATGGATCGGGGAGGCGGGGGATGAGTCGCTTTCCGTGGAAGCTTGGTGAGCCTCCTCGGACTGCGTCCTGTGGGGTCTCACCAAGCACTTTTTTCCCACAGGAGTCTCCCCATCCCCCGCCTCCCCTTGCCATATAAGTGTCTCGAAACCACTTCTGAAATCATCCGCATTTACTCAGCGAAAGTAAAGGGATATAGGTTCCACCGCCGCTACTTTGTATGTAAAAGCTTGATATAGAGCGCTTTATACCTACTTGCGAGAGGGGTGGAAGACGCCCTATCTTGGTATAGGTGCGTTTATCTCCTGCATCGAATGGGGTGGTTGGGAAGCTGCGAGACTCCCGTGGGAGAAGGAGATAGGCGAGATCCCGCAGGACGCAGTCCGAGGAAGCTCGGCGCTCCCCCACAGGAAAGCGAGTAGCTTCCCAGCCACCCCTGACTCCCAATACGGCTAAACGAACCCGGAAACAACTCGAAACTGAGTCTTCCACAAACGGGAGCTTTAGTGGGAAGTATTTTACAGACAATTTAGTTTACAGATGAGGGAGAGGCATATAGAATATGTCTATATTACTCGAGGGTCGTACATACACCTTACAGAAGGAGACTGTTCAATGATAGATTCGTTACTCTTACAACTGATGTTAGTGGGGTTTCTCGGCGTAGGATCGCAATGGGTGGCCTGGCGCTTTCGGTTGCCTGCCATTGTAGTCATGTCCATCGCCGGTCTCTTAGCCGGACCTGTACTAGGCCTCATGAACCCTGAGCAGGACTTCGGAGAACTTTATAAACCGATCATATCTTTGGCCGTCGCCGTCATTCTTTTCGAAGGAAGCTTGAACCTGGATATGAAGGAAGTGAAAGGTTTAGGCCGCCCCGTGTTCAGGATCGTGACTTTCGGTGCGTTTCTAAGCTGGATATTAGGTTCATTAGCGGCTCATTATGTGGCGGGTTTATCCTGGGCTGTCGCTTTTACAATCGGGGGCTTATTCATTGTTACTGGACCGACTGTTATCCTGCCTTTATTACGTCAGGCAAAGTTAAAACCACGTCCAGCTAAAATCTTGAAATGGGAAGGAATCATTGTCGATCCGATCGGCGCATTACTTGCGGTATTTGCGTTCGAAATCATCCTATTCCTGACCAACAATGATCCTTCTGCGTTATTGATGTTCTTTGCCGCTTCCGCCTTTGCTGTCTTTCTTGGCTGGGTTTGCGGAAAAGGAGTCGGCTGGATGTTTGAAACAGGGTATATCCCTGAGTTCCTTAAATCCCCAGCCGTCTTTGCCGTTGTTATTGCTTGTTTTACGATTGCTGATGAAATCATGCATGAAACGGGTCTATTATCTGTAACAGCGATGGGGATGACTCTTGCAAATATGCATATCTCGTCCATTGCAGATATGAGACACTTTAAAGAAAATATATCCTTATTGTTGATCTCTACCATCTTTGTCATGCTGACCGCTTCCCTGACGGTTGATACGTTGGTAGAAATCTTCAACATACAGATTATTGGGTTTGTAGCTTTAATGTTGTTTATCGTCCGACCGTTGTCGATTTTTCTATCCACTGTAGGGACGGATTTATCTAAATCAGAGAAGCTTCTGGTCGGTTGGATTGCACCGAGAGGGATTGTCGCCCTGACGGTTGCCAGTTATTTTGCGAGTGTCCTTTTGGAGGAAGGATTTGAGGATGCATCGATTCTCATATCATTGACCTTTGCCCTTGTATTTACAACTGTTGTGGCCCATGGCTTTTCTATTGGCTGGCTTGCGAAAAAATTGGGATTATCGATGGAGGGACCTCCAGGAGTACTCATCGCTGGAGGAAGTGCCTTCACAACGGGTCTTGCCAAGACATTGGAGGACCTTAAGATCCCCGTTCTTCTTACGGATTCTTCATGGGAGAGACTGTCCCGAGCACGTTCCCGAGGCATTGAATCCTATCATGGAGAAATCTTATCGGAGCAAACCGAATACTATTTAGATATGACACCGTATGAGTATCTAGTTGCCGCTACAGAATTAGATTCATACAATGCCCTCGTGTGTACGACCTTCGTACCGGAATTCGGTCGTAACAACTCATTCCAACTTAGTTTAAGCAATAAAGAGGGAGACGATTTGGAAGATCTTGTGCATACGATCGGAGGGAGAATCCTATTTGAAGAAGGGGCTTCCTGGGAAGAATTGAATGCTAGAGTGGAAAATGGCTACGTATTCCGCAAAACGACGATCACAGAACAGTATACCTTCAAAGACTACATGAAGAACATGGATCAACACGCCTTGCTCTTATTTGCGAAAAGGGCCTCAGGAAAAGTGGAGTTTTTCACTCCCGATATGGAGTATAAGGCAGAAAACGGTGATGTCATCGTTTCTTTAATGCCTCCAAGCAAAGAGTTTGAAAAGATCCAGGAGAAACTTGAGGGGCAGCGAAAAGAAAAAGAAAATCAAAAGAAATCTTAACATGAAAAGACGGAGGAAATCAGGTTCCTCCGTCTTTTTTTACTGCTCTGCCTGAGCTAGCTGCTTATTTAGTTCTTTTAATTCTTCTTCCATCCGAGCCAGCTGCATTTCGGCATTTTGAATGTTACCGCCGGCAGCTTCAAGTTTATCTAAATCTCCTTGAATACGGATATAGTCAGATTTTAAGAAAGCAATTTGATCTTGGATTTCTTTTTTTGTCATGGTTTATTCTTCCTTTCTTTATGTTGTTCTACTTGTCTTTGAGACGTATAATGGAAATAAAAATTCATCTTATTCAGAATTTTAACAAAAAACTGGTTTGAAGCAAAAAGAAAAGGGGTACTCATTGATGACTATAATTTATGAACACGACCCAATCAAGTTCCATGAACGAGTGGAAGCATTGCTACTGGATAAGGAAGCGGAAAACAACCTGCCTCTGGGGATTTTAGAACGTCTGAAAAAATCCCATGGGAAAGAAGCTTGTCATTTAATCAGCTTCCAGGACAATGGAAAACCTGTGTTCATGTCAATGAGAACGCCTCCGCATTTATGGATCATTCCTTCGCTCAATCATTGGGAGCCTGCTCATATTCGTGCATTTGTCCAGTACTTGGTTAAGGAAGAGCAGGATGTCCCCGGTGTACTTGGAGAACGGAACGCAGTGGAATTTTTCTTGAAAGAATGGATGCGGCATACCGGGCAGGAAGCAGAGCTGCAGATGGAGCAAGGAATATTCAGGTTGAATCAATTGAAAACGATTCAAAAACAAAAGGGTCAGTTAATTGAAGCAGACGCTTCCTATCAGTCCCTTGTCGAAAATTGGTTGGAACAGTATGGAAAGGAAACAGGAGAGAACCATGTAGCGGGACGAGCGAAGGAATTGGCTGAAAGTCTAATTGAGGATCAACGCCTTCATTTATGGATCGTCGATGGAACAGCCGTTTCCATGGCAAGTCGGGCTCGAACAACGAAGAATGGAGCCACAATCAATGCTGTGTTTACACCTGATCAGTATAAAAGGAAGGGGTATGCTTCTCAAGCCGTATGGCATCTGACAGATAAGCTGTTGCATAGTGGCTACTCTTTTTGTTCTCTCTATACGGACCTTGCCAATTCTACATCGAATTCCATTTATAAAAAGATTGGATATGAAAAAATAGGGGATTCAATTGTCTATCATTTTACAGAATAAGGAAAAGGTAATAGTGAAATTGGAGCATTCAGCATCTATGTTGAGCTATGTGGAACATATAAGCATCCAACAATTACAAGTTCCTTACAATGTGAAATATACATAAAATAAACGAAAAATTCTGTTTAAACTGATTTGAGTGAAAGGGAACAATTTCGGTATTATGTTTAGTAATTGACCTAAAAACTACCACACCAATCATTTAGGAGGATTACATAGTTGAATGTATTAAAGGTAGTAGACAAAATCATTCTGAAGATCGAAGAATTCATATTAAGTTATGCGGTCATTATCATTGCATTGATGGTAGTCGGGAAAGCGATTATAAGGGAGACCTTCGGTTATTCGCTGCCATTTGCTGATGAAGTTAGTCAAATTGCTGTCGTCATTGCTACATTCATGGGAATTAGCTATGCAGCCAGAAAAGGACGCCACATCAGTATGTCGGCATTTTATGACTTGGCTCCTTTTAAGGCAAGAAAAGTATTAGCTATTTTTATTCCATTTGTAACGGCTATCGTCTTGTTCGTTCTTAGTTACTATTCTTGGTTATACGTAATGGATGTACGAGAATCGGGCAGGGTGACTTCTGCACTTCAAATGCCTGCTTTTTATTTGTACATCTTCATTCCCATAGGCTTTTTGCTGGGAGGAATTCAGTTCTTAAGAAACATGTGGGTCAATATTCGTAACCGGGAGGATGTGTATTTGGGAACGGATGCGAAAGATTACAATGATCAGGACACAACAGAAGAATTAGAAGGAACACACTTGTAACAAAAAATCCAAGTCCAGAAAGGGTAACGATATGATAGCGACTATGCTTATAATCATGGTGGTTCTTCTCTTTTTGAACTTCCCAATGATGATTCCGCTAATGGTTGCCCCATTAGTCATCATGTTCATTTATTTTCCTACATTGGATCCCATGATACTCATGCAGCAATTTTCTACTGGAATTGAAGCGTATGTACTGTTAGCTGTACCACTTTTCATATTTGCAGCTGATATTATGACCACTGGAAAAACATCGAATCGATTATTAGATTTTATAGGTTCATTTATCGGACATATCCGAGGGGGGTATGCGGTAACGACAGCTGCTGCCTGTACATTATTCGGAGCTATATCGGGTTCTACGCAGGCGACTGTTGTAGCCATCGGTAAGCCCATGCGGCAAAGGTTGTTGAAGGTTGGGTACAAAGATTCCTCTGCCATGGCCTTGATCATTAACTCTAGTGATGTGGCTTTACTTGTACCACCTAGTATCGGAATGATCATTTATGGTCTTGTTTCCGGTACATCCGTGGGTGATTTATTCATAGCAGGTATTATCCCAGGGGTACTTGTCTTCCTTTGTTTTGCTATTTACAGTGTTATTTATGCAAAGGCAGCCAATATTCCACTTGCAAATAAGGCGAGCTGGAGTGAGCGTTTACAGATGACAAAGAAAGCGCTTCTGCCTTTAGGATTCCCTGTATTAATTATCGGAGGAATCTATACGGGTCTTTTCAGTCCAACTGAGGCAGCTGGTGTATCAGTGCTTTATGCCTTTATTCTGGAAGTGCTGATCTATCGTTCCGTACATATCAAGGACATACCTAAAGTCGCTAAATCAACAGGACTTGTTACATCAGCGGTCTTTGTCTTGGTGGCAGGAGGGCAGGCCTTTACATGGGTGATTTCCTTTGCCAGGATTCCGCAAATGATTACGGAATCCGTGCTTGGTTCTGATCCAAGCGCCATCTATGTCCTGTTGATGGTGACGATTTTCTTCTTTATCGGCTGTATGTTCGTCGATCCAATTGTCGTCATTCTTATTCTGACTCCTATTTTCTATCCTGCCGCAATGAGCGCAGGAGTGGATCCTATACATTTAGGAGTTGTCATTACATTCCAAGCAGCATTAGGGTCAGCCACTCCACCATTTGGAGTTGATATATTTACAGCAAGTGCGGTATTTAATAAACCGTATTTACAGGTAATTAAAGGGACACCGCCGTATATCCTGATGATGTTTGTGATATCTGCTTTGTTAATATTCTTTGAAGAACTTTCACTTATTCTTTTGTAAGGGATAGAGTGAGAGCAAATATACAAAAATTAGGGGAGGTCATTTTTATCTTTAAGAAAAAGAATCTTTTAGCATTAATGACGTTAGTGGTTTTGGGCATGGTGTTAGCTGCTTGTGGCGGAAATGGTGAAGGTGATGGAAGCGCAAGTGGAGATGGAGGAGAAACATATAATTGGAAATTTGTAACAGAAGAAATTGACGGGCAGGTTCAATACGAATATGCTGAAGAATTTGCCAAACGTATGAATGAAAAAACAGACGGCGCCGTAAATATTGATGTATATGAATTTGGTGGCCTTGGAAGCGAAACTGACCAGGTGGAGCAGCTGCAAAGTGGTACAGTTGAAATGGCTGTCATGTCACCGGGCTTTACTGGGAACATGGTTAAAGAAGGACAGTTGTTTGCCCTTCACTTCCTTTTCCCGGATAGCGTAGAAACTACACAACAGATTTTGAATGATAGTGAAGCTTTGAATACCGATTTACGTGAGTTGTATGAAGAACACAGTATCTCACCTTTATCTTATTGGACAGAGGGTGCTATGCAGTGGACATCCAGTCGGGCAATCTCTGAGCCTGCAGACTTTGAAGGGTTGAAAATGCGTACACAAACTTCTCCATTGATTCTTGAATCTTATAAGGCTTATGGAGCAGATCCACAGTCTATGAGCTGGGGAGAGCTTTACACAGGACTTGATCAAGGAACAGTAGAAGGCCAAGAGAACCCGATTTTCTTTATCGGAGACGCTTCTTTCCATGAAGTACAGGATTATATGACGATTTCAAACCACAACAACTACGTGGCGATGACGACAGTGAACACAGATTGGTATAATGGTCTTGATGAAGACATGCAATCAACAATTGATGAAACTGTAGAGGAAATGCAGGACTGGGTATTCGAAGAACAGAAGAAACAGAACGAAGAATACCTTGAAGTCATTAAAAATGACACAGAAAACCCAACAGAAATTATCGAGTTGAATGAAGAGCAGCGTAATGCATTTAGAGAGAAGGCGGCACCAGTGCGTGACTTCTACCGTGAGGAAGTCTCTACAGTAAACGGAGAAATCCTTGATAAGCTTCTAGAAGAAATCGATTCTTCCGGTCAATAATTGATGACAAAAAGAAGTCCAAAGCTATGAGCTTTGGACTTCTTTTTTTACATACTCTTCAACTATAGCTCCCTTTAGTTGAAGACTCAGTTTCGAGACTTTTGTTAAGTGGATGGGGGCGGAGGGGAATAGCTCGCTTTCCGCGGGAGCGCGGTGAGCCTCCTCGGACTGCGTCCTGTGGGGTCTCACCATGCACTTTTTTCCCGCAGGAGTCTCGCCATTCCCCTCCGCCCCTTTGCCATATAAGGATCTCGAAACCACTTCAACAAATAGCGGAGCTTCCAATAGTAGCGTGTAGATTCTAAAGAGTGTACACTTTCCATGGAAGGCTGCTACAGAGCGCTTTATCAATCCAGAACTGGGATGATGGAAGACACTCATCCTGCGCAAAGTGGGTTCGTTTTTCACACTTATCGAATGGGGTGGCTGGGAAGCTGCGAGATTCCCGCGGGAATGGATTGACTGGCGAGACCCCACAGTGCGAAGCAGATGACGTACAATAGTCTGTGTAAACAAGTTTTAGGCATAAAAAAACAAGGTAGGGTATCCTTAATGTTAATCACCACAAAAAACATTGAAAGGATGTGCCCTACCTATGTCTATAAGTATAGACTACGAAGCATTCATAAAGCAATTAGAACCGATGTTAAAAGAAATGATTAAGGCTCAAGCGGAAGTGTTGATGAGAGAAGAGATGAAAAATTTCTTTGAAGTCGAACACCCTGAGTTGAAGAACAGTAAAAACGGCTCCTATGAACGTATATTGGATACGAGATATGGAAGAATTGATGATCTTTCCGTGCCTCGTGATCGTAATGGGGCGTTCAGAACACAACTCTTCGATCCCTACCAAAGGCGTGAAAAATGGTTAGGGGAAACCATTATTGAGATGTACAGTAAAGGAACAAGTACTCGGGAAATCGGCAGGTTTATCGAAAGAATACTCGGTAACTCCTATTCAGCTGCCACGATTAGTAATATCACAGAAGTTGTCATCGAGGAAATGGAGAAGTGGCATCAGCGCCCTCTTGAAAAGCGGTATTCCGTCCTTTACTTGGATGGGACTTACGTTAAGCTCAGGAGAGGTGACGTAGAAAGTGAAGTTGTGTATGTGGTGGTCGGCATTACAGAGACCGGAATCAAAGAAATCATAAGCTTTCGGGTAGGTGGAAAAGAAAGTTCCAATGGCTGGCGGGAAGTTCTTCTTGATCTCTATAACCGAGGGATCGAAGAAGTCTTATTAGGTGTGTTTGACGGCCTTCCTGGTCTGGAAGAAGCTATGAAGGAAATCTATCCTAAAGCTGATGTTCAACGCTGTGTGGTCCATAAGATCCGTAACACTCTTCACTCTGTCCGCTCAACAGATAAAAAAGAGCTCACCAAAGACTTAAAGGACGTTTATAAATCGGATACGAAAGATGAAGCGCATGAACATTTCCATTCCTTTAAACAAAAATGGGGGAAGAAGTATCCCAAAGTAATTAAAAGTTGGGAAGAAGACCTAGGTGTCTTACTCACTTTTATGGGCTATCCCCGCCTTATTCGAAGAATGATCTATACTACAAACACGATTGAAAGAACCATCAAAGAAGTGAAAAAGCGTACTCATAAAATGAACAGTTTACCAAGTGAAAGAGCCCTAGAGAAAATTGTTTACCTCGTGGCCAGGGACTTCAATGAAAAATGGAGTCAAAGAGGGATAACAGAATTCGTCTCTGTTTCCGGGGAGTTGGATGAAATGTTTGAGGAAAAGTACGGCCCCTCAGCTAACAAGTAAATTTAATGATTAACAAAGGAGCCCCAATTCGATTTACACAGACTTCTTGACACTACCGCGAAGCACGAGGAGGCTTGCCGTCATCCCCGCAGGAAAGCGAGCTGCTTCCCAAACACCCCTAACACTCAACACCGTAAACGAACCCCAAGAACATCTTGAAACCGAGTCTTCAACAATCCTGCCATATTGTTCAATAAACAGCGGTTAAAAATCTTATTCGGGAGCTACCCATGGTTCGGTTTGTTTTCTGTAGTCCAAAATCGTGAGCAGTAGGACGAGAAGGAAAAGGAAGCTGGAAAGTTTGAATAACGTCGCCGTTTCGACGAACTGATAAATAAACCCAAGAATAAATGCACTTGATCCAATTCCGAGGTCAATCGATGAATAATACATCCCGTTAGCAATCCCGCTTCGCTCTGTCGTCGTTTTGGAGATGACCCATGCTTGAAGAGCGGGCATCATGGACCCAAACCCAATTCCGAATATCGCCCCTGCAATGACCAAGTGGACGTTTGAACTTGCTAGAGCAAGCACCCACATCGCACTAAACGAAAGAACAGAGCAAATCATGATCAATTTCCACGGACCGTTTTTATCAAAGTAGCGGCCTGTGATCGGTCTCGTTATGGTCGCAAATACAGCATTAAAGAAGTAGAAAAGAAACGTCCCGGAAAGCCCTTGTTCATTCCCGAAAATGACGATATAGGTAACGACAGAGCCGTAGCCGAAGGTATTCAAAATTGTAACGAGTGCCGGATACCAGCTTCTTTTTTCAATGAGAGAACCAGTAAAAGAAAAGCGTGGAGGAGCTTCTTGGTTCTTATATACCTGCTCAGGTGTTACAAAGCTGGTAATGGAGAAGAGCAGAATGGCGATCATACCTAAAGCAACAGCAATCCCCACAAGTAAATCAAAGGAATAATTCTGGTAAAGGTAGATGCCCAGGCTCGGAGCCATAATCATCCCGACCGTTACGGAAAGGCCGAAATACCCCATGCCTTCTCCTACGCGTCTTCTTGGAACGAGATCGACAGCGGCGGTCCCGTTAACCGTTGTCGACCATCCCCATGCAATTCCGTGGATGAAACGAATGATCAAAAGAATGACAACCACTTGGGTAATCGGGTAAAGGGCGGTCATCACGAGTAGGGAGATGGCTCCGATCAACACCAGGATTTTACGTGGCCGCGTCATTAACAAGTGGCCGATGAAAGGTCTGATGATGATGGCGGCAAAGGCAAACGTCGTCGTAATCAGTCCTACTTGTAAACTCGAGCCTCCAATGGATTCAATATAGGGAGGCAGGTTTGGAAGAAGCATTTGAAAGCTCATGAATGTGAATAGGTTGGCTAAGATCAAAAATATGAACGGCCATGTCCAAAGTTTCGGTTGTGGCATTTCTTTTCCTCGCTTTCATATCGTGTGGCGTGCGTCTTGTTTTCCAAAAAATGAAACCCACTATAAATAGCGGGCTTCAGCTGATATTATTCTGGATTCGTTGTTTCTCTTCTCTCAAGCCATTCTTCGTAAAAATGACTGATGATGGCTTTCAGTACGGCATAGGTCGGTATGGCAAACAATAATCCCAAAAATCCTGCGAGACTTCCAGCTGCTAAAATCAATGTGATGATAGTCAGTGGGTGGATACTGAGTGCTTTCCCCATAACGTTCGGGGAGACAAAGTTTCCTTCCAGCTGTTGCGCGATGATCGTAATAACGGCCACCCAGACAGCGAGGATCGGATCCTGAAACAGACCAACGAGCAAGGCTGGAATGACCGCTAAAAATGGTCCGACAAATGGAATGACATTCATGACCATGGCAAACAAAGCCAGAGTCAGGGCGTACTTCAAGCCAATAATCATGTATCCGATTAAAAGCAGAAGACCAACGACAATACTTACCGTCATTTGTCCCAAGATAAAGGCATTCAACGTATAGTCTACAGAACGTGCCAGCTTTTCGAAGCTTTTCGCAGCACGATTATTTAAAAACTGTTTAATGAATGGTACAAGCTTATCTCCATCCTTCAACATGAAGAAAAGGAAGAAAGGGATAAGCACGAGGGCGAAGACAAAACCGATCAGCTGACTGACGACGTTGATAATGACCGTTGGTGCTCCTTGTAAGTATGTTTCTAAGTTATTGACTACACTATCAATAGTGCTGTTGAATTCACTTGGAATAATATCCTGATTTTGCTGCCAGTACGTAACTGTTTCACTTAGCATTTCAGCCATATCGGGAATGTTGTCCACAAGTTTTGTGAATTGCTCCTGGGCGATCGGAGCTATGAACCGGGTAATCAAAAATCCGATGAATATGTAGAGAAGAAAAATGATCAGAATGCCCAGTATACGAGGGACGCGGTATTTTTCTAATAGCTGCAGCATCGGACGAGAAATATAAAAAAGAATTCCCCCGCCAATGAGAGGAACAGCGATGGCTGCGATATAAGTCAGGATGGGTTCAAAAAAGAACTTGATTTGGTTTAATAATAAAACCAACAGAGAGAGGAGAATGGCGGTAACAATGACTTGGAACCAACGTTTATGAATCAAAAGCGGACACACCTTTTTATAAGAGTTTAATCACTATGTTAAGAATACCAAAGTTTGCCGGTGAAGCAATACATTTACTTTTAATCTTAGTAAGAATAAACTGAAAAAAGAAGCATGAATTTGGAGGAGGAAATTGAATGAAGAATGAATTACTGGAACGTTTTACTTCTTACGTGAAAATCGATACGCAATCGGATGAAAACAGTCCGACAACTCCTTCTACCGAAAAACAATGGGAGCTTGCCAATAAATTGGTGGATGAACTGAAGGAGATTGGAATGGAAGAGGTCATAGTCGACGACAACGCCTATGTGATGGCGACCCTTCCAGCCAATACGGACAAAAATGTTCCTGTGATCGGTTTTCTTGCGCACATCGATACAGCTACAGACTTTACAGGGACAGGTGTGAACCCGCAAGTGGTAGAGAATTATGACGGTGGCGCTATTGAATTGAACAAGGATGTTGTGTTGTCACCGGAAGAGTTTCCTGAACTTCCTACATATAAAGGACAGACCTTGATTACGACAGATGGTACGACACTACTGGGTGCGGATAACAAAGCGGGAATTACGGAAATCATGACCGCACTGAATTATTTGATTCAGAACCCGGATATTAAGCATGGGAAAATTCGGGTTGCTTTCACACCAGATGAGGAGATCGGCAGAGGCCCACATAAATTTGACGTGGAACGTTTTGGTGCGTCTTATGCTTATACGGTCGATGGTGGCCCGCTTGGTGAACTCCAATATGAGAGCTTCAATGCGGCAACAGCTAAGGTGATCTTCCACGGCCATAGCGTTCACCCGGGTACAGCTAAGAATAAAATGGTGAATGCGGCCAAGTTGGCGGTGGCCTTTCAAGAATCACTACCTGAACAAGAAGCTCCTGAGTATACAGAAGAATATGAAGGATTTTTCCATCTTCACTCTATTCAGGGAGACGTAGAGAAAGCCGAATTGACTTATTTGATTCGGGATCATGACAAAGATGCGTTCCAACAGAAAAAAGAGAAGATGAAGCAAATAGCGGAAGCCATCCGTGAACAATATGGCATGAAACGAGTGAATCTCACCATTGAAGATCAGTACTACAACATGGGGGATAAAATCGAACCTGTGAAACAAATTGTAGATATCGCCCATGCGGCCATGCTGAATAAAGAAGTAGAGCCACTTGTGAAACCGATCAGGGGAGGAACAGACGGGTCGCAGCTCTCCTATATGGGTTTACCGACTCCAAACCTATTTACTGGAGGTGAAAATTTTCACGGGAAGTATGAATATATTTCGCTTGAAAGTATGGAAAAAGCGACGCAGGTCATTGTCGAGATTGCCCGATTATTCGAAGAAAAGGCAGAAAAGTAACAGAAGACGCGAATAGCTCAAACGTCCGTTCAATGTTGCATAAGGAAACCTTCCTGTTCTCATACTAAAATTATTCTATAAAGTGGGCAGGAAAGTCGTTGACAAAACATCGTTGCGTGCTATGATGAAGGATAGATGTAGCATTCCTAAAGGGGAGTAGCTGGGACAATAAAGTCGTCATTTCGGGAAACATTCCCCGGCTTTATTGGCAACGGAAGTTGTTAGCGAGACCTTTACCCACTGTGGTAAAGGTCTATTCTTTTGGTCCTTACCATAGTGGTGGGGACCATTTTTTATGGAAAAGGAGAGAATAGAATTGGATGCTCAATTATTGATTGAATACGGTTGGGTTTTGATCGTGCTTGTCGGTTTGGAAGGGATTCTTGCCGCAGACAACGCTCTTGTACTAGCGATTATGGTCAAACACCTGCCGGAAGAAAAAAGGAAAAAGGCGTTATTTTACGGTTTAGCTGGTGCATTTATACTTAGATTCGGATCTCTGTTCATCATTTCCTTCCTTGTAGACGTATGGCAGGTTCAAGCATTGGGGGCTGCCTACTTACTCTTCATTTCAGGAAAACACCTCTTTGATCGGTGGCGGACCAAAGGGGATGATTATGAAGAAGAAATGGAAGAAGATGCAGGAAATCAGCGAGGTAAAGGCTTTTGGGCTACTGTCCTTAAAGTAGAGCTTGCCGACTTGGCTTTCGCCGTGGATTCTATATTGGCTGCTGTCGCTCTTGCTGTCGCGTTGCCTGAAACAGACTTACCGAATGTAGGAAGTCTTGATGGCGGGCAATTTGCCGTCATTCTTGCTGGTGGTATGATTGGAATTATTATCATGCGTTTTGCCGCAGGATATTTTGTGAAACTATTGAAAGCTCGTCCTGGTCTGGAAGTTGCAGCTTTTGTGATCGTAGGATGGGTTGGTGTGAAATTGGTTGTATCTACACTCGCACACCCGAATATACAAATTTTGGATGAGCATTTCGCTCATTCAGCTCTATGGAAAATCATTTTCTATTCTGTCCTTGTCCTCATTGCTGTGCTTGGATGGTTCTTATCCGATAAAAAAGAAGTGGAAGAAGCTTAATAAAAGAGCTGTGGCCTTCGCCACAGCTCTTTTATTATGGGCAAAATCTTTTACTTTCCTTATGAGCAAGTTAAGATAAAAGAAGAGGAAAATAAAGGAGGGCTTACAAATGGGTAAGGCAGCTCAACATCCTTCACAACAGTTTCATTATATAAAAAATAGAATCCAAATGCTTAATCAAGTCGTGTCCAGCATGGATGCAGAAGATGTGGATATTGAAGATTTCAATCGTGTTTTGGACATGATTGAGCAGCTGCAGGTGAAAATGTCCCGCTTCAAAAAAGATTGGGAGCAGGAATCTTGAAAATTCAATGGACACCCACCACCCAACAGGAAGCAGAAGAAATGGCAGGCTGGAAATATCCTGCCCCCTATGATTTTTATGACATGACGGCTGACGAAGACGATTTGGAGCTATTCATAAATCCGGAGAAGCGGAGCCCACATACGTATAGTGCCCATAAGGATGGGGAGTTGATCGGCTTCCTAACGGTGGACTTGAAAAATCATCCCGCCGTTGACCTTGGGTTAGGGATGCACCCGGATGAAGCAGGTAGAGGGCAAGGGGAAAGTTTCGTTCAATCTTGTCTCTGCTTTGCGACCGAGAGGTATCAAGCGCGTGCTTTTACACTTTCTGTTGCTACATTCAATAAACGTGCCATTGCTGTTTACGAGCGTGTAGGCTTCAAAAAGAAGCACACGTTCATGCAAGCAACGAATGGGGGACAATATGAGTTCCTTTCTATGGAAAAATAAAGAAGGAGAGTGACACCATGGCTTTGCATCATTTTCACTTAAAAGCCGACTGGCCAGGCGGAAGGAATGAAGTCGGTCATATCGAATCAGGTAAGCTGAAAACGAAAATATCGATTCCGAAAGAGATGGATGGTCCAGATGTGGGTACGAACCCAGATGAAATGCTCCTTGGAGCGGCGGCCACCTGCTATATCATCAGTCTCGCTGCTATGATTGAAAGGGCAGAACTACCTCTGAAAGAAATGGACATGCAGTCAGAAGGAATAGTGGATGTTACCGATGGAGTCTTCACCTATCAAAAGATCATCCACAGACCGAGAGTGGTCCTGCACGCGGAAGCGGATGAAAAAGATTTATCCAAACTGAACCGCCTCGTTGAAAAAGCTGAAAAAAGCTGCATGATTTCAAAAGCCATTCAAGGTAACGTTGAACTTGAAATGGAAGCAGATACAAGCATTACTACATGACAAAAAGGACGGCACTCACAAGGTAGCCGTCCTTTTTAGTTCTCATCAAGCGGATGAAGACATGTGATTTATTGGTTTAATAAGTAAACACGTGCTTCAAAAGGCTTAAGCGTAAAACTCTTTACATCCACATGTTTATCAACAATTAGGTTTGACAGGATTAAATCCTCCGAGTTCAGTGTATAAGAGGATGTGAATGCTGCTGCATTTTTCGTCAAGTTTGTAATCACTAAAGCGGTTTTGTCACCAAGCGTTCTCGTATAAGCATAAATCTGTTTATCCTCTGGAAGAATCAGCTCATAGGTACCATATGTGAACAGATCATGCTGCTTCTTCAGACGAATCATCTCTTTATAATGATTCAGAATCGAATGGGGATCGTCCTGTTGGTCTGCGACGTTGATTGCTTTGTAGTTCGGATTGATTTTCATCCATGGCGTGCCGCTCGTGAATCCAGCGTTTTCTTCACGGCTCCATTGCATAGGCGTACGACTGTTATCCCGGGAGGTATTCCAAAGAATCTGCATGATCTCATCATGGGACATGCCTTGTTCTTTCTTCGCCTTGTACAAATTCTTCGCTGCGACATCATCATAATCTTCAATAGAAGGGAAGGCCATATTTGTCATGCCGATTTCCTGTCCTTGATAGATATAGGGTGTTCCTTGCATGAAGAAATACATCGTTGCAATGGATGTTGCACTCTCGCGCCAGTAGACATCGTCGTCGCCCCACGTAGATACAACACGGGCTTTATCGTGGTTTTCTACGAACAAAGCGTTCCATCCGTCCCCTTCCAAAGCTTTCTGCCAGCGTGTGAGGACTTTTTTCAATCCTGGGATATCCAGCTGCTGTTCTGCATCTTGATCCCAAAGATCCAAGTGTTCGAATTGGAAAATCATATCCATTTTCCCGTTATCTCCGACCCAAAGATCAGCCTCATCGGCACTGACACCATTTGCTTCGCCGACCGTCATGACGTCATAATTGCTGTACGTTTCGTCTTTGAACTCTTGTAAAAATTCATGGATGCCTTCCTGGTTCATGTGCATATCGAAAGAGGAGACGTACTTTTCTTTCTTCGGATTTGGCATATCCGGAAAGTCCGGCCGTTTCTTAATGTGACTGATGGCATCGATGCGAAAGCCATCAATTCCTTTTTCCAACCACCAGTTGACGGTATCATATAACGCTTCACGAACATCAGGATTTTCCCAGTTCAAATCCGGCTGCTTTGTGGAGAACACGTGCAAATAATATTGATCTGTTTTTTCATCGTACTGCCAGGCTGAACCATCAAAGATACTTTCCCAGTTGTTTGGCTCTCCACCGTTTTTCCCGTCACGCCAAATGTACCAGTCACGCTTCGGATCGTCTTTAGAGCTTCTTGATTCAATAAACCATGGGTGTTCATCACTCGTGTGGTTGAGAACAAGGTCTATGATCAGCTTCATGTCACGTTTGTGTACTTCCTGGAGCAAACGGTCGAAATCTTCCATCGTCCCGAATTCCTCTAATATGTCCTGGTAATCGGAGATATCATAGCCATTATCGTCTTTAGGAGACTTGTACATCGGGCAGATCCAAATAAAATCAATGCCCATTTCTTTTAGATAATCAAGTCTGTCGATCATTCCTTGCAAATCACCGATTCCGTCACCGTTCGAATCTTGAAAACTACGAGGATAGACTTGATATCCAACCGCTTCCTTCCACCATACACGTTCCATAGTATTCGCCTCATTTCGTAACGTTTATAGATGCCTATTACAGGCAGATGCAACCGATTGCGCATTTGTATAAAAATAAAAACTTGATTCCATTACAAGCTATCTCAAAAATATTGCTGTATATGAGTTTGTGCACAGTTTTGTGCAAACGTTTTCCCAATGTAATCTATCTTATCCGATTTTATTATTTTTTACAATAGGGATCGGGTTGAAAAATGAAAAGGATACGAGTTCTTAGAATTGCACTTTCCCGTCATTTCCTATATATTTAGGATGTAAGAGATAATCGTATATTGAAAACCTTCGGGGTCGGGTGAAAGTCCCAGCCGGCGGTAATGAGCATGTTGCTCCTAGCCCGCGACGGAGAATCAGTGTTAGGCACGGTTCTCCCTGATTTGGTGAAACTCCAAAGCCGACAGTTAAAGTCTGGATGGGAGAAGGTTGTAGAAACGTAAAGGTACAAAAATTAGAGCATTACGTGTACCCTTTTTTAAGTGTATGCGATTTACGTTCAACGACCCTGGAGAAGTCTGTCTTCTTCAGGGTTTTTTTATTTTTTCTTAAGCATAGGGAAACGGTGGTGAAGGTCTTGGATCGAGATCAAAGATACATGAGAATTGCGATAGACATGGCGCGGGAAACGGTTGGGCAGACAAGTCCGAATCCTTCCGTCGCTGCCATTGTTGTTAAGCATAATCAGATCGTGGGAGTAGGCGTTCACGTCAAGGCAGGCGAACCTCATGCCGAAGTCCATGCCCTTCGTATGGCAGGAGAGAAGGCGAAGGGTGCAGAGATTTATGTCACGCTCGAACCGTGCAGTCACCATGGGCAGACCCCCCCATGTGCAGAAGCTGTCATCGAAGCTGGAATAAAAAGAGTGGTAGTTGCATCGAATGACCCCAATCCTAAAGTATCCGGCAGAGGAATTCGAATGATGAGAGAGCATGGTCTTGAGGTGAAGACAGAGGTGTTGAAAAAAGAAGCCGATGAGCTCAATACTCCTTTTTTTTACTTCATTCAAAAGAAAGAGCCCTATGTCCGTTTGAAGACGGCTATGAGCCTTGATGGGAAAATTGCAACCTCTACAGGTGAGAGTCAGTGGATTACAGGTGAAGAAGCACGCCTGGATGGTCACCATTATAGACACCGCTCAGATGCGATCTTAGTCGGAATCAACACGGTGCTGATGGATAACCCTAAATTGACGACACGAATAGAGGGGGAAGGCCACCACCCGATAAGGGTCGTGCTTGATACCCATCTCAGAATGCCGCCTTCCTCTCAATTGATCCAGGACGACTCGGCACCAACATGGATCTTCGTAGGGGATCATGTGAAGAAAGAAGCTATGGATACCTTTGAAAACTATCAACATGTCACCATCATCCCGCTTCATGGTGAACAAGTTTCCATAGAAGAAGTTCTCCGTTATTTAGGAGAACAAAAAGTCACTTCTTTGCTAGTTGAAGGAGGAGCGACGATTGCTGATGCGTTCGTACGCGCGGGGAAAGTCGATGAAACCGTGACGTATATGGCACCTAAGTTAATCGGTGGAAAAGAAGCCTTGACGCCTGTGGGCGGAAAAGGAATACAACAGCTAAAGAATGTAAGCTCCTTTGAAATCGTCTCGATTGAAAAAATAGGGGATGACATTAAAATTGTTTCCGTTAAAAAAGGAGAATCTTAATGTTTACTGGGATTGTTGAAGAAATAGGAACATTAAAGTCAGTGAAAAATAAAACAGAAGCACTCGAAGTGAACCTTTCAGCTAAAGAAATATTAACAGATGTCAAATTAGGCGACAGTATATCCGTCAATGGCGTGTGTTTGACTGTAACAAACTTTACGGGAGAAACCGTCTCTTTTGACGTCATGCCTGAAACTTACAGAGCTACGAACATTCATGAACTACAGCAGGGGGACCCGGTGAACTTAGAACGGGCGATGGCTGCAGGCGGGCGGTTCGGTGGCCATTTAGTATCCGGGCATATTGATGGAACCGGTAAAATCGTTTCAAAAAAGCCTGAATCCAATGCCGTTTATTATGAAATTGAACTACCTGAAGAACTTATCCAATATTTCGTTTATAAAGGTTCCATCGCTGTGGACGGCACTTCCCTGACTGTGTTTGGTGTCGATGACTCCAGAGTGACAATTTCACTTATTCCTCATACGATGGAGCACACGGTGCTCGGCGCAAAAGGACCTGGAGACAGTGTCAATATTGAGTGCGACATGATCGGGAAATACGTAGCTCATTTTTTGAGCGGACAAAATAAAGAAGAGCCGAAGTCGAGATTGTCCAAACAGTTTCTTTCCGACAACGGCTTTGCATAAGAGGGTGAAATGATGTTTGATTCAGTTGAAAAAGCGATTGAAGATTTAAAACAGGGGAAACTCGTCATTGTATGTGATGACGAAGATCGTGAAAATGAAGGAGATTTAATAGGGATTGCTGAGTATGCTTCCGCTGAAATGATCAATTTCATGATCAAGCATGGTCGAGGGCTTGTCTGCGCTCCCATTACGAACGACCTTGCACAGGACTTAGAACTTGTACCTATGGTCGATAACAATTCGGATCCCAATCAGACGGCCTTTACCGTAAGTATCGATCACAAGGATACAACGACGGGGATCTCTGCAGACGAAAGGGCATTGACGATTAAGGAAATGTTGAATCCGGAAACGACGGCTGCGGACTTTCAGAAACCTGGACATATCTTTCCTTTAATTGCGAAAGAAGGCGGCGTCCTGCGTCGAGCAGGGCATACAGAAGCGTCTGTAGATCTTGCTCAACTTGCTGGAGCACGTCCGGCTGGTGTCATTTGTGAAATCATCAAAGACGATGGAACGATGGCGCGTGTGCCTGACCTTAGGAAAATGGCGGATGAGTTTGATCTTCCAATGATCACGATTGCAGACCTTATCCAATACCGTCATAAAAAAGAGAACCATGTCAAACGCGAAGTGGAAGTGAAAATGCCCACCGAATACGGTGATTTCCGTGCGATCGGTTTTTCCAACGATATTGATTTCAAAGATCATATCGCGCTGGTCAAAGGGGAAATCAACCCGGATGAACCGATGCTTGTCCGTGTCCACTCTGAATGTTTGACAGGAGATGTGTTCGGTTCTTACCGATGTGACTGTGGTCCGCAGCTCCATAATGCGCTGAGACAAATCTCTGAGAACGGAAGCGGCGTCCTTTTGTATATGAGACAGGAAGGTCGTGGCATCGGACTCATGAACAAACTTCAAGCATACAAACTTCAGGAAGAAGGTTTAGATACGGTAGAAGCGAATGAAAAGCTGGGCTTCGGTCCTGATTTAAGAGATTACGGAGTAGGAGCACAAATTCTCAAAGATCTCGGAATTACAAAGCTTCGTCTTCTCACAAACAATCCGAAAAAGATCTCCGGTCTAGGAGGTTTTGGATTGGAAGTCGTGGATCGCGTTCCAATCCAAATGGAATCCAGAGAAGAAAATGAAAGATATTTAAAAACAAAGCAATCGAAAATGGGACACTTATTTCACTACTAGAAGGGATGAATAAAACATGGTAAAAACGCTAGAAGGTAATCTCGTAGGCACAGGATTAAAAGTTGGGATCGTTGTAGGTCGTTTCAACGATTTCATTACAGGAAAGTTATATGAAGGGGCAGTTGATGCTTTCAAGCGTCATGGTATTGAATTGAATGACGTTGAAGTTGCTTATGTACCAGGAGCTTTCGAAATACCACTGGTGGCGAGCAAAATGGCGAACTCAGGAAAATACGATGCTGTCGTTACACTTGGAGCGGTGATTCGCGGCTCTACCCCACACTTCGATTATGTATGTAATGAAGCGGCCAAAGGTGTATCGCAGGCCTCACAACAAAGTGGCATTCCGGTCATCTTCGGAGTCATCACGACAGACACCATCGAGCAAGCGATTGAGCGCGCGGGTACGAAGGCAGGGAACAAGGGCTGGGAAGCAGCTACTGCAGCCATCGAAATGGCAACCCTACTCAAAAACTTCGAATAAATGAGGAGGAGCTGACCAGGATGCTGGTCAGCTCTTTTTTGAGCGAAGGGGGATCCGATTTAAGGATGCCTTTCGCTGATAAAAGAGCATAAGACTTCACGGGAAATTGTCCACATGTGGATAAGTGGTTATCGGTAGTTTATATCCACAAGTAAAAAGGAAGGGTAAGGAATGAAGGAGGGGGAAAGATGACAAGGAGAGCTGTATGGTTTAGGAGAGATTTAAGGTTGAATGACCACACCGCTTTAGCCAAAGCGTTGGAACATACAAAAGACGACGATCAAATCGTGCTGTTTTTTCATATCCATCCATCATTGAATGAATCATTTACATCGAGACATGATTATTTTTTCCAAACTTTAAAGAGTCACGTAGACAGGGCAGAGGAATTGAAGGCTCCTATCCATTTCATTCATGGAGAGACGGAAGAAGCGTTCCGCCATCTTATCGACGATTTGAATGTGGAGATGGTTTATTTTAATAGAGATGAAGTCGGATTTGGAAAAGAGCGCGATGAATCGATGACCGAATACTTAAGTGATCATGAAGTGGAAGTCTATTCTTACATCGATCATCATCTTCACGGGGCCGATGAAGTGAAGAAAAACGATGGAGGGTTCTACAAAGTTTTTTCCCCATATCTTAAAAAATGGAAGCAGCTTCAGATGCCGGCCATTCAACGGGTGGATCTCGATAAATTATCACTTGTAGCCATTGATGAGCGGGAGGCATTTTCTAATGGCCAGAAAGCATATGATGATTTGATCAAAAAAACAGGTGAAGCGTATGAACGCGTCGGAGAGAAAGATGCGTTAAAACGACTGGAACATTTTCTGGATGAGGACATTTACGACTATGATGAGCGTAGAGATTTTCCTGCCATCGATGGGACGAGTCTGATGTCTCGTTTTCTACGTACAGGGGCGATATCCATCAGAACCATCTATCACAAAATAGAAGAGGAAGTCGATTTTAGGAAAAACACGTCCGGGGTGGATACGTACATCTCGGAGCTTGCCTGGCGGGATTTTTACAACATGATTTACCATTACTTTCCTGATGCTAATTCTACAGAAATGGTGGAAAAATACAGAGGGATTCCGTGGAACAATGATGATGAATTGCTTGAAAAATGGAAAGAGGGTCAGACAGGATTTCCGCTTATCGATGCAGCCATGCGTCAATTGAACGAAACAGGATGGATGCATAATCGCCTGCGCATGGCGGTCGCTTCATTTTTAACGAAAGACCTGCTTATGGATTGGCGGGAAGGGGAACGATACTTTTCAGAACGGCTCGTGGATTATGATCCCGCTTCAAATATTGGGGGATGGCAATGGGCTGCCTCTACGGGCACCGATCCTGTCCCGTACTTCCGGGTTTTCAACCCGACGCGGCAGTCCGAGCGTTTCGACCCCCATGGTCGTTTTATAAAAGAATGGCTTCCTGAACTTGAAAACGTGAAAAAGAAACACATACATGAACCATCTAAAATGACAGAAGAAGAGCAGCAGGAAGCGGGATGTATCATCGGAGAAGACTATCCAGAACCGATCGTCGACCATAAAACGATGAGAGAACGAGCAATTGAAATGTTCAAAGATAAATCATGAAGACGTTCGTTCTAGGAAACAAGACCAGGATATGAAATAATAGACAGATAATGAAGAAGTTGGAGGGTTAGACATTGAGTAAACATCAGAAACAATTAGAAAAGTATGCAGATCTTGCTTTAAAAAAAGGTGTGAATCTCCAAAGAGGACAAGGATTAATCATCAATGCTCCCATTGAAGCGGCTGAGCTCGTCCGCACCATCTCAGCTAAAGCTTATGGCAGAGGAGCGAAGAATGTCCACTTGGAATGGAATGATGAAGTTCTCAGTTTCATGAAAATGAAGAACGCTCCTATGGAAGTGCTTGAGAATTTCCCTAAGTGGAAAGCAGAAGGCCTGGAAGAGATGGTCAAGGATGGGTATGCGCTTTTATCCATTTATGGCCCGAATCCTGATTTATTCAAGGGCATCGATTCGGAGCGGATTGCGAAGGCGAATAAAGCAAGTGGAGAAGCTCTCACGAAGTATAGAGACTATATTATGAACGATAAAACCACATGGTCGATCATTGCCTACCCGCAGGAAGCATGGGCTCAAAAAGTATTTCCAGATCATTCGCCTGAAGAAGCGCAGGATAAATTATGGGAACAAATTTTCCATATCACTCGCATCGATCAGGAAGATCCGATCAAAGCATGGGAAGATCATAACGAAAAGCTTCGGCAGGCTCGAGAATACTTGAATCAGAAACAATACAAAAAGCTTCACTATAAGGCACCAGGCACAGAGTTGTCGATCGAACTCGTCCAGAACCACATTTGGCATGGTGGTTCAACGACTTCAGAGAAAGGGACGGAATTCAATCCGAACATTCCGACCGAAGAAGTGTTCACAATGCCTCACAAAACAGGGGTCCAAGGAAAAGTCACAAGTACGAAACCTCTCAATTATGGAGGGAACCTGATTGAAAACTTCACACTGACGTTTGAAAATGGAAAAGTCGTTGACTATCAAGCTGAATCTGGAGAAGAGACTTTAAAACATCTGCTTGAAAGTGATGATGGAGCCAAACGTCTTGGAGAGGTTGCTCTTGTTCCGAATGAATCTCCAATTTCTAAGTCAGGGCACATTTTTTACAACACGCTTTATGATGAAAATGCTTCCTGTCATCTGGCTTTAGGAAAAGCTTACCCGACCAATATCCGTGGGGGATCTTCCTTTAATAAAGAACAGATGGAGTCCCATGGGGTCAATGACAGCTTGATTCATGAAGATTTTATGATGGGTTCCAAGGAGTTGGACATTGACGGTGAAACAAAAGAAGGGGAATTTGAAGCGATCTTCCGTAAAGGTTCATGGGCCATCGACTTTAAATGATTGTAGTGAGGCATCCGTAGAGGGTGTCTCTTTTTCAGCCATAACAATTCATAACAAAAGATAACAATTGGTTTACATATGGTTTAAAAATGAATAAAAGTGCCTTAAAAAGCACAGGAATGTGGTAAACATGAGGTAGAGGTTTAATCGATAATGAAGGGTGAGACAACATGAAACGTGATGCCTTTTTTGATAATGCCAAGCTCGTACTGATTTTTCTCGTCGTCTTTGGTCACATCATTCAGCCGTTTACAGACGGATCAAGGCCGATGTACACATTATATACTTGGATTTATACGTTCCACATGCCTGCATTCATCTTTCTTGCTGGGTTCTTTGCGAAAGGATCAGGGGAAAAAGACTACATCTTACAATTAGCTAAAAAATTGATCTTGCCTTATCTCATTTTTCAACTCGTTTATACGGGATACTATTTCTTCATCGGAAAAGGAGCGACCTTAAGCGGGATCTTCTATCCACACTGGTCTCTATGGTTTCTGTTCAGTTTGTTCTGCTGGCATATCCTGCTTTATTGGTTCAAAAAGATTCCTCCATTCCTTGGAGTGGCCATAGCCGTGCAAATCGGGGTGCTCGTCGGGTACTTCAGTGACATCGGGCATCATTTCAGTTTGTCCCGGACGTTCGTTTTCTTCCCATTTTTCCTTGTGGGTTATTGGTTGACGAAAGAACATGTACACAAATGGAGAACACGTCGGGTGAAAGAAGCAAGCCTTGTCGTGATGGCGATCGTTGCCTCCGTCATCGCTCTATTTCCAGAATTCAGCTCAGGCTGGCTGCTCGGATCTAAATCGTATGAGGTGCTTGGGAGCCCTGAAATGGGAGGCGTGTTCCGTCTAGGTGTTTATGTGCTTGCAGCCGTTATGACTATTAGTGTTTTTGCATGGGTTCCGAATACCCAATACCGGTTAACATACCTTGGTGGAAGGACATTATATGTTTACTTGCTGCATGGGTTCTTCATCCAGTTTTTCCGCCAGGCCGATTGGTTCAAAGTCGACCACGTGTTTGATGTCTTAGGTCTTGCTATCGTAGCTGCGGCGATTGTGTATGTGTTATCGAGCGGAATCATCCGCACGTTGACGCAGCCATTTATAGAGGGGCGCATACAGCTCTTGAAAAAATGGTGGCACCGGGTCAATCATAAAGATTCTTCCTTTCAGTCTTAAGAAGGGATTCTCTCCTCTATAGAGAATGTTTAAGTAGAAATAATAGGAGGGGAAGCCTTATGGAAATCATCTCTATGAAGAATTGTTCGTTTGAAGATGCTCTTACATCATGGAATGAGGGGTTTCAAGATTACTCGGTCCAAATTCAAATGGAGTTGGATGGATTTTTAAAAATGATGAGCTCTAAACGATTGTCTCCGGCTTATTCATTTATCGTGTACGATAGGGAAAAGCCTGTAGGGATCGTTTTGAATGGCATCCAAGAAATCGACGGAATAAAAACGGCATACAACGGAGGGACAGCTGTACACCCTTCGTATCGTAAAAGAGGAGTGGGGCGCTTGCTGGTTCACTCCTCTTTATCTATGTATGAAAAAGAAAACGCCTCTGTAGCTACATTAGAAGCGCTATCAGAAAACCAATCCGCTATTGCTTTATACGAAGCGTATGGATATCAGATCGTGGATCATTTACATATTATGAGATCCACACCTGGAGGCAACAGAGGAGAACGCCTGAACCGTTTAGAATCCATGGATGAACGTGAATGGAAGGAGCAAATGTCCAAAGGGGGATACCCGTGGCAGAATCAACCTTTCTCCATCGAAAAGGGGGAATTTTTCAAAGTCACGGATGGTGAAGCAACCTTCGGGGGCTTGGTCTTCACTCGGAATGATAAGGGGCGGATCACATTATTTCAGCTACAGTCTGAAAACAAGGGGAGGCAATGTCTGAAAACCCTTCGTTCAAGTTGTCCGAATGCCATCATCACTGCTTTCAATATACCTGAAATAAGCCCAGCCTATGAAGCATTGAAGCAAGAAGGGTTCGAAACTCAATTGCAGCAGGTTTGGATGAAGAAAGTATTGGGATTGAAATGACTTCATTTGTAAATAATAGGAGGGATATGTACAAGGAGGTTGCTGATCATGGATCAAAAGATATTAATGATTGTGACGAATGCGGACCAATTGGACGGAAAACATGAAACAGGATTGTGGCTTCAAGAATTTGTCGAGCCTGCAACCGAATTCCAGGAAGCAGGTTATGAAGTCATAGCAGCAAGTCCCGAAGGAGGTCGTCCTCCCATCGACCCGAACAGCTATAGCAATAGACTGCCAAAGGTTTGGGACGGGGTCATGGAACCAATAAATAAAACGGTCCCCCTAGCCGAAGTAGACCCAACAGAATTTGCAGGGATTTTTCTTTGCGGAGGACACGGAACGATGGTCGACTTCCCGGAAAATGATGAACTGGAAGAATTACTCCGACACTTTTTAACAGAAGGAAAAGTCATAGGTGCTGTATGTCATGGGCCTGCTGGTTTTGTAGGAGTAGAAGACCATAATGGCCGCCCCCTCGTAGAAGGTAAGAAAATCACCGGCTTTACGAATGAAGAAGAAAAAGATACCGGACTCGATTCCATCGTTCCTTTTATGCTCGAAGATCGGTTGAAGGATGCGGGGGCAGAGTTTGATCCTGGTGAGGCCTACTCTGATCACGTCATCAGCGACGATCCCTTCGTCACCGGACAAAACCCACAGTCCAGCCTGTCAACCGCACAAAAAATGCTCGAACTCCTAAAAAACCGCTAAGCCCCCCAAAGCTTAGCGGTTTTTCCATATAAGCTCCCGTTTGTGAAAAACTCAGTTTCGAGATAATCCGGGGTTCGTTTGCCGTATTTGGAGGCAGGGGTGGTCGGGAAGCCACTCGCTTTCCTGTGGGGGAGTGGCGAGCTTCCTCGGGCTACCGCCCTGTGGGATCTCGCCTATCTCCTTTCTCCCACGGGAGTCTCGCAACTTCCCAACCACCCCATTCGATGTATGTGAGAAACGAACCCCTTTACCAAGTTGGATTGTCTTCCACCATCCCACTTTTAGAAGTATAAAGCGCTCTACATCAAGCTTTCATGCTCGAAATGATCACTGGGAATCGTTTATATTATCCCATTGACTTGCATACAAGCAGAGTTTCTGAGAGGTGGTTTCGAGACACTCACAAGGTAAAGGGCGGAGGGGAATGGGGAGACTCCTGCGGGAAAAAAGTGCATGGTGAGACCCCGCAGGACGCAGTCCGAGGAGGCTCACCGCGCTCCCGCGGAAAGCGAGCCATTCCCCGCAGCCCCATCCACTTACACAAAAGTCTCGAAACTGAGTCTTCCACAATCCTGCCATTTACTACAATAAGGGATGGGGATTTGATTGGATATAAAAAGCACTTCCTCGTTGGAGGAAGTGCTTTTGCTTTAGAACAATAGATGAGCGATTAGCGTAATGATCGGCAACGTGATGATTGTCCTTAGAAGGAAGATGATGAAAAGGTCTTTGATATTGACTGGAACTTTAGACCCTAGCAATAGACCACCGACTTCAGACATATAAATCAACTGAGTTACAGATAGAGATGCAATGATAAAACGGGTCATTTCACTTTCGATAGAGGATCCGATAATCGCAGGAAGGAACATGTCCGCGAAACCAACAAGGATGGTTTCAGATGCTTCCTGTGCATAAGGCACCTGCATCAGTTCAAGAAGTGGAATGAACGGCATGCCGATCCATGTGAAAAATGGAGTGAATTCGGCAATGACGAGTGCAATGGTACCCAGCGCCATAACGATTGGAGCTACACCCATCCACATATCCAGGATGTTCTGGGTTCCCTGCTTTAGGAAGTTCCCGATTCCGCTAGCTTTGCTGCCTCGTTCGACGGCTTTTGTATAGCCGTAGGTAATCAAGTTGTGGTGTTCTGGCACTTCTTCTTTTTGATCGCTTGGTTCTTCCGTTACATACGTATCTGCTTTTCTAGAAAGAGGGGGGATTCTCGGCATGATCAAAGCGGCAATGAAGCCTGCAATCGCTACGGTTAAGTAAAACTGACCGAACATATCTCCAAGACCGACCTCTTGAATAACTACGAGGCTGAAGGTAATGGATACAACGGAAAAGGTTGTCCCGATAACAGCTGCTTCACGCTTTGTATAGTAACCCTCTTCGTATTGTTTACTTGTAAGAAGGACACCGATGGTTCCATCCCCTAACCAGGAGGCTAAGGAATCGATGGAAGAACGTCCCGGCAATCGGAAAAGGGGACGCATGATTTTTGTTAAGATGACTCCGAACAGTTCCAGAAGTCCGTAGTTCAAAAGCAATGGTAAAAACAAGCCTGCAAATAGAAAAACGGCAAAGAGAACATGGAGTAGGGAATCAAGAAGCAAGCCGCCTGTATTTGCACTTGTGATCGCTTCAGGTCCAATTTGGAAGTAAACCATGATGGCAAAAATCATACCTAAAAGGCGAGTAATCACCCATACCGGTGGAACATTAAATAAAGATTGGAAAAATGGTGAACCATTCAGAGCTTCTTTGCCAGCTGCTTTTGCTATGACCGTCCCAATGGCTGTAATCGAAATAATGATCGTCATGATCAAGGATAAATAGTCGGCAAGCCATGTCTCAACCCAACCGGCAAGAATTGCAATTGGAATGGTTACGGCCCCGTCATCTCCGAAGATCGGAAACATAAATAGGAATATTCCGATCAAGGATGGAATTATGAACTTTAAGTGTGATGATGCTTTGAAGTCTTTCGCTCTCATCCAAAATCTCTCCTGACGTTGTCTGATTTTTTTATTTATAAATACTTGAGAATAATTATGCAACACTATTTATTCTATTACGTTTTCGGTAAAAAACCAATAGGAAATTTGTAGATGATAGGCGGATTGTGTTTATGGAAGTAGAAATTGAGGAAAGTTTGCTAGTACTTGCATTTGTCAGAAAGGGGAGAAGGAAATGCGGCATTTCCCTACACCGAAAGTTGTTGTCAGCCGTTGTTTGGAATTTGCAGAAGTCCGCTATAATGGAGCCGTGATTCCAGATAAGGCTGTTCAGCGTATGCAGTCCCATGTGGAATTCATACCCGTTTGTCCAGAGGTTGAAATCGGGCTTGGAGTCCCACGGGAAGTCATTCGTATTGTGGATGGGGAAGAAGAACAACTCGTCCAACCAAAAACAGGGGAGAACCTTACGGACACTATGAAGGAGTTTTCTCAAGGGTTCCTTGATCACTTGACTGACGTGGATGGTTTCTTATTGAAAAACCGTTCTCCCACGTGCGGCATGCATGACGTAAAAGTTTATCATAGTGAAGGAAACTCTCAAGTGGTAGGAAAGACGTCAGGTTTTTTCGCAAAAGAAATCCTTGATCGCCATGGGGGTCTGGCCATAGAAGAAGAAGGCAGGTTGAAGAACTTCACTTTGAGGCATCATTTTTTAACGAAGTTGTTTACTTTAGCTGATTTCCGCGAGGTGAAGAAGATAGAAGGAATGAAAGGGTTGCAGCAATTCCATGCCCGTAACAAATACCTATTCATGGCTTATCATCCGGGTACGCTCAAGAAAATGGGACAAACGGTCGCGAATCATGATCACCTTGATTTTGAACAGGTCATGGAGAGCTATGAACCGTTGCTGCATAAACTCATGAGCAAGCCTGCAAAACCGAGTGCCCACGTGAACGTATGTCAGCATATTGCAGGATACTTCAAAAAGGATTTATCCAAAGAGGAGAAAGAAAGTTTCCAAAGCCTCCTGGAACAATATAAAGAAGAGAAACTCCCCTTGAGTGCTGTGTTGAGTGTGTTAAATTGCTGGGTTGCACGTTTTCAAAGTGAGTATCTTAAACAGCAGACCTACTTTGAACCCTATCCGCTTGAGTTGGTGGAAATATCGGATTCAGGAAAGGGGAGGGCCTACTCCTGAATCAACCGACATGGGTTTTCAATATCCGGTCCACCTGCGATCCATACATTTCCCCGAAGATATTAAGGTGGACAAGCAAATAGAAAAGCTGGTAGATGGGTTTGGTATCCTGATAATCATCGGGAAGCTCAAAATACGCGTTGTACTGATCTAAAAAGTTTGATGGGAATCCCCCAAACAGCTCGGTGAAGGCAAGTTCAAACGCATGGTCTCCGTACAGGATAGACGGATCGATTAAAACAGGTTCACCTTCACGGGAGACCATCCAATTCCCACCCCATAAATCGCCGTGTAGGAGAGAGGCTTTTGGTTTTTCTGGAATGAACTCCTCAATTCGGTCCATCAGTCTTTTCAACCGTTCTTCGCGATGGCCTGAAATTGTGCCTTTCGCTGTTCCGGTTTCCAGTTGTCCCCCTAACCGATAACGGCGGTAATACTCGGTCCAAGCTGTACACCACTCATTCGGTTGATTCAGCTCACCCACGAACGTCGGTTTTCCATATCCGTACTTCTCGGATGTATGCTGATGCATGTGAGCTAAGCTCTTTCCGAGGGAATGGGAAGCATCTGAAGAACCTTTTTCGATCCATTCCATGACAAGAGCTGCTTTTTCATCACCTTCAGGGCGGTCATAATGGTAAACGTCAGGCACACGTATGGCTGCCGTATCCTTGATCAGTCGTAATCCCTCGGCTTCTGCCTGGAAAAAGTGGCTCGCGACCTTTTCGTTGATTTTAATAAAATAAGGACGATGGTCCGTTTCTACATAAAACGATTGATTGATATCTCCTCCGCTGACAGGCTTGATGGAGTTTACGGTGGTGGTGTCGTTGACTTTTTCTAATGTCTCACGAATGAAAAGCTCCATGGGATCCCTCCTTAATTAATGGATGGTTGTGGAAAGCGGCGTTTCTGGTTTCATTTCTTTTTGATAGGCATAAATGGTGTGAATTTCTCTAAACCCGAATTGTTTATACAAGGCTTCTGCCTGTTGATTCTCTGTTCTGACTGAGAGAGTGACAACATCCAGTTCAAGGGCATAGAACGCATACTGCAACGCATGATGGATGAGCTCTGAACCGACACCACTGCTCCGGTGATCAGCGTCTACATTCACAAAGCAAATTTCTCCCTCATGGCCGGAGATGATGGTTTCGAAGTAAATGTACCCAATTAACTCTCCATTTTGCTGGTAGCCCCAAAGATAATTGCCCTCATCTCTGGATAGATACAGCATTTCCTTTGTCGTGTAATAAGCGGCTGAAGGATGGATGTCATCCAAAGCCTCATAATCTTCCTCACTCAGACCGACAATCGGCGTGTCTTTAGTCTCATTGGCTTCATAAGAGGATTTATGGACAGCTAACGTCCGTTCCACATTGTACATTTGAAACTGATGTCTCTCTGAAAAGGAAACGAGTGCTTCATTTGCAGCAAAACAGGCCACCTTCACGACATCAAAGTGCAACTGCGCCGTTAAAGAAGCTTTGTCCCATAAACATTCAATGACTTCCTCCTGATCCTTGATAGCGAAAGGCCCTAGCAGGCGGCATAGTTTCTGTTCGAAAAACGGGAGGATACCAAGGAAACCGATGATCTCGTCCCCTTCCCAGGCGACATAGGCAAGAGGTTCTTTGAACTGCGTCAACGTCCAAATCTGTTCGAAGATCTCATTTTGTTCAGAAGCCATCCAGGCCACATAATGGTGATCTTGTTCGTTCACTTTAAACAGCCATTCGGCAACGGTATGTAACTCTTTGACTTCCAATTCACGAACATGCATGAGCAACACTCCTTTGTATAGTAAATTTTCACACAGTTGGTATAGAAGGCGCAACTATTAGGAAAACGTGTGAGGGGGAATCTTTCATATGGAATAGAGAATCTCCCAAATTGCTTGAGTTTTCTATCCAATCCAGTTGGAAATCACTCAAAGGGAGAAGAGAATCAAATAAACTTTAAATCTAACCATAAAAAGAGCCCCCAATCATCCGATTGGGGAGAAGAAGTTTATTTATTCTTTTTTGGACCTTTTTCTTTGTATTCCACTTCATATTCGAATTCAACAGGGTTCAAGCTGTCCTGAGGAGCCGCATAGTAAGTCGTCATGTACGTCTTACCAGGGCGGAACACTTGTTGAAGCTCCAATGCATCCTCTTCTGTAATATTGAATGGATCGACCTCAACCACTTGGTACTTCCCATTGTTCTTCTCTTTAATGAACGTAACACCATAGTCTACATAATTTCCAAGGAGTTCCGCTTTGGACATGAACGGTTCTTTTGTACTTCCATCATAACTTAAACCGATTTCCGGAACTTCGATGTTATCAATGAACCAGCCCGCGTCGTTGTAACCCCAGTCCGTCAAGTAACGGAAAGAAATGTGGACTTCCTGTCCTGCATACTCAGAAAGGTCGAAGCTCTCAGACTGATAATCCTCAAAGTGTCCAGTAAAACCAGGGACATTTTCTTTGATTTTCGGATAACCTTCTTCAACGACATCAGAACGAGTATTTTCATTTTCAAGGGATGTCCATGTTTGTCCATCGTCTGTGGAAACTTGAACGACACCATAGTCCCAGCTCTCTTCAATGTCCACATAATGGTCGAAGTTCAATGTCGCATCCTCAACATCTGTTAAGTCCGCTTTAAAGATCAAATTGTTGTCCAATTCGTCTCCTTCGCCTGCCCAAAGAACTTCATTATCACTTCCTAAAGGATCAGTTAAGCTTTCCCAAGTGTTATCTTCAAAATCTACGCCATTAAACTTGAAGGATTCTACGTTTTCACCTGGTTCAAATTCGAACTCTTTAAAGTCTGTACCCCAGGCAGGGACACCTTCTTTTTCATAGTCTTTCGCTTTTTCGAAATTGACGGTTTTCCCGCGTGTTTCCCCATCCCCGACAGGAAGGTTGCGAAGATCAATGTTTTCAAAACCATATTTTCCGCCTTTGAATTTCGGATCATCAACAACTAAGGCTGTAGAGAAGTCCTGATATACCTCATTGAATGTCACGTTTAATCCAAAGTCTTTATAAGCTTGTTCGAAGCTTTCAATACTGTTCAGCTCATCTTTGGCTATATGACGAATGAATTCCTGTCCAAATCTTTCATAGTTATAAAGCGTAAACAATTGAACCAGACCATAGTCGGCAATCGTTTCAGGACCAGTTTCCGCATTGCGATGGTCATCCCAATTTGTCAACGAGTTTTCCGGGTGATCGAGCAGGAAGTTGATCGATCCAGAATCCAGTCCATAGCCGCCTAAGTATTCAGAGAAAGTCGACATTCCTTCATTTAACCAGGAAGTTTCGTCACCGTCGTTATCTGCGTGGATCAAGTGTTGCAACTCATGGATGGTTGTTCCAAAGAACGTGCTTTCCAGGCGTGTATCCCAGTCTCTTGAATCAATGGTGATGATGTTACGGTCCATATAATTTTCTAATGTCTGCCAGAAGAATCCAGCAACAAAGAATGGATAAGTTGGATCTGTATAATTGTCATCTTGCACGTTATCGACAAGGATGATGACCTTGTCTCCATCTCCCTGATAATAACCCTCAGGAACAATTCCCAAATCTTCAAGTTGAGCATTTGTTCCGTCCAATGTATCTGGAGAGCCAAAGAAATCAGTGGCTACAGGATACATGTTTTCATCGAATTCTTTCGCCATTATGTCTGCTTGCTCTGGTGTGACTACATGAGCCGGACGCTCATCCCCTTCAGGGAAAGATAGGTCATTGGCTACCCATACTTCCGCATGTTCTCCTACGCTTTGAAGAGTGAACTCTTTAAAAGCTAAATCCCGAGTGAGGAATTGTTTCGTTTCACCGGTGGCAGAAGTACTTGAAGCTTCTTCGTTTGATTCAGATTCGCTTCCTTCATCTCCATTAAAGTTTACTTTAGACGCATTATCCTTAATGGTTTGTTTCGCTTGGCGCTGGAAGCTTTCGCTTTCATCCAAGCGCTGCAATTGACCATCAATATCTATCTTTTCGCTATACCGTTCAACATTCCAATTTTCCTGTACTTTGCTTGCGCTTACTTCCGTCACCGCAGCTGGAGAAAGCAATGACAGGGTCAAAGCCCCTGCTGAAAGTAAAGCTGTTAGTTTCTTATTCTTCAAAATATGATCCCCCTAATGAAAAAAATGTAAAAACACCTAAGTATTATTATGTAGAATATTCTAAAAAATTAGAATAGTCATTTCGTATGGAGTTTCGGAACCCGAAACAAATAATTTGAGTAAAAAGTTTTAGGTCTATTTTCCTTAAGGGCTTAAAAATTTTCATGATTGACGAGAATAAGAGAAGGGAAGAATAAAGTACAGAAGTATGGAGGGGGAGGAAAATGGGAAAACGGTTGAAATACATATCTATATACAGAATTTCTATCATCGTCTGGATGGCGTTGAAATTTCTTATACAAATTTTCTGGTTTGAAAAAAGACACCGGATCTGGGATCAGGATACAAAACGGAAATGGGAGGAGATGCTGGCAGGGCAAGCGGAAGAGTATCGGAAAAAGGCGGTCTTGTTAGGTGGTCTTCTGATCAAATTCGGGCAATTCTTAAGCTCAAGAGGAGATTTATTGCCACAGTCGTTCATTAAAGAATTAGAGGGACTCGTCGACAGAGTCGAACCGGTTCCTTTCCAGTATTCTAAACAGACCATAGAGGAAGATTGGAATGCATCCCTCGATGAACACCTTTCAGACATCAATGAAAATTCCGTTGCTTCAGCTTCTATCGGAGAAGTCTATAAAGCTCATTTAAAAGACGGTACACCCGTAGCGGTCAAAGTCCAACGATACCGGGTTCGCGATACATTCCGGATGGACTTCAAAGCATTGAAAATTGTATTTTGGATGCTGGATAAGCTTACTGTTTACGGAAAAAAAGCAGATTTGCCCGCTTTGTATCGGGAAGTCGTCCGAGTGATCAGCAACGAATTGGATTTCACCATGGAGCTTGAAAACGGTAATCATTTCAAAAAGAGGTTTGCAGATTTTGATGATGTTTACATTCCTGATTATTATTCAGATTTATCGACGAAACGTGTCCTTGTCATGGAATGGATTGAAGGAACAAAAATTACGGACTTATCTTTTATTAAAAATCATGGCATCGACCGGGAAGGAATCGCTCGGACGTTGTTTGATTTGTGTGTCGAACAGTTTCTATATGCAGGAATGTTCCACTCCGATCCTCACCCCGGAAATCTGATGTTAAAAGAAGATGGTACGGTGGTTGTGATCGATTTCGGGATGGTCGGGGAAATCAAAAATGAAGATGCGAATTCAATCCGGAAAATGATTCAAGGCTTCATATTAGATGATTACGACAGAGTGATTGAATCGCTGCAGGAAATGGATTTCTTACTTCCTGATGCGGATACAGAAAAAGTGAAGAAACTGTTGAAGCAGACGACGGACATGTACTTGGATGGGAACTTTGACAAGTTGGATGCGCATATGATGAATGATATGCTGGGCGATTTGCAAGAGTTTGTGAAAGAACAGCCGATTCAGCTCCCTGCCGATTATGCCTTTTTGGGACGTGCGACTTCAATCATCGTAGGGGTTCTCACAAGTGTGTATCCTCAAATCGATTTAATCCGGTGGGGCAGACCAGTGATCAAAGAATGGATGTCAGGAGAAGCTTCCAGTTTTTCTCTATATAAAGAAATCGCGAAAGAGACAGCTCGACCGCTCCTTTCCTTACCGAGAGCATTGGTCGAGTATCTCGAAGATGGAGATAAAGAGAGGGAATGGAAGAGTTATCATCAAAAAAACCATTTATTTCATCAATACTATTTATTTTATACGTTCTTTTCTCTCGTCATCGCAGGAATCGGTGCAGCCGCTTTATATTACACATTCATCGTTCCTGTCCTTCCGACTGTATGGATCGGGGGTGTCCTATCAGGAGTCGGTGTACTTGGGTTTCTCGTAAGTTCGTTCAATCATTTGAGGATGTTAAAACGCATCCATCACAATAGGAGGAATGAAGGATGAGTGATTTATTGAAGAAAGGATTCCATCTTGGTTTAGGCGCTGCCATCAGTGGCAAGGAACGTTTTGAAAAAATGGTCAACGAAATGGTGAAGCGCGGGGAAATCAGCCCTTCACAAGCAAAGACAATGGTCAACAATTGGATGAACCAATGGATTTCCAAAGGACAAAGCAAAGACAAAGAATGGAATGAACAAGCGAAAGCCAGATTCCAGGATCAAATGAAAGAACTGGGCTTCGTTTCAAAAGAAGAATATGAAAAGCTAGAAGCCCGCATCGAAAGGCTTGAAAATCTTCATGGAAGATAACAAATAAGCCCCCGTATCTGATTCCATCAGAAACGGGGGCTTTTCCTTGCTATATTATTGAACAAAAATTTGCGAATATTGGATGGATTGTAGAAGACTCTGTTTCGAGACTATTGTGTAGAAGATGGGGCGTCGGGGAATGGCTCGCTTTCCCGACCACCATTCCCTCACACAAACATCTAAACGAAGTCTTAAAGATAAGGTGCTTTTGTGGGAGGAAAAGAAGGAGTTTTGTTCTGTAAGGATTAGGTAATAGAGCATTACTAGACAGTCCTATAACTACAGATATCCAACTGGACGGGAGGGAAGAGTCGGTGAAGAAACTAGTTTTGTTCTTTTTCGTAATCGCTTTCTTATCTGGGTGCCAAATGAGAGTTCTTAATCCAAAAAGCGATACAGCTGATACATTGACGAACTTAATCTATCTTAGTTTCGGCATTATGATGCTTGTGCTGATCGTCGTATTTGTTTTATTCGTCGCCTTTCTTAGGAAGTTTCGGGAAAGAGGGAAGGCGAAATTCGATATTCCCCCAGATGAGAAGGAGAACAAATGGCTGGAAATCACATGGACGCTCGTTCCTCTTTTATTGATTGCAATCTTAGCTGTTCCGACGGTAAAGGCTACATATGATTTAACCTCGAAAGTGTCAGGTTCAGCAGAAGGATCTCAGGGAGACGCCATGACCGTTGAAGTGGTAGGCCAGCAATTTAACTGGAAGTTCACTTATGAGAACGGAAAAGAATCTTATGATGAGCTCGTTTTACCTGTAGATCAGGAAGTAGAATTCCGCCTCACTTCTAATGATGTCATCCATTCCTTCTGGATTCCGAATTTATCAGGGAAAATTGATGTTCTCCCTGGTGAAGAGACAAGGTTATCGTTTGAGCCACGTGAAGAGGGGACATATCAGGGGAAATGCGCAGAATTTTGTGGAGCGGAGCATACTTTGATGAGGTTTGAAACGAAAGTGGTGAGTCAGGAAGCATTTGAAAGCTGGTTGGAAAAAGAATAAACATGGGGAGAAGAGGTGAATGGGATGTATGTACCTTTCGTAGGGGAAGTACCTTCAGATATCGTTGTGGCCTGGATTGTATCCATTCTGTTGGGTGCCGCCTTATTATGGTGGATGACAACGAGAAAGAAATGGCCATTGGTTTGGGATTACATAACAACTACAGACAATCGGAAAATTGGAACGATGTACATTTTTCTTGCTATGGTTTTCTTTATCCGTGGCGGCATCGACGCGATGTTCATCAGGACGCAGCTGGCCATACCGGAAAATGATTTCTGGGTCTTCCAATCTCAAAAGTATAATGAAGTTTTTACGACGCACGGGACAGTGATGATTTTTTTCGTTGCCATGCCTCTTTTGATTGGCTTGATGAATATTGCTGTGCCTCTTCAGTTGGGGGCCAATGACCTTGCTTTTCCTTATTTGAATTCGATCAGCTTTTGGTTGTTTGTATCCGGCGGCATCATTTTCAATATGGCCTTTTTCTTCAATGCTGCCCCGAACGCAGGGTGGACATCCTATGCTCCACTCGCCACAGATACATTTACCACAGGCCCAAATAACAACTATTACATATTCGGTCTTCAAGTCTCAGGCCTTGGTACCATTTTTACTGCGATCAATATGATTGTCACCATCATCCGTCTTCGTGCGCCAGGGATGAAGATGACAAGGATGCCCTTATTCTCCTGGGCTACCCTCGTTACATCTTTTCTTATCCTGATTGCTTTTCCGGTCTTAACGGTAGCCCTATTGTTATTGATGTTCGACCGGATTTATGGAACGAGCTTCTTTCTTGGGGAATACGGCGATCCTGTGTACTGGCAGCACTTATTTTGGATTTTCGGTCACCCAGAAGTGTACATTTTGATCCTTCCTGCCTTCGGTATCTTTTCTGATGTGATTTCCACATTTTCAAGGAAAAGAGTGTATGGGTACACATCCATGGTCATTGCGATTGCTTTAATCGGACTTCTAGGGTTTATGGTATGGGCGCATCACATGTTTACAGTTGGACTAGGGGCTCTGGCCAATTCGGTCTTTGCCATCACTACGATGTTAATTGCCGTTCCGACCGGGATCAAGGTATTCAACTGGTTGTTTACGATGCGAAAAGGGGTTGTCCGGATTACGACTCCTATGCTGTTTTCATTAGGGTTCATTCCTACATTCGTCATTGGAGGAGTGACAGGTGTCATGCTCGCTGTAGCAGCGGCTGACTACCAGTATCATGATTCATATTTCGTCGTGGCCCATTTTCACTATACGATGATTGGTGGAACGATTCTTGGGGCATTTGCAGGCATTTATTATTGGTACCCGAAAATGACAGGGAAGATGCTTGATGAAAAACTAGGCAAATGGCATTTCTGGCTTTTCATCATCGGTTTTCATTTGACGTTCATGCCCCAGCACTTTGCTGGATTAAACGGGATGCCACGCCGCGTGTACACCTACACGTGGGAAGATGGTGTATTCCTATTGAATTTCGTCAGTACGATTGGAGCATTTTTGATGGGGGCGAGTATGCTTATTGTCTTATTGAATTTATATAAGACTCACCGTCTTACCGACCCCGTGGGTGCCGATCCGTGGGATGGGCGGACTCTGGAATGGACCGTCGGATCCCCAGCGCCTGAGCATCCTTTCCAACCTATTCCAAAAATAAATTCCATCGATCCTTACTGGTACAGCAAAGTGGAGAGAAAGAAGCTTCCAGAATCCGATGAGCCAAGACCTTCTCCAATCGCTATTCAAACGGTCGCTCCCGTCCTGCTAGCGGGTGTCTTGATTGTCATGAGTATCGGCTTTATATATGGATGGGTTTGGATACAGGTAATGGGTGGAATCGCTGCGCTAGGTTTCTTCATCTACCGTGTGTTTAATGATGAAAGGAAAGCTGTGTACCGAAAGGAGGAAGAATCATGAAACAGACATCAGAGGTTTTATTCAATGACAAACGACTCGGTTTCTTCCTCTATTTAGTCGTTGAAGCCATCATGTTTGCGACGTTGTTCGCCACCTATATCCTTTACACCCCTTCACCGCGGGGAGCCGATCCTACAGAAGTCTACGAGCTGCGAACCGTCGTATTGACATCCGTTTTCCTTCTTTCAAGCAGCGGTACCTTACTAATAGCGGAGAGTGGGTTGGGAAATTGGAATCGTCTCAAGATCTGGATCGGACTGGGGACGACTTTCCTGCTCGGGAGCATTTTTATGGGATTGGAAGTTCATGAGTTCTACAAGTACTGGAGTGAAGGCTACACCCTTACGATGAACAATTTCCTCGCTTCCTTTTATGTACTTGTTGGACTTCATGCGTCACACGTTGCGTTTGGGCTGGTGTGGATGATTCTTTTGATGGTCCAGTTCAAGCAGACGATGCCGAAGTCCTTGTTCATAGAAAAGCAAAAAATCTTCAATTATTACTGGCATTTCGTCGATGTCATCTGGGTACTGATCATTCTAATCGTATACGCACCCTATCTATTGTGATATCGAATCATTTCTTGTAGATAAGCTCCCTTTTCTGGAAGACTCAGTTTCGAGATGTTTCCAGGGTTCGTTGCATGGTTGAGCGTTAGGGGTGGCTGGGAAGCAACTCGCTTTCCTGTGGGGGAGTGGCGAGCCTCCTCGGGCTAACCGCCCTGCGGGATCTCGCCTATCTCCTTTCTCCCACGGGAGTCTCGCAGCTTCCCAACCACCCCATTCCATGTGAAAGAGATACGAACCCCTATACCGAGAGTGGATGTCTTCCAATCATCATGGGATGTAGGTAGAACCGCCCTATATCAGCAATAGGGAAATAAATACCTGGCACAGGTGCTCCAATTAAAAACCTACATCCAGTTGGAAATGAGATGATTCTTGAAGTGGTTTCGAGAGACTAATACGGCAAAAGGGGCGGAGGGGAATGGGGAGACTCCTACTTTAAGTGTGCAGGCGCCTCGATCAGCGGCGTATGGACAAGCCTTGAGCTGGCGGAGATAAAGGAAACACGAAGGACGGAGTGATTCGATGTTGACTTATCGTACAGAAGCGAGGGAAGTCTCACTAGCCGCTAGGCGCCGAAACCGGATATAGAAGAGGAAAAAAGTGATTGGTGAGACCCCACAGGACGCAGTCCGAGGAGGCTAACCTCGCTCCCACGGAAAGCGAGTCATTCCCCGCAGCCCCCATCCACTCTACAAAAGTCTCGAAACTGAGTCTTCAAGAATCCTGCCCTTATATTGAATAACAAGGGGACTACCTAGTTTTTTTGATGAGCTTGTAAAGGAAATACATAAGGGAAAAAACAAAAAGTGCTGTTAAAACTAGACTGATATAATACATAGCACCTTCCCCCATCCAGTCAAGAGGGGTACCTGCAATGGGAGGTCCATTCAAATACAAATAATTGGTCTCGAAGTAAATATTGAAAATGAAGATGAACACACTGTAAATGATCAAATAGAAGAATGTTTCCAACAAGTCTTTTCCTTTAATCGTGACTTTTGTCGATATGATTAAAAAAAGACTGGTCCAGGAGATGGCCATGTGATGCACAAAAAACTTCCAAAAGCGGAAGTGCTCATATCCATGAGGGATATCGGGAGTGATCAAGGCAATGGCTGCGGGCAGAATACCTATAAAAAAAGTGATCTTAATCAGTTTAGGGTGATAGGTAATGAGCGCGGCAACACCTAATAAAGAAGCGATCCCGCATAAATGGAGGGGGAGGTGGCTCCCTTCCATCCAGAGACCGTGCATGATTGTCCATGTTTGATAGCTGATTTCCGATATAATTAACAGAAATAATAGACTGTAGCGCACAATGTTATGCAGTACGCTGGAATTTTTCAAGGTTTGATGCATCAAAAGGATTACTAAAGAAACAACCAAGTAAATAGAGAGCATCCATGTATGGCTGGTACCGAATGTAGTAAAAGTTTGGTCAATTTGTTCACTAAACCATGCTTCCATAATAGCCTCCTAGAGAACGGGCTTTAGCTGTGCTATGATTCTACCATATCATTTGGCAGGAGAGAGGGTCGATATGAAAAAGGTCAACTGCTTCCGTTGCAAGCATTTTCGTACAACATGGAACCCAGCTTTTCCGAGAGCGTGCGAGGCTTACGGGTTCAAAACGAAAGAAATACCTTCTGCATTCGTTTTGAAATCTACAGGCACAGAATGCTTGCAATTTGCTGAAAAGAAGCAAATAAAGAAGAATAATCAATCTGGAACTTCTTCCATGATCGATTACCGACTGTAAATTAAATGAAATTTCAGAATATGTATTTACACTCGCTCATTCTATGGTATGCTGATGAATATTTCACTAAGCCGAATAAAAAAAGAGAGCGGCTGAATTAGATGAATGAGTGAGAGGAGTGTAGTGAGTATGGCGAGAGAACAGTGGGGGACGAAGCTGGGCTTTATGCTTGCCGCAATGGGGTCAGCTGTCGGACTAGGAAATATATGGAGGTTCTCCTTCGTAGCAGGTAATAATGGCGGAGGCGCCTTTTTAATCTTGTATTTATTATTCGTACTTTTAATTGGAGTACCCCTGTTATTGACTGAAGTCAGTATCGGAAGGAAAGCGCAAAGTGATGTTGTGGGTTCATTTCAGAAGTTGGCTCCTAAGACGCCTTGGTATTTGACGGGATTCTTTGGTATTGCCAGTGCTTTCTTAATTTTAGGGTTTTATGCTGTGGTAGCTGGATGGGCGATCTTTTATTTCTGGAATTATATTAATGGATCATTCTTTACTTCGCCTGAAGTTGGTTATGAAGGGGCGTTTGGCCAATTTATCAGCCACTCTTGGCATCCGATTGCCTGGACAGCACTATTCATGATCTTAACCATTGTGATTGTGTTGAGTGGTGTTAAGAAAGGGATTGAAGCAGCAAACAAAATTTTCATGCCATTGCTTGCCATCATTTTGATCGGTCTTGCGTTCTTCAGTCTTTCCCTGGAGGGAGCTTCAGAAGGTTTGAAATTTTTGTTCCAACCTGATTGGACAGCGTTTAGTAAACCGTCCATTTATATAGCAGCCCTGGGTCAAGCCTTTTTCTCCTTGAGCCTTGGAATGGGAGCCATGTTGACGTACGGCAGTTATTTGAAAAAAGAAAACAAACTGCCGAGTGCGACGCTTGGGATCGGCATCATGGATACATTTTTCGCCATCATCTCAGGTGTTGTGATTTTTCCGGCTGTGTTTGCGTTTGGAATTGATCCAAGTTCAGGCCCGCCACTTGTGTTCATTACACTTCCAAGTATTTTTGAGCAGATGCCATTTGGAGGAATCATCGGACTGGTGTTCTTCTTCGCCTTAATTCTGGCATCCTTATCATCATCTGTATCTATACTGGAAGTACCGACAGCTTACTTTATGAGAGCTTTCGGTTGGACGCGTTTTGCCACGAGTGTGTTGGTGGGCTCCATTATGTTTGTACTCGGAATTGGCGTTTCCCTTGGCTTTGGCTTATGGTCCGGCGTCACCCCGATTGGAGACTTGAATATTCTCGACTCAATGGATTATATCGCCTCCAACATCTTGCTTCCACTTGGAGGTCTGTCTATGGCCCTTCTTGTAGGATGGTACTTCAAGAAATCCGAAGCATTGGAAGCCACCGATATGAAAAAAGGGCTGCTTGGCAACGTATGGTTTACAATCGTTAAGTTCATTGCCCCAGTCATGATTGTTTTGATCTTCTTAAACCAAATCGGTGTCATCTCTCTATAAATTTAGAACCCAAGAACCCCGACCATTTGTCGGGGTTCTTTTTTACATGTTGGAATTTTTAGAGTGGATATTAAAGATATGGCAGGTTTGTTGAAGACTCGATTTCGAGACTTTTTGGGGTTCGTTTGCCTTGTTGAGCGTTAGGGGGTGGCTGGGAAGCTACTCGCTTTCCTGTGGGGGAGTGGCAAGCTTCCTGGGAATTCGTCCTGCGGGATCTCGCCTATCTTCTTTCTCCCACGGGAGTCTCGCAGCTTCCCAACCACCCCCTTTACTGTGGGAGGGGGACTTCCACTATCCTTGTGTTATATGCATAAAGCGCTACATAACAAGCTTTCCGCACCCAGAATAGAGTGCCTTCAAGTTCGTACCCTCCATTAAATCTGTGCATAAAAGCAGCTTATTCTGGAAGTGGTTTCGAGACACTTATATGGCAAAGGGGCGGAGGGAAACGGTGAGACTCCTATGGGACGTGTGGGACAGGTGAGACCCCGGAAGGCGTAGCCTGAGGAGGCTCACCGACCGCCCCATGGAAAGCGAACCTTTTCCCGCAGTCCCTAAACTCACACAAAAGTCTCGAAAGTGATTCTTCCAGAAAAGGGAGCTTATCTGGAATAGTGGGTAATTGAATTCAGCGAGGTAACTTTTTAACATTTGTTGAAACTGCTGGAGAGAAAAGGACAGGGGAGAGGGGAACGTGTTAAACTACGACAGAGAACCATCTTATATCGAAAAGGAGAAAACGATCTATGGCAATTACCAACAAAACGGTCTTGAAAAAGATGTCCAGTGAGATACAGGAAGCGATGCTGCAGCATGGAAATGAGCAAAAAGTGAGGGAGCATGTGCGTTCTGTGAAATTGCTTGCTGACTTACTGTTAGAGGAAGATACCAGTCCGCAAAGTTCACCGGCTGCGGTCCAAGAACCAACAGTCGAAGAAATTAGCAAGATGATGGGAGCAGGCAACCCTGAGCCCGTCCAGAAAGAGGATAAAGAAACGAAAATTGACCATGATGAAGCCAATGGGTCTTCTATTTTCGATTTTTAAGGGGGAGAAAAAATGAAGCTTTTTTTAATTTTAGCCGTAATCAATGGATTTTTATCCGTCGCTTTAGGTGCGTTCGGTGCTCATGGACTTGAAGGCAAGGTCTCCGAAAAAGGACTGGATCAATGGGGGAAAGCCGTTGATTATCAAATGTTCCATACGATGGCTTTATTTGTCACAGCTCTATTGATGAGCAAAATCCAGACCGGTGCGATGACAGGTGCAGGTTGGTTTTTCTTAATTGGAATCCTGCTTTTTTCCGGAAGTCTTTACATCTATGCTACGTCTGGAATCAAAGTGTTTGCTATGATCACTCCACTCGGAGGTCTGTCATTTTTGATCGGCTGGATTTTGCTGGGTTACGCTGTCATTAAATCTATTTAATACTAAAAGTAAAGGATCGTCGTGAAAAACAGAAGAATGACCGCCCTAACCAGTTGAATGATGGCATTCACTTTTTGCTGGCGTTTCATCTCGACCATACCTTCTAGGGCAAAGCTCGCCGCTAGAACATAAAACATGAGTAAGATGATCCATTGGTGTTCGAGCTGGAATAAACCGACCACGGCAAGAACTACAGCTAACAAAAGGGCACCTAACTGGGCTCTCTGGTAACTCTCATATGGAGGTCGCATTTGTACACCCTTTTCTTTTGGCGTATAGCCAGTAATTTTGAATATGGAAATGAAAAACTCGCTACCGAAATAGCGAGTTTTTTGCTTCATTAGCGGGGTTGATAATTGCCCATTCCCTGTCCGCCGCCATACGGGTAGTTATAGTTGATTTCTTCGTCGAATGTAATGTAATCAAGATAGACCATCAAGAGTAAATAACGTTTCCCTGTTTGAGGATCGCTGAGAATGATATGGTCTCTTCCTGCGGCTTCAACGATTCCTTTGAAAACTTTGGCGTTCCACTGGTCGTTGTTTTCAAAAGTCATATACACTGTGGCAGGTTTTCCTGCATTCAACCGTAAAATGTTTTCAATGTATGATTCTTCGGAAGGAAGCATATTCGGAGGGTTTACTCCTTTTGATTGGGCTTGCTGCATTTGCGGCACTTGTAGACCACCTTGCTGACCTTGCGGCGGCTGGGTTCCTTGGATTGGCATCTGTGCACTTGGGTAGTATTGCATATACGGGTTTTGGCCGTAATAGGGGGAGGATTGGCTGCCGTACATCGGCTGTCCTTGACCTTGCCCCTGACCCTGTCCGCCCATTTGCGGTTTCTTTTGTGCCAATTGAATCACTCCTTATTGGAATTAATAAACACTAGGACAGTCAGACCGAATCGGAGAATAGAAGCAGTGGGATTTGAACCTGCCCGTATTCCATTGGCCGAACCATTGAGCTGGACAGTCTCCAGAAGGCTTGAAAAACCAAAGTGAATTTGTGGCAGGGTGGAACCGCTCACCGTTGATCGTCCTTCTTGCAAGCCGTTTGTCTTTTTCCCGTGCCCTTTGGTAGAAGTATCCCTTTTGAGTAGCCTCAAAGCCGCCGGGACTCTGGAACACCATCTTACGAATCGTATCGATCTCCGTAAAATCGATGCAATTCCCTCGCACACGGTTGACTCCTGTATTTCCGACCATAAGCATGCCTAGTTTACCTTCTCCTTCAGCCTCTGCTCTCATAAGCCTCGCTAATAATTTGACATCGGCCTGATTGAAGGGGACAACAGCCATGCGGTCACCTCACTTTAATAAAGGCATGATTGCATGTTCTTTAACACTATATGTTGGACGCCTATGGAGATATGATTAAAAATATTTTCTGATGGACAACAAAAAGGACTTCCCAAGAAGGGATAGTCCTTTTACTGTTCCTAAACAATATGGCAGGATTGTGGGAGACTTGATTTCGAGATGTTTGTGGGATTCTAGGGGCTCCGGGAAAAGGTTCGCTTTCCGTGGGCGAGTGATGAGCCTCCTCGAGCTAACGCTCTGCGGGGTCTCATCTACCACGCACTTCCCACAGGAGTCTCACCGTTTCCCTCCGCCCCTTTACCATATGAGCTTCTCGAGATCCCCCTACCAGTAACCTGCCGAGCTCTGAAATAAAGGCATATTCACCCACGCCGTTATAGAGTCTTTTTAACCATTCTGCACGAATAAGGCGTGGGAGCAGGGTCTGGGAAACGTCCGCATGAAAAACGAATGGAGACACGAACGTGGGTGTTTTTCTCCTGACTGAACCAAAACACCGCAAATCATCGTTTCCCTGACCCCGTATCCATGGCCAGGAATGGTCATTTATTATTTCAACTAGGCAAGGCTTCCTTTAAGGATGCGTGGTATGTGCTCCTTGCTCTCCCATGGAAAGCGAGTCATCCCCCTCAGCCCCTATCCACTTAACAAAAGTCTCGAAACTGAGTCTTCCATAAACGGGAGCGTTAGTGAAAGAAAGGGGATATAAAAAAGCTGCCAGATCATCTGGCAGCTTTCTTATTTATACTTGTAAAAATTGTTCGACAGCATCTGGCTTGAGGATGTTTCCGATATAGAAAGATCCGAAATCGCCATAACGTGAAGTTACTTCATCAAAGCGCATTTCATAAACGAGCTTTTTGAATTGAAGAACATCATGAGCAAATAGTGTAACGCCCCATTCCCAGTCATCAAAACCGATGGAACCGGTAATGATCTGACGGATCTTGCCGGCGTATTGACGGCCTGTCATCCCGTGGGCATACATGAGTTTGGCACGTTCATCTTTTTCAAGGACATACCAGTTGTCATTTCCTTGCCTGCGCTTGTCCATCGGATAGAAGCAAATGTGGTTCCACTTCGGAAGGGTAGGGCGTAAGCGTGCCTGAATTTCAGGATCATCCTCATTCGTACTCCCCATGTAATTGGAAAGCTCAACGACAGAGACATACGAATAGGAAGGCTTCGTGAATTCTGCCAGCTTGGATTTATTGAAGGCCGTTTCAATTTCGTTCAGCTCTTCCATTGTCGGACGTAAAATCATCATCATGAAATCTGCTTTTTGACCGACAATTGTATATAAAGCATGACTACCTTCTTTGCTGCGTTCTGTTTCTTCCCATTGACCGATCAATTCTTTGAATTCATTGATCGCTTCTTCACGGTCTTCGTTTGATGCATACTTCCATGCTGTCCAGTCGACAGAACGAAAATCATGCAGACAATACCAACCGTCCATGGTAACTACTGCTTCTGGCATGGGATCGATCGCTCCTTTTACATTGAAGTATTGTACTAATAAAACATCCTCCATAAATATAACACATTTACATTTGGATAGATAACGATGCGGGTATGACAAAAGAGTGAACAGTTGGAGAAGTATCATCTGTAGAGAAATAGGGTAAAGTTATAAAATGAAATCGCTTCAAACGGAAAACTTGATTCGAACCACTTTCATTTGAACACAAAAGGTCTTATCATGTATAACAGAATGAAAAAATGGAGGGTTAATCATGAGTAACCTATTTGATACTTTGAAGTCTAAAATTGATGGAAAAGGCAAGAAAGTCGTATTTCCAGAAGCATTAGATGAAAGAATCCTAACAGCAGTGAGTCAATTGGGTGCTGACGGAATGTTGACACCTGTATTAGTCGGTAATAAAGAAAAAGTAGAACAGAAAGCATCTGAATTGAATGTAGATATTTCCGCTGCAGAAATTCTTGATCCTGCAAACTACGATGAGTTTGATGAAATGGTCGCAAGCTTTGTCGAGCGCCGTAAAGGAAAAGCGACAGAAGAAAAAGCACGTGAAATCCTGCAGGGCGGAAATTACTTCGGTACAATGCTTGTCTACATGGGTAAAGCAGACGGGCTTGTCAGTGGTGCCGCTCACTCTACAGCAGACACTGTGCGTCCAGCTCTTCAAATCATTAAAACGAAGCCCGGTATTAAGAAAACTTCTGGCGTGTTCATCATGGTCCGTGATGAAGAGAAATATGTATTTGCTGACTGTGCTATCAACATCAACCCTGACAGCCAGGACTTAGCAGAGATCGCTTTGGCAAGTGCAGAAACAGCCCAGCTATTCGATATCCATCCAAAAGTCGCTATGTTAAGCTTCTCAACGAAAGGGTCCGCCCAGTCCCCTGAAACGGAGAAAGTGACACAAGCACTTGAGATTGCCCAAGAACAAAACAAAGATCTATTAATTGATGGCGAATTCCAGTTTGATGCGGCGTTCGTGCCATCTGTAGCTGAGAAAAAAGCTCCGGATTCTCCACTAATGGGTGAAGCGAACACGTTCGTATTCCCAAGCCTTGAAGCAGGAAACATCGGTTATAAAATTGCCCAGCGCCTGGGTAACTTTGACGCCGTCGGTCCGATTCTGCAAGGTTTGAACCAGCCGGTAAACGATCTATCCCGCGGCTGTAATTCTGATGACGTGTACAAGCTCGCCATCATCACTGCTGCTCAAGCTCTATAAAGAAGTGAAAAAGCTCGCGGACAACGTCCAGCGAGCTTTTTTACTCAAACCCGGAGAAGAATCGCTCAAACCCGGAGAAGAAATAGAAAAGCGCTCGACAACCTTATTCCAGGTTGTCGAGCGCTTTTTCGTTTCGTTTGATCATTTGCTCAAACCGCTTATGAAACCAGTCGATTTCGTCCCCTTCTAAAGCATGGGTGACAAGGTGACCCGAGAGTTCATGTAGTTTCATCAATATACGGTCACGTACGTCGGCAACACTGAGGTTAGTGCCCAGTAATTCGTTTAAAGATGCCATGACGCTTGGATCGATATCAGGATAGCTGAAGCGGGTCTCTTCGTCGCGTTTGCCCAGTTCATAAAACCGCTTCAAAAGCGCCGCACGTTCTGCGCCGCTTCCACTTACGTCAAGATAGATCTGTACAGCGGAACCGTTTTTAACCCGGCGTTGTGAGATGCCGGCGAATTTTTTGCCATTGATACTCAAATCATATGTCCCTGGACAATAGGATTGGGTGATTTCATAAGCTTCAATGCCGTTCGTCAAATCGGAAAAGAGTTGGCGGATAAACGAAACCATCGCCTCATAACCGTCATGGATATTTACCTGTTTAGAATCAGGGAAGATGAGGGAAAGGTTCAAAACACCGTCATCCAACACGACGGCGAGACCACCGGAATTACGGACGATCACATTGTAACCGTTCGACTTCAAATGTTGGATGGCTTGTTTTATATAAGGAAGGCGGGCATCCGGAATCCCGAGTACAATCGTATCGTGGTGGACCCAGAGTCTTGCCGTTGTCGGGCTCATACGTTCACCGACACTTATGGATAACGCATCGTCCATAGCAAAAGACTGTAAAGCCGAAAATCCAGGGCCTAAATTGCTTTGGTCGATGAAGCGATACGTTTCTGGTTTTAATAATGGATGTAGTTCATTCATAGCATTCGTTCTCCTTTTCGGTAGCAACGTCCATTATACCAAAACTCGCCTCTTGCATGAATGGAAGATCGATTGTAAAATTCTCTGATGGATAAAAAATCATATCGAAAGTTAGAGCGCTTATAGACAGGTTTCTCGGAGAACACCTGTCAATTTCTGTCTGTCAAGATGTTTTTTTGTCGGAATTTAAGGTATATAATAGATAAAAATGTCGTGTAGAAAGGACAAACTGATGGCCTATCGTGATGAGAAGTTAAGTGAAGAAAAGGTTTTTAAAGACCCCGTACATCGTTATGTCCACGTTCGAGAACGGGTGATTTGGGATTTGATCGGGACCGCTGAATTTCAGAGGCTCCGTAGAATCAAACAGCTCGGCACATCTTATTTGACGTTCCATGGAGCTGAACACAGCCGTTTCAACCACTCTTTAGGTGTTTATGAAATCGTGAGAAGGATCATCGAGAACTTCAAGGACCGTCCGAACTGGAATCAGGAGGAGCGGTTGCTTTGTCTTTGTGCTGCGCTATTGCATGATCTTGGTCATGGACCTTTTTCGCATTCCTTTGAAAAAGTGTTCAAGCTGGATCACGAAGATTTCACTCAGGCAATCTTACTTGGAGATACCGAAGTGAACAAGGTACTCAGCAAAGTGGAAAAAGGCTTTCCTAAAAAAGTATCCGACGTTATTAATAAGACGTATGAAAACAAGCTCGTCGTCAGCTTGATATCCAGTCAAATTGATGCGGACCGAATGGATTACTTGCAGCGGGATGCTTATTTCACAGGAGTCAGCTATGGTCATTTCGACATGGAAAGAATTCTTCGAGTGATGCGGCCGATGGAAGATCAGGTCGTTGTCAAAGAGAGTGGCATGCATGCCGTCGAAGATTATATTATGAGTCGTTACCAAATGTACTGGCAGGTGTATTTCCATCCTGTAACGAGAAGTGCAGAAGTCATTTTAACTAAAATTCTCCACCGTGCGAAGGAACTGTACGAAGAAGGGTACAACTTTGAGCTGAAACCGGTGCATTTTCTGTCCTTCTTTTCTGGTGAGCCTACCCTTGAAGAATATTTGGCGCTGGATGAAGCGGTCGTTCTCTACTATTTCCAGACGTGGATGAAAGAAGAAGACGCGGTACTGAGTGATTTATGTCAGCGTTTCGTAAACCGTAAACTTTTCAAATATATCGAGTTCAATCCGAATTCCCAGATGAATGAATGGATGGAACTCTATAAACTGTTCACTAAAGCTGGTTTGAACCCTGATTATTATTTAGTCGTCGACTCAAGTTCGGACCTTCCGTATGACTTTTATCGCCCGGGTGAAGAAGGGGAGAGGCTGCCCATTCACCTTCTGCAGCCAAATGACGAGTTGAAGGAACTGTCCAGGCTTTCCGATATTGTCGAATCGATTTCGGGAAAAAAACGGACGGATCATAAATTGTACATTCCTCTTGATCGCCTCGAGGAAATGTCGAATCGAAGTAAAACGAAGAAGCGGATTATGGAAATTTTGTTTGGATAAGGAGTGAACCTCCATGTTGGAGAATCATGCGAAGTTGATGCAGTTTTTCTCAAGCACCGATGAAATTGTAGGCCGAAAGAAGTTGCAGAAGATGATTTACATACTGAAAAAGTGTGAAATCCCTTTTGAAGAGCGTTACCAGTTTCATTTTTATGGTCCCTATTCAGAGGAACTGACACTGAGAGTCGAAGAAATGTGTAATCTTGGTTTCATTAGTGAAACGAAAGAAGAAAAGAAGAATTATTATCAATACCGTTATCAACTAACCGATAGCGGCAGAAATTTCCTGACCCATTATGAGATGGACCTCCCCCCATTGAATGTCCACATTGAAGAAATGAATGGACGTAGTTCACGTTTCCTTGAGCTCGTTTCTACGATGCTTTTCTTTGAGCACTTACCGAAAGAAGAAATTGCTGAAAAAGTGTTCACGGTTAAAAGCGCTCAAAATTACACACAAGAAGATATCGATGAAGGATGGAAATTTATTGAACATTTGCGTTCCATTCATTAAGATAAAATGTAGGTGTACGACGATGTACACCTTTTTTCTTGTGTATTTATGTCAGATAATTGAAAAAACGTAAATCGAAAGTAGAGTGGGGGGTCAATACACGTGCGTTTCATTAAATTTTTCGCTTATTATGTGTTCGGTGTCGTTGGTATTCTATTGGTTAGTACTACGCCGGCTTTGTTCAGGCAAGGAGCATTTTTAGATCTGGGAAATTACATAAAAGAGTTGAATCATTTGCTTGCCTCCGTAGTGAATCCGGGAGAGTGGACCTATTTATTCAAGGGACGCCCTGTACCAATTCTGGAATACTTATGGGACCCTTATCAATACTCTATGACCGTCTTCTTTGGTGGTATTTTATTAGGTTTCGTTCTCGCATTTGCAGGTGCATTCTTCACTGTTTTTTTACCGAAGTGGCTGCGTTCAGTCGTCGACCGTATTCTTGGCTTGCTCGAGAGCGTACCCGATTTATTGTTGGCTTTTTCTTTACAGTTGTTCATCGTTTGGTTTTATAAACAGACGGAAATCCTGCTTATTTCCTTTGCATCTCTCGGACAGGATAAAGTCTACCTGCTTCCGATGTTTGCCATTGCTGTCCTGCCTATGGTGACGATGTACAAAATCATCCTCGCATTGATCGAAGAAGAATGGACGAAGTCTTATATACAAATGGCCAAGGGAAAAGGGTTGGAGAAAGCGGCCATTTTGTGTGTACATACCCTTCGGAACATCGGGAAAAGTACGTTCTACCATTCGAAAATCATTGTATGGGGGGCGTTGTCGAGTCTGTTAATCATTGAATATATCTTCAATATGAATGGGATTACGACGGCATTTCTCGATGATTTTCGGCCGATCGTTTCAAGTTTTATCCTTTTCATGCTATTTACACCTTTTTATATCATCTATCAAGGCACAGAACTGTTCCTTTTTAAGGATGAAAAGAAGTCCGTAGAAGTCGCTACACGTATGAACAGTTTTGTAGGAGGCGTCTCTTTCAAAGGGGGCAGAGGGTGGCTTTCTCATGCGTTGTCAGAAATCGGGGCTCATTTTAAAAATATAAAGTTTCTCTTAGGTTTTACAGTCATTACGGGAGCTATCATTATCAGTATCGCTTATACCATGACCGCAGAGCCGCTGATCGATCAGCATCGACTGATCTACGATGATGAAGGGACATTAGTCAGTTCGATGCCCCACACGCCGGAGTATGTATTTTTGGGTACCGATGCTCTTGGTTTTAGCGTGTTTGACCAAATCATTGTCGGTGCGAAATACACGATCATTTTCGGTCTTGTGATTGCTTTCTTACGAATGGGTATTGGCTTCCTTTTAGCTATTCCTTATGCTTTCTTTCTACCGAAAAGGGTACAGCTGGTTTTTGAAAAATTCGTAGACAGCATGCATTTTTTACCGATGACCATCATTGCCTTTTTGCTATTGAAGCCGGTGTTATGGATGCCTCCTGGTGGGTTTACGACGACAGAAATAGAGAGGATCCTTTATCAGGGGATCATTTTGACACTTTTAGCTGTTCCGCTTGTGATAACGTTGTTCGGCAATGAAATGAAGTTGATTATGAAAGAAGAGTTCGTAACAAGTACAAAGGTGCTTGGAGGCAGTTCTGTTCATCTGTTGTGGAAGCATTTGATGCCGCATTTAAGTGCCAGAATGGGGATTATTTTTGGCCAGCAGTTTATCCAAACGTTGCTTATTTTCATTCACCTTGGCGTATTTGACATTTATTTTGGAGGGACAAAAGTAAGCTATGATTTTGTGGCAGACCCACCAACGAGTACCACCTATGAATGGTCCGGGATGATCGGAGCAGCCAAAGATTCGTTGATGACAGGGCGTTGGTGGCTCATTATCCCTACACTTCTTTGTTTCATGGCAATCATTGTCTCGATGCAGTTGATCATCCAGGGGATTAAGGAAGTGCAGCAACGTCGTGTGGGAGTACCTGTAGAACAGAACACATGGCTCAAGAGGGTGTTCCGTAGAAAAGAAACGCATAGAGAAAAAGATGATTCACTCAAGGAAGCGGATTTTGTCTTCGTTCAAAGTTCGAAACAAACAGGCGGATCTGATTCCCGAGACGATCACAGGGACAGGAGAAAGTCTATATGAATCATATTCCTGTGTTTGTAATGGAAAAGATAAAGATGAGAGGTTTAAAAATATCCGACGCACCCTCCTTGTTCCAATTCATGAGCCGGCCGGATACGATGAAATACATCACTCCTCACCCCGTTCTGTTTTTGAAGGAGATGGAAGTTTACGTAGAAGAAAGACTGGCTGGCTTTCGTAAGCATAAAGAAATACCATGGGTGATTGAGAACGAAGAAGGGGAATGTATTGGCTTTTTCCGTTTTCACAAATGGAATCTTTGGCATAGGAAAGCAGAAATGGGAGCGGTCATTCATCCAAAGTACCAAAAGGCAGGCATCATGACAGAAGTTTTACTTAATGTTCTCCCCTATGCGTTCGACACACTGAATCTGAACCGGATTGTCGGAGACATTTTTGCTGAAAATGAGGGATCACGCAGGCTCTTGAATAAGTTTGGCTTCCGGGAAGAGGGAGTATTAAGGGAAACAGATTTTGATGGAGAGAGATTTCAGGATACCGTCGTGTTTTCCATGCTGAAAAAGGAATACGAGCAGGTTAAACAAACGTTTGACCAATGAATCATGAAGCATCTCTTCTAACAAGAACTGTTTTGTATGTTAAAATGGGACAAAATAAGAGGACGATTGAAGAGGAGGATCGCTTTATGAAAGAGTTCGATCAATTTAAAAACAAAGGTGAAAGCAACGATAAAAAGAAGAACCAATTCACAATCATTAAAGATGATTCGACCGATGGTCATGGAGGATATGGTGTCGGTTCCATCAGTTTGGAGAACATGACCCCGGTCATTGTGGACCCGAATGAAGACGAAGCTTATGTCGATATGGGTGCGCTTCACGCGCGTAGTAAAGTAGAAAAACGGATCAAGTTCATTACCGACCGTGAAGTCGTTAAAAACGGACTGAAATATTGGATCGCATGGGTAACGGTGGATTACCAGGAAGGAAGACCGTGTTACCACGGCGTAGCTGCCAGTGAGATTGTCGTGGACAGGTCCATCAAGCGCGGATACAAATTGATGCCTGAACACGTGAACCACATGGATAAATCCTTGAAGGGTCGCTTTGTCGTCGATCATCTTGATGAAAAGTCGAAAAAGCTGCTCGGAGGATATTTGCGTGATTTCAAACCAGAACTATGGGAGAACACAGCACAGGAATTGAAAGACTCTCTAGGTGTACAATAATTCATGATTGCAAGCTCATAGCATCGTTATGAAGAGAGGGGAATCTGCTGGGTTTCCCTCTTTCTCATTTGATTTTTTTTGTAAAAGAAAGGAGTGGATCCTATGAAAAGGATTTTAGAAGATGATGTAGTATTTCACTTTGTGATTGCTCTTGTGGGGTTGATTTCAGGAATTCTTCATTTCCTGTTTAAATGGTCTTTTTATGCAGAACATGAGTATTTAACATCAGGGTTATGGTTTGTTTCAGGCGCGTTCGTGATCTATGTGAGTTGTATTTTTGTGTTCGGTTATCAGAAGAAGGCAAACGCAGGTAACAAAGAAATGGAGTAGGATAAAGCGTACACTCCTTTTTCTAGACAAGAGAGACGCCCATTTAGCTAAGTATGAAAATTCCAGTTTACGATTCCCTCTTTTATGATAGAATAAGAACAAACGTTCGTGGTGGAGGGAGCCAATGATGGATAACCGGAATCGTGATCGCGGGACGATCAAGTGGACATCGCTCATGTTACCGGAGCATGTAGAGATGGTGAAAAAACTTTGGAAAGAAGATCAGCGGGTAGAAAAAGGAATTATGGATGAGCAGAAAGCTGTCGAGATTGACTTTCTTTTGCAGAGGGCACTAACGGACAATCTTACTGTCCAGGTTAGAGTCCACAATGGTTTCGAGTATGAAGATATAAGGATGAAGGTGACCCATGTGAACCGTAATAATCACACCGTATCAGGGGTTGATGGACAGACGAAAGAGAAGATCCGCATTCCCCTGGATGATATCGCTGACCTTGCCATTTTGTAAGGTGTTCACGATTTGTTCACAAAATGTTCATGAAAAAAGTGTAAGAATTCAGACGCCCAATCTTGACGAATCAGCGATTAGGGTAATATATTAAGTAACACATGGATTATACATGTTTACTAGGACAGAGAAAGCGACCGGTTCCCCCGGTCGTTTTCTCTGTCTTTTTTTATTGTGTGATAAAGCAGTTAAAAAAAGCGAAAGGTCATCCGTTGTGAGGATGACCTTTCGCGCCAAAGAGAGCATGAATCGCGCCAAAGAGAGCATGAATCGCGCCAAAGAGAGCATGAATCGCGCCAAAGAGAGCATGAATCGCGCCAAAGAGAGCATGAATCGCGCCAAAGAGAGCATGAATCGCGCCAAAGAGAGCATGAATCGCGCCAAAGAGAGCATGAATCGCGCCAAAGAGAGCATGAATCGCACCAAAGAACCGAGAATCGCATTAAAAGAACCAGTCCACTACATCTTTGAACCAAGGATCATCTTTGAATTCATCATCAACATCCTTGCTTTCGTCTCCGCCACAAACATCCTCAGGAATATCAGATTCTTCCATGTAAACTAACCGTTCCTGCGGACAGTTGGGACCTGCGACATAGCCGGTTTCCGGGTCGATGTAGACCCCTTTCACCCCTGGGGGCGGGATGAAGGCTGCTGTAGGTTCTGTCTCGTGTATTTTCTCCATCGTATCGGCCCAGATGGCTTTCGCATACCGATGGTCGTTGAAGTCTTTGAGCGGCTTACTGCCTTCATCATATCCGACCCATACACCGGAGACGTACTGAGGGCTGAATCCGATCATCCAGCTATCATTGTCGGTGGTTCCGGATTTCCCTCCATACATGCGTGTCAGCTTCCCTTTAATTGGAGTACCTGTAACCGATGCATAATCGGCATCTAAGATCGGATCGAACATCCCTGTCATCATATGGGTCACAGTGAACGCCCGTACTCGATCGACAGCATCGTCTTTATTGTAAGCCGGTTGGTATTCATACAGAACATTCCCGTGTCGGTCGGTAATTTTAGCGATTGTATGGCCCTCGATGGATTCTGTTCCTTTCACCATTTTCCCATAGGCACTGACCATATCGAAAAGGGATATGGAGGAGTATCCTAAGGCAAGGGAAGGATGGGGCTTGAACGTTTCTTCTACACCGAACGTCTTCATCGTTTTCCCGAGCTTTTCCGGTCCGATATCCATGTGGGTTTTCACCGCATAAATATTATCGGAAACGGCAAGGGCTTGAGCCATGGAAATCGGTTCTTCTGCATATTGGCCATTGAAATTGGATGGAACATAGGGTTCCGTTTTACCTTCTACCTCAATTTCAACAGGCTGCGTCTCTTTCATCGTGACAGGGGAGTACCCTTCCGCGAGCGCTGCATAATACAGAAAAGGTTTGATGGTTGAACCGACGGAACGTTTCGCCTGAGTGGCTCTATTGAACGGACTTTCTCCATAATCTTTACCACCGACAAGGGCCGTAATTGCTCCAGAATGGCTGTTCATAACAGCAGATGCGACTTGGATTTCTTCACTCCCTGGAATGTTTCTTTTCACCTGCTCTTCCAAAATCCGTTGATGCTCTTCAATCAGCGTGGTGTGAATATGATAGCCGCCTGTCTGGACACTTTCTCTGTCTACTTCAAGCAGCTGAGCCGCTTCTGTAACGACTTGGTCCTGAAAATAGGGAGCAATCTCCTGGGTGGCATCTTCTTCACCGTCAGCATAGGAGATGCTCGCTTCTACGGCTGCTCTTTTTTCAGAGGAAGTGATATAGCCGTTCTGTTCCATTTCAGCTAAGATTTGTTGTTGTCTTGCTTCTGCTCGTTCAGCGTTCGCCAGTGGTGAATAATAGGTTGGGCCTTTAGGAATGCCTGCTAACATGGAAGCTTCTGTCAAAGTAAGATCAGCCGCGTGTTTATTGAAATATTGCCGGCTGGCAGCTTCAATTCCATAAGCCCCGTGGCCGTAATAGATGGTGTTCAAATAACCTTCCAATATTTCATCTTTGTTATAAAAAATTTCTAATCGTAGGGCATAGAGAGCTTCGTTTAGTTTCCGCTTCCATGTTTTATCATGGGAAAGGTATAAGTTTCTTGCATACTGCTGGGTGATGGTGCTGGCCCCCTCGGCCATTCTCATCTGCTTAAGATCCGTAAGTGCCGCTGCTGCAATTCGCTTCACATCGAAACCGAAGTGGTTATAGAAACGCCGGTCTTCAATGGCAAGGGTAGCGTCTTTGATAGATTCGGGCATTTCCTCTATGTTAATCCAGTAACGTTCTTCGGCCCCTTGCTCTTCTCCTATGATTTCCCCGTCTGTCCCATAGAAGACGGTATTCTGTTCAGTCATCAACGATGGAGGTCCCTGAGTGATGGCATAGATCAACACGCCGATAATTCCGACAATCCCTACGATTGTCCCGAAGACGGCGAGTTTCATACCGCGGATCGTCCATCGATAAGTCGTTCTGAAAAATGATCGCATCCTTTTATACTCCTAACTGTTACGAATGTATAAAGACTGCTATTATTATGTGAGAATACGTAGTAAAATAAACTTCTTGAGTGAAACAATCGTATAGAATGAAAGTTATTTCATAGATGAAAAAGGAGAAATGCAGCATGGGTACATGGTTTACTGAAAAACAGACCGATCATTTCGGGATTACAGCGAAGGTCAATCGCTCCCTCCATAGTGAGAAAACAGACTTTCAAGATTTAGAGATGCTGGAAACAGCGGAGTGGGGGAATATGCTCGTCCTTGATGACATGGTCATGACGACAGAGAAGGATGAATTTGTCTATCACGAAATGGTTGCCCATGTTCCATTGTTTACCCACCCGAATCCGAAAAACGTTCTTGTCGTGGGTGGCGGTGACGGTGGCGTCATTCGTGAAGTGTTGAAACATGAAAGCGTAGAAAAAGCAACGCTTGTGGAAATCGACGGGAAAGTCATCGAGTATTCGAAGAAGTATTTACCTTCTATTGCCGGAGCTCTTGAGGATAACCGTGTCGAAGTGAAGGTGGGCGACGGTTTCATGCACATCGCAAAAAGTGAAAACGAGTATGATGTCATCATGGTCGATTCCACCGAACCCGTAGGTCCTGCTGTCAATCTTTTTTCCAAAGGTTTCTATGAGGGCATTGCCAAAGCATTGAAAGAGGACGGTATTTTCGTTGCCCAAACGGATAACCCATGGTTTAAAGCAGATCTTATCCGCCAGGTGTATAGCGATGTGAAAGAAACCTTCCCGATCACAAAAGTGTACACAGCGAACATCCCGACTTATCCAAGCGGGCTTTGGACATTCACAATGGGAAGTAAAGTCCACGATCCACTCAAAGTCAACGAGGAACGGTTTACAGATATCGACACCAAATATTACACAGACGAAATTCATCAGGCGTGCTTTGCACTGCCGAAGTTCGTCAAAGATCTCACGAAGGAGTGACCATCATGCGTTTCGATGAATCCTACTCTGGAAAAGTATTTATCATGAGCCGGGCGACGGAGGAGGAAGCGGATGCTGTCATTTACGGCATGCCGATGGACTGGACCGTCAGCTTCCGCCCGGGATCACGCTTCGGGCCGAACCGTATTCGTGAAGCTTCCATCGGACTGGAAGAGTACAGCCCGTACCTTGATCGACACTTGGAAGAAGTGAACTATCATGATGCCGGCGATTTGATGCTGCCATTCGGAAATGCGGCGCGTAGTCTTGATATCATCGAAGGATATTTGGATGAACTGCTTGAAAAAGGAAAATTCCCCCTCGGTCTTGGAGGAGAGCATCTCGTCACATGGCCTGTCATTCAGGCCATGTACAAAAAACACCCGGACCTCGCTATTATTCATATCGATGCCCACGCGGACCTTCGTGAAGAGTATGAAGGAGAAGTGTTGTCCCACTCGACGCCGATTCGTAAATCGTGTGAGCTGCTAGGAGCAGAAAATGTCTACTCATTCGGCATCCGCTCCGGCATGCGTGAAGAATTTCAATATGCAGAAGAATCCGGTATGCATATGGCCAAGTTCGAAGTGTTGGAACCTTTGAAAAAAGTGCTGCCTGAGCTTGCCGGCCGTCCAGTGTATGTCACCATTGATATAGATGTCCTCGATCCTGCCTTCGCACCTGGAACAGGGACGGCAGAAGCGGGCGGCATCTCGTCGAAAGAACTGCTCGCAAGTATCCAGGCCATAGCCGGCAGTGATTTGAACGTTGTAGGCGCGGACCTTGTTGAAGTCGCTCCAGCGTATGACCCGACAGAGAAGACACAGATTGCGGCGAGCAAGTTCATCCGCGAAATGCTTTTAGGGTTCGTCAAATAAATGATAGAATGGAACAAGCCACTGTGAGAGTCTTCATAGTGGCTTTTCTATATGGATAGAGCTATAAGAAAAGACACGATACAAAGGAGCTTTTGTTTTGGATAAAAAGACGATGGGAGTGGCGGGGATCTATGTATTGATCATGCTCCCCCTGCTGCTTCTCACTTACGGAGCAAACTGGAACCCTTCCAACATCTCGTATGAGTTGAATGGAGACACACTTGTGATTAACGAAGGAATAGGGAAAGAGGAAGTCGCTGAGGTGAATGTGGAAGACCGAATGAACGACCTTCTGCAGTTCACTTTGGCTATCTCTGTGGAAAATAAACAGTGGGGGACAGATGTATGGGTGATCGGCCTCCTGCTTCCATTTTTACTTTTCGCGATTGTCCCGGACCGCCGTCCGTTTAAAAAAAATCTATCATTCAAGTGGTACTTGACGATTGTTTTGGCTATCCTAGTTCTATACGCGGCTTATTCTATTCCGAATCATGTCGCCCAAGTGAAGGAAGTGCACGAATACGTTGACCTTCTTATTGAATGACGCTTGCGTTTTTCTGTTCGAATTCTTATAATATATTAGTTATATCTTGTACGTAAAAATGGCGATAGAAAAGGTGGAGGGAAGATGCCAAGTAACGCAAAAGATGTCCAGGTGCAGCTTGTTACGGAAATACAGGATGGGGATCGTAAAGAGACGATGAAGATCCACGAACCGGGACAGTTTTTCAAACGAGGCGATACGCAAGTGCTCACCTTTATCGAGCACCCGGAAGATGGAGAACCGGTCAATACGATGGTGACAATCAAGCCCGAACATGTCAGCATCAAACGGAGCGGTGGCGTGGAAATGCGCCAGGTTTTCCAGACATCCACGGAAACGGAAAATTTATATCATCATACGTATGGTGATTTTCATATGAGAACATTTACAGATAAAGTGGATTTTCGTTCTTTGGAAGAATCCACACAGGGCCGACTGTATTTAAGTTATACCATGACTTTAAACCATGAAGTGACTCAAGCCCACCGCTTGACGTTGACGTTTGAGGAGGAGAGCGATTCATGAATATCGTTGAACAAATGGAACAGAAACTGAAGGATGAAATCGTACGCTCAGTCCTGGCTGCTGAACTTGCATCCGAGGATGAGATGCCGGAAGTAATCCTTGAGCAGCCAAAAGACAAAGCGCACGGAGATTATGCTACTAACATGGCGATGCAGTTGGCGCGCGTAGCCAAAAAGAACCCACGTGCCATCGCGACTGATCTTGTGGAGCAGTTCGACAAGTCCAAAGCATCCATCGAGAAAATTGAAATCGCTGGACCGGGGTTCATTAACTTTTACATGAACAATCAGTATTTGACTGAATTGGTACCTACGATTCTGAATGCTGGAGAAGAGTATGGACGCGGTAAAAGTGGAGAAGGGCACAAAATCCAGGTAGAGTTCGTTTCTGCCAACCCTACAGGTACGCTTCACCTAGGGCACGCACGTGGCGCGGCTGTCGGTGACTCCTTATGCAACGTTTTGGATGCCGCAGGATATGATGTGTCCCGTGAATACTATATCAATGATGCCGGAAATCAAATGGCGAATCTCGCAAAATCTCTGGAAGCCCGCTACATGCAAAATCTCGGAAAAGAGTGGAGCATGCCGGAAGATGGCTATCATGGTCAGGATATCATCGGTTTAGCTGAAAAGCTCGTCAGTCAAGATGGGGAGAAATGGGTCGATGTTGCGGAAGAAGAGCGCCTTCAGTTTTTCCGTGAGTACGGATTGAAGTTCCTATTGGATAAAATCAAAACAGACCTGGAAGAATTCCGTGTTCCATTTGATGAATGGTTCTCTGAAACTTCTCTGTACAACGATGACCAGATTACAGACGCCCTTGCCGTTTTGAAAAACCAAGGCTATGTATTCGAAAAAGATGATGCGACATGGTTTGAAACGACGAAGTTCGGCGATGACAAGAATCGCGTACTGATTAAGAATGACGGAACGTACACATACTTGACGCCGGATATCGCCTACCATAAAAACAAATTGGACCGTGGATTTGATACACTGATCAATATTTGGGGAGCCGATCACCATGGTTACATTCCACGTATGAAAGCGGCCATCCAGGCGCTTGGGTACGAGAAAGATACGCTGGAAGTAGAAATCATCCAAATGGTCAACTTGTTCCAGGACGGCGAAAAGGTGAAAATGAGTAAGCGTACAGGTAAAGCGGTCACCCTTCGTGAACTGATGGAAGAGGTAGGAATCGATGCCATGCGTTACTTCTTCTCCATGCGCTCCAGTGATTCTCACCTGGACTTTGATATGGACCTTGCCCGTTCAGAATCGAACGAAAACCCTGTGTATTACGTCCAATATGCACATGCCCGCATTTGTACAATGCTTAAGCAAGCAGAAGAAAAAGGGCTGGTGAAAGATTCGTATGACGGAAGCTATCTCACAGCTGAAAAAGAAGAAGACCTTCTTAAGCGTCTTGGAGAATTCCCGCAAGTGGTAGCGGATGCCGCAGAAAAACGCACGCCACACCGCGTGACACAATATGCATTCGATCTCGCATCCAATCTGCATAGCTTTTACAATGCTGTCAAAGTACTTGACGATGAAAATCCAGAACTGACAGCAGCAAGAATTGCCTTGATGAAAGCTGTCCGTACAACGCTGAATAATGCACTTCGACTAATCGGAGTTTCTGCACCAAAAAAAATGTAATTCCATATACTAGGAAAAGGGCGTCTTTGCTAATAGAGCATGGGCGCTCTTTTTCTATGTTTAGAAATAACATTATTGAAGTAGGATTCTTTAAGACTCAATTTCGAGACTTTTTTGGGAATTTAGGGGCTCCGGGAAAAGGTTCGCTTTCCGTGGGCGAGTGATGAGCCTCCTCGAGCTAACGCTCTGCGGGGTCTCATCTACCACGCACTTCCCACAGGAGTCTCACCGTTTCCCTCCGCCCCATGACCATATGAGGTTCTCGAAACCCTTCTTAAAGTAAACATCCGAGGGTGGAACCGGATTCCTGATAAACCATGTCGTCTTTATTAGCTTCGACCATAGACACACCGCATATCAGGCTAGGAAACAGGGGCGGGGAAACGTCCGCATATAAAGCGAAATGAGACAGGAACGTGTGTTTATTCTACTGACTGATCCAAAACACTGAAAATCGTCGTTTCCCTGACCCCGTATCCATGGCCGGGAATCGTCATTCATTACATCAACCAGACAAGGATGCTTTTATGTATTGTTGTAGGTGCTCTTTGTACTTCCGTAGAAAACAAGCCATTCCCCGCAGCACCCATCCACTCAACAAAAGCCTCGAAACTGAGTCTTCCACAATCGCGAGCTTGTATGGGAATCTATTGTGTTATTAGATGGAGGGGTTTCGTAACATAAAAAGAAGCTTGCATGACAAGGGGCATGCAAGCAAAAACTATTGCTGTGTCCTACATATCGAAAGGTTGTGGAAAAGATGAAAGAAGTCATTCTTGCATTGATTACAGGATTCATCGTTGGACTCGTTTTTGCAGGATTCAAACTGCCGATCCCGGCTCCGCCTGCTTTTGCCGGAGTTGCAGGAATCATCGGGATTTACCTCGGATTTAAAGTCATGGCATGGGCGGGCCCGATGTTTGCTGAATTTTTTAAGTGAAATAATTACAAGAAAGGCCTCAACAATACAGCGATTCTCTGGTTCAGGCGCGTAGTGAATGAACGGCGCTTGAGCCAGTGTTCATCGAAGGCTATGGCATCAGCGGCATCCTCGAAGTAAGCCGTTCTCAAGTCACCAATGAACTCCTCATCATACACGAAAGTATTGACTTCCTTGTTTAAAAAGAAGCTTCGGCGGTCAAAATTGGCCGTTCCGATATCTGCGAATGTTTCGTCTACCATGACGACTTTAGAATGATAAAAGCCTGCATCAAACAGCCGGATGGTGGCTCCCTTTCCATAAAGCTCTTTTAAATACGGGATAGCTGCCGGCTTTACAAATGGATGATCGGCCTTCATTGGAATCATGATGTGAAGCTCGACCCCGCGGTCAATCGCCTGCTTTAAGCCCTTTTGTAATTTATCTGTCGGAATGAAGTAGGGGGTGCCGATCAAGATTTCTCGTTGTGCAGAATCGATCATCTTCGCAAATTCTTTTTCCAGCTCGACCCCGTCCGTTGCTAAAATGTTCATTTTATGGTTTCCGTCTTCAGAAGGTTGACAAGGAGAAAGCGTTTCTCCTGAAGCCAAGTACCAATCATCCAGCATCACTTTATGGATTTGTGAAACGACAGGGCCTGTCAAACGCAGGTGATAGTCTCTCCAGTCTCCGAACTTTGCTGATTCTCCTATATAATTCTTTCCGATGTTGAAGCCACCCACATATCCTACTTTTCCGTCAATAACCGTAATTTTTCTATGATTTCTCCTATTTAATCGATAAAAAAAGAAGGGGAATCCGGGAGTTTCGGCGAAGTAGAAGGCAACCCCTGCGTCTTTTAGTTTCTTTCTAGTTGACTTATTAATTTTGTACCCTCCGAGCCTGTCGACAAGAAGACGGACAGGAACACCATTTCGAGCTTTGTTCTTCAATACGTCTAAGAAGTTTTCACTAATATAATCGTTATCGATCAAGTAGAAGTAGATGTCGACTTGTTTTTTCGCTTCGGAAATTTCCTGGAACATCTGTTCATAAAGGACCGAACCATTTTTATATAGTTTGTAATTGCCGCTTGTTTCCGGCAGGGGGATGGGTCTATGGTTTTTTCTATGTTTCGCCCGTCCCCATTTGAAGTCAAGGACAAGTAATAAAATGAACAAAATGATGAATAGAATAATGGTGACGAGCATCTCCGTACCTCCTAAAAAATATCTTCCACATAGTTTCCCCGTTTTTAAAGGTTTCAAAAGGAAAAACATGAAAATGTGTTGACTGAATGCTCATTCATAATTTATAGTAAAGCTATAAGATTCAGAAAATTATAAGATTACTTGTCGATTTTCTGATCGGAGAAAAGGGAAGTCGCCATCGCGCGACAACAACAAAGAGGGGGAGAACCAATGAATCCGTTGTTGGTGGCAAACTGGATTTTATTCCTTGGCGTCCTTGTCTACGGCCTGTACTTGTTCGTCCGTGTCGTTCAGACCCGCGTCGCTTACATTAAACTGGGGAAAAAATTTGAGTATGACAGGCAGCTGAAGAGGCGTTTACAGAAGATTTGGATTTACGTATTCGGACAAAAGAAGCTTTTGAAAGATAAAAAGTCGGGCATCATCCACGTCATGATGTTTTATGGATTCATCCTCGTACAATTCGGGGCGATCGACTTTATCTGGAAGGGACTAGCTCCAGATTCTCATCTGCCTTTAGGGCCTTTCTATCCAGGCTTTACCTTCTTCCAGGAAATCGTGACACTGACGATCCTTGTCGCTGTCATTTGGGCGTTCTACCGCCGTTATATTGAAAAGTTGGTTCGCTTGAAGCGTGGCTTTAAAGCAGGACTTGTCCTTATTTTTATTGGAACGTTAATGGTTACCGTTCTTGTAGGAAATGGCATGGGTCTCATCTGGCATGGACATGAAGGTGCATGGACGGAACCTGTTGCGTCCGGAATTGCAAGCGCTTTCGGGTGGCTTCCTCCTGCGGCAGCTGCGACTGTATTCTTCATTATGTGGTGGATTCACTTGCTTATCCTGCTAACATTCATGGTTTATGTGCCTCAATCGAAGCACGCTCACTTGATCGCTGCACCGGTCAACGTATTCTTGAGCCGTGAAGAACCACCAGGGAAACTGAAGGCGATTGATTTTGAAATCGACGAAGATGCCGATGAAGAAGACGTATCCTTTGGAGTTGGAAAAATCGAAGACTTCAACCAACTGCAAATGATCGATTTTTATGCCTGTGTGGAATGCGGACGCTGTACCAACGTCTGCCCGGCTTCAGGCTCTGGGAAAATGCTTTCACCGATGGATCTGATCATTAAATTGAGAGATCACCTGACGGAAAAAGGAGCGGCTGTGACCGGCCAATCTCCATGGGTGCCAGCTTATGCGTTTTCCGGGACAGAAGGAAATACGCTCGCACAAATGTCACGCTCCCAAGGGTCAGATGAAGCAGCAGCTACGCTTGATGCAGTGAACAATAAGAGTTTGATCGGAGATGTCATCACAGAAGAAGAGCTTTGGGCTTGTACGACTTGCCGTAACTGTGAAGATGCCTGCCCGGTCATGAATGAACACGTCGATAAAATCATAGACCTTCGCCGTTACTTGGTTTTGACAGAAGGAAAGATGGATGCCGACGGACAACGGGCGATGATGAACATCGAGCGTCAAGGGAACCCGTGGGGACTTTCCAAGAAAGAACGTGAAGACTGGAGACAGTTGGATGAGGACGTTCAAATCCCTACTGTGAAAGAACTGAAGAAATCAGGAGAAGAATTCGAATACTTATTCTGGGTCAGTTCTATGGGATCTTACGATAACCGCAGCCAGAAAATCGCAATGGCTTTTGCAAAGCTGATGAATGCAGCGGATATTAAATTCGCTATCCTTGGTAACAAAGAGCAAAACTCCGGGGATACGGCTCGCCGTATGGGGAACGAATTCCTTTTCCAGGAGCTTGCTGAAAAGAACATGAAAGAATTCGAAAAACATAATGTGAAGAAAATCATTACGATTGATCCGCACGCCTACAACATTTTCAAAAATGAGTATCCAGACTTTGGACTTGAAGCGGAAGTGTATCACCATACGGAGATGCTTGCTGAATGGTTGAAAGAAGGACGCTTGAAACCAGAAGGGGTCGTAAACGAGAAGATCACTTACCACGACAGCTGCTACCTCGGCCGCTACAACGAAGTATATCAGCCGCCGCGTGAAGTGCTTGAAATGATTCCTGGAGTAGAAGTGGTGGAAATGAAGCGTAATCGTTCGAACGGCATGTGCTGTGGAGCGGGAGGCGGAATGATGTGGATGGAAGAGAAATCCGGAAACCGGGTCAACGTCGCACGTACCGAACAGGCGCTTGAAGTAGAACCGACGATGATCTCCAGCGGTTGTCCATTTTGTCTGACGATGCTTTCTGATGGAACAAAAGCGAAAGAAGTGGAAGAGGAAGTCAGCACGATGGATATTGCCGAAATCCTTGCGAAGTCCATGTTTGATAAAACCGAAGAAAAGACAGCTTAATCAAACGTTTGACCAATATTTTGACTGTCGAACAAGCATGTTAAAAGAAAAAATAGTATGAAAATTGTGGAAAGTGTACAGCGTTTTATGTACACTTTCCTTATGGGGCGATTTTGAGCGAGCGTTCAATCGTCAATTTTGAAAGCGTTATCAATAAGAGGAGGAATAAACATGCGTAACACCGTAATTGTTGCTGGAGCCCGTACCCCTTTTGGGAAATTCGGAGGATCCCTTGCACCTTTGACAGCTGCAAAGCTTGGAGGCATTGCAATCAAAGCAGCTTTGGAACGTGCCAATGTGAAAGCGGAAGATGTGGATGAAGTCATTATGGGGACCGTCCTTCAAGGCGGACAGGGGCAGCTGCCTTCCCGGCAGGCCTCTAGAGAAGCAGGCATCCCTTGGGATGTAAAAACAGAAACCGTCAACAAAGTATGTGCCTCTGGTATGCGTAGTGTGACGATGGGCGATCAGTTCATTCGTTTAGGGGAAGAGGACATCATTGTTGCTGGTGGAATGGAAAGCATGAGCAATGCTCCTTACTTTATGCCGAAAGCCCGCTGGGGATTCCGTATGGGCGACGGTGCCGTAAAGGATATGATGGTGCATGATGGGTTGACATGTTCTTTTGAAAACGTCCATATGGGCAACTACGGAAACCGTACGGCTGAAGAATTCGAATTAACGAGAGAAGCGCAGGACGAATGGGCGTATCAAAGCCATCAAAGAGCAGTGAGAGCTATTGAAGAAGGGAAGCTTGGCGAAGAAATTACAGCGGTCGAAGTCCCTCAACGAAAAGGCGATCCGAAAGTCGTCGATACAGATGAAGCGCCTCGAAAGGATACAACGGTCGAAGCCCTGGCAAAACTTCGCCCTGTTTTTGATAAAACGGGAACCATCACGGCAGGAAATGCACCGGGAGTCAATGACGGAGCTTGCGCCATGCTGCTTATGTCTGATGAGAAAGCAGAAGAATTAGGTGCGGAGACACTGGCTACGATTCTTGCGCACGACGAGATTGCAGTTGAAGCCCAGGACTTCCCACAGACACCTGGACTTGTCATTAATAAATTGTTGAAAAAAGCCGGGAAATCCATTGAAGAGATCGATCTATTTGAAGTGAATGAAGCTTTTGCTGCCGTTTCCTTAGCGAGTGGCAAGATTGCCGGGCTGGATCACGAAAAAGTGAATGTCAACGGTGGAGCTGTTGCGCTTGGACACCCGATTGGAGCGAGTGGGGCGCGTATTCTTCTCACGCTTGCTCACGAATTGAAGCGTCGCGGTGGTGGACTTGGAATCGCAGCTATTTGTTCTGGCGGAGGTCAAGGAGACGCCGTATTGATCGAGGTACCGAAACAATAAGGAGGAATGCGGGATGACAATTAATCAAGTTATGGTCATTGGAGCAGGACAGATGGGGGCTGGGATTGCCCAGGTTTTTGCTCAGGCCGGATTGAACGTAAAAATGAATGACATGAGCCAGGATGCCTTGGATCAGGGGCTTGCAGGTGTTGAAAAGCGCCTGAAGCGGTCGGTTGAAAAAGGAAAAATGACCGAAGAAGATCAAAAGGCGACTTATGGCCGCTTACAGACGACGACCGACTTGAAGGACGCCTCCGACTGTGACCTTGTCGTGGAGGCCGTCGTTGAGAACATGGATGTGAAGGTGAGCGTTTTTCAACAGCTGGATGAGATTACTCCTTCACATGCTATTTTGGCAACGAACACATCATCCTTACCGATTACGGAAATAGCTGCGGCGACCAAACGTCCAGAGCAAGTGATCGGCATGCACTTCATGAACCCTGTACCGGTTATGAAATTAGTCGAAATCATCCGTGCCATCCAAACGAGTGATGAAACGTATCAGGCGGTTGAAGATATGACAAAGAAATTGGAAAAAACGCCTGTCGAAGTCGAGGACTTTCCAGGGTTCGTTTCCAATCGCATTTTAATGCCGATGATCAACGAAGCGATCTATACCGTTCACGAAGGAGTAGCATCGCCCGAAGATGTGGATGCCGTCATGAAGCTTGGCATGAATCACCCGATGGGACCACTTACCCTTGCTGACTTTATCGGCCTTGATACGTGTTTATACATTATGGAAGTCCTTCATGAAGGATTTGGAGACAGCAAATATCGACCATGTCCGCTTTTACGGAAATATGTCAAAGCAGGCTGGCTCGGGAAGAAATCTGGACGCGGTTTTTACACCTACGATTAACGTGTAAAGGGGAGAACGAGAATGAATTTGCAGTTCACGGATGAACAGGAAATGATGAGGAAAATGGTTCGCGATTTCGCAGAAAAAGAGGTGGCTCCTGCTGTGGAGCGAATGGAGCAGGAAGATCGATTCCCTTCTGAGTTGTTACCGAAGATGGGAGAGCTTGGGTTGATGGGGGTGCCGATTCCGGAAAAGTACGGCGGCGCCGAGATGGATTACATCTCCTATATCATCGCGATTCACGAAATCTCAAAGGTGAGTGCGACGCTTGGGGTCATTTTATCTGTCCACACCTCTGTCGGAACGAACCCGATCCTGTATTTCGGTACAGAAGAACAGAAGAACAAATACATTCCTAAACTGGCTTCAGGCGAATTTTTAGGTGCCTTCGCTTTGACAGAACCGAGTGCAGGTTCCGACGCCAGCAGTCTGAAAACGCGAGCAGTAAAACAGGAGGACCGTTACATTCTTAACGGCTCTAAAGTGTTCATCACGAATGGAGGAAATGCAGATACATTCATCGTTTTCGCCCGTACGAATCCAGATGTGGAAACGAAGAAGGGTTTGAGTGCGTTTATCGTTGAGCGCGACACCCCTGGTTTTTCCATCGGTAAAGCAGAGAAAAAGATGGGGCTTCATGGCTCCAGTACCGTTTCGCTGAACTTTGACCAATGTGAGGTTCCCGTTTCCCAACGGCTAGGGGAAGAAGGGGAAGGATATAAAATCGCGCTTGCCAATTTGAACATCGGGCGAATCGGCATTGCCGCACAGTCCCTTGGAATCGCGGAAGCGGCGCTTGAGCATGCCGTCTCTTATGCCAAAGAACGCGAGCAGTTCGGACGTCCAATTGCACACTTGCAAGGCGTTTCGTTCAAGCTCGCGGATATGGCAACAGAAGTGGAAGCTTCAAAGCTTCTCGTATATAATGCCGCTTCTCTGCAGGCGGCCGGTAAAAAGTGCGGAAAAGAAGTATCTATGGCCAAACTGATGGCTTCAAAAACAGCGGTGAAAGCGTCGATTGAAGCCGTACAGGTGCATGGTGGATACGGTTATACCGAAGATTATGCGGTCGAGCGCTTTTTCAGGGACGCTAAGGTTTGTGAAATTTATGAAGGTACGAGTGAGATCCAAAAAATCGTCATAAGCAATCATCTGATCAGAGACTAGGAGGATGACAGAATGAATTTTACTTTAACAGAAGAACAAGAAATGCTTAGAAAAATGGTGCGTGATTTCGCCAAAAATGAAGTGGAACCAACGGCTGCTGAAAGAGATGAAGAGGAGCGCTTCGATCGTGAAATCTTCGATAAAATGGCGGAGCTTGGTTTGACGGGGACTCCGTGGCCCGAAGAATATGGCGGCATCGGATCTGATTTTGTCAGCTATGTGATCGCGGTGGAAGAACTTTCCCGCGTTTGTGCTTCTACAGGGGTCACGCTTTCTGCGCACATCTCTTTAGCAAGCTGGCCGATCTATAAGTTCGGAACAGAAGAACAGAAACAAAAGTATTTGACTCAACTCGCTTCAGGTGAAGCGCTGGGCGCTTACGCTTTGTCAGAACCAGGAGCAGGTAGTGACGTGTCCTCTATGCGCACGCAGGCGAAACTTGATGGCGACCATTATGTGCTGAACGGAAGCAAAGTATGGATTACGAATGGCGGCGTGGCGGACATCTATGTCGTTTTTGCCAAAACAGATCCGAATGAAGGCAACCGTGGCATCAGCGCCTTCATCGTAGAGAAAGATACGCCAGGGTTTACGACAGGCAAGAAAGAGAAAAAGCTCGGCATTCGTTCATCTCCGACAACAGAACTGATCTTCGAAGATTGTAAGATTCCGAAAGAAAACTTGCTCGGCGAAGAAGGCAAAGGATTCAAAGTGGCGATGATGACCCTCGATGGAGGTCGTAACGGCATTGCCGCCCAAGCTGTTGGAATTGCACAGGGGGCGCTGGATGAATCCGTAAACTATGCGAAAGAGCGTGAACAGTTTGGGAAGCCAATCGCACATCTGCAGGGGATTTCCTTCAAGCTCGCTGATATGGCGACAGAAATTGAAGCCTCTCGTTTGCTCACATATCAGGCGGCTTATTTAGAGTCGGAAGGACTGCCTTATTCCAAAGCTTCTGCCATGGCTAAATTATTTGCTGGAGATACAGCGATGAAAGTGACGACAGAAGCTGTGCAGGTTCACGGAGGGTATGGATACACGAAAGATTATCCAGTCGAACGATATATGCGTGATGCGAAGATCACTCAAATCTATGAAGGAACACAAGAAATCCAAAGGCTCGTTGTCGGCCGTATGGTCACCCAATAGAAGGTCAGCGTTATGCATCCACTGGCTGAACGAATCCAAAAGCAGGATATGAGGGCGTTGGCCCGAGCGATTACGTTGATCGAAAATGAAGATGAAGAAAAACTTTCGCTGATGAGTGATATTTTTTCTATCCAAAAACAAGCGCATTACATCGGTATTACAGGTTCACCGGGAGCAGGGAAAAGCTCGCTGATCAATCAATTGCTCACCTATTTGAGACAGCAGGATCTCACAGTCGCTGTCATAGCGGTTGATCCTACCAGTCCATTCAGTGGAGGAGCATTGCTTGGAGATCGTACGAGGATGAACCAGCATTTTCTCGACCCCGGAATTTTCATACGCAGCATGGCGACAAGAGGAAGCCTCGGGGGATTAGCCCGGGCGACGAAAGACAGTATCCGTGTATGTGATGCTTACGGATTTGATGTCGTTCTCGTAGAAACGGTCGGGGTCGGTCAGTCCGAGCTCGATATTATGAAAGTCGTGGATACGACAGGACTGGTGCTGACACCGAATAGTGGAGATGTACTGCAAATTTTCAAGGCGGGAATTATGGAAATTGCAGATCTCTTCATCATTAACAAAGCAGATTTGCCAGGAGTAAGAAAGCTGAAGTCCACACTCGAAGAATACATGATGATCGTCCACCCCGAGGGATGGGAACCGCCGATCGTCCAAACAATCTCGACCGAAGCCAAAGGGATGGCAGAACTCTATGAAAGCATGAAAAGCCACCGTGAGTTTCTGTATGAGACGAACAAAGGGGCGGAGCGTCGTAAACAACAGCTACAGCTGGAAGTGTACGATTTAATCCGGGAAGAAATCTGGCGGGAAGTCAAAGGTGAGATTGAAAGAGACGCGCAGAAGCTCAAAGTTTTTCAAAACCCGGATGCGGATCCCTATGAATTGGCTCGGTCCTGGTTTCGTGAATGGGTAAGGAAGGGGGAGTGAGTTTGCCTGAAAAACAAGTACCTTCAACCATTAAAGATGAAGCGCTCGTCTCCAAGCGTAGGAATCAGATGATCAAGGGCGCGGTCACTCTTTTTATTGAAAAGGGATTCCACAAGACGACAACTCGGGAAATTGCCAAGGCTTCCGGGTTCAGTATCGGAACCCTCTACGAATACATTCGAAAAAAAGAAGACGTTCTGTTTCTCGTTTGTGACTCTATCTATCAGCGAGTCAAAGAACGGATGGAAGATGCGATTGACCCTCACCAGACGAGTGTGCAAAGTCTGACCCATGCGATTCGCTCCTACTTTCAATTGATGGATGATATGCAGGATGAGGTGCTCGTCATGTATCAGGAAGTAAAATCCCTATCCCGTGATGCTCAGGATTATGTTTTGCAAAAGGAGCGCGATATGGTGGCGATGCTCGAACAAGTCATCGTCAACAGCCTCCCTGGAGAGCACCCGGAGGAAGAAATCAAACTGATCGCCAACAACATTTTTGTTCAGGGCCAGATGTGGGGATTCCGCCGCTGGATTCTTCAGCGCACGTTTACTATTGAAAGCTACACCGATACGCAGATTCAGTTGTTATTGAAAGGTCTCGATAAAGAAGAAACACTTCAATAGAAAGGATGATCGGATATGGAACAACCGACAATCTATAAGCCGAAAAACCCTGTTCGCTTCGTGACGGCCTCGAGTCTCTTTGACGGTCATGATGCATCAATCAATATTATGAGACGGATTCTTCAGGCGACAGGGGCCGAGGTTATTCACCTCGGCCATAACCGTTCCGTTGAGGAAGTGGTCAACGCGGCGATCCAGGAAGATGCTCAAGGGATCGCGATATCTTCGTACCAGGGAGGACATGTGGAATACTTTAAATACATGGTCGACCTGCTTGAACAGAAGGGCGCAGGACACATCCGCGTCTACGGTGGAGGGGGAGGAGTCATCATCCCTCGCGAAATCAAAGAGCTTCATGAGTACGGGGTAGCACGCGTATTTTCGCCGGAAGATGGTCGTACACTAGGCCTTCAGGGCATGATCAACTTAATGATCGAAGAGTGTGATTTCCTACCGCCTCTTGATGTGGAGAAAGGAGTCGAAGGCCTCTCATCCGGAGATCATCAGTCCATTGCGCGTTTCATTACTTACGTTGAGAATACGCCGAAGAAAGAAAGGGAAGCCGTTGCAGCATTTGAGAGCGCTGTTGAAAAAATACAGAAAAAAACGATTCCCGTTCTTGGGATTACAGGTACAGGGGGAGCGGGGAAAAGCTCGCTTACGGATGAATTGATCCGCCGCTTCGTCAATGAAATTCCTGATAAGAAGATTGCGATCCTATCTGTCGATCCGACGAAAAAGAAAACAGGCGGGGCTTTACTTGGCGACCGCATTCGCATGAACGCGATTTTCAACCCGCGTGTTTACATGCGCTCCCTTGCAACAAGAGACGCCCGCTCCGAGCTTTCGACAGCCGTGGAAGAAGCGATTCAAGTCGTCAAAGCAGCTGGTGTTGATTTTATCATTGTAGAAACAAGCGGCATTGGTCAAGGGGATGCAGCGATCACCGATATTACTGACTTGTCCATGTATGTCATGACAGCAGAATTCGGTGCACCATCACAGCTTGAAAAAATTGATATGATCGACTTTGCCGACTTTATCGTCATTAATAAATTTGAACAAAAAGGATCCGAAGACGCCTTTAATCAGGTAAAAAAACAGTACCAGCGCAGCCATATGCTTTTCCATGAAGACGACAGCAAGTTCCCGGTTTATGGGACGATTGCGAGCCAATTCAATGATCCTGGTACAAATACGTTGTTTGCGGCGATCGTCGATCAGCTGAACGATAGATTTTCCTGGGAAGATGAAACCTCTTTTTCCGGTATTGAAAAAGTAGAAAAGCAGAACGTCATCATCCCGAATGAGCGCAAGCAATATTTGCGTGATCTTGCTCTAGCTGTCCGCAATTACCATAAGGAAACAGAAAATCAGGCAGACCAAGCGCGTAAACTTTATCAGCTGAAAGGTACGTTTGAGCTTGTGGAAGATGAAGCGACAAAAGAAAGCCTTCAGCGCTTGATTGAAGATTACGAACGGCATCTTTCTCGTGACGCAAAAGAGAAGCTGGAGGACTGGGACGCCCTTCATGAACGTTATAGCGGAGATTCGTACACATTTAAAGTGCGTGACAAGGAAATCACGATGGATATCACGACCGAAAGCCTGAGCGGGACGAAGGTTCCAAAAGTCGCGCTTCCGAAATATACCGACTGGGGCGACCGCCTGTCATGGCTGTTACGTGAAAATGTTCCGGGTGCTTTTCCTTTTACCGCGGGAGTATTTCCGTTCAAGCGGAAAGGGGAAGATCCGAAGCGTCAGTTCGCAGGAGAAGGAACACCGGAACGGACCAACCGCCGCTTCCACTATTTATCAGAAGGAGACGAAGCGAAACGTCTCAGTACAGCTTTCGACTCTGTTACCTTATATGGAGAAGATCCGGATGAACGTCCGGATATCTACGGGAAAGTCGGAGAAAGCGGCGTCAACATTTGTACACTGGAAGATATGAAGAAACTGTACGACGGATTTGACCTCGTAGACCCGTCCACCTCCGTTTCCATGACGATCAACGGTCCGGCGCCGATTATTCTTGCCATGTTCTTCAATACCGCGATTGATCAACAGCTTGAAAAGTTCAAGGAAGAAAACGGCCGTGAGCCGAATGCCGAAGAGGCGTCTTCAATCAAAGCTAAGACCATCAATGTTGTCCGTGGTACGGTCCAGGCAGATATTTTAAAAGAAGACCAAGGACAGAATACATGTATCTTCTCTACAGAATTCGCGCTTCGGATGATGGGAGATATTCAGCAGTATTTCATCGACAACGAAGTACGCAATTATTATTCTGTTTCCATTTCCGGTTATCATATCGCAGAAGCAGGAGCGAACCCGATTACACAGCTCGCTTTCACACTTGCCAACGGATTCACCTATGTTGAGTACTACTTGAGCAGAGGAATGGACATCAACAAGTTCGCACCAAACTTGTCCTTCTTTTTCTCCAACGGTTTGGATCCAGAATATACGGTGCTCGGACGTGTGGCCCGCCGAATTTGGGCTATCGTCATGCGTGATAAATACGGGGCCAACGAACGAAGCCAGAAGTTGAAGTATCACATTCAAACATCCGGCCGCTCCCTCCACGCCCAGGAAATTGACTTTAACGACATTCGTACAACATTGCAGGCACTGATTGCCATCCAGGATAACTGTAACTCCCTGCATACGAACTCCTACGATGAAGCGATTACGACACCCACAGAAGAGTCTGTTCGAAGAGCGATGGCCATTCAGATGATCATCAGCAAAGAGTTCGGCCTGACGAAAAACGAAAACTCTCTGCAAGGATCCTATATCATCAGAGAGCTGACCGACCTTGTCGAAGAAGCGGTATTGCAGGAGTTTGAACGTATCAATGACCGAGGCGGAGTACTCGGTGCGATGGAACGTCAGTATCAACGAGGCAAAATCCAGGAAGAATCTCTTTATTATGAAGGGAAAAAACATTCCGGCGAACTTCCAATCATCGGCGTGAACACATACTTGAACCCGAATCCGCCTTCCGAAGAGGAAATCGACTCCATGGAACTCGCCCGTGCGTCCAAAGAGGAAAAAGAACACCAGATTACAGAATTACGCAACTTCCAAACATCGCATGAGAGTGAAGCCGAGGAAGCATTGGAACGCTTGAAACAAGTGGCGTCTGGCGGAGGAAACATTTTTGAAGAATTGATGGAAACCGTCAAAGTCGCGAGTCTCGGCCAAATTACGAACGCGCTTTATGAAGTAGGCGGGCAGTATAGAAGGAATATGTAATGGTTGCTAATATATTGGTGTGAGTCGCTAATATATGAAGGAAAGCCGCTAATATCAAGCCGAAACCTGCTAATATATGGTGAAAAGCCGCTAATATTTCACTGAAACCTGCTAATATGTAGGAGCAGAAAAAAAGCCCTCGCTAACTTAGCGAGGGCCATTCTATTAGTGACCGCCGACTTGATCATCGTCATGGGCTTGATTCACTTCGGTTACATAAGGTTTTTTCATTCCATACCATTCATAAGTAAGGTTATACGTTTCGCCTTCTTTTAACAGCATCCATGTACTCGTATCTTTGACGTGGATTTTTTTGTCATCTACTTCTACAAAGTAACCTTCATCATTATGAGTTTTTGATGTGATTTCTGCTTCTTCTTTATGTTCCTCATGGATCATACCGAAGCTTGTAAATAGCCAGATGCCTACGGCTAAGGCGGCAATAATGGTGGCCACCCAGTTAAAAGGATGATTTTGCACAGTTCGTCTCTCCTTCTCTCGATCAATTCTACCTTTATTTTAAAATAAAATAGCTGGAACACCAACATATATGTCTAACCTCTATTTTATATCGAAAGTTTAAATTAATGTAGGTTTGTCTACAAAAGGTAAGGAAGACTCTATTTGATTTTTGCAAAGCCAACTCATATAATGGATGGTATGATTAAATGTGATTCGTATGCCCATGAGGTCACTTATTCTATTTTGTTTATATAAAGGAGTGCTGGACCGTGAGCTTAAAACAAATGAGCCGAGAGCAAATTGAAGAAACTTCCATGATTGTACTGGCTACTAAAATCCTAGAAGAAGAACGTGAAGCGATTGACTTTAATGAAATCTTCAAACGTATCGCAGACATGAAAGGTTTTACTGATGCACAGAGAGAACAATACATCGCTCAGTTCTATACGGACATGAATATCGACGGTCAATTCATGACAATCGGAACGAACCGTTGGGGCTTGAAAAAGTGGTACCCCGTAGAACAAATGGAAGAAGAGATTGCCAACCTTCCACAAAAACGTAAAAAGAAAAAGAAGAAAAAGAAGAAGCCTTCCAAGCTGCTTGAAGATGAATTGGGTGTATCCGAATTCGATGATGCAGAAGAGGACGAGCTTGAGGATGATCTTGAGCTGACAGATGAAGATTTAGATCTTGATGACGACGATGACTTCGAAGGTGATTATGAAGATGATGACCTGGATGAAGAAGAGGAAGAAATCGTGGAAGATGACATCAGCTTCATTGGAGATGACGACGAAGAAGAAGATAAATAAGGTGGTTGACTTTTAAAAGTCAAATGAGTAGAATCTTATTTGGGCTCTTTAATTTCCTGAAACGAAATTTCCAAACGCTCCCCGAGAGAGGGGAGCGTTTTTTGTTTTTTTATACGATCAAAAAGAGGCGCCTTGGTTATGGCTAAGGCGCCTGTGCATTTGTATCATTCGGCGTCTAAGATCTCCAGCGCGCATAAAGTTTCGCCATGGAGGTCTTCGGACGCTTGTGCTTTTATGTAATTGCCCCTTATCAAAACAGAAGGATTAGTGAATAACTAAATAAGACAAATAGAGAAAGAGGGATTCAACGTGGCAACAAAATACATTTTCGTAACTGGCGGTGTCGTATCATCCTTAGGAAAAGGGATTACGGCAGCATCTTTAGGACGTTTGTTAAAAAATAGAGGCATGAAGGTAACAATCCAAAAATTCGACCCTTACATTAACGTAGACCCGGGGACGATGAGCCCATATCAACACGGGGAAGTTTTCGTAACCGATGATGGAGCAGAGACAGACCTTGACCTTGGTCACTATGAGCGTTTCATCGATATTAACCTGAATAAATTCAGCAACGTGACGACAGGTAAAGTTTATTCCAACGTCATTAAAAAAGAGCGTCGTGGTGATTATTTGGGAGGTACGGTCCAAGTTATCCCTCACATTACGAACGAAATCAAAGAACGTGTCTTCCGTGCTGGTCACGAAACGAACGCAGATGTCGTCATCACGGAAATCGGTGGTACTGTTGGGGACATCGAATCCCTTCCATTCCTTGAAGCGATTCGTCAAATCAAGAGTGATATCGGCCGTGAGCATGTGATGTACCTGCATTGTACGCTTGTTCCTTATTTGAACGCAGCGGGAGAAATGAAGACAAAACCGACACAGCATAGTGTTAAGGAACTTCGCTCCCTAGGTATCCAGCCTGATGTCATCGTTCTTCGTACAGAAATGGCGATCTCTGAAGATATGAAAGAAAAGATCGCTCTGTTCTGTGACATTAATAAGAATGCTGTTATTGAAGCGCGTGATGCCGATACGCTTTACCAAATTCCGATTACATTACAGGAACAAAAGTTGGACGAGCTGACATGTAAGCACTTCGGCTTAGACCTGCCACCGGCTGACATGACAGAGTGGAACAAACTGATTGACCAAGTTAAAAACCTTCAGCACAAGACAACCATTGCGCTTGTCGGTAAGTATGTAGAGCTTCCGGATGCTTACATCTCCGTAGTAGAAGCACTAAAACATGCCGGTTACAGCTACGATTCCGATGTAGAAGTGAAATGGGTGAATTCTGAAAACCTTCACGCACAGAATGTTGCAGATGAACTGCAGGGCGTAGACGGAATCCTTGTTCCTGGAGGCTTTGGGGACAGAGGAATTGAAGGTAAAATCGACGCTATCCGTTATGCTCGTGAAAACCATGTGCCTTTCCTCGGAATCTGCCTTGGTATGCAGCTGGCAACCGTCGAATTTGCCCGTAACGTCCTTGGACTAAAAGGCGCACATTCCGCAGAAATCGATCCTTCTACGGAGCACCCGATCATCGACCTTCTTCCAGAACAAAAAGAAGTGTCTGATCTTGGTGGTACCCTTCGTCTTGGGATTTATCCATCCCGTCTGCAACCAGGCACCAAAGCGATGGAAGCTTACGGAGAAGAAGTGGTGTATGAGCGTCACCGTCACCGTTTCGAATTCAACAACCATTACCGCGAACAAATGGAAGCGGCAGGGTTCAAATTCTCCGGAACAAGCCCGGACGGCCGTCTTGTTGAAATCATCGAGGTGGAAGATCACCCATGGTTCGTAGCCAGCCAGTTCCACCCAGAATTCAAATCACGCCCGACCCGCCCCCAAGAACTATTCCACGGCTTCGTCGGCGCAGCAATGAAAACAAATCAATAATAAATGAAAGAGAGCCGATGTCCCTGACAGGGATATCGGCTCTCTTTTTTTATAAAGATTTTCAAGTATATGGAAGGATTGTGGAAGACTCGATTTCGAGATGTTTCAGGGGGTGTTTGCCGTGTTGAGCGTCAGGGGGGGGTGGGAAGCAACTCGCTTTCCTGTGGGGGAGCGCCGAGCTTCCTCGGACTACGTCCTGCGGGATCTCGCCTATCTCCTTCTCCCACGGGAGTCTCGCAGCTTCCCAACCACCCCATTCCATGAAGGTGAGAAACGACCCCCTTTACTGTGGGAGCGGGCCTTCCGCTATCCTGGTGTTATAAGCATAAAGCGCTCTATACCAATCTTTTCGCATGCAGAATAGCGTTTTTAGGAGTTCATTCCCCTCCAATTACCATGTGCATAAAAGCAGCTTATTCCGGAAGTGGTTTCGAGATCCTTATATGGCAGAGGGGCGGAGGGGATTGGCGAGACTCCTATCTTAGTGTGGAGGCGCCTCGATCAGCGGCGTATGGACTGGACTGAGCTGGCGGAGATAAAGGAAACACGAAGAGCGCAGCGATTCGATGTTGACTTATCGTACAGAAGCGAGGGAAGTCTCACTAGCCGCTAGGCGCCGGAACCGGATACCTAAGAGGAAAAAGTGCAGGGTGAGACCCCACAGGACGCAGTCCGAGGAGGCTCACCGCGCTCCCGCGGAAAGCGAGCTATTCCCCGCAGCCCCAACCACTCAACAAAGGTCTCGAAACTGAGTCTTCCATACTCGGGAGTTTTAGTGAAAAGAGAATTTTTTACAGAAATTTTGACAAACAGAACATACGTGTGCAGGAATACGCCATTCATGTATAGAAAATACATGATAGAGAGATAGTGAGAGGAATTTAAACTAAAAGATGATAGAAGGGAAGGTAAAAAGCATGGCAAATCGAATCCTAATCGTGGACGACCAACCAGGAATCCGACTTCTGTTAGAGGAGATTCTCAAAACAGAGGGATACGAAATCGTAAGCGCAAAAACAGGCCGTGAAGCATGTGACTTTGTGGAAGAACAGGACATGGATCTCATTATTATGGATTATAATCTTCCTGTCATGCATGGCAAAGAAGTGTTGCTCTACTTAGAAGAAATGCACTTTGGCTCACCTGTCATCATCATTACAGGGGCATCCAAGGAATCAATCGAGAAGGAAGCAGATTTTCCTTTTGTAACAGATATCATAGCTAAGCCATTTGACATCCATAAATTGAAAGAAATGGTTAATGGAACCCTTGTTCACAGCCGTTCATGACTTTTTTCTCGATGTAAGCGCTATATAATCCTCCTGCTGTTGCACCATAGAAAGGGTATTGGTATTCTAATACTGTAACCAAACTTACATGGTGTGTTTTCGTATGGAAACAGACTTGTAAATACAATGCAGTACGCTAACTAAAGGAGGATTCTTTCATGCCACTAGTATCAATGAAAGAAATGCTAGAAAAAGCTAAGGAAGAACGCTACGGCGTAGGTCAGTTCAACCTTAATAACTTAGAATATGCTCAAGCGATTCTTCAGGCTGCTGAAGAAGAGCAGTCTCCAGTAATCCTGGGTGTATCTGAAGGTGCAGGACGCTACATGGGCGGCTTCAACGTTGTTGTCGACATGGTAAAAGCACTTATGAAGTCTTATGGTACAACAGTACCTGTTGCGATTCACTTGGACCATGGTTCAAGCTTTGAAAAATGTGCAGAAGCGATCCACGCTGGATTCACTTCTGTCATGATCGATGCTTCCCACGATCCACTTGAAGAGAACATTGCTGTTACTCGCAAGGTTGTTGAACTTGCACACATCCACGGTGTTTCTGTTGAAGCAGAGCTTGGCCGTGTAGGTGGACAAGAAGACGATATCATCGTTGATGATGCGGAAGCAGCATACGCAATCCCTTCTGAGTGTAAGCAATTGGTCGACGAAACAAACGTTGATGTATTCGCACCAGCGCTTGGTTCTGTACACGGACCTTACAAAGGTGAGCCGAACCTTGGCTTTGACCGCATGGAAGAAATCATGGGACTTGTTGACAAGCCACTTGTTCTTCACGGTGGTACAGGCATTCCAACAGCTGATATCAAGAAAGCTATTTCTTTCGGTACAGCTAAAATTAACGTAAACACTGAGAACCAAATGGCTCAAGGTAAAGCCGTTCGTCAAGTTCTTGCTGAACAGCCTGAACAGTACGATCCACGTAAATACCTTGGACCTGGTCGTGATGCGATCAAGGAAACGGTTATTGGCAAGATGCGTGAATTCGGATCTTCTCAAAAAGCGTAAAAATAGTTTGGAGGAAGCCGCTACACTGTAGCGGTTTCCTTTTCATCATGTGTGAAAACGCCATCATTCGACTTTTTTCATCAACTTGGAGCAACAAAAAGAAGCGAAGAGGAGTGGGGATATGAAATTTTTCATTGATACGGCAAACATAGAAGATATTCGGGAAGCGAACGCACTTGGGCTCTTAGCGGGTGTAACGACAAACCCGAGCCTTGTAGCGAAAGAAGGAGTATCTTTTCATGACCGTCTGAAAGAAATCACGGATGAAGTAGATGGGTCTGTCAGTGCAGAGGTCATCTCTGAAGATGCGGAAGGGATGATTCAGGAAGGGAAGGACCTTGCTGCTATTGCCCCGAACATTACTGTGAAAGTACCGATGACGCTGGAAGGTCTGAAAGCAGTGAAAGCTTTCAGTGATTTGAACATCAAAACAAATGTAACTTTGGTTTTCTCAGCCAATCAGGCGTTGATGGCTGCCCGTGCTGGTGCTTCCTACGTATCACCATTCCTTGGAAGGCTTGATGATATCGGCCATAACGGAATGGAACTTGTTGCGCAGATTTCAGAAATCTTTGACCGCCATGCCATTGACACGGAAATCATTGCAGCATCTGTCCGCCACCCCGTCCATGTAACAGAAGCGGCTATCCACGGGGCGCACATTGCTACAATTCCTTTCAAAGTTTTGAGCCAGATTGTTAAGCATCCATTGACGGATCAGGGGATTGAAAAATTCTTGAATGACTGGAATAATCAAAAATAGTCGTGTGTTTTGGAAAATATTGCACATACTAAAATCATAATCTTCACCTTAAAGCGAGGAGTTTCACATGCATAAACTATTAGTGGAAGGCGGAAGACCATTACGTGGACAGGTGCGGGTGAGCGGTGCTAAAAACAGTGCTGTAGCCTTGCTGCCAGCGGCAATTTTGGCAGAAACCCCTGTGACGATCGAAGGTCTTCCGGACATTTCTGATGTCGGGATCTTGTCGGACTTGTTGGAAGAGATCGGTGGCTCGGTGCGTAAAGACGGAAGAACCGTACATATCGATCCTTCTGAAATGGTCGACATGCCCTTGCCGAATGGGAAAGTTAAAAAGTTGAGAGCTTCCTATTATTTTATGGGAGCGATGCTTGGCCGCTTTAATAAGGCTGTTATCGGCTTGCCTGGTGGCTGTCATTTAGGCCCAAGGCCGATCGACCAGCACATTAAAGGGTTTGAAGCTCTTGGTGCAAAAGTGACAAATGAACAAGGCGCGATTTACCTTCGTGCAAGAGAACTTAAGGGTGCCCGTATTTATTTAGACGTCGTCAGTGTCGGAGCCACGATCAATATCATGCTGGCTGCCGTCCGTGCAAAAGGGAAGACGGTTATCGAGAATGCGGCGAAAGAACCTGAAATCATTGATGTTGCCACCCTTTTGACAAGTATGGGGGCGAAAATCAAAGGTGCAGGTACAGACGTCATCCGTATTGAAGGTGTGGATACACTGAAAGGCTGTCTTCACACGATTATCCCGGACCGCATTGAAGCAGGGACATACACGATTATGGCCGCTGCTCAAGGTGAGGAGATGATCATTGATAACGTCATTCCGCAACACTTGGAGTCACTTTTAGCGAAACTGCGGGAGATGGGAGTCACCATTGAAGAGAATGATGAACAGCTGTACGTCAAACCAGGAAAAGACTTGAGGAGCGTCGATATTAAGACACTCGTTTATCCGGGCTTTCCAACAGATTTACAGCAGCCGTTCACATCCTTACTCACACAGACGCAAGGCACGGGTGTAGTCACAGATACCATCTATCAGGCCCGTTTCAAGCATGTCGATGAATTGAGGCGTATGAATGCTTCAATTAAGGTCGAAGGTGGTTCCGCGATTGTGACAGGTCCTTCTAAGTTGCAAGGAGCGAAAGTGAAAGCGACAGACCTTCGTGCAGGAGCAGCTCTTGTCATAGCTGGATTGATGGCTGATGGTGTTACCGAGATTACAGGTGTCGATCACATTGAACGAGGATATGAAAACATTACGAACAAGCTGATCGATTTAGGTGCAAAAGTCTGGTATGAGGAGATGTCAGACGAAGAAATCGAGCAATTCCAAAATTCGTAGCTACATGATTTCCATGGGGAGATGAGGGAAAATCTTTGTTTGATTGGGGAGATCACCATGGAAAGAAGTCTATCGATGGAATTAGTAAGAGTCACGGAAGCAGCTGCATTGTCATCTGCGCGTTGGATGGGGAGAGGAAAAAAAGAGGAAGCCGATGATGCGGCGACCTCAGCCATGCGCGATGTGTTTGATACGATCCCGATGAAAGGGACCGTCGTGATCGGAGAAGGGGAAATGGATGAAGCGCCTATGCTTTATATTGGTGAAAAACTAGGCAATGGGTACGGAGCAAGAGTTGATGTAGCTGTCGATCCACTCGAAGGGACAAACATCGTGGCTCAAGGAACGTGGAATGCCCTTGCTGTCATAGCGATCGCTGATCATAAGCAGCTTTTACATGCCCCTGACATGTATATGAATAAAATAGCCGTCGGTCCGGAGGCTGTAGGGAAAGTGGATATCAACGCCTCCATTACAGAAAACCTGCAAGCCGTCGCTGAGGCGAAAAAGAAAGATGTGGAAGATGTCGTTGCCGTCGTCTTGAATCGCGAACGCCACCAGGGGATCATTGAGGAGATCCGCGAAGCTGGCGCAAGAATCAAGCTGATCCCTGACGGTGATGTCGCCGCAGCGATCAATACAGCCTTCGATCATACAGGTGTAGATATTCTGTTCGGAATAGGCGGGGCCCCTGAGGGAGTGCTTGCAGCCGTCGGACTGAAATGCCTTGGAGGTGAAATCCAAGGAAAGCTTCTACCTGCCAATGATGAGGAACGTCTCCGTTGTGAACAGATGGGGATTGAAGATGTCGACAAAGTCCTTTACATGGAAGATTTCTGTGGAGGGGATGATGCCATCTTCGCAGCCACCGGTGTCACCGATGGGGAACTCCTTAAAGGCGTGCAATTTAAAGGACAGAAAGCGACGACTCAAACGTTAGTCATGAGGGCTAAATCAGGGACGGTCCGTTTCATTGACGGAGACCACAGCCTGAAGAAAAAGCCGAATTTGGTCATGAAACCATAGTGAAAACAACCTTCATCAAAGAGAGAGGAAGCTGTGTTCAAACCAGCTTCCTCTTCATCTACAAAAACCCACCTTCTTAAACATTTCACAAATTAGCATTGAAACTGTAGAAAGACAGGAGTACAATAAAGATTGTTTGATTAGGATAGAAGATAATGACACACGTCTCCTTATGCTTCTATTTACTGACTTCACTTAACTTCTTCTCATTCTTCTAACAAAAAAGTTCTGCTGAAGGAATGTTTTCCTTTGTTAGGAAGCAGATCCTCTATTAATGCAGGGCCATTCAATAAATCCTTTAGAGAAGTTTTTAATTCTATATGTAATAAAAGGGTGTCATGTCCGAGTTTTTTTAGCCTTTCCATCTTTAGGGTTGTAAAAAACATGATGTCCCCCAAAGATTTTATGCGTTCGTCTGCATGACTTGAAAATAAAGAAAACTAATAAAAAGTGGTGATCACGTGGCGGATTTAACAATCTCCAATTTAGAAACAATGACATTGAAAGGGCTTTATGCTAAAGCTAGACAATATAAAGTCTCTTACTATGCAAAATTGACAAAGCGCGAATTGATTTTCGCGATTTTAAAAGCCCAGGCTGAAAAAGATGGTTTCCTTTTCATGGACGGAATCCTTGAGATTATTCCTTCAGAAGGATTCGGTTTTTTACGACCAATCAATTATTCTCCAAGCGCAGAGGATATTTACATTTCTGCCTCACAAATCCGTCGTTTTGACTTAAGAAATGGGGACAAGGTATCCGGTAAGGTACGTCCCCCGAAAGAGAACGAACGTTATTATGGTTTGCTGCACGTAGATGCCGTAAACGGTGAGGACCCAGACTCTGCGAAGGAGAGGGTACACTTCCCTGCGTTGACCCCATTGTATCCGGATCGTCAAATGAAGCTGGAAACGGAGACGAAAAAGCTTTCCACACGCATTATGGATTTGATGGCGCCCGTTGGTTATGGTCAGCGTGGTTTGATTGTCGCTCCACCAAAAGCAGGAAAGACGATGCTTTTAAAGCAAATGGCCAACAGCATTTCTACAAATCACCCCGATGCAAAGCTCATCATTCTGCTTGTCGATGAACGTCCGGAAGAGGTGACAGATATTGAGCGCTCCGTAGCGCCGGATGTGGATGTTGTCAGCTCTACGTTCGATGAAGTTCCAGAAAACCACATCAAGGTTTCTGAACTAGTGTTGGAAAGAGCGATGCGTCTTGTAGAGCATAAACGCGATGTTATTGTTCTCATGGACAGCATCACTCGTTTAGCTCGCGCCTACAACCTAGTCATCCCTCCAAGTGGACGTACATTGTCAGGAGGAATCGACCCCGCTGCCTTCCACCGTCCGAAACGATTCTTCGGGGCTGCGCGTAACATTGAAGAGGGAGGGAGCTTGACGATTCTTGCCACCGCCCTTGTGGACACAGGTTCGCGCATGGATGACGTCATTTATGAGGAATTCAAGGGGACAGGAAACATGGAGCTGCATCTTGATCGCAGTCTTGCTGAGCGCCGGATCTTCCCTGCGATCGATATTCTTCGTTCTGGAACAAGAAAAGAAGAATTGCTTCTGCCTCAGACGCACCTTGATAAAATCTGGGCCATCAGGAAATCGATGTCTGATTCGCAGGACTTCACGGACAGGTTCCTGCGTCGCTTGAGAGCATCGAAAAATAATGAAGAGTTTTTCGATCTCATGGATAAAGATATGAAAGGGAAAGCAACAGCCGCCCGTCGTTAAGAAGGATTCATGGTTTCACCGATTGTATGTTTCTTGAAACTGGATGTTGCATCAGGGGGGAGCCCCTGTTATAATCATTCTATGTGAGTTTCAGTACAAGGTGTTATCACGAACCTTCGACGGCTCTTACAATAACTCTGTTTCCAAAGGATTCAGGGCAAAAAGGAGTGGAAGAACATGAAAGCAGGAATTCATCCAGAATACCGTAAAGTCGTATTCCTAGACACAAGTTCTAATTTCAAGTTTCTAACAGGGTCTACTAAGTCTTCTGAAGAAACAATCGAGTGGGAAGATGGAAACACTTATCCATTGATCCGCGTAGAGATTAGTTCTGCGTCTCACCCGTTCTACACAGGTAAGCAGAAAGCTGACAAAGCTGGCGGCCGTGTGGATCGCTTCAAGAAGAAATATAACCTTTCATAATAATGATACCCTCTCTCTTGAGAGGGACTTCATCATTTTGAACAAAAACAGGCAAATTGTCTCAGATGTTTGCCTGTTTTTTTGTCAAAAAATAGGGGTATAAAAGCTCTTGTTAGAAAGGTGCTAAATTATACTCTTCAAAGGACTCATCAATATGGGGAGCTGTCCTTGGTGATCAAAGCCGCCGTTAAATCGGTGTCATCAAGGGCGCTCTTTTTTGTTGAAATAAAGGGGAGGATACCGGATGATCCCCCCATATTTGAAGCTTGATCGAGTGAGAAGGGAGCGACAGTAGACGTGTATGTAATGAAACAAAGTGGATGGGTCGAGCTCATCTGCGGAAGTATGTTCAGCGGAAAATCAGAGGAGTTGATCCGTCGCGTCAGGCGCGCGACTTTCGGTAATTTGACGGTCCGTGTCTATAAACCTGCGATTGATGACCGGTACAAAGAAGATGCGGTTGTATCTCATAATGGCACTTCTGTGATGGCTCGTCCTGTGAAAAGCTCGCTGGATATCCTTCAGCATGTGACGGATGAAGTGGATGTCGTAGGAATCGATGAAATGCAGTTTTTTGACGAGCATATCGTTGAGGTCGTAGAGTGTTTGGCAGACAAAGGCATACGCGTCATCGTCGCTGGACTGGATACCGACTTCAGAGGTGAACCTTTTGGTAAAATGCCGGATATGATGGCACTGAGTGAAAGTGTCACAAAATTAAACGCCATCTGCCCTATTTGTGGTTCACCGGCCAGCCGTACTCAACGCTTGATCGATGGGGCGCCCGCTTCCTATGACGATCCAATCATCTTAGTGGGTGCATCGGAATCATACGAACCGCGTTGCCGCCATCATCACGAAGTACCTAACAAGCCCAGGCAACAAGAAGTAAAAAAGGTTTACGCTGAAAAAACAACATAAACCACTACTCAGACAGCTGATCCCAGCTGTCTTTTTTTACCTACCGAAAACCCAATTCCTTTTCTTACAATAAATCTCCCTTTTCTCAGACTCAGTTTCGAGACGTTTGAGGGACTGTTTTCTACTATCCCAATGCAATACGAAGAAAGCGCTCTATATCAAGTGGCTGAGATCTAAATATCTGAGCCGGGTGCTTAAACGACTCACCCCCATCCACTCAACAAAAGTCTCGAAACTGAGTCTTCCACAATCCTGCCAGTCACTTAAATAAATGTGCTGTCAGATATCCTCGATGTGCTAGAATCCGTTTAATACCGCGTAGTTTGTGATACTTTATATTGTAGATGTAGATAAACGTTTGGTCTGGGGGGATAGGAATGGATAAGCAGTCCATGCAGTCAGAAATGTCGAGCTATATTGGCAAGCTGCTGCGTGACCACTTCGGAAAAGGACCCTCTTCTGTATTCGTCTCCATAGAGGGGGAATTTCTTACCATCTACCTGAAAGATTTCCTTGCGCCAATGGAGCGGGTATTAGTCGGGCAGAAAAATGATAAAAAAGTGGATGAAACGCGAGACCTTATGATGAGAGAATTAATTCCTGATATAAAAGCAACTCTTCGTGCCGATACAGGTATAAATGTCGATACACTATATTATGACTGGTCTTTATCTAGACAAACCGGTGTACTTATCGGAGTGATTAAAACGGACAACCCTGACAAGGAAGGTTTAAAATCCTATAAACATAAAGACGCGGTACACGAAGAAGTGGAAAAAATGAGCCGCAAAGCAGAAAAAACACCGGCTTCCATTCGATCGTTTTTGTTGAATGAACGGACACTACTGATAGAGCGTAACGGAATATTAGTTGCTATTGAAAAGGAAATGATCAATGCTGGATATGAACAGCCTCTGAAGATTTCCAAACGAAGGCTGGAAAAGCGACTTTTAAATCTTGCCTCATTAGAAACGATTCTTGGCACAAGTATAGAAGATGTCTTTGTAGACTGGGATTTTAATAAGGATCGTAGTTATATGGTTCTCATATTGAAACCATAAAGAGGGGGATGTAGAATGATCGGCGAAAAGGACACAAAGCTGCTGGAGGAGACATTATTGCTTGAAGAATGCATGAATGCCTATAAGTACGCTGTGGAAACTGTTCAGAAAAACAGCCCGGTTATGGATGAAATGGCGGCGTCATGTGCGGAGGTTTGCAGGAAGGCTGCAGAAGAGTGTTTAACTCTAGGAGAAATGGAAAACGACAGAGTCTACCTTATGTGTTTAGAGTATGTTCAATTATGTGAAGAGCTTGAGGGATATCAAAGGATTCGGCAACAAAAGGACATGAAAAAATCAGTTTAAGCAGACCTGTTTTCATTTCGTCCATTCTGTACTATAATAGTGATTGGGATGAAACGGAGATGTTTGATCCTTACTCGTGCTTAACCATTGAACGAAGATAACATTTTTATATATTATTCGGTAACATTGATCTGGACAATAGAGCTAGACAAAAGCCGAAAAGTATCTTTCTTTCCACAAGTGGATACTTTTCGGCTTTTTTGTGTTTTTCGAGCTGATTATGCTCAACGAAAGGAGTATGCGCTCTGTATCGTATAGTTGGATTAGATAGCCACCGTGTCGTTATTGAATTTAGGAAAGATAACAAGGATTTGGTTTTTGATAAATATGCAGAAGCTGAAGAATACTTGAAAAAAATCAAGCAGGAAGACATCATTCCTAGAAAATATCAATTACTCATCCAAGATTAATCCCCCAAACCAAGCGGATCCCCCGCTTGGTTTTTTTACGCGAATTTCACTAATGCTCCCTTTAGTTGAAGACTCAGTTTCGAGATGTTTTCGGGGTTCGTTGCCGTATTGGGCGTCAGGGGTGGTCGGGAAGCTACTCGCTTTCCTGTGGGGGAGCGCCGAGCTTCCTCGGACTACGTCCTGCGGGATCTCGCCTATCTCCTTCTCCCACGGGAGTCTCGCAGCTTCCCAACCACCCCATTCGATTTAGGTGAGAAACGAACCCCTTTACCCAGGAGGACTGTCTTCTACTCTCCCAATGCAATACGAAGGAAGCGCTCAAGTGGCTGAGATCTAAATACCTGAGCCAGGTGCTTAAACGGCTCACTTCCATCTAGTCGGAAATGAACTGTTTCCAGAAATGGTTTCGAGACACCTACATGGTAAAGGGGCGGAAGGGAATGGGGAGACTCCTGTGGGAAAAAAGTGCATGGTGAGACCCCGCAGGACGCAGTCCGAGGAGGCTCACCGCGCTCCCACGGAAAGCGACTCATTCCCCGCAGCCCCCATCCACTCAACAAAAGTCTCTAAACTGAGTCTTCCACAATCCTGCCATTATGTTGAATAACTAATGGAGCATAAGTGGAGTAGTTTCGGAGACAATAACCGTAAAAAGAGAAGAGGTGCAAAAGATGAGACGATTCTTATTAATGGCGGGAATGGCCGTATTTTTGTTGAGTGCTTGCGGGTTGCAGGGAGAAAAATACCAAGGCATGACAAGTCGTGATGATGTAGAGAACATGGGCTACAATAATGAAGTGACTCGAGGACAGGAGAGTCCACGCTCCATGAATAAAGTCGGAGATACGTGGGGCCTTAAACAAGATCGGGAAAATATTGAAAAAGCTGCCGAGCAACTTCCTGGAGTGGAAGTGAAAAGGGTCACGCTTGAAGCAAACCAGGTGTGGGTAACGGCACATTTGGAAGGGGATGAGAAGCTTTCCAACGAAGAAAAAGCCGACTGGGAAAGCCAAATCCGAGAAGCCGTTTATCAAGCAGTCCCCCGATATGATATTCATGTAAAGGTTAAATAACCTTTTGGCAACAACAATAAGTCCATTCCTTAAGAGGAGGGGACAACTAAACTCCGGCCTATGATGGCTTGAGAAAGTTGTTTCCCTTTTCTGACTCTATGGAAGACTGTAGAGACTTAACAATTTCCGTGGACCATCTTTTTTGAGGAATAGGTTGAGCGGTTGTAACCATGACCTCTCTATAATATAATTAGAATGTTATGGAGAAAGAGGTGCATACCATTGATCGAACGTTTACAAACATTAGAAGATCGTTATGAAAAGTTGAACGAATTACTTAGTGATCCTGAAATTATTTCTGATACGAATAAACTGCGTGAGTATTCCAAAGAACAATCTGGACTGCAGGAAACCGTGACTGCTTATCGTGAGTATAAAGAAGTGACAGAGCAGCTGGATGATGCAAAAACGATGCTTGACGACAAAATGGATGCGGATATGGTGGAAATGGTCAAAGAAGAAATTCATGAACTTTCCACACGCAAACAAGACCTTGAAGAACGCTTGAAGGTCCTCATGCTTCCTAAAGACCCGAACGATGATAAGAACGTCATCATGGAAGTGCGCGGGGCAGCGGGTGGAGATGAAGCTGCTCTATTTGCAGGTGATCTTTACCGTATGTACGCGCGCTACGCAGAGGCGCAGGGGTGGAAAACGGAAGTCATTGAAGCGAATGCAAGCGACGTCGGAGGTTATAAAGAAATCATCTTTATGGTGTCGGGAAACATGGCTTATTCCAAGCTGAAGTTCGAAAACGGCGCTCACCGCGTCCAGCGTGTACCTGAAACGGAATCAGGAGGACGCATTCATACTTCTACCGCGACTGTCGTGGTCATGCCTGAAGCGGAAGAAGTCGAAGTGGAGCTGCATGATAAAGATATTCGAGTCGATACCTTCGCATCAAGTGGACCGGGAGGACAGAGTGTCAACACGACCATGTCCGCTGTACGTTTGACGCACGAACCGACGGGAACTGTTGTATCTTGTCAGGACGAGAAATCTCAAATCAAGAACAAAGAGAAGGCAATGAAAGTTCTTCGTGCCCGTGTTTACGATAAGTTTCAGCAGGAAGCACAGGCAGAATACGATGAAAACCGTAAATCTGCTGTAGGTACAGGGGACCGCTCCGAGCGAATCCGTACGTATAACTTTCCGCAAACACGTGTGACAGATCACCGAATCGGTTTGACGTTACAGAAGCTTGATCAGATTCTCCAGGGAAATATGGATGAAATCATTGATGCTCTATTAATCGAAGAGCAAACGAAAAAAATGGAGCAAATTGGTGAATAGTATGCAGCCTACTTTTACGTCGATTCGGGAAGCCCGCCGCTGGGCTTCTCTTTTTTTACAACAACATCACCGGGAACCGAGGGTAGCTGAATTATTACTGGAACATTTTTTGAATTGGACTCCGTCCCAACTTCTAGCTTTTGACGATGAAGCTCTCCCTGCTGAAGTGGAAAAAGATTTCGTACAAGCTGTCAGAAAGCATGCCGACACAGGCATTCCTGTTCAGCATCTTACAGGAGTCGGTCATTTTTATGGACGGGAATTTCAAGTCAATGAGAACGTTTTGATTCCAAGGCCTGAGACTGAAGAGCTGGTCCTTGGCGTTATGGATTATGTACGTGATGAAAACTTGAAAGCTCCTAGTATTGTCGACCTTGGCACTGGAAGTGGTGTCATTGCGGTTACGCTTGCGACCGAACTTCCGGACAGTGATGTAACAGGTGTGGATCTGTCAGAAGAAGCTCTTCGAATAGCTGAAACGAATGCCGCGCAGCATGGTGCTGATGTTCAATTTTATCATGGGAACTTTCTGGAATCGCTGCTTGAGGAGCCGTTCGACATTATCGTTTCCAATCCACCGTATATTGCTTTTTCAGAAAAAGAAAAAATGGATGATACCGTGGTGGATTTCGATCCTGCGATGGCTCTATTTGCTGAGGGAGAAGGGTTGGCTGCTTATAAAACCATCCTTACCCAAATCTCTCATATGAAACAAAAGCCGAAATGCATCGCTTTTGAAATCGGTCATCAGCAAGGGGGAGCGGTATCTGCACTCATCCATGAGCTGTTGCCGGAATTTCTTTCAGAGGTACGAAAAGATATAAACGGGAAGGATCGCATGGTCTTTGCCTTTTCCAGTTTATAAATGAAAGATTGATAGATTTATGGTTTAAAGTCTACGCTCCCTGTCCATACTAGCGACTAGTAGAGGGACAGGGAGGAAAAGAAAATGAAAAACAGTTGGCTCTTATTATTATCTTTATCTATTATTGTTGCAGTCCTTCCATGGGGACAACAATCAAATGCGCAACCTGAATTTCGAGTGATTCCGGATGAAGCCATCCGTCTTCGTATACTAGCGGATAGTAATGATGAGAAGGACCAGACAGTCAAACGTATGGTGAGAGATGAGGTCAATGCTGAAATTACCGAATGGGTAGCCGAATTAACTTCCATCGAAGCAGCCCGGGAATTGATTCAGAGTCGTTTACCAGAGCTCCAGGAAATTGTAGGGCAAACCCTTGAGAAAGAAGGGATCCAACAGGATTATACCGTCGACTACGATTCCACTGTCCAATTTCCAACGAAGCTATATGGTTCCTTCGTCTATCCGGCCGGAGAATATGAAGCAATTCTTATCACATTGGGAGAAGGGAAAGGCGATAACTGGTGGTGTGTATTGTTCCCGCCTCTATGTTTCCTTGACTTTTCAAATGGTACGAGTGTAGCCGAAGCAGAAGAAGTGACGGAAGAAGAAGTAGAGGAAGAAGAGGAAGAAGAAGTGCAGTTCTTTGTCGTTAAAATATGGGAAAGCATCTTTTCCTAGCATAGAATCCACAACCCTTTTCATAGAGTAGAACAAAGGGGTGTGGATTCTATTATGTATATCGAACAAGTAGAAGATGAGCTGTATCAGTTGAAAAAAGCCGGTCAGCCGATTGGATCTTTCCGGTTGATCCAATTATCCAGGGGAGCAGGCAAGCTTGAACAGCTTCAAGTGAAAGATCATATTTCTCCCGGTAGGATCTTAGAGGTATTCGAAGTGATTCAGACCTATGTGGAAAAAGTAGGGTTAAGAGAACTGCATGTGGAAAGCCATTCCGACACACTCGACTTTCTTCTCCAACACCAACAGTTCAAGAAAATGGATGTCGAAAAAAGATTGTGGATATATGAAGTTAACCACAGTTAATTGTGCATAAGTCGCTTATTTATTCACAAAAAGGCTATTATTTGTTAATAACTTGTGAATGAAAAAATTTCACCCTCAAAATTACTAACGGATTCTTTGGATATGTGGGTAATATTGTGGATAACTTGAGGACATCTTGTGAATAATGTCTAAATTTGCGATATTTTGTAGAATTAATCATAATAGACAATGACAACAGATACGGAATAAAGGGGTACGTACGATGAGTATGGAAACGAAATGGTGGAAACAAAGGAAAAATCCAAGAGATTTGGATGCTCAAGTTCAAGAAGCTTCAGCACTTCTAAAGGAAAAGCAGGTGGTCGCTTTTCCGACGGAAACAGTCTACGGTTTAGGTGCGGATGCAACGGAAGAAGAGGCAGTACAACGGATTTTTGAAGCTAAAGGTCGACCAGCAGATAATCCTTTAATTGTTCATGTGGCGGATGAGGATCAAGTGAGTCAATTAGTTTCAGAGATTTCCCCTGTCGCACGGAAACTGATGGACGAATTTTGGCCTGGACCGTTAACTCTTGTTCTTAAGAGTAATGGGACAGCCGCTGAAAATGTGACGGCGGGATTATCCACCCTTGGAATTCGAATGCCAGATCATCCCCTTGCCCTTTCCTTGCTTCGTAAAACAGGAAAACCATTAGCTGCTCCAAGCGCAAATCGATCAGGCCGACCAAGCCCGACAACGGCCGATCACGTCTATCAAGATTTGGATGGTAAAATTGCCGGTATCCTGGACGGAGGTCCGACAGGGGTGGGAGTGGAATCGACCGTCGTGGACTGCACGACTGAAATTCCTATCATCTTAAGGCCGGGCGGGGTAACGAAGGAAGATTTAGAAAAAATTCTCCCGCAAGTCATGATGGATCCTGCTCTGGCTGATGAAAAACAGAAGCCTAAATCACCGGGGATGAAGTATACGCACTATGCGCCGGAATCACCGCTTTGGCTGGTGGATGGCAATGATGATTTCTTTTCCGATCAACTTCAACATTTGAAGGAAGATGGAAATAGAGTCGGAGTGATTGCAAGTGATGAACTAGCAGAAAAACTCGACCATCACCCCCTTATACGCTGTGGTTCAAGGTTTCAACTTGATCAAGTAGCAGAAAAACTTTATGGAGCCTTAAGGGAATTCAAAAAGTCTGATGTGGACCTGATTTTATGTGAAACTTTTTCTGAAACAGGGGTAGGAGCGGCTATTATGAATCGATTAAATAAAGCCGCTGTAAAAAGAATCCAGACCTACTGACATACGACCCTCCTCCCATGCATACGATGATATAGCATGTCCGGGGAGGGGAACTTTCAGTTGGAGCATATGACATCATTAATCTTGTTATCGATTGCTTTAGGTCTCGACGCATTCTCTGTTTCTTTAGGGATGGGGTTGCAAGCAGTAAGGTTAAGGCACGCATTTTTCACTGGGATTGTCATCGGGGTTTTTCATATGTTCATGCCAGGATTAGGAATCCTACTTGGAAAATGGCTTTCTGATAGTGCGGCAGAATGGGCTGAATTGTCGGGAGGAGTCATGTTGTTCGGCTTAGGAGCTTATGCGGTCTTTGCTTCGTTTACTGAGAAGCATTCGGTTTCATACCGAATGACGGGCATCGGACTGTGGTTATTCGCATTAAGCGTAAGCATCGATAGCTTTCCAGTTGGATTCAGTTTAGGCTTAAGGGAAGCGGAAATGTTTATATCTGTTCTTTCCTTCGGTGTATTCAGTATGGTGTTGACGTGGACAGGCTTCATTATTGGACGTCGAGCAGGAGGTTTGCTTGGAACATACAGTGAACTTCTTGGAGGAAGTATTTTGTGTGCCTTAGGATTGAATGCCATTTTTTAACAGGTTTTCCGTCTGATTTGTACCTATGGTACTATATAGAAAATGGACTATCGATGAGGGGAAGATTGGCTATGAATATATTATTTGTCTGTACTGGAAATACATGCCGAAGTCCAATGGCTGAAGCATTGCTAAAATCGAAATTGGAAGAAGGAAATGTTCAATCCGCGGGAATTTTTGCGGGAAAAGGCGAGCCTTTGGCTAAGAATTCAGAACTCGTTCTTCGGGAAATCGATTTAAATCTGAACCATCAAACAAGGCCCATCGATTCAGATCTTCTGGAATGGGCAGACCTTGTTCTCACCATGACAGATCGACATAAACAAACCCTCGCACTCCAATACCCGGACCATCAAGAAAAATACTACACGCTCAAAGAATACGTGCTCATTGATGAAAATCAATGGAAACATTTAAAGAACCTTTATGCAGCCTTTGAAGAAAAGCGTTTATCCATCTTGAATGAATTTAAAGGTAAGGTCGATGAGCAGGAACTGGAACAGAAGTTGTTCGATGAACTTGAAGAAGAAATAAAAGAAATTGACCAGCGAGAGAAAGAACTGCCAGATTTGAATATCATAGACCCTTTCGGCGGGAATATCTCCATCTATCGGAATACCCGTGACGAGCTGGACCACTACATTGAACGTCTCGTAGAAAAACTTCGCGACGAGGAATAAACCGGTTTCCCCAAGCGTAACATCCTCGTCGTCCTACGTTTTTATAACTGCAATTATACATATACAAAAATCCCAGAGACCCCTCTGGGATTTTTTATATCCTCCTCTTCCAGAAAAGCTCCCGATTGTGGAAGACTCAGTTTCGAGACTTTTGTGTTAGAGATTCGGGGCTGCGGTGGATGACTCGCTTTCCGCGGGAGCGCGGTGAGCCTCCTCGAGCTTCGCTCTGCGGGGTCTCACCATGCACTTTTTCCCCGCAGGAGTCTCGCCATCCCCCTCCGCCCCTTGCCGTAAAATATTCTTGAAACTAACCTTCCACCAACAGGGGATTTTATGGTTAAGAATCCTATATCGACACGGTTTAAGCAGGATTAAAAACAATTTTAGGCAGGGTACTATAAGAGGGATTTCGAGTACCTCATATGGCAAAGGGGCGGAGGGAAACGGTGAGACTCCTGTGGGAAGTGCGTGGTAGATGAGACCCCGCAGAGCGTTAGCTCGAGGAGGCTCATCACTCGCCCACGGAAATCGAACCTTTTCCCGGAGCCCCTAGAATCCTACAAAAGTCTCGAAACTGAGTCTTACACAATCCTGCCAAATACTTTAATAAAAAAGCAGGGTCGGTAGATGGGAAGAGTGGGATGGAGAGCATTGACATGGGGGAGGGAAACTGTCACGATAAGGTTGATATTAGAAGACGGGAGTGTCTATAGATGAAAGTGATCCTTGCCTCCGACCATGGCGGAGTGAATTTACGTAAAGAAGTAGCAGACGTTTTGAATGAACTTGAAGTAGAATTCGAAGACATCGGGTGTGATTGTGAAAGTTCCGTCGACTATCCAGACTACGCAATCCCTGCAGCGGAACGTGTAGCAAACGGAGAATTTGATAAAGCGATCCTCATCTGTGGAACGGGAATCGGTATGTCGATCTCCGCTAATAAAGTGAAGGGAATTCGTGCCGCATTGGTGCATGACCTTTTCACGGCTAAAGTCACTCGTGAACATAACGACTCGAACGTCTTATGTATGGGCGAGCGCGTCATCGGACCAGGTCTAGCCCGTGAAATTGCGAGAACATGGGTGTCTACAGACTTTGAAGCAGGCCGTCACGAAAGACGTGTAAGTAAGATTGCCGAATATGAAAATAAGTAATACAATGGGATATAGAAAAGCTGAAGCTTTTTAATAGCTGATGCTGACAATTGAAGGAGGAGCCTGACGCTTCTCCTTTTTTTGTAAAACAAACCGCTTATAGGGAGATTTCCCCTATTTGTGCTGACACATAGAGGAGGTAGAAAAGTGACGGATGTGAAGAAGATTCAAACGGATGTCCGTTCTGTTGTAGATCAGCTAATGGAAACAAGCAGCCTTCAACCGGGTGTATTTGTCATTGGCTGTTCGACAAGTGAGATTGCAGGGGAAAGAATCGGTACTTCAGGAAGTGAAGCCATTGCTGAAGTGGTTTTCAGTGAACTGCAAAACCTTTCGGAGCGCTCCGGCGTTCATCTCGCTTTCCAGTGTTGTGAACATTTGAATCGTTCATTAGTGGTCGACCGTTCAGTGATGGAAGAGCACCGTTTGACAGAAGTTTCTGCTATTCCTGTTCCGACAGCGGGCGGTTCGATGGCCTCCTTCGCTTATAAGCATATGAAAGATCCAGTGCTTGTGGAGCAGATAGAAGCCAAAGGTGGACTTGATATCGGTGACACACTTATCGGGATGCATTTGAAGCGTGTAGCCGTTCCACTTCGCATGGCTCAGAAAAACATCGGCCACGCCCACATTACGGCAGCGAAAACCCGACCTCCTCTCATTGGTGGGGCACGTGCGGTTTATGTAAGTCAAGAAGAAGCAGGTTCTTGTGATCATTAGGAATGGAAAGGGGAAGCTAGACCATGAATCATGTAAAATCAGCAGATGCAGAAATTTTTGCAGCCGTCCAAGATGAAAGACAACGCCAACAGGATAATATTGAATTGATTGCTTCAGAAAACTTCGTTTCAGAAGCGGTTATGGAAACGATGGGTTCTGTGCTTACGAATAAATATGCGGAAGGCTATCCGGGCCGTCGTTACTATGGTGGTTGTGAACACGTAGACGTTGTTGAAAACTTAGCTCGCGACCGCGCGAAAGAACTGTTTGGCGCCGATCATGCAAATGTTCAGCCACACTCTGGTGCACAAGCAAATATGGCCGTATATTTCACCGTGCTTGACCATGGAGATACAGTCCTCGGTATGAATTTGAATCATGGCGGTCACTTGACCCATGGCAGCCCCGTTAACTTTAGCGGTAAGTTGTACAATTTTGAAGAGTACGGTGTGGACGAAAAGGATGAAACGATTGATTATGAGGCAGTACTTCAGAAGGCCAAAGAAGTGCAACCTAAATTGATCGTAGCAGGTGCCAGCGCGTACCCGAGAGAAATCGATTTTGCTAAATTCCGTGAAATCGCTGATGAGGTTGGAGCTTACCTCATGGTCGACATGGCACATATCGCAGGGCTAGTCGCTACAGGTCTACATCCGAACCCTGTACCACACGCTCATTTCGTTACAACAACGACCCATAAAACATTGCGCGGCCCTCGTGGTGGAATGATTCTTTGTGAAGAATCTTTCGCTAAGAAGATCGACAAAACTGTGTTCCCAGGCATGCAAGGCGGACCTTTGATGCATATCATTGCAGCAAAAGCTGTTTCCTTTAAGGAAGCTTTGCAGCCGGAGTTCAAAGAATATTCCCGTCAAATCATCGCCAATGCGAAGCAACTGGGTGAATCCCTTGTTGAAAAAGGGGTAGACCTCGTTTCTGATGGCACAGACAACCACTTACTCTTACTTGACTTACGCAGCAAAGGCTTGACCGGCAAAGTTGTCGAAAAAGCTTTAGACGAAATCGGTATTACGACAAACAAAAATGCCATCCCGTTTGATCCTGAAAGCCCGTTTGTCACAAGCGGTATCCGTATCGGTACAGCGGCGGTTACAAGCCGTGGCTTTAAGGAAGCGGAAATGGAAGAAATTGCAGATCTGATCGCGTTCACTCTAGACCATCACGAGGATGAAGCGAAAATGAAAGAAGCGGAAAAACGCGTACGTGAATTAACGTCCCGCTTCCCGTTATATCAGACACTCAACTTTTCTTCCATTTAATGAATGGAACCACCCAGAGCCACTAGATCAATCTAGTGGCTCTTATTAAAGAATCTGGCAGGATAGTGTAAGACTTGATTTCGAGATGTTTAGGGGTTCGTTATCATGTTGAGTGTCAAGGGTGGATGGGAAGCTACTCGCTTTCCTGTGGGGGAGCGCCGAGCTTCCTCGGACTACGTCCTGCGGGATCTCGCCTATCTCCTTCTCCCACGGGAGTCTCGCAGCTTCCCAACTACCCCATGCAACGTATGCGGGTAACGAACCACTACACCGGGGGAGACTGTCTTCCACTATCCTGGTATTATATGCATAAAACGCTCTATAGCAATTTTTACTCCCCCAAAATAGCCAACGTGGGAGTTAGTTTTTCTTCTGTTTTAACTGGGGTAAAAAGCTGTATATTCTGGATGTGGTTTCGAGAAACTTATATGGCAAAGGGGCGGAGGGAAACGGTGAGACTCCTATGGGACGTGTGGGACAGGTGAGACCCCGGAAGGCGTAGCCTGAGGAGGCTCACCGCCCGCCCCATGGAAAGCGAACTGTTTCCCGGAGCCCCTAAACTCCAACAAACATCTCGAAACTGAGTCTTCAAGAAAAGGGAGTATTTCTGTAATAATTCGTAATACGATCATAGGTTGCGGAGAGGGTTCTTTTTCTGTACAATTTAAAGGATGTAAATTTTCAGAAGGAGTGAATGGCAATGGCAAACGTTTATGTACTGGATCACCCATTGATTCAACATAAGTTGACGTACATACGTAAAAAAGAGACAGGGACGAAAGACTTCCGTGAATTAGTAGATGAAGTAGCAGCGCTTATGGCCTTTGAAATCACCCGAGACCTTCCACTAGAAGAAGTGTCGATCGATACACCAGTCGTAGAGGATGCGAAGGCAAAAGTACTGACAGGGAAAAAGATCGGACTTGTTCCTATTCTAAGAGCTGGGCTTGGTATGGTGGATGGAATTATCCAATTGATTCCAGCTGCAAAAATCGGACACGTGGGACTTTATCGTGATCCAGAAACATTGCAGCCCGTCGAATATTATGTGAAGCTTCCAAGTGATATCGAAGAACGTGAACTGATTGTCATCGATCCGATGCTTGCGACAGGCGGATCAGCCAATGAAGCAATCCACTCCTTGAAGAAACGTGGAGCACGACAAATTCGTTTGATGTGTCTAGTAGCTGCCCCGGAAGGTGTAGAAGCTGTGCAGGAAGAACATCCTGATGTGGACATCTATCTTGCCGCTCTTGATGAGAAATTGAACGAAAAAGGATATATCGTACCAGGTTTAGGAGATGCAGGAGACCGTTTGTACGGAACTAAATAAAACCACTTCCTCATTAAAGGAGGAGCACTCATGACAGAAAGAATTAAAGTAATGACGATATTTGGGACAAGACCGGAAGCTATAAAAATGGCACCGCTCGTTCTTGAATTAAAAAAACGTACGGAACAGTTTGAACCAATTGTTGCTGTAACCGCTCAGCACAGAGAAATGCTGGACCAAGTGTTGAATATTTTTGATATCGAACCTGATTTTGATCTTGATATCATGAAAGCCCGCCAGTCACTTGCTCAGGTAACCACTCGTGCTTTGGAAGGTTTAGATGAAGTGATGAAAGAAACGAAACCGGATGTAGTTCTTGTCCATGGGGATACGACGACAACATTCGCCGCTTCTCTGGCTGCCTACTACAACCAGATTCCTGTGGGCCATGTGGAAGCAGGACTGCGGACATGGAACAAGTACTCCCCGTTCCCTGAAGAAATGAACCGTCAGTTAACAGGTGTCATGGCAGACCTTCATTTTGCACCGACGAATAAATCAAGAGATAACCTTCTTGCTGAAAATAAGTCGGAGGACAACATTTTTGTAACCGGGAATACAGCCATTGATGCTTTACAAACAACGGTAGCGGAAGACTACGCCTCCGAGGTGCTCGAGGAAGTAGGAGATAAACGTCTTGTCCTCATGACGGCCCACCGCCGTGAAAACCTTGGAAACAACATGAAGCAAATGTTCCGCGCCATCAAGCGCCTTGTACAGGAACATGATGATATTCAGGTCGTCTATCCGGTTCACTTAAATCCGGTGGTCAAGGAGACAGCCGACGAAATCTTAGGAAATGACGATCGAATCAAGCTGATCGAGCCTCTTGATGTCATCGATTTCCACAATTTCGCATCAAGAGCCCATCTCATTTTGACCGATTCAGGCGGCGTCCAAGAAGAAGCTCCTTCCTTGGGTGTCCCTGTCCTCGTCCTTCGTGACACGACAGAACGTCCGGAGGGAATTGAGGCAGGTACATTGAAGCTTGCAGGAACGGAAGAAGATCACATCTTCCATCTGGCTCATGAATTGTTATCTGATGACCAAAAACATGAAGCGATGGCCAAAGCCTCCAACCCGTATGGAGACGGACAAGCTTCTGCCCGCATTGCAGAGGCGATTCGTTACTTCTTCAAACATCGCGAAGACAAACCAGCGCCATTCGAAATTGAATAAGAATCACAAAAAGGACGAGGTCACCCAGACCCCGTCCTTTTGCTTTATCATAAAACTAACCTTCTTCCATAATATCTCCCTTTAGTTGAAGACTCAGTTTCGAGATGTTCCGGGGTTCGTTGCCTGGGTTGTGCGTCAGGGGTGGTTGGGAAGCTACTCGCTTTCCTGCGGGGATGACGGCAAGTCTCCTCGTGCTTCACACTGCGGGGTCTCGCCAGCCAATCCATTCCCGCGGGAGTCTCGCAGCTTCCCAACCATCCCATTCGATGAATGTGAGAAACGAACCCCTTCGACAAGTTAGATGGCCTTCCACTATCCCACTTTTAGAAGCATAAAACGCTCTACATCAAGCTCTCATGATCGAAATGACCAATGAGGTTCGTTTATATTATCCCATCCACTTGAGCATACAATCAGAGTTTCCGAGAAGCGGTTTCGAGACACTTACATGGTCAAGGGGCGGAGGGAAACGGTGAGACTCCTATGGGACGTGTGGGACAGGTGAGACCCCACAGGACGAAGTCCGAGGAGGCTCACCGCCCGCCCCATGGAAAGCGAACTGTTTCCCGGAGCCCCTAAACGCACACACAAACATCTCGAAACTGAGTCTTACACAATACTGCCATTTTATTTAAGATCCTTTAAAGCTTTCGCATAAACGTGTAGCTATGACAAATGCTATGGAAAAAGGAGCACAAGCTTATGCGATATGGGATTATCTTTTTTACATGCCTATTTATATTGACCGGATTCAGTGCTCCTGAACCGAACGATGAAGTGACCATCATTGTCGAATTAGACGAATCACCCGAGAGTTTCTTAAAGGAAGTAGAACGAAGGCTTCCGCGGCTTGAAGTAGTGACGAGTTACGATACGATTTTTTATGGAGTAGCGATTAGAGGGACAGCAGAAGAGTTGGAAAAAGTGGCGAGGATGGAAGCTGTGAAAAATCAGTATCCTGTCCACACCTACGAAGCACTAGAGGTGGAAGAAGGTGTGTCTTTTTCTACTGAATCCATCAGAAATCAAATGCGCCATCCGCAAACAGGGGAAGGTGTGAAGGTTGGAATCATAGATACAGGGATCGACTACAACCACCCAGATCTAAAAGAGAATTTCAAAGGTGGCTATGACACGGTTGATTTTGACGATGATCCTATGGAAACCGAGGAGGAGGGGGCGACGATTCATGGCACGCACGTCGCCGGTGTTGTAGGGGCGAATGGAAAAATGAAAGGAATTGCACCAGATGCTGATCTTTATGCATACCGCGCGTTAGGGCCTGGAGGGGTAGGGTCGTCTGTACAAGTCATTGCAGCGATAGAAGAAGCTGTCAAGGATGGGATGGATGTCATCAACCTTTCTTTAGGAAATGACGTGAATGGTCCAGACTGGCCAACGACCCACGCTGTTAATAAAGCCATAGAGTTAGGAACAGTTGTTGTTGTAGCCGCAGGCAATTCTGGGCCGGATGGTTGGACGATTGGTTCTCCCGCTACTTCTTCAGACGCGATCACGGTAGGGGCTTCTGCTTTATCTATGAAGTCCCCTGTTCTGAAGGTCCCGGGTGAAAGGGAAAAGGTTTTGATTCAAACGATGTCTGGATCCGTTCCTTGGGAATTAACGAAAAAATATCCGGTCACCTATGCAGGGACGGGGGAAGCAGAGTATGGTGATGTGCGTGGAAAGATTGTCTTGTTTGAAAGAGGTGGCATTCCTTTTAGCCATAAAGCTTTAAAGGCCTACCAAAAAGGTGCGGTCGCTGTACTGATCTTCAATAATGAAGAAGGCAATTTTCAAGGAGGATTAGATGGAGTGAAACTGCCCATTCCTGTAGCCTCTCTATCGAACGAAGCCGGAAACTGGTTGAAGGAAAAAGTCATACAACAAAATCAATGGGTTGAAACAATAAATGTTTCTTTAGGTGATCAGGTTGCTCCCTTCAGCTCGAGAGGGCCAGTCACAACGAATTGGGAAATCAAACCGGATATTCTGGCACCTGGGGTCGATATATACAGTACAGTTCCAGGAGGTTATCAATCGTTGCAAGGGACAAGTATGGCTGCCCCTCATGTGGCGGGGATGGCGGCGTTAATCAAAGAGGCCCATCCGGATTGGAAACCTGCAGAAGTCAAACAGGCGCTGACAAGTACAGCGGATTTAATCCTGACAGGAAAACAGCCTTTTCCACCTACAGAACAAGGGGCTGGTTATGTCGATCTTAACGAAGCTCTGAAACCTGAACTGCTCATCGAGCAAAGCTCACTCTCTTTCGGAAAAATCGAAGATCGTATTTACCGTAAACAATTGCCTTTAACGATAAAGAACTTAAAAGACGAACCTGTTACCATTTCAATTGAAAAGCCGGTAATGGAAAGTGGAGTTTCTTGGACGATGCCAATGTCGGCAAAAATAGATCCTGGACAAACGGAGGAACTGTCTGTTGAACTCCGTGTATCTGCCGCTTTTTTAGAAGATGGGGTTCATGAAGGTTTTCTTAAAATCCAAGAGAAAGAAAAAGTGTACACCATCCCCTATGTGTATGTAAAAGAAACATCGAGTTATGAGATTGTATCAGGGTTTGAACTGGAGACGTCCTGGCAAAACGATCGGGTGGCGGCTTATCGTTTTCACTTAGCTGAAGATGTAGATGAATTGAGAGTCGATTTATACCGGGCAGGTACGATGTTAACGGCGGGTACTCTATTGGATGTAAAAGATTTGCAACCCGGACTGATTGAAGGTGAAGTGAATATTGATGACCTGAACTTAGAGGGAAGTTATCTTGCCATCATAACCATTGGGAAAGATAAAAAAGAGTCGATCTATCCATTTCCTATTTATATAGAAGGAAGCCGGTAAAAAACGCTGCGCATAGAAGCGCAGCGTTTTTAAATGAGGGAAAAGATGGTGTGTAGAACGAGAGTTGGAATAGATAATATTTGTATTGTGTTCCATATATTTGAATGGTGTGTAAATTCGACGTAAATGTGACGAAAATGTGATCGAATTTTGTCTTTCATTTGTACTTTTACTCACAAACTCATTGACATCAAACCACCCCTATTGTATTCTTACATAGTGTGGAATGATAAGGTTTTCATAGGTGACATACAAGGTTTTCAGCCACTAGAAAATTGTGGAGGAAGAGCGGATGAAACAGACCGAACCACCCTTCAAAGCAATGGCTTTAACCAGCATGATCACATCCCAACTCGCAGGCGGCCCTTTAGCCGGCGTTTTCCTCGGGAAATGGATCGATGGTCACTATTCCACGGAACCCATTTTCTTAATCATAGGATTACTCCTCGGGTTAGGGGCAGGTACATATGGGACCATTCATTTAGTACGGACGTACACGGGAGACGATTGACATGCAAGGATATCAACAGATGATGACCCGTCAGCGAAAATGGATGTTCTACCTTCTGGCTATATTTGTACTTGGTTGGGGCATCACCCCTTGGCAACCGATTTTCCTCGGACTTCTGTTAGGAAGTGCATTGAGCTTCTACAACCTCTGGCTCATGCAAAGAAAGATCCGCAAGCTCGGCGAAGCTTCCGCAGATAACCGCTCCGTAAGAGGAATTGGTACGTTTACGCGACTGGCTTCCGGTGCATTAGCCGTAGTCATCGCCCTTCAGTTTGAAGAATATTTCCATTTGATTTCAGTAGTTTTGGGCTTAATGGCAGCCTATATTGTCATTTTAATAGATTATCTGTTCAATAAATCAACAGTTTAGCATGATGGAAGGTAGGTGAACAGTTTGAATCACGAAGCACCGATGTGGGAGGATGCGTTTGGAATCTCTTGGTTGGATTTCAACTTATCAAACGTTTTGATGATGTTTGTCGCGTCATTGATCGTATTCATCCTCGGCGTAGCGGCGACAAGAAACATGCAGCGATATCCGACAGGTTTTCAAAATTTCATGGAATGGCTGATCGATTTCATCAAAGGAATTATCGGTTCCAACATGGATTGGAGAACAGGTAGGCTCTTTTTACCGCTGGGACTGACATTATTCGCCTACATTTTCGTAGCGAACATGCTCGGGGTTGTCACCAACGGTGTTGTTGGACACACACTATGGTGGAAATCACCGACAGCTGATCCGGGGATCACTTTGACACTCGCGACACTAGTCGTCGTTTTGTCCCATTATTATGGAGTGAAACTGCGGGGCGGTAGAGAATATGCAAAAGGATTTGTACGTCCATTGCCATTTTTGCTGCCCTTCAAGATTATTGAAGAGTTCTCAAATACGTTGACTCTTGGTCTGCGTCTTTACGGGAACATTTACGCAGGTGAAATCCTATTAAGCTTGCTCGTTGGACTTGCAGCGACTGGCGTAGGAGGATTTATCGGAGCGACCGTTCCGATGATTGCATGGATGGGCTTTAGTACTTTCATTGGTTTCATCCAGGCGTTTATTTTCGTTATGTTAACGATGGTTTACTTGTCTCACAAGGTGAGCGAAGACCATTAATATAAAGCATTATATTAATTTTTTTAAAAATATTGAGGAGGATTTTCATTATGGGTCTTTTAGCAGCTGCAATTGCAGTAGGTTTAGCGGCACTAGGTGCTGGTATTGGTAACGGTTTGATTGTTAGTCGTACAGTAGAAGGGATTGCGCGTCAACCAGAATTGCGCAGTGCACTTCAAACAACAATGTTCATCGGTGTTGCCCTAGTAGAGGCGATTCCTATCATCGGCGTTGTTATTGCATTCATCGTAATGGGACAATAATTAGGACGAGCATATACGCTTATGGCGAAGTTCAACTCCATCGATCTTCGCCTTTCCTTTATACCTTACGAAAACTTTATACCCGAAAGTCACGGTAAGAAAACTTCGACGGAAGCTGTATTTACAGCGGAAGCCGGGTTTTTCGCTTGTCTAGCCCTAGCACCAATGAAAGGGCTGCGGAATTAATGAAGTGTAAACCTGTTACGAGATGGTGTGGAGAGGAGTGAAAACTGTGCAAGGATTCACAGAGAGTCTGGTCCTCGGAGCTGGAGGGCTTAATATAGGTGACATGATCATTCAGCTTGTTTTCTTCCTTGGTTTACTTGCTCTTTTAGGTAAGTTCGCATGGGGACCATTGATGAACATGATGAAAGAACGTGAAGATTACGTAGCAAATGAAATCAACACGGCCGAAAAAAGTCGTGAAGAAGCGCAGCGCATGCAGCGTGAAGCTTCTGAAGAGTTGAAAGCGACACGCCAGGATGCACAGAATATCATTGAGGATGCTCGTAAAACAGCAGGCCAGCAAGAAAGAGATATTCTTGAGTCAGCACGTGCTGAAGCTGAACGCATCAAGGAATCTGCTCGTCAAGAAATCGAGCAGGAGAAAGAAAAAGCTGTCCAGGCCCTTAAAGATCAAGTGGCAACCATGTCTGTCATGATTGCATCGAAAGTCATTGAGAAAGAACTTTCACAAAAGGATCAAGAGGCGCTGATCAACCAATATATCGATGAGGCAGGCGAAGAGCGATGAGTCAATCTATCATTGCTAAACGCTATGCAGACGCACTTTTTCAACTTGGAAAAGAAAAGGCGAAACTAGAACAATTTGAATCCGAATTGGTAACTTTACGTGATGTTTTTCGCGGCAATAAGGAAATCATCTCATTCCTGAACCACCCACGGTTCTCCATGGGACAAAAGAAGAAGTTTGTTAGCGATTCTTTTCAGTCTTTTTCTGCTGAAATCGTTAATACTTTAAAGCTGTTGGTAGAAAGGCACCGTGAGGAAATCATTGTTGATATGATCGGATTTTATATCGAAATGATGAACGATGCAAAAGGTATTGCAGATGCGGATGTTTACTCTGTAAGGGAACTTTCTGAAGCTGAAAAACAGCGCATTTCAGAAACATTTGCACCGAAAGTAGGTAAACAATCCTTGAACCTTACGAATATCGTAGACCCTTCCATCCTCGGCGGTCTTCGCCTGAGAGTCGGTAATCGCATATTTGATGGTTCTGTCAGTGGAAAACTTCGCCGCATAGAGCGCAAGTTAGTTTCTGCGAACAATAGATGATAGGGGTGAAATGGCATGAGCATCAAAGCTGAAGAAATCAGTGCGCTGATTAAGCAGCAAATTGAAAACTATGAATCAGATATAGAAGTCAATGATGTGGGAACCGTAATCGAAGTTGGTGACGGTATTGCCCGTGCTCATGGTCTTGATAATGTCATGGCTGGTGAGCTTGTTGAATTCTCTAATGGTGTCATGGGATTGGCACAAAACTTGGAAGAAAGTAACGTTGGTCTTGTCATTCTAGGACCATATACAGATATTAAAGAAGGCGACGAAGTACGTCGTACAGGACGCATCATGCAAGTACCCGTCGGGGAAGAAATGCTTGGTCGTGTCGTAAACCCACTCGGACAACCGGTCGATGGACGCGGACCGATTGAAACGACAAAAACACGCCCAATCGAATCTCCGGCACCAGGGGTTATGGATCGTAAATCCGTTGATGAGCCACTTCAAACAGGTATTAAAGCTATCGATGCTCTTGTACCAATTGGACGTGGTCAACGTGAATTGATCATCGGGGACCGTCAGACAGGTAAAACATCTGTCGCAATTGATGCCATCCTGAACCAGCATGACCAGGATATGGTTTGTATTTATGTAGCGATCGGTCAAAAAGAATCAACCGTTCGTGGGACAGTAGAAACTCTACGTCGCCATGGTGCACTTGACTACACGATCGTAGTAACGGCAAGTGCTTCTCAACCTGCCCCATTACTATACCTTGCACCATATGCTGGTGTAACCATGGGTGAAGACTTCATGTACAACGGCAAGCACGTATTGGTTGTGTATGATGATCTTTCCAAACAGGCGGCTGCCTACCGTGAACTTTCTCTACTCCTACGTCGTCCTCCAGGCCGTGAAGCCTTCCCGGGAGACGTATTCTACCTACACTCTCGTTTGCTAGAGCGTGCAGCGAAGCTAAGTGATGCGAAAGGCGGCGGTTCCCTGACTGCACTTCCTTTCGTAGAAACACAAGCTGGAGATATCTCTGCATACATTCCGACAAACGTAATTTCCATTACTGATGGTCAGATATTCTTGCAGTCTGATTTATTCTTCTCCGGTGTACGTCCAGCGATCAACGCAGGTCTTTCTGTATCTCGTGTTGGTGGTTCCGCACAAATCAAAGCGATGAAGAAGGTTGCCGGTACGCTAAGGCTTGACTTGGCTTCCTATCGTGAATTGGAAGCATTCGCTCAGTTCGGTTCTGATTTGGATAAATCCACTCAGGCCAAATTGAACCGTGGTGCTCGTACGGTTGAAGTCTTGAAACAAGGTCTTCACCAACCACTAGCCGTTGAAAAACAAGTCATGATCATTTATGCGCTGACAAAAGGGTTCTTAGATGAAATTCCAGTCGGAGATATCACTCGCTTCGAATCTGAATTCCATAACTGGTTGGACAACAACCGTAAAGAGCTTCTGGCTCAAATCCGTGAGACAGGCAAGCTTGCAGAAGACGAAGATATGAGTGGTGCTGTGAAAGAATTCAAGAAAACGTTTGTCGTTTCTGAATAAATGAATCATAGCTAGAAAGGGTGGTGAAACAGCGTGGCATCCCTTAGAGATATTAAAGGTCGGATTACGTCAACGAAAAAGACGAAGCAAATCACGAAAGCGATGGAGATGGTATCTGCCTCCAAGCTGAACCGTGCCGAGCAGAATGCGAAAAAGTTTGTTCCTTATAGTGAGAAAATCCAGGAAGTTGTGGCAAGCATCGCCCAAGGTGGCGGAGATGCGAGTCACCCGATGCTTGAAGCCCGTGATGTCAAAAAGACAGGGTATCTCGTCATCACTTCTGACCGTGGACTTGCTGGAGCATTCAACAGCAGCATTCTTCGTAAGGTGTACCAGCAAATCCGAAGCAAGCATACGTCAGCGGATGAATACACCCTGATTACAATCGGACGTATCGGGCGTGACTTTTTCCGTAAACGGAACATGCCTGTCGATATGGATATCACGGGAATATCTGATCAACCAGATTTCTCTGATATTAAAGATATTGCTTCAGATACTGTACAGCTGTACACAGATGAGCGAATAGATCAGTTATATATCTATTACAACCATTATGTCAGTGCCATCACTCAAGAAGTGACTGAGAAGAAAATTCTTCCTCTGACAGACTTGAATAAAGAGGGCAAAGCGAGCCAAAGTTCGTATGAGTATGAGCCGAACCAAGAAGAGATTTTGGAAGTCTTGCTTCCTCAATACGCTGAGAGCTTGATTTATGGCGCTTTACTCGACAGTAAGGCCAGTGAGCATGCAGCACGTATGACGGCAATGAAGAGTGCGACAGATAATGCTGATGATTTGATCGGAGATCTTACTCTTTCTTATAACCGTGCCCGTCAAGCTGCTATTACCCAGGAGATTACCGAAATTGTCGGCGGTGCAGCTGCCCTCGAATAGGATCTCTCGGATTTTTGAACAGTAAGTTAGGAGGGAAATCGATGAGTAATGGACGCGTGACCCAAATCATGGGACCCGTTGTTGACGTAACGTTCGATGATGGACATCTCCCTGATCTTAATAACGCATTGCACGTAAGTTACGAAGCGAAAAACGAAAACGAAAAGAGCGTCGATCTTACATTGGAAGTTGCCCTTCACTTGGGTGACAATACCGTTCGTACCGTTGCCATGTCATCTACGGATGGTGTCATGCGTGGTACCACAGTTACGGATACAGGTAAGCCGATTTCTGTACCTGTAGGGGAAGTAACTCTTGGACGCGTATTTAACGTAGAAGGCGACACGATCGACCTTGATGAGCCACTCGGTGATGTCCGCCGTGACCCAATTCACCGTGAAGCTCCTAAATTTGAAAACCTGGCTACAGAAACTGAAATTCTTGAAACAGGAATCAAAGTTGTAGACCTTCTAGCCCCTTATGTAAAAGGTGGTAAGATCGGTTTGTTCGGTGGTGCCGGTGTAGGTAAAACCGTACTGATCCAGGAATTGATCAACAACATCGCACAGGAGCACGGTGGTATTTCCGTATTCGCAGGTGTTGGTGAACGTACACGTGAAGGAAACGACCTATACTATGAAATGACTGACTCTGGAGTTATCAAGAAGACAGCCATGGTATTCGGACAGATGAACGAGCCACCTGGAGCACGTATGCGTGTGGCCCTATCTGGACTAACGATGGCCGAGTACTTCCGTGATGAAGAAGGACAAGACGTTCTATTCTTTATCGATAACATTTTCCGTTTCACCCAAGGTGGTCTTGAAGTGTCTGCCCTACTTGGACGTATGCCGTCAGCCGTTGGTTATCAGCCGACGCTTGCTACAGAGATGGGTCAGCTTCAGGAGCGAATCACATCGACAGACAAAGGATCCGTTACTTCCATCCAGGCGATTTATGTCCCTGCCGATGACTACACGGACCCAGCGCCTGCGACAACCTTCGCCCACCTGGATGCAACGACAAACCTTGAGCGTAAGCTGTCTGAACAAGGAATCTACCCAGCCGTGGACCCACTTGCTTCCACTTCTCGCGCTCTAGACCCTGAAATCGTCGGCGATGAGCACTATGAAATTGCCCGCGAGGTTCAGCGTACGCTTCAGCGCTATAAAGAGCTTCAGGATATCATTGCGATTCTAGGTATGGATGAGCTTTCTGATGAGGATAAATTGACGGTTTCCCGTGCACGTCGCGTTCAGTTCTTCCTTTCTCAGAACTTCCACGTTGCTGAACAGTTCACTGGCCAACCTGGTTCTTATGTGCCTGTTTCAGAAACGGTTAAAGGCTTCAAGGAAATCCTTGACGGCAAATACGACGATATTCCGGAAGATGCGTTCCGTCTTGTTGGACGAATCGAAGAAGTCGTTGAAAAATCAAAACAAATGCAATAAACAGGTCTGGTGGATAGAGGGGCTTGAATAAAGTTCCTCTTCCTCTTCATGATCAGCCAAGGAGGAATACGAATGAGCACACTGACGGTGAGTGTAGTCACTCCTGATGGCCCGGTGTTGGAAGATGCATTTGAAATGGTCAGCTGTAAGGCGGAAAGCGGTGAACTTGGAATTCTTCCAGGTCACATTCCGATGGTCGCGCCTTTGACGATCAGCGCTGTTCGTCTTAAAGGGGAAGGCAAATCAGATCGTATCGCGGTAAGTGGCGGTTTCTTGGAAGTTCGTCCAGATAAAGTCACGATTCTTGCTCAATCTGCTGAAAAACCAGCGGATATTGATATCGATCGTGCCCGTATGGCCAAAGAACGTGCCGAACGTCGCCTTCAGGACAAACAAGCCGACATTGATTTCCAACGGGCTGAAATGGCACTCAAGCGTGCCTTGAATCGCTTGAATGTTTATGAGAACAACTTTTAAACTGCTTTCTTTATGAGAGCAGTTTTTTTGTGAAAACTACCAGCTTTTTTCGCTAGCGAAATTTGGATAGTCCCGTCAAAAAGATGTTAAATGTCTATTATTACCCGGGAAATGGAGTGGAATATTTCCTCTTTTGTCAGTTTATCTTGATTAGTTGATGAAGAAATGAGGAATCTCGACATACACCAGGGAAGGAGCAACACCTATGGAACAATACTTCGCGGAAGAAGCGATTCTTAGCATGATCTCACATTTGATATTCATTATCATTACCTGGAGGGTTTTGCAGTCGATTAATTTTGATGCATTCTTCAGGAAAAACAAGGTCTTTGAAGCAAGAGCCTTGTTAATTATAGTAACCATCGCTCTGGGTACAACAGTCAGCAATTTCTTTCTTGATTTTATTAAGTGGTCAAACAGCCTTATTTATTTATTTTAATGATGATAGGCAAATGTCTAAAGTTGTTAGGAAATGTTTCGTATGAATGTCCTCTTCTCAGGTCACACTTATAGTAAGAAAATGCTTGGGGAGGCATTCAAAATGAAAAGTGTTTTGGCTGGAATCATTGCTCTATTTATTATAGGAACAGGTGCTTATCCACAGGAAATGACAGGAGCTCAAGAAACCCTCATGGAGTTTTCGTCATTTGCTGCGGATAAGCAGCTTGAAGTGAGTGGCTGGACGATAACGCTGAAAGAAAAGGTGTCTAGAAAAAAGGCGGACCAATTGAAAAAGGATCTCATGAATTTTTGGTCTGATCCTGTCGTTACGGAAGAGATTACAGTGAATGCCGTGAAGTACACCGTCAAAAACAGTCATAAAAACGAACAAATCATCGAAAGGTTTAGCATGATTGTTCCAAAAAATGCGTGGAGCGATGTGGAAGTGGTTTATACCACTGAAGGACAGGGAACACCTTCATTAACAAGCATTAATCAAACAAACATGAATGAAATATCTCGTCGATTTTTCTCAAAAAATGTCACTAAATTCTCTTGTATTAAGGCCAAGTTTAGTGGTATTATTGATGATGTTTTAGTGTATAAAAAATTCAAACAAGCTTTCGACATAACAACAATAGATGAAATCGACGAAAACGGTTGGACGAGCAGGACCGGATACACCAAAAAGTGGGATCAGGCCATTGATGCTGGGGATCGAATGATGAACGTTCAATTCGCAACCCGAACTTTGGGCGGGGAGACAAACATCACGATTGGCACACCCATAATAACTGCTGAATATTAATAATAGTGAATATGGACGCGGAGGAGAATGAACCTTGGAAAAAATCATCGTCCGTGGTGGGAGGCAGCTGAATGGTACCGTTAAAGCAGAAGGTGCCAAGAATGCCGTACTGCCTGTCATCGCAGCAAGTATTATTGCAAGTGAAGGAAAAAGCGTACTGCACGAAGTACCCGCTTTAGCTGATGTATATACGATCAATGAAGTGATCCGACATATGAATGCAGATGTAAATATGGTGGGGAATACAGTCACGGTAGATGCTTCTAGTGAATTGGAAACAGAAGCACCAATAGAATATGTAAGAAAAATGCGCGCCTCTGTTCTTGTATTGGGACCACTTTTGGCCCGGTATGGCCATGCTAAGGTTGCTATGCCAGGAGGATGTGCCATTGGTTCACGTCCGATTGATCAGCACTTGAAAGGCTTTGAGGCAATGGGAGCTGAAGTAACCGTTGGGAACGGCTATGTTGAAGCTGAAGTTAAGGGCCGTTTAAAAGGTGCTAAAATATACTTCGATGTCCCAAGTGTTGGTGCGACAGAAAACGTCATGATGGCTGCAGCTCTTGCAGATGGAAAGACGATTCTTGAGAATTGTGCAAAAGAACCGGAAATTGTCGACCTGGCAAACTATTTGAATAAAATGGGCGCAAACATTGTCGGTGCAGGAACAGAAACCATTCGCATCCAAGGTGTTGAGAAGCTTGTGGGTACGACTCATACCATCATTCCAGACCGTATTGAAGCAGGTACATTCATGGTAGCTGCAGCGATTACTGGCGGGAATGTTCTCGTACAAGGTGCGATGCACGAACATTTACGTCCCCTTGTTTCCAAAATGGAAGAAATGGGCGTCATCATTCAAGAAGAAGAAAGTGGTTTACGTGTGATCGGACCAGATATTCTACAAGCAACAGACATTAAAACGATGCCACACCCTGGCTTCCCGACAGACATGCAATCTCAAATGATGGCTCTCATGCTGAATGCAGCAGGCACGAGCGTCATTACAGAAACCGTCTTTGAAAATCGCTTCATGCATGTGGAAGAGTTCCGTCGTATGAACGCGAATTTGAAAATCGAGGGTCGCAGTGTCATCATTGAAGGACCATCATCCTTACAAGGTACAGAAGTCGCCGCAACCGACTTGAGAGCCGGAGCAGCCTTGATCCTAGCTGGTTTAGTTGCCGATGGATACACAAGGGTAACGGAGCTTAAGCACCTGGATCGCGGATATGTGGATTTTGCTGAGAAATTAGCTACACTCGGCGCTGATATTGAGCGTGTTAGAGAAGAAGAAGTTTATTCAGAAGACCACGAACCAAGCGAATCAGTATCGACATTATAATATATACATCTTTATAGCTTGCCTGTTTCAATATTTTTGAAATAGGTAAGCTTTTTTAGTTCTATCATCTTCTATTTCTGGATACATTTTTAGTAGAGGGATTTACTTTGTAACCAGGAGGATGCGGATGAAAAAAAACAATGGAATTGGAATACTTGCTGTATGTGGTTTATTTGCAACAATACTTATCCTACCAACGATAATCGTCGTCCCATTTACGAATTCCGGGGGTACGGAAGAAGTGAAGGAAACCCCGCAAACAGAAAAAGTAGCGAGCGTGGAGGACTCTCCATTTGCTGTCAAAGTATTGCGTAGCACCACAAAAGAGATCGAGGAAGTGCCTTTAGAAAGTTATGTTGCTCGAGTCGTTGCTTCTGAAATGCCCGTAAACTTTGAAATGGAAGCATTGAAAGCCCAGGCCCTCGCCGCAAGGACTTATATTACCCGCCACTTGGTCCAGGGTGAAAAAGTTTCATCAGAAGCAGACGTTACGGATACGGTCAGCCACCAAGTTTATAAAGATGAAGATCAACTCCGAAGTCAATGGAAAGACAATTATGAAGAGAATATGAAAAAAATCACAGAAGCTGTCAACGCGACAAAAGGTGAAATCATTACGTACGATCAACAGCCCATCACGGCAGCGTTCTTTTCAACGAGCAACGGCTTTACAGAAAACGCAGGAGATTATTGGGAGCATGACATTCCATACCTTCAAAGCGTAGAAAGTCCATGGGATCAGGAATCACCGAAGTTCGTCGATCAAAAAATCATTACCGTTGCTGAACTTGAACAGACCTTAGGTGTAAGCATAGGATCAGGAATCCAACAGACAACGATGACGAAGACAGAAGGAAACCGAGTAGATGAAGTCCATTTTGGGGATCATACGTTTTCCGGAAGAGAAATCCGTGAAAAAATCGGGTTGCCCTCCAGTGACTTCAGCATCAAGCAAAAAGGGGAACATGTCATCTTCACAACGAAAGGTTATGGTCATGGTGTAGGAATGAGTCAGTACGGGGCCAATGGCATGGCGAAATCAGGTAAGGATTACAAAGAAATCATTCATCACTATTATCAAGACACAGAAATCGCCCCACTAAGCACACAAACAGCTTCGTTAACCATTGAAAAAGAAGACACCGTAAACTAAAGAGCTGCCCTAAGCAGCTCTTTTTTCTTTGTTTAAAATGTATCATCTTAAACAATATGTCAGGAATGTGTAAGACTCGAATTCAAGATGTTTCGGGGTTCGTTGCCGTGTTGGGCATCAGGGGTGGATGGGAAGCTACTCGCTTTCCTGCGGGGTTTCGCCAGCCAATCCATTCCCGCGGAAAGCGAGCCATTCCCCGCAGCCCCCATCCACTCAACAAAAGTCTCGAAACTGAGTCCTTAACAATCGGGAGTTATTGTGGAAGACGAAGTCTAGGATTTAATAAATTTTTCCTTTGGATGTATATAATCCCATAGAAGTGTTCAGAATGGTTTTTGAGGTGATGAACATGAAAGAGGAAGGTAAGAAAAGCGTGACTAAATTAAAGTTCAAACGCTTGATGCGCAAGAAGTGGTTGTATCCAGCATTGTATTTGTCAGTGGCTGCATTAGTACTTGTCGGAGTGTTCTGGTATCAACAAGGAGCTAGTGATTTGGAAGACCAAATCGCAGAGCAACCAGATTCCAAAGTCCAGGACGAATTTTTGACGGCGGATAACGAGAAAGATACTGTACCAGTAATGGAACATCAGGAAAACTTGGAAATGCCTGTTGCTGATGAAAAGGCAGCATCCATTGTCACTAAATTCTATGATTACGACGCTTCCGAGCAAGATCAAGAAAGTGCACTGGTCCTATACAACAATAAGTATTACCAAAGCGAAGGCGTAGACATTACTAGAGAAGATGGAGAAGCTTTCGAAGTTACCGCAGCTTTGTCAGGAACAGTCACTGAAGTTAAAGAAGATCCGCTATACGGCAATGTTATTGAAATCACACATGATGAAAACATTTCAACTGTGTATGCTAGTTTAGAAGATGTCGATGTATTAGCAGGATCTGATGTAGCACAAGGCGATGTACTTGGTTCAGCAGGTAAGAACTCCTTTGGTCAAGCAAGTGGTGTTCACGTACACTTTGAAGTACGCAGTGATGGACAGCCTGTCAACCCTGAAGAGTTTTTCGGTCAGCCAATGAGTAACATTATTGAGAATGCTGGACAAGAAGTTCAGGAAGAAGAAGATCCTCCAGCAGAAGAGCCACAAGAAGATGGCGAAGAGCCTTCTGAAGGTACAGAGCAATCTTCTGACGATGCAGAGCAGTCTACGGAAGAAGAATTAAATACGGATGAAGATCCAGCTGGTTCTGAAGATGAAGAGCAAACACCAGATGAAGATAGTGCCTCTTCCATCTCTACCACACAGACTTAAAAAATGAGGGTTCTGCCCTCATTTTTTTATTTGTTTGAATGATTACGGTGAAGCTGGTATCTGTTTGTCAGGGCAATGCGTTTAAGCATGTATGAAGCCTTATGTGTTACATAAGATGAAGAAATGATTTTCAATGATGTGTATCAAGCATAAAATTACAAGAAATCACACCAGCCCATGCATCATCTGGCATATCTTAGAACTTTTATTAATACAATGAGGATAACCGAGCACTCGGTAACATCCAGGGTGATCCAGCATGAGTTAACTTCCAGAATACACCCACACAACACAATTGAAACGCTTTCCTAAGAATCCCACCCCCTTGGATAGTCAATCACAGGAGGCGAGTGGAGTGCATGATTACATCAAAGAGAGGACCATCAAGATTGGAGAGCACATTATCGAAACGAAAAAAACGGTGAGAGTGATTGCCAAAGAGTTTGGTGTTTCAAAAAGTACGGTCCATAAAGACTTGACTGAAAGACTTCCGGAAGTGAATCCCGAACTTGCCAAGGAAGTGAAGAAGATCCTCGATCACCATAAAGAAATACGCCACCTCAGAGGTGGAGAAGCGACCAAGAGAAAGTACAAAGCCCAATTTGTGGATGATCAACCTGTTCAACCTCTAGCATGAACTCTGATTTCCTCCCTTTGTCACATTTCCTCGATATTTGGTAACTTTTTTCATATCTCAAGAGACGGATGTCGTAATTTTGTGATAGAATAAAGAACTAGATGTGCATGATTTAAATCGAAAATAGAACTGAAACAATAGGGAAATATAAGTTGAGGGAGATTGATCTCCATTGCCGGTGTAACGTAACGGATTACGAGGGTCCTGTACGTTACTTGGATTATGTTTTTTACAATAGGGAGGATCTACAGAACATGTTTGCTAGAGATATAGGAATTGACCTGGGTACAGCGAACGTACTCATCCACGTGAAAGGCAAAGGAATTGTATTGAACGAACCGTCCGTGGTTGCCATGGACCGTAACACTGGGAAAGTGCTCGAGGTAGGTGAAGAAGCCCGCCGGATGGTCGGACGTACGCCAGGCAACATTGAAGCCATCCGACCGTTGAAGGACGGTGTCATTGCAGATTTTGACGTTACTGAGGCGATGCTGAAGCACTTTATCCAAAAAACGAACGTGAGAGGATTCTTATCTAAACCGCGCATGTTGATCTGTTGCCCTACGAACATTACGAAAGTGGAGCAAAAAGCGATCAAAGAAGCGGCTGAGAAATCCGGTGGTAAAAAAGTATATTTAGAAGAAGAGCCTAAGGTAGCAGCGATTGGTGCCGGTATGGATATCTTCCAACCAAGCGGGAACATGGTTGTCGATATCGGAGGTGGCACAACGGATGTCGCTGTTTTGTCCATGGGCGATATTGTCACGGCTTCCTCAATTAAAATGGCCGGTGATAAGTTTGATCATGAGATTCTACAATACATTAAAAAAGAGTATAAATTGTTGATCGGAGAGCGGACAGCTGAAGACATTAAGATCAGCGTGGCGACGGTTTTCCCTGGGTCAAGAAACGAGGAAATCGAAATTCGCGGTCGAGACATGGTGTCCGGATTACCACGTACGATCTCCGTCAACTCTGAAGAAATTGAAAGATCTTTACGTGAGTCTGTACAGGTCATCGTTCAAGCAGCGAAACAAGTGCTGGAACGTACACCACCTGAATTGTCCGCGGATATTATTGACCGTGGAGTCATCATGACGGGCGGCGGGGCTCTTTTACATGGGATTGACCAACTGCTCGCCGAAGAGTTGAAGGTTCCTGTTCTTGTAGCAGAATCTCCGATGGATTGTGTCGCTACAGGTACAGGCATCATGCTTGAAAATATCGATAAGCGTATTTCAACGAAGCTATAGATTAAGATGGGACGGAAGGAGTGAAGACACCTTGTTAAGGGGATTTTACACAGCAGCAGCAGGTATGATGGCCAACCAGAGGATGCAGGAAACGTTGTCGAATAATATGGCGAACGCGTACACACCAGGGTACAAAGCAGACCAGGGAACGATGCGTGCTTTTCCAGAGCTATTGATAGAGCGGATGGGAAGCAAGACGATCCCGACGAAGAATGGATTCAAAATACCTGATGGCGGCTATGTAGGATCCCTTAACACAGGTGTGTATATGCAGGAAGCGATTCCTTCTTTTGTTCAAGGAGACGTGAAAGAAACTGGGGTGGGGACAGATCTTGCCCTTGTACAAAATGCAGTACCTGATGAATCCGGTTCTCTTTTCTTTCGTGTCCAGAATGAGGATGGGGAAGAACGGTACACGCGTAACGGGAACTTTACCGTAGATGGCGAAGGTTTCTTGACGACAAATCTCGGGTATTATGTTTTGGATGGAAACGGAGATCCGATCGATACGGGTGGCATGGAGTTTAATGTTTCACAAACTGGAGAGCTTACGGTGGATGGACAGGCATTCACACTCGGGCTGTCTTATACACCGGATGCTTCTCAAATGGTCAAAGAAGGAAACGATCTATTTCGTCTTTCTGAAGAGGGGGATATCATTGTAAACCCTGGAGCGGAAGAGGGAGTGGGTTACTCGATCCTTCAACACCATCTGGAGCGTTCAAATGTCGATCCAAACAGGACGATGACAGAAATGATGAATACATACCGTTCATTCGAAATGAACCAGCGTGTCTTAAAAGCTTATGATCAAAGCATGCAAAAAGCAGTGACGGAAATCGGAAGAATTAGTTAAGGAGTGTGGCATCTTTCATGAATCGTTCAATGATCCAATCGGCTGTGACGATGGGACAACTGCAGAAGAAGCTGGACCTTGTTGGAAACAACTTGTCCAACAGTGAAACGACAGGATACAAAAGCCGCAACGCCGATTTTTCTTCATTATTGTATCAACAAATCGACAACCAGTCTCATTCTGATGCAGAGGTCGGCCGGCTGACACCGGAAGGCATCCGGATTGGTTCAGGAGCAAAGCTTGGTCACACAAACCTAGACCTGACTCAAGGGAGCTTGAAAAATACGGGCAGGGAGCTGGATGTGGCTTTATTGGAAGACCGCCATATGTTCGGCCTTCGAGTCACAACGGCACAAGGGGAAGAAGTTCACTATACACGTGCAGGAAACTTCTATTTGAACCCGGTCGATGACGGTCAATTGCTGCTGACAGATGCGAATGGTCACCCTGTAATGGGAGCGGACGGTGAAATTATTATACTTGAAGACAACTTTCAAGCCATCAATATCGATCCAAATGGAAGAATTCTCGTCACAAGAGACCAGAACCAAGTGGTGGAAGGTACGTTGGATGTTAGTGAAGCTGTCCGACCTCGTATGTTAGAATCGGTAGGGGCGAATCGTTTCCGTATTCCTGACAATGTAGAAGAGGATGGAATTATGGGAGATGTGCTTTCTGGAGATGTGAAAATGCAGTCCCAGACGCTTGAAACATCGAATGTGGATGTCGCGAAGCAAATGACAGAAATGCTGATGGCTCAGCGTGCCTATCAATTCAACGCCAAATCCATATCCACAGGTGATCAAATGATGGGGCTTGTGAGTCAACTGAGATCATAAACGTAAGGAGTTTGACGGACCATGGCAACAGATCCTAAATCAAAAGGCAAAAAGCTAAATAAAGAGCAGGAAAGAGAAAAAAAGCGTCAAGCTTTAGATGAAGCCACGAAGCAGAAGCCTGCGAAAGCATCGTCCAAAAAGCAGGAATCGGGAGCAAAAGAGAAAGCTCCGAAAAAAGGACGGCGGCGAGTCCTGCCGATATGGCTGCGTATCATTCTTGTCCTTCTTTTCAGTGCGGCTGCCTTACTGATTGGATTGATGGTCGGATATGGAGTTATTGGTGATGGGAACCCGACAGACGCGCTTGAAATGGATACATGGCGCCACATTTGGGATATCGTTACGAAAACAGAATAATCTTTAGCTTGTACTTCATTTTATGATATAAGCCTATTCAATATGCAGAACACGAGTCGTTACGGCTCGTGTTCTTTTTGGTTACATTTGTGATTATTTGAACACAAAGCCTGGCATCTGTTTTTCCTTTCTCGGTACCAGGTACAGTAGAGGGGGAGTGGTGTACACGGTACCTATTTGCAGAATGCCGTACCTGTCACCAGACTATCTGTGCATGGTACCAGGTACGAATATTTCTCTTCTCGTACCGGTTAAGCGAAGCATCGAATGTTTTCAAGCTATGGATTAGGGAATTACATCCGTACAGAGAACAAAGCAGCGGGGAGGGATCATAATCATGAAGACAGATGTATTCATTGCAGGCGGTGGCGTAGGAGGGCTTGCTCTTGCGGCGAAGCTGGCGAGCCGTGGTGTTCACGTGGTCATAGCGGAACAGCTGAAAAGAGAATCTCCTGTATATAAAGGTGAACTTTTGCAACCGAAGACTTTGGCTATTCTTGAAAGGTTAGGCGTATTGGACGAAGTGGAAGAGAACGGTCATGTTATCGACCAGTTGCGTTTTCAGGAAGTTCATCGCAACCGCGGCAGTACTCCTGAAGAGATCAACCTGACAGAGTTGAGTTACAGCCGTGTGGCAAGCATTTACGATCACGCGTTGATGGTTCCGCATGAAAAAACAAAAGAGATTCTCAGGAATAAGGGGAAGGAGTTTGATGAATTTTTTCATTACCTCCCCGGCGCAAGGTTCATGGGGTTTGAAAAAGGGATGGCAAAAGTGAAGCGCAAGAAGGAGACATTCTACGTCCAGGCTCAAGTGTACATAGGGGCAGAGGGGCGGAGCTCACCGACGCGTGATGCGATGAATGTCCACGTTAAAAGAAAAGACTACAATCATCATTTTCTGACTGTGACTATTCCCCGGCCAGAATCATTCACAAAAGGGAAGATCATTACGACATCCAGTTGTTTTCTAGGGTTATTCCCTCTGCCTGATAATGAAGTACGGACCGTATTCTTAATCAAAGCGGGAGAGTATAAAAGAATCCAGGAAAAAGGTTTGGAGTCCCTCTATCAAGCTTACAGTGAACTTGAACCTGAGCTTGCAGAAGGGGTGCGGACCATTGAAGATTGGAAAACGGTCCAACTGATGATTCCGTTTACGTATCATGTCGATCGCTATTATTCCGGTAATTTAGCGATCATAGGGGACGCTGCGCACACCGTTCACCCCATGGCCGGAGAAGGGATGAACCTTGCCATTCAGGATGCTGATGTTTTAGGTGAGCTTCTGGCTTGGTGTAAGGAAGAGGGGAAAAACTACACGTATTACCTTCATTATTATGAAGATATTCGCAGACCCCGTGTAGAATTTTTACTCAACTTGAGTCATTTATCCGCTCTTGTGTATTCATTCCAATACGAATGGTGGAGGAAGTTCCGAATGAAAGCCGTCCAGAGAATCTATGATGATGACCAACTCCACGTCAAACAAATGTTGAACATATCAGGACTGGGAAAATGGGATTTCACTTTGGTGGACAGAGCCGTCCAAGGCAGTATGCTTCCACCGAGACAAAAAAGGGTATCAGATCAAAAACAGCGTCAGTATCTCTTTTCTGAAGCAGAAGATTATCCTTGGAAAAGAAACGAGAAAGGAAGGATATCATGAATGAATGGGTAACAGCGATGCAGGCAAGGAAATGGATGAAAAAGAACGAATCATTCTTACCAAGCTGGCACGCTTATGTGGGATCAGAACTCGGTCTTTTTGATGAATTCAGAACAGCACGGACGGTTGAAGCGATCAGTGAGAAAACGGGCTACCCTTATGACCTGCTCAGCTCCTGGGTTAAGGTGGGAGTGGCGGTCAAGCACATGAAGAAACGCCCGAACAACCGCTATCGAACATCAAAGAGAAAATGCGCAAGCTTGATGGGAGATGACCAATCACCTGGAGTCAAAGCCTTGCTGAAAGAAATGATGGAACTACACCTGCCGACATTGTTGAACTATCCAGACATCATGAAATCCCATGAACGGGCGGAATTCAATCATGAGCGCCATGGAGAAGTGGTAGCAGAAACGTCCGCTCTCCTTGAGCATTTTGCCATTAAGAAAATTAAGCGGATGATCAAAGATAAACAAGTGACTTCTGTCGTTGATTTAGGTTGCGGACATGGAGGTTATTTAAGGAAGCTCGCCATGGAATATCCACACCTGGAGATGATCGGGGTAGATATCAATCAGAAGGTCATTGAAAAAGCGCGTACCTTATCAGAAGGTTATCCGAACATCAGCTTCGAAGTCGGGGATATTAATGAGTGGAAACCACGTGAAGGTGAGAATGTGGATGTTGTTTTACTGCATAACATCTTTCATTATATCCATCCGGCAGACCGCAGGGATCTATTGAACCATCTCCACACCTACGTGAAAAACCAAGGGCTGATATCTGTAATTACACCGATCAATGAAACGGAACATGGAGAAGCATTCTCTTCAGCATTTAACAGCTTCTTTGTCGCTCACTCCAACCTTTTTGCTTTGCCAAACAAAGGAGAATTGAAAGAGATCTCTCAAAACTGCAAATATGAACTGTTCGACCTTGATCCAATTATTAAAGAGGGATCGTGGTACACGTTTTGGTTGACCCCTACGAGTCCGGTAAGGGAAATGAAACATACGCAGATGGCGGGAAGTAGTGAACAAACACTTTCTACAAGCACTTCCTCTACAAATGAACTGACACGCAGCTCATAAATAAAAACCGCTATGGACGCGTCCATAGCGGTTTATTTACATTGACTATAATCGCCCACGGCCTTGCACAAGACGGACAATGAGTACAACGAGGGCTACCACAAGCAAAATATGAATCAAGTTTCCTGCAATACCCCCGAGTAAGCCTAATAGCCATAGAACGAGGATAATAATTAAAATCGTCCAAAGCATCGCAGCGGCCTCCTTTTTTGTAATAAGTAAACTTACTAGTATATTTTCCCTTAAGTGCATATTTAAAACGGACCCTCAGAAAAAACTTTGTCCCTGGCTTGTGCTTCTTTTATAATGAAAGCATGGAATAGGAAAGGAGTCAGATTATGCTGGACATACAACAAATCAAAGAAATTATCCCACACCGTTATCCCTTTCTACTAATTGACCAAGTAGAAGAGATTGTAGAAGGCGAGCGCGCGGTCGGATACAAGAATGTAACAATGAATGAGCCGTTTTTCCAGGGGCACTTCCCTGATTACCCTGTCATGCCAGGAGTCCTGATTACAGAAGCCCTCGCCCAAATGGGTGCGGTCGCTATGTTGAAAAAGGAAGAAAACCAAGGGAAGCTGGCCTTTTTCACAGGAATCGACAAATGCCGTTTCAAGCGCCAAGTAAAGCCTGGTGACCGTTTGAAATTGGAAGTGGAAATCGTCCGTTTGAAAGGTCCTGTAGGAAAAGGAAAAGCAACAGCCTCTGTCGATGGAGAAGTCGCATGTGAAGCGGAAATCATGTTTGCTTTGAAATAACTAAGAAAAAGAATGCAGCCGCCGCTGCGTTCTTTTTTAGTATATGGCAGGATTGTGGAAGACTCAGTTTCGATACTTTTGTTGAGTGGATGGGGGCTGCGGGGAATGGCTCGCTTTCCGCGGGAGCGCGGTGAGCCTCCTCGAGCTTCGCTCTGCGGGGTCTCACCAAGCACTTTTTTCCTCTTAGATATCCGGTTCCGGCGCCTAGCGGCTAGTGAGACTTCCCTCGCTTCTGTACGATAAGTCAACATCGAATCACTCCGTTCTTCGTGTTTCCTTTATCTCCTCCAGCTCAGTCCAGTCCATACGCCGCTGATCGAGGCGCCTGCACACTTAAGGTAGGAGTCTCGCCATTCCCCTCCGCCCCTTTGCCATTTATGTATCTCGAAACCACTTCTCGGAAACTCTGCTGGTATGCTCAAGCGAAGTGGATCATATAATACTCTCCCCAGTGTGAATCCGAATGTGAAAGCTTGGTATAGAGCGTTTTATACCTACTTCTAAGTGGGGTGGGAGCCGCCCCAGTGGGTAAAGGGGATCGTTTCTCACATGCATCGAATGGGGTTGTTGGGAAGCTGCGAGACTCCCGTGGGAGAAGGAGATAGACGAGATCCCCCAGGACGAAGTCCGAGGAAGCTCGGCGCTCCCCCACAGGAAAGCGAGTGGCTTCCCAACCACCCCTGACACCAAATACGGCAAACGAACCCCGGTTATCACCAAACTGAGTCTTCCAGAAAAGGGAGCGTTACTGGAATAAGGGGATAGATGAAAAAATTTTAGTATATATGGATGAACTTACAGGATATGGACATACTAGTTTGGGAAATCATTAAAAGGAGGAAACATCGATGAAAGCATTACTTATGAAACTTTTGGTCGCGTTTTTTGCCGTATCCCTACTAGGAGCTTGTGCTTCTGAAGAAGAGCCTCAAGAAGAAGAGAACAACATGGAAGAAGAAGAAAATATGGAAGAAGGAAACAACAACGAAGAGGACAACATGGATGACGCTACGGAAGATGAAGGCGACATAAACGAAGAAGAAAAAGAACAAGATGATATGACTGACGGCGAAAATGGCGGAAATGGTGAAGACGGCCAAGACGGCATGACAGATGATGGTGCCACAACAGACGAAGAAAATAATAACGAATAAAAGAAAGCCGCCCTCTCAGCGGCTTTTTTTCATGGACAGAAAGGTGGCAATGGCAACCATACATATTCCTCCAATTGTAAAAACAGGGATGAAGAAATCCACAATGCTTAATGGTTGGAGGAGGTAGAGCCCTATGCCTACCATAAATAAAGTGAAACCGCTCAACGCTAATCCTTTCCCTATTGACATCACCCTCTTAAAGAGGAGCCAGTAGGAAAGTTTCCTACCAGCTCTAACTTTTTTATCCCTTTAAATCAATCCGGTTGCCGAGATCAGGGTGAGGAGCGGATTGGTTAAGCATTTCAACCATTTGGTTCCCCTTTTCTTCTGCATCCCCTTTTACTTTATCCATCAAAGCTAGACTGGATTGTTGCTTCAGGCTTGTTGTACTCATAGCCATTGATATTGCTGCGATGTCCATCTTATCCCTCCTTTTCTTATACCATCGGTTGGTTCTTCATAAACTCAAGCGAGAGAGGGGACGAACTATATCTTAGTCCGGATCTTTGAAAACCTTTGGAAAACGTTAGAATCTTATGTAGAATGGAAGTAGAAATATTCATAAAAACTTTACAATCAGGAGTTTTCAGGTTTCTCATGTGTGGAATAAGCGAATAGAGGTGATTATTGATGAAATACAGAACGGCAAGCGACCTGAAAGATTTGATCTTGGAAGACCATGAAAAAGTGGTGAACCGAATTCCACTGGAAAAATTGGATGTGTATCTCTATCTTCATACCGTCTTTCAAGATACTTATGTACCGGACGATACGCTCTATCAATTCATCTTTCGGCACTTCTTCCGCCTCGACAATCCAAGTCTGACGAAGGAGTTTGAAACGTACTATTTCAAACTGATGGAAGAACAACGTGGATATGAACGCCCGAACATCGTCCACATTACGAAAAGCCTTTATGAGGTGAAAAATCACAAAGGAAACCCGACGATGCAATTTCCATTAGCTGCTTCTATGCTGCATACCATTAATCCGAGTTTCCCAACGTACGATAGTGATATTGTCAAAGCATTCGACTACTCATCCACGTATCATTTATCAGGCTTTGATAAAAAGATGAAGCGTTATATCGGACAGTATCAACATACATTCCGGACTTATGAAGAACTACTGGAAGATGAAGCACTAGAACCAGTTTTCGCCCACTTTGATGAACGTTTTCCGGGCTATGAGCTCCCGAAGGTCAAAAAGTTGGACTTGATCGTCGCCCAGCTCGGTAATAATCTGCAATAATACGAAGAAGCTGAACCTGATCCAAGAGGTTCAGCTTTTTTGTGCACTTTTTTATCCCGTTGATTTAATAACTAACTATTCATAACCGGTACGAGGTGCATGTCGGTCGGTACCAGGTACAGCTTTTTATCCTGCCGTACCTGGTACCGGAAAAAGCAATGGAGGGGCCAGGTATGAAAACGAATCACTTCCAAAATTAGTCACAATTTTGTCATTTTCGTAGGAATACTACAAGTTGCATTACAAATCGCGATTTAGTAACATTAATCGTAATTATGACTACATGGTCAGTGCGTTTGAATAGGGTATCCTCTCATCGATTGAGGGGGAAAATAGAGAAGAAAAAGAAGATAAGTCCGGGAGATTTACGGGAGTCTGATATGGAGAGGAAGTCTTAGATGAAACGGTTGATTTTCATGTTCATGGTGCTCTTCTTTGTAACCGCTTGTAATCAGGAAGAAGCCAATGAAGAAATAGAGGAGCGGATCACGCCGGTCAAAGTGGAGTCCGTGAAAAAAGAAGATTTTGTCGTGGAACGTAAACTGGTGGCCCGTGCGACCGCTGCTGATACTTCACCTGTCCTGCCTGAAACCCCAGGAGAATTGGCGACCTTGAACGTTGCGAAAGGGGACAGAATAGAAGAAGGTGAAACAGTGGCCGTCGTCCGTCCAGGAGGCAATGCAGATAATCAGGTAGAATTGCAGCAAATCGCCCTGCGTCAAGCACAAACGCAGCTTGAAAATGCTCAGGTATCAAAAGAGCAAGCGGCACAGGGTGTTGAAAATGCGAAGGAGCAGGTCGACCTTGCTAAGCAGGCCTCGCAATCGGAGGCAAGTCAAACCGCTCAGGCAGCGGAAGCAGCGAAGCAACAATACGAACAAGCCAAGCAACTGGCTGATGAAACGAAAAAATTGGCCGATGAAGGGACCATTCCTGATGCGCTCTATCAACAAGCGAAGAACCGTGCTGATCAAGCGTATGCTCAATACCAGCAGTTAAATGGACAGCAGCCTCAGTCTTCGTCTGCAGTAGCGCAAGCAGAGGCGCAAGTCGATCAAGCAGAACAACAATTGGAGCAGGCGCGTGTAGCCGTTGAGCAGGCCGAGCTTCAGGTAGAACAAGCCAATGTTCAATTAAACCAGGCGCAGGAACAAGCCGAAAATGAAGCGATCCCTGCACCTACTTCCGGCGAAGTGTCGACATTGAATGCTAGTGAAGGGGATATGGTAAGCAACCAACAGCCACTTGCCACCATCGTCAGTCTGGATCCCATGACGATCACAGCTTCTGTCACCGCCGATCAACTCTCTCTTTTTGAAAAAGGAGCGGAGCTCACCGTCGATCTTCCTTCTTTGGAAGAACAGGTATCATCAACCATCAGCTACGTCTCTTCCGTTCCTGATGATACTGGACTTTACCCGGTCGAAGCAACGGTGAGTAATGGAGATGAAAAGATTAAACCGGGAATGATGGCGACTTTCTTACTTCCAGAAAATGTTGTGGAAAATACACTCATTGTCCCGACAGATAGTCTGGTAGAACAGAATGATGAAACCTTCGTCTATCAGGTTGTCGATGAAAAAGCAGTCCAGGTTCTTGTTTCAGTTTTAGAATCTCAGTCGGACTTTACAGCGGTGTCCGGAAACCTTCCTGAAGATGCGACGGTGATTACAACAGGGCAACTGACCCTGTCAGACGGGGATCAAGTCACCATCATGGAGGAGGATTCCTGATGAAGCTTGTAAACCTTTCCGTCAAAAGACCAGTCGGAGTCATTATGATCGTTGCTGCGATACTTGGTCTGGGATTTGTATCTCTAAGAAGTTTGACCATTGATTTATATCCGGAAATTGACTTGCCGATCGCAGTGGTATCGACTTCCTATGAAGGAGCAGCACCACAGGAGGTCGAAAAACTCGTCAGCAGGCCAGTGGAGTCTTCCGTCAGTAGTATTGAAGGACTCGAGGTGCTCCAGTCTCAATCACAGGCTGGGGCCTCGCTCGTTCTTATGCAGTTCAATACAGGGGTGAATCTTGACAGCACGCTCTTACAAGTCAGGGAAAACGTTGATCAGGTGACAGGGCTTTTACCAGAAGGGGCGTCAGATCCAAGTGTGCTCCGTTTTGATCCGCAACAGCTTCCAATCATGACGGTCGGCCTTTCAGGAGATACGCCGGATGAGCTACAAAAAGTAGCAGAAAACCGGCTGGTTCCTTTTCTTGAACGGCAGGAAGGAGTCGCCTCTGTCAGCATTGAAGGCGGACAGACGAAAGAAGTGCAAGTTCTCGTCGATCGCGCCCAAATGGCTACATACGGCTTGGATTCCCAAACGTTGATTCAGGCGCTGAATGCAGCCAATCAATCAGCCTCAGCAGGAACCATCGAGAAAGGGCAGAAGGATCTGCAAATTCGGATTGATGGAGAATTCACCTCTGTGGAAGATGTGAGAAACACAAGGATTCAATCTCCTTCAGGGGCACAAGTGACGCTTGATCAAATTGCTGAAGTGAACGATACACTTACCAATTCCAACACCATCAGCAAGGTCAATGGTTCGTCTTCTGTCGTACTTTCCATTTTGAAGAAGACAGATGCGAACACCGTTGAAACCGCCGATAACGTGAGGGAAGCGATGGATGAGCTGGAAGCCGATCTTCCTGAAGGTGTTGGCACAAGCATTGTTTTAGATACATCAGAATTTATTAAGATATCGATCAACAGCGTTGTATTGAACATCATCCTCGGCGGTATTTTTTCCGTCTTGATTCTGCTGTTGTTTTTGAAAAGTGTACGCGCGACGCTCGTCATCGGGTTGTCGATACCGATTGCAATCATATCGACATTTACTTTAATGTACTTCACCGGTGAAACATTGAACGTGCTGACGATGGGGGGACTCGCCCTCGGGATTGGAATGATGGTGGACAGTTCTATCGTCATTTTAGAAAACATCGTCAGCTACCGTCAGCGAGGATATTCGATGGTCGAAGCGGCTAAACAAGGGGCGTCAGAACTTGCCCCCGCTGTTGTAGCCTCAGCGACAACGACACTCGTCGTCTTTTTACCGATTATCTTCGTAGAAGGCATTGCATCTGAATTGTTCACACCGCTTGCGTTGACGATCATGTTTGCGCTCATTGCTTCCTTAGCGGTTTCTGTGACTTTGATTCCTATGCTGTCTTCGAAACTGTTAACAAAATCTTTGAAAGAAGAAGGACGCCGGTACTGGTTTAACCGCTTTTTAGAAAAAGTGAATGATGGCTACCGCTCGATTTTAAGGTGGGTATTGAAATTCAGAAAAACGACCATTGCGATTACATCTGCACTTATCGCAGGGAGTGTAGCCCTCATTCCATTGATTGGAACAGAATTCATTCCCCCTTCCGATCAAGGGCAGGTGGAAGTGCGAGTGAACATGCCTGAAGGGACATCTCTTGAGGAAACGGAAGCTCTCACAGAAGAAATTGACACAGAGATTGAGAACTATAGTGAAATCATAGATGTCAGCTACCTTTCTATTGGCGGAGGTTCGATGGGAAGCATAGGGAACGGCTCGTCTGACTTTGCTTCCTATACGATTCAGCTTGTCGAACCTTCACAGCGGGAAAAAACGACCCAAACCGTCATGGAGGAAATGAGTGAATCCCTCTCCAACATTCCAGGTGCTGAAATAGAAGTGAGTGAATTAGATGCTGGTCTCGGAACGGGTGCACCATTGCAAGTGCAAATCAATGGTGGAGAATATGAAGTATTGGACGAGCTTGCTGGCCAAGTCGCTTATTTGATGAATGAAATTGACGGGGTGCAAAATGCTACGTCATCGACGGATGAAGGACGCCCTGAAATGCAGATTGAAGTGGACCAGGATAAAGCGGCCCAATACGGCCTGACTGAGCAACAAGTGATCAGCCAGGTACAGCTCGGTTTCAATGGTCAGGTAGCGACGCGATATCGAAATGGAACAGATGAAATCGATGTGCGTTTTATCCTTCCGGAAGATGAGCGCCAGACGATTGCAGATTTAGAAGGAATGTCGGTCCAAGCACCGAATGGGTCACTCATTCCACTCGCCACCATTGCGGAGTTGAACCAAGTTCAGGGACCTGTGTCTTTGCTCCGTCAAAACCAACAGCCGCAAGTGAATGTGGAAGCGGAGATTTCTAATATTGATCTAGGGACGGCAACAGAAGAAGTGCGGACAGAGTTGGAGCGTCTGAATTTTCCTGACGGCTACTCCTACACCATAGGAGGACAGGCGCAGGATATGCAGGAAGCTTTTGGCGACTTGTCTCTTGCCTTGATTTTTTCGATTTTCCTTGTCTATGCCGTCATGGCGATTCAATTTGAGAACTTCTTGTTCCCATTTATCATCATGTTTTCTTTACCGGCAACCATTATCGGAATTTCAGGCGGTTTATTTGTGACCGGCCTTCCATTCAGCTTGCCGGCCTTTGTCGGAATCATTATGCTGGCAGGGATTGTCGTCAACAACGCCATCGTGCTTGTCGATTACATCAACATCCTGAGACGGAAGTCGTACGATCGTTATGAAGCCATATTAGAGGCGGGACCTAACCGCCTTCGTCCTATCCTGATGACGACCTTGACGACAGTACTCGGTATGGTCCCATTAGCGATCGGAATTGGACGAGGCGCTGAAGCACAACAACCTCTAGCGGTTACCATCATTTTCGGCTTGACCGTATCGAGCTTTTTCACGCTTGTACTCATCCCTGTCGTTTACACATACTTTGACGACCTATCCAACAAAATCACCGGCTTCTTCCGAAAAAGAGCCGAAAAAGAATAACTTACATTTTTTGGTGTACCAGGTCATCCAAATATTGGATGACCTGGTACACCATTTTTTTACATATCAACAATTCAATGGGTGCCAGGCACTCAAAAGCATTGGTAAAAGGAAACCAATCAATTAAAGCAAAATAAAAAAGCCTCCATTACGGAGACTTCGTTTCCATTGAATTATTCTGAACATCCTTAAGTGAATCCCCAAGCTTTGCAATGATCTCTTTTAGTTGATCTGGATATTCAAACACGTGTACACCACACGTCATATGCTGCTCTTCCGTTTTCATCCAAATGAGTCGCCCTTCAGCTGTAAATGTCTTATTTTCATAAATGAAGGTGAGGAACAACTCATCTTTCATAGACAATCCAGGTTGAGAATCACAAGAAAAACGTAATCCGTTCATACTGATGTCTTTCACTTCCATAGGACCTGACAAATGACTGCTGAACTTCTTGTTGTAAAAACCCGGGAGAGGTGTTTCGAATGGATACCGAAAGGGTTCATGTCTGCGTTCATTCATGCTTACATCCCTCTTCCTAAACTAGGATGGTTTTATCATATCCTCTCAAGGATGAACGTTCAATAATTTTAGCTATATAACTTCGAAAAAACTCAATCTTCCTCACTTTCACGTCTGTCCACCTTAATCAAATCCCATGTAGTCACAATTCCCATCGGCAGGTCATCAGGGCTTCCCGTTTCGGTCAAAATAACAGCCTTCAGTTTCCGGTTTTCATTTAAACTTCTCTCAAACCGTTCTTCCAGGTCAAATACAGTAGCACCCGCTTTTAAAAATTCTACACTACGATTCTTTTCAACGGGGAGGACGTCTGAAGCGCAAATGTTCTCAAGGACGATTCTTTCATTTTTATGATTTTGAGACAACCAACGGACGATGCCGTCATTGGTTAGTAACCCTGAAAAAGCCCGTTCTTTTGTGTAGATAGGGAACTGAGAGATCCCGTGCTGGTCGAACGCTTCCATCACGTGACTGAGCGCTGTATCTTCTTTGAAAAAGAGGACGGGACGAGTGGCGAATTCCAGGGCTTCGGGCGGTTGGTCAAGCGTTCGTTTAATTCGTTTCAATGCGTTTACGACATCCTCATGAGGGGTGGCGATAAAGTAATCCCCACTGATCCGTTCATGAACGATCGCATTTCGAAGTTTCGCATACTGCTTCAACTGGTCAAAGTGGATACGGATGACGCTATGCTTCAGTTTGGAACGCTGAAGAAGCTCCACGAAATTATCATTTTTCGGGAAGCCATTCAGTTCTTTCAAATGTTGATGGATCTGGTTGAATGTAATTTCAAACTGCTCCACAATGTCATTCATCTTGTTCACCTTTTCCTAAGGATTATCACTCGTTTTTACAGTTAGTGTGTGAATCCTAGACGAAAGTGATTCATTTTAACCATAATTCGATTTATGAATTACCCAAAGGTTTATTTAACTATAGCTCCCTATTCTTGAAGACTCAGTTTCGAGACTTTTGTTGAAGTGGATGGGGGCGGAGGGGAATAGCTCGCTTTCCGCTGGAGCGCGGTGAGTCTCCTCGGACTGCGTCCTGCGGGGTCTCACCAAGCACTTTTTTCCTCTTAGTTATCCGGTTCCGGCGCCTAGCGGCTAGTGAGACTTCCCTCGCTTCTGTACGATAAGTCAACATCGAATCACTCCGTTCTTCGTGTTTCCTTTATCTCCGCCAGCTCAGTCCAGTCCATACGCCGCTGATCGAGGCTCCTGCACACTTAAGATAGGAGTCTCGCCATTCCCCTCCGCCCCTTTGCCATATAATTATCTCGAAACCACTTCCAGAATAAAGCTGCTTCATGCACATCGAATTTGGAAGGAATCAATGACTAAAGTAGCTATTCTGCATATGGAAAGCTTGTTATAGAGCGTTTTTTCCTATACCAACAGAGTAGTGGAAGACAGCCTCTCTCGTTAATGGGGTTCTTTTCTCACCTATATCGAATGGGGTGGTTGGGAAGCTGCGAGACTCCCGTGGGAGAAAGGAGATAGGCGAGATCCCGCAGGACGAAGTCCGAGGAAGCTTGCCACTCCCCCACAGGAAAGCGAGTAGCTTCCCAGCCACCCCTAACGCTCAACACGGCAAACGAACCCCGAAACATCTCGAAATCAAGTCTTCCACAATCCTGCCATATACATGAAAAAAGCTAAAAAACGTTCGTTAAAATAAAACTTTCACTAAATAATTTGTATGATTGTACGATAATAAAAGATAGGGAATAGGAAGTATACACATAGAGGAAACGAAAGCATACATAGGACTCCGTATTGATTTTCGTGCTTTAAATAGAACGGTTGTTCAATCTGTGCTATACTCATATCAACAGGAAAGAAGGTGAGATCATGATCGGTGAACGCATTCAAAAAATTCGTAAAGACCGACATATGTCGCTATCTGAATTAGCCGAAAGGGCGGGAGTCGCAAAATCTTACTTGAGTTCGATTGAGCGGAATATCCAGACCAATCCTTCCATTCAGTTCTTGACTAAAATATCCCAGGAACTAGACGTTTCGATCAACTTTTTACTCCACGGAGAAAACGAACCTCAAGATGAAACGCTGGACAAAGATTGGATGAATTTGGTTCAGGAAGCGATGAATTCAGGGATCTCTAAAGAACAATTCCGTGAATATCTGGAGTTTAATAAATGGAGAATCCACCAGAATAAATAAAAGCCTGACTCTTTTTTTTAAGAGGTCAGGCTTTTCTCTTTTTCTTCCGGGAAACTCTGCTGGCTGCTGAATAATTTGTAGACGGTGACAAAAAGGAAGCCACCTAAAACAGCCCCGATCAGTACATCTGAAAAATAATGATGACCAAGATATACTCTTGAAACTAGAATGACGAATCCAAGAAAGATCCCCGCCCATTTCAGTCTGCTTCCAATTATCCACAGCAAGGCGATAAAGATGCCGACAAATAATGCTTGCTCACTGGGAAAAGAGGCACTCGCTTCTTTTTCGATCAATGGTGTGACCTCTTCAAGGGCTACGAAAGGTCTTTCCCTTGGCGCGATCCAGCGAATGGTCCTGCTAATGACTAACCCCATCACAGATGCAGCAATGGCCGTAAGTCCGAGCTTCCGCGTCGTTTTGAACAATGCCAACAAAAGGAATAAAGCGATCATCGCTTTGTATCCCCATGTGGAAAAGAAGATCATGAGTGCATCCACCCATTCGGCTTCAGAAAAATTATAAATCCATGATACGAATGCTTTTTCCATTTGTTTCTCCTTACATAAAGAAGGAGCGTGAAGAAATCACGCCCTTCCGTTTATTTATTCAATTGAGGGAACTTCTCTTTTAAGTAATTCATACTGATTTCCAAGCTTTCTAAAGGTGTGCGGCGGCTTTCATCCTGCTCGACGATCCAATACTTTACCCCGGCTTTCTCACCAAGAACAAACACCGTGTCTAAATCAACGCCGCCTGTCCCGAGCTCAGCGAAATATTGTTCTTCATCAAGGGTCATGTCCTTCAAATGAATCAATGGCGTACGTCCCTGGTAGCGGTCGATCCACGCAGAAGGTTGATCGCCTGCTTTTTGAAGCCAGTAGATATCGAATTCCGCCTGAACCTGGTTCTCATCGGTTTCCTCAAGGATCGCGTCCAGTGGCTTTCTTCCATCCGGCAGCGGCTCCAATTCGAAGTCATGATTATGATAGCACAAAGTAAGACCATGCTGACGGCATTCATCACCGATTTTTTTCAAATCCTCAATTAACTGCACATAGTCCGCTTCATTTCGATTCTCGATGTACGGACAGACGACATATTGGCTTCCAATCGTTTTTTGATCCTCGATGACCTGCGGAAGATTGTTTTTTAGTTCATCCAGCGGGACGTGGCTGGAAGCAGCTTTTAAACCAAGTTCATCTAATAAGCGTTTGACCTCGAGAGCTGTCATGTCACCAAAACCGGCAAACTCGACGGCATCAAAGCCTAAATCGGCTACTTTCCTTAACGTTCCAGCAAAGTCTGCGGCGGTTTCATTTCGTAAAGTATAAAGCTGTACTGCGATAGGTATAGGTGTATTCATATTGATCCCTTTCCTTTCATCCTCATTGCATTTAATTTTCTACTCTTATCAAAATTAGATTTCCATTGTCGAATTCCCTTCCGAAAACGAAAAATAACCAGAAGAAAGTAGAAAAAGAACAACCAAAGGTAGGGGACAAAGGGCATTTTGCTGATTTTGAAAGTGTCTGGGTACCGCGTAAGATAACGCTATAGCCAAACAATCAAAGGTGGGATACGAATGGGTTGGAAAGAGACGATGCAGGAAATGAATGAAGTTCACAGCGTTTGCTGGATGTGTAAAAAAGAGCTTCGTGAGTATGAAGTGTGTACGGTTACAGATGGAGCGACTCTTGAGATTGACTTTTGCTTTGAATGTTACGGGAAGCATGGGAGTGATGTAGGTTTGTCCGAAAAAGACACATTCCAAATGTTCTAGAATAGGATATCAGAAGAAAAGGTGAGGTGAATAGGAATGCCCGTATCTGTCGTCTTCAATCAAATCGCTGTCAACTCCATTACTGAAAATGGAATCATATCCACAGGGCAGAACAATCAACCCGATTGGTCCTGGCAAGGGAAGAACAATAATGCTGCAGGAATTCCCGTCGGTTTTTTCATTGCGACCAACAATGTGAATACGATTATTGATAATGATGTTAATGATACACCGATCGTTAACCCTACCGTCAGCAACCCTCAACCAAACGTCCAATATTAGGGGGGCTTCTGATCGATATTCAATTTGACTCCATCTATGTCAATCACATGACGAATAACTCCGGCATATTTGTCGGTCCGAACACCCAAACCCATTGGGAAGCGCAGGAAAAGCAAAATGCTGCCCTTGGTACAGTCGTAGGGGACGGAAACATCATTTCTTATAATGTGAATGTGATTCATGATAACGATGAAATCGATATGCCGATAACGAAAATGGCACGTCCATCCAAAAAGGAGAATGGAGCCGATCAATCTTCAGGATGATCCTCCATTTTCTTTTCCATGAGTTTTTGTACCCACTCTGGAATTTCCTGGCCGTTTTCTTGGGACATCAGGTCAAGAATGGCTGAGTCACTTAAAATGGAACGTACCCCTTCGAGGGTATTGCCATCTCCATAGACGTTCCCAAAGCCCTGGTTATGTTTTTGATAACTCTCAAAACCTGTCGGGATATTGTTTCCCATATTCAAACAGGAGGCATTTTCAATCGTTCCAATCCTTATGTTCCCTATGAAAAAGTAAGGAGACAGACCGGCCATATTAGGAATCCTCCTTTGATTTGAAGCTGAACTTCAATCCATTGTCCGTTCGGCTCAATTCAGGACGTGAAGAGTTTTTCGGTTTGACGTTCACACCGAAATTGTTTCCCATATTAAGGGCTCCGCTCAATTCGTCGATATCTAATTGATCCAACTGGAACGTCAATTGTTCAAGGTTGGGGTCATGGATATCGACTTGGTCAAAATGAATATGGTATTCCACATGCTTCCCCTGCATTCCTTGGATCACTTGTTTTAATTCATGAATCTCTTTTACAAGATGATCGATATCCGCTTGCTTGTCACGACGTTTTTTAAACAACATATCGTCTACACTCTTTTAGAAGGCCGTTTGATGACTAGATGTTTATTATGCTGGAGGGTGTTGTTATGACCAATGATTTTCCCGTTTCCCTCCCATCTCTGTTCCACGGCCTTAAATCCGGACTGGAGGTTGGTTCCTGAAAAGATTCCAGATGCATCACTGATTTGGTCAACGGACAAATTCCTAAATTGAATGTGACTCATATCATCACCTCCTATGACTAATGTATGAAAGGAAAAGATAAGCATGAAAGACATTATGAATTGGTTCAATCCTTTGGGCAAAGAGAGTTCTTTTCTTCCTGATGATTTGATGGATATGGGGAAAATGAATGATTTCGTGCAAAAGTCGATTCAGGATGCTCTGACACCAAAAGATCGACAAAAACCAAGCCATCCGAGCAGTGATTATAGAGTGATGGAGCTGATGAAGGAAGTTGTTGTTACCATCCCTGTTCCTTACGAAGTGGATGTAGAAGCGATAAGATTGAGTGTTGGAAGCGGGAAACTGTTTGTTAGCGGGATATGGGCTGAAAGGATGGAGATTGCGCTGCCTGCTCAGACCAGCAGAAGAAATGGGTATGCACAGTACCAGGACGGGGCCATCGAAGTTCGTTTACAAAAAAAGAGCTCTGATGAAAAAGAGATCTTTTTGCATTATTGATGATCCTCTAATTCAATGGGAATATCCTTGTTTTTGTGGCGTTTAAAAATGGTGACGATCAACAGGCCTTCTTTGTAGGCGGTCACGATATCTTCTGCAGTAAAATGAAAGGGCACTGGGATCACACGTTTGAAGCTCCCTTTCAAACGTTCGTTATGGATTAAATCTCCTTCCGCTACGGGGTAATCGGGAGTAATCTCCCCCCGGATAATCATGGACGTGCCTTCCTGGGTCAGATAGACCGGGTCGTTCTTTGTTAAACCTGGCAGTTCAATCACAAGGACAGCCTGATCTTCCGTTTCAAAAAAATCATAAGAAGGACCGCGTTTTGGAATAACATGATGCATGTCGTTCCAGAAATCTTCTCCTAACACCTTCTCCACATTTTCTGAAAAAGCCTCCCAATTGATCGGACCGTTCTTTTTCTTCATTTCTTTCACCTCACTCTTACAAAGTATGTGGAATCGCGTATGTTCATGACATGACACATAAAAGACGGAAAAAACGAATCTATGTAAACGCTGTCTATTTGGAGAATTATTTGAAAAATAGTGTTGTGTTTGGAAGACCCCCGTGTTATGATTTACTCAACTTCATTAATCAATGAATTTTGTGCAAACGTATTCACATCTTAATCAAAAGCATTTTTATAACTCATTGTTGGACAAGCGGATGAGTTTTTTAACTACCATTTGCGCAAACGTATGCGCACATGTTGCACAAGTTAGAAAACTCTTTTCTTAGATGTGATATGTAAGCGGATTCAACGATTAATAAATTAATAGGGGTGGATCAGATGAAAAGAAACAAATTTTATTCTGGGATTGCGACAGCATTGTTGGCGTCTACTGTAGCTCTTACTGGTTGTTCATTTGGATCAGACGACAGCAGCAGTTCAGACGACAATGCTTCAGGCGATGCCGTTACCGTCGATGTCTTTCAGTTTAAAGTAGAGTTCAAGGACCAGTTTGAAGAGCTTGTCTCTATGTATGAAGAAGAAAACCCAGACGTGAACATCAACGTGAAAACCGTCGGTGGAGGAAACGACTATGGGGCTTCATTGAAGACTTCTTTCTCTTCTGGAGAAGAGCCTGACATTTTCAACGTTGGTGGACCGACAGATGTCGATGAGTATGAGCAGTACTTAGCAGACCTTTCTGATACAGATGCAGCAAACGCAGCACTTGAAGGGACGCTTTCCGGCGTATCCCGTAATGACCAAGTATTAGGACTTCCTTTCAACCAGGAAGGATACGGTCTTCTTTATAACAAAAAAGTTTTTGAAGAAGCAGGAATCAATGCTGAAGAAATCACAACGTTTGAAGCTCTAGAAGAAGCTGTTCAAACGTTGGAAGATCAAAAAGGCGAGCTTGGAATCGATGCACCATTTGCCTTCCCGGCTAAAGAGAAGTGGGTCATCGGTAACCACTTAGCCAATGCGTATATTGCAGATGAATTCAACAATGACATCATGGAAGCTTATGAAGCGGACACGATTGAGTTTCAGATGGGTGACCAAATGAAACGTTTCGTAGACCTTCAAAATGAGTACTCTGTTCAGCCAACACTTAGCCTTGATTATTCTCAACAAGTTGAAGAAAACTTCTCTCTTGGAAAAGTTGCGATGATTCAGCAAGGAAACTGGGTATATAACACGATTGAATCCATGGATCCTGAATTTGCTGAAAATAACGTCGGCCTTCTTCCAATCCCTGTAGAAGGTTACGAAGGCAGCATCCCTGTTGGTGTACCAAACTACTGGGTTGTGAACAAAGAGTCTGAAGATGAAGTCGTACAAGCAAGTAAGGATTTCTTGGACTGGATGTACACATCTGATCAAGGTAAGAAATTCGTAACGGAAGAATTCAAGTTCATTCCGGCATACGAAGGATATGAAGATCAGGAAATCGCAGATCCGATTTCTCAGGAAATCTATGAGTATGCGAACGAAGGCAACACACTTGGATGGGTTTTCCTTGGAGCGCCGACTGGCTGGACTGAGGACGCATTCGGAGTAGCTGTACAAGAATACCTTGCTGGAGATATCAGCTGGGAAGAAGTAGAACAAAGAGCAACGCAAGCTTGGGAAGATGCTCGTCAATAATTAGTAGAATTGGAACCAGTAAGGGCTTGCAGCCCTTACTGGTACTATAAAAGATCCCCTCTATTAGGATATTTAAATAGGTAAGTATGTTAATAGATGGGATGTTTTATCCAATCATATGAGATCGATATCATAACGCGCGGTTTGTGCCGCTTAAAGCATTGGAGGAGTAATACATGCAGAATCGAAGTTTATCTTTCTGGCTGTTCCTGACGCCGGTGATCATGGGTCTTGGTATAGTCGTCGTCATTCCTTTCTTATATGGTCTCTTCTATTCCTTCACGGATTGGAACGGGATTACAGCAAATGCATTCATAGGTTTTGAGAATTACATTAACCTTTTCCAAGAAAGTGAATTCATGGATTCGATTTGGTTTACGGTTAAATTCGCCGTTGTAACCGTCATCCTCTTGAACATCATGGGCCTCGGACTGGCTCTTCTTGTTACTCGTAACATCAAGTCAGGCAACCTTCTGCGTACTGTATTCTTTATGCCGAACTTGATCGGCGGTCTGATTTTAGGATTCATCTGGCAGTTCATCTTCATCAGCGTTTTTGGAGATATTGCCGGTCTTACTGGAATTGAAGGATTGAACGGTTGGTTGTCTACGACGAACACTGGTTTCTGGGGTCTAGTCATCCTGACCGCATGGCAGATGGCTGGGTATATTATGATCATTTACATTGCTTACCTTGAAAACATTCCGAAAGAGTTGATCGAAGCAGCGAAAATCGACGGAGCAAGCAGCTTCCAACGCTTCAAAAACATCACGTTCCCGCTCGTTGCACCGGCCTTTACGGTCAGTATGTTCTTGACGCTTTCCATGGCCTTCAAGATCTATGACCAAAACTTGTCCCTGACAAACGGCGGACCATTCAACTCGACGCAAATGGTTGCGATGGAAATTGTTCGTACCGCGTTCTCTGATAATCAAATGGCTTACGCTCAGGCCAAAGCCGTTATCTTTTTCTTGATTGTTGCTGTTATTGCATTGACGCAAGTGTATTACAACAAGAAACGGGAGGTTGAGATGTAATGAAAAAGAATAAAGAAAAACGGAATTTAATCTCCATTGAAATTCTCGGCCTTCTGCTTGGTCTCATCTGGATTGCGCCCTTCTACTTGATGATTGTCAATGCGTTTAAAACAAAGCGTGACATCTTCTCAGGCGTTTTAGGTTTTCCGGAAGAAGTTGTATTCTCAAACTTTGTAGAAGCATTCATTGATTTGGCATTCTTGAAGTCACTGTTCAACTCTGTCTTGATTACAGGCTTGAGTATCGCCATCATCATCCTGTTCTCTTCTATGGCCGGATATGCCTTAGCAAGGAACAAAAGTAAACTCAGCGGCATCATCTTCTTCATCTTCGTTGCTGCAATGTTGATTCCGTTCCAGTCCGTTATGATTCCACTCGTCTCTATTTTCGGACAGGCGGACATGCTGAACGCTGGTGGATTGATCTTCATGTACCTTGGTTTCGGTTGTAGTTTGTCGATCTTCCTTTACCACGGAGCGATGACAGGGATTTCGAAGTCCATGGACGAAGCGGCCATCATCGATGGAGCGAACCGTTTCCAAACGTTCTGGTACATCATTTTCCCATTGTTGAAGCCGATTTCCGTAACCGTAGCGATCTTGAACGTCATTTGGATCTGGAACGACTATCTCCTTCCATCTCTTGTATTGAGTGAGTCCAATGCAACGATTCCATTGAAGATGTTCTACTTCTTCGGTCAATACACGAAACAATGGCACCTGGCACTTGCAGGTCTGACCATCGCAATCCTGCCAGTCATCGTCGGCTACTTCTTTGCTCAGAAACAAATCATTAACGGCGTATCCGAAGGAGCCGTTAAATAAGGTAGGAAAATGAAAGATAAATAGAGGAAAGGAGTCGATGGGCGTGTCTGTCACGATTAAAGATGTGGCGAGAGTTGCGAATGTCGCTCCTTCTACGGTATCCAGAGTCATCTCCGATAGTCCGCGTATCAGCGAACGGACAAAACGGAAAGTGAGAAAAGTGATGGAGGAACTGGGGTATCACATTAACTACAACGGTCGCGTCCTTGTCAGTCAATCGACACAGACAATCGGCATTGTAACCAAAGTTTCTACCGTTCATTCTTTCGATAACCCCTTTTTCTCAGAATTGTTGAGGGGAATCAGCGATGCATGTCATGAAGAGGATTACAGCATTTATTTGACGACAGGCAACACGGAAGAAGCGATCTTCAAAGAGGTTGTCAAAATGGTGCAGGGGAAGCGGGTCGATGGTGTCATCGTCTTGTACTCCCGTGAAGATGACAAGGTCGTTCCGTATCTAAGGGATTGCAATTTTCCTTTCGTGATGGTCGGAAAACCTGTGAATCGGGCAGGTGAAACGATGTTTGTAGATAATGACAACATCCTCGCAAGTAAAGAAGTGACGGATTATTTGATTCAACTGGGTCATGAGAGGATCGGCTTTATCGGAGGGGATTCTCATTTTGAAGTAGCCAGGGACCGTTTAGAAGGATTTCGACAAGCTTTGGCGAATGGTCATTTAGAGGAAGACAAGAATTTACAGAAAAATATTCAATCGGGACTGGCGGATGCCGATCAAGTGGTGGAGGAACTGCTTCAGGTAAAGGACCCGCCGACGGGCCTTGTCATCACCGATGATTATAATGCATTGACCGTCATGAGAGCTTTAACCTCCAAAGGTTTGAAGCTGCCGGAGGATATGAGCATCGTCGGGTTCAACAACACGATGATTGCCCGTTTATCAAATCCCGCACTAACAACAGTAGATACACAGTCGTTTCAATTGGGTCATGAATCAGCCAGGAGCTTAATTGATTTATTGAACCGTCCGGACATGATCAAAAAAAGTGTGATCATCCCGACGGTCATCGTAGAACGGGATTCCTGTCACCCAAGGAAAACGATCAAACAAAAAGATTAATTTTTTTCTCAGAAAGAAAGCGCTTATTTTACAGAAAAGGGGAATGAACATGAACGTACTAGTATGGAATGAAAACCGTCACGAAAAAGAAAACCAGGTCGTTGCTGATATTTATCCAGAGGGCATTCATAGTGCAATCGCTGATTTTCTTGGGGAAGATCATGAGAATGTGAAAACAGCGACATTGGATGAGGAAGAGCATGGATTGACCGATGAAGTACTTGCAGAAACGGATGTACTCGTTTGGTGGGGACACAAAGCCCATGATGAAGTGCAGGATGAAATCGCTGAAAAAGTTAAGCAGCGAGTGCTCGAAGGCATGGGACTGGTCGTTCTTCACTCTGCCCACTTTTCTAAGCCGTTCAAAAAGTTGATGGGCACGTCCTGTGACTTGAAATGGCGTGAAGCGGATGAGAAAGAACGCATCTGGGTCGTCGATCCAAGCCACCCGATCACGGAAGGCATCGGCGAGTTCATTGAAATTGAAAAAGAAGAAATGTATGGCGAACATTTTGATATCCCTACACCTGAAGAATTGATTTTCGTCAGCTGGTTTGAAGGTGGAGAGGTGTTCCGTAGTGGGGCTACTTTCCGTCGTGGCAGAGGAAAGGTCTTTTACTTCCGTCCGGGACATGAAACGTACCCGACCTATTACAACAAAGAAGTACAAACCGTCATCCGTAATGGTGTGAAATGGGCGAACAATACAGAAACGCCGACACCTGTTTACGGTAATGCTCAACCTTTAGAAGAAATTTCAACTAAATCATAAAGGAGCTTTTAACTATGACACAATTGAAAATTGCTGTAATTGGATGCGGAAGTATTGCTCAAAATCGTCACCTTCCGGAATATGTTGCAAATGAAAATGTTGAAGTCACAGCCGTATGTGACATCGTTGAAGAACGCGCGAGAGAAGTAGCGCAATTGCACGGTGCGATTCTTTACACAGACTATGAAGAGCTATTACAGAAAGAAGAAGTGGACGCGGTGAGTGTTTGCCTGCCGAACTATTTGCATGCACCAGTCTCCATTGCTGCACTGAATGCCGGTGCTCATGTCCTTTGTGAAAAGCCGATGGCAACGTCCAAAGAAGAAGCAGAAAAAATGATTCAAGCGGCTGAGAAAAACGGAAAGAAATTGATGATCGCTCACAACCAACGTTTTGTTCCCTCTCACGTGAAAGCGAAAGAACTGATTGAATCAGGAGCCATTGGAAAAGTGTACAGCTTCCGTACGGCTTTCGGTCACGGTGGACCGGAAGGATGGAGTGCAGAAGGGGAAGACAGCTGGTTCTTCAAAAAAGATCAGGCGTTCATCGGTGCCATGGGTGACTTGGGAGTACATAAGGCAGACTTGCTCCGCTACATCCTTGGCGAAGAATTCGTCGATGTGGCAGGTTTTGTCGAGAACAATGCGAAGAAAGACATTACGGTTGATGATAATGCTGTCTGTATTCTACGTTCTCAATCCGGTGTCGTCGGAACGATGGCAGCGAGCTGGGCCTACAATCCGAACGAAGACAACTCAACAGTGATCTACGGGGAAAAAGGAACACTTCGCCTTGAAGACGATCCAGAATACTCCTTGATCGCTCAATACACGAATGGCGATATCGTCAATTATCAGCTTGGAAAAATTCAATCCAATGAAGAAGGCGGACAAAGCAATTCTCATGTCATCGACCACTTCGTTGATAGCATTGTGAATGATACCGAGCCGCTCATCACTGGCGAAGAAGGTATGAAATCACTGGAAGTCATCCTCGGTGCCCTCCGCTCAGGCGAAACGAGACAAATCAGCAGCCTGGAGAAAATCACGAAATGACTCGCTTAAAAATGGGAATCATCGGAGTAGGGGGAATTGCCCAAGGACGGCATATTCCCTCTTTCCTTGATTTAAAAGACAAAGTGGAGCTTACGGCTGTCCAGGATGTGAATGAAGAACGAGCGGAAGAAGTAGCCGAAGCCCATCAGATTCCCTATATTTTCAAAGAGTATAAAGATATGTTCTCAAAAGTTGATGCGGTCACAATCTGTACGCCGAACAAGTTCCATGCAGAGATTTCCATTGCCGCCCTTGAAGCTGGTGTGCACGTGTTGTGTGAAAAGCCAATGGCGATTACGACAGAAGAATGCGAAGCGATGATGGAAGCGGCGGAGAAGAATGACCGTCTTTTATCGATTGCTTATCATTACCGGTACACACCGGAAGCGCAGCTGGCGAAAAAAGCGATCCTAAATAATGAAATTGGCGATCCTCTTGTTACAAGAGTCCAGGCCATGCGGCGCCGGAAAGTCCCAGGCTGGGGTGTATTCACGAATAAAGATTTGCAAGGCGGCGGCAGTTTGATTGATTTTGGCTGTCACTTGCTTGACCTTGCGCTTTGGCTTCTGGATGATCCGAAACCTGTAGAGGTGATGGGACGCACCTACGATCGATTGAGTAAAACTCCGGGACAGGTGAACGACTGGGGCGCGTTCGATCATGAATCGTTCAACGTTGATGATCATGTGACGAGTTACATTACGTTCGAAAACGGAGAGTCGCTTCAGTTTGAGTGTTCATGGGCGGCTAATATCAAGGAAGACCACACGTCGCTTTCGATTTCTGGTGTCGACGGTGGCCTCAGTGTTTATCCATTTGAACTCTATCAAGCCAAATACGGGGCGCTGCTCGATAGTACAGCGAAAATCCGTGAAGGCGAACCGACCCCTGGTCTCGCACAGGCAGAAAATTTTATCGACAGCTGCTTAGGGAATGACGAATTAGTCGTGAAGCCGGAACAGGCGTTGAAAGTAACGAAGCTGATGGAAGCGATCTATCAAAGTAGTGAAGCAGGAACGAGTGTGAAACTATAAACCTAGCAGGAGGAGATTGATCATGAAATTAGGCGTTTTTACTGTATTATTTTCCGATAAATCCTTTGAAGAAATGTTGGACCATGCAAAAGAAGCAGGTTTGAAAGCGGTCGAAATCGGGACAGGCGGCTACCCTGGCAATGCTCACTGTAACGTTGATGAGCTTCTTGAAAGTGAAGAGAAACGAAACGAGTACTTAAAGAAAGTTCATGATCGCGGACTGACCATCAGTGCTTTCAGCTGTCATGGAAATCCGGTTTCACCGGACAATGCTTTCGCAGAAGAGTCTCATGAAGCATTTGTAAAATCAGTGAGACTAGCAAGCTTGATGGATGTTCCTGTCGTGAATACTTTCTCAGGTACACCAGGCGGGCACGAAAACGATACGGCTCCGAACTGGCCGGTCACTCCATGGCCACCGGAGTATTCAGATGTGTTAGAATGGCAGTGGAACGAAAAACTGATACCTTATTGGAAAGAACAAGGAAAGTTTGCCGAAGAACATAACGTAAAAGTCGGTCTTGAACTGCACGCAGGATTCCTTGTCCACACGCCTTACACGATGTTGAAGCTTCGTGAAGCAACAAGTGATGCCATCGGGGCGAACCTTGATCCAAGTCACTTATGGTGGCAGGGCATCGATCCAGTAGCGGCTATCAAGATTTTGGGTAAAGAAAATGCGATCCACCATTTCCATGCGAAAGACACATACATCGATCAGGATAACGTCAACATGTACGGTCTGACAGACATGCAGAATTACGGAAACGTACAGACACGCGCATGGAGTTTCCGCTCCGTCGGTTACGGTCACGGAATTGAAGAATGGTCTAACATCATCAGTGCACTTCGTACGTACGGCTATGATCATGTCGTCAGTATCGAGCACGAAGATCCGATCATGTCGATCAACGAAGGATTCAATCAAGCCGTGAAAAACTTGAAGTCTGTGCTGATTGAAGAACCAGCAACGGAGATGTGGTGGGCTTAATTTAGAAACAGCAAAACCCCTCTGACTTTTGAGGGGTTTTTATATTTAGGAAGGGGAAACGTATGAAACAAACATCAGGAATCAGAGGCGGCCTTTATGCCGTCAGCGAGTGGATCAGTAAATTTGCATTAACCAACCTTCAGTGGGCGTTGTTCAATCTGCCTGTTGCGCTATTATTGTTGAGCTTATTGAACATTGGAGACGTAAAAGAATTGTGGTATTTGCTGCCTTTCATATTTTTCCCTGCTACCACCGCCATGTTTGCAAAAGCACGTGACTGGGTGAGGAAGGATCATAAAGAAACCGCTGATCGGTCTTATCTCAGCTATTACAAAGAGAATTATAAAAACAGCATGAAGGCTGGAATCGCTCTTACAATCTTGTGGAGTGTGCTGGCAGCTGATCTTTATTATTTTTCTACGACGAGTTCCCTGCTCATGAATCTGTTTCTGATCTTAGGAATCTTATTGTTCGTGTACACGATCAACACATTCAGTACGCTTGTCCATTTTGATTTGAAAGCAGGAGCGGTGCTGAAAAAAGCGTTTATGCTTACGTTTGTCAGTCCGGTGTTGTTCTTGACGGTTGCGATTAGTTCAGGGTTCATTCTGGCCGTCAGTCTGTACATCTTCCCGCTGATCATTCCGATCTTCACAGGATCCATCATCGCCTTTCTCGCCTTCTCCGCTTACTACAGGCTTTATTTGAAATTGAGTAACGACCAATAAAAATAAGGAACCTCCTTAGTAATAAAGGAGGTTCCTTATTTTTATAATATGAGAAGAAAGGAGCCGGCAATGATGAAAGTGACTCCCACAACTTTTTTCAGCGTAATGACTTCATCCAAGAAGTAGTAAGAAATGATCAAAGTCCATATATAAGTGATGGAAGTTAAAGGAAATACAATGGTGTAAGGCAAGAAAACCAATGTAATGATATTGATAATCGCTCCTATTCCATAAAAGAAAGCACCAATCGTCAACTGTTTCATGAAGTATTTATTAATATGGAAACCGTCACTCGTCGCTTTCTTGAAGAAGTATCCTCCGACTGCTCCGCACAATGTGAACAGAGCTACGACTAAAATCCATTTAATTGTCACCACCACCTATAAGGGCGGCACCGATCATAATTAATGACGTACCGATAATGTTACTTGTCGAGATTACTTCCTGTAAGACCACGGCTCCTAGGAATAAAGCGAATACGTAACCGATACTCAATAATGGATGGAGCACAGATAAGCTTCCAAACCGGAAGGACACGATCATTAAGACGGCTCCTAAACCATAGAGGAAAAATCCGATGAACAGATAAATGTTTATTTCTCCGTTAGACATCTTCCAAAACATCTGGCCGAGAGCTGTTTGAGAGGCAGCAAACACCATTAATATAATACCTAGCTTATTTTTCTTTATTGAGCTTTTAAAATCATTCATGTTGTACCTTCTTTTCCTTGTCTTCATATCGAATGAAGAGAATACCTATCACAAAAAAGGTGATCAGAACATTTGCGAATTGATAACGGAAGTCCTGAGCAGGTGTAGCAAGTAACATGACTCCTGTGTTCAAAAGGACAGGAGCAATGATTAGTAATGCCTTTCCATTGTTTCTTAGTGCAAGAACTACTCCAGACAAAAGAATAATCGTGGTATAAAAAGCTGGTCTCAGCAAAGGTTCAAGCAAATAACGCTCAATAGAAACGAGCACTTTGTTCCCAACTCTATAAGCGGTTGAGCTTAAAGGATCGGTTTTTAAGTCGTAATCATTGTACAAGTAAACATTACGGGCATATGTGCTTGTATATCCATCGTCCGGTTGATTAATCTGCCATAGAATAGAAGTCTGGTTAAGGTAGGATTCGACGGCCAGTCCAAAATTTTTGGAGACGACAGAAGCCCACGTACTTAAATAAAACCCAAAGTCATCAAAAATCACATCTTGATTATATTCACCGTCGAATTTAATAGGATCCGTCAAATATGGATTGTAGTTTTCTGCCCATTTATCATAAGGAAGAATGTTTCCTAAATATTGACGCTCTTCTTCTGACAGGTCCCCATTTTCTTTAATGATGTGAGCGAACTGTTGAGTTGGGATGCTCAAAGCTTCATTTGGGCTTGTTGCTCTTACATCCATGTAATCGAAAAATGGTCCAGTAATGACAAAGTACATGACTAGGACCGCCCCTGTAGTCAACAGGATTCTCAAGAAATATTGTCTGAAAGCAATAAGTAATAAAACACCCATGACAAAGGTAATAGGCAGACCGTTTGTCCTCATCAGACTGGTGGCAAGTGCAACGAGTCCGAAGAAAACGAGATGGATGTTTGATGACAACCATTTACCTCTAGAAGCGACAATATTAAAGATGATTACAGTAAATAAAAAGAGTAAACCACTATAAAAGATATCTTTCCAAATGGCAATTGGGAAAATTCCATTTAAAGGATAAAGAGCGAAAAGGATAATCCCAACCCAAATCCAACGCTGTGACACTCCGTTCTTCTCAATGCTATAGGCTGCGTAACCACCAAACAAAGCTAAAAGGACGATTTGCGAAAATGCGATGATCGCCGGAGACTTCCAAATCGTAGTAAGAAGCATGATATACCAAGTGTAAACAACGGGATGCCAATTACTGAAATCCAGCGTGTGAATTTGCTCCCAATGAGAAAGGGAGTCTGGGGTCATAGTACCTGGAAAATAAGCAACTAAATAAAAGGACCAACAGACGATCGGGATAATAGCATACAAAATAATTCTATGTTTCGAAACTTTGGTCGGGACTCCTTTGACATTCAACATCAAAAGAAGGATGGTAAACCAAGAAACACTAACCAATATGGTCAGGTAAGACCAAACAAGGACAAAAAGGTTAATGTTTAGTGTTCCCTGATTTAAGGAATCTGTTGAACTCTTAAGGCTCCATAAAAGCACGAACGAAAAAATGAGCCAGAAGGCTACTAGGAATACTTTTTTATAATAGTGTAGAAAACGGTTTGGATTGTTCTTTATCGTTTGATACATGAAAAAGAAGATGGTCCCAAAAAAAAGAAAGGTAAATCCGACAATGATCCAGTGTGTCTCCGAAAAGTCCTGGTACCAAGAAATTAAAGAATAAGTACTTAAAAGACTGATTAGAACACTGGCTAACACTGCAAATAAGTGACGGTTCATTTTTACAATTCCTTTGTATCTTGTTTGATTTTGTTTAGTTCCCATTCAAACTGTTTCTTGAAGTTCGAAGCTACAGTATCCAAGATTAAACCGCATGCGAATGATAGAACAGCTAAAATCACCAGGCCTACGGCAAGGATGGCTGATGGGACCTTAGAAATAAAGCCGGTATTGAAATATTCTACAATAACAGGAATTCCGGAAGCTAAACCGAGGACCAACAAAACAATCGACCAGAAAGAAAAGAACAACATCGGTTTATACTCTTTGAATAGAGTGAAAATCTTGTTCAAAACTTTGAACCCATCACTGAAAGTATTTAACTTGGACTCACTGCCTTCAGGTCTATCTTTATATTCAATTGGAATTTCCTTAATACTGAATCTCTTATCAAGTGTGTGGATCGTCATTTCCGTTTCAATTTCAAATCCAGGGCTCATAACAGGCATGGATTTGACGAACAAACGATCGAATGCCCGGTAACCGGTCATAATATCTCTTAAATCACTCTTGTATAAGAAATTAATCAGCCCACGCACAAGGTTATTACCGAAGTTATGGAATTGGCGCTTGTTTTCCTCTACATATGTTCCATTGGAGAGGCGATCACCAATCACAATGTTGGCTTCCCCTTTTTTTAAGGGATCCAATAGTTGGTGTACAAACCTTGCTGGATACGTACGATCCCCATCGGCCATTACATAATAATCGGCTTCGATGTCACGGAACATGGAGCGGACCACATGTCCTTTTCCTTGACGCATTTCTTTTTTTACAATCGCACCATGCTTTCTGGCAACTTCTGATGTTCGGTCTTTTGAATTGTTATCATATACATAAATATCAGCATCTGGTAACTCTTCTCTAAATTCATCTATCACTTGCCCGATGGTTTGTTCTTCATTGTAGCAGGGCAATAGGACGGCTATTCTCACTTTATAACTCTCCTTCAAAATAAAGTAACAAAAAATATTCACCACATTAGTTTATCAGCTTCTTCCTGTTAATGTAACCGAAAGTGGACTCAATTTATGCTGTTTTGAACAAAGGTGTTATTGCGAATGTTTAAGAAAGCGTTTACAATTAAAGGAGATATTAGTCATTAGTAGTGAATCGGAAGCGTGGGGATAACGGTGTCACAGACGGTCTATATTGGTAAAATAGCTATGCTATTATCCGCATTAGAAAGTGATGATCTTGGATTCATCTCTGAAGATCTAGAACACGTCTCCTACTGCCAAGGGAAAGCGGGTTCAATGGAAGTTCAAAAAGTGATTGCTGCAGTCGAGACCGCCGCCAAACGGAACGGCATCATTGCAGAAAACGTCTACAGGGAGACGCATGCGTTATATCATGCGATCTTAGAATCCTTACAGGGCGTGACGCGGGGGCAGATCGGTGTCGGCAATATGATGCGTACCGTCGGGTTGCGTTTTGCCGTCGTGCGTGGGAAACCTTATGACCGGAAGGAAGAAGGTGAGTGGATCGCCGTTGCTTTTTACGGAACAATCGGTGCTCCGGTAAAAGGTTTGGAACATGAGACATTTGGACTCGGTATCAATCATATATAAAGAATAGGTGGCCTATAGTCATGAGCGATGAGGGGGCGACAATGGTATTTCCTATGCCATTGTCGCCTCTTTTTGTAGAAAATCCACCAGAATCTTTTCAAGCGAAAGGGGGATTGTGGATGATCGAACTCAATGGAAGAGACTTAACAATTGAGCAAATGAAGGAAATTTGTTTCGAGAGTGCCAAAATCGGCTTATCAAAAACGAGCCTGATCGATGTCAGGGCAAGCAGAGAAACCGTCGAAGAAATCGTGACCCGAGGGCACTCGGTGTACGGCATCAATACAGGGTTCGGAAAATTGAGTGATGTCCGAATTGCTGCAGAAGACGTCGACAGCCTGCAGCACCATCTGATCCGTTCGCATGCGTGCGGAGTGGGGGAACCTTTTTCTGAAAAAGTAAGCCGTGCCATGATGGTGCTTCGGTTGAACGCCCTTATGAAAGGCTACTCGGGCGTCCGGGAAGTGCTCGTCCAAAGGCTGTGTGATCTCGTAAACCTTCATGTCCATCCGGTCATTCCGTCACAAGGGTCACTCGGGGCTTCCGGGGACTTAGCTCCGCTCGCCCATTTGGCGCTCGTCTTGATGGGAGAAGGGGAAGTATTTTATGAAGGAGATCGACATGCAACAAAGGATATATTACAGAGGCTGTCGTTGAAGCCATTATCGTTAAAGGCAAAAGAAGGGCTTGCGCTCATTAACGGAACCCAGGCGATGACGGCGGTCGGAGTCATCAGTTACATCGAAGCGGAGCGGCTGGCTTTGCAGTGTGACTGGGTGGCAAGCCTTACGCTACAGGCACTGGAAGGCATACGGGATGCTTTTCATCCGAGCATTCATGAAGCGCGTGGCTACCCGGAACAAATGGCTGTCGCCGAACGAATGCGCCATTTAATCAACGGCAGTCATCTTGTCACTTTTCAAGGAGAAAAAAGGGTGCAGGACGCTTATTCCTTACGATGTATTCCACAAGTGCACGGGGCGACATGGCAGACGCTGCATTACGTAAGGGAGAAATTGACGATTGAAATGAATGCGGCAACAGACAATCCACTGCTTTTAGAAGGTGGGAAAGTCGTCGTATCCGGTGGTAACTTCCACGGCCAGCCGATCGCTTTTGCGATGGACTTTTTAAAAATAGCAATCAGTGAACTGGCCAATATTTCAGAGCGGAGGATTGAACGTCTCGTTAATCCACAGCTCAATGATTTTCCGCCGTTCCTCAGTGCGAATCCGGGGCTTGAGTCGGGGTTGATGATCGTTCAATACGTCGCTGCATCGTTAGTTTCTGAAAATAAAACCCTCGCCCATCCCGCAAGTGTCGACTCGATCCCATCGTCTGCGAATCAGGAAGATCATGTGAGCATGGGCACAACGGCTGCCCGGCACGCGGCCATGGTCATCGACAACGCGACAAAAGTTGCAGCGATTGAGTTAATATGCAGTTTGCAGGCGTTGGAACTAAGGGGAATTGAGCGCGCATCGGTATTTGCTCAGGACCTTTGGAAATCAGCAAGGACTGTCGTACCGAAAGTGACGCAGGACCGAGTGTTTTCCAAGGATATCGAAAACGTGGAGCAATGGTTGAAAGAGAGTGCTTTTGACTGGAGAAAGTGGAAATCCGTTCATGAAGGAGGAGAAACGTATGTCGACAACACGTAAAGTGAAAGCCAAAACAGGAACAACGTTGGAATGCAAAGGATGGGAACAGGAGGCTGTCTTAAGGATGCTCTGCAACAACCTTGATCCGGAGGTCGCAGAAATTCCAGAAGAACTCGTCGTCTACGGGGGCATCGGTAAAGCGGCAAGGAATTGGGAAGCTTTTAATGCGATCGTTGCAACGCTGAAGCGTCTGGAAAAGGATGAAACGATGCTCGTCCAGTCCGGGAAACCTGTGGGTGTTTTTAAAACTCATGAAAATGCGCCGAGAGTGCTGTTGTCCAATTCCGTGTTGGTTCCGAAATGGGCGAATTGGCAGCATTTCCATGAACTCGATCAGAAGGGTCTCATGATGTACGGACAAATGACGGCAGGAAGCTGGATTTACATTGGATCGCAGGGCATTTTGCAAGGAACATATGAAACGTTCGCATCTCTTGCTGAAAAACATTTTGGCGGGTCGTTGAAAGGGACGATTACACTGACGGCGGGCCTTGGTGGCATGGGAGGAGCCCAACCGCTTGCAGTCACAATGAACGGCGGTGTCGTCATTGCTGCCGAAGTGGATCCTGACCGTATTTCCAAGCGTCTGCAGTCTGGCTACTGCGATGTGAGCACAGAGTCCTTGGAAGAGGCGGTTTTATGGGCGAAGGAAGCGAAGGCGAACGGGGAGGCTCTTTCAATTGCTCTATTAGGAAACGCGGCTGAAACGCATGAACGGCTTTTACAAAATGGGTTGGAAGTGGATATCGTCACAGACCAAACATCTGCCCATGACCCGTTGAATGGCTATGTACCTGTTGGATATTCGCTGCAGGAAGCGGCCGTATTGAGGAAAAAGGATCCGGGTGAGTATGTACGCCTTTCATCAAAATCCATGGCCAAACACGTTGAGCTCATGCTCCAGTTCCAAAGAAAAGGCAGCATTGTTTTCGACTATGGCAACAATATCCGTCAGGTTGCATTAGAAGAAGGTGTAAAGGATGCCTTCGACTTTCCAGGTTTCGTTCCCGCCTACATCCGTCCATTGTTTTGTGAAGGGAAAGGGCCGTTTCGCTGGGCAGCTTTGTCAGGCGACCCGAAAGATATCTACCGCACCGATCAGCTTATCAAGGAACTTTTTCCTGAAAATGAGAAGCTGTTGAGGTGGATTGGCATGGCACAGGAAAAAGTCCAGTTTCAAGGGCTTCCATCAAGGATTTGCTGGCTCGGGTACGGGGAGCGGAAAAAGATGGGGATGGCGATCAATGAACTGGTGAGAAAAGGGGAGTTGAGTGCACCTGTGGTCATAGGAAGGGATCACCTTGATTGTGGATCAGTCGCTTCACCGAACAGAGAAACAGAATCGATGTTGGATGGCAGTGATGCGGTTGGGGACTGGGCGGTGTTGAATGCACTCATCAATACAGCGGCCGGTGGCTCTTGGATTTCCTTCCATCATGGCGGAGGCGTTGGAATGGGATATTCGCTCCATGCAGGAATGGTTGTTGTGGCAGATGGCACAGAGCTCGCGGAAGAAAGACTGGAGCGCGTCCTGACGACTGACCCAGGCATGGGCATTCTTCGTCACGCTGATGCCGGTTATGATAAAGCGATCGAAGAAGCGGATAAGTATGAAATTGATATCCCGATGAAAAGGAGAGGACAGTGATGTACGATACGCTGATTGAAAATATTGGACAGTTGATTTTACCTGCAGAGGGTCCGCTAAAAGGGAATGCGATGAAACAGTTGGAAGTAAAAGAAAACATGGCGATCGCTTTTGAAGATGGCAAGGTCGCCTGGATCGGCACAAATGAAAAAGCACGGAAACTAAAAGCCAGCGAGCGGGTCGATGCTATGGAAAAAACTGTAACACCTGGTCTCGTCGATCCGCACACCCATCTTGTTTTTGGTGGTTCTCGGGAAAATGAGCTGGCGCTGAAGCAGGCCGGGGTCCCTTATTTGGAGATTTTGCAAAAAGGAGGCGGGATTTTATCAACGGTGGAAGCGACGCGGGCGGAAAGTGAAACGCAGCTTTACGAAAAAGCGAAACAGACGTTAGAGCAGATGGCTGCTCATGGGGTGACGACACTTGAAGCGAAGAGCGGCTATGGACTTGAGTGGGAAGCAGAGTTGAAACAGCTGCGTGTCGTCAAACGATTGAACGAAGAAAGCGTGCTAGATTTAGTTTCCACTTTTCTAGGTCCTCATGCGATCCCACCGGAGTATAAGGGGGAGGAAGAAGCGTTTCTTGATGAAATGATCCGTCTGTTGCCGGAGATTAGCGATGAAGGGTTGGCGGAATTCACGGACATTTTTTGTGAGACGGGTGTCTTTACCATCGAACAGTCCCGGCGGTTTATGAAAGCTTCCCAGGAACTCGGCTTTCAAACGAAAATCCATGCCGATGAAATCGATCCGCTCGGAGGAACGGAACTCGCCGTTTCCATGGGAGCGGCATCGGCAGATCATCTTGTTGCGGCTTCTGACGCGGGGATCGACACCCTTGTCGAGGGTGGCACGGTGGCTGTGCTGCTTCCGGGAACGACCTTTTACTTAGGAAAAGACCATTACGCGAATGCTAGAAAAATGATTGATATCGGAGCGGCCGTCGCCCTGGCCACCGATTTCAATCCCGGCAGCTGTGTGACATACAACCTGCAGATGATCATGTCGCTTGCCGCGTTAAAAATGAAAATGACACCGGAGGAGATATGGAATAGTGTGACGGTGAATGCCGCACATGCGATTGGAAGAGGAGACGTTGCCGGGTGTTTGAGTATAGGGAGAAAAGCGGATGTCGTTTTGTGGGATGTCCCGAATTATAAGTACATTCCGTATCACTATGCAGCAAATCATGCGAAGGCTGTATGGAAGAATGGAAGAAAGGTGTGGGAGAGGAGGGGCGCTCGTGTCTTTTCAGTACCTCAACCCGGGCAGGGATGCTAGATTCAAAGATCGTTATACGACAAAGGTGGATGAAACGGTCTCACATTACAAGCCGGGGAAAACTGGGGATATAGGGGTCATTGGACTTCCTTTATCTAAAACTTCCATTTCATTGTCGGGTGCATCAGAAGCACCTGCAACTATAAGAAGGGCACTGGGATCTTACAGTACGTATTCAGGGGAGAAAGACAAAAGTTATGAAGATGTGCAGATGTTGGATTTTGGGGACGTTCCGGTGCATCCGACGGATAACGAGGAAACACGGAAACGTTTGAAGATGAGTGTGAAAGAAATGATCGACACCGAAGCTTGTTCCAAGTATGTAATGCTTGGCGGGGATCATGGGGTTAGTTTTCCTAGTATTTCTGCCTTTCATGAAAAATACGGGAGAGTCGGCGTCATTCAATGGGATGCTCACCATGATTTGCGAAATGTGGAAGATGGAGGACGAACAAACGGGACCCCATTCCGCAGTTTAGTCGAAGGGAGAGTCATTCGCGGAGAAGATCTCGTCCAAATCGGCATCCGCGACTTCTCCAACGCCAAAGCCTACGCCGACTATGCTAGAAAACACAACATCCACACCTACACCATGGCCGACGTCGAAGAGAAAGGCATCCATATTCTAACAGACCAGGTCATACAGATATTGGAAAATAAATGTGACTGCATTTATTTGTCTGTCGATATGGATGCGGTTGATCAGGCGTATGCACCTGGATGTCCAGCCATTGGGCCAGGAGGTATGACGGCGAGAGAGCTGTTAAGCAGTGTGTCCCTTGCGGCCGCACATCCTCTTGTCAAAGGCATGGATATCGTAGAAGTTGATCCTACCAAAGATTTCAGGGATATGACGAGCAGGCTTGCTGCTCACGTCATGCTAAGGTACATGTATGTTTGATATGGAAATAACTGTTAGACCTGGTCATCCATGAAATGGATGACCAGGTCTAACAGTATTTGTAAGAAAGCATATACAAGCGTTTCTCCTTATGGTATTTTTAGTTTAATCTTGTGATTTGTTTTAGCTTTTGAGATGGGAGAATGAGAGACTAGCAATGAGAGAAGTTATTTTATTGTTGGCTGATGTAGTCAATGTTTGGCATGACGTCATTTTGAAATTCACGCAAATGATGGGGTGGAATCTGACAGATAAGGACCTCCACTTCTGGGTCATTGGTATCCTTGGAATTATCGGTCTTATTTTCGTTGATATTCTTTTCCATGCCATAGCAAAGTGGAGCATAACGGCCATTTCGTTTTTATTTACATTCGCCATGGTGCTTGTTTTTGTTTTTGCCGTTGAGATTCAGCAGAAAATAACCGGCAGTGGAAACATGGAGTTTGCAGATGCATTAGTCAGTGTGCTGGGCTTCTTTCTGTTTTCCGGCATTTATTTTGTTTTCATTGGGATTATCCGTGCCATAAAAAAATATACAGCAAATAAAAAGGAAGATCAGGATGCTGCCTAAGCAAGGCGTCCTGTCTTCAAATGAAAAGCCCCCTTCTCAGGCGAGAAGGGGGCTTTGTATTATTCAGAACCAAAATTAACAATCATGTCATGTGTTTTTTGAATCTCTTCTTCAGGCATGTCGATCAAATACATGCCGTTAGCCCGGAAGTTTTCTCCCTCCATTTGATAGGTGGTCGAATTTTTACGAGCACTGCTGTAATTCGTGACGAGTCTGCGCATATCCGCGAACTGCATGTTTGTGCTCACATTGTCACCGAGCACATCCATAACGTCACCGACTTTGTTCACAGCGTCAAGACGCGCTCCTTTATCGATGATGCCCTGGATGACCTGACGTTGCCGTTCATTACGGCCTAAGTCTCCGTTCGGGTCATTCTTACGCATGCGGACGAAAGCAAGCGCTTCACGACCATCCAGTTTAATTTCGCCTTCTTTGAAATTAAATGGACCTGAGCTGAAGGCACGATCGTTATTGACTGTGATTCCATTCACAGCATCGACAACTTGAGATAGTCCTTCCATATTGACCCGGATGTAATAATCCAACTCAATATCAAGGAAATTTTCCACTGTATTCACGGCCATGTCACTACCCCCATAGGCGTAGGCATGGTTGATTCGTGTCTTACGTCCGTCGCCTGCAATTTCTGCATACGTATCCCGCGGGATGCTGACCATCTGCATTTGATCGTTGTTCGGATCAAGCGTCATTACAATCATTGTATCGGAACGACCGACATCATTCTCCCTTTCATCAACACCGAGAAGGAGGATATTCAACGGTTCCTTGTTATCTACTTTTTCTTTGGTTTCATCTGTATCGATCGAAGTTACATCTTCGTGTAAATCCTGGTTCACCGTCGTACGAACTTCATTATAGATGGTATATAAATAAACGCCTCCGATTAAAAATATGAGTGCGACTACAAATAGGAGGACTTTCCAACGTCTGCGTTTACGCCTTTTCTTTCTCTTCAGTTCCCTGCGTTCCATTCACCCACCTCTTTCTATAAACTACTATCCTATTATACGATTTTTGTAGATACATGTAAAAACTCTCCCATAAAGAGAGGGAAATATGGAATGTAATTGTTAAATATTGGTGTACCAGGTCATCCAGAATATGGATGACCTGGTACGTTATTTTCTGGAAGGTGTGGTACGAGGGGAGGGTTCGGCATATAGTGGTATAAGCTATTCTTTTGGAGGAATGTAAATTGAGAAAGTGGTTGGGACTGGTGCTCGTTTTGGGTCTTTTAGTGGGATGTGCACAGAATGCGACAGAGAGGTCGATCCAACAGTTTACATCCTCAATGGAGAATGAACTGCATTTTGTTTATTTTTATGATCAAGAACCGCCCGATAAAAAAATCCGTTCGCAATTGAACGGAATGAAGGTGTATCTGGCTCGAAAAAATATCATCGCAACCATCAGCTATCAAAAAATCGTGTCCGAAAAAAATTATGAGGAACTCCTCAATGTGAAAGATAGCCAGATTCTTGTTTTTGATTACAAAGGGATCCGGTACAACGCAAGGAACATCCATGTGTTAGAAGGAATGGTCCTGCAAATGCAAATGAATCCATAAAAAAAGATCCTGCCGTATGCTTCAAATTGCCGGCAGGATCTTTTATTATCTCGAGAAAAATTCTTCTAATATCAATACGCATGCCCCGATCGCTGATGCGTGCTCTTCTAATTTGGATAAAACGATATGCGTTTCCTTCGCTTTACTTGTCAGTCCCCTGGAATGGATCGTTTCTTTGATTCCATCCATCAGAAAGTCCCCGGCCTTCGAAACGCCCCCACCAATAATAATTCGCTTCGGGTTCAATGTATGAATTAAGTTGGTCAAGCCGATACCGAGAAACCTTCCTGTCTGATTTAACAGTTCAATGCTGAACTCGTCCCCTTCACAGGCTGCTTCATAAACAAGCTTTCCGTCCACTTTTTCAAAATCGTGATCCACAAGGTCACGAATCATGGATGGCTTCCCTGTTTTCAATTCTTTGCGAGCTCTCTCTGCAATGGCTGGACCAGCAGCAAGCGTCTGCAGACACCCGTAATTGCCACATGTACATTTCGGTCCGGAAAGGTCAATCGTGATGTGGCCGATTTCTCCTGCGATATTGTTTTCTCCGTGAAAAAGTTGTCCTTTGATCATCATCCCAGCGCCGATCCCGTTCCCGACGTTGACACCGACCATGTTATCCGCATCGTTTCCGTTACCGAACCAATATTCTCCAAGCGTCATCGCCTTCGCGTCGTTCTCAACTTTGACAATCATATCAAACTCATTTTCAAGTTCCGCTTTTATGGGGATATCGTAAAGCTGGAATGATGGAGCGAAACGAGAGACTCCTTCAATCGGATCCACGATCCCGTGCATCCCGATGCCGATGCCGAGAAACTTTTCTGGATCGCATTTACCTGACGTGAAAAATTCACGAATACCGCTTTTCATCGTATCTAGAATATCCTCTTTTGACGGGTAAGAAGGAATGTCTTTTTTTGCGACATCCTTCAGTTCTCCATATAAGTTCGTAACCACAAAGTTCATATGGAAGGTCCCTACATCGACTCCGATGATGTAAAAATGATCCGCGTTGATCTCCAGTAATGTTGGTTTACGTCCACCTTTGGACTGCCCCTGTGTCGTTTCAATAACAAATTGTGTTTGGATAAGTTCTTTCACGATATTGCTCACTGTGGGTGGAGTCAATCTCGATTGCTTCGCGATATCCGCACGGGAAATAGGCCCATGCTCGCGAATCATATTCAAAATAATCGAGCGGTTCATCGATTTCATCAACTGAAAACTACCTCTAGTATAGTGCGTGCTCATACGATTCCTCCAACTATGTTCTACTACTTCCATTTTACCACAAAAAGAAACTTATTAAATTTATTTTACTAAGTTACTGTCATTAACGTTGTCTCTATGGTATCTATTATAGAACAGCCTTCTCTTTAAAAGAGTTAATTTTGAAAAAACTCTTTTCATTTGCATGGTTCTGTGCTACCTTATAACTAGTTAGTTAATTTATTTTATTAAGTTTTGAAAACGCTATCAAATATGGGGGAGGAAGACAGAATGAAAAATTGGTTGAAAAGTTTTCTTTTGGTAGGCCTTGTGGCTGGTGGACTGGCTGCTTGTTCCGGTGAAACAGGGGGAGAATCCTCTGGAGAGAGTGGAGAAAGTGGAGAACCATCCGGCGAAATTACCGTTTGGGGCTGGAACGTAGCTGCTGAATCGATGGAGCTTGCTGTTGATGGGTTCAAAGAACAATACCCAGATGTTGAAGTGAATGTGGAAGATATCGGACGTTTGGATGTTTATGAAAAGTTAACCGTAGGCCTGGCATCCGGTGGAAATGGACTTCCTGACGTAGTGATGGTCGAGTCTGATCGTCTAGCGAACTATCATGATCAATTCCCAGATGCGATCGCTAACCTTTCTGAGCTCGGTTATGATGAGCACGCAGATAAATTCGGAGAGTATAAAAAGTCTGTGACTCAAAACGAAGACGGTGAGTTTTTCGCAGCTCCTTGGGATGTAGGACCTGCAGGTGTCTTCTATCGTACAGATATTTTTGAAGAAGCAGGCGTCAACCCAGATGATATCAAAACGTGGGACGACTACATTGAAGCAGGTAAAACGATTCAAGAAGCAACAGGAACAAAAATGGTTCCAATTGACATCGCAGCGGACGATGCACTTTACCGTATGATGATGAACCAGCAAGGTGCTTTTTACTATGATGAGGAAGGCAACATTGATGTAGCTTCCGAAGAATCACAAAAAGCATTTGATGTGATCCAGCGTTTGCATGAGGAAGACCTTGTCCTGAACAACAACGGTTGGGATGGCGTCGTTTCTGCAACGGTTAACGGCGAAGTGGCCACCGTTCCATTCGGAGTATGGTATTCCGGTACGATCATGGACCAGGCCCCTGATCAAAGCGGCAACTGGGATGTCTTCTACTTGCCGGCATTTGAGGAAGGCGGCAACCGCGCAGCAAACCTTGGTGGTTCTGACTTAGTGATTCCATCTTCTACGGACAACGAAAGTGCAGCCTATGCATTCGTTGAGTATTTCACAACAGAAGTAGATCCGCAGATGAAGGCGCTTAAAGAAAAAGGAATTTTCCCATCTTTGGAAACAACGTATGAAGAAGACTACTTCAGCCAGGAATCCGAATACTTTAACAGCCAACCTGTTTTCCAACTGTTTGCGGATGAAGTATCTGATATTCCTGTAGCGAATTACACGTCGGATTATGCACGTGCGTTCGATACGATGTCTGATACACAAGCATCCATCCTGCTTGATGGCACGCCGATTGAAGAAGCGCTTCAAAACGCAGCGGACAAGCTTGAAAGTGAGACAGGACGCAGCGCCAACTAATCCGTTTCATTGATCTCCCTATATCAAATAGAATGAAAAAAGGTCGATCTCCCAACATGGAGATCGACCTTTTTGTTTCAACCCTTTATTAAAGTATATAGCAGGATTCTTGAAGACTCAGTTTCGAGACTTTTGTTGAGTTGATGGGGGCTGCGGGGAATGAGTCGCTTTCCGTGGGAGCGCGGTGAGCCTCCTCGGACTGCGTCCTGCGGGGTCTCACCAAGCACTTTTTTCCCACAGGAGTCTCCCCATTCCCCTTCGCCCCTTTGCCATGGAAGATTCTCGAAAACACTTCTAAAAGATCAGCTTTTATCATTAACGGTAGTGGATCATATAAACTGCTCCACAGAACGTAAAAGCTAATGCAGAGCGCTTTATACTTCTAACAGGGGGATAGTGGAAGACCATCCAACTTGGTAAAGGGGTTCGTTTCTCACCTATATCGAAAGGGGTGGTTGGGAAGCTGCGAGACTCCCGTGGGAGAAGGAGATAGACGAGATCCCGCAGGGCGCAGTCCGAGGAAGCTCGACGCTCCCCCACAGGAAAGCGAGTAGCTTCCCAGCCACCCCTGAGTCCCGTTATGGCAAAACGAAGCCCAAAAACATCTCGAAACTGAGTCTTCCACAATCGGGAGCTTTATTGAAGTGAAAATGAATGTAATTTTTCTGAAAATGGAGCAGACAAACGGAGGAGGCTATGTTACTATTAAGTAAATTAAATTAATTAACAAAGTCTGAAGCCGCAAAAATGAAAGCGCTTTTAGTACTAACCAATATCTTTGAGGGGGTAGAACATTGTGAGTCAACCGAATGCTGAACAGATGGCAAATACCAACCACGAAACGAACAAGCAGCCATCTAAGAAACCGGGTCCGTCCAGCCAAAAACCGAAATCCCGTAAGAAATGGATTACACCGAAAACGGTGCCGTACTTATTTATTCTTCCAGCCGTTACATTCTTCTTAATCTTTACCGTTTATCCAGTCATTTCGTCTTTATTATTGAGTTTTCAAACGCGTGCAGGATCAGGGTATGAATTCGTTGGACTAGATAACTACATTCGTTTGTTCCAGGACACATTATTTTACAAAGCCCTCGGGAATACGTTCCTCATTTTGCTCATTCAAGTACCGATCCAGTTGTTCTTAGCTGTTGTCATCGCAGTGGCGCTTAATTCGCAACTGGTGAAAATGAAGAGTTTTTTCCGGATTGCTTTCTTCATGCCGGCGATTACGGCATTGGTCGCATCCTCAATCATCTTCATGATCATACTTGATGAAAACTATGGCCTTGCGAACTATGTACTTTCGCTGTTTGGTATTGAGGCGATCGCCTGGTTGTCCGACCCATTCTGGGCAAAAGTTGCACTGATGGCAGCGATCACGTGGCGCTGGACCGGTTACAACATGGTTATTTTCCTTGCCGGTCTCCAAAACATCCCTGGTTCGCTTTATGAAGCAGCAGAGATGGACGGGGCAGGAAAGGTCCGTCAGTTCTTTTACATTACTGTGCCACAGTTAAAGCCGATTTTCTTGTTCACTTTCGTCTTATCAACGATCGGTACGCTGCAGTTGTTCGATGAGCCTTACATTCTTACACAGGGTGGTCCAAACAATGCCACACTGACCATCACCCTTTATTTGTATCAAAATGGTTTCCGTTACTTTGATTTCGGTTACGCATCCGCCATTGCTTACGTTCTTGTATTAATCATCGGGGTCCTTTCCTGGGCACAAATGAAATGGGCAGGTGAAGATAAATGAAGCAACAGATCAGTCCGCTTAAAAAGACGTTTCTATACGCTTTCTTATTCATAGGGGTTATCATTTCCGTCTTCCCGTTCTATTGGATGTTTGTCGGCGCGACGAACCCGTCAGGAGAAATTTTCAAGGTTCCGCCGAACTTCCTTCCTGGTGATTATGGATGGGAAAACTTTAAAAATCTGAATGAAAACATTGGCATCATCCGCGTCATGGGGAACTCCTTGTTCATTACACTGACCTTTACTGCCATTTCCGCCATCGTTTGTACGGCGGCAGGCTATGCGTTTGCGAAGTTCCAATTCAAAGGACGTAACGCAATTTTCTTCATGCTGCTTGTCGCGATCATGATTCCTTATCACGTAACGTTGATTCCTTTGTTCGAAATCTTCGGAAGTGTCGGCTGGCTGAACACGTTCCAGGCGGTCATCCTTCCACAGGTCGCTTATCCATTCGCGATTTTCCTAATGAGACAGAACATGCAGTCCATTCCGGATTCTTTGCTTGAAGCTGCGCGAGTGGACGGGGCCGGAGAGTTTCATATTTTCTTCCGGATCGTACTTCCAGTCATGCGCCCGGCGCTTGCCGCTGTTGCGATTTTCTTGTTCATGTTCCAGTGGAACAACTTTATTTGGCCGCTCGTCGTCTTGCAATCACAGGAGATGTACACCTTGCCGGTTGCCCTCTCCAGCCTTGTCGGGATGTCACGGATCGACTACGGGCAGGTCATGATGGGAACGACACTGTCTACCTTGCCGATCATGATTTTCTTCTTGTTGCTGCAAAAGCAGTTCATTTCCGGTATTCTCGGCGGATCTGTCAAAGAGTAGAAGGAGGAGCAGCCATTGATCTTTATTAATGAAGAAACACAACAATTTCATCTAACCAACGGCCAAATCAGTTACATTTTCCACGTCATGAAAAACGGCCAGCTCGGTCATCTCTACTATGGCAAAGCACTCCGTGGCCGGGACTTCCGCCACTTTCAAGACTATGAAAATACCAACCCTTCGACGACACATACGTTTGAAGGGGATCTTGGTTTTTCATTGGAAACCGTCAAGCAGGAAGCGCCGGTTTATGGAAAAGGAGATTTTCGTACGCCAGCGCTCATTTTAGAAGAAAAGAAGGGCGTGTCCGTCGCTGATTTTCGTTATAAACATCACCACACAATAAAAGGGAAGCCAAAGCTGGAAGGTCTTCCAGCAACTTTCGCTGAAGAGTCTGAAGCAGAAACGCTTGTGGTTACGCTCGAAGATGACCAAGCGCAGGTGGAGTGGGAGCTCATGTACACGATTTTCCGTGACCTGCCTGTCCTCACAAGAAGCAACCGCCTCACCAACCATGGTGAAGAGTCGGTGACTTTGAAGCATTCCATGTCTTCATCCATCGATCTCCCTGACGCTGATTATGAAATGGTTCATCTATCAGGCGCATGGGCCCGGGAACGTCACATCGAAACGAGAAAACTAACGCCCGGCGTTTCATCAATAGGAAGTGTGCGCGGGGCGAGCTCGCATCAGCACAATCCTTTTCTCGCTTTGAAAAGGGAAGCGACGACCGAAGACAGCGGGGAGGCGATTGCGATGCAGTTCGTCTACAGTGGGAACTTTTTCGCTCAGGCTGAGGTCGATCATTATGATACAACACGCTTGTCGATGGGCATCCATCCACAGGCTTTTCAATGGAAGTTAGAGCAGAATGAAAGCTTCCAAAACCCGGAAGTGATTTTGACTTATACAGAAAACGGTTTGAACGAAATGAGCCAGACGTTCCATGACTTACACCGCAAGCATTTGATTGCACCACGGTGGATGAAAAAAGAACGTCCGATTTTAATCAACAACTGGGAAGCGACATATTTTGATTTTAATGAAAAAAAGTTGGATCGTTTCACCGATGAAGCACGAGATCTCGGAGTCGAGCTGTTTGTCCTTGATGACGGCTGGTTTGGAAAACGCAATGATGATACCACTTCGCTTGGCGACTGGTTTGTCGATGAAAAAAAACTCCCAAACGGGATCGGAACGTTAGCGAAAAAAGTAAAAGAGAAAGGGCTTCAATTCGGGCTCTGGTTTGAACCGGAAATGATTAGTCCTGGAAGTGAACTGATGAAACAGCACCCGGAATGGGTCGTCGGTCCACCACACAGACATCAGACGCTGGAGCGGAATCAAAAGGTGCTCGATTTCTCCAACCCTCAAGTGGTCGATTACTTGTTCGAACGGATGAGTTCTCTCATTGAAGAGACCGGACTCGACTACATTAAATGGGATATGAACCGTAATATCACAGAACCATATTCCCAATATCTAGATGACCAGGTCAACTTTTTTCATCAGTACATCCTCGGAGTCTATGAGTTGTATGAGCGTTTGACGACGAAGTACCCGGATGTATTGTTCGAATCCTGCGCGGGCGGAGGCGGACGTTTTGATGCCGGGCTTCTTTATTATGCTCCACAGGCATGGACGAGTGACGATACGGATGCGGTCGAACGGTTGAAGATCCAATACGGCACATCCCATGCTTATCCATTGTGCAGCATGGGATCGCACGTATCCGCTGTACCGAACCATCAGACCTACCGCAACACACCATTAAAGTTCCGTGCCGATGTCGCCTACTTCGGAACGTTCGGCTATGAATTCGATCCCAGTCAACTGACTGACGAAGAAAAGGCCATCGTAAAAGAACAAATCACCGAATTTCAATCACTTCGTCGTTTGATTCATTCCGGCACATTTTACCGCCTGTCCAATCCGTTCAACCATCAGGATACGGCATGGATGGTGGTCTCAGAAGAAAAAGCACAGGCAGTGGTCGGCTGGTATCGGGCTCACTATTACCCGAATCCGAAGAACGACCAGGTTTTAAAACTGCGCGGTCTGGATTCTGAAAAACAGTATGAAGTAGAGGGAACAAGCTCAACATTTTATGGTGACGAACTGATGTATCACGGACTCCCACTTGGTGTGGAATTTAATGGAGCGAATCATCAGAAAGCAGAACGCAGCGGAGATCACCAGTCTCAGCTTTTCGTTATCAAAGAGAAAAAATGAAGAAGGAGGGAATAGAAATGGAGGATTTACTTTCCGTTTTTTATGAGAAATTCAACGGAGAACACGAAGCGCAGACGTTTTTCGCTCCAGGTCGTGTGAATTTAATCGGTGAGCACACGGACTACAACGGAGGACACGTTTTTCCATGTGCTCTGAGTGTAGGAACGTATGTAGCAGCAAGAAAAAGAGACGATCAGAAACTTCGATTTTATTCGATGAATTTTCCAGACAAAGGAATTGTCGAATCTCATCTAGAAGGACTTGTATATGAGGAAGATCATGACTGGGCCAATTATCCGAAAGGCGTCATCGATGTTTTTCGAAAAGCCGGCTACGACATCGATACAGGACTTGATCTTGCTTTTTATGGAAACATTCCGAATGGTGCCGGGCTTTCGTCCTCAGCATCGATTGAACTTGTCACAGGGGTTGTGCTGGAAGACCTGTTTGGTTTATCGATCGACCGCGTCAAAATGGTCCAGCTTGCTCAACAAGCAGAAAACGAATTCGTCGGCGTCAACTGCGGAATCATGGATCAGTTCGCCATTGGCATGGGGAAGAGCGATCATGCACTGCTTTTGAACTGTGACACACTGGACTATCAGTACACGCCTGTCCAACTCAAAAACCATGTGTTGATCATTGCGAATACGAATAAGCGCCGCGGTCTCGCCGATTCCAAATATAACGAGCGAAGAGAGGAATGCGAACAGGCGCTGAAGCAATTGAAACAAGTCGCTTCTATTCATAGTTTAGGAGATTTGAGTGTCGAAGATTTTGAAACACACAAATTACTCATAAAAGATGAGACCGTTCTGAAGCGTGCCAAACATGCCGTCTATGAAAACGAGCGCACGATTGAAGCGGTTCATCAGTTGAATGCCGGCGACATTGAAGGGTTCGGGAAGTTGATGAACGCCTCCCACGTATCACTGCGAGATGATTATGAGGTGACAGGAAAAGAACTGGATGCACTTGTCGAAGCGGCCTGGAACGAAGGGGCTGTCGGGTCTCGCATGACAGGGGCTGGATTCGGTGGATGCACCATTAGTATCGTCAAACGAACGCATGTGGATGGTTTTATCGAAGCGGTCGGACGACGGTATCAAGAACATACAGGCTTAGAAGCTGATTTTTATGTCGTAGAAATTGGAGATGGAGCGAAACGTTTGGAGGAGGAGAAAATATGACCGTACTTTTATGTGGAGGAGCAGGATACATCGGAAGTCACGCCGTAGCACAGCTCCTGGACCAGGGCGAAAACGTCATCGTCGTCGATAACCTCCAGACAGGTCATCATCCCGCGGTGCTGGATGGAGCGAAATTCTATGATGGAGACTTGCGTAATGAGACGTTCCTGAACACCGTATTCAATGAAAATGATATCGATTCGGTGCTCCATTTTGCTGCCGATTCTCTTGTTGGAGAAAGTGTAGAAAAGCCGCTTCAATATTATGATAACAACGTTGGGGGAGCTACGTCCCTTTTGAAAGCCATGGCTGCACATGACGTCAAACGGATCGTCTTTTCTTCGACTGCGGCTGTTTACGGAGAGCCCGAGCAGGTTCCGATTCAGGAAAACGATCCGACACAGCCGACGAACCCTTACGGGGAGACGAAGCTTGCCATTGAAAAAATGCTGAAGTGGGCCGAACAGGCTTACGGTATCCAGTACACCGTCCTCCGCTATTTTAATGTGGCGGGAGCGGACGTCAAAGGACGAATCGGAGAAGATCATCGTCCGGAAACCCACCTTATTCCGATCGTTTTACAAGTAGCCCTTGGAAAAAGGGAGAAGATCATGATCTTCGGTGATGATTATCCAACTGCTGATGGTACTTGTATCCGCGATTACATTCACGTCGAAGATTTGGTAGCTGCTCATCTGCAGGCGATCGACCGCTTGAAAAAAGGAGGCGCAAGCACCATCTACAACCTTGGAAACGGGCAAGGTTTCAGTGTGAAAGAAATCATCGAAGCGGTTCGCAAAGTGACAGGACACCCGGTTCCGGCGGAAGTAGCTCCGAAACGCGCAGGAGATCCGGCTCAGCTTGTTGCCTCCTCTGAAAAAGCGAGGAAAGAGCTCGGGTGGGAGCCTCAATATCCAGGAGTCGAAACAATGATAGAATCCGCATGGAAGTGGTTTCAAGAACATCCACATGGGTACGAAGATTAAAAGGGTGGTGAGGATATGACGATTTATCAAGACATTGAACATCTCATTCAGTATGGGCTGCACAAAAAAATGATCTCGGTATGGGATGTCGATTATGTCCGGAACCGTTTATTTCATTTGTTCAAACTTGAAGGCGCTTCCGTGGAAGTTTCTCATGAAGACGAAGACTACACTACTCCTGTCGCCATCCTTGAACGAATGCTTTCTTATGCGGTTGAAAAAAGAATCATCGAGGAAGATACCATCACGGACCGGGACCTCTTTGACGCGAAAATCATGGATATCCTCGTCCCGCGCCCATCGGAGGTGAACCGGGACTTCTACTACAAATTTGAAAAAGAAGGACCGGAAGCAGCGACGGATTACTTTTATCAACTATCCAAGAACTCCCATTACATCCGCACAGACCGCATTGCTAAAAACAAGCACTGGTACAGCCAGACGGAATATGGAGATTTAGAGATTACGATCAATCTATCAAAGCCTGAAAAAGATCCAAAAGCAATCGCAGCTGCGAAAGCGAAGAAACAAGCGTCTTATCCGGATTGTCTGCTATGTAAAGAAAATGTCGGGTACGCCGGCAGGCTCGACCACCCGGCTAGAGACAATCATAGGATTATCCCTGTCGATCTCGAAGGCGAGCACTGGTTCCTGCAGTATTCTCCGTATGTGTACTACAACGAGCATGCGATCGTTTTATCACGGGAACACCGTCCGATGAAGATCTCCAAGGAAGGCTTTGATCGTCTCCTCGATTTCACGGATCAGCTGCCTCACTATTTTGTCGGCTCGAACGCAGATCTGCCTTTCGTCGGAGGGTCGATTTTAAGTCATGATCATTTTCAGGGCGGTCACCATGAATTCCCAATGGCGAAAGCACCAGTGGAAGAAACGTTCGATATTCCAAGATTCAAAGATGTAAAGGCTGGCATTGTCCGCTGGCCGATGTCTGTCATTCGTATAAGTGGCGAGGACCGCTACCGTGTATCTGAACTCGGAGACGTCATTTTGCAGTCATGGCGAAACTATTCTGATGAAAAAGTGGAAGTTTATGCAGAAACGGAGGGCGAACCTCATAACACGGTGACCCCGATTGCCCGCTACAGAAATGGGCATTATGAGCTTGATCTCGTCCTTAGAAATAACCGGACGAACGAATACCATCCGCTGGGAATCTTCCATCCTCATGAAGAAGTGCATCATATTAAAAAAGAAAATATCGGTCTAATTGAAGTCATGGGTCTCGCCGTGCTTCCAGGACGATTGGTTGATGAAATGGAGCAGTTGAGCCGTTTCATCAAAGAAGAAAAGTTAGACGCTGCGGCTAATGATGGAGCTGTCGCGAAACACGTGCCGTGGGCGAAAGAGATCAATTGGAACACAACATCAGAACAAGCGGTTTGGGAACAAATGCAGAAAGAAATCGGCAAACGATTTTCTACAGTTTTGGAACATGCAGGGGTGTTCAAACGTACAGAAGAAGGGAAGGAAGCGTTCCGGCGTTTCATGAAACAATTAGGTTAAGGAGGCGGTGACCAATGGTCGATGTTTGTACGTACCAGAAGACAAAATTCAAGAGTCTGGATGCCGTTGTACTGGAAAATGAGAGTGTAAGAGCGGTGATCCTACCGGGATACGGAGGGAAGATGGTCAGCTTTTTTGATAAAGAAGCCGATTATGAATGGCTGTATCAGACGAATCGTCCGAATCTCGAAACCCCGCCGTACGGAGCGGATTTTTCCAAGTATGATTCTAGTGGTTTTGACGAAATGTTTCCTGGGATCGACAAGGGCCCTCATCCGACAGACTGGAAGGAGATTCCCGATCATGGTGAAGTATGGACGCTTCCATGGGAATATAAAGCGACCTATGATGGGGTTTCGCTTGAGGTCCACAGTCCAGAATTTCCTTATGCATTGAGAAAGAAAATCTGCCTGCATGGCGATGGAGTCACGATCAAATATGAAGCGATCAACAAAAGTGATGAGCCTTTTCCGTTCATTTGGACGCCGCATGCATTGCTCAATCTTGATGAACACACAGCCATCGAAGTACCGGAAGACTTGAAGCAAGTCATGAACGTGGAAAAAGGATCCCAGCACCTCGGCGACTGGGGAACGACACACGCTTATCCGGAAACGAAGTCAGAGAAAACAGGAAACACGATCGACCTCAGCGGGCTTGAGCCGATGGAAGAAGGGACGGCAGAGAAATTTTATTTCACAGAGCCACTTTCTAAAGGATGGTGCTCGCTCGTCCAGCCCAACTTGAACAGAAAATTGACGTATCGTTTTCCAGAAAAAAAAGTGCCGTATCTCGGCGTTTGGAAAACGCGCGGCGGCTACCGTGGTGAGCATAATATCGCCTTGGAACCTTGCACAGGCGTATACGACGATGTGTATCTTGCTGAAAAAATCGGCAAAGTATCTTACATCCCGGCCCACGGCTCTTATACGTGGACATTGAACATCGAGACAGGAGGCTTATAAATGACGTATTTAGGTGTCGATTACTATCCGGAACACTGGCCGGAAGAAATGATGGATGAAGACCTTCAAGGCATCAAAGACATGGGCGCGAACATCATCCGAATTGGAGAGTTTGCGTGGCATCTCATGGAAAAAGAGGAAGGTGCTTTTGACTTTTCCTACTTCGATCGTGTGATTGAAAAAGCGAAACAGAACGGCCTGGATGTCATGTTCGGGACACCGACAGCGACATTCCCAGCCTGGCTCGCTCAAAAACACCCTTCGATTTTATCCGAAAATGAAAACGGTAACACGAGGGTGTTCGGCGGTCGCCGTCAATACTGTTTCAACTCAGATAAATACCGTCAATACGCGGCGGGGATTACGAAAAAACTTGTTCAGCACTATAAGAACGAAGAAGCGATCGTCTCCTGGCAGATTGACAATGAATTCGGTCATGAAGGAAGTGACATGTGCTTCTGCGACCAGTGTCATGGCGCTTTCCATCAGTATTTGGGAAACAAATACGAAAGCGTGGATCAGCTGAATGACGAGTGGGGAACAATTTTCTGGGGACAGACGTACAACGACTTTTCTGAAATCCCGGTACCGAAGCCAACCGTGACAACTCACAATCCAACATTGAAAATGGAGTGGGCACGCTTCCGTTCCGCTTCTGTCAACGGGTTCACCCACGAAATGACAGCGATTGTGAAGGAGCACAAAGGAAGCCATCAAACCGTTACGACAAACGTGTCCGGTGGATTTTTCGATAAATGGTTCGACCACGAGGAAAATGTGAAGCCAATGGACTTCGTATCTTATGATAATTACCCGGTGTGGGGCGGCCTCGAAAAACCGATCCCTCCAGAAGCTATTGCGATGACGCATGATTTCAACCGTGGCTTGCTTGATCAAAACTATTGGATCGTCGAAGAACTGATGGGAGCCCAGGGCCATGATGTCATCGGCTATCTGCCACGACCGAATCAGGCGAAAATGTGGTCGTATCAAGCATTCGCGCACGGCTGTTCCAACATGCTCTATTTCCGTTGGCGTGGCATGACGAAAGGCGCTGAGCAGTTTTGCTACGGTGTCGTTGATCATGACAACGTATATGGACGCAAATATAAAGAGGTGCAGTTTCTTTTTGACGAAATCAAAGAGCATGAAGAGCTGTTGAATGCTGAAATCAAGTCTGACGTTGCAGTTCTCTATGATTACGACAACATCTGGTCATGGCGTTCACAAATCCAAAGCAAAGACTTCGACTTCAACGAAGAATTGCTTCGTTTGTATCGTCCGTTTTACCGTAAAAACACGAACATCGACGTCATCCCGGCCAGCCGTGATCTGAGTACATACAAAGTCGTACTGGTCCCTGTCATGCAGCTGATGGACGATGCGCTCGCCAGTCGTCTCCGTATCTTCGCTGAAGAAGGCGGAACCGTCATCTTTTCCTATCGTGCAGGATTGAAAGGTAAGGACAATAATATCCGACTCGGTGAAGTTCTGCCAGGTCCAGTCCGCGATCTGATCGGTGCTCGCGTCGAGGAAATCGAATCCTTAACAGCCGCGCATCAGCTTGAATTGCAAGGGGAAGGATCGTTCGCTGAGGTACCAGCGTCTATTTCCGTCTGGCGCGATCTCCTCGTTCCTGAACAAGCAGAAACGCTTTATTCGTATCAGGATCAATTTTACAAAGAATATGCAGCCGTGACGAAGAACACGTTTGGAAAAGGAAACGTCTACTACGTCGGCGGGGGCTTGAGTGAAGAGGCCTTGGAGAAAATTGCTCAGGATGTGACGAGTGACTGCGGCATCGAAACGATTGAGTCCGAGCTTGATGTGGAAGTATACCGCCGTCATATCGGTGGAGATTCCTACCTATTCTTGATGAATCACAGCGATAAGGAAAAGTCGTATGGTAATGAAAAGCTGGGTCCATTTGAAAGTAGAATTGTGAAGGGATAGAGAAAGTGCAGGAGAGAGCTCCTGCACTTTTTTAGTTTGATTGATATATTTTTGATTTGGCCGATATATTAGGAGTTTGGTTGATATATGTAGATTTTAATTGATATATCGTAATTTTGGTTGATAAAAGCCTCTCGTATAAACGAGAGGCTCTATGGTTTACTTATCGCTGTTATTCTTTTGCAAAACTTTCAATCCTTGATTCATGTCAGAGCCAAGGACGTAGTTGCGATCAACGAACGTTCCCCAGAAATAACCGCCTGCTGGATTATAAACACCAACCTGCTCCGGATTGCTAGGATCCGTGATATCCACCGCACGGATTCCTCCCGCATAGTGGGAAAGATACAAGGTGTTGCCATGAACTTTTGGATCATGGACGGTGTTAGCGAAGGTTATACCATCTTCCACATCATCGACGAGCTCTGTTTTGAATGTACTCAACAGCTTAGGATTCTGCTTATCTTTAATATCAAAAATTCTAGTGTAGCCGTAGGATTCTTCATAGCCTTCTTTCGTAGGGTTGTACACTTCGCGTGTCTCAATCAGCACATTCCCACCTTTCGCAAGGGCAGCGGAGTGTGCAGAACCCTGGACGTCAGGGGCGTAGTCTGTCCGACCTTCAAACTTCACGTTGTAAGGATCAGAGATATCGAGAATGATCGTACCGAGATCCCAGAAGGAAAGAAGGGCGGTATCTCCATTGTTATCCGTCATCGTACTGTGGTTGAAGACAGGTCGTGTTTTTCCATCAGGAGAATTCCAGTTGTATCCATCAAAGTCTTCATCGACTTCAGGAAGAATACGCGGATCAAATTCATAAATCGTTTTCGGAGCAGAAGGATCACTGACATCAACTAAAGCAAAATCTTTCTCTTCTCCGTGTGTTAAGAGATCCGCATATGGATTTGCTGCTAACACGAAAGGCTTTCCTTCTTTCACTGTCAGATAAAGTTCATGGGTACCCGGCACACGCTTGTCCATTTCCCAGAAACCAAGTTTTTCAGGGGACTCAGGATTCGATACATCATACAAAAGAAAACCTCCCTTAGAGTCAGGGTTGCTGCGGTTAAGCTGTTGGACACTTACGACAGCAAGATCGCCTTTGAATTCTTTCGTGTTCACTTTTTTAACGATGACCTTCTCCTGCCATGTTCCCGGAATGTCATCGGCAAACTTGGCGATTTCAACAGGATTGGATGGGTCTTTCAAGTCAAAGATACGAACGCCTCCTTCGCCGCCGTTCTTTGTATGTGTACCAACATATGCATAGCCGTCATAAGCATATACGTCAGCGGTATTATTTTGTACTCCGTCATATTTTTTCAACTGCGCAGAACCGACTTCGTTCCAGTTCCCCACGTTTTTCGTCCCTTCCAAAACAGGAATCTCATTAAGCGCTTGAGATCCCTCCTGCCCTTTCTCTACAAAGGCATCATCAAACATATCATGGGCAAACGTCGTCGGTGTAGCAGAAAAGACAAGAAGCCCAGCCATAGCTGAACTGAGAACGATGTGTTTTTTATTCATCAAATTTCCCCCTCTAATGAAATACTTACCAAAATATAGCATGTCAAGGAAATAATTTCATTAATATTCAGAAAAATGAATCAAATGAACAGGTAGTCCATAGGATATCTATCCTGATTCTCAAATCCTACGTGTGTCTAAAGAAATACAAACCAAAAGTATAATTGAGGAGAAAAGGGTGATTGACAAAATTTGGTGTACCAGGTCATCCATATTATGGATGACCTGGTACACCAAAAAAAGGAAATCAAAGCAACAGTAAAGCAACGATAGTGGAGACGACTAATCCGAGGATGACGGGGAAGAAGTTTTTCCGCACAAGCTCCATAACGGGGACGCCGCAGAATCCGGCGATCGCGATCAAGGAGGACCAGGCGATGATAGTCCCGCCTCCTGTCCAGATGGATCCCATCTGTCCGATGGCAGCGAGGGTCGAAGCGTCGATCGTTCCGTTTGCGAGTGAGGCAGATAACGCACCGGTAAGCGGAAGTCCTGAGAAACCGGAGCCATCCAATCCGGTAATGATTCCGATGATCAAAATACTAAACGCGGTCAAAAAGGCGCTCTGTGGCAAATAATCCTGGCTTGATTGGACAAGGTCGAACAAGAAGGGAGGAGTCGATTCAGCAGGAAGGACAAGAATATTTTTGGCAAAATCACCACTGCCAAGAAAAAAGAAACCGGCAATCGGAATCACGGGCCCCATCGCTTTAAAGGCAAAAACGAACCCTTCCGTAATATGCTCACTCACATCATCGAGTGCTTTCTGCTTTCCGAATGCAACACTGGAAAGCAACAATAAAACAACGGCGACGCCTCCGATAAAATCCGCTCCGTTTCCTCCTTCAAATCCACCCATTCGTCCTGAGCCGAGCTTGGTCGAAACCATATAAATCATTACGGCAAGCATGGAAAGCGGGACGAGAACGGCAAAAACTTTACTCCAGACATGAACGCGAGAGCTTGTCGTTTCTTCTGTTTCTTTGAGCCCTTGCATCTGAACAATTTCCTGTTGGTTCTGAGGGTCATCTTTGGTACGGAAACTTTTCCTATTGAAAAGGTAGGCGAGGCCGATGGCGACAAAACCTGTAACCAATGACAAAAGCAATGCCTGGTCCATGACGCTGCCCGTATCGATCCCAGCTGATTTTGCAGAGAGCTCAGGAGCCACTTGGATGATGTAGTCCGAAGACAACGCCATTCCCTGTCCGGCAAGCGCCACAGCCATCGCCGCCACCATCGCAGGCAGCCCCGTACGGATGGCAGCAGGTACAAGGAGTGCGCAAATGAGCGGAACGGCAGGAGTCGGCCAGAAGAAAAGCGAGACGACATAAGTGACCCCAACGAGAATGAAAAACGATACATGACTATTGATCATCACTTTTTGAATCGGCTGGATCATCCTTGTATCTGCCCCGAGATCTTTCAAAGAACGCAGCAGGGCGACCATAAAGGTGATGATCAAAAAGATATTGAACAATTCTTTTGCCGCCACAAGGTTGGCATTGAAAACACCGACAAACCCGCTGATCAAACTTCCATTAAACATCCAGGCGACCAAAAAAGTACCGAGTAAAGTGGGGAGCACGACCCCTTTACGGAAAATCATCGTCAAGATGATGAGAAGTGTGAATAACCCGTAAATCCAATGAGACATTGTCAATTCCATAAAAATGCCTCCTCTTTTTACATAGGCTATTCAATCAGTTCTGGAGGGGTGAACCGGGAGGGCTCTCTTTTTGTCAAAAATTGACCTTGAAATAAATTTTCTGAACATTATAATGATTAGTATTATTTATTTTTTTAGGGGGGATCATCGATGAAACAACAACTGACGAACATTTGGAAAGATTGGAGGCTGCATGCCATTGTACTCGCCATCGTCTTACTAACGGAAACGATCGGTACACACTCCTTCAATGTCGGTCCTGGTGTCGTTCTTTTATTACCGATGCTTTATGCCATCATTATTGGTCTTGCTTTATTTTTCACACCAGTGATCAAAGAGAAACAGTCGAAAAATGCGGAACCGCTCATCGTGCTTGGAGTCACGGTCCTCATTGCGAAAATTGGTGTCATCATCGGTCCGTCGCTTCCGCAGATCATTGAAGCGGGCCCTGCTTTACTCTTGCAGGAATTCGGAAACCTCGGGACGATTTTAATTGCCTTGCCTGTAGCCGTCTGGCTGGGGCTGAAACGCGAAAGCATCGGGATGGCCCACTCGGTCGCGCGTGAGCCGAACGTAGGATTGATTATGGACAAGTATGGATTCAACTCACCTGAAGGGCGCGGAGTCATGGCGATTTACATATTCGGGACCGTGTTCGGAGCTGTATTTATGGGGCTGATCTCAGGTTTTCTTGCTACGTGGACACCGCTCCACCCGTTATCTTTCGCAATGGCTTCTGGAATCGGGAGCGGAAGTATGATGGCAGCCGCCAGTGGATCCCTCGTTGCGGCCTTTCCGGGAATGGAAAATGATATCCTCGCCTTTGCAGGGGCCAGTAACCTTTTATCCTTATCGACAGGGTTGTATATGAGCATCTTTATCGGCCTGCCACTTACGGAACGTTTATATCAATTCATGACAAAGAAGAAAAACAACACAAGTGTAAGGAAAGGGGCGTAAACGATGCTGAAAAATATACAAGAATGGGTTTTGCTGTTGGGGATTTTTGGAGTGGTTGCGCTTGCTGGAAACTGGATCGGCTATGAAATCCTACCAACCAGTGCTGTACCTGGAATGCTTATTCTCATCGGTATTTGCCTCGTTGGATTAATCTTAGGTGACGTCCTTCCAGGTTCACTGCCAAGTATCGCTTACGTGGCACTCGTCGGCGTGCTCCTTTCTATGCCGTGGATGCCGGGATCTGAGTATATCGTTTCCGCAACAAGTGAGGTGGAGCTGCTTGCACTCACGACACCGATCCTCGCTTATGCAGGAATCGCGATCGGCCGCTCCTGGACAGACTTTGTCAAACTCGGATGGCGCAGCATCGTGGTCGCGGTTTGTGTCATGCTTGGCACATTTTTAGGTTCCGCACTCATCGCTGAAGCCATTTTAACGTTCCAGGGAATCATATAACGCCTAACTCAAGTAAGCAACGATTTAACCTGATTCAACAAAAAAAGCCGCGGAACCCCCGCGGCTTTCTTCCTATTTATTTTCCCCAGGCACTTCACAGCCATCTTCTGTACAAGCCGCTCCGCTCTCACTAGATAAATCCTCAAAAGCAGGTGTCTGTTCTTCCTCTGCAAAAGCTTTTTCAAGCCCTTGAACGAACACTTCCGTCGGCTGAGCGCCAGAGACGGCGTATTTCCGGTTGATGACAAAAAACGGTACGCCCTGGACGCCGATTTGCTGTGCTTCTGCTTCTTCACGGCGAACCGCTTCCGAATAATCCGCCCCCTCAAGGACAGAAGCCACGACATCACGGTCGAGTCCTACTTCTACCGCGAGCGTTGTAATCGTTTCATGATCGCCGATATCTTTGCCATCCGTCAGAACCGCCTTGAAAAAGCGTTCAGCAAAAGCTTTGCCTAATCCTTTTTCATTGGCTAATTGAGATACTCGATGAGCATCGAACGTGTTCGTCGGTACGACTGAATCAAAGCGGAAATCAAGACCGACCATCTTCGCCTGCTCGGTCATGTTCTGCGTCATCTCACGCGCTTCTTCCAAAGACCGGCCATATTTAGCGGCAAGTTTCTCATGCATGTTTCTTCCCATGTTGCGCTCGGCATTCGGGTCAAGTTCAAAGCTTTTATAGACGACATCCACCTGTTTGCCCGGAAAATGTTCCAATGCTTCTTCTAACCTGCGTTTTCCGATATAACAAAAAGGACAGACGAAATCTGACCAAATTTCTATTTTCATTGACGTTCACCTCTTCATTAGATTCCCTTCCATTTTACGATGCCCAACGACGGAATTCCATGATTCTGTTTGAGACCAATTCAGCGTATATATGGGAAAAAAGGAGGTTGGACTTTATGGGGATTACGTTGATTAAAATTTCAGCCGTCTATTTTGCCATAGGAGTCGCGATTGGTTATTACATGTCGAGTGCGCATGACTATGCGCTCACACCGGTTCACGTCCACATCAATTTACTCGGATGGACCGCCCTCACGCTTGCAGGTATTTTATATCATACTTTTCCTATCCTTGCGAAATCGTTATCGGGAAAAATTCATTTCTGGCTTCATAACATCGGTCTTCCGTTAATGATGCTCGGCTTATTTTTCGTCGTCGTTTTTAAAAATGAAGCCTTACTGCCGCTTGTGGCAACCGGAGCAACGGTGACATCCCTCGGTATTTTTTCCTTCGTCTTCAATGTGTTGAAAAACTTGAAAGCTTCCTGACACCAAATCCCTCTCCGTTTCGATTATAGAAGCATGGAGGGATTTTTAATGATTACTGTAGACACGTTGAAACAACGCAGCCTGAACAAAATGGGGAGCGTTCAACCGATTGTGAAAGAAAACGCGTGGAAAATGATCAAGCAAGCTTATAAGGATGGGATTTTTGTTCAAATCTCCTCCGGTCATCGCACGTATGAAGAACAGGCTCACCTGTATGGACAAGGCCGCCCGGACTATTATTGGAACGGGAAAAGGTATGGACATAGCGGCAACATCGTTACCTATGCTAAACCCGGAAAAAGCAATCATCACAGCGGTCGGGCGGTCGACTTTTTCCTCGTCAGTTCAGATGGAAAAAAAGCGCTCTGGACGGTGAATCAGGATTGGCGCCACGTAGCTGATATCGCTAAGTCTCTCGGTTTTCAGTGGGGTGGGGACTGGTCGAGCTTCAAAGATTATGCCCATCTCGAATGGCCGGAAAAATCCCAGAATGTCCGTGATCTTCAAACAAAGCTGCAGAAATTAGGCTACCAACCCGGACCGATTGATGGCATTTATGGACCGCGAACAAAACAAGCGATCATCGCTTTTCAACATCAGGAAGGGTTGGAAGTAGACGGGAGCGCAGGCCCGTTGACCACAAACAGACTCCACGCACGCACCTATCCCGGCTATCCCGTTCACTTCGGCTCCAAAGGGTCCGTGGTCCAACGAATCCAACGAGTAGTGGGCACAAAGGATGACGGCCACTTCGGCCCATTAACAGAAGCTGCCGTCTGTGCCTTCCAACAACAGCACCGTCTTAAAGTGGACGGGGTCGTCGGACCAAACACGTGGCGCAAGATGTTCGGTAACCAGCATCCCTCGTAGGATGCTGGTCTTTTTTAAAAGAATCGCTCAGATAAGTGTGGAAATCGATCAAACTCAAGCGAAAATCGCTCAAAGTAGCGTAGAAATCAATCAACCTCGAGAAAGAATCATTCAAAGTAGCTTAGAAATCAATCAAACTCACGAAAACTTCACACAAATGAGTTGGATCATCACACAAATCCTCGAAACTTGTCTAGTCATATCGTACCTGTTGACAAATAATGAGAATTTTAGAATAATACAAGTTGTAATATTCAGTTTAATCTAAATATTCTCAAAAATTTTTACGCACTTATGTTAACGCTTACATAAAGGAGGGTAGAGTCGTTGCTGATTCCGATTATTCTATCTGTCATAACCGTACTTTCTGTTGTTTTCGCACTGAAAAAGAAGCGGCCTTTCTTACTGGCGGTTCCGTTCATTGCGCTCTTTGGTGTCGCACTTACCAAGATCATTATGGTTCCGATGCCGTTCTGGGAAACAGTACAATTCATTTTTAACTTAAGGGGATAATTCGAAGGGAGGTGAACCGTTGTGAAAAAGATGGATCCACAGAAGGCGAAAGCGTATTTCCGTTTACGTACGACTTTGATTATCATCTATCTCGCCATTGGGGCAATCGTATCTTTCGGTGTTGTTCTTTTCGCCGAAAGCCTTCAGTCCTTTACAGTGATGGGCATTCCCCTTCCTTATTACATGGGAGCCCAAGGAGCCATTGTTACCTTTATTGCACTCCTTTTCTTCAATGCCATCATCAGTGATGTCGTCGATAAAAAATTCGGTTTAATTCCAAAAGAAGATTCCGGTCAAAATCAAGCAGTTAACCAATAAGATAGGGGGAGAAATATGGACGTACAGTTTATAGTCTCCCTTGCTTTAATTGTCGCTACTTTTGCTCTGTACATAGGTATCGCTGTCTACAATAAAGCAAGGGCTACATCAGATTTCTACGTTGCCGGCCGCGGGGTACCGCCCGTTTACAATGGCATGGCCATTGGAGCGGATTGGATGAGTGCGGCTTCATTCATCGGGCTCGCCGGTACGGTCATGATTCTTGGATATGATGGACTCGCATACATTATGGGATGGACAGGCGGTTATTTGCTGCTTACGTTCCTTTTAGCTCCACAGTTAAGAAAATATGGACGGTACACGGTGCCAGAATTCATCGGAGACCGTTACCGCAGCAACACCGCTCGATTGATTGCCGCTGTAGCAACGATCATAATCAGCTTCACCTATTCTGTAGGACAACTGTCCGGATCGGGCGTGGTTATCGGGCGTCTGTTCGAAATCGACACCGTGATCGGGACATTGATTGGCGTTGTGCTGATCGCCTTTTACTCAGCGATGGGTGGTATGAAAGGGATCACCTGGACACAGGTCGCACAATACTTGGTATTAATCATCGCGTATTTGATTCCGGTTATCTTCATGTCGCTGCAGCTGACGCAGAACCCTGTACCTTGGATTTCTTACGGGGACGTCGTTTCGGAAATGCGTACGATTGATCAGGAGTTGGGCATTTCTGAATACATCGTTCCATTTACAGAAGGATCGAAATGGCAGTTCATCGCCCTGATGTTCACACTGACGGCGGGAACAGCTGGTTTGCCACACGTCATCGTCCGTTTCTATACGGTAGCGACGATGAAAGCCGCTCGCTGGAGTGGAGCTTGGGCTTTGCTATTCATTGGATTACTCTATTTGTCCGCTCCTGCTTATGCTGCTTTTTCCCGTTTCATCTTGATGACGGAAGTAGCTGGATCACAATTGAACAATCTACCCGCCTGGACACAAGCCTGGGTCGATACCGGACGGCTTTCTCTTGCGGACAATAATAGTGATGGCGTGCTGCAATGGTCAGAACTCGTCATCAGTAATGATATTGTTGTCATGGCAACACCAGAGATCGCGAACCTTGGCATTTTCGTCATCGGTTTGATGGCTGCCGGTGCGATGGCGGCTGCCTTATCGACGGCCGGTGGTTTAATGATCGCCATCTCCGCAGCCTTGTCCCACGACATTTATTTCCGCTCCATCAATCCGAATGCGAGTGAGAAAAAACGTCTCGCTGTCGGACGCTGGTCGATCGTCCTTGCTACTGTAGCCGCAGGTTTGATCGCTTTGAACCCGCCAGGTGCCATCACGCAAATCGTTGCATGGGCTTTCGCCTTAGCATCGGGATCGTTCTTCCCGGCCCTGCTTCTCGGGGTATGGTGGAAGCGGGCCAATGGGCCTGGGGTTATTGCCGGTTTGGTTGTCGGACTTTCCGTGACCCTTGGATACATTTTTGCAGCAAAATATGGAGGATTTACTATCCTTGGAATCATCGATACAGGTGCCGGAGTCTTCGGAGCGACAGCCGCTATTTTAGCGAACGTTGTTGTCTCCCTCATGACTGCACCACCATCCAAACAAACCCAGGATGAAGTCACAGACCTCCGCTACCCAGAACAAATCGAATACAAAGACGGAGAATACTGGCTCAAAGAAAACGTCAAATAAATAATGGAAAAAATAGGTGTACCAGGTCATCCAAATATTGGATGACCTGGTACACCATTTATTTACATATTACATACGGTGAAGTTTTTCGAAGTCGGTTTGCAGTTTGCCTGAAAGGGACTCGTACACTTCAAAGAGGGCTTTGTATTTCTCATGATTTTCAGCGTTCGGTTCATACTGTTCCTTCATTGGAATGGAGGATTTAATGGATGCTAAGCTGTCCACATGGCCAAGGCTATAGAGAGCTACCCACGCGGCTCCCCATGCGGAACTTTGGTGACTCACCGGGATATCGATCCGCTTGTTGAAAATGTCTGCGAGCATCTGAACCCACATTTCTGAACGGGCAAATCCGCCGCTTGCGTAAATTTTGTAGTGCTTGTTGCCGAGGCGCTCCAGGGCACTTCCAATATGTAAAATGGAAAATAGTACGCCTTCCATCGCGGCTCTCGTCATATGACCCTTTCCGTGAGCAGGCGTCAGTCCGATGAAAGATCCTTTCGCTTCCGCATTCCAGAACGGCGCGCGCTCCCCGTTCAAGTAGGGAAGAAAAATTAAATTTCCCGCACCAGCTTCTACTTTACTTGCTAGATAATTCAGCTCTTCCATTGGAATTTCTTCCTCATCGGAAAATATTTGTTGAACCCATTTCAACACAAGGCCGCCATTATTGGACGGTCCGCCGGTAATCCACAAATCATTGGTGAAGCTGTAAGAGAACACTTCCTGTTGATCATCAAGTAGCGGTTCACTGGAAAATTGACGGATCGCTCCACTCGTGCCAATGGTTATCGCTGTCTCGCCTGGTTGAATTGCACCAATTCCAAGGTTCGCCAAAGGTCCATCACTTCCGCCGATGACAAAAGGAGTTCCGGCATCCAGACCAGACTTTTCAGCGGACTCCGCACTCATGCCTTTCATTACATATGTAGGTTCGACCGGTTGGAAAAGCTGCTCGCGGCGAATGCCTGCAAGGGCCAGTGTTTCTTCATCCCACTCGTGTTCGTGAATGTTGAAAAGACCAGTGGCTGCAGCAATCGAATAGTCGACCACTTTTTCCCTGAACCAGCGATACAACAAAAATTCTTTCACAGAAACAAAGTAATCCGCCTTATGCAGGGGTTCGTAGTGGTTATTTTTCATCCATAGTAGTTTTGATAATGGAGACATCGGATGAAGCGGTGTTCCTGTGCGCCTATACACATCGGGATGGTTTTCCTTCAATGTGGATGCTTCATCAGCACTGCGTGCATCCGCCCAAATCATTGACGGCGATAGAGGCGCTCCTTTTTCATCCATACAAATGAGAGAATGCATGGCAGCAGAGATTCCCACACCGACAATGTCCTCTCGTTCGATGGATCGTGTACTCAAACTCAACGCTTCAAGTGCGGCTTGTTCCATTTGAAGCGGGTCCTGTTCGGCGTGGCCGACGACAGGGTGGGAGAGAGGATAGGCCACTTCGTATTCAGCAGCAACCTCTCCATTTTTATGAAAGACGACGGATTTCGCACTCGTCGTTCCAAGATCTAATCCAATCACATAACTCATCTTAAACTTCCTTTCTACACACGCTTCCTTGATATCGCATCACGCATGCGCTGCGTAGCGGTCTGCGCTTGTTCCTTCATTTTCACACTATAATTGACAAAAAGCGAGTCGATCAGCGAGAGACCGGCGATCCTTGAAGCGAGGGCTTCCGAACGGAATTCCGTTTCCTCTGCGACGGTGTATAAAGACAAATCGACCACTTTTGTCAGTGGAGATTTAGCGAAGTTCGTAATGGCGATAATCTTCACATTGTTTTCCTTCGCGACATCGACAATATCAAGAATATCCTGGTTCGATCCGGTATGGGAAATGACGACCGCCACATCCGTTTCTCTCATTTGAGAGGCAGACATCAACTGCAAGTGCGTGTCCGGATATGCATACGCTTCCATTCCTGTCCGCATAAACTTGTGCTGAGCATCCATAGCAAGGATGTTCGAGCCACCACTTCCGAAAAAGAACACCCGATCGGCTTCGACCAGATATTCCATCGCTTTTTTTAATGAAAGCGGGTTTTGGACATCACGTGATGTTTCGAGCGCTCGGATATTCGCTTGAAATACTTTTTCAGTAATTTCAAAGTCCGTGTCTTCTTCAGATATCTTTTCATGGATATCCTGAATCGGATTGACGATTTCTGATGCTAAAGCAATCTTCATCGCCTGATAACCTTTAAAACCTAAGCGCTTACAAAATCTGAAAACGGTTGCATCCGCGACCATAAGATCATCCGCGACCTGGTTAATGGTAGAGTGAACGATGTCTTCTGTATTTTCTAAAATGTAATCAGCGATCAGTTTTTCTTTTTCACTGAACTGTGAATAAGAAGAACGGATTCTGCTAATGACGTGTTTCGTGGGAGCTTCAATCATAGGGATTCCTCCTTCGAATTTCCACTTTCTCTTATTGTATATGAAATTTATTTCAAAAGAAAGATTCGGGTCGGCGAAATTTTTTTCTAAAAAACTATTGAACTAAAAAAGATTTATTGTATAATCGTAATTACAGAAAATAATTTTCAGAGTTTTCCACAGCTTTTTTTTTAGGTAATCTTTGAAAGCGCTTCTATTAGGGGACGGGTGGAACTTGATCAAATGAAAGTTATTTTCTATGGAATCGATTCCTGTTTTTTGGCTTTTTGTTGAAAGCGGTTACTAGGAAGACGGGATGCACGCAAGCTTTGTGAAAAAAATTTTATATACAAGGGGAGAGGTAGAACATGAAGAAATTATTTGGTTTATTGTCGATGGTCCTTTTGATTACAGTATTAGCTGCTTGTGGTAACGGCGGAGCAGAGTCCAGCAGTGGCGATGGTGAAAGCGCTTCAGGTGACAGCGGCGAAACAAAAACGATTAAAGCCGGTATCGGTCTGAACAGTGATCACCCTCAGTACAAAGGTCTATTGAAGTTTAAGGAAATTGTTGAAGAGAAAACAGACGGCGCGATTAAAGTAGATACATATCACAGTGGTCAGCTAGGTGACGACCGTTCCATGACGGAAGCGCTTCAGCTTGGTACACAGGAAGTGGTTGTTCCATCTACAGCACCACTAGCGAACTTTGTACCAGAATTCAGCGTATTCGACATCCCGTTCCTTTTCCCTAACGAACAAGTAGCGGACGAAGTATTAGACGGTGAAGTTGGACAAGAATTGCTTGGAAAACTGGAAGAACAGAACCTTGTCGGGTTGGCATATTGGGAAAATGGTTTCCGTGACCTTACAAACAGTGAGCGTGCGGTAGCATCCGTTGATGACTTTGATGGTTTGAAAATCCGTACAATGGAAAACGATCTGCACCTGGATGCCTTCAAGGCACTAGGAGCAAACCCTACACCAATGGCATTCACAGAATTGTTCACAGCGATGCAGCAAGGTACGGTTGACGGTCAGGAAAACCCTTATGCAACCATCTACTTGCAAAAGTTCTATGAAGTTCAAAATCACGTATCAAACACACACCACATCTACAGCCCATTCGTATTCTTGATGAGCAAATCTTTCTATGATGGTTTGACAGAAGATCAGCAGAAGATTGTAAAAGATGCAGCGGTAGAAGCAGGTAAGCATGAGCGTAAGTTGAACCGTGAAGCGAACGAAAAGTATTTGAAACAGCTTCAAGAAGAAGGCATGGAGTACACAGAAATCTCAGATGAAGCTCGCCAGGAAATGGTCGATGCTGTAGCTCCTGTCATTGAAGATTACAAGAGCAAGATCGGTGAAGAAACAGTAGACCAAGTTTACAAAGCAATTGAAGAAGCGCAAAAATAATAGAATGACAGAGAGTACGCTGTAGCGGGACTGCAGCGTATTCTTCTCCATTCAGGGTCAGTTGAGGTGAAGAAAATGAACATCATTCTAGCGATCGACCGCAGATTTGAAGAAGTATTGCTCGTCATTTTCTCGACCATCATGGTCAGTGTCATTTTCCTGCAAGTCGCGATGCGTGTGTCGGGAAATTCATTGTCCTGGTCAGAGGAACTCGGACGGTACTGCTTCATTTGGTTAGTGTATATCGGAATCAGTTACGGAGTGAAGAAGCAGCGTCATATCAAAGTAGACGTCATGCTGCTTTTACTTAAAGGAAAAGCAAAATTATTGCTCGCGATCATTGCGAATCTACTATTCTTAGTTTTCAGTTTGTATGTTGTCGTCAATGGCTACAGCATTGCTTCCCAGTTACTATCGTTCGGCCAGCAGTCACCGGCCTTACATATACCGATGGGACTTGTTTACATGGCGACACCAGTCGGATTTGCCCTAACAGCGATCCGTCTCGTACAAAACTTGATTGTGCAGATCAAAATGTTGATTGGTAAAAAAGAACTCGATGTCGACGATGAACGCGATCGTATGCAGAAGCAGGAAGGAGAGGATGAATCATGACAACAATCGTATTATTCGGGACATTCGCCCTCTTCCTTTTGCTTAGTGTACCGATTGGAATCGCTCTCGGATTATCGACACTTGCGACCATCTTCTATACTGGCGCCATTCCGGTTCAGTTTTTAATGAAGGAACTCGTCACATCTGTCGACTCATTCCCATTAATGGCCGTTCCCTTTTTCATCTTAGCCGGTGAAATCATGGGGAAAGGCGGCATATCCGAAAGACTGTTCAACTTCGCGAACGCCCTCGTTGGTAACAAAACAGGTGGATTTGCGATGGCGACCATCGTTACATGTATGTTCTTTGCAGCGATTTCCGGTTCCGGACCGGCAACCGTTGCAGCCATCGGTGGGATTATGATCCCTGCCATGGTAAGACAGGGATATGATAAAAAGTTCGCGACAGCTACCGTAGCTGCTGCAGGTTCCATTGGTGTCATCATTCCTCCAAGTATTCCGATGGTCATCTACGGAGTTGTAGGTGGAGCTTCCATCGGAGACATGTTCATCGCAGGAATTATCCCAGGATTTATCGTCGGTGGAGCACTTCTTGCTTGGGCGTACATTTATTCAAGACAACAAGGGTATAAAGGTCTGGCAGAGAAAACGTCCCTCGCAAACATCGGAAAAACATTCTGGGAAGCCAAATGGGCACTTGTCATCCCGGTCATCATCCTGGGTGGAATCTACGGCGGAATTTTCACACCGACAGAAGCAGCTGTTATTGCTGTTGTGTACGGTATGATTGCCGGCTTGTTCCTATACGGTGAACTCAGCATCAAAGACATGCCGAAAATTTTCGCAGATTCTGCTTTGACGACAGCGACTGTCCTCATCATTGTTGGGTCCGCAACAGCCTTCGGTCGTCTGTTGACGATCGAGCAGATCCCGACACAAGTAGCCAACTTCATGTTGTCTATTTCGGAAAATGAGATCATTCTTATTCTGTTGATCACATTGCTTCTGCTCATTGTCGGATGTTTCATGGATACGCTGGCAGCAATCATCATCTTGACGCCGATCCTGCTTCCGATTGCAGTAAACCTTGGTTACGATCCGATCCACTTCGGAATCATCATGGTCGTGAACCTGGCGATTGGTTTCATTACACCACCACTTGGCGTAAACTTGTTCGTCGGATCCGGAATCTCCGGGCTCTCCATCGAACAGCTGTCCCGAGCGATCATCCCATACTTTTTTGCGATGATCTTCTCGTTACTGATGATTACGTTTATTCCAGAGTTATCTCTATGGTTGATCAGCTTCGCTGAATGATGAAAAAAGGACTGACCCTCCTTGTACGTCACCCGAGATCCCTTGCTTTTAGGCAAGGGGTTTTTCGGTTTATGGCTGGATTGTTATAAGACTTGAGTTTGAGATGTTTTGGGGTTCGTTGCTGAGTTGAGCGTCAGGGGTGGCTGGGAAGCAACTCGCTTTCCTGTGGGGGAGCGCCGAGCTTCCTCGGGCTACCGCCCTGCGGGATCTCGTCTATCTCCTTCTCCCACGGGAGTCTCGCAGCTTCCCAACCATCCCATTTGAAAATAAGAGAAACGAACCCACGTTTACTGATGGAGCGTCTACTCATAACCACTGATTTATCGAGAAAAAACGCCCTATATCAAGCTCTCACCACTGGTGTTCCTGATCATGGATATTTAAATTCCTACACCTCCCTTATGCTAAAAAGCTACTTATTCAGGAGGGGGGTCGAGAATCTCATAGGTTTAGGGGCGGAGGGGGATGGCGAGACTCCTGCGGGAAAAGAGTGCTTGGTGAGACCCCGCAAGGCGTGAGCCTGAGGAGACTCACCGCGCTCCCGCGGAAAGCGAGTCATCCCCCGCAGCCCCGATCCACCTCACTAAATGTCTCGAACCTGGGTCTTCCACAATCGGGAGCTATAGTGGAAGAATGAAAAGTTAGTATAATGAAATCAATCAGTTAAAAAAGAAAGGCGGTGCGGACGCTGTCTAATGGATGGCGGGACGCAGCCGAACGGTACTTTTGTTATGAGTGTATTCATCCAAGTCGTATTGCCGGTTATTCTGATCTTCGGAGCTGGCTTTACCATACAAAAAATCGCTAAATTAGATGTGAAATCTGTATCGACGATCGCGCTGTATGTGATGCTGCCCTGTTTGGTTTTCCAAACATTTTACGAAGCGGATTTGAATGGAGAATATTTGATGATGCTTGTCTTCTCCGGACTGTTGCTTTTCAGCATTCTTGGGATCAACAAGATTGTCAGTAAGGTGAAAAACTACGATCAGAGCATGGAGAGCGGGTTGATTTTATCGACGGCGTTCATGAATTCCGGGAACTACGGCGTACCGATCATTCTGTTTGCTTTCGGTGAAGAAGGCTTTGTTTACTCCGTTTCCTTTATGGTCCTTCAGGCGATCATTATGAACTTTTTCGGCGTGTACTATGCGGCTAAAGGTACATCTGGATTGAAAATGGCGTTGCTTTCTGTTTTGAAAATGCCGCCGACGTATGCAGTACTTGTGGCACTTCCGATGAACCTTGGGGGAGTGCCTGTGCCTGAGAACCTCATGAACAGCATCGACTTGCTTGCAGCCGCGACGGTTCCGATGGTGATGGTCGTACTCGGCATGCAGCTCGCAGGAATTCCATTGAGAAACCTGGAATGGCCGAAAGTTTCCTATGCAACGACTCTTCGTCTTGTCGGTTCACCACTCATCGCCTTCGTTTTGACATTAGTGTTGCCGATGAGTGACATGATGGCCGCCGTGCTGATTGTTTCCGCTGCGATGCCATCGGCTGCAACGACGACAATTTATGCCGTCCAGTTCAACTCGAAGCCTGACCTTGTTTCAAGCATCACTTTAGTGACGACGTTATTCAGTATCGTCACCATTCCTATACTATTGAACCTATTCATTTAAAGGAGGAGTAAAGAAATGAGCGAAAAAGTATCCAAAGATGTGAAGGTACACATGAAAGAAACCCAAACAATTATGGAGCTGTCCCAGATCATCCAGAGCTACGATTCAGAAATCATTCTGAAGAAAGTGGTCCAGGGAAGCGTGCACGAAGCCAACCTGAAAAGCTTCCTCGGACTGATCAACTTGAGGCTGCAAGAAGGCGACGAAATTGAAGTCATCTGCATAGGCCCCGATGCCGCCCAAGCCCTAGAAGAAGTTGAAACCTTCCTTCAGCCTTAATTGGGATTTTATGTAAGACCTGGTCATCCATTACTTGGGTGACCAGGTCTTACTTTATTTGCCAGTTGAACAAAAAACTCATACTGCTTCACGTCTTGGAAATAAGACAGAATGGTTGAGGTTGTAACGAACTCGGAGTAATAAGGATTGGGGGATAAATAGTGGGCGTAACTGCTCCACTTGTAGTCTTCAGGCTGGAAGGTGATGAGTGCCCGGCAAGGATTCAAGTGAATGTAGCGGCTGACTTGAAGCACGGCATTCACATCATTTTCAAGTTTCGCTTTATAGGGGCCTTCGAAAAGATGACCTACATAGCCATATTTCTTGTTGAAGTACATCGCGTATTGGGAGTGGAGATCTTTCATGAAGGTACCCGGTGGAAGTTCGATTGTTTCGATGAGAAGGTGTACGTGGTTGGACATGAGGCAAAAAGAGTGGAGGTGGAACGGATGGGAAAGCTTAGCTTCCTGCAACAGGGTTAAATACTTATACCTGTCTTTCTCATCATAAAAAATATCTGCTTTTCGGTTTCCTCTGGCCGTAATATGGTACCAGGCTTTCGGAAACCATCGACGTTTACGCATAACATCAATCCTTCCTCATTCAAATTCACACCTCTCCTTTATTCGACAAAAGCACTCAAACTCCTGCACCATTTCCAAATATTGTTGTACCAGGTCTTACAATTTCTGGTGTACCAGGTCATACAAATAATTCCATTAATAATTCCGATATGATTCCACATTTAATTCCGTAACAAAAAAGATCCGTCGTTTTAGACGGATCTTTTTTATGTGGAGCTTTGTTTTTTCTTTTCTTTCCAGAACATGTAGAGGTTCAGGCATAGAAACGCGACACTGAAGATGGCGCTGAACGTCGACATTTCGATGGCGTTCGTGAACCATCCCAGAATTAAATAAATGAGAAAAAATCCGGCAAAACCGAGATAAAGCATCGTCTCTTCCTTTCCATAAAACGTCGCTTCCATTATAACATTCTATGGAACGTGGAGGAAAATCACGATCATTCCGGTGGATACATGTGAAAACGGTAGACGGTGAATTCATTGCCATCTTCGATGCTGTAGGACTGAATGGGGAGGTGGGCAAATAGTGTGCCGTCGGTTTGTTCGATGGAGATGTCGAGTACAAGTTCTCGATCTTCTAACAGGGGCAGGGGAAAAGGGTTGACGATTTCAACCATCCATTCGTAAGCCAAACGCTCGAGGAAGGCATGGGTGAATGTTGTAGGCGCATCATCGAGCCAAATATTCGCAAGAGGAAACAAGGATCGGGACGTTTGTTCCAAAGAGGACTCCTCCGTTTTTCTTAGGATAATAGTACTTTCCCTTTTTATTCCACTAATAAACCGCTGGATACTTTCCTTTTAATTTGTTTCCGGGCTCTTTTAATAGTAGAAGGACTTTTACCAGATAAACGAGCAATTTCTGCCACAGTATAACCGATATAGGTTTGCTCAAAAATGATTTGTTCATTAAGGGTGAGAGATGAGTAATGCTGGATGTCAAAAAGGAGAAGAGGCTCTTTCAGAGGGTCTTTCTCTAGAGGTTTTTGTTGGATGGAGAAGAAATGGACGGCTTCCCTGTCGCGACGGTTTTTTCGGTTCTCCGTTTGGAAATGCCTGTACAGGGTTTGAAAGAAAAAGGTGGAGAATTTGCTTCGTTCGGGGTCATACCTTTCCACACATCGCGCGTAAATGAGGTAGCTTTCCTGCTGGCAGTCTTCATAGGGCTCAGGGAGTTTCCAACGACGCAGGCAGGAATGGATAAGACGTTGATATTCATGGAATTCGAGGATAGAATCTTTCATGACACACTCCTTTCTATATATCTATTATCCTGTATTTCCCAATGAATGGGAAGCGAAAATCAATTTTTCCCTAGAGAAAAATTGAAAAATTTGCAAAAACATGACACCAAAACCCTTTTTTCTATCGATTATAGTATGAAGGATTATTTAGGAGGGTGTGTCTTGGTCACAGATGAAATGTTTGAAAGACTAGTATCAGAAAGTGAAGATTTGATCCATTACCATATTCATAAGCTGAAAATCTGGGACAGAAATGGAGACTTTTATGCCGAAGGTCTTTTTGCTTTATGGAATGCTTACCGTACATACGACCCAGAAGCGGGAACATTGAAGTCATACATGCACTGGAAAGTCCGCAACGCCTTGATTGATAAAATTCGCAAAGACTCAAGAACGTATGAACAGGAAGAAGAGATCGCCGAGCAGATGGTGCAGGAAGGGCGCGATACATGGGAAGACGAGATTACGGATGAACTTCTATGGAAACAGGTGAAGGCGAGCCTCACACCTAACCAGTGGAAGTGGGTGTATCACTATATCATCATGGACCGTTCCATTGCGCAGATTGCCCATTTGGAAAAAGTAACCCCGGACGCCGTGAAAAACTGGGGCAGACACGCAAGGAAAAAACTGAAGGAACTTGGAACGAACATGTAAAAAGCCCCGGAGAAGTCCCCGAGACTTTGCGCTTATCTATTAATAGTTATGTTAATTTTGCTCAGTCCCAAGGCGCGTGCCGCTTTAATCATGCGGGCAGCTTCTTGCTCTGCATCCTGGATATGGACGTCATTTCTGGATATGCTCAGCGTCGTCCCGCCAGACAACATAGTCGCATCCTCTGATGTATTTTGATCTTCTTTAATAGACAAAAACGATTGTGGTTGTTCTTCAATCATATCTTCCTGACGCATACGATTGACGCGTCCGCGAATCTTACGACCGTGATACACGACGCTCGCATACGGGCATCCTGTCTCAGCAGCGATTTCTCGGTAGTTTTTATCTGTCTCGCCGATCAGACGCTTTACTTCGCTGAGGTCATAGTCGTACTGCTTACTCTTCTTCGCCATTTCGAATCCCCCTTTTTATTTTCTAGTAACATTGTATACAAATTTCACTCATAATAATAGTAGGAGTTAGTAATTCTTTAAATCTTTTAAATTTACTTACAGTTGTTGTAAACTATTAGGTATGTCAAAAGAAATGATAATAGAAAGTGTGACTTATTTTGTTTAAGAGAGTTATTTATAGTTTATTACCCCTGGGTGTAATGGGGTTGATTTTTTTCTTTTCTTCCCAACCTTATGAACAACAAGACCTACGTCCAACAATGAATTTTTATATGAATTTGGACCTATTAAAACCATTTCTGACTCTGATTGAATTTACCTATTACGGGGAGACGATCAATATAGAAAACCGTGGAGTCGATGGAATGCTTGAGTTTCTCATTCGGAAAGCCGCCCACTTGGCCGTATTTTTCCTCCTCATGGTCACAACATTTCTCGCTCTTCATCACAACACTAATTGGAGATTTAATAGAAAGGTGATCGTTTCTTACATAATCACCGTTCTCTATGCTTGTTTTGACGAGTATCACCAGTCGCTCACGCCAAACCGCACACCCTATGTTGGGGATGTGGTGTTGGATAGTGTAGGTGGTTTGATCGGGGTCTGCTTGATTCTTTTCTTTTTCTTAAGAAAAAGGAATCTTAAACGTTAATGCTGGATGTTCGTTCTGATATATAGCGCGCCAAAGGAAGGTCGAATCGCGCCAAAGGAAGGCCGAATCGCGCCAAATGGGGGCCAGATCGAGCCAAAGGGAAGCCGGATCGCGCCAAAGGGAGGCCAGATCGCGCCAAAGGGAGGCCAGGTCGCGCCAAATGGGGGCCAGATCGCGCCAAAGGGAAGCCGGATTGCGCCAAAGGAAGGCCGAGTCGCGCCCAAAGGGAGCGCAGGTCGCACCAAAAAGCACGATCCACAGAAATGGGAAACCTTTGAAGAGAAAGCAAAAAAAGAGAACCAGCGGATGATCCAGCTGGTTCTCTTTGCTATTTTTCAGGAGCTAATACGAATGTTTCGGCACCACTCAGATTCACTTGAAGCGGTTCGACTTGGTAATCTTCCAGAGCCAATTCAAGCCGTTTTCGTTTACCTTTATCCCATACATCAAAAAGGGCGACGGTGGTCGGTCCTGCCCCACTGATGTAGTGGCCGAGCGATTGTTCTTTTTCCAGGATCTCTTTAAAAGAAGAGAATCCAGGAATGAGAACCTGCCGGTAAGGCTGATGCCAGCGGTCGCTCTGCATCATTTTGCCGGCAAGCGGCCAATTTTTCGTAGCTAATGCGGCGACGAGGACATTGGCGCTTCCGCTATTGTTGACCGCCTGTTTGTAGTCCATTTCCACAGGCAGCAATCCACGTGCTTTTTCTGTTTCCAAATGATAGTCCGGAATGATCGCGAGCCAGGTCAAATCATCCATTCCTTCTGTAAAATGGACATAATCCAAGTGCTCGCCATCGTAATTGGACACCATGATCCCGCCAAAGATCGCAGGCCCTACATTGTCGGGGTGCCCCTCGATTTCGCAGGCGATTTTGAACTTCTCATAACGGCTCAAGCCGAGCCCGAGGAGATGATCGGCCAGTTCGATTCCTCCGACGACTGCGGTCGATGAGCTGCCGAGGCCGCGGGCGATCGGCACATCATTCGTTAGCTCTACATGGGTCGGAGGAAGCTCTTCATAACCCATGGCTTCTGCTGTGAATAACGCTGTTTTGTAAATCAGGTTGCTTTTACCCGAAGGAATATAGGGTTGGTCTTCTTCAGGAACGGAAAAAAACCACTGATCGGCCGGCTGACAGTCAAGCGTCACGTATTTTGATAGGGCAATGCCGACGGAATCAAATCCCGGGCCAAGGTTTGCGGATGTTGCTGGCACTCGGATTTGAAACCGGCTCATGATTGGACACCTGTCACTGCAGAAGCGAAAATGTTGTAGTCATTTTCAATGAGCGTCGGTTTGACCGGACTCTGTTCCATCGCTGTGGTTGGATCCTTCAACCCGTTCCCTGTTAACACATGAACGATTTTAGAACCTTGTGGAATCGTGCCGTCTTTCACTTTTTTGATCATACCTGCGATGGAAGCACAGGAGGCCGGCTCAGCGAAGACGCCTTCTTTTTCCGCTAAATATTGATAGGCTTCAACGATTTCGTCGTCTGTCACTTCATCAATCAGACCATTTGATTCATCGCGTGCGCTTAACGCTTTATCCCAGCTTGCCGGGTTACCGATCCGGATCGCTGTCGCCAGTGTTTCCGGATCTTCGATGATCTGGTTACGCACAATCGCCGCAGAACCGCTTGCCTCAAAGCCCATCATCTGCGGCAGACCAGAACCATGTCGCTCATTGTATTCTTTGAACCCTCTCCAGTACGCCGTAATGTTTCCGGCATTACCAACAGGGATGCTTAAAATATCCGGTGCAGAGCCAAGGGCATCACAGACTTCGAATGCGGCCGTTTTCTGACCTTCGATGCGGTAAGGGTTCACAGAGTTCACGAGTGTAACAGGTTCATTCTCCGCCATTTTCCGGACCATACGAAGAGCGTCATCAAAGTTCCCTTTGATTGCAAAAATTTCCGCGCCGTACATGACCGCCTGCGCCAGTTTTCCTTCTGCGATTTTCCCATCAGGAATGACAACGATGCAGCGCAGCCCTGCCCTGGCGGCAAACGCAGCAGCCGAAGCGGAAGTGTTCCCTGTTGAAGCACAAATGACAGCCTCTGAACCTTCCTCGATCGCTTTTGCCATCGCCATCACCATACCGCGGTCCTTGAAGGAGCCTGTCGGGTTCGCTCCTTCAATTTTTACATAGCCTTCAATTCCAAGGTCCTGCGAGATGGACGGAATCGGAAGGAGAGGAGTATTCCCCTCATGCAACGTCAGCTTTGGTGTTTTTTCGGAAACGGGTAAAAACTCTCCATACTCATGAATCAATCCACGCCACATGTCAGTTTCCTCCTTCTACACGGAATATGCTGTCGATGCTTCTTACAGAATCGAGCGACTCAATGTCCTGAATCGCTTTTTCAAAATCTTCCTCACTCACCTGGTGGGTCACCATCATCAATTCACGTTCCCCTTCATGATCTGTGGAACGCTGGGTGAACTGATCGAAGGAGAGGTCGTATTGAGCGAAAATGTTCGTCAGGTCGTTCAGCATTCCGGCTTTGTCATCGACGTGAAGACGGATATACTTCTTCGTCAGCTGATCTTTTTTCGCTTTGACCTGCTTCGGAAATTGCGGCTGTACATACGCCGTACCTGTCGTACCAAGGCGGATGTTTTTCAATACGGCGATTAAGTCCGCGACAACGGCAGTCGCTGTCGGAAGTTTACCGGCACCTGGTCCGTAGAACATCGTTTCGCCAACAGCATCCCCATACACATAAACCGCATTGAATTCATCATTAACAGAAGAAAGCGGGTGTTGAATTGGAAGTAATGTCGGCTCGACACTGACAGAAACTCCATTGTGGTTATTTTCCGCAATGCCGATCAGCTTGATGCGATACCCCAGCTCTTCGGCATAGGTAATGTCATCAGAAGAAATGCCTCGGATTCCTTTGATATCCACATCTTCTAAACTATAAGGCATAGAAAAACCTAAGATTGATAGAATTGTCATCTTTCTAGCCGCATCCAGACCGTCCACATCAGCTGTCGGATCTGCCTCTGCGAAACCAAGATCCTGCGCTTCTTTCAAGACGCTGTCAAAATCAACGCCGTCCTGCGCCATCTTCGTCATGATATAGTTCGTCGTCCCGTTAACGATTCCCATCATCTTTGTAATACGATCGGAGGACAAGCCATCCATGATCGAACGGATGATTGGAATGCCACCGGCCACACTCGCTTCATAATACAAGTCACAGTTATGCTTTTGGCAAGCTTCGAAAAGTTGCTCTCCGTGCTGGGCGACAAGATCCTTGTTCGCCGTTACGATGTGTTTCCCGTGTTCAATTGCTTCTAATAATATAGTAAGCGTGTGATCGATCCCACCCATCACCTCTACGATGACATCAATCTCCGGATCTCTCGTAATATCCTGGTACTGATCCGTCAACTGGGTCTCAGCCGGAACCTCGCGGGGCTTAGACATGTCACTGACGAGCACAGATTTAATCGTGACATCACACCCTGTCTTATGTTCAATGCGTTCTTTATGATCGCGGAGGATCTCAATCACTCCACTTCCGACCGTACCAAGTCCTAGTAGTCCTACGGTAATGGCTTTATTCATCGTTCACACTCCTTGTCTACTTGAAATAAACATTATTCTTTGTATAAAGGACATTGTAACGGAAAGGAAATTGAAGCACAAGACCGAATTATCCGACGATTTAATTATCCAGATATTGTATGACCTGGTACACCAATAAATGGAAGTTGAACTTCCCGTTATAGACACCATTTTTAGTGACCTGGTCATACATATTATGGAAGAAAGATTAAAGGAATTTACGGAACATTTACAAATGGTTAATGAAGAGCTAAAAAAAGAGTTTTATGACCACTTTTATACAAAGAAACTAAATTCTGAATCTATATTAAGGAGAAAATACATTTTTTTAGAATAATTTATTGTAAATTTTGTAAGGTCGAATAGAGAAGAAGATTAGGAGATATTGACTATTTATGTAAGGTACTTTATAACTAATATGAAAATATATTCCAGGAGGTGAGAAGTATGAAATATGGGGGATCCCCGATGCTGCCAATTTCATTAATGCTTTACGATCGTTACATTAATGATCTTGTACAGAAATGGGGTGTATATACGAGAAAAGATGAATTTATTCGAGAAGGCATGAGGACGGCCTATCGAGTACACAAAGAAAAAGAAAATGTTTGTAATCAAGATACGATGCATATGGAAGTTTGTGGTGAAATCCACAAATCCCTACTTAATTTTTTCCCCTCAGATTAAAATCACACATGGAGCAGGAAAGAAAAGAAGGCCGCTAGCCTACCTCAGCGACCTTCTTTTTTTTATGGAAATGATAGGGAGACCAGGTCATACAAATATTAACATCAACAATTCATATAATAGAATCCCCATAAACAGGCCTTATTCTATTGATGGTAATAAAAGGTGTACCAGGTCATACATATATTTCCATAAGAGAACCCTCCAACTAAAATGTTACAATAATAGGAGCGGTTGCATAGTTTATTAGCTCTCGGTGTAAAAGGTAAAGAAAAAGAAAAGATTTCTATCTAAATACGCCGAAAAAACAGGAATTCCACCAAATAGTGGCGAATGAAAAGAACTAGAGAAGAACGAGTAGGAATCCTATGTTGGGGTGGGCTGACTCCCCTGTTACTAATCAAAATTCCGCTCTTAGAAAATGACTTCCCTAAATAGTTAAAGAAAAATAATCACGAAGGAGTGTTGTGCATGTGGAAAAATGATTACAACCGTTGGAAAGGATTTACCGAACTTGATGCCGATCTTGCATCAAATCTAGAAGAACTAACATCAGATGAGCAATCTTTGGAAGATGCTTTCTACAAGAACCTGGAATTCGGGACAGGTGGAATGCGCGGAAAGCTCGGACCAGGAACAAACCGCATGAACATCTACACAGTGAGAAAAGCAGCCGAGGGTCTGGCTACGTATGTCAATGATCAGGGCTTGTCCAACAGGGGCGTAGCGATCGCTTATGACTCTCGATATATGTCCAAGGAGTTTGCTGTTGAAACTGCTCGTGTCCTTGGTCACCACGGCATTCCTTCTTACGTATTCACGTCCTTAAGACCGACACCGGAATTATCTTTTGCTGTCCGTCATTTGAACGCGGCTGCAGGCGTTGTCGTAACGGCAAGCCACAACCCGCCGGAATACAATGGTTTCAAAGCCTACAACGAGGACGGCGGTCAACTTCCTCCTGAGCAGGCGGAAATCATGATCGATTTTGTGAACAAAGTGGAAAACGAATTGAAAGTCGAAGCAGCTGATCAGCAGGAGCTTGAAGAAAAAGGACTGCTTCGCTGGATTGATGATGAAGTTGATGCGGCTTATCTGGAAGCACTGAAAGGTGTAACCGTCCAGCCGGATATCAAAAAGGACCTATCCCTCGTGTTCACACCACTGCACGGAACCGCTCGTGATCTTGTGGAAAAAGGACTGGAGCAAAGTGGATTCACGTCTATTCATATCGTAGAAGAACAAGCAAAGCCGGATCCTGAATTTTCTACCGTCGCATCTCCGAACCCTGAGGAACATCAGGCTTTCGAAATGGCGATTGAACAAGGGAAAGCCATCGGTGCTGACTTATTGATGGCGACAGATCCTGATGCCGACCGCCTTGGGATTGCTGTTCCGAACGAAAAAGGCGAATATGTCGTCCTTACAGGTAACCAGACTGGAGCGCTTTTACTGGATTACATCCTCGGTCAATCCGAACAATTGCCGAAAAACGGTCTCCTGATCAAGACGATTGTAACGTCTGAATTCGGTCGGGTCATCGCAAACTCCTACGGCATCCGTTCCCTTGATACATTAACAGGATTCAAATTCATCGGGGAAAAAATCCGTGAATATGAGCAAAGTGGAGAGCACACGTTCATGTTCGGTTATGAGGAAAGCTACGGGTATCTCGTCAAAGACTTTGCCCGTGATAAAGACGCCGTCCAGGCTGCTGTCCTTGCAGCAGAAGTTGGTGCGCACTGGAAGAATCAAGGCAAAACGCTGCTGGACGCTCTTGATGAGTTGTATGAAAAGCACGGCTACTTCCTGGAAGACCTTCAATCCATGAAGCTCGAAGGGAAATCAGGGACTGAACAAATCCAGGCTATCATGGAGGACTTCCGTAACGCTGAAATCAAAGAAGCGGGTGGGAAGAAAGTCGTTGCTATCGAAGATTACGCGACGACCATTCGTAAACATGTCCAGGACGGCACCGAAGAGGAAATCGATCTTCCGACATCCAATGTCGTCAAGTTCATCCTCGAAGACGATTGTTGGTTCTGCTTACGCCCATCAGGCACAGAACCGAAGATCAAGTTTTATTACGGTGTGAAGTCCGGGACTAGAAAAGAAAGTGAAGAACTACTGGCCGCAGTGAAAGCAACCGTTAACGAACGCTTGCATGCGCTCATCTAAATAAAAAACCTCGATTCCGTTTCCCACGGAGTCGAGGTTTTTTATTATGGATTTACGTTAAGTCGTTATGAACCTACGTTAGGGCGCTATGCTCCTCAGTTAGGTCGTTATCCATCATCGTTAAGTCACTATGCACCCACCCGTCAACACCATCCTCAAAACAAACGAACACCCACAGCCCATTCCATATAAATCGCTTTCATTTTGTTGACAAATACGCGATAATAGAATAAAATACTGAAAATTCAGATTTAATGAAAAAGGGGTGGGCCCATGTTGAACATAAAAATGCTTAAGCCATACTATGTTAAAGAAGACAAACGCTTCATTCGAGTCGTTCTAGCCTACCAGTACTTTTCGCTATTTATTGACAACGAGTTGTATCAGTTCATCCCAATGGAATCAAGAGAAATTATAATCGACCGCAATCGTCAACGGGTGCATAACGTTTTCGATATATTCGTCTTCCAGCGAGGCAAGAAAATGGTTTATGTTTCTGTCTCTGATTTACTGCAACTGCCTGAGTTTATCAAGCACCTTCATTCGATTGTGTCGCCGTATTATGAAGAGGGGATCGAAATCAGTCAGCAATCATCTAAAGAAGTGAAGGAAATCATCCGTGAATTAGAAAAAAACAACCTTCGACGCCTCATCGACAAGGCGATCGATCAAAATGATGAAGACGCCTTCCGTCTTCTCACTGAAAAATGGAATAACATGTACACGTAAAAATACCCAGGTATGACCAGTCTCATACCTGGGCATTTTTAAAAAAACTATATTCTACATAAAACTACAATTAATTTATAGAAAAATCAGAAAATTATCTGAAATATGTGATAAAAAAGTGAATAATATTAAATTTCCATCTATACCCATCTATTATACTAGTAATTAGTAAAAGAAATAACAAAAAACCCAAGGACTCTTGGGAATAGGGTAGGACCGTTCACGAGACTAATCTCACAGATTTGACCATTATAGGGGGAGGTTGACCGGATGGAGACACTGATTAGAGATTGTAAATTGGATGACGAATGGGTTTCACTTTTAAAAGAAGCAAAAGAGCTTGGTTTAAGCGTGGAAGAAGTCAAAAGCTTTTTGAATAATGACCATAGGAAAAAGAAAATGGTCTGACACCCTCTTGAGTGGGTGTTATTTTTTTGTCATCAAAGATATAATAGTGAGTAAAAAGATGGTGTGGAGAGGGGGGGCTTTATGACCAAATATGAAATTATCAATCTTTTAAAGGACTGTTCCATCGTACTACGCACACCGGTTTTGTTGATTAATGACCGGAATAAGTTGTCTTACCATTTTCCTGATAGCTTTCAAAAGCCACCGAAAGTAGTGAGGTCTTTACATCGAAGTTACATAAATGAAAGCAGAAAGCGGCCATACACCTTACAAATGTTCACAGATTCATATGATCAATACCTTTTTTTATACCCTATTAAGGTGGAGCTGGATAAGGAGTTCATTTTGGGTATAGGACCTTTTCTTCAAGAAGAAGTTGTGAGGAAGCACATAAAGATGAATCTTGTCATGAACGACCTTGATGTAAAATATGAGGAACAGTTCGTGCAATATTTCGAACAGCTTCCGGTTCTCAATCAAGTGCAGATTAGTTCAATGAAACGGATCCTGGACCTATTATTACCTCAAAAAATAAACGATACGAACAAAGCTATTGAGGAAGAGAAAATGCGTAAACAATATCAAAACTTCACCAAAACTCTTCGTTCTTATCCTGAAGTAGTTGCGTCTAAGCAGCATTTTATTGAGCTATTTAAAAAAGGGGATTCGAGAGCCTTAGAACAGTATAAGGTCCACCGGGAGAAAAGCTTGGCAAGCCCAAATGTCCGCACTATGAAAAACCAATTGATCAGACTTGTTTCTGAGTTAGGTCTTATATGTGTTGAAAAAGGAATCCAACGGGACGAAATGGATTCACTCTGTGATTTTTATATTAATTTCTTAGAATCTCAAGAGACTATTGATAGCTTAGAGTCTCTGGAACAGAATATTCTTCAGTCATTTTTAGACCGAATGAAAAAAAGGGATGAAAACCCTAAACATTCACCTCTTGTTGAAAGAACGCAAAAACACATCTTTCAAAACCTAACTAAAGACCTGACATTAAAGGGAATAGCGGAAACGCTAAATGTGAACCCTAATTACTTATCTGGTATATTTACAAAAGAAAAAGGTGTTTCCATTACACAGTTCATAAATCAGCAGCGAGTAAAGGAAGCAAAGGAGCTGCTTTGTATTACTCAGCATTCCTTGATGGATATCAGTATTTTGCTTGGTTACAATAGTCAAAGCTACTTTACGAGAGTATTTAAAAGTATTGAAGGAATTGGACCAAAAGAGTTCAGGCAAAAATATCAAAACACACAAGACTAAACAATCGGCATTATCCGATTGTTTTTTTAATCGAATTGTTCTTAAAAGAGAATTATGTTGAGTATTTATGAGAAAATAGGAGAAAAGTTACTAATTTTCGTTCTTAATAGTGGAATACAAACATTTCCATCAAGTATGAATAGCATTATAATATTCTTTATAAAGAACAAATGAAATTAAAATGTACGCTAGTAAAAGGGTAGCGGAAGGTGAGGGAAGACACTTGATGTCAATAGGTGAAAAGGTACGTACCTTACGTGTAGGGAAGGGGTTATCAGTCAATGAGTTCGCTAAACAATCAGGAGTTTCCAAATCTTATATAAGTAATATTGAGAGGGGAGTTCAAAAAAACCCATCTTTAATAATCATGGGGAAGCTTGCTAAAACTTTAGGCGTATCCTTGGAAGAGCTGCTCACACACAAGTATGCGGAGGAGACAGGCCAAGATATTAATTGAGCATTTAGTAAAAAGGGGACGAATGGATGCTTACTAAAGGAGAGCGAAGGATTGACCCTGAGTGGGTAGAGTTGATTAAAGAATCAAAAGAATTGGGGCTATCCATAAAAGAAATTGAGGAGTTCCTTCAACATGGACAAGTACCTATCTCCTGAATGAAGTAATAGGAGGGAAGGGTTTTGAAGAATAAAGTCATGTTTAGACGTGAAGCCGCTCGTAAAAATATTTGTACAAAAGCCTACCCTCCAATCCCTATCAGAGGTTCCGGCACGCTTGATTTGAGTGGGGTTGTAGATCAGTATTCACAATTGAAGCTAAAGGCTGGATGGAGAATATACACATCGTTCGATTATGTATATGCAATGGTCAACGAAGAGACGGGTACAGATGATTTGATGGCTGGTATTACAGGTGATGAATCTCCGCTCTCATATCTCCAGGCAACGGTGTGTTATCATCATTTAATGGAATACAGTGTTAATAAAACGGACCTTATTTCACAGGCGATTTTGGATGACGATTACTTAAGACAGCTGAACTTGATGGGAAAGTGGAACATTAGAAATATCAAGAGAAGTCTTAATCCAGTATTTTTTTATGATTCCCTCATGCATCCTGTAGTTATTTTGTTTACTTACCACCAGGAAGGTATTCAAGTGATTCAAAAACACATACACAGATTTAATTGTGAGAGTTATAAGCTAAAGACCTTACAACGGAATTGGGCAATATTATCATAAAAAGGGTATAAGACCGGTTGCTTTTGCACGGTACTTATACCCTTTATTCACAGAATTCTTTAAAAAACATATCATATTAGTAACATTCTTCTTTTCAAAATATAGGAACTAAGCTATGATAAAAGAATCATATAAAGCTTTTGACATATTTCCCCGGAAATAATAATTTCCTTGAAACTTTTATAACTTTATGTCGTCTAATTGACTAGATACATAAGATGCCGTCAGAAAAAGTTGTTTAAGAACGAACACTTAGGTAAATAGAAGAATAATAGAATTTTTAAAGAAAAGGTGGGTAGCATGGAAAACTTACAAGAAGTGTTGCAAAATATCATTCAGAAAACCGAGAACTCAGAACTGCTATCATCCAAAGAAGTCATTGATCATATAATTGAACAATTACAACAATAGATCGGGCATCCGTAAACCATTTGTTTGCGGGTGTTTTTGCGTTAAATATAAGTCTGAAAATGTGATAACACGTTTGCATCTATATGATATAATGTAATCGCCTTAATCACGCAAAAATGAGAAGTTAGCGAGGATTCATATGAACATCTACTTAGAAATGACAATTGCGATTATTCTATCAATGGCTGTCAGCTATTTGCTTGTCTTTCCAGTCATGAAGCTTGCAGTGAAATGGAAAATGATGGACTACCCTGAATTAAGGAAAATTCATAAGGAAATCACTCCGCGTATGGGTGGATTAGCTATATTCGGAGGTGCGACAGCTGGCATTTTGTTTATTCGTCCAGAACTTCCCTATATTATCCCTATTTGTATTGGGGCCACCATTATTGTCGTGACGGGTCTTCTGGATGATCGTTTCCAAATCCGTCCGATTATGAAGCTAGGGGGTCAAGTATTAGCAGCGGCCGTCTTAATTTTCTCCGGGTTGAAAATAGATGTGATGAGCATTCCGTTTGTTGGTATGGTGAGTTTGAACGAACCAGTTAGTATCATCTTTACATTCTTGTGGATCATTGGGATAACGAATGCGATTAATTTAATTGATGGGTTGGATGGTTTAGCAGCTGGAGTATCAACAATTTCTCTCATAAGTATTGCTGTTATGGCACTAGCAATTGAACCCCAAGTAGCCATCGTGTATTTATGTGTGGTGTTAATAGGGAGTAACATCGGGTTCTTGTTTCATAACTTTTACCCAGCAAAAATATATATGGGGGATACCGGATCACTGTTTTTAGGTTATTCTATGGCGGTCATATCCATGGTCGGTTTGTTCAAAAACGTGACCCTATTCAGTTTCATCATTCCAATTATTGTTTTAGCTATTCCAGTGTTTGATACATTATTCTCTATTTTAAGACGAATTATAAATAAGCAAAAAATCATGATGCCGGACAATAAGCACATTCATTACCAAATTCTAGCGGCAGGTTTCAGTCATCGTACAACCGTTTTGATCATTTATGGGTTCAGTGCGTTGTTTGGGTTTTTGGCATTGCTGTTCTCCCTGACTTCTTTCGGTGTGTCACTGATTATTACATTTGTACTTCTTTTCCTTCTTCATCTGTTTGCTGAAATGACGGGTGTTGTCTATAGGGGAAAGAGACCGGTAATCGATCTTTTTTCAAAAGGTCAAAAAAAGAAAGACGAATCATAAAAGATGCTTGCTGATTTTCATAATCAGCAAGCATTTTTTATGATTAAAAAGAATCCACGTCGCCTGGTGTAATAAACCACATGTTTGAATCATTCATTTGTGTCGTGCCTTCTGCAATTTCTTTTCCGACCAATGGCATGGGGCTGTCTTTGTGAACAAAACCGTGAGCCTTCATTGCTTTTGCTGCGTGTGTGTGTGGCAGTGCCCAGCTTTGGATCATATCGGATTCCCCTAGTATTTGAACCACTTCAATTAATAGAGCATTCCATGCCTCCTCATCCACAGCCAGCCAATCGATCAGCAGTCCATTTCGAAAAGAGTTCTTTTGCTCTTTGGTAACCGCATACCCGCATAATTTTTCATTTTTATATAAGGCGTGCAGTTCATAATAATTTGTTGGATGATCAAGATATCTCCAATTTAAATAGGCGGCATCTCGAATGATTAAGGCTTCTGACAGGTGGCGGGTTTCATTCGCAAGATCATCAAAGGTTTGATCGCATTTAGAAATTTTTTTCATATGGTAACGATGGTCTGAGGAGGGTTTATTCTTAATTAAGCCCACAATTTTATCCAAGGGTTTGAACAATCGGAAAGCAGAAAACCTGCTTGCTAATAAGGAAAACGGCTTCTGGATAGAAACCCATCTGGGCATATCGGTCATATGGGTCGCATTTGTGTACCGGATGAACAGTTCTTTAGCTTTCGGTGCAGGAAAGCCGTATATAAAATCGACGCTTTCTGCCTCAGCTTCTTCTAATAGTACCTCATTTAACTTTCGGTAAATTCCTTTCCCCCGGGCAGATGGATCGACCATCGTATCGACACGTAACCCTATCGTTGCTCTTTTCCCATGGAAAAAAGCCTCCGTAAGCCACAAACTGATATGACCTAGGATTTGATCGTTCTCTTCATATACAAGGATAAAAGGCTTTTCTTGTTTCGGGTTGTCTTTAAATTTCCATTCCCATTCAGATAGAGGCCTTTCATGATTGAATGTTTTTGTGAATAAGGACTGAATTTGCGTTTCGTCCCCTTTTTGGTATCTTCTTACGGACATAGAATTCGTTCCTTTCAAATATGGAAATACTTTTAGAGTATATCAAAAGTTCAAGTGGTATGCTGATTCTTAACCATGTGAAAAGGACATGGCCTCATCGAGAGTGTCCATGTCCTTTTTGTTCAGATTAACTGGTCTTTGCTTCTTTTACGTCTTTGTTCATTTTTAGCATGTTGATAATCAATAGAACAATACTGATGGCCAGGTATATGCTGACCGCTGGAGCATATAAAACGTGACCCGCCAAGAACGCAATCCCTGTACCGAATCCAATCGATAATAAAATCAGCATGTTCAATGGATGTAAGAGAGTACCTGGAGTTTGGAACAACAATTTCAAGAAAAGTCCAATAATTGTAAGGAATGGAAGAAGAATCAAGATAATTCCCAGTATTCCATAGGAAAAGAATAAATCAAAAAAGTCCATCTCAATCAATTTACGATCTTCAGGTGATTCATAGTTTCCAGCATAACCCATCCCGAACATTTTCTGAACAGGATCAGCTTCTACGTAATAATTGTACATTTCCGTAAAATACAAATTCCGGGCACTCAGGATGATGACCAGAATCGGAGAGTCCATGAGTTGAGTTTCTTCTTCCTTAGAAGGTTCTTCCTCGGCTGAAGGGTCTTCAGAACCGAACTCACTTTCAGAGTCCTCCTGATTTTTTTCTTGTTGCTCTTTTTGCTGCTCTTCAATGGCCCCCATGTCCCCTGACACGTTTGTAAACGTAGGGGAAAACGGAGTGACGGCAAGTAGAGCAATCAAGAAAACAAATGAAAAGATCAGTCGCAATCGGAGCAATGGATCTTGGACTTTCTTTCTCTTTTGAATGATCCAATAGATGACATAAGTGACAAATACAATAACAGCTGCAAGTAAGACCGCAAAGTAACCGACTTTTGTTCCAATAAGAATGGCTACAGAAGCAAGCAATACGACTGGGATGAAATAGTATATTTTCTTTGCTTCCTCCATCTTCAATAGAGCATATAGGTAAATGAGTGGAAAACATACAGCAACGATTGAACCGAGTTCGTTTCCGGAGTGGAACCAACCTTTCATTCCGAATTTGTTCCATTCATAAGTTTCAGATGATGTACCAGTTAGAATGGCAATGAACATAGAAATCGAAATGATGAGCATAGCAATAGATGTGTATTTAAGTATTTGCATTCTTTTTTCTGATACCTTATCAATGGAAGTGAACAATAGTAAGTAAGAACCGAGCATGACATGGAAATAGACAGTCTTAGCAATGAACTGTAGTTCAAGGAACGGGTTAAAGATAGGTTTAGCAAAGAAGTTGTAAACCAACCCGATTCCGAATACGACTGCAATAGCGATTAAATACCACAAGACATACTTTTTCAATTTGCTGGAGTTGCCGAAGAAGATGAACCATAAAGACAATCCCATGAAAAGGACACGGACGACAATTCCGATCGTCAAGCTTGTGTCTAAAGCACGTAAAGAAAAATATGTAAGAATATCAAGAATCGGTTGTAAAACAATGAAATATAATAAGAGCTTTTCCAACAGCTCTTTTTTGAATAATTTTGGCATAAGTCACACCTCTATATGGAATGTCCTGAATACATATTGAAGTATAAACCATTCTCATTCCACTGTCTATGAGTGATAAATAATGTACGAAAGTTAGGGAAGAGGTATTATTTTGTTGAACAATAGTGCGGGCAAGACGTATAATTGTATATGTGAATGAATGATCAAAATAGCAGAAAGCACAGGTTATAAGGTAGAATAGGAAATGGTCTCAAGTCCTGGATAACGAACGTCATAAAAGTTGAATTTTGTCGAATGTTATAAAGGAGCTAAGAAATACGAAAAGATCATTAATAAAAAGACGATTATATTCCTTAATGAAGAGGAATCATCCTATTATAAAAGATGATTTTTAGAACATAGAGAAGACTTTGTTAAGCAAAAGCAGTTCAATATCAACTAAGATGCATCACTAGCCATGTTTGTGATTGGAAGAAAGGGAGTTATTTGAATGAAGAAGTCATTATGTGTCGTAGGTCTCGGATATATCGGTCTTCCTACGTCCGTTATGTTTGCTATACACGGTCATAAAGTCCACGGAGTTGATGTCAACCGTAAGGCCGTGGAAATGATCAATGCAAAACAACTGCACATCGAAGAGAATGGTTTACAAGAACGTTTAGAAGAGGCTGTCGATGCCGGCAACTTCAAGGCTGCTATGGAGCCTGAAGAAGCAGACGTGTTTGTAATCGCAGTACCTTCTCCGATTCGTGAAGATAAAACGGCGAACTTGGATTATGTGCGCAAAGCGACAGAAGCCATCGTTCCTTACGTTCGGGAAGGGAATCTGGTCATTTTAGAATCTACGGTACCCCCGCGTACGGTCGAGGACGTCATGCTCCCTGTCCTAGAGGGAACAGGCTTGAAAATAGGGGAAGAGTTGTTTGTTTCACACTCTCCTGAACGTGTCATCCCTGGGAAAGTGTTCCAAGAATTGGTGGACAATGACCGAATCGTCGGAGGAATCAATGAAAAGTCATCGACCATGACAAAAGAGTTGTATCAATCGTTTGTGAAGGGGAACATTCATTTAACCGATGCGACGACAGCTGAAATGGCAAAGGTAATCGAAAATACTTACCGTGACGTCAATATTGCATTTGCCAATGAACTCGCTTTGATCAGTGATAAGATTGGCGTGAATTCATGGGAGGCCATCAAATTGGCCAACTATCACCCTCGTGTCAATATACACACTCCAGGTCCAGGAGTCGGAGGTCATTGTATAGCCGTTGATCCATGGTTCTTAGCAGAAATCGAACCCGACCTTTCCAAGATCATTCAACTCTCTCGGAATACGAATGATCACATGCCTGTGTACACAGCGGAGCAGATCGTGAAGATTGCTAAAGAACAGTTCATCCACGACCCTAAGGTAGCGTTGTTCGGTCTTTCCTTCAAAGCAAATATCGATGACCAGCGTGAAAGTCCATCATTGAAAGTGATATTGGAATTGGTTGAAAAAGGAATCAGTTTCACCACTTACGATCCGCACATTAAAGAAAATGTCGCTTCCAATCAGACACAAGATATGGACGAAGCCCTTGATGGCGCGGATATTCTAGTCATCTTGACAGATCACGATGAATTCAAGGCCCTTGACCCTGAATATATTAAAGGTAAAATGAAAAATAAGCTTGTTTTTGATACGAAAAATGCGCTATCGTTAGATGAGTGGAAACAAGCTGGTTTCATCTCGAAACGCTTAGGAGATTCAAAAAACGGATAGGGGTCTAGGTGAAAACATGAAGGAACAGTTTTTAGGAGTTGACGTGAGCAGTTATTCTTACGAGCAGCTCAAGCAAAACATAATCACTGATATCGATCAGAATAAACAATCCTTTATTGTAGCGATTAATCCAGAAAAAATACTACAAGCGCAAAAGGATGCGGATCTGATGCGTTTGTTGAATAAAGCTACTTACCAGATCCCTGATGGTGTTGGAGTATTGTTGGCTTCTAAATTAAACCGCGGAAACATATCGCAAAGAGTGACAGGGATCGATATGCTCCTCACGCTTTGTGAACAAGCCGCTGACCATGATAAATCCGTCTTTCTTTATGGGGCTAAACCAGGGGTAGCGGATAAAGCGAAGGATAGCTTGAAGGAGAAATATCCGAATTTGAAAATTGCTGGTGTGATCGATGGATATGAGAAAGATGAGAATCGGATCATACAAACCATCAATGAAACTCAACCGGATATTCTGTTCGTTGCACTAGGTAGTCCTAAACAGGAGTACTGGATTTTGGACCATATGAAAGACTTGAATGTGAAGATTTTTCAAGGAGTCGGAGGATCTTTCGATGTCATTTCAGGACGAGTGAAAAGAGCTCCAGACATTTTTCAACGCTTTGGTTTGGAATGGTTATATCGTCTTGTGACGGAACCTTGGCGAATAAAACGCCAGATCAAACTGCCAAGCTTTCTTTTTAAAGTATGGAAAGATAAAAGATAAATCACAGAAAATCCCAGAGTAACCGTTACTCTGGGATTTCTTATATTCTATAGGTCTTCTTGTATGGCTTTCTTAATTCCTTCTTCAGAAGCCGGCACGTTTTCATCAAAACTAAAGCTTCCTAATGGCCACGCATCTACACGAAGAGAGACCTTGCCTTCAGTATTTTCCCTCAACTCTTTTAAAATAACTTGGACCACATCAATGAATGGTTCCAAATCAGGCTCTTTTTGATCGGGATTTGACATTAATTCATTGTAATCGTCAAACGATTTCAATTCCATTTCTTCTTTAACTGGTCTAAATTCCACATAAAAGGTCAAGTCTTCACATCGATTGTTTTCGTCATAAGCATCACACCGGACTCCTAAGGTATCGGAAAACGGGCCGTGAGGGTTGCCGGCAAAATGAAAATAGGTTTTTTCCAGAGATTGGAATAATCCTTGATATCTGCGATCTAAGAAATAATCAAAGTAATCACTTTCGTTTTCTTTGAAATGTTGAGCGAATTCCTCTTTGTTTTCAGGTTTTAAATCGTAAAAGGTTAGGTAGCCTTTCTCATGATTAGTCGGTACTTCAATCCATATGTCATTCAAATCTAAAGGAGTCTTCTGAACAAGTTCTAAAAGCTGATAGTATTGATCAATCCATTCCTGTTCACTATTGAAATTCTCTATTTTCTTTATGCTTTTCATATTTAGAGTAAATTCCGTTTGATCTTTAATGACATCATAACTCACAAGGTTTCTTTCATCAGATTTCGTGAATCCGACTCTTTCGAATTCGGGAAGGTAACTTTTTAGTTGCTTGTATTGTTGAAAAGCTGCCTTCCCCAGTTCAAGTTCATCGCCTACAACTTCAAACCTTTTGGTGAATAACCCTCCATCAACATGAACACCGAATACGAATTCGGGTTGATCTTTGAAAGCGACCATATGTGTTACGTCTCCCATATTCCCAGCATGTCCGGCTTCTTCTTTTACTAGAGTAATTTCCTTATTGTATTTTTGTTTAATATATCGATTGATTTTAGCTTCCGTGTTAGGAAAAAAATAAATGTATATGACTAAGCTTATCATCAACATGAAAGACAAAACGACAATCATGAGTTTCTTCAATCATATTCCTCCAATCGTAAGGTGAACAAAAAAATGAACCAAAAACTAAATCATAAAGGTTTAGTTTTTGATTGTTTTTTTAAAGGTTTGTATGATATCTGCAACCGTTCCAGTCGTTTCACTTTTCGCAATTCGGTTGACATCCCTCAGTTCATCCCGGTGGACCTGTTGATTGGATAAAGTTTTTATAGAAACCTCATGGAGCTTCTTCCACTCCCAATTCTCATCTTCAATATGAAAATCTACGGGACGGTTATAAATCTGAGCAAGTGAATCAATTTTTGGATCATAGGAAATCGGTACAAAAGGCGTCTCGCAAACAGCAGAGAAAATCAAGGCATGAAGGCGCATGCCGATCAATAATTCTGAGGCTGTTATGATCGCCATCTTCTCCTCAATGGAAGAGTCTGCTGGTGATACATAAGCTCTATGCTTCATATTAGCAGTAATCTCTTTGGAGAATTCATAATCAGAAGCACCATGCATCGGCACAAAAACAATGGAATACCCCTCTTCAGTAAGCTGATCGGCTGCCTGTGCGAGCTTGGGAATGAATTTCTCCTTCCCAGTCCAGTCTCTCGCGCTAATAGAAATAATCGGCGATTTAACCTGATTTTCCTCAATCCAGGAGCTCGGCTCTTCAGAACGCTCCAGACCTAGAACAGGGTCTGGAACAAGGCTGATTTCCTTTTTCACCCCTATCGTCCGCAATAAGTCCATGGAATCCTTGTCTCTTACGGTAATTTTAGAAACGCGGTTCAAGGTGTACGTGACCAATTTCTTCAGAAGAGACTGGCGGAAGGGGCCCATTCCTTGAGCGTAGATGTACACCGGTTTTCTTAGAAAGCGCGCCATATTCATGATGGCCGTGTAGTAAATGATGGACCGGGGACCAGTAGCGTTTTGAAGAAGGCTTCCGCCTCCGCTGATCAGACCGTCAGCCTTTTTCAATATACGGACAACATCATTGATCTTCCAACGGTTGACGGATTCAACACCGTAAGTCGCTGTTGTGTGAATCTCATCATTCGTTAAGACCGTAATACGGATTTCAGGATCAGCGTTTCTTAGTTGTTTAATCATCGAAGCTAAAATGGCTTCGTCTCCAGCATTGTGAAAGCCGAAGTAGCCGGATAATACGACATGCATAACAATCACTTCCTTACAGCTAGTGAGTAGATTTTAATACAGATCATGCCAATAAGAAAACCGAATACGATGCTGTATCCTGTTCTTAATAGGGAGAGATACAACGGGATATGAAAGTGTGTGAACGTGTTGACGATGGACATGAATCCTATGACTCCAGGGATGAGCAGGAATTTTCCGATCTTTTGATGGTCTGCCATCACATATAAGCCGAGGAGATAAGCGGGAATACCGATTAAAAATTCTTTTGTTCGTGGTCTTGCATAGAGCCATTCCTCTAATTTGTTTCTGAAAGCGAGTTCCCATTCTGGTACTAAGTTGCCGTTCCCGCTTCGAAGTAAATAATAGAGGGCGAAGAGACCGAATACACCGATGAATAGGATGTGCCACCATTTTGTTTCCCGAATGACCGCTTTTAAAGAAATTCCCCATACCGCTGCAATGGTAAAGAATATTAAAGGAGCGATATAAAGCAGCTTGACACCTCTGAACAGTTCAATACCTGCTAAGAAAACCGAGCCGTTCAACAAGCTGATGAGGATAAGAATTCCTATAGAAATAATTCCTAAAGCCTTCAAAAACATCAGGGTTATAAATTTTATTTCTTTTGTTCCAAATGCCGTAGCTCTCAAAGCGAAAATCGGAGCAGCAATCGCGGTGATCAAAGCGAAACCTTGAAGTAAGATCAGTTTTTGAGTGACGATATAACCGAGCGCAATCAAAAAAGGGAGAGCCGTGAGCCACTGCCACTTCTTACTTTCAAAAGTGGAGGAGAGCGCTAGATATGTATAGATGATCCCAGCAATCAAAGCGGTTAGGATTTGAAAGAAAGAAGGCTCAAAAGAAGGAATTCCATTTGCTTCTCCTAATGAGAATTTGGAAGGCATATTTTCATTAACTTGCTTGATATACTCAAGGGTGAAATCAAAGGAAGCCATCTCTTCTGAAGTCATAAGGATGGATCGTTGATTCCTTTCTTTAACGGCACGAAGGGTACGGTCCACCTTTTCCTCCAAAGTTTGTTTCCCGTGCATAGAGCCGAGGTCGTGTAGGCGCACAACGTCATGGTCCAGTTGCTCAGTAAAATAGCTCACCCCACGGTAGGTTTTGAACTCTGTCAGATAAATTCCATCGCTTCCTTCTTCCAAGAGTTGAGCATACAAATCCATTAGTTTTTTATCTGGATAACCCGGCATATTTTTACTTGCGATATGTAAATAGTCCTCATCGCCTTCATATGTATCCTTAATAGACTGCCATTGTTCAAGATTCTTCGATGAACCATCATTAAAGTAAGACAGGATAACCTCAAGGTCCGCGTCTCTTACTTTTTCTATGAGTGGCTGTTTTTCATCAAGGGAGCGGGAGGAAAAAAGGACGCCGGACAGACCAGCATCCCTAAGGGACTCAATGATTTCTTCTTCGCTCTCAGTTTCAATCATTTGAGCAAGCCTCTCATCGGTAAGGATGATTTCATATTCATTTTGTGTCCATTCAATCGACCAACGTTCGATAATGCTTGGGATGGATAGAAGGAGTAGACCAATCATGACCATCCATAAGACTTTTTTTTGTTTCATACTTAACCCTCCATTTTAGACAAACCACTTACCAACTAGAGGCATGGATTTCAACGTTTTCTGATCGAGCGCTTTTGTGAAGTATAGGAGAAGGACATAAATCAGTCCTCCGACTACGATGGAACCAAGGACATATAAGAAGGAAACGATCCGAGACCAATTTTCTACGGGAAAGATTAACGTAGGGAAGCCGATGACACCTCCCATCACACAAGATGCCACGATAATCTTCCATAGGGTATGCTCGAAAATGCGGAACCGTATCCGTTTGTAAATGAAGGTGGTATTGTAGATTGTCAGAGCAAGATAGACGATCAGTGTCGTATAACCCGCTCCTTCAATTCCAAGAACAGGGACGAACACGAGGTTTAAAACAAGCTTCAGAGCTACGCCTGCAATGATGATCCAAGCGGCTGATTTCGCATAATCCATCCCTTGTAAGACACCTGTCCCTATGATCGTCAGAGAAGTGAAAATGGAGCTTACTCCAAGAATCGCAATGACGAGGCTTCCTTCTGCGTTTGTAAATAAGGCTATATTTAGAGGCACAGCCAAAGCAAAAAGCCCAACTGCTGCCGGCCATGAGATCAAGTGGGTAAGTCGGTGAGTCAATTCAATAGTTGAACGCATGCCACTCTCATCGTTTTCCTTTTTTCTGGCTGTCAGCAATGGAACCAACGGAAGGATGACAGAAGTAGCGAATACCGTGGCGATCTGCACGAGTGAAAGACCCCGCCCATAAATGCCGTATACATAGGAGATCGATTGCTCCACACCCAACTTTTCTAAACCGAACGGTACCGTAAAAGAATCGACAATATTCAAAAGAGCCATCGTTACCGTTCCTACAGCGATCGGAAAGGAAATGACCAAAATCGTCTTCGCCCATTCCATAAAATCGCCGAAGGTGTACCGGTCTTGAGAAGCCTTCACCCTGTGTGGAGATTTAACGTATAAGAACCTTAAAAACAATAAAGAGGCGAGGACACCAGCGACGGATCCAATCATTATGCCTCCCGCAACCTTTTCATCTGAAAAATTCTGTGCGATAAGTATGTAGGCGATGAGGATAATCAATCCTGCTCTGACGAACTGTTCAATCACTTGTGAATATGCGGTTGGATTCATATCGTCGAAACCTTGGAAGTAACCACGGTAAACGGCCATATAAGGGGCAGCGAGCAGACTCGTAGACACAAGAAGAAGCGCTGCCCTCGATTCCTCTCCTCCCAGAAGCTCACTGATGGGGGAGGAAAAAGCAGCGATCACAGAAAAGCTTACAAGACCGAACAGCAATCCAAGCAGACTGGCGGTTTTATAAATCTTTCGGATGTCATCGTCCTGTCCAGCCACTCTTGCCTCAGATATGAGCTTGGAGATGGCGATTGGAATTCCGGCGACAGATAATATGAGTGTCACCATATACACCGGGTAAACGAGAGTGAAAATTCCAAGGACGACATCGCCGGCTATATTTTGAAGCGGAATACGAAACAAGCTACCCAACATTTTAGAAAGCAGGGTAGCCAGGGTAAGGATGAATGTACTTTTTATAAATGTGTTTTTACTCATGGCGATTTCTCACCTTTTGTTTGATGACATGATAAGTGAAACGGGGTAGGGCGAGCATTCGTCTCCAACGGCTCGGCTGTTTGAGAAGACGATACAACCATTCCAGGTTTTTGTTCTGCCAACTGAGGGGGGCACGTTTAACCTTGCCCGCAACAACGTCAAAACTTCCTCCCACACAAATGAAAACGCCATGGTCGAATTGGTCGATATGCTCAGCAATCCACTTTTCCTGCTTAGGAGCACCCAGCGCTACAAAAATCAAGTCAGGTTGGACTTTTTTTATTTCTTCTGTAATCGTATTTTCATTCCAATTGAAGTACCCGTCATGAGATCCGACAACTTCAATATGAGGATAAAGCAATTGAATATTCGTTTTAGCGGCTTGGAGGGTATCTTGTTCTGCACCCAATAAGTATATTTTGTACTTTTTCATATCTGAGACTCGTAAAAGCTCCATCATGACGTCATAACCTGTTACACGCTCAGGGACCGTCTGACCGAGAATCCTGGAAGCTTTAACGATTCCGATACCATCCGCTGTTATGTAAGTGGCACGTTGGAGGTTTTTCATATAATCCCAGTCGTCGTTTGCTCTCATCACGATTTCAGGATTGGCCGTAATGATGAAAGACTTTTCTTTGTTTTCGATATGGTGTTCTATATCGTCGATCAACATCGATTGATCGGTAATTGAGAATGGAACGCCTAAAATATTTACGTGATTCATTTTATGATGGGACTCCTTTAATATACACAATCCTACTCTCCATAATATAACACAAAAAAGGAGCAACAATATAGTTGTTGCTCCCTCATTTTAACATGATTCGTCATTTAGCCACAGGTAATTTTTTGAGACTCGTACCATAGTACGAATATCCATCACTATAGACGAAAGTTTGGTCATAATTATAGTCAGCGAAATTTTCAGGCGTCACTTCGTACCAGGTTCCACGTGCCTGAACTTCGTCGAGAATTTGGAAATTCACTCCGAATTTAGGCATTTGATAGAGTTTGTTGTCTCCAACTTCAGGTGTGGAACGGACATTTACGTAAGAGGTGATCGTCTGTGCAAGATCGTAAGCTCCATTTTCAGCTTCTTGTTCGTATTGTTGACTCAAGTAACGATCAGCGCGGAACATGTGACCAGCTATTTTTTGTCCCCAGTAGGCATCGGAAGCGTATTTAACGTTCATACCTGTGCTCTTGTTACCAAGGTGTGCTCCGTTATAAATAGAGGAGCTTGATTCAAAGTAGCGAGGAACGATGAACGCTTCAGCAGCTTCAAGAATTCCTTCTTCATAGCTCTCATATTCCCAGGCATCTTCATAAGGATTCCCGTCGTTAGCTCCGATTCCGAACAAGTTATTCTTATCTCTTGCAATGGCGCTTTTACCCCAATTGCTTTCATGAATGGCATGCGCCAGTAAATATAACGCATTTGTTCCATATTCTTCTTCTGCTTTCTTAAAAGCATGGCCCGTTCCAATTAACGGACTGTCAGGAGAGATATGGGCCAGGTACTCATCCAGCTGTTCTCCTGTATAGTTGGTTTTCGTATAAAGAGGCATTTGGTTGAAATACTGGTAAGCTTCTCCTGCGAGCGTGCCATCTTCAAGGTAGAACGTGTTTCCATTTTCGCTATAATATTTCGCGCCCTCTTCCATGAAGTCTGCAGCCTGGCCGTACAAGTAGCGCGACGTTCGATCCGTAATCGCGTTGTATAAGCGGTGGTAAAGCAGGCCGTCATTCACTTCATAATAAGAGCGGTCTTTAACCATGTGTTCTGGCGTCAAGTTGATTTTGCCTGGTGCGACATATCCTTCCGTATCTGCAAGGCGGATTTTAATATAATCCTGTTGTATTTCCAGCAGCTCAACATCTACACCACTTGTTGTATAAGTGACACTTGAATTCATATCCTCTGTCGTGTAAAGGATTGTGAAAGCATTTGTCGTTCCCTGCCCTTCATTGATCCAGGCAATGTTATTCCCCTTTAATACCACCTGGTTTCCAGAGGCGTAGGAAACGGCTTCTTCATACGTTTCAAAATCTTTATGTATGATAGGTTCATTATCCAAGTCCAAAGTAGCGACGCTGTAATCCAGTTCTTTCGGTGGGTTCAAAACCTTCAACAAACGATTGATGACAGCCGCGGTTTCTCCTCGGGATGTTTCATCAAAAGGTGCGAAGTAGATGTTTCCTTCGATTTCTTTTCCGTTAATGATTCCTAGATTCTTTAACCGTTTCACAGCATCAAGAGCATAGGGTTTGATTTCATTGCTATCTTCAAAATCCAACGCCTCAGACTCACTGATGACCCCTTTCATTTCTGCGGCACTAACAATAATCATGGCCATGTCCTGACGTGTTATGTAATCGGTTGGTCCAAAATTCCCGTTTGGGTAACCTTGGATGAGACCTTCTTCTGTTGCTGCAAGGACATAAGGATAATACCATTTACCAGGATCAACATCCCCATAGTCATTACTTTCCGAGGCACCGACTTCCGCGATTTCTTCTTCTCCGTATTGGATGTCAAGTGCACGGACAATAAACGTTGTGAATTGTGCACGTGTCACTTTATCATCGGGTCCGTATCGACCGTCCCCATATCCCTCCATAATCCCTGCATCAATAAGTGCTTTCATATCATCCTCAAAAAGTGTTCCTGTAATGTCATCCTCAGCAGCCGCTGAAACAGGCATGGTCAAGGTGATAAAAAAGACAAAGCTTAGGCAAATGATAAGCCATTTCTTCATGTAATTTGTTCCTCCCTGTCGAATAGTAGATTCATGTATTAATCTACCAGAAACATAGGATGATGAATAGCTATCATTCTACCTAATTTTGCAAAAACTCAATCTTTACCCAAATCATAGTGCGGAAAAACTATGAAATGATAAAAATTTGTAAATTAGTCTTTTCGTAGGATAAAAATTTTGTCGTATATACCGATATAATGAACAACTAGATGATGGTTGCTCTTACATATTATGGATTAGTTGTCGGTAGGAAGGAGGATTCATCAGGTTGCTGTCGATTTTTGCTTCTGGGATATTAACTAAAAGGAGTACGACTAAAATGTTTAAGAAAGTTTCTAGTTTAATTATAGGTGTTTGTTTGTTGAGTGTGATACTTGGTTCAACTTATGACATAAAAGTTTTCGCTTCATCTGTGGAAGGAATCCCTACTGAGTACGAGAGTGAAATCACTTATTTGACCGACCAGTCGATCATCAAAGGATTTCCAGATGGAAATTTCCATGGGAAAGATGAAGTAACAAGAGAGCAGGCGGCTACGATGGTCGGCCGTGCACTTGGTTTAGATGGAAAGGAAAGAGATACAAAATTCCCGGATGTGAGCGAAGAGTCATTTGCTTCAGGATTCATTCAGTCTGCTGTGGAAGCTGGTGTAATCAAGGGCTACCCAGACGGAACCTATCAACCGAAGTCTATTATGACTCGTGGAGAAATGGCTTACTTGATTTCGAATGCATTCAAATTGAAGGAAACAGGTGATGTTTCCTATCATGATGTGGATGAAGAAAGTGCTGTTTATCAGCCCGTGAACCTCCTGACCACAGCTGGGATCACGGAAGGAACACCAGGTGGTTATTTCATGCCTGAGAAAACCATTACTCGGACGGAATTCTCTTTGTTCGTTGCGCGTGGATTGAATTCTGACTTCAAAGTATCTCAAGAAGAGGAAGAAGAAGGGCCTGAAGAAGAAAAGCTTGAAGTACTCAGTGAAAAAGTGGTGGATGCCGACTTCTTGAACGTGCGCCAAGGTCCTGGAACCAAACATAAAGTAGTAGGCAAGTTAATGACGGGGGAAACGGTTTCTGTTTATAAGGAAGAAGGAGATTGGAGATATATCCAGGCTGGCAATGTGAAAGGATATGTCCATTCTTATTATTTGTTGGACAAACCTGAAGGAGATTGGAAAATAGCGATCGATCCTGGACACGGAGGGAATGACCCTGGTGCGAGTGCCAATGGTCTGATTGAAAAAAATGTAGTTCTTGATGTCAGTCTAAAAGCAAGAGAATACATTGAAAATGCTGGAGTCAATGTAGTGATGACTAGACAGACGGATTGGTATCCATCATTGGACGGCCGAGTAGCGATTGCGACGAAGAATGACGCGGATGCCTTTGTGAGTGTCCATGCAAATGCGTTCGTCAGCAGTGCTACAGGTGTAGAGACATTCTATTATGCCGCTGGTTTGTCTGATCGTGAATACGCGAGTGTTAAATTAGCTACATTCATCAATGAACGTCTTTATAAAGAAATGGATATGGGCAACCGAGGGGTTAAAAACGTTGGATATCGTGTTGTTAAACACAATCCTCTTCCTGCCGTCCTTACTGAAATCGGCTTCCTGACAAACGATGAAGATTCCTCAAAATTAAAAACAGACAAATATAGAGAAGCAGCAGCCCGTGCCATTGCGATGGGAATTGTTGACTATTATAATTGGAAAGAATAAGGTTATAGAAGCGGACATTTTGTTCGCTTCTATTTGTTTATCATCAGGGAGGGGAATTGCATGAAACGCGCAATCAGGAAAGTGGTTTTAAGTTCTATCATTCTATTCTCTATTATTTTTGGAGTACAAGTCTCTGCAGCGGAAGACGAGAAAATGGACCGGGTCATCATTGGTTTTGAGGAAACGATTAATCCTGAAATCCTTGAATCCATTCAAGTACACCATACATACGAAAACATACCGGCCGTTTCAGCAACTTTAGACAGCGGAGAGTTGGAGCGGATTCAGTCTCACTCTGATGTTATGTGGGTTGAAAAGGATCAGAAAGTAGAAACAAGTGGCCAAAAAGAAACGTGGGGATTCAAGTCCACGCAAGCCTTGCAATCGAGAGAATGGGGGTTGGATGGGGAAGGAGTAAAAGTAGCAATCATCGACACCGGGATTGCTCAAGATCATCCTGATTTAGATGTGGTCAAAGGCATCAGCGTTATCGATGGATCCGATAGCTGGGCAGATGACAATGGTCACGGTACACACGTGGCTGGAGTGATTGCTGCTAAAAATAATGATGTAGGAGTCGTTGGGGTAGCTCCTGATGCTGAACTGTACATAGTCAAAGCTCTTGACCAACAAGGCGATGGTTGGGAAAGTGAGATCATTGCAGGCATAGAATGGGCGATTGCGCAGGAAGTGGACATCATCAACTTGAGCCTGACCTCCTGTCAACCTTCCACGGGGATGAAAAATACGCTGAAACAAGCGGAAGAATCGGGAATCTCTGTTGTTGCAGCTTCTGGAAATGGAGTCCTATGCAGCGGAGAATACTTAGATGATGTGATGTACCCTGCCCGTTATGAAAGTGTCATCAGCGTCGGAGCCATTGATGATAAAAACATGAGGGCATTATTTTCTTATGGAGGCGCATCTCTTGATTTTGTAGCTCCAGGTACAGGCATTTACAGTTCTTATATTACGACAGAAAAACATCCCGATGGATACCGCAGTATGAACGGCACATCGATGGCTGCTCCTTTTGTTAGTGGAGTTATGGCATTAACAAAGCAGGCTTACCCTCATACAGACATCAATGATTTGGAGGATCTTCTCATTGAAAACGCCGTTGACCTTGGGGAGGAAGGAAAGGACTTTGATTATGGACATGGCTTAGTGCAGTCACTGTCTCAGCCGTTTAATGATATTGCAGAGAAAAGCTGGTACTATTCCTATGTTCAGGAATTATATAATGATGGAATTATTAAAGGAATTAAAGATGGGGTGTTCGCTCCTCTCGGTGAGATCACTCGTGAAGAAGTCGTGACAATGATTGGAAGAAGCATTGGATTGGATGGAGAAAAACGAGCGACTCCTTTTCCTGACGTAAATGCTGCGTCCTTCGGCTCCGGCTACATTGCATCAGCAGTGGAACGAGGAATCATCAAAGGTCTTCCAGACGGAACCTTTGGACCGAAGAAAAAAATCTCAAGAGGAGAAGTTGCTGTGATCATCGACCGGGTGTATGATCTGGAGTCCACTACCCAGGTTTCGTTCCCGGATGTTTCCTCTGGTGTCTATTACTATGACGCGGTCACGGCTGTTTCGACAGCGGGGGTCGTCACAGGTTTTCCTGATGGAACCTTCGGACCTCAAAAGAACATAACCCGCTCTGAACTTGCTGCAATTTTAGCGAGAGCAATGTGAAAAAATGCCTTCCCATTTAATGTTGGGAAGGCATTTTTCTTATAACGTCACATGGTTGGAGAACCTCAATTTGTAGGTTCGGCATACTCATAAATTGCACCGTCACTGGAAGGGTCATTGTACATCATCACTACAAGATCAAAATCATGTTGATCGATATAGTTTAGAAGGGAACGGTCACGATTATGACGTGGGTCATAATAAGTAGTTTCATAGAATTGTTGTGCAAGCAAAAAAGATAAAGCATTGGCATACGAGTCTTTAATAATCAGGATGCGCTCTCCATCCTTTTCTAAGTCTGGATTTGTAATTTTCATTTCACGGTAATCCCTTGTATGGAGGGTACTGTAATACACTTCTTCCTCCTCTCTATGAAAGGCGCGTCCGTAAACGTCTTCCACAGCAGATTTTTTCCCGTTAATTTCAACTACATAATCATTATATTGTTGATCTTTTGGAGTGTAGGCACACTTATTCTCAACGGTATCAATCGTTAAATATAATTGCCGGTTGAAACTGCCGACAAAATCTTTGTCCGGTAAACACTTTTCCTCATAACTCTCTACCTGAAGCGCATCTGGTCGTGCAGGTTCCTCGTTCTGCTGTTCAGCTAACCAGTTCACAATCATCTGATAGCCTTTAAAGGCTCCTTTGGCATTCCAGTGGTGGTCTGTTTTGAAGAAAAGATTCTTCATTTCTGCTTCTGTATAGGTTTTATTGAACTGCTCAATCATGTCGAGTTTAGGGATATCTTCATCCAATGAAGATAGGAAATGATTGCGTACTTGATCGTAAGCGCCACGTTCAATGTATTCGGGAAGCAGGAATTGCATGTTACTGACCTTATGAGGCGTATTCACATAGTAAAAATCAATCTCTTTTTCCTCTAACCGTTTATATAACTCACTTACTTTTTCTGCTCCTTTACTCAATTCGCTTTTAGGATAACTGTGTTTAGGTTCGGTCGTGATCCACCCATTATCAGAAACATAATAACCCATCAGAAAGGTTTTTCCTAAAGACGACTGAAGGTGCAAGTAGGCCTTTAACCACTCATCACGAAGAGGGAACTGATCAGTAAAAAAGTTCTCGAATTGACCCATAAACCCACCGCTGATGAATTGCTCTTTTTCCAGGGGAGGCGGAGCAGCAAGAGAACGGTTTTCGATATAAGACGTTTCCCGATTCGGGGTGATGACCACGTAAATAGCAATTATGAAAATCATAGAAAGGAAACCGAAGGCAACTAAAAGATTCGTGATTTTTTTCATTGTTCTCCATCCCCCCCTAAAATCTGAAATAAATGAATGGGTTGTATGTGGAATTGACGAGCTGAAGCGTCGCCCCAATCATCAACAACATATAAAAAGCTGTAGACATTAAAGGTATGGCGTACTGTAAAGGTTTCGTCTCCATAACAGATGCGGTCTTTTTCTTTAAGTAAGGGAACACCGGCAGACTGAATAGAGCGCCACATAAGAAAATATACCAATAGTCGTTCAAATAGATATAACTTTGACTGTCCAGGTAACCATGAATCTGCCAGCCGAACATTCGCTGAATATAAGAAAGAGAATAAGAAAAGTCATCGGCACGGAAGAAGACCCAGCCAATCATGACGATGAGTAATAGATAAACGTGTTGAACAGGTCTCCATAGTCTTCCCAATACTTTTGAAAGACCGATGCGTTCGAGTGTAATCAACACGCCATAATAGAAGCCCCAGGCCATAAACGTCCAACTTGCCCCATGCCAAAACCCGGTGATCGACCATACAATTAATAGATTCCGGATCGTCTTTGCCCTTCCACCTCGATTTCCCCCTAGAGGAATATAAAGATAATCCCTGAACCAGGAGCCTAAGGAAATGTGCCATCGTTTCCAAAATTCTGTAGCACTTCTAGCGATGTATGGATAATTGAAATTCTCCAAGAAGTCAAAACCGAACATCTTGCCTAAACCGATGGCCATATCACTGTAACCGGAGAAATCGAAATAAATTTGCAGCGTGTAGGCGGCAATGCCGAGCCAGGCCGTGACTAAACTGAGCTCATCAGCTGGAGTAGCAAACACTCCATCCGCCACTTCTCCGAATGCATTGGCAAGCAGAACCTTTTTGGCAAGTCCGATGATGAAACGTCTTACCCCATTGGAAAACTTCTCAAGTGTGACGAATCGACTCTGAAGCTGATCATTGATGGAATGATAGCGGACGATCGGGCCTGCAACCAACTGTGGGAAAAACGAGATATACAGAGCCAAGGAAATCAGATTCTTTTGAGGTGCTACCTCTTTTCTGTACACATCAATGACATAACTCATCGCCTGGAACGTGAAAAAAGAGATTCCAATCGGCAGCGGGAGTTCCAACGGTTGATAGGATGTGTCGAATATATAGTTTACGTTTCTAATCAGAAAGTCTATGTACTTGAAAAAAAACAAGATGAGAAGGTTACCGATGATGGCCATAGAAAGGAAAAGCTTCTTATTGGAAGATTGACCAAGCCAACGACCCAAAAAGTAATTCATATGGATGGAAAACAGCATCAGCAAAATGTAAATCGGTTCACCCCAGGCATAAAAGAATAAGCTCGCCATCAATAGAATGATATTTTTCAAGGCCCTAGGTGATAGAAAGTAAATAAGTATGACAGCAGGTAAGAAACAAAAAAGAAAGACTAAATTACTAAAGACCATGGTGGACCACCTTTAAACAAGCAATAGGGCACAACGGTGCCACCTATTATTTTATCACTTTTTGTAGATGTTTGAAGGATTTGTTAACCAGAAGGATATAGTGTAAGTCTATAAGCATAAGCCTTTTATCACTAATAGAATAGAGTATATTCAGAAATATTACAGAGGCATTTCATTATGTAGTTTTAAATAAATACAGTAAAAAATTCAATATTGACGAAAATATGTCGATATAACAACAAGTAATGGTTTATTTTGACACAGATATCATTAATTTCTAAAAAATATAATTCTATCTGTTGAAATAAAACTGAAATCTTGTATGATTAGTAAGTGAGTAAATTTAACCCATACAATGAATTTATATCCAATTTAGTAACCATATAGATTCATAAGTCACCTGTGATTTGTACATAAAAGCATAAATGGGTTAAACGAATCAAGTATATCTACTGACATGTGAACCTTTTATTGGAAGGGGAACCAGTCAGTTGAATAATACCTTTTATAGGAGGAACAACATTATGTCTTACCAACCAAAGTCTAACCGTAAATTTTATGCAACTGCACTAACTACTGCTGTAGTAGCATCTGCAGTCGCACCAGTTGCTGTATCCGCTGACCATGTTTTCAGTGATGTAGAAGATGGCCAATATTACTCAGAAGCCGTACATCATCTAGCTGACCAAGGTGTTCTTCAAGGTCCTGGAGACGGAACATTCAATCCAGATGGAAAGATCATCCGTGCTTCAGCAGCTGAAGTCCTTATGAAAGCTCAAAGCCTTACACCTGGTGGAACAGAGGACTTCTCTGACGTTGACGAAGATGATTGGTTCTATAACGCTGTACGTGCAACATCTCCATCAATCTTTGAAGGTGACGGATCTGGCGAATTCAATCCTAGTGATCTTCTGACTCGTGAACAAGCCGCGGCAATTATCGTCCGTGCATACGGCTTGACAGGCGATACTGATCATTCCTTCTCCGATGTAGAAGATGGAAGCTGGGCTGAAGAAGCGATCGCGATCGCTGCTGAAAACGGAATCATCGAAGGTTACAATGGTAAATTCATGCCTAAAGACGATGTTACTCGTAAAGACTTCGCTGTAATGGTTTACCGTGCTATGCAGAATGAAGAACCAGAACCAGTACTTACAGTCGAAAGCACTACTGTAGTAGATGCTAATACACTTGAGGTTACTTGGAGCAATGGTGAAACGACTACTGTTGAGCTGGAAGAAGCTCTTGTAAATGGCGACAACGAAGTAACTTTCGAAGTTGATGGTGAAGAGTACACGGTAACAGTAAGCTATGATGCTTTAACTCCAGCTGTAGAAGCTGCTGAGGAAGCTATCGCTAACCTTCCAGAAGAATTGACTCTTGAAGATGCAGAAGCAGTAGAAGCTGCACGTGCTCTTGTAGATGTTGCTCTTGAAATCGACGAAGATGCAGAAATCGAAGGTCTTGAAACTCTAGTAGCTGCTGAAGAAACTGTTGCAGCACTTGAAGCAGAAGCGGCTGCGATTGCTGAAGCTACTGAAGCTGTAGAAGCTGCTGAAGAGTCCCTTCTAGAAGAAGATCTTGCTGACGCTCAAGAGCTTGTTGATGAGCTTTCTGACTCTGACGCAAAAGTTCTATTGAACGCTCGCCTTGTTAACGTACAAGATCAGTTGGACAGCATCATCGAAGCTGTCAATGATGCAGAAGGTGAACTAGAAACGTTCCGTGCTCTAGATGTGAAGCCTTTTGAAAACGTGAACGAAGATTACATCGATGAGTACGTTGCTAAAATTACAGAAGTAACTACTGATGAAGATAATAACTTTGTTCCTTTCGAATCAATTGCTGATATTCAAGAAGTAATTGATACTGTCAACAAAGAAATTCTTGATACTGAACTAGAAGGTGACTTAACGGCCGCTGAAAATGCTGTTATGGCTGTGGAAGCTGTAGAAGCATCCGTTAAAGATGGTTCATTAAAAGTTGAAAACTTTGATGCTGAAGATTTCACAAAACTAGTGGAAACTGCACAAACAGCTATTGATGAGCTGCCTGCGGACTATAAAGTTGATGAAGAAGCTGACGAAACTGAAGTTGAAAGACTTCAGGACAGTCTTGATGAAGCTGTAGAAGTAGTTGAAAACTATGTAAACGTAGTTGATCCAGTATTGACTGCAGAAACACAAGTTGAACTATTCAATCTATTAACAGCTGACTTTGAAAATGTAGATGAAGATAATATTTCTGATTATCAAGCAGCTTTAGAAGGATCCGTAACAGTAAACGGTAATTCTTATGACATCGACACAGTGACACTTGAAGATGTTCAATATGCTGTAGACTTCGTCAATGCTCAAAATGCTGTTGAAGGCTTCACTGTAGATGCTGAAACTACTCAAGCTGACATCGACGCTCTTAAAGCACTTGTTCCAATGACAGGTGAAAAAGATGATGATGGCAATGCAACTGCAACAGATGCAGAAAAAGTCCTACTTGAAGAAGTAAAAGCAATTCAGGATGACTTTAACGCTCTAGTTGAAGCTACAGAAGCTCTTGCAGAGGCTGTAAATGAAGCTACAGAAGCACAAGAAGCTTACCTGGCAGCAGGTGGAGACGTAGATGATGCTGACTACAAAGCTGTTGTAACTGCCCTTGAAAGTGCAGAAGATGTTGATGTTGACAGTACTTCTGATATCACAGCTGCCACTGAGTCTCTTAACACAGCAACTGCTACACTTGAAGCTAGCACAAAAGCAATGGTAGATTTGGCTGAAGCAGTAGCTAAAGCTGAAGCTGCACAGGAAGCTTACCTAGCAGCAGGTGGAGAAGAAGATGATCAAGACTATCAGGATGTCGTGACTGCTCTTGATGCTGAAACACAAGTAGAAGCTGATATTGAGACTGCAACGAAAGCACTGGAAGCTGCTACAGCAGAGCTTGTCCTCGTTAACGATGTAAACGATGCTGAAACTGCAGAAGAGCTTGAAACAGCTCTAGTTAACTTGGGTAACGACACTTATAACAACCTTACAAGTGTCCAACGCCTAGAAGTTGCGGAATGGTTCCTAGCTACCGTAGCAGACCAAGACCCTGCTTACGCTGATTCTACAGTGATCTCTAGTGATTTATCGGATGCAATCTCTAACACTAGTGAGAATGGGTACCTTGATCTATTAGAGGATGTTAATGAAGCTACATCTATTTCTATTACTGCTACAGACGCTGCTCTTGAAGCACTTGAAATCGAAGAGTATGAAGCACTTACTGCTGCTGAGCAATTGGAAGTAGCTGAAAATGTATTGAACGATAAGCCTGATGGTGGATACACTTCCATATCTTCTATCGTTGCAAACTTCTAAGCTACAATCTATATTGAAGAAGCCAACCTTAATTGGTTGGCTTCTTTCTTACATAAATGGAGGAGCTGATCTATATGATGAACATGACAACAGAGACAGGAACACGAGCTTCCGTCCACATTCAGCCGATTGAAATGAAAAAAGTAACGTTCACATCTACCCCCTATACCACTTCTCAAATACGTTATCAATCTATGAAAAATCAATACAACTTTCTACTAAACAAAGCCCCGATGGATAAAGAAGATGTGGACGAATTTCGTTCGATGGTAAACGCATTGATAACAGAACTTGATCAGTACGAAGAAGGTCTATTCATGTTACGGAAAATTCAAAAGCAACTTAGAAAGCAACAAAAAAAGCACGAAACTAAAGCTCAATCGGAAACTTTAGAAGACTTCCTAATCAATAAGAAGCTGATGAATTTTATCAATATAGGTGCTTTGGGGAGAAAATGGGTCGCCGGACGTCTTGATGAAAAAAAACTAAGGAGATCATCGGAGGGTGAAATAACAGAACAGGTAAATAAGCAAATCACAAGATTGAATGACAAAATCTCTTTAATAAAGAAAGAAGACAATAAGGAAATTCTTATGAGTCAACTCTCAGAGTTGGATATTGCATTTGATAATGACTTGTTAGCTGAGAAAGTGATGGAAGGGTTATTATTAGAAGATCTATCGGATGTGAATACATTATCTGACCTCAACAAACGGATTGTAACTATGAAAAATGATATTGAAGAGGCGGGGATTGTTGATAGTACTTTTGAAGAGCAGTCGATCGAAAAACTTCATCACTCTTCTGAACCTACAGAAAAATGACTAAGAAAGCAGTTCAGTTAAGGATGACAAGGTGGAATCATCATTTTGTCTTCTTATCTGAACTGCTTTTTTATGAATATGGAACCACGGCTAAATTCCTTTCACCTTCTCATCATCTACAAAAGTGGGAATAGGATGACATCCATCTCTTTATCTGTAGTACAATGAAATTAGTAAATTCTGTAAGGAGGGAATGTGGTTATGAAAAAGCTTTTGACGGGTGCACTATCATTAACGTTTGTATTTTCCCTTTTCTCCACAAGTATAAGTGCTTCGGATTCTTTCCCGGACCTCGATCAGGCAAGCTGGGCGAAGGAAGAAATCCTTTATCTGCATGAAGAAGGAATTATTAATGGGTTACCGGATGGGACGTTCGGTCCCAAAGAGAATGTGACTCGAGCTCAAGTAGCCGTCATGCTGGTAAGAGACCTTTACCCTAATGAAAAGGCTGAAAATGAACCCCCTTTTAGTGATTTATCGAAAAGTGCCTATTATTATGATGCAATCGCAGTAGCATACGAAAAAGGAATCATGAAAGGTGATGGCGCTAACATGCGGCCGCAAGATCCCGTAAGCCGTGCGGAAGCCGTTGTGATGGTTGATCGCGCTTACGACATTGAAAGAGATGGAGAAGTCAGTGGTTTCCCTGATGCGAATGATATTTCCTGGGCAACCGAAAGCATTTTAGACTTGTCTTCTCAGCACATCATCAATGGAACACCTGGTGGTACATTCGAACCTTTCCAAAACATTACGCGTGCATCTTTTGCTAAAGTTTTAGCTGCGACAATTGAGCCTTCCTTCCGAAATGATGCAGCGGGATTGAGTAACAGTCAAATAGCTAACAAAGTGGATACCTTACAGAGTAAGGTCCATACGACTCTGTACAATGATTTGAAGGAATACGGAGTAGACAAGGAAGATCGTGATTATGCACGCATTGAAGAAGAAATAGCACAGTATGCGACTGAGAATTTCAGTGAAGGAGTTGAAGGTGCCTATTATGATGCCTGTTTAAGTTGTGACACTTTATATTACTTCAATTCTTATGCATGGGACATCCACATGAATGTTGTTGAAAACGATGGTGAGAAGGTCATTGTTGAGACGGTTCAGCCGGAGACCTTCGGATATTTAGGGTCATTTGAAACCATTACTTTAATGAAACAAAATGGGAATTGGAAGTTGGATACTATTGAACAAACACTGTTTGATGATGAGCGACACCTTGACCTGACTGTAGAAGAGGCGAAACAGAGAATAGAGGATGAAATTGGTGAAGATAATGTGACTTACTTGGACACATATGAAAGGCGTGTACAGGATTGGGAGGGAGATTATTACGTTACTGATATTCACGTCTTCAAGAACAATAATGATGACTCTGAAATAGAAGTGGATGCTTCCACTGGTGGTATTCCGATCTAATTACCATCATAAATGAGAGCCAATGAAGGGCTGCTGTAAACTACAGCAGCCCTTCATTTTTTATTCTCCTTGAAAACTCCATCTGTTATTCACACAAATGTGAAACCCTCACTTCACCAAAGAAAAATGTATAAAGATATATAGGTTAAAAGACTCAAAAAAGTAACAAACATCTTACTATTTATAGTATAATTGGAATATTGCATACAAAAAGGAGGATTATGGAATGATGAAAAAAATAGTTTCATTCGTATTTGTAATTACACTTGTATTATCTTTTTCCAACCAAAGCGTGAGTGCGAATAGTTTTCCGGATTTGGATAAAACACCGTGGGCAGAAGAAGAAATCTTATTCTTGAATGAGCAAGGCATCATTAATGGATTACCAGATGGGACATTTGGTCCTAAGGTTAATGTAACTCGGGCTCAAGTAGCCGTTATGCTGGTCAGGGATCTATACCCGAATGAAAGCCCGGAAGCTGAACCGCCTTTTAATGATTTGTCTAAAACCGCTTATTATTATGATGAATTGGTCGTTGCCTATGAAAAAGGCATTATTCAGGGTGATGGTGAAAACATGAGACCCACCGATTATATAAGTCGCGCCGAAGTAGCGGTCATGGTAGATCGCGCATATGAAGTAAAAAGGAACGAAGAGGTCAGTGGCTTTCCTGACGCGAACAATATTTCCTGGGCAACAGAGAGCATTTTAGACCTTAATTCTCTTCATATCATCAATGGTCTTCCGGACGGAACATTCAAGCCGTTTAAGGATATTACCCGGGCAGAATTTGCAAAGGTCTTAGCGGCAACCATTGAGCCTTCTTTCAGGGAAGACAAGACTCCGGAGTTATTAAGCAACAGTCAAATCGCTGATAAAGTAGATCAGTTGCAGGATAAGGTATTCAATACGATGTATGACGATTTAATGGAGCATGCAATTTATCCTTCAAATGATCGTGACTATGATCGAATCGAGGGTGAACTAAACCCTTACATAACCGATGATTTCAATGCTGAGGTTGAAAGTAACTACTATAATGCTTGCGTAGAATGTGATAACTTGTACTACGCGATTAATTTTTCATGGAACGCTCATATGAAAGTACTGGAAAATAATCAGAATAAAATCATTGTGGAAACAGTCCAATTGGAGAACTATATGAGCTACGGATCGTTCGAAACGATAACGTTGGTGAAAGAAGATGGAAACTGGAAGCTCCATAACATGTATTGGAAACTCTTCGATGCCCAACGTCATTTAAATTTGACCGTTGAACAGGCAAAACAGAGGATTGAAGAAAATATGGGGATTACGAATGTCAGCTATTGGTATTCTTATGAACGATATAACCAGGATATGGATGGGGATTACTATTTCACAGAAATCCATGTCTTCATGGACCATAATTCTGGAGGAGAAATAGAAGTGGACGCTTCCACTGGCGGAATCCCGCTTTAATCATCGTAAAAAAATGAAAGGCTCCTGTACCCTACAGGAGCCTTTCATTTTTATTTCGTTGGCGACTTATCTCCCCCATAAGTCTTCCAGATTGTAATAAATATGAATGATATGTAAAAAGTCTGTCAAATTAGAAGAATATGTAGGAATTCTACGAAAATTCTTGTAATATAAAAGGTAGTTACATAGTCTTTGACCTGTATTAGGGGGGATCCATTTACATAGGTTTCCACTGCACATTCGGACTGTATTTTCTAATTTATTCAAGGAGGAATCATCACTAATGAAGAACTTGAACAAACACAAAGGAAAAATTTCAATCACTGCCGCTGGGGCAGCGATGCTTGCAGCTTCACTTACGCCGGCAGCTACCGTTTCTGCTGATCATATTTTCCCGGACGTATCGGAAGACCACTTGTATCATGGCATTATTAACGATCTGCATGAAGCAGGAGTTGTGAATGGTTATGATGATGGTGAATTCCACACAGGCGATCCTGTCACCAGAGCACAAGCCGCTAAAATGATGGCCAAGATGCTTGATTTGGATACGGATAAGCTTGGTTCTCATTTTACGGATGTAGATGAGGATGCGTGGTACGCCGGATCCGTCAATGCACTTCATGAAGCCGGATATATTGATGGTGTTGGAAATGAAAAATTTGCACCAAAGAAAGAAATGTCCCGTGCGGAATTTGCTGAGTTGATTGTCGATGCTTATGGATTGGAAAGAAAAGAAGTCGATCACCCGTTTGAAGATTTGAAAGAAGGGGCCTGGTATGAGTCAGCCGTTGAAACTTTGTATGCCCATGGGTTGGTGTCAGGGCTATCTGAGACGCAGTTCGGTCCAGATTATAAAATCAAACGTGGTGACTTTGCCTGGTTGTTGGCGACTACGGATTACAAGTTCGGAAATAAGCTGCCAAAGCCTGAAAAAGAGAATTTTGAGCTTTCGTTAATGCATACAAACGATACGCACGGTCACTTGGATGATGTCGCTCGCAGAGTAACAGCAGTCGAAGATGTCAGAGAAGAAAAACCTGAAGCTTTACTTCTGGATGCAGGAGATGTATTCTCAGGCACGTTATACTTCAACGAGTTCAAAGGACAGGCAGACTTAGAGTTTATGAACATGATGGAATATGATTTGATGACTTTCGGAAACCATGAATTCGACCTTGGTTCAAGCCCGGAAGGCCACAAAGCATTGGCTGATTTCGTAAAAGGTGCCGATTTTCCGTTTGTCAGTTCTAACGTCGATTTCAGTCAAGACGAAAACCTGTCTCCCCTATACAAAAAATACGTGAGCAAATTACCATCTGACGGAATGGCCTACAATAGCATTATCAAAAAGGTGGATGGTGAAGAAGTCGGTTTCTTCGGCCTTACGACAGAAGAAACAGCTGATATTTCCAGTCCTGGTGAGGTTCAGTTCGATGATTACATTGAATCAGCAGAGGATCGGGTAGAAGCTCTTGAAGAATTAGGAGTAGACAAGATTGTCGCCATTACCCATATCGGCTATGATGATAACCCGGCTTATGATAACGATCAATTACTTGCGGAAGTAGATGGGATTGATGTCATTGTCGGAGGTCACAGTCATACGAAATTAGAGGAGCCTATTGAGGTAACAACCGATGAAAATGGCGAACCTAAAGACCCTACGATTGTAGTACAAGCTGGCCAGTACGGGGGATATCTTGGAACCTTAGACGTAGAGTTTGATGAAAATGGTGTAGTTACAGGCTATGCTGGAGAATTGATTGACGTATCAGAAAAAGAAGAAGACCCCGAGGCAGCGAAAATCCTCGCAGGATACACAGAAAAAATTGAAGAAATTCGAAATGAAGAAAGTGGCGGAGTGGCTGCAGAAGCATTCCCTAATCCACGAGCAACCGATGAGAACCCTGTAAGTGTAAGAAATAGTGAAACAGCACTTGGGAACTTGATTACAGATGGAATGTTAGCAAAAGCGCAGGAATTCAATCCGAACACGGTAGCAGCTTTCCAAAACTCCGGAGGCATTCGGACATCGATTGACAAAGGACCGATTACCATTGGTGAGATCTTAACAGTGATGCCATTTGGTAATACCTTGGCTACCATGGAACTTACAGGTGCTGAAATTAAGACTGCTCTGGAGCACAGTGTAAGCAATGCTCCTAAAGAAAGCGGTGGCTTCCTTCAAGTTTCAGGTTTGAACTACACGTACGATAGCTCAAAGGATGCAGGAGCACGTGTAGAAGAAGTTAAAGTCAATCAAGATGGCGAATGGGTCGCATTGAATGATAGCGAAACCTACGTAATCGCTACAAATGCTTTCACAGCTAAAGGTGGCGACAATTACGATGTATTCGCAAATGCCTACGATGAAGGGCGCGTAACAGATCTCGGTCTCTCCGATTGGGAGGTCTTCCGTGAGTATGTGGCTGAAAAAGGAACAGTCGAACCTGTCATAGAAAACCGTATTGTAGATACGGCAACTGAATAACCGGTGGTATCAAGGGTGAGGAAGTCGAAGGGCTTCCTCACTTTTTTTGTTGTTTTTAAAGAAATTAAGATGTATAGTCTTACATTTTAGGATTATGAAAGTAAAAAAAGACGCAACAGATCTGTTGCGTCTTTAACATATATCAATCCAACCGGTACTCTGGAGCAATCGAACGCGTCATAAACACAGCAAATTGATCACGAGATACGGTTGTCTTCGGTGCAAACGTATCAGGCTCACCATAACCATTCGTTATCCCAGCATGATACAGACGATTGACTTCCTCTGTGTACCAGGATTCAGCTGGTAGATCTTCAAAAGGATTGCCTTGATTCGGTTGTGGGAAATCATATAAGCGTTGCAGCACAACAGCCATTTCAGCACGTGTTAATGTAGCTCGTGGCTTAAACTCTTGATTTCCTGTTCCCTGGAACAGCCCTTCATCGACAGCGGCTGCTATTTCCTCATAATAGGGGTAGTCTTTCGGCACATCTTCAAATCCCGGATCAGGACGATTTCCGATTTCCGTTTGATTCGCTCTAGTAATTAAAAGAACGGCCTGCCAGCGTGTTAAAGGATCTCCGATGCCGAATTTTCCACCTGGAATTCCGTTCACAATATTACGGTCATACAAGTGGTTGATGTGATCACGGGCATAATAATCCTCCGATACGTCGCTGAAGGAGAAAGATAGATACATAGATGTCATAAAACCGGTCTTTCCGCTCTCCGTTCTGACAGGGTACCATACAAAGTGATTCTTTTTGTTTTCCTTGTATTCGTATACGAATGGACCGGTGATTTCTACTTTTTCATTTTTAGAGATTCCCTCTACGATAGGACTGTCGACGGTGGGAAGTTCTCTTAATCTTGTATCGGTAAGAGCTTGCGCTTCATAACCTTTTTTCAATTCATGACGTGTCTTGGTCAAAGGAAGATTGAATTCGTATTTCATCTTGTTGAATGTAATGTTGTCACTGCTTTCGCGGTCGTATTCAAAATCATCTTTCTCAAATGGTATCGTAACGAGGTCGAGACCGCTGTACTGGTTGATCAGGCGAAAGACTTCTTCCTGATAAGCTTCCTCATTATACTCCCCATCGCGATCGATCGGGCTGTTCACGGGTTTGATTCCGTTATAAGCCATGACCGCAAAGTACCAATGTTCGATGACGTTTCTTTCACCGCCGTTGATGGTAGGCAGATCATTTCTTTCGTACATCTCATCAAGGATTTGTACACCTGCTTCAATATTATAAGGCAGGTCATATTTCAGACGCTTTTCATCCAATAATGGCTTGTTCGTCACTTGCATGAGGCCGATGCCGCCGTCGTCGGAAACAATTGGTTCACCGTTCTCATCGAAATGGCTCCAGTTTCCGTTTTCTTTTTCAGCTACCGCTTTCACGATTTCCGGCGGAACATCGTATTTCAATGCGGCTTCTGTCAATAAACAGTTGACGGTTTGCAGGTCAGGATTTTCCTCTGGTAAATCGAGTACATTGCATTTTTCTGAGATGGTGCTTTCAGCGTTGACATGGATATTCGTGAATGTAAGGACACTCATAACCACGACGATGATGGATAGTGCTTTTTTCATATGTAATGGCTCCCCTTCTATTGTTCTATGTACCTTAGAGTACCATAATTTGGAGGGTATATAAATGAAGATAACTAGAATACTAGAAAACAATTGGAAATCTAAGGTATAATAGAGGGTGTGAGAGTCGAGTGCTTTTTTTACATCGTAGATTTAGTAGGAGGTCGTCATTGCAATGAAAAAACAAGTCAGTGTGCGGATCGAAGAGAGTTTGAATGATGAAATTGAGAAGAAAGCGAAAGAGTTAGGAATCAGCAAAAGTGCATTCATGTCTTTCTCCACTCAATTTTTCCTTCGTCAATTGACTCATGCCGAAAGCTCGTCCGCCTCTAAGCAATATAATATGTATGAACTCATTAAAACAAATTTGGAAAATCAATATAAAAGCCATTAGAAAAGGACCGCTCGTAAAGCGGTCCTTTCGTCATTTTTGTATGGGATACGCTCGCCATTTCGTAAGGTCCAGTACATCCGCCTTCAGGGAATCAGCGGGGAAAATGAAGCTCCATGGCTTGCTTGTATTTGCTTTAACGCTGAGGGATTTTAATTTGAATCCACCTTCAGCGACGATATCACCAGAGGCATCTTCAAAACGAAGCGGTAAATAATTCAGGGTTATATCCTTTTCATTTCCGTTTCGAATCAAAAGTGTGACATGGAGATCGCCATTTTCTAAATGCCGGGCATCCAGGCCGAAGAAATTGATTTCTCCCTTTTTAGGTGGGGACATGGAAGTGACAAGTTGAGTAAGTTTTGTAACCTTTTCTTCAGGCAACTTTTCTTTCCATTGGAGATCAAGATCCAGCTTATGGGCAGCGGGTTTTTTATTCAATTCTAAAGCGAGCCGCCAGCCGTGTTCCAGTGTTTTTCCATCTTTTTGAACGATGCTGGAAGGTGGGAACAAGAATGTCCACGGACGGCTGGATTTTCGCGGGATATTCCCAAGGTTTCCTAAATCAAAGGGTTGCCGGGCGATGACCTCTCCTTGTTGGTTCAACACTAGGACCGTCGCTGGCTTTAGCTGGATCGCTTTAGAAAGGGAGTGACGGACAAAACCGTCCACAATGAGTCCACCGTCTTTTTCTTTGAAATCCACCCCGTACACACTAATTTGATTTGGTCGAAGGGGAGGAAGTTCCTGATTTAAAAATCGGTACACATACACTTCCTCTTCCGGTAAGTGCCAGTTTGGATGAAGGGAAAGATCGGTAAAAACTTCACTTTCTCCACTGGATAACTCTTGGCCATCCATCATGTCCCCTGCATCTATGCCATTCTCATCATAAGCTTCAAAGTCTTTCTCTTTCTTTTTCAGGAAATTAAACATCCTTATTCCGCCCCTTTTCTGCACGGTCCGTTAATTTGGCCATAAGGATGACCATTTCTTTCTTGATTTGATAGAAGTTGTGCTTGAAGATATCCAGGCCATCCTCTTGGTAGAGACGGATGGGATCTTCTTGCTGGTACTGACGGATGCCAATCCCCTCTTTCAAGCGGTTCATCATTTCCAGGTGCCGCACCCAAAGCTGATCGATGGCTGCCACAGATCCTTGTTTCCAACGCTCTTGTAGGGTGGAGGAGTCTTGAGATACCTTTAGGCTGGTGAGGTAACGGTCCGCATATGGAGTTAAAAATTCTTTTAAATCTTCAATATGTTCATAGGACCTTTCAGATACTGCTGCATCTTTTACCGTTGGAATACCTCTTTGTAACTCTGCTTCTAAGTGCTCAAGCGGCCAATCCTCGGGCACAATCGTTTCTGGACAATACCTTTCTGTTTCGTGGATAAGAAAATCCATCACCATCGGAGATACGAACTCATGGATTTGATTCTCTTTTAAAACACGATCCCGCAGCTCGTAAATCACTTTACGCTGGTCATTAATGACATCATCCAATTTCAAAGTGAATTCGCGAATATTATAATGGCTTCCCTCACTGATCTTTTGGACCGTATCGATGAACTTATGAATGTCCTTGTTCATGACTTGGTGATTTTCGCCAGTTTTAATGGACTTTAATTTGCGGTCTCGTTCCACTCTGGCGAACCTTTCGATCATGTTGTCTTCTAAAGAAATGATAAATTGGGAAGAGCCAGGGTCTCCTTGACGTCCGGATCTTCCTTTCAGTTGGTTGTCAATTCGACGTGATTCATGACGTTCGGTACCAATGACATGGAGTCCTCCCAGTTCTGCTACTCCTTCACCGAGTTTGATGTCTGTACCTCGACCAGCCATATTAGTGGCGATGGTGATCGTCCCTTTTTCACCAGCAACAGAAATGAGGTGAACCTCTTGTTCAACGCTTTTAGCGTTCAATAGCTCATAAGAAAAACCGGCCTTGTCCAGATATTCCGCAGCTTTGTCGGATTGAACAATGGACGACGTTCCGATCAGGATCGGCTGCCCGGTCGGATGGATCTCTGCGATTTCGCGGACGAGCTCCTCATATTTTTGTTCCTTTGTCATAAATACTCGGTCCGGCCTGTCTTCACGGATTACAGGTCGGTTCGTCGGAATCTGGATCACATCCATCCCATAAACCGTCTGGAATTCCTTCTCTTCAGTTTTAGCTGTACCGGTCATGCCGGATAAAGTGGGATACATCCGGTAATAGTTTTGCACAGTGATGGATGCCTGCGGTTTATTTTCTTCTGTAATGCTGAGGCCTTCTTTTGCTTCCAGAGCCTGATGCAGACCGTCGGACATCGTCCGCCCTTCCATCAAGCGTCCGGTGAACATATCTACAAGTTTTAGTTCCTGCTCTTCAATAATATAATCGACGTCGCGTTCAAACATGACTAGAGCACGTACCGCTTGAATCATATAGTGGTAGAGCGTTTGATGTTCAATATCAAATAAGTTATCAATACCAAAGGCGCGTTCAATTTTAGTGATTCCTTGTTCTGTCAAGCTAACACTCTTTGTTTCCCGATCATATTGATAGTCTTCATCCTGAGTGAAAGAACGGGAAAGCCTGGCTCCTATCTTATGAAGGTTCGCACTTGATTCCATCTTGCCTGCAATGACAAGTGGGGTCTTTGCTTCATCGATCAGGACACTGTCCACTTCATCGACGATTGCAAAATGGTAGGGGCGCTGGACCTTTTGACTGATGTCTTTAACCATATGGTCCCGGAGAAAATCAAAACCGAATTCTGTTCCAAGTCCATAGGTAATGTCTGCTTGGTAAGCCGCTCTTTTCTCCGCTTGTGAACAGCTGGGTACATTCAGACCCACAGAAAGTCCCAGGAATTCATACAAAGGTCCCATCATTTCAAAGTCTCTTCGTGCAAGGTATTCGTTGACTGTAATGACATGGACTCCTTTACCTTCCAGTGCTCTCAAGTAACTAGGGAGAGTAGCTACTAACGTTTTTCCTTCACCGGTAGCCATCTCCGCAATGTCTCCTTCGGTAAGCACGAGGCCCCCGACCAGCTGTACATCGAAATGGCGCATTCCGAGCACACGTTTGGATGCTTCTCTCACTACGGCAAATGCTTCTTCTCTTATATCATAAATACTTGATCCATTATGTAGCGCTTGTTGAAGCTGAACGGTCTTATTCCTCAATTCATCATTGGACAAATGAACCATTTCGTCTTCATAAGCATTGATGGACTGGACAGATGAATCGTATTTTTTCCATTGACGTTCATTCTTGGCAGGTAAAATCTTTTTCATTGATTCTATCATCTATACAGACGCTCCTTGAAAAAATAGTCATTACTTCATATTTTAGCATGTTATCAGACTTTTTTTCTACAAACCTTCCAATTAAACTATTTCCAGTAACGAAGTATTTTGTCGTATTCATTGATTTGTTAGAATAATTTGAATATAATTGAAGTTGTAAAATAATAGAAAGGAGAGGGGTCTAAAGTAAGTACTAAAATAGAAAGAGGAGGAACCTTTTTGAATTTGAAAAAGAGTTTGATTTTGTTCTTTATTTTCCTTCTGGCCTTTTCGAACTCCGCACTCGCAGCTACTGGTCTCCCTAGTCATAAAAGCTTAGGAGAAACAGGTTCTGCAGGAGCAGAAAAAGGAACAGAAAGAGTATTCAAAGCCGAAGAGGCAGAAAAAGATTTTGACCCGAATGAAGAAGTACGCGTGATTGTGGAATTAGAAGATGAACCAACCATTTATTCAGCTCAAAGCTTAGGTAAGACTTATAGTGAACTATCAGATTCGAATAAGCAGAAACTACGAAAAGCTGCTTTGGATGCCCAGGAACAAGTCAAAGCATCCATTCAAAACCAATCGATTCCGATGGACTACAAAGAAAGCTTTACAACTGTAGTCAACGGTTTCAGTGGTACAGTGACATACAAATCTGTCAAAGTGATAGAGAGCTTACCGAATGTCGGCAAAGTACATATCACAAACGAATACGAGCGTCCGACAGAGCAGCCAGAATTGCTTTATAGTAAAGAACTGGTCAAAGCTCAAAAAACTTGGCAGGAGTATGGCTATAAAGGGGAAGGAATGACAGTCGGTGTCATTGACACAGGAATCGATCCTGATCATAAAGACATGGTCCTAAGTGAAGAAACGGACCCCGAAATCAGTCCTTCCGATGTCGATGCATTGACAGCGACAGGGGAGCTTGACGGGAAATATTTCACAGAAAAAGTCCCTTATGGTTACAACTATGCAGATGAAAACAATGAAGTCCTAGACCTTGGCCCTGATGCAAGCATGCACGGGATGCACGTATCCGGTACAGTCGGTGCCAATGGCGATGAAGATAACGGAGGCTTGAAAGGGGTAGCACCAGAAGCTCAGATCCTAGGATTGAAAGTTTTTGGTAATGATCCTGAAATGCCATCTACGTATGGTGATATCTACGTTAAAGCGATTGATGATGCGATTCTACTAGGAGCGGATGTCATCAATATGAGCCTTGGTTCTACAGCGAGCTTCGTAGATGAAGAAGATCCAGAACAGAAAGCGATTGCAAGAGCGGTGGATAATGGCGTGATGATGGCGATTTCTGCCGGGAACTCCGCGAAATTCGGAGAAGGTTTCGACACCCCATTGGCGTCAAATCCTGACATCGGTCTTGTAGGAGCTCCTGGTCTTTCTACAGACTCTCTACAAGTAGCATCATTCGAGAATAAATATTTGATGCTTGATGGATTCAACACAAGAATTAATGGAGAAGAAGGACCTGCTGTTCCTTTCCTATCTGCCAGTGATGTTCACCCTGATTCGCTGGAAGAAGGGTATCATGAATTGGTGTATGCAGGACTAGGAAGAACTCCAGGTGATTCTGATGCATCACCGGAAGCCAACGATTTTGAAGGTGTAGATGTCGAAGGTAAAATCGCGTTGATTCAACGTGGAGAATCCACCTTTGTCAGTAAGACACTGAACGCCCAGGAACGCGGGGCAAAAGGGGTCATCATTTTCAATAACGTTTCTGGTTATATCAGTATGGCTTCGAGTGGGGAAATTAATATTCCTCAATTGTCCATTATGAAAGATTTGGGCGAAAATTTAAGAGATGAATTGCAAGCAGGAAACACAGTAGAAATTTCCTTTGAAGGAGAAGAGGTTCAATCTCTCAACCCTGAATTCGGAAGCTTGTCTTCCTTTACGTCCTGGGGTGTCACACCGAACCTTGATTTCAAACCAGAAATCACAGCTCCAGGTGGAAACATTCTATCCACTCTTCAGGATGATGACTATGGTTTGATGAGTGGTACTTCCATGGCAGCTCCGCACGTTGCTGGGGGCTCCGCGCTAGTGATGCAGCGTATAGAAGATGATTTTGACTTAGCTGGTGAAGACCGCGTCGAAATGGCGAAAAACATTTTGATGAACACTTCTGTTCCGCAAATGGATACAGGTACGTATAATAGTGGACTCAATTTCGGTCTACCTTTCTCCCCTAGAAGACAAGGGGCAGGGTTGATGGATTTACACGCTGCTATGCAGACACCTGTGATTGCAACAGAGAAAGAGACAGGCATTGGTAAAGTCGCTCTTAAAGAAATCAATGATCAAGCTTCCTTTACATTGACAGTAGAAAACTTCAGTGATGAGGGAGCTACGTACAATGTCGAAGGTACTGTCCAGACAGACCTTATTGTAGAGGGCAGAAGCCTTGAAGAAGCACAAGGAATCTACAAAGAAGGAACCATTAGTGAAGGAGCACCATATACAGGTGAATATCCAATTGAGGTTTCTTCAGATAACGGTCGTCAAGTCAATGATGACTATCAGGTATTCATTCCTGCTGGAGAATCTATTGAAATTGATGTAAGCCTAGACCTTGAAGATGGAGTCGATTGGGCTTACAACGTGCCATTAGATGAAATTTTTGAAAATGGATACTTTGTAGAAGGGTTCATTACATTGGTGGATCCAGCGGATGTTAATCCAGCACTGAATGTTCCTTACGTTGGATTTAATGGCGATTGGGACGAAGCGCCAATTGTGGATGACACCATTTACGAAACAGATGGAGAAACTTTCTATGGGCAAACAGGTCTATTAACACCATACGGAGCAGAACTCTATTATCTAGGGGTCGACCCACTCCTTGGTGAAGAAGAAGCACTGACTGGTTCTGAGCTTCATATCGGTTTCTCTCCAAATGGAGACGGTATGGCTGATACCGTAATGCCGATTCTATCATTCTTAAGAAATGCGAAAGAAGTAGAATTCAATATTCTCGATGAGGATATGAATGAACTTCGTACGCTTCGTACAGAGGATGAAGTGAGAAAGAATTACTTCGATGGAGGCGCTGGTCCTTCCTACAACATTTATGATCAGGCCGCATGGGACGGAAAAGTAGATGGCGAAGTCGTAGAAGATGGTATGTATTACTATGAAATCAAGTCTGTGGTCGACTATCCGGATGCTGACTGGCAGTCCAAAGTGATCCCCGTACGCGTGGATACCCAAACTCCAGAATTGAACGTGGATTATGATAGTGAATCAAATGAAGTGACATGGGAAGCTACCGATCAAGGGGCGGGCATTTCCCACTTTGAAGTTCTAGTAAATGGAAACAGTGTCACAGAAGATCCGTTGTCTTCGAATACGGATTCTTATGAGCTAGGAACAGAAGAAGTGGAAAAAGTCAGAGTTGTCGCTTATGACTATGCAGGAAATAGCACGACAGATAGTGCGCTGGAAGTTGAAGACGAAACGATTCCTTACGTTACAGCTCTTACTCCCCTTGCACTGGAATTCGAAACAGACAGAGAAGTTCAAGTCATTGGATACGTTACAGATGATTCAGAAGTTGAGAGTCTTACTGTCAATGGACAAGAGGTCAAATTGACATGGAACTCTACCGAAGAGCGTTATGACTTCAATACAACGGTAGAATTCAAGACGGATGGTCTGAAAGAACTTGAGTTCATCGCTGTTGATGATAGCGGAAATGATATCTCGTTCACTCGTCGTTTCATGCTTGATTCAACAAGCCCTGAACTAAATGTCGAAGGTCCGCACGTAACGAGTGAAACTGAAGTTGATCTTTCTATGAACATGAAAGATAACGACGATGCTCTGCGCCTTTATGTCAATGGAAACGAAGTGTATGCACAAGAAAACGACACTCCTTATGATATGAATGACACAGAGCAGGATTACACGCATACGGTCGGTTTGAAAGACGGCAAGAACATGTTCCAGATTGAAGTGGAAGATGCTGCTGGAAACATGACCGAAAAAACGGTTACGGTTTACCACAGTGATGAAGAACCAAAAGCATTCAACGATATTAGTGAAAATTACTTTGCTAAGGAAGCAATTGAGAAATTGAATGTGGCTGGTGTCATCAATGGGTACCCAGGTGGCGATTTCGGAATCAATGATCCGATTACTCGTCGTCAAGCTGCTCAAATGATCGTCCGTGCTTTCGATCTTGAAACTTCTAATGTGGAAGATCCAGGGTTTAGCGACGTAGACACAGAAGATCGGGCTTATGGCGAAATTGCAGCCATCGCGAAAGCGGGCATTATGGTAGGTTCCCCTCAAGGTGAATTCATGCCAGACAAGACCCTTACTCGTGCCGAAATGGCAAAAATCGTTGTCGAAGCTTACGACCTCGAAGGTTCTACTTCGAAACGATTCGAGGATGTCTCCCCAACAAGCTGGGCAGCTCCTTACATCAATACGCTATCAGCGAATGAAATTACCACTGGTTATCCAGATGGAACATTCAAGCCTGGTAACGAAACAAGACGTTCTGAGTTTGCTATGTTCATAGCAAGAGCAGAAGACGATCGTTTCAAAGAATAAGGCTGTAAAATTACGAAAATAAGGACCGCTCTTTAGAGCGGTCCTTATTTTTATCTCAAGAAATAATGATAAAAGTGTAAAAAATCGAAATGAGTCGATTTATCCTCTTTTTTAGCACATAAAAGATAGTATAATAGAAATGGATAGATTTAGTTGAAAAATAAAAAAGGAGGATCCTTGTCCAAAATGTTGAAAAATTGGTTATATGTAGGTTTTGGTTTATTGCTTTTTGGTTTAGTTGTTTTCCTTCCCCAAGGAAAAGTGTTGGCGTTCCATGACGTTCCGGAAAAATATGAAACAGAGATTCACTATTTGATTGATCGTGGAATCATTCAAGGTTACCCTAACGGCAATTTTGCACCAACGGATGTGGTGACACGGGAACAGGCCGCCACAATGGTAGGAAGAGCATTGGGGTTAGATGGACGTCAAAGAAATACAGTATTTCCAGGGGTGGACGCCGATTCGTTTGCATCAGGATACATACAGTCTGCTTATGAGGAAGGAATCATCACGGGGTATACAGATGGTACATACAAACCTAAGGAGACAATGACTCGCGGGGAAATGGCTTATTTGATTTCAAAAGCCTTCTCATTACATGAAATAAGTGCCGTGACGTATGAAGATGTGCAAAGTTCAGGCTCACAATATGAAGCCATCAATAAAGTGTCGACAGCAGGCATCGCTAATGGGTATGATGACGGTACATATAGGCCGGATGCATCCATTACAAGAACAGAATACTCCCTCTTGGTCGCACGCGGGCTGAATGATTCATTCAAAGTGTCACAAGAAGAGGATGTATTAGAAACAAGAGTGGTAACCACTGATGTGTTAAACGTCCGTTCAGGTCCGAGTACCTCTTATTCAAGAGTCGGGCAGTTTGTAAGGGGAACAGTCATCGAGGTTCATCAACAACAAGGAGACTGGTTGAAAGTATCAACAGGAAGTCTCAAAGGATACGTACATAAAGATTACACCGCTCGTACAGCTTCTGGAAGCCGTGTCATTGCAATTGACGCTGGTCATGGAGGAAAAGATGGTGGAGCAGAATTCAATGGTCTAGTAGAAAAGGAAATCAATTTGAATGTCGCTAAACGTGTGCGTAATTACTTAGAAAACAGTGGCGTCAAGGTCATCATGACGAGATCAGATGACACATTTATTCCACTGGATGATCGTAACAGCTATGCTGTAAATAATGGCGCCGATACATTCGTAAGCATCCATTCCAATGCTTTCAGTGACCCGAGTGCCAATGGGACAGAAACTTTCTATTCTTCACAGAGTCAACGAGTGACTGACAGCAAACAGTTGGCCTTATTCATCCAGGATAGTCTCGTAGAAGCACTAGGAACGAAAGATCGTGGAGTAAAAGATGTACCTTACCGAGTCATCAGGAGTACATCGATTCCGTCTACGTTAGTAGAATTAGGGTTTACCACCAACGACTCTGATGCTGAGAAATTAGGTTCCAGCTATTGGAGAGACCGTGCAGCAAAAGGTATATCTGATGGTATCATTGATTACTATGAATGGAAAGGAAAATAAACGAAAGGGAAAGCACGCCATATGCGGAGCTTTCCCTTTTTGTTTATTTTTAAAACGTGTGAAACGAAAGAATTAATAAGGAAAGACGGTTAGGCTTATTACCAAGCCAGCCTGTTCTCCCATGGATACTATAAAGGAGACCAAATGGCTATAGGTGTAACCACGGGGCTCACTTAAATCCTAGGTGCCAACTTTTCGCACTCAGCAGATCTTAGTTATAGGTAATTTTCAATGGAATTAATAGAGGCAAGGAAAAGGGCGCTCTAAGTGGAGCTGGGTGTAGAAGATGGAGATTCTAGTAGAAAGAGGTTTAGAATTTGAGGGGAGGAGGAAAACAAAAAGGAGAAACTCTTGTGAGTTCCTCCCATTGTATCAAGTCTATTTGATTGCGCGATATAAGAATACTGTTAATTCACTTCTGGTTGCTTCATTTTCAGGTCTGAAGGTGTTATCTGTATAACCGTGCGTGATACCAGAAGCAGCAAGACTTTGGATATCATCATAAGCCCAGTGGTTTCCATCTACATCTTTAAAGTTTGAAGTAGAGCCACTCAAGTTGAATGCTTTGTTGAATAGTGCTGCAATTTCTTCACGCGTAATATCGGAATCCGGACCGAATGTACCGTTAGTGTAACCAGTGATGTAACCTTTCTTCGCTAGAGCATTGATGTGGCCAGAAGCCCAGTGGGAAGAAGGAACATCAGAGAACTGTTGATCGTTAGAAGGACTGATTCCAAGAGCTGTTGTTAACATCTTCGCAACAGATCCACGTGTAATGTTTTCGGTTGGCATGAATGAACCATTGTATCCTTCAATGATGCCTTCATTACTCATGTACTCGATGTGATCTGCTGCCCAATAGTCTACACGGACATCATTATATTGATCTAATGTTTCTGGTTGTTCTGCTACTTCTACATGCTTGTCTTCAATCACTCGTTTAGCTCCAGCGTAGTTACGATCCCAATACCCAGTAAGAGAAGCTACTTCGATATCATCGGAAGGGTTTTCCGCAGAAATCATTTTGTTATTTCCTATGTATATACCAACGTGCCAGATCGGGCTGCCGAAGAAGACTAAATCTCCTGGTTTCAAATTAGAACGGCTGACGTAGTCGCCTTGGGTGTACTGTTGACGGGAAGTACGATTAAGGTCAATTCCCGCTTTGCCAAAAACATATTGAGTAAAACCGGAGCAATCGAAACCACTTGGTGATGTTCCTCCATATACATACGGTGAACCTGAGTAATCAAATGCAAGATCTACTACTTGGTCCCGAACACTTTGTCCTGCAAAAGCATTAGGTGTAAATAGTAGAAAAACCGTGGCAAAAGCGACAAGTGACGATAAGACTTTTTTCATTTTAGTAATACTCCCCTTGTGTTTTTTTGTCTGTCCTTGTAATCCTTTACAAGCGTAACATAACAAGATTCGTCATAGTTTTACAGTTGTGTAACATTTAAGTTTCATAGGTTTTACTAAGCTACTAATCGGGAAGGAAGAGTTTAAGGGTATAGTGTAACCAAAACAAAGACGACCAGGATCATCCTGGTCGTCTTTGTCTTTAATCTTATCGTTAACCGGCCATCGTGGTTTGTTGTTTTACTTTCGGCTTTTTCGGTACATTAAATTTGCCAACAATTAAAGCTCCATAGGGAACCTTATTGAGTACATACGTGATCAGCATCGGCCCAATGACACCAATCAAAAACATCACGATGATATGCACACCGAAGTTCATATGGAACGGCATATCTTTCAAGGCGTTCATTGTACTTGATTGCAGCAATGGGTGGAGAAGGTAGATACCGTAAGAGCTACTGCTGATCCACATCACGAGATTCGGTATGTGTTTCATCTTTCTTGCAATCAAATAAAGGATGCAGAAGATGAAGAAGGTGTACAGCACAATATCAAACCTCTTGGAAGAAACGACTGAATAAATACGATTAAGGCGCATTAATAGGGGAATAGCCCCAGTGATGAGTGCTCCTGCAATCAGGTAGTATTTGTATTTGTTCAAAAAGTTGATGAACGTATCAATGTGTTTCCCTGCATAATAAGCGACCGTAAAGTAAAAGATCCAGCCAGTGAACGGAAGTTTATAGTAATCTCTCAAGCCATAAACGAAGGCATTTTCATAAAACCATCCAAAGTTGTAGATGCCCAGGTAAAAGAGATTGACAAACAGGGAAAGGCTAATCATCAGCCAGGCTGGATAACGGTCGAAGAACTTTTTCAGTAAGAAATGCAGCGCATAGAACTGGAAAATGATCAGCACGAAGTACCCGTGCCAGAGCCCTAAGAACGTCCGGTCAAAAAAACGCTCCAGGAAGTATTCCCAAGTCAAGCCTCCTCCTGTCCACAGAGGTACAGCAGAATAGAGACCTGCGATCAATACATAAGGAACAAGGATATAGAGAATTCTCTTTTTCCAAAAGCCTCTCGGGAGCTTGTCCGGATAGGAGTAGGAAAGTAGAAATTCAGAAATCATAATGAACAAAGGTGTTGCAAACATAAGCGTCAATTTAAATAGATATAGCAGATCGTCGGTAGATTCTGCCAGCGTGTAATTATGCTGGGTCATCGTCATCGCATGGATGAAGACGACACATAAACAGGCGATAGTACGAATAAGGAAAATTTCTTGGATCATCGTTCTTTTCATGGAAGGATCCCCTTTCTATTACCTTCTAAAGTTTAATAGGAGAAGGATGATATGGAAAGGAGAAAATTCACCCAGTTTTCCTTTTCATTACAGAACTTTGTCAGCTGTGGTAAAATCAGGCTAGTTGTTTTATAGTTGGAATCATTGAAATGGAATGAAAGAGGTATAGACATTGAAATCCAAGTTAGGTTTAGCAAGTATTTTATTCATCGGGGCGACGCTGCTGCTGAAAGTGTCTGGATTGATCCGCGATATGGTCATCGCCTATTACTTCGGCGACAGCTATGTAGCGGATGCGTATCTTGCTGCATTCATCATTCCGAACATGTTGATTTTGTTCATGACGAACGGAATGAAAAATGCCCTCGTGCCGAGTTATATTGAATCTGTAGAAGAGAATAAAGGGAAGAGATACTTAGGACAGGTGTTCAAAGGAACGCTCGTACTTGCATTCATTTTATCCGTGATCGGTATGTTGATTGCTCCTGTGCTCATGCCGCTGCTTTACCCGAACTTTAGTGAAGAAGCGACACAGATTGCGACATGGGTGACGATCATCTTCTTTGCCTGCATCTCATTTGTGGGGATGAACAGTGTGTTAGAAGCGTTTTTTGATGCAGAGAGCAAGTTCTCATTGTCGATCGTTTCCCAAATCATCGTCATCTTAAGCTCGATCGGAGCGGCCTTTTTATTCGCCAATCAAATCGGTGCCTATTCGCTTGCACTCGGGTACTTGGCAGGTACGATCTTATCATTGATCTTCAAGTTGTTCCTCGTCGTCCCGAGAAAAGTGATGGATGTGAAACAAAAAATCGACTGGCCGGAGGTTAAACAGTTCTATTGGATCTTCTTACCTGTAGGACTCACCGTTGCCGTCGGACAAGTGAACTTGATGGTCGGGACGATTTTTGCCGGATATCAAGGCGAAGGTGCTGTCACGTACATCAACTACGCGAAAAACCTTGTGCATATGCCACAGGCGATTTTTGGTGTGACGATTGCAACGATTATTTTCCCGTTGTTATCGAAAGCGGTCACGGCGAATGACAACGATCAATTCAAAAAAGGGATTGAAAAGGGACTGACGACAATGTATCTCGTCCTGCTCCCGTCGGTCATCGGAATGATGCTGTTGATGCCGAACTTGATCGAGCTTTTCTACGAACGCGGAGCATTTTCTAATGAAGCAACGACCTCTACGACGCAGGTGGCGTACTTTTACTTCGGATCGGTCGTTTTCTTCAGTTTAAATAACGTCATCAACAAAGGCTTCTATACGATGAAAAAAGGCCACCTGATCTTAATGATCAGCATCGGATCGATTGCACTTAACGTATTGTTCAACTTCTTGTTCGCTGAATGGCTCGGGTATTTAGGAATTCCACTCGCAGCATCAGTTATGGCTTTGTTTTACACAGGGGCCTGTTTGATTGTTTTTGTTAAATTGGTAGGCGGACTGGATTTCAAGTATTTGACGATCGATTACTTGAAAATCACACTTTCGGTTGCTGCGATGAGTGGAGCCGTGATCGGTATACAACAGCTGATTACGGATTGGCCGAATATCGTGCAGATCATAACCGTCGCTGTCATCGGTGGCGTCGTGTTTGCCTCCGCTGCATTTATTTTGAAAACACATGCCTTCTTGTTTTTGTTAAGAAATGTCACGAAACGTAAGGGGTAAGGATCATGAGTAAAAAAGAAATGTTAATGAACCTGGCGAGGCCGGTCAATCGACCAGTGACACGCCGGATATTGAAAAGACATTACAGTGCAGACTTGGACCTGACGTCTGTCGAAGAGGAGAAGAAGGTGCTTGTCCTTGCACCACATATGGACGATGAAACGATCGGTCCTGGAGCGACACTCCGTAAACATGCGGAACATGGTGCAGAGGTCCATTGCCTTTTCATCACAGATGGAGGCGGAAGTGTCAGTGATTTGAGTGAAGAGGAACTGAAACGAAGTCGGAAAGAGGAAATACATCAAGTGATGGACATTCTGAAACTATCAGAAGTCTCTTATATGGATCTTCCGGATGGGGGCGTGTCGAGCAGTCAGGAGAATATTCAATTCTTAAAACAGAAAATTGAGGAAGTTTCACCTGATGTCATTTATACGACACCTTATGTCGATGCCCACACCGACCACACAGCAACGGCTCAGCTTCTTACTGACACTCTGAAACAAATGGACGACTTCAATGGAATTGTCCGCATGTATGAAATCAACTGTGCGTTTCCACCAGATTTCATTAACTGTTTGATCGACACATCCGATCAGTACGGGAAAAAGGTGCAGGCGACGGAAGTGTTTGCCTCCCAGGCGATTGCTTTCGATGGTTTCCTGGAATTGAACCAGTTGAAAGGAAATCTCGCCAAATCACCCGTCCAATCGGCAGAAGGGTTCATCCAACTGGATAAGGATGCGTTCATCAAGCATTGCGAAACCCTAAAGGAGAAGGGAATCAACTTTCCGAAAACCTTCAAACAAGTGAACCGCACGGATACACTGCTGTGGGCGATTTTCAAAAACTATGATCAGAAAAAAGATTTCTATCGTCACACGATCCAGTAGTGGACGGGGAGGATTCATCTATGAGTAAACGTGTACTAGTCATCAGCAACATGTATCCAAGTCGGAAGACCCCGACCTACGGTATATTTGTAAGAAACCAAGTCGAAGCTTTGAAGCAGAAGGGGCTGAACATCGACATCGCCGTCAACCGCGACAACCGTGGCGGGAAGGTCAACCTTTTGAAAAAGTACGGGCTTTGGTTCCTGAAAACCATCAGTAAGCTTCCATCCGGTAAAAACTTTGATGTCGTCCATGCCCACTACATCTTCCCGAGCGGGCTCCTTGCTCTTTTGTTCAAGAAGCTGTTCGGAACCAAACTGGTCGTGACCTCCCACGGTGGAGACCTCGATCAAATGGCGAAAAAGAACAAGTGGATCCGGAAGATGACGGGGTACATTTTGAAAGAAGCGGATTATGTCATTGTTGTCGGAGAAGCACTGAAAGAAGAAGTTATTCAAGGTTTCGGTATTGCAGCGTCGAAGGTTTCGGTCATCAACATGGGGGTGAATCGGAACGTGTTTGCTCCAAGGTCAAAAGAGGAGACGAAGCAGGAACTGGGCCTTTCCACGAATGACTGTCACATTCTTTTTGTCGGAAACTTGATTGAAGCGAAGGGGTTACGTGAATTATTGGAGGCTTTCCAGTCCTTGAATGAGAAGCAGGGGAATCTCCATCTCCATGTTGTAGGAAGCAAGAAGAGTGAGAGCTTCTTACAAGAATTAAAGTCTTCGGTTCAATCGGATCGAAAGGACCGTATCCATTTCCACGGTACAAAAGATCAGGCGACCGTCGGGAAGTGGATGGCAGCGGCTGACCTTTTTGTTCTGCCTTCCCACATCGAAGGGTTCGGACTTGTGGCTCTTGAAGCAATGTCGGCTCATACACCTGTCGTTGCGTCTGACGTCGGAGGTTTATCGTATCTTTTGAAAGACGGAGCGGGGGAGCTTGTGCAGCCGAAAGACGCGGTGGCGCTTGAAGAAGGCATGGCGAAAGTGCTGAATGATTCTTCCGTAAGAGAGTCTAGAATCGAAAAAGGGGAAGGGCTTGCTCAGGAGAATGATGAAGAAGTCATGCTGGAGCGGATCATAAATATATACAATAAATGAAGATAGAAAAAGCCTTGGAATCACTTGTATCCCAAGGCTTTTGTTTATTCTTCTTCCTCTGAAGAAGTTTCCTCATTTACTTGTTCAAACACAGCTGTCACATATTTATTTCGATTCATTTGGATGGACGTACTCGCCGATCCACCTGATCCATCTCCTTCCCAGCGGACGAACGTCCAACCCTCGGACGGAACCGCTTGAAGGGAAATACTTTCTCCAGCTTCCACTGTCTGATTAGAGACTTGAATGGAACCTTGACCTTTGGTTGATGTCGTTAAGGTGTACATTTCAGGTTCCAGTTCTGGTTCAGGATCGGGCTCAGGCTCCGGTTCCTGGGTGATCTCTTCAAACAAGGCTTTCAAGTTATAATCACTATTCACTTTAATCGTTACCGTTCGGGAAGAGTGGGTGACATCCCCTCTCCAACCGGCGAATGTATAACCGTCTGAAGGGGTAGCCGTCAATGTCACAAACGTTCCATCTGGAAAGCTTGTGCCGGATTGACTCTTACTGATTGTCCCTTTTCCGGTTTTGCTTACATTCAGTTCGTATTCCGGTGTTTCCGTTTTTTCTTCTTCATTTTCACCTTCATCTTCTTCACTTTCTTCATCTGCTTGTTCTTTTTCCGTGAAAACCGCGCGAATCTGTTTATCATCATCAAATGTTAAACGAGCGTTGGTTGTCGCTCCCGTCAAATCGCCTTCCCAGCCTTCAAATGTCCACCCGGGCGCCGGTTTTGCTCGCAGGGAAATGGTCTCACCATGACTGTATGTGTTGGAGAGCGAGTCACGGAAGACCTCACCTTCACCTTCAATGGAAAGGTTCAATTGATGAGCGTTGGATTCAAAGATTGCTGTCACATTCAGATGACCATCTACCGTATGCTCGATCGTGTCTTCAATTCCTTGGAGATCACCAGCCCAACGGACAAATGTCCACCCGGGTTCTCCGACTGCTTGAAGTTGGATCACATCTCCTTGTTCATAACTCTCTTGAGCTGGTGTTATAACAACACGTCCTTGGCCATCTACATTGGTTTGAACGTAGCTTTCGCTTTCTCCCTCTACCATCAATGGAATTGCTTTTTGGAAGTCTTTATAGGTAAGGGTCAACACATCCAACCCTGACTCCTCAGCTGAAAGAGTAAGGGCTTTCTCTTCTGAATCGAGATTGAATTTTTCTTCCTTTAATGTCCATTCAGGGTCAAAAATCATCTCTTCATCGGCAGCATCGGTTCCTGATACTTCATATGTACGGGACTCTCCAATCGTGAAAACTTCCATTTCCTCAGGGGTCAGGTTGACTTCTTCCAACACATGCTCCTCGACAACCATTTCGATGGTCTGAGTAAAATCATTCCAAGTGATCAGAAGTTCGGTAGATCCAGTTTTCACCCCTTTGAACTTAACGGAAGGCTCTTCTTCCACAGGTTCTATTTCTCCGACGACAGGGTTTTCTACCTTCCACTCAGCTTCTAGTGGATACAGGCTCCCATCTTCCGCGGTCCAAACAAGCCTGTACTCCCTTTCATAACCTTGTTGGACCAATCTTCTATCACCATCGATTTTTATATGAGAAAGCAGTTGATCGTATGACTCTTTGACAGAGGGATCTTTACTATAACGGGTTCCTTTTTTTAATGTCCGGTACGCCTTCTCAATCTCACCTTCTGTTATATACACTTCAGATAAGAGTGTGTATAAAGGCCCGTATTCCGGATTTTCATAAATTCCTTCACTCAGAGTTGTAGCAGCTTCCTCCATTTGATTTAGATGTATGTATGATTGCGCAAGTTTTACCCTTGCATCTCTATGGGAAGCCTCCATTTCAAGAACTTCGGAGTATAGATCCACACTCTTTTCATAATTTTCAGCTTTGAAGGCTTCGTCTGCAAGTTCGTACCGTTCTTCAAGCGTATTGGCTTGGACGGAATTTACTGTGAAAATCGTTGCTGCAGCAGCCAGACCCAGCAAAGCGATGGAAAATAGCACACGTTTGACGTTCATCACATCACATTCCTTTCTCAATAAATAGATATCATTTATATTATTGTACACACAAAATATCAAAATCGGAATACTAGGATATTTGTCGTGTTTTCCCCTTTTATATCGGTTTTCCCTACAATATGTCGAAGGGATAACCGATAATTAACCTTAGAAAGTTTAGTATTCTATGTAAAAAAATAGTTAAATATTCTAGATTTTGAGGTCGATAGATAGATATCTTATGCTATAATGCTGATATCTGTTTATTCGACAAACAACAGGAGGTTTATTAATGGAAGAGACAATTTCCTTGAAAGAAATTTTCGAGGTCCTTAAGAAAAGAATCATCATGATCCTCAGCTTAGCTCTTGGTGCGGCTGCAATCAGTGCCGCTATTACTTTTTTTGTGATTACTCCGACCTATGAAGCGTCTTCCCAGTTCATTGTCAGTCAATCACAAACGCAGCAACAGGACACACCCTACGACATTAATGATATTCGTACGAACGTTGAACTTATAAATACATATAATGTCATCATTCAAAGTCCTAGAATCTTGGACGAAGTCATCAATGAATTAGGATTGGACATGTCTGCTTCTCAGCTTTCCAGCAAATTGCAGGTCTCGAATGCGGAACAGTCCCAGGTCGTTAATGTCACGGCTCAAGATGAAAATGCCATGCTGGCAGCAGATTTAGCTAATACAACGGTAACGGTATTTAAAGAAGAAGTTCCGCAGTTGATGAGCGTTGATAACGTCAATGTATTATCAAGTGCAACTGTAGGACCGAATGTGTCTCCTGTGAGCCCGAATCCGATGCTTAACATAGCGATTGCGCTTGTCGTCGGTTTGATGATCGGGGTAGGGATTGCGTTCTTGCTTGAATACTTGGATAACACCGTCAAGTCTGAAGATGATATTGAAGAAACGCTAGGATTACCCGTACTTGGAGTGGTTTCCACAATTACAGCAGACGATCTACCGAGTCCTGCTGACCGCGCCAGAAGAAGAACGAATAACATCTCAGAAATAAGAGGTGAGTCTGTTGGTACGTAAAAAGAATAAGAACGTTTCAAACCTGAGAGGGAGACAGCTGATCGCCCATGAAAACCCAAAATCACCTATCGCGGAGCAGTTTCGAACGATCCGTACAAATCTACAGTTTACATCTGTTGATACGGACTTGGAAACGATGCTTGTCACATCGGCTTCTCCATCCGAAGGAAAATCAATTACAACAGCGAATACTGCCGTCGTGTTTGCGCAGCAGGGAAAGAAAACTCTCCTTGTAGATGCCGATATGCGTAAGCCGACGATTCATTACACGTTCCGAGTGGATAATACAAAAGGGTTGAGTAATTACCTTGTCAAAAGTCATTTGGTTACGGAGTTGGCTAGTAAGACGGATGTTGAGCACTTGGATGTCATTCCTTGTGGTCCGATTCCACCTAACCCTTCCGAATTGTTAGGTTCGGATAAGATGAAGAGTTTTATTAAGGAAGCGAAAAAGACGTATGATGTAGTCATCTTTGATATGCCTCCCGTCCTTGCTGTAGCTGATGCGCAGGTATTATCAAATGCTGTGGATGGAGTGCTTCTTGTTGTTAGAAGTAAACAGACAGAGAAAGAAGCGATTCAGAAGGCCAAAGAGCAGCTGGATCAGACAAAAGCGAATATTCTTGGTGTCGTGTTGAACGATCAGGACATTAAATCCAGTAACTATTACTACTATTATGGCCAATAATTCAAGGAGAAGAGTTGATGAGACTCTTCTCTTTTTTATTTTCCTTTAAACTATGAAACCCCCACTATAAATGATATTATCAATAAGTAATAACATCTAATAGAATGTACGTTTATTATTACGATAAATATAAAATTCACAAAAAATGAGAGGGGTTTATCTAATGATAGATCTTCACAGTCATATTTTACCCGGCGTCGATGATGGAGCTCAGACCGTGGAAGAAAGTATCCAAATGGCTGAAGCAGCAGTAAAAGATGGGATCACAAAGATCGTGGCGACCCCACACCATAGAAATGGAGCCTTTGATAATTTTAAGAACGACATTCTTATCCAGGTCACTGAACTTAATCGCACCTTCCGGGAGCGGGGAATAGAGCTTGAGGTATTGCCGGGCCAAGAAAGTCGTATTCATGGCGAAATGATCGACGGTCTTGATGCAGATGAGATTCTTCCTGTTAACCACGAAACGACTTACGTGTTCGTTGAGTTTCCGTCAAGTTCCGTACCTAAATATGCGAATCAGCTGCTCTTTGATTTGCAAGTCGCTGGTTACAAACCCATCATCGTACATCCGGAGAGAAACAAACAAATCATGGAAAACCCGGATCTTCTTTATTCTTTCGTGAAGAAAGGTGCCTTCGTGCAGGTGACAGCTGCGAGTGTTTGCGGGAAGTTCGGGAAGAAGATAAAGAAGTTCTCTCATCAGTTGATTAAAGCGAACCTTGCTCATTTGATTGCTTCCGATGCCCATAATACGACAAGTCGTGGCTTTTGTATGAAAGATGCGTATAGTGAGGTAAGAGAGAGTTTCGGTTTGGATATGGTTTATTTGATGTCTGAGAATGCAGAGAATGTTATCGCGGGAAATATCCTTCAGGCTGAGCCTCCGGAACATATTAAGAAGAAGGGACTTTTCTCTCTATTCAAATAAGATATTCATGGGTATACAGAAAGGGGCAGCGACGTTGTAAAACGTCACTGCCCCCTTCTATTTAATTTAGATATTATAGAGGCACATTATTAGTAAAAATAGGAGTATAGTAAGGTTGTTCGAAACTCCGGTTTCAATGACTGCGGAAAATTGTTAAAATGTGAATATTGAAACTTTTGTAAATCTATAAAGAGTTTTTAGCTGAAGTGAGTGTTTTTGCCGAAATATGCTGATATCACATTTCTATTAAAAAGGGACAATCAGTGAAAACGCTTTATAAAAATCTGTTTACAAAATATATAAAATATATGTAAAAATCCACAAAATTCCCCTTTAAAGGTTACTAGGTTATTGATACAATACATTATGTTACAAAATAGTTACAAAAATTCTTAGTACATCCAAAGGTCGTAGGTATAAGGTTGTTATAGATTGAAACCTAGTAGACATCCTAAACTATCGCTACCAATGACACAATGTTTCTTTCTCTAAGCTAGGTGCCTTACGGTGTTTACGTAAGAATTACTTTTAACAACGTTTAGGTATTACGTATACTGCACATCGTTGGAGTGTGCTTCGCCTGAAAGTTTTTAAACTAAATACTACGTTGAAAAGTTATGTTACAGAGTGCTGGGCTGCCTTAGAATGCAAGAAACCAGAAACTTAACTGAAAACCACCATATTAACCATATCGTCATTGTCTTGACGTCTGTTAAGTATAAAGCAATAAAAGATTTATAAAAAATAGCAATTTAAGCTATTAAATCTTGCTTATGATGGAGGATAACATGTTAGGTAGTAAATTCACCCATCAAATATCAAATTGGTGATATACATATTTAAGGTTTTTTAGAGTGAACCTGTAAAATTCAACAATAATTTTATTGCTACCTAGGTTCCCTCATGTTGCTAGGTTATGGAGAGAGGCCCATATTAGAATACGAGATTGGTTTAGAAATTGTGACTATCATTCTGATGTTCATTCTCGGGACCTTAACCACTCAGAAGCTTGATGCACATGCGGTTGATGTAAGCTAACCCTGGTGAAGGGACTTTAACATATTAAGTAAACAAAAAACATATATACTAATTTTTCACAATATTAAAAGAGGTGTTATTTATGGGGAAAGTAAAAAAAGCTATTATTCCAGCTGCTGGATTAGGAACACGTTTCCTACCAGCCACGAAAGCAATGCCTAAAGAAATGTTGCCGATTGTTGATAAACCGACAATTCAATACATAGTAGAAGAAGCAATCGCGTCAGGTATAGAAGACATCATTATTGTAACTGGTAAAGGGAAACGTGCAATAGAAGATCATTTTGATAATAACTTTGAGCTCGAAGATAACTTATTAAAAAAAGAGAAATACGAACTACTTGATAAAGTAAAAGAAACATCCAACGTGGATATCCATTACATAAGACAAAAAGAACCAAAAGGACTTGGGCATGCCGTTTGGTCCGCAAGAAACTTTATTGGAAACGATCCTTTTGCGGTTCTTTTAGGGGATGACATTGTAGAAGGCCACACGCCTTGTTTGAAACAATTGATAGACCAATATGAGGAAACTGGTTCATCTGTAATTGGAGTTCAACAAGTAGGAGAAGATCAGACACACCGTTATGGAATTGTAGATCCAAGTGGGAATGAAGGTCGTCGATACCAAGTTAGTGATTTTGTGGAAAAACCAAAACAGGGAACAGCTCCTTCAAACTTAGCTATTATGGGTCGTTATGTGCTAAATCCAGAAATTTTCGGTTTTCTTGATCAACAGAAAACAGGGGCTGGCGGAGAAATCCAATTAACAGATGCCATTCAAGAGTTGAATGAATTACAAAAAGTGTTTGCTTATGACTTTGATGGTAAGAGATATGATGTAGGCGAAAAATTCGGTTTCATTAAAACTACAATCGAATTTGCATTGAAAAATGAAGAAATAGGTCCAGATGTAGAAGAGCTGATCCAAACATTAATGCGCCAAAAAGTTAAGAACTGAGTAAGAGGAGGTAATCAATTGAAGATAGCTGTAGTTGGAACAGGATACGTCGGTTTAGTTACCGGCGTGAGTCTTTCTGAGATAGGTCATACCGTTACTTGTATAGATATTGATATGAAGAAAATAGAGATGATGCAAAAAGGAATATCTCCAATTTATGAGCCTGGTCTTAGTGATATGATGGCAAAAAATATAGATGAGGAACGCCTATATTTCACAGCAAGTCATACAGAAGGTTTTAATAATGCGGATGTTATTTACATAGCTGTTGGGACTCCTGAGAATGAAGATGGTTCAGCTGATTTGAATTCTGTGTACAAGGTTGCCTTGGATATTGCAACAAATATAAAGAAGGATACTATTTTAGTTACTAAAAGTACAGTCCCTGTAGGAACAAATAACAAAATAAAAGAAATTCTACAGAAAAACTTAGAAAAAGGTCTCACGGTTAGTGTGGTTTCCAATCCTGAGTTTTTAAAAGAAGGATCTGCAATTTATGACTCTTTCAATGGAGATCGTATTGTTATAGGAACGGAAAGTGAAGATGCTGGAGATATCCTCGAAGAGATTAATAAACCATTTGGTGTACCTGTATTCAGAACTGATGTAAAGAGTGCTGAGATGATCAAGTATGCATCTAATGCCTTTCTTGCAACGAAAATAAGCTTTATAAACGAAATTTCAAACATATGTGATCGATTGAATGCAAATGTAGAAGATGTTGCTAAGGGTATGGGTATGGATAAAAGAATTGGTTCCCAATTCTTAAATGCTGGTATTGGATATGGAGGATCTTGCTTTCCTAAGGACACAAAAGCACTTATTCAGATTGCGGGTAACGTACATTATGACTTTGAACTCCTCAAAGGAGTTGTAAATGTAAATCGTAAGCAACAAAACGTACTTATAGAAAAACTTTTAGAAAGATTGTCAGATTTAAAAGGGAGAAGAATCGCAGTATTAGGGCTGGCTTTTAAACCAAACACAGATGACATGCGTGAAGCAGCTTCAATTGTTGTGACGAATCGTTTAGTAGAAAAAGGTGCAGAGGTAATTGCTTTTGATCCTATAGCTACTGAAAATGCAAAAAATATTCTCAGGCCGGAAGTGAATTATTCAGAAAGTATAAATGAAGCTTTACTTGGAAGTGATGCTGCTCTGATTTTAACAGAATGGGACGATATAAAGAATGTTGATTTAAGTTTATTTTCAACTATGAAATATCCATTGGTGTTAGATGGTAGAAACTGCTTCGATTTAGAAGAAATGCGTAATTATAGGGTGGAATATCATTCTGTCGGCCGTCCATCTGTTTCAGGAATCCTGAGTGAGGTTTTAAGCTAATTTCAATAAAGGTAGGTGATTCGGATGACGCAATTAAATACAAAGCAAAGCACCAGCATGGCATATAATGAGGTCGAAAGTAATGACAGTGTTAAGTACCTAGTAATAAAGAGGTTATTGGACATAATTGGCGCTACACTAGGTATAATTATGTTATCTCCCTTATTCTTATTAGTTAGTGTGTTTATAAAAGTTGAAGATGTTAAAGGTCCAATACTATTTGATCAGATTCGAATAGGTAAGGATGGCAAAAAATTTAGAATGTATAAATTTCGTTCTATGGTATCAAACGCAGAAGAATTGAAAGCAGCACTTATGGCAAAAAATGAAGCAAAGGGTCCAGTTTTTAAGATAAGAGAAGATCCTAGAATCACTAAAGTAGGAAAATTCATAAGGAGAACCAGTATAGATGAATTACCTCAACTAATTAATGTATTAAAAGGGGACATGAGCTTGGTAGGCCCAAGACCACCTCTACCTAATGAAGTTGTCCAATATAGCAAGCGTCAAAGGCAAAGATTAAGTGTAACACCTGGCCTAACATGTTACTGGCAAGTTAGTGGCAGAAGTAATATTGGATTTGATGAGTGGGTAGAGATGGACTTAGAATACATTAAAAATAGATCTCTTACCATAGATATAAAATTAATACTTAAAACATGTATAGTAATTATCGGAGCTAAAGATGCTTATTAAAAAATACTAAACATTTTTACATCAAGGGAATTTATTTTAGAAGGAAAGATAAACTTGCATAATGATTTAGTAAGAATAGCAAAATCATCATCAATAGTATTTGTGGGAAGAATCGTAGGTTTGTTCCTAGGATTAGTACTAAACTTATTTGCTGCTCGTTACTTAGGAGCAGAAGCTTATGGTAGGTTCATGCTTGTCTATACTATTGTAAGTTTTATATCAATATTTATGAAACTTGGTTTAGATCAAGGGATAATTGCTTTTATTCCTAAAGAAAAAGATCAAAAGAAATCCAATAGTATTATTATTTTTGCTTTTGGGGCTTCCTTATTAATTAGCACAATAATGACTTTGCTGCTTTTAGGTTTTAGTAAAATTATTGCAGTTGAACTACTAAATGATGCAGAAATATTCTCAATATTAATATATATGAGCCCATTTATTATTTTATTATCTTTGATAGATCTTTTTAGAGGCGTGTATCGTAGTAAAAGCGACATTACAAATTTCGTACTAATGCAGAATTACTTCATACCTAGTTTTAAAATATTGATATTTATTTGTCTATACTTCCTTGGCTATACAATTAATGGCTTAATTGTTGCATTCTATATTAGTACTTTGCTAGCAATAGGTTATTTTATAAATTCTATACTTAAAAATATCAAAATTCGATACATATTCACTAAGGAAAATGTATCGAACTTTAAAGAAGTATTGAAATTCTCTGCACCTTTAATCTTAATTGGAGGCATGAATTTTGTAATTACTAAGTCTGATGTTCTAATGATTGGTTATTACTTAAATAGCCAAGATGTTGGAGTGTATAGTATTGCTGTGAAAATTGGCACTTTAAGTAGCTTTATATTAGTAGCTTTTAATACAATGTTTGCACCAGTTATAACACGTTTATATTCGAACAAAGAAATAAAGGAAATAAAAGGACTTTACACTACTATAACTAAATGGTCTTTATTAGGTAATTTAATTATATTTTCAATTATAATTTCGTTTAGTCAAGAAATTATGATTTTATTTGGTGATGAATTCCTTATAGGTTCAACAGCATTAATATTAGTAGCCATTGGACAATTGGTTAACTCCGCAGTAGGTCCCGCAAGCTATATTAATACCATGACGGGAAAGCCCTTGTTTGAACTTTATATTAGTATTGTTACAGCTTGTTTAAACATTCTTTTAAATGTTACTTTAATACCGATATATGGTATAGAAGGAGCTGCTATAGCATCATTGTTAGCTATAGCTTTAAGTAACTTAATTAAGTTAATTCTCGTTTATGGTAGACTTAAAATCCACCCATATAACGTAGAATATATTAAAGTTATTTTAGCTTTTGTAATATCGACGTGTCTAGTGATCGCTCTAAAAAATAGTTTCCATGAAGTTGCTATACTACAATTAATAATGCTACTTTCCATATATTTTGTTTCATTCATTTTAATTTATGGGATAAATGGAATTTCCTCAGAAGATAAAATGATTTTAAGTTCATTATTAAAAAAAATAAAAAGGAAATAATAATTCCATTTTCATTACTAACGAGGTGAAATTCAACATGAATGAAGAGCCAATTTTTTTACTAGGAGCTCATAAGTCTGGGACTAGTTTAGTAAGAAGTTTGTTAGAGGGTCATACAGATTTATTTGTAGTACCTATTGAAGCACACTTCTTTGAACATCTAGGAATGTGGATAGATTATAAAATAAGAAGGAAGTATCCGGAAAGCTTTAGTCAAAAGCAGATTATTGATAATTTCTCATTTTGGATAAAGAGTTCAAATAGTGAATATACAGAATTTTCAGATAGTGACACGAGAGGTTATTGGAATTTAGATATTTTTACTAACACACTAAAAAATTCATTAAATAGTAAAACTGTACTAAATGAGAAGTCTTATATTGATTCCTATGTACATGCTATGTATAAGTCACTTTATATGGAAGATTTACCACACGATAAAAGAGTTGTTGAAAAATCTGTGGAGAATGCAGAGTTTGCCATTTACTTAAAAAAATTATACCCTAAAGCGAAATTTATACATATTATTCGTAATCCTTATTCAAATATAGTCTCTATAAGAAAATTTAAAGAACAACAAAGAGGAGAATATCCCGTATTAAAACACATTGTTGGAAGTCTATATAATTCATATTATTATTTAATGAAAAACCAAAGAATAATTGATCAAAGAGACTACCTAACAATAACTTATGAAGAGTTGGTAAGTAATCCTAACATTGAAATTAAAAAAATATCGAAGTTCTTGAACATTGAAAATCAAGATATCTTATACAAGCCATCAACTATTAATGGTTCGGATTGGAAAGGGAATAGCACTTCGTCAGAGAAATTTGATGGAATTACTAACGATAGAATTAATAAGTGGAAAGGTGAGATTAATCCTTTAGAAGTTAACGTAATAAATAAACTATTTCCTTTTATACTAAAAGAATTCAATTATGAATCATTCTATAAGGATATTGGTTTAAGGCCTGTAAAGGGTGAAACTCTAAAAACATTTTTCGGCAATAGAATATATTTCCATGGCTTCTTGTGAATTTAATGGATAAAAAAAGGTGGACTATTTATTAATATATACATGTGCGTTGCACAATTCCCTAAACTATCAGAAACTTTCATACTTTCTCAAATTAAGTATTTATTGGAAAATAATCACGACGTAAAAATCGTTGCAAAGAAATCTGCTAATGAAGGTAAAGTTCAACCTATTGTAAAAGAATTAAATATGCTCGAAAAAACTATTTATATTAATGGTAAAATTAACCTTGTAAACATATTGAAAGAACTGCCTCTAAAAGGCCTTATAAAAGTATTATTTGATCTGGAAATTATATCTTTTAAAAGTAAATTGAAAACTATTCATAGATTAGTGAAATTAAAAAACAAACTTGAAGAAATCGATGTAATGCACTGTCACTTTGGTGATATAGCAAATGATTTTATTCAATTGAAAAAAATTTATAAATTCCCACTTATAGTATCATTTCATGGAAATGATGTATTACAAGCTCTAAAAAAGAATAAAAGCATCTATAGAAATGTATTCAAGTACGCTACAGTAATTACAGCTAATAGTAATTATACAGCTAGTGTGTTAAAGAAATATGGATGTCCTGAAAATAAAATTGAAATTTTACCTATGGGCATAGAAACTAAAAATTTCGAATTTAAACCGAGAAAATTAAAAGGTACTCAAATAAATATTACTAGTGTTGGAAGAATGGTTGAGAAAAAAGGCTATGAATACGGTATTAAAGCAATGAAGCAAGTTGTAAAACAATTTCCTGAAGTACACTATACTATTGCTGGTGATGGACCATTAAGAGCTGAGTTAGAAGAATTAATTACTGAAAATAATTTAGATGAAAATATAACTCTTCTAGGGAATGTCACTCACGAAAATATAAAAGCTATTTTGAATGATACTCATATTTTTCTTTTCCCTAGTGTTACTGCTGGTAACGGAGATGAAGAAGGACAAGGGGTAGTTTTATTAGAAGCTCAAGCTTCAGGTATACCAATAATTTCAACATTTCATGATGGAATTCCTGAAAGTGTGATAGAAGGTGAAAGTGCTTTTCTCGCTCCAGAAAGAGATGAATTTTATTTAGCAAATAAAATAGAAAAATGTATAGATTTAAATGAAAGTTGGATTCGAATGGGGGAAGCCGGAAGAAAGCACGTTGAAAATAAATTCGAGATGAATAAATTAGGGAGTGAGCTGTCGGAGGTTTATAAGAAATCAATTATGCTTAATGATAATGAGGTGTAAAACATCTATTACACAAATGAAAAAGTTTTCCTAATAATTTTACAGATATCTCTATTTATTTTCTCAATTTATGGAACTATAGCAATTTTTATAGATGATATATTTATTAGATCGATAAAGGATTTTTTATTACTTGGTTTAGTTTTATTCTCTTTAAAAAGGTTAATATTAATTAAAAAAATAGATAGAACAGTTTTCATTGTTTTTTTATTAATTATTTTCTTTATTTTTATAGGTTTATTCAGTAGTTTTACAAAGGGTGATTTTACAAGCTTATTATATGGGATAAAAATAACTGTCATACCGATGATGGGGATTTTCATAGGTATTGTTGCAATGTACAAAAGGTTTTCCTTTTTTAAGATTTTGATGTTAATTTACATACTATGTTTAATAGGTTGGATTGTACAGTATGTACTTGGGGCTCAAAACTTACTTTTATTAGGATATAAGTATGGCACTAATTTTGAACATTTTAATTCTCTGTTAAGGCTACCATCAATAGTAGGTACTCCTGGTAATTTTTCTATTCTATTAGCTTTACTAGGATTCATACTAGAGAAATGTATTCCTAATGAAAAGAAACATTACAAATGGATACTTAATTTGACCACTTTATTGTTTTTAATTTTATCTACAAAAAGATTCGCTTTGCTTTTTTGGGTTATAGCTCAATTGGTGTACTTTTTAGTTTCAACATTTAGAAAGAGCAGCAAGAGAACAGTATTATTTAATAATTCAATGATATTTTTATTTCTCCCCATTTTAACCTACACATTTTATTTTATTTTAGATAGATTTAATTACTTTGCATCTAATTCACTGTTTGCTAGGTTTAAGTTATGGGGTGAATACCTTTATTCTCCATTCTCTTTGGAAGGTATTATTGGGCTAGGTTTAGGTAAAGTGGGAGCAGCTAGCAGAAGAATGGAGGAGCTAAATTATAACTCATTGAATTATTCTGTTGACAATCAATACTTAGCAATATACCAGCAAGTGGGGATAATTGGATTGTTAATTACTTTTGCTCTCATACTAATTATAGGAAAGAAATTGTTATTCACATATGTTCATAATGGTGAAAAAAACAATCTTACTGCTTTATCGTTATTCTCTGGATTGATAATCGTATCGTTTTTCACAAACATATTAGAATTGTATCCGTTTAATGTATTTTTATGGATGTTTGTTGGATACAATTTGTTGAATGAAAAAACTATAAATAAGGGAGTGGAATAGATGGAAAGTTTAGTAAACGTTTTTCTAATAGGTGCTCAAAAATCAGGAACTACTACATTAGCTTATTTGTTAGATCAACACTCCAAAATTGAAGTATGTAGACCAAAGGAACCTCATTACTTTACTCACCACTTTAAAAAGGGCACTAAATGGTATCATAGTTTATTCCCAAATCATCCAAAAAGTGAAATTTTTATTGATGCATCAACCAGTTACACAATGGCTGATACAGGAAATCTCAAATTTGAGGGAGTGCCTGAGAAAATATATAAATACAATCCTAATGCTAAATTTATTTATATCTTAAGGGAACCAGTAGAAAGGGCCTATTCTGGTTACTGGCATGCGCATAGGAATGGAAGAATTAATAAGTCATTTAGCGAATCCATTCTTGATAAAGATTTTCAGCATTTAGTACTTAGTGATTATAACAGTCAATTAAACAAATACAAACCATACTTTGAACCTAGTAATATCTTGCTCATTACCTTTGAAGAACTTAAAGAAAATTACCAAGATGTAGTGAATAAGTGCTGTGTTTTTTTAGACCTAGATGTAGAATATGTTAAATTGAATAGTGTGAAAAATAAATCTCATTCAGCAAATAAATTCGCAAGAGAAATTAGAAAAATAAATAATAGATTCCCTCTTTTAACAAAAATTAGGAATTTTTTACCTCGCAAAGTTGTTAAGTCAATAAGAAAGTTGGGGCTTAATAAATCAATCCCTTCTATGAAGGATAGTGACAGAGAATATTTAAAAAATTATTTTCGTAGTAGAAATGATGAATTAAATAAACATTACGATATTAATATAGATCAATGGGGAGATTACTAAAATAATGAAGTAGGTGGTATCATGAAAAAAAAAGTTTGCATTATACATAGCTTTTACTATCCAGATATAATTGGTGGAGCTGAAATATCTACTAAAATCCTCTCAGAGCAGCTTAATAATATTATAGAAGTAGAAGTACTAACGGTAGGAGGATCTAAAGAAAAGCTAACATATAATGAAATTTATCAAGTACCTGTATATAGACTCCCTTATAACAACTTGTATTGGCTTAAAGATGCTGGAAGAAAGAATAGTAGGGAAAAAGTATTGTGGCATATAATAAATTCATACAACATAGTTCAATATGAAAGAGTAAAAGAACTATTAACTCAAAATAAACCTGAAATTGTTCATACACAGAACCTTTCTGGATTGAGTGTTTCAGTCTGGAAAGCTGCATCAGAATTAAATATTCCTATTGTTCATACTCTTAGAGATTATTCATTATTGAGACCTGTGAATTCTAGATTGTTTTCATATTTCTCTTCATCCATTGCAAAATACTTTAGTAAATATGTATCTGCGGTTATAGGAATATCACAATACATATTAGATGAACATATTAATGGAGGTTTTTTTAAAGAGGCTAATAAATATGTTATTCCAAATGTGGTTGAAAATAAAAGTATAAGTAAAAAGAAAGTATCAACTAGAGATAGTCTGAAGTTGGGGTATTTTGGTCAATTAACCTCTAATAAAGGAGTAGATAGTTTGTTGAAAGCTTTATCTACAATCCCTGAACATATTGTGTCAGATCTTTATATTTGTGGTGAAGGACCAGAAGAAAATAATTTAAAAGAGATTAGTAAGGATAATAGAATTAAATACCTAGGTAAGCTTCCTTATGATAAGGTGATTGATATAATGCAACAGGTAGACCTAACAGTAGTTCCATCAACTTGGGAGGAACCTTTTGGTAGAGTAATAATAGAATCTTATCAAGCTGGGACTCCAGTTATTGCTTCAAAAGTGGGCGGAATCCCAGAAATTTTAATAGATTCTTCTAAGTATAGTTTTACCCCTAACTCTCCTAAAGAAATTACTGAAAGTATTATTGATTATTATAATTATTCTTATAATGATAAGAAGGACATACAAGATGTCTGTATAAAAAAAAGTGAAGAATTTAATGTAGAGAATATGATTGATAAACATTTGAATGTTTACGAGAAATTATGATTTAATTAGTGAATTATTTTACTAAGTTAATGGTAGGTGAATACTTTGAGAGAAAAAAAACAAAAACCTATATTAGTAACAGGTTCTCCTAGAGGAGGAACAACTTTTGTAGGGAAAATTTTATCCCTGAATTCTAACATAGGTTATATACAAGAGCCATTTAATAGAGAATATGGTCTTAATACTGTAAACCAGAACTTTCTTTTTACAAAAAAAGGAGCTGCAAACGAAAATTTAGTATCAGATTCAATACGAGATTTGATGAAAGGGCAAGCAGTGTTCAAAAGGTTTCCTTATCATTATTTAAAAAGAGGAAAAAAGACTAAAATTGAAAAAGTAAGAAATTTGATAGGATGGGCAACCATAAAAAGCAGACCAAACTTTTATTACCAGAAAATTAAAATAGATCCTTTTATTAATCGATTACTTATCAAGGATCCAATGGCCTACAATTTAACTGAATATATGCATCAAGAGTATAATTGTAAAGTTGTAATAGTAATAAGACACCCTGCTGCATTTGTAAGTAGTATGAAAAGGTTAGAGTGGCAATTTGGTTTCGATAATTTACTTAAGCAAGAAGAATTAATTATGGAACATCCTTATTTAATAGAATATATTAATAGAGTAAATTCTGAAGAGGAAAATCTGGTATTAAAATCTGCAGTCTGGTGGAATTGTATATATTCAGTTCTTTCAACATATGCAAAAAGAAACCCAAATATGATAATTGTAAAACATGAAGATTTATCTCTTGATCCAGTATCTGAATTTCATAAGTTATATAATAAATTGGGGATTAATTTTAATAATCATATAGAAAAAAAGATTAAGGAATATACTGGAGACAAAAACCCAGTTAAGGCTGAATCCAACAGAGTACATGTACTAAAACGAAACAGCAAGGATATGATAAAAAGCTGGAAGAAAAACTTAACAGAATCAGAAATATCTCTTATTAAAGAAACAACCAAAGACTTAGCAAACCATTATTATAATGAAGATCATTGGTAGAAGAAGGATGGGTCTAATTTGATAATCGGAGTAGATGGTAGAAAATTAACAAGTAATAAAACAGGAATTGGAATCTACTTAGAGAATATGTTGAAATACATAATAAAAAACGATGATAATAACTTTTATTATGTGTTTTCAGATAATGAAATAAATATTAACTTTAATAATGATAAAAAAAATATTGTATTTATTAAAGTAAATGACCTAAATAAAATCTTCCCAAATAACCAAATATATCAGCCAATTTGGTTGAATTTAATTTTACCAAAGTACTTAAAAAAATATAAAGTTGATGTTTTTTGGGGACCTAATTTTCTAAAGCCTATCACTTTCCCAGCAAAAAAAAGTATTGTTACAGTACATGATTTAGCATTTATAAATGCTAAGGAATATCATTCTAAATTTCATGCGATGTATTTAAAATTTTTCTTAAATTTAATATTTAATAAAGATATAAATATATTTACAGTATCCAATTATTCAAAACAATCAATAATGGGAAATTTCAAATATATTGAGAGTGACCAAATAGCTATAACATATTGTTCTTATGATCGTAATTTATTCACTGGTAATTATGATAGTGAAATAAGAAATAATATCCACACTAAATACAATTTACCTGAAAAGTATTTATTATTTGTAGGAACTACTACTGCTCGAAAGAATCTAGTGAACTTATTGTACTCGTATGAGGAATCAATAAAAAAGAAAAGGGCAATCTGCAAACTTGTTGTAGTTGGCGCCAAAGGTAATGGTCTAGAAAATGTAAAAGAAATTGTAAAGCATTTTAACCTTGAAGAATACGTTATCTTTTTAGGATATGTAGAGACTGAGGACTTACCTTATATTTACAATATGGCAGAGGTATTTGTATTTCCGTCTTTCTATGAAGGATTCGGCATACCTTTACTAGAAGCGATGGCTAGTGGAACACCAGTAATTAGTGCAAATGTTACATCTTTACCTGAAGTAGCAGGTGATGCAGCAGTTTATATTAATCCTAGTTCACCAGAAAATATTTCAAAGGGAATAGATAGTTTGTTATCTGATGAATTAAAGCAAAATGAATTAAAAAATAATGGAATAAACCGTGTGGAACTATTCCATTGGGAACTTAGTGCAAATGTTTTTATTAATAAGCTAAAAGATATACAGTTAATGGAGGATGTTAATGAAAATTCTGATAATTAGCACCCAATTTCCATATCCAAAAGATAATGGAAAAAAAGTAATTCTATCAAGTATTTATGAGTATTTCATAGAAAAACATGGTGAAAACTCAATAGAATACATAGTGGTCGGGGATAATGATTTAAAAAAGTCATTAAATTCTAATGTCATATATATTGATAAGCCTAAAGTATTAAATCAGTTGAAAAATGTATTTTTCAATACTTTAATTTTTCGAAACAAATCTTTACAAGAATCGTTTTTATTTAGTAATGATATAAAGAAAACTTTAGTGAATTATATTGATGAAAAGGATATAGATCTTGTTATATACGATACTTTAAGAATATCTCAATATTTCGAAGATGAAGCATTGGATGTTGAAGAATTTGTTTATATGGATGACTTATTTTCTATACGTTACGAAAAAATGTTACATAATATGAAAAAATTCAAAGATGTAGATTTTAATGTACTAGGTAATTTCTCCTCTCACCTTCCTAAATTCGCCAAGAGAATATCCTCTATACAATCGATTAGTAAATTATTGCTAAAGTATGAAAAGGGTTTACTAAAAAAACGTGAATTGGTTACAGCAGAAAAAATTACAAACAAATTATTAATTAGTGAACTAGAGGTAGGAGTATTAAAGGCTAATTCGAAACAAGAAAACATTCGCTCTATTAGACCGAAGGTATTAAATCATAAAAACAATATAACAAAAAGAGACTATAAGGGAGTACCAACTTTCATTTTCTTAGGATCATTAAATATCCCTCATAATAACGTTTCGATAGTAAATTTCATCAAGGTGAATATGAAGAATCTAATTTCAGAAAATCCAAATGTAAAGCTGAAAATTATAGGTAAAAACCCAAGTAATGAAGTTCTTAAGTTAACAGCAGAGTACCCAAAAAATATTGAACTATCAGGGTATGTAGAAAATTTAGATAAATTGTTTAACGAGTCTTGTGCAATGATAATTCCTTTATTATTCGGGAGCGGTGTTAAATTAAAAACTTTAGAAGCTATGTCTAGAGCACTGCCAGTCATAACAACTAACTTTGGTGCTGAGGGTATCAACTTACCAATGAAAGGTGAGTGTATTGTGGAAAATGATATTTCAAAGTTCCCAGTACACATGAGTAATTTGACAAACATCTCAACAAACAGAAAAATGTCCAATTTAGCGCATCGCTTTTTCTATGAATACTATTCAAAAGAGGCCGTTTATAGACAATATGATAATATATTTTCAATGTATCATTAAAATAAAGAAAGTGGGGTTGAAATGAAATTAGTTTTATTATCTGGTGGCTCTGGTAAACGTCTATGGCCATTATCAAACGACTCAAGGTCAAAACAATTTTTAAAAGTTTTAAAGAATCCTGAAGGTGAAGATGTTTCCATGGTACAAAGAGTTTGGGAACAATTAGAAAGAAATAATTTGAGTGAAGATTCTATAATTGCTACAAGCAAATCTCAGGTAGATATGATTACTAGTCAACTAGGATATAATATACCAATTGTGACAGAACCAGAAAGAAGAGATACTTTCCCAGCCATAGCTTTAGCTGCAGTTTATTTATTCTCTGTAGAAGGCTGCGATAGGGATGAAGTGGTAGGAATGCTTCCAGTAGATCCATATGTAGATAGTTCTTTTTTTAATACAGTTAAAGAATTAGAAGATATATTAATAGATTCGGATGCGGACTTAGCTTTGATGGGAGTTAAACCTACATATCCCTCCGAAAAATATGGATACATTATTCCCAAAGTAGAGCAGAATAGTGTTCATAGTATAATGGTTGAAAGATTTACTGAAAAGCCTAACGAAAAATTAGCGAGAGAGTTTATTGAGAAGGATGCATTATGGAATTGTGGGGTTTTCTCATTTAAATTAAGTTATATTTTAAACATATTAGAAAAAAAGGGGTTCTCCCTTGACTATAGTGAATTAGTGAAACAATACTCCCAACTCCCAAAAACAAGTTTTGATTATGAAGTGGTAGAAAATGCAGAACATATAGTGGCAACTTCATATGACGGAAATTGGAAAGATCTTGGAACATGGAATACTCTAACAGAGGAAATGTCAACCAGCATCCTAGGTAAAGGAATCATGAGTAAAGATATTAGTAATTCGCATATCATCAATGAATTAGATATTCCTGTTACATTATTAGGTTTAGACAATACTGTGGTTGCAGTCAGTCCTGATGGTATTTTAGTTACAAATAAAGACTCCAGCCCAAAGGTTAAGGAATATGTTAATAATATAGGCGGTCGCCCTATGTATGAAGAGCGAAGGTGGGGGTGGTATAGAGTACTAGACTATACAAAATTTGATGAAGGTAATGAAGTATTAACTAAGCGAATTGGCATTATGGCTGGTAAGAACCTGAGCTATCAATTACATTATCAGCGAAGTGAGGTGTGGACGGTAGTTAAAGGTGAGGGTGTATTTATTCTAAATGATGAATTTAAACATGTCAGGGCAGGTGATGTACTTCAAATTCCGCTAGCTTCCAAACACTCTATTAGAGCAACTTCCGAAATGGAAATTATTGAAGTTCAAACTGGTAGTGAATTGGTAGAAGAGGACATAATTCGTATATCAACAAATTGGGATAATATAATAAAAGAAGTTCAAACCCTTATATAATCTTAATACTCCTTAGTGTTTATTAAATTCCCATTTAATAGCTCAGTATTATTTGAAACATTATTTCATAGTATTTGAACTTGCTTTTGTAAATTAAGTATTAAATATAAAAGTGCATACTGATTTATAATTGGGATGAAAATTAACCAAAGGAAGGCTTTTTATGACATTTGAAATGATTTTCGTTGTAACAGCGATTATCTTAATGCTAGTCGGTTTATACTTGGAGATTGCCCGTGCAGATTTGATTGTATTTGCTACATTGTTTTTGTTTTTATTACTAGATTTTGTAACACCTGAACAAGCTCTTGTTGGTTTTTCCAATCAAGGCATGTTAACTGTCGCTCTGTTATTTATAGTTGCTCGAGTTTTTGAAAAAAGTGGTCTAGTAGAACGGCTGATGTCTGCTTTTTTAGCAAAAGCCAATACCCATACTGGGGCGCTTAGTAGACTTGTTATTCCAGTTGCGGGATTCTCAGCTTTTTTAAATAATACACCGATTGTTGTGACTTTGACCCCTATTATTAGAAGATGGTCTTCCGATCATAATATTTCTCCATCTAAGTTTTTGCTTCCATTATCGTATGCATCTATTTTAGGTGGTACAATTACATTAATGGGTACCTCAACAAACCTGGTTATTCATGGTTTGTTACTAGATTTTAACACCGATGGATTCTCTTTTTTTCAGCTAGCTATAGTTGGAATTCCTATCACGATTGTAGGTTTGGTTTACTTAATCTTCTTTGGTCCTAAGGTTTTACCAGACCATCGAAGTTTGATTGAAAGAGTGAACGAAAATACTAAAGATTACTTAAGTGAAATGGTAGTTTTAGAAGGTTTTCCTTACAAAAATCAATCCGTAGAAGCAGCTTCATTAAGAAACCTAAAAGGTTTGTATCTCATTGAGATTATTAGAGGAACGGAGAAAATTTCTCCAGTAACAAGAGATACAAAAGTTCAAGTTGGAGACCGTTTAATTTTTACCGGGATGATGTCTACCATTGCTGATCTCCAAAAGCGAAAAGGGTTGCAGTTGGATACAGGAACTGACTTATCTCTAGATGATTTAAAGAACGGAAATACAAAATTACAAGAAGTTGTCGTATCCTACCAGTCTAGTTTGTTAGGACAAACGATTAAGCAAAGTGGATTTCGTGAAACCTATGATGCTGCTGTTATGGCTGTACATAGAAACGATGAAAGAGTTGAGGGGAAAATTGGGGATATAGTTCCAAAAGCAGGAGATTTACTATTAATAGTTTCTGGGTTAAGTTTTGAAGAAAAGAGTAAAGAACAGCGTGATTTTTATGTAACTTCTCCAGTAGGTAATTCAACTTTTTATGAGAATGAGTCTAAAGGATGGTTTGCTTTAATCTTGTTAATGAGCATGATTGTTCTAGTAACCTTCCAATTGTTATCTATATTTAAAGCCATGGTTATTACTGTCGGTGTGCTGATAGTAACGAAAATAATCTCACCAAAGCAGGCAAAAGCGGCGGTGCAGTTCCAAGTGCTGTTATTGATTGCCAGTGCACTTGGCATAGGAAATGTTATTATTCAGACAGGAACAGCAGAATGGCTTGCGGATCATCTCGTTCAAAATTTGCAACCATTCGGAATTTTAGCTATTTTAGTTTCTATTTTTATACTGACAAATTTATTTACAGAGTTCATTACTAACAATGCCGCAGCTGTAATCATGTTTCCGATAGCTTATGAAGTAGCGGTCGAATCTGGTATCGATCCTATGGGAATGGCAATCCTTGTAGCTATTGCAGCATCTGCTAGTTTCTTATCACCAATTGGGTATCAAACCAACCTAATAGTTTATGGACCGGGTGGTTATCATTTTAAAGATTATATACGTACTGGATTACCGTTATCAATTATTGTTATGGTCATCACAGTTTTTGTTATATATATACAATTTGTATAGAAGGAGTTTTTTATTATGAAATCAACAAATATTACATGGCACGACTCGAAAGTTGAAAAGGTCGAACGTCAACAATTGAAGAAGCACCAAAGTCCTGTTCTTTGGTTTACTGGTTTATCTGGATCCGGAAAGTCTACACTTTCTGTTGAAGTCGAAAAAGCATTATTTGAGTTAGGTGTACACTCTTATCGTCTGGATGGAGATAACGTGCGTCATGGTTTAAATAAAAACCTTGGATTCAGTCCTGAAGATCGCACAGAAAACATACGTCGTATCGGCGAAGTAGCGAAATTAATGAATGATGCGGGTCTAGTTACATTAACAGCATTTATCTCCCCTTACCGTGAAGACCGTGACAGTGCGCGTGAACTGTTTGAAGACGGAGAATTTATTGAAGTGTACACGAAATGTTCTTTAGAAGAAGCAGAGAACCGTGACCCTAAAGGTTTATATAAGAAAGCTCGATCTGGAGAAATTAAAGGGTTCACAGGTATAGATGCTCCGTACGAAGAGCCAAGTGCTCCAGAACTCGTTGTTGAAACAGATAAGAATACGTTAGAAGATTCTGTGAAACAGGTTATTACTTTTTTACAGGAAAAGAAATATATCTAAAATTTAATCGTCATGCTTACGATTTCATTACCCCGTAAATTATTAGGAGGAAGAGCATGCAACAACAAGTAGTTCAAGCTGCAGTCGAAGCTGGAAAAGAAATCATGAAGATTTATGAAACAGATTTTGAAGTAGAGTATAAAGAAGATGAATCTCCACTAACCGTCGCAGACCAGCGTTCTCATGAAATCATTAAAGAAGCTCTGCAAAAAAACTTCCCTGAGATTCCTATCCTAAGTGAAGAAGGATCCCACCTTTCTTATGAAGAGCGTAAAGCATGGAAAGAATTCTGGTTAGTCGATCCTATTGATGGAACAAAGGAATTTATAAAAAAGAACGGTGAATTTACCGTAAATATCGCTTTAATTAGAGAAGGTAAGCCTGTTTTTGGGGTGGTTTATGCACCTGCTCTTGATGATCTTTATGTAGCTAATGAAGAACAAGGTGCTTATAAAGTGAAGGGGTTACTATCAAGTGATGATGTTCAAGCTTACAAAACAAAGCTTCCTTTAGAAAAATCAAGCGACAAAGTGGCAAGAGTGATAGCCAGTCGATCTCATATGTCTGAAGAAACAGAAGCCTTTATTAATCAATTAAAAGAGACATATGATGAAGTGGAAACAATCTCTGCAGGTAGCTCTTTGAAACTATGTTTAGTAGCGGAAGGAAAAGCGGACTACTATCCACGTTACGCACCAACAATGGAATGGGATACTGGAGCTGGACAAGCTATTGTAGAATTATCGGGTGGGAAAGTTGATATTGCTAATGAAAACTCCCCACTCACATATAACAAAAAGAACTTAAGAAATCCATGGTTCTTAGCTCGTAGAGCTTAAATATATCTTTAAACTAATTATTAATTTTGTATTAAAGTATAAAAAAGATATACTACGGTTACAAGAGCGCTCAATTAAGTGTAAGATTAGAAAAGACATCTAAAATATCTAGAATTACATTGGAGGTTTTATTTTATGACTGTTGAAGTACATGGTGGAACATTAGTTAATCGTGAATTAAAAGGAAATGATAGAGAAGAGGCACTTAATCATGCCAAATCTCTACAAACTCTAGAAATCTCTAAATGGACAATATCTGACCTTGAGTTAATCGGGATTGGAGGATTTAGCCCATTAAACGGTTTCATGTGTAAAGCGGATTATGAGAGAGTTGTAGAAGAAATGCGCTTGAAAGATGGTACTATCTGGAGTATTCCTATTACTCTTCCTGTAACAGAAGAACAAGCTAATCAGTATCAGGTAGGAGAAGAAATTGCCCTTAATGGTGAAGATGGTATTACATACGGTACCCTTCTTATTGAAGAGAAGTATTCTTACGATGAAACTCGTGAAGCAGAAAATGTTTATGGTACTAAAGACGAAGCACACCCTGGGGTTAACAAAGTATATCAAAAAGGAAATGTCTACTTAGGCGGACCAATTATGCTTCTTAATCGTCCGGATCACGGTGAATTTGAAGACTTCTACTTAGATCCATCGGAAACACGCCAACTTTTCTCTGATCTAGGTTGGAAAACAATTGTTGGATTCCAAACACGTAACCCTGTTCATCGTGCTCACGAGCATATTCAAAAGACAGCTCTAGAAGCTGTAGATGGTCTATTGCTGAACCCTCTTGTTGGTGAAACGAAGTCAGATGATATTCCTGCGGACGTTCGTATGGAAAGCTACCAAACCATTCTTAAAAATTACTACCCTGAAGACCGCGTCCGACTAGTGATTTACCCAGCAGCTATGCGTTATGCAGGACCTCGCGAAGCGATCCTACACGCAACTGTGCGTAAAAACTATGGCTGTACACATTTCATTGTCGGCCGTGACCACGCTGGAGTAGGCGATTATTATGGAACGTATGATGCGCAGGATTTAATTGCTAGTGTAGAAGACGAGCTAGGGATTGGTATCTTTAAATTTGAACATGCTTTCTATTGTGATGTATGTGAAAACATGGCTTCAGCGAAGACATGCCCACATGGAAAAGAACACCATATTCATTTAAGTGGTACAAAAGTACGCGAACTTCTACGTAATGGGGAGCGTCCTCCTAAAGAATTCTCTCGACCGGAAGTAGCGGATGTATTAATTAAAGGTATGAAGCAAATTTAATTATTCAATAAATTTGAACTACTACCTAGTGAAGCCTTGCAGACAAACTCTGGAAGGCTTCACTTTTACATATGGACTTTAAATCAAGAAGGAGATTATATAATGAATATTTTGGTTTGTGGTGGAGCTGGATACATAGGTAGTCATGCGGTGGCAGAACTAACTAAGGCTGATCACCAAGTAGTCGTACTTGATAATTTTGAAACCGGTCATGAAGAGTCATTAATAGAAGGTGTACCATTACTTCGTGGAGACCTCAGGAGAATAGAGGATGTTAGAAAAGTCTTTAAAAGCCATAAAATAGATGCAGTTATGCAGTTTGCGGCTAATTCATTAGTCGGTGAAAGTGTTGAAGATCCATTAAAATATTATGGTAACAATGTTTTTGGTACTATGACTTTGTTAAAGGTTATGGAAGAACATGGTGTTGATAAAATTGTATTTTCTTCTACGGCTGCTACATACGGAGAACCTGAACAAGTTCCAATTGTAGAAGAATCACCTACCAATCCTACAAATACATATGGTCAAACTAAGCTTGCTGTTGAGAAAATGTTGCACTGGACCGAACACGCCCATGGTATTAAATATGTATCCTTACGCTATTTCAACGTAGCAGGAGCTCATGAAAATTACAATATTGGTGAAGACCATAAGCCAGAAACTCACCTTGTACCGCTCATCCTACAAGTAGCGCTAGGACAGAGAGACCATATATCGATATTTGGTGATGACTACCCAACTGAAGACGGTACATGTATTCGTGATTACATACATGTAGTAGATTTGGTGAGGGCACATATACTTGCATTAGATTATCTCAATGAAGATAAGCCTTCAAGCATCTTTAACCTAGGAAACGGACAAGGCTTCTCTGTTAAAGAAATGATAAATGCAGCTAGAGAGGTCACAGGTCATGAAATCCCCGCAATAGTAGCACCTAGAAGACTGGGAGATCCAGCTCAATTAGTAGCATCCGCTGAAAAGGCTAAGAGGGAACTGGGCTGGTTACCACGATATACTTCTATGGTAGATATTATAAGAACGGCTTGGGCATGGCATGAGAGACATCCTAATGGTTATAGAGATTAGAAATTAGTTAAGGGACTTATTACTCAGTTAAAGGTTCCTTTTTTAATTTTCACTGATTCAACAAGAACCTTGGTACCCAAGATTCTTGCCTGCCCTAAGAGTGTGTTAGGTGTTTTAGAAGTAACTTCATTTAATCATGTATTTTTACACTATGAAAGGCTTGTTATTAAATTTCCGTAAAAGCTCATTGAAAAATGAGAACCTAACAATCGGAGGAGAATGAAATGAAATACACTGGCCAGATTTAATGGTTAAAGTATTAGCGGAACACGGGTAAGTGATTACGACTCATTATTAGGAAGGAGTGAAGGAAGGGATGGGACAGGCAAATATATTAAAGAAAAAGGCTGGACTTTGGTGGAAGATTCCACTCTTTGTACTCCTGATACTACTTGTAGTTACAGGCATTTATGTTTACAACCTGTATGCTGGAGCAAAGAATACTGTGGATAAGAAAATGAATCAGGAAGTAAGTTCAATTAATCATGAATTAACTAATAAGAAAGTTGAACAGAAAGAACCTCTCAGTATTTTATTATTAGGTGTTGATGAACGTTCAGGAGATCGTGGTCGATCTGATGCTCTTATGGTTCTTTCAGTAGATCCAGAAAATAATCGAAGTCAATTAATAAGTATCCCTCGAGATACCCGAACAGAAATGGTAGGGGACTCCCAGCAGGCGGGGAAATTGGATAAAATAAATCATGCATATGCCTTTGGTGGTACTGAAATGGCCATTCAAACCGTTGAAAGTCTATTAGAAATTCAGTTAGATTATTACATAAGAATGAATATGGAAGGCTTGTCCGAAATGGTGGATGCTGTTGGCGGAATTACAGTTCAAAATGAATTACAGTGGAAAGATAGAGGATATTATAAAAAAGGTTATGAGTATTCTAAAGGAAATATAACGATGAATGGCCCACAAACTATGGGTTTTGTACGGATGAGGTATAAGGATCCTAATGGAGATTTCGGTCGAAATGAACGTCAACGGAAAGTTATACAAGGAATCATTAAGAAGGGAGCGAGTATCAAATCTGTTAATAAAATTGGCGAAGTTATGAATGTCTTAGGGAACAACGTAAAGACAAATATGGATTCAAATATAATGCAGGAATTACTTCTTAACTATCGTAGTGCACGAGAGAATATGACAACGTATCAGATGAAAGGTAAAGGAACAAAGATAGATGGGATTTATTATTTAAGAGTAACCGAACAAGAACTTCAAGAAGTTCATGATATGGTCAAAGAATATAGTTCTTAAACCAACAGAGTTACTTTTAAATCGTTAATATATGACAACATCTATCAGCACACTCCCCTGTTTTTTCTACAACATTTTAGGGTATGTAGTGTTAACATTATTAATGAAAACGCTTTTTTAACATTGTGTTATCTGAATAGAGAGGGGAGTTTTGCTGATGTACTTTAAAGAAAATAACTTTCTAGTAGGTTTTTTTAACGGTACAATATTATCTATCCCCGTTTGGTGTGTATTACTATTTTTTATATTAGTTTGAAGAAGTAAGTCGATCTAGTTATGTGATATTACTAACACTTGAAAACAAACAAAAGGAACATCCATCTGGATGTTCCTTTTTGTATTTGTTCATAATTTTTATTTTGCAAAGTAGGTGTTCAGTGGTGGTACAATTTGTTTCTTTCGTGAAACTACATTCTTTAATAGAACTTGATTGCCATCCAAAGTAACACCAAATGCTTCTTCTACTCCAGTAGAATCTTCTCCTACAGTAACCACTAATGAGTTACTCTCAAGAATGTCTGTAACTACTAGCAAAAATAAGTCTAGTCCTTTTTCTGATACATTCTGTTCCATTGCATCTTTGAGTTCGTTCTTTCTTGAAAGTACATCATTTGTATCTACTGTATTCACCTGTGCGATTTCAACTTTCTTCTCGCCCATATTAAATTCTTTGGCATCCAGAGATATTAGGTCACTGGCGGTCTTATCACTAATATCTGCTCCTGCTTTCAACATTTGCAAGCCATACTCCCTTGGATCAACATCAGCGATGGATGCAAGCTCTTCCGCGGCTTGCCGATCTTCTTCCGTACAAGTTGGGGATTTGAAAAGCAGGGAGTCCGAAATGATGGCAGATAGCATCAAGCCGGCCATAGGCTTAGAAACTTCTTTACCTTTTTCTTTAAACAACTTGTTTAGAATAGTTGCCGTACATCCGACTGGTTCAGCACGGTAGTAAAGTGGACCTTTTGTTTCGAAATTTGCGATACGGTGGTGATCAATTACTTCAAGCACCTGTACTTTCTCAATATCGCCAGCACTTTGCTGGAACTCATTGTGGTCCACAAGAATGACTTGCTCCACCTCATCAGAAACACGCTCGACTAGACGAGGTGCTTCTACGTTAAAATGATTGAGAGCATACTGTGTTTCGCCATTTATTTCACCAAGACGAACTGGCTCTACATCTTCTCCAAGTTCTTTTTTGAGTTCTGCGTACACAATGGCTGAGCATATTGTATCCGTATCAGGGTTCTTATGACCGAATATTAATGTTTTAGACAAGAAAATCTTCCTTTCTATTGTTCGTTATGTATAAATGTACTTTATAAGTATAAAGTAGTATGGGATTTGAGTCTATGACATCACTAAAATTTTAAATTCCTCTTTTGTATAATTATTCTTACAAAAATAATCCTTGAATAATACATATATTTTCTCGTTTAATTGTTACGATTCTAGGCAAACAATAGGGATATGCAATCTTGAAAGGAAGGGAAAAGTATGAATGATGAAGAGGGGAAATTTATTAAAGGGTGTAGGAATGGCTTGTTATTTTCAATTCCAGTTTGGCTTGTGATTTACATCTTATTGAAATTTGTATTCAAATGGTAGATACTATAAGTTCTTGAATAATACCGTTTAGGTAGAGAAGTGATTTATTTAGTCAAATTAGGTACTTTACAATGCCTTCTATTTGAGGAGGCCCATTTATCAATCTAGGTCCATGTAATAGATGATGGACTGTTTAGGGCTTAAGACAAATAAAATTAAGAGTAATTACTTTGATTCTTATATTAAAGATAGCCAATTATAGAAGGGCAAGTGAAAACTTGGCCACCTATCAAATGACAGGGAATGGAAAAAGTTTGACAGAATTTATTACTTGCAGATGAGCAGCAGGTCAATGAGGTTCACGATATGATACAAGAATATAGCTCTTAAATAAGGAACCGGCTGAGTAATAGCCGGTTCCTTATTTTTGGAAAGCTTTCCATGTGAACTTTTTGATCCCCCATAAAAATACAGTTATTTATTTGAGTGAGAGGCAATCAAGGTTGCTTTTCCTTTCAAGTCGTAGTTTGCAACGGTTGCTGGTAGGAGGAAGTGCTCCCCTTTACCGAACACATAACCTTTCCCATCTACAATTACTTCCCCATTCCCTTCAAGTACACTGACGAGCTTATAAGAGTGGTCGGAAAGTCCGTTCACTTCACCATCCAGCTCCCAGCGCTCGACGGTGAAATAATTCTCTTCCACCAACTGTTCGCGCACCAGTCCGTTTTCAATGGATTTTTTTCGATTGAGAGCAGGATTTTCGTGCGGCACGGTCGTCACTTCTTTCGATTTTTCCAAATGAAGTTCGCGTTTCTCTCCGTCCTGACCGACACGATCATAGTCATACACACGATACGTAATATCTGAACTCTGCTGGGTCTCAAGAATTTGGATGCCGGCGCCGATGGCATGGATCGTTCCGCTCGGTACATAGAAGAAGTCGCCCGGCTTCACTTTCACTGTGCGGAGCAGGTCGTCCCATTCTCCAGCGTCAATCATCTGCTCAAGCTCTCTCCGTGTCGACGCATGATGACCGAAAATGATTTCCGCTCCTTCTTCGCAGTCGATCACATACCAACATTCCGTTTTTCCGTAATTTTCACCTTCAATTTCACGTGCATACGTATCATCAGGGTGCACCTGCACAGACAGGTATTTTCTCGCATCAAGAATCTTCACGAGCAACGGAAATTCATCGCCCTCTTCGCCTCCAAACAATTCGCGGTTCGTTGCCCATGCTTCTGCGAGCGTTTTCCCTTTTAATGGGCCATTCTTAATGACAGACGGACCATTGGCATGACCGGAAATTCCCCAGCATTCTCCCGTGTAATCCGAAGGGAGCTCGTAACCGAACAATTCATTCAGTTTCGTTCCACCCCATAGTCGCTCTTTGAATTCAGGTGCTAAAAATATTGGTTCGTTATACATTGTCTATTCCTCTTTCCCTTCTTCCGCTACTATTTTCAATATGTATTCAAAAATCAGATCACACAGCATGACGAGCGTTGATCTTGCCGATAAATCGTATCCGGCATAGGTCATTTTCTGGACTGGTGCACTCACTGCATAATCCGTCAGCTCATGCAGTGGACTGTCGGGATTATTTGTGACTGCGACACTCGGTACATTCAAATGGGCAAGCTTATCCGCAGCTTTCAACAGTGTACTAGTCTCGCCGCTTGAAGAAATGAAAATGACGAGGTCATTTCGGTTGATCCAGTTACTGATCAGATCAATCATATGCGATTCATAAATATACGTGGATGTTTGATTCAGCTGCATCAGGCGCTTGCTCAAGTATTCGCCTGCCATTTTTGTCAAACCTACAGAAAGTACCACAAGCCGGTTCGCTTTGTTCATTTCACCAGCAATCCGCTCAAGGTCTTCATGCTTAATGGCTCCAAGACTCTGTGTAATGTCCCCCACGTACCGTTTAATGGGATCCTGGTTGGTGGGCAGTGTGGTAGCAGCAATCGTCTTCAGTATATATTTCAACTCAGCGAAGCCATCAAGGCCCAGTTTATGGCACATCCGGACGATGGTTGTTGTACTGACACTGTTCGCCTCAGCCATTTTCGTCAGCGCCATCGTCTTCGCCTCATCCAGATGATCTTCAATGTAATATAACACATGCTTTTCCGAATGTGTTAATGCCGTTAAATGTTCGGAGAACCGTTCTAGAACTTTACCCATAAAGTCAATCTCCTTCTGATATCAATACATTGTTGAGTATACTCCTTCATGCAACAATGTACAAATGTACATTTCCTGTACATCCATGTGAACCAATCTTATGTTACAAATGTATTAGGAGTTATGTAAGCACTTACGATTACAACAAGGCGGTGACTAACGATGGAATTGAAGCAAATGACACAACCGTCTCTTATCCGTTTCGGTATGAGCGAGACTACGAAAGAAGACGTCATTTGGAAATTGACAGAAACATTATACGAACAAGGATGCCTTTCTTCTAAAGAGGCTTATTATGAAACCGTTTTAGAACGGGAAAAGGTTTCACCGACAGGGCTTGAAGCAGGCCTTGCCATTCCGCACGGGAAATCGAATGCAGTGAAAAAAGCATCGTTCGCTGTGGCACGTCTGGAAAAACCGATTACCGACTGGGAAAGCATTGACCCTGCCAATCAAGTGGAACTCGTTTTCCTATTAGCGATTCCTGAAGGGGAATCAGGTTCGACTCACTTGAATCTGCTATCAGAGCTCAGCACACGGTTGATGGACAAGACGTATTATCAAAACTTGATGAACGCAGAGAATCCGGATCAATTCTTGGCAGCGCTCGATGCAACAAATGAAGAAGTGGCTGAAGAACCAGGCGAATATTCGAAAACCGTCCTTGCAATCACTGCATGTGCCGCCGGTATCGCACACACGTATATGGCTGCGGAAGCTTTGGAACAGGCTGGGAAAAAACGAGGTGTCCGTGTCCTTTCCGAAAAACAAGGGGCAAATGGGCTCGAGGATGAACATTCGCCAGACATAATTGACCAGGCAGATGCTGTCATTTTTGCAACGGATATCTCTCCAAAAGGAAAAGAGCGTTTCCAAGGACTTCCTTATGTACAAGTCCGTGTCGCGGAACCTCTGGCGAAAGGGGAAGAATTGATCGACCGTGCGTTGAATGACCCGGACGGAATCGTGGAAGCAGGAGATGAAGAGGAATCTTCTTCGTCCTCAAATGGTAACGGTTCCAACAAAAAGAACGGGTTCCTCGCAGAAATGGCACAAGCAATCCTGACAGGTATCTCCTACATGATTCCGGTCATCGTCGCTGCCGGTTTGATGATGGGGATCGCCAAGTTAGGTGCCATTCCATTCGGACTTGTAAATGAAATCAATGATATTTCCTATGCAACGCATGACAATGAACTTTTCGTCATTCTGCACCACTTGGACAAATTCGGATTTATGATATTCCAGTTCATGTATCCGATCTTCGCAGCGTTCACAGCATACGCGCTCGCTGATCGTGTCGGTATTGTCGCTGGTTTCATCGGTGGTCTGTTCGCAGCCGGTATTCACTACCGCTTCTGGGGAATTGAAGATGGAATTCCATCTGGTTTCTTCGGGGCGTTGATCCTTGGTCTTGCTGCAGGTTACATTGCACGATTCCTGAATCAAAAAATTAAGCTCGGTAAGAACTTCCAGGCAATGAAACCGATGCTGATCATCCCGGCAATCAGTGTGCTGTCGATTTTCTTCCTGAACTTTTACATCGTCGATCCAGTATTCGGCGGTTTGAACGAATTATTACGTAATACCATTGAAGCTTCACAAGAATCCGGAGACATCATTCTCTCTACAATCATTGCTGCCGCTACGGCATTCGACCTTGGTGGCCCAATCAACAAAGCAGCCGGTGCAATTGCAATCGGACTAGCTGCCGATCAGATATTCCCATTGACGGCACGTGTACTTGCCATTGTGATTCCACCAATCGGACTTGGTCTTGCAACCGTACTTGACCGTTTCCTTGTTGGCCGCCGTGTGTTCGATGCGAACCTTCGTGTAACGGGTAATACTTCGATTTTGCTTGGACTAATTGCTATCAGTGAGGGAGCGATTCCGTTCATGCTTCGTAACCCACTGATCACAATCCCGATCAACATTCTCGGAGCGATTATAGGTGCCGTGACAGCCGTATTGCTCGGTGCCGTCCAATGGTATCCGTTGCCTGCCTTCTGGGGCTGGCCGCTTGTAGATAACATTTTTGCTTACTTGATCGGTTTGATTGCCGGTGCAATGTTCATTGCACTTGCGAACATTTTCATACGCTATGCACTCATTAAACGAGGACGAATCAAAATCTAATCGCAGAAGCGCAAACAGAAATTTATAGAAAACAAAACATCAGCATTCCTGCTTGGATTCGTCCAACAGGGGTGCTGATCATTATTGGAGGATTTCATCATGAGTAAGAAACGTGTATATGTCGTCCCTCACTCGCACTGGGACAGAGAATGGTATTTTACAATTGAAGACTCCAACCTATTGTTGGCTGAAAATATGGACCACCTGATCCATCTGTTAGAAAGCAACAAGGAATACCACGGCTATGTATTTGATGCCCAGATGTCAATCGTTGATGAGTATTTGAAAGTACGCCCGGAAAACCATGATCGGCTGAAAGGCATGATCGAACAGAAGCGTATTTTCGTCGGACCTTGGTACACGCAGGCAGATTCAATGCTTGTCCATAAAGAATCGTTAGTTCGTAATTTGCTTTACGGGGTTAAAGGAACGGAAAAAATGGGCCATTCGATGGGAATCGGCTACCTGCCGGATATTTTCGGTCAAAATCAGTACCTTCCTTCCCTTTTCAAAGGCTTCGGTATTGACTATGCCATTCTGCAGCGTGGAATTTACACGGATCAGCTTGATGGGAATTTGAATTTTACTTGGCAATCTCCGGATGGGGAAGCGGTGAAAGCGAATATGCAGGCGCTTGGATATGGTCCAGGAAAATTCCTTACTGCCGATGAAGATTTTGTAGAAGAGCGTCTCGAGCCCATGTTGGAAAAGCTTGCTGCGATGAACCGTGACAGTGATCACCTGTTGCTTCCTTCCGGTGGTGACCAGGTGCTTGTTCGTGAAGGTTTCCCGGAAACGGTTAAGAAATTGAATGAAAAAAATGGGGATTACGAATATGTACTATCCGACTACGAACAATTCATGGAAGATACGTGGAGGGATAAGGACTTCCCAAACACGATCCAAGGTGAATTGATAGGTACCGAGCGTTCCCGTATTCACAACACGATTCGCTCACAGCGTTACGATATCAAGAAACTGAACGCCATTGTCGAGCATAAGATCATCAACCAGCTTGAGCCGCTTGCCGTCATCGGGCAGGCCCTCGGTTTGCGTTACCCGCAGGCGCGTTTGGATGAGATGTGGAAGCACCTGTTCGACGTGCATGCGCATGATAGCATCGGTGGCTGCAACTCTGATGATACGAATAGTGATATCATGCACCGTCTAGAGAAAATCGACCACCAGGCAGATGGGTTGATGAACTTGATCAAGCGTCAGCTGACACATGCGATTGCTGAACAGCTTGGTAAGGACAACATCTTTGTCATTTTCCATACCGATGCGAAAAATTATGTAGGTACAGTGGAAACCGTATTGTTCACGAAGGATTCGCATTTTGCGGTGAAGACGCTGGATAGGGAAATGGTCGATTTTTCAATTACAAATCAGGAATATCTGAGTGGTGGTAAGAAAATCGTCGTTACGGCGGAAGGTGATAAGGAAGTCGAAATTCCAGGGTATTACCGGACGGAACTTGTATTGAACAACGTTTCAGCACCAGCCCTCGGCTACACGACCTTCCAAATAGAAGAAGGCGTGGATCATGTCGATCAAGTGGAATCCTTGGATCATTCTTTCATTGAGAACGAGTCCTATGCTCTTGCTTATGATGCAAATATGCTGACACTGACTGAAAAAGCGAAGAACGTTAGCGTCAGAGACTTCCTGCAATTTGAAGATACAGCGGATGCAGGTGATTCTTATGACTATTCACCGTTACCAGGTGACGAAGCGTTGACTTTGGCGGATGCGGAACTAGTCAATGTTGAAAAAACAGTCGGTGTCGAGCGAATGACCGTCCGTCATACGAAACTTGTTCCAGCTGATCTTAATTATCGGTTAGATCCTAAAGCAGAAAAGCAGCTGACGATTGAGACGACATTCGAACTACGGCGTAACGAAGATTTTGTACGTGTGAATCACCATGTAGATAACCAGGTGAAAGATCACCGTGTCCGTGCACTTATTCAGACACCTGTCACACAACCAGAGCAGACATTCGGCGATCAAGGGTACAGCATGATAACAAGACAGACTGAAAACCCGCGGATGGAAACATGGAAGGAAAACGGCTACAAAGAAGCTCCGGTTCCCATTTACACGGTCGAACAATTTGCCGGTGTAGAAAATGAAGATGCTCATTTTTCTGTGTTAACAAAAGGTCTGAAAGAATACGAAGTGCTTAAGGATAGCGGACAGATCGCATTGACCTTGTTCCGCAGTGTCGGACTGCTTGGACGGGATGATTTAGCATGGCGTCCGGGACGCGCTTCTGGCATCAACAACAAAGTTGTCGTCACTCCTGACGCACAGATGATTGGGGAAATGATGTTCGATTATGCGCTTCATATGAAAGGCGGCCGCGTGGAAACTGCGAACCTTTTCGAACTTGCGGACACCTACAACAACCGCTATGTCACGTATCAAAACCAGAGCCTGAATACGTTTGAAGAGCGTCTCGATCGCTTCGAAATCCCTTATCCGATTGCGACGCTTCCTGGTGAATTTTCTTTGTTGAACGTTGAAGGTGGCTTTATTAGTTCAATCAAAAAAGCGCATGAAGGACAAGATGTCATTGTGCGCCTGTTCAACCCGACAGTTGAAGAAACACATGCGGGTGTTTCCAGTGAGACGCTGACAAGCATCATGCTGACAAACCTCGCTGAAGAAGACGAGGGTGCAGTTGATGCTATCCCACTTCCACCGTACAGCTATCAAACGATCCGACTTAAAGGAGAATCATCATGAACCATGAAGCATTGTTATCCAAAATTGAAGAGCATTTAAAAGACATCTACCAGGATACGTATTCTCATTCTTATCTTGAACAATTTCAGACGTTCATCGAGGAATGGTCCAGCAAAAGCTGGACTACTCCTCAACCGTTGACGGAAGAGAATGTTTACCTGATCACTTACGGTGACAGCATTTTTCAAGATGGAAAAGAGTCGCTTCCAATTTTGCACCGCTTTTTAAAAGAAGAGGTCGGTCAGATGATAACAGACGTTCACCTGCTTCCGATGTTCCCTTACACGTCCGATGACGGCTTTTCAGTGAAGGATTACCGTGAAATCGATCCAGTTCTTGGGACGTGGGAGCACATCCGAACGTTTTCTAATGACTATCGGATGATGTTTGATTTCGTTGCCAACCATATTTCTCAGTCGAGCGACTGGTTCCAGCGATATTTGAAAGAAGATCCAAAGTTCCGTGAATTTTTCACACCGAAAGAAGAAGGTTTTGATACGGGCAACGTCGTACGTCCACGTACATCCCCGCTTTTTCATGAGTATGATGGGCAAAATGGCACGAAAACGGCTTGGACAACGTTCAGTAAAGACCAGGTCGACATTAATTTCAAACATTTCCCTGCCCTGCTTGAAATGACGGAGATTCTTATGGAATATGCGTATCAGGGAGGGACGAGCATCCGTCTTGATGCGATCGGATTCATATGGAAAGAGTCAGGTACAACGTGTATCCACCTGCCGCAAGCGCACGCAATCATTCAGCTATGGCAGACGTTGATGAGCCACTTCAAGCCGAACGCACAAATCATTACCGAAACGAATGTGCCGCATAAGGAAAACATCAGCTACTTCGGTAACGGCACGAATGAAGCGAACATGGTCTACCAGTTTACGCTGCCTCCATTAGTGTTGCACAGCTTCACTACACATGATGCGACGAAATTGACAGCATGGGCGAAGTCCATCGGTAAAGTTTCCGATTCTGCCACATACTTTAATTTTCTTGCAAGTCATGATGGCATCGGAATGCGACCGACAGAAGGAATATTGACCGAAGAAGAAAAGCAGGTGCTCGTCAATAAAGTGAAAGAGAACGGCGGCGAAGTTTCCTATAAGAGTAATCCGGATGGCAGCAAGTCTGTATATGAGCTGAACATTAATTACTCCGAAGCACTGGTGAATAAGGGCGAAGATAAAACCGAAGAAGATACCGTTGCGAAAATGCTTGCCGCACATTCAATTCTTCTTTCTGTCATCGGCGTGCCGGCCATCTATTATCATTCCTTACTCGGCTCCGGCAATGACTATGAAGGGCTTGAGGCATCCGGCATTCCTCGTCGGATCAACCGTGAAAAGCTTGAGTATGATGCGATTAAACAGGCACTTCAGAACGATTCCCGCCGCAAAGGAATTTTTGAAGGCATGCAGACCATGATTGAACGTCGTCAGCAGGAAAGTGCATTTTCTCCTTATGCAGAACAGCAGGTAGTTGATGTCGATCCTCGCGCGTTTGCACTGACACGATTGAATGAAAGAACAGGTGAGAAAGTATTCTTCGCAGTTAACACGTCTCGTGAAACTGTCGAAGTTGACCTCCCATATGCAGGTGTGAACCTTGTGGATGGCGGAAACGTTTCAGGAGCGGTGACGCTTGGAGCGTATGAGTTCATCTGGGTCCACGAATCGTAAAAGGAGGAGTAGGAGATGAACATTTTAATCGCACCTGATTCATTTAAAGGATCACTATCGGCTGAAGCTGTGGGAAAAGCTGCTGCTGTAGGCGTGAAAAAAGTGATGGATTCTGCCGAAGTTGTTATCGTTCCTATGGCGGACGGTGGCGAGGGATCGATCGATGCCTTACGTCCGTTTTTGCAGAAAGAGGTTGCTGTTGGGGTCGAAGGACCATCCGGTAGCCCGGTTGAAACAAGCTACGGGGTGATAGAATTTGAAGGAAGATACACGGCCCTTGTGGAATGTGCGCGTAGTACGGGATTGACACTAGTTGATGATGAAGAGCGCCATCCGTATCAGCTGACATCGTATGGTTTGGGAGAGCAGATAAAAGATGCGGTTGAGCGTGGATATAGAGATATCATCGTCTCGCTTGGAGGCAGTGCGACTACCGATGGCGGTACCGGAATGCTTAGGGCATTGGGTTATACATTTATTGATTTCGATGGAAAGCCAATTAGACAAGGTGAGAATCCCCTTGGTAATATCCGTTCGATTGATGATTCTGGAAGGCTCTCGGATCTCGATGACTGTCGGATAACAATCGCTAGTGACGTTACGAATCCATTTTTCGGAATCGATGGCGCGGCACATGTGTATGGACCGCAAAAAGGTGCAACTCCTGAACATGTGATGGAGCTTGACGAAGGATTGAAGGATCTTGCTGCTATTGTAGAAGCGAAATATGGTGTGGATCTACAAGAGATTCCAGGTGCTGGCGCCGCCGGGGGGTTAGGCGGTGCGTTAGCAGGGGTGCTTGGCGCTCAAATGAAGCCTGGCTTTGACATTATTGCTGAACTGACTGGGCTGGAGGGAAAAATAAAAGATGCTGATGTTGTGTTAACCGGTGAAGGCAGCCTTGATGCACAATCAGCGCACGGGAAGGTTCCGGTAAGTGTCGGAGTGATGGCGAAGCGATTTGATAAGCCGGTAATTGCTATGGCAGGAAAAGTCGATCCCACCGATTTCCGGCCAGCCATTGATGCTGTCTACTCAATCCAGCGATGCCCGGTCTCATTAGAAGAAGCAGTGGATGGAGAAGCAGCATCTACCAACATTACGTTCACCGTCGAAAACATCATGCGCACCATCATTCTGTCCCCTCTCTAATTTTGAAAACCTCAAAAGGTTAACGTGCACGCCCTTCTGTTCAATGGCTGTTGCTATAGAGAGGATACTTTAGGCTTGAAGAACATTTTCAGTATTTTCAACTGTAAGACGGAGAATGAGAGTGCTTATATATTGTGAGATCTTCTTTAGAATTAGCTAGGAGGAGGAAAGGGATTCCTTTCCTCCTCCTAGCACTTTCACCACTTGTACTCAGTTATTGGTTCTGAACTTATTGACTTTTACTTTCCGACAAGGAAAACAGCCTATTAGTCTGAACACTCTGAGTCGATTCTCTTTTAATCAACGTAACCGGCAGCAGAATTTCTTGGTGAGGCGCGTCGCGATTATCCATTCGCCAGAACAACTTCTCTGCGGCATTTTGTCCAAAAGCCTTAAAGTCAATATCCATTGTTGTAATCGAAGGAGTTGAAAGCTGAGACAGCTGGCCATTGTCAAAACTACAAACGGAAGCATCGTCCGGCACCTTAAATCCTTTCGCTTGAAGACCGGAAGTCACGAGATAGCCTAATCCATCGTTCACACAAAACCAGGAGGTCGGTTGTTCTTCCAGTTGATCTATAAAATGATTAATAACAGGTCCTTCTTCTAAAGCATCGGTGAATTGAACGTCTTTCTTCGGCTTTACTCCGTAATCTTTATGCGCTAAATGGTAGCCTTCCCAACGTTCCTGGTAGCTAGGGGAAAAATCGATGTTCCCTACAAAAGCAATATCTCTGTGGCCGAGCTCGAGCAAGTGTTTAGTCGCTGTATAAGCGCCGAATCGATTATTGGTCAGTACTGCATCCGCTTCAATATCTGGATGGTGATGATCGATTAAAACAGTTGGAATACCTGTTTCCAAAATTTTGTTCGTGTACTCATTGCTAATATGAGATAAGATCAAAACGCCATCCACCTGTCTTTTTTCAATAAAAGGAGGAAGGATGAGTTGGTCTCTCGATTGATTATTGATCGATTGAATCAACAGGTTTTTATTACGTTTTGTAACTTCTTCCTCTACACTTAGGTAAATTTCTCCGAAGAAACTCTTCATTGAGAATGCGAACTCAGAAGCAATCAGGGCAATATTCCCTGTCCTCTTTGAGTCATGATCGGTTCCACCATTTGCTGGAGTATATTGATAACCAATTTCTTTCGCTTTTTTTAACACGAGCTGCCTCGTGCTCTCGCTAACTCCTGGCTTTCCGGATAATGCTTGAGAAACAGAGTTCTTCGATATATTTAATTCATTCGCAATGTCTTGCATTGTAACTTTCTTTCCCATATATAAGTCAACCTTTCTTCATCAGTAATCCGAATGGTTTTTTGTAACGTTACTTACAATATACTCAATAACCCTTGTTAGTTCAATGGTATTCCTGCTATTTATGTAAATAAAAAGTTTGTTGACATAATGGTCATCTGTAGTATAATCGTTTGTAAGGTAATTAAGTAACGTTACTTTAGGTTTAATAATTCGATTGATTTGCATTACAGATTTTTTATTTAATAACTTATGTAAGGGTTTTCAAAAAGAATGGGGGATCAGAATGACATGATTGTAAAACGTCTTGAAAAGAATCCAATAGTAAAACCAGAAGATGTACCAGCCTATCATGAGGATCACGAAGTTATCGGAGTGTTCAATGCAGGAGTAGCGGAGTGCGATGGAGAAACGTTAATGCTTTTAAGAGTAGCAGAACGTCCGATTCCAACCAGCTCAAATGAAGTGAGAACGACGCTGGTCGATTTCTCGAACAATCATCCGCAGGTTCGAGTGTTATCTCTGAAAAAGGATGATGATCGATTCGACTTTTCTGACCCGAGAACGATTCTCTTTAATGAAAAGCAAAGAAAAACCGCTTACTTAACTTCCTTATCTTATATAAGAATTGCAAGAAGCACAGATGGCAAGAACTTCACCGTTGATCCAGAGCCTTTTATTTACCCGGGTACAGTTGCAGAGTCATGGGGAGTTGAAGACCCGCGGGTGACTCAAATTGATGATACATATTACATCCAATATAGCGCAATTTCAGAAAAAGGAGTAGCGGTAGGGCTTATATCTACAAAAGATTTCGTAAGTTATCAACGCTTAGGATTGATCTTCCCACCGGAGAATAAAGATGTCGCTATTTTTCCTGAGCGGATCAACGGGAAATATTACGCTCTTCATCGCCCGGTCCCGAAAGGTATTGGCCAACCGGAGATCTGGATCGCCGAATCTGACAATCTCCTTTATTGGGGAAATCATAAGCACTTATTAGGGCTCAGTGAAGATGGTTGGGATAACGGAAGGATTGGCGGGGGCGCGGTTCCTTTTAAAACGGAGCAGGGATGGCTTGAGATTTACCATGCAGCGGACAAGGATGACCGTTATTGTTTAGGCGCTGTCTTACTCGACTTAGATGATCCTTCAAAGGTCCTTGCAAAAACGGAGAAGCCAATATTATCTCCAGAAGCGGATTACGAAACGAATGGATTCTTTGGAAAAGTTGTTTTCACCTGTGGTGTCACGTTACAAGATGATGTTGTTCGGATTTACTATGGTGTTTCTGATACCTCGATGGCCATTTGTGAAATGCAACTGGATGACATATTATCACGACTATCCTATGTGTAAGGGAGGAACTTCTTGTGGCGGATACGATAAAGGAAATGTTGGAGCAATACAAAAAAAAGTCGTTGCGTAACCAAGGAGAAAAACTTCATTTTACCTCTGTTGGCGAGCGAGATGTGTACAACATTACGGCTCCATTTAAAGATTACAATGAAGAAGTGATTGCAGGCCGAGTAGAGCCTCGTGATTCAGAGTATTCCGAAGTGAAGTTCTTTAAGAAAGATGGAGGGCATTGGATTCCAAGGGAAGGATCCCCAACGTTTGAACTTCAAGATCCGTTTTTAACGAACATTCACGACCAACTGGTTTTTGGAGGAGTGGAAGTTTCGCCACATCCAAATAAGCAAAGCGCTCTCATTTGGAAGACAGTGTTTTATAAAGGGGGAAGTATTAACGAATTACAGCGGTTTGCTGAAGGTCCTCAAGGAATGAAGGACATTCGATTAGTTGAATTATCTGACCAGCGAATCGGAATTTGTACGCGTCCACAAGGAGATAAGGGCGGCCGCGGGAAAATCGGTTATACCGAGATTGATTCGCTTGATCAATTGACGGCTGATGTCATTGAAGAGGCACCTTTATTACAGGAACACTTCATTGATGAAGAATGGGGGGGAGCGAATGAACTCTACCTTTTAGACAACGGACAGATTGGAATGCTCGGACACATTGCCAGATTCGATGAGACGGGCAACCGCCATTATTATCCGATCACTTGTGTGCTTGATCGTGAAGGTATGAGACTAAAAGATATGAAGATCATCGCCACGCGAAACGACTTTCCTGATGGCGAAGCCAAACGTAACGATTTAGTGGATGTATTATTTAGCGGTGGACTTTTACAGTTAGGTAATGGAGAAGTTGAGCTTTATGTCGGTGTCAGTGATGCAGAGGCACATAGAATCAGAATTCCAGATCCATTTCAAATTAAAGGAGGAGAATGAAGATGAAAAAATTTCGCAATTATCGTTTTTTAGTTCTTCTATTTGTCGTTACTCTGATCGCTTCAGGCTGTCAATCGGATAGCTCCAGTGGAGAAGCGAACGGGCAGGTGGAGTTTGATTTTTGGGCAGCTCCAAACCCATCTCAACAAGTGTTCTGGGAGGATATGGCCACACAGTATATGGAAGAAAATGAAGACGTAAAAATCAATGTCTCCCCAATGCCGGAGAGTCCCTCCTCAGAAGCTGGAATTCAGTCAGCGATTGCAGCAGGGAATGCTCCAGCTATTTCAGAAAACATTTCCCGGGGATTTGCTGCGCAGCTTGCTGGAAGCAGTGCAATCGTTCCGTTGAATGAATTTGAAGATTATGACGAGCTGATTAAAGAACGGAAAATGGAAGAAACGATTTCTACGTGGAAATTCTCGGACGATCAACAGTATGTCCTTCCGATTTATTCCAATGCAATGCTTTTCGGATGGAGAACGGATATCCTGAACGAACTCGGGTTTGATGGACCGCCAAAAACATACGACGAAGTATTAGAAGTTGGTAAAAAGCTGAAAGAAGAGTATCCGGACAAGTTTTTATGGTCCCGTGCGGATTTAGTGAAGCCGACATGGTGGGCGCGCTGGTTTGACTTCTTTATGCTTTACAACGGTGCTTCAGAAGGAAACAACTTTGTAGAAGGAAGTGAACTGGTTGCTAATGAAGAAGCAGGCGTCGCTACTCTACAGCTGCTGAAAGACTTAAGTGAGAATGATCTGCTCTTGACTCGTGAAGCGACCGATCCTTTTGAAACGGGCCAATCAATCATGATGGATATTGGACCTTGGACGTTCTCTTACTGGGCTGAAAAATTCCCGGAAATGAAGCTTGGCGAAACGTATGATCTTGCGATGCCACCGGTTCCTGAATCTGTAGACTACGAAAACACGAAGACATTTGCGGATACAAAGGGTCTTTCGATTTATGCTTCCGCAACGAAAGAACAGCAGCAAGCAGCATTTGACTTCATGAAGTGGGTCTATTCAAGTCCAGAGCATGATCTTGAATGGTTCAAACAGACAAATCTCCCGCCAGCACGTGATGATTTGGCTACGAACGAAGCATTTACATCCTTCTTAGATGAACATCCTGAACTTCAGAAATATGCAACGAACATTCCGAATGCTGTGCCTCCAATTGATAGCGAAGTAACAGTTGATGTGCAAAAGTTAATCGGTACCGAAGCGGTTAATCCAGTCGTCAAAGGAGAAAAATCTCCAGAACAAGCATGGAGTGATATGACCGACGCTATCAATAAGGTGTTGAAGTAATATGGAACGAAGTAATGCGAGGTTAGGCTGGCTGTTTGCCAGCCCTTACCTTATTTATTCGCTTATATTTTTTCTCTTCCCGTTATTATGGGCCACATATTTGGCATTTACAAATTGGGACCTAATCGCACCGGACTATGAATTTGTCGGAATACAGAACTTTATTCAAGCCTTTTTCAGTGAAAGTGTACGAGCGGCGTTCTTTGTTACATATAAGTTTTTGGCGATGTTCGTTCCGATTGTTGTCGGGGGAGCTTTGTTATTAGCCGTCATTATTCATTCTTTGCCGAGATTCAAGGGACTTTTCTCCGTCGCTTTCTTCCTGCCATATTTAGCATCAGGTGTTGCGTCTGCAATCGTTGTAAATGGAGTTTTGTCCTACAATAGCCCATTTAATATTTGGTTGAGGAATTCATTTGGTTTGGATATCGACTGGCTTGGGTCTTCCATTCTTGCACCTCTGATTATCGCTCTGATGATGGCATGGAAGTTTGCAGGCTACTACGCGTTGTTGTTTGTAGCCGGGCTTGAAAGCATTCCAAAAGATGTGTATGAGGCAGCGGAAATTGACGGAGCCGTAGGTTGGAAAAGATTTTGGTATGTAACGATTCCAATGCTCTACCCATCTTTTTATACGGTAACCATCTTGGCTGTCGGATTGATGTTTGGTATCTTTACTGAACCCTATGTACTGACAGGTGGAGGGCCGGATCTAGCGACACACACATGGCAGCTTGAAATTTATACCCAGGCGTTTGAGCGCTTGAATGCTGGTTATGGCACAGCCATTGCTGTCATCAACTCGTTGGTGACGTTCGGATCGATTCTAGTGTTCAGAAAAATTCTTGAGAAGTGGGGGGCTAAGCATGGCTGGTAAACGCAATTACAAAGTGACCTTGTTATACATCATTGCTTTCACTATTATGATTGTGATGGTCGCCCCTTATATATACATGGTTCTCGGATCGTTTGCTGTTTGGGACCAGGTCGATCGTACAATTATTCCAACAGAGTTTACGCTTCGCTCATATGAATGGCTTTTTAATGGTGGAGAGGGTGTCAATGCTCGTCCGTGGCTAAGAGCGTTCTTTAATAGTGTGTTTGTGACGACCACATCTTCTATACTCATGTTAGCAACGGCTATTCTTGTCGGATATTCCCTTGCGAAGCTGAAATTTAAAGGAAATCGCTTGATCAATAACATTATCTTGTTTCAGATGTTCTATCCTGCCGTCATCCTCTTGATTCCCCTTTTCTTGATCATCCGTTACTTTGGGATGTATGACACGTATTGGGCGATGATTCTGCCAAAAGCGGTCAACCTTTGGGCGATCTTTATGTATACGAACTACTTCAGAGGCTTGCCTGACGAATTGATTGAAGCGGCCAAAATGGACGGGGCTAGTCAATTAAAGATCGTATGGAAAATTGTCTTACCTATGTCCAAGTCGATCACAACAATCGTATTCCTGTTTGTTTTCATGGAACGCTGGGTCGAGCTCTTGTGGGATATGCTTGTTGTAAACAGTGAAAATATGCTGACGTTGAATGTGCTACTAGCACAAATGTTTGGTCCGTACGGAGGGTATCCAGGTCCGATGTATGCGGCTGCAGTGTTATTAACCTTACCGATTCTCATTCTATTTATCATCTTCAGTAAAAACTTCAAAGACGGAATGCAGTTTGTATTAAAATGAATCGGCACCTCCCAACAGTTTTGTTGCGGAGGTTTTACTATAATTTCTGTTATACATTAGATATAACCCTCCTGAACCTGAAGAATCAGTATCGAGACGTGATGTGACGTTAAGGTCAGGATTAAGGGAGGCAGGAAAAGCAGCTTGACCTGCTGCAACCTGCACCGCCCAGACTCTTGCATTATAACTTAGAACACCGAAAGGAATGTAAATATATCTTCCTTACGGTGTTCTGATTATGCCAACGAATGGGATGAAACATTAGAAGAAAATATTGAGTACATTGATTTACAGATCTTCACTATTAAAAAGGAGTGTCATGACTGATGATCGGTTTACAACTTTATTCATTGAAGGAACTGGCAGAAAAAGATTTTCTAGGGACATTAGAAAAAGTGGGTAAAGTGGGTTATGACGGTGTTGAATTCGCAGGTTATTTCGGAACCTCCAGCAAAGAATTGAAGAAAGCGTTAGAAAACTACGGACTGAAAGCAGCCGGCAGTCATATCGGCATCGAGGATTTAGAAAAGGATTTGAATAAAGTCATTGATTATTCGTTGGAAATAGAGAATCCCACCATGATTTGCCCAGGGTTGCCAGAAGAGTACCGCGATAGTGCTGATGCCTACAAACGTACGGCTGAACTTTTTAACCAAGTGGGTGAACGATGTAAACAAAGTGGAATATTGTTTGGATACCATAATCATGATTTCGAATTCCAAACTTTTGAAGGGAAAACGGGGCTGCAGTATTTGATTGACGAAACAGAAAGTAAGCATGTCTCCTTTGAACTGGATACGTATTGGGCGGAGGTATGCGGAAACCCTTCTGTCGAGCTTATGCATCAGCTGAAAGATCGATGTAAATGGCTTCACTTGAAGGATATGAACAACTGGAACGAGAAAAGAAATGTAGAAGTAGGAAGTGGTGTCCTTGGTTTTAAGGAGATTGTTTCCAAAGGGAAGGCGCAAGGAGTTGATTGGTATACGGTCGAACAAGAAGCGTTCGATATCGACCAAATGGAAAGTATTGAAATCAGCCTTCGTTATTTACGAGGGATCTTATAGGAGGAACGTTTTATGTCAAAATTAAAGATTGCTATTATTGGTTGCGGCGGTATTGCGAACGAAAAGCAAATGCCTAGCCTGGCAAAACTGGATACGGTGGAAATGGTCGCTTTTTGTGACCTGGTGAAAGAACGAGCGGTAAAAGCTGCGGCTGGATACGGGATAAGTGAAGCCAATGTTTATACAAGTTACCAAGAGTTACTGGAAAAAGAGAAGTTGGATGTTGTCCATGTTTGCACACCGAATAAAAGCCACGCTGAAATATCCATTGCTGCTCTTGAAGCTGGAAACCACGTCATGTGTGAAAAGCCTATGGCGAAAACAGCGAGTGAGGCTAGAGAAATGGTCGATGTATCGAAGAGGACAGGCAAGAAGCTTACCATTGGATATAACAACCGTTTTCGTGACGACTCTTTATATATGAAGGATGTCTGTGAGAGTGGGGAGCTCGGGGACGTGTATTTTGCCAAAGCTCATGCGATCCGTCGTCGTGCTGTTCCTACATGGGGCGTGTTTTTGAACGAAGAGGAGCAGGGAGGCGGCCCATTGATTGATATTGGTACCCATGCTCTGGACTTAACTCTTTGGATGATGGATAACTACGAAGTAAAAAGTGTTGTTGGAAACGTATTTCATAAGCTCTCTGATCAAGAAAGTAGAGCCAATGCTTTCGGTCCATGGGATGCAAAGGAATTCAGCGTTGAAGATTCAGCCTTCGGTATGATTACGATGAAAAACGGAGCGACGGTGATTCTCGAATCAAGCTGGGTTCTCAACACGCTGGATGTCGGTGAAGCCCAAACTACACTTTGTGGAACCAATGGGGGAGCCGATATGAAAGACGGTCTCCGAATAAATGGCGAAAAACACGGCAAGCTCCATACAATTAAACCAGATTTGGATGCTGGGGGTGTAGCCTTTTTCGACGGAGCAGTTGAAAGTGATGCGGATCGTGAAGCAAGACTATGGATTGAATGTATTTTAAATGATACGGAACCGATAGTGAAGCCGGAACAGGCTCTTGTAGTAAGTGATATCCTTGAGGCTATCTATGAATCTGCGAAAACCGGTAAGGCTGTGTATTTTGATTGAAGAAGAAAGAGACTGTGAAGCGTCACGGCTATAAAAAGAAGGGGCTTGCCGTATGAGTGAACATAAAACGATCGGTGTAGATTTAGGGGGAACGAATTTGCGTGCAGGCATCGTAAGTTCTTCTGTTCACATATTGTATGAAAAAAGTATCCGTACCGAGGCAGAAAAAGGGGCGGATTATGTAATTGATAATATGGCAAGGTTGATTCAAGAGATAAAAGGGGGCAATTCTATCACTTCAGTTGGGATTGGGTCACCAGGTCCGCTTGATCCTCATAAAGGCTTGATTTTAAGTCCGCCTAACCTGCCTGGCTGGGACCGGATACCGTTAATAGAAAGATTACGTAAGTCAATAGATTTGCCGGTATTTTTGGATAACGATGCAAACGCAGCGGCTTTAGCGGAGTCAAGGTTTGGTGCTGGAAAAGGTTATTCATCTGTTTACTATATTACAGTCAGTACCGGGATTGGTGGTGGCTATGTGCTTAATAATAAAATTGTTCAGGGAGCACATGGATATGCTGGTGAAATTGGAAATATGATTATTCAGCCCAATGGTCCAAGTTGGTCCAACTTAAACGCAGGTTCACTTGAAGCATTGGCCTCTGGGACAGCCATTGGCCGAAAAGGAAAAGCTCGTCTCGCCATAGAAGGTGGAGCGGAAGAAGTGTTTTCCTTGGCTAAAGAAGGTAACCAGGAAGCTCAACAAATCGTGGAAGAGACGGTTACATACTTGGCAATGGGGATTGCAAATATAGCCCATATTACTGATCCATCAATTTTTGTTCTCGGCGGAGGAGTTATGCAGGCAAAAGATCAAATTTTGGTTCCGTTAAGGGACAGAATAAAGGATTTCCTATATCCAGAGATGGAAGAAACCATCAATATCCAACCTGCTAGTCTTGGAACCAAAGCAGGATTGATCGGGGCAGCACTTTTGAAGGGTTGAAGCTTATTAACCTCGAATGAGTTGAAATCTAACTTTTGTATTGGTGCTTGAATCTGCATTAATGTTTTTCCCTGATGTCATGGACACAGAAGACGACTATCTGGATAAAGCGATTGAAGGCATTGTTCGCCTAAACCAAGGGGAAGTTTATACGTGTCCTTCACGAGCACTAATTCATGAATAGATCTATGAGGAGTTCATGGAGCGTGTACTTGAGCGTGTGAAAGCAATCAAAGTAGGTACCCACTGGATACGGAAGTGATGATGGGTGCTCAAGCTTCTAAACAACAATTTCTATCTGGGCAGCCGATATGAAAAAATAAGGAAAGTTGCAGGTACTTCGTACTACATGCACAAATCTAATTTCTCTTATGGGTAGCATCTGCAGATTATGATTGATGTAACAGATGGAATGGGGAACTCCTTTTCATTAGTATTAAAGAGTTACTAAGTGATGAATAATGAACACTCGCGAAAAGCAGGAAGCTGATCATTCGGCCTCCTGCTTTTTATTTAATCGTTAGATACATCGAATTCTTCACCTCCTTCATATTAAAATGAGTTGTGATCCAACGGGGCAATATAAAAGTCAAAATTTTTCATTCGGTTACCGTCTTTTTTCCTGATAGAATCGTCTAATTGTTAGAGGGGGGGGGAGGCTCTTTAATTTCATTGAATTGGATACATTGGAGCTATACATAAGGTTGGGGAAATGAGTACGAATCATAGAATGTACTTACTAGGACGGTTATAGAAAATATTTTATTGGTATTTTTAGTGATCCTGCCACAACAAGAGGAATTGGAATGAAGAAATGCATGCAGGAAAGGACTGCTTTTTTTAAGCAACCGTGAAGAATTCGTATTTGAAAAGAGCTCTGTTTAATTAGAAGCAAAAAAGTTGGATTAACGTGCTGGTTAAGTGATGAACGATCATCCGGCATGCATGATTGTCGAATTGAAAAATCAACATGTACACAATGTCGAATAACTTATTTAAGTTTCCACAATAGAAATATACACATAAGGAGATGGGGAACTATATGTTGGATAAAATTCTAAAATGGTCATTGTATTCATTGGGGGCATTATCTTTTATAGTAATTGGGGCGATAGTTTGGGTTGTTTTTTCAGGATTTCAAACAGAAAGTGATTCCATGACGAAGATGAAGGAAGTCAACGAACCAACGGAACAAAAAGAAATAAAAGCAATTGAAGAAGACGGTATTCCTTCAGAACGTTCTTTTAGGCAGGAAATACACGAAATGACGCACCAAAAGGTTCGAGCAAACGAAAAGCGCGGAAGTCAACAAATGACAGCGGACCAAATTGACCGTATGCTTGGAATATTGAAATCAGTGGAAGGAACCGAAGACCATTACGAACATTTTGATTTTTATAAGAAGTCGTTGGAAGCATGGGACAAAGGTGACTTCTCCAACGCCGTGACTGTTCACAATACCATTTGGGAATGGCAAAACGGAACGATCGGAAGGGCGACGGGACTTACGAACGAAGAAGAGGAACGTGAATATATTAAGCGAAACTTCTAACAATCACCTCTTTAGAAAAAATCTGCTTTCCAGATAAAAACCGCTCCAAAGCATTGTAGCTTTGGAGCGGTTTTGTAGGACGTTTAATACAGCAGCAATCCTTCTTCCCCTTGAGACTGAATGTCGTAAATCTTCCATGTTCCATCTTCCTTATAGAAGCGATAGGTTCCAACTTCAGAGATAGAGGAAGTCCATACATTACTTCCATTTCGTTCATAAGGGAAAATCACCGTTCTTTCCACTTCCCCCTGGGTAACTTTCACATCAGCGAATCGATTGGCAATATGAACGGCATGTCCTTGTTTCGGAGTAGTCCCTTCATATTCCACTGAATTTCCATCTTCCATTCCTTTGATGTCGTATGAATTACTGATTGATTGCATCGCTTCATAATATCCAGTAGTCCGATCTTGTGTTGCTCTTAATTTTTCATAATTCTTCGTTTCAAGAGCAGAAGTCCATTCTTCAGATAATTGGTGAATGAGGTTCACCAGATATTCTTCCGTAGGAGCATCACTTTGTTCTTTGTCTAACGCACGCTTGATCATAACAATGGATTCTGCACGGTTAGCGTTTCGGTTGGGTTTGAATTCTGTTGTGGATACACCTTGAATAATGCCGACTTTACTCGCTTGATTAATCGCTTCTAATGCCCAGTGCTGAGATACGTCTTCAAACGTTTTGACAGATCCTTTAGAAAAGTCTACACTGTCTTCCATCGCTCGAATAATGATGGTCGCTATTTCTGCTCGTGTAATGTCACGGTTTGGTGCGAAATTATTTTGTCCGACTCCATTAACCAGTCCGTGGGAAGAAGCAATACGGACGCTCTCTTCATACCACTTACCCTTAATATCTTGGAAATCCGTTTCACCATCTACTTTTTTAAGTTCTAAGGCACGATTCAAAATAGTTACGAATTCTGCGCGCGTGATCGACTGGTCTGGTCGAAGTTCTCTTTTACCATCCGACAATTCATACCCCTGAACAAGAGAAGCTTTCGCAAACTGATCAAGTTCTTCATAGGCCCAGTGTCCTTCAATATCGACCGGTTCAAATGGATAAGCATGAATTTGGAGGTTAGGAATCATTAAGGAAGCCATAACAACAGACGTCATAAACAATAATTTTTTCAAAACATTCATCCTTTATAATATTTTTAAGAGGGATCTGACTCGCAAACAACTGATATGTCCGGGATTCAAGGGTGGTTACATGAAGATAATACATAGGCGCTTTTATATGAAACTGAGATAAATACTCTTCCAAATTCACTCATGCTGGATCATCGATTGCTCTAAGCATTATAAAATAAGTTTGCAATCCCCATGTTTTCTTCTGCTCTTCTGTCTCTTTTCCTGCAATAGTCTATTCAAATTAATAACCCTGCTTTTTAGACGTAGCCAGGAATGTCGCTTGATAATAATTTGCTATGTAAAGTGTTTTAAAATCGCTAACAAATGACAAGAAGAGCCATACACCTTTGGATTAGCAACCACACTAATCCCTGAAAGGAGTGACTCTTTATGAGAAAGATTATCACAGTCATTGCTCTTTTACAATGTTGTCTATATGAGCATTATATTGTTAAGTAGGGTCTGAGTCTTCTCATAGATATAGAGAATCCATGCAAGAGCATTCATTGTAAGGAGTGGCTAGGACATCTATAGACAATGATTGAAGGAACGGGATTATCTCCTAAATAGGATAGTCCACATAAGAAGATATACAAATAGGAGCTGTTATCGTTTGGGGAAAGGTAGAGTCTGAAGGAGAGAGTAGTATCACTGTTTCAATGGATACTACTCTTTTTTGTGCATTATATATGAGTGTATGTTCATGTTAGCATGTTTTGTTGGTTCTGAATCGCATTGAAAACATAGCTGAAAGCGTATTTTAGCTTCCAACGTAATTAGGTGAAAAACAGAGGATCTGTTACATAAATGTAAAATACTGTCGAAATATAATGTGCTACGATTGTAGAGGAGAATAAACAATTCATTCATACATAATAGGGAGGTACAATTTTTTGGGGAAGAGAATTTTCAGTGTCGTGTTAGCAAGTCTTATGGTATTGGTCCTATTCGTACCGCATACTCAGGCCGCATCGAGCTCAGGCAATGAAGTGATCAAACTTGCAAAAGAACATCTTGGAACGCCATATCAGTGGAGTGGAGAAACTCCTGCAGGGTTTGATTGTTCCGGATTTACATATTACATAATGGATAAAGTAGGAGTCAATCTTTCAAGAGGTTCCTATGATCAATATAAACAGGGGACCTATGTAGCGAAATCAAATCTACAAAAAGGTGACTTGGTTTTCTTTTCAGGTACACATAAACAAGGGATTTCACATGTAGGGTTCTATATGGGAGATGGGAATATGATTTCTGCTACTAAAAGTAGAGGAATTGCTATTGACCCAGTCTTTTCGGGTTATTGGGGAGATAAGTACACGGGTGCCAAAAGGTTTTTAAATAACAATTTTTTCAGTGATGTATATAGTGGATACTGGGCCTATGATGAAATTAAACAATTACATAACGAAGGGATCATCAATGGTTATTCTGATGGAAGTTTCGGACCTACAGATCGTGTATCCAGAGCACAAGTAGCTAAGATGGTGGGCAAGTCATTGGATCTTAACCCTTCTTCCTCCGCCCAATTCAAAGATGTTTCTTCTTCACACTGGGCATATGGTTACATCAATGCGGCAGCGAATGCTGGTCTGATCACTGGTTATGAGAACGGTACATTCAAACCGGATGAAGCGATTACCAGATCTGAAATAGCAGCGATTATTAATAGAGCTTTTGAATTCAGCAATAAAAACAGTTCTTACCGCTTTAAGGATATGGAATCTTCTCACTGGGCCTACGATGATGTTTATGCCTTAGCTTCCAACTCTATCACTTCAGGATATAATGACAATACATTCCGTCCTAACAAGGAAGCAACTAGAGCTGAATTTAGTGCTTTCTTGTATCGTGCTTTGAACTAAACTATCTCACAAAGACCTATAACTCAAATGGTTGATCGGGGGGGGCATTTCCACTTCCGGTCTAGTCATATGGTAAATCCTAAAGTTCATATCAAAATATTAAACATTCCGGTAAAGCCCCCACTTCTTATCACTCAAGAAGTGGGGGCTTTAGTTGTTGAAATCCACTTTTAGCGAGCTGGCGTCCTAATTGAGGGTGCTCACACGCTTGTTAGAAACGCAATTACCTAAAAAAGCAGCTTTAGACAAGCTGCTTTAAGATAAGCTATTTTTTTAAGTTAGGATTTTCTTTTTTGGCTTCTTTTACTTCAGTTTGGCGATACCCACCAGCAATGTCGGCTTGCTTAAATTCTTTTGGATAAATGACTTCCTGTGCGTCTGATGGTTCCTCCCCATTACCTCCTATAGGTTGATACTGTGCTCTTTTGGACATAGTGTTCATCCTTTCTATTGGAATTGGGTTATGTACATAATTTACCCTCTCAAAAGACCTGATAAACACACATTTGTATTGGTCCCAAGTCTATAGAAGAAATGAGCCCATATATGACGTTAGGATAGGTGAAATGGTATATATATGATTGATCGTTTTGATTGATATATGGAAAAAAGCGATCGTTGTCATAAATAATCCGATCATCAGTCCTTTGCCGATCCGCCACTAATAAAACGTTTAGCTTTCGAAACACTAAGAGCGAAGGGAGGGATCACATCATGGCGCAAGGAAATAAAAAACTTTCAAATAAAAATGCACAAATTCATGATCGTAAAGAAGAGAAGCAGCCAAGGCCAAAACGATAATAGGATGAAAATTGACTAGCGGATAGTAAATTTTTTGTTTTAGAAAAAAGAGGGCGGAACACCAGAGGATAGGATCCATGGTGTTCCGCCCTTATGCTTCAATAGAACTGAATGTTAAAGTGATCCGTTATATGGTTAACTGGATTTCTCCAACACCAAATTCTCTTCCTTCGCATTAGCAGTTAGTACACTCACGATACCCATAATGACAAAGGCCGCAGCAGCACTGAAGAACATGGCGATAAAGATATTTCCTATTAAGTTAAGAGACGTAAAGGTGACATACAAGGAAGCCCCCGTAACGACAGCGGCGATGGCGCCATATTGGTTTGCTCGCTTCCAGAAATACCCGAGGGTGATCGGTGCGATGATTCCGGATATGATCGCGGAAAAGCTGAATTGGATCAGAAAGGCCAGGGACTCTGGTCGCTCTAATGAGAAGTAGAGAGACAAGAGTCCGACGACAATCAAGGATCCTTTCGCTACTTTCAATGATTTGTTGTCTAGTTCTTGTGCAGACAGTTTTTTGGATGAAAGGATTGGCGCAACGACACGGTACAGGTCGTTGCCGATACTTGTCGTAATTCCTAAGTACAGGCTGTCAGTACTGGATAAGATCGCAGAGATGATTCCGACGATCATGATGGCTGCGATGACACTTGGGAAAGCCTCGATGACATAGGTCGGAATCGCTGCATCAGCACTTTGCAAGCTTGGGAAGAGCACGCGGGCGGCGAGTCCACCGAGGACCATCAGCGTAGAAATGATGCATAGCACGAGCCCTGCAGATAATGTGAATGGAGCCAGGTCTTCCTCTTTTTCAATCGAAAGGACCTTGTTCAACAGGTGTGGCATTAATACGAAACTGAATAGGAGGAACTGTACAGCCATGATGGCGAGCGCACTGTTATACGGACCGCCGTCGGCAATGGCAGCCGTCAAATTCGGGTCGATGCTATGCAGGCGGTCGGTCAGCACACCGAAGACGTTCCATCCTCCACCGATGGTCCAGAAAAAGGAAACGACGATGAAGATCGAGGTGATCGCCATCAGAATTCCCTGGATGCCGTCGGTAATGATTTGTGCGAAGGCACCGCCAAGGCCGATGTAAAGAATCGTAATAGCAACACCGATGATGATGCCCCAGAAATAGGGGATACCGATGACGGTTTCAAAAATGGTCGCAAGCCCGACATTTTGTCCGACGATATAATAAACATTGAATAAGATCAGTAAAGAGACGATGGCTTGCAGGGCTTTCGAGTTATAACGTTTTCCCAGCCACTCCGGAAGTGTCGACACGTGACCGAATTTTTTCCCGTAACGCCAGAACGTTTTGGCAAAGAGAAGAAGGCCGACCCAGGAAACACCAAAGCAGCCAAGGGTGTACCAGAGTACGGCGGTCCCGTGTTCATAGGCAAGGCCTGGGACTCCGATGAATAGGTTCGCACTGGCGTAGGAGGTGGCAAAACTTGCTCCGACAAGCCAGGGGCTCACCTTTCCACGGGCGGTAGCGAAACCGGACATCGACTGGCTGTGTGCCCGTCCTTTTTTACCCACCCACGTCACAGCGGCAAAGTATACAGTTAATAAAATAATGACGGTCCATAATAATACACTGGAACTTGTAAGCATCGTTTATCGTTCTCCTTTCTTCGTCGTGTAAAAATTCTTCCATATGAATAGGCCGAGTAACCAGAATAAAGCAACAGCGATGAAATAAGTAAGGATCATATTGTTTCCTCCTGTTTTTTGAAAAATGGCAATGGGTGTGGCCCGATTTCACTAATTTCCATTTCGACTTTTAGGTTATGTGTTAAGGCGGCTTTTTCTGCCAATACATGTGTCAAAAGAGAAGGTCCTTCTTCAAGGGCAACGACGCCGACCACATAGGGCGTATGTTCCTGCCAGGCAGGATGTCCGGCCCGATGAATCACGCTCCATGTTTTCAAAATCCCCCGGCCGGAGGCTTTTTTCCATGTTAACGAATCATGAAAACAATGGGGACAGTGTTCGCGAGGGTAGAAGATCCACTGTTCACATTTGTCACATTGCTGAAGGCTGAGGTGTCCGGCTTGGATGCTTTCCCAAAAAGGCTGACTAACGGGTGTAATCGTAGGGCCGGGCAAAGATATGTTTGGTAGTTGGCTCATCTTTCTCCTCCTAACACAAGGGCTGTTGTTTCGCTTAATGTGGCTCCGTTTCCTGTCACAAGGGCCTTTCTGGCATTAGGGATTTGTCGGTTTCCAGCTTCGCCTCTCAATTGATGGACGGCTTCCACGACATGCGACATGCCGCCCGCCAAGTCCGCCTGGCCGAAGCCCAACTGGCCGCCATGCGTGTTCAATGGATAGTCACCGTCATGACCGAAACTGTGGTTTTTGACAAACTCTCCGAATTCCCCGGGCTTACATAGACCCGCACTCTCAAGGGTTGTTGCAACAACACTTGTATAACAGTCGTACAGTGAGAAAAGGTCAATGTCTTCCACGTTCGTCCGCGCTTGTTCAAGCGCTCTCGGGATTGAATAATTGAATGGCAAGGCGTCTATGCTTGGTGCCTGACTGACCGCCCGGTGGGTGATTTTTTCACCAGCTCCTTTCAGATAGACTGGTTTATGCTTCCCTTTTGCAGCTTTCTCCGCAGATGTCACGACGACGGCTGCTCCACCGGCGACAGGCATGACGATCTCAAGCAGGTGAAGCGGATCGGCTATAATTGGAGAGGCGAGAATATCTTCGACTTCAACGGGCTTGTTATAAAAAATTGCATCCGGGTTCAACTGGGCATTTTTTCTGTGCCAGTAGGCGATCCTTGCAAAATCCTCCTGGGTGGAACCGTACTCTTCCATGTGCTGTCTTTTTAAGAGCGCATAGGAAGTATTGGCTCCCGATGCACCGAAAGGCACATCAAACTCGCGGATGGGATTGCGGTTTGGGGATCGTAATGTTTCTCCTTTTTCATTTTTATTGGCTAAAACGCAGACCACTGTTTCGCACATGCCCGCCTGGATGGCTGCGGCGGCTCTCCAGATCATCCCAGGGCCTGTCGCTCCACCGAGATCGACCGTATTGGACATCGTGGGATCGATTCCTAGATATTCGGAAACCGTCGCCGGCACATGCTGCGGGGTATCCCCGACTTGTGGTCCGACGAGGAGGCCATCGACGTCTTCCTTGGAGATGCCGGCGTCCTGTATGGCGAGGCGGACGGATTCTGCAATCAAACTTAAGGTTGTTTTTCCTTCTGAATAACGGACGGGCTTCAGTTCACCGATGCCGATGATCGCCCCTTGGGGTTGGTTGGCCATTACACGAACTTCCTTTCTGGTAGTTGACGAAATGATTGTAGGCATGTTGGGTTACGTAAGGATGCTTCGTTTTTCACTTCATCTCCTAAAGTGGCTGTTTTGGCTGCTCCTTCGACTCTTTTTCCATTGATGGTATGAGGGATTTCCTCCACTTGATAAATCCGTTTCGGTACATGACGGGGAGAAGCTTTGGTCCGGATCTGCCGCCGTATTTCTTTTGCCAAGTCTTCCGTCAGATGTTCCGTAACGACACAAAGGATGATTTCTTCGTCGTTATCTTTCGGTAATCCGAATACAACGCTGTCTTTGATTTCTTTGATATGATCGACGACACCGTAAATTTCAGCCGTCCCGATGCGAACGCCTCCTGGATTTAATGTCGTATCGGCACGTCCATATATGATGAACGATTGGTCAATGGTTTGTTCGGCTAAGTCCCCATGTGTCCAAATCCCTGGTCGTTTGGAAAAATAGCTCTTGCGGTAGCGTTCTTCTCCACCTTCACCGAAAAAGGTGAGCGGCATGCTTGGGAATGGTTGCGTGCAGACAAGGTCGCCCTTTTCTTCGTAAACAGATGCTCCTCGGTCATCCAATACATCCACCGCCATTCCTAACGCTTTACACGCGATTTCGCCTTGCTTCAGAGGGTGAACCGGAGAGCCCATCACAAAGCAGCCGATGATTTCTGTTCCGCCGGAAATGGAAGCAAGGAACAGATCTTGTTTGATTGTTTGGTAGATCCAGTTGTATTGTTCAGGTGCTAAGGGAGCCCCGCAGGATAATAGACTTTTCAAAGAGTCGAGCGAATGACTGTTTTTCAAATCGACTCCTGCTTTCATCAATGTATCTAAATACTTAGGGCTTGTGCCGAAATGGGTGATGCCGACTTCATCGGCAATGTCCCACAAATGGGTGAGGGAATCCTGCCTTACGGGAGAACCGTCATACAATAGAATCGCCGCTTCACTGGCTAACCCTGAAACGAGCCATGGATACATCATCCAGGCGGTATTGGTGTACCAGAACAACACATCATCTTGCTGGACATCGCAATGCAGCTGGTGTTCTTTGACATGTTGCAGGAGCGTCCCGCCGACCGAATGGACGATCGCTTTCGGCAGCCCCGTCGTTCCTGATGTATATAAAATATATAAGGTGTGGTCAAAAGGCACGGGTTCGAACGACGGCTCTACTGCATCATTGTTGCAAAGCTCATCCCAGGAGAGAGACTGGAGTCCTTCTATAGAAGTTTCGCCTCCGAACGTGACGAGTGCAGATAGTCCATCCAAGTGCTCTGTCGTCTGTTTGATTTTGTCCACGATATCGAATGATTTCTGCTTATATTGATAAGAGGTTGCAGCAAATAATACCTTCGGCTTCACCTGACCAATGCGATCGACGATTCCTTTCGTGCCGAAGTCAGGGGAACAGGAGGTCCAGGTTGCCCCGAGTGAAGTGGTTGCAAGTAAAGCGACCAACCCTTGGATATCGTTCGTCGTGACTCCGGCGACACAATCGCCTTTTTGCACACCTAACTGTTTTAACCCTTCCTGGGCTTTAGCTACGGATTGCCTCAATTCTTCTAAAGTAATGCTTCGATGAACCCCTGTCTCATTCGCTTCATAGGCCACGGTCCGATCAAGAGAACCGCGCAGGAGGTTTTCGGAGAAATTCAACCGTGCTTCCGGAAACCATGTACTATCAGGCATCGAAGGTCCAGGGATAAACACACGGTCACCCTTCTCTCCGATAATTCCTGAATAATCCCAAACGGCTGACCAAAATTCAGAAAGGTGGGAAACGGACCAGCGATGGAACCGTTCATATGGAAAAAGCGGCTGACCGGTAGATTCAGCAAAAGCTTTGATATGTGATTGTTCTATTCTTTCGCTCGTTGGTTCCCAAAGATAAGGGGAACGCTGAGCTGTAATCGATGTAGTCATTGGATTTGTCTCCTTTCGAGTCATGAATGAGGAACGTCAATGAAGAGGGCCATGCCCTGTCCGCCACCGCCGCAAAGGGAAGCGATGCCTTTTCCTCCGCCACGTCGTTTGAGTTCATGGGCAAGAGTCAAAACAAGTCGGAATCCAGTGCCACCTAAAGGGTGACCAAGAGCGATCGCACCACCGTTAACATTGACGCGGTCATAATCGATATCAAGATCCCGGCAGCTGGCGATCACCACACTGGCAAACGCTTCATTGATTTCAAACAGATCGATATCGTCCGTCGTCAATTGATGTCTGTCTAATAATTCTTGGATGGCTTGCGATGGTTTCGTTTGTAAACTTGGATCTGGCCCGGCAATTTCGGACCAATCGATGATTTCCGCCAACGGATCCTGACCGAGTGATTCTGCTTTCTCTTTCGTGGTAACGATCCCAACGCTTGCCCCGTCTGTCATTTGAGAAGCATTGCCTGCCGTAATCGTGCCTTCGTTGGAAAAGGCGGGGGAGAGGTTGGATAACTTCTCTACTGTCGTTCCTTTGCGTACGCCTTCATCTTTTTCAAGCAAACATGAAAAAGGAGCGATTTCCGGCTGCAGCCATCCCTTTTCTTGAGCCTCTGTTGCTCGCTGCTGGGAAAGAGCGGCATATTCATCCTGTTCCTCTCGACTGATTTCATAGGAGCGGTTTTTCTCATCGGTAAGTGCACCCATCGATACATCCGTTAAGGCGCACCATAAACCGTCGTTTAGTAAGGTGTCTTTCAGCATGCTATGACCGAGTCCTGAAGAAGCCCGTACAGGAGCGGTGTGAGGTGCGTTCGTCATCGAGTCGAATCCGCCGACGACGTATAATTCTCCTTCATTCAATTGCAGTCTTCGGGAAGCATCTGCGATGGTAGCGATCCCGCCTAAGCAGACATTGTTCAATGTGATGGCAGGTGTATCGATCTCCACCCCTGCCTTATAAGCGACTTGCCTGGCAGGATTTTGGCCGCCCCCAGCCTGGATCACTTGGGCAAGCAGCACACCATCCGCCTGTTTGGCTATCGGATTTTTCTCAATTAACGCGTTTAACGCGTGCGATCCAAGTTCTGTTGCGGATTTCTTTTTCAAGGCCCCTTTCCATTTACCGAACGGGGTTCGAATGCCATCTAAAAGTACGATACTCATCTATGTAGCCACTCCTTTTTTAAAAATAGAAAGAGCCCTCTTCACAAAAATAAGAAGAGGGCTCTTGGCTCTTCTTATCTTCCAGGATCATCTCCTGCAGGAATTAGCACCTTTTCAAGCGGTTGCTTGATGGTTGCCGGGCGTCAACGGGCCAGTCCCTCTGCCTCTCTGGATAAGAAATAAGTATTCAATTGGAAAATATAAAGCCTCTCTATCAGTGATAGAGAGGCTAGAGATTATGTAAATCTCTTATCTTCCTGAGCGTTCACTCAGTAGGATTTGGCACCATGCTATGAATATAGCGGTTGCCGGGTTTCACAGGGCCAGTCCCTCCACCTCTCTGGATAAGATGTTCTTTCGTTATTTGGTTAAGTGCCATGTTAGCAAGGCAAAGCGCAGGTGTCAATAAATTTTGTAGAAAAGTGTGAAAATTTATTTTATTTAGCGTATGCTCTCAAACGTATGAGAAAACAAATAGATAGCTTAACAGCAGTGGTTTTCACTAGTATTTCGTATCTTTTTAGGTTATAAATGTGTTTATGTTTTTGAAGACTTATGTTTTGATTACCACCTAGGTTTACTCATAATTGCAAAGTCGTTTTTTCTAGGAGGAGCAGGAATTTGGATCAATAGTGTAGTAAATATTTAGTACAAGAATTTAACTCTTGTCATCCTCGCTATTACTAACAGTCAAAAGAACCTGACAAGAGAGTTTAGAAGTGAGGAAAGATATCAAATAAGGGGGCATACACATGGCAGAAGTATCTTCGATGAAGCAGGCCGTTGATGTTTTACTTAAAAAGGGATTATCCAAGCGGGACATCCTAACCAATGTAGATAACAGCCATTTCCCGTTTGAAGATGAAGAAGTTGTGATGACCTTTATTGATCTACAAATTGAGTGTTCCTCTGATGATGAATTTGGCAAGTTGGTGGAGTATTTATATGGATTTAATGATAAGCAATAATTGTTTTGTTCGTTCAACTCTTAAATTATATTAACTCTAGGCGGAAAAAAACTAGGAGGAAAGCGCAGCTCTTTTGTTTAGTAAAGAGCTGCGTTATTTTTAGTTAAGTAGTTCTAAGAGATTATTATATGAATAGGTAGATCATCACACTCTTATTAACAAATAATTAGTGATTGAAACGTTACAAGTTGATAACGCGCAAGCCTACGTTTTTATAGCACTTACCTTACGGATTTGATTTAAATTTTTCATACATAAATTGAGATGTTTTGTTATGCTTTTTGGAATTACCATCATATCATTAACTATTTCATAAAAAAGGCAGGTTATCCATTTGTGGATAACCTGCCTTTTTTATAGTTTCAAGCCGCTCCTGCTCTTAAACCGGCGTAATAACGTATGACTTTCTACACGGGTAATTCCTTCTAATGCGTATAATTCATTATTAATAAAAGATTCAAGCTCTTTGAAGTCTTTGACGAGCACATGCATATGTAAGGTGCTTGGTCCTGTCATTTGATAGCAACTGGCGACATAAGGATTGTTCGCGAGGTTTTCGGCTACCTCAACGAGGGATCGGGGCTCACAGTCGACTTCGAAAAAAGCAGAAACTTGTTTACCGACTTTTTCACTGTTGACCACAGCTGTAAACTTTTCAATTATGCCACAGTCAATCAGCTGGTTGACGCGTGAACGAACAGCAACACGGGATAAATCGAGAGTTTTCCCAATCTCCGTATAGGAAAGGCGTCCATCCTCAATCAATAATTCCAGTATTTTTTTATCTACTTCATCAATCTTCATCGAAGCGTCTTCCTGCATAACTTCCACCTCACTTCTCGACTAAAGCTCAGCCTTCAAAAATTTTACCACTAAAATAGTCCCCATTCAAACAAAGCAGGGAGAACCCGTAGAGAAAATAAAAAATTCCAATAATTTTGTCATTTGGGGTTTTAATTTTCTGAATATTGGATTATACTCAACTACAACGAAAAACCGTTTGTTAATTAAAAATCCGTTTTTGATTAACTTTCGAAATCTGTGAATGGTTATTCATTATTTTGCGGAGGGTTTTCGAAGTCGATCGCTTTCAAGTGATTTATTAAAAGAGGAGGGATGAAATGCTTGGTTTAATTGTGAAACGGATACTTCAATTGGTTTTATTACTGTTTGGAATTTCTTTTCTAGTTTTCATGAGTATGCACCTGGCTCCCGGAAATCCAGCGACTATCATAGGAGGGCCGACTGCTACGGAGTCGGATCTTGAAGCAATCCGAGCAGAGCTGGGACTCAATAAACCTGTAATGGTTCAATATTTTGATTACATAAGAGGAGTCTTACAAGGGGACCTGGGATACTCTTTCCAAAACAATCAATCTGTTTCTGAGTCGATTGTTACCCGTTTTCCACAAACGTTGAATCTAGCCGTCGCAAGTATGGTTGTTGCTGTAATCATCGGAGTACCGGCCGGAATCATCTCGGCTATCAAACAAAATTCATGGTTTGACGTCTCCAGCACTACAGTGGCCTTAGCGGGAATATCGATACCAAACTTCTGGTTAGGAGCCATGTTGATTTTGATCTTTTCTGTGGAGCTGCAATGGTTACCGGTTGGAGGACTGAATGCGCCATTTTGGACGATCGAAGGGATGAAGCAATTGATACTTCCTGCAATCACACTAGGTACAGCTTCAGCAGCCATGATTGCAAGAATGAGTCGTTCAGCCATGTTGGAAGTCATACGAGCTGACTATATTAGGACAGCAAGAGCCAAAGGTGTCAAGAAAAATGTGGTCGTATGGGTGCATGCTTTAAGAAATGCGATGATCCCTGTCATAACAGTCATTGGCCTGAATTTTGGATTCTTATTAGGAGGCACCATCATTACAGAGCAGGTCTTTGCCATCAATGGAGTTGGGAGATTGATGATTGATGCTATAGCTGCAAGAGATTTTCCCGTTGTACAAGGGACTGTTCTTTTAGTAGCGACGTTGTTTGTTGTCGTCAACCTGTTAGTCGATATCATTTATGCTTTCGTTGATCCAAGGATCAGTTATGACTAAAGAAAGGGGGGAGTACATTGGCGGAATCAAATGCTGCAGCGAGTGAACAAGTTCTTGTGAATAAGAAAAAAGTGAAGAAAGAGAAAATGGCGGTGAAGACGGCCAAGCGGTTGCTGAAAAATAAACTGGCTGTATTCGGGTTGATCATCATTACGATTCAGGTGATCCTGGCTGTATTTGCTCCTTTGTTTGCTACCTATGATCCTATCAAACAAAATTTAACGAATGCTGAATTAGGGATAGGGTCTGAAGGTCATTGGTTAGGTACCGACAACTACGGCAGGGACGTGTGGTCAAGGATTGTTTTCGGAGCAAGGATTTCCTTATTAGTCGGGATAGGATCCGTTGGGTTGGGGTTAATCGGAGGAATAGCTCTTGGTCTCGTATCCGGGTATTTTAAGAAACTGGATGGAATAATTATGAGGTTTGTAGATTTACTATTCGCTTTTCCCGGCATTTTGTTAGCGATGCTCATTATTGCCATGCTCGGTACAAGCCTTGTTAATGTAGTGATTGCCATCAGCATATGGTCGATTCCTACATGTGCAAGAATCGTAAGAGGGAGCGTCCTTTCAATTAAGAAGCAGGAATACATTCTAGCGATGAAATCTTTGGGGGCGAGCAACACCCGTATTTTGATAAAACACGTCCTTCCCAATTGCACAGCACCGATTATCGTCTTCGCTACGATGCGTATGGCAACGGCCATTCTATCGACCGCTGCCTTGAGCTTCCTGGGGTTAGGCGCACAGCCACCGACAGCAGAGTGGGGAGCCATGATTGCCGCAGGCCAGGACTTTATGTTCACATCTCCGCACCTTACCATCGTTCCCGGTATCGCTATCATGCTTGTTGTTTTTGCTTTTAATGTAGTGGGAGATGGTTTGAGAGATGCGCTTGATCCAAATATGGAGCTAGATCAATAATGAGGAGGAATGACAGTGAAGAAGTTTCGTTTGTTAAGTTTGTCGGTATTCGTTTTAATTATGATGGTGTTGGCCGCGTGCAGCAGTGAGTCCAGTTCGGAAGGCGGGGAAGGCGGATCAGGTGAAGGAGCTCCACAAGAACTCACTTATGCAACAACATCTGATGTCGTAGGTCTGTCGCCGATCGATACCAATGACTCCGTTTCTTCTGCAGTGATTGAACAAGTCTATGAAACTCTTTTTGTACGTGATCCTGAAACGATGGAGATCAAGCCCCATCTTGCAGAATCCTACGAGAATCCAGATGATCTGACATGGGTGATTAAGTTGAAAGAAGATATTACTTTCCATGATGGGACACCTTTCAATGCAGAAGCTGTCAAATATACATTTGAAGAGTTCAAAAGTGAAGAGCGAGCTGCTCCTCGTGCCTCTTTGCTGGAGCCGATTGAGTCCATCGAGGTACAAGATGAGCATACGGTTGTCATCAAGACAGCAGAACCTTATGGACCGCTTTTGGCTGCCCTTTCTCATACGAATGCTTCCATTGTCAGTCCTGAAGCAGACGAGGCTGGAGATTTAAATCAGAACCCAGTCGGAACAGGGCCTTTTGTTTTTGAAGAGTGGGTTCAAGGGGACCATGTCTCTCTTTCAAAGAATGAGGATTACTGGCAGGGAGCCCCTCAGTTAGAGAAGGTGACGATGAAGGTTGTACCAGAGTATTCCACAGCTGTTTCCATGCTTCAAACAGGGGAAGTGCAATTTATCGATGCCATACCAACAGAACAGCTCCCTCGTTTAGAATCTATGGAAAATGTAGAAATTCAGCAGAAAGCAGGGACACCGGTTTATTATTTAGGTTTTAACATGAACAAAGAACCATTCAATGATATAAACTTCCGTAAAGCTGTTTCCCACGCTGTCGACCGTGATGCTTATGTAGAACAATTGAACGGATTAGGTGTACAGAACAACAGTATCATTGGTCCGAAAGTGTTCGGTTATGACGAATCTGCTTCCGAAGAGGGATATAGATATGATCCCGAAAAAGCGAAACAATTGTTTGAAGAAAATGGTTATGAAGGGCAGGAGATTACGCTGCTTGCTGCCAACCGCGATATGTATATGAAGATGGCTGAAATTGTTCAGGCACAGCTGACAGACGCAGGTTTGAATGTGAGCATTGAAACAATGGAATGGGGCACATTTTTAGATACGACTGGGGAAGGAAACTTCGAAATGACCTTCCTGGGATGGTCTAATAGTACCGCAGATGGTAGCGAACTGCTCTACCCGAATCTGCATTCAGACAATATTGGATCCTCCAACCGTATGGCCTATGACAACAGTGAATTTGACCAGCTTGTGAACGAATCCCGGATTACAGTTGATCAGGAAGTTCGCCAGGAGAAGCTGCACGAAGCGAATGTCATGGCCGTGAACGATGGGGTCTGGGTACCGATGCATCATGGTGTGGTTACTGCTGCTTTTGACTCTTCTGTCAAAGGTTTGGAACTTGATCCGACAGGTCAATGGTCTCTTTATAATGTAAGTAGAGAGTAGGTGTAGGATGGAATCTTTATTAGATGTCAAAAACTTAGTCACCTCTTTCCGCACAGCTGATGGGAAACTCCAGGCTGTGCGGGGTGTTTCTTTTTCTGTCCATAAAGGAGAAACGTTGTGTATCGTTGGAGAATCCGGGTGCGGCAAAAGTATTACCACATTATCCGTGATGGGCCTGCTCCCTGATAATGGAGAGATTAGTGAAGGGGTCATCACTTTTAACGGAGAGGACCTGACAAAGAAAAAAGAAGAACAGATGAGAAAACATCGTGGAAACGATATTTCGATGATTTTTCAGGAGCCGATGACAGCTTTGAACCCGGTATTTACGGTAGGCTATCAAATCATGGAACCTTTGCACCTTCACACAAAACTGGGAAAAAGGGACAAGAAAAAAAGGGCCATTGAGCTTTTAAATCAAGTGGGGTTATCCAACCCGGAGAAAGTCCTTAAAAAGTATCCCCATGAATTGAGCGGGGGAATGAGACAGAGGGTCATGATTGCTATTGCTTTGGCTTGCAGTCCCTCTTTATTAATAGCCGATGAGCCTACGACTGCGCTCGATGTAACCATCCAGGCGCAGATCTTAGACTTGATTGACGATTTAAAAGAAGATTTAGGAATGGGCGTTATGATGGTGACCCATGATATGGGAGTTGTCGCAGAAGTGGCCGATCGGGTCATGGTGATGTATGCAGGCGAAGTGGTAGAAACGGGGACGGTCGAGGAGATTTTCGAAAGCCCACAGCACCCTTATACCAAAGGTTTATTAGCTTCTGTACCAAATGTGGACGACGAAAGCCACCATTTGGAGGCTATTCCGGGTACCCTTCCTAATTTGAGTGAGAAAATCTCGGGGTGTCGTTTTCATCCAAGGTGTCCTTATGCCATGGATAAGTGTAAAGAGAACGAACCTCCGCATTTTCAGGTTTCTGACCAACACCAATCCAAATGCTGGTTACACGAGGAGGTAGACACCAATGAGTATCGGAACAAAGCCTATTCTTGAAGTCAATGAAGTGAAAAAGTACTTCCCGATTAAAAGCAGCTTTTTAAAGCGGACCATTTCCAATGTTCAAGCAGTGGAGAACGTATCTGTGGATGTTATGGAAGGGGAGACATTGGGTGTCGTTGGAGAATCAGGGTGTGGCAAGTCAACCTTTGGAAGAACCATTCTTGGCTTGGAAAGTTTGACAGACGGTTCGATTAAATTCCGAGGGGAAGAAATCGGTGGGCTGTCTGAAAGCCAGTTGAAAAAGTATAAAAAAGAGATGCAGATGATTTTTCAAGACCCTTACGCTTCCTTGAACCCGAGACAGCGGATTGGTGATGCCCTGGAGGAAGCTTTTATCATCCATACGAAGCTGAATAAAAAGGAAAGAAGGGAAAGGGTCAAAAGCCTATTGCTGGAAGTTGGCTTGAAAGAAGAGCACGCGGAAAGATACCCTCATGAATTCAGTGGTGGACAGAGACAACGTATTGGAATAGCGAGAGCCGTTTCGCTAAACCCTTCACTGATTGTATGCGATGAAGCCGTATCGGCCCTTGATGTCTCCGTCCAGGCACAAATCATTCAGCTTCTTAAACAGCTGCAGACCTCCCATCAGCTGACTTATCTGTTTATTTCTCACGACTTAGGTGTTGTGAAACATATTTCGGATCGTGTGCTGGTCATGTATTTAGGAGCGACAGCAGAGCTTGCTCCGGCAGAAAAGCTTTTTTCAAATCCGTTACATCCATACACTCGGGCGCTTTTATCAGCGATTCCAAGGCCTGTCGTCGGTAGGAAAAAAGAGCGGATCCGCTTAAAGGGAGAACTCCCGAATGCGGCAGATTATCCAACGGGCTGTCCGTTTCATACACGCTGTCCGCTGGCACATGAACGCTGCCGTCAGGAGCGGCCGGAGTGGAGGGAAGTGGAAGAAGGGCATTATGTCGCCTGTCATGAAGTATAAAAAGATTTGGAAAACAACTTAAAATGGAAAAAGCATGCATGTCCAGGAAAGGAGCACAAGTATGAAGCATTTCGATCATCTTTACAATCCATATGAAACGCCGAGGCACACAACAATGGCCCGGAACGGCATGGTTGCCACATCTCAACCGTTAGCCTCCCAGGCCGGCCTGACCATTCTGCAGAAAGGAGGGAATGCCATTGATGCGGCAATCGCCACTGCTGCTGCATTGACTGTCGTCGAACCGACATCCAACGGCATTGGTGGCGATGCGTTCGCACTCGTCTGGGTGAAAGACAAACTATATGGTCTGAATGGAAGCGGCCGTTCCCCTTCCTCTCTTTCTATGGAGGAATTGAAAAGAAAGGGGCATAAGGAAATTCCGAAATATGGTTTTGTCCCTGTAACCGTCCCGGGTGCGCCAGGTACTTGGGTGGAACTGTCTGACCGCTTCGGAAAACTTCCATTCAAGGAACTGCTTGCTCCGGCCATTCGCTATGCAGAAGAGGGGTATCCAATCACCCCTGTGCTCGGAAAGTTTTGGGCAATGGCGGCTGAGAAGTTCAAAGGGACCTTGACAGGCGAAGAATTTTCTCATTGGTTCGACACTTTTGCTCCAAATGGTCGTGCACCAAAAATCGGGGAGATATGGAAATCTGAAGGTCATGCAGACACTCTAAGGAAAATCGCTGATTCTAAAGGAGAATCTTTTTATAAGGGTGAGCTGGCAGACAGAATCGACAAGTTTTCCAAACAATATGATGGCTACATATCGAAAGAGGACTTAGCAGATTATAACCCTGAATGGGTGGAACCGATTTCCGTGAACTATAAAGGGTACGACGTATGGGAAATCCCTCCGAATGGCCAGGGTATTGTTGCTTTGTCAGCACTCAATATTCTCAAAGGGTTTGAATTCCCGGAAAAAGAAACGAAAGGTACGTACCATAAGCAAATTGAAGCCATGAAGCTTGCATTCTCAGATGGTGAGAAGTATGTGGCGGATGAAGGCTATATGGACGTCAAAGCAGAAGAATTGCTGGATGATGAGTATGCCTCAAAAAGAAGAAAACAAATTGGGGAGTATGCCTGCGTTCCTGAAGCGGGGACACCTCCTAAAGGGGGGACCGTCTATTTAGCCGCAGCTGATTCAGAGGGGAATATGGTTTCCTTCATTCAAAGCAATTATATGGGCTTCGGTTCAGGTTTGGTCGTGCCGGGCACAGGAATCGCCTTACAGAACCGTGGACATAATTTCTCCTTGGACCCTGGCCATGCCAATGCGCTTGAGGGAGGAAAGAAATCTTATCACACCATCATTCCTGGTTTCCTCACAAAAGGAGCCCATCCGGTCGGCCCCTTTGGAGTCATGGGAGGTTTTATGCAGCCTCAAGGTCATGTTCAAGTGGCTATGAATACAATCGATTTTCACTTGCATCCCCAGGCTGCACTGGATGCACCAAGGTGGCAGTGGATGAAAGAAAAAACCGTATGGGTAGAGCCGCATTTCCCTAAGCATGTGGCAGAAGCCTTAGCGAGAAAAGGTCATAACATAGAAGTGCAGTTGGAGTCAGGAGCTTTTGGAAGAGGGCAGATCATCTGGCGCGACCCGGATACAGGGACCTTATATGGGGGAACGGAATCTCGTACGGACGGGACAATCTCTGCTTATTAATGGAAGGAAGATGGGTTAGAAAGGAGTTGAGCACATGCAGCATTGGAATCTCTTTATCGCTTTTTTTAGAGTAGGAATGCTCGGCTACGGTGGAGGACCATCTTCTATTCCGCTTGTCCATAAGGAGGTTGTCGAGAAATATAAATGGCTGGATGATGATGATTTCAGTGATGTTCTCGCTTTAGGTAATTCCCTTCCAGGACCGATCGCTACGAAAATGGCGGGATATATCGGTTATAGAGTTTCAGGAATTGTCGGCATGGTAAATGCCGTATTAGCGACAATCGTGCCGACTATTCTCATTATGATTGTATTAATTACTTCACTCAACAGCTTCCGGGACCAGCCGTGGGTGAACGGAATGACTCAGGCCGTCGTCCCTGTGGTGGGAGTCATGCTGGCCAAGCTGACTTATGATTTTTTCAAAAAGGCGAAAATGAATATAGGGTGGGGCACTACGCTTGTTCTCGGAGGGGTCTCCCTCATTCTTATTGAGTGGGTTGGTGTTCATCCCGGGATCATTATTTTTGTATTGCTTTTGTATGCTCTTCTGAAGCCGCAAAAACAAGAGGAAAGCCCCCCTCTTAAACGTCAGGAGCGATCGTCCTAATGGTATGGAAAATCTTTATCGCTTTTTTTATTCCAGGTATTGTCGGTTACGGCGGGGGGCCTGCTTCCATTCCGTTGGTTGAAAACGAAGTGGTTGATCGGTTTGGTTGGATGTCAGTTACGGAGTTTAGTGAAATGCTCGCAATGGCCAACGCCCTGCCAGGACCTATCGCTACAAAAATGGCTGGGTTTATTGGATATCAGCAAGCGGGTATCTTAGGTGCTGTGGTCGGCGTCTTTGCCACTGTGGCTCCTTCCTTAATATTAATGATCCTATTGATGAGCCTTTTGGCCAAATTCAAGAATTCACCGAAAGTAAAAATAATGACCAACTTAATTCGTCCCGCGATTGCTGTCTTACTTGGACTCATGGCTTTCCAGTTTTTCAAAACCTCTTACGATACAAGTGGATTCTTTCAAATGGGCTTTCTTATCGCTGCAAGCTTTCTTTTTTTAGAGAAAGTGAAAGTCCATCCCGCCTTTGTTATCCTGGGGTCTCTGGTTTATGGAGCTATATTCTTAGGTGGGTGATAGGCCAATCGTATATTAAATGTGTTTCAGGAAGGGAAAAAGCGTAGTATCACTTTCACAGATGATACTACGCTTTTTTTGTTTTTGTTAGGGTGTATCAAGAGCTGATTGTCGTTTAATCAAGTATAAAAGGCTTTTATCATGAGAGGAGATACGGTTAATGAGGAAACTTTTGCTCACAGGCTTTGAACCATTTCTCGATTTTCCCATCAACCCGACCCACCACATCGTGGAAAAACTGAATGGAAAAGAGTTGAATGGATATCAGATAGAAGGACGGATTCTTTCTGTTGATTATAATAAGTCCGGCCGTGAAATTTTAGAACATATCCATGACGTTGAACCTGATGCTGTCCTTTCACTCGGACTTGCTGCCGGACGTTACAAAATTACCCCTGAGCGAATTGCCATCAACTGTAACGAAATCAAGGAAGAAGATAACGAAGGGAACACGCCTGATGGGGATCCAATCCAAGAAGAGGGACCGGATGGGTTGTTTTCTACACTGCCAATAAAGAGCTTTGTTAAAGACTTACAATCAAAAGGGTATCCGGCTGAGGTTTCAAATACTGCCGGGACTTACCTATGTAACCATGTGATGTATCAAGCGCTCTATCATTTCCATGTGAACCATCAACAGGTTCCTTCTGGTTTTGTTCATATTCCTGCGTCTCATGAGCTGGCAGTTCAGCACGGGAAACTTCCAAGCTGGTCCCAGACGGATTTGACCGATGCCGTCAAACATATCATCCAATTGATGCCTTAAGTGTAAGGAAGAGTCTGGTTGAAGACCAGACTCTTTTTTTGAGTATGACTAAGAAACACCGTGAATCTGTATGTAGTGAATATGTAAGAGGTTAATGAGGCCATACTAGCATATGAATCCAGCTTGTTGGATGCATATGCTTTTTTGTGCGTCTTTCATTACTATACTGAACGGGATGTGGGCAAGGGATGGAAAATGTTTTCTGCTATTACAGGAAGTCTATTAATTTTGGAAACTCATGGACTCCAGTCGAGCGCATTGTCCACCAGGATAAAGTGTTGTTTGATTACTGTTCAGCCAATAACTTGAATGTTACCAAAAGGTTGAGTGATTTGGGATATTTAGGTTCACCATTTCAACGCCCTGAATTGATGCAAATTAGAAAAATATTAGAAAAACCGAAGAATAAAGCAGATTTACTTCTTTTTTATAGTATTGCAGGTTTGAGAACAGAGATGAAATCGAACGCTAAGTTGCTTTTAGAAGTAGTGGACATCTTAGGGAAGGTACATTTTTATAGAGAAGGGTTGAGGCTTGATTCCAAAAGGTTTGAACTATACATGAAGGGCGCTGGAAAGAGTGAGGTAGAGATACAAGGACAAGCCTTGACTCCTCCAACAGATAAGAGGGAAGCGTAAAGAAATTCCACATTGGTTTTGTTCTATAAGTAAAAACAACCTGCCCGGAGACAGGTTGTTTCCATTAATATTAGCTTGCTTTCGAGCGCGTGTAGTGCTGCTGATGAATATAATCATTAAAGTAATTGTTCGTCTCTTTCACGATCACTTTATAAAGAAGCAATAAAGCGATTAAGTTGGGAATCATCATCAACGCATTCGCCATGTTGGCAAACGCCCAAACAAGGTCAAGCTGCATGACGGCACCCATGAAGGTTGCAGTAATGTAGATGAAACGATATGAAACGATGTAGCGCAAACCTAAGAGGTATTCGAAACATTTCTCTCCGTACATGTACCATCCGACAATCGTGGAAAAGCCGAAAAAGATGACGGAAAAAGTTACGATGTATTCGCCTATCGTTCCTAGTGCATGTCCGAATGCTGCACTTGTAAGCGCGCCACCGTCGAGGCCAGTCGCGTGGTGAACGCCTGAGATCGCTCCACCGGACGGATCCCAGAATCCGGTCATGATCAAGACAAGCCCTGTCATAGTACAAACAACGATAGTTACGATGAATGTACCTGTCATGGCAACGAGCGCTTGTTTTACCGGATGATCGGTTTTGGCGTTTCCAGCGATCAATGCGGCCGTACCTAAACCAGCTTCGTTTGAGAAAATGCCTCGTGAAACACCGCTTCTGACAGCTTCCATGACGACAACACCGGCAAATCCACCAGCGGCAGAAACTGGACTGAATGCGTATTGGAAGATCATTTCAAAAGCAGGGACAATCGCCTCGTAGTTGGCGATGATAATGAATAAAGCCCCGCCAATATACAAAAAGGCCATGATCGGAACAAAAAATCCTGCCACAGTACTGATTCGCTGGATACCTCCGAAAATAATCAGACCCGTCAAGATCGCAAGAACAGCACCTGTAAACCAGCCATTGATATGAAAGCTTTCCGTCATAACATCAGAGATGGTATTGGATTGAACGCTGTTCCCAATTCCTAAAGCGGCAAAGGCACCGAATAACGCAAATGCGACAGCGAGCCATTTCCACTTCTTGCCGATGCCTCGTTCTACATAATACATCGGTCCACCGGAATATTCACCGTTCTCATTCTTCACTCGATACTTCATTGCAAGGAGAGCTTCGGAGTATTTGGTCGCCATCCCTAACAAGCCGACGATCCACATCCAGAAAATCGCCCCGGGGCCGCCAAGCGTCAAAGCGGTAGCGACACCTGCGATATTTCCGTTTCCGATGGTCGCTGATAGCGCTGTCATTAAAGTTTTAAAATTACTAATATCCCCTTGGGAATCCTGGGACGTTTCTGTCTTATCCTCTTTCGTAAAAGCGAGTTTAAAGGCGTAGAACAGCTTGCTGAACTGCAGCCCCTTTAACATAATGGTCAAAAACAACCCTGTCCCGAACAACAGGATCAAACTGGGGGTTCCCCATAGCACATCATTGATTTGGTTCAATACGTCTAGCATCATTACCCTCCTAATCATGTTGTAACCGTCTATGTAGGGCGGTCTTTGATAATGTCCATGTTCTACCCTATCATGTTTTCGTCCATAAACGTTCGTTGAAACAACAAAATATAAGCGCTTACATTTGTGTGGAATGAACAAAAGAAAAGGGAAGGAAAAGCAAGACCGGTCATTTTAAAACCTTCAGAGTGTTTCGCGTTATAAACCTTGGTAGGAGTGGGAATAGGTTTAAAGGAGGTGGCAGGATGTCGAACCAAAAGTCAGATAAGGAAAAATACGTAGAACTTCACATAGGGAAACACAACATTTTTTTCAAAAAAACGTACGACATTTTTTATACCATCAATGATGTGCTGATTGGGGTCTGTTTTCTGATTGGAAGTATCTTTTTTTATTTCGAACATTTGAAAAACATTGGAGTTACTCTCTTTGTTCTCGCAAGTATCCTAATGCTTATTCGTCCGACAATCCGCCTTGTTCATCATTTTCATATGAAGAAGGTTTATGGAGAGCAGTATGAAAAAACACGCGGTTCTTAACCGTCCATGTTAAGAAATGGAATTGGTGAATCAAGCAAAAGCGCAAAATGACCGGTAATCCGTAGTTGTCTGACTCTGTTCCAAATGAGCGATCGGCATTCTTACAGCAAATGATTCAGGAATTACAATGTTTTCAACACTGAGGGGCTGACACCATAAGTGCTACCCGCTTCTTTCTTTATTTGATTGCAGATTGTTTTAGAAATAGAAAAGCACAGCTGTTCACGTTCGTACGTGGAGGCTGCGCTTATTAATAGATGGAAGAAAGGTCCGGGGGCATAAGTACAGCCCCTGATTACTGACATTAGTTCTTCCTAGAAATATACTCTTTCACAACTTCATAGACATAATCCTGGTTCGCTTCCGCCGTATCCGGATTATATTCACCATCATTCGTTTTATTATTGGATAAAATGCGAACGCCTAGGTAAGGTACATCATAAGCTTTGGCAATCTGTGCGCCAGCGGCTCCTTCCATCTCTTCAACAGAAGTTCCGAAGTTTTCATGGAACCATTGGATGCGGTCGACTTCATTGTTCCAGACGTCTGCAGAACCAATCGTACCCTCTACGACTTTTCCTTCTTCGTGAGTATTCTTGACCGCTTTTGCTGCTTTCAGCAATTCCTTGTCTCCTTCAAAATAACGGATGTTTTCTGCATCAGGATCTTCGCCGGCACTTCCTTCTGATGCCATGAGGTCCATTGGAATCCACTCTTTAGGGGCGATGCCTTCTCCATCTTCTCTATGTCCTGTTTTTAGTGACCCAATGTTGACGGTTCTTTCTCCTAAGACGATATCAAAAACATGCAACTCAGGATCGTGACCACCTGATGTTCCTTGGTTGATGATGGCAGCCGGGTCGAATTTTTCTATAGCGATCGCTGTAGCGGCGGCTGTATTTTCCATGCCTTTACCTGTTTTCATGACAATGACAGGATAATCATCGACTTTCCCTTTATAAAAAACAAAGTTTCCGGATGTTTCTTCTTCTACATCCTCAAGCTTTGCTGCGAAATTTTCTGCTTCAATAGGCATCGGGCCCTGGATAAGGATCGGTTGCTGGTCGTTTTCTTCAGCGGATGCTTCACTTTCCGTGGAACTCTGGCATCCTGCCACGAAGGAAAAAATAAGAGTGATGAATAGTAAGAATGCGATGTTGCGAATGTTTTTCATGAGTAGCTCTCCCTTGATGTAGTACTCAATCACATCGGTGTACATCATTTCTCCCAAATAAAAAAGCCTGAAAAGGAGATGTTCTACCTTTCAGACTACAAAAAGTCAAAGCATGAGTTAGCGGCATCGCTAAAAATAGCTGCTTCTGTCCCGCAGCTTTATTGCTTTAACTCGTAGTCTGGTTCTTTCAGTGGGAACCAGGTAGAGACGCTCAGACCTTATTACTGAGAATATACGAGTACGATATGTAATTGGCTATGTTGCTACTATAACAAACACAATTGAAATGAACAAGAATAAAATGAACATTATATTGACTTTAGTTAAAAATGTTCGTTTTTATTGGTTATTTAGGAGAATTTTAGGTGTTTTTAGAAAAAATATATGTTATAAACGAATATAGGGGTGTGGAGTTTGCTGGGAGAGACTCGTATCCTCTGCCGGAAAATCACCTTCTTTAAGGTGGCAATTCTGTGAGCTGCAGTACTCCTATATGAAAGCGATTTAAAAATATTGATTGACACCGCTTACATAGGTGTGTACAATCAGAGATACAAGTTAAAGATGTGACGGAGATATGGAGACTCACACGGAAACCGGACGTTTATCGTTCGGATATTCAGTGTGGGTCTCTTTTTTTTCGTTCCAATCTTTCTAGAAAATAATAAAGGAGTTTTTTATATGTCAGCATTTGTTGCAGAGCTGATTGGCACGATGATTTTGATCATCTTTGGTGGCGGCGTTGTCGGTGGTGTTGTATTGAAGAATTCAAAAGCCGAAGGGTCCGGCTGGATCGTCATTACGATTGCCTGGGGGCTTGCCGTTACGATGGGTGTTTATGCTGTAGGTGGATTTTCCGGAGCACATCTCAACCCGGCGGTTACCTTAGGTTTTGCCTCTATTGGTGATTTTCCGTGGTCGAAGGTTCCGCTTTATATTACGGCCCAGATGATTGGAGCGTTCATCGGAGCAGGCATTGTTTTTCTTAACTACCTGCCACACTGGAGAGCGACAGAAGACAAAGGGGCTAAACTCGCCGTATTTTCTACAGACCCGGCGATTCGCAGTCCTTTTTCAAACTTAGTCACAGAGATGATCGGAACATTCGTCCTCGTGATGGGGCTGTTATTTATTGGTGCGAATGAATTTACAGAAGGACTGAATCCACTTATCGTCGGGGCTCTCATTGTAGCCATCGGGATGTCCATTGGCGGAACAACCGGTTATGCGATTAACCCGGCACGTGATTTAGGGCCTAGGATCGCCCACGCTTTACTTCCGATTCCCGGAAAAGGCGGATCAGACTGGGGTTATGCCTGGATTCCTGTCGTCGGTCCAGCAGTGGGAGGAATCTACGGAGCCCTCTTTTATCAGGCGATATTCATGCAGGAATTTTCCGTAGCCTTTTGGATTTTATCGATTGTTATTGGAATCGTTATCATAGGAGCAGCAGCTTCAGAATTGAAAAAAGAACAAACCTACAGTGAGAAGTTAGAAGAAAAAATCAGTTAATTCTTATAAGGAGATGATAGATATGCAAAACCAGTACATTCTTTCCATTGATCAGGGGACAACGAGTTCACGGGCGATTCTTTTCGATAAAGCTGGAAAAATCGTCGAAACCGCACAAAAAGAATTCGAACAATTTTTCCCGAAGCCGGGCTGGGTCGAACACGATGCGAATGAAATATGGACATCCGTGTTAGCGTGTATCGCTGATGTGTTAAGAAAATCAGATGTGAGTGCCAATCAAATTGCAGGTATTGGCATTACCAACCAACGCGAAACAGCCGTGGTATGGGATAAAAACACAGGGAAGCCGATTCACAAAGCTGTTGTCTGGCAATCCCGTCAGACGGAAGACATTTGTAAAGAGCTGCGAGCAGCTGGTCACAATGACCTTTTCCGTGAAAAAACCGGTTTGCTGTTAGATCCATACTTCTCTGGAACAAAGGTAAAATGGATGTTAGACAACGTTGAAGGAGCAAGAGAGAAGGCAGAGAATGGGGATCTTTTATTCGGAACGATTGATACATGGCTTGTGTACAAGCTTTCTGGAGGTAAAGCTCATATCACGGACTACTCCAACGCCTCCCGTACGTTGATGTACAACATTTATGACTTGAAGTGGGATGAGGAACTTCTGGACATCCTAGGTGTCCCAGCGTCCATGCTTCCAGAAGTGAAACCATCCTCAGAAATTTATGCTCATACCGTTGATTATCATTTCTTCGGCCAGGAAGTACCGATTGCAGGAATTGCTGGTGACCAGCAGGCTGCTCTATTCGGACAAGGTTGTTTTGAAAAAGGTATGGCGAAAAACACATATGGCACAGGCTGCTTTATGCTAATGAATACAGGTGAAGAAGGTGTCGCTTCTGAACACGGTCTTTTGACAACGCTTGCGTGGGGCATTGATGGAAAAGTGGAATATGCGCTTGAGGGCAGCATCTTTGTAGCGGGATCTGCGATACAATGGCTGCGCGACGGATTGCATATGATTGAAAGCGCTCCAGAAACAGAAGCTTTAGCTACATCCGTAGAGTCCTCAGACGGTGTATATATGGTCCCTGCATTTGTAGGGCTCGGAACACCGTACTGGGATAGCGATGCCAGAGGCGCCATGTTCGGACTGACTCGTGGAACGACCAAGGAGCACTTCGTCCGCGCAACGTTGGAATCCCTCGCATATCAAACGAAAGATGTGCTCGATGCGATGATTGCCGATTCAGAAATAGATTTGAAAGCGCTTCGTGTCGACGGTGGAGCTGTTAAAAACAACTTCCTGATGCAGTTCCAAAGTGATATCCTCGGCGTACCGGTCGAGCGTCCGGTCGTCCAGGAAACCACCGCACTCGGTGCAGCCTTTTTGGCAGGTCTTGCGGTCGGGTATTGGAAAGATAAAGAAGAGATTAAGCAGCAGTCTGAAAATGACCGTACGTTTACGGTGGAGATGAGTGAAGAAGAACAGCAAAGCCTTTACAAAGGCTGGCAGAAAGCTGTTGAAGCAACAAGACAGTTTAAATGATTGTATTAAAGCGCAGGGAGACGGGCTTTCTTTCCCTGCGCTTTTTTGTTTCCTATACACATAGCTCTCCACACGCCCTATATTTTCCCCGGTGTGTGGAGGAAAATATAGGGCGTTCTAGTTGTTATTCGGTTCAGGGTAGAAAGGTTTGCAGGGTCCTGTTTTATAAAATGAGAAGGCGGGGAAGTTAATAGGAAAAAAAGCCTTTGCTCTGCCAAGCAGGCGTCACTTATATTTCATTCCTATTATCATGGTGGCTGGCGTAAACCTTGAGCGCTTCAACCAACCCTTTCCTTTCCGCTTCATCCAAATCCATATTGATCCCATAATTGTACCCAGCGATTTTTTTCTTCCAAACGACAGTCCCGGGTAGGTGGAAAGATCGTTTATTCAGGTGAAAGCTGATAGACAATTTGACCTCATGTCCATCACTATGAGGGAGATCTAAGTTTGTATTCAACTTCATTCCGTTTGGGCTGATATTTATGATCCGGGCCTCACCTTTTGAAGTGTTTACCTCTTTCCTGCCAACTCTATGAATCCGGAAAAAAGCGTTGAGCGGTTCTTTGAACTCATAACGGAAGTAATCTTTTCTCTTATATCTCATACTGATCCCTCCCCGTCTGTTTAGTTCACCATTATATGTTCATCATACGTTCCTGCAATAAGTGTGACAAGGTATGGATGTGGCGTTAAGGTGATGAAAACACGGGTATAGATAAGGGGAAATGGAAGTGATTTAGAAGTGAAACCGTTTATGAGATAATGAAAGAGAACCGTCGATTTGATAGGATATGTTAATACAACCGATATAAAGGAGTTTTCGTAATGGCAAAGTTTGTTGGATATGTTGGAACATATACGAAACAGGATAGTAAAGGTGTATATCAATTCACGCTGGATACAGACAACAAAGCATTGAAAGATGTGAAATTAGCTGCTGAGCTGGGAAACCCGACGTATGTAACCGTGAGTGACGATCAGAAAAACCTATATGCCGTTACAAAAGAAGGAGAAAACGGTGGCGTTACGGCTTTTTCCATTCAAGAGGAAACGGGTGAATTAACAAAATTAAATATCCAAACCGCTGCTGGATCACCGCCGTGTCATGTGAGTGTCGATCATGATAAGAACACGGTGGTAACGGCGAATTATCATACAACGAATATTGTCTCTTACTTAACAAATGAAGATGGATCTTTGAATCCAGCAACTACCGTGGTTGAACACGAGGGGACCGGTCCGCATGAGCGCCAGGAAAAACCTCACATGCATTATGCAGGTTTCACACCAGATGAAAAATACGTGATCGCGATTGACCTTGGAAGTGACCGGGTCATCACTTACGCTGCTGATCAAGGGGATCTAACTCAGGTCCAAGTATTCAACACAGCGCCAGGCAGCGGACCAAGACACATCACATTCCATCCGAATAAAAAGTATGCGTATGTGATGACAGAGCTGAGTTCAGAAGTTCTTGTGCTTCATTATGATGAGAAAGACGGTAGTTTCACAGAACAACAAGCGATTAAAACGATTCCAGAAGACTTTAACGAAACGAATGACGGAAGTGCGATCCATATTTCTTCAGATGGACAATTTGTTTACGCTGGAAATCGCGGACATAATTCCATCGCTGTATATAAGGTGGATCAAGATTCTGGCCAGTTAACGTTTATCGAATGGACTTCAACAGAAGGGAATTGGCCGCGTGACTTTGTATTGGATCCTTCTGAAGAATTTTTGATTGCTACAAACCAGAAATCAAATACGATGACATTGTTTGAAAGAGACAAATCGACAGGGAAGCTGTCTCTCGTTCAATCGGATGTCCATGTTCCGGAACCGGTTTGTGTAAAATTCATCGCGCATACTTAATTCGCTTAAAGGTGAAGTAGGATTCAGCGCTCTTCATAAAAGTCAGCCTTGTTTGTGAAGACAAGGCTGACTTTTTCTTATAAGAAGGTGATCAAACATGATCCTATACATAAGAATTCTCGACCCATTAGGTTGATCCTGATGGGTTTTTTAATGCTTAAGAAACACAACTTCATTAAAAATTCAGAAAAATTGTAGAAATCTGAACAGTTTTATTATAGAATAATTGTATCTTCAGATTGTATACAATCTTTTAAAACAATTGGTGGTAGAAAATATGAGCAAACAAAAGAACGAAGAAATAGCCTATGAAAAAATTAAGCGCGCCATAATGTTAAAACGGCTCGTCCCGGGTCAACGCGTCACGGAAGAGTGGGTCGGTAAGGAGCTGAACATGAGCCGTACGCCGATTCGAGCCGCTTTTAACCGCCTTGAGAATGAAGGGCTGATTCAACTGGTTCCGCATCGAGGGGCTTTTGTCTGTGATCCATCCGATAAGGAGCTTGAAGATGTGTTTAATCTCCGAATTGTGTTGGAAAGCTATGCCGCGGAATTGGCGGTCCATCAAATGACGGAAGAAAACTTTCAGGAGTTGGAGCAACTTTTGAAGGAAGAGGAAAAAGCTTATGAACAGAAGGATTATGAAGAGTTTTTACGGGTCAACGCACAGATTCATGCTTACCCGGCGAAAGTAGCCGAAAATAAATTCCTGCTTCAAGAAATTGAAAAGTTGAACCTATGGTCCGACTGTTATCTCATTTTAAGGGATAACTTTTATTCAACAGAGATGGATCAAGTCCTGTCGATTCCAGAACACCAGGAAGTGATTGCAGCCTTGAAAAAAAGAGATGTGGCGGCAACGAAAAAAGCGATTGAAGCACACATGCTTTCTACACTTAACGATCTTTCTGAACGCACATCCATATTTAATTAAGGAGGATTTGTAATGACAAAACATGCTTCAATACAAACAAATATCCCAGGACCAAAAGCGAGTGACCTGTTGGAGCGTCGGCACCGTATCGTGCCGGATGCCGTCAGTTACGGGCTCCCGACATTCGCTGAAAAAGCGGAAGGAGCAAAAATTACAGATGTGGATGGCAACACGTTCATTGATTTCGCCGGAGCCATCGGGACGATCAATGTCGGTCACTGCCATCCGACAGTAAAGCAGGCCCTGCATGATCAAGTGGATCAATACATTCATACAGGTTTCAATGTGATGATGTATGAGCCTTATGTAGAGCTTGCAGAAAAGCTTGCCGATCTTGCTCCTGGAGCTCATGACAAGAAGGTTTTACTACAGAACAGCGGAGCGGAAGCCGTTGAAAATGCAGTAAAAATAGCAAGAAAATACACAGGCAGACAAGCAATCGTCACTTTTGAAAACGCTTTCCACGGTCGTACTTTAATGACGATGTCGATGACGAGCAAAGTGAAGCCTTATAAATTCGGCTTTGGACCTTTTGCACCGGAGGTTTATAAGGCGCCTTTCCCTTATCCTTACCGCAAACCTGAAGCGATGAGCGAGGAAGAATACTGTGAACATTCCATTGAAGAGTTTAAAAAATTCTTCCTGACAGAAGTAGCTCCAGAGACGATTGCAGCGGTCGTAATGGAACCTGTTCAGGGAGAGGGAGGATTTATCGTTCCTGATCCTCGATTCGTCCAAGCCGTTAAAGTGTTGTGTGAGGAACATGGCATCCTTTTTGTCGCCGATGAAATTCAAACAGGTTTTGGACGGACAGGTAAATATTTCGCTATCGACCATTCTGATGTGGTTCCAGATTTGATTACCGTTTCTAAATCACTTGGAGCAGGGACACCCATCAGTGGTGTAATTGGCAGAAGTGAAGTGATGGATGCTTCGGGTCCTGGCGAATTAGGAGGTACATACAGCGGGAATCCACTTGGCTGTCGGGCGGCCATAGCCGCAATCGATGTCATTGAAAACGAGGGATTAAATGAGCGCGCGGATAAAATCGGCGAAATCGTGAAAGAAAGATTTTATCGATTGTCTGAGAACCTGGACTGCATCGGAGAAGTCCGTGGCCTTGGAGCGATGATTGCCATCGAGATGGTAGAGAATAGAGAAACGAAAACTCCGGACAAATTGCTTACGCAAAAGATCATCGCAGAAGCACAAAGAAATGGATTGCTTGTGTTGGGCGCGGGATTGTACGGAAATGTCATCCGCTTCCTCATGCCCCTTGTCATTACGGATGAAGAATTGGAAGAAGGATTGGATCTTTTAGAAAAAGCAATGAAGAACTGTTACGAACCCCAACATGTGTAAAGGAGGTCTAACCATGAATATTGTCATTGATGGAGAAAGCGTACAAACAGAAAAAACTTTCGATGTTTATAACCCGATCAACCAAGAACGGCTGGATTCCGTACCGGATGCCGGGGAGAAAGAAGCCAAACAATCGGTGGAAGCGGCTCACCAGGCTTTCAACCAATGGAAGCATACCACCTCGGATGAACGGTCAGCCTTTCTCAAGCGATGGTTTCAGTTAATTGAAGATCATACAGATGAGTTGGCAGAAATCATGACAAAGGAACAAGGGAAACCGCTCAAAGAAGCAAGAGGAGAGATAGGTTATGCCAACAGCTATATTTCTTGGTTTGCCGAGGAAGCGAAGCGGATTTATGGTCAAACGATCCCGGCGTCGAAACCGGACAAACGGATTCTCGTCCAGAAACAGCCTGTTGGCGTCGTAGCCGCCATTACACCATGGAATTTCCCTGCAGCGATGATCACAAGAAAAGTGGCCCCGGCCATTGCAGCGGGATGCACGGTGCTGATCAAGCCAGCTGAGCAGACGCCTTTAACAGCGATACGGTTGGTTGAATTAGCCAATGAAGCAGGTGCCCCTCCAGGGTTGATTAATATTTTGACAGGGGATGCGGAAACGATTAGTAATGTTTGGTTGTCGGACTCAAGAGTCAGGAAGCTTTCTTTTACAGGATCGACCGAAGTCGGGAAATTGCTGATGAAAAAGTCGGCAGACACGATGAAGCGGATTTCCTTAGAACTCGGTGGACAGGCTCCTTTTATCGTCCTTCCAGATGCCGACTTGGATAAAGCCGTCGCAGGGGCTGTTGCTTCGAAATTCAGAAATGCGGGCCAGACATGTATTTGTTCCAACCGTTTCTTTGTCCACGAGTCCATCGTTGAACCTTTTATCGAAAAGCTGATAACAGCAGTAAAAGCTTTAAAAGTGGGAGATGGTTTAGATCCCGCAACAGATATCGGTCCTTTAATCGATCAGGGAGCCTATGAAAAAGTCATTCGTCATATCGACGATGCGGTTGAGAACGGAGCAGAGCTAGTGACTGGAGGAGCAGGAGATGCTTCAGATGGAAGCTTCTTCATTCAACCGACCATCTTGAAAAATGTAACGGATTCGATGCTTTGCATGAAGGAAGAAACGTTTGGTCCTGTCGTGCCGATTACTTCTTTTACGGATGAAGAATCAGCTGTCGAACGAGCCAATGATACGCCGTTTGGGTTAGCTGCCTACTTGTTTACGGAGAACATAAGTAAAGCGCTCACGTTATCAGAAGCTCTTGACTATGGCATCGTTGGAATGAATGACGGAGCCCCATCTGCAGCGCAGGCGCCATTCGGAGGTTTTAAAGAGAGCGGGATGGGTCGTGAAGGCGGGCCACAAGGAATTGAGGAATATCTTGAAACGAAATACATTTCGTTGGGACTATAAATTTAACAACTAGAAAAGGAGTTTTTCAGATGTATAAACCAATAGATTCTTCCCTATCTCCACGTTTTTGTGGATTGAGTACATTTATGAGGTTGCAGGCGGTCAGGACGGAGGAAGATGTGGATTTTGCGGTTTTAGGCGTTCCATTTGATACAGCAGCTTCCAACAGGACCGGGCAGAGAGGTGGACCTCAACACATCCGTAAATCCTCTGTATTGCTTCGTCCTTACAATCCGGATCAGGATATTAACATTTTTGATTATGCCTCCGGTGTGGACTATGGCGATATTGATGTCATCCCGGGGAATGTCCATCGCACGTACGACAACATTGTGGAAGGCTTGGAACCGCTCCTCGACAAATCCGTAACTCCTATCATTTTAGGCGGGGACCATTCCATATCATTAGGCAACCTCCGCGCCTTCCATAAGAAATATGGCAAAATGGCTTTTGTTCATTTTGATTCCCATGGAGATACTTGGGACAACTATTATGGAGAGAAGTATATGCACGGGACACCATTCCGAAGAGCTGTAGAGGAAGGCCTTCTGGATATGGATCGTTCGATTCAGATTGGTTTAAGAGGCCCGCTTTATGGACCAGAAGACATTAAAGATGCGGAAGGTTTAGGCTTTGAAGTGTTGACGATGAATGACGTTCGGCGAATGGGTGTAGAAAAAGTACTACAGCGGATTCACGAGAAGATCGGTCCGGATCATCCGGTGTTTGTCAGTTTCGATATTGACTTCGTCGATCCCGCCTATGCACCGGGAACAGGAACACCTGAAGTGGCTGGCCCGACAAGTTATGAAGCGTTGCAATGTGTACGAGGACTTCATGGCCTTAACCTTGTAGGGTTCGATCTAGTAGAAGTCCTGCCGACACATGATGCGGGAGAAATCACTGCAGGTCTAGCTTCTGCGGTCGGTTACGAAATGATCAGTCTTGTAGCGATGAAGAAGAGAGCCGAACAAAAGGCTTTGACCAGATAACCAATTTTGAGAAGGGGGAATTTCTTTGCACTCGCAGGAAAAAGTAGACGACTATCATGTAGAAACGTACTCACCGTCTTTCTCAAAAAAGGATTATATGATGTTTATTGTTCCATCGGTGATTGGTGCTTTGCTTTTCTTAGCACCAATCTACTACGATGGGAAAGTTACAATCGGAGTCGGCATCATGGCCGAATTCTTTCAATCCTTTTTTGAAGGCTATCTTTATATCTTTATGACAATTATTTTGGCGCTGTCTGCCCTTGGGGCCATTTATACAAAAGCTGCTAAACCCGGCTGGATCATGAAATCCGAGTTCCTCCAGTCCTTGTTTAACCTTCATCCTTTTTGGTTGACCATCCGGATCATGGGAGCAGTGTTTGCCGTTTGTACGATCTTCCAATGGGGACCAAGCTGGCTGTATGCCGACATTACAGGCGGAACTGTCCTTTATTCTTTGATTCCTGTGCTTACCACATGGTTCTTATTTGCAGGCTTACTGATGCCGCTCATTTTAGAATTTGGATTAATGGAGTTCATCGGGTCCATTTTCCGTAAAATTATGTATCCACTTTTTAAACTGCCCGGTCGGTCCTCCATTGATGCTTTTGCTTCATGGATGGGAAGCGGAACGGTAGGCGTCCTTATTACAACGAGACAATACGAAGAAGGGTTCTACACGAAACGGGAAGCTTCTGTCATCGCGACAACCTTTTCGGTTGCTTCCATTGCCTTCAGCTTAGTTGTCATCACGTTTATTGGACTTGAACATCTCTTTATTCCGTTCTATGCCACCATCGTCGTCGCAGGTTTTGCCGCCGCTGTCATTTGTCCGCGCATTCCACCTCTATCAAAAAAGAAAGACGAATATTATGAACCTGTTGGAAAGCAGATCAGCGAAGCTGTACCTGAACATACATCAAACTTCCAATGGGGTCTTGAAAAAGCACTCGAAAAAGCACAGAAAGTCCAAGGGTTTAAGCATATCGCTAAAAAAGGTGTCCATAACGTTGTCGATATCTGGTTTGGATTGTTGCCACTTGTGATGGCACTTGGAACTCTTGCTTTGATCCTGGCTGAATTCACATCGGTGTTCACATATCTTTCTTACCCGGTTATATGGCTTTTGAATCTACTGCAGATTCCGGCTGCTGCTGAAACAGCACCGGCGATCCTTGTCGGTTTTGCAGATATGTTCCTGCCTGCCGTTGTCGGTAGTGGGATTGAAAGTGAACTTTCCCGTTTTATTATAGCTGCTGTGTCCGTTACTCAGCTGATTTATATGTCAGAAGTAGGGATTTTGTTAATCAAGTCGAAAATTCCTGTTGGGTTTCTCGACCTTGTCATCATTTTCATTCAACGAACGTTGATTACTTTGCCAATTATTGCTGTTATGGCTCACCTGTTCTTTTTCTAACATTGCAGGAGTGAGGAGAGGATTGAAATGTCAGAAGAGAATCATCTATATATCAATGGAACATGGGAAAAAGGAGAAGGGAAGAAAAGAACCCTTATCAACCCCCATAATGGACAAGTTCTGCGGTCGTTGGCTGATGCCTCAAAGTCCCAGACGGAAAAGGCTTTGCATGCAGCAAAGGAAGCTTTTGATCAAACCGGCTGGGCAACGAATGTTAAGCTGCGGGCAGATTTTTTAAAGAAAGCAGCGGACGAGATTGAAAATAGCGCGAATGAAATTGCTGAGCTGGAAAGTTTGAATACTGGGAAGCCCATGAGAGAGTCGATCATTGATATTGAAGATACGGTGACATGCTTGCGCTTTTACGCAGATTTTGTGGAAGAACAAGATATGAAAGATATCGATATGGAAGACGGTACAACAAGTAGGATATTGCGTGAGCCCATTGGAGTATGTGCTTTGGTTGTTCCCTGGAACTTCCCGCTTTTATTGGGGATGTGGAAGATTGCCCCCGCTCTCGCTGCAGGGAATGCTGTCGTATTCAAACCTTCTGAAGTCACGCCTCTATCCATTCTGAAGGTGGTCGAAATTTTTGACCGGATCGGTCTTCCTGATGGAATTTTCAATATTGTTTTAGGGGACGGAGATCCAGTAGGAGATACACTGATCACCCATCCTTTAACAGATAAAGTATCGTTCACTGGTGGATCGGAGACAGGGAAAAAGATCAATGAAAAATGTGCCCGTGCATTGAAAAGAGTGTCCCTTGAACTCGGAGGAAAGTCCCCATTGATCGTCTTCGATGATGCCGATGTGGAGGTCGCGGTCGAATGGATTTTGTTTGGAGGATTCTTCAATCAAGGGGAAGTTTGTGTAGCCTCCTCCAGAATTCTTGTACAGGACTCCATTTACAACGACGTGTTAGCGAGATTAAAAGACAGAATAAACGAAATCAATGTAGGAGACCCCATGAATGACTCGACAGAAATGGGACCGCTCATCAATCAATCTCACTTTGATAAAGTCACGAGATATCTGGAAAAAGGTGTGGAAGAAGGAGCAACTTTATATGGAGGAGAAATCCTTGACCAAGAAGGGTATTACATACGCCCGGCTGTGTTTGCAGATGTAAAACAGGAGATGAGTATTGTCCAGGAGGAGATCTTTGGCCCCGTCATTACTATTCAGCCATTTAAAGATGAGCAGGAGGCTGTCAATTTAGCTAATGATACAGTTTACGGGTTAGCGGCAGGGGTACTGTCCGTTGATGTAGAACGCGCTGAAAGTGTAGCAGCCCGGTTACAGGCAGGAACGGTATGGGTGAACAATTATCATATTCCATACATTGAAGCTTCATGGGGTGGTTATAAACAGAGCGGCATCGGAAGAGAACTTGGACCGGAAGGATTTTACGCATTCACAGAAGTCAAACATATGAATGTCAATCGAACGTTAGCATCTCCTGAGTGGTACTCCTAACTTTGTCCCGCAGGATTCAGAGTTCCTGCATCCTGCGGGGATTTTAAGAGAGTTCGATATTTTTTTAAGAGTAATTTACTGAAAATTAAAAATAAAAGGTGGTTATATAATGGCTAGTTGGATAGAGAATTTTGGCAATGATAATGTCCGTCCGACCCCGAAGAATGCAAGAACCATGACTTTTTTCAAAACGTTCACCTTATGGCTGGCAGCAAATGTCGTCATTACATCTGTTTTAACAGGAATGCTATTTATCCCAAGTATTTCTTACACGACAGCCATGTGGGCCATTTTATTAGGTTCATTGATTGGAGCGATTCCGCTTGTCCTCACGGGATTAATAGGTACGAGGACGGGATTACCGACAATGGTCATGAGTAGAGCAGCTTTCGGGCAGAGAGGAGCGGTGCTGCCGGCAATCGCCAACTCGATTGTTCTTGTAGGTTGGAGTTGGATTCAGGCTTATATGGCTGGTTTAAGTTTGAATTATGCCGTTGAATACACAACTGGTTATAGCAATATCAACTTATTCGTTATCTTGACCGAACTTTTGGTTGTTGCCATTACGATCTATGGTCACCGTGGTGTGGAGCAGCTTGAAAAATGGGTGTCCATAGCGATGCTGATTCTTTCGTTTGTCGTTTTCACCAAACTGTTTACCACGTATGAAGTAGGTTCTTTGCTGACGATTCCATTGAGTGAAAATCCTGAAGTGACGGCTATCATCGCTTTTGATATCGTTGTTGCGACCGCTTTCTCCTGGATGTCTTCAGTTTGTGACTTCAACCGGAACTGTACATCAGAGAAAAAGGGGATGATTGGCACTTATGCCGGATATATTTTAGCTTCTCTCATCGCTATGGGGCTGGGCGCAACTGTAAGCGGTTTCAGTATTTTGTCTGGTATGGAACAGACATATGATCCTACGATTCTATTGTCACAATATGGATTCGGCCTAGTCGCTGCCATCGTCGTCTTTTTCTCTGTTCTATCAACAAACGTCATGGCCCTTTATAGTGCGACGATGTCCTTTATGACGGTTATTCCAAAGGTAGGTTTCTGGAAGCCTGCTTTAGTGATGGGGATTTTATGTACGCTTGGTGCTTTACTCAAAGATACCTTGATGGCCAACTTTTATAATTTCATCTTGTTGATTGCAACAATGTTCATTCCTGTGTTTTCCATTATTTTAGTGGATTATTTCATCTTGAAGAAAGCCCGCTATGATGCTGAGGATATCTATTCGAATGCTAAAGGGATCTATATGTACACGAAAGGTGTCAATATCGCGGCATTTTCCGCTTATATTCTTGGTGCCGTATTTGCCTATGTGTTTACTTACGTTATGCCACTCGCAATCGGTGCAACTATTTTGACTTTCCTATTTTCAGGTGGACTGTACTGGATATTAATGAAACTCATGTATCAAGGAGTTGGACAGGTGAGAGAAGAAGATGATGTAAAGAACGTAGGAGGACTATAAAAAATGAAGGTTCAAATGGCTTTAAGTCAACGAGAATTTATACCTGGGGATAAAAAAAGCAATATCCAAAGGATGGAGGAAGACATAGAGCTTTGCAAAAGGAAGAAGCCGAGGACCAATCTTGTTGTTTTTCCTGAACTCTCGGCGACCGGTTATTTTTTGGAGCCGGCGCTAAGAGATGTAGCGGAAGAAAGGTTCGGTTCTACTTTTCAACGGATGTCTACTGCAGCAAAGAGGGAAGGCCTCTATCTCCTTTATGGATATGTTGAAAAAGATACATCGGATCATCTCTATAATTCTACGATGTTACTGGACCCGAATGGGCAATGCATTGCCCATTACAGGAAAATTCACCTCACACCTTTTGAAAAAGAATTCTTTAAAGGGGGAGATGCTCCTGTAGTCGTGGACACGCCGATTGGCAGAATCGCATTACTTATCTGCTGGGATTTGGCATTTCCTGAGTACTCCGCCTATTTATCCAAGGAAGGAGTCGAGTTAGTTTTGGCTCCAAGTGCATGGGAGTCTCCTTACGAGGGGCCATTTGCAAGGTTTGCTTCCGCTCGGGCTATAGATACTACAGCATATGTTGCGACTTGTAACCACAAAGGCCAGTCCGGGAATTTATCTTTCTTCGGACAATCCAGAGTTTACAATCCTGATGGAACAAAAGTAGCTTTATTTGAAAATATCCAAGAGAAATGGATGGTATCTACCATCGATTACGATGTAATCAAAAAGTGGAAGCAGCGTTTCTTTACGATGAATGACGACCGAAGAACTGACGTATTTGAAAGGAGGGAAAGCTATGCAAATCAAAAAAATCGTTGACCTTTCCATTCCTGTCACATCCAAAACCCCTGTGTATCCAGGAGATCCTAAACCTCATCTAAGTGCAGCAGCCAATATAGAAGAACATGGGTACAATGTGAGCAAATTGAATATAGGCTCACACACCGGTACACATGTGGATGCCCCCTACCATATCACAAAGGAAGGCAAAAAAATTGATGAAGTGTCTCTGACTCACTTTGCCGGAGAAGGAATTGTTCTGGATGTAACACATAAAAATCCAGCGGAAGGCATTACAATAGAGGACATTCGTGGTGACTTAGAAAAGCTTCGTTCAGGAACAATTGCTTTGTTCCATACGGGGTGGGATGCTCATTTAGAATCTGAACTCTATTATAAACACCCTTACCTAACCATTGAGCTTGTTACCGAACTGCTAAACAGAGGCGTGCGAACGTTTTTTATTGATGCGTTGAATATCGATCCTCCAGATGGAAGCAGCTTTCAAGCTCATGAAGCGATCACCGGCTTGAATGGGATTATCGGCGAGAACTTTACCAACTTTGATCAGATTGATTTTGAACATCCTTTTGTAACCGCCTTTCCATTGAATATGCCCGGGATAGATGGGTCACCTGTTCGGGCAGTCGCAATGGAATTTGAATAGTGCTTAAGCAATTGTTTGTACGAATACTGGTCGCGGTGTATGAAATATGCTTTTATCGATCAAGCGCAACTCATTTTCGAGGTGCGCTTTTTTGAGCTGATTTTGTACTCTTAAAAGATATGTTTTCTATACTTCATAGACAAACGATATTTTTTGTCATTTATTAGGGTGATTTTGGACATTCCCTTATAATTAGCTACTACTATACCGATATAACCAGGAGTAAAGTCTTGGTTGAGAGGAGGTTTATGTGGGTGGAGCATGTGAAAACAACATTATTAAGTTTTCGTCAATGGATTAAAGATACACCTTATTATCCGTTTCTATATAGAGACTTGAATGAAACAATAACCAAACTAGAGGAACCAATTCATGGAGAAGAACGATGAAAGAAGCGAAAACACCTGCAAAAATGAATTATCATTATAATCAAGCGAAGATTGATCCTTGAGAAACCAGGCTTTTGGCCAGAAGAATAATGAAGATGATTTCTGCCATCTCCGTCGGTGTTTGACATTGTTTCGCATGAAAAGAGGTAGAGTTCATATAAATGGTTTTTCCGGAAAGGGAGGGAGTTGAAAATGACGATGCGGCAGATCCTTTTTTTAATCAGTTGGGCCGTCTTTGTTTTGTATGCTGTATTTTTCGCTCCAGAAGGCAACCAAGGGTATCTCGATCAATTATTGACCATGGATGATCCGGATCCTTTTTTATTGATGGTGTTTAGTTTTCTTGGTATTTATCCACTCGTTTTTACTGCCTTGCTTCTACGAGAAGATGATAGCCGCTTGCCGTTATGGCCTTTTGTTCTGGGAATGTTCATGTTCGGAGCCTTCGCCTTAATGCCCTATTTCTTTTTATCAAAAGGAAATCATACAGGAAAAGGAAGGGCTCCAGGGTGGTTATTAAAGGGACTTTATTCCCGCATTTTTTACATGCTTTTGATTACTGGAACCGTTGCTTTATTTTTGTATGGCATGACGCAAGGGAATTTTAAACTCTATCTTGAGGCTTTTCAAATTTCACAATTTGTCCATGTCATGACCATCGATTTTGTTGTGTTGACGATATTGTCTATTTACGTCATGTATTGGAAGGAATGCAGAAATGGGAGGTCGAATCAAAAACATTGGTTCGGTATTGTCCCGATTTTAGGAGCACTCCTCTATATGATGCAGAAAAATGACTAATAGAACCTTTCAAATCTTCACTAAGGTTGTACAAATATGTTTTAACAAGCACTGTAGGGGGTAACTAATTCCTATAAATATATAAAACGTCAAATTTCTACAAATTACTGAAATAATCACGTTCTTATAAAAGGAGGTAGAAATTTATGAGAGAAGATATGCTTAGAGTGTTGGATCAGAGAGATCATCTAGTGAAAGAGAATCAACGACTTCAGGAGGAGCTGGAGCAAGAGCGTATGAAGGTTCTCAAAATGAAACAAGAATTAGAGAAACAACACGAAAAACAAACTCTTTCCACGATGGGAGCATAAATATAAGGATGAGACTCAAACGGATGAAGCTGCAGTACTTCACTGGTTTGAGTTTTTTTATGCGAGTGGGAAGGACCGTACTTTTTAATCACCACTTGGATGAACAAGCTCGTTGTCTATAATTCTATGGGGTCATACCTTTTTAGTACGTCTGTTTTAGTCGGGGACGAGTAAATGTGAATGCGCTATATCTATTGTTTATGTTGAATAATGAGGAGAGGAAGAACATATCGTGTTCTTCCTCTTTTTTTTTACCAAGCGTCATTCTAAATGATATAAGAAACGGTTTTATAATTATGTTAGACTACCAATATATGTTAGGAGGGGGCTTATGGATAAGATAAAAATAATTCTCATCGTCTTAGTTGCCGGCCTTGCCATTTATGCAGGAACATTACATAACAAACTTAAATCATACCAACAGTTTGTGGATTGGGCAGAATTCACACCTGCCTCGATTATGCTTGATGAGAATTACGTATTTTATGAATTAAATTCGATCATTAAAGAATCGATTGAAAAGGAAGAAATGAATAGTGACACGTTCCAAACACTACAAAATACTTATTGGAATATAAGAGACCACCTTGAAACTCTAACTCAAATGGCTAATCAGTTGGAAGGTGAAAATGTCAACTGGAATCATATCTTCGAACAAATTTCTACGGTTATACACACATTGGAAAGAATGGACAAAGAGAACAATGAAAGTGGAAAGTTAAGTGAAGAACAGGCCGATTTTTTGAATGACGTTTTGACCCTGAATGATAGAATGTACAAGGTATTTGGTGAGTATAAATCCATTTCGAATAAGGAGCGGAAGGACCTTGGCCGTGATTATTGGGTGGATTACATCAAAGATATTGAACGGGAAACAAAAGGGATAGTGGTTAAAGGTATTAATCATCATTAAAAACCATTAAGGAAATGAAAGGTATGGTTTGGCATATACTGGTTTGGATTGAATGGTAGAAAACGAGGTAGAATGAGTGATCCAGAACGGATCAGCTATTCAAGGAGTGGAAAAGATGCAGGGTGTAATAGCTATTGTCTTTTTTATGATTTTAATCGTAGGAATCATGGGTCAAAAGAGCGCAAAAGACAAAGAAAAGTATAGGGAGTTAGAAAAGAGAATCGAAAAACTTGAGGAAATAGCTAGGAAATAAAGAGGAGGAAGTCTATGGCGAACTATCCGTCCATCCAACAAATTTACACACACTTGCATGCCCACCCGGAAACGAGTTGGCATGAAGAGAAAACCACCAAATACATAGAAACCTTGTTAGCTGAAACGAGCTTTAACATTCACCGTTTTGATGATTGTACGGGTTTAGTAGCAGAACTTGGTCACGGGAAACCTTGCGTAGCAATCCGTGCAGACATGGACGCTCTCTGGCAGGAAGTGGACGGAGAATTCACAGCTAATCATTCATGTGGTCATGATGCTCACATGTCGATCGTGCTCCATGCTCTTTTTGCATTGGAAGAGAGAAAAGCAGATTGGAAAGGAACGTTACGAGTCATTTTTCAACCTGCGGAGGAAACAATCGAAGGGGCAATTGCCATGGTCGAAAAGGGAGTGGTGGATGATGTTGATTACCTTTTCGGCTTGCACTTGAGACCGATCCAGGAGTTGAGGTCAGGAGAGTTTGCACCAGCCATTCAGCATGGGGCCGTACGGTTCCTCGAGGGACGGATAGAAGGAGAAGATGCTCATGGAGCGAGACCGCATTTAAATAAAAATGCCATTGAGTTAGGCGCAGAATTGGTTCAGTTGCTTAATAACATCCACGTGGATCCTATGGTCCCACACTCGGCAAAAGTGACTTCGTTCCACAGCGGAGGAAAAAGTACAAACATCATTCCAGGTCGTGCGACGTTTTCCATCGATGTAAGAGCCGAGGATAATGAGATCATGGATGAATTGACGGATAAAATAAAATCAGCCTGCCATGCACTATCAAACTTGCATGGTACGGGTGTTCAGGTAGACGAGAAGGCACAAGTTCCTGCGGCTGTGATTAGCGAAGAAGCAGCAGGTTATTTGGAACAAGGTATTCTTAAGGTCAGGGGAGAAGATGCCTTAAAACGAGCCATTCAAACGACCGGAGGAGACGATTTCCACTTTTACACGATCCGAAAGCCGGAGTTGAAGGCTTCGATGCTTGCTGTGGGTTGTGATTTGAAGCCAGGGCTGCATCATCCGCATATGACATTTGATCAAAGCGTCATGGCTGATGCTTCTCGTGTGTTAGTAGAGACACTACTAGACGTACTTAAAGAGTGAGGTGTGAAATAAATGGAGAACGCAAATGATGATCGACATTTTTCTTACCCAAACTTGTATATGAGTCTAGCTGAAAAGACCTTTGAGAGATTAGGGAAGTCTTCTTATTATATACTGACGATAAAAAGATTTCTTGTAAATAAAAGGCAAGGTCCGTATCAATATCAAGTGATTGTATTGGAAAAGGATCAGGAAATTGCTAATGTCGTAATTGAATCCGAGGATAAGAAGCAATTACTTACGAAGAGTAAAAAGACAGGTATAGCTTTATTATTCAAGCGAAGGCCTAAGGTTAAAATTGAGGATGTGTTGATGGTTCATTACAAACAAGACCGTAAGAAATCTACACCATGGGAAAAAGAATCATTGAAAAACCTGTGTAAAGTCTATAATGAGGTGCTGGAAGAAAAGGAATACTAGATTGTTTCTGTTGGAAAGGCATGTGGTAAACACTGTAAGAAGATAATCTTTTCCAAGGGAGAGATGTAAAAGAAATGAAAAAGACACAATTAGGTAAATCTGATTTACAAGTCAACCCGATTGGACTAGGCACAAACGCCGTTGGAGGCCATAACATTTATACCGATTTAGATGAAGAAGCGGGAAAAGACGTGGTCCGCACAGCATTGAATCATGGAATGAATTTCTTGGATACAGCATTCATCTATGGGCCTGAACGTTCCGAAGAACTGGTTGGAGAGGTCATGAAAGAGTATAAAAGGGATGAAATTGTTCTCGCAACGAAGGGAGCGCACCAATTCAAGGAAGAAGATGTCGTTTTTAACAATGAACCTTCCTTTCTGAAAAAATCAGTGGAAGACAGTCTTCAGCGATTGAGCACGGATTATATCGACCTCTACTACATCCATTTTCCTGACGAGGGAACACCGAAGGACGAAGCTGTGGGTGCATTGAAAGAGTTGAAAGATGAAGGGAAAATACGGTCCATTGGTGTTTCGAACTTCTCGGTTGAGCAACTGAAAGAAGCGAACAAAGATGGCTATGTCGATGTCATTCAAGGGGAGTACAACCTGTTCAAGCGCGAAGCGGAAAAGGAAATGCTGCCTTATACAGCGGACAACCAAATCTCATTCGTTCCCTACTTCCCGTTTGCATCCGGTCTTCTCGCTGGGAAATATAATGAGAATACAACATTTGATGATTTTCGTGCGAAGAACCCTCTTTTCCAGGGTGATAACTTTAAACAGAATTTAGCCAAGGTGGATCAATTGCGTCCTATAGCGGAAGAGAAGAGAGTGGAGGTTCCTCATATTGTATTGGCCTGGTACTTGAATCAACCATCTATTGATGCTGTCATTCCAGGAGCGAAGCGTACGGAACAGGTGGTCGATAACTTGAAGACGTTGGATGTGCAATTGACCGATCAAGAAGTTTCAAAAATCAGTGAGATCTTTTCTTAAGTATTGATGACTCCAACAAGGCTGGCATGCTTTGTCTTCACAGGGAATTGAAAATATAAGAAGTTTAAATCAAAGATAGAACCAAACGTCCATCTCTATTTTCAAAGAGGTGGACGTTTTTAAATGAAAAATCATGTGTAATCACACTACTCTTCATATCATAGCCCCATCACCATAAGGAGTGAATTTGGTAAAGAGAGTGTAACGGAAAGGAAAGATAATCGTCTTATTGTATACAGGTATAAAATACCATATCCCATACTGAAAACTTTCCGAATGGGAATGTGGAATTTAACGAGAGGTGATAAAGGTGAAATGGTGGGTGGGACCTTTGATGGTCTTGTTCCTAGTTGTAGGGTGTGCTGCCTTTACCAGTAGTAGTAGTGGTGGTGCTGGTGGTGAATCATCGAATGACATTCCAGACCATATAGGTTCTCCGAACTCGATGGATGTGCCAAACTTTAAAGGATGGTCAACAGAAAAGATCAGTGAGGAATCAGGATATGAACCTTTTACAGGAGAGTTCTTCAAGGGAATCTACCTAACCACAACGTTCTTTATGGTTGAACCCGGAGAGAGTGTTGGGACGTTTGAATCCTTTCCTAACCAGAAAGTGCGCGTCCAACTTGTAGAAAGAACACGTGAATTAGAGAAAGTTGACATGGTAAAGGAAGAGATTTTCAGGAATGGTGAAAAATTGACTGTGGAGCTACCAGAGAAAAAGGGGGCCATTTACACATACAGCCAGGAAGCGCTGAGTGAAAATGATGAAGTGTTAGATACGGACGTATCCCTTTTCTATGTGCCGCGGGAAGAATTCAATGCTCGGATGTACGTGGAGGAAGACTCGTATGGAGTGGACGAAACTATACAAATCAAAGTGGAGAACTGGGGACCGACTCAGTTAACATTTGGTAAAGGCTATTCCTTAGAAAAACAAAGTTTCGGAGGATGGAGAAGTATTAACAAATATGAGGCTTTTGAGGATATTGGTTATTTTCTCGACCCGCATGGTACATCCATACAGGAAATCGATTTGGAAATGCAAGACGTAAAACCGGGTACGTATAGGGTTGTGAAGACTTTTGATGCGGCACATACTGACATTACGGAACAATTAGCTGTTGAATTTAATGTTGAAGAATGATGGAGTGCATGTGGTTGTGTACTCACGGTGGATGAACAGAATAAAGAAGAGTTCCTCCATCGAACTCTTCTCCTGCCGGTGTTTTGATTGCTTGATTCCTGACGTTTTTTAAAAAGTTATCACAGTGAGTTTACGTTGATTTTCTAATGTAGTTCGTACCTCTACTAGCTATTCCGAACACCCACCTTGATCTAAGGTGGGTGTTCGTTATTCTTTGATCATATCCTCGTTATTCTTGATCATCTGAGTGACCGCTTCCTTCGGATCAAAGACCTTCTCCCCTTTCAAAAATTCCAGATGTTCTTTATGGGTAGCAAGGGTCCTTTCAATCCCATCCGGATCCTTGAAATGTACCATTTTTGGACGGATTAATTCATAGATGGTGCGTCCGATTTCCATTGTGAACGGATTTTCTGTTTCCTCTAAAATGGCATAGTGGAATTCTAAATCGATGTCCACAAGCTCCTCTGGAGACAAGTCAGGCGACATACGTTCCACTTGCGAATGATACACCGCTTCAATCTTCTCTAAGTCTTTCTTTTTCTTCGTAATGACCATGTTCATCAACAACATTTCAAAATGCTGGCGGAACTCGATGAGCTGCTCGACATTATGACTATGCATGATCAAGCTGAAGATAAGCGGGTTCATCGTCAGTTTTGAAGAGTTATCTGTGATGAACATTCCTTCTCCGCGTTTGATTTGAATGACACCAATCGATTCCAGGATTTTAATTGCTTCCCGGACAGGTGTCCTGCTCACTCCTAATTGTTCAATCAGTTCCATTTCGGTCGGTAATTTATCTCCAGGTTTCAGCTTCCCCTCAATTAAATAGTCCTTGATTAAAGAAACAATCCCCATCGTCTTTGTTTGATTCGGGTGAATTCTGTTAAATGTAAGATTCAATAAAAACATCCTCATATAAAAGTATTTTAATATTTCAGAATTTTCCACAGAAGGCATTTACATTGAATGAATATTCAGATAATATACTATATAATACATCATACATATGATGTACTCGTCAATAGCTTTTATTTTTCGGTCATGTATGAAGATGATCTTCATTAAAGTTCAGGAAAAATTAAGGAAAGGAGGAGAAAGATGATAGAAGTCATTGAAGCGCTGATTCAAGCCACTTCAGAGGACCGGGTCACAACTAATGAGACGATACTGGCACAGCACGGGAAGGATGAAGCTTACTCAGAACCGAGGAACCCTGATGTGGTCGTCTTTCCGGAAACGAAGGAGGAAGTATCAGCAATCATTAAAATAGCCAATGAATACAAGGTGCCTGTGGTGCCATTTGGCCTGGGTACAAGCCTTGAAGGACATGTCATCCCGTACCATGGTGGCATCAGTCTTGATTTCTCATCAATGAACCGTCACATTGAAGTCAAACCTGATGATTTCCTTGTAACCGTGGATCCTGGTGTAACACGGTCGCAGTTGAATAAGAAGTTAAAGCCTTATGGTCTTTTCTTTTCTGTCGATCCAGGGGCAGATGCCACCCTTGGGGGAATGGCCGCTACGAATGCAAGCGGAACGACGTCTGTGAAATATGGGGTGATGAAAGACCAAGTGAGAAGCTTAGAGGTGGTGCTCCCAAATGGGAAGATCATCCAAACAGGGACACACGCCGCGAAGTCTTCCTCTGGATACCATTTAAGCACCCTCTTTGTAGGGTCAGAAGGAACTCTCGGCTGCATCACAAAACTTACGCTTCAGGTCTACGGAATTCCTGAAACCATCGTAGCTGCCCGTGTATCTTTCAAACATCTGAATCAAGCGGTGGAAGCTGTGATTCAACTGTTATCTGCAGGTATTGAACTTGCAAGGGTGGAGCTTGTTGATGAGGCATCGATCAAACAAGTGAACGAGTCGAATGATAAAAACTTCAAAGAATCCCCGACCTTATTCATCGAATTTCATGGCAATGAAGCCAGTGTCCAGCATGACATTTCTTTTGCTGAAGAGTTATTAGCTGATGCAGAAGGCATGGATATCGAGTTCGAAAAAGATGTGAAAGGCAGAAATGAGCTGTGGGAAGCGCGCCATAACCTCGCTTATTCTTTTGTCCATGGACACCCGGGAAAGAAAATGATGGTCACAGATGTTTGTCTGCCGATCTCGCAGTTAGCGCTTGGCATCCAACATGCACGCGAACAAATGGATGCGCTTTCATTGGATGGTGCTTTACTTGGTCATGTAGGGGATGGAAATTATCATGCGTTACTCATGATTGATCCTGACAATGTGGAAGAGAGACGGAAAGCGGATCTCTTCAATGAAGCGATTGTCCACCATGCCCTTCAAAGAGGAGGAACATGTACGGGAGAACATGGCGTAGGAGTCGGAAAAATGAAATACCAGCAGTTGGAACATGGGGATTCACTTGAGGTGATGCACCAAATCAAACAAGTGCTTGATCCGAATCAAATCATGAACCCTGGGAAGATCTTCGACAGGGTATAGGGGGCTGAGTAATGAAAAAAATTTCGTTCTGGTTGGTTTCTCTTTTGTTCTTGATGGTTTTGGCTGCATGTGGAAGTGATGATGCTTCTTCTGATGGTGGCGAAGAAGCGTACACGCTTCAGGCTGGTCATTCTTTACCAGAGGATCACCCTTATCATTTAGGATTCCTTGAAATGGCAGAAAACGTTGAAGAACGAACAGACGGACGGGTGAAAATCGAAGTGTTCCCGAACAGTGAAATCGGAGCAGAGCGCGAACTTACGGAAGGGATGACACTTGGAACGGTAGACCTTGTTGTTTCATCAACCGCTCCTGTCACGAACTTTGTTCCAGAACTCGGAGTTCTTGATGCTCCTTTTATCTTTAAAAATCGTGACGAGGCGGTCAGCGTCTTAGAAGGGGAAGTGGGAGATACGCTCTTTTCCAAAATGGAAGAGGAAGGAATCATCGGACTTTCCTGGGGGGAAAATGGCTATAGGCATGTGACGAACAGTGTGCGTCCGGTTGAAAAACCTGCCGATCTTGAAGGGCTGAAAATCCGTACCCAGGAAAACGACATTCACTTGGCAGCTTTTGAAGAATTAGGAGCGCAGCCGACACCGATGGCTTGGACAGAGGCATTGACGGCCTTGCAGCAAGGAGTTGTAGATGCCCAGGAAAACCCGGCCATTGTCGCCGACCAGTTCAAACTTTATGAAGCCAACCAGGAATACATGACATTAACCGGCCACGTGTATTCTGTTGCCATTTATATGATGAGTCAGCAAACATACGATGAACTTCCGGAAGACCTCCGCGACATTGTTATGGAGGAAGGTCAGAAGGCCGGGGCGATGGAACGAGACATGATTGTAGAAATGGAAAAAGAGTCTCTTCAAACATTAAAAGATGAAGGGATGCAAATTATTGAAGAAGTCGATACCCAACCATTCCAAGATGCAGTAAAGCCTGTTTATGATCAAATCGAATACCAGGACTTATTGAACCAGATTCTTGATGCACAAGAGTGATGGGGAACTGGGGGAAGAGATCCCTTCCCCTACCTCTTCATCCAGAGAGGAGGAGTTATCATCCAATTATTCTTAAAGTACATAAACCTGGGGATGAAACATTTCCTGAACCTTTTGCTGGCTGTATTGACCGTTTCTGTATTTATGCAAGTGGTTTTCCGTTTTCTTATTGAACAACCGCTCGCATGGACCGAAGAGCTGGCCCGTTACTGCCTCATTTGGATTACCTTCCTGGGGGCGGCTTATGCCATGTCATTACGGGCACATCTAGGGGTGGAGTTTTTCGTGAATTCCTTTCCATTACTAGGTAGAAAAATCATGGCCGTCATTGCATCTGTCGTCAGTCTTTCGTTCTTTTTTATTCTTGTCATCTATGGATTTCAGCTTGTTAGCAAATCGACGAGCCAAACTTCACCTGTTCTAGATTTACCGATGGGCTTTGTATATCTTGTCATTCCAATCAGCGGCATTTTTCTTATCATTAATTTACTTGCCAATACGATTGCAGATGTGTTGAAAAAGGAGGGCGAATCGAATGACGATCCTGCTCTTTAGTATCTTGATCCTCCTTTTTTTAATCAATGTTCCAATTGCTGTCACGCTCGGGATGGCGGCGACAATCGTCTTCCTTATAGAAGGAAACTTATCGATCATTGTCATTGTTCAGCGCATGTTCAATTCGGTCGACTCTTTTCCATTATTAGCGGTACCCTTTTTCATTTTAGCTGGAAAGCTGATGGAAAACGGCGGGATATCCAGACGATTGATCCATTTTGCTAATGTCATCGTCGGCAGAGTCAAAGGTGGATTGGCCATTGTTTCCATTGTTGCCTGTGCTTTTTTCGCGGCTATTTCGGGATCAGCTGCGGCTACTACAGCTGCCGTTGGTTCTTTGTTGATACCGGCGATGGTGAAAAAAGGCTATGACAAAAGCTTTTCGACCGCTTTGCAAGCAGCTGGAGGAACGGTAGGAATCATGATTCCTCCGAGTGTCCCCCTTGTTCTTTACGGGGTGACAGCTGGTGTTTCGATCAGTGATTTGTTCCTTGCGGGTATTGTTCCAGGAGTGTTGGTCGTCGGTTCCTTAATTGTTCTTGTCTTTTTCATTTCTGTAAAAGAGGGATATGGAGGCGGAGAGTCTCATTCCTTCAAAGAGTTTTTGAGAGCATTTGCGGATGCGATCTTAGCTCTGTTGATGCCTGTCATCATCCTTGGTGGCATCTATGGTGGGATTTTCACAGCGACAGAAGCTGCGGTTGTGGCGGTCGTTTACGGGTTGATTGTCGGCGTATTCATTTATAGGGAAATCAAACTTCCGGACTTGACGGAGATTTTCTCTTCTTCTGTTGTCATATCAGCTGTCATCATGTTCATCATCGCGGGAGCTTCTGCTTTCGGCTATTACTTGACGCGTGAACGCATCCCCGCTCAATTGACGGAGGCGATGCTCGGAGTGACCGATAATTGGATCATCGCTCTCTTAATCATCAATCTATTACTCATATTCGTCGGGATCTTTTTGGAGACTTCAGCAGCCATCATTATCCTGACACCGATTCTCGTTCCGATTGCCAACGCGATGGGCATTAACCTTACGCATTTCGGCATCATTATGATCGTCAATTTAGCCATCGGCTTTATTACGCCTCCTGTGGGCGTCAACTTATTCGTCGCTGCGAATATTGCGGGGACCAAATTTGAAAAGCTGGTCCGTGCGATCATTCCGTTCATCATCATTATGATTATCGATGTTCTAATTGTTTCCTTTTTACCATTCTTAAGCCTATGGTTCATTCAATAAAAAGACGAGGAGGGATTATGTGAAAACTTATCGATTAGCTGTACTGCCAGGAGATGGCATTGGTCCTGAAGTCGTGGAGGAAGGAATGAAAGTCTTGGACGCTTTAACCAAAGCAGATTCGTCCTTCCAGTTAGAGACCACATCCTTTGAATGGAATTCGGAATATTATTTGAAGCATAACCGCATGATGCCGGAAGACGGTCTGTCGACTTTGAAAGAGTATGATGCCATCTTCTTTGGAGCCATTGGTGACCGTCGTGTTCCTGAACACATCCCGATCTGGGACCTGATCATGCCGATCCGTAAAAACTTTCATCAATATGTGAACCTCCGCCCGATTAAACAATTGCCTGGAGTTCAGAGTCCCATTCAAGCGGATGGACCTATAGACTTCTACGTCTTCAGAGAGAATGCGGAAGGGGAGTACTCCAACATCGGGGGTCGGTTATATCAGGAAACAACTGATGAACTGGCGATTCAAAATACGGTGATTACGAAAAAAGGGGTTCAACGCCTGGCCCGTTATGCGTTCGACTATGCTCAGAAGAACGATGTTAGAAAGATTGTGAACGCAACGAAATCCAATGCGATTGTCCACTCGATGAGACTGTGGGATGAATCAGTCAAAGAAGTGGCCACGAATTACGAAGGCATAGCTGTCGATGATGTCTATATTGACGCCTTGGTTGCCCATTTAGTCCAGCGTCCGGAATCGTTTGAAGTCATCGTCGCTTCCAATTTATTCGGTGATATTTTGACAGATCTCGGAGCGGCCCTTGTCGGTGGATTAGGGTTATCACCGTCCGCGAACTTGAATCCAGAAGGCGATTTTCCATCCATGTTTGAACCGATCCATGGTTCTGCTCCTGATATTACTGGAAAACAAATCGCCAATCCGATTGCGCAAATATGGTCGGCCGCTTTAATGTTGGAGCATTTAGGAAGGGACGACTTAGCGTCGGTTGTGATGAATGCCATTGAACAAATTATAGAAATGAGGACAGCTTTGACTCCTGACATGGGAGGGAATGCGAAGACGTTTGAAACCGGAGATGCCATCGTCAAACAAATCTACCATCAGATGTAGGAGGAGAATCGATGAATTTTCAAAATAAAAATGTTGTCGTGACAGGGGCCAATGGTGGAATGGGGCAAGTTATTACGAAGCGGTTTTTAGAAGAAGGAGCGAAAGTAGCGGCTTTGGATCTGCGTGTCGATGAGGTGGAGAAGTGGAAAAGCGAATACGGCGATCAATTCGAGGTCATTTCCGCTAACCTTACAGAGGAAATAGAAGTGAGGGAGGCCGTCGAAAAAGCGACGGAATTCCTGGGACCTATCTCCATATTAGTGAATACTTTAGGAATCGCCCAGCCTGCGACACCGATTGATGAAGTGGAAGTCGCTGATTGGAATCGTTTATTGGCTGTGAATACGACTTCTTTATTCCTTATAAGCAAAGAAGTGGTAAAAGGAATGAGAGAGCAACGTGCTGGTGTGATCACCAATGTTGCTTCCATTGCTGCTGAACGTCCCCGACCTGGTTTGAATGCCTATGTCACATCAAAAGGAGGGGCGTTAGCTTTTACGAAAGCGCTCGCCATTGAACTAGCCGAATACAAAATCCGTGTGAATGCGATCAATCCTGGCCCGTCAGATACGAGTATGCTAGGGAAATTCAGCCCTGAAGGCGGAGACGTCGATCAGGTGAAAGAAGATACGTTTAAGAAAAGCGTCCCTCTAGGTGAGTTGGTGACACCTGAAGATATCGCAGAAGCCGCGATGTATTTAAGCTCTGACGGTGCACGGATGGTGACAGGAAGTGTCTTGAACGTTGACGGAGGAAGAGGCCTTTAAAAAGAGGAAGGGGTGAAGGTATGAAGCACATGTATGTAAGTGGTGAATGGGTAGAGAGTGAGGATAAAAGAACGGTAGCCACGAAAGATCCAGCGACACAAGAAGTCATTGCAGAAGTACCAAGAGGCGGCAAAGAGGATGTTCATCGAGCTGTGCTTACCGCAAGGAAGACCTTTGAATCTGACGAATGGCAGAATTTTGCCGATGAAGAGCGCGGAAGGATTCTTTTTGACATGGCAGGGAGAATTAGAGCAGCGTCTGAAGAGTTGGCTCAACTGGAAACGAAGGATACAGGAAAGCCGATTTCTCAAGCCAGAGGTGATGTGGAAGCTGCCGCACGCTACTTTGAATATTATGCAGGCATGGCTGACAAAATTTTTGGTGAAACCATCCCTGTCCAGGCGGATGTATTGGATTACACGGTGAGGGAGCCTGTCGGAGTGACGGCCCATATCATCCCGTGGAACTACCCGATTCAAATCACTTCAAGAAGTACGGCCGCTGCCATTGCCACAGGAAATACTGTCGTCGTAAAACCGGCGGAAGATACGCCTCTCACAGCCTTGAAACTTGCGGAACTTTTTGATGAAACCTCTTTGCCTAAAGGAGTGTTCAATGTCGTTACGGGCTACGGAAAAGAAGCCGGGGATGCGTTGATTCATCATCCCGAGGTCAACCATATCACCTTTACCGGCTCTGTCCAGACGGGAAGGCTCGTCATGGAAGCAGGTTCAAAGAATATCGTTCCTGTCACGTTGGAGCTTGGTGGAAAGTCCCCGAATATCGTCTTTGAAGATGCCAACTTGGATGAGACCGCAAAGTGGATCGTCAAATCGATTGTTCAGAATGCCGGCCAGACGTGTTCGGCTGGGTCACGCCTTCTCATACAAGAAGGGGTAAAGGAAGAATTTTTACAACGAATCCAGAAACAAATGGAAAGCTTAAGTCTTGGGAGAGGGTTGGACGATCCTGACTTGGGACCCGTTTTGTCGCAGAAGCAATACGAGCGGATTGAAATGTTTCTAGACATTGCGAAGAAGGAAAACGCCTCGTTTGTAACAGGAGGCAAGCGTGTCCATGTGGATGGATGTGAAGATGGTCATTTTATTGCTCCGACGATCATTGATGGACTCGATCCCCACAGTGAAGTGGCGCAGGAAGAAATATTCGGACCAGTTCTCAGCGTGTTCACTTTTAAAGAAGAACAAGAAGCCATACAACTTGCCAATGACACCCCTTATGGATTGGTGACAGGTGTGTGGACGGAAAACATCGGACGAGCGCACCGTCTAGCCAGGAAAATAAGAGCCGGACAGGTATTCATCAATAACTATGGAGCTGGCGGAGGCATTCAGATGCCTTTTGGTGGCTACAAAAAAAGTGGCTTTGGCAGAGAGAAGGGGCTTGAAGCTCTGAAAAACTATACGATTTTAAAAAATGTCGCAGTCAAGATGTAATCGCAATTTTCTTTGATCACCCTATGAATCAATGAAAACTTTTATCTTGGAAGTTTTCAACTCTATAAAAAAAGGAGATGGGGTCTTGGAAAAAGAAAGGAAGAAAAAACAGGATGACCGGTTCAGAATTGCCAACAGGGAAGCACTGATTGGAGTCGCTCTTGCTGTGTTCAACTTCATCTGGTGGTTTGCTTTCGCTTACGGTTTAGGAGATCGAACACCTGAAGACTATTCATACGTCTTCGGGTTACCTTCCTGGTTCTTTTACAGTTGTGTTTTAGGATTCATCATCATGGCTTTACTCGTCATTTTTGTTGTGAAGGTCTGGTTTGTGGAAGTTCCTTTCGATGAAGAGGAAGGTGAACGAACATGAACACACCGGTCGTCATTTCACTCGCTATTTTCCTTGTTTTGATTTTTGCCATTGGCTTTTGGTCGAGTCGTTCTCTTAAAAGTGCGACGGGAGATTCTTTCCTTCAGGAGTACTTCCTCGGAGGCAGGCAGCTCGGAGGATTTATCCTCGCCATGACGATGATCGCTACATATGGAAGTGCGAGCAGTTTTATCGGTGGTCCGGGTGTAGCCTATACTCAAGGCTTCGGCTGGGTGCTCCTTTCCATGTCCCAGGTAGCTACCGGTTACTTTGTACTGATGATTCTCGGTAAAAAGTTTGCCATCATGGCCCGTCGATATAAAGCGGTCACGCTCATCGACTATTTGAAAGGTCGCTATCAGAGCAAGTGGGTCGTATTGACCGCTGCTTTCAGTATTATCGTGTTCCTTTTTTCCGCTATGGCTGCCCAGTGGGTCGGCGGAGCGCGTCTGATTGAATCTCTTACTGGTTTGAATTATACGACTGCCTTGTTCATCTTCGCGGTCTCCGTTCTCGTCTATGTCATCATCGGTGGGTTCAAAGCGGTTGCTCTTACCGATACGGTCCAGGGTGTCGTCATGTTTGGGGGCACGCTCATCTTGCTGATTGCGACGATCATGGCAGGTGGTGGAATCGACAACATCATGGCAGACCTTACGGCAGAGAACCCGAACCTCGTCACTCCATACGGTGCCGATGGTGGGTTAAGCCCGACTTATGTATCCTCCTTCTGGATTCTCGTCGGTATCGCTGTTGTCGGTTTGCCGCAAGTAACCGTTCGTGCCATGGCCTATAAAAACTCCCGTTCCATGCACCGCGCGCTTATTATCGGAACAATTGTTGTAGGGTTCATCATGTTGAACATGCACTTGATTGGTGTATTCGCACGTCCGATCCTTCCTGGTATTGAAGTGGGAGACAAAGTGATGCCTTTGATTGCCCAGGAAGTGCTGCCGCCATGGCTTGCCGGTATTGTTTTAGCTGCTCCAATGGCAGCCATCATGTCCACGGTGGATTCCTTGCTGCTCCTTGTCAGCTCTGCTGTTGTGAAAGATGTGTATTTAAATTACATTAAACCGGATGCTTCGCATACACGAGTGAAGCGAATGAGCTTTGGTGTTACAGCCATCCTTGGGATTTTAGTTTTCCTTATGGCTTTAAGCCCTCCGGATTTATTGATTTGGCTGAACCTGTTTGCCTTCGGGGGACTTGAAGCGACCTTTATTTGGCCTGTGGTTCTTGGACTTTATTGGGATGGCGGGAATAAATACGGGGCGCTTGCATCGATGGTCGTCGGGATTGCTTCCTATATCATCGTCGACCAATTTTTCCCGAGTTTATTCGGTATGCATAACGTTGTTGTCCCAATTCTCCTTTCCTTTGTCGCCTTTGTCACCATTAGTTTATTGACCAAATCACTCATTCAAAATCAATCCATTTCTCATGACCAATTAGAGAGGAGCATGTAATTTATGTCCCATACACAAATCGAAACGAGAAAAATTCGTGATCGAAAACGGGTCATTTCTTTAACTCAAGAGCTTGTTCGTATCCCAAGTGTATACAGACCTGGAGTTGAGGGTGGGAATGAGGAAAAAGCGGCTCATTATGTGGCTGACCATCTGAAAAAGCTTGGCATCGAAGTTCATGTGGAGGAAGTGGAACCTGGGCGGCCGAACGTCATCGGGGTGATCGACTCAGGAAAGCCCGGACCGACGCTTTTATTTGAAGGGCACACGGATGTGGTGACGGAAGGAGATCATGAATCCTGGACATACGATCCCTTCGGTGCTGAGATTGTTGGGGAGCGGATGTACGGCCGAGGTACGAATGATACGAAAGGGAACCTCTCCTGCATGATTACGGCTGTCCAATCGCTCCTGGAAGATCAAGAAGAATGGTCCGGGAAAATCATTTTATGCATCCCTTGTGATGAAGAAGGAATGATGATCGGTATCAAACACTTTATCAAGCAAGGCTGGGCCGATGCCGTAGATGGAGCTATTATTTGCGAACCTGAGGAAAACCAAGTGTGCATCGCCCAGCGCGGAGCTATGAGAGTGGTTTTGAATGCGTATGGAAAAATGGCTCATGGAGCGATCTCATGGAGTGGCATTAACCCGAACTGGCGGATGGCAAAAATCATCGTAGAATTAGAGAAACTGGAAAAACGGGAGCAAGAGCGGCTCGGGAAGCACCCGACTTTAGGGTGGCCAAGTATTACGCCAACTATTTTACAATCGCCGGCTAAAGGGGATGCCCAGATCAATGTCATCCCGGAACAATGCATGACAACGCTGGATATCCGCACCGTTCCTGGTCAGGACCATGAGGTATTGAAAGAAGAGCTACAGCAAATATTAGATCGACTTGCCAAGGATGATCCGGATTTCAAAGCAGATTATACGGTCATTGAAGATCGTCCTTGGACATCGACGGAGAAAGATGAACCTGTTGTAACAGCCACCTCAGAAGCGGTACGCACTGTTCTCGGAAAAGAGCCGGTTTATAACGGCGTTCCTGGTGCGACGGACGGTACATTTTTACATGTAGCCGGTGTGCCGATTGTAACGATTGGAGCAGGAGATCGTGAAGTTCCGCATCAGATTGACGAATATGTGGATATCGAGGAACTAGCAGAAACAACGGAAATCTATAGGCAAGCCGCTTTGAATTTTTTAAACTCATAAAAAGTAGAGCCCTGGATTTATTGGATTCAGGGCTCTACTTTTATAAAATATTATGTTGTTTTTATTATTGGATATTAAATTCAGCAGCCAATCCTTCTTCCACTTCGGTGTCGGAAACACCGAGACGCTTGATGATTCGGTGTTTTCCTTTTTCAAGATCGTAGGATTCGAGTTTGACAGTATGGGTAGTTGATTCTTTTGGAAGCAGAATATATTCCATAGCTACGACTGCTTTTGGTCCTTCGACAGTCTTCCATGCCTCATTCTCATAAGATTGAATGATGAACCTAGCCCCATAACTTAACCTGGAAGGACCGAAATTGGTGATTCTGAAATCCATCGTGTCGGTGGGAGAGTAGGAAGTCTTGTCGATAGAAACTCCTGCATTCACTTCAGGCTTGGGTGGTACATAGACAATACCGACATAAGTATCGATGACCTCTCCATTCCCGTTCATCATCTCTGCACTAAGGGAATAAAGTTGGGCTCTTTTTTCCGGGAGGGTGGCGACGAGCCCTTTCTCGCCTTCTTTGTACATCACTTCTTTTACCTTAGCCATTTTCTCTAATTCTTTCGTCCGTTCAATCAGTTCTACTTTGACTGTATGTCCTTCTGGGATCCCTTCTATGTATGTTCCTTGTTCTTCTCCAGGCTGGTTGATTTGAAAATCAGCAATCGGGGCGATCATATTGCTACTGTTAAACCCTTCCCCTGTTTTCGACCCATATCCTGTTTTTTCTAAGATTTCTTCTTCTGTGTAAGGAAAGCGTTCCGTGAACATATACTTACTAGAATCAGGTTCTCCCATTTGACTGGGGATCGCTTCACTATATGGATTGCCCGAGGTTTCTTTGGTCGTCATGCTTTCATAAATCCATAACCCAAATACCGCTATAATACAGATGGTTATGATGCTGAACAGCGTTTTTAGCATTAGACACATCCCCTTGGTTTTCTTCAATTGTATCACATGGAATATATTACTAGATCTGGGGTTTGTGTCGGAACACTTGATCAAATGTTTTCACTAAGAATGGAAGCTTTCATGAAGAATTACTTTGAATTTATTTTTTTATGAGGAAAAATGAGAACTGAAGTTTCAGAAGATGAAAAATTCAGAATTTATCAATCTCTAGAATATCCTCCTATGTTACGATAGATTGAGATAACGTTTTCATAGGTGGAGATGTCATTGAAAGTTTCCCTGCGCACAAAAATTATGGTATTGATTTTATCGTTACTTGTTTTGGTTATCGGACTGTTATCCGGTGTTTTTGCCTATATGGAAAAAAGAGATGTCGAAGATCAAATGGGACAGCTCGCTCTCCAGGTCGCGAGTACCGTCTCTTTTATGCCTTCCATTAAAGAAGCGTTCGAAACAGAGAACCCATCTGAAGTCATTCAGCCAATCGCTTTGAGTGTGCAGGAGGAGTCGGGGGCAGAGTTTGTTGTGATCGGAAATAAGGAGAGCATCCGTTATGCCCATCCGGACGAATGGAAAATCGGCAGGCGTATGGTCGGTGGAGACAACGAACGGGCGCTGAAGAACGGCGAGTATTACATATCAAAAGCAGAAGGTACGCTTGGACCTTCGTTAAGGGGAAAAGCGCCGATCATCGGTGAAAATGGGGATATTATCGGCATCGTCTCGGTCGGTTTTCTGCTTGAGGACGTTCGTTCCATTGTGTGGAATAAGCTTGAGAACGTCTTTGGTGTGGCGGTCCTTGTATTAGTGGTCGGGGCTGTCGGAAGCCTTTTACTGGCGCGGAGTATAAGAAAAGATACGCTTGGCCTTGAGCCTTATGAAATCACTTCCTTTTACCAAACGCGTGAAGCGATTCTTTCTTCTATAAAAGAAGGGATCATATCCATTGATGCAGCGGGCCGGGTGACGATGATTAACCAATCGGCCATTGAATTGTTGAACTTGTCGGAGGGGGCCGAGGGCCGTTTGATTTCTGAGGTTTTTCCAAATACACAAATGCACAAGGTGCTTGAAACAGGCAAAGCAACCAGGGACGAAGAGATGATTTTGCTGGATAAAGTCGTTATCGTCAATCGAACGCCGATTATGCATGAAGGAGAGGTCGCTGGAGTCGTTTCCAGTTTTCGTGATAAGACAGAAGTCAGGAACATGGTTCAGACTTTGTCGGAAGTGAAAAGGCACTCGGAAAGTCTGCGCTCCCAGACGCATGAGCATGCCAACAAGATGTATGTACTGCTCGGGCTTTTGCAGTTAGGGAAACATGAAGAGGCGATGGGAATGATTGAAGAAGATTTCCATATGTCGCAAAAGCATCAAACTTTGATTTTTGACCGGATTCAGGATGAAACGGTTCAGGCAATCCTGACGGGGAAAATGAGTACGGCCTCCGAGCAGAAAGTAGACTTCATTATCCAGGAAGATTCGGAGTTACGGCGTGTCCCCCGGTATATCACAAGGACAGAGTTAATCACGATGTTAGGGAACATGATTGATAATGCTTTTGAAGCGGTGAGTGGTCAGAAGGAGAAGCGAGTCGAGTTTTTTGTGACGGATATGGGCCATGATATCGTTTTTGAAGTGTCAGATAACGGGTCGGGTATTCCTGAAGGTGTGTACACTTCTTTGTTTGTTCGAGGTTTCTCTACGAAAGAAGGAGAGCATAGGGGATATGGTCTTCATAATGTGAGGGAGATTGTGGAGCGGTTATCTGGAACTATGGAAGTGGATAACAGTGCTGATGGTGGTGCCGTGTTTTCGATCTTTTTACCAAAACATACAGGAGGTGGACCTGATGAAGGTGATGATCAGTGAAGATGATTTCAGGGTGGCTGAACTGCACGCGCAATTTTTGCGAGTGGTAGATGGTGTAGAAGTTGTCGGGAAGGCTTTGAATGCTGAAGAAACTTTAGAGATGCTTGAGGAACAGCATCCAGATCTGCTTTTGTTGGATGTGTATATGCCTGATCAGTTAGGCGTCGACCTCCTGCATGACATTCGTTCGATCGCTCCACATACGGATGTGATCATGATTACCGCCGCGAAGGAAAAAGAGATTGTGGAAAAGGCGCTGAAGTATGGTGTGTTCGACTATATCATTAAGCCGATCACGATGGAACGATTTCAAGAGACGATTGAAAACTATCAGGAGCGGAAAAAGCGGATGGCTCAAATTGAGACGTTCGATCAGGAAGCTGTCGATCAGTTGATCAAGTCTTCCAATGAAGCGGCCGCCACTACCATATCTGTTCCTAAAGGCATCGATCCGCTGACGCTTGAAAAGGTGGAAAGGATGCTGTCTGATGCGCGGGAAAATGGATTGACTGCTGAACAGGCAAGCGGGCAGATGGGAGCATCAAAAACAACTGCTCGGAGGTATCTTGAGTACTTGATCAGTATTGGGAAAGGCAAGGCTGAGATGAACTATGGAAAAGTCGGTAGGCCTCAGAGGAAATACTATAGAGGATAAGCTAAGGAGAAACTCGTCATTAGGACGAGTTTTTTTATTGGATTGAAAGGCATGGATAAAACTGTAAGACCTGGTCATACAAGAATTGGATGACCAGGTCTTACAGTTTCTTACATATTAACTCTCGTGAATTTTATTTGGTTAATTGATTTTATGCTTTTAATTTTGATTATTTTGAAAACGGTTACATTTAGACCTGTTTCTTATAAACTAACATCAAATAGCAAGAAGAGAGGGGATTCATTATATGAAGAAGCATTTATGGATGATGGGTAGTTTACTAATTGTTTTATTCTTAGCTGCTTGTGGCGGCGACTCTTCGGAAACGAGTGGAGACGGGGGCGATGGCGAATGGACGCCGGATAAAAATATCGAAATCGTCGCGCCTGCGGGTGCCGGCGGTGGCTGGGATACGACCGCTCGCTCTGTTGGGAAAATCCTTGAAGAAGAAGGCATCACCGAGCAGAACGTCGGTGTCGTCAACAAAGAAGGTGGCGGTGGAGCTGTCGGTTGGTCTTACATAAACAGTACGAACAACCCACACAACATTTTCGTTTCTTCGCCTCCACTGATCTTCGTTCCATTGAACGGACAGTCGGATTTATCACATGAAGATTTCACACCACTTTCTAACATGATTGCGGACTATGCCGCTTTTGCTGTCGCAGATGATGCCAAGTGGCAGGACTTGAACGAGCTGTTTGAAGATATGAAAAACGATCCTTCCAGCGTAACGGTCGTCGGAACGTCTTCTCCTGGTTCGATGGACCACATGCAATTTGTCACCATCGCTAAAGAAGCGGGTGTGGATATTCAAAAAATCAAGTACGTTTCTGCTCAAGATGGCGGAGGGATGACACAAATCCTGAACGGAAGCGCTGACGTATATTCTACAGGGATTGCTGAGACCGTCGAACAAGTAAAAGCCGGAAAAGTTCGTGTGCTAGGAATTACAGCAGAAGAACGCTTGGATGGTGAAGTGCTTGAAGACTTCCCGACAGCGAAAGAGCAGGGCATCGATGCCACGTTTGTTAACTGGAGAGGCTTCTTCGGACCTGGAGATATGACTGAAGGACAAGTCGCTTACTATGAAGAAAAACTGAAAGAAGTCAGTGATTCGGAAGCATTTGCGGAAATCCGTAACAACTACGGTTGGGACGAAATGTACATGAATAGTGAAGAATACAGCCAGTTTCTTGATGAACAAAGGGATCAACTTGGAAGCTTAATGGAAGAGCTTGGTTTGAATCAATAATAGATAGGAAGGGTCTGTACGCAGGCCCTTTTCTATTAGATCGAAGGTGATGTTTTTGCTGAAAACGTTGAACCAGAAAGTGAGTATCTTTTTAATTCTGTTCGCTGCTGGTTATCTTTATTTGAGTTATAACTTAAAGGAATACCCTTATGTGCCGGTCGATTCGGATTTCGTTCCAAAGATCCTGGGCTTCTTATTGATCATCCTTGCCATCTTTTTATTTTTTGATAAATCTTCAGAAACCAAAGAGGAAAAAGAAAAACGTCAGGTACCGAAAAAAGAAATGCTAGTATTGCTCGCGGTCGGTGGCATGATTTTTCTTTACATCTTCTTACTTGAAATCATCGGCTTTGTTTTGAGTTCCATGCTATTCATTTTTGCCTGTTCCTGGTTCCTGGGGTACAGAAAGCTCGTCACGACCATCCTCGTTGCGGTTCTATTTCCACTAATTATGTACCTTTCGTTCAACTACTTATTACAAATCCGATTACCACAAGGGTTACTACCATTTTAAGAGGAGGTGAGTCACCATGGGTGCAATGGAAGGATTAATGCAAGGAATTCAGGTCGCGTTCAGCTGGCAGGGGATTTTATTCGTTTTGATCGGTGTCGTTGCTGGTACGCTGATTGGAATGATGCCAGGGCTTGGTCCGATCAGTGCAATTGCGATCATGATTCCGATCACATATGGAATGGATCCCTCTGTCGCTTTAGTAATGATGGCGGGTGTCTATTATGGAGCAGTATTCGGCGGTTCGACGTCTTCCATTCTCTTGAACGCGCCAGGAATATCCGGAACGGTCGCCACATCCTTTGATGGCTATCCGATGGCCCAACGGGGAGAGGCAGGAAAAGCATTGGCGATTGCTGCGATATCCTCTTTCGTCGGTGGAACAGTTTCCGTCGTTCTTTTGATGTTATTCGCTCCTGCTTTGTCTGCGGTCGCTGTTTCATTCGGTCCGCCTCAATATTTTGCCCTCATGTTTTTAGGTCTGACGGCAATCGCAAGTTTATCTGATGGTTCTACAATCAAAGCTTTGATTACAGCGACAATCGGTTTTATGGTCGCGACCATAGGAATTGACGGCCAGACGGGAACGAGCCGTTTTACGTTTGGCAATCCCAACTTACTGGAAGGGATCGATTTTCTTGTTATCGCGCTCGGATTATTCGCGTTGGCTGAGATTTGTTTTCTTGTGAAAAACCGGAAGGATCAATCGTTGCAAAATCAGGGTGATATCGGAAGTTTGAAACTTAGTAAAGCAGATTTCAAAGAGATGCGCGGCCCGATGAGCAGGCAGTCGTTCCTCGGTTTCATTCTTGGTGTTTTGCCAGGTGCAGGTGCGACAATCGCTTCATTCATCGGTTATATTTCAGAAAAGAAAATCGCTAAAAACCCCAAAGAATTCGGAAAAGGATCGATCAAAGGGTTGTCTGCCCCGGAAACGGCTAATAACGCAGCGACCAGCGGTGCCTTCGTTCCTTTACTTAGCCTTGGTATACCAGGATCCGGAACGACAGCTGTGATGTTAGGCGCATTCCTCGTCCTCGGTATTCAGCCGGGACCACTCTTGATGGCAGATCGTCCGGAAGTTTTCTGGGGCATCATTGCGAGTATGTACATCGGTAACATCTTTCTATTGATTTTGAACTTACCACTCATTCCATATATCGCAAAAATATTGAAAATCGCACGTCCAATGCTAATCTCGCTAGTCGCGATTTTCAGCTTGATCGGTGTTTATGCCATCAGCTTCAGTACGTTTGATTTATATTTATTGCTGATCTTTGGTTTCGTCGGTTATTTAATGAGACTATTCAGCTTCCCGGCCGCTCCGTTCATCTTGGCTTTCATCCTTGGTGGCATGATGGAGCAGTCCTTAAGACAGTCTCTGACGGCTGCAGGTGGAGACATGATCATTCTCATCTCCGATCCAGTATCCATCGGACTTTACATCGTAAGTATCCTATCGTTCGTTGTACCGATCATTCGTAATCGAAAAAATGCACAAGCGGATCAGGCAGAAAAAGAGTCGAATGCTTCCTAAAAAGGAGAGCGTTCGGCTTTTTTCTTTTTATCGTATGGCTTAAGACAAGACGGTATCGCTCAAAGTTGAGAAAGAATCGCTCAAATGGAGCTGGAAATCGATCAAGGTAGGGGAAGAATCGCTCAAATGGAGGCATATATCACTCAAAGTAGAAGGAATCACTCAAATGGATCGAGATATCGCTCAAAGTGAAGAGAAAATCGCTCAAATAGAGAAGGATATCACCCAAAGTCGAGAACAAATCAAATCATCCAGGGCAAATAGACCTTAAAAATCAAATATAATATGAAAAATTTTTTCAATCTATTGCAAATAAGAGTGAAAACGCTCACACTAAGAGTATAGCCGACATACAAAGCGTCACGTTTCTCACATCGCTGAAATTAAGCCTGATGCGGACCGTACGCCTCCTGTTGCCTCTTTAAAAACAGCCGAATTTTCAGTAAAATAATTTTCATGGCAAGCTACACATTTTAGACACATTTCATAAATGTCATGGATGAGGTAAACAATAAAACAGTGTTCGTGGCGTAAGCCTGTTCACTTACATATTTGGTGCTCATGCTTTATACTAATAAAAGCTGAAAAGTACAGGAGGTAACACGAATCATGGACCAACACAACACGAAAAGTCATGGAATCGATACCGTAGAAATGATGGACGACATGACCTTTGTTTTATTCGGAGCAAGCGGTGATTTGGCGAAACGTAAAATCTATCCCGCTCTCTATAATTTATATATTGAGGGAAAAATGCCGAATTCCCTTTCCGTCGTAGGCCTTGGACGTAGACCTTACACGCAGGAAGACTTCCATAGCATCATTAAAGAGTCTCTGGAATCTTTCTCAAGAAGAGATGTAGACGAATCGAACTTGGACGAGTTCCTTGCTTCTTTCCGTTACTTCATTTTCGATGCGATGAAGGATGAATCTTATCAGGGATTGAAAGCCTTCATTGAAGAAAGAGAAAGTGAGCTTTCGATTCCAGAAAACCGTCTGTTCTATCTTTCGGTTGCACCGAAGTTGATTGAGCCGATCTCGGCATCTCTTCACGAAAATGGAATCACGGACACAAGTGGTTGGAAGCGTCTGATCGTTGAAAAGCCATTCGGAAGTGACTTGCACTCAGCAAGGCATTTGAACGCAGAGCTGACAAAAGTTTTCCAGGAAGAAGAGATTTTCCGTATTGACCACTATCTTGGAAAACCGATGGTGCAGAACCTTGAATCTTTGATTCGTCCGAACCCGATTCTGAAGGCGCTCTGGAGTCATGAACAGATTGCGAATGTCCAAATTACAGCAAGTGAGACCGTCGGTGTTGGTACAAGAGCGGGTTACTATGATAAAGCTGGAGCGATTCGTGATATGGTACAGAACCATTTGCTGCAGTTAGTGATGATGACCGCGCTTCACCACCCGGAAAAACTGACGCCGAAAGAAATTGAAGAAAAGAAAAAAGCAATTATGGAATCCCTGCGCCCTGTAGAGGAAGATGAAATCTCCAAGCACGTGGTGCGTGGACAATATGAAGCAGGGGAAATGAACGCAGAGCCGATCCCTGGTTATTTAGAAGAAGACGGTGTAGCGGAGAACTCCAACAATGATACGTACTTTGCTGCTCGTTTGTATATCGACAACAACTATTGGAAAGGCATTCCTTTTTACATCCGTACAGGGAAGCGTCTCGAGAAAAAATCGACACGCATCATTATCGAGTTCAAGAACGAAATCGACGCTGATGAAGATGCGGCAGGTGCTGTGTCCAACTTGTTGATGATTGAAATCAATCCGAACGAAAGTGTCGGCTTGCGCATCAACTTGAAGGACGATTCTAACGAGAAGTTCGAACCCGCATATATCAACTTTTCTAAAAATTTGGATGCCCAGCCGGAAGCCTATGAAAACTTGTTGAATGATGCCATGCAGGGTCATTCCACGTATTTCGCTCATTGGAGTGAAGTGGAGCTATCCTGGAAGTGGGTCCAGCCAATCTTGGAAGCATTCGAAAACGATGCTCTCCCTCTTCACGGCTACCAAGCTGGATCTGAAGGGCCGGAAGCAGCTGAGAAGCTCTTGAACGAAGATGGCTATACATGGTGGTAAGAACTTTTTATAGATAGAATGGAAAGGATTTGATCGGAACATGGATAAGCAGAATATCGGAGTCATCGGTTTAGGAGTCATGGGGGCGAATCTTGCCCTGAACATTCAGGATAGCGGCTACACCGTGTCTGTCTATGATTACTGGACAGACCGTGTAGACGAACTGGTTGGAAATGATGAGAATACAGGAAATATTTCTGGGGCTTACAGTGCCGAAGAATTCGTCGCTTCCCTTGAAAAACCACGCAAAATTCTGATGATGGTCAAAGCAGGAGACACAACAGATAAAGTCATCGAAAGCCTTGTCCCTCACTTGGAAGAAGGCGACATGCTGATCGACGGTGGTAACACGTACTATGAAGATACAGAACGCCGTGCAGCTTACTTAGAAGAAAAAGGTGTTCACTTCATCGGTACAGGATTCTCCGGTGGTGAAGAAGGTGCCCGTAAAGGACCTTCCATCATGCCAGGCGGACCTAGTGAAGCTTATGCAGAAGTGAAGCCGATCTTTGATGCGATCGCAGCGGACGTTGAAGGTACACCATGTGCCGCCTACATGGGCCGCGGCGGTGCCGGTCACTACGTGAAAATGGTTCACAACGGCATCGAGTACGGCGACATGCAGTTGATCTGTGAAGCGTACTTCATCATGAAAAACGTCCTCGGACTGTCTGCACAAGAACTTCACGAAGTCTTCAAAGAGTGGAACGAAGGCGAGCTCGACAGCTACCTGATCGAGATCACTGCAGACATTTTCACAAAAGTGGACGAAGAAACAGGCAAGCCACTTGTGGAAGTGATCCTTGACACAGCTGGTCAAAAAGGAACTGGTAAGTGGACAAGTAAAAGCGCCCTTGATCTTGGAGTGCCTCTTCCAATCATCACAGAGTCCGTGTTCTCACGTTTCATCTCTGCGATGAAAGAAGAGCGCCAGAAAGCAAGCCAATACCTGACTGGTCCAGAAGTCACTTTTGACGGCAACAAAGAAGAAGTCATCGAGTCTCTTCGCAAAGCATTGTACATGAGTAAGATCTGCTCCTACGCCCAAGGTTTCGCACAAATGCGTGCACAATCGGAAGAAAAAGGCTGGGACCTACAGTACGGCGACATCGCGATGAACTTCCGCGGCGGCTGCATCATCCGTGCCCAGTTCCTGCAGAAAATCAAAGACGCGTACGACAAAGACGAGAACCTGACAAACCTGCTTCTCGATCCTTATTTCCAGGATATCGCAACGTCTTATCAAAAAGAGCTTCGTGAAACACTCGCTCTTGCCATTCAAAACGGTGTACCGGTACCTGCGTTCTCAAGTGCCCTTGCGTACTATGACAGCTACCGTACAGCCAAGCTTCCAGCGAACTTGCTGCAAGCACAGCGTGACTACTTTGGTGCGCATACGTATCAGCGTGTGGATAAAGAAGGTACGTTCCATACGGATTGGATTAACGGATAATTAATTGCGAAAAGCACAAGCCTGGACTTTCTGGCTTGTGCTTTTTTTATATTATACGCTTGTGCGCAGTTGAATATTGCATGTAATAAACTCTATTCATGCTAGTGCGTTTTGATTGAAATCCATGTTCTCTGTATTGCTCATTTCGTACATGCTGTCCCTTCAAAAGGACTATATTTTACAAAATGTGGTATACAGTCTTTAAGACCGAAAGGGGATGGAGAAATGAAAATCAAGCAACCAGCAGGATTTTGGGTGCGGTTAGGTGCCAGAGCGTTGGATGGAATCATCTTGGGCGTTGTATTCAGCCTACTCACTTACTTGATTTACGGAGAATTTTTTAGAGATTACACTCCGTTAGACACTTTGAATATGCTGTATTTCGTACTTATTCCCGTCATCTGGTACGGCTATACGATTGGTAAGAAAGCCACTGGAGTCCGTATTTTACGAAAGAATGGAGCAAAAGTAGGCGTTGGAAGAATGATATTGAGAGAGTTCGTAGGTTCGCTGGTTTACGCTTTGACACTTGGTATTGGAATTATAGTAAGTGCATTTATGGTAGGGTTACGTGATGATAAGAGAGCGATTCATGACTTTATTGCCGGGACCTATGTCACTCATCAGAGTCCTGAAAAAAACTCAAAACAGGTGATGGAAGGAAAGCATGCATAATCAAATGGGAATATCGCTGACCTAAATCATAGGCTTTATTCTGTAATATCCGTGCCCAGTTTCTGCAGAAGTCAAAGATGCGTACAATAAGACAAGAATCTGAAGAACCTGCCGCAAGCACAACGTGACTACTTCCGTGCTCACACGTATCAGCGTGTCGATAAGAAGGTGTGTTCCATAAGATTGGATTAATGGTTAATCAATACGTCCCAGAGCGTAAGCCTGTAAATTATGGGCTTACGCTTTTTCTATTCCAGTAATTGTGCATCGTATCCTTTTATCTTCACTTGTTATATGCATTTCTTATATGAATCATTACTTTTCTTAGATGACTACTTTTCCCATTTTGTGGTATATAGTTCATAAGAGTGAAAGGTAATTTAAACATGGATAAGCGACAGCGAACGGACTACTGTATTATTATTTCGTGCTTCTCCTTGTTATTTGGTAGGACTTCTATTTGGATAGGACTTATGACGGCATTTTCCTGATTGATTAATATTATCTGGATAATTACATTGTAGAGTTCGTTATATAGAAAATAAACAGTGACCAGATAATATAATATTTAAGAAAACCTGCAGTAAAAAAAGTTAAGAAATGAAGTATTTTCTTGTTTGTTATTAATTCTTAAGAATCGTAAAGGGTAGATGATTGGAAGGTAACTGCTAAAATTGCTTAACTGTCGTTCGTAATCTAGTCATTCGAGGATTACACTCAATTTTAAACATGTCTCCTTATAATCAGAACCTTTTGGATATAGGTTCGAAATAAAGCATAGGGGTGGATGAAATGATCGATTTGAACAGTCATATTTTACCTGGACTTGATGATGGACCTGAGATGATGGAAGAAAGTATTGAAATGGCGAAAACGGCCGTCGAACAGGGTATTGATACGATGGTTGCAACCCCTTACCACTTTCATAGAAAGTACAACAATCCAAAATCGCTCATCCTACAGAAAACAGCGCAGTTAAATGATGAATTATTTCAACAAGGAATTGATCTGACGGTTCTACCTGGACAAGAAATAAAGGTCAATAGAGACATGGACACTTTAAAAGATGAACTCCTCCCCATCAATCAAAATAGCGGCTATGTGTTCCTTGAATTACCGAACCACGATCTTCCACACTATACAAGCCAAGTGATGTATGACATTCAAATGTTGGGTTATAAACCTGTACTCGTCCATCCTGAGCGTAATGAAACTCTTCGTGAGCATCCGAATGAGCTCTATAACTTTGTTAGGAATGGAGCTATTACTCTAGTGACTGCTGCCAGTATCGCTGGCAAGTTAGGAAGGGAAGTCCAAAAATTTTCCTACCAAATGATTGAGTTTAATTTAGCCCACCTTGTAGCCTCCGATGCCCGTGATAGGAAAAAGCGTGGTTTTTTCATGAAAGAAGCTTACAATAAAATTGAGAGAAAATTCGGTGCGGATCTTATGTATCAATTCATGGAAAATGCCCACGTTGTTCTGGAAGGAGAAATGGTATATGCAGAGCCTCCTGAACGGATTAGAACAAAAAAACGTCTAGGGATTTTCTAAATCACATGGAGTTTGTATTTTAAATTTTAAAATAAGTGGTGCGATAAAAAAATAGGTCTTAATAGATTAAAAATCCTTTTATTAGCAGAGATTTGCATGGATAGCTAAGGTAATGTATAAAAAAGTCATTGAAGAATTAATCTTCAATGACTTTTTTGAGTTCATGCTCTTATTTGAAAATCAAAACTTTACCAACTGTACCATCTTCACTTTGACCAGTGACTCTGAACTTCAGTCCATACTCCGGAACGTTACGTCCGGCATCTACAAGACCTTGGTTTGAGTAGTCTGCACTGTCATCGAAAAGAGGTGTGCGCTTGGTGTAATTATCTTTCATGGTTACACCAAGAAGATCCGTGTAGTCTAAATACATCTTTTCAGATTTATCCAAGCTGAAAGCAGCATCATGGACTTGGAAACGAGTGGATCCAACACTGCCATCACTCCATTTGTTTACATGCTGGTCTGCATCGACCACCCCTACAAAACCGTCTCCTGGGTGGATACCTGTCCAGTTTTCGGAGTACTGCTTATCCACATACCAGACGACAAGTCCATCATCGAATGTCATGAGGCTGTCTCCGCGGCGGATGTTTGCTAAACCTTCATCGACTCCATTGTGACTTCTCCATTCGAGTAGATAGTAGTGGTCGGAACGTTTAATACCGTCATTCTTTGAGAAGCCATCGAGATTGAATTTCGCATCACCTTCTGCATCATCAAAGAGAACTTCTTCTCCGTCTACTACAACTGAAAGATCGTCAGCATAGAGGCCTGGATTCGATACAGCCGTATCTGTCACGTACTCAATGGACACTTCAACTTCCTGACCTGCATAAGCAGAAAGATCGAAGGAAGCATTAATCCAACCATCAGAGCTTCCAGTTATTCCATTACCGAGATTAGAACCATAAGGGTCTGTGTTCGTAGTGATATCACTTGCCACTGGCTCACCATTTACAGTAACGTAAGCATAATCCCAATCTGTTTCAATGTCATACCAAGCCTTGAAGTTAAATTTAGCACTTTCTGCACCCGTTAAATCTACTGTTGTTGTTAGATAGTTATGCAGATCATCAGCACTTCCAGAGAAATACTCATATTCCCCGCTGACCGGTTCGTTGATGACTGTTTCTTTTTGTGGCAAGTTGACTTTGACGACATCATCGTTTGTGCCTTTCGTGTTGGCTTCGTCTAACAGAAATTCCATGCCTTCCTGATTGATATCCTCTACATTAATTTCTGAACCAGATAACCAGTTTCCTTCTTCACCTTTACTATCTACGACAGCAGAAGATTGAAGCATTTCTTTCATATATGGGCTGAAACCAGTTGGCATTGTACCAGGAATATCGCCCGCCCAGCTTCCACTCGACATGATAGACCAGTAGCTGACCGGTTCTCCTGCTCCTGTGTACTGAGTATCATACTCATCTGGAAGACCTAAGTCATGTCCGAATTCGTGGGCCATGACTCCAACAGCACCATCTTCAGGTTCGATTGTGTAATCGTAGGCTGCCATTTCACCGCCCCAGTATGGAACAGTTGCTTCAGTACCTTCAAGGGCGAAAACTCCCCCAAGATTCCAACGGTGAGACCAAATCGCATCAGGACCTAGGGAACCTCCGCCAGCTTCTTCACCAACGCCAGAGTGGATGACCATCAAGTGGTCGACTAATCCATCAGCCTCAAGGTAGTTTCCGTCACCGTCCAGGTCATAGCGGTCCCACTTGTCATAGTCAGCAAGGTTTACATCTGGATCAGCAGCCGCAGCTTCAAGAGCTTCTTTGACTAGACCCCGAGCATTCACATCACTGTCATCCTCTGTAGGGTAGTTCCCGCCATAGGCAGCTGCAGGTTGACTAGCTGTGTACCAGCCAGCAACTTCACCTTCGACAGAATAACTTCCACCAGATTGTTGTTCATAATATTCTTTCATAGATACATAGTTTTCACCGTCCGGACCTGTCCAGCCACCTGTACCGAAGAGCATGTCCTGATAATGCTCACGAGAGTAGGCGTTTTCTCCATCATAATACATATCAGTTTCTTCAGGAGATAGAGAATTGTGAGGTTTGTCTGGATAATCGACTAATAGGACGAGTACTTTATCTGTACGCATTTCTCCGTTATAATCTTCTTTTTTTACACTTTCAGGCGTTTCAGCTTGTCCAAGTTTGTTTCCTTTTCCTTTTTTCAAGCTGTTATTTTCCATGGCTTCATTTAACTTCTTCTTCGTTTCAGCTTCTTCATCATCGAACTGTCCTTTGGCTTTTTCAGCAGAAGCTTGTTTAGACTTGAGGAATTTCTTCAAACCTTCCTCAGCTTCAGCAGCTGTGGCATCTTTGGCAATCTTACCGTTCTCTTTCAACATCTCGATCAAGCGCTCATCATTAGCAATGGCTGCATCAAATGGCATACCGCTAGAAGAGTGTGAATGAGATTTATGTACGTTCTCATGCCCGACTGATGGCAATTCGAATGCACTGGCGCTCATTGGCCCCATGGTGAGAGCTAGAGCTAAAGCAGATGTTACAATCTTTGACGTCTTTTTCAATAATATGACCCCTTTCTTTCTTAACCTTTTTTATCCTACATTTTCTAATTTATCAAAGTAGAAGGAATAATCAATTCATTCTACAAAATATTCAGAAAAATAAGTAAAATAGACTATGCTTAGTATAGTTTTTACCTTTTTTCGACACCATATGATTACAAAAAAGCGTAAATTAATTATTATTTTCAGTAAAAAATGGAAAGTTAATAAACTTTATGCTCGAAATTTGGTTAGTCAGGTTTGCATCAAAACAATGACCAATAAAGATTGTAGTGAATATTCCGGAGACGTAAAAGTTAAATCTATTAAGGGGTAATAATAAGTAGAGTGTAGAAGTTTCAAGGGAGTAGGGGTTTATAAACTTAAGTAATTAAAAAGATGTAAAAAGATATATTCAAGCAAACGAAAGGACCATAGGCTATTATCCACTAGCCTATGGTCCTTTCAAAGATAAGTTAAAGATCTTACTAAGACTTTATAATTAAAATGTGCAACATACTTGCGGATATGGCGGAGTTTTATATGATAATATTGTTCTCATCATTCACCCGATAGTGCGCATCGGGATGGTGAAGAGATGTAGTATAACTTGCTCCATTAAAGAGAATGTTTCGAGCAAAATAAGACTCTGCTTGTGCGGCTAAGAAGTGTCTTCGGTTTCCGCGTCCGTAAAAAGTATTGTTGTAAATTCTGAAATTGTTGGTTCGGCTATAGACTTGTAGGTGTGATTGGTCGATGATGTTGTCATGGATAGCTAAACTGTTGCCGGCACTAATGATTAAGCCGTTTCTCGACGCAACGGTATTGTTCCGAAAAACATCTCCTTGCATCGTCTCCCATCCATCTTCCCAGTCTACATCACAAGCGGGTGTCCTGCCATTGGAGTTTTCACGAAATGAGCATCCATCTACAAGCCATCCTTCGCCGCCGGTTAAAGCTAAACCCGTACTGAAATTATTTTCGAATTTACAATTTAGGAACTTACAATACCGGGGCATACCAACAGTTCTAATGAAAGCACATGCGTTGAAGTCTGTATCCATCGTACTTGGTTTGTTTTCTTGGTATATAACTACACGAGCGAAGGACGCGTTCGATGGCTTAGCATAATTGAAAAATTGTAGGTTATAGGTATGTTGTTTGATGAAATTTTTATTAATATCATAAAAATAAATGGAATATAACCTTGAACGGAGATGAGGGTAGGAATAGTACCCTTGGTTATATCCGAGCATGTAATAATCACCAAGTCCTCTTACATCCAGATAATCCTGATACCTCCATACCCCACTTGTTGAGTCATTATTGTTAAGGCCGTCTTCTCCAATGGATCCATCTTCCCAGTTCAATCCGACGCTAATGGAGCGGGTTTCTTTCTTCACTAAGTTGGTGCCGGTGATGACATTGAAACCGGGGGACTCATTAAAAGTGCAGTTTTTCCAAGTACATTTATATGACTCTTTAATTTCAAAGGTTAAACAACCTTCACTTGATTGTTGAAGCGTTGTGCTTTTCGCTTCTCCAAAAAAGTGTCCATTTTCAAACGTGCAATGTTCGACATCCCCATCATAATAAAACATCGTATAACCAGAAGCAGTCTTTGTGCTTGGTTCAACGTATATCATAGAGTCGCTCCAATCTACGATCATATGCGATGGGGGAAGAATGGTACGAGCATCAGGGGTAATACTGTAATTCCCTTTAGGAAAAACGATTTTTTTAAACTCTTGGTTTATGGCGTAATCAAAGACCGCTTGGATGCCATTTGTCGTTTGTACTGGATTACTCCTATCTGCATATATTTGGAATTGATGGATGTCAATCATGTACGTGTCTTCTTCACTTATGGTTTCTTCAGGTCCGTCCTTTACGGTGACTTCAAAACTTGCTGAATATGTCTTTGAAGAATCGTATGCTGTAATCGTAGCTGTACCTGCCCCTCTTCCAGTCAGTACTCCATATGGTACTGAGGCAATAGAGGCATCTGAGGTTTCCCAAATGATGTAGTTACTATCATAAACATCAAAGGGTAGGGTCGTTGCCATTAATGGAAATTCCTCCCCAACGTCAAGGGAATCAGTCTGACGGTTCAATGATATTCCATTGATACTGCGATTAGGTGCGGGAGGTTCAGCTGTATTTCCACCCACTTTGACATTGATATATTCGTAATAAGTTTCCCCTTCATATTCAAGTTTAACTGTGACTTGAGTTTCTCCTGTTGAGATTCCTGTTAGTGTACCTGATTCACTAACTTTCACGAATCCTTCGTTCCCGCTTTCATAAGATAAGGTAACGTGTTCTTTATAATAGGCTGGATACGTCTGTACAGCCAAAGTTTGACTTTCCCCAACTTGCAGGACAACATCAGTCGGGAGGACTTGGAAGCTTCTGAACGGCTCGGCGTCTTTAATCGCTTGATTCTTCCTTAACATTTCTTCTTCAGTAAACGCACGATCATACATTTCAAAACTTGAAAGGATTGTCATAGGAGTGTTTGCATTTAAATGGTTTCTTCTTAACAATAAATCTTCATTTTTAAGAGTGTTGACCCATTCAACAAAATCATTAGCTTTATAGATTTCAGATACATACCCATTTAGGTACATCTGCCCTTCACCATTTTCTTTTAATGTAACGATAAATACATTCTCTTCACCATTAAGAATGACATCCCTATAGCCATCCGTGAAGTTGCTATTCAGCTTGTTACCTGTATCATCCGCCATAGACAATGACTTTTCTGTACCTGTTCCATCGATATACTTAAAATAAGCGTAAATAATACCGTTCAGAAAGAACGAAACAACTTTTCCGGAGTTTGTTTTATAAAAGGCCCCGATAGGATTGTGAAGACTTACAACGAGAGTAAGGCCTCCATTATTTATATCAAACGGTAAGGAAGAGTCTGAAGTTGGGATGGTGACAAAACTATTTGAAGTAAGCATCACTCCTAAGTCATTAACAAATCCACTCTGGTCATCATGTGCTACGTTATTCAATGTTGCTGGTAACTGCATATATTCATCAAGAATGATATTTTCTACAGATCCATTGCGATTTCTAAAATTATAATACAATAGCGACGACTCGATAATAATGTTTGCTGATGCTGTAAAACCACCGTCTACAGTTGTTGCGGTAATCGTAACTTGCCCATCCACTATTGCTTTAACTTCCCCATCACTTGTGACAGTTGCAATGGTTGTATTACTTGAATTCCATTCTACCGTTTTGTTATCTGCATTCTCAGGGAGGACAAATGCTTCAAGTTTAATCACATTTCCCACTTGTAGGTAAAAATCCGTAGTCTTAAAACTTATTCCTATTACCGGAACTTGTGGAGGATTACCGATCGCATCCATGATTCTTTGGTCCACTTCTTCTTTTGTATAGTACTCAGAATGGGTATGATTTTTGTCGGATTTTTGATTTAGAACTTCTGGAAGGTTAATTATATCTTCAATTTCGTGCTGATGTAGTGGTTCACCAAACGGATTGAAATTTTCCTGGATGGAGTCGCGGGATTCATCAGTAACAGGATAGTTGTATTGATAAGTGTAAGTTTCAGAAGCTTCACCGTTCACATACTTTGTAATAATATTTTGGAAATTGAAATACTGTTCAGGTTTTGATGTGTATCTGACTTTTACTTCTTGTTGATTCTTGATTGGGTTAAATGTTATCAATCCTGTCTCATAATTCACGAAAAATTCTTTTTCTCCTGGTTCCTTAAAGACTTCAGTAAGCCTTTCACCATTTATTACCTCAAAGACTATAAGTGGGGAGTCACTTAAGGGTGATTCGCTAAGTTGGACAATGTTATTACTAACGGTAAACGTCTCTTCAAAATTAATCGTCAAAATAATCCTCCTTATTTCATGGTGGTTAGAGGGAGGGGGTTTCTTCTATAGGGTAGGAAGATGGAATTAGATTACCTGATGCTCCTTTTTATATATACGGTGGTGAAGAATGAATATTCACATATACCAGAGAGAGGTTAGAGGATTTAACGCGAAGAATTTTTTGGATATTATTTCCACGGGATTATTAAGGGAGGGAAGGAGCTTTCTCAAATAGACTCCCTATGTTTGTTCTCGTTTCTTGTTCAAAAGAAATCGTTCTTTAATAAAGTTATTCTCGATGCCTATGTGTGGTAGGTTTTATAACATTTATGGAATTTTATATATTTCTTTGGAGAATAAAGTTCACGTTTTCAGCATTATTATGTTGACTTGTTCTTTATACAGAACTATAATGTGTAGTAGTATAAGCTCAATCAATAAGGAATTATTTTTTTGGAAAAACGTTCGTTATATAGCACTGCTATTTCAAATAAGAAAAGGTGGTTCTCATGAGAAAGAAATCCATGATTTACGATGATCAAATGTCCAAAGATATCAACATCAAAGAGTATTTTGATGTTTTGAGAGACCGCTTTTGGCTTATCTTTATTATTACTGTGTTGTCGACGGCTTTAGGATACGCATACAGTCAGGTGAATAGCATGTCCCTTTACCAAACGTCTACGAGAATTATCCTTGGAGCTGGTGAACAAGATATGGATATGAATACCTTGATGGTTATGATAAAAGATCCTCTTATAATGGGTGAAGTCCAGAATAATTTAGGATTGGAAGGATCTCCTGAAGCGTTAGCTAACCGGATACAAGTTTCCAGAATTGATGAATCTCAAGTCGTATTAATTTCAGTTACTGATACAGAAGCTGAACGTGCTGCGCAAATAGCGAACATGACAGCTAGTGTCTATAAAGATAAAATTGTCGACATCTTGAATTATAAACAAGTGCAACTCTTGTCCGAGGCAAGTGTTAATCCTGTATCTATCAGCAGCAACCAGAATCGACCAATTTTTATTGCCTTTGTTTTTGGATTAATTACCGGCATTGGTCTAGCATATTTATTGGACTCAATTGATGGAGCAGTTAAATCCAGGAGAGACATTGAAGATATCTTTGAACTCCCTGTTCTGGGTGAAATTTCTTATATGAATAGGCGGAATTCAGTAACAAAAAAAGCAAAAAAAGGTTTAGAAAATAGTGAGATCAGAGGTGAATCTATCGATGTTAAGCAAAATTAGGAACCTGTCAACTAAAAATAAGAAACCATTGGTAACGTACATGAATCCTAACTCTATAATATCCGAACAGTTCCGTACTATTCGGACAAATATACATTTTTTAACCGATCAGAATAAGCGTAAAGTGTTCTTAATAACTTCCCCCAATAAACAAGAAGGAACATCCACAGCGATTGCAAACTTAGCTGTTTCAATGGCCCAAAATCGAGAAAAAGTACTCTTAATAGACGCGAACTTAAGAAGCCCTGCGTTACATCAAATATTTAAATCTTCTAATGATATTGGTCTAACTAACGTAATAAATGGAAGTTCAGAATTAAATGAAGCCATAGTCCAAACTGGAATTGCTCAACTTCATTTATTGACAAGCGGAACGATTTCTCCTAACCCTTCAGATGTTCTTGGTGATTACCGGATGGAGGAACTCCTGGAGAAGGTCGGAGGTATTTATGATCTTGTCCTGCTTGACACGCCTTCTGTACTAAAATCAACGGAAACAAGAATCTTGGCAAGTCTCTGTGATGGTGTTTTTATCCTTTTGAACCGTGGCAAAACGAAAATAGAGGAAGCAGAAGAATCAAAGAAAATCATGAACCTCGCTCATGCAAATGTATTAGGTCTCTTATTGAATGAAAAAAAATAACGTATGCCTTTTCGTTCTTAATAAAGAATTGTAATTCGTTAAAACGTGGTGATGTCTCCTTGCCATTATCAATGGAGGCACTCGGTCATGCCGTGGGTTGTGGAGAAGCGCAACCTTAGACGCTAGTCGTCGATGGTGTGGCGTGAGGGCGGGTTGAATGCCCATTTTTAAAATTTTTAGGAATAGGACACGTGGGTCCTATTCCTAAAAATTTTAAAATCCTTACATATTCTTATATACATCTAATGGATTTTGAAATAAGAAGGGAGCGAGTGTATGACCTATCGACAGAGGTTGTCTTTATTTATATTCATTGATTCTTGCATTATTTTAAGCTCTATTTTTATTGGTCAGTCATTGGTTGCTTCAGCTGTATATGTACCAGTATTTCCAACCTTAATAACGGTGTCGACTGTTATGATCAGTCATCTGTTCTATTCCTACCGGCTGAATCTTTATCGAAAAGCATGGGAATATGCAAGTATCGGCGAATTAATCCTTATCTTAAAAACTGTAACATATTCTTCGCTGACGACAATTGGGATCCACTACTTCTTTTTTCAGACGATGTATCCGAGGGTGATGGTGGTTATTTGGATGATGAACCTCCTAGTCATCGGAGGTTCGCGGTTTGTTTGGAGAATATATCGCGACAATTATTTAATTCAGTCAGAAATAAATAGAAGGACGTTGATAATAGGAGCAGGAGCAGCTGGAACTATGGTAGCGAGGCAACTGCTGAGTAATCGTGATACGGACCTCCTCCCTGTTGCTTTTATTGATGATAGTGTTAAAAAACAGCGCTTAGATATTCTCGGTATCCCCGTTGTAGCAGGCACGAATGAAATTAAAAAGTATGTAAAAAAACTCGACATCGACCACATCATTATCGCAATTCCATCACTAAGTCGAATAGGAATTCAAAACATTTTTAAAGAATGTGCTAAAACTGATGCCAAAACGCAAATATTACCCATGTTAGAGGATTTAGTGACAGGTAAGGTCTCGGTCACCCAGTTTCGAGATGTGAATGTAGAAGATTTATTAGGTCGTGATCCAGTTGATTTGGATATCAATCAAATTTCAGACTATGTTAATGATCAGGTGGTTCTTGTGACAGGAGCAGGTGGTTCAATTGGTTCCGAGATTTCTAGACAGATCGTTAAATTCAAACCTAATCAGTTGATTTTGCTTGGACACGGAGAAAATAGTATTCATGCCATTGAAATGGAACTTAAGGAAAACTACAAAGACCTAGAAATTAATATTCGAACAGAAATTGCTGATATTCAAGATGACCAAAGAATGATTGATATCTTTAATTTCTATCGACCCGATGTGGTCTACCATGCTGCTGCCCATAAACACGTACCTCTAATGGAACGTAATCCACAAGAAGCTGTAAAGAATAATATCATTGGTACTTTTAATGTGGCTAAAGCAGCTAGTTGGAGTAAAACCGGGAGATTTGTCATGATTTCCTCAGATAAAGCGGTGAATCCAACAAGTGTGATGGGAGCAACTAAACGCTTGGCTGAAATTATCATTCAAAACATGAACAAAGTGAGTGAAACGAAATTCGTTGCTGTGCGCTTTGGTAATGTGCTGGGAAGTAGAGGCAGTGTAATTCCTATTTTCACAAAACAAATTGAGAAAGGGGGGCCGGTGAAAGTCACCCACCCTGACATGGTTCGTTTTTTCATGACCATTCCTGAGGCATCCAGTCTCGTCATACAAGCAGGTGCACTGACCAAAGGTGGAGAAATTTTCGTGCTTGATATGGGGGAACCTGTGAAAATTGTTGACCTTGCTGAAAATCTAATTAAACTTTCAGGGCATAGCATTGAAGAGATTGGTGTTGAATTTACAGGCATTCGCCCCGGAGAGAAATTATATGAAGAACTTTTAAAAGATGAGGAAATCGAAAAGGAGCAGGTCTATCCTAAAATTCACTTGGGGAGAGCAGCGGATATAGTCATGGATGATATCGAAGAAATGATAGATATATATCAGCACCTTGATAAAGACACGTTAAGAAAGCAGTTGTTGTTTTTAGCAAATAAAAAAGGGTTGTCCAAACCTGAATCTCCGGTATCTATTACAAGTTGATAAAGGTGGAAAAAATCATGCCAAACAAAGTTCTTTTTTGCGCTACTGTTGATTACCACTTTAAACTGTTTCACATCCCATATTTGCAGTGGTTTAAGAAACAAGGGTGGGAAGTTCATGTCGCAGCAAATGGAAATATGAATCTCCCCTATGTAGATGTGAAATATGATATCCCGATTCAGCGTTCTCCGTTCGCACAGAAGAACATAGAGGCGTACAAAATCTTAAGACATTTAATAAGGAAAAACCAGTACCAAATTGTTCACTGTCATACACCAATGGGTGGAACATTGGCACGGCTGGCAGCACGCTCTGCAAGAAAAAGAGGAACCAAAGTGATCTATACTGCTCACGGTTTTCATTTTTGCAAAGGAGCTCCACTACCTAATTGGTTATTGTATTATCCAATTGAAAGGAAGCTGGCTTCGTATACGGATTGCTTGATTACAATCAACCAGGAAGATTTCCAGTTGGCTAAGAAAAGATTTAAAACTAAACATGTTGAACATGTACATGGTGTCGGCGTCAATACGGATGAATTTAAACCGTTATCAATTAATGAGAAGACGGAAGCTAGAAAGTCATACGGTTATAAACTGGAAGACTTTTTATTGTTTTATGCAGCAGAATTCAATAAAAATAAAAACCAAAAACTTTTAATAGAAGCACTTGCAAGAATCAATGATAGCGGACAGAACATTAAGCTTTTATTAGCAGGGAAAGGTGAGCTTCAGGATAAGTGTAAACAGCTAGCTGAAGATTTGGGAGTAAGAGAGAATGTTAGGTTTCTTGGCTATGTAAATGAGATTAAAAAGATTGTCTCGATATGTGATGTAGCTGTAGGATCAAGCTTACGGGAAGGGTTACCGGTCAATATTATGGAAGCCATGGCATGCGGCCTGCCGGTGGTTGCTACATTGAACAGAGGGCATGCGGAATTGGTAGTAAATCATAGAAACGGTTATATTGTTCCTGTTCATGATATAGAGGGTTTCTCGAGACATCTCTTGGATATCTACCAGTCTAGAGAGACCTATAATGCAATGAGCAAGGAAAGTTTAAATAGGGTAAACAAATACTCTATTACACAAGTAGAGAAATCATTGAATAGAATTTATCTTAGCTACATGATGGAGGGGGAAAATGGTTCCAAAAGTAAGTATAATCGTGCCTATTTATAATATGGAAAAATATATCCATCGCTGCTTAGATAGCATTTTAGTTCAATCTTTAAAAGAGATAGAACTAATTTTAGTCAACGATGGATCGACAGACACCTCGAAATTTATTTTAAATGAATATGAAGAAAGAGATGGGCGAGTAAAAGTCCTTCATAAGAAAAATGGTGGTGTTTCGTCTGCTAGAAACGCCGGTATTGAAATTGCCACTGGCGAATTTGTAGGTTTTGTCGATCCCGATGATTGGATAGAAAGTACGATGTATAAAGACATGTATGAGGCAGCTATGCAAGAAAGAGCTGACGTAGTCATGTGCTCTTATGTAAGAGAGTTTGGGACTCATTCTAAAATAAAGGATTACTATTTACCCAGGAAGGTTAGTTACGAGAAGGAAGAAGTGTATAAACACATTCAAAGAAAGCTGATCGGTCCTTTAGAGAAAGAGCTAGCTCGACCAGAATTATTAGATGCCTGGGGTACAGTTTGGTCTAAATTATATAAAAATGAAATAATACAAAAATATGCTTTGAGGTTTCAAGATCTGGAGAAAATCGGAACGAATGAGGATTCTTTATTTAATATACAATTCCTAAAATATACGAGCAAATTCATTTTTTTAAATCAACCTTTCTACCATTACTGGCGTGAAAATGAAAATTCAATCACATCCACATATAAACCTGATTTACTGGAGAAATGGTTTTATTTATATCAATTAATGGCAGAAGGAACGAATGATGATCCTGAATATCAGACAGCATTAAAGAACAGGATTTGCCTTAATACACTCGGTCTGGGTTTAAACGTCATAGGGAAAGACAATCCTCAATCCATGATGAAAAAAATTCTAATAATAAAAGATTCCTTAGAAGATTATCGAGTAAGGAATGCTTTTAAACAGTTCGAATTAACACACTTCCCAATTGTATGGAAGCTTTTTTATTTTCTTGCAAAGAAACGTCATGCGGCAGGTGTCTATTCCTTATTAATAGCTATCAATTTCTTAAGAAAGGTAAGGTGAGGGGGAGTATTGTGAAGCCTATAAGAGTTCTCCAAGTAGCAACAATCATGAATCGTGGTGGTCTGGAGACCATGTTAATGAATTATTATCGACAAATGGATAGGAGTAAGATTCAATTTGATTTTATGGTTCATAGAGAAGAAGACGGGCATTATGATGATGAGATCAGAAGATTAGGTGGGAGAATCTATCGAATGCCTAAAATAAAGCCAGGAAATTATAGAAAGTATTTTAAACTTTTAGATCAGTTTTTTAATGAGCATAAGGAATACAAAGTTATACATTCCCACATTAATGAAAACAGCAGCTTTGTTTTAAGAGCAGCGAAACGAGCACATATCCCTTGTAGAATTGCTCACAGTCACCTCAGTGATTTGTCTCTAGACTATAAACTCCCTTTCCGTATCTATGCTAAAACATCAATGAAGAATCAACCGACGCACTACTTTGCTTGTTCGATTAAAGCGGGAGAATGGTTATTCGGAAAAAATGTATCGAAATCTGACAGGGTTCAAGTATTAAATAATGCTGTAAACACATCTGAATTTAGATTTGACCCTAAGAAGAGGGCACAAATAAGAAAAGAACTAGGTCTAAAAGAAAATCAATTAGCCATCGGACATATAGGAAGGTTCAACCTACAAAAAAATCATAAGTATTTAGTTGATATCTTTCAAGAAGTACATCGCAGGAGACCGGATTCAGTATTAATCTTAGCTGGCGATGGTGTGTTAAGGGGAAAAATAGAAAGAAAAGTGGAGGAACTTGAATTAACACCGTTTGTGAAATTTTTAGGAGTAAGGAATGATGTGCCGGACCTAATGCAAGGGTTTGACTTATTTCTATTTCCTTCTTTATACGAAGGACTGCCTGTAGTTTTAGTTGAGGCGCAAGCAGCCGGATTGCCATGTGTAGTGGCAGACACAATAACGAAAGAGGCGAAAATAACGGATACATTGTTATATGAAGATTTGGAAAATCCCCCCTCTCTGTGGGCTGAGAAAATATTAGACTTGGATGTTACCCGTATGGAAACAACCGAAGAACTCAGTTCTAAAGGATACGATACGGAATCCATGGCAGGGTGGTTGACAGACTACTATAAAAAATATTACGTGGCCAAGTGAGGAGGGAATTAATGAAGCCATTATTGACAATCTTCACTCCCACCTTTAATAGGGCGCATACTTTACATTTGTGTTATCAAAGTCTTGAGAGGCAAACATGTAAAGACTTTATATGGTTGATTATTGACGATGGTTCTGATGATGACACACACGAGTTGGTACAAGAGTGGATGAATTCCAGCACCATGGATATTAAATATCACTTCCAAGAGAACCAAGGAATGCATGGGGCTCATAATAAAGCCTATGAGTTGATCGAGACAGAGTTGAACGTTTGCATTGACTCAGATGATTATTTAACGGATAACGCGGTGGAGAAAATAATCAAATTCTGGAAAAAGAATGGAAGTAATCACTATGCAGGTATGGTTGGTCTCGATGCTGATTCGGAAGGACGAGTAATTGGAACGGGTTTTCCTCCTCATTTAAAAGAATCTACTCTTACTAATCTATATAGTAAACATAAAGTAAAGGGAGATAAAAAACTCATCTATCGTTCAGAGATCACAAAAGAGGTGCCTCCTTATCCTTTGTTTAAAGGAGAAAAATATTGTCCACTAAGTTATAAATATGTATTGATTGATAAAGCATACCCTTTGTTAATCATGGATGAAGTTATTTGTCATGTGGAATATATGGAGGATGGATCAAGCTTAAATATGATTCATCAATATAGAAATAATCCTCAAGGGTTTTCTTTCTTTAGAAAGGTAGCAATGGAATTTGCACCTACTCTGAAAGATCGGATGAGAGAATCTATCCATTATGTATCAAGCAGTTTGATGGCAAAAAACCTTTCTTTCATAAAACACTCGCCTTGTAAGATCACGACTACTTTAATGACACCAGCTGGTTTTCTTTTGTATTTGTATATTCTAAATACAGATAAATCAACTGTCATGAAGGCTAGGCGTTAGTGACTAGGGAGGAAGAAATATGTCCATTCTCTATATGAACTTAGGATTAGTGTATATGCTCTCTATCTTTGCAAGAAAAGTCCAGTCCTCTTCAATAAGGGTGTCTTATCTTGTACCAGCGAGGGTAGCAGTCTTTTTATCAATTGTCGTCTTTGTTTGTGTCAGTGGTTTAAGGAAAAACATTGGTGATACCTTTTTTTATATGCACTCTTATGAAATAACGACATATACATGGAGTCTAGTTCAGACCCAGAGTGATATAGGTTTCGGCCTTTTGCAGATGTTTCTTAAAAATATTTCAGGTGATCCACAGTTTTTAGTGTTTACAACTGCACTAATAACAAATACTTTAATTGTTTTAGTATTGTACAATTATTCCAAATTATTCGAATTGAGTTTATATGTTTATATAACAGGCGGGTTATTTATTGTTTCTATGAATGGAATTAGGCAAGTGCTTGCTGCGGCCATCGCTTTCACAGCATTAAAGTACATTATGAATGGAAATATGAAAAGGTATATAGCTGTCGTGCTAGTAGCATCACTGTTCCATCAAAGTGCCCTCATCTTAATTCCTATTTACTTTCTAGTTCGCTTTAAAGCCTGGTCTAAAGCTACAGTTGCTTTATTACTTCTTTCTGTAGTTATCGTAGTAGGGTTTGACCAGTTTTCAAACCTTTTATTTAACACCATTGAAGGTTCACAGTATGAAGAATATAAAGATTTTCAAGAAGGAGGTGCGAATTTCTTACGTGTTGTCGTTTATGGTACTCCTTTGATAGTAGCATTTTTTGGTAAGGATAAATTAAGAGAAATCTTTCCAAATAGTGATTACATTGTAAATTTAACTCTAGTTGGTTTAGTATTCATGATTGTATCTACTCAAAATTGGATTTTCGCTAGATTTTCTATCTATTTCACGCTTTATCAACTAATCCTCATATCATGGATTGTTAAGCTTTTTCGCCCAAGGGATGAAAAGCTTATTTATTTTGCTCTTATTGTTTTATATTTTGGATATTTTTATTTTGAGAACGACTTAAATATGAATCTTCAATATGAAAGCGACTATCTTGTATGGTAGTACGGTTAGGAGGATTATAAATGACTGTTCTAATTACAGGGGGCGCGGGCTACATTGGTAGTCACACCTGTGTGGAGTTGTTGAACGCTGGTTATGAGATCGTAGTGGTTGATAATTTCTCTAATAGTTATCCAGAAGCATTGAGAAGAGTAAAAGAAATTACAGGTAAAAATTTCCACGAATATCCCATAGATTTATTGGACCAAGAAGGGTTAGAAAGCATCTTCTTAAAGCATAAAATATCTTCTGTTATTCATTTTGCTGGATTAAAAGCTGTAGGAGAGTCCGTATCTGAACCACTTTGGTACTATAGGAACAACGTCATTGGGACAATCATTTTATGTGAAGTGATGAAGAAAAATGACGTGAAGAACCTCGTATTTAGTTCATCAGCAACTGTATATGGTAAGCCAGATACTGTACCTATACCTGAGGATTCGTTATTGAAAACGACCAACCCTTATGGGAGAACGAAGTATATGATTGAAGAAATTCTTAGGGATGTTTATGTCGCAGATCCTGAATGGAGCATAGCTCGCTTAAGATACTTCAATCCAATAGGTGCTCACATAAGTGGGAAGATTGGAGAAGCACCTCAAGGAACACCGAATAATTTACTCCCTTATATTTCTCAAGTTGCTGTTGGGAAGTTAAATGAATTAAAGGTCTTTGGGAATGATTATGAAACACAAGACGGTACAGGGGTGCGCGACTACATACATGTCGTGGACTTATCTATTGGTCATGTGAAAGCTTTAGAAAAGGTAGAGAGTGAAAGAGGGGTTCATACTTATAATTTAGGGACAGGTAGAGGATATAGCGTTCTAGAGATGATTGAAGCGTTTGAAAAAGCCTCTGGTCAAGAAATTTCCTATATCGTTTCAAAAAGGCGTCCAGGTGATATTCCTGTGTGTTTTGCAGATACGAGAAAAGCGTTCGAAGAACTTGGTTGGAGAGCAGAGAGAGGAATCAATGAAATGTGTGAAGATGCATGGAGATGGCAATGGAGAAATCCGGAAGGCTATCATTCTATAGAAGCAGATCACCAAACTTCGTTGGAGAAGGAGTCTACGAAGTTTTTTGTTGCTCCACAACAGGAGAAGGTTCTCAAATAAATTGAAGGAGTTGACCCAAACGAGTAAAGTGATGAAAAGGAGACTTTCATCTCTTATGAATAAAAGGGTGAATAATATGATGAAAAGGATATTAGATTTGATCATTTCCTTGATATTAATGATTTTACTAGCTTTCATTTTCCTATTAGTTAGTCTAATAGTGAGAGTGAAAATGGGATCCCCTATCTTATTTAAACAAAAGAGAATTGGGCTGAATGGAATGCCGTTCGAACTTTATAAATTTCGAACGATGAATAATCGAAGAGATGATAGTGGGAATCTACTTTCCGATAAGCAGCGGTTGACATCCGCTGGTATTTTCTTAAGAAAGTTTTCTTTAGATGAAATTCCACAACTGTTAAATGTAATTAAGGGAGAGATGAGTCTCGTCGGACCAAGACCATTATTGCTGGAATACCTACCTTTATACAATGACGAACAAGCATTGAGGAACCGTGTTAGACCGGGAATCACAGGATGGGCTCAAATCAATGGAAGAAACGCCATCAGTTGGGAAGAGAAATTTAAATTAGATGTTTGGTATGTGAATAATCAAACGCTTTTTCTTGATTTCAAAATCTTATTTATAACATTTTTCAAAGTGATAAAAAGAGAAGGAATTCATCAGGATAGCCATGCGACTATGGAAAAATTTAAAGGAACCCGGGATGTGATGTGAATGGACATCTTTTTGATTGGTGATGGAGGTCATAGTAAAGTTATTCAAGATATTATCCGTGCCGAAGGTAAGCATAAAGTTATTGGATTGTTCGATGATAAGTATAAAAGTGAAACCATAAGGAGAGGTGTATTAAGTGGCCCTGTCCATTCCGTATTTGAACGAATGCAAGAAAATACAGGTGTTGTTCTAGCTATAGGAAATAATAGAATTCGTAAAAATCTGGTTGAACAATTACAAATCAATCCCACGCGTTTTATCACGGTGATTCACCCTACAGCTATCGTAAGTCCTTCAGCCACGATAGGTCGAGGAACTGTTATTATGCCCAAAGTCGTGGTCAATGCAAATGCAATAGTTAGCGATCACTGCATTTTAAATACCGGGTCAACGGTAGAACACAATTGTTTTGTTAATCATTTTACACATGTTTCTCCATCGGCTACATTGACTGGTCAGGTTTACCTTGGAGAGGGTGTAGACATAGGAGCTGCGGCTACCATCATCCCGGGAATGAAAGTTGGAAGTTGGTCAATTATTGGAGCGGGAGCGACGGTAGTTGAAGATATTGAAGCAAACCAGACGGCAGTGGGATGCCCTGCAAAAGTCATTTCAAAAGCTTCAGTAAATTAAAAGGATGTGTGTGAATGAGTCATTCTAAAATATATTTGTCTCCGCCTCATATGACTGGAAATGAACAGAAGTATATCAAAGAAGCATTCGATTCAAATTGGATTGCCCCTGTAGGGAGAAATATTGATTTATTTGAACAGGATATTGCTCATTATGTAGGAGCTAAGGGAGCCGTCGCTGTCAGTTCAGGAACAGCTGCGATTCACTTAGCTCTTTCTTTATTGGGGGTTCAAAAAGGGGATACCGTGTTCTGTTCAAGTTTAACGTTCGTGGCAAGTGCCAACCCTATCCTTTATCAAAGTGCTGAGCCTGTATTAATTGATTCTGAGCCAGAGACCTGGAACATGTCACCTCAAGCACTAGAACGCGCACTACTTGATGCCAAAAACGAAGGTAAGCTGCCTAAAGCAATTATAGTCGTTCACCTCTATGGGCAACCTGCGAAAATGGATGAGATCATGAATATGAGTGAGGCCTACGGTGTTCCGGTAATCGAGGATGCAGCAGAAAGTTTAGGTTCAACCTATGGGAGGCAAATGACCGGGTCGATAGGAAAATTTGGAGTTTTCTCTTTTAATGGGAACAAAATTATTACCACATCAGGTGGTGGCGCATTAGTATCAGACGATTTAGAAGCGTTGGACCGTGCTAGATTTTTAGCCACACAAGCTCGAGACCCAGCTATTCATTATCAACATAGTCAACTAGGATTTAATTATCGTTTGAGCAATATCCTGGCTGGTATTGGCCGTGCTCAAATGGAAGTAATTGAAGAGCGGGTCCAAAAGCGAAAGGAAGTTTTTAGTATCTACAAAAGAGCACTCTCAGATTATGTTTACTTTCAATGCAATAACCAAAGTGAAAAGAGTCTCTGTAGAGAAAATCGATGGTTAACAGCATTCACTTTTGTCGAGAGTGAAGAACCTTTGGAAATCATTGAGCACTTAAGAGAGGAAAATATTGAAGCCCGGCCTATTTGGAAGCCTCTTCACCTCCAACCTTTGTTTGAAAAATATAAGTATTATTCCCATTCTGCTTCAGAAAACGTATCAGAAGAAATTTTCCGTTCCGGCTTGTGCCTTCCTTCCGGATCTAACTTATCTAAGGAAGATCAAGGAGAAGTTATCAATGCCCTCCTTAAGAATCTTAGAAAAGAGAGTTTTATTGAAGAAATTGTATAAAAAATTGAGGTATGCCTTATGATCGGGGATAACATACAGAATTTACGAAAAAAAAGAGGGATGTCTTTAACGGTATTAGCAGAATACGCGGATATATCCAAGTCTTATTTAAGCAATATTGAAAGGAACTTAAACAAAAATCCATCGGTGCATATGATTGGTAAAATTGCTAGCGTATTAGAAGTCAGTCCTATAGAACTTCTCGGACTCAAACAAGAAAATGAAATTGAACCTGAATGGTTGGAGTTTATTTATGAATTGAAAAAATGTGGAGTAGAAAAAGAACGAATTAAAGAATATAAATTGTTAATTGATTTTATTAATTGGCAACACGAGGTGCAAAATGATCATATAAAAAAATAGAGGTGGGCGATGAAAACAACAAAAAAGATTCCTAAGGTGATCCATTATTGCTGGTTTGGTGGTAAAGAGAAACCTTCGATTGTGAAAGAGTGTATAGATAGTTGGCATACGAACCTTTCAGAATACAAAATCATAGAGTGGAATGAAACAAATTTCGATATCTATTCAAACCAGTATATAAGAGAAGCATATAAAGCTAAAAAGTTCGCTTTTGTTAGTGATTATGTGAGACTTTATGCTCTTTATCATGTAGGTGGGATTTATCTAGATACGGATGTGATGGTCTATAAACCATTTGATGATCTGCTACTAGGGGAAGCTTTTTGGGGATTCGAACAAGAAGAATATATTGCGACCAGTACTTTTGGTGCAAGAAAGGGTCATCCATTTATTAAAGAATTCATGGAAGATTATCATCAGCGGTATTTTCTTAAAAGCAATGGGGAGTTTGATGATGTCACGAACGTAGCAAAGGTTACAAAACTTCTGACAGATAGAGGCCTTGTTTGTAATGGGAAAAAACAATGTATTGAAGGAGTAGGAACTATTTATACCCAGGAATACTTTTCACCATATGACTATATCAATTGTAGAGAAATACAAAGTAACGATACCTACGCGATGCACTTGTTTTATCAAAGTTGGTTGCCTAAATCCACTCGAATAAAGAAGAATATTAAGAAAACATTATCAAGAGTAATTGGTGGGGAGAATGTTTATAGGGTGAGGAAATTAATCCAAAAGAATTAAGGAGTCATCTTACCATGATAAAAAAAGTAATTTCTACATTAGTAAAGGATTCAAGAAGTCGTGGTGGATATTATGCACTATTAATGAATATTTCCCATGCTTGGGGGATTTTACGGGCTTTATTTTATAAGCTCATATATTTAAGAAATATACAGTCTACGATATTCTCTCTTCAATCTAACAGCAGACTCGAAGTTTATAACAAAGAAGCTAAAATAAAAATAGGTAAATTTGTATATGTAAGGAAAAACGCAAGTTTACGTGTAGACCAAAAGGGTGAGTTATCTATAGGAGACAAAGTATTCCTCAATGATAATTGTAATATTAATTGTGTAAATAAAATAACCATTGGCGAAAAAACAAAAATAGCTTCCGGTGTTTCAATCAATGATCATGATCATAACTTTAAAACGGAAGGTAATCATCTTTTGGTTGGTGAAGTGCATATTGGAAAGAATGTCTGGATTGGTTCGAATGTTGTTATTTTAAAGGATACTTTCATTGGAGATCATTCAGTTATAGCGGCTGGGAGTGTGGTGAAAGGTCATGTTCCAGAAAATACGGTTTTCATAAATAAAAGGGAAAATGAATATAAAAATATTCTTAAGCCAACGGGTATGCGTGACGCTTTATGAAAAAGAGTATATTGATTACTGTGTACAATATGGAAATAGGTGGGATTGAACGTAGTCTGATTAATTTATTGGAAAGTTTCGACTATAATCGCTTTGAAGTTGATTTATTGGTATTTGAACATACTGGGGAATTTATGGATCTAATTCCAGAACAGGTTCGTGTATTGCCTGAAATCAAGAGTTATTCCGTCTTTCGCAGACCGATAAAGGATTGTGTGAAAGAAGGTCATGTGATCACGTCATTTATTAGGGTAGTAAGTAAGTTTCAGGCTGGTATAAAGGCTAGAAAAATGAAGTTAATTGAGGGATCAGGATATATCCAAATGCAGCTTGCAATGAAGAATGCCGTTCATTTTCTGCCTAAACTAAAGGCGAAATATGATGTAGCTATTAGTTACGCTTGGCCTCATGAAATTGTGGCAGAAAGGGTTCCAGCTGACTTAAAAATTGCCTGGATCCATACAGATTACAGCAAGTTGGAAATTGACCATAGACTTGATTTATTACAGTGGGCTAAATTTGATCACATCATATCCATATCTGAAGATGTGACAAGAACTTTTATAGACCAATATCCCAGTTTAGAAAAAAGAGTTCACTTAATGGAGAATATTTCATCCCCATCCTTTATCATGAAAAGAGCTGAGGCCACCATAAATGAATGGGACTCAGGTAATTTTAGTGTTCTATCAGTAGGAAGGTTATCATTCGCGAAAGGCTACGATCGAGCAGTAAAAGCCTTGAAAATACTTCACGACAGAGGTTACACAACAATTAAATGGTATGTTGTTGGCTATGGAGGTTATCGGAAAGAACTGGTGGACCTCATAAAAGAACATAACCTAGAAGATCATTTTGTTTTGTTAGATAAAAAAATAAATCCTTATCCTTATATGAAACTTTGCGATTTATACGTTCAACCATCCAGATACGAAGGTAAAGCAGTAACTGTTACAGAAGCCATGATTTTGCAAAAGCCTATCCTCCTTACAAATTATCCTACAGCCAACAGTCAAGTAATAGATGGTTACAATGGAATCATTTGCGGTCAAACTCCTGAGGAAATTGCAGATAGCATTCAACTTTTATTCGAAGATGATCATTTAAGAATAAGGTTAAAGAATAATATAGATCCGACCACTTATGGAAATACCAGCGAAGTTGAAAAGTTGTACGCAATTATAGAAGATAAATCTTCGTATCAAAATGATTTATTGATGATGAAAGGTTAAAATAAGGCAGGTGATAGAATGACTGTTAAGGTAAGTGTAGTAATCCCAGTTTATAATTCGGAAAATTATATTGAACGTTGTATCCAATCCTTGCTGAATCAACAACTTTATCATTGCGAATTTATTTTTATTAACGATGGGTCAACCGACAGAAGTAAACAAATAATAGAGAGATATAAGAAACTGGATTCGAGAATATTATTGATTAACCAAAGCAATAAGGGGGTAAGTGCAGCAAGAAACGTAGGGTTATCCTTATGCAGAGGGGAGTATGTCGGGTTTGTAGACGCTGATGACGAAGTTAAAGATAGCATGTTTGAAACTCTATATAATAAAGCTGTTACTGGAGACATTGATTTACTAATATCAAATTTTGAAAGTGGGAAAGATTCAAGTAACCCAATGAAATGCGTGAAATATGCATTTCCTGAGTCCGTTCCGTTAAGTAAACATATGGTTGTGTCTTACTTATTGGAAAAAGAAGATTGCAACTCCGTATGTAACAAACTTTATAAACGAAGCCTTCTTAAAGAATACAATATTAAATTTCCAAGTCATCTTTCACATGGAGAAGATGGCTTTTTTAATTTAAATGTTTCCCTCTCTTCTGTGGCTATTGAATATATCAACTTTTCTGGATACCTTTACAGAGATGTTCCAGGAAGTGCAACGAGAAACATGGTTCACAATGATTATTTCAAGAAAGCATTATCCATATATCACCATGCGGTCCCAGAGAAGTGTTTTCATATCATTAGTAAATCACAGGTGGAATTACTCCAGTCGAAAAAGCTGATTAAAAGCGTGATTTCCTATACTTATCTCTATTATTCCTTCTTTAAGACTGATGGATTCAAAGAGAAGAATAAGTATGTATATCAAATGATTACCCATCCAGGGGTTAGAAAAGCAATAGCGAAAAGCTTTCCTTCCTATTTTAAAGAAGTCAGTAAATATGAAAAAGCATTACTAATAATGATTAAAATTAAATCGATAATAGGGATTTACGTATTAATGACCTACAGTCTAAAGAAAAACAATCAAATGTAGGAGGATGACTTATGAAATGTTTACTTTTTTTTCATGGAGGGAGTCGTAATCGCGGTTGTGAAGCAATCGTCAGGACGACAAAAGACATCATTAAAGATACGATTCATGATGCATCGGTTTATCTTGTATCGAAAGAACCTGAGACAGACAAAGTAATTGAGGGGTTGGATGCTATATATGATGGATCCAATCGTTTGATAAATAAATATTCTTATAAATGGTTTATTTCTTCTTTTAAAGTGAAGTTAATGAATGATGAATCCTATGCCTATCAAAAAATTCATGGCAATATTATTAAGCATATCAAAGATGTCGATGTCTGCTTATCCATCGGGGGAGATAATTATTGCTATGGTGAACAACCAGGAATTTATGAAGTGGATAAAGTCATTAAATCTGAAGGGAAGAAACTTGTTCTTTGGGGATGTTCCATTGGTGAAGAGGACTTGTCAGAAGAAAAACTGCAAGATTTAGAGAGATTCGATTTGATCCTCGCAAGGGAATCTATCACTTATGATCTTTTAAGGAACCAAGGGTTGCAGAACGTAGAAATGTGCGCAGATCCTGCCTTTACGTTAAAGAAGAAAGAGTTACCGTTACCTGAAGGTTGGAAAATTGGTGATACGATTGGATTGAACTTCAGCCCCTTAGTATTAGAAAGGAATCAGGATTCTATGAGTTCGATTCATGAACTCGTTTCTCATATCTTAGGAACCACAGAAAGCACCATTGCACTTACTCCCCATGTAATCGCGAATGGAAACAATGATTATGAAGTATTAAAAGAAATTTATCATACATTTCAAGATACAGGGCGGGTGCTTCTGCTACCTGATAACTTAAATGCTACAGAATACAAAGGGTATATCTCCCGAATGAGGTTTTTTATTGGGGCTAGAACACATGCAACTATTGCTGCCTATTCCAGTCTAGTTCCTACAATGGTACTAGGATATAGTGTGAAATCAAAGGGGATATCTAAAGACATCTTTGGAAATCAAGATTTTGTTATGGATATCAAAGATCTATCTAACTCAGTTAAATTAAACAATTCTTTCGATCAAATGGTAAAGCAGGAAGAATGGATAAAAAGTACACTTAATCAAAATATTCCAGAAGTGAAGAAAATGTCATATCAAGCGGCAGAACATTTGAGAAATATGTTCGCCTTAGTTTAGGTGGGATAAAATGAAGAAACGTTTACTTTTTATTATGCCAAGTTTATCTGCTGGTGGCGGAGAAAAAAGTCTAATCAATTTATTGTCCCGAATGGATTATGAAAAATATGAGATTGATTTATTTTTGTTTAATCATGACGGGATTTTTCTTGAGCTTTTGCCAGAAAAAGTTAACATTTTGCCAATCAACGATACATTGGAAAAATTCAGCCTTCCCTTGTTTCGATCGTTAAGTACTTTGAGTATTCATAGGAATTACTCTTTATTGTACAACAGATTCAAATATGCCTTGCAAAACAGAGGGTTTAAGAACACGTCAGTGAAAGAACAAATGAACTGGAGACATTTATCAGAATCCATTCCGGTTTTGGACAAAGAGTATGATGTGGCTATAGGTTTCTTAGAAAAAACTTCTACCTATTTTTGTGTGGATAAAGTAAAGGCAAAAAAGAAAGTAGGATGGATTCATATTGATTATGACCATTTAGGAATGGACCCCGAATTTGATAACGGTTATTTTGCAAGTTTAGATCATATCGTTACAGTCTCAGAAGAATGTGCTGCTATTTTAAAGAGAAGGTTTCCTACTCATGAAAATAAAATTGAAGTTATATATAATATTGTTTCTCCAAAGCTCATTACCAAGATGGCGGATATGGAAGAGGATGTATTAGAAAATGGACCATACAAAAAAATAAATATTTTGTCTGTGGGTAGGCTGCACCATCAAAAGGGATTTGATTTATCTATAAAGGCCTGCAGGCGATTGGTGGACAAAGGTTACCCAATTTGCTGGCACATTATTGGTGAAGGTGAAGAGAGAGGAAGATTAACAGATTTAATCCATGAAAATAATTTAGAGAATCACTTCAAGTTGTTAGGACTGAAATCAAATCCGTACCCTTATATGAAGCAAGCGGATATTTATGTTCAAACATCTATGTTTGAGGGGAAATCTATAGCAATTGATGAAGCGAAGATTTTAAATAAACCTATTGTAGTGACTGACTTCAGTACTGCCAGGGATCAAATTGAAAATGGTGTGACAGGAATAATCGTTGCCAAAAAACCTGAAGACATCGCAAGCGGACTAGAAAAACTTTTGACTAATGAAGAGTTGAAAAGCCGTTTACAGTATAATTTATCCTATGAAAACCTTGGTACTGAATCAGAAATTAATAAAATTTATGCCTTATGTGATTAGGTGATAAACATGAAAAGTAAACTATTATTTGTCATGCCATCCATGCATTGTGGTGGAGCAGAAAAGTCATTAATTTCATTGTTGGAAAGTCTGGATTACTCAAAGTATGATGTGGATTTACTATTATTTAAACGTGAAGGGACCTTTTTAAGTAAGGTACCTAGCGAAATAAATATATTGGAAGCACCACAAGATTACACCTATTTTGATATGCCCATAAAAAGAGCGTTACAAAGTTTCTTGAAGGAGAACAAATTCCACCTTATATTTCCCAGAATCCATGCGGGTTACTTGTTTAAAACTGAGAAAAATCGTGCTAGATGTGACCAGAAAGTTTGGCCGCACTTATCGAAGGCTTTAGGTACATTGGATAAAGAGTATGATGCAGCTATTGGTTATTTAGAACGTTCACCTATTTATTTTATTATTGAAAAGGTGAATGCTCATAAGAAAATTGGGTGGATTCATACCCATTATACTAATTCTGGAATGGATAAAATGATTGATCATCCGTACTTCAAGGAATTAGACCACATTGTCACTGTTTCCGATGAGTGCAAGAATTCATTAGCTTTACAGTTTAATCCATTATTATCTAAGATAACTGTTATTAACAACATTGTTTCCCCGGATATTATAAAAAAGATGGCAAGCGAATCATTTAAAGATTTGCAAATTAATAAATCAACTCTAAATATAGTAACTGTAGCAAGACTTTGTCATGTGAAGGGTATTGATTTAGCCATAGAAGCTTGTAAACGGTTAGTGGAAAAAGGGGTCAGTATCAAGTGGCACGTTATTGGTACAGGATCGATGGAGGAAAATGTAGAGTATGAAAAGATGGTAAAAGAATTGAATCTAGAGGACTCATTTGTCTTTTTAGGAATAAAAGAAAATCCGTATCCATACTTAAGAATGGCTGACATTTATGTTCAACCTTCAAGGTATGAAGGGAAATCTATTGCTATTGAGGAAGCTAAAATATTAGCAAAGCCTATCCTTATAACCAATTTTAACTCTTCCAGAGACCAAATTAAAAATGGTTATAATGGGATGGTGGTGGATGTGACAGGAAATGACATCGCTCAGGGGATATATAGATTGTTCAAAGATGAACAGTTAAGAGAAGAGTATATCAAGAATCTAAATAAAGAGAGTTTAGGTAACGAACGAGAAGTTGATAAATTATATCAAATATTAGCATGAGGGAAGGGCTTAAATATTTATTGAGCCTTTCTCTTTTTTTTTTACAGAAAGGAGTTTTATATGATTGCTCAATATGTAATGGCTTCATTTATATTATTGATTATCACAATTGTATTTATTGACATAATTCCAAAGTGTAGCGACTGGTATAAACGGATCCATATGGGGCGTTGTAAAACTCAATCACAGTGGAATCAATTAATCATTCATAAGAGTCTTCAATGGATAGGAAAAACCCCAAAAATCAAAGTCACGGACAATACTAGATTGATTTTTTTGGATATGCTGAAAGGAAATTATTCAAAGGATACTATTCAATACTGGCAGGAGGCTTCTCTTTTATTAGGGGTCGGTGAGTATATAAAAAATAGCAATGATCAAATAGCGAAAAAGAGTGTGAAAGATTTCCTGAAGTATAAATTCGATGAACAGGGACAATGGAGGGAAAGGCCACACAATATTGATGCAGCTATTTTGGCATACGCCCTCATGAAGTTAGACTTTATTGATTTCAAACAATATAAGTCTGCCCTGGACTATACCGAAAACTTAATTAAACAGCACATTGGTGAAGATGGAACAGTGAAATATAGAAAGAATATGGAGCAGTACCGGTACGTGGATACGATAGGTTTTATTTGTCCTTTCCTCGTAAAGTATGGAGCAGAATTTAATAAATCTGAATGTATTGAACTTTCCATAAAACAGATTGAACATTACGAACAATATGGAATGCTTCATAAAACCATGATTCCATTTCATGCCTATCACATAAAAAATAAGTTACCACTGGGTTTATGGGGCTGGGGAAGAGGAGCGGGTTGGTTTGCAATAGGTGTCATTGATACTTGGGCTGAATTACCAAACGGAAATGAATATAAATCGAGTTTAGAAAAAATTATCGTGAGGTTTGCTGATTCAATCTTACCTTATCAACAAAACAATGGAAGCTGGACATGGTCTTTATTGAGAAGTGAAGCCACATCAGACTCCTCGACAACCGCCACCTTTGCATGGTTTATGAAAAATGCTTCAAATATTAACGGGTCTTCCGAAGCTTATGTAAGTGCTTTGAATAAAGGCATGGAATATTTGAAGTTAGTGACCCGAAGAAATGGGGAGATCGACTTTTCTCAAGGGGATACAAAGGATTTGGGAGTCTATTCTAATCAATTTAATATCCTTCCTTTCACGCAAGGCTTTTGTGTTAGAACTTTGAATAAAGAAAAAGAGGTGAATATTCATGTTGAAAAAGCTATATAACTTTTTCTGTCTCAAGGTTAAGAAAGGCTCTTCTTCAAGAACTCTGGTTGGAAGATTATAAAAAATGGGGTTGAAGGTAGGTAAGAATAGTCAGATAGGACCTGGGGTTGTCATAGACTACTCGCATTGTTGGTTGATAGAAATAGGCGACAATGTATCGATAACTAATCAGGTAATGTTATTAGCACACGATGCTAGTACGAAAAGGCTGAAAGATTTTGAGTATACAAAGGTAGGAAGTATAAAGATAGAAGATAATGCCTTTATTGGAGTGAGATCCTTAATTATGCCTGGGGTAACGATTGGAAAAAACTCCATTGTAGCTGGAGGAAGTGTAGTCACCAAATCCGTGCCTCCAGACACCATCGTCGGTGGAATCCAAGCAAAAAAAATCGGAACGCTTGATCAATATGAAGAAAGCAGGAAGAAACATTTTATGAATACAAAGAAAATTTATGAAAAAGACTATACCATTTCGGGGAATATTGATCATGCTAAAAAAATCAAATGTTCGATGAATTAATTAACGATATCGGTTATGTGAAATGAAATCTATTTAAATTAGGAAAGGAGGAATGATATTGAAAATTACAGTGTTCACCCCTACCTATAACCGAGCTTATATCTTAGGCAAGCTTTATCATTCATTAGTAAGCCAGGCTTACAGAAACTTTGAATGGTTAATTATTGATGATGGTTCATCAGATCATACAGAGGATTTAGTTGAGAATTGGAAGAAAGAAGATAGGATCACTATTAGGTATTATAAGGTGGAGAATGGCGGAAAGCATAGAGCTATAAATAAAGCCACAGATTTAGCAAAGGGAGAATTATTTTTTATCGTAGATTCGTATGACACCCTTACTTCGAATGCTCTTCAAACTATTGTGGGTTGGGAAGAGAGCATCAGTGATAAAGAGGGATTTTGTGGTGTGTCAGGAAATAGAGGGAAAGAAATTAATAACTTAATTGGGGAGACATTTGATGGAGAGTTCGTTGATGCTACTTCCTTACAGAGAAATGATAAAAATATCAAGGGAGATAAAGCAGAGGTTTTTTATACGGGTATTCTTCGGAACTACAAATTCAAGGAATTTGAAGGGGAGAAGTTTTTAACCGAAGCTACTGTGTGGGAAAAGATGGCTCATGATGGCTATAAGATTAGATGGTTCAATGAAGTTATTTATCTTTGTAATTATTTAGAGGATGGATTAACTAGAAACCAAATAAAAATATTCTCAAGTAATCCTAAGGGAACAGCCTACTACATTCGGCAACAAATTAAGTTCTATAATTACAATTTAAAGGGAAGGTTAGCTAATTATAACCTTTATTATAGTTATGTGAAAGATACTTTAGGAATCAATAAAGCTGCAAAATTACTAGAAATTAAATCTCTTACATTACTATTAGCCGTTGGAATCTTTCAAACCAAAAATTATATTTGGACGAGGATAAAATGAGAATAAAACACTCACTTCTCAATATAGGGGCTGGACTAGGGAACCAACTTATTATCACACTATTGAGTTTTGTTTCCAGGACCGTTTTTATCACATACCTTGGGGTGGAATATTTAGGCTTAAATGGCTTATTCACTAGTATTTTAGCTATGCTCTCACTAGCAGAAGCGGGTATTGGTGCCAGTATTATGTATAGCTTATATAAACCTGTGGCTGAAGATGACAAAAATAAAATGAATGCCTTAATGAGGTTGTATCGTAATGCCTATCTAATTATAGCCGGAGTTGTACTGGTACTAGGCTTATCTTTATTACCTTTTCTTTCATTCATTGTTAGTGATACTAGTATAGATCATGTGCACATTATCTATCTTATTTTCCTATTAAATACAGTGGCTCCGTACCTTTACATGCACAAGAATTCATTTTTAAACGTTTGTCAAAAAGGCTATATAGTGACCGGAATTTATTCTGTATCTTCGATTTTAACAACAACATTGAAAATCGCTATTTTATATTACACTCAAAACTTTATTCTTTATTTACTCATTGAGAGTAGTATAACAATCATCACTAGCATTGTCTTAGCGTTAGTTGTTAATAAAATGTACCCATTTTTAAAAGATAAACCCGCAACAGATCTTGATCCTGAAACGAAAAAAGGTATTTTTAAGAATGTGAAAGCGATTGTTCTACAGAATATAGGTGCCTACCTCGTATTAGGGACTGATAATATTATTATTTCGTCATTTATAGGTCTTGCAGCTGTTGGCATTTACTCTAATTATAAAATGCTAATAGATATTAGCCGGACTTTTATAAACCAAATTTTCAACAATATCTATCATAGTGTAGGAAATTTAGTAGCCAATGAGAGCAAAGAAAAAATTTATTCGATTTACAAAGTGTACAGACTCATTAATTTCTGGATTTATTCTACATTCACAATAGCCATTTATATTATGCTGGAACCATTTATTACTCTTTGGATAGGGAGTGATTTTATTATGGATAAATCCGTTTTGCTTTTGCTAATGTTATTGTTTTACGAGAAAGGGATAAGAAATGCAATTACAACGGTAAAGACTACGTCAGGTATATTTCATCCGGATCGTTATGCTCCACTAATTCAGGCCGCTATAAATTTGACGTTGTCTATTACATTTGTTCAATTTTGGGGTATTGCTGGTGTGTTTTTGGGAACCTTAATAAGTTCTCTTGTCGTTCCTTTTTGGACAACCCCTTATTTAGTCTATAAGAAAGTTTTCAATCTTCATATCCTTAAATATTATTATGTGTATGGACTATATATTTTTATTGGTACAGGAGTCTACTTTATAACAAAATACTCTACAAGTTCTATTTCAGGTGATAGTTACTTTTCATTATTACTTAAAGGGTTCCTTTGTATAATTATACCGAGCCTGATTTACACGGTGATTTTTTGTAAGTCTGATGAGTTTAAGTATATATTTTCTATAAGTAAAAGGGTTTTCTATAAATTTAGAACAATTAAAGTTTCTCATACTACAAACCGTTTAGGATAAATACGAAGTAGTACAAACGTATCATCATGAAATTATAGAATATCCTTGCAATAAGTAGATAAATGTAGTACGTTCTATATAGAGAACAACCGAACTAGGAAAACAGTAAATTTAAAGGGTATCTATATTTTTTAATCTTTTGTTCTTTATAAAGAATATGAGTGGGGCGGGGTGATAACCATAAGTGCGATAGCAGGAATTTACCAACTGGATAGTTGTCATGATGAAGAAACATACTTTACTAATATGATGAAAAGTTTTGAAAAGTACCCGGCTGATGACATCGGTGTCTGGAGGAATACTAATGTTTTATTAGGTGTTCACGCACAGTGGATCACACCTGAAGCTATAAATGAACCTTTACCGTATTATGACTCCGAAAGGCAACTTACCATAACAGCTGATGCGATTATAGATAATCGGAAAGAGCTTTTTGACCAATTGCAAATAGCAAAGAAAAAGAGAGTATATATTCCAGACAGTCAGTTGATTCTGATGGCATATAGTAAATGGGGAGAAGAGTCCCCAAAATATTTAGTCGGTGAATTTGCTTATATGATATGGGATGAGAGAAATAATAAGTTGTTTGGTGCTCGAGATTTTTCAGGAAGCCGCACTCTCTATTACTATAAAGACCATTCGTTATTTTCCTTCTCTACAACTATACAATCTCTTCTAACCTTACCTGTGGTAGAGAAAAAATTAGATGAAAGATGGCTGGCTGAATATTTGGCCATACCAGGAATGAATGAGGCGGTGGATATGTCAATCACCCCATTTCATGAAATCTATCAACTTCAGCCCTCTCATAGTATTTCGGTCAAAAATAATGAAGTGAAGAGGACCAGGTATTGTACGGTCACTCCAGGAAAAACCTTAAATTATAAATCTGATCAAGATTATATTGAAGCTTTTCAAAGTGTATTCGGGAGGGCCGTTAATGACCGTTTAAGAACCCATAAAAATGTTGGAGCTCACTTGAGTGGAGGTTTAGATTCAGGAGCTGTAGCAAGTTTCGCCTCTAACTCTTTGAAAAAAAAAGACGGGAAATTATACACCTTCAGTCATGTACCTCCTGAAGATTTTGAAGATTGGACACCGAGTAATAGGGCGGCAGATGAGAGGCCTTACATTTATTCGACTGTAAACCACCTTGGTAATGTATCTGATTGCTACTTAGATTTTGGTGGTGTATCTCCGCTTGATGAAATAGATGAATGGTTAGATATCATGGAAATGCCTTACAAATTTTTCGGAACATCCAATTGGATTAAAGGGATATATGAAGAAGCTCATTCAAGAAATATAGGAATCTTATTAAACGGTGGAAGAGGCAATTTAAGCGTTTCATGGGGGACAACCATTAATTATTACGCATCGTTGTTAAGAAAAATGAAGTTATTAAGATTACTTTCAGAGTTGGATGCTTACAGTAAAATTACACAAGGAAATAGAATGCGTTTATTACCTTTATTGAGTCGGATGGCTTTTCCTAGCATAAATAAGCTATTACTTTCAGATCAGGTTTATAACTTTCCTGAGTTAATAAGTCCTGATTTAGCAAAAAGAACAAATGTCTATCACTCCTTAAATAAGCATGGTATAAAAACTACAAAAAGCAAATACAACCTGACAGATATTAAAGTCAGAAACCAGCACTTTAAGGAAATGTTTTCATGGAATGCGACCGGCACTCTGGGCACCAAACTTTCTCTTCGACATTCGCTTTGGAAAAGAGATCCTACAAATGACTTGCGGGTAATCGAATTCTGTTTATCTTTGCCTGAAGATCAGTTTGTTAAAGATGGTATGGATAGAGCGCTAATTAGAAACGGTACAAAACAATACTTACCAGATAAGGTTAGGCTTAATAATCGGGTAAGGGGAGCGCAGGGGGTGGAATTTATTCATAGGATGAAACCTTATTGGAATTCTTTTCTTGAAGAAGTAGAAACCATTTCTAGAGATTCACTTTCACCATCTTTCTTTAATATTCCACAACTTGATGCCTCTCTACTATCTATTAAAAATCAAGGTCCAAATCCTGAATTAGCGTTAGACCCAGATTTCTGGATATTAATGAGAGGCGTTATTTCATATCGGTTTATCAAAAAGTTCAATTGAAAGGGGGTGAATCATATGAAGAAGGAATGGAGTACACCGGAATTGTCAACTTTGGATGTAGATCAAACAATGGCTAGTGGTGCATGGGGTGAATTTGATGAAGGCTACAACGAAAACTTAGAGCACGACGGTCAGACTGGTTATCATCACGTATCCTAATCAAGTACTTAGAGAGAGTCTAAAATTCCTTGGTTAGGAATTTTAGACTCTAATATATTCCAAGATTCATTCAGTGGTGAAGAGGTGGAGTATGAGAAAAAATTCCAAAAAAGGTTACCATGTTTTTGGCTTACATGTAATTAGTGAGATGTCATTACCTGAAGTTCCTAAAATAAACTTGTCTAATACTTATGCTGATGTAACTATTAGACAAGTAAACTTAGAAGATCAATGGGAAAAGATCTCTGGCAAAGGCAAGTCCTTTTATATAGAAGAGAATTTATGCATGTTTAAAGTTACAGAAGTGTGTGTTTGCCTCATTAGAAATGGCAATGAAATATTATTCACTCCTCTTCCGGGTTCTGTTATAAGCCATGTTCGGTTGTATATTTTAGGAAGTTGCATGGGCATCATCCTCATGCAAAGAAGAATCCTCCCTCTACACGGCAGCGCCATTTCCATCGACGGAAAAGCCTATGCTATCGTTGGGGACTCAGGAGCAGGAAAATCAACCTTAGCCTCAGCCTTCCTAAAACGAGGATATAAATTACTAAGCGATGATGTCATCCCCGTCTCATTTTCCGATCAAGGAGTTCCGATGGTGACACCAGCGTATCCGCAACAAAAGCTATGGCAGGAAAGCATGGATCACTTTGGGTGGCAATCAAAGGAGTTCGAACCAATCATTGATCGCGAAACGAAGTTCAAAGTTCCAGTCGTCGATCAATTCGAAGAACGTCAGCTGCCTTTAGCAGGGATCATTGAATTAACAAAAACAGATGACGAACAGATTCATATTGAACCAATAAAGGATTTATTTCGCTTCAGTACGTTATTCAAGCATACGTATCGGAATTTTATTATTCGACGTGCCGGGCTGATGGATTGGCATTTTAATACATCAACAAAGATCTTGCCCCATGTGGATATGTTTCACATGAGGAGACCAGTTTCACAATTTACAGCCAATGAATTAGTAGACAAAGTTCTACAGGCCATTGGTAAGGAGGAATTTGTAGTATGAGCCAATCGGTAGCTTTAGTACAAATTGTTCAGCAGAAAGAAGGACATATTGTGAGTGATATGGATGGGGAGCGTGTGATGCTCAGTATTGAAAATGGGAAGTATTATAATTTAGGTGAGCTTGGCGGGGAGATATGGGACAAGATTGAACAACCGAAACATGTAAGTGAATTGATTGATGATTTGCTTGAAGTCTATGAAGTGGAACGGGATGTTTGTGAAGAGCAGGTTCAAGCATTTCTTGAGCACCTCCGTGATGAGAATTTAATAGAAGTGAAGGAATAGACTTCAGAAGAACAGTCTTGGAAAGGAATTAAGCTCATGAGGAAGTTGATGACTTTTTTGACCTTGAGTATGGAATCAAAAAGATTGTTGTTGGAGTCTTTTTTTTATTTAGGTTGGGCGAGAATTCAAAAGCGCCGTCCATTTTCAAATTTAGCTCCTTCATTAGGGAAACATATGCAGGAAACAGGGGTAGACGATGAATGTACAGATCGCAGAATAGTGGCGAAAGTTTCTCAGGCCATTCAAATCATGAGTAAATACACGTTCTGGGAAAGTCGTTGCCTTGTTCAGGCTCTTGCTGCAAAGAAGATGCTTGAAAAAAGAGAGGTTGGAAATACTCTTTACTTCGGGACGGCAAAAGAGGATAACGGTGAGATGGTTGCTCATGCCTGGTTGAGAAGCGGTCCTTATATTGTTACTGGAGCTAAAGGAATGGAGAGGTTTACTGTTGTCAGTACCTTTGCGGATCCTGTAGGAGGTGAATCACATGAGCAAAACTACAGACCTTCAATTAGCGAACGTACCTAAAGAGCTTCAATTGATTCTCCAATTGCTGAAATCAGATAAACAAAAAGATATTAATGCACTTTCAAAAAGTTCGTTTGAGGACATCGACTGGAAATTGTTTATCAAACAATCGTTACATCACCGTGTATACCCGTTGCTCTATTCCAAAGTAAAAATGGTCGAAAGCGGACGTATTCCCAGGTTTGTCGAAGAAAAACTTTGTTTTGAATATAAGCGGAATACCTTTCAAATGTTGCAATTGAGTGGAGAGATGGAACGAATGAGTCGTTTGTTTTCATCAAATGAAATTCGGTTGCTTTTTTTGAAAGGCCCTATGCTATCACATGAACTTTACGGGGATGTTTCATTGAGGACTTCGGGTGATTTGGATGTGATGATTTCGATTGAAGATCTTCAGAAAGCTGAACATCTACTAGCAAGTCACGGATATCAAAAAGATGATTACATCGAATCCGTGTTAGAAGATTGGAAGTGGAGGCATCATCATGTGACCTACTATCATCCCCGGAAGAAAGTGAAAATCGAGCTGCATTGGCGTTTGAATCCCGGTCCTTGCAAAGAGCCAGGATTTGAACACTTATGGAAGCGAAAAGAGGTTAGCTCGATTTCAAAAACCCCTATCTACATTCTGGGGAAAGAGGATTTATTTTTGTTCTTAGCTGCACATGGAGCGAGGCATGGGTGGTCCAGGTTACGATGGTTGTTAGATATAGACCGTTTGGTGGATCAGTCCATTGATTGGAAGAACCTTAAGCGATTATTGATTCACAATCACTTCCACCTCGCTGGAGCTCAAGCTCTTTACTTATCTTCCGTCCTTTTGGAAACTCCTGTTCCATTGGAAATGCCAGTTACTAAAAGGTCACGTGTTTTGGCACAACAAGCGATATTCTATTTAGAGTCTATGATCAACCTCCACTCAGAGCCTTTGCCGCAAGAGGTTGCAGACTATCATAAACGTCATTTATTTTCTCTGATGTCATGGAATCAAAAGTTCTTTTTTATCCTGAGCTTTTTGTATCCTTATCCCGAGGATGCCGAGCTTTTGCCATTGCCTAAAAGACTTCACTTTTTATATTTTCCTCTACGCCCTTTTCTGTGGGGGTGGAGAAAGACTAGAAAGCACGCAATCACATAGGGGGACGCAAAGTTATGAAGCATGTCCTTTACTTTTTGAAAGAGATTCATAGTTATTCAGGAAAAGTCTTATATATCAATTTGTTTGCTATGACCGTAATCGGGCTCCTGGAAGGGATCGGAATCCTATTGCTTGTCCCTTTAATTAGCTTGAGTGGAATTGTGGATTTAGGCACTCAGGGATTGCCTTTCATGGAGGCTTTTCAGTTCGTTGAGCAAATTCCGCCTGAAATCGGGCTTCCATCGATTCTTTTATTTTATGTAGGAATTGTCATTGCTCAAAACTTACTTCAACGGAGGATTACAGTAAGAAATGCAGTCATTCATCAAGGATTTATGAGGCATTTACGAATGAATACGTATGATTCGCTCCTTCACGCGAAGTGGCAGTTTTATTTGAACAAGAGAAAGTCAGATTTAGTAAATATTATGACCGGGGAAATTGCCCGTGCAGCTAGTGGTACACAGTCTTTTTTACAGTTTGCAGCATCATTAGTTTTCACTTTTATCCAAGTTGGTCTCGCTTTTGTTCTGTCTCCAAACATTACGACCTTCGTCATTACATGCGGATTTATTCTTATCCTTTTTAATCGGAAGTTCTTAAAAAGGTCGCTTGAGTTAGGTAATCGTAGTTATAGTCTGAATCGAAGGTATCTTTCTGGCGTAACTGATCAGATGAATGGAATGAAAGACTTAAAGAGCAATACACTGGAAGAGTCCAGAGGCCATTGGCATGCCACGATTACAAAAGGGATGCAGGATGAGCAGATTGAATACACAAAATTGAAAGCTACATCAAGGCTCTATTACAAAATTGCTTCGTCTATTCTGATTGCGGCTTTTATATTCATTGCCATTCAATTATTCAATGCTCAAGCAGGTCAGTTGATGCTGGTCATCGTAATCTTTTCTAGGTTATGGCCGCGTGTCACGGGAATCCAAGCGTCTATGGAACAAATTGCAAAAGTAATACCCTCTCTAGAGGCTGTGAACAAAGTAAGGCATGAAAGTGAACACGACCGTGAGTTTATGGAAGGAAGTCAATGGAATGCCCCCTTGAAAGTTAATGACGCCATCGAATGTCGGAATCTTTCTTTTCAATATAAAAAGGAAAGTCGTTATGCTCTGAAGAATATTAATATGACCATTCCATCTCAGCAGATGACGGCTGTTGTCGGACGTTCTGGGGCAGGGAAGAGCACACTGATTGATATGTTGATGGGGTTGAATCATCCAGATCAAGGAGAAGTCCTTATCGATGGGGATTCAATATCAGAAGAGAAAATTCGTTCTCTGCGAAAAGCCATCAGTTATGTTCCTCAAGATCCTTTTCTTTTCAATGAGAGTATCCGTGACAATTTGCTGTTAGTGGATCCAGAAGCGAGTGAAGAGGCAATATGGGAAGCTCTAGAATTTTCATCCGCAGCAGAATTCGTGCGTAAGCTCCCTCAAGGACTCGATACGCTTATAGGCGATCGTGGAATCAAGCTGTCTGGAGGAGAAAGGCAGCGCTTAGTGTTAGCCCGCGCAATTCTGAGAAAACCTTCTATTCTAATTTTAGATGAAGCCACAAGCGCGTTGGATTCAGAAAACGAGAAGAAAATCCAAGAAGCGATTGAACAACTGAAAGGAAGAATGACAATCATAGTGATTGCTCATCGCCTCTCAACCATCCGGAATGCTGACCAGGTCATTGTACTGGAAGAAGGAAAAGTGGTTCAAAAAGGAGATTTTCAGCAATTGGCTAAAGATAAGAAAAATGTCTTCAGTCATTTGTTGAACCATCAAATGAAAGTGGTTCATTAAAAATTTTAATTTGGTGTTCGTTATTAAGAATAAGGAGAGATAAACATGACAAAACAATACAAGGCTCCAGAAGTGATCGATCATCGGCCAATTAAATTTGAAACAGCGCAGAGTTGGAATCCTGGAAAAGGCAACCTGGATCATCCTGGAAAGGGTAATAATGGAGTCAACTTTCCACCAGGTAATCCGAATCCAACTCCAGGTGGAGCAGGAGCCCCAGGAAGAGGCAAAGGTAAGGGATAACTAGGAAGGAAGTCTTCAAATGATGAGAGAAAACTGGATAAGAATGGGTCCTCATAAAGCGAAAGTAAGTTTTGAAGAGGATTGGGTAAGGGGAGAACTGCTAAAAGGTTTTATTCCATCATTCCCAGATTCTAAATATGAACCTGATCTTATAATCGTCATCGTTTCTGGATTTGGAACTTCTTTTAAAAATTATGAGGTAGGTATTTCAGAAACTAAAAGAGCCTACATTTATGAAAGAGCTGATTACAGGATTGTGGTTGATAAAAACTATAAATCATCCGTTTTGTATATTCATGACGCGTTGAGCCTTAAACATGCGCTGATGAATCTATATAGTGCTTTTATCGTAAATGAAGGAGCGGGTGTACTTTTTCATTCTTCCTGTGTTCAAGAACAGGAAAGGGCATTTCTTTTCACTGGAAATTCTGGAGCGGGAAAATCAACAGCCGCTAAATTATCTGCACCAAGGAATATACTGGCTGATGAAGCAACCATTATCCATGTTAAACAGGATGATATTATCGCTTATCCATCCCCTTTCCGGAGTGAAATCCCTATGGGGATAGAACATACATGTTTAAAGGTAGGCGGCATTCAGTCCCTGCATCAATCTTTAACAAACAACAAAGTTTTAATGGAGTCATCAGAAGCTATCGTCCATTTGATGGATAAAATCTTCTATTGGCCGGCAACACCAGAGGATCATAAGAAAGCTCTCCAATTATTAAAAACTATTGTAGAACAAGTCCCCATCTATCATTTATATTTTAGAGAAGACTCTACGTTTTGGGAGTTGATTTCATGAAAACCATATTTAAACGGAAGGCACAGCATGAAATAGTAAAAATGGAAAAGGAGTGGATCGTACTAGATTTAGAAGCATACACGATCACGACTTTGAATGAAGTAGGGAGTTTTTGCTGGTCTTTACTACATGAGGAGAAATCTTTGGAAGGGATTGTAGAAGAAGTAGCTCTACAATATCAAGTGAAACCACAAAATGTTGAATATGACGTTACCCTTTTTCTTAGAAAATTAGACAACTGTGGATTAATTGAACATGTCTGTTGATTCCTCCAATCACTCCTTGCTCATAAAGGTTCTACAAATGAGGGGAACGATCGACATGCCTGCTACTGGTACAAGTATGTTTCCATTCATTCGTGAAGGTGAGGTTTGCCGATTTGTTTCCATGGATCGGGAAAATGTTAAAAGAGGAGATATCCTGCTTTATCAATCGAACCAGGGGCAGTTGATTGCTCATCGTTTGATTCATAAGGCTGGTGATTTGTATCAATGCAAAGGTGATTCAAATCTTGGAAATGACGACTGGGTGTCCTCAGGTCAGCTTATTGGAAAAATGGTATACGTGAGTAAGAATCATAAAATTATTCACCTTAACGGCTTAATAGGAAAGGCATGGGCCTGGTTTATCCTTACGTTCCCATTGATTTCTAAAGTATTACGAAGGTTCTTACTATTGAAAACCTATCAGAAAGTGAAGCGATGAGTATGTTGAATTTCAAAGGTTGGACATCCTATTTTTCATTTTATGATATTAAGCGTACGTTCTTCTTATTAGCTCCTTATATTAAAAGGCACAAAGCTCCTTATATATGGTTATTTGTTTTAATGTTCGTAGACATTGCACTTGTTATCGCTTTAGCATGGTTTTTCGGAAACATCATAGATTCGGCGATCCAAAGTGATTTCAGTCGTCTTCGAACAATGATATTTGCAGGGATTGGAATTTCAGTAGTAAGTATGAGTGTGAATTTTATTGATACTTTATTTGAAACGAAGGCCTTGAATGCGGTGAAAAGAGATTTGAATGTAGACCTATACAGCCATGTCTTAAAAATGAATGGAAAAGATTTTTCTCATTATCACTCAGGTGAGTTGATGTCTCATTTTACGAATGACCTTCACCAAATTGACGGAGTCATAGGTAGAGGATTGATCAATCTTGTTCGACTTCCCTTAATTGCCTGTGCCGCTCTTATTTATATTATTCACATTAACTGGACTCTCTCTTTGCTGGTACTTTTAGTTGCTCCTTTTGCTGTCCTGGGAGGGATTTTATTTGGCTTTTTATTAAAAAATAATAGCCGTAAGATTCATGGATTGATTAGTGGAATCACAAAAACCTTGAACGAAACGTTTCAAGGAATGACGGTTATCCGTTCATTCACTTTGGAGCAGTTGTTTTTGAAGAATTACAAAAAGAAGAATGATAATTTGTACGACCTTGAAATGAAAGATGCTAAGTTGCGGGGGTGGTTCTACACGGGAGGAGAAGCGGTAGGAACCATCACATTTTTAGTGAGTGTACTTGTGGGAGCATTTTTTGTGACGGATCAAGTTTTGACGGTTGGTGCATTACTCACATTCATCAATTTGGTGAACCATTTAGTTTATCCTATGACAGGGCTTGCCGGCCAGTGGGCGGGTTATCAACGCTCTGCTTCAGCATTGGAACGAGTCCTTCACCTGCTTGATCGGGCACAAGAAACTTCCGGAACTGCCAAACCTTTGATAAGCCATTCACCCCATCATCCTATTTCTTTTCATAATGTTGTCTTCAGTTATGATGGGAAGTCAAACGTAATTAGAGATATGAATCTTGATTTACCTATGGGAAAGTTGACAGCCATTGTAGGGCCCAGCGGTGCGGGTAAGTCCACGATGTTTCAGCTTCTTCAAGGATTCTATAAGCCGACATCAGGATCCATACATCTTAATGGATTATCTATTGATCAAATGAATCTAGCAGAATGGAGACAATTGATCGCCTATGTTCCCCAGGAATCCTTCCTATTTAGTGGGTCTTTAAAGGAGAATCTAATATACGCCCGTCCCGATGTAACACAAACTGAAATGATTCAGGCGGCTAAAGCTGCGAATATACATGATTTCATAGAGTCATTACCCAAAGGTTATGATACAGAAATAGGCGAGCGAGGAATTAAACTCTCTGGTGGACAAAAACAAAGAGTTGCCATTGCTCGAGCTTTCTTGAAGGATGCACCTCTTCTTCTTTTAGATGAAGCTACATCGTCATTGGACCATGAAACTGAGTTTTTGGTTAAAGAAGCTCTTGATCGTTTAATGGTGGGGAGAACTACGCTGGTCATTGCCCACCGATTGTCTACGATAAGACATGCTGATCACATGGTTGTCTTGGACAAAGGAGAAGTAGTCCAGCAAGGAAATCATGAGCAATTGATTGCTGAGGACGGGTTGTATCGGAATTTGTATGAGAAACAGTTTTTCGTAAAAGAGGGGCATGCATTGAAAGTTCATGCATAAGGAGGGGCAAGGGTGTGATCTACACATTCATTAATCAAATTTATTCAAATAGTACTTTTCGTATGTTGGATTATCATATCTTAATCGAAGAGGTTGAGAAGGACGGAGTATCCCCTCAAATCTATGCGATGTTGGCTCAACAGGGGAGGTTGGAAGAAACCCCTCTTTTCTTTCAAAAGCGTTTACTAGAGAAGGTAAATAATACCCGGTATTCATCTGTTTTTATTAAATGTGAAACAAATCGAATCCTTAACCACTGTGAAAAACTTAAATATGAGGTTATTCCATTGAAGGGTGTTTATTTTGCCGAAGACTATTTTGGCGATTTCACACACCGAACCACGAGTGATATTGACATTTTGGTGAGAAAAGAAAGAGTGGCTGATCTCATTCAGTTAGTGAAAGAGTTAGGTTTTGTAGAGGAAGAATCCTATATAGCCGGTCATTTCCATCGCTCTTTCAGCAAACCTTTGCCTCACTCAGAGATACCTTTGACGGTTGAGCTTCACTGGGGATTGATGAGGCCTGATACTTCTTCGGTAGATATAGAGTACTTATGGTCTCAAGCTGAACCATTTAAAGGTTATGCCAATGTAAAAAAGCTCTCTCATACACATACCTTTTATTTTATGTGCCTTCATGCTTGGAGACACAACCTCGACTCAATAAAACATGACTTGGATGTTATTCAGACTATGAAACATATGCCGGGTAGTGTCGAAGAGGTATTATATTTAGCCGAACGTCATCAAACCTATAAACGAATTTCGCGGACGTTATCTATTTTATATGACCGCTATCCTTTTCTTCGTGAAAAATATCCTTTTCCACAGATTAAGGTTCCTTGGTTTAAGAAAATCGAGAAATATAATTGGAGTAAACCGCTGATCTTTTTCGATTATCAAGTGTTAAGTTATGATACGTTTAAACACCGAATGAAAGAAACAAGGAGACTGTTCTTCTCACGTGATAGTGATCTATATTGTTGGTTGAAACTAAGAATAATCAAGAGGAGATTGGCCATTTTATATGGATGGCATAAGCAGCTGGTACGCAATATGATTGAGATCATTAAGTTTTAGGTCCGGAGGGAATGACGAGTGAAAAAAATGATCATCTTATTTATACTAGCTATTATTCTATTCATCATTTTAGTCATTCCTTACACCATTTGGGATAACAAGAGGGTTAAAGTAGTGGAAGAAGCAGTCGTTGTAGAAGGGTTATCAGATGGGCTTCATAATTTTAAGATATTACAGGTGTCCGATCTTCATGAAAAGTCCTTTGGTAAGAATCAGGAAAAACTAATTGATACAATAAATTCTTTGGATTATGATCTTATACTCTTTACTGGAGACATGATGGATGGCGTAAACAGTGAAAACACAGCCCCTTATTTTACACTTATTGAAGGGGTTAAAAATAAAGAATATGCCTACTATGTTGCTGGTAATACAGATCCTTCCAATTATGAGGTGGATCCAGACCAATTGGTAAAAAGTAACTTCATTAAAGAGATGGAAAAACTTAGGGTTAAACTTCTGGAATCTATAGAAGTGATTGAATACCAAGGTGAACGACTTAACCTTCTTGACTTCGAGCTTTCTGTTTTGAAGCCTGAGAATGGTTTTGTTGTCGCTAATGGTAGAGTAAAACCTGAACATTCCAAAACAGAAGCGTATATACAGTACCATAGCGGATTATTACAAGAATTTAGTAGATTGAATGGCGAGGGTACTACGATAGCAGTCAATCACTATCCAGTCTCTGATCCTCGGATTGATCAATTGAAAAAGACGACTTATTATAATTTCAGAGACTACGATCTCATCATAGCTGGTCACTATCATGGAGGGCAAATCCGCCTTCCTTTCATAGGAGCGCTTTTTGTCCCAGAGCCCTGGTATGAAAATGGTGGATTCATGCCTCCAAGAGAGCGGGTGAAAGGTCTTTGGGAATACCGCGGCACGAAACAATATGTAAGTGCCGGGTTAGGGAGCAGCAATGCTATAGGCTTCTTGAACTTTCGTTTATTCAACACTCCAGAAGTTAATATGATTACCTTGAAAAAAGAGTCGTAATCTTCTTTACAAGATTATATAATGGGTATAGATTTCTTAAAAGATGGAGTGAAATGAAAGATGAGTCGTTCTAGCAAACATAAGAAGAAAAAAGGGCGATGGTGGAAGATTTCGCTTGTTTTACTAGTGTTTCTATTAGTACCAGTAGGTGTTTACGCTTACTCTGTATATAGTGGAGCTAAAAACACAGTGGATTCGAAAATGCATCAACAAGTCGCTTCGATTGATCATGAACTGACGGAGAAAAAACGTAAGGAACAAGAACCGCTTAACATTTTACTGATGGGTGTCGATGAAAGAGCCGGAGATTCGGGGCGTTCCGATGCTTTGATGGTATTGTCTGTTGATCCAAACGACAATCGCAGTCAAATCATTAGCATTCCTCGTGACACACGTACGGAGATGGTGGGCGATTCTTCTCATTCGGGCAAACAGGATAAAATTAATCATGCTTACGCCTTTGGTGGAGCAGATATGGCTATCCAGACTGTCGAGAACTTCCTTGATATCAACCTGGACTATTATGTCCAAGTGAACATGGAAGGTTTGGAAGAAATGGTGGATGCCGTTGGAGGCATTACCATCCAAAACGATATCGAATGGTATGGGAAGGATAACTTCCATTATAAAAAAGGTGAATTGACTATGGATGGTGATGAAGCCCTCGGCTATGTCCGTATGCGGTACGATGATCCCCAGGGCGATCTCGGACGTAATGAGCGCCAGCGTAAAGTCATCCAGGGAATCGTTGATAAAGGGATGAATGTCGGATCCATTAATAAAATTGGTAATGTGATGGACGTTCTTGGTAAAAATGTTTCTACTAATATGGACTTCAGTACGATGCAGGATTTGATGAAGAACTATAGTGGGGCGAGAGAAAATTTGTCTACTTACCAGATGACGGGTACAGGCACTAAAATTAATGGAATTTATTATTTAGAAGTGCCGGACCAGGAAGTAGAAGATGTTCGAGAAATGATTCTTGACTACAATTCGTAAGCTACTCTTTTATAGGGTAGCTTTTTTGGGGCGGAATTTGCTGGGAAGTGGCGAGATTGAATTATTACCTGGGAAATATACGTCGGATTTTGCGAAATAATCTAAAGTAAGTTTATATGGAATTGTCCATACTGTTTGCTAAAGAGGTGATGGTATGGAAGAATATGAAGGGAACTTTTTCAAAGGGCTTTTATGGGCCATTCTTCTTTCTCCTCCGATTTGGGGAATGATTGGCGTGATTGTATATTTCACTTGGTAGGAAGAGAAGTCTTCTCCAGTTAATATCGAAGGACTCAGCAGCTTTAGTCAAAAAGAGAGACCTCCAACGTGGAGGTCTCTCTTAGTGTTATACCAATATAAACCAGAGAATCGAAGTGACAATAATGGCTGTCAGTCCTTGCAGTAGAGTACCCATCGTTTGAGCCTTGTAGGCTTGTGTGATGGACATCCCACTGAATTCCTTTACGACCCAGAAATAGCTGTCGTTAACGTGAGAGACGACCATGGCACCAGCACCGACCGCCATGACGACGAGCGCCAGCGGCACAGCTCCTTCGATGCCGATTTGCGGAAGAAGAGGTGCGATCAAAGTTGATGTGATGACAATGGCTGCTGTAGACGATCCCTGTGCACTCTTTAATGCTGCAGCGATGATGAATGGGATGAAGATAAATACAGCACCGACAGCTACTTCATTTCCTGCGATTCCTTTAATGAGATCAGCGATGCTTGTGGAGCTGATGACAGAACCGAAAGCTCCACCTGCTCCTGTAATCAACAGGATAGGAGCGGCTTCCTTAATTCCGATTCCTACCCATTGGGTAAGTGTTTCTTCATCATATTTTGGAAGAAGAGTGAAAGCGAATAAGACGCCAACCAGAAGAGCGACAACAGGTGAACCTAGGAATAGGAAAAAGGAAAAAACAGGACCTTCCCATCCAGCAAAAGTGATGACAGAGCTGAATCCAATTAGAAGAATCGGAACTAAGATAGGAGCAAATGATTTAGTGGCCGAAGGCATATCCCCAAAACTGCTGACGACCTCGTCGTAATCATAGAGGGTATCTTCTTCACTTTGATCAATGTGAATTTTAGAACCGGCTTTGACCGCCCAAAGGTAACCCACCAAGATGGCAGGAATCGCGACGATAACACCAAATAAAATGACCGTTCCTAGATAATTTTGGGCACCGATATTTCCTGCAGCTGCGATTGGTCCAGGTGTAGGCGGCACTAAAGTGTGCGTGGCGAACAGACCTGTAGATAAGGCAATCGCCATAGATGCAACGGTAACCTTCGTTTTGTTTGCAAGCGCTTTCTTTAAAGAGGATAAAATAACATACCCTGAATCACAGAACACTGGGATACTGACAATACTGCCGATGGCGCTCATCGCGAGCTGAGGTCTTTTTTCTCCGACGATTCTTAAAACGACTTCCGCCATGCGTAAAGCAGCGCCCGATTTTTCTAATATGACACCGATGATCGTACCAAATACGATGACGAGTCCGATGCCTCCCATCAATCCTCCGAACCCGCCATTGACGGCCTCTACGACATCTCCAAGTGGTATACCGGCTAAAATTCCGATAGCGAAAGCAGAAATCAAGAGGGAGAGGAAAGGGTGGAGATTGAATTTTGCCGTGGCTACAATGACAAATAAAACACCGAGTAAAATAATAAGTACTAGTCCGAAACCATCCATATACTTCTCACTCCTTTTTATTGTTTGGTTAATAACCTTGCGATTTGTCTCGTTGCCTCAAATAAATATTCTTCTGCGTTCTTCAGGCAGTCCTCTAATGAGACAGGTCCTGGAGCTATAGAAAAACAACTCGTGAACCTCTCATTTAATGCTCCATAGTTTGCGCCTAAACATCCTGATATAAGAAGGACAGGTGTATGGTTTTCTTTGGCAAGTTCAGCTACATAACCAGGGGCTTTTCCATAAAGGGTCTGGTCATCACTTTGACCTTCTCCAGTAATGATATAGTCAGCATCATGAATGGCCTTCTTGAGCTGGATAGCTTCACCGATCAACTGAGCTCCCGATTCTAGATGAGCACCAATAGTAAGAAAAGCAAATCCGAGGCCGCCAGCAGCACCAGCACCAGGGGTGTTCATGATGTTTTTATCAAACACCTCTTCAATGAGTTTTCCATAGTGGTCTAAAGCATGATCATAAGCATTTACTTGCTGCTCGGTCGCTCCTTTTTGTGGGCCATAGATGCGACTTGCTCCTTGAGGTCCAGTCAGTGGATTGTCTACATCAGAAGCAACTCGGATCGTGACGTCTTTGAGGCGTGGGTCCAGTTCAGAAAAGTCCACTCTTTTTACGGCATGGAGGTCCTTTCCATACATCCCTGTCTCCTGGCCATTTTCATCGTAGGTTTTCATTCCAAGTGCCTGTAACATTCCCAGGCCACCGTCGTTTGTTGAACTTCCGCCAATGGCTACAATTAAGTTGGTGCACCCTTCGTTTAAAGCATGCGTGATTGCCTGCCCAATGCCATAGCTTGTTGTGTGATCGGGATTACGTTCTTCTGTTGGTACTAGTGGTAAGCCGGCAATCGCGGCTCCTTCAATCACAGCTCGCTGATCGTCCAGTTTTACATACCAGCTCTCGTGATTTTCTCCTAACGGTCCCTTACAGGATAAGTAAACTTTTTCGTGGGACACAGATGTAGAAAATACTTCTAAGGTACCTTCTCCCCCATCTGCCATTGGCTTCATGATGGTTTCTGAATCTGGAATGACTGCATGCCAAGCCTTTTTCATGACTTCAGCAACTTGAATGGAAGACAAACTCCCTTTGTAAGAATCAGGGGCAAAAACGACCTTCATCTTTCACCCTCCTTTATCTAATTTGGCTACTTTCTATTCAACAGGAAATAAGACACAATAACAATTGATGAGATATACAAAATATCAGAAAAATGTAAGCGTATTCTTGTGCAAATGCACAAATCAACGATTGATTAAAATAATTTGCAGCATCATCGCATCTTTGAAATTCCGCGGATCCAGTCCTACTTTTTTATGGACTTGATCAAGCCGGTAATGAAGCGTATTTCGATGGACATGCAATTCATCAGCTGTCCGGTTCATTTTCAAATCGTTGTTGAAAAAAGTATGGAGCGTTTCCAAATAGGGTGTTTCTAATCGATTTAGACGAATGGCATAAGGCTCTGTAATTTCTATGTACGTGTCCTTAGTAATGTTTGAAAGCAGTCGTTCTACCCTAAGTGTTCCGCTGTGAATGATTTCTCCGGCTTTGCCTGCAACATCGATCGTCTGAGATGCTTGTTTGAAAGATGTATAAATCCCTTTAGCACTATATCCTGGTTCACCAACAGCAGCAGGTCCATCTGCTTTGAAGGGTGGGATATGCTCTTGAAATGGAAGAGGCATAACAACTAAATTCTCCTGAAAAGGAAGGATGAAAAGCGGGTTGAGTTGCAGCTGTTCTGTCTGTGTGCGCAGTCTCTCGGCGAAATCGAAAGGTGAGTTTGTTTGGAAAACGAAGACCTGCCACGCCTTCTTAAGGTCTGCACGTAAAGAATAGCGGGCTTCTTTCTCCAGGTCTTCGGTTTCTTCGTCTGAAATGAGCCGATGAAACCAGTGGTTCCACTGTCTTTCCTGATAAAAACTCTGCTTCTGGATATAGAGTTGTTCCAGCGCGATTTCGACCGATCCCTGCGTCATACCCGCTGCTTGATACACTTGATCCGGATCTCCTGTCAATCCGACCACGCCCGCGAGTTCGCCATTATGAAAAATGGGAAGGTTGACCCCGGGCTTGGTGTTTGAAAATTGATCCACCATTTTGGTTGTGAATTGCTGAGGTTCCAGTGTTTTAATCACTTGTTGAGCGCCGCCGTGTGTTTGGTAAATCCGATCCGAATCGGTACTAGCGACTATTTTACCGGCAGGATCCATGAGATTGATCGGTACGTCTATGTACTGGGAAAGGCGGTTAATAATTTCTTTTCCTAACTGAGCGGTGAGTTCCACGGATGCCTCCTTTTTGTATTATTTTATCAAATTGTAGTTTAGTAGAAATTAAATCAATGGTGAAAGATATAAGTCCACTCCATTTTCTTCGAGGAGCAAGGTGAAATGATAGCAGTTGAGGTGCGGAGTTAATAAGACCACTTTCCAATCAAATGGTCGACGGCCTGCTTTTTAAGAAGGGGGATGGATTAAGTATCATCAATCCTGATTTTCCTCCTTATTTCATAAAGAAGCTTCCCTTAAATTATCCAATAATTTAACAAAAGGTGTTGTGTTTTTTGAATATTTAAAATAATATAAAATAAAACATACCAACCGGTAGGTATGTTGACTTAATACAGAAATGAGGATGATTGTATGCACTTGCGTTTGACCGATGAACAAGAAATGGTGAGAAAAACCATTCGGAAATTCGTGGAGAAAGAATTGATTCCTCTTGAAAATGAGGTCTTGCGTAATGAAAGGGAGGGAAGACCGAGTCTTCCTGAAGGAAAGATGGAAGAACTTCAGCAGAAGGCGAAAGACGCAGGCTTTTGGGGCATCAATACACCGGAAGAATATGGCGGAGCGGATCTTGGGCAGATGATGCTTGCCATCGTCCAAATGGAAGTGGCGCGTACCTTTGTTCCATTCAAATTTGGAGGGTCTGCTGACAATATTTTGTATTACGGAAATGAGGAGCAAAAGGAAAAATATCTATTGCCGACCATTAATGGCGATAAGAAATCGTGTTTTGCCATGACGGAGCCCGGGGCTGGTTCTGATACTAGGAACTTGAAAATGACTGCTGTCAAGGATGGCAATGACTGGGTGCTCAACGGTGAAAAGACGTTCATCACCGGTGGAAACGAGGCTGATTTTGTGATGGCCATTGCTATTACAGACAAAGAGCTTCATCAATCTTCGAATGGCAGAAAAGGAGTGACATGTTTTATCGCTGATCGCTCTATGGGATGGAAGTCTGAATACATCCACACTATGGGAGAGTGGGGACCGGCGTCTCTCATTTTCGATAATGTCCGCGTGCCGGAAGAAAATATTCTTGGGGAAATTAATCATGGATATGATTTAGGGCTTGAATGGATTGGCTTTGCCCGCTGGATTGTCGGTGCCCGTGCTGTGGGAGCAGCTGAAAGGTTGTTGAATATGGCCATCGATTATGCAAATGAACGGGAAACTTTTGGAAAACCAATCGCGACACGGCAAGCTATTCAGTGGCAGATTGCTGATTCAGCCGTGGAAATTGAAGCAGCGAAGTGGCTTGTTCTCAATGCTGCTTTCACGCTCGATCATGGAGAAGATAACCGCCACTACGCATCCATGGCGAAATTGTACGGCGCCAATATGGGCAACAACGTCATTGACCGTGTCCTGCAAATTCATGGCGGCATGGGTTATACAAAAGAATTACCGATCGAGCGTTGGTACCGTGAGGCAAGACTTTGGAGAATCTATGATGGAACAGATGAAATTCAGCGCTTGATTATTTCTCGTAATCTATTAAAAGGGCATGTGAAAATCGGTTAAGAGGAGGAATGGGAATGAGTGGTAGATTTGAAAACCGAGCCGCTTTTGTTACAGGCGGAAGCCGTGGGATAGGAAAAGGAATTGCACTAAGCTTGGCAGAGGAGGGAGCGAAGATCGGCATCATTGATGTCAATGAAGAGGCCCTCAAGGAAGTGGAATCAGAATTCAGGGAAAAAGGGTATGAAATCTTCTGTAAGGTGGCGGATGTCGTCGATTATGAACAAGTAGATACAGCTATAAAGGAGGCATTCAACCGATTCGGGTCTCTGGATATTCTCGTCAATAACGCAGGAGTCATCCGTGATAATATGCTGTTCAAGATGAAGGATGAAGACTGGGATACCGTCATGAATGTACATCTGAAGGGGGCATTTAATGCGGTCCGTGCTGCGCAAAGGATTATGGTGGAGAATAAATACGGGCGTATCATTAACATCTCTTCCACATCGGCGCTTGGGAATCGTGGTCAAGCTAATTATGCAACAGCGAAAGCAGGTTTGCAGGGTTTTACGAAGACGCTTGCCATCGAGTTAGGGAAATTTGGCATAACAACCAACGCGGTCGCTCCGGGCTTTATCGAAACGGAAATGACAAAGGAAACCGCAACGCGCATCGGCATTTCATTCGAAGACCTTGTCGAGGCAAGCATCAATAAAATTCCTGTCGGCAGGAGCGGGAAACCGGAAGACATCGCCAATGCCGTCGCATTTTTTGCAGATGAACGTTCTTCTTTTGTGAATGGTCAGGTGATCTATGTCGCAGGTGGTCCTAAAAATTGACGATAAAGGAGCGGCTATATGTTTGAACAATCCATTGGAAAAAGATCAAGAACAGTGAAGAACATGGTCGAACGGGGTGCCGTGAAAAAGTTTGCAGAGGCGATCGGTGACCCTCATCCCATATTCATGGATGAGGAATCGGATTCCCGTAACATGGCTCCCCCGACTTTTCCTAGAGTGTTCGATTATGGAGTCATCGAGGGACTCGATCTTCCGAAGAAAGGGCTGATCCATGGTGAACAAAACTATCATTATGAACGTCCTCTTTACGTAGGAGAAGAAATTCTCTGCTACGCGGAAGTGGAAGATTACTACGAAAGAAGTGGAAAGAGCGGCGACATGGGATTTCTGAAAGTGAAGCGTTACGGGGAAGACCTGGAAGGGCAGCTGATTTTCTCTGAAGAACAAGTGATCATCATTACGGAAGCTGTAAGAAGGGAGATGCGTGTATGAGTCCTTTGTATGGTGTTCAGCCTGGCGATAAATTGAAAGCGGTTACGTTGCCGCCGGTAACAAGACTGGATTTGATCAAGTACGCGGGTGCCTCTGGAGACTATAATCCTATTCATACGATTGACGAAGAAGCGGAGAAAGCAGGCCTGCCTGGAGTTATTGCTCATGGAATGTGGACGATGGGGAACTTGGCCAAATTGTTCACCCCCTTTTATGAGGAAGGGTTTATCCAGAATTACTCGATCCGATTCCGAGGCATGGTGTTTCTTGAGGATATCATTACTCTTCATGCAGAAGTGAAAGGCAAAGATCAAGAAACCATCACTTTCAATGTCCGTGCTAAAAACCAGAATGAAGAAGATGTCATCAAAGGCCAAGTGGTTTTCAGGAAGAATGAAACAAGAATTGCTACATAAATAGGGAGGAACCTTATGCACTTTGAACATTCTCAAAAAGTGAAAGATCTTCAGGATCAATTGACGAGGTTCATGGAGGAGCATATCTACCCGAACGAAGGCTTGTATGAGGATCAATTAAATGAAGAGAACCGTTTTGCAGACATCCCTCCAATTATGGATGAGTTGAAAAACAAAGCGAAAGATGCGGGACTATGGAATTTATTCCTTCCTGACAGTGAATATGGCGCAGGACTTACGAATATGGAATACGCCCCCTTGTGTGAAATCATGGGGCGGTCGTTCATTGCGCCGGAAGTATTCAATTGTGCCGCACCTGATACAGGGAACATGGAGGTTCTTGCCCGGTATGGGACAGAAGAGCAGAAAAAGCAATGGCTGGAGCCGCTGCTTCAAGGGGAAATCCGTTCCTGTTTTTCGATGACAGAACCGGATGTCGCGTCTTCCGATGCTACGAATATCCAAACGAGTATTACGGGAATAGGCGATGAGTATGTGATCAACGGGACGAAGTGGTGGTCGTCCGGGGCTGGAGATCCAAGATGTAAGATCAGTATCGTCATGGGCAAAAATGATCCGGATGCAGCGAGACATGAGCAGCAGTCGATGATTCTCGTACCGCTGGACACGAAAGGGATAACTATCAAACGGCTGCTGCCTGTCTTCGGCTATGATCACGCTCCTCATGGGCATGCAGAAATCGAGTTCAACGATGTTCGTGTGCCTGCCTCCCACTTGATCTGGGATGAGGGGAAAGGATTCGCCATCGCACAAGGACGTTTGGGACCGGGGCGGATTCATCACTGTATGCGGACGATAGGGGCAGCGGAACGAGCACTTGAAGATATGTGTGCAAGGGTCAACGACAGAGAGGCGTTTGGTAAAAAGCTCGCCGATCAGGGAGTGATCCGCGAATGGATCGCTGATTCCCGTATTGAAATTGAGCAGGCCCGTCTCCTTACGTTGAAAGCCGCTTATATGATGGATACCGTGGGTAACAAGGAAGCCAAATCTGAAATTGCCATGATTAAAGTGGTCGCGCCGAATATGGCATTAAAAGTGATTGACCGGGCGATTCAAGCGTTTGGAGGATCCGGGGTCAGTGATGATCAACGGTTAGCTGCAAAATGGGCGAATATAAGGACTTTACGTTTAGCAGACGGACCCGACGAGGTGCACCGCCGGGCCATTGCAAAATATGAATTGGCCAAAGTCTCGGAAAGGAGCGGAGTGTATGCACGCTAAAGATCTCTTTCGTTTAGATGATCAAGTGGCGGTTGTCACGGGAGGCGGCAGAGGTCTTGGCAAACAGATTGCTGAAGGGCTGGCCGAGTGCGGGGCTCATGTCGTGGTGTGTTCAAGGAAGCTTGAGGCCTGCGCAGAAGTGAGCGAGCAGTTGAAAAGTCTCGGGGTTGATTCTCTCGCTTTTGAATGTGATGTCACAAACCCGCACTCGATGCAAAAAGTGATCGATCAGACGGTCGATCATTTCGGACGCATTGACATTCTCGTCAATAATAGTGGAGCTACATGGGGAGCGCCGGTAGAAGATATGCCGCTTGAGGCGTGGCAGAAAGTTTTCAATGTAAACGTCACTGGAACGTTTCTCATGTCTCAAATGGCAGGGAAAGTCATGCTTGAACAAGGTTCAGGAAAAATCATCAACATTTCTTCGGTCGCCGGGATGAAGGGATCGGATCCCAAGTACATGGATACCATCGGCTACAATTCGAGTAAAGGGGCGGTACTCACCTTTACAAAAGACTTAGCGGTGAAGTGGGGCCCGAGAGGCATACGCGTGAATGCCATTGCCCCTGGATTTTTCCCGACGAAAATGTCGAAGGTATTGATGGATAAAGGGGAAGAGGCTTTTTTACAAAGTACTCCTTTACGTAAATTCGGTGGAGAAGATGATTTGAAGGGAGCCGTCATTTTCTTAAGTTCTAAGGCTTCCGACCATATTACAGGTGATGTGATCGTCGTCGATGGCGGCACACATGCCATGTGAGAAACAAAAGGAGTGAAATCATGTCACAACGAGATGCGGTTATTGTATCTGCTGTCCGAACAGCGATTGGTAAACAAGGAGGGACTCTTGCTGTGGTTCCTGCCCATGTGTTGGGTTCTGAAGTCATTAAAGAAGCGGTTCAGCGTGCGGGGATCGAACCTGATGCGATTGAAGACGTGATCTTTGGTAATGTGTTGAGCGGAGGGGGAAACGTTGCACGTTTATCGGCGTTAGAAACGGGACTTTCCCTCCAGCTGCCTGGTCTGACGGTAGATCGGCAGTGCGGATCAGGACTAAATGCGATTCACTTAGCTGCCCAGGCGATACAAGCAGGAAATGGAGAGGTCTATGTAGCAGGAGGAACGGAAAGTATGAGTCGCGCTCCTTATCTCATGGACCGTCCAGAACGCCCCTACAGCCCGGCACCTCCTAAGTTTAGGAAGTCACAGCTCTCTCCAAAAGAAATCGGAGATCCTCCTATGGGAATAACAGCAGAGAACCTTGCTGAAAAATACCAGATACCTAGAGAAGCACAAGATCGTTTTGCCCAGACCAGCCAGGAGCGAATGGCTCAGGCTATGGAAGAAGGACGTTTTGATGAACAAATCGTAGCCTTGAGTATTCCGGTAAGAAAAGGGGAGCCGATCACTTTCAAAACTGATGAACATCCGCGTCCTTCTTCTACGATGGAAGGGATGGCCAAACTTTCCCCTGCTTTTCTCGAAAATGGTACGGTGACAGCAGCAAACAGTTCGGGGTTGAATGATGCTGCCTCAGCACTGACTTTGATGTCGCGTGGCAAAGCGGAGGCGCTCGGGGTGGAACCATTGGCTAAGGTTGTCGGCTATACGGTCGCAGGTGTTGATCCGAATATCATGGGCATCGGACCAGTACCAGCTGTACATAAGGTTCTGGAGCAGACAGGGCTTTCACTGGATGACATGGATCTTATCGAAATCAATGAGGCCTTTGCCGCTCAAGTGCTTGCCTGTCAGGCAGAGTTGAATATGGACATGGATAAGGTGAATGTCAACGGAGGAGCTATCGCTCATGGACATCCGCTCGGAGCAACAGGTGCCATCCTTGCTACCAAAGCCATCTATGCACTTAAGCATAGGGAAGGCAGATATGCACTGATTACCGCCTGTATCGGCGGAGGTCAAGGGATAGCGATGATTCTTGAGCGCGGCTGATCTTACGGACTCTTTCGCAGATTTTAGGGATGTTATAATGGGATATCATCCTTAAAAGAGAGGACCATGTATCTATGAAACAAGAAATCATCCAAACGAGTATTCATTTATTTGATAAAAAGGGATTTACAGAAACATCTCTCCAGGAAATCGTAGAGGAACTGGGAGTAACGAAAGGGACCTTCTATTATTATTTCAAAAACAAACAGGAGCTGCTGACGGATATCCATTTGGAATTCATTGAGTTTCTGCTTTCCAATCAGCGGACGATTTTGAATGACGATTCTAAAGACAGCAAAGAGAAGCTTCGCTCCATGATTTATATGGTCATCCACAGCATCAAAGACCGGAAGAAAAGTGCGAGGATATTTTTCAGGGAGATGCGGAATCTTGGACCCGATTACCTGGAACAGATTGTTCAAAAGAGAGATCAGTTCCGTGTCAATGTACAGGCCGTCGTCGAAGAAGGCATTGAAAATGGAGAGTTCCAAACCGATTTGGATCCAAATATGGTGACAAGGGGCATTCTCGGTATGACGAACTGGAGCTACTATTGGTTTGACCCTGAGGGAGATGTCTCAGCAGAAGAGCTCACGTCCATTTATTTGAACATCATTTTAAACGGAATCAACTCCAAAGATTAAACCTCACCAGCCTTTTCTGATAAAGGCTTATTCATAACATACTGACTGGTTGGAATGGAGGAGATGACATGAAACATGAGAGCAGTCTAAGAGTCAGGTTTTGCGAGACGGATATGGCAGGACATGTCAATAATACGAGTTATTTCATTTACTTGGAAGAAGCGAGGGGAAAGTTTTTTCAAGAGGTTCTGCCTGGACAGGTGAACTCTGTCGGTCGTTTTATCCTCGCGTCAACCCAATGTGATTTTGTAAGCCAGGCGTATTTTGGAAACCCTTTGGTCATTCGTTCCTGGATTTCGCGTATAGGCCGCAGCAGTTTTACTTTTACTCACGAGATCCTGGTTGAAGGCACGAAAGAACTGGTCGCAAAGGCGGGTGCTGTTATCGTTCATTTTAATTATGAAAAACAGCAGAGTGAGCCGATTAGTGATGAGCTGCGTGTGTGTTTAGAATCTTATTTGAAAACAGAGACGGCAGAAAGGAGTGTTTGAGGTGGGGAGATTTGAGCAAAGCATTGCAGTCATTACAGGAGCAGGAAGCGGAATTGGTGAAGAAACCGCTGTGAAGCTTGCGAATGAAGGAGCGAAAGTCATTCTTGTCGGAAGGACGAAAAGCAAACTGGAAAGAGTAGCAGCGCAGATTAATGAAGGGTTGGAAGAACCAGCCGCCAGCATTTATCAAGCGGATGTCACTCAGGAAGATCAGGTGGATCAACTCGCCGCTTTCGTGAATGAAGAGTATGGCGACCTGAATGTTTTGGTGAACAACGCAGGCATTTCGGGAAAGTCCTCCATCCTTGATATGGAGGCAGAGGAGTGGGACCGCATCCAGGATACGAACCTGAAGAGCGTGTTTCTTGTTTCTAAAGCGCTTGGACGCTTGATGATGGAAGGAGGGACACAGGAGGATCGTGCGATCGTTAATGTGGCTTCCCTGTCTGGTCACAAAGCCGGGGCGAAGATTCCTCACTACAGCTCCTCGAAAGCAGCGGTGATTAATTTTACCAAAGCCCTGGCGTTGGAATTCTCGGCTTCCGGTATTCGTGTGAATTCTGTTTCGCCGGGATTCGCGGAAACCCCTTTGACGGAAGAGGGCTTAAAGAACAAGCGCTTTGAGGAGGCCATACAAAAAAATACAGCCTTAGGCCGTGTAGGCAGACCCGGGGAAGTCGCCAACGTTATCTGTTTTGCTGCCTCTAGAGAGGCTTCCTATATGACAGGTTCGGATTTACTGGTGGACGGTGGCTGGCTGATTAAGTAAACCGGTAAATGATAACGCTTACAAAGATTGTGGACAATATCAATAAGGAGTGGTCTTCTTGCAAACGAAACATTATGAATTTTGGCCGAAGTTGACAAAGTCTTTGACCGTCCCTGAAACATCCATTTACGACAACTTGAGGGTCTCCGCCACTCGGTATCCTGAACATGAAGCGATTTATTATTATGGTGCAGGCTTGACTTACCGGGAGCTGCTGGAGCAGGTCGATGTACTGGCCGGCTACATGCAGCTTTATATGCAAGTGGAGAAAGGAGATAAAGTTCTGCTTCTTATGCAGAATTCTCCTCAGTTCATCATTGGTTATTATTCCATTTTAAGAGCAGGGGCTGTAGTTGTTCCGATCAATCCGATGCTAAAAACAGAAGAGTTGGAATTTTACGTGAAAGACGGAGGCATTGAGCATGCCATTATCGGTCAGGAGCTGATGGATGTCGTTCACCCTCTTGTTGACACGACGACTTTACACAACATTGTTGTGGCAGCCTATTCGGATTATATAGGGAACATGAACGAGGAACGGCTTCCCGTTGAAGTTTCTGCTCCACGAAATGTTTATGAAGATGATACGGTACACATATGGGCAGAAGCATTGGCGCTAAAAGCCCAGCCGAAAGATAGTGGAGTACATGCTGATGATCTCGCTGTGCTTCCATATACTTCAGGAACAACAGGGCTGCCTAAAGGCTGCATGCATACAAACCGGACGGTGCAGGCGAACATCCTTGGTGCTTATTACTGGTCTCGGGCCACGATGAACTCAAGGTCCCTGGCGACCTTGCCGTATTTCCATGTCACGGGCATGGTTCACAGCATGCACATGCCTATTTTCAGCGGGAATAAGGTTGTCATTATGACGCGCTGGGACCGGGAAACTGCAAGGCAATTGATTCGTGATCAGCAGTGTACCCATTGGGTGACGATCAGTACCATGCTCGTTGATTTTCTTGCAAACCCTGAAGTCAAAGCCGAAGACTTAAGTTCTTTAGACGCCATATCAGGTGGGGGAGCGGCTTTTCCGAAAGCCTTAGGGGAAAAGCTTTACAAATTGACGGGACTTGAATTCGTTGAAGGGTACGGGCTGTCTGAAACGATTGCGCAGACCCACTTCAATCCACCGGATCGTCCGAAAATGCAGTGTCTTGGTATTCCTTCCTTTGATGTCGATGCAAGAATCATTGATCCTGCAACGATGGAGGAAGTGGGGACAGATGAAATCGGTGAAATTGTCGTGAACGGTCCGCAGGTGATGATCGGCTATTATAATCGGGCGGAAGAAAATGAAAGTGCCTTTATCGAAATTGACGGCAAATCCTTTTTCCGCACGGGCGATATCGGTCGTTTTGACGAGGAAGGCTATTTCTTCATTGTCGACCGCTTAAAGCGGATGATCAATGCTTCTGGATACAATGTATGGCCGACAGAAGTAGAATCCGCCTTATATGATCACCCGGCTGTTCAGCAGGCGTGTGTCGTCGGTGTACCGGATCCAAGAAAAGGAGAGAACATCAAGGCCTTTGTCATCCTGAACGACAACGCCAAAGGAGAAGTCACGGAAGAGGAGATTGTTGCGTGGTCGAAAGAAAAAATGGCGGCGTATAAGTATCCGAGAATCGTTGAGTTCATTGAAGCGTTCCCGATGACTAACAGCGGGAAGATCTTATGGAGGAAGCTTCAGGAAGAAGAAAGGGAGAAAATGAATATCGACCAGAAATCCTGAATACATGTGCCTTGGTGATGATCCAAGGCACAAAAGCTTCAAAATTGAGGTTAAAGGGGAAGTTGAATGGATATTTTAACTCAGCAGCTTTTCAACGGATTGACGATTGGAAGTGTCTACAGCTTAGTGGCACTCGGTCTGACCCTCGTCTATGGTATTTTGCACATCCCTAACTTTGCGCATGGAGCGTTATATATGCTTGGGGCTTACATTACGCTGACGATGATGCTCCTGTGGGGAATTCATTATTGGATGGCGATGGCCGTCTCTGTTTTAGTTGTCGGTTTGCTTGGTGTATTGATGGACAGGCTTGTTTTCCACCCGCTCCGGAATGCTCCTCCGATTCATGATAAGATTGCAGCTATTGGAATTCTGCTGTTCTTAGAAGCTTTTGCCCAACTGATCTGGGGGGCTGATTATCGTACAATGGAGACTCCTTACGGGCAGGTCATTGATATCTTCGGAATGACAGCAACAACTCAACGGGTTCTCATTAACATTGGAGCCATTGCTGTCATGATTTTGCTGTATTTGTTCTTGAAGAAAACGTACGTGGGATCGACTATTATTGCGATGGCGCAGAATCGTGAAGGAGCCCATCTAGTCGGCATCAATACAAACAGAGTAGCCATGTTGACCTTCATGATTTCCGGTGGGCTTGCTGCTATTGCCGCGTCACTTTCCGCACCGATCAACCTCGTATTTCCAGGGATGGGACACCTGGTCATATTGAAAGCTTTCGTCATCATTATTCTCGGAGGCATGGGCAGTGTACCTGGTGCTATTTTAGGCGGCTACATTCTTGGGTTTACAGAAAGCCTCGGAGCTACCTATATTTCCAATGATTATAAAGATATCATCGCCTTCCTGCTTCTTGTCGTCATTCTTTCCATTAAGCCAAAAGGACTGTTCTCGAGGGAGGGTTTTTAATTGGGGTCACTACTGAAAAACAGGGGATGGGTGATTGGGGCTCTGGCCGTTGCCATCCTATTTCCATTTGTTCTTCCGAATGCCTACTTCCTTCACATTTTAACACTTGCTTTTATATGGATGATCGCTGTGTACGGCTTAAACCTGTTAGCTGGTTATACGGGATACCTTTCCCTTGCACACGCTGGTTTTTTTGCAATCGGAGCCTATGCTTTAGGACTATTAACCGTCAAAACTGAAATCAACTACTGGCTCGCCCTCGTTGCCGCCTGTTTGATTACCAGTGCGATCGGAGCGGTTGTGGGATTAGTAGCTTTAAGGACGAGGGAGCACTTTTTTGCCATTTATACGTTATGTGTTGGTTACATCATTTATCTTGTTATTGATAAATGGGATGGCTTGACGGGCGGAGTGCGGGGGTTGATCGGGATTCCAGTTCCTTCAAACATCGGTCCTTTGTCTTTTGAAACACCTCTTTCCCAGTACTATCTTGTATTATTTTTCCTGATCTTCACGGTGCTTGTCATGTATAGAATTGTACATTCTCTCACAGGGCGTACGTTTATCGCTATTCGTAATAGTGAAGATTTAGCTCAAACTATCGGCATTTCCACAATGAAAAACAAACTGTTGGTTTTTGTCCTCTCCACTTTCTTTGCAGGCTTAGCCGGTGCATTATATGCGTCGTTCATCCGCTTCATCGGTCCTGACATCGGCTACATCACCATCATTTTCGACCTTCTAACCTATTTGTTAGTCGGCGGAATCGGCACTCTTGCAGGACCGATCGTTGGTACGTTCCTCATCGTTGCTGTTTCCCAGTCCCTTCAATTTTTACAGGATTACCGTATGCTCATTTTTGGTCCACTTCTTACTTTACTGATCATTTTCTATCCGCGTGGCATTGTTGGTGCTTATTATGATTGGCGGATGAAACATACAGCGAAAAAAGTGAAACGGACAAGGAAAGAACAGAGGTATTTTGAATCTGAAACCGTAGACTCTGAGAAAAAGGTCAAGGAGGGATGAATGTGCTCATTGAAACCAAAAAATTGACAAAAAGGTTTGGAGGGAATGTTGCGGTTAATGAGGTGGATTTCACCATTGAAGAGGGGAAGATCAATGCGATCATCGGTCCGAACGGCGCTGGGAAATCCACTTTCTTCAACCTTCTCAGTGGCTCTTATACGCCCTCAGCTGGTCAGATCATCTACAAAGGAAAAGACATTACCAAGTTATCCCCTGACCGCATCGCCAAACTTGGGGTGGCCCGAACGTTTCAGACGACGAACCTGTTTGAACAATCCACGGTACTTGATAACGTCATTGTCGGCCACCGCCTGCGGACGAAATCGAATTTATGGGACGCGGTTCTCCGGACCAAACGATTTACAAAAGAAGAAAAAAAGTGCCGTGACAAAGCGATGGATGTGCTTGATTTCGTTAATTTGACGCATGTGATGAACCAGCAGGCAGGAAGCATTACACAGGAAGAGAAGAAACGGGTCGCGTTCGCTCTCGCTCTTGCCACAGACCCGGAGGTCGTTTTCCTTGATGAACCAACGGCAGGCATTAATGCGGGGGAAACAGAGGGATTGGCGGACTTGATGGAAAAGATGGTCAAAAGAAAAATCACGGTCTGCCTCATAGAACACAAAATGAAGATGATCATGAAGCTTGCCGATAAGATCATGGTTTTGAATTACGGGGAGAAAATCGCCGAAGGTACGTCGGAACAAATCATGAATGATCCAGCTGTCATTGAAGCGTATCTAGGAGGGGATGCGAGTGCTTGAGTTATCCAATGTCTCTGTCAAGTATGGAGGGTTTTCAGCTGTCCAGAATATTGATATTCATGTTGAAAAAGGAGAGCTGGTCGTTCTGTTAGGGTCGAATGGTGCCGGGAAAAGTACAACGTTCAATGCCATCAGCGGCCTTCAAAAACCGAGTACGGGAACCATTACCTTTGAAAGTTCATCCATTCATGGAAAAGCTCCGGATAAAATCGTTCAGTCAGGCATCGTTCAGTGCGCCGAGGATCGGAAGCTGTTTCCTCAGATGACCGTCAAGGAAAATTTAATCATGGGAGGGTATGTACACAGGAGAAAGCGCAAGCAGGTAAACCGGTCCCTGGAAGAAGCCTTTGAACTGTTTCCCATCCTGTATGAAAAGAAAGATGATGCGGCTGGTTCCTTGAGTGGAGGGCAGCAGCAAATGCTTGCCATTGGAAGAGCACTGATGTCAAAGCCGAAGCTGATGCTGCTTGATGAACCTTCCATAGGGCTTGCTCCCTTAATCGTGGAGCAGATGTTTGAAGTCATTCAAAAAATTAATAAAGATGGAACAACTGTCCTTCTGGCTGAACAAAATGCCTTTGCTGCTTTAAAAATTGCTGACAGAGGCTATGTATATGAGAGTGGATCCATTGTCGTCAAGGGATCAGCGGATGAACTGCTCGCGAATGATACGGTTCGAAAAGCTTATATTGGTGCTTAAAGAGTGCGGGGACGTTTTAAAAGAAAACACCAAACCATGGGAGGTTCTCAAATGAAATATATGAAAGTGTCGGCTTTTTTAATGGTAATGGCTGTTTTACTGGTGATGAGTGGTTGTATCGATAACCCATCGAATCAAGCTTCCAGTGAAGGTGAAAATCAAACGGAATCAGAAGCTCCCGAAGTGGAAGAAGGCGAGGAAGTTGTGAATATCGGCTATAGTGGTCCTTTAAGCGGTCCGGCAGCTTACTACGGAGAAAGGACGTTAAACGGACTTACGATGGCGGTAGAAGAAATCAACAACAATGGTGGGTTCGAAATTGATGGACAAACCTATAAATACAACCTTGTTTCTTTAGACGACAAGTATCTGCCGAATGAAACGGCTGCCAATGCCAAGCGTCTATTACAGGAAAACGATACGCCCATCATTTTTTCACCCCACAGTGGAGGCATCAAGGCGATGCAGGTGTTCAATGAACAGGAAAATTTCTTAATCGGCGCTTACACGAGTGAACCAGCGGTAACAGAGGAAGGGAACGCATTGACGGTCCGTATCCCACCAAGCTATGCCGGTTATCTGGATCCATTCACGAGTTACGCGATGGAAAACCATGGGAAGAAATTAGCCGCACTCCCTACAGCCTCCCAGTATGGAAAAGACTGGACGGAAGCACTCGTACCCTACTGGGAAGAACAAGGGGGGGAAGTCGTTTATAACTCTTCCATCGATTTTTCCAAGGATACCGACTTCTTTACTCTCGTCACCAACGCTCTGAAGGAAGATCCAGACGTGATGTTTATCGGAGGACCATCAGAACCGACAGCGAAAGTAGCGAAGCAGGCAAGGGAGCTTGGGTTTGAAGGTGGATTCATCATTATGGATCAGGCGAAGCTTGATGAAATGGAAAGTGTCACCGGATCTTATGAACAGTTGGAAGGAGCTGTAGGTGTAACGCCTCTTATCAATTCCGATTACCCAGGCACCGATCAATTTATTGAAAAGTACAAGGAGAAATATGGTGAGAATCCAGGATCTGAAGCAGGTTACCACTATGTAGCTATGAATGCCTTTATGGAAGCAATGAAAGCAGCAGGAACGGTTGATGATCCTGAAGCCATCCGTTCTCATATGCAGGATGGCCTCGATGCCCTGCCGGAAGAGAAGCAGGTGTACACGATCGAGGAAATCGGGGAAGATGGCGGTTTTTCCACTGCTCTGCGTATTGCAGCTGTCGAGAATGGAGAAGTCGTTACCATTGATGTCGATGAGTAAAAGCTTTAAAAATCTGATTAGACAGAAAATTGTAAAAAGTATATAATGATAGAAGAACATTCACATCTAGAAAGATGGACTCTTTCATGACCCGTGAATGACGCCGCTGACATGATCATGAACATTAAATAACTGAGAATCTATGCCCTGCCTAAGCTTTGAGGGATTTACGTAGATCGGAGCCAGTTATATCAAGATTTCTTTGATATGGCTGGCTTTTGTTTTGGGCTTACATGTGAAAAGTTGATTCAAGAGGTAGATTCATTTTGAATGCCTTGGGATAACGAACCCGGATGGAAACGGGAAAAGTTCAAAGAATGATAGAAAATAATTGGAGGGGTGCACGTTGAACTTTGAATTGTCACAAGAACAGGAAATGGTCAGGCAAGTGGTGCGGAAATTCGTAGATCGGGAGATTCAGCCCTATATTCAGGAATGGGACGAACAAGGCCATTTTGAATCTTCTATTATGAAACGGCTGGCGGACCTTGACTTAATGGGCGTCTGTATTCCAGAGCAGTACGGCGGGAGCGGTATGGATTATAATACGCTTGCGATTGTTTGTGAGGAGCTTGAGCGCGGGGACACGGCTTTTCGGACAGCTGTTTCCGTCCATACAGGGTTGAACAGCATGTCACTTTTACAATGGGGAAATGAAGCTCAAAAACAAAAATACCTCATTCCTCAGGCAAAAGGAGAAAAGGTGGGAGCTTTCGGTCTGACAGAACCTGGGGCAGGATCGGATGTTGCTTCATTAAAGACTACTGCTGTTAAAGAAGGGGATCATTACATTTTAAATGGTCAGAAAACGTGGATATCCCTTTGTGATCATGCCGATTACTTCCTTGTTTTTGCCTACACGGATAAAAGTGCTGAACATAAAGGTATTTCTGCTTTCATCGTGGAACGCACCATGCCCGGATTTTCATCAAAAGCCATCAAAGGGAAATTAGGAATCCGTGCTGGAAATACCGGTGAGTTGTTTTTTGATCAGGTGAATGTTCCTGAAGAAAACCTGCTTGGAGAAGAAGGGGAAGGCTTCAAAATCGCGATGTCGGCTCTGGATAATGGCCGCTTTACAGTAGCCGCTGGTGCCTGTGGTCAAATTCTCGCCTGCTTGGAAGAAAGCGTCAAGTACTGCCATGAAAGGGAAACGTTCGGAAAAGAAATAGGTAAACATCAGCTGGTTAAGCAGATGATTGCGAAGATGGAAGCAGGGTACGAAATGTCGCGTCTGCTTGTATTTAAGGCAGGGGAATTGAAAAATCAAGGGAAGAGAAATACAAGGGAAACCTCTCTCGCCAAGTGGCAGGCGTGTGACTTTGCCAATGAGGCAGCCAATGATGCCGTTCAGATTCACGGCGCTTATGGGTACTCCAATGAGTACCCGGTTGAAAGATTCTTGAGAAATTCGAAGGCTCCTGTCATTTATGAAGGTACAAGGGAAATTCACACTGTAATGCAGGCGGATTATGTTCTTGGGTATCGGTCCGATAAGTCTTTATCTAAGGGACTGCCGGCGTGGCCTTATTCGGAACTGAAGGAAGAAGTATAACGATTTCCGATGAGGAGCGGCTTTTGGAAACCAAGTTTGATACTTGCCATGTGCGGGACATATCTGTTTTACTTTTTTATTCCTTTCCCTCCCCTATTTGTTCTATTGTCTGTTTTCTGTTTGCTTGTCTATTTTTTTAGTGTGCTGGCCGTAAAGGGAATGGCGAAAGTGGTTACGTTGACCTTGTTCGTCTCAGCTTTAGTGATTAACGGGATGACAAAAGCTCAGCCAGTGGTCACAAGTCTTGAAGGCATTCAACAGAACCTGCCTCTCCTGGCTTTGATTTTGCTTGTTCCACTGATCTCCATCCCTCTCAAAGCGGGCGGGTACTTTTATTCTATTAAATTTTTCTTGAAGAAATGGGAAGACCGGCCGAGACTTGCTTTTTTTGGTCTTTCCAGTTCGCTGGCGTTGATCAGTCCTATTTTAAATATGGGTTCTGTGAAAATTGTTCATGAAATGGTAGAAGAGCTTAAAATCAATCCTGTCATTCTTGGTAAATCCTACTTGATAGGATTTACCTCTTCCATGCTCTGGTCTCCTTACTTTGCGTCGGTAGCCATCGTCCTATATGAAGTGGGCGGTCAATTCAATCAATATATCGGTCTGGGTTTGACGGCAGCTCTTATACAGTTGGTAATCGGAAACCTGTTGTTCAGGCATTCATCGAGGAAGATGGAACTTAGTAAAGAGGCCCGGGATCAAAGCACGGAAACAGGCGGGAAAGACGAAATAGAAGAGAAGGCTCATTTTAAGAATTTGTGGAAGATATTTTTCATGATTCTCAGCATGATTTTCAGTCTCCTCCTATTAGAATATGTGACGCACATCTCTATGCTGACGCTGGTCAGCCTGATTGCTGTGATCGTACCGTTAGCCTGGGCCACGCTTTTTAATAACTGGGGACAGCTCCAGCAAGAGTTTAAGGGATATCTCAAAAAAATCGCAGTCATGGACCATGAAATCACTTTGTTTTTAAGCGCCGGTTTATTCGGCTTAGCCATTAGAGATACAGCTTTTTCCGCTTACCTGCAATCCTTTCTGCTGTGGAATGCGGAACAATCGTTGTTATTTTTTGTCCTCGTCATACTCATGGTGGTTCTATTCTTTGCCCTGATCGGAATCCACCAAATTGTGGTGATTCCGATTTTAGCCAGTCAAGTGTCTGGGATCGATATAGGTTTCTCTCCAGAATTCCTTGCGCTTATTTTTATTATGTCCTGGTCCCTCTCTGCCGTGTTGAGTCCGTTAAATGCTATTAATATTATTGTCAGTCACTGTTTACAAAGAAGTGGTCTAACCATCGGATTCCGCTGGAACGGGACGTACATTATGAGTATCATCAGTGTGCTGATGGCGGTCATAGCTTTTTACGGGTTTTTATAGTTATGGACAGGTCACTTGTATTTGATTAAAAAGAGGCGGTGAAACAATGATTCTCATAGATTTAGTCGATCAAATCCCCTTTCCTGCTATGATTCTTGACGGGGAAGAACGTGTGCTGTCTTTTAATGAAAAGATTAAAGCCGGAATGTCCAGAGGATCTCATGTGAAGGAAACCTTTCCTTTGTGGGATATGAAAGCAGGTTCCAAACTAGTGTCTGCGGAGAATGGAGACATGCGTTATGTCTTTATGAAAAGTCCGCTGGAAGAAGAATGCGATCTATTCATTGGAACGGAAACATCCGAGATCTCTGCCTTAAAAAATGAAAATGAGGACTTAAAGAAGTTGACCCGTGAACTTGATGCCATTATAGAAAATTCCTATGATGGCATCTATATCACGGATCACAAAGGAATCACCTGGAAAACCAACTCAGCTATTGAACGGATTACCGGCATTCCGAAAGAGTATTACATAGGCAAGAATGTAGACGCCCTGATTAAACGGGGGATTCTGAAAAGTTCAGTCACCCATCGTGTAGTCAAACAGAAGAGAACCGTTTCACTCGTTCAAGAGAATTATGAAGGGAAGGAAACATTGATTACAGGGGCGCCTGTGTTCAATGACAACGGTGAAGTGGAAAAAGTCGTTACGAATATCAGGGACCTTTCGGATTTGAATGAACTGCAGACAAAATTAAGCCGAATGAATCAGTTGAACGACAAATACAAAAAAGAGCTGGACCTTCTGAAAAATCGGAATTCAAAAATGGACGGTGTGGTGGTCAACAGTGAATCCATGAGGATGATTTATGATACAGCCGAACGAATTGCTCATGTCAACGCGACTGTATTAATCCTAGGAGAAACAGGGGTAGGAAAAGATATCCTTGCCAAATATATCTACTCGGAAAGCGCTCGTTCCAAGGAAGGGGATTTTATCAAGATCAACTGTGGGGCCATCCCTGGAGATCTTCTTGAATCTGAGCTTTTCGGTTATGAGCCGGGGGCTTTTACAGGTGCGAATCGTCAAGGGAAGGCAGGGATGTTTGAGTTGGCGGACAAGGGTGTTCTTTTTCTGGATGAGGTCGGAGAACTGCCTTTGATGCTCCAAGTTAAACTTTTGAGAGCCTTGCAGGAAAATGAAATTCAACGCATTGGAGGAACAAAGCCAAGGAAAGTCGATGTGAGAATCATTGCTGCCACCAACCGCGATTTAAAAGAGATGGTCCGGGATGGTGATTTTCGTGAGGATCTGTACTATCGACTGAATGTGCTGCCGATCTCCATCCCATCCTTAAAAGATCGACGTGACGATATTCTTCCACTAATCGACTTGTTTCTTAAAAAAGTGAATAACCGGTACGGGATGGACAAGCGGGTGGATCCCAATCTGCACGATTTCTTTTTCTCTTATGACTGGCCGGGAAATATACGGGAGCTCTCCAATTTAATTGAACGACTGGTCGTGACCACACCAGAAGATTTGCTGAAGGCCGAACATCTGCCTCCGGAATATCAGGAAACAAAGCACACAGCAATCGCACCGAACTCTGTTGTCCCCTTGAAAGAAGCTGTGGAGCTTGCCGAATCAAGAGTATTGGAACTCGCTGCCTTGAACTATAAAAACACATACGAAATAGCTGAGGTATTAGAGACAAGCCAACCTACGATTGTCCGCAAGCTAAAGAAATATAACATACATGTATCCAGAGGAGAGGAATGGTTATGAACATAGCGGTTGCAGGAGCCGGTGCTGTCGGATGCTATTTTGGAGGCCGGCTTGCGAGAACGGGGTGTGATGTGACGTTTTTAGCGAGAGGCGTACATTTGGATGCCATGAAAGAGCAAGGACTCAAGATTAAAGAAGAGGCCGGGGAGTACATCATTGACGGTCGATTTACGGACAATATCCGTGACCTTTCGGAAGCAGATCTCGTATTGTTTTGTGTGAAATCCAACGACACAAAAAGGATGGCCGATGTTTTACAACCGATTCTGAAAGAAACAGCGGCTGTCATGACCTTGCAGAATGGTGTGGAAAACGAAGAAATCCTCGAAGAAGTATTTGGGGCAGCACGTGTTTTATCAGCTGTCACATATGTCCAGTCATCGGTTGTGAGCCCGGGTGAAATACGACAACAAGGGAGAGTGAAGTTAGTCATTGGCTCTCTCTCATCAAAGACAGACGTTGTTTCTATCATCGACCTTTTACAAGAAGCAGGCATCGACTGTAAAGAATCAAGTAATATTATGACTAGAAAATGGAATAAGCTGATGTGGAATGCAACGTTTAATCCACTTTCTGCTGTTTCTGGTGCCCGTGTAGGAGAAATCCTTGATGACGAACAGCTGTATAGAACAGCAAAAAAGATCTGCGAGGAAGTAGTAGAGGTAGGGATACGTAAAGGGTTTTCAATAGATCCTGAAACGGCCATACCTACTATCTTCTCTCGTGCTGAATTTGCCAAGCAGCACCAGACCTCGATGCTTCAGGATCGTCTTCGTGGAAAGCCTATGGAAGTAGAGGCCATGTGTGGCTACATAAAAAGACAGGGAGAGCTTCTCGGTGTCGAAACGCCTGCGAACCAATCGATCTACAGTGTGTTGAATTATATGAATCAAAAACTGATGTGAAGCTTGAGTAGCATCCTCCATATGGTTCACAGGGTCTGAGCGGTGTTTGATTCAATATTGAATCGCTTCATACAAATACGAATCAACAGATTCCAACAAAACTCCCGATTGATTCATTTGTGAATCGAAAGCCTTTGAACAAGGTTTATACATTTTAATATTTCTTACCCGATATAAAAAAATTTAAACGAATGAACCCTTTGGGAGTCTGCTTATGCAGACTTTTTTTATTGGAATTTTACTATGATCAATAGAATTGGCATGAAAATTGCATGTATATAGGTGTAGACCAAATATGAAAGGATGTTTCGAAATGGCCGTAACGATTGCAGATGAAATAGAACAAATGAAAGTAATGATCCGTAATTTTGTGGAAAACGAGGTGGAGCCTTACGCGCAACAAATCGAAGACGAGGATGCCATTCCTCCACATCTGGTAGAAAAAGCGAAAGAATTAGGATTGTTTGGAATGAGCATCCCTGAAGAGTACGGTGGAATCGGCTTGAATACTGTCGGAAAAGCCGTTGTACTAGAGCAATTAGGGAGAACACACAATGGGTTTGTCTCTTTAATCAGTGCGCACACAGGAATCGGGAGTACAGGTTTAGTCAAGCTTGCTTCAGAATCTCTGAAACAAAAGTATTTACCTGAAATGGCCACCGGAGAAAAAATTGCAGCATTTGCCTTGTCTGAACCGGGGGCAGGATCAGATGCAACGAATTTGGCGACACAGGCGGAGAAGAAAGGGGATCATTGGGTCGTCAATGGGACCAAACACTTCATTACAAACGCTCCAGTTGCGGATGTATTTACTGTTTTTGCTTTAACAGACCGCGAAAAAGGAGCGAAAGGGGGCATTACAGCCTTTTTGATAGAAAAGGACTTTCCCGGCCTGATTGTAGGAAAGAAAGATAAGAAAATGGGATTGAGAGGTTCATATACGGCTCAAGTCATCTTTGAAAACTGTATCGTTCCTGAAGAGAACGTCATCGGTGAAGTAGGGATGGGATACATCAATGCTCTGAGAATTTTAGGAGAGGGACGGATTGGACTTGCTGCACGAGCGGTAGGATCCTGTGACAAGCTGATCGAACTATCAGCGGGTTATGCCAAGGAACGCATCCAGTTCGGAAAGCCGATTGCAGACAACCAGGCCATTCAATGGATGTTAGCAGATATGGCTACGGAAACAGAAGCGGCTAGAACGTTAACGATGATGGCTGCAGAAAAAGTGGACGCGGGTAAAAAAGTCATCAAAGAAGCCTCGATGGCCAAGCTGTTCGCTTCTGAAGTATTCAATAAAGTCGCGGATAAGGCTGTGCAGATCCACGGTGGGATCGGCTACATCGGGGAATACCCTGTGGAACGTTTTTACAGAGATGCCAGAATCACAAAAATATACGAAGGAACAAATGAAATCCAGCGCCTTCTCGTAGCTAGAAAAGTGTTGGAGGAAAATTAAAACCCTTTTTGTAAGCCTTTTCAAACAAAGGGTTTGGAGGTGAGCGTTATGAATCGTCAATCCATAAAGGCTGAAAAACTGGACACGACCATTACAGAGAAGCCCGCTTACGTGGAAAAACTGTGGCAGGAGCGGAAGGAACAGTGGAATGCCCCGAGGTTTTTCATTCTGATTATCAGTCTGCTTGCCATCGGCTTGTCGATCTTTCATGTGTACACGGCAGGTTTCGGTACACTGCCATCCTGGCAGCAGAGGAGTGTCCACGTCTTATGGGCGTTACTTCTGATCTTTATGTTGTTCCCTTTTCGAAAGGGGAAGAAATTCGGGGTTATGGACGTTTTGGTTGTATTGATCACTTTAGTCACCGCTTATTACATGATTTCAGGAGCGGAGATGATTCAAAGCCGGCAAGGCAACATCAACCAGGCTGATGTCATTTTCGGGACTATTTTTATTGCTCTGGTCCTGGAAGCTACACGAAGGACAAATGGCATACTGATGTCTCTGATCGGATTGTTCTTCATTGCCTACATCTTCTTGGGCAGATATTTCCCAGGAGCTCTTGCTCATCCTGGTGTGCGCTATGAAAAGATGGTGGATCATATGTTCAATGGGACCTTGGGGATTTTCAGTGCTCCGATTTATGTCAGTTCCACCGTGCTCATTTTGTTCGTAATTTTTGGGTCCTTTTTAATGAAATCAGGGGGCGGCCAGTTTTTTACAGATTTTGCTTTTGGATTGTTCGGTAATAAAACCGGTGGGCCCGCGCTTTCGGCTGTAGGTTCAAGTGCGTTGGTGGCGACCATCACAGGGAACGGTGCGGCAAACGCAGCGATTACAGGTTCCTTTACGATCCCTCTCATGAAGAAACTCGGCTACAGCAAAAGGTTTTCAGCAGCAGTTGAAGCCGTAGCTTCCCAAGGAGGGCAGATCATGCCGCCGATCATGGGGGCTTCTGTCTTCATCATGGCCGAGACAATTGGGCTTCCTTATATCCAGATTGCCCTCTACGCCCTCATCCCGGCAGTCGTTTACTTTTTTATTGCTGGGATGGTCGTGTACTTTCACGCCAAACGTTTAAAGATGGAAGGTATTCCTAAAGAACAGCTGCCTGACCTTAAAGCTGTTCTATTGAAGCAAAGCTACTTATTTTTTCCGATTCTATTGATCATCGGTCTGATGATTTATGGATACAGTCCGATGAAATCCGGGTTCTATGCCATTCTAGCAACGATCCTGCTGAGTTGGATCCGGAGTGCTACTCGAATGAGTCTGCTCGATATCCTGGCAGCACTCGAAAATGGAGCCAGAAACGCTCTTGTTGTGGTCGCAGCCTGTGCAACCGCCGGAATTATTGTGGGTTCTGTGTCCTTAACGGGGCTTGGCATCACGTTTTCAAGGTTTGTCATTGATGTGGCAGGTGGATCGCTGATTTTACTTCTCGTTTTGGTAGCGGGAGCTTCCATCATTATGGGCATGGGCATGCCGACCGTATCCGCCTACGTCATTCTCGCTGTTTTGGGAGCACCGGCGTTAATTGATCTAGGGGTAAACGTCGTCGCTGCGCATATGTTCGTGTTCTATTTTGGTGTCTTATCCGGATTGACTCCACCTGTTGCTATTACGGCTTATACGACAGCGGGCATAGCCGGATCCAATCCTACAAAGACCGCTTTCTACGCGATAAAAGTCGGAATGGGTGGGTTTTTCATTCCTTTCCTCTTCGTCTATAATCCTGAGCTGCTTCTCCAAGGGGCAGATACCACACGGATTGTCATCGCTGTTTCAAGTGCGTTCTTAAGCTGTTTATTTTTTGCCGGGGCATTGGAAAATTATTTCCTCGGTCCGTTGAATCTTTTGAAAAGGCTGATGTTGTTTACAAGCGCCATCTTGTTGGTGATGCCGGGGTTAATTGGTGATTTGGCCGGTTTTGCACTCGTCATCTTCCTATTCATCTGGCAGAAAAAAACCACATCTTATGTGGCTGAAAACTCTAAGCAATTGAGTGGATAACTCAAGAAGGGTGGATATTGAATGAAGAAATATATGGGAGTTCTATTGATTGTACTTTCTTTCGCTTTAGCAGCATGTGGGAGCAGTGATGCGACTTCTAGTGATTCAGATCAACCATCTGCACCGGACAAATTTTTGAAGATCGGAAGCGGTCCAATGGGTTCTGGATGGTATCCGATTACGACCGTTATGTTGGATGTTTACATGGATGGATTTTCTGGATTGAATGTCTCCCAGGTGGAAGGTGGTTCAACTGCGAATTTGAAATCATTGGAAGTCGGAGATATTCAACTGGGTTTGAACTATACTTCTGATTTCACTGGAGCCTTGGATGGCAGCGGAGGTTTTGATGAACCGTTGAGCCAGCAGGCTGCCGTAGGGTCTTTGTATCCGGTGTATCAAACGATTGCCACGACGACCGATCATGAGGATATCAATAAGATTGAAGACATTGTTGATAAGCACATTTTCCTTGGTCCAAAAGGAGGCGGGGGACCCGTTGCGTTCTGGAACATGATGGCGGAGTACGGAATCGATGAAGAAACCATCAATGAAGCAGGTGGGGAGATTTCTTACGGAAACTATTCGGATGGAGCTTCGATGCTTAAAGATAACAATGTGGATGTTTTTGTTGGAGGCGGTGCTCCATTCATTCCAGCCCTTCAGGAAATCGAGATCACCAAACCTATTAAAGTCCTTCCTATTGATGAAGACAAACTGAAAAGCATTGAAGAAAAGGGAATAGGAATTTCTTCGGGTGACATTCCAGCGGATACTTACAAAGATTTGAGTGAACCTGTCCCTACGTACACGATGGTTACGATGATGACAGCCCGGAAAGATCTGGATGAAGAGTATGTGTACAACATGACAAAAATGTTCTGGGATAACATACCGGCCTTTGAGGAGCAGATTCCAGGAAGAGCCGCACACTTTACGGTGGATACGGCATTGGACGGAATCGATCCGGAATCTCTGCATCCAGGCGCGGAAAAATATTATAAAGAAGTGGGAGAACTAGAGTAATCAAGAGGGAGGAGTCAGATTGAAATCTTTTGAGGATCGGAAATGGTACGAGTTTTATACCCCTGAAATGAAGAGAGAATTGACCTTTCCAGAAGTTCCATTGTACCAGCTATTGGATCAAACCGTGGCCCAGTATGGAAAAAGAACGGCCATTATATTTGAAGAACATGAAATGACTTATGAGGAATTAAAAGATCAAGTGGACCGGTTAGCCGGGGCGTGGGATGCGCTTGGGTTTTCTAAGGGCGAGCGTATTGGTTTGATGATATCCAATCACCCTGAATATGTCATCGCTTATTATGCTGCGCAAAGACTTGGGTTGATCGTCGTGCAGATTAATCCCCGATACACGGCGAGGGAACTTTTGCAAATCATGGATGACTCTGAAATGAATTATTTAATTACTGAAAAGTCCCGATTCTCAATGGTTGAAGAACTAAAAGAGATGAAAGAGTTAAAGCATTTATTCATGGCTGGAGGGAGCAGAAATGAACGAAAGTCCCTTGCTCACTTAATTCAGCATGCCGCTCCTATAACAAAAGATGTCGATATTTCTATGAAAGAGGATGTTGCGGTGATTCAGTACACAGGAGGCACGACAGGAAAGATGAAAGGGGCTATGCTTACTCACTATAATATAGTCGCTAATGTCGTGCAGAGTTATGCCATGTATGGAGAGAAAATGGTAAAAGGTGAAGAAATGGTATTGACCGCCACCCCTCTCTATCATGTTTATGCGATGACAAGTGCAATGAATCTGGGAATCTATATCGGCGCAACGAATCTATTAATTCAAAAGTTCCTCGTTGACGATGTATTGGAAAAAATCAAGAAGTACCAGCCGACATTTTTCCCTGGAGTTCCTGGGATGTATAACGCCTTCGTCAACCATCCGGACGTAGAAAAATACGGTCTCGACTGCTTGAAGTTCTGTTCCAGCGGTTCCGCCCCGCTTCCTATAGAGATCATCAAGCGTTTTGAGAATTTAACAGGAGCCGTGATCGGAGAAGGGTTCGGTTTAACAGAGGCTTCCCCCTCCACGCACAGAAATCCTACCAGCGGGGTGAGGAAAGTGGGAAGCATCGGAATTCCTCTTCCCGGTACCGATAGTAAAGTCGTTAACGAAGATAACCAGGAACTGCCTGAGAACAGTGTGGGGGAACTTGTCATCAAAGGCCCGCAGATTATGAAAGGGTACTGGAGAAAGGAAGACGAAACGAGCCATGCTCTAAGAAATGGCTGGCTTTACACGGGGGACTTAGCGATGACGGATGAAGACGGTTATTTCTATATTGTCGGGCGGAAAAAAGAAATGATCATCAATGGCGGATTCAATATTTACCCGCAGGAAATTGAAAGCGTTTTATATAAACACCCAGATGTCAAAGAATCAGCGGTTATAGGGATCCCCCACAAGGAAAAAGGGGAAATCGTTAAAGCTTATGTGGTAGCTAAAGAAGGCCACCATCTGGATGTAGAAGAGTTAAAAGGGCACTGTTACCGAAACCTGACCCGTTATAAAGTGCCGAAGGAATTTGTAGTTACTCATGAGCTGCCAAGAAACACCGTAGGGAAACTGCTGAAACGTAAGCTTGTGGAGGAAGAAAAAAGAAAATTATTGAAGGAGGAGACCCCGGATGGAATTCAATCCTATTCATAAAGTTGCTGTTATAGGCGCCGGAGCGATGGGATCTCAGATTGCGATGGTCTGTGCTTTGCAAGGTCATCCTGTCTATTTGAATGACCTCGATCCACAGCAATTGCAGCAGGCTGAAAAAGAGCTGAAAAAAAGAATGGAGCGAAGTATTGAAAAAAAGCGGCTGACAGAGGAGCAGGTGCACGAAGCTTTTCATCTTCTTGAGCTTGGAACAGAACTTTCAAACATTCATGATGCAGATCTGGTCATTGAAGCGGTCGTGGAGAAGCTGGATGTGAAGAGGGATTTATTTAAGAAAATAGATGAGCTGACAGCTCCCCATGCCATTCTTGCAACGAACAGTTCGACGATCGTCAGTTCTAAGGTTGCCGATGTGACCACACGTCCTGAGCAGGTATGTAATCTCCATTTCTTCAACCCACCACTTGTTATGGAGCTTGTCGAAGTGGTGAAAGGGCCGCACACATCGGAGGAAACAGCCGAGAGAGCATTCCGATTTGTTGAAGGGATCGGGAAAACCCCGGTCATGCTTCAAAAAGAAATTTCCGGATTTATTGCGAACCGCATTCTTGGAAAGTTGATGGATGAAGCGGTCTACTTACTGGAAAATGGCTATGCCACCCATGAAGAAATCGATACGGTCTGTACGAAAGCATTGAATCATCCGATTGGACCCTTTTCATTGATGGATCTGACGGGCATCGATGTGAATTACTTTGTCCGTATGCAGCGTTACCAGGAGACCGGAAACGAGGACGATCGGCCGGCAAAAATTGTAGAAGATAAAGTGAAAAAAGGAGAGCTTGGTCGTAAAACCGGCCAAGGATTTTATCAATATACCTGAACAGGAGGATCGTAATGAAACAATTTGTCCTCATCGATTCTGTACCAGATTTGAAAGACAACCTCACAACAAAAGAGAAAAGGCTTATGGGGGGCAGAGTAACCGATAAGGTTTATCCTGACGATGCCTGCGTGGTTGAGGAAGCCGTCCGTTTAAAAAACAAACATGGTGGAAAAGTGACGGCCCTCTTTTTAGGTGAAGAAGACACAGAACATCCACATTGTAAAGCGCAGGATTTGGGGGCAGATGAAACAGTTTGGCTGAAGAGAGAGAACGGACATGAGGATGTTTTTTCAACAGCTTCTATAATCTCCGAATATTTAAAAGAAGAAGAGGTGGATTTGATTCTTACTGGATCCGATGTCTGGGGTGCGATGATCGCTGAATTATTAGAAATTCCATCGGTTACTCGCGTACTGGATGTGGACATACAGAGAGGTAATGCTGTTTTGAAAATGGAGGGGGAAGAGGAATGGATAAAAACTTCCTTCCCTTTCTTGATAAGTACTCTTCCTCAAGTTGGTGAAGCGGAAAGCCCATCTATGGAGAAATCGGGAAAAGCCGTTCAAACCACAGGAGTTAAAGTGGATCATTGCCTGAAAGGAGAACATTCTGATCGTATGGATGCTTGTGGAGTTTCCACTTCACATGGGAGTCATCTTACAGTACGGAACATTCTCGTTGTCGGAGAAATCCAGGAAAATCAACTCGAACCCCTTTCGTATGAAGCGATCGCTGCTGCTGGAAAAATGGTTGGGGACGGAGAAATCACAGCCGTTTTGATGGGAAAGGAAGTCCATAATTTTTCAAATGAAATGATGGCTTATGGGGCTGATGGTGTATTGGAGATCCATCATCCGTTATTGGAAAACGGGACACCGGATAGTTATGCGCAGTCTCTGTATAAGGTGTTAAGTGAACATTCTTTTGAAGGCGTAGTATTTCCTGATTCACCCTTCGGCAGAGTGCTAGCCGCCCGGGTTGCCGTCCGGATGAGATCCGGGCTCATGACTGGGGTGACAGATATTAAAAGACAGGATGAAGGTATCGTATTTACGACTTCCTCACACCAAAGAAAGAGGTTTGGTAAGAAAATCAACCATGGCCCAATGGGGGTTTTCACCATCACACCGGGGCGTTTTTTCCCTTGTATAAAAGAAGAACGTCAAGGGTGGAAGTGCGTTGTAGAAATGGAGATTGAAAATTTGAGGATGGAGCGGGTGGATGTTAAAAACCTTTCCCATGAATATGAAAGGGCTGGTGTATAGATGATTCAAAATATCAGTGTCATTGGAGCAGGAACGATGGGCAGAGGGATCGCGTTTGCTTGTGCACTCTCCGGTCTAGCCGTATCGGTCCAGGATAAATTTGAGCAAAGCATCGATGATTGCAGGGAGTACATCACTAAACAATTCGATAAAAGTGTAGAAAAAGGAAAGGTTTCAAGACAAGAAGCAGATGAAAAGAAGGAAAAGATCCAATATTTCCAAGAATTAGAGGGGGCTGTCCGTCAGGCCGATCTTGTCATTGAAGCCGTTCCGGAGGTTATGGAATTAAAAGTGGATACCTTTAAGGAAATGGATCGCTATGCTCCTGCGGGTGCGATTCTGGCTACCAACACATCCACGATGAGTCCTACCGAAATATCGGCCCAGACATCAAGACCGGATCGCTGCATTGCCCTCCATTTTTTCAATCCTGTACCAAAAATGAAGCTGATCGAAGTGATTTGCGGATTGGAAACCTCTGATCAGACCATTGAAGATTCGTTCCACTTTGGAGAATCGATCGGGAAAGAGTGCGTGAAGATTAATGAATTCCCTGGTTTTGCTGTCAGTCGCATGAATTGTCTGATCGGTAATGAAGCCATGAACATGGTTATGGAGGGCGTAGGTTCCGTCGAAGACATAGATAAAGCGATGAATCTCGGGTTAAATCATCCTATGGGTCCACTCGAATTAGCGGACTTAGTTGGTTTGGATACAAGGCTTCGTAATATGGAATATCTCCATAAAACGCTGGGTGAAAAATACCGCCCTTGTCCGGTTTTAACGAAGTATGTGAAAGCGGGGCACTTGGGCAAGAAGACAGGTAAAGGATTTTATACGTATTCCTAATGAAGGGAGAGGGAAATATGAACTTTCAATTGGATGAAGAAATTGAGTTCTTGAAAAAAAATGTGCGTGATTTTGTCCAGACAGAAGTAGAAGCGGCGGCGATGGATATCGAAAAGGAGGATAAAATTCCCGACCGGATCATTGAGATGTCCAAAGAGATGGGATTGTTCGGACTTAGTATTCCGGAAGAGTATGGAGGCCTTGGCATCGGGATGGTCGGCAAGTGTGCCTTATACGAAGAAATCGGTGCCACCCATAATGGATTTACAACTTTAATTGGTGCTCATACGGGAATAGGAACAGTCGGAATTGTGGAACTTGGCAACGAACAGCAGAAACAAAAATATCTGCCTGCGCTTGCGCGTGGGGACTCGATCGGAGCTTTTGCCCTGACGGAACCAAGTGCCGGATCTAATGCCACGAACCTTAAAACAACGGCGGAGAAAAAAGGCGATAACTACATCCTGAATGGAACGAAACACTATATCACCAATGCAACAGTCGCTGATGTCTTTACTGTCATGGCAGTGACTGATGCCAGTAAAGGTGCGAAAGGCATCACCTCTTTTATCATTGAAAAAGATTTTCCTGGATTCCAAGTAGGCGCGGTCGAACCGAAAATGGGCTTGCATGGCTCACACTCTGCTGAAATTATTTTGGAAGATTGTGAGGTTCCCGCTGAGAACGTACTGGGAGAAGAAGGGCAGGGGTATGTGAACGCACTTAAGATCCTGGCTAATGGAAGAGCAGGTTTAGCTGCAAGGAATCTGGGATCATGCCAAAAGCTGCTCGATTTGTCCATGCAGTACACGCAGGAACGTGAACAGTTCGGTGTTCCGATTATTGAACACCAGGCCGTCGCTCATATGGTTTCTGAAATGGCCGTTGAAACAGAGGCACTGCGGTCGTTTACGTACCGCGTCGCCTGGATGGTCGATCAGGGGAAAAAAGTGATCAAAGAAGCGGCCATGCTTAAACTTTATGGTTCAGAAGTCTATAATCGTGTCGCTGATAAGGCCGTGCAGGTTCACGGCGGGATCGGATACATTTCCGACTATCCGATTGAACGTTTTTTCCGTGATGCGCGCATCACCCGAATTTATGAAGGAACATCTGAAATACAAAAAAATATCATATCTGGCCAATTGAAGAAAGAATACGCTCTTTAAGGAGGATAAGAATGAATGAAGAAATTGTTATAGTAAGCGCTGTACGTACACCTATTGGCCGTTATGGAGGTTCTTTGAAGAATGAATCATCCGGCCATCTGGCTTCCATTGCCATTAAAGAGGCTGTTCATCGTGCTGGAATATCTAATGAACAAGTCGATGAAGTCATTATGGGAGAAGTCCGCCAGACCACAGAGTCATCAAATGTAGCCAGAGTCGCTGCCTTGAGAGCAGGTATTCCAGAGTCATCACCGGCTTATACGATCAATCGACTATGTGCATCCGGGATGCAGTGCATCGCTTCCGGAGTACAGCAAATTACTTTTGAACAAGCGGACATTGTCGTTGCTGGTGGGACGGAAAGCATGAGTCGTTCGCCTATCTATCTTAGAAATTCAAGGTTTGGCGGAGACCGCACGCAGTTAGTAGATTCCAATACAGAAGCAGGGCAGCAGCCGAAAGAAATGTATGGAAACAATCTCGGGATGGGCATCACAGCCGAAAATGTGGCTGTCCGTTATGAGGTGACAAGAGAAGACCAGGATTCTTTTGCCGTGGAGAGCCAAAAGAGGGCTGCCCGCGCCATAGCAGAAGGGCGATTTGAAGATGAAATCGTTCCTGTTGAGGTAAAAGAGAAGAAGTCTTCCCGGATGTTTGAGGTTGATGAGCACCCCCGTCCAAATACCTCATTAGAAAAGCTTTCAAGTTTACGACCTGCCTTCAAGGAAAACGGCAGCGTAACAGCTGGGAATGCTTGCGGCAGAAATGACGGGGCCACAGCTCTTGTTCTCATGAGGGCATCTAAAGCAAGAGAGCTAGGGTTGTCTCCGATGGCAAAAATCGTCGATTGGGCAACGGTGGGTGTTTCTCCAGAATTAATGGGAATTGGTCCCGTACCAGCTGTGAAAAAACTCTTGGAAAGAACCAATAAGCATGTGGCTGATATCGGGTTGGTGGAGCTGAATGAAGCCTTCGCTTCTCAATCTTTGGCTGTCATAAGGGAATTAGGATTGGACCAGGATAAGGTCAATGTCAACGGTGGAGCCATTGCGCTTGGACACCCCGTCGGTGCAAGCGGGGCAAGGATCGTAACCACCCTTTTACATGAAATGAAAAAAAGAAAAGAACAGCTTGGCGTCGCAACCTTGTGTGCTGGCGGTGGTCAGGGAATGGCCATCATGGTTGAACAAATGTAAGCCGGGGAGGCTTGATCATGCGGGACTATTCAGCTTTTTTCGCTCATATCGGGTTCAGCAAACACTTGGATAAAGAACAGCGCGTGATTCTGGAAATTTCCCTTACTCCTGAGATCCTGAATGATGATGGAACCGTTCCATCGGGCTTGTTTTCAACGATGCTGGACATTGTAATTGGGTCGACGATTGGAGATGAATTACAACAGCCCACGAGTACGATCAACTTGAACATGAACTATTTTGACTTGTCAGATAGAGGTCCCTATACCTCATACGCATGGGTTACCCATCAGGATGGAAAAATCGTCATCGGTGAAGGGGTTGTGGAAGATTCTCGTCAGCGTGTTGTTGCAAAGGGATCAGGAACCTTCAAAGTATTAGCTCAGAACAAATGAGAAAGGAAGATCATGATGGCGTTAGAAAATATTGAATATGTAAGACAGGATAAACTCGGCTTTATCACCATCAATCGTCCGGATGTACGGAATGCGCTTAATAAACAGACTTTAGAAGAGATAGAGGAAGCGCTTGACCGCGCCTCGGCCGACACCGAAGTAGGTGTAGTTATATTTTCAGGGAAAGGGGACAAGTCTTTCGCAGCTGGAGCAGACATCAACCAATTGACAGAAAAGACGGCTGTGGATGCTCTTCAGGGGAAGGGAATGCAGCAAATCTATGATAAAATTGAGAGTTTTGAAAAGCCTACAATAGCGATGATTAATGGTTATGCGCTGGGGGGCGGGTGTGAATTAGCCATGAGTTGTGATATTCGGATCGCCTCTACAAAAGCCAAGTTAGGACTGCCGGAATTGAATCTTTCCATTATCCCTGGAGCAGGGGGCACGCAGAGGCTCGCCCGTTTAGTTGGCAAGGGAAAGGCACTGGAGATGATCTTGACTGGTAAAATTATTGATGCTGAAGAAGCTCTCCAGGCCGGGCTCATTACAGAAATGACGACTTCTGAACAGCTGCTCGATAAGGTGAGAGAGGTAAGTGAAAAGATCCTCTCTAAAGGGCCGTTAGCAGTGCAACTGGCTAAGATCTCTGTACATATGGGTACAGAAACGGACATGAAAACGGGACTTATGCTTGAGAAACTTTCACAAGCCGTCTTGTTTAATACGGAGGATAAAAACGAAGGGACGAAAGCCTTTCTTGAAAAGAGAACGCCTGTTTTTAAAGGGGAATAAGGAGGGGAATAAGGAGGCGGAAGCGTGCAATCATTAGAGGAAGTTCAGAAGAGTTTCGAAGAGAGTCCCTTTTTTTCTCATGTCGGGTTTGTTATTTCCCGTTTCAATGAAGGAGATGTACTTCTGACCCTTCCCATTCATGAGAACTTGTATAATGTGAACGGTACGTTGCATGGAGGGGTTCATGCAACAATGCTTGATTTAGTGTTAGGCATGGCTATACGTTCCAAGACAAGGACACGGTGTACAACAATGAATTTGAACCTGAACTTTCTTGCTCCCGCACAGGGAGGGGAAATTAAAGCTACAGGAAGAATTATTCAGGAAGGATACAAAATTGTAACGGCTGAAGGGGAATTGCGTGATCAGAGCGGGAAGATGCTGGCTAAAGGCATAGGGACTTTCAAGTTAATAAGGGAAAAATAAAGAGAGTGCGGACTATGGATAAGGTCCGCACTCTCTTTGGTGTTCGGTGTTTTCATATATGGAATTTTATGTAAGACCCGGTATGGTAATATATGGAACATAAGCACAACGATAGACCAAAGGTTTGTTCCCAATGGGCTTGTAACTTTTAAAGAAAATGCGGAAAGTCCTCCAGGACTTTCCGCACTTCTTTCTTTATAAACTTGGACGGTAAGCAGTCTCAGGGATATCTTCGTAATCTTCAGGATTCAAATCATCAACTGTATCTTCAGCCACTCCATCAATAATTCCTTGAAGTCCAGTTTCCACAGCTTTCACAAGCATACCCTTTTTCTTTTGACCAAGACTCTGCGTTTGACCTGTCACTTCGAAAAGGACCGTGCCACTGCCGTTAAGGGCAAATGAACCTAGTGCTGTGCCTGGAAGGTCCAGTCCCTGGCTGTAAAGGGTAATGTTATCGAATGGGGAGTTCCCCATGGCTTGCAGGGCATCGTAGGCAGCAACGTTCAACTGTCGGGAATAATCGTAATCATAGTTGTCTGCATACTCGGAGTATTTCGCTCCTTCTTCTGAGTTTGGATCAGGAACGAATTGGCCGGACAGAGACAAGGTGACTGGATCACTCGTGCCGTCGACATAATAGAGTCCTTGGTGATGAAGGTCTACAAAAACATCCACTTTGCCGAATTCGTCCTGCAGATTTTTATAAACGTCACGGACGGTTTGCGCTTCCGGTGTAATGTACCAGCCTGGATCTGAAGAAGAACCCGGCACATCTTCTGCTTCCGGAACATAATCCAAATCAGGATTAAAGTCACGGTTCACATCAAATCCTGGATTAGCTGCGTAATTGTCCCCCTGAATGTTGGGGGCAGTATAGTAATTCCATGTCGGACCACCGGCCTCAGCCAGCTGAGGGAAATCTTCGACGACTTCTGACCAGGACATGTCATTTCCTCGCCTGTCGAGCTCAGAAGCATCGGGATTCATTTTTGGAAGGGTAACCAATGTGACCTCTTCTCTTACTTTTTGAGCATGAGGAGAGTCGCTCGAACCGAGATAGCTTAGTAGATTGAGAATAGCTTCAGTCCCTGTTTTTTCATTTCCGTGAATCTCACTCTCGATAAGAATGACTTTATCGCCATGTCCCACACGTGCCTGATAAATATCGAGGCCGTTGTTGGATTGACCCACCACGTCGACTTGTACGGTTCCTTGGCTGGATTTTTCGATCTGCTCCAATTTTTTGCTCAGCTGAGCATAGTCTGTCCAACCGGAGCTGTTGTACGTTTGCTGCTCGGGTGTACCAGGGTGATTACCGGCCGCAAACGTAGGGATGGTTACACTTGAAGCTAATACAATGGAACTAGCGACAGCAAATACTTGTTTTTTCATAAAAAATCCTCCTTATTCTGTAATTCCGACTTGATTGTAACCATCTTCTGTAGCTTTAGCTTCTTCACTGTTTTCTCCGTAAAGGTCGACGGCTGATTGAATCAACGATTCTCTTGCATGACTGAAGTCAGATTCAGGATGCAGGTAGACAGTCAACGCACGGTAATAGATTTGACCGAGTTTTTCTTTTCCGATCTGTTCACCTGTGATGTAAGCGGCATGGTTGATGATGGAAGAGTTGATATGGACACCGCCGTTATCCAATTCCAAAGGCAAGTCATAATATTCATCCATGTGGGAAGGGTACATGCCGTTGCCATCCCCGTATGGAACATAATCTTCGCCAACAGGGTATTTGCTTGGATCACTCAAGCTGCGAAGAGATGTTCGTCCTGACTCAATGGCTTCTTCTGCCATGATATCCTCACCGATTTCCCAGTCTTCTTCATCGACGAGTGCTCCGAAAATATCAGAGAAAGCTTCATTCAATGCCCCGGATTGGAAGCGGTAAAGAAGACCGGCAGAATGTGTTGTGACCCCGTGAGCCATTTCGTGGGCAGCAACATCAAGTCCTGCAGATAGAGGGATGAAAAATTCGCCGTCACCGTCTCCATATGTCATTTGCTCCCCGTTCCAGAAAGCATTGGCATAATCTTCGCCGAAGTGGACCGTCGACTTAATCGCCATTCCTTCTCCGTCAATAGAGTTGCGGTCATGTTCTTCTAAAAAGTACTCGTACACTTTTTCGGAGTTGTAGTGAGCATCAACAGCTGGTTTCTCGTAGTCATCTTTAAAGGAAGCATCACGAGAAGAGAACAGGTTGTCCTGCAAGGCACTGTAATCCCAGCTGTTTTGTGCATCGTAGGTGTAGATCCCTTCTAAATCTTCGTGGGAGCTGTCATATAAAAAGAAGTTTGTACCATTAGGTTCTACCCCTTTTTCATTTTTGTGGGAAATGTGCAGGTTTCTGTGCTCGCCGAGAACCCCAGTACCCGATCCTTTAGAGGACTTATAACCATCTGCATGCATGATGGCGTTATATTTGTCGATAACTTCACCAGTATTAGCATCTACATAAACGAACCAGTTTCCTGGGTTTTCTCCAAGGAAGTTCACATTGACTTTATAAGCAAGATGATTTTCATCTTGAAACGGATAGATGACAAGAGTGGATGATGGAGATTCTACAAATTGTTCGGGAGCATCAACAGCGTCTTTGGCGACTTCCAACCCTTTTGCTTCGCTTAAGGAAGCGTTGGTAGAAATATCGCTTTGTTCAATCGCTTCGTTGAACTGACCGTTTACAGTCTGGACCTGGTTTTCCTTATCATAGTGGACAACCACTTGGTGTCCTTCTACAGGTATGCCATTCTTTTCCTGTTGAAGTTTCACGTGGGTCATACCAAGGTCATCTTTTGTAATCTCGGCGTTTCCTAAACTACGGTCAGGATCAGCCATTTTGAATTTCTCTTTATTCTTTTTCAAGTGTGCTTTCGCGGAGTTTTCATTAGCCTTTGTGTATTTTTCACTCTGTTTTTGCTGTACAAAGAATGGACGATTGTCTTTATCCTTATGTACACTTTTTTGCTGGATCTGTGCGTGAGCTTTTGGATTTGCGTTCTCACTGATCGCATGTGACTGTGTCGGTGCGACCGTTCCCATTAAAAGTGCAGATGACAATACGGCCATTGGAATCACGTGTCTTTTCTTCATAACCAACCTCCTAGCAAGAATGTATCCAATTATAGGTAATAGAGGCTTTATTATACAGAGTAGATTGAACTGTTTGTATATTCAGAAAATAATGTCGAATAGAGGTTTGGTGTAAGACTTTAATCACGGTTTTTAGACACAATCACCGTCACACGAACATTTCGAGTAACGAAATAGATTCCAACTATAGAACTAATTGAAAGTTAAAATTTAAATTGGAATTATTTGTATGACCTGGTACGTAAATATATGGAAGTTTTCTACATGAAAAAGCTCCTCCACATTTGTGGAGGAGCTGGTTATTTTATGCATGTGCTAAAGTTTGAAGGGCTTCTTTTACTGGCTTGTAATCATAACCAAGATCACGGGCTACGGCTTCATAAGTCAGGTGACCATTCGCTGTGTTTACACCTGCTTCAATCGCTTTGTTATCTTCTACAGCTTTGTTTACGCCTTTTGATGCGATTTGCAAAGCGTATGGAATCGTTACGTTTGTAAGAGCGATCGTCGATGTACGCGGCACTGCTCCAGGGATGTTTGCAACCGCATAATGAAGAACACCGTGCTTTTCATAAATCGGATCATCGTGTGTCGTAATGTGATCGACGGTTTCGAAATTACCACCCTGATCGATAGCGACATCAACGATGACAGAGCCGTCTTTCATTTCTTTGACCATGTCTTCCGTCACAAGTTTCGGTGCTTTAGCTCCTGGAATAAGAACAGCTCCAACGACCAAGTCCGCCTCTTTGACAGCTTCCGCAATGTTGAACGGATTGGACATAAGAGTTTGGATGTCTGCCCCAAACTGATCGTCCAACTCGCGAAGGCGATTTGGATTCAAGTCTAAAACAGTTACGTGTGCACCAAGGCCGATAGCAATCTTCGCTGCGTTCGTACCGACGATTCCTCCCCCAATAATGACGACTTTTCCGCGGGAAACGCCAGGAACTCCACTAAGCAAGATTCCTTTTCCGCCAAAGGATTTTTCAAGGTATTGAGCTCCAACTTGTGTCGCCATACGTCCGGCTACTTCACTCATTGGAGTAAGAAGTGGAAGTTTGTTATCGACCGCTACTGTTTCATAGGCAATCGCCGTCACTTCGTTTTCTACTAACGCTTTTGTCAGTTCTGGTTCCGCTGCAAGATGAAGGTATGTGAACAAAATAAGCCCTTTACGGAAGTATCCATATTCAGATGGAAGCGGTTCTTTTACTTTCATGACCATTTCTGAATTCGACCAAATATCGGAAGCGGTTTCAACAATCTCAGCGCCAGCATCACGATATTCTTGGTCTGTAAAATTACTGCCTGTTCCGGCCTGGGTTTCGATGCGGATCGTGTGTCCGGCTTTCATGAGATTGATGACACCTGAAGGCGTAATCGCTACGCGGTTTTCGTTATTTTTAATTTCTCTTGGAATTCCGATAATCATGGGGAACGTCCACCTTTCAAATTGAATGTAACCAAAGTATAGCTCTCAAGCCTGACTTTTTGTTTAGTTGAAAGTGAAAAAATAAACAGGAGGATTTGTGTAAAATCACAAATCCTCCTGTTCGTTCTCATAAATCAGTAAATCAAGGTAAAGCATCGTCTTCTGGTTCATATCTTTGAAATCGACGTTGCCAATTTCTTTAATACGCTTCAATCGATAGTTCAATGTATTGGTATGAATGTGCATGTGCGCGGCTGCCTGGTGGACATTGCTGTTTTTCTCAAGAAAAACCTTTAATGTCTCAAGCAACATGGAGTTGTTCCGTTCATCGTATGCTTTGATATTAGTCAAGGCATCGTTTTTGTAGTTTTCCCGTTTTTGAAGGACAGACAGTTCATTAAGGAATTGATAGACACCAAGGTCCTGGTAGTTATCGACATGCTGGAGCCCTGTGGAATACTGTTCTTTCAAGTCCAGAACTTTTAAAGCCTGCTTGTAACTGTCACTGATCAATGTCGGCGAGTCATAAATCAGCCCGAACGCACCTTTTAAATCCTCAAAGTTAAGGCGTTCTTTCATCTTTTGTGTGAATTCACGAATGAAAGCCTGGTTCATTTCGTTCGCATCTTCTTTATTATCTGTCCGAACAAGGAGAATGAGCTGTTGATCATCAAAGATCCGGTTCACAACACGGGTTTGGTGGAGGGTTTCTGTTAAGTAATAAGCATGCCGCTCAACCGCCTGACTCATTTCTTCTGTGAACTCGAACACGGCTACACAAAGCTGTCCTTGCAAATTCATATGAAACTTCTTGGCAAGGCGTTTAATTTCTAACTGACTTTGGAGGGATCCGGTCAGTAGCTGCCAGAAAAACTCTTTTCGGTTTTCCTCTGTTTTTTTCTTTTTCGCCTGTTGTCTCAGTAAATGGTGGCTGACCCACTGGGCGGCCTCTTTCATCTCCTCCAAATGTTCCGCTGTTACGGAGAGATCGTTGGTCTGGGCCCATATAAATCCAAGAATTTCGTTGTTCTTGCGGACAGAGACAGCCAACCTGTGACCGAGACCAATGGATTCGATCGTTTTTACGATGAGCGGTTGGTCACTTTCGAAAAGCTTCGCCATGATGCCTTGTTTCCATAACCCATTGATGACATGCTCGGGCACTTTCCGTCTCATGATCGTTGCGATTCTAGCTTCATCCACGTTTTTCTCATGTTTGCTGTAAGAGACGATGCGGTGGTTTGCGTCTTCAATGGTCACCGGACATCCTAAGGTTTCCGCAATGCTGTCGGCAAGCCCCTCTGGGGAATCGATGTAATCTTTATATGAATAGTTCATGTTTGATGAATGTTTCATAGCGGTACTCCTTATGGTGTGAATACCTCTATATTATCATTGATCCTCGTATAGAAACATCCATTTTCCTATTGAAGTATTTGTTGAATTGAACGAATATAGGGAAGGGGTTTTGTGGATTCCACCAAATAACCGAAAGCGCATTCATGGCAAGCTGATTCTACACATTTTATATGAAAGCGTTTAACTTAAACGATCGACGACCAGACATTTCTGAATATAGGGGGATTTATCGTGAAAAAAATATTCAAAATTGCGAGCGCTTTTATAGGAATCATTGTCGGGGCAGGCTTTGCATCCGGACAGGAAATACTTCAATACTTTACGAGTTTCGGCTATTTAGGTACGATCGGTACGATAATCTCTACAGCTCTGTTCGCTTACATGGGTATGATGCTTGTAAAACTTGGGACAAGGACGCAGGCTACTTCGCATAAGGAAGCGGTATATAAAGTTAGTGGGAACAAGTGGCTGGGGATGATTGTGGATTATGTCATCATTCTGACGTTGTTTGGAGTGGGAGTCGTCATGATTGCAGGAGCGGGTTCGATTCCTAGCCAGCAATTCGGGCTGTCGCAGCTCGTCGGTATCATTTTCATGAGTGTGATCGTTATGGCGACAATCATGATGAATGTGGACAAAGTCGTCAACGTCATCGGCAGTATTACACCGTTTTTAATTATCACGGTCTTAATCATATCCGGCTACAGCTTGTTTACAATGGATCAGTCCTTCAGTGATTTGAATGCAGTGGCTGTGGAGCAACCCTCCGCTTTATCCAACTGGTTTATTTCAGCCATCAATTACGTATCCTTTAACGTGGCCGTAGGGGCTTCGATGTCCTTATTGATGGGAGGAAATGAGAAGGATGAACGAACGTCTGCGCTCGGTGGATTGTTCGGTGGATTAGGGCTCGGGATTATGATTGTAATCAGTCACCTGGCCATCTTCTCTAAAATAGATGCTGTCGCGTCTTATGATATGCCGCTTCTGGCACTTGTTGATAACCTCTCTCCAGTATTAGGAACGTTCTACTCAATCGTTTTGTTCGGGATGGTCTTCAATACAGCTGTCAGCATGTTCTTCTCCTTTGCAGCTCGTTATACAGAAGTCGGGACAAGCCAGCATAAAAAGTTTGTGCTCATTACTGGTGTGGTCGCTTTCGGACTAAGCTTTGTAGGATTTACAGAACTTGTCGCGTTCTTCTATCCGTTGATCGGATATATGGGGCTGTTCCTAATCCTCGCTTTGGTTACAGCACCGTTTCAGTTGAAAAAAGAATACCAAAACGAAAAACGGTTATCAGCATAAATATAAGCTATAAAATGTAAGGTCGTTTTGTTGACAGAATTATCAAATAAGTTTAAGATGATGTCAGAAAGTAATCTTTCAAAAAGGTAACCCCTTTCGAATACGGATTACTAGAACGTAGATGTCATATGAACTGTTAAAACTGTTATAGCCTCTATGGTATAAGAGGTATTCTCGCAGTAAAAAGCCAGTTCTTCCCTTATAGGGGAGGACTGGCTTTTTTTCGTAATCAGGTCATATACTATTAAAATTTTGGAGGGATTTTTTATGAGTATGGTTGAGACGAAAAAACATCCGGAACAAGTATGGACAGGTCATGGGTATCGTATAGAGCCTAACAAGGAACATCCTCGATTGTATAAAGTAGAACTGGAAGGATGGGTGGTTGAGCAATTTTTGGTAGACGTTAAAAACATCAGTGATGAACAACTGGAGTATATTCCTTATCAGCGTCTTATGGTTGCAAAAGCCTTACAAGACTTACTCGATGAATCATTCGGTGAAACCATCCGCCATATTCTTCATGATCGTTTATCCGGCGGCTTTACAGTCGGACTTGGAGGGAAAGATGCAGATGCCCAGGATTATGTGAAGTTTTCAACGGCTTTCTCTCACCTGGCAGGTATTCCTAACTTTGATGCCATGTCGAAAAAGTATTACGCCCGTTTCTCTGTGAAACATACCGACGACAGTGATTCCTACCTTCGCCAGGCTTACCGACGCTTCACGTTGCATACAGATGGGACCTATGTGGACGAACCTACAGACTGGCTGCTTATGATGAAAATGGAAGAAGAGAACGCTGCAGGAGGAAGCTCCAGACTTCTTCACTTGGATGAGTGGGAGGATTTTGAATACTTTTCCAATCATTCGTTAGCTTCTTATCCTTTTACTTATAAAGCTCCTGCAAGTAAGAATGTTTCTGAAGAGGTTACTAGAAAGACATTTTATACGTGGAACAACCAGCCTTGTATTTGTTTCATCGATCAATTTGTTTATCCTCAAACGATCCAACAAGCGGAATACTTACAAGAGCTCTCCCATTCCATGGAACAATCTAAAGCAGTGATCGAGTTGGAACTTCCTGTTGGGGATCTCGTTATGTTGAACAATCGTTTTTGGCTTCACGGTCGAGGGGCTTTCGAACAGAATACAGAGCTGCATAGAGAGCTGCTCCGTCAAAGAGGTCGATTTGTTCAATAACGGGAGGTTTTGGGATGTATGATTATGCTGTGATCGGCTGTGGAATTGTCGGATTATCGACTGCCCATGCCATCAAGAAAAAAGATCCAGACGCAAGAATTGCTGTCATTGATAAAGAAAAAAGTATATCTGTCCATCAAACCGGGAGAAACAGTGGAGTGATTCATTCTGGTGTTTATTATAAGCCTGGTAGCTTGAAAGCAAGGATGGCTGTTCAAGGTCGTGATTCCATGGTGGACTTTTGCGAAAAAAACGATATTCCCCATGATGTTTGCGGGAAAGTGCTCGTGGCAACGGAAAAAGAAGAGCTTCCACGTATGGAAGCCTTGTACGAAAGAGTCCAGGAGAATGGATTGAATGTCACCAAGATCGAACAAGATGAACTAAAAGAAATCGAACCCTATGTTGATGGAATAGCCGGACTTAAAGTACCGACGACCGGAATCGTTGATTATAAGCAGGTAAGCGAGAAGTTAAAAGAACTGCTGGAAGCGGCAGGGGTTGATATCATCCTCGGACAACCAGTGGAAGACCTTCATGAGAAAAATGAAGAAGTGATCATTGATCTTCCCGAGGAGAATGTACGGGCCAGGTATGTTGTGAACTGTGCAGGTCTGTTCAGTGACCGCATTGTGAAAATGGCGGGGATTCACAGTGAATTGAGAATTATTCCATTCCGTGGAGAGTATTTCAAATTAAAAGAAGAGAAAAGCCACCTCGTAAAAGGATTGATTTATCCGATCCCTAATCCGGACTTTCCTTTCCTTGGCGTCCATTTAACGAAAACGATGGATGGAGGGGTCCATGCAGGTCCGAATGCAGTACTCACTTTCAAGCGGGAAGGGTACAGGAAAACAGATTTTGATTGGAGAGACACCCGGGATATCCTATCTTTTCCTGGCTTTTGGAGAATGGCTGGGTCCAACATGAAAGAAGGGATGAAGGAAATGGTGCGTTCTTTTCATAGAAAAAGTTTTGTTAAGAGCCTGCAGCGTCTCGTTCCATCTATTGAACCCGAAGATGTCATACCATCTGATGCCGGGGTGAGAGCACAAGCCATGTTGAAGGACGGAAAACTCGTGGATGATTTTTATATCATTTCAGGAAAGAGAACCGTACACATTTGCAATGCTCCTTCCCCGGCAGCTACGGCATCTCTGGAGATCGGAAAAGAGATTGCTGCCCGTCTTCCTGAGCGGTCGTATTCTTTAGCAAAATAAACAGAAAAAGGACCAGCCACGTGCTGGTCCTTTTAAATATGCTGCTGATACTGTTTATGTGCATCCTTCAGAGCGGCTTCAAGGGCGTTCCCGGCTTTACCAAGATACCCTTTTCTTAATGTATCCAAGGGTTCATCTATTCCATCCTTTAAGCTGAACCCTTTTAATAGCGATTTAATATAGCCTCTTCCATGATCAGTGGCAAGGGTACAGGAGGCATCTATGATGACCCCATATTTTTGATCGATTTCCAATGTTAAAGTAAGAGATTCAGAGATATGGTTGGCAGCGATCCCCGTCGGTAATTTAGAATGACCAGCGACAAACACGGTTCTCATTTCCTATTCCTCCTCAAGTATGAAAGCTATTTTTCTTGTATTCGTTTTAGTTCTTCCATCAGTGATTGGCTGATATCGGTGTTTTGATAGATACTTTTAAACTTTTTCTTCCAACGCTCTTTTTGTTCGTTACTTAAGTAGTGAATCTCCATGAAGTCCATTCGTTTCATTTGGCGAAGGTGTGAGTCATTCATTTCAATGGCATGTCTCCATACCCATGCGGTCGTCTCATCCAGTGCGTTCGTAATAATCATTTGATGTTCTTTTGAAAGCCCTTCCCAAAAATCGTTATTCATTAGGACAACATAGCCTAAATAACCGTGGTTACTTATGGTCATATATTTCTGTTCTTCATACAATTTCTTAGAAAAAATATTCGAAGCTGTATTTTCTTGTCCATCGATAAAACCGACTTCCAAATTGCTGTAGGTTTTATTGAAGGGAATCTCACTCGTGCTTGCGCCAAGCGCTTTAAATTGGGTCTGAATCATAGGACTTGGCATAATTCTGAAATGTGTCCGTTTGAAGTCTTCGGGCAAAAGCAATGGCCTTTTGTCGTTGGTGATTTGTTTGAATCCGTTATACCAATAGGTCATTCCTCTAATGTCACTGTCGAGGTGGTCGAATAACCGGTCACCTAACTCTCCTTCATAAGCTTTCTTTACATCATCGTAAGTGGAGAACGCGTAAGGGAGGTCAAGAACCTGCCATCCAGGGTCATGCGCTGTCATTTTCGATGTAGCAGGTGCAATCATTTCGATATGGCCCTCTTTTAAAGCTGCATATTCGTTTTGATCATTATATAAGCTGCCATTCGCATAGATTTCCACCTTGATTTCCCCGTTTGATCGTGTTTCGACAAGAGACGCAAATTTTCTGGCTGCTCTCGCTTTTGGAGTGTTTTCGGCTACGACGTGGCTGAATTTAATAACGATTTCATCATTAATTCCCTCTTGTTCATCGTCATATTCAAGGGTCTCAGAGGCTTCGCTGAAATCAAAGCCAAAATAGAGCGCAGTTAAAATACCAGTGCAGATGAAGAGACCGATCGCTGTGAAGGTCTTCAGAAGAATCCCTCCTGGAATCGTTTACATCAGTTTACCATAGTTCGACAATTAAGTGATACACTAGAATGAAGAGAGGATAGAAACGGGAAGGGGATGGACCATGTCACTGAAACATATGCCGATTCGTTGGAAGATTACGATTTTATCATTCGGGATCGTCCTTTTTTCTATCGTCATCGGTGGCATCGTCATTATAGGGAACACCATTGAATCCAGAGAGAAGTCCCTCGGAGAACATGCCCTTGTAACCGGGCGCACGGTAGCCAATTTGCCAGCGTTAAAAAATCATTTATCTGAACCGGAAGGATGGGACGAAATTAACCCTGTGGTGGATAGGATTCGAACCATTAACAACTCGGATTACATTGTAGTGCTCAATATGAATCGCGTTCGTTTTTCTCATCCAATTGAAGATAAGCTTGGAACACTATCATCAGGAAAAGATGAAGGGCCTGCATTCGCTGAACATAGTTATACAACAAAAGCTCAAGGAGATGCCGGGGTAGCGGTCCGAGTTTTTGTACCCGTAATGAATGAAGATCACGAGCAGATTGGAGTCGTTATTGTAGGGAATCTTCTACCGTCTATAACTGAGATTCTATCTGATATGAAAAGGGAGATTTTTTTCATACTGTTTCTGACTTCCTTGTTCGGTGTTATTGGTTCCTGGTTTCTTGCAAGACACCTTAAAGAGCAGACGTACCGATTAGAACCCTATGAGATTGTTCAATTGTTAGTAGAGCGAACAGCTACTTTTCAAGCCATGAACGAAGGAATCATTGCTGTAGATAAAAATAGTCATATATCCATTGTGAATGAAAAGGCGAAAGAGATTCTTGATCTAAAAGGGGATTATTTAAACAAACCCATTCAGCATGTGGTGCCGGAAATGCGGCTGCATCACGTCCTTGCATCAGGAGAAACAGCCTTCAATGAGGAAATAAGGTATGGCAGTGCCATCATATTCAGTACAAGAGTTCCAATACGGGTGGAGAAAGAGGTGATCGGGGCGGTCATGGTGTTTCAAGACCGTACAAATATTACTAAACTCGCAGAAGAACTGACTGGCGTTAAAGCGTTTGTCGATGCCCTGCGTGTCCAAAACCACGAACATCTGAACAAATTACATACGATTGCAGGTCTGATTCAGCTTGATCAAAAGGAACAAGCATTGAACTTCGTATTTGAAACGTCAGAAAAGCATGAGAAGCTTTCCCGTATGCTTGTCCACAAATTCAAAGATTACAGCTTGGCGGGATTGTTGATTAGTAAAGTCAGCCGGGGCAGGGAGCTTGGAATCGACGTGTCCATTGATGAAAATAGTACGTTGGAAAGTTATCCTCCATTATTGGACCAACACGATTTTGTCCTCATTATCGGGAATCTCGTCGAAAATGCTTTTGATGCTTTGCATTCCAACCATCGAGAGGAAAAGTGGGTGAACCTGTCCATCTTACAGGATAGACATCAGTGTACAGTCATGGTTGAGGACAATGGGGAAGGGATATCGGATGAACAGAAAGAGAGAATTTTTCAAAAGGGATATTCAACAAAAGGAGATCAAGGGTCTGGCATTGGATTATATCTTGTGAAAAATATCGTAGACAAAGGATACGGAGAATTGGAAGTTGTCTCACGAATCGGGGAAGGCACAAGTTTTGTTATTGAATTCCCTATGGAAAAAGAGGAGGGACATGATGAGGAAACCACAGTCGGATATTCGAGTGTTATTGATTGAAGATGATCCTATGGTCCAGGAAGTGAACCGGCAGTTCATCGAGAGGGTGGAAGGCTATTATGTCGTTGCTATCGCTTCTAATGGGGAAAAAGGATTGGAGCTTATCCAGGAACATAGGCCGGACCTGGTTATTTTGGATATTTACATGCCTGCCCTGGATGGGAAGAATACATTGCAAGAGCTGCGTCGTCTAGCGTTCGATGTAGAAGTTATGGTGATCACTGCTGCCAATGACAAAAGCATGATTCGTTCAATGTTTCAATATGGAGTTGTAGATTATATTATCAAACCATTCAAATTTGAACGCTTGGAACGAGCTCTTCACAATTATAAGAATTTCCGTACCCGAATGATCGGAGAAGGAGGGGTCGGCCAAGAACAATTGGATACGTTATTCAACCATTCTCCACCGCTGAAAGAAATGAAACATCTTCCTAAGGGATTGAACGAACAAACCTTAAACCAAATTTTAGATTACTTGAGGCAAGATGCTGTAGCCTTATCCGCAGAAGAGGTAGCGGACGGTTTAGGGATGGCTCGGGTGACAGCAAGGAGATATTTAGACTATCTTCAAAAAAATGGACAGTTGAATATAGATATCCAGTACGGCGGGGTCGGGCGTCCGGTCAATCGTTATCAGGTGAAACAATGAGGTTCTCTTATCAAAACTAGAGGCCTCTTTTTTATGAATTAAAGCAAAGACCAAAATGACCAAAATGTCCAATATGTTCGTAATGTTTTTTTTGATAGTTGAAAGCGTTACCATTATTTTTAGAATATTACGAATTGGGGGAATAAACGCGATGAAACGGTTATTATTTGTTTTATCTTTAGCATTTACGTTGGTTTTGGCAGCTTGTGGCAGTGATGGCGGGTCGGAAGAGGCTTCAAGTTCCGGCGGTGGATCTGAGTCCATTGTCTTCGGTACAGGTGGAACGTCCGGGACTTATTATCCTATTGGTGGCGCACTAAAGCCGGTTTTTGAAGAGAGCGACAGTATTGACAATGTGACTGTAGAATCAACAGGGGCCTCTGTAGCTAACATTCAAAACATTGAGGATAGTCTTAATCAGATGGCTATTATCATGAGTGACGTTGGTTATGATGCCGTTGAAGGACAAGGTCAATTTGATGGAAATGCTGTAGAAGTACAAGCGATGGCGGGCATGTATCAGAATGTCGTCCAGGTTGTAGCTTTAAAGGATAGCGGTATTTCATCCATTGAAGACCTTGAGGGCAAAAAAGTAGGAGTAGGTAAAGTAGGATCTGGTGTTGAACAAAGTGCCAAAAAGGTTCTTGAAGCGGTTGGTATTACTTATGATGATCTCTCTAAAGTGACACATACGGGTTATGCAGATAGTGTGCAGGAAATGAAGAATGGAAATCTGGATGCTGCGTTCTTTACCTCAGGTGTACCGAATAGCAACATTACGGACTTGATGCAGCAGACGGATATCAACTTTGTTGAAATTAAAGGGGAAACGGCCGATGCACTTATGGAAAAATATCCATTCTACAAAGCGAATACGATCGAAGCTGGTGACGAAGCTCGGTACAATTTAGACGAGGCTGTTGAGACGGTCGGTATTCAAAATATGATCATCGTCAGCCCGGATTTGAGCGAAGATGTCGTTTATGACATGACAAAACGCTACTATGAATATTTGGGAACAGAAGAAGTTTCCGTCGGTGCGTTGAAGCAATTGGGACGTGATGAAATTGCCAAAGGTTTGATTGCTCCGTTGCACCCAGGTGCCGAGAAATTTTATGAAGAACAAGGCATTTTAGAGTAAAGGAAACAGGGCATCATACCGGTGCCCTTTTTTATTCCATGAAACAGACCTATTATTTTCTCAGTATTCTTATCATTCTTAGTGCAGCACTCTCCTTATTCTTTGTGAAAGTGGAAGTGCTCGGTATTTATTCAAACCAGGAATTGACCAGGCTCTTTCGCTTTGAAGAAGGAGACGGATTTACAATCAGCTGGACCCATTCTGTTGAAAAAGAAACTTGGGAAGAGATGTTTGTCCTAGAGGATGGAAAGATTGAATTGACTTCCACACGTTTCAAGACGTTCGGGGCAGGGGTGCCGAACGCTACTGGGGATGAAACCTATCTGAAAGACGGATGGGTTTACATGACAGGAATCTCCCAAGGTATTGGCAAGCAATTAGCGATTCGAACAGGTAAGAACACCAATCATACGTTCATATATGGAAAGGATACCATTTTGTCGCTTGAAAGTCAGAAAGCTTATCAGGTAAAGGTTCAGAGAGTTCCGTTAGGTCAGTATATAGTAAGTAATTGGAGGGGTGAGGAAAGGTGAACAAGCAGCAGAGCGAAACGGCGGAAAAATACGATCGTGAGAGTACTACGCGTGTGAATATGGCAAAACCGATCGCCTTAACGATTTCGGTATTGGCCATTGCTTTATCATTGTTTCATTTGTACACGTCTTATGCAGGCTCACTTGTCGATGTGAAACAGAGAAGTATCCACCTTTATACATTGATGACACTTGGATTTTTTATGTATCCGTTCCTTAGGAAAAGAGGGCAGAGAGGTCTCCCTTTTTATGATTACATAACTGCGGGATTGTCATTGTTTGTAGGTATTTACATGCTGGCTACCGCTGAACGAATTATCCAAACCGGCGGTCAAATCAATGACACCGATTTTTATGTTGGTGTACTTATTATTCTATTGTTGTTTGATATTACTCGACGTGTAACGGGGTGGGGGTTGGCTCTTTTGGGGCTTGGCTTTCTCATCTATGGATTTTATGTGAAATTGTCTGTCTATCCTGACTTGAATCCTGCTGTGATCACAAGTGTTTCAAAACAGATTATTTCTCAATTAGTCTTTATTACAGAAGGCGTTCTGGGGACCGCCATTGGGGTTTCCGCCAGTTACATCATTCTCTTCATTTTGTTCGGGGCTTTTCTTGCAAAGTCGGGGATGGGACAGTTATTCAACGATTTAGCTCTTGCCGTTGCCGGTCATACCAAAGGTGGACCAGCTAAAGTTGCGGTTATTGCCAGTGGATTTCTAGGTTCAATTAACGGATCTGCCATTGCGAACGTTGTGACGACCGGTACGTTCACCATCCCTCTCATGAAGAAAATTGGTTATAAGAAAGACTTTGCCGGAGCTGTAGAGTCTGCGGCCAGTGTAGGAGGTCAAATCTTACCACCGATTATGGGGGCTGCTGCTTTTATCATGGCAGAAAACTTGAATGTCGCTTACACGAAAATCATTTTGGCTGGAATCATACCTGCTTTATTGTTCTATGTCGGCATATTGCTGCAGGTTCATTTCCGAGCGTCTAAACGAGGACTAAGAGGGCTGCCAAAAGAGGAACTCCCATCTTTAAAAGGGGTCCTTGTCGAGCGTGGTCACTTAATTATTCCAATGTTGACTTTGCTTTACCTTCTTTTCTCTGGGAAGACACCTTTTTATGCCGCTTTTTGGTCAATCATTGCCACTGTAGTGATTGCCGGTTCGAAACGAATGCTTCCGATTATTGTCGCCCTTTCTTTATACTTGATTTTCCAACCCCAGCTTTCGGCTTTGGCGACAGGTGGGAATATACCGAACATCCGCAGCGATTGGTGGGAATTGTTATTGATTGTTGCTCTTCCTCTCGGGATCAACCTTTGGAGAAAATGGCTACAAATCGAAGGAGATGAAGTGGGGGTCAAGGATTGCTTGAATGCCCTTGAAGAAGGAGCTAAAACGACTGTCCCTGTTGCGATTGCCTGTGGTGCTGTCGGGATTGTTGTAGGAATCGCTTCCCTTACAGGGGTTGCATTGGAGATTGCTAATAGCATTGTAAGCATTGGTAGTGCCGTAAACAGTCCACTGATTCAATTGATCATCACGTTGATATTGACGATGATCACTTCGATTATTTTAGGGATGGGTCTTCCAAGTATCCCAACGTACATCATAACAAGTACGATGGCTGCGCCTATTCTTCTGCAACTTCCGTTATATCGTGAGCTTGCTGGGTCCACGGAAACAGCTACCTTCGTTGCTCACATGTTCGTCTTTTACTTCGGTATCTTTGCCAATATTACGCCACCAGTCGCTTTAGCAGCATTTGCCGGGGCAGGAGTAGCAGGTGGAAATCCAAACAAGACCGGCTTCCAAGCCATGAAACTTGCGATCGCTGGGTTCATCGTTCCGTTTATGTTCGTCTTTTCGCATGAGATGTTGATGATTGATGCAACCGTCATGAATATTTTGTTGATTACCGTAACTTCCCTTGTTGGAGTCTTTATGTTATCGGTCATGGCCGAAGGTTATCTTAAATCCACAGTGCCTGTATGGATGAGGGCCTTAGCAGGAGCAGGAGCTTTACTATTAATTTATCCAGGGCTCCTCACCGACTTTATCGGTTTAGCTATCTTTGCTTTTGTACTGGTCACTAATTTGAAAAGTAACAATGACCTTCAACAACAGCGAACAGCTCTTTAAAAGAGGAGGAAGACGTTATGCGCTTATCTACGATACTGGAAGATGGAAAAGAGATCGCAGTGATAAGAAGTGAGGGAGGGCGAGTCACTTCTTTACCTGATGTGAATGATTTCTTCGAACAATCCTGGCCTACGACAATGTCCGAATTGATTCAATCCAACCAGTTGAATCGTTTTAAGAAATGGTGGGACGAACGGTCAGACGAAAATAAAGAACGGGTCCCATCCATGGAAGACCCGGATTACCTTCCCCTTTATCGACACCCGAGAAAAATCTGGGGGATTGGTTTGAATTACGTAGATCATGCTTCCGATTTGGATGAAGCTGCTCCTAAGGGGGAACCTGCGAGTTTCATGAAGCCTGATACGACAATTATCGGTCATGGGGACAAAATAAAAGTCCCCCTACAGTCCGAGCGTACGACCGGAGAAGCTGAATTAGGGATCATCATCGGACGAGAGTGTAAGGATGTCGAAGCTGGTGAAGCGGAGAATGTGATTGCCGGTTATACAACAATCATTGATATGACAGCAGAGGATATTCTGCGTAAAAATCCCAGGTACTTAACGAGGGCCAAAAGCTTCGATACCTTCTTCAGTTTCGGCCCGGAATTTATCACCCCTGATGAAATCGGTGACCTTTTAGAAGTGAACGTTACAACAAAAATTAATGGCAAGGTTCATAGGACGAACAAAGTGAGGAACATGACGTTTCAACCTTACGACTTGATTTCCTTCCATTCTAAAGTTATGACACTACTTCCAGGTGATATCATCTCAACGGGTACTCCAGGAGCGGTCGTCATTAGAAATGGTGACACGATTGAATGTGAAGTTGATCGTTTGATGGTATTAGAAAATTCGGTCGTAGATTTAAAAAATGAGGAGTGAATAGTGATGGACTTCCAGTTGGAAAATAAATCAGTCGTTGTACTCGCTTCGAGTAAAGGGCTTGGAAAAGCTATTAGCATGGAGTTCGCCAAGGAAGGAGCACGTGTCCTTATTTCCAGTCGGAATGAAAGAGAACTTCAACTAGCGAAAGCAGAAATTCAAGAAGCGAGCGGAAATAATCAAGTTGAGTACCAGGTTTGTGATGTCACCAAAAAGGAAGACATTCAACAACTGATCCATGCAGCCATTGATCTTTTTGGAACGGTCGATGTTTTGATTAATAATGCCGGAGGCCCTCCAGCGGGAACATTTGAGAATTTTGATGATGAAGATTGGCAGAAAGCTTTTGAACTGAATTTACTCAGCTTTACGCGTTCCATAAGAGAAGTTTTGCCTGCTATGAAGAAACAACAGTCAGGAAGAATCATAAATATTGCCTCATCTTCTATCAAACAAACACTGGACAACCTTATCTTATCCAACACCTTTCGAGCAGGAATTGTAGGCTTGTCTAAGAGTCTATCTCAAGAGCTTGCAGGGGATCAGATCCTCATTAACACCGTTGGCCCCGGGCGCATCGCTACAGATCGAGTAGCAGAGCTTGACCAAAAGAGAGCCGATAAACTGGAGGTCTCTGTAGAAGAGCTGAAGAAAAATACGGAACAATCCATTCCGATCGGTCGTTACGGCGAACCTGAAGAATTCGCCAGAACAGTTGTATTTCTCGCATCAGGAGCCAACACCTACCTCACAGGCCAATCCCTGGTGGTTGATGGAGGATTAGTAAAAGCGCTCTAATGAAAAAAGGTGGGCAGCATAGAGCTGGCCGCCTTTCTTTTTCCATTATCTGTATGACCTGGTACAACAAATAATGGAAGTCACCGGCGCTTTTGCGTTATGGTTATATGAGAAGGTTCTCATAAGGGAGTGGTAGATATGAATAATCAAGAGTGGTGGAAGAAGAGTGTCGTCTATCAAATTTATCCGAAGAGTTTTAATGATACGAACGGGGATGGAATTGGTGATATCCCTGGAATCATTGAGAAGCTCGATTACTTGAAAGAGCTCGGAGTGGATGTCCTTTGGCTGTCCCCAGTCTATGATTCTCCACAAGAGGATAATGGCTATGATATTCGCAACTATCGTCAAGTGGATGAACTTTTTGGAAATATGGAAGATTTGGAGCGGCTTTTGGAAGAAGCTCATAAAAGAGATTTGAAGTTGGTCATGGACCTCGTTGTGAATCACACGTCTGATGAACACCCATGGTTTGTAGAGTCTTTGAAAAGCAAAGACAACCCGTATCGTGACTACTACATATGGAAAGATGGGAAAGAGAACGGGGAGCCACCGACAAACTGGAACTCTGTTTTCGGTGGTCCGGCCTGGGAATATGATGAAACGACAGGTCAATATTATTTGCACATCTTCGCGAAAAAGCAGCCGGACTTGAATTGGGAAAATCCGAATTTGAGGGAAGATGTGTACGACATGATGAAGTTTTGGCTTGATAAAGGAATGGACGGGTTCCGTATGGATGTCATCAACTTTATCTCTAAGGATCCGGAATATCCGGATGGAGAGAACGGGGATGGGAGCCCTTATTTTATGAATGGGCCGCGGGTCCACGAATACTTGCAGGAAATGTATCGGGAAGTTTTATCAAACTATGATGTGATGACAGTCGGCGAAATGCCCGGGGCTTCACCTGAAGATGCAAAGCGTTACACGGATCCTGCGAATGAAGAATTGAATATGATTTTTACATTCGAGCATATGGACTTGGATTCGAACGGGGATAAGTGGAATTGGGCGGATTTAAACCTTGTAGACTTGAAGGAGAATTTTGAAAAGTGGCAGACGTCGCTACATGGGGTTGGTTGGAACAGCTTATACTGGAACAACCATGACCAGCCACGGATCGTTTCACGCTTTGGCGATGATGGAGAGAACCGAGTGAAATCGGCGAAAATGCTTGCCATATGTCTGCACATGATGCAGGGGACTCCTTACATTTACCAAGGGGAAGAGCTTGGGATGACCAACGTCAACTTTGAAACGCTCGAAGAGTACCGGGATATCGAGCTTTTGAACATGTATAAAGAGAAGAAGGAACAAGGGTGGTCCCACGAAGATCTGATGAAAGCCATCTATGTGAAAGGCCGGGATAATGCGCGGACACCGATGCAGTGGAACGATATGGAAAATGGTGGTTTTACGGATGGAACGCCGTGGATACAGATGAATCCGAATTATAGAGAGATTAACGCGGAGCGCGCACTGGAAGATAAAAACTCTGTGTTTTATTTCTATCAACAGTTAATCCGTTTGAGAAAAGAGATGGATATGATTACAGACGGACGATTTGAGCTGTTGATGAGAGAAGATCCGAACGTTTTTGCTTATAAGCGTGTTGGGGATGAAGGAAGTCTTCTGGTTGTTTGTAACTTTTCTTCAGAAGAAGTGACATTAGATGATGGTATTGTCAAAGAAATCGAAGGAAAGCCTGTTGTTATTACGAACGAAACGGAATCAACACATCGCCATGGATTAGCTCCTTTTGAAGGAACAGTATATAGACTATAATGGAAATAATAACCACACCAGGTCATCCAAATATTGGGTGACCTGGTGTGGTCTTTTTGATTGGTATTGGAGACATTTCATTTGAATGAATAAATATAATTTGAAATATAATTACAGTTTTTTAAAACATATGTTGACATAAAAATTCATAAAATTTATAATAAAGCCAACAAAGATTTGGAGGAAGTCCATGAACTATGTGATTGGAATAGACGGAGGCGGGACGAAAACAACGTGCCTGTTCCTTGAAGCAGATCACTATACATACCCAGAACAACCAAAAGTTGTCCAGGGGCCGGGGACCAACCCTCATCAAATCAGTTTTGATGAATCGGGTGAGCGTTTGAAGGCTCTTATTGAAAAAGGATTACAAACATTCAACTTAGATTCTGCACAAATCATTGGCATCGGCTTCGGACTTGCTGGTATAGGTAGACCAGAAGACGAACAAGAAATGAAAAAGATTGTGCAGGATATTTTTTTAGGTTTATCATTTTCAGAAAATTGCAATTCATTCATTGGGTCTGATAGTTTAGCCGCACTGAAAGGAGCGCTTTCTCCCCAAAAGGAGGCCGGCATCCTCGTCATCTCTGGGACAGGATCGAATGCTGTTGGCGTTAATCGTGATGGATCCATTCATAAATGTGGTGGTTGGGGACATCTGATCGGGGATGAAGGCAGTGGTTATCACCTTTCTTTGAAAGCGTTATCATGTGTAGCGAAAGCAGCGGATGGACGTGGGGAAGAAACACTTCTTACTCGGATCGTGTTGGAAAAATTAAATCTCTATAACCCTGAAGACCTTGTCCGTTACATATATGGGAGGACACACGAAAAACACGAAATTGCGAAGCTTGCGACATGCGTGATCGAAGCGTCGGAACAAAAGGATGAAGTTGCGGTGAAGATATTGAAAGAAGCGGCCGATGAACTCGTTTTACATGTAGAAAGTATCGCTCGACGCGGTTTTGAAAGAGATACGACCATTACAGCAGCTGGGTCTATTTTCAAACATTCCAAAGTTCTGAAACAGCATTTCATCCAACAGATTGAAACGAAAGGGTTAGGCGTATATCGAGATCCCTATGCTCCACCTGAGTTTGGAGCAGCTATGTTAGCAATCCCGGAAAATTATTAAAAGGTGGTGCCAAAGGTGACGAATTCCTTGACGTTCCTAACAACAGAACAACGAAATGAACGAACAAAAAACATGGATGAAATGACGACTTCAGAAATTTTGAAAGTCATGAATGAAGAGGATCACAAAGTTGCAAAAGCCGTCAAACAGGTTTTGCCAGCGATTACGAAAGCTGTCGATCATATTTCCGCTTCATTGAAAAAGGGAGGCCGACTCTTTTATGTAGGAGCAGGAACGAGCGGCAGGCTGGGCATTTTGGATGCCTCCGAATGTCCGCCGACCTTCCTGGTGGATCCTGATATGGTTCAAGCGGTCATGGCTGGGGGCGGGAACGCCTTTACAAAGGCAAAAGAGAATTCAGAAGATGATGCCGCTCAAGGCGAAAACGATTTGAAGGCAAAGCAATTAACTTCACACGATGTCGTTGTTGGGATTACTGCTAGCGGTCGCACGCCTTATCCAATTGGAGCTCTCAAACACGCGCATTCGGTCGGAGCCTACACCATCTCTTTATCTTGCAACCATCATTCCGAAATCAGTGATTATGCCGAATGCCCAATCGAGGTGGTCGTCGGGCCGGAAGTTTTGACAGGTTCGACGCGGTTGAAAGCAGCGACAGCCCACAAAATGGTGTTGAACATGATGAGTACGACAGCGATGGTCAAACTCGGGAAAGTTTATGAGAATTTGATGGTGGATGTTCATGCAAGCAACCACAAATTGAGAGAACGTGCGAAAAGCATTTTGATGGAGTGTACCTCAGCGACTTATGAGGAAGCTGAGGAAACGTTGAAAAAAGCAAGGCTGCAAGTGAAGCCGGCGATTGTCATGCTGAAGCGAAGCGTTTCTTATGAACAAGCGAAAAAAATGCTTCAGGAGAACGAGGGCAATTTGCGAAAGGCCATGAATGAATTTTAATGATTTGAAGACCATTTTGCATGGTTTCAAATAAATTTTTCAATCAAAAAGGGGGAGCTTATGTTGAGCATGTGGCGGAAAACATCTGCTTGGTTGATGATGGCGGTTTTGTTCGCTTTCTTGTTGTTGGTCGGTTGTGCACCAGGGGCAGGAACGGAAGAAACAGACAGTGAAGGCACAGAAGAGGAATCCACTTCTGAAGGGTCTTCAGAGTCTGGGGAATCTGGTGAGATTTCCGGAGAACTTGAAATTCAGTACTTTGTCGGTGGTTATGGCGATTCCTGGTGGAAAGAAGTCATTGCTGATTTCCAGGAAGAATATCCGGATGTCTCGATAACGGAACATGCAGGACCTAACATTAATGAAGAAATGCGTTCACGCTGGGTATCCGATGATCCACCTGATGTCGTTTATATCGATGGTGCCGGTTCCAGTGAAACGCAGATGGTTGAAGATGGCCAGCTGATGAACTTGACGGATTGGTTGAGCGGCGTCGAGCTTGAGGATGGCTCAGCTCTAGGTGAAAGTTTCATTGTTGATCCAGCTACGTACGATGGAGATATTTACAGCTTGCCACTTGTCTTCGATACGTGGGGCACATGGTATGACAATGCCTGGTTTGAAGAAAACAATTGGGATGTACCGAAAGACTTCCCTAGTTTCATGGATACGATGAGTCAAATTAAGGAAGATGAAGGCATTGAGCCTTTCGTAACGACAGGACAATATCCATACTATTTCCTACGCGGTATGCTTTACCCTGCCTTTGGGGCAGCAGGTGGAGACGAGTTACTTAATGATGTCATAACAGGTGCAGAAGGCGCTTGGACGAGTGAACCTGTCCTTAATGTCATGAAAAAAGTGGAGCAGATGCAGCAAGAAGGCATGATTGATTCCGGGTTTGGTGCGTTGAACCATACGCAGTCCCAGATGAACTTCCTACTTCATGACAATGCATTTATTCCGGTCGGTTTCTGGCTGCCGAATGAAATGGCGAATGATACGCCGGAAAACTTCGAATATGGATTCATTCCTTCTCCGATGCAGGATGAAGGCGAACCAGCTGCAATTGTTCCGGATCTACGTCCACTTGCCATTGCAGAAAAAGCAGAAAACCCAGAAGCAGCGAAAGCTTTCGTCGAGTTTGTATTCACAAAAGAATATGCGAAGAGTTTCTCTGAACATACGGGAGCAATCATGAACTTGCAAGGGGTCGATCTTGCTTCCAGTGAGGAAGTTCCTTCATTCTTGATTGATGCCAACGAGATGATTAACGATCCTGAACAAGTCCAGATTTATCAAAAGCCACACCCGATGAGTTCAGAGCTTGAGACGCCGATCAGCAACTCGCTCGTATCTTTGATGCTCGGTAATATCACGGCTGAAGAGTTCGTCGAGGAAGCTGAACAAGCGGCAGCGGAATACCGCAGCAGTTTGGAGTAAAGGACAGTGGAATGTGGAGGCGGACGTCTTCACATTCCATTTTTCTTAAAGGCATAAGCCAATCAACGGCGGGAAAGCAGTCCTGCTGTTGATTGACTTATGCTAGCCAATAACTTATTCACACTAGAAAAAGAGGTGGTTGTAAATGGTCCAGTCCAGTCGACAGCGGAACTTGTTCCTTGCCTTCTGTCTTGTTCCGACATTTATTTTGTTTGCCGTGTTCACGTTGTATCCCCTATTCAATGGTCTTTATTATTCCTTTTTCAAATGGTCGGGAGCCTCTTCACTCGCGGAATTTGTAGGTTTTGAAAATTATCGCAGATTGTTCAGTGATGAGATCATCCCAAGTACGATTTGGCACGACTATTTTCTCGTTATTACAAAGGTTATCGGCATCATGATTCTATCGACCTTTTTTGCCGTTGCTTTAACACAAATGAAAATTAAAGAAGCTCCGTTTTACCGGATTGTCTTTTTCTTTCCGAATATCATGTCCGTCGTCGTCATCGGGATCCTGTGGATGTTTATCTATAACCCAAGTCTCGGGCTTGTGAACTCAGGCCTTGAATTGATAGGACTTGAAAGTTGGACGCGACCATGGCTTGGGAGTGAAGACTGGGCTTTGCCAAGTTTAGTACTTCCTTCTGTATGGGCAGGGATCGGGTTATTCATGCTCATGCTGATGGGCGGGATTTCCAACATCTCGAAAAGTTATTATGAAGCAGCAGAAATCGACGGGGCTACCGAGTGGCAGCAGTTTTGGAAAGTGACCTTGCCGCTGATCTGGCCGCAAATCAAGATCTCCATTTTATACATCATCATTACGACCTTGAACGGATCCTTCATTATCGTCCAGGTCATGACCAAAGGTGGACCGAACAACTCGACACACGTGATGGGTTCCTACTTATATGAACAGGCTTTCGTTAAATATAACTTCGGATACGGCGCGACGATCGGGGTTATGATTTTGATTTTGTCTCTCTTGACTGTTTTGATTATGCAGTTCCTGATGAGAAGAGAGAAAGTGGAGTATTAACAGACAGGAGGGGAATAGGGTGAAAAAAGGAAGTATTTTTTCAAGAACGATTGTACGTATTCCATTGATCATCTGGTCTCTGGCCGTCTTATATCCGATTTTCTGGATGGTGCTGGGTGCATTCAAATCCAATGCAGAAATCTACGCCAATCCATGGGGGCTGCCGGAATCGTTCAGTTTTAGTAATTTTGTCAATGCATGGAGCAATTACAATATCGATACGAGTGTGTTTAATAGTTTCATCGTCACAGGTCTTGGAGCGACACTGACTCTTGCGATGGCGATTCCGACTTCTTATGCTTTAGAGCGCATGCGTTTCCGCGGAAACCGGTTGTTGTTCACGCTTTATATTTCAGCGATGATGATTCCGATGGTCCTCGGATGGATTCCTTTGTTCTTCCTATTAATGCAGCTGAATCTACTGGATAACATTTTCGGACTCAGTATCGTTTATGCGGTCAGCCAATTGCCGTTCAGCATTTTCGTTTTAACGAGTTTCATGGCAACGATTCCAAAATCACTGGAGGAAGCAGCTGCGATCGATGGGATGTCACCGTATGGCATCCTGTGGAAAATCATTACGCCGCTTTCGACAACAGGGATTATTACCGTTACGATAATGAATATGATCCAGTTTTGGAATGAATATTTTATGGCGCTCATTTTTCTTCAGACAGAGGAAAACTATACGCTTGCTCTTGCGATTGATTATATTAGTAATGAAACGCAATACACGAATGCATGGGGGACGCTGTTTGCGAGCCTTGTCATTGCCATTGTACCTGTCATCGTTTTGTATGCGATTTTTCAACGACGGATTGTTAAAGGAATGACTGAAGGAGCCATTAAAGGATAAGTGTGGTGAAACAAATGAAGAATTCTCTAACCGGCGGGCTTGTGATTCTCAATGAGATGAAAGATAAGCTGCCGCCTTCTGAAAAAAAGATCGCCGAATTTATTTTGGATCAACCTCATGAAGCGATCCATTGTACGGCGACACAGCTTGGGGAACTGAGCTCGACGAGCAGCGCGGCCGTCATTCGGTTATGCAAATCACTCGGTCTGAAAGGATTGCAGGAGTTGAAATTGAGGATATCTGGGGACTTGCAAAAGAAGCCGGAAGCACGGTACCGGGACATTCAGCCGGGCGAGCCTTCCGATTCAATTGTAGAAAAAATAACGAGCAACAGTTTGCAGGCGATCCGTGAAACGACGGAAATGGTGGACTACCGGACGTTATCGGAAGCGGTGAGGCTGTTGAATGAAGCGGGATCCATCCACTTTTTCGGCGTAGGAGCGTCGGGAATTATCGCTCAGGATGCCCAGCAGAAATTTTTACGGATGAACAAGCCGACTTCTGCGTTTACAGATATGCACAATGCGGCGATGAATATTGCTAATGTGACAGAGAACGATGTCGTCTTCGGCATTTCTTTTTCGGGTGAAACCTATGAAACAGCTAAAATCATGGAAATTGCGAAGAAAAAGGGAGCTCGGACGATCAGTTTGACGCGTTATGGACAGTCTCCTGTAACAGAGCATGCGGATGTTTCGCTGTACATTTCTGCCTCAAGGGAGATCCCTGCACCATTTCGAAGTGGAGCGACATCTTCCCGTCTTGCCCAGTTACATATGATCGACATTCTTTTTGTCAATGTCGTCACCGAACAGTGGGACAAGGCCTCCGAGTACTTTCATGAAATTACCGACGTCATGGATTTGTTGAAAGGGAAGAAAACGAAAGGATAAGGAGGAATCATCGTATGGAAAAGTGGTTGGAAGAGCTGCAATCTTTGCTTCCGGAAGGGCATGTGTTAACATCCTTGGCCGATCGTCACAGTTACAGTTTTGATGCTTCTTTTGGGGAACACCTGCCGGATGCTGTGGTGCAGGTGAAAGAAAAACAGGAAGTTGCTGATGTCCTGAAGCTTGCCAATCGTTACAAAGTTCCGGTCCATCCGCGCGGTTCCGGCACCTGCCTGAGTGGCGGTCCTCTTCCTGTGCACGGCGGGATTGTTCTGGATATGTCTCAATTCCCGGCGATCATCGACCTCAGTCCACGCGATTTGACGGTGAAAGTGACACCGAGTGTATTGACCGGAAACATCAATAAAGCCGCAGAAAAACACGGACTGATGTATGCCCCCGATCCAAGCAGTGCCCATGTAGCAACGATTGGCGGCAATTTGGCGGAAAACTCCGGAGGACCCCGCGGACTGAAATATGGAGTGACGAAAGACCATGTGCTTGGTTTGGAGGTTGTCACACCAGAAGGCGAGATTATCAAGACCGGTGGCCAGACGATCAAGAATGTTACAGGCATTGATTTGACGAAGCTGATCGTCGGCTCGGAAGGAACGCTTGGCGTCATCGTCGGGGCAACATTGAAACTGATGCCGAAGCCGCCTGCAGTGCAGACAATCATGGTTGCTTTTGACGAAGTGCGAAAAGCGGGGGAAGCGATCTCCCAGACGCTGACATCAGGAATTTTACCGGCGAAGATGGAATTTATGGATCAAGCCTGTATCATAGCCGTCGAAAACTTCCAGCCGGTTGGTCTGCCTGTTGATGCGGCTGCTGTTATTATTATTGAACTCGATGGACATCCGGAAACGCTTCGGGTCGAGCGGGGTCTGATCGAGGAAATTATGGAGGAGATGGGCGCGAAAGAAATCATCATCCCGAAAAGTGATGAAGAAGCAGCAAAGCTCTGGCATGCGCGCAAGCAGGTGTCACCTGCGATTGCGAAGATTAAGCCGACGAAAGTCTCCGAAGATGCGACCGTTCCGAGAAGCAAAATCCCGGACTTTATGGACCGATTAGAGCTTATTAAAGAAAAATACGGCCTCGATGTAGTCGCTTTTGGTCATGCTGGAGACGGCAATCTGCACCCGAATATTTTGTGTGACAAGCGGAATGTGGAAGAGATGAAGCTTGTTGAAAAAGCGGTGGAGGACATGTTCCAGGCTGCCCTTGATCTCGGTGGCACGCTATCCGGTGAGCACGGGATCGGTACGATGAAGGCCCCGTTCATGGAGCTTGAACTCGGAGAAGTCGGACTGGATATGATGAAGCGCATCAAAGACAGCTGGGACCCGAACGGCATTTTAAACCCGGGCAAAGTTTTTCCTGAAAAAGGACAGAAGTTGGTGCTGCACCATGACTAGTTCACTGAAGGAGCGCTTGAACTATGACAAGACGTTCGACTGTGTCCAGTGCGGCTACTGTCTTCCTGCCTGTCCGACGTATGAAACGATGGAAAAAGAAACCCACTCTCCGAGAGGCCGTATTAATCTGGTGAAAATGGTGGCGGAAGGCAAGGCATCTGTTGAGGATTTGAAGGAACCGATTGAAAAGTGTCTTGGCTGCATGGCGTGTACGACCGTCTGTCCGACGAACGTCCAGTATGGAGAGATCTTTGAGGGAGCGAAGCGCGTGATCGATGAAGAGAGGCCGCGCCGGCTTGTGGAGGACTTCTTGTTTCAGTCGTTCTTTCCTTCTTCAAAATGGATGAACACGCTAGGGAATGCGACTTGGCTTTATCAGAAGAGTGGATTGCAGAAGGTTTCCCAGCGGTTTGGGTTGACGAGAAGAGCCCCGCTTCAGATTCATAAATTTGAAGCGGCTTTACCGGCGATGCCTGGACCGAAGACGCGACGTAATCGTGCGGACCGGTATGTGCGGAAGCGTCCGGCTTCAGCAAAGGTTGGATTTTTTAAAGGATGCGTGATGGACAGCGTCTTTTTTGAAACGAATCAGAATACGGTGGAGCTTTTGCTTCGGAGTGGCGCGGAAGTTGTTTTTCCTGAAGCGCAGACGTGTTGTGGTGCTCTTCATGCTCATACGGGGAAAGTTGATCACTCGGTGGAACTTGCAAAGCAGAATATTGAAGCCTTCGAGGAGGAGGGCTTTGATTATATCGTGAACAATGCTGGAGGCTGTGGCGCGCGGTTGGTCGAGTATGCCCATTTGTTTGATGAAGGCACAGAGTGGCATGAGCGTGCAGTACGATTTGTGTCACGGGTGAAGGATATTTCGGAAGTCCTTGCTGAGTTGGACGGACTTGTTTTTGAAAAAGAGTTGTTGAAGACGGTTACCTACCAGCCTTCCTGTCACTTGCGCAATGTACAGAAGGTGACGAGTGAACCGCTGGACTTGATTCGGATGATTCCCGGGGTCGAACTGCGCGAGTTGGAGCGGCCGGAGTTTTGCTGCGGGTCTGCAGGCGTTTATAATATCGTGAATTATGAAGATGCGATGGATATTCTGGACGTGAAAATGCAGGACGTGTGTGGCACAGGAGCAGGTGGTGTTGTGACTTCTAATCCAGGGTGTCAGCTGCAGATGAAACTTGGTGTGGCGCGGGAAGGCTTGGAGATGGAAGCTGTGCATTTGGTAGATTTATTGATGGAGGCTGATCCTAGGCCGAAGTGGTGAGGCGATCTCTTGATGAGGTCGTCTTTTTTGTGGTTTGGGAATGTGGTGGTCCGCGGATATCGGCTGAATTTTGATTATATCAATTGAAAATGGAATATATCAATTAAAATCAAGATATATCGGCTGAGATAGCAATATATCAATTAAATTATAATAAAAAGTACACTCTTCCTTTATTTTCTCCTTTTGATCTTAAATTCATATCTCTTAGTATATTTTGCATAGCGGAAGGGGAGTTGATGAGCAAAAAACTTCTTGCTTGAAGGTTATTAATTCTGTGTCCAACAAGTAATGAGTAATCCCCCAGTGCAGGGATGTGCGCTCTTGGGTCTTTATGGAGACAAATACCGCACTGCCAAGTTCCTCGTTTTCTTTTCATAGGGAGAGCGTTACAATTCGTGCAAAATACCCCTCGTTTAAAGTCTTTTATAGAAAGAGAGAAATATTTTATATAATCAAATTCATTTTCTGTATGGTCAGATAGTAATTCGCTAGATAGTAAATGAAGAGAAGAGGTGCTTAATTTCTGTAACTCGTCGTGCTCAGAGCTAATCTCCACTATTTTTTCAGGCAGAGCTTCCGTGCGGATAACGATATCGAGAGAAGGATCATCTGTATTTATAGAAGTTCCGGGGTGACTGTTGGCAACGAGGCAGTAGATAGGGATGTCGGGGAAACTTTTTATATGAAGCCATTGCTGCAATTGTCTTCGATGACGGCGGACTTGAAGAACAGGATCAGAAAACGTTTGTGGCCCTTCATCCCATGTTCTGGACAGGAAGTTAAACCTTTGATTGTAAAACAACTCTCCGCCAATATTTTTGGCTTCAATAATCAATAGCCATTGATCGGTCAAAATCAGGCAATCGATTTGGAAATAGTGGGTGCCGTCATAGAGACGTAGGTGATGGAAAATACGGTAGTGTTCTGGGAGATAGGAGAGTAGGAAGTTGAGGGCGAGTTCGCCTTTGTGGCCGGAGAGGCGGGTTTTGAGGTGTTCTTTCACCTTTGGTAATTGGGGGTGGTTATCATGAAGCCGTCGTTCAATCGCTTGCAGTTGTTCAATGTCCCTTGGGAATGTTCGCTTTTTAATAATCATGACATCCGTCCTTTCTATTTTTATAATACGACAAATCATGGTAGCATGCCTATCAAATATTTCAACCCACCCCCTCCCCATATGCTAGAATGAATGCAACAAAACAAATGAGGGATGAGCAGTGAGCAAACCTAACATTTTAGTCGTTGAAGATGAAACCAAAATAGCTCGCGTATTGGAGCTGGAACTTGAATATGAAGGTTATCAAGTGACGAAGGCTCATGATGGCATGGAAGGATTACGACTTTATCGCGAAAAAGAATGGGACTTGCTTCTTCTTGATGTCATGCTCCCAGGCTTAAGTGGCACGGACCTTCTCAAGAGGATACGTTCTGGGGATGAGGAGACGCCGGTCATTATGCTGACGGCGAAGGATGAAGTGAGTGACAAGGTAACAGGGCTCGATCTTGGAGCGAACGATTATGTAACGAAGCCCTTTGAGATCGAGGAGCTGCTTGCAAGGATACGAGCAGCTTTACGGACAAAGTCTGACCAACAAGTCATGAGGATTGAAGACCTGACCGTCAACGTAAATACCCATGAAGTGTACCGGGGTGAAAACTCTATAGAACTGACGGCGAAGGAGTTCTCCCTTCTCGTTTATTTAATGAAAAACAAGCGTCAAGTACTGAACCGTGCCCAGCTTCTGGAAGGAGTATGGGGCTTTGATTATTACGGAGATACGAATATCGTCGATGTGTATATCCGTTATTTGCGTAACAAAATGGATAAAGGATACGATCCAAAGCTGATTCATACTGTCAGAGGCGTCGGCTACGTCTTGAAGGATCCACGATGAAGCTAGGGAATCGAATCCAAGTTTACACAACAGGACTGTTCGTCATCCTTCTTGTGCTGATCAGCGCGGCGGTTTATTTTTCTTTCAGTAAAATTGTCTATGACAGTGATGTGGATCAAACAAGAGTGGAAGCAGAGCGCATTGTGACGGGTATCAATGAGCGTTCTGGTGATTCACTTTCCGCAGACGTCCTGAGGGCTTATGTTCCTGCCAATGGGATGATAAGGCTGGTCCTTCCAGATGGCACTTCGGAAGTCAGCTTGACGGGCGGGAACCAGGAGAATCTTATTGAACAAGCCTACCCATATGAAGCAGGGGAAAAAGCAGAAGTCCGAAGCTACGAAGGTGTTCCTTATGCTTTTGTTTCCATCCCGATTGTGTGGACAAATGGTGAGGTCGTTTCTTTTCAGCTGACGAGAAGTCTGGAGGCGACTGCACAGAATTTAAGTATTCTTAGAATAGTGTTGGTGACTGTTGCCGTTCTAGCGATGATTCCATTTTTCCTTTCTTCAAGACTATTAAGCCGGTTAATTGTCACTCCGATCCACTCCTTGATCCATACGATGCAGCAAATCAGGGGCAGCGGCCAGTTTAAAAAGATTTCTTATGAAGGGAAGTCCAAAGATGAGTTAGCTCAGATGGCGGATACCTTCAACACAATGATCGATCAGCTTGAAGATATCTATCAAAAGCAGGAGCAGTTTGTTTCAAATGCTTCCCATGAATTGAAAACCCCTTTAACCGTAATCGAGTCCTATGCAAGTCTTTTGAAGAGAAGAGGAAAACAGGAGGAAGAACTTTTTCAAGAATCTGTGGAAGCCATTCATTCGGAAGCGAAACGAATGCGCGAACTAACGGAACAGCTGCTTCTTCTTGCAAGAAAAGAGGAACACTGGGATGTTCAATTTGAATCCATCGACCTGTCCCGGTTACTGCAGACAACCGTCGCTTCTTTTGAAAAAGCTTACCAACGAAAAGTTGAACTGCGCTGTACTCAAGCTATTCATTTAACAACAGATGAGCAAAAATTGAAGCAATTGCTTTATATTTTCATGGATAATGCGCGTAAGTACAGTGAAGAGCCGATTGAGGTGAACGTAGAGAAAACAGAGAATCATGTGGTCATCCGTGTCATGGACCGAGGGATTGGTATGTCACAAAAAGATCTTGAAAAAGTGTTCGATCGCTTCTACCAAGTGGATGAATCCAGGACCGAAGGATATGGATTAGGCCTCTCGCTAGCTAAAGAGCTGGCTCACGCTCTTAGAGCTGACCTTCAGCTTTCCAGTGAGAAAGGGTCGGGGACGACGGCCACGATTCTTTTGCCGCGCTCAGAGGATTCTCATCTTCAGGGAGTATGATGATACGGAGGAGGGAGTTTTATGGCTAACCATTTCAAGCTATTGATTTCCATAAGTCTGCTCGCTCTTTTGATCGTTCTAGGGTGGCAGTGGGTTAACGAGAGACTAAGCGCTGAGCCGTTAACGGAGTCAGATATTCGCGAAAAAGTACAAACCCAATACAATGGTGAGATTACTGATGTAACTTCCACGGAAGGTCATTACTTGGCAACCATAGAATTAGAGGAAGGTGTTTATGAAGTGGCGGTCTTAAAAAAGGATGGCCGTATTTCTGATATCAAGCCGATTGAAAAGTTTCAGGACAACGACTCCACCACTTCATCCGATAGCCAGTCCGAGAATACAAAAACGCAGCCAATTACGGAAGAAAAGGCAAAGGCTGTGGCTCTGAATGAAATTGAAGGCGAAGTGGATGATATCGACTTTGAATCTGAAGTCGATCCAGCCTTTTACCTTGTAGAAATCGAGCGGCCGGGTGGAGAAGAAGCAACAGTCCAAATCCATGCCCTCTCAGGTGAAATTATGTCCGTCACATGGGACGATTGATTTCTCATCAAATTCTCATTTTCCTCTTTCTTTGTTCTCATCATGGGTGGATATAGTGAGAGTAGAACAAATAAGAGGAGGATGTATTATGAAGAAAAAATGGATTATTGGCGGTATTGTAAGTGTTGTCGTGCTGGGAGGCGCTTTCGGTGTGAGCGCTGTTTCAGGTAATGATCAATTCTCTGAAAGTGCAGTGGATTTTTCCCAGAAAGAAGCAGAAGCTGCAGCTAAAGAGGCAGTCGATGGTTTGAAAATTGAAAAGGTAGAAAAAGATAAAGAGGACGGTATTTCCATCTATGAGATTGAGGGTCAGACAGAAGATGGCAAAGAAGCGGAAGTGGAAGTGGACGCAAACACGGGAGAAGTCGTACAAGTCGAGCATAACGAAGACGATTCCGATGAAACTTCAGCTGAAGATTTGAAAGTAAAAAAAGAAGAAGCTGAGAAAACCGCTAAAGATAAAGCGTCAGGCAGTGAAATGAAAGAAATGGAAATTGATGATGGTGATTATGAGTTTAAATTTCAAGATGATGCCATTGAATATGAGGTCACCGTTGACGGTCAGACTGGAGAAGTTATTGAGTTTGAAAAAGATAAACTAGAAAAATAGCTCCGGAAATTATTGTGCTCCATCGATTAAAGATGGGGCTTTTTCTATAGGGGGAGAGCATGACAGATGAAAAAAACTCGCCAACGAGGCGAGCTTTAATGACTTTCTACTAATTTAAATCCAATTGTTGAAAGAGCTGTCTTTAAATTAGAAACGGTTTTCGGTTTATGAGTCGATAGTACATTCGTTTCGATTTCTTTATGAGCTACTTCCGGAGTAATCCCTGTTAAGATTGTATCGATTCCCATCACCTGCAAAGCCTGAATAAGCTTTGGAAGCATTTCCGAGAAAAATTGGTCGCGGACAACCAATCCAGATAGGTCCAGGACGAAATGGTCAATATCCTGTTCTTTTCCATATAGAAGGACGTCTCGCATCAGTTTGTCTGCACGTTCTTCGTCTACGATTCCCTGGATAGGAACGACGGATACACTTTCTGTGATCGGGATGATCGGTACATTCATTAATCCCATGTTGTAATGGGTTTGATCAAGGTCAATCATATGGGATAGAACGGAGGCAATGGTTTGTAAGAATTCTATGTCTTGTTCATCAAAGTTTTTTTCCTCTTTGTCCATAACACAGAGAGTTCCGAACACATTCCCTTTTAAATCTCTTAATGTGACACCAAGATAGCCTCTTACCTGTAGTTCAGCTGAAGCCTTAATATCACTTGTGAGTTTGTCCTCCATTAAATTGTTTGTACTAAGTACATGGTCTTGATCATTAATAATCAGCCGGCAGTGGCTTTCGTTATAATCAATGGTATAACCTTCAGGGACGATTTCTTCTTTCTTATTTAAAGAACTCAGGACGGTCATTGCGTGCTTACTTCTCATCGTGACGTAAGCGGTCTGGACATCCAATCTTTGTGTCACCACTTCAAATATTTTCTGAGCGGCTGATTTTAAAGAATAATATCCCTCTGAGTCCATCAGATGTTCTTCCGACATGAAAAACCTTCCTTTTCACAAAATTAGGAGCTATACCCTATTATACCCTACTTCCCTTTGAAACTGAGATTTAATCCCTTAATTTTAAAAAATGTGTCGTAATCGTTAGTTAATTGATAAAAAATAAAGAAATAATGAGCAATCAATAGAAAAATTTAATAGAATAGCAAATTTTAGCTTAAAAGACGTTCAAAAGTAGTATTCAGAAAATTTGCAAGAGTAGTAAAATTTGAGATAATAGAAGTCACATAATAAAAGGGGGAAAAATGGATGAAAGCAAAATGGTACTTATTCATTATGGTTATGGCTTTAAGTTTGCTTCTTCCTGCGTGTGGCAGTGATAGTGAAGCAGGCTCATCAGGAGACTCTGGTGATTCTGGAGGAGAAACGTACACAGTAGCGACGGATAACAACTTTGTCCCTTTCGAGTTCATGAACGAGGAAACGGGAGAAATGGAAGGTTTCGATATTGATTTGATCAAAGCAATTGCTGATGAAGCAGGGTTCAATATTGAAATTGAATCCATGAAGTTTGACGGTGTTGTCGCTGGTATGCAATCCGGTCGTTATGATATCGGGATTGCTGGTATGACTATTACAGAAGAGCGTAAAGAAACCATCGATTTTTCTGATCCTTATTATGATGCTGGTTTGATGCTTGCGGTCAGCGCAGATAATGATGAAATTCAATCTGAAGATGATCTTGCAGGTAAAAAGGTGGGGACCCGCTCTGGTACGACAAGTGAAACGTACATCAGAGAAAACCACCCGGATGCTGAGTTGATTACATTCCCTGGAATCGTCGAAGCGTATATGGACCTTGAGTCTGGTCGTCTAGATGCGGTAATGTATGACGTTCCTAACGTCCAGTATTACGTAGCCAATGACTCTGAAGGCTTGAAAACAGCTGGAGACATTTTGCAGGGTGAACAATATGGAATCGCTTTTCCTAAGGATTCTGAACTTGTGAGTGATGTGAATGAAGCATTGCAAACATTGATTGATAATGGTACGTACGATGACATCTACGAAGAATGGTTCGGTGAGCGTAAATACGGCACAGAATCTTCGGAGTAATAGAGAGAAGCTGATCAGAAAAGCGTAGCAAGTGATTGGCTTGTTACGCTTTTTCCATGATTTGAATACTGGCATGAACCATTACACCATTCAAAACACAAGGAGCGAATACATATATGGAGTTCATTACGGAATCGCACTATTTTCGTGTCATGCCGTTTTTGCTTGAGGGATTGGTATGGACACTACTCATCACGTTTGTTGGATTGATTTTCGGATTTGTGCTCGGGGCAGTTTTTGGTTTTGCCCGCTTGTCGAAAAATAAGATCATTTACGGACTTGCGACGGTTTATGTAGAAGCGGTTCGCGGAACACCGATCTTAGCACAAATTTTGTTCATCTATTTCGGTCTCTCTGATTTAACCGGAATCAATATTGACAAAATCTCGGCCTCGATCATAGCGATTGCCATAAATGCCGGTGCTTACATAGCGGAAATCGTAAGGGGAGCGGTTTACTCGATTGATAAAGGACAGGAAGAGGCTGGGCGTTCCATTGGCCTCACTCGTAACCAGACGATGCGTTACATCATCTGGCCACAAGCCTTCAGAAGAATGATTCCACCGCTAGGTAACCAATTTGTCATCAGCTTGAAAGATACTTCCCTTTTCTCTGTCATTGCTGTAGGCGAGTTGCTATACATGGGTCAACAGTATTACGGAATGACGTTCCAGGCTTTCCAGGCGTTGACGATGGTTTGTGTGATGTACTTGATAATCACGGTGCCGACAGCGGTTTACTTGAGACGAGTTGAAAGGAGACTGGATGTGTAATGATAACCGTCAAAGATTTGCATAAATCATTCGGTTCCAACGAAGTGTTAAAAGGAATCAATGCAGAAATTAAAGAAAAAGAAGTGGTTTGTGTCATCGGACCATCAGGTTCTGGGAAAAGTACTTTTTTAAGGTGCTTGAACTTGCTTGAGGAAGTCACTTCTGGAGAAGTCATCATTCAAGGGGACAATTTGACCGACCCTAAAATCAATATTAACGATGTCCGCTCCCGTGTCGGAATGGTGTTTCAGCACTTTAACCTTTTCCCGCACAAGACGGTCCTTGATAACATTACGATTGGTCCAATCAAAGTGAAGAAAATGAAGAAAGCAGAAGCCGAAAAAGTGGCGCGACCGCTGCTTGAGAAAGTCGGACTGAGTGACAAAGCGAACGCTTATCCTGAAAGCCTTTCCGGCGGGCAGAAACAACGTGTAGCGATCGCCCGTTCCTTAGCGATGGAACCGAGCATCATGTTGTTTGACGAACCGACATCAGCGCTTGACCCTGAACTTGTCGGAGACGTGTTAGCCGTTATGAAGGACTTGGCAGAGGAAGGAATGACGATGGTGGTTGTCACACACGAGATGGGTTTTGCCCGCGAAGTCGGGGACCGGGTACTGTTTATGGATGAAGGGATTATCATGGAAGAAGACGTACCAGATAATCTATTCGGAAATCCTCAAAATCCTAGAACGCAGGAGTTCTTAAGTAAAGTGCTATAGGAAAAATCCGCAGACGACGATGTCTGCGGATTTTTAAATTAGAAAAGGAAATAAGATGAGACAAAGTACATGACTACGATAAGAAGAGAAGGAGCTGCATAGCGAGAGAAGCTCTCGACTTTTTTCCTTACCATAATGAAAATCGTCAGTACCATCATACCAATGAACAATAAAGCAATGGGAAGGTTTCCTCCTGATGTTGCGCTTAATATCTGCCCGTTTTGGTAAAAGAGGTCGGTGATGGCAAGAAGCTGCAAGTTGAACAAGTTACTCCCTAAAATGGAACCTACAGCCATATCATAATTCCCCATTTTGAATGCCACAAGGACGGTGACGAGTTCTGGTAGTGAGGTGGAAGCGGCGATCAAGAAGCTCCCGACGAAGCTCGAACTCATCCCTGTTTGCTGGGCCAGTTGATCCCCTGATATCGAAAGGGCGCTTCCGGCAGCGAAGACAACAATCGCGCTGATTGCAAAGCCAATGCTTGCCGCTTTTAAGGAAACATCCTTCCCTGTAGCTGCCGCTTCATCCATCTCTTCTGCTTCCTCATTTTCAAAAAAGCGGACGGTCAGGATGTACAACCCGACAAGAATGAACATTTCGATTCCGATATTAAATAGAGAAAGGGTAGAACTCATCACTAGGGATGCGACCACAACTAACGTAAAGACGATACCTGCTATGGCGGAAGGCAGGTGCTGTTTTTGGTCGAGCCTGTTGAACATTTTCTGCTTCCGATAAATGAGATCAACCGCAGCTAAAATCAATACATTAAATACGTTACTACCAAGCATATTTCCTACAGCAATGTCTGGGTTGTCAATATACACAGCCGTTAAACTCGTCGTAAGTTCCGGTAAAGATGTAGCCCCCGCTATAAGGAATGTACCCACGACAGCCCCGCTCAATTTAGATTTTTGACTGATGACATCCCCGTAGCGGTTCAGCTGAACGGCAGCTAGTACGACCACAACGGCTGAGATGGCGAAAATTAAAAAGTTCATCGTTTTCCTCCTCCAGGTTGAGCCAATAAAAAAAGACCTTGGCCCTATTTTCGTGCAGGCCAAGGTCTTGCGTACTATGGTCATAGTTTGGTGAACCGAGTGTTTGCACACTGAAGTGACGATTCACCAACCGCTTTATACGGTCGCTACTCCCCTTGTTACTATTAATATAGCGAATTCCAACGAAATGGTCAACAATATAGTCTGCTACCCATCAAGATGATCTTCAACTATCTGGCAGGATTGTGTAAGACTCGATTTCGAGACTTTTGTGGGAGTTTAGGGGCTCCGGGAAAAGGTTCGCTTTCCGTGGGCGAGTGATGAGCCTCCTCGAGCTAACGCTCTGCGGGGTCTCATCTACCACGCACTTCCCCTTAGATATCCGGTTCCGGCGCCTAGCGGCTAGTGAGACTTCCCTCGCTTCTGTACGATAAGTCAACATCGAATCGCTCCGCTCTTCGTGTTTCCTTTATCTCCTCCAGCTCAGTCCAGTCCATACGCCGCTGACCAAGGCGCCTGCACACTTAAGGTAGGAGTCTCACCGTTTCCCTCCGCCCCTTTGCCATATGAGGTTCTCGAAACCCCTCTTATAGTAACCTGCCTAGTTTTGTTGTGAAATCCTGCTTAAACTGCATCGATATAGAATTCTTAACCATAAAAGCTCCTATTACTGGAAGGTAGTTTCGAGAATCTCTTCCGGCAAGTGGGCGGAGGGGAATGGCGAGACTCCTGCGGGAAAAAAGTGCATGGTGAGACCCCGCAGAGCGAAGCTTGAGGAGGCTCACTGCGCTCCCGCGGAAAGCGAGCTATTCCCCTCAGCCCCATCCACTCAACAAAAGTCTCGAAACTGAGTCTTCAAGAAAAGGGAGCTATTGTAAAACATAAAAAAAGCGGCCATCCGGCCGCTTTTTTTAGATTAATAGTTTACTGCATCATACGAGTTGATGACCCCGTGTTCGAAGTAGTAGCCGGTACCGTAGATTGGATCAGCTGTTTGTTCGATGGCTGCACGGATGTTGCTGTTGGAGCGTCCTTGAGACGCAAGCAATCCAGCTAGTCCAGCAACATGAGGGGAAGCCATGGATGTCCCGGACATGTAGGCATATCCACTATTCGGAACAGTAGAAGCGATGTCGACACCAGGAGCTGTCACATCTACCCATGTGCCATAGTTAGAGAAGGATGCCTTGTTGTTGCTGCTGTCTACCGCACCAACAGCGATGACATTGTCATAGGAAGCAGGTTCGAATGTTGTGGAAACTCCATCATTACCTGCCGCAGCGATGACAACGGAACCTTTATTCCAAGCATAATCAACGGCATCTTCCAATGTTTGAGTATCACAGTCACAGCCAAGGGAAAGATTGATAACTTCTGCTCCTACGTCAGCAGAATAACGGATCGCATCCGCGATGTCATACAAAGAACCGCTGCCGTTTGCATCAAGTGCACGCACGGCAAGGATTTTCGTGTTTGGAGCCATACCTGCAACACCTGATCCGTTATTCGTTTCTGCAGCAGCTGTTCCTGCCACGTGTGTTCCGTGATTATTCAAGTCCATTGGATCATAATCGTTATCTACGAAATCATAGCCTTTGATTGTTTTACCATCAAGATCCGGATGATTGTAGTCGACCCCAGAGTCGACAATAGCAATTTCCTGGCTGCTGCTTCCGCGGGTAATATCCCATGCCGCTTCTGTGTCTGTGTTTTGTGGACCATACTGGTATCCACTATAGTAAGTATCATTTGGCGTCCATGTTGCTTCGAAAACGTAGTTTGGCTCTGCGTATTCCACGTTTGGATTATTGCTGAGTGCTTTTGCTACAGCTTCTACGTTTCCGACTTTAAGTACTTTTACTTTCGAATCTACGAAAGAACGTTCTTCTGTCACTTCTTTTGCTCCGAATTTCTCCAGTTGTTGATCATTCAAAGACTTGCCGTTTTTGAACTTAACGACAACTTCGCCTTTTACGAATTCTCCTTTATCTTCCTGTACGTTGACTTTGTTCAATGACTCCGGCTCGGAATCAGCGAACGCCTGCCCTGTTGTCGGCAGAATGGCCAGTGTGGCTGCAAGTGATAGTGTTGCTAGTTTTTTGAACTTCAAATCTATTCCTCCTTAAAAGTTTATACTCTAGTAATTCTAAGAATTTCGCCGTTTTCCTTCAAAATACGGGTTGGGATAGTTGTTATGGGGGAAGGCGTTTAAAAGGGGTTTTGCAGATGGATCTTCCCAAGTTTTGTGTTCAAAAAGGTCTTGCGGTTCATGGAAATGGAAGATGATAGAAAATATCATGAAATAATATTGGCTAGAAACTTACCGTTCAGGTTTTGCTGTGAACATTAATAGAAATGTCATTTTTGTAAAGGAATGTCTGAGAGTACTGTTTCCTAGTCTTATAGATTCAGGATCTTCGTAAAATAGGATGTAATTCTTACCATTTTTAATTCTTTTTATCAAGCGAAGGGTTTTAGATAGCCGTTCGTGGGAAGTAAGAGTAGAAACCAGCCAAAAATTATAGATGCAAAATATTAGGGTGGTGTTTTGATGACACATTCACAAAACGATGAGGAAAAAAAGAATACAATCGTTGATCAAGTGGAAGGAGGGTTGAAAAAATCCGCGCATGTCATTAAGGATAAGATCCCGAATCCGGTATCTAAAATTATCCGGAAGGCAGATGACCCACAAGAGGCGACTGAACATGCCAAGGATGAAATGAGTGATCAAGCGGGAGATTTTTTCCGGGAGCAATTCGAAAAGCAGATGCAGTCTAAAATCGAGGACATGAAAGAAGAGCTTCAGGAGAAAACTTCAGCGAATGCCGATCATGTTCATTCGAAGGCGGAGGAAGTAAAGGGGAAGGTTCAAGAGCACCTGCTTGAATTCAAAGATAAGCTCGGTTCTGTCAAAGAATCCGGTGAGCAGATACAGGATTCTATAAGTGAGAACAGTTCTTCAAGCGGAAGGATCAAAGGTGCCAACGATATTAAAGGGGTCTCTCATATAAAGAGTTCTGCTTCTATTAAGGGGCCAAAAGATATCAAAGGATTATCAAGTATCAAAACTTATCATTCGTAAATAAGGAGAGGAGATTTAAAATGGCGATTCAAAAATCAACAGATAGTTCCAGTCTTGCAGAAGTGGTTGACCGTATTTTGGATAAAGGAATTGTGATCGATGCGTTTGCCCGCGTTTCCGTTGTGGGAATTGAATTGATTACGGTTGAAGCGAGAGTAGTCATTGCCAGTGTGGATACATGGCTCAGATATGCAGAAGCTGTCGGCCTTCTGCGGGATGAGGTTGAAGAGGAAGGACTCGGAGGCCGTCTAGGTGAAGAAGAACAGTCGTCATCCCCGCGTTCTTCAAATGAAAGAGGAGAGTTCAGTATATAAAAGCCCCAAGTATTTAGTGAAAAGGGATAGGGTGGAATTTTCGTAATTCCATCTTGTTCCTCATCTATAAAAGAAACAGTTTGATAGGAAAAGAGAGGGATGCAACGCTATGAAGGTCTTGAATGAAGTAACCGAATTTTTCAATGAGAATATTGCACCGCCACATAAAATCATTTCTGCTAGAAAGAAAGACCAGGAGTGGCGGGTGTTGGTCGAAGTGATTGAAGAAAAGGAATATATGAAAAAGTATGCCAGGGATCAAATGGTCGGGTTATATGAAGTTTTTCTTGATGAGAACATTGAAGTAACAGGCTTTTCACGTTTAAGCCTCAGATATCGCACCGACATTGAAGAACAGGTCGAGCAGTAGGAGTAGGGATGATGAGTGTACTAAAACAAAGCAGCAATCGTCCTTCTACAAACCAACACGTTTATGATCAACCCTTCTTTAAAAGCTTGATCCGGCGTTCTTTAAACTATTTATCAGCTGGTTATCCTGTTCACTATACAGGTCCATCAGGCATCGGGAAAACGACACTTGCTATCCATGTGGCGAAGCAAAGAAACAAGCCTGTAACGCTCCTTTCAGGCAATAAGGATTTGACTAATGACGACTTGATTGGCGCTTACAAAGGGTACAGCCGTAAAAAGCTGAATGATAATTTTGTAAGGACCGTTCAAAAGATTGAAGAAAATGTCACGGAAGATTGGGTAAGCGGACATCTTTATGACGCGGTGAAACATGGACATACCTTGGTGTATGACGAGTTCACAAGATCGAGTCCGGAGACGAACAATTTGTTTTTATCTGTTCTCGAAGAAAAAATCCTTCCTTTATATGGATCGAAAAGTAAGGATTCACACGTGAGGGTTCATCCTGATTTCAGGGTCATTTTCACGAGTAATCCGGCTGAATACATCGGAGTTTACGACACGCAGGATGCGTTAATGGATCGGATGATTTCCATCCCGTTGAATGCCATGAGTTTGGAAGCTGAGGTGGCAGTTGTGATGGAGAGGACGAAAATGAAGCAGAAGAAAGCCGAAGCCATCGTCCGCTTTGTAAGAGAAGTGAAAAAATCGATGGATGAGAAGGAAGATTTTCTAAGTTTGCGTGCCTCGATCATGATTGCTGATATTGCTGAAAAAACAAGCGTGCGTGTGGATGGAAAGGATGAAGCATTCCAGAACCTGTGTCTGGATATGACTTATTTTTCCGTATTATCGATGACGAAGGATGAAGAGAAAGCAAGGGAAATCATTCTTGATCATTGCAAAAAGGTTTAGGAGGTAGTCTGTTTATGAGTGAACAAATGGGAATCTATGTTTTCTGTTGTATTCAAACATCAGAGCAGAAGAGTTTCGGTACGATTGAATTTGAAGGAGAAGAAAAGGAAGTTTTCACGGTCCATCATAAAGATGCGGCCATGGTAGCTGTAGAAGCACCGATTAAAATCTATCACCCGAAGAAAAAAGCACTCATGACTCACCAGCAAGTGATTTCGAGAGTCATGGAAACGGAGAGTTCTGTCGTTCCCATCAGTTTTGGGAATGTTTTTAATACGAAAGAAGATACGCAAGTGCTCATCGAAAACCTTTATCCTCAACTGGAAAAGTTGTTTGTCGAAGTTCGGGATAAAATTGAAATTGGTTTGAAAATCGTTGGTAAAAGAGAATGGCTGGAAGAGCAAATCAATCAAAATGATCGGGTGAAAAAGAAAAAGGAAACGGTAGCGAATAAATCGGAAGCGGCCGGCTATTTCGACCGGATTCAACTTGGAGAGATGGCTCGTGACTTTTTCACCAAGATTCAAAAGGAGATTGAAACAACCATTCACGCCCCTTTGGATCAATTAGCAGAGGCTTCTCAAGTGAATGATACAATTGGCGAAAAAATGCTCTTGAATGGAGCTTATTTAATCGACCGGGAAAAAGAAGAGGCGTTCGATAAGAAAGTTAATGAGCTGCATGAGCGGTGGAAGGAATATGTTGATTTCAAATATACAGGACCGTGGCCTGCGTATAATTTCATCAACATCAAGTTGAAAGTAGAAGCCTCATGATTCAAAAACTATTCACTTCGCCCATTCATTTAATAAAAAAAGTCGGAGAGCATGTGAAAGAAGAAGTGGATAAGGAAATGTACGACCTCGAGCACATTCAAAAGAAATTGATCCAGCTGCAAATGATGTATGAATTGGAAGAGATTTCAGAAGAGCATTATGAGGAGCAGGAAGAAGAGCTGCTTATACGCTATGAGGTCGCCAAAAAGCTGGAGATGGAGCAATGGGAGAACATGACGAAAAGGAAGTAAGGAGTTTTCAAGATGGAAAGGCTACTGTATTTGTATGGAATCACTCTTAAAGAGGAAGCCGCTTCTCAAAGCATCTCTGACCTTAAGGGGATAGATGGAAAGGCTGGTCTTGAAGTGCTGGATTATGGCTGGTGTTCAGCAATCGTCAGCCCTGTCGACGAAGGGGAGTTCGGAGAAGAGGCATTGGAAACGAACACACAGCAAATGGAATGGGTGCAGGAAAAGGCTTATCTGCATCATGAAATATTAATGAGCTTGAAGAATGCCCTCACCTTGATTCCGATGAAATTTTGTACGATTTTTCAGCATGAAGAAAGTCTGAAAAAGAAGATGGATGCCCATGAAAAAGAATGGATGACCCTTTTAGAGAAGTTAAAAGGAAAAGAAGAGTGGAACATCAAAGTCTTCAACCACCCGGACCTTTTAACGGAGCAAGTAGCAGAACATCATCCTGAGATTCAAAAGAAAAAAGAAGAAATTTCACAGATGTCTAAAGGAATGCAGTACTTGCAAAGGAAAAAACTCGACCAGTCCATTGAGCAGCAAGTATTGCAGGAGCAGCAGAAATACGTGAGGCAGTTACATAGTGAGTGGCAGGCACTATGTGAAGACACAGCTGAAAAAAAAGTCTGGAATAAAAATGTGACCGGAAAAGATGCGGATATGTGTTGGAATGGTGCCTACTTGATCGAGGTCGAAAAAGTAGAAACTTTTTTGAAGAATATTACAAACGCGAATGAGCAAGGGGAAAAGGCAGGCTGGGTGATTGAAGTGACAGGTCCATGGCCTCCTTATCACTTTTCGTCACTCTCTAAAAGTGAGGTGGACTGAGTGTCCTACAGAGAAAATTACGAAAATCAGGATATTGCCCTTATTGATATCTTAGATACCGTTCTGGATAAAGGGGTGGCCATCAAGGGGGATATCATCATATCCATTGCCGGGATTGATCTTGTCTATGTGGATTTGAAAGTATTGATTTCTTCTGTAGAAACTCTGGTCCAATCCAGCTTAGATGACTCCCTCAACTCTAAAACGCTGGATAGTGAAAAGGAGGCGTTGGAACGTGTCACAAAATAATTTACAAGAGCAACCGTTTAAAAGCGGCCGACTCAACTTAGACCCGGACGGAGCGGAGCAAGGACTTGCGCAACTCGTTTTGACCGTCATTGAACTGCTTCGTCAACTCGTGGAAAAACAAGCGATCCGCCGGGTGGATGGTGGAACGTTGTCCGAAGAGCAGATCGAGCAGCTGGGTGTGGCCCTCATGAACCTCGAAGTGAAAATGGATGAACTGAAAGAAATTTTTGACCTGAATGATGAAGATCTCAATATAGATCTCGGACCTTTAGGCAATTTGTTATAAAAAGGAGGCATCTTAGATGTCCATTGAACACCCGACTCAGTCAAACAGTATTGTGGATGTGTTAGAAACCGTTCTGGATAAAGGGGTGGTCATCGCCGGTGATATCAGGGTGGGGCTCGCAGATGTAGAGCTTTTGACAATTAAAATCCGTCTCATCGTCGCTTCCGTAGATAAAGCGAAAGAAATCGGTATGGACTGGTGGGAAACCGACCCTTATTTGAATTCGAAAGCCGCTCAATCGAACACGGAAGCATTGGAAAAAGAAAATGAAGAACTGCAAAAACGCATTGAACAATTGGAGAAGAACATGCAGGAAGTACACCAAAAATAAAAGGAGAGATGGACCATGAGCGAATCTAAAACACAGTTGACCAACCCGACGAATGAAGAGAACAACCAGCAGGAAACGGAAAGTAAAAGCAGTCATCGCGTGACCAAAGCCATTGTAGGCGGAGTTCTTGGTGCAGCGGCAGGATATTTCCTAAAACCGAATCGCGCAGAAGAACAAAAAGGGAGTATGAAGGAAAAAGCAGAAAAAGCCGGTGGGCAGCTGAAGGATTTGAAAAACCAAACGAAGGATAAAACGAGTGAAATGGTAAATCGTGTGAAAGACAAAGTGAAAAGCGGTTCTGATGAGAAGGAAGAAAAAGAAGAAACACGTTCCCTGAATGGTGCGGACCTTTCTCAAAAACAACTGGAATCACCTGATGAAGCGGCTGCTACGGAGGAAACCAATCAGGCTGAGGATGAAGAAATGGTTAATGAAGCCAATGAGGAAGAAAACCATGAGGAAATGGAAGGTGAAAGATCTGAGAATGATGATGGGGAACAGGAAAATGAAGAACAAGTGGCCAATGAAGAAGATGATGCGGAACAAAAAAGTGAGGAACCAGTGAACAACGAAGAAGATGATGCGGAACAAAAAAGTGAGGAACCAGTGAACAACGAAGAAAATGATGTTGAACAAAATAGTGAAGAACCAGTGAACAATGAAGAAGATGAAAATCAAGAAACAGTGAAGACAGGGAAGACGACATTAACCGTTAATGACGATACCACAAAGTAAAAATGACTATAGAAGGGAAGAAGATAAATGGATAATATTCTACGAAACTTCGTAAAAGCGGCGAACCAGGGAGATTTTTCCCTTGATCTTACATTGAACGTCAATGGTGCTTTGGTTACAGGAACGACCGTATCTGCGAAGAAATATATGCAATCGCTGAGCCGGACGTTTGAAAATGGAAATGAAATTTCTCAGGAACTGAGTGAGAAATTGTCGCGTGCTAGTGAGGTCAACTATGCGCATGAGGAAATCAGCTATATCCATTTAGAAGAAGCGCAAGTGTACAATGGGGACTCCAAGCCCACGCCTTCTGAAGGAAGTTTTTACTGGCGTGGAAAGCTTGATGAAGTGGATGGCTTTTTTCTTGGTAAGATTGATGCAAGATAAATGTTTAAAACCTAGTATATCTACGCTGAATCTGGATGATGTTCAAGTTGAAATGGTGGCTGATTGAATAGAAAACAACATTGAATTTGGAGCGGGGCCATGGTAAGATGACGTGAGCTTAAATATCACTTCAAAAGAGGATGAAGAAAATGGCTAGAGAAAAAATTGAGTCGATCTTTCTGTTGCGACTCTTTGCCATGGTCATGGTAGTTCTGGTTCACGTCACCGGAACCTATGCTTCCATTTTACCAGCAGACGGGGATGCTTTCGAAAAATATCATTTCCTAAATAGAATCATTCGATTGGAAGCCGGAATCTTTATTATGATTACGGCTATGGTGTTCTTTTATAAATATATGGATCAAAAAATGGATGGAAAGGAATTGAAGTCTTTCTATAAAAAAAGGGCTTTATATATTGTTGTCCCTTACCTCATTTGGGCTTTATTCTATGAAGCTTTCTCCGTATATATTGGCGCTGTTACTTTTAATGTTAGTGAAATAACGATGCGTATTTTAAAAGGGGAGTCTTATTATCAGCTCCACTTTATTTTTTTGATTGTACAGTTCTATCTCTTTTTCCCTGTGATTCTATTTGCAGTAAAGAAATTCACGTTCTTTAGAAAGTATTTATGGCTTTTTGGAATGGGAATAGAAATAGGTTACTATTTTTTAAATCAAAAATATCAGTTGATTCCTTTCAGCTTCTTTTTAAGCAGTATGGGACCTTATTTGTTAGGGGCCTGGATTGGAATGAACGTTAAAGTTCAAAAACAAAAGGTTTTTAATAAATCTACGATTCTATGGATAGGCGTGACGGCTTTAGCCGGGGTAGCAACCGTTCGACTCTATTACCATCTTTATACGGTTTCATCTTTCTATTTACCAGGTTGGACTTATTTGGTTGTGAATTTGGTATATATGATGGCGGGAAGCTACTTGATGTTTCGTTTGATGGAGATTGTCTCGCGTAAGTGGTGGCCAATTCTGCCCTATGTCAAAAATATAGCGGTTTACTCTTTCGGATTCTATCTCTTGCATCCTATCGTTTTAAAAATAGTTGCACAAGTGATCCCCACGCCGGAGAACTACTGGTTTCATGCGGGAATCTTTGGTAGATTTGTGCTAACATTGTTCTTCTGTTATCTCATTATTTGGTTTACTCATCGTTATTTGCCTTTTTCCAGTTTGCTTTTCGGTAAGTTACCCAAAGGGAAGCCCGCCTTTCTAGGGATTACACGTTCTGTTAACAGGTATGAAGAAGCAAAGACATCCGTTCAGTAAGAGGGAAGCAAGAGCTTCTCTCTTTTTTATTTCTATTATTTTCAGAAAAATCTGTATATCGCATTGAATTCAGAAAGGAAAGTAATATATAATACATTTAAATGTAAACGCATACATACTTTTGTAGATTGAGGAGGGTTTTTGTGAGTGGGATATGGTTAGCTGTTGTTGGAGGTCTCATCTTTTTTCTAGGTTATCGGTATTATTCGAAGTTTATCGCCGAAAAAATCTATCGTCTCGATCCGAACTATGTCACCCCCGCCCATCAGTATAAGGATGGTGTCGATTTTGTCCCGACGAATAAATTCGTATTGTGGGGACACCACTTCACTTCCGTCGCAGGGGCGGCGCCGATTGTTGGACCGGCGATTGCTGTGTATTGGGGCTGGCTGCCGGCCGTGCTTTGGGTATTGTTAGGAACCGTTTTTGCTGCCGGGGTCCATGATTTCGGTACACTTGTTTTGTCGGTGAGAAATAAAGGACAATCCATCGGTACGCTTGCCAGTAAGTTGATCGGTCAAAAAGCGAAAGTGCTGTTTTTATTTATTATTTTACTGCTTGTTCTAATGGTGAACGCTGTCTTCGCCTGGGTCATTGCGAATCTATTCATTTCATTCCCGGCAAGCGTACTTTCTGTTTTCATTCAAATACCACTGGCCATCTGGATCGGTTACAGTGTATATAAAAAGCAGGGGAACATGTTGCTTCCATCCATTGTAGCGCTTGCGGTCATGTACCTAGCGGCGATTGTGGCTAGCTATGTACCTGCTTTGCAAATCGACCTTGTCCGCTATTTCGGTGGCGAAGGCGCTTCAACAATATTTGGTTTGAATGCGACGTCCATGGCCTTTTTCGTATGGATTGTCGTGTTGATGGTGTACGTGTATATCGCCTCCACCTTGCCGGTTTGGAAGCTGTTGCAGCCAAGAGACTATATCAACTCTCACCAATTGATTGTTGGACTTGGTCTTTTGTATTTGGGACTGCTTTTCACAAACCCTGAAATTACGGCACCCGTGACAAACGCTTCTGCGGATACATCCTGGTTCCCGCTATTGTTCATTACGATTGCCTGTGGAGCGATTTCCGGTTTCCACGGTCTCGTATCATCGGGAACATCTTCGAAACAGTTGAATAAAGAAACAGACGCGCGTTTTGTCGGTTATTTAGGCTCTGTCGGTGAAGGGGCTTTGGCTCTTGTTGCGATTATCGCTGTTGTCACTTTTTTCCCAACAGCAGGTGAATTTACAGCGACGTATAGCGGATTTACAGCGGCGAGTGGTGCGGGACTTGGCGTCTTTATCCAGGGTGCAGGACAGCTTGCTTCTGGGCTTGGTATTCCTGCATCTGTCGCAGCAACGATCGTTTCTGTCATCGTCGTCAGTTTTGCCGCAACGACGTTGGACTCTTCTGTCCGTTTGATGCGTTATATCATTGCAGAACTGGGAACGGAATATAAAGTGACGCCATTGACGAAAACCCATGTGGCAACAACGGTTGCGGTTGTATCCAGTGCTGCGTTGACTTTAATTCCTCAAGGTCCTAAAGGGTTCGGTTCTGGTGGATACTTACTTTGGCCTTTATTCGGGACCTCGAACCAGCTCCTGGCAGGTATTAGTCTGTTACTCGTTTCCATTTGGTTGAAACGTCAAGGACGAAACTATCTGCCGACGATCATTCCGATGGTCTTCCTCATGTTTATGACGTTGTGGGCCATGATTGATCAGGTGGTGACTGAGTGGGCGCCATGGAATGAAGGAAGCGATTGGATGCTGTTTACTTTCGGCGCGATCATTCTTGTGTTTACTTTCTGGATCCTCATTACAGCGTTTTCTGCGATTGCAGTGAATCGTGACGATTCCATTGAGAAAAGTGCGTAATTAATAAAGGAAGCCGGCGTTTGTCGGCTTTCTTTTTCCTTGAAAGGAGCATCGACACCATGAAAGAAATCATGATCATTCGCCCTGAGAAAGAAATTGGCATGGGATGCTGTGGAGGAATATGCAGCGATGACGATGGCTTCATTAACATGAAAGAAGAGTTTAAGCACCACGACCAGGACCGTGAGAAACTAGGTGAGTGGTACAGAGATAATGAGGGGGAAGGGGTCCAGGTGGATTATGTAGATCCGCGAAATCTCGTGGCCATTCTCCTTTATTTTATCAAGCACCTAAAGAGAGGAAATATATCCATTGGAAATGCATTTCGATCGGTTCTCTTTCGAATGCGTTACAATAGCATGTTCATTAATGGTAGATGGATAGAAAATAAGGAGGGAGAGGCATGGAGAAGAAGTTTTCGTTAAAGCGGTTATTTGAGTTTTATGATGAAGTGTTAAGCCTCCCTCACAAACAGGAGATTGCCAGGGAGCTGAGGGATGAGGACGACCTCTTTTTACTTCTTGTGTATTCAGATATGTTAGGGATACCGAATCCGGCTTTTTATTATACGTTAGAGTTATACCCGCACATCATTGAAAAGTTCCACGATTGGCACTTGCGGATGGGGATGGAAAAGTCTCCACTCGATGGCATTCGTTGTTGTTAGAGGAGGAAGTAGCATGGAAGGTTTGCATAAGAATAAAGTTATTTTCGTGGGTGGAAAAGGAGGAGTAGGGAAGTCAACATCCTCCGCTGCACTTGCTGTTGCGTTTGCGAAAGAGGGGCATCGAACCCTTGTCGTATCTACAGATCCTGCCCATAACCTTGGAGATATTTTTCATGAAAAAGTCAATCATGAGAAGACGGCACTGATGGAGAATCTCTGGGGGATTGAAATCGATCCCTTTCATGAATCTAAGCGGTACATTGCAGGTGTGAAAGATAATTTGGAAGGCCTTGTGAAATCGAAAATGGTCGAAGAGGTTCATAGGCAGATCGATATGGCGAGTGCTTCTCCGGGTGCGGATGAAGCCGCCTTATTCGACCGTCTCATCTCGATTATTCTGGAAGAATCCGAGCACTTTGACAAAATCGTGTTTGATACGGCACCGACAGGACACACGATTCGCCTACTGACGTTGCCGGAACTAATGAGTGTTTGGATTGACGGAATGCTCGAACGTAGGAAGAAAATCAATGACAATTACACACAGCTGTTGAATGACGGCGATCCTGTCGACGATCCGATTTACGATGTGTTGCAGCGTAGGAAAGAGAAGTTTGCTGCAGTAAGGAAAGTGATTCTTGATCCTGTTCAGACTGGGTTTGTATTTGTTTTAATACCAGAGCGCCTTCCCATACTTGAAACAAAACAGGCGATTCGTAAATTGCAACAGCATGACTTGATTGTGAAGACCCTCATTGTTAATAAAGTGTTGCCTGATCATGCAGACGGCACGTTTCTAGAAAAAAGAAGAAAGCAGGAGAAGGTTTATTTAAACGAAATCGATCAAACTTTTTCTAGCCAGCAATTACTTAAAGTCCCTTTATATGAAGAAGACGTTTCAAATATGGAGAAGTTAAACACGTTTTCGGAAGAGTTATTAAAGTCTTTTATACATTCATAGAAACCAGGGAGGCCTCGCTCTCTGGTTTTTTCACTGGAATAAAAAGGTGTACCAGGTCATCCATAAATTGGATGACCTGGTACACCTTTTTAGTTTTGGTCAGTTTGTTGAGTTCTGTGTTCGGATATATGAGTAGTGTTTAAAATTTACATAAACTTTACAATAATATACAATAGGTTAATAATTGTAATATTTTTGATAAATAATTGGAGGTCTTTTAATGGTTAGTCATTTTTCTAAAGGAATTCCGATTTTATTGATTAGTTTTATATTTTATTCCAGTTTATATGGTTTGGTTGGTGGGGTAGTTTCAGGTAATTTCAATGCCGTCATTGACTGGGCCCAAATCCATACCGGGGCTCTATCTATGTTGGTCCTGCTCTTAACATTGGCGACTTGGACTGGGGTGGTGTATTACCTACATAAAAAAGAATGGATGCAAGTTCTCTATGAATCTAAAATTTATAAGATATTCACTTCTCTTATCATGAGTGTTTATGTAGGGTTGGTCAGTGCCTTTCTTTTTATTGCTTATCATCTCGGTATCGATCAAATCGGAAAGACTACCGAGTGGTTTCAACAGTACCCCGATAGATTTCTGTTCACTGCTTTCCTGCTTAGCCTGATCACTTTTGCTTTTATTCTCTTAATTGGGGAAGCTTATATCGCTTCTACTTTATCTCTCATTGTATTTTATTTAGTGGCTTTGGCTAACTATTATAAAAAAGAATTTAGGAATGAACCCCTGTTTCCATATGATTTTGTTCAAATCGGACAACTGACTGAAGTTCTTCCGATGATTTCAGGGGCCTTTTCGCTGCCCATCATACTTGTTCTCACCGCTTCTCTTATCCTTGCAAGTGCCGTTTGGTGGAAGATTCCGAAATTCAAGTTAGGTTGGAAGACCAGGGTAGTTTTAGTGGTTCCCATTGTTTATCTCGTCTTTTCCTTTTTCAATTATGAAGGACGTTTTACGGCTTCCTACTATCAGGAATATGCCTCTATTATGCCTTGGAACCAGCAAAATAACTATTATTATAATGGCCCTGTCCTAGGGATGATTTCAAATTTGAAATTTGATGTGGTTGAAAAACCTGATTCATATAGTGAGCGGGCAGTGGAGGCTTCGATGGTCCAGGCAGATGAAGTGTTTGAAGAAAAACAAACAAAAGATACGGAGATCAAGCCAAATATCATCTTTTTCATGAATGAGACTTTCTGGGACCCTACGAATTTGGACGTTCAATTTTCTGAAGATCCATTACCAAATATTCGGTCACTTATGAAAGAGAACCCTTCTGGTCATTTGTTCAGTCCTTCATTTGGAGGGGAAACAGCGAATGTAGAGTTCGAGGCCCTCACAAGCTTTTCAATGAATTATATTAATCCAGGAGGAAATCCTTTTAATAATCTCTTATCTAACAAGTCTTATCCGTCCTTCGTTTCATTCTTGAATAAACATGGGTATTATACCGAAGCCATTCACCCTAATGGAGGCAATTTGTATAGGCGTGACAATGTTTACCCTAATTTAGGGTTTAACACATCCAAATTCATTGAGGACATGACTTACACAGCTAAAGATAATAAGCAGTTTGTTTCGGATGAATCTGTAGCAAAGGAATTGTTAGACACGATAGAAAATGAGGAGGACCCTTCTTTCATCCATGCGGTGACGATTGCCAATCATCTCCCTTATGATGCAGATAAATATGAGGGAGGCAGCTCGATTTCTGTTCAAGGAGAGGGACTTTCCGATGAGTCTAAAACTCGACTGGAAGTTTATGCAGAAGGGATTAAACGTTCTGACCAAACTTTCCAGTGGCTCTATGAGAAAATCCAAGCTCTTGATGAACCGACCGTAATTGTATTTTTCGGTGATCATCTTCCATCACTTGGTGCAAACTTGCAAGCCTATAAAGAAACGGGATATGGAGATGAGCAAGATCAGCAAACCAATCCTGATTTCTATCAAACTCCCTTATTGTTCTTATCAAACTATGAAGCGGATATTAATGAAGATGTTGGTGTTATGAGTCCTATATATCTAGGGTCATTCTTATCTAATGAGCTGGGTCTAAAAACACATCCTTTTTATGATTTTATGCAAGATATGAAAGGAGAAATTCCTGCCTTTAGAAACCAGATTTTCCTTAAAAGTAATGAGGACTCTGTAAAATCGGAGGAAGAATTATCTCCATCTGCTCAAGAGTATCTGGAAGATTATCATCACTTCCAATATGACGTATTAACAGGTAATCAACATGTGATTGACCAGCTGTATCAAATTGAATAGAATAAAGCGCCCAGTCAGCTTGTATTCGCATGACTGTGCGCTTTTTCATTTTGAGTGACAAAAGATTTCTTCAGCCATATTCTCGATTTCCATCTTCGCAGCATAAGGACACCACGCAGCCATTCATCCACGATGAAGCCGATCCAGATGCCGATCAGTCCATAAGCAAAATGAAGACCGAATATCCAGGCGATGGTCACCTGAACTCCCCACATCGATAGGATTCCGACAATGACTGGGAAACGCACGTCGCCGGCGGCTCTTAGCGAATTGATGACTACGAGGTTGAAGGCACGCCCCGGCTCCAGTAGAACCGTCAACAGTAATAAGGTTCCTCCCGTGGCTAAAATGGTTTGATCATCAGTAAAGAGTCCCAGCAAAAAGTCGCTGGAAAAATAGAAAACAACGGCAACGGATAAAGAGATAACAATGGCTAACTGTAAGCTCCGAATACATTGCCGGTAAGCTTTCTCCGTTTCTTTTGCGCCTATATGATGACCGATCAATATTTGCGTACCTTGCCCAATGGCGATGGAGCATAGAAAAATGAACATCATCAGGTTTTGGGCATAGACTTTCGTCGTAATCGCTGTTGCTCCCATTTGAGCTACGAAATAGGTGATGGCCATCTGACTCGCATTGTAGGAAAGCTGCTCTCCGGCAGACGGGACACCGATATGGAGTAGATTTTTAATGTGCTCTTTTTCATAGTGGTAAAAAGAGCGCCAGGGCAGATCCCCGGACACACGTTTGATGAGCAATAATAGGAGAATGAAAAAGCCGAAAGCTCTCGAAATTGCTGTCACATAAGCGACACCTTCAACTCCAAAGACGGGAAAACCGAACGGACCGAAAATAACAAAGTAGTTGCCGATGACGTTCAGAATGTTCATGCCGATCGTGACATACATGGGATCTTTCGTGTGCCCATAGCTTCTTAAAAGCGCTCCGATCGTCATCAGCATCGCCTGGACAAAAATCAGTCCGCCGACAATGTTCATATAGTCCGTGGCGTCTCGCATGAGAGAAACCGGCAAATCCATGACATTCAGGATTTGTTCGCTGAACACAAAGAGCCCGAAGCTAAGAAGGAGCGAAAACCATAAGTTGACACTGAGTGATGTGACGGATATGCTTCCTGCCTCTTTCTTTTGTTCAGCCCCGAGGTTTTGTGCGACTAAAATCGCTGCCCCCGTCGCAACGAATCCGAACATGACGATGACAACGGAAAGGATTTGATTGGAAACTCCGACGGCCGCAACGGCATCGTCGGAGTACTGACTGAGCATGAGTGTATCGGCGTTACCCATCAACATGTGAAGCAGAACTTCAATGAAAATCGGCCATGTGAGGGCGAACAACGTTAGTTTTTTAGCTTGAGTCATGGAAAGACTCCTCTACTTACTTTTTCTCCAAAATTAAATATCCTGATGGACTTACGGTAGCTTTTTCCCCTTTTACCGTAGAGTTTTGATCACCATCCACTATTTTCGATGGTGAAGCATCTTCAATAGAAATGGAATCGGATGTAAGGTTGATCAAGAATAGCAGGGACTGCTCGTCTGACTTTTTCTCATAGGCAAGGACCTGCTCCCCGTAATCGGCGAATGAGAATCGGCCTTGATTTCCAAACGCTGGCTCTGATTTACGAAGGCTGATCAGCTTTTGTATAAAGGAAAACAATTCCTGATCTTGTTTTTCTTCCTCCCAAACCATACATTTTCGGCAGCCGGGATCTCCCCCGCCTGTCATGCCGATTTCATCTCCGTAATAAATACAAGGGGTCCCTTCATAAGAAAGCTGGAAAAGGTACATCAATTTGGCGGCACGTTTATCTCCATCCGCATAGGTCAGAACTCTCGGAGTATCGTGGCTGTCCAGGAGGTTGAACGCGACTTCATTGACTGATACAGGATACATATGCTGCACATGGGACAACTGATTCTTGAATTGTTCCAGTGATATATTTTTCTTAGCAAAAAAGTCGATGACCGCATTTGTGAACGGGTAATTCATCACAGCATCGAATTGGTCGCCCTGGAGCCATGGCATCGAGTCATGCCAAATTTCACCGAGGATATAGGCATCCGCCTTTGTTTCTTTAACGGTTTGGCGGAACTCTCTCCAGAAGGCATGATCCACTTCATTCGCTACATCCAGACGCCATCCGTCGATATCAAACTCTTCGATCCAATAGCGTGCGACTTTCAGAAGATAATTTTTGACCTCAGGGTTCTCTGTATTGAGCTTTGGCATGCTGGACACATAAGCGAAAGCATCGTAGTTCGGGACAGGCTCTGTGACGACTTTGTTTTCTCTTAAATGGAACCAGTCTGCATATTCAGAATCGATTCCATTTTTCAATACATCCTGAAAAGGTTCGAAGTAGTAACCGCTATGATTAAAAACGGCATCCAACATGACCCGAATGCCACGTTTATGACATTCTTTCACGAGCTTGCGGAAGGTTTCTTTATCACCGAATTGTGGATCGATTTCCATATAGTCGATTGTGTCATATTTATGGTTGGAATGAGCCTTAAAAATCGGCGTGAAGTAGATGCCGCTAATCCCCAACTTTTCTAAGTGATCGAGGTGGTTGATCACCCCTTGAAAGTCACCTCCAAAAAAGTTGGTTGGTGTTGGTTCTTTACTACCCCATGGTAAAGTCCCTTCAGGATCAAGGGATGAATCTCCATTGGCAAACCGTTCAGGGAAAATTTGATACCATACCGTATCCTTCACCCACTCCGGCGCCTGAAAAACATCGATGCTGTTCAGGAACGGGAAGCAGAAGTGGTAGGCCGTATCATCTAATGGCACCTCATCATAAAATCCTTTTTCGGTGAAAACCGTTTGTTCTTCTCCATCCTGCAGTAAAAAGGAGTATCGCAGTCTGCGGAAGGGGGGCTCTAAGGTTGCAAACCAATAGTCGAAAAGTTCGTCAGAGCCGGATTTTCGCATTGGGTTTTGTTCCGTCTGCCAATGTCCATCCGCCCAGTTGTAAGGATCTCCGTGAACGATCTGTACCGCATCGATATCCTCTTTTTTGGTTCGTAAACGAATATGAATGGTCTTCTCATCATACGCGTAAGCATAGTTATTCTTCGGTCTGTGATACACGGCTTCTTTTAACATCAATAGTCATCCTTTCTGAACAATCGTTTGCACATCATTATACGTATCTACTAAATAAAACTATAGAATATAGAAAGGGAAGTCAATGATAATGTGAAAGCGGTAACGTACTGTTATAGATAGTGAAACATAATTTTAATATTTTATAAGAAAACGCTTGCAAATCTATTTTTAGTTTGTATAATTAGAATCAAGATGTGTGCAATCGGTTTCACTGGATTGCGTTACATATCCATTAGGAAACTATTAGGGGGAGTTAAGTATGAAAAAGTGGTTGAGCTTATTGTTTATCGCTTTTCTTACGGTTGCGATGCTGGCTGCGTGTGCACCGGATCGTGAAGAGGAAGCGAGTGGAGGAGATTCTGGTAGTGATGATACATCTTCTGAATCCTCAGAAGACGGCATGCCTGAAAAACCTGAAAAGCTGGTCGTTTGGGAAGATAAAGAAAAAGGTGTCGGCCTTGAGCCTGCGATTGCTAGTTTCGAAGAGGAACATGGCATTGAAGTAGAATTCAAAGAGTTGGATATGGCGACGAAAATGGGAGAACAGCTTCGTCTGGACGGACCGGCTGGGACAGGCCCTGACGTTTTAACACTGCCACATGACCAAATCGGTCAGTTCGCCATTGAAGGTCTGCTTTCTCCAATTGAAGTGGACGGCTCTGTGACAGATCTTTATACAGAAGCTTCCATCCAGGCACAAACATACGATGGAAACCTTTACGGGCTTCCAAAGTCTACCGAAACTCCGGTTTTCATTTATAACAAAGAACATATGACAGAAGTACCTGAAAACTTCGATGAACTGTTTGAGTTCACCAAAGAGTTCAATAATGGTGATCAATACGGCTTTTTGGCCCTATGGGATAACTTCTACTTCGGAAACTCCATCATGACTGGTTACGGTGGGTATGTATTCGGTGAAGAAGGTGGAGCATTGAATCCACAAGACCTTGGTTTGAGTAATGAAGGTGCTGTTGAAGGTGCCCAGTACATCCAGAAATGGTATGAGGAAGTATTCCCATCCGGAATCATCGGTGAAAGCGGCGGATCAGCGAAAGACGGCCTTTTCCAAGAAGGTAATGTTGCTGCAATGATGGACGGACCATGGGCATATCAGGCATTGAACGAAGCGGGTATTGATTATGGTGTTGCGCCACTTCCGAAGCTTCCAAATGGTGAATTTCCACAAACATTCGTTGGTGTGAAAGGCTGGCATTTGTCTTCTGCTTCTGAAAATAAAGAGTGGGCGACAGAGTTGATCAAGTGGATCACGAACGAAGAAAACGCAAAAATCCGTTATGAAGAAACTAATGAAATTCCTCCAGTGAAAACATTGATTGAAGATCCAATTATTGCGGATAACGAAAAAGCACGTGCAGTAGCTGTTCAATCTGAGCGTGCGGTTCCAATGCCGAACATCCCTGAAATGGGAGAAGTTTGGGAGCCGATGGCACAGGCCTTGCAAGTTGTCGCAACTGGTAAGTCTGAGCCTGAAGACGCACTGAATGAAGCACAAAGTACGATTGAACAACAAATTGAATCCAATCACGGAGGCAATTAATTATCGGGCAGAGCCGAACCCGTCTGTCGGGTCGGCTCTGTTTTTTAAAAAAAAGGGTTACGTGTTGGATAGAAAGAAAGGAGATTGAACATGGGGGAACGTCAACAGAAGATAAACGATGAGGAACAAAAGAAGCGCCAGCCAAAGCATCAAAAGAAGAAAAAGACGCAAACAACGACGAACCACCGAAAGATTGCTTTAGGGCTGTCGACCCTACCTGGATTTGGCCAATTCTATAATAAACAGATTTTTAAAGGTTCTGCTTTTCTCATTTTAATGGCCTCTTTTTTCATTGCCTTTTCCGACTTGCTTCAATTCGGATTTTGGGGTCTTGTTACGCTTGGAACCGATCCCAATTATGATCATTCCATCGTTCTGCTTGTAGAAGGAATCTTGACGTTGATCGTTACGATACTAGGATTAGGTGTTTATGCGTTCAATTTAAGAGATGCTTTTAAAGTGGGAAAACAAAGAGACCTTAACGAAGCACCCAACTCGATCAGACAGCAGTATCAAAACCTCGTAGGCAGTGGGTTTCCTTACTTAATGATGACACCAGGGTTTTTACTGCTTGTGTTTGTGGTTATTTTTCCAATTTTATTTGTCATCCTGCTATCTTTTACAAACTATGATTTATACCATTCCCCACCAGCCAATCTAGTGGATTGGGTAGGTTTCCAAAACTTCATTGATATCTTTAATATCCCTATTTGGAGAGAAACCTTCTTCAGTGTCCTTGCCTGGACGGTTATTTGGACGTTCGGGGCGACAACGTTACAGATTGCTTTGGGAATTTTCCTTGCTGTATTGATGAACCAGAAAGGGATCATATTCCAAAAGACGATCCGTACCATTTTCATTTTGCCTTGGGCCGTTCCTGCATTCGTATCGATTCTTGTTTTTGCAGGCATGTTCAATGAAACGTTCGGTACCATTAACCGGGATATCCTGGCTGTCTTTGGTCTTGGCGATATCCCATGGCTGACGAACCCGACATACACGAAAATCGCGTTAATCATGATTCAGACGTGGCTTGGATTCCCATTCATTTTTGCTATGGTTACGGGTGTTTTGCAGTCCATTCCGAATGAACTGTATGAAGCAGCAGATGTCGATGGTGCTTCCATTTTTCAGAAATTCAGAAGCATTACGCTGCCGCTCGTTTTGTATGCGACAGCACCAATTATGATTACCCAGTATACGTTCAACTTCAACAACTTTAATGTTATTTTCCTCTTCAATGGAGGAGGTCCGGCTGTTCCTGAACAGAATGCAGGGGGAACAGATATCTTAATATCCTGGATCTACAACTTGACGATGACATCTGCCCAATACGGAAAGGCGGCAGCGATCACGATGATCCTTTCCTTAATCGTCATTACCGTGGCCTTGTGGCAGTTCAGAAGAACGAAATCATTCCAAGAAGAGGATATGATGTAATATGAAAAATAAACACCGTGTACTACAGCTGACGTTTTCGTACATTGTGATTTTGGCTATGATCGCGATTATCCTATACCCGATTCTATGGATTGTCGGATCTTCTTTTAACCCGGGGAACAGCTTATCAGGCTCCTCAATCATCCCTAAAGACGCAACATTGAAACACTATAAAGAGTTGTTCAATCCAGCACAGAGCGACTATCTGATCTGGTATTGGAATACGATTAAAATTTGTGTTCTGACGATGCTGCTTTCTGTTGCGCTCGTGTGTATGACCGCCTATTCTTTCTCAAGGTTCCGTTTTGTCGGTCGTAAAAATGGTTTGATGACCTTTTTGATTCTGCAGATGATTCCAAACTTCGCTGCTTTGATTGCGATCTATGCGCTGGCGAACTTAACGGGTTTGCTTGATACCCACCTTGCCTTGATCCTTGTTTACACAGGTGGAGCGATTCCGATGAACACGTACTTGATGAAAGGTTACTTGGATACCATCCCGAAAGAGTTGGACGAATCCGCTCGTATGGACGGTGCAGGGAACTTGCGTATTTTCTGGCAGATCGTTATGCCGCTTGCGAAACCGATGATTGCGGTCATTTGCCTGTTTACTTTTATTACCCCGTTCACAGACTTTATCCTGGCTCGTATCTTGCTACGTTCGGAAGATAAATTCACACTTGCGGTAGGACTTTATGAAATGATTGCCGATCAGTTCGGAAATGAGTTCACATTGTTCGCTGCGGGTTCTGTATTAATTGCAGTTCCTATCTCTTTGCTTTTCTTGTCACTGCAGAAATATTTCGTTTCTGGATTGACAGCAGGGGGGACGAAGGGATAACCTTGAAAACATATGTATGGAAGGAGAAGCGGAGCAGCCCTCCGGTTCTCCTTTTTTAATAAAGATAAGATGAAAGCGTCCTCATGATATAATGGACATAGTATGCAAATAGAAGGTGAAAGTTATGGCGGTAACCATTAAAGAAGTGGCCAAAGCGGCAGGGGTAGCTCCTTCAACCGTGTCCCGTGTCATTGCAGATCATCCTAGAATCAGCCCAGCCACGAAAAAACGAGTAAAAAAAGCCATGAAAGAGATGGGATATCATCCGAATGCCAATGCAAGGAACCTGGCGAACCGGTCGACGCAATCGCTCGGTGTCGTCATGCCTTCCAGTGCAGACAAAGCCCTCCAAAACCCGTTCTTCCCAGAGGTTTTGCGTGGAATCAGTGCGGTCGCTCATGAGCTTGATTACTCGATGCTCTTATGTACAGGAGAGACAGATGAAGAAATGCTTGAGGCCGTCAAGCGCATGGTGTTCAGTAATCGAACAGATGGCATCATCCTTCTTTATTCACAGGTGGATGATCCGATTATGGAATTTTTGCTGGAACAGAATTTTCCTTTTGTTATCGTCGGTAAACCGGCGACACGTGTCGATGAAATCACGCATGTGGATAACGATAATATCCGGGCCGGCAAAGAAATTACCAATCACCTGATTGATATTGGACACGAATGTATTGCATTCATCGGTGGTTCCGAAGACCGCATTGTAACCATTGATCGTATGCGCGGATATGAGCTGGCTCTTGAAGAGGCTGGATTGCCGTACTTGGATGAGTACCGGATTCATACAGAGTTCTTGAAGTCCGGAGGTCGTCAGGCGGTTCATGAGTTGTTTGCCCTTCCTAAACCACCGACAGGCATTGTAATTGCCGATGATCTGATGAGTATTGGTGTTGTGAACATGCTTGAAGAATTCGGGAAGCGCGTGCCTGACGATATCTCGATTGTCAGTTTCAACAATGTATATTTATCAGAAATTACACGTCCTCCATTGACGACCATCGATATCCATATTCATGGACTTGGCAGTCAGGCGGCCAAATGTCTGATCGAAAAAGTGAAAAACAAAGAGGAACCCGCGAAACGGATCATCGTCCCCTTCGATATCAAATATCGCTCCTCGACAAAAGAAATCAAACCACAGCTCGAAGGCTAACCTTCCAGCTGTGGTTTTTTTGTTTTGTGGAAAGTGAAAAGGTGTAATGTGCTGTAATAAAATGTAAGACCTGGTCATCCGAAATCTGTATGACCAGGTCTTACATAATTTTACATGTGACTGAGAGTCACATACTTAACCAATTAATAACAGACCAGGTCATCCTATATTTGGATGACCTGGTCTTGCAGTAGTTGAATGCTGCATCCGTTATTAAACATCTCTTCTTAAAGCTCTTAGTACATCGATCCGTGTCGCTTTTTTGGCTGGTTTGAGTCCTGAAAGCATCGCTACTCCGATACTAAGTGCTACACAAATCAAAGCTAAATAGGGTGGGATATAGGACAACTGAATGGCTTCCTCTAATGTTTGATCAAAGACTTGCTGAATGACAATAGGAAGCAGCATATTAATTCCTACACTTACCAGATAAGCAACGACCACTCCGACAAATGCACCCATCAATCCAATATAGCCACTTTCCATTAAGAAGATGCTGCGAATCATCTTAGGGTGTCCTCCAATTGCTTTCATGATGCCGATATCCTGAGTCCGTTCCGTGACCGCCATGGACATTGTATTGTAAATGCCAATTGAAGCAATCAATAATGCAATGGTTCCAACGATAATCAATCCAGTTTTAACGACAGCAAAGACAATGTTGATCTGATCAAGCTCTTCTGTCACGGAATAAATATGGTAGCCTTCATCTTTTAAATGCCGGGAAAGGTTCTCCACCTGTTCCATGTTCCCGGCAATTACTTGGACGTCGTTATACACGCGTTCCTGACTCTCAGATTGTAAGGTTGCAACCTCATCTTCTTTCATATCCGGGTGGATGGTAGCGCCATATGCCGTTCCTGTAAAAGCTTCCACCTCTGCCAGTACAGCATCTGATATGAACACATCATTACTCACCTGCCAGTCTCTTGCAGGTTCTTCCATAATTCCTACCACTTCCACAGGGAAAGTTTCGGTCACCCATTCCTTGTTTTTGTACTGCTCCACTTCAATTTTTATCGTTTTATTCAATAACCCCTCATTCATTTGGTACTCATCTTTTACAAGACCATTTTGATCAAAAATTTGCTCCCCTGCTTCTTCGTCCTTTTCTTTATATAAAAGTTGATGGAGGTGGTAGCCGATTAAGGCCTCATTTTCTTCCTGAGGCATTCGACCTGATGATAAGTTCAACCCTGCTTGTTCTTCTGCCTGAAAATCTACAACGCTAACTGTTGATCCGCCTGAATAGTTATCGTAGAGAATATCCGCTTCCGTCCGCAGCTGAAGTTTGTGAGAAACAGCTTTGACGTTTTCCATCGATTGAAACGTTTCAATGTCGGCCTTGGTAATTTCAGGGCTTTCTCCTTCTTCCATCGACTGCTTCCCATAAACCGATACTTCCGTAATCGCGCGGTCCTGCATGATGTCATTGACGATAAACCTTTGGGCGCCAAAACCGACGGACGCAAGGACAATAAGAAAAGCACAACCGATCGATGTAGCTAGGATCGTCATAAACACTCGGGACTTATTTTTCTTCATATTCTGCCTGATAAACTTGAACCGATCTTTCCACTTCATCGAGCTGCCACCTCTCGATCAGCTGCCAGCCGGCCATCTTCAAGACGTATGGTCCGGTCTGCCATACGTGCCACTTCCTCGTCGTGAGTAATGATAACAAACGTAATGTTTTCTTCTTTATTCAACTTTTGAATGAAATCCAACAGTTCCTTTTCTGTTTCCTGATCCAGGCTGCCTGTAGGTTCATCTGCTAGAATGATCGGCGGCTGAACGATGAGTGCTCGGGCAACGGATACACGCTGCTGCTGTCCGCCGCTTAGTTCCGAGGGGTAGTGTTCGCGAAATTCGTTCAGCCCGACTTTATCAAGCATTGCATTGACTCGTGACTCCCGCTCCTTTTCAGAGACCCCTTTCATCACTAGCGGCAGTTCAATGTTTTGGTAGGCAGTCATACTTGGAATCAACTGAAAGCTTTGGAAAATGAACCCTAAGTGATCTGAACGAAACTCCGCCCAAACAGATTCCTTATAATCTGTTACTCTTTCACCAGCTATAAAAATATCCCCTTCGGTCGGTTTAATATAGCCGCTCATTAAATTTAACAACGTCGATTTACCAGAACCGCTCCGGCCTACGATTGAAACAATTTCACCCTTCCCAACTTCGAGGTTGATATCTTTTAAAACTGAAACTTCCTGTCTATTATTCTTTTTCCCTACAAAAAACGAATGAGACAACTTCTCCACTTTAATCAATGGTCATTTCCTCCTTCATGTAAACCTTCTACATACAAGACGAAAGAAACACCTAAAACATTTCATCTTTTTTAATGGTGAAAAATGTAAGACCTGATCATCCAAGTTTTGGTGGCTGCTTATTACAATATTTAACATGTGACTGAGAGTCACATGTTTCACCCAATTCATGATGGAGTAGGTCATCCGAAATCTGGGAGGCCAGGTCTTACAATATTTAACATGTGACTGAGAGTCACATGTTTCACCCAATTCATGATGGAGTAGGTCATCCGAAATCTGGGAGACCAGGTCTTACAATATTTAACATGTGATTGAGAGTCACATGTTTTATCCAATTCATGCCGGAGTAGGTCATCCGAAATCTGGGAGACCAGGTCTTACAATATTTAACATGTGACTGAGAGTCACATGTTTTATCCAATTCATGCCGGAGTAGGTCATCCGAAATCTGGGAGACCAGGTCTTACAATATTTACCATGTGACTGAGAGTCACATGTATTATCCAATTCATGCCGGAGTAGGTCACCCGAAAACTGCGCGACCAAGTCTTACAATATTTACCATGTGACTGAGAGTCACATTCTTCATCCAATTAATGACAGACCAGGTCATCCAAATATTGGATGACCTGGTCTGTATATTATTTCCTCCTTCTTTTTTCCTTGATTTTTTGCATGTTGGCTCAATCTTCGGTACTCTAGTAGAGTTGAACGTTTATGAGTTAAGAGAGGGATATTAATGAGTAAGGTAAAAAGAAATGACCCATGTCCATGTGGAAGTGGGAAGAAATATAAGAAATGTTGCATGAATAAGACAGACGAAGGCGTGGGATCCACAAGCCTTCATGAGGAGTTGAAAGGTCACTACAGTCACTTTATGGCCTATGTGAACCGTAACTATCCGAATACTACGCCTAACGACGAGCGTGAAACGCAGGAGGAAGAAGTAGAAGCGGCTTTCCGTATGGTACAAGGTGTATTCATGGAACAGCAAGAAGATGGAACAACGCTCTATGAGGAATTCTTTGAAAAGAAGCAGGACAAAATCGTCCGTCCAGCGACTCTAGCGTCGATGGAAGCGTGGAAATCACCACTCGCTAGTGTTTTCCACATCCAGGAAATTCAGTCTGAGCAAACGGTAACAGTTAAAGATGTGTGGAGTGGCCTAACCTACGAAGTGAAGCGTGACGGCATTCCATTGAAGGAAGAAAATTACCCGCACATGCCGTATATGATTGGAGTCGCTCTGAAATGGGGACCGATCTTCAACTTCGTACCGCTTGCGATTCCAAACTATGAGGAGTCCTACCAAACTTTCAAACAGACGATAGAGGAAAAATGCCAGCAGGCTGGATATGAATCGATTCATGCCTACATGCAGGATACACTTATTGAACAGTTGAGAAACTGGATGTATATGAACGTTTCTGAAGAATCCTCAGAAAAACAAGAATTGCAAGAACAAGATACGCAAGGAACCGAGGAAGATGATGTGCTCGATCTTGTCGATGATGAGCTGAAAACAGAACCAACCTTTGAGAGGTTGCGTGAAGCTTGGCTCTCTTATAAACAGGCAGAAGATCCGACGTTCCGTAAACCGGAAGTGGTTTCTGCTGCGCTTGAACACATTTATCGTACATCTGAAGAGTTTCGCACTGAACCTGAGAAGGTGACGAAAAAAGCAGTAGCGACGAAATATGATGTTAGTCCGAGCAGCATGAGTAAGCGGATCACTCAGCTGAAGGATTATATCGAAGGTTGACCTTTTAAAGGCTTAGAGCTCAGTGCTCTAAGCCTTTTTTAAGTTGATATTGATAAAAGTCTAAAAGCCACCGATAAATTCTTGAAAGCTACTGATAAAATAGTGGAACCTACTGATAAAATGTAAAAACCCATTGATAAAAGTCCAGAAGTCACCGATAAATCCTTAAAGTCGCCAATAAAACTGCGGAAGTCGCTAATAAAGTACCAAAACCGCTAATAAAACCCCCCAAAGCTGCTAATAAATTCCCTAAACTCGCTAACATAATCTTATTTCCTCTTATGGAATAAAAAACCTGACCTCAGCAAAAACTCTTCCTATACAACTGAGGAGGGAAGAGTATGGGTAAACATGAACAAGGTCCAGGAGGAGCGGAGGATCAGCGCTTTTCTGAAGAGGAAAATGAAAAGACATTAACGACAAGACAGGGGCATCCTGTCCGCACCAATCAAAATCTGCGTACGGTCGGTAATCGTGGCCCGGCGACGCTTGAGAACTATGATTACATTGAAAAAATTTCCCACTTCGACAGGGAGCGGGTTCCTGAACGTGTGGTGCACGCGCGCGGAACTGGCGCGCATGGGTACTTTGAAACATATGGCAAAGTAGGGGACGAACCTGTGGAAAAATACACAAGGGCAAAGGTGTTTTCTGGTGCAGGAAAACAAACCCCTGTGCTCGTCCGTTTTTCAACGGTTACCCATTCGGCGGGGTCTCCCGAGACGCTGCGTGACCCGCGCGGGTTTGCGGTGAAGTTTTATACGGAAGACGGAAACTGGGACTTGGTTGGAAACAACTTGAAAGTTTTCTTCATCCGTGATGCGATGAAGTTCCCGGATTTGATTCATGCCTTCAAGCCGGACCCTGTCACGAACATCCAGGATAGTGAGCGGATTTTCGATTTCATCAGTCAAACGCCTGAGGCGATGCATATGGTGACGTTCCTTTTCTCCCCATGGGGGATTCCGGCGAACTACCGGCAGATGCAAGGGTCAGGTGTAAACACGTATCGCTGGGTGAACGAGGAAGGAAAAGCTGTCCTCGTTAAATATCACTGGGAGCCTTTAAAGCAAGGGATCAAAAACTTGACCCAAGAAGAGGCGAATGAAATCCAGGGCGAAAACTTCAACCATGCCACTCAAGATTTGTATGAAGCGATCGAAAGTGGCGACTATCCCGAGTGGGAGCTTTGTGTTCAAATCATGGATGATCATGAACATCCAGAACTTGATTTTGACCCTCTCGACGATACGAAAATTTGGCCGGAGGATCAGTTTCCATTTTTAAAGGTAGGAAAAATGGTGCTCAATAAAAATCCGGACAACCACTTCAATGAAATCGAGCAGGCAGCTTTCGGTACAGGGGTACTTGTGGACGGACTCGACTTTTCGGATGATAAAATGCTGCAAGGGCGTACATTCTCTTATTCCGATACACAGCGCTATCGTGTGGGTGCGAACTATCAGCAGCTGCCGGTGAATGCTCCAAAAAAACATGTGGCGACCAACTACGAAGGTGGCAACATGTCCTACTTCACGGATCGTCCAAAAGATGCGAATCCACATGTGAATTATGAACCTTCGACTCTAAATGGCTTGGAAGAAGCAACACCGAAGACAAAGCCGCATCAGCCTTATGCGGAAGGCAAGTTGAAGAAAGAGCCCATTGATCGGGAAAATAACTTCAAGCAAGCCGGCGAGCGCTACCGACTTTTAAAAGACTGGGAGCGAGATGATCTAATTATGAACCTCGTCACTTCCCTGAAGCCATGCCAGTCTCACATCCAGAAGAAAATGATTTCTTTTTTTTCCCAATGTGATGAGGATTATGGAAAACGGGTAGCGGAAGGGCTCGGCATGAACGCAGGAAACATGAACGAAGAAATGGCGAGTGAAATCACTCCGACCAAAGGAAAGCTGCCGAAACAGGGAGGCTCTCCGATCGGAAGTGCTGGAGCGGCGGATGCCGTTGAAAAAGCTCAGGAAAAAGGACACGAAGCGGACCCTTATTGATCGTGTAAGCCTGACTCAAATAAGAGTCAGGCTTTTCTTTTTTTCTACTCTCGTGCATAAGGTAAGTAGGGGAGGGGATCACATGAAGCGGAGCCGTTCACCCATGATTTTCATCTTTGTTTTAGGCTTGATTGTTATCCTTGCCATTGTCCTCACCATTTTCTTTATGACTAGACCTGGCCAACGTGCAGACAGTACCATCGAACAATTTTATTTGCATGAACAACAAGGGAAGTTTTCGGATTCGTGGGAGCTTTTTCATTCTCAAATGAAAGAGAAATTCACAAAAGGACATTACATACAAGACCGTGCGCACGTGTTCATGAACCATTTCGGTGTGGAGAGTTTTGAGTTTGTCCTCGGTGATCTGAAAAAACTAGATCAATGGACCATGGAAAAAGGCTCGAAACCTTTAAGTCCAGTGTATCAAGCGACTGTGATTCAAACATATAAAGGAAAATACGGGCTTTTCCGCCTGCATCAAGATGTTTATGTGGCAGAAGAAAAAGGAGAATGGAGGATATTATGGGATTATCATAAATAACAAAAAGCTTCCTACTAAAAAAGTAGGAAGCTCTTCTGTCAGGCGGCTTCATTCTTGGCTTGAACCTGTTCCACCGTCACTTGGTATTCGTTTTGAGGGTCAAAAATAAAGATATATTCCCCATCTGCTTCGGGTGTGAAGTGGAGGTTATCGCCTTCCAGCCATTCGCCGTCACGGACAAATTTATATTCCACCGTTTCTCCTGCGGTCAATTCAATCGGTTCACTTTTCCAAAGGGCTTCCTTTTCATCGAAGGTCAGCATGTTCGCATCACTGGACCAGTCGAAAGGTGCAGATCCACGCAATACGACTTTGATGTATTTCTCTTCTTCCGATGGAGCCTCATAGCGCAGCTTCCCTTTGACATCATAAATCGCAACAGACCCTGCTTCGCTTGTCATTTCTAGGATGCCTTTATGACTCTTCAGCTTTTCCTTTTCAAGAAGCGATGTGAGCTGTACTTTGTTCGGGGTCTGCTGGTTGTAAAGGTCGATGATATCGAGCTTACGGTCCTCTTCGCCCAGGTTCATGACAACAAGCACTTTGTCCTGTGGCACGGAACGTTCAAAGACGAGTACATCATCATCAGAGTAGATGATGTTGAAGTCGCCTTGCGTTAAGGCTGGCTGGTCATTTCTTGCATCAATCAACGCTTTGTAATGGGATAGAATATTCCCGTTCTGTTTTTCTTCCTCCCAAATCATCATTTCGCGGTAGTAACGGTCTTTCCACTCGTCCACAAGGTTATGGTCACCGCTCTGGGACAAGCCGACCTCATCTCCATAGTAGATGATTGGTGCGCCAGGTAACGTAAACTGTAGCGCTGCTGCATTTTTCAGTGTTTCTTCGTTTCCATCAGCTTCAAACAAAAAGCGCGGCATGTCGTGACTATCTAAAAAGGTTGCCGCAACGAATTCATCGCCATAAGTCCCGAAGGTCTGCTCGAGAGATGATGCTAGTGCGTTTACTGAACCATCCTGAATGAAGGCATTTGTAATCGCTGAATGTGTCTCAAAATCAATCGCCCCATCTAACTTTCCTTTATAAGAAGAGATGGTATCAAGGTTGTCCCACACTTCTCCGAAAATGAAAGCATCGTCATCGATTGATTTTACTTTATGACGGAAATCAACCCAGAAGCTTTGGCTCGGGCCTTTGGCATAATCCAGGCGGAAACCGTCGACGCCGATTTCATTCATCCAGAACGGAACGACTTCATCCAGCATGTACTCACGCGTTTCTGGATTGTCGTTGTTCAACTCAGGAAGCTCTTGAATGCCATAAAACGTATCATATTCATTCGGGTAATTCGTAAATGTGTACCAATCATAGTAAGGACTGTCTGGTCCTTTTTCTAAGGCATCCTGGAAAAAATCGTGCTGATCGGATGTATGGTTCGGTACGAGATCATAAACGACTTTCATATCGCGTTTGTGTGCTTCATCCACAAGTTCTTTCATGAGTTGATTGCTGCCAAAACGAGGGTCGATGTTCATGAAGTCTGTTGGATGATATCCGTGGGAATACGGGCCCTCGTAAATTGGTGAAATCCAAAGTGTATTCACACCAAGATTCTCGATATAATCTATTTTTTCAAGGACACCTTGAATGTCTCCGCCCATCCAGCCCTTCAGCTGTTCATCGTATGGCTGTTCAGGGTTTACAGACGTATTGTTCTCCGTACTTCCATCTCGGAAACGGTCGACGAACACCTGATAAATGACCGCTTCTTTCGCCCACTCTGGAGATTCATATGTGTCAACATAATAAGCGAACTCGGTGGCACCCTCAGAACTCAATACATTGTTATCGGCAAATTGAGAGCCGTCACTGTTTGAGTTCCAAACATCGAGTTTATATTTTACGCGTGTTTCTTTTTTCTGAGAGGGAATAACACCTTCCATGATCGATGTTTTCAATCCATCGGCATTTTCAGATGTATCCGTCACTTTTAAAGGAACGGTTTGTCCATTGGCAGCTTCTCCTCGTTTTCCATCTGGAGTGGTGCCGTCCGTCGTATAATAGATGGCTCCTTTGTCGATCGGTCCAAAGTGCTGCACTTCAACTTTAACGGTTACATCATCACGGTGGTTTGGAACGTAAGGGGAATGGTTATAATCGTGAGTGACCGATTGGGCGACAGGAACTTTCTTCCACTGGGTGACCGTATCCTCTTCAGTATCGCCAGAGGTGGATAATGTCACTGTACGGGGTTCGTCGAGATTTTCCTTATAAGATTCCCCGGCAAGACTATAAAAATAAGAAACTTCTTCGCCTGCTTGTCCTACAATTTTAGTTGTGTACGTATTTTTAGAGGTTTTCGTCATAGGTGCGGCTGTGTAATGGAAGTCATTTTTGCTTGAAGCGACCGTAGGTGTCACCCATTCCGGCGTTCCCTCAGGTACGGTGAGCTCAAGCTCCACACTTGCTTCGTAAGTATCAGCGAGGTGGATGTCGACTTTGCGTTCGTTTTCAGGGTGAAAAGCGAAAATGTACTCGGCATCTTGAGGAGCTGTGAACGTCAAGTTTGCTCCAGACATCCAATTTCCATCATAAACAAACTTGAACTCTGTCACTTTTCCACCTTCCAATGGTATTGGAGCACTGAGCCATACTCCTTCTTCTGCATTGTAAGTCAGAGGATTGTTATCCGAACTCCAATCTAAGGTTTCAGCGTTCCCGCGCAATACAACTTCATCGTATGTTTTAGCATCTGCATATGTAGATGCAACCGGTTGCGCAAATGACAAAAATAATAGCGCGATACCGATCAGCCAAATCCAACGTTTTTGAATCAAACGAATCCCATCCTTTCAAAGTTATAAGTGAAATCGCTTTCATAATAAAGGAGTCGATCAAGATTGTCCATAGGGCTATATAATTAAATGTCAGAAAAGGAAGAAAAAATTCCGTTTACTCTAAGAGTAAACGGAACCAATAGACTCCCATTTTCACATATTCGCCGAATGTCATTCTTTTCTCATGTTCGGTCATTCCATCAGAAGGATCAAAGAAAGAAGAGACGAAGAAGTAGTCCACCTCTATCTGGTTGTCGTAAATATCATCGAAGGTCATTTTCGTACGCCGGGAATGGTAATCGCTTGTGACAACAAGGGCGGATTCAAAACCTTCTTCCTCCATAATATCTTTCGAGAGTGTCGCATTTTCATATGTACTGGTGGCAGAAGGTTCTTCAAAAATTGCGTTTTGGGGCACACCTTTATCTTTGGCTTCCTCCAGCGTTGTCCCACTTTCCGTCGAATTAGTCAAAAGCATATGACTCGCAAATCCTTCATCGAAAAGCTCAACACCATGATCGAGACGTTCCTCACTTCCACTCAACACAATGATGGCATCATATTCTTTAGAGGTTTTCAATGAATCTTCTGCCATTAAAAACTCTGGACCTAGTAGAAGAGGTGTCATCACTGCTGATGATAAGAATAGAATGAATAGTAAGAAGGATAAAAGGATGATCTTTTTTGTCTTTTTTATATCAGATCTCATAAAAACCTCCTAATTTTTGTATAACTTCATAATATTGTATATATCTCCTGAGAAAATTATTAAACCTCCTATCGTTTTACTTGTATAATCTTGTCGAATTTAGTAACATATATTGTAAAAGTTTTGTTTGAATTGTTTGTTAATTTATTGTAAAGTTTATTCAAAATACGAGGAAGAGAAAGGGTAGAGAGATATGATACAACCTGATGATCGCATTGCCACTCCAGGGCAAATCGTAACTTTTGAGAGAAATGACATCATTTTCAAAGGCAAAGTCATTCCGAGTCAATGTCAACAATCCGTGATCGTAGATTTGACGATTATGGACAACTTAGATGAAATCGATTTTGAATACGACAGAACGGTTGTGGCTCATACCAATTATCGTATTATAGAAGAATAGCTTGTGTGCCCTTCCTATTATACGGGAAGGGCATTACTTTTGGTAATTTTTTCTTTTGTAATCAATAATTACTAGTCAAATATGCTGTTTCTAAAAAAGGAAATTATAGATATATTAGTAGAAGGAAAAAGTATTGCGTACGATTGATGAGAGGGTGTAATCTTTTGCCGCAATTGACCAAACTGTTATTAGAGCACACAGAGTTAGTGTTGAGTGCACGTTATAGTGTAAGAATCGATCGAACGATTGTCATTGAACCTTTGAGGCAGTTGACGGAAGATACGTTCAGGAATGTTTTGGATAATAAGGGCAGTGTACATACAATTGGCATTGAAAATGCAGATGGGACATCTATAGAAAAGTATGATGGACCGTTTCAGTTTTGCAGAATGAATGGCATACTCATTTTTAAACCGGTGGGATAAGAAAAGGGACTTCCTTAAACTAGGAACGTCCCTTTTCTTTGTCTCTATGGAGTTAGTTATCATAAGTGTTGTCTTCCAATACTGGGAGATCTAATGATTTCTTTAAAGTGTTTGTTGTTTCATCAAGACTCTCTTCATCAGGGACGAAATAATAAAGCCCGTCATTGAGACGTTTGTTTTCACCATGTATTTCTATAGTATCCACTGAGGTTTGATCTGAAGAGAAGGCTTTTCTTAAACTGAGCATTTCACCAGGGGTAAGGTTCGTACTGACGTTCTCCCCCACGACATCTTTCATTTCGTTTATTTTGAACAGCGTTCCTGGAGACAAAGCTTCATCAATACTTGCCTTAAGGAATTGTCTCTGCCTTTCATCCCTCGTGTAAGTAACAGCAACATTACGCTTTCTCATGCGAACAAAGGCTAGTGCTTCTTCTCCGTTCATTTTCATTGGCCCTTCTTCAAACTCTATCTTTTTGTAGTAATCCAGGCTGCTTCGCTCCCAGAACCCTTCCTTAACATCAATCGTCACTCCACCAAGAAGGTCAACAACTTCAATAAAACCATCAAAGTTGACGGTGGCATATTTATCAATCGGAATGTCCAACAAATCTTCCACTGTTTCTACAGTTAGTTTTTCTGCTCCATATCCTGTAACTTCACCTAGCGTATAAGCAGCATTGATTTTATGGGAACCTGCATATTTCTGCCGTACTTTTGAAGCTGGTATATCAACGAGTGTATCTCTAGGAATACTCGTCATCGTCATTTTATTTGTGTCTGGATCAAGTGTTAATACGATTTGGGTATCTGCGCGTCCGGCCCGTCCATCTGTGGAATAATCCTCTACGCCCATCAGAAGGATGGAAATTGGATCTTCCTGGGCATCGACCGCTTCTTCTCGCAGATCTGATTTATCTCCTCTGTCCAGACCTTCGTAGGCAGCAGTGTACACTTGTGTCACATAGTAAAAGCCTCCGCCAGCCATTAAGGTTATTAAAAACAATAGAGCCGCAATCAGACGTATCTTTTTCTTCTTTTTACGTCTGCGTACTCGTATGATTCTTTTTGTCAAAATAGAACACCTCAATTTCTAACCTCTCGCTTATCTATTTTACCACAGTTGGAAACATCCGATAGATACGGATCTTTTGTCGGATAATTTGTAAAAGTGTTGTTATAAATAGTCGTTTTTTCACGTGTCATTGGGAACATTTACATTTTTTTACGGAAAATAAATATAAAATCTATTCTGAATTTTATATACTAGACCTAACTAATATTTTAGGCAAAGGGGATGCATTGTGAAAAAAATCTTTCATCTGTTGTTAATCGTATCATTAGTTTTCAGCTATGCTGTTATACCTACTTCTTCAGCTAAAGCTGAAGGTTTGGACGATCTGATTATTTCTGAATATGTGGAAGGATCGAGTTTTAATAAAGCATTGGAGATTTACAATGGTACCGGTGAAGATGTTGACCTATCCGCGTACACATTGGAGCTATATTCCAATGGTAGTGTGGAACCATCTCGATCGGAATCTCTAACTGGAACACTGGCTTCAGGAGAAGTTTATATTGTGTCTGATAGTCAGGCTGGTGAAGAAATTCAGTCTATCACGGATCTGACTAGTGGAGTGACAGGTTTTAATGGGGATGATGTCTTAGTATTAAAAAATGAGAATGGAGTCATTGACAGCATTGGGCAGGTTGGCAGCAATGATGAATTTGGTAAAGATGTCACACTCGTAAGGCAGCCAGAAGTTTTGAATGGCGACCGGGACCCTACCGATGAGTTTCAGGTTAGTGAAGAATGGGATATGTACGCAAAAGACACATTCGGCTATCTTGGAAACTACGAAGTACCTGAAGAAGAGGAAGTCGAATTACAAACGATTGCAGAAGCTCGTGCTATGGAGAATGGGGAAACTGTACGTGTGGAAGGAATCGCTACAGCAGCTTTCGAAGCGGGCGGACAGACGAACCTTTACATACAAGATGAAACCGCTGGCATCATCGTCCGTGCCCCTGGACTCAATGTTCAGGTGGGTGACCGTGTAGAAGCTCAAGGAGAAAATAGCGAATATTTTGGAATGGCTCAACTTCTTGCTTCTTCCGCGAATGTAGAAGTGGTAGAAAGTTCTGTGGGTGTACCTGATGCTCAAGAAGTCGATGCCTCTGCCTTCTCCGCCTCCAATGGAGAAGCCATCGAGGGTGAGTTTGTACAAGTGAACAATGTAGAAGTCATCGATAAAAATGAATATGGTGATTTTACTGTTCAAGATGAACAAGGAACTTTTGTGGTTCAACCTCAAAACGAAGATTTATTAAGCGTAGGGGATACATTTGAACAAGTAAAAGGCGTGGTCGATTACAACTACGGGGAATATAAACTGGTTCCTCGTTCACCATCTGATTTGATTGAAAAAGTATTCGCTGTCACCGCAAGCCCTGCTGGTGGATCAGTCGTGCAGGGAACAGAAGTTACATTGAATACGGCAGAGCCAGACGCCTCTATTCATTATACGTTGGATGGTTCAGAGCCGACGGCAGAAAGTACGCCATATGAATCCCCGATTGTAATTATGGAAGATACTGTCGTTCAAGCAGTTGTTGTACGTGCCAACGGTGAAACGAGTGAAGTGGCTGTTTTTGAATACGAAGCATTAAAAGCATTGGACGATGTTGAGATCCATGATCTTCAGGGAGCCGCTCACACATCTCCATATGAAGGGCAATCGGTTGAAGGTGTTGAAGGAGTTGTAACGAAGCTCGATGGAAACAACGGTTTCTATGTTCAATCATTGAATCCGGACAACGATATTGCCACTTCAGAAGGCATCTATGTGTATAAACGTTCCTCGGGAGTAGAGACCGGTGATGTCGTATCTGTGAACGGAAAAGTAACCGAATGGCGTGAAGATGGTTACTCTGATGCAGCAGATCTATTAACGACACAAATTACCGCTAATGAGGTTACGGTTACCTCCTCTGGGCAGTCTTTACCTGATCCTATTGTCATTGGTGTTGACCGGGAACAACCGACAAAAGTGATTGAAGATGATGGACTGGAATCCTTCGATCCTGCAGAGGATGGTCTTGATTTTTATGAAAGTCTTGAAGGGATGCTTATTGAGCTTCCAGAACCAAAGGTCACTGGTCCTGTTAAATATGATGAGCTACCTGTATATGTAGAAACAAATGAAGATCAGGATTTCACAAGAGCTGGTGGGTTGTTGATCTCACCGGAAGACTACAATCCTGAGCGAATGCTTATTGACGTAGATGGATTCGAAGTCCAGGCAAAAACAGGAGATTACTTCGAGCAGTCGATTACGGGTGTTGTCAGTTACGACTATAGCAATTACAAAATCCGTGTTGCTGGTGAGCTTCCTGAACTTCAAGATGGTGGAACAGACAGGCAGTCGGCAGAGCTTAAGGGCTTGAAGCCTAAAATGACGGTGGCTACTTATAACATGGAAAACTTCCATGCTGGCACAGACCCTGAAAAGGTCCAACGCATTGCCGAATCAATGGTTGAAAACTTGAACACTCCAGACGTAGTCGGGCTTGTAGAGGTTCAAGATAATACGGGTCCAACAGATGATGGAACGGTGGAAGCAAACGAAAGTTACCAAACATTGATTGATGCGATTGTAAAAGCCGGTGGTCCGGAATATGAATTCACAGACATTGCACCACTTGATAAGACAGATGGTGGTCAACCAGGAGGGAACATCCGCGTCGGTTTTATTTATAATCCTGATCGTGTCACGTTGACAGACAAGCCGAGTGGTGATGCTTCAACGGCTGTAGATGTTAATGAAAACGGATTGACGTTGAACCCTGGACGTATTGATCCGACGAACGAAGCTTTTGACGATTCAAGAAAATCGTTGGCTGCTGAATTCGAGTTCAATGGTGAAAAAGTTGTCGTCGTTGCGAACCACTTTAATTCCAAAGGCGGCGATGATGGTTTGTTTGGTGCCAATCAACCGGTCGTGCTTGGAAGTGAAGTGCAGCGCTTGAAGCAAGCTGAAGTGATCAACGACTTTGTTGAAAAAGTAGAAGAACGTATGGATCATTCAAACGTTGTGGTTCTAGGTGACTTGAATGACTTCGAATTTTCAGCACCGGTCGAGACCCTGAAAGGAGATGATCTCACGAACATGATGGAGAAGCTTCCGGAAGAAGAACGATACACGTACATCTACCAAGGAAACTCTCAAGTGCTGGATCATATCCTTGTCAGTAATCATCTGGCCAAGCGTACGAAAGTGGAAACCGTTAATATCAATGCAGACTTTTCTGAAGCGGATGGTCGTGCGAGTGACCATGATCCCGTCCTTGCACAGATTCATTTGAAAAAGTCGAAGCAAGGCCCACCGGCGTGGGTAAAAGAACATTCAAAAAAATCTAAGCAGGGGCCACCTGCATGGGTGAAAGAACATTTGAAAAATAAAGGTCAATAAAGAAAATTCCCCGCTATAAAAATAGCGGGGAATTTTTATATCTCTTCTTTTTCTAAAATCAGATAGTTCATTTCTTTTCGATCAATACTGTTGTAACGTCTGGCGTTGAAAGCGTAGAAAACAACCCCTAAGGAGACCCAAATCAAGAGAGCGATATAAGACTCTTTCCCGAGTGAAGCGGGGGAGAATGGGAGTAAAAGTAAGGTCAGGAACCCTATAGCACTAATCATTCCGACCAGAGAGAACAACTTCTTCCAAGGAGAAGCCGTTCGTGACGAATCCGGTCCTGTTTCTTTCCAAGAGAAAAACTTGTAAGCCGTTGCCGTACAAAAGAAATAGGCGATGGCTACACCTGTGGAAGACATATCTACCACCCATAACAATGCTTCTCTTCCAAACCACGGAGCAATCAGACAAATGAGCATTGTGAAAAGGATTCCAACGTAAGGGGTGTTGTATTTCGGGTGCAATCTTCTGAACACGTCTGGTAAAATTCTTGCTCTTCCCATCGCAAACGTCAATCGGCTTGCGGATATGTAAAATCCATTCAGCCCTGTAAAAATACCCATACAAACGGCTACAGCAATAATCCACACGCCTGCTCTTCCAAGGTAACTTTCAATGGCGTCTCCTGTGCCCCACACCGACTGGTTCTCCGATATGTTTAATAGCAGCTCCTGCCAAGGCATCGTGCTTGCTGTAATAAGAATCATCGCACTATAGGCGACCCCTGCTGCTAGGAGAGACCATATGATTAGTCCGAATGCTTTTTTTGCCTCGAATTTAAACTCCTCAGCGGCTTGTGGAATGTTATCGAAACCGACATAAGCAAAAGGTGCAATCGCTAAAATCGTGAGAATAGAAGCGAGCGTAGATTGATCCGGATGGAATGCAGGTGTGATGTTTGCTAATTGCGGCCCCTCTGCGATGACGGCTCCGATCGCTAAGAGCACAATACCTGCGATTAAAATTAAACTGAAGATAAATTGAGTTTGTCCTGAAAAGCTTGCTCCACGAATATTCAAAATGGCAAAAGCAATTAGAGCAAGGCTTGCAATCGCGATTTGAATGATGGACACTTCATAACCAGCTACCGTGTATAAATTTCCTGTCCGAACCAAGTCAGGAAATAAAAATTTCGTAAGTAATGCCAATGCAGACGCATTTAAAGCGACAATGCAGATGTAGCCAAGCGTCAAAAACCATCCTGCAACAAATGCAAATTGTCTTCCAAATCCAATATAGGCATAAGCGAATTCTCCACCCGTGACCGGGAACTTTTCAATAAGAAATCCGTAACTGACCCCAATGATCATCATAAGTATGGCCCCTAGCAAAAGGCCGATCACAACGCCTAGAGGTCCGGCCTGACTGATCCAGTCGGTCGGCAGTACAAAAGCTCCCCAGCCAATCGCTGACCCAAATGCGATCGCCCACACCCAATGGGGCTTCAATGACCGCTCTAATTTTCGTCTCTCTCTCATATCCATGACCTCCCTTTTGGAAAAGATTGTAAATTTTCATATATGTGTAAAATATTCCAATCCAATCTGTTATGATGAGAAAAGCTGAAGCACTTGATGAATTTTGCATGTTTTTAAGGCCTATTGTCAATTCTTCGGTCTTATAGGGATTGGATTTTGGAGGAATTTAGCGTTTTTTTACATAGAAATGTTTCAAAAAGCGGGGGTTTGGCTAAAGAAAAGTAATTAAATCGTTACAATCAAAACCGTTTTCTTGTGATATAATTTTTCACGGTTAATATGTAGCAAAACCGATGTAACTATACAGACAAATATGGAAATTATATATCAGCTTATGACCTCTGGGAGAGGACATAATAAACCTGAGGAGGATCTTTATGGAGTACAAGGCCTTGCTATTTTGCTTGATCGCTTCGATTCTAATTACACCCCTGGTCAAGAAAATAGCAGTGAAAATTGGTGCCACCGATCAACCGAATCACCGTAAAGTTCATAAAAATGTGATGCCGCGGCTAGGTGGCTTGGCGATCTATCTCAGCTTTGCTTTAGGAATTTTATTTTTCTTTCCAGAAAGTGATTATACGTGGCCGGTATTTATAGGAGCAACGATCATTATTATTACTGGTGTTCTTGATGACCTTAAAGAATTATCTGCCAAAGTAAAACTAAGCGGGCAGTTATTGGCTACCTTGGTTGTTGTTTTGGGCGGCGTTCAAATTGATTTCATCAACCTGCCTTTTGGCGGCCAAATCGAATTTGGGTATTTGAGCATTCCTATTACGATTTTGTGGATCGTCGGGATAACGAATGCCATTAATTTAATTGATGGACTTGATGGGTTAGCTGCAGGAGTGTCAGCCATCGCTTTGCTGACGATCTCGGGAATGGCCATTACGATGGGGAATGTATTTGTCGTTTTTGCTGGCTTAATGATGCTTGGAAGTACCGTTGGATTCCTTGTTTATAACTTTTATCCGGCTAAGATTTTCATGGGGGATACAGGCGCGTTATTCTTAGGGTTCATGATTAGTGTGCTCGCACTTCTGGGCTTTAAAAATGTCACATTGTTTTCTTTCATCATCCCGGTCATTATCTTAGGTGTACCTATTTCTGATACCTTGTTTGCGATTGTGAGAAGGGTCATTCACAGGAAACCGTTGTCTGCACCTGATAAATCACACTTGCATCACTGCTTATTGAATTTAGGTTACAGCCATCCGGAGTCTGTCCTGATGATTTATGCCGTTAGTGCCTTGTTCAGCCTGGCAGCCGTCATTTTCTCACAAGCCACGATGTATGGCGCGGTCATTGTACTTGCCATGTTGGTGTTGATGATCGAGATGATTGTAGAAATGACAGGTTTAATTGGCAAAGACTATAAACCGATCTTGAATATGATTAAGGGTCCAAAAGAAAAATAAGAAAAACGGCTTCCTTTTAGGAGGCCGTTTTTTATTTCACATTGATTCTTCAACATCGTCCGGTTCGCTGTTGGTTGAGGATGGATCTTCAGAAGCAAGCGGATTTCGTAATCCAAGGTGATCTTTTAATTCTTCACTGGTGGTTTCAATATCTTCTTTTGCTAATTGATAATACCAGCCTTTATCTGTAAAGCCACCTTCTCCATCAAGCTGCATTTTTTCGAAAGTGAAGCCTTCTTCTTGGAGGAAATAATCTTTAAAGGTGATGATCTCTTCAAAAGTTAAATTTGTACTCATGTTTTCACTGACGGAGGCCAAAATGTCATCGAAATGATTTAAGCCACGGGTTGAAGCTGTTTCACGGAAGATTTGTTGAATGATTTCCATCTGTCTCTCTCCGCGCGCCAAGTCACTATCGTATTTACGAGTTCTCGCTAAAGCCAGCGCCTCTTCTCCGTTCAACGTTTGTTGTCCTTCTTCGAGCTCAATGGCCCCTGCAAGGTCAGAACTGTTTTGCTCCGTAATCGCAAAAGGAACATCATAGGTGATGCCGCCGATAGAGTCAACAATTTCTACAAAAGATTGGAAGTTCATACGGACATAATAATCGACAGGCACGTCAAGCATACGCTCCACTGTTTGAACCGTAGCATCAATTCCTCCAAAAGCGTGGGCATGAGCAATTTTGTCTTCATATCCTACTTCCGGGATGTACGTTAAAGAATCCCGGGGGATGTTAAGCATTTTGATGGATTTATCATCATCGTTGAAAGTCGCTAGAACGAGGGCATCCGAACGGGACGTATCTTCAGACCTAGCTTCACTGTCATCAATTCCTACAAAAAGAACAGATGTGTGATCTTTGGCTGGGTTTACAACCTCCACCCGCTTTTCTGATTTGTCCCCTCTCTCGAGTTCCTGGTGGGATTCTGTAGCTGTTTCTTTCACCTGATCGGTAAGGTAGACGGCATAGCCGGTGGCAGCGCCAACGCCGATTAACACGATGAAAGCCACGGACCACATGAAAATGGCAAGCTTGCTGTGTTTCATGTTGATGTGAGCTCCTTTACTCAGCTGTGACATCAAATTCCACGTAGGAAGCGTCTCCTCTTTCAATCGTGGCTTGACCACTAGTCAAGTCAGTCATCCAATGTTCGAAGTCTTCTTCAAGGCCGCTTTCTACATATACTATTAATTCCACATTCTCCAAGTAATTAATCGTCTCCAATGTGTAGGTTGAATTCCTTACGGCGTTTTCTACTTTACCGAGCAGGTGGTATTCAATCTTCACTTTCATCTCCTGCATCAATTGGCGCTTCACAACACCCGTTGTATCAATAGCTGCTGATGTCGTTGAACCATAGGCACGAATCAGTCCGCCCGCACCCAGCTTGATCCCGCCAAAGTAACGGGTGACTACGACAGCCGTGTCCTTAAGACCTCTTTTTTTCAAAACTTCGAGCATCGGAACGCCAGCTGTGCCGCTCGGTTCTCCATCATCATTCGCTTTTTGTATAAGGTCATTCTCCCCAATCATGTAGGCGGAGCAGTTGTGGGTGGCATCATGGTGCTTCTTTTTGATTTGCGCGATAAAGTCCTGGGCTTCCTCTTCGGTTTCACAGCGTTTGACATAGCCAATAAAGCGGGACTTCTGGATCGTGACTTCTTCTGATCCATCTGGTTTTACGGTATAATAGCTTTCTAACATGGTCTTCAAAACCTCCTAAGGTTTTATTATATCGATGGGGAAAACAATCGGCAAACGGTTGGATTGCTGTTCATTATTTTACCTTTTTACTGAAAAACACCCCCATAAATGGACATGGGACTTACGAATGAGTATGTGAATATTGATGGAGGGACTTATGATGAGTGTACAAAAAACTGGGGATATCGCCCTTGATCATATCATCGATGAAATGGTTGATACGGTCACCAATAGTAAAGATGAAATCTTTCAAATTGGTGAAGAATCCCGCAATGAGTTTGAAAAGCTGAACAAGGAATTAAATGAAACGAAAAAGCAGGTCATCTCCCTCATTGATGAAGGGGACAAGCTTGACCAGAAGGTCCGTTCATCCCGTATGCGCTTGTCAGAAGTCAGCAAACACTTCCAAAAGTATTCAGAAGAAGAAATTCGAAAAGTGTATGAACAAACACATGGCCTTCAAATGGATTTATCCATGAAGCGTGAAAAAGAAAAGCAACTGCGCGAGCGAAGAGATGATTTAGAAATCAGACTTCGCAACCTGGAAGAGACGATCGGTCGTGCAGAAGCTCTTGGTGGCAAGATTTCTGTTGTTCTTAACTATTTGACAGAAGACTTCAAGCACGTCAGCGATGCGCTTGAAGATGCCAAAGAAAAGCAGGAGTTCGGTCTGCAGATTATTGAAGCACAAGAAGAAGAGCGGAGGCGACTATCAAGAGAGATCCATGATGGTCCAGCGCAAATGCTCGCAAACGTCATGCTGCGGTCTGATCTTGTTGACCGTACCTATCGTGAACGAGGGGTAGAAGAAGCCATGCAGGAAGTAAAAAGCGTACGAGCGCTTGTACGTTCTGCATTATATGAAGTAAGACGGATCATTTACGATCTGCGTCCGATGGCTCTCGATGACCTTGGGCTTATTCCTACGCTGAAGAAATACTTGGCGACCATCGAAGATTACAATAAAAGCATTCACATTTCTTTTGCTTCGTTTGGAAAAGAGCGTCGACTAGACACAAAATATGAAGTTGCACTTTTCCGCCTGGTACAGGAAGCCGTGCAAAATGCGGTCAAACATGCGGAGCCAAAGGAAATTAAAGTGAAAGTAGAGCTGAAGTCGAACGCAGTAATGATCGTCGTCAAAGATGACGGAAAAGGCTTCGACACGACTCAAAAAAAAGAAAAATCCTTTGGTCTCGTCGGAATGAGGGAGCGCGTCGATATGTTAGAAGGCGAACTCAATATCGACTCAAGTGTAGGAGAAGGGACGATTGTCACGATTCATTTACCAATAAATTGATATTTCAATGAAAAACTATGTAAATGGACGTGAATCGTTTATAATAGGGAATAGGATTAGGGTAGATTCACATTTCTAAAAAATAGAGAAAACAATAATAGAGAGATAGAGAATAGGTTAGGGGAACAAAAACCCATTCTATGTAGGAGAAACAGGAGGAAATGACCATGACGACCAGAATAGTCCTAATTGATGATCATAAATTATTTCGTGAAGGCGTAAAGAGAATTTTGGACTTTGAATCAAGCTTCGAAGTTGTAGCCGAAGGTGATGATGGGGATACAGCGGTTAACCTTATTGAAAACCATATGCCGGATGTAGTCTTGATGGATATCAACATGCCGAGCATGAATGGGGTAGAGGCAACAGCTGAAATCACAAAACGCTATCCAGATATGAAAGTGATCATTCTATCGATCCACGATGATGAGAACTATGTGACCCATGCACTGAAGACAGGGGCACAGGGGTATCTTCTAAAAGAGATGGATTCAGATGCCTTGATCGATGCGATTAAAGTTGTAGGTGCTGGTGGTTCTTACCTGCATCCTAAAGTCACACACAACTTAGTGGCTGAATATCGTCGTCTGGCAGATAGCAAAGGTGGCAGTGCGTATCGTACGATTGAATATCGTAAGCCATTGCACTTGCTTACACGTCGTGAATGTGAAGTGCTGCAACTGTTGGCGGACGGAAACAGCAACCGTGGCGTAGCAGAAGCGCTTTATATCAGTGAAAAGACCGTAAAGAACCACGTCAGTAACATCCTACAGAAAATGAATGTTAACGACCGTACTCAGGCTGTAGTCACAGCAATCAAAAACGGCTGGGTCGAAGTCATCTAAATAAAATCATTTAAAAAGAGTTAGGGCTGTTTTTTTTAAGGTGCAGAAATGTATACCTGAAAAAACAGCCCTTTTTTGTGTGCGGAGATGGAGTTTCAATGGGATTATTTGGTGCACCAGGTCATCCAGAATCTGGATGACCTGGTACACCAAATATAGACATACGGACGACTGTTTTCGTATTAGTTGGTGCATTGTGGGGTGGGTTCATGTAAAATAGAGAGGGAGAATATCGGAAATTATATTACATATATTCATAGAAAAACGATAAAGATAACAAGGAGTTGGATCGGATGAAAACAGCGGTAATCACAGACAGCACAGCTTACCTTCCGAGAGATGTACGCAAAGCCAACAACATACATATGGTTCCGTTGAACGTGATTTTTGGTCATGAATCCTATCAGGAAGAAGTAGATATCAACACAGATGACTTTTACGATATGGTGAAAGAGGGAGGAGAACTTCCAAAAACTTCTCAGCCTTCGATCGGCATCATGACTCAGAAGCTGGAGGAGCTCTCTCAAGACTATGATTCGGTCATATCTATTCACTTATCCAGCGGGATCAGTGGTACGTATCAGGCGATGGTTACCGCAGGCGAAATGGTCGAAGAGATCGATGTTCACGTATTTGATTCAGAAATCAGCTGTCACATGCAGGGTTTTTACGCACTTGAAGCTGCTGAGTTAGCGAACAACGGTGCAACGCCCGATCAAATCATCAGCCGTTTGAATGAAATGAAGAAATCGATGAGCGCGTACTTCATGGTCGATGATCTTAGTCACCTACAAAGAGGTGGTCGTTTGAATGGAGCTCAAGCCTTTGTGGGCAGCCTTCTACAAGTGAAGCCTGTTCTTCATTTTGTGGATACAAAAATCGTTCCGTACGAAAAAATCCGGACAAGGAAAAAAGCGATAAAGAAGATTGTGTCTCTTTTTGAAGAGAAGGTGGAAGAAGGCGGGACTTATAAAGCATGTCTGATTCACGCCAACCGACCGGAAGAAGCGGCGGAATTGAAAAAAGAATTGGAAGAAAAACATGACAATGTCGATGTCGTCCTCAGTTACTTCGGCCCCGTTATCGGCACGCACCTTGGTGAAGGGGCCATGGGCCTTGGATGGTACCGTCAATCCTAATAGAAAAGAGCCTGTTTGTGAGACTCAAACAGGCTCTACTTTTCTATAGGATGGTGGTTGTATGTTCAAAACGGTTAAGAAATACCTTCGAAAAGATTTCTCCTGGATTCCTCTTGAAAATCCTACTCACAGCTACTCTTATCTTACCGGAAAACTCCTTCTCCGTCATGAAATCCCTTATGAAGATGAAAAAGTAGATCAGCTATTAGCGCAACCTATTTTGACAAAAGTAACCAGCATTGAGTCCTACCCATGGGGTCATTGCTGCAGGCGTTGCGGAAACACGAAGTCCTACTTTTTTGCGAAAATGCCCCATGCGTCATGTGGTCAATCCTGTTTGTATTGCCGCTCCTGCATTCAAATGGGCAGAGTGATTGAATGTGAACCGTTATACTATGGAAGTTCTTCGTATGAATGGCCTATTCATGAAAATCCCTGCCAATGGGACGGGGAATTAACGGTGCATCAACAAAAAGCAGCGGATGAACTTGTAGCCCTCGTCCAAGAAGGTAAGGGTGAAAAGTTAGTGTGGGCGGTATGTGGAGCTGGGAAGACAGAGATTCTTTTTCCTGCCCTAACGGAAGCGCTGAAAAAGGGGAAGCGTATTTGTCTGGCCACGCCTAGAACGGATGTTGTAAGAGAACTGCTCCCTCGCTTAAAGAAGTCATTTCCTGGGGTGAACATTCAGGCTCTCTATGGAGATAGTCCAGATAAAGTTGGTGATGCTCCGTTTATTATAGCTACAACGCATCAGCTCCTACGTTTTGCGCATGCCTTTGATGTCATGATCATTGATGAAGTGGATGCTTTCCCGTTTCACAATGACGTATCCCTCCATTATGCAAGTGAACGAGCGGCCAAACCGCAAGCTTCCATCATCTATTTGACGGCCACACCAAGAAAGAAGCAGAAGCGAAGGATTCGTGCTAAAGACCTTCCCGTCGTTTTCATTCCTCAAAGATTCCACGGCCATCCTCTCCCTGTGCCACAACTCAAACTTACTCCTACCCTTCACCGTTATTTGCAAAAAGGTGAACTTCCACCAAAGGTTCTTCAACAAATCATTTACCAACAACAGACACCGAGGCAACTGCTTCTTTTTCTTCCTTCGATAAAAATGGCCGAACAGATAGCGGTATACTTGAAAAAACGGGACTTTGAGGTCCAATCGGTTCATGCCGAAGACAGTCAGCGGGCAGATAAGATCCAGGCGTTCCGGAAAAAAGAATACCGTGTACTCATCACAACGACGATTTTGGAACGAGGAGTGACGTTCCCTTCTGTCGATGTTTATGTCATTGACGCAGGGCACGTGGTATTCGATGAAGCTGCGCTCGTTCAGATCGCAGGAAGAGCTGGAAGAAGTCCAGACGATCCTACGGGAGATGTAATCTTTTATCATATAGGAAAAACCGATGAAATGCTGGATGCTGTGGAGTCGATCCGTTTCATGAATAAACTGGGACGGAAGCTATGAGGTGTCTGGTCTGCCATGTTGAAACCATTCCTGATGTCACGTGGGGAACGTTTTGGAAGCCTCCTGTTCAGAAAAAGACATGTCAGGAGTGTGAGGAGCAAATGGATAAAATAACAGCTCCTTTTTGTCCGGGTTGTCACCGTCCAGAGCATGAAGGGGTTTGTCGAGATTGTGAAAAATGGGAGGAAACAAACCCTGATCTCTTAGAACGAAATGTAGCTGTTTTTCCATACAATGAGTTTAATAAGGACCTTGTGGCACGCTGGAAATATAGAGGGGACTATGCGTTGTTGGAAGCTTATACGGAACACCTACGAAACATGTGGTTAGCTTCAGGTTTTAAAGGGAAGCAGTTTCTGAGTGTTCCTCTTAGTTGTAAGCGTCTCTATGAGCGTGGATTTAATCAGTCAGAAGCTATTATCAAGGCGTTGGAGGAAGAGCACATCTCTATATTTGAACGGTCGCATAGTGAGAAACAGTCGAAAAGAGGACGGAGAGACCGAATGCAATCTGAAAACCCATTCCGTCTCCTGCATCCAGTTACAGACCCTGTAGTCATTGTAGATGACATTTACACAACAGGAAGAACCGTCCGCCATATGGCTTCGTTGCTGAAAAAGCAAGGTTGCCCTTCCATTTCTTCTTTTACAATTTTTCGCTGAATGGGCTATAGGACTTTTGAATCTCTCCTTTTCTGCCGATATAATAGATAAATAGAGAACATGGAGGACGAGGAAGATGGGGGAATTAGCGAATTGCTCACTTTGTAATGGACTATTTTTGAAAGGATCAAGCACGGTTTGTCCAGAGTGTAGGAAGCAGGAAGAAAAAGATTTTCAGACGGTTTATGCCTTTTTAAGGAAAAAACAAAACCGGACAGCGACCGTTGAAGAAATTGAAGCAGGGACAGGGGTTTCTGAACAACAGATTCGTAAGTTTGTCAAAGAAAAAAGGCTTCACCCTGCGCACTTTCCGAATGTAAGCTATTCCTGTGAGAAGTGCGGAGCGTCCATTAGAGAAGACCGTTTATGCGTTGCCTGTAAAGATTCGATTCAAAAGGGTCTCGATGTACAAGAGCGTAATGATTCATTGGAGAAAAGAAAAGAAGAGAAGGAACGGGAAAAGGCAAACAGGACTTATTATTCATGGTGAAATGAATCTTAAGCATGATTTATATCTTCATGAACCTTGTCGATATTATAAATAATAAACAGTCGGTAGGAAATGAGGTGACACAATTGAAAATCAACGGCCCGAATCAAACGAATTTAAATCCATATCAAAAACAGATGAACAAACAGGCAGAAACCGGACCGAAGAAGCAAGCGAGCGATAAAATCGAGATATCTGAGACTGCCAAGCAGATGCAGGAATCTGGGAAGAGCGATTCTGTACGGAAAAAGCTGGTCAACCAAGTGAAGTCAGATGTACAGCAGGGAAATTATCAGTTGGATGCTAAGGCGACCGCAAAAAAGATGCTTGATTTTTGGTCGAAGTAATTATAGAGGAGAATCATCATGACGATCAATTCGGTCATTACTCATATGAACCAGCTTCAACAGTTGCATGAAAGTCTTTTGTCTTTGTCGCTAAGAAAAACAGAGGCATTGAAAACGAACGATGTAACCGGTATTCAACAGCTGTTGATTCAGGAAAAGAAGCATGTTCAGGCGATTGAAAAAATCGAAAAACAAAGAGAACGGTCTGTGAATCAGTGGGCAACGGAAAAGGGCATCCCTCCACGTGAGCGGACCGTATCCGAACTTATTGAAATTCTTAATGGAGAAGAAAAAGAGAAGCTTCAGAACGCATATGAAGCTCTCATCCTAGTGTTAGCTGACTTGAAACAACAGGAAAAGTTAAACACAGAACTGACTCAGCAATCGCTGCAGTTCATTAACATGTCGCTGGACCTTCTCCAACCGTCCATTCAATCTGTGAATTATGGAGGGCAAGAGGGAAACAACAGTGGAGCGGCTAAACGTTCCATTTTCGATTCAAAAGCATAAAGCAGAGGAGTAACCATCATGGGATCAACGTTTCACGGGTTGGAAGTAGCGAAGCGCGGGCTTTTCACTCAACAATCCGCATTATATACGACAGGACATAATATTGCCAATGCGAATACAGAAGGATACACGAGGCAGCGCGTCAATTTTGAACAGACGGGACCTTATCCGCCGGCTTCAAGAAACCGTCCGGAGATTCCTGGTCAAGTCGGGAGCGGTGTGGAAGCAGGATCGATTGAACGTGTAAGAGTCGGCTTCCTTGATCATCAGTATCGTGGTGAAAGTAGCAAGTCCGGCTATTATGATACTCGCTCTGATGCGTTAGGAAGGTTGGAAAATGTGATGAATGAACCTTCTGAAGATGGTCTTGCGAAGACGATGGATCGCTTTTGGCAATCGTTGCAGGACTTGTCCGTCAATCCAGAGGACTCTGGTGCGCGCTCTGTTGTACGTCAACGTGGACAAGCCGTAGCAGAAACGTTCAACTACCTTTCCAACACGATCCAATCGATGCAGAAAGACGTTAAAACAGAGGTTGGTGTCACGGAAAAAGAAATCAATTCATTGGCGAACCAAATCAATAACATTAATCAGCAAATTGCTGAAGTGGAACCACACGGCATGGTTCCGAATGATTTGTATGATGAACGTGATCGGTTGGTAGATCAACTATCACAACATATGAATATCGAAGTGAAATACGAAGATACACCATCCTCTGCTGATCCATTGGCTATGGGGAAAGCGAGCATTTCGATTGTAGGTAACAATGGGCAGCCACTGGATCCACCGGCCACACTTGTCGATGGAGCAGCGAATGAAGTGAACACCCTGAAAATCAATTATGATGAGGGGGAAGTTCACGCAAGCAGTATCCAAGTTGGGGACAGTGCTTCCTATACGATAGAAGACTTTTCTTCTAAAGGTAAATTGAAAGGTTTGCTTGATTCCGGGGGATATATGCAAGGCGATGAGAAAAAAGGAAACTATTCGCAAATGCTCTCGGATCTGGATAGGATGGCGACAGGATTTGCCCGTGAGTTTAACAAAGTCCATACACAAGGGGAATCTTTAAATAGTATAGAAAACGGGGATGAGGTTCCTCACTTTTTCAATATTGATATGGAAACAGAAGGAGTCATTGAAGGTGTAGCGGGTACCATTGGTTTGACTGATGAAATTAAAGCGGATGGGGACAATATTGCCGCAGCTGTATCAAATAAAGCCGGGGACGGAGAAAATGCTTCGAATTTAGCGGATGTCCAAAGTGAACCGAATGCAGTGTTTGGTGAAGAGACTTCTATGGACAGCTTTTATGAATCGATGATTGGTACGATGGCTGTCGAGACACAGGAAGCCGAGCGGATGTCAAGAAACGCGGGCACACTTAAAAGCTCTGTAGATGAACAAAGGCAGTCCGTCAGTTCTGTGTCATTGGATGAAGAAATGTCGAACATGATCAAGTTCCAACATGCGTATAATGCAGCGGCGAGAAACATTACTGTCGTCGATGAAATGCTTGATCGCGTCATCAACCAAATGGGGCGAGTAGGAAGGTAGGTGAATGACTGATGCGGGTAACTCAAAGTATGCTTTCGAATAATATGCTTCGAAACTTGAGTGATAGTTATAGAAATATGGGGAAGTATCAGGAGCAATTGTCGACAGGGAAGAAAATTTCCCGACCATCCCAAGATCCTGTGGTAGCTATGAAAGGCATTAATTACCGCCAGCAAGTAACCGAAGTGGAGCAATTCCAGCGTAATATCGGCGAAGTCCATAACTGGATGGACAATAGTGATGCAGCCCTTGATAAAGCGACACAGGCGATGCAGCGGGTTCGTGAACTGACCGTGCAGGCGAGCAATGATATATATGATGAAGGTCAGCGTGAAAATATTGCCAAGGAAATTCGTCAGCTGAAGGAACATATCGGATCGATCGCTAATACGAAAGTGAATGATAAATACATTTTCAATGGATCGAATACGACGGAAGCTCCTTTTGATATGGATGATTTAGAAGGTTCAGAACCACCTGGGAATGACCCAGTTAATATCGAGGTTTCGTCCGGTGTTAAGCTTCAGACGAATGTTACACCTGGGAATGTGTTCAATCAGCAACTTTTTGAAGACCTCGAGAATTTTGCATCTGCCCTCGAAGGTGATACAACTGAGGGAGAACTTGGCGATTTCATTGAATCATTCGACGGTCATATTGGAAATATCGTCAACGAACGTGCCGATTTGGGGGCACGAATGAACCGTGTCGAGCTGATTGAGGATCGTTTGGAGTCACAAAAAGTAAGTGCAACGAAAATGATGTCCGATAACGAAGATGCAGATATTGAGAAAGTGATCACGAATTTGAAAACTCAGGAAAGTGTCCATAGAGCGGCGATGGGCGTCGGAGCCCGGATCATCCAGCCGACGTTGATGGATTTTCTAAGATAAGGCTGTCTCGCTTTGAGACAGTCTCGTTTTTTGAATAAGCTTTTCATTGCAAGAAACCTTCATGAGGGGGGACACGGATGAATATTCCTAAGCTTCAAATGCAGTCCACTCCAGGACGGATTGGGGTGACAATTAATAAGCCGGAACAAACGATCAAGCAGCATAAAGCACAACAGTCGATTCAGCAACCGAAAGCGGATATGAAGATTGAACAAAAGCCTGGGAAGCTGACGATTGATCAGACAAATGCTTGGCACAACCTAGACATGAAAAGTGTAATGGTGCGAACCGAAGAGCTTGTCGGCATTGCGAAGAATTTGTGGATGGAAGGTCTTGCTCGTGTCTCTCGTGAAGGAGATGAGCTCATGCGCATTGAAAATGGTGGAAATCCCATTGCTGCGCAAGCGAAGCGGAATACAGGGTATGATTTCACCTTTCAACCTGGAGGACGTCCGACATATGAGCTCGTTCAGGTGAACTATCAACCAGGAAAAGCACAAATTGATATCCAACGGCGTGAACCGATTATTGAAAATAAGAAACGGAATCCTGAACATCACTACCGTCCTGGTGAAATTGATGTGAGTCTGGAACAGATGCCAGACTTGAAGATTGATTGGAAGGTGTAAACATGAAGATCGAAACGAAATACTTTGGTGCGATTGAAATTGAGAAGAAGGATTGTGTTGAATTCCCTGCTGGACTGCCAGGGTTTGAAAGTTATCAATCTTTCGTTCTTTTACCTGTTGATGAGTTAGGTACATACTTTGCGTTACAGTCTGTTGAAGAAGCAGGTCTGTCGCTCATCGTTACAAATCCTTATTATTTTTATAAAGATTATGAGTTTGACATTGATGAAGAAGATTTGGGTATAGGTCGTCCTGAAGATGTTGCCGTTTATAATGTCGTGACATTGCGAGATCCTTTTGAGATGTCTACGCTGAATTTGCAGGCTCCCATTGTTATGAACACGACTAAGGGAACAGCAATACAGTTAATCTTGAACAATCCAGACTACAAAACGAAGCATCCGTTGATTCCTTCTGAGAAAGGTGGTGAATCTCATGCTCGTCCTTAATCGCAAAGAAGGAGAAACTGTCAGAGTAGGGGATGACATCACCATTACCGTTGTCGGTGTCGAAGGTGGACAGGTGAAACTGGGTATTGAAGCACCTAAAAGTGTGGGTATTCATCGTCAGGAAGTGTATGTGGCGATTGAGAAAGAGAATGCGGAAGCGGCGAATGTGTCTGGGGATTTGCTGAATCTATTAAAAAATGCAAAAAAATATTAAAAAGATTGGGAAGTCGGTCGATATAAGTAATGTAAAACATTACATAAGTCGGCCGACTTTTTGTTTTGTAACTAGAGGATGCCACAAGGATGTGGGGTCACTTATTTCAAGGAGGAATTTTAAAAATGAGAATAAATCATAACATCGCGGCGCTTAATACGCACCGTCAACTAGGTCAAGCCAACCAAGCAAACCAGAATTCGATGGAAAAACTTTCTTCAGGGCTTCGTATCAACAATGCATCTGATGATGCAGCAGGTTTAGCTATCTCTGAGAAAATGCGTGGACAGATTCGTGGTCTTGAGCAAGCGCAGACAAATGCTCAGGATGGTGTAAGCCTACTCCAAACAGCTGAAGGTGCGTTAAATGAAACTCAAAGTATTCTTCAACGTATGCGTGAATTAGCTGTACAATCATCAAATGATACTAATACAGAAGCAGATAGAAAGGAAATTCAGAAAGAGGTTGAGGAATTAACAAACGAGATTGATAGAATTGGTAATACTACTGAATTTAACACTCAAAAACTTCTAAATGGTGATAAAGAAGGACTTAAAGCAGCTTCCACAGGTGAATATACAATTCAAAATAATAGTAAAGCAGATATCAGCTTAACTGTTACTGATTCTGATGATTTAGATGTTACTGGAACTATTACCATTACTAGAATAAATGATGAAACTGGATCAACAAATTTTGAAGTGAATGATCCAGCAAGTACTGGTATAAGCTTAGACGCAACTGATGAGACTGCAAGTGCACTTACAGGGATTACTGATGCGTCAGCTATAAGTGGTCTAACTGATATGGCAGTTGGTGAAAGTGTAACTCTAAGCTTTAAAGCTCAGGAAGATGCTCAAACTGATGCATCGAAATCATTATCATTCCAAATAGGAGCTAACAGTGGGCAAAACATGTTAGTGGGGATCGACGACATGCGTGCTGAAGCACTAGGTGTACGTGATTCAAACGGAGATGCTCTAGACCTTACAGATTCTGCATCAGCAAGTACTGCTGTAACCACTATTAATAATGCAATTGAACAAGTTTCTGCTCAACGTTCTAATCTAGGGGCATTTCAAAATCGTTTAGATCATTCAATCAATAACTTAGGTACATCATCTGAAAACCTAACTGCAGCGGAATCCCGTATCCGTGATGTAGATATGGCGAAAGAAATGATGAATCAAACGAAACAAAGTATTCTTTCTCAAGCATCTCAAGCAATGCTTGCAAAAGCAAATCAACAGCCACAAGGAGTTCTTCAACTTCTACGTTAATAATAAAGCAAAAAGGACCTCAGTATTGAGGTCTTTTTTTACAACATTCTAAATAAAGTACTTAAAAAACCCTCACCCTAAATAGTTTAATCTCCTCAACAAAAATATCTTCCATCCGATATAAAAAGAAACTACATAAAACAAGGGAGTTGTTGAAGGTGAATGTGAGAAGTTTTTCATCCCACTCACAACTCCTGCAGAGAAATCAAGAACAACTGGGTGTCCGTTCATCAGTTCAGGAGAAAACAAATAAAAATGAAGTATCAAAATATGAGCTTTCAAAATCAGATCAAAAAGATAAGTTAATGAAAGCAACAGATAATATGAATGAAATTTTGAGAAAGCTGAAGACATCCCTACGCTTCCAATTTCATGAAAAGCTTGAAGAATATTATGTAACGATCGTAGACAACCAAACAGAACAGGTTACAAAAGAAATCCCGCCAAGAAAAATACTCGATATGTATGCTTCAATCATAGAGTCTATTGGAATTATGGTGGATGATAAAATATAAAATATAAGTAGGTGAAAAGATGAGTGATATGCGAATTGGAGGCTTAGCTTCCGGCATGGATATTGATAAGCTTGTCAATGATCTGATGCGTGCAGAACGCCAACCATTAAATAAAATGGAGCAGGACCGTGAATGGTTGACGTGGCAGAGAGATGCGTATCGTGATGTGAATAAGCAGTTGAGTGAGCTGGATACACTGGCATTTGATATGAAATTGGAGCGGACGTTCAATTCGAAAAATGTGACTTCCTCTGATTCTGCTGTTTCAGCAACAGCAACAGCTACCTCGGGGAATGGTGATTATACGCTAAGCGTGGAACAGGTGGCGACAACGGCCTATAACTACAGCAGAAACCCGATTACTACAGATGGAAAAACATTGGACCCTAACGCCAACCTGAGCACTCAGACAGGGAACTTTAAACACGGGCTAACGCTTGGGGAAACGTTCTCTATTACTACATACAACGAAGATGGTTCAAAGAATACCCAGTCTTTTGATGTAACGGGAGATAAATCGCTGAACGACATCCTTTCAGAAATCAGCGATTCTGATTTAGGTGTACGAGCTTTTTATGATAAAAGCGCAGATCAAGTGATGATTGAACGGACAGTGACAGGGAACTTTAACCAGAATGAAAATGAGTTCCTAGGAGCAGAAATCGGCTTTGATGGAAATGCGGAGTTTTTAGTGGCGACTTTAGATATTAAAAACGGCGATAATTCGACTGGAACATGGAAGTTGAATGAAAAAGGTGGAGAAGATGCCAAATTCACCTATAACAATGGTTTGAAAATTACATCTCATTCGAATCAATACACATTGAACGGGGTCAACTTTCAGTTCAATGATGTCACAGACGGAAATATCAAAGTGAATGTCTCCAACAACGTCGATGACGCTGTCGATAAAATTGTAGAATTCGTTGATAAATACAACAAGGTCATCGAAGATCTAAATGAAAAGACAGATGAGAAGAGATACCGTGACTTTCCTCCTCTTACAGAAAAGCAGAAAGAGGACATGGAAGAGCGTGAGATTGAACTGTGGGAAGAAAAAGCTAAAAGTGGAATGCTCAAGAATGATTCTGTCATTGAAGGCGGATTGAATCAGATGCGTACGAACTGGTACACGCCGATTGAGAATGATGGAGCCTTCAAGATGATGTCTGAGATTGGAATTACAACTTCCTCCAACTATAGAGATGGAGGCAAACTATTCATTGACGAAGATGATTTGAGGACAGCCTTAAGTCAGGATCCGGAGTCTGTTCACAAGTTATTTTCAGGAACGGATGAGAACCCTGGTATAGCTCGCAGATTAGAACAGACCATTGATAACACCGTCCAGTCGATTGAAAAGAAGGCTGGAAAATCTACCACGGTAGATAACAGCTTTTTACTTGGCCGTCGAATTGAGGATTTGAATAAAGAAATGGATGACTTTCAGGACCGTTTGGTTCAGATTGAAGACAGGTATTGGCGTGAGTTCGGTGCGATGGAAAAAGCGATTCAGAGAATGAACCAGCAATCTGCTTATATTATGCAGAACTTTGGTTAATGGAAAAGGGAGTGTGCGGCTAGATGTCTATTCAAGCCTATCAAAATAATTCAGTAGAAACGGCTTCCCCTGGCGAATTGACGCTGATGCTTTATAATGGGTGCATCAAGTTCATTAAAGCGGCACGGAAGTCTATGGAAAATAAAGAGATTGAGCAAAGGAATACCAACATACAAAAGGCACAGAAGATCATTCAAGAATTGATGGTGACCATGGATCAGCAGTATGCCATCACCAAAGAGATCATGCCGTTGTACGATTACATGAACCGCCGGTTGATGGATGCGAATATTGCAAATGATGTGGAGATCTTGGATGAGGTTCAGGGACTTGTTGAGGAATTCAGGGATACGTGGAAGCAAGTCATTCTGGAAGCACGCAAATCACAGTATGGACAAGGTGGCAATGCTTGATGAGTGGTTGGACTGATTTTTTGTCAATCACGAAGGAACTGGATGAGCTCGTTCATTGTCCTATTCATGAAAAGAACCGCGCCTCCATCGTTGAGCAGGTCGATGTTCTTCTAGATAAGAGGGAAGCAATGCTTAAGGATTTGCGAAAGCCTACTCATGAGGAAAAAGAGATGGTTCAGGAAGCCATCCAACGTGATTTGAAGGTGAATCAGAAGCTCGAGTTTCTTTTTGAAGGATTGAAACGTGATATGCGCAACATGAAGAAGCAGAAGGCTAGTAAGCAACGCTACATCAATCCATATCAGAGCATTTCCGGGTACGACGGGACGTATGTAGACCATAAAAAGTAGAATAGGTGATTTTTTGTTAGAACTTACAGCAGAACAACACCATATGCTAGAGCAGTACGACCAACTGTTGGATACAATCAGTGAAGGTTTGGAGTACTTAGAGAATAACATTACCGCAGAGGCTCCTCCTCAAACCCAGCAAGTATTTCAGGACGTCCTGCTTGGCTTAGAACAAGTGAGCAGAAGCCATGACCAGATGGCCGTCCTATTTGAGGAGCGTGAAGAAATTCAACCGCTTATCATAGACTTCCATAAGGTCGTCCAGCTGCTTCAGGGCTGGTTCACACTTGAAACAAACGAAGAAAAACGAAGTTTGCTTGTAGAAAAAATTGTGCCTGCCTATGAGGCGTGGCGTACAAGAATGCAGGGCTTTGTAAAACCTTATATCTCTCATTGAATGGAAAGCGTCTACCCCTTTGTAGGCGCTTTTGTTATGCCGAAATCTATCAATTTCTGTCCTTCATTTCCCAGTGGGATACTTATTTTCTACTTATCCCAACAATTACCGACACAAATTAGACAAAATATTTCGAAAGTTTATGCAGGAATGGGCGTGGGTATGATAGAATATATATCACATAAGGATGAAAGGAGGACACTTCTAATGCTACAATACAACATTCGTGGTGAAAACTTGGAAGTGACGGATTCTATTAAAGAATATGTGGAGAAAAAGGTGAGCAAGCTCGAACGCTACTTTGATACTCCGCCGTCTTCCGAGGTACACGTTAATTTAAGTGTCTATAATGATGAGCAGACAATCGAGGTCACAATTCCGATGAAGAATCTACTTCTTCGTGCTGAGGAACACAACACAGATTTATACGCTGCCATCGACCTTGTGGTAGATAAATTGGAACGACAAATTCGCAAGCATAAAACGAAGGTGAATCGTAAGTTCCGCCAAGAGGGTGCTCCGAAATACGTCTTTGCCGAGCTTGAACGTGAAGCTCAGCAGCAAACGCAAACACTTGATGATGAGTTTGATGTTGATATCGTGAAAACAAAGCGTTTTGATTTGAAGCCGATGGATAGTGAAGAAGCGGCACTGCAGATGGATATGCTTGGTCACAACTTCTTCGTCTTTACAAACGCGGATACAGATGAAACGAACATTGTTTATAAACGTCGTGACGGCCGTTATGGTTTGATCGAAACTTGATAGCTTCATAGAGTAAGCGCCTCTGCTTCGGCAGAGGCGTTTTTTTGTTTTTTGCTAAAGAAATGGAATAGGAAAAACGAATTTTTGCTAGAGGAAAATCAATCTTTCATCATGATTAGGGACGTAAAATGGAGTTTTGTGTGTTCGCTCATTTTTAGGATAAGTAGTATAAAGGATACATCAGGAGGTGATGGCATGAATGGCAAGGAATGTGAGTACATTTATAAACGCTTAAACCAGCAGGAAGAAACGATCGCTCAGCTTGTGGAAATCATTGGGGCGACGAATCGACGCATTACGGATTTGGACCGCCGACAGCTCGGGGTTGAACACCAAATCATCCGCGAACGGCCCCTTTCTTTTACTCCCTCTACATAAATCCTCAACCGGTGTCCCTGGTCCTATGTCATTGATTGTCAGGCCGCTTCTCTTAGTGTTATGATAATAGAGGATTAAACTATTCAACCGAAGTTCGGAAATCAACAGAGGAGCGGTTGCAATGCTTGGTACTTTAAAGAAGATCTTTGGCGATGGAAATACACGTCAATTGAAGCGATTGGAAAAAATCGCGGATGACATCGAAGCGATGGAATCGCAAATCGAAAAAATGTCTGATGATGAATTAAAAAATAAGACAGATGAATTCAAAGAACGCTATCAAAATGGCGAAGATTTAGATGATATGTTGGTCGAAGCTTTTGCGGTTGTACGTGAAGCTTCTAAACGTGTGCTTGAAATGCGCCCGTTCCGCGTACAGCTCTTAGGCGCGATTTCCCTTCATGAGGGAAACATCGCGGAGATGAAAACCGGTGAAGGTAAAACACTGGCGTCTACGATGCCGGCGTACTTGAACGCAATCACAGGTAAAGGCGTGCACATCATCACGGTTAACGATTATTTGGCGAGCCGTGACGCGACAGAGATGGGCGAACTTTTCCAATTCCTTGGACTGACGGTCGGGTTGAACTCAAACGGCATGTCGAAGGATGAAAAGCGTGAAGCGTACCTAGCGGATATTACGTATGGTACAAACAACGAGTTCGGTTTCGACTACTTGCGTGACAACATGGTGCTTTACAAGGAGCAGATGGTTCAGCGTCCGCTTCATTTCGCTATCATTGATGAGGTCGACTCGATCTTGATTGACGAAGCGCGTACACCATTGATCATCAGTGGTTCGGCTTCAAAATCCGCTGACCTCTATCAAGGAGCGAACTCTTTTGTTCGTTTACTCGCGAATGAAGAAGACTACACGTATGATGAAAAAACGAAGAACGTTCAGCTTACAGAAGAAGGAATCAACAAAGCCGAGCGCTTTTTCAAAATTGAGAACTTGTTCGACCTTTCCAACGTATCCTTGATTCACCACATCAACCAGGGGCTCAAGGCGCATACGTCGATGCAGAAGGATACCGACTATGTTGTGGAGGACGGCGAAGTGGTCATCGTTGACCAGTTCACCGGTCGTCTTATGAAAGGGCGCCGCTATAGTGACGGATTGCACCAGGCAATTGAAGCAAAAGAAGGGCTCGAAATTCAAAATGAGAGCCAGACGCTTGCTTCCATCACGTTCCAGAACCTCTTCCGTATGTATGAAAAGCTTTCCGGTATGACCGGTACAGCGAAGACCGAGGAAGAGGAATTCCTGAACATATACAACATGCGTGTTATCGTTATTCCGACGAACCGTGATATCATCCGTGATGATAAAGCGGACCTTGTTTACAAGACGATGGACGGGAAGTTTAAAGCTGTTGTTGAGGATATTAAGGAACGTCATGAAAATGGACAGCCGGTGCTTGTCGGTACCGTAGCGGTCGAAACATCCGAAATCATTTCCCGTTACTTGACGAAAGCAGGAGTTCCGCATAACGTCCTGAACGCGAAAAACCACTTCCGTGAAGCGGAAATCATCGAGAACGCCGGTCAGAAGGGCGCGGTAACGATCGCGACGAACATGGCCGGTCGTGGTACGGACATTAAGCTCGGAGAAGGTGTCAGAGAAGCTGGAGGGCTGGCGGTCATTGGTACGGAACGTCACGAATCCCGCCGTATCGATAACCAGCTTCGTGGTCGTTCTGGTCGTCAAGGAGATCCGGGTATGTCCCAGTTCTACCTGGCGACTGATGACGAATTGATGCGCCGCTTCGCTTCAGATAATATTCGCAGCATGATGGACCGTCTTGGAATGGACGATTCGCAGCCAATTGAAAGTAAGATGATCTCTCGTGCTGTCGAATCTGCACAAAAGCGTGTGGAAGGAAACAATTTCGATGCGCGTAAGACGATTCTTTCTTATGACGATGTCCTGCGTCAGCAGCGTGAAGTCATTTACAAGCAGCGTTATGATGTGCTCACTTCCGAAAACTTACGTGAAATCATTGAACAAATGATCGAGCGTACCGTTTCTAAAACAGTCGGCACTCACACAAGTGAAGAAGAAGAGGAAAACTGGGAGCTTGAAAGCCTCGTCGAATACCTTCGTGCGAACTTGCTGCATGAAGGCGATGTAACGGTGGATGACTTGAAAGGAAAAGATCCTCAGGAAATGGAAGAGCTTATCCTTGAAAAAGTGAAACAGCGTTATGACGAGAAAGAAGAAGAACTCACGCCTGAACAGATGCGCGAGTTTGAAAAAGTCATCCTCTTACGTACGGTCGACCAGAAGTGGATGGATCACATCGATCAGATGGACCAGCTGCGTCAGGGAATCCACCTGCGTGCCTATGGTCAGAACGATCCGCTTCGTGAATATAATTTCGAAGGTTTCCGTATGTTTGAACAGATGGTTGCCAATATTGATGAAGAGGTCTCCCGCTATGTCATGAAGGCACAGATCCGCAACAACCTGCAGCGGCAGGAAGTGGCTCAGGGAGCACAGGCCGTCTCCGGCGGCAGTGAAAACAAAGAGCCGAAGAAGAAAACCCCGATCGTGAAAAAGGACAATGTCCGTCGTAATGATCCATGTCCTTGCGGAAGCGGGAAGAAATATAAAAATTGTCACGGAAAATAAGAGGTTGAGGCACTCTCTTTCTAGAGGGTGTCTTCCCTTGTGTGAAGAATCATATAGGAGTGATTGATATGGATATGGCAGAAATCCGCCATGCATTGGATAATACAGCTAAGCGATTAGCGGACTTCAGGGGGTCTCTTTGACGTCGATCAAAGAAAAACCCGTATTGCAGAACTAGAAGAACAAATGACAGAGCCAGGCTTTTGGGACGACCAGAACACGGCGCAAAAAGTCATTGACGAAGTGAACGGACTGAAAGGGTTGGTCCATACGCTTGAAGAGCATGAAGAAACGCATGAGAATCTGGAAGTTTCTTATGAGCTTGTCAAAGAAGAAGATGATGAAGAATTGCGTGAAGATCTTGAACAGGAAGTGCAGCAGCTGAAAAAGGACCTTGACCAATTCGAACTGAACATTCTTTTGAGCGAGCCTTATGACAAGAACAATGCGATTCTTGAGCTTCACCCTGGCGCTGGTGGTACCGAGTCCCAGGACTGGGCGAGCATGCTTCTACGCATGTACACACGTTGGGCAGAGAAGAAAGGTTTTTCAGTTTCGACGATGGACTATCTCCCAGGGGATGAAGCAGGTGTGAAGAGCGTGACCCTGCTCATTAAAGGGCACAATGCGTATGGCTATTTGAAAGCAGAAAAAGGCGTGCACCGTCTTGTCAGAATTTCTCCTTTTGATTCATCAGGCCGTCGTCACACTTCCTTCGTATCGTGTGAAGTGATGCCAGAGTTCAACGATGAAATCGAAATTGATGTTCGGACAGAAGATTTGAAGATTGATACGTACCGTTCCAGTGGTGCCGGTGGACAGCACGTCAACACGACAGACTCTGCCGTTCGTATCACGCACTTGCCGACAAATACGGTCGTGACGTGTCAGTCCGAACGTTCTCAGATTAAGAACCGCGAACAAGCGATGAAAATGTTGAAGGCGAAGCTTTATCAGCTGGAAATCGAACGTCAACAGCAACAGCTTGATGATATCCGCGGTGAGCAAAAAGAAATCGGCTGGGGAAGCCAGATCCGTTCTTACGTGTTCCACCCTTATTCCATGGTCAAAGACCATCGTACAAATGAAGAGGTTGGAAACACGCAAGGCGTGATGGATGGTGACCTCGATAAATTCATTAACTCATATCTCCGTTCTAAAATGGATGGATAATAGGGAAGACTCTCACTATGGTGAGGGTCTTTTTTTGTATAGAAAAGGTTAATCTTTTCCAAATAATAGAGAATCCCTACTTCCTCGCTGTCCAACTTGATAAAATTTTGCTACTATGAAGATACTTACATAGTAGGAGGCGAATGAAAGATGAAGGTGAAAAAAGCGATTATACCGGCTGCGGGTCTTGGAACGAGATTCTTGCCGGCGACAAAGGCGATGCCTAAAGAAATGCTTCCGGTTGTAGATAAGCCGACGATTCAATATATTGTTGAAGAAGCGATTGAGTCCGGGATTGAGGATATTATTATTGTTACAGGTAAAGGGAAGCGTGCGATTGAAGACCACTTCGATCATGCGTTTGAACTGGAAGATAACCTATATAAAAAAGAAAAGTTTGATTTGTTGGAGAAAGTTAAACAGTCAGCAAAGGTGGATATTCACTATATCCGTCAAAAAGAACCGAAAGGACTCGGTCATGCCATTTGGTGTGCGCGTAAATTTATCGGAGATGAGCCTTTTGCGGTGCTTTTAGGTGATGACATCGTCCGTTCTGATGAGCCGTGTTTAAAGCAGCTGATCAATCAATATGAGGAGACAGAGTCTTCGGTAATCGGAGTGAAACAGGTTCCGAAAGAAGAGACGGACCGCTATGGCATTATTGCTCCAAAGCATCAGGAAGGTCGACGTTATGAAGTTGAGCACTTTGTAGAAAAGCCAGCTGTTGACGAAGCACCATCGAACTTAGCGATCATTGGCCGCTATGTTTTCACTTCGGAAATCATGGATCTATTAGCTACGCAAGAAACAGGTAGAGGCGGAGAGATCCAGTTGACCGACGCCATTGAGCGTCTGAATGCCGATCAACCGGTATATGGTTATGAATTTGAAGGAGAACGTTTTGATGTCGGAGACCAAATCGGTTTCATCAAAACAACCTTAGCGATTGCTATGGAGCGTGATGAGATGCGTGACGATGTGCTGGAGCTTATGAAAGAAGTTATGGATAAACAAAAATCTATAAATATCTAATTTTTAGCGGCGGGTCTTAAGACTCGCCGCTTTTTGTATAGAAGTACCGAGGAAACAAAAACTAAAAGGAATACGACATCTTGCTCCTTTACCGTGTTAATACGTTATTCTACTCTCATTTACAGGAGAATTCCCTAGTGTTATACTCCTTACGGTTTATGGAGAATGATACATAGGGAGAGTCGAACAGCATGATGATGATGGCAAAAAAATATCGTCGGGAGCCGATGCCGCCGGCACTTAGGCAGACACTAGATTATGGCTTGGTCATTCTTGGATCATTTTTTGTAGCCTTAGCATTCAATTTATTTTTATTACCGAATAACATCGCCTCTGGAGGGGTTGCGGGTGTTAGTACGATCACAAAGGGCGTGTTCGGCTGGGAACCGGGTGTCGTTCAGTGGGTATTGAACATTCCTTTATTCATTATGGGCGTTGTCATATTAGGAAAAAACTTTGGTCTCAAGTCGTTCGTCGGGACTGTTACCCTGCCGTTGTTCGTTTTGATGACGAGTGAAATGGCACCGGCGACACCGAATCCGTTACTTGGCGCGATTTTCGGTGGAATGGGGGTCGGTCTCGGTCTTGGCATTGTTTTTAGAGGACGGGCTTCGACAGGCGGTATCGATTTGGCCGCTCAAGTCTTACACAAATTCACACATTTACCGCTGGGAATCAGTGTCGCTTTATTGGATGGAATGATTGTCCTCACGTCAGCGATTGTTTTCTCACTCGAAGAAGGTCTTTATGCGCTCATAGGGTTATTTGCTACCAGTCGGACGATCGACTTTGTACAAGTGGGACTGAACACTTCGAAGAACGTAATGATCATTACGGAGGATGTCGATGAAGTGCGTTCCGCTATTTTTGAACAAATTGATCGAGGCGTAACCGTATTAAGTGGAGCTGGTGGTTACACGGACAGGGAACGCCGGGTCGTCATGTGTGTTGTTCAGCAGAACGAATTCATCAAATTGACACAAACCGTAAAGACGGTTGACCCGGGGGCGTTTGTCGTCGCGATGAATGCCACCGAAGTTCTTGGAGAGGGTTTCAAAACGACCTGACTCGGTTATAATATCTCTATATCTCATCAAAATACGAGAGGGGATACAGGAATGAAAAAACTATTATCTGCTCTATTTTTAGGGCTGATCCTCGTCTTAAGTGCCTGTGGGGGCGGCGGAGACGAAGGAACGACTGATGACAGCGCGAACGATGAAACGACAGAAGAGCAAACAGGTGAAGATTCTGGAGAAGGTACTGATGAAGGAACTTCAGACAGTGGTGACGGCGAGACTGTCGACACAGCGGCAGCAGAAAAAGTGTACCAAAACAACTGTGCCAGCTGCCACGGCGGTGAACTTGGCGGTGGAATGGGACCAGCTCTAACTGAAGTAGGGTCCAAGTATTCAGCTGAAGATATCGTTGGCATCATTAAAAACGGTAAAGGCGGTATGCCAGCTCAGGACCAAGTATCTGATGACGATGCGCAGCTTGTAGCAAGCTGGCTTGCGACAATGAAATAAGTTCCTAGTGAAAAAGTCTGGTGACGCACCAGGCTTTTTTTTGTACTCTTTTCAACTAACTCTTTTACGGTTATGAACCTCTTTTGGTGTCTTCCGAAATTCAGCTACATAGTGGAATAACCGCCATATGAAAAACAAATGTAATAATTTCATGTCTAAATAAATCGAAAATTAATGTTATAATAAATGTGTTTGTAGACAAGAGAGAAGACAACTGACTTAACATTATGAGAGATACAGGTGATTTTACATGATTAACATGCAAGGAGTATATAAAACATATCCAAATGGAGTTACAGCCTTGAACGGCCTGGATATCCGTATTGATCAGGGAGAATTCGTTTATGTCGTAGGGCCGAGTGGTGCTGGTAAATCAACATTCACGAAACTGATCTACAGAGAAGAAAAACCGACCACTGGAACGGTTCTTGTGAACGACATGGATACATCTACAATGAAACAGCGTCGCATTCCGATGCTGCGCCGTCAAATTGGTGTCGTTTATCAGGACTTCCGTCTGCTGCCGACGCTTACCGTTTATGAGAACGTAGCTTTTGCCCTTGAAGTTATTGAAGAAAATCCACAAAATATCCGCCGCCGTGTCATGGACGTACTTGATCAAGTTCGTTTGAAAAACAAAGCACGTTTCCTTCCGGATGAACTTTCTGGAGGAGAGCAGCAGCGTGTATCCATCGCCCGTGCGATTGTGAACCACCCGAAAGTGCTGATCGCCGATGAGCCGACCGGTAACCTGGATCCAGAGACATCCTGGGAAATCATGCACATCCTTGAAGAAATCAATACAGCAGGGACAACCGTATTAATGGCGACCCACAGCCAGGAAATTGTGAACACGATCCGTAAGCGTGTCATCGCGATCGAAGACGGCATGGTCGTCCGTGACCAAAGCAATGGAGAATATGGCTACGAAATGTAAATGTATGAAGACTGTCTCAGTTTGGAGACGGTCTTTTTCTTTTGGCTTTGATGAAGTTTGGCACCTGCTTACCTCTTTTGGGTGCCAGGCACTAAAATGATAAATGTGGTGCCTGGCACCAAAAAGAAGTGGACCGGTGCCAGGCACCATACAAAGCTCATTCCATACCTGGCACTGAATGATGATTCACCGGTACCAGGTACGCCAAATTTTATTTGTGTACCGGGAACCCACCCGCCGGTTATCGGTACATGGAACCAAACATGTGGAACCAAACATGAATTTCTGCGATTCTCACATCTGATCCAATTACAGGTAGATAGATAGGTGGGGATGTCCTATAATGAAATGGACATGCTATCGTCAGTTTTGGCATATGTTAACTCAGGGAATAATCATTGATTTACGTTGAAGGCGCTTTTTTGCTAGTATAGAGGCAACATGAAATCCAAAATAGAAGGGTGAATGCGATGAATATAAAACCGCGCTACGTTGCGCTGTTGATGGCGCTAGCGGTCCTATTTGGAGCGGCAGGCTCGTACATAGGAATAGAATACTTCGCTGACGGCACGAACGAACAGGCACAATCCGAACAGTATGCAGATAAAGATGCGGAGAACTTTGGGAGTCTGTCAGAAGAGGAGCAGAAGGCATTCATACAAAGTATGTCCGGGAACACCGATTTGAAAAAGGTGGAACAGGCATTCAGTACGATCAAAGAAAATTATGTTGAAGAAGTAGATAAAAACACCCTTGTTGAAGGGGCGATTCAAGGGATGCTCGATACGCTTGAGGATCCATATAGTGTGTATATGGACCCTGAAACGATGGAGCAGTTCAACCAGACGATCGAATCCTCTTTCCAGGGGATTGGTGCGGAAGTGAGTATGGTCAATGATAAGGTGACGATTGTCGCACCAATCAAAGGTTCACCAGCTGAAGAGGCTGGGTTGAAGCCGAACGATCAGATTTTGAAAGTGGATGGCGACAGTGTGGAAGGTCTCGATCTTTACGAAGCCGTTCTGAAGATCCGTGGGGAAAAAGGGACGGAAGTGACATTGCAAATCGACCGCCCTGGGGTCACTGAACCACTCAACATCGATATCACCCGTGATGATATTCCATTAGAAACGGTGTACAGCGATACGAAAGAAGTCAACGGCAAAAAAGCGGGCATTATCGAAATCACCTCTTTTTCTGAGAAAACATCAGACGAATTCCATGAAGCTTTAGAGAAGCTTGAAAAGGATGGAATGGACGGGCTAGTCATTGATGTGCGTGGAAATCCTGGTGGCTTGTTCACAGACGTTCAGGAGATTTTGAAAGAGTTCATCCCGAAAGATAAACCGATCGTCCAGGTGGAAGACCGCAAAGGTGAGAAGACACGTTATTTCTCTGAAAATGAGGAGAAAAAGCCGTATCCGATCACTGTTTTGATGGACGAAGGAAGTGCATCCGCTTCAGAAATTTTAGCTGCGACGATGCAGGAAGCGGGCGGCTATGATCTTGTTGGAACGAAAAGTTTCGGTAAAGGAACCGTTCAACAGGCGTTGCCGATGGGCGATGGCAGTACAATCAAACTGACCTTGTTCAAGTGGTTGACGCCGGACGGCAACTGGATTCATGAAAAAGGGATCGAACCGACCGTGAAAGTGAAACAGCCGGAATATTTTTACACGAATCCGGTGGAAGTGGAAGAACCGCTTCAATACAATGATAATGATGAAAAAGTGAAAAACATTCAAATCATGCTAAAAGGTCTCGGCCATGATCCTGGCCGCACGGATGGATACTACAGCAAAGATACAGAAGCTGCCGTCCAGGCGTTCCAGGAAGAAGCGGGTCTTGAAGCGACCGGCGTTGTTGATGAGAAGACCGGAGGAAAGCTTGAAGAAGCGATCATAAAAGAAGTAAGAGACGAGAAAAACGACAAACAAATGCAAAAAGCGGTCGAGGTCTTGTTTCAATAGGCAGGAATTTGCCGCTGGATGACGAAATATATCCGTAGTCTGTGACTGCGGATTTTTTCGTTATTGGGTATGGACAACAGAGAGCGACACGACTTGAAAGGGGAATTACGTTGGACGTTTGGCTGATGGAATTTGCGAAAGGGATCGGGATGATGTTCACCCTCCCATTTTTATACATAGCTTTAGCGATGATCTTCATCGTGTCTGGAAAACGGGTGAAACAGGAACGAGCGGCGTTTGGGACACGAATCTTTGACCGCTTCACCGAATGGAAAGGGACGTGGGGGACGGCTCTCATAAGTGGCCTCATTTTATCCGTGTTGGGGGTGGGGGGAGGAATGGTATTCAGTTATCCGTTGCTACTCCTCATTTCCGGTGTTTTACTGCTCGTCAGTTTAACAGGGCGCTTAAGCTGGTACTCATCTGCTTATACGCTAGGGTTGAGTTACCTGGTCTTACTCGTCATCCCATATCTGCCTGAATCTGTGCGTGGTTACGAATGGGTAGGAGTACTCCAGGAAACGCCTCTCCACACACTTGCGGTGGTGATGGCCGTTCTTTTATTAACCGAATCGATTCTGATGCTGCGCACAACCTCATCTCATACGTATCCCGAACGGTTGAAAGGGACGCGGGGAATGTGGATCGGCCAGCATCGGTCAAGAAGAATGACAATCGTTCCGTTTCTGGCATTGTTTCCAGGAGGCATGATTGAACCGTTTGCCTCGTGGTGGCCGATGATTTCGCTTGGTGGAGATCCATACGGGGTTATTCTTATTCCTTTTGTTATGGGATGGGAATGGAAAGCTCGCGGGCAGTCTCCTGTCGTCGCAGCAAAGACGATGGGGCGGCACGTTTTTCTGTTGTCGATCATCGTCATAGGGTTTGCTGTCGGGAGCTTTTTCATAGGTGTGCTGTCACTTGTAGCAGTGATGATTGGTTTGATCGGTCGTGAATTCATCTTCGTTCTGCACCGGATGCGTGAAGAGAAAACCCCGTTCTTTTCTTCTGCGAAAAAAGGCATTCGTATTCTGGGTGTCATCCCCAAGGGTCCTGCCGATCAAATGGGACTCGCGCCAGGTGAGGTCATTGAACGTGTGAATGCGATTCCTGTACGAACGGAAAATCAATTTTATGAAGCATTGCAAAATTCAGGGGCGTTTACGAAAATGGAAGTACGTGATGAATGGGGAGAAAATCGCTATGTGCAGCGGGCCATGTATGAAGGCGAACACTATGAACTTGGGCTCGTTTTCGTTGAACCTGCGACCCATGAAGAGTCGGTCGGTTTTTTCTAAAATGATTGGAATCGGAACGGTTATCTTCTCCTTTAAAGTCCTGGAAGATAACCGTTCTATTTTTAAAAAGGGGAGAATCCATGCAGATGCTACATATTTTGAATGGTGAAGAAATGAAAAAGGCTTTTCAGCGTAATGGACGTCTGGAGGGGGAGCCGGTGATTCCTTTCAATGAAGCGATGTGTGCCGGTGAGACTTGTGAAACGATCTTCTCGGAAGAATTTATAAAAACAAGGGCTTTGACTCATGGAGTTTCTGAAAGTGACTACAGACGGATTACCGTAGAAAAACTGGAAGCTGTCTTCCATGAAGGACGAAATCATCTCAAGTTATGGTTTGATGAAGATATGTTCTGTCAGATCAATCTTCTCACCTTACTGGCATGGCTCGATCTAATCGGTTACGAAGGGGAAGTTGAGCTTAGTTTAACTACTCAACAGTTCGAACGTCTCGCCTCGTATACGCTTCATGTAGCTGGATACCATTCCATGTATAAACAGGTTCTTATAAACCGGGCAGTTCCATCCGAAGTTTCTCTCCCTCCGCTCAAAAAGGGGATGGAGTTGTATTTACATTACAAGGATGCAGATAATGAACTTGTGAGATTCATCAAGGATCACCCTGATTTATCGGAAGAGAAGCTGGTAGTGTTGATGATTGGTACGTTCCGAGCGTATGGGTTAGGGGATGTTCAATATTTACAATTGATCAGGAGTGTACGAGCTTCTAATCAATAATTAGAAAAAGTAACTCCAATCGATGTGTATTTAGCGGTGTTGTCCATAACCATTCTGTTAATGAGGCTGTAGGTTCTCATTTATTCCCGCCATGCATACACTTTTCACAGTCCAGTGATGAAAATGATTCTCAAATTCATTGACAGAGCGTGTTCAAGCCCATAAACTAGGAGTTAGAGAAAATATATAGAATTCGTGATTTTTCGTGTAGCTCCAACAGCGATAGATTTCGTGAGACATAAAGGAGAGGTCAGATTATGGATACCCTGTTGGCGAATAATTTAACTCTAGGCTATGGAGATTCCATCATCATAGATTCATTGGATATTACGATCCCGAAAGGCAAAGTCACTGTACTCATCGGTGGAAACGGTTGCGGCAAGTCCACTTTGCTTCGTTCGATGGCTCGTCTACTGCGTCCAAAATCAGGGGAAGTTGTGCTGGATAGTGCGGATATTTCCAAAATGCGTACGAAAGATGTGGCGAAGAAGATGGCGATTCTTCCACAAAGCCCGACAACTCCTGAAGGTCTCAGCGTCTATCAGCTTGTAAAGCAAGGCCGTTATCCTTACCAAGGGTTCGCTAAACGCTGGTCGGACGAAGATGAAAAGGCTGTGACGCGTGCGCTTGAAGATACGAACTTGATGGAGTTGAAAGACAGAACGGTCGATTCTCTGTCCGGTGGGCAGCGTCAACGTGCGTGGATTGCGATGACTCTTGCTCAGGATACAGATATTCTCCTATTGGATGAACCGACGACTTATTTAGATATGACGCACCAGATTGACATTCTGGATCTGCTTTTTGATTTGAATCAGGACAATGGACGTACGGTTGTCATGGTGCTCCATGATATTAACCTGGCCTGTCGTTATGCAGATCATATTATCGCAGTGAAAGATAAAACGGTCTTCGCACAAGGGAAGCCGGAGGATGTCGTGACTTGTGACATGATGCAGCATGTATTCGAAATGCTTTGTGATGTCAGAGAGGATCCTCTTTTCGGTACACCGATGTGCATTCCGCATGGAAAAGGGCGTTGTTTGATCAAAGAAGCGCAGGCGGAAGCTCAGGCTCAACAAAAACAAACGGTATAACTCTCAAAAGCAATGTGCGCTGCACATTGCTTTTTTACATATCTGGAAAGGATTTCTGACTTTTTGGTAGAAAGATACATAGAGAAGCAGGAATGAAACATGATAACATGGTATACATGTGTAAATACGATTATATGATTGAGGGGATAATCCATGGAACGAGTGAAAGAATGGATGGATCAGGGAATCATAGCAGGGATTGCTGACCGCATTCCTCATGAACACTTGTTACATATGCTTATGGATGGAATATCCGACTATATCTTTTTTATGGAAGTCGTCGGAGAGAGACGATTTAAATATGTGTATATGAATGAATCTGCCAAAAACCATTCCCCGATCAAAGGAGCGGGATGGGAAGGCAAATACATAGAAGATCTTTTAAGTGAGGAACAAGCAGAGGCTTTAATTGAAGCCTATCAAACAGTTGTTAAGAAAAAAGAAGCCCTCACTTATGAAGATGAAATTATCATAAATGGAACACTTTTCAGAGGACATTCCGTGCTGACTCCTATGATGGACGAATCGGGAGAAGTGACCCACATTGTCGCGATTACGAGGAACATTACCGAAGTGATCGAAAAAGAACGCGATCTCAGCCGGATCAATGCCATGTATCGTTCTTTGATGAAGGATACGACAGACGCGATTTTGATTGTCGATACAGCCGGCAATATTTTAGAAGCGAATCGTGCATTAGAAGAGCTGTACGGCTATACGAAAGAAGAAATGCATGCCTCTTCGTTCCCGTTTGTCCCTTCGAACAGAATAGAAGAAGCGCACGAGCTTGTTCGTAAAGGGAAGGAAAGAGCGATTGCCGGTTTTGAAACGGTCCGTCAAAGAAAAGACGGAACGCTTGTGGATGTTTCGATCAGCGTATCTCCGATTCAGAACGAAGATGGGGAAACAATCGGCATCAGTTCGATAGTAAGAGATATTTCGAAAGATAAAACCGCTCAGAGGAAGTTGGAAGCGAGCAGATCCCGCTATCGGTCGTTGTTCAAACATAACCCACAGCCAATCTTGACGCTTACTTTCCAGGGGCTGATTAAGAAAGCGAACTCAGCTACATTGCGTCTCTTGAAAATTGAGGAAGATGACCTAGTGCAAACGTCTATCGTCGATTGGGTGCCAAAAGAGCAGAGAAGCTGGTTGAGGAAGCAGCTGTTAGAATCCTTTTTCCAAAACGGTACCCGGTTTGAAACGAGTTTTTGGATGGATGGAGAAGAGCGTATTTTACGAGTTTCTCTCGTTCCGATTATTAATGAGGGGCAGAAAGAAGGGATTTATGCGATCCTTGAGGACCGGACGGAACAAGTGAGGGCCCATGAAGCTTTAAGGCAGAGTGAGGAAAAGTTCCGCCTGATTGCCGATCATTCCAATGATTTGATCTCTGTCTTCTCACCAATGGGAGAGTTGGTTTACGCGTCTCCATCACAAAAGAAATTCTTAGGCCGCGCTCCGCATGAGATGTCCTCAGAAGAGCTCATGAAGCAGCTTGAGCCCGATGATTTAAATAACCTTTCCAATGCTTTTAAGTGGAGCGAAGGGAGTAAAGAAGCGTTTACGGTTTCCTTAACATTGAAAAGCCAGAATGGAGAGCCTGTCTGGTTTGAATGCAGAGGGACGCCGGTTGTAAGCGAGCAGAATCAGGTCAGCCATTTTGTCATCGTGGCCCGGGATATTTCCGAGCAGAAAAATTATGAAGAAAAGCTTGAGCGTTTTGCTTTTTACGATTATTTGACGGATTTGCCGAACCGGAGGCTGTTTGAAGACCGGGTGGAACAGGCCATCGCGAAGGCTGAACGGTCCGGTGAATCATTCGCCCTCCTTTACTTAGATGGGGACGGGTTCAAGTGCATCAACGATGAATATGGTCATGAAATTGGTGATGAATTTTTGTGCAGTGTCGGGAAGCGGATGAAAGAATGTATCCGGTCGGGGGATTCTGTCGGACGAATCGGTGGGGACGAATTTGCGATTCTATTGGAAGATATTGCGGATCGTGATCAAATCTATGAAGTATCCATGCGCGCGCTCGAGAAATTGAGAGAGCCTTATATCGTCAAAGGAGAGGAAATCCGTTCCTCTTTTTCTATCGGTGTCGCCTGTTATCCGGAAGATGGACGGACATTGGATGACCTGTTCCGGTCAGCCGACCAGGCTCTTTACAGAGGAAAGCGAGACGGGAAAAATCAGGTGCGTCTATACGAGCATCATCCTTAAAAGACGGAGCCCCCCATGGGACTCCGTCTTTTTTAGTCAGGGATTTCATTAAGATTGCTTATGATGTGTGTCGGGTTGATTCCAAGTTCCGGCCATTTTTGCTGTTTTCGGTTCACCCAGGCCGTATGGAACCCGTAGGAAGCTGCTCCTGTAATGTCCCAGGGATTACTCGAAAAGAAAAGGATCTCTCCTTTTTCAAACCCTAATTGTTCATGAGCGTAGCTGTAGGCATTGGGGTGAGGCTTGTAAACCTCAACATCGTCAGCGCTGAGTAGATTAAAGTCTTCTTTCAGCTGATTATTTTCTAAGAGAGGCTCTAACATCGAACGGGTCCCGTTTGAAAAAATGGTAAACGTTTTGTCTTGATGGTTTTGTTTTAACGAAGGGACCTCATCGTAAGGCTGAAGTTGTTCATATTCGTGCATCAGGTCTTCCACAACATCCGGTTTCACATCCACATTACTGTAAGCGAGGGCATCTAAAAGCGCCCATCTGGTAATGTCGGTGAATGGCTTGTATCCTTGGATCAACTGTCGGACGAGGAAATAGTGAACCTGCCGGCTGCGCCACTCTTCACTTACCTTAGGACCTTGGTCAGGGAAAAATTGATGAATCTTCTTCATGACGCTATGGACGTCAAATAACGTTCCATACGCATCGAAAACGTAAGCTTTATAGGTCATAGTTCAGACTCCTTTCCATTGATTAGGTTCCCCTTGGGGATTAGGGGTAAACAAGAAGTTAGGGGAGGGTGAAAAAATGAATACACTGCACCATGGCTACTGGACATTTTTTGCAACTAGAAAACAAAGGTACACCGGCTGGTTTATTTTCGGGAGCCTTTCACCAGATATCGTGTATTATGTCATGTTCATCTATTTAAGTGTAAGAAGACAGGCGTGGCAGGTGGTGGACGATGCCGATCCAATGCGATCGTTGTTTGGTTTAGTCCATGATCTGTTTGATCATCCTGTCGTTTTTGTTTTGCGGCATGCGGGTCATTCCCTGCTTGTATGGGGGATCTTTTTTGTCATTTTTTTGATCTGGAAAGGAAGAAGGCTCTCGATGTGGACCGCTTTTTCCTATGGGTGGCTTGGGCATGTAATCCTTGATATTCTTACCCATCATGATGATGCGGTTCCTATGTTCTATCCAATCAGCAGCTATACGTTTAAAAGCCCCGTTTCCTACTGGGATGATGATCATTATGCGAACGTTTTCTCGATGGTCAATACCTTGCTAATTGCGGTTTCTCTCCTCTATTTACTCGTTAGAAAAATCAGGGATAAACGTCGTTCACAAAAAGTTCATGACTCATGACGGCGCTTTCCTTTCTCTATCATCCAAAATTCGTGATATGATTTACTTAGGAAACAAACAATATTCATGACATCATGATCATAGATAGAGAAAGGGTAAGACGATGAAGAAATTTTCAATTCTAACTACATTCGTTACGTTTCTCGCATTGATCCTCGGAAACCTTGTCGTTGCGACGGATTCAGGGGACGCGTGTGGGACGACGTGGCCGGTTTGTAACGGAAAGATTTTTCCTGATATTACAGACTATCACGTCATTATAGAGTATTCACACCGTTTGATGGTCCCATTACTTATCATGCTCACTGCCATCAATGCTGTAGGTGCGATCTATAAATACCGTAAAAACAAATCTGTATTTATTTTAGCTATTCTAAGTTTGGCGCTGCTTGTATTTCAGTCTATGGTTGGAGGGTTGAACGTTCTCCTAGGGACACCACCAGGGTTCACGACATTCGACGTTACGTTCAGCCAGCTATTGTTAATCGTTCTCGTGTTGTTGAGTTACAGTCTTCATGAAAAGAAAATCGAGCTGAACCGGACGAGCTGGGCATCGGTATCTATGAGTTATCGTGCTTTTCTGCTGGGTTATATCGCCTATATTGGACAGGTGATTCTCGGTGCATTCTTTAAACACAGCCGCGCGAGCAATGTCATGATGGACATTCCAGCGATGGAATACTTGATCACAAGTGAGTCCGTTGCGAATGCCGTGTATTCTTTACACTGGGTAGCGACCTTTGTTGTCATTGTCGCAGCGATTTGGTTCGTCATCTACGCTTCAAGGTTCAAATACCATATCGCGTTGTCCTGGGCTTATTTGATCTCTCTTCTGCTGAATGCAGTGGTAGGATTTATTATCGTCGTTACAGGAAACGTCGTGCTCGCTTCTTCGATGCATATGCTCATTTCTACGGTGACGATGGTCATCGGCGCTTGCATCCTCGGAGGATACTGGTTCAAACTGCAAAAGAAAACCATGAAAGTATAAGAAGAAAGCTGCCAACGCGGCAGCTTTCTTTTTTAGGGGTTTTATGGAAATTTCTGTATGACCTGGTCTGGAACTTTGTTCCAGACCAGGTCATACAGAAAATACCAATGAACTACGTGCAAAAGAAAAAGAGCCGTTTGGTAACGGCTCTTTATTGGAAGAGTTGCTTGATTTCTTCTTCGCTTAGGGAAGTAAGCATCGATTCTCCCGGTTGAATGATTTGGTCGACTAGATCGCGTTTCTTCTGTTGGAGCTGATAGATGCGCTCTTCGATCGTGCCTTCTGATATCATCCGGATGACTTGTACGACTTTTTCTTGACCGATGCGGTGCGCACGGCCAGCCGCCTGTTCTTCGATGGCCGGGTTCCACCAGAGGTCGTAAAGGATAACGGTGTCCGCACCTGTGAGGTTCAGACCGGTACCTCCCGCTTTCAAGGAGATGAAAAATGCATCTTTTTCTCCTTCGTTGAAAGCTTCGACCATTTCCATTCGTTTTTCCGATTTCGTGCTGCCATCTAAATAGAAGGCCTGTAACCCTTCTTTGGCAAGTTCATCGTGCATCTTGGTCAGCATGCTTGAAAACTGAGAAAAGATCAGCAGTCGGTGCCCGCCTTCTTTCAGCTCCCGCGTCAGTTCTTTCAACTGTTCAAGCTTTCCAGACTGTCCTTCGTAATTTTCAAGGAACAACCCGGGGTGACAGCAAATTTGCCTTAGTCTCGTAAGTCCGGCGAGAATTTCGAGTTTGCCTCGCTGTATGCCTTTCGTTGCAATTGTTTCTTGGATATCGTTTTGAATTCTTTCCAAGTAGGCGAGGTACACTTCTTTCTGTTCCCGTGTCAGCTCTGAATACTGGACGGTATCAATTTTATCTGGCAACTCATCGAGCACTTCTGTTTTCATCCGTCGTAAAATGAACGGGCGGGTCATCAAAGAGATCTTCTCCGGTTTTAATTGCATAAACTTTTTCTTACTCGTGAAAAATCCTGGCATGATGGTACGGAACAGCGACCATAGTTCCTGCAGGGAATTCTCAATGGGTGTACCACTTAAGGCAAAGCGATGTCTCGATTTGATCGATCGAACGGCCACAGCTGTTTTCGTCGTTTCATTTTTGATTGCTTGTGATTCATCGAGGACCATCGCGTGAAACTTTTGCTCTTCATAAGAAGTGATGTCCTGTCTGAGCAATGGATAAGATGTAATCCAAATATCTTTTTCTGCTGCTTCGTTCAGCGCTTCCTGTCTTGCCGTTGGATCCCCTGTCAAAATCTGTACCGACAATTTTGGTGCGAATTTTTCAAGTTCTTTTTTCCAATTGTATACAAGAGAAGCTGGAGCGATGATGATGGCCGGGTCTGTCATGTTCCCTTTCATTTTTTCATCTAACAAAAAGGTAATCGTTTGTATGGTTTTCCCTAATCCCATGTCATCAGCGAGCACACCGCCTAAACCGTAATGACTGAGCATTTTCATCCAACGAAAACCGGTTAATTGGTATGGTCGTAAGTCCGCCTGCAGACCTTCCGGAGGATCAATTTCAAAGGATTGAGGTGATTTCAGTCGATCCACAAGCTCTTGGAAAAGCTGATTTCTTTCTGCTTCATTCGGATTCAGTGCATCTTCCACTTGCAAGCTTCGTGCTGTTGAGACTTGGAAATGGTTGTTTTCTAAATCTTTTGTGCTCAACTCCAGATCATCGACGAGCTTTTGAAAACGATCGAAGGATTCGCTCGTCAAAGCCATGAGTGCACCGTCGGATAAACGGTAATACTTTTTCCGTTCAATGACGGCTTTAAGAGCTTCTGTCACATCGTTATCACTTATGCCATCGATGGTAAAATTGATATCGAGCCAATTGCCGTCGCTCTCCAGTTCAACCGACGTCTGCAGTTCGAGTGGTCGATCTTCCACAAGGGAACGGACGGAAGAGGAAAGGTAAACATCACTGTGCTCTTTTAGCTTTGGCAAGTAGTGATAAAGGAATTGATCCAGCTTGTCCTCGTCTTCAATATAGACCATCTCTCCATCAAACTTGAATTCGCCAAGTTCAATGATCTGCATGATTTCCTGCTCTGTCTGTCGATCGCGTCTTACAATCGTTTGATTGCTCAATGGCTGCTCATTGAACGGATCGATCGACAAGTCACCATATTGAAACTTAACATCAATCGTGAGTGTCCACTGTTGAAAATCCAAGTAGGTTTTAGCAACGAGTGACTCTTGCACAATTTTTTCTTGAGCGGAGCGATCAAGCTGTACATCTGCAATGGTCTCAAGCTCAGGAAGAACATACGATACAATTCCTTCCATATCATTGTGGCTTACCGTGTGGTTTCCATTCGAATTGTAAGGAAGGATGGTGTAAAGCGTTTGAAGGACCTCTTCCTGCTGAGCATCGACAGGATAAAAGCTGCCTTGTTTATAGAGAAGGTGGTAATCCGACAGGTAATCGTAATCTTTCAAATGATTCATGTGCATATGAAAGTGGCCTCGTTCTTCCGAAACGTAAAAAGAAAGGTTCGGGAACTCCTCTTCGAACCGGACGAGTCCCACGTTTTCCCCTCGCTCTATCACCTCTGCCTGTTGCTTTTCTAAAAGCGGAAGCAGTTGAGTAGCAAGCGTTGGAGAAACTTTTAATACTTTCGGTTCGGCTGAATTCCACTGTTGCTCATAAAATTGTTCTTGTTCGTAAGCGAGCTGTAATAGTCTTAGAATTTCCTTATCATCAGCTGAAAAGGAGTGTTCTGCGGGATCGTACGTGAACTTTTTTGTAATCCGGTATGCTTGATCTTTACGAATATGATCAAGCAGGTCACGGATGTTTTTAATCACATAGGGATAGTTTTCTCCGAGCTTCATTTCCAAGCCGAGGCTTTTTGAGCCAAGAATCGATTGTAGGTGAAGGAAATATTGGATTTGAAGAGGTTTCTTCAAGTCCTGTGCCCCTCGGTTTTCCTGACGCTGTCTGAAGGCCTCGAACAAGCTGACCGCAAACATCCGGTCCTGATTCGTCAAACCGGACTGGGATTTGCGGCCTTTTTCTGCTAGTTTCGGCGCCAGATCTTCTAACGTTTTTTCACGGATGGCGATCAGGACAGCCGCAATATGCTTACACTTGTAGTAGGTGGCATAAGCTGGACACTCACACGTCGCCTCCACATCTTCGTCCTCAAAAAAGAAAACACGGACTTCATAGTCGTGCGTTCCTGCAACGACCGCCCGCCATGAGCGAATCGCATTATTATGAGAAAGACCGTACACTTTCCCCCGGTCGAAATATTGCTTTCCACGTGTGTAAAAAGCTTGACCAGTAATTTTCTTTATATCGTTCGGTTGTAATAAGTAACTCTGCATAACTGGCATCCTTACTATCGTTTTTATCCCATTATAACAGGTTTGAACACCTAAAGAGAATGAGAGGGGTTTAGGAATAAATGTATGACCAGGTCATCCAGAATCTGGATGACCTGGTACACCAATATCTGGAAGATGTTTGTTTTTGTGATTGATTTTACATGTGGGTTATGCTAACTTTCAAAGTATAATCAAAAAATTCGACGAAGGCGCTTGAGTGTGTGAGCGCTTTTTTTATGGAGTGAATCTGCCAATGTAAAACGTATATCCTACCCATCCTAATGCATTGAAATTCTTAATAAACGGAGGATATCACGATGAGTCAAATACAAAACGAAATGAAAAAGCGCCGTACGTTTGCTATTATCTCCCACCCGGACGCCGGTAAAACAACAATGACGGAGAAAATGCTATTATTCGGAAACTTGATCCGATCTGCAGGTACGGTCAAAGGGAAAAAGTCTGGTAAGTTTGCAACATCTGACTGGATGGAAATTGAGAAGCAGCGTGGAATTTCTGTCACGTCCAGTGTGATGAACTTCCCTTATAAAGATTATCAAGTGAATATTTTGGATACACCCGGACACGAAGACTTCAGTGAAGACACGTACCGTACATTGACGGCTGTCGACAGTGTTGTCATGGTCATCGATGGAACAAAAGGGATTGAGGCGCAGACGCTCAAGCTGTTTAAAGTTTGTAAAATGCGCGGCATCCCAATCTTCACTTTTATCAACAAAATGGACCGTGAAGGCCGTGAGCCGTTGGAATTGATGGAAGAAATCGAAGAAACGTTGAATATTGAAACCTATCCAATGACATGGCCGGCAGGGATGGGCAAGCGCTTCTTAGGCGTCTTCGATCGTGAAAATGAGCAATTCGTTCATTACACAGGAAACGAGGAAGAAGAATACATTCCTTACAGCGAGCTTGATCAGCACCCTGAATTGACGGAAAATGCCACGTTCCAGGAATCGGAAGAAGAAATGGAAATGGTTGCTGAAGCTGGGGATACATTTGATATGGAAAAAGTGATGCGCGGAGATCAGACGCCTGTCTTCTTCGGAAGTGCTCTCGCCCCGTTCGGAGTGGAAACTTTCTTCAATTCATTCATTGATATGGCCCCTGAGCCGGCGCCGAGAAAATCGACAGAGGGTATCGTTTCGCCAGATCACGAAGAATTCTCTGGTTTCATCTTTAAAATCCAGGCCAACATGAATCCACAGCACCGTGACCGGATCGCTTTTGTCAGAATCTGCTCCGGAAAATTTGAACGCGGAATGAACGTTACGCTCTCCCGTACAGGAAAAACGTTCAAACTGGCTCAATCCCAGCAATTTGTGGCTTCTTCCCGTGGAACCGTAGAGGAAGGGTATGCCGGGGATATAATCGGAATCTATGATCCGAACGTCTACCGAATTGGGGATACCATCGTGACCGGAAAGTCCAATTTCGAGTACGATGAGCTTCCACAATTCCCTCCTGAATTATTTAAGAAAGTAACAGCGAAGAACGTCATGAAATCCAAGCAGTTCCGAAAAGGGTTGGAACAGCTTGTGCAGGAAGGCGCCATTCAGTTGTTTAAACGCTATCGATTTGAAGACTATATCATCGGAGCGGTTGGTGAGCTTCAATACGAAGTCTTTGAATATCGTATGAAGAACGAGTACAACGTGGACATTGAATTGACTCCTCTAGGTGAGCGCATCCCTCGTTGGTTGAAAGAAGATCAGGTGGATGAGTCGCTGTTTGATGAGCGAAACATGCTTGCAGAAGATCGAGAAGGCAATCCACTTGTCCTCTTTAAAAACGACTTCTCTCTACGTTGGTTCAAAGATAAAAATCCAGACATCGAGCTGACCGATCTGTTCGAAGTCAACGAATACAACCAAACGCTGAATTCTTAATAAGCGAAGCACTTTGCAATCTGCAAAGTGCTTTTTTTATCGTTGAAAATGGGATAAACTGGAGGACCTGGTGTGGAATTTTATTCCACACCAGGTCCTCCAGTAATTGACAGTGCACACCCAGATGCGAATGTTTGTTCGTTCGATGTTAGAATGGTAAACTGTTGTGGTAAACTAAAAAGTACGAGTATAGACAATGAACGGAGGTTTTCGTCGTGGAGGAGAAGTTTGAATTAGTTTCACAGTATTCACCTCAAGGAGATCAACCGCGAGCGATTGAGGAACTTGTTCAGGGGATTGAACGAGGAGATAAGCATCAGACATTGCTCGGGGCCACAGGTACAGGAAAGACATTTACGATGTCCAATGTCATTGAGCGAGTAAATAAACCGACACTGATCATCGCCCATAACAAAACGCTTGCTGGACAGTTATATAGTGAATTCAAAGAGTTTTTCCCGAACAACGCTGTCGAGTATTTCGTCAGTTATTATGACTATTATCAGCCAGAAGCTTATGTGCCTTCATCAGATACGTTTATCGAAAAAGATGCGAGCATCAATGATGAGATTGATAAATTGCGTCACTCAGCGACCTCTGCCCTGTTTGAGCGGAACGATGTCATCATCGTTGCCAGTGTTTCTTGTATCTATGGTCTCGGTTCTCCCGACGAATACCGCAGCCAGGTGCTTTCTATTCGAACGGGAATGGAAAAAGACCGTGATGAGTTATTGAGAAACCTTGTAGATATCCAGTATGCAAGAAATGATATCGACTTTCAGCGCGGGACGTTCCGAGTACGTGGGGATTCGGTTGAAATCATCCCCGCTTCAAGAGAGGAACATGCGATGCGGGTGGAATTTTTCGGAGATGAAATCGACCGCATTCGTGAAGTCGACGTACTGACTGGTGAAGTTGTCGGAGATCGAGACCACGTAGCGATTTTCCCTGCTTCACACTTCGTCACGCGTGAAGAAAAGCTGAAAAAAGCGATTAAAAATATAGAAAAAGAGTTGGAAGTCCGTCTGAAGGAATTGCGTGACCAAGATAAATTGCTGGAAGCCCAGCGTCTTGAACAACGGACAAATTATGATCTGGAAATGATGAACGAAATGGGCTTTTGTTCTGGAATCGAAAACTATTCGAGACACCTGACTTTCAGAGAAGAAGGCGCAACACCTTATACCCTGCTTGATTATTTTCCGGACGATTTCCTTATGATGGTGGATGAGTCTCACGTTACGCTTCCTCAAGTGAGGGGAATGTATAACGGGGACCGAGCGCGAAAACAAGTATTGGTGGACCATGGTTTCCGACTGCCTTCAGCAATGGATAACAGGCCGCTCATGTTTCCTGAATTTGAAGAACATATCAATCAGATTGCTTATGTTTCCGCGACCCCGGGTCCTTATGAAATTGAACATACACCGAAAATGATTGAACAGATCATTCGACCGACAGGGCTGCTGGATCCTGAAATAGACGTCCGCCCGATCCATGGTCAAATTGATGACCTTGTAGGGGAAATCAATAAACGGAAAGATAAGAACGAACGCGTCCTCGTGACGACATTAACGAAGAAGATGTCTGAGGATCTGACCGATTACCTTAAAGACCTTGGAGTCAAGGTTGCTTATTTACACTCGGAAATTAAGACACTGGAACGTATTGAGATCATCCGTGATTTAAGGGTCGGGAAATACGATGTTATTGTCGGAATCAACTTGCTTCGTGAAGGACTGGACATTCCCGAAGTCTCCCTCGTCACTATTTTGGATGCGGACAAGGAAGGTTTCTTGCGCTCCGACCGCTCCCTCATCCAAACGATTGGTCGAGCGGCACGTAATGAAAACGGCCGAGTGATTATGTATGCGGATAAGATGACGAAGTCCATGCAGTTTGCGATTGATGAAACGTACAGACGTCGTGAAAAACAAATCGCTTATAACGAAAAGCATGGGGTCACACCGAAAACGATCAAGAAGGAAGTACGTGACGTGATTAAAGCGACGAACGTAGCCGAAGACGAAGCTGGTTATGATACAGGTAAGAAGCCTTCAGAAATGACGAAGAAAGAACGTCAGGAAATGATCGACAATTTGGAAACCGAAATGAAACAAGCCGCACGCGACCTCGATTTCGAACGGGCAGCCGAACTGCGTGATGTGCTGTTGGAATTAAAAGCGGAGGGATGAAAAGAGTATGGCCAGTAAACATATCAGTATTAGAGGAGCACGCGCTCACAATTTAAAAAATATCGATATCGACATCCCGAAAAACAAACTGGTCGTCATGACCGGTTTGTCCGGTTCAGGGAAGTCTTCTTTGGCCTTCGATACGATTTATGCGGAAGGACAAAGACGCTACGTTGAATCACTAAGTGCCTATGCACGACAATTTTTAGGTCAGATGGACAAACCCGATGTGGATTCCATAGAAGGCCTGTCCCCGGCAATCTCTATCGACCAGAAAACAACCAGCCGTAACCCACGATCAACCGTAGGTACAGTAACGGAAATTTATGACTACCTGCGTCTGTTGTTCGCCCGCATCGGTCGTCCGACCTGTCCGAAGCACGGAGTGGAAATCAGTTCACAAACGGTTCAGCAGATGGTCGACCGTGTGATGGAATATCCGGAAAGAACGAAACTCCAAATCCTTGCACCGGTTGTATCTGGTAGAAAAGGGGAACACGCTAAAGTCTTTGAACAGCTCCAGAAGGAAGGGTATATCCGCCTTCGAGTCGACGGGGAAATGCGCGAAATTTCCGAGGAAATAAATCTCGAGAAAAATAAAAAGCACTCGATTGAGGTCGTCATCGATCGAATCGTCGTAAAAGAGGGTGTGGAAGGCAGACTTTCTGACTCTATTGAGACAGCTCTTAAACTTGGTGGCGGGCACACGATTGTGGACGTTATCGGTGAAGAAGAGCTGATGTTCAGTGAGCACCACGCATGTCCAATCTGTGGTTTTTCCGTTAGTGAATTAGAGCCGAGAATGTTCTCATTCAACAGCCCTTATGGAGCTTGTAACCGATGTGACGGGTTAGGCACACAGCTTGAAGTTGACATAGACCTTGTGATCCCGGATTGGAGTCGCTCCTTGAATGAACATGTGATTGCTGCCTGGGAACCGCAGAGTTCTCAATACTATCCTCAGCTTCTGAAAAGTGTTTCCGACCATTACGGAATCGATATGAATAAACCGTTCCGTGACCTGCCGGAAGAACATAAAGAGAAAGTGCTTTATGGAAGTGGTGAGGACAAAATCTACTTCCGCTACGAAAATGACTTTGGAAAAGTAAGGGAAAACGATATTTTCTTCGAGGGTGTCATTCCAAACATTTCTCGCCGTTACCGTGAAACGAGCTCTGATTACATTCGTGAACAGATGGAAAAGTACATGGCTCAAAAACCGTGTCCGAAATGTAAAGGAAATCGATTGAATGAAGAAGCGCTGGCGGTCTTGATCGATGGAAAGCATATCGGCATCACAACCGATTATTCCGTGACTGAAGCGAAGGAGTTCTTCGAGGCCCTTGAGTTGACAGAAAAAGAAGAAACGATCGCCCGTATGATTCTTAAAGAAATTTGCGAACGTCTCAGTTTCCTAGCGAACGTAGGCCTGGATTATTTAACCCTCTCGCGTTCGGCAGGGACACTATCCGGTGGTGAAGCCCAGCGTATACGTCTGGCGACCCAAATCGGTTCTGCCCTTACTGGTGTTTTATATGTGCTCGATGAGCCATCGATCGGCCTTCACCAGCGTGATAATGACCGTTTGATCAATACCCTGAAACGAATGCGTGATCTTGATAATACGTTGATTGTCGTTGAGCATGATGAAGATACGATGCTGGCCGCGGACTACTTGATCGACATCGGACCAGGAGCAGGCGCTCACGGAGGAGATATCGTCACTCAAGGAACACCAAAACAGGTGATGAAAAGCCGTAAATCCTTGACGGGTCAATATCTTTCAGGCAAAAAGTTCATTCCTCTGCCAGCCGAACGTCGGAAGGCGGATGACCGCTTCTTGAAAATAAAAGGAGCAGAAGAAAATAACCTTAAAAAAGTGGATACAGAAATTCCGCTCGGAGTGTTCACAGCGGTAACAGGAGTTTCCGGTTCCGGTAAAAGTACACTCATTAACGAAATTTTGTATAAGTCCCTTTCAATGAAACTTCACAATGGGAAACAAAAACCAGGAAAGCATAAAACGATCGAAGGGATGGAACATCTGGATAAAGTGATTGACATCGATCAATCCCCGATTGGCCGTACGCCACGTTCCAACCCGGCTACTTACACGGGTGTGTTTGATGATATTCGTGATGTTTTCGCACAAACGAATGAAGCGAAAATCAGAGGGTATAAAAAAGGACGATTCAGTTTCAATGTGAAAGGTGGACGCTGTGAGGCCTGCCGCGGGGATGGAATCATTAAAATTGAAATGCACTTCCTGCCAGACGTTTATGTCCCTTGTGAAGTTTGTGATGGGAAAAGGTATAACCGTGAAACATTGGAAGTGAAGTATAAAGGCAAGAGCATCGCTGATGTATTAGGCATGACGATTGAAGAAGCGCTTGACTTCTTTGCGAACATTCCTAAGATTAAGCGTAAGCTTCAAACGGTTGCCGACGTAGGACTGGAATATATTAAACTCGGTCAGCCCGCCACTACACTGTCGGGAGGAGAAGCACAGCGGGTGAAGCTAGCAAGTGAACTTCACCGCCGATCGAATGGAAAGTCCTTTTATATCCTGGATGAGCCGACAACCGGTCTGCATGTCGATGACATTTCAAGATTACTGAAAGTGTTGCAAAGACTTGTTGATAACGGTGATTCCGTATTGATCATTGAGCATAACCTTGATGTCATCAAAGAAGCCGACCATATCATTGACCTCGGACCAGAAGGTGGAGAAAACGGGGGAAGAATTATTGCAAGCGGCACTCCTGAACATGTAGCAGAGCAGGAGATTTCATATACGGGCCGTTATTTAAAACCTGTTCTAGAACGAGACAGGGCACGGATGGATAAGAAAATGAATGCCCGTGAAAAAGTAGGGAACAAGTAGATGTTTTGACGCTTGCCTCTAAATTGAGTATCGTTAAACAAGAATCGTTTGACGGGAGGAATACGAGTGGATGCCATTCAACAAAAAGTTGTTCAAGAAAAAATTGATCAACTAGCGAATAAAGAAGTTTATGTACACTTAGAAACGACGAACGGGGCTTATGCAAGCCATTTCGATGAAAATGCCTACAACGTCGGGGCTTTCATCCGAAACGCGCAAGTCTCTTACCAACACGGGAAAATTGTCAGTACCGGAGGGTCATACCGTGTAGGTCTGAAACTGGACTTAGGCTGGGTATATGCCGAAGGATTGACGGATTACGAAATTGATGAGAAGAACCGGCTGCTCATGGCAGGCCATGACCGTGAAGGCCGTTTGATGGTTGCTCTTGAAATCAGCGAAACACCTTTTTCACATGAGGCTGATCCTGATGAGTAAAGAAAGAGTGGTTGTCATTTTCCCTCATCCCGATGATGAATCGTTCGGAGCGTCTGGTACGATTTCTAAATTCCGTGATGAAGACGTACCGGTTACCTATCTATGCGGTACGCTCGGGGAGATGGGCCGAAACATGGGCAACCCTGAATTCGCTAATCGTGAAACGCTCTCTTCTTTTCGAAAAAAGGAGTTGGCTGAAGCAGCGAAACAGTTGGATATAGATGTTGAAATGCTTGGCTACAGGGATAAAACATTAGAGTTTGAACCCCGACAGCAAGTGGCTGAGCACTTGAAGGAACGTATCGAAGCATTAGGAGCGACTATCATCATTACGCACTATCCTGGATATGCTGTTCATCCGGATCATGACGCGCTTGGTGCAGCCGTGATCGAGGCTGTGGAAAACATGCCAGAGGAGAACCGTCCTCAAGTGTGGATGCATGCCATTTCCAATCACTCAGAACAAGATTTAGGGAAGCCTGAGATCATTACGGATGTACGACCTTACTGGGAAAGAAAATTGGCGGCCATCAAAGCCCACCTCTCCCAGGCTGACGGGATGTTTAGCTTGATTGAAGATCATGATCAGGCATCCGAACAATTAGAGCGGCTGAAAACGGAACGCTTTTACACGTACAACTTTCAATGACACCTTACACCTGAGAAACGAACTTAGTTTTCTCAGGTGTTTTTTAGTTTTTGAACCCTTTCAATAGGGAAAAACGTAAGAGATGAAAAGGAGCTGATCTTATGAATGAAGAACGTATGAAAATTCTACAAATGATCGAAAAAGGCACCATCTCTGCAGAAGAAGGCGCGAAACTATTGGAAGCTGTAGAAGAACCTTCTCCTAAAGGTTCAGAGCAACGCGATAAGTCTAAATACGGCCTGAGAAATTTCCTGGATGACGCCATGGAAAAAATTAAAAATGCAGATTTCGATTTGTCTTTTGGGGAATACGTCGAATTCACCGATGATACGGTTCTTCCGAAAGAGGAATTCCATGATGCCGACCTTTCTATATCCAACGGTTCTTTAAAACTCCATCCTTGGGACCAGGAGGATGTGAAAGCTTCCTATCAAGTTAAAGTCTATCAAGTGGAAACAGAAGAAGAGGCGCGAGCAAGGTTTCATGATGAAACACAAATGGAGGTTAAAAATGGTCTCCTTCGCATCGCAAGTCCATCTAAAAAGATGAAAATGAATGTGGATTTATACATTCCGAATAAAAAATACGAATTCATCAAATCACAATTAACAAATGGAAATTTGGATCTTGAAAATATTGAAAGTGATCATTTCCAGATGAAAACATCAAATGGAGCTGTTAAAGCGAAGCAGATTTCTGGGGAGACATGTAAAATACAAACCGGAAACGGCGCTATTCAATTGCAAGAGGGTACTTTCGAAGAGTGTGAAACAGACACAATCAATGGAGCCATTACACTTTCCGGAGATATTGGAAAAGCGGATGCTTCTACGGTCAGTAGCGGTATAACGGTTGATTATAGCGGATCAAAAGCGCACACAGGTTTTTATAAGACGACGACTGGCAAAATACAAGTATCTCTTCCTACAGAAAAGAAAGTCGATGGGGTCTTGAGAACGAAATTCGGTCAAATTCAATGTGAATTGGAGAATTACAAGATCTTAAAAGACCGAAAAGATGTTACCAACAAGATGTTGGAATTCGAAGCGTACGAACAATTTGAAAATGCATATCATATAGAAGCAGAGACGAAGACGGGATCTGTCCACGTACAACCTCCTGTCCAACTCTGAGAAGAGAACGATTCATGAAAGGCAGGTTGAAATTATGAAGAATTGGTTAATCCACATCGTGGTCAACGCTATCGCCATTATCGCGGTGGGAGCACTCTTTGATTCCGTAATGATTGACGGTGTTGGAGGCGCATTGCTCGCGGCACTGATTTTATCGATCCTCAATGCGATCGTAAGGCCGGTCTTAGTGATTCTCACTTTACCGATTACGATCCTATCGCTCGGTCTCTTCCTATTCATCATCAACGCCATTACCTTATGGCTGACGGATGCTTTCCTAGGAAGTACTTTTGAGATTGATGGCTTCGGCATGACCATCATTGCCGCCATCATCATATCCCTAATCAACCTTGTATTGAACAGCTTATTCAAGGATATGAAAAAATAACCCCCGTACCGTATGAGCCCGCTCATACGGTGTTTTTTTGTTCTCTTTCATCTACTAAAATTACCGATTCTTGAAGACTCAGTTTCGTGATGTTTCAGGGATTCGTTGCCCTGTTGGTTGTCAGGGGTTGTTGGGAAGCTACTCGTCTAGCTCCATCGCCCAGACACTCGCGTCATAAGCAGAACAGCAAAGGAATGAAAAGCACATTCCGTTGCTGTTCTGCTTATGCCAGTTGTGTCTCCCAGGTCGATTGCGCATTTGAACACTTTCCTGTGGGGGAGCGCCGAGCTTCCTCGGACTACGTCCTGCGGGATCTCGCCTATCTCCTTCTCCCACGGGAGTCTCGCAGCTTCCCAACAACCCCATTCCATGTAAGGGAGAAACGAACCCCTATACCGAGAAGGAGTTTCTCCCACTCTTCCCTCCTAAGCAGAAATAAAGCGCTCTATATCAAGTTTTTACGTTGTGAATATTCGCTTTAGAGGGGTTATATTATCCACTTCCCTCAATCATACGCGCTGTTTTTTCCAGAAGTGGTTTCGAGAATCTTTCATGGCAAAGGGGCGGAGGGGAATGGGGAGACTCCTGCGGGAAAAGAGTGCTTGGTGAGCCCCCGCAAGGCGACAGCCTGAGGAGGCTCACCGCGCTCCCGCGGAAAGCGAGTCATTCCCCGGAGCTCCATCCACTCAAAAAACATCTCGAAACGCAGTCTTCAAGAATCCTGCCAGATAGTTGAATAAGTTAGCTCCGGTAAAGAGGATTTTCTAGATGGAAATACTAGTAAAAAACCTCCCTATCCAAGATTTATTGAAAACATGCTACAATAGGGGACAGTGATTGATGAAAGAGGAGGTTGATGGACAAATGAGCAAGGTCCGTACACAAGATTTGTTAGAACAATTCGCGCTTGAACTCGTTGCCGGTGCTGACGGCGTCCACCGTGAAATACATATGAGTGATATTTCTCGTCCTGGAGTAGAAATGACAGGGTATTTCAAATTTTATCCGAAAGATCGTCTACAACTGCTCGGCAAGACAGAACTCTCTTACTTTAATGAACTGACGAAAGATCAGAGGAGAGAGAGAGCGGAAAAACTTTGTACAGATGTAACACCTGGAATCGTTATTACCCGGGGAATGGATATTCCTGATGAGCTTTATGAAGCTGCCAATGACGCAGGCGTTCCGCTGATGTTGTCGCCATATAAAACGACAAGAGTGATTAGCCGCCTGACGAATTATCTGGAATCCAAGTTTGCTCCGTTTACGGCTATCCATGGTGTGCTTGTCGACATTTATGGTATCGGTGTTTTGATTACGGGCCAAAGTGGTGTTGGTAAAAGTGAGACGGCCCTAGAGCTGGTTAAGCGAGGGCATCGTCTTGTGGCTGATGATAGTGTTGAAATTCGACAGGAGGATTATGACACGTTAATCGGAAACAGCCCTCCGCTTATTGAACACCTTTTGGAAATTCGTGGACTAGGCATTATTAATGTGATGACATTATTCGGTGCGGGAGCTGTTCGAAGTTACAAACGGATCACGCTCGTTATCAACCTTGAATTATGGGAAAAGAACAAACAATACGACCGTCTTGGTTTAGAAGAAGAAACGATGAAGATCATGGATGTTCAAGTTCCGAAAGCAACGATTCCTGTTCGTCCTGGTCGGAACCTTGCTGTCATTATAGAAGTTGCTGCTATGAACTTCCGTTTGAAGCGTATGGGCGTCAATGCTGCTGAAGAGTTTTCAGAGCGTTTGACGAAAGTCATCGACCAAGATCAAACACAGGAGTAAAGGAGGAAACCACTAATGATGTGTACACCTGAACCGTTGAACCCGGTCTTCCTCCAACTAGGTCCTCTTTCGATATACTGGTATGGCTTGATTATTGCCACAGGAGCTTTTCTTGGACTATGGATTGCAACGCGAGAGACCGAACGTCTCGGTTTGAAAAAAGACTACATGGTCGATATCGTCGTATTTGCGATTCCGGCAGCCATCGTGTGTGCCAGGCTTTATTATGTCATTTTTGAATGGGATCGTTATGCTGGTGGACCATGGTGGAAAGTTTTTGCCGTGTGGGAAGGCGGGATCGCCATTCACGGTGCACTGATTGGCTCAGTGTTGACTGCTTATATTTATACGAAAATTAAAGGATTGTCCTTCTGGATGATGGCGGACATTGCCGCACCAAGTATTATTCTTGGGCAGGCGATCGGTCGCTGGGGAAACTTTATGAACCAGGAAGCTCACGGCGGTCCGGTATCCGAATCTTTTTATAATAACTTTATGCAGTATTTACCCGGGTTTATCAATCAGCAAATGTGCATTGATGATACGGTCTATCACCCGACCTTTTTATATGAATCTGTATGGAATATCATCGGATTTGTATTGCTGTTAGTTTTGCGTCATAAATTTAATCCTCGCCGCGGAGAAGTGTTCTTAAGCTATGTGATTTGGTATTCTGTTGGTCGTTTCTTTGTAGAAGGTATGAGGACAGACAGCCTTTATCTCTTTGGTGAGATTCGTACGGCACAATTGATCTCCATCGTGCTTGTCGTTGGAGCGGTCATTGCGATCCTTTACCGGAGAAAGAGTGGTATGGCGAATAAATATTATAACGGAAAGAAAGTAAAATAAGGGAGCAGGTAGCATGAAGGGGATTTTAAAACGCGGAAGTAAAAAGGGATTGGAATTGACGTGGACGCTGGGAAAAGTCATTTTTCCCGTAACGTTAATTGTCACGATTCTTCAATACACGCCGGTCCTCCCATGGGTGATGGAGAAACTGGAACCTTTGATGGGATGGATCGGACTATCCGGTGAAGCTGCTGTTCCTCTTGTTTTAGGTAACTTTTTAAACCTTTATGCAGGCATTGCGGCGATCATATCTTTCGAATTCACGGTAAAAGAAGTGTTCATTCTTGCCGTGATGCTTTCCTTTTCCCATAACTTACTGATCGAATCGACGGTTGCTAAAAGGGTAGGTGTGAGCTGGTGGTTTGTAGCCGGCGTCCGGTTGAGTCTCGCATTGACCTCGGCTGCCCTCATCAACGTTTTTTGGAAAGGCGGAGGCGAAACAGCGAAATATGGCTTTGCGCCTGAGAAGACACCCGATCCGAATGGATGGACAGAGATCATTTTTCAGGGCGTGCAAACCGCCTTCATGGGGATCGTGCAGCTTGCATTGATTGTCATCCCTTTGATGATTTTCATGCAGTATCTACGTGAAAAAGGATGGCTTGACCGTTTTTCAGGCTGGGTAGCTCCTGCAACTAGGTTTCTCGGAATGGAACGCAACACATCGATGACCCTTGTCGCAGGACTGACGATTGGGCTCGCATACGGTGCAGGCTTGATGATTCAGGCAGTGGAAGAGGACGGCGTTTCAAGGAAAGATATGTATTTAGCCATTCTCTTCCTCGTCTCCTGTCACGCGGTGGTAGAGGATACGCTGATCTTTATTCCGCTCGGTATTCCGGTTTGGCCATTGCTTTTGATCCGTCTATTGACGGCGATTGTGTTAACGGCTGCCGTCGGCTTCGTTTGGAACAGACTACAACAGAAAAGAAAGGATCCTTCCAATGAGCATACGTACCATTCTCTTTGATTTAGATGGGACGTTGATCGATACGAATGAATTGATCATCGCTTCCTTTACCCATACGATTAAACAATATTCTGATCGCTCTTATGAGCGTGAAGAAATTCTCGACTTTATCGGTCCTCCTTTAAGGGAGAGCCTGCAAAAAGTGAACCCTGACAAAGTGGAGGAAATGGTCGAGACGTACCGTAAACATAACATTGAAAACCACAACCGTTACGTGAAAGCCTATGAGGGCGTGGTGGAAACGATTGAAACACTGAAAGAACAAGGATACAAATTAGGTATTGTGACGACGAAAATGAGGAATACCGTTCATATGGGTCTTGAACTGACAAATCTGGATGGACTATTTGAAACGGTCGTCACGCTTGATGATGTTACAAATGCGAAGCCACACCCTGAACCGATTGTGAAGGCTTTGAACCACTTGGATTCGCAAGCTTCTGAGGCGATGATGGTCGGAGACAACACGCACGACATCGAAGCAGGGCAGAATGCGGGAACGAAAACAGCCGGGGTTGCCTGGACGGTTAAAGGAAGAAAAGTACTCGACGACTTGAACCCTGATTACATGCTTGATAATATGCGTGATCTATTAAAAATTACAGGAGGATGACTGTATGAGGAAAACGGAACGCCACCCGGTCAAAGGAGCCAATTCACTTTGGCACATATATAAGACGGTCCCGTTTTTCAAAGTGGTCAAAAACTTCTTTTTTATTCAAATGGCCCGGTACACCCCGTTTCTTTCTATGAAGAATTGGTTGTACCGGACTTTTCTCCATATGAAGGTGGGCGATCAAACGGCTTTTGCCTTGATGGTCATGGTGGATATTATGTTTCCCGAAAAAATCAAGGTAGGGCGGAATTCGGTCATTGGTTACAATACAACGATTCTCGCTCATGAATATTTGATCGAAGAGTACCGTCTCGGAAATGTTGTGATTGGGGATGAGGTTTTGATTGGAGCGAATACGACGATTCTTCCTGGTGTCACAATCGGTGACCGTGCCGTTGTCTCTGCTGGTACCTTGGTACATAAAGATGTGCCTGCAGGTGCATTCGTCGGAGGAAACCCGATGCAGCTCATCTATACGAAAGAACAGATGGAAGAACGGAGAAAGAACGGGGGAGAAGAATGACTTTGACACAGTCGGTTCTGCCTGCAGTAAAAAAAATCAAAGAATTTGAAGCCTTGTTAGAAAGTGAAACGGATTATATTATTCTTTTGGAGAGCCGGTTAGGTCTCTTAAGAAAACTCGTCAAGATCGGACAAAAGGCTGGTAAGAAAGTATTTGTCCACGTAGACTTGATTCAAGGTTTGAAAGCGGATGATTATGGCATGGAATACATAGGGCAGGAAGTGAAGCCTGATGGTGTCATTTCAACGAGAGCTCATGTTATTCAACAAGCAAAAAAGTATCATCTTGTTTCTGTCCAGCGATTGTTTTTAATCGACAGCCAGGCGATTGAACATAATGTGAAGATCATTAAAAAAACTGAGCCGGACTTCGTTGAAGTTTTACCGGGCGTATTACCGGGAATGATAAAAGAGATCAAGGAGCATATCGGCATTCCTGTCATTGCTGGAGGCTTGATTCGTTCAAAGCAAGAAGTTGATCAAGCGCTTGCCTCGGGTGCTTCTGCAGTCTCTACTTCACGTTCTGAATTATGGCATTTTAACAGCGAGAATACATAATCACCTTTCGTGAAGAGGCTGACCCGATTATCCACACAATGATTAGATCAAACTAATTTTGTGTGGTTTTTTGTACGTCAATCGTGGTACACAGAAAGGAGATCGCATCATGACTGAATTCATGGGTGAGCTGATTGGCACCATGATCCTCATTATTTTCGGGGGCGGAGTCATCGCAGGTGCCAATTTAAAAGCAACAAAAGCAGAAGGGAACTGGGTGCTGATTACCATTGCCTGGGGACTTGCCGTAGCGATGGGTGTCTACGCTGTAGGGAGAGTGACAGGTGCTCATATCAACCCTGCCGTTACACTCGGACTTGCAACGGTCGGTGATTTTCCTTGGAGCAAAGTTCCGATGTATATTACCGCGCAGATGGCGGGTGCATTCTTAGGAGCTGTCATCGTTTTCTTTCACTATCTTCCTCACTGGAAGGATACAGAAGATCAGTTGGCGATCAAGTCGATTTTCTGTACAGACCCAGCCATCCGCAGTCCGATTTCAAATCTTGTCAGTGAAATCATCGGAACATTTGTATTAGTCATGGGAATCTTGTTTATCGGCGCGAATGATTTTACACAGGGATTAAACCCTCTCATTGTCGGCTTATTGATTGTAGCGATCGGGATGTCCCTTGGTGCGACAACGGGTTATGCAATCAATCCAGCCCGTGATTTAGGACCACGACTAGCTCATGCTCTGTTACCGATTCCAGGAAAAGGGGACTCGGATTGGGGGTACTCATGGATCCCAGTTTTCGGCCCGGTAATCGGCGGCGTCTATGGCGGGTTATTTTATCAAGCCATTTTCGAAACGAATGCGAATGGCTGGTTCTGGATTGGCACCATCATCATTTTACTTATTTTATTTTCCTCCATGCGTGTGGAGCTGAAAAAAGTACAGAAATCTGAAAAAGGAGTGGAATCATGAAACAGTACATTTTATCGATCGATCAGGGTACAACAAGTTCAAGAGCGATTTTGTTCAACCATGAAGGACAGATTGTAGAAACCGCTCAAAAAGAATTCGAGCAGCATTTTCCAAAACCAGGTTGGGTAGAACACGATGCGAACGAAATTTGGACATCTGTTCTTGCGTGTATTGCGGATGTATTAAGAAAATCAGATGTAGAAGCGAGTCAGGTCGCAGGCATTGGAATTACAAACCAACGTGAAACTACAGTCGTTTGGGACAAAAACACGGGCAAACCGATTTATAAAGCAATCGTCTGGCAGTCCCGTCAAACGCAGAGCATCTGTAATGAATTGAAAAAACAAGGGTTGGAAGATACATTCAGAGATAAAACAGGTCTCTTACTCGATCCATACTTTGCAGGAACTAAGGTGAAATGGATTTTAGACAATGTTGACGGAGCGAAAGAAAAAGCGGAAAACGGAGACCTCATGTTCGGAACGATTGATACATGGCTTGTCTACAAACTTTCTGGACAAAAAACACATGTGACAGACTATTCCAATGCATCCCGTACATTGATGTACAATATCCATGACTTGAAGTGGGATGACGAACTGCTCGATATCCTGGATGTACCGAAGAGCATGTTGCCGGAAGTCAAGCCTTCATCTGAGGTGTACGCGAATACTGTGGATTATCATTTCTACGGAAAAGAAGTCCCGATTGCAGGAATTGCCGGTGATCAGCAGGCGGCTCTTTTCGGACAAGCTTGTTTTGAAAAAGGGATGGGTAAGAACACCTACGGTACTGGTGGATTCATGTTGTTGAACACCGGAGAAGAAGCGGTCAAATCCGAGCATGGACTGTTGACGACGCTTGCCTGGGGCATTGATGGAAAAGTCGAATATGCCTTGGAAGGAAGCATCTTTGTGTCAGGTTCTGCCATCCAATGGCTTCGTGACGGGTTGAACATGGTTGAATCTTCTCCACAGAGTGAAGAAATCGCCGGTCAGGTGAAATCTACGGACGGCGTCTACGTTGTTCCTGCCTTTGTCGGTCTTGGCACGCCATATTGGGACAGCGAAGCTCGTGGGGCTGTTTTCGGTCTTACGCGTGGTACGACCAAAGCTCACTTTGTACGAGCTACGCTTGAATCTCTTGCTTATCAGACGAAAGATGTCGTGGATGCGATGGTCGAAGATTCAGGCATTGAAGTGAAAAAACTTCGTGTCGATGGAGGTGCCGTCAAAAACAACCTCTTGATGCAGTTCCAGAGTGATTTGCTTGATGTGACGGTTGAGCGACCGGAGGTTAATGAAACAACAGCTCTTGGTGCAGCTTACCTTGCGGGGCTTGCAGTAGGTTTCTGGGAAAATCGACAGGAAATCGCGAATCAATGGAAAGTGGAAAGAGAGTTCGAGCCTAGTATGAATGAAGAGAAAAGTAAGAAACTATACAAAGGCTGGCAAAAAGCTGTGGAAGCGACAAGGGTGTTCAAACAAGAAGAATAAATCCTTGAAAACATCTCCCTCTCTGATATAATTGAGTTACAAGTTAATGAAAACGGTCGGAGATACGGAGAGACCACGAAGCTTTATGCAATCCGCATAAGAGTTTTCGTGGTCTCTTTTTTTATGACATGAATGAGCACTCGATGAGCAATCCGACACATATTCTTTGCTGAAAAAGGGAATACCCGTATCAGACCATGAATTTGAAGACAACGGAAGAAGGAGAGATAGCATGCAATCATTTTCTAGTTACGAAAGACAAAATCAGTTCAACCGTTTAACCCAGGAAGAGTGGGATGTTCTCGTCATAGGCGGTGGAATCACAGGTTCTGGAATCGCTCTCGATGCAGCGAGCCGTGGCATGAAAACAGCGGTTGTTGAAATGCAGGATTATGCCGCAGGTACGTCCAGTCGTTCCACTAAACTGGTGCATGGCGGTTTGAGATATTTGAAACAGTTCGAAGTGAAAATGGTCGCTGAGGTAGGGAAAGAGCGGGAGATCGTTTATGAAAATGGCCCTCATGTGACGACACCAGAATGGATGATGCTTCCATTTCATGAAGGCGGAAACTTCGGGCCGTTCTCCACAAATGTCGGTCTTCGTGTGTATGACTACCTTGCAGGAGTAAAAAAAGCGGAACGTAGAACGATGATGAGTGCAGAGGAAGCTGTTGAACGGGAACCTCTTGTGAAAAGGGATGGTTTGAAAGGCGCAGGGTACTATGTGGAGTACAAGACAGATGATGCCCGCCTTACGCTCGAAGTCATGAAGAAAGCCGTAGAGCATGGTGCATGTTCGACCAACTATGCAAAAATCGTGGACTTCATTTATGATGACAATGGAAGTATCGTTGGTGCAAAAGTCGAAGATACGGTATCAGGAGAACAGTATCATGTCAAAGCGAAAAAAATCATCAATGCAGGCGGGCCGTGGGTCGATGAGCTTCGTGAAATTGATGGTTCGAAAAAAGGCAAAACTCTGCAGCTGACAAAAGGGGTTCATCTAGTCTTTGATCAGTCTGTCTTCCCATTGAGGCAGGCCATTTATTTCGACAGCCCGGACGGCCGCATGATTTTCGCCATTCCGCGTGACGGTAAGACCTATATCGGAACAACGGACACAACCTACGATCAGGAAATCGCTCATCCTACGATGACGGAAGAGGACCGCGATTATATTCTGAACGCAATGAAGATGATGTTCCCAACCGTTGATGTTACGGCTGACGACGTAGAATCAAGCTGGGCAGGCCTGCGTCCACTGATCCATGAAGAAGGAAAAGATCCGTCCGAGATTTCTCGTAAAGATGAAATTTTCGTTTCCGATTCTGGCCTCATTTCCATGGCCGGTGGGAAACTTACCGGGTATCGCAAAATGGCACAAACCGCTGTAGATCTTGTTCGTGATCAACTGATGGAAGAGTACGGCATTCGTTATTCTGATTCCGAAACAAAAAACATGCCGATCTCTGGTGGCGATGTTGGAGGTTCCAAAGGCTTCAAGAAATTTAAAGAAGAGCGGGTTCAGATCGGTGAATCTCTAGGACTGAGTCAAGAAGATGCCGATAAATTGATCCAGCTATACGGTTCAAATGTCGACAAAGTCTTCAACAACTTCAAGGATCGTAAAGAAGAAGCATCCCAAGAAGGGGTCGACCCAGTGGTCTTTGCCCAGCTTGTATATGCTCTGGAAGAAGAAATGACGTACAAACCTGTCGACTTCTTTGTCCGACGAACGGCTGCGCTATTCTTCAACATCCAGTGGGTACGTGATCATAAAACATCCGTTATCGATTATATGGCGAAAGCCCTGAATTACAGTGAGCAGCAAAAGCATGAATATACGGAACAGCTTGATCAACTTTTAGAAGAAGCTGTTACACCAATCGAATACGTGTAAAACACAGAGACTTCTCCTTCATCGGAGGAGTCTTTTTCTTACATAATTTTGAAACTTATTTCGCTTTCATTCGTACTTATAGTAAAGCTTCTTTTTTTAGGAGGATATAAGATGTCGCTTGTTCAGAACATGATTTATCAGGATGCAAGAAGACAATTATGGAGCGGAACACTTCTCTCATTCATATCTATCGTTTTTATTCTGGGGATGGTCACATTCAATCCCAGCAGTTTTATTATTTCTGTCGTTTACGCAGCGATTTTTGCCATCACAGGAGTTGGACTTCTAAAAGGTGGCTATGCCGATCTTCAAAAATCCAAAACCGTTTCGGATTTTGAACAGGACCCTACGCAAGATTCCTTAGAACGAGTACCTAAAAGGATGTATATGGGGCAAAATAAGCTTAAATCCTTTCAGGCTGGTTTGTTTGATATGGGTGGGAAGAGCTATGGCAAAATTCAGGAAAACATCCAGTGGAAACATAAATCTTTAACGATGTTTACAGCCATATTTTCCTATGACCACTTTAGACCGGCTATATTCTCTTTCAAAAACCAAATCGGCGAACAGCTTTATCAGATTGAGAAGAAAGGCGGTTTTAAGTGGAGAGGATATATCCAGCACAAAGAAGGCGCCTATGTGGCTTACACAAAGCAAACCAAAAATAAAACAACCGGCCAGCGCATCACCCGCTATATAGAGGGTGATCAATGCCGCTGGAGCGCAGAAGGAGACGACTTCATCGGGCATTTTAAGATTAGAGACCATGAAGGGAATCTATGGGCAGTTATTAAAAGAGGGGCTATTCCCCGCGAAGCTGCGGAGCGATTTGAAAACATGCCTGGATATTTGGTCGAATGGAAAATCCGCGACAACGTCCCAGCCTCCCTCCTAGCTTTCCTATTCCTCCTCCACTCCAAAGAAAGATAACTACCACGGCAGGATTGTGAAAGACTCAGTTTCGAGATAATCGGGGTTCGTTTGCTGTGTTGAGCGTCAGGGATGGCTGGGAAGCTACTCGCTTTCCTGTGGGGGAGCGCCGAGCTTCCTCGGACTTCGTCCTGCGGGATCTCGTCTATCTCCTTCTCCCACGGGAGTCTCGCAGCTTCCCAACCACCCCATTCGATAAAGGTGAGAAACGAACACCTTTACTGTGGGAGGGTGCCTTCAACTTTCCTAGTGTTATAAGCATAAAGCGCTCTATAACAAGCCTTTCACAGGAAGAGTAGCGCCCTTAGGAGTTCATTCCCCTCCAATAACTATGTACATAAAAGCAGCTTGTTCCGGAAGTGGTTTCGAGATACATATATGGCAAAGGGGCGGAGGGGAATGGCGAGACTCCTGCGGGAAAAAAGTGCATGGTGAGACCCCACAGGACGCAGTCCGAGGAGGCTCAAAAGGATAGAGGAAGTTCGATTAAGTTCGGCACGTCCTGTGCCAACATCGAACGACCCCACTTCGTGTGGGGCCCCGCGGAAAGCGAGCTATTCCCCGCAGCCCCCATCAACTCAACAAAAGTCTCGAAACTGAGTCTTCAAGAATAGGGAGCTATACTTTATGAAAGCACTTTTTTAGTAAGGTGCTTTTTTTATTGGAAAATTCCATATTTTTATAGTTGAACTTTACGTTAACGTTAATGGTATATTAAAATTGTTAGAATTTTCATTCAATGAGAGGGGATCGAATGACAGGACGTTTATCTATACAACAAGTGGCCGAAAAATTTGATGTGACTCAGCGGACCATCCGATACTATGAAGAACTTGGGCTGGTCAGACCTTCCCGCAGCTCGGGCGGGCACCGTTCTTTTTCTCCGAAGGATCTGACACGCCTCGGGCTTGTTTTTCGTGGGAAAAAGTATGGCTTCCAGCTTGATGAAATCAAAGAAATGATGCACCTTTTCGACCAGGACCCCTCAGGTGTCCGTCAGCTTGAACGGACGCTTATCTATGGCAGAGGAAAAATGCAGGAGGTGGACGACCGGATTGGGGAGTTGGAACAGTTAAAAGCAGAAATGGGTCAGTGGCTCGACAAATTCGAAGAAGAATTGAAGGAACGGAGAGGAGATCCTGTATGAATCTTTCTGAATTATTAGCTTACCAGTCTCGTAAATACCCGGAAAAAGAAGGGATTGTTACACCTGAAGAACGTCTGACCTATCAAGAGTGGAACAGTCAGGTGAACCAGTTTGCCAGAGGTTTGATGAGGGCAGGGATTCAGGCTGGAGATAAGGTGATCATCCATATGCCGAATACGAAGGAGTTTGTCATCAGTTACTTTGCCATCCACCGGCTTGGAGCGATCGTCGTCCCGATTAATGCTCGATTAGTATTGAATGAAATTACGTATATTTACGACCACAGTGATGCCGTCGCTTTGCTCACGCATGATTTGCTCATCGACCAAGTGAGAGGGCTTGCTGATGAAAGAGAGGGCACATTCATAAAAACAGGGAATGCGGACGGGGCATGGCACTCATTTTCTGAAATCCTTGCAAAAGAAGAACCGCTGGAAATGGTGAACGAAGCGCATGAAGATGAAGAAGCTTCGATTTTATATACATCAGGGACAACGGGGCAGCCGAAGGGGGTTGTCTTTACCCACAAAAATATTTTGACGGTCTCTTCGATGATGGCTGTGGAACTGGAAATGAAGCCAACCAGCCGTATGCTTCATATGATGCCATTCAGTCATTCCGCGCCTCTGCATCTCTTTTTAGCAGGGGGCACGTTCGTCGGTGCTACGCACATCATCGCTCCTACTTTTACTCCAGACTTATTGCTTGAGCTTGCTTCGAGCGAAAGGGCTTCACACTTTTTCGGAGCACCTGTCGCTTATTTAATGACGGCCAAGCATCCACAAGTGAAGGAAACGGATTTGAGCTGGGTGAAATATTGGACATATGGAGGCGCGCCTCTGTCTAAAAAAGAAGTCCAGTTTGTGAGAGAGCAGTTTGAAACGGACAGCCTCTGCTGTTTATATGGTCTGACGGAAGCGGGACCAAGCGGGACGTTGCTGCTTCCACAGGAGCATGATGAAAAAGCTGGCAGTGTAGGGAAACGTGCGGCGCTTCATTGTGAAGTGCGCGTTGTTGATGAAAATGGGCGAGAAGTAGGAAACGGCCAAGTGGGCGAAATCGCACTAAAAGGTGAAGGAATTATGAAAGGCTATTATAAAGATGAAGAAAAAACGGCCGCCACCTTCCGTGATGGCTGGCTGCTTACAGGGGATATGGGAGAAAAGGATGAGGACGGCTACTTGTGGGTCATTGACCGGAAAAAGGATATGATTATCTCGGGTGGTGTCAACATTTATCCACGCGAAGTAGAAGAGCTTTTGTTGCAGCATCCACACATTGAAGATGTGGCTGTCGTAGGCGTTCCACATCCAGATTGGGGCGAGACCGTCAAAGCGCACATCGTTCAAAACGGGCAAATGACAGATGTGGAAAATGAATGCCGTCTCTTTTTGCAAGAGCACCTGGCGGATTATAAGATTCCGAAACTCTATGAGGAAATGGACGAGCTGCCGAGGAACGTCACAGGGAAATTGTTGAAGCATCGTTTACGTGAACAGGCGCGTCAAGCCTAAGGGGGTGGTGGGATGAACTTTTACGAAAGAGATGTGAATCTTCAAGATCTCTTGAAGGAAGTGTGGGACGAGTCTTTTTACCAGTGGGCAGATGATCGACTCCGTTTCTTCGGTGGGAAGTGTGCAAAGGAGATCGATGAACGGGCGGTTCACACCGATCGTGAAGGGCAGCCAAAGTTGATCAAGTATGACAAAATGGGCAACGACATTTCAGAAGTGTGGTTGAACGAGGGGTACAAAAAAACAATAGAAGAAACATATGGCGAAGGGATCGTCGGTTATCTGCATAAGGACATACCTGAGCTTGAACAAAAAGGCAACTACATGTATTCGTATGCTCAAGGTTATCTTCTCTCCCAGGCAGAGCCTGGTTTTTACTGCCCGGTGACGTTAACGATGGCCACTGCCTATTTAATCGATCATTATGCGGACGAAGAGTTGAAAGCCAAATATTTACCGCATGTGTTATCGACGGGAGATGTGGAGTTGTATGAAGGCGCGACTTTTCTTACGGAACGCCAGGGCGGTTCTGATGTGGGCGCCAATGAAGTGAAAGCCATTAAAGAAGGGGATCATTATAGAATCCATGGTGAAAAGTATTTTGCCAGTAATGCGGGTGCTTGTGGCGTAGCCATGGTTCTTGCTCGAGTAGAAGGCGCTCCAACAGGAACGAAAGGTCTCAGTTTGTTCCTCGTTCCCTGGAGGAATGATGAAGGTGACTTGAATGGCATTCAAATACGCAGACTGAAAGATAAATTAGGCGTCCGTGCTGTTCCATCCGCTGAGGTTGAATTTACCGGGGCAAAAGCGTTTATGGTAGGAGAAGCGGAACGTGGGTTCTATTATATGATGGAAGCCTTGAACCTTTCCCGTGTTTGTAATGCGGTTGCTTCTATTGGAATTATGCGGCGTTCTTTAACGGAAGCCCAGGATTATGCCACTAAAAGAAATGCGTTCGGTCAGGTGTTGATACAATATCCGATGGTGAAGGATACGCTTGTTTCTATGACGGTGAAGCAGGAAGTGGAGACGAGGGCTGTTTTTGATTTGATTCAAGCTTTTGAAAAAGTGGGACGTAAACCGGAAGAAGCGAGAATTGAAGAACAAATCCTAAATCGGGTTCGGATTGCCATAATGAAAAAAGAAACAGCCGAACAGGCCGTGCATTTTACACACGAAGCGATTGAGATGCACGGAGGGAATGGATACATTGAAGATTTTGTTACACCAAGACTTTTGCGTGATGCTCAAGTGTTGACGGTTTGGGAAGGAACCGCGAACATTCTCGGCCTTGAAGTCTTGAAACTTTTCAATAAATATCAAGGTCATGAGCTGTTCGTCCAACATGTTCAAGAACGCTTGGAAAAGGTTACGAATAAAGGGAAAGAGTACACACTCGTGAAAGAGGGTGTCCTGAACTTCATCCCATATGCAGATGAAGTATTAAAACAGCCCGCTGAAGTGCAAACCTATTACAGTAAATCCCTGGCTGAAAAAATGGCTTTGCTTTATGAAGCCGTCGTTGCTTTGGAGATGATGGAAAAGGGAGCGCGATCTGAAAAGGTTGGGCGACTGTTCATTCACCAGCAGATGCAAAAAGAGGAACCGAATGCCGAACCACTCGCTCTTCGTTACGCTGATGAGATTCTCCATTTTAATAAGGCTTTAACCTGACCAAACGGGCGCACACTTTTGTGCGTCTTTTTTTGCGTTCGGCGAGATCTAATGCTCATTAACTCGCTGTCAATGTCCTCTAACGATTGGTTAACGTCCTCGAGCTGAAAAAAGCTCTCCCTCTCCCTATGAGTCCGTATTTATGAAGCGGTTTCTGCTATGATAAGAAGGGGAACAAAGCTAATGAGTTTCTTCATTGACGCTCCATCTTTATCATGTTAGCATATTAGCAAGCTAAAGGATTTGAGGAAAGGATGAATTCCATTGGTTAAACGCCTGATGTTTGAAAAACCACTGGGAATGCGAGATACGCTTCCCTTTTTTTATAACCAAAAATCAAAAGCGCGCCAACAATTATCGAATGCGATTCTTTCGTTCGGATATTCGTTCATGGATACGCCGATCATGGAATATCACGAAACGGTAGGAAAAGTGAGTGCGACGCTTGATCAGCAATTGTTCAAGCTTTTGGATCAGCAGGGACACACACTCGTATTGAGACCGGACATGACTGCACCAATTGCAAGAGTCGCTGCTTCTCAGCTGAAGGACGCTGAGTTTCCGCTTCGTCTCGCTTATGAAGGCCCGGTGTTCCGTGCCCAGCAGACAGAGGGAGGGAAGCCAGCTCAATTTGAACAGGTCGGAACGGAATTGATTGGCGACCATTCCTCTTATGGAGATGCAGAAGTCATCGCTCTCCTCGTCGAATCATTGAAACAGACAGGACTTGACGATTTTGTCATCACGGTCGGTCACATTGGTTATGTGAAAGCCTTCTTCACAGATTTGCTTGGTGATGATGAAGATACGATTGAATACCTTTTAAACTACTTATATCGCAAAAATTACGTCGGTTACAGGGAAGCTGTAAAGGAGCTATCTGTTCCAAAGGATAAAAAAGATGCTCTCCTTCAGCTGCTAACACTGAAAGGCGGCGATGAAATTTTTGATAGCAGCCGCTCGCTTGCGCGGAATCAAGCTTGCATGCAGGCAGTGAATGAATTGAAGCAATTGTATCGTCTGCTGCAACAGTATGAGGTTGAAAAGTATATTCATTTTGATCTGAACTTGATCAGCCACATGGATTATTACACGGGGATTTTGTTCGAAGGCTATGCGCCAAACCTCGGGGCCCTTCTTTGTAACGGTGGCCGCTATGATACGTTGCTGCCTTCTTTCCAGCTCAGCGCCTCGGCCACTGGTTTTGCCGTCCACCTGGAACGTCTCGTAGAAGCATTGAATGAACAGGATTCGGATGATGGGCGCGTCGGTGTCATCGTCGACGATGATAGTTACGGACAAGGATTGCAGGAAGCGAAACGCTATCGTGAGGATGGTCAGGCGGTTCTTTTACAACATGTGGACCAAATTCCGGACCTGCAGGCATTCAAAGCGGAATTATCAGAAACGATCGATTTGACAAAAGGCGGAGGTGAGCGTGATGAGTAAGCCGTTGACCATTGCCATGCCGAAGGGCCGTATTTATGAAGAAGCGGCGGAACTGATGAAAAGAGCGGGCTATGAGCTTGAAGCGGACATGGATGAGTCAAGAAAGTTGATCTTGGAATTTCCTGAACAGAACATCCGCGTCATGATGGCCAAACCGATGGATGTCGTCACTTATGTGGAGTATGGAGCAGCAGATATCGGGATTGCCGGCAAAGACGTCCTGCTTGAACAGGACCGGGATGTATACGAAGTGCTCGATTTGAAAATCAGCCCTTGCTATGTAGCCGTAGCTGGATTGCCTGATCAACCGCTGAGCCGGATTGCGCCGAAAATCGCTACGAAATATCCGAAAGTCGCATCTGACTATTTCCGCGAGCAGGGCGAACAGATTGAAATCATTCCTTTGAATGGTTCCATTGAGCTTGCGCCCCTGATTGGATTGGCGGATCGCATTGTCGATATCGTATCTACAGGTCGTACGTTGAAAGAAAATGGACTGGTAGAGTACGAGAAGATTACAGATATTACGTCGCGTTTGATTGTGAACCCGGTCAGTTACCGTTTGAAGAGTACCGAGATTGAGGAAATGGTAAGCAAACTAAGTGAAGTGATGGAAGGGGAGCGCTGATGAAGATCATTAATAAGTCCGATTTAAAGTCATTGAAGCGTTCCGTCGATCAAGGTACGGAAGAACAGCGGAGATCCGTCCAGGACATCATTGCACAGGTGAAGACCCGTGGGGATGAGGCGGTCAAAGAATATACGGAGCGTTTTGACCAAGCTACTTTAAAAAACTTCAAAGTTTCTAAAGAAGAGTTTGAACAAGCGTATGCCTCTCTCGATGGGGCGTTCGTCCAAATCTTACAGGAGGCCGCGGACAACATCCGAGCTTTTCATGAAAAGCAAAAGACCACTTCCTGGTTTGACAGCTCGGAAGACGGCACCCTCTTAGGACAAAAAATCACACCGATTGATGCCGCAGGGGTTTACGTGCCTGGGGGAACAGCCGCTTATCCTTCCTCTGTCTTTATGAATGTGATTCCGGCACAAGTAGCAGGCGTGGAGCGGGTCGTCATGGTGACTCCTCCCGGTAAGGATGGGAAAGTACCGGATGGTGTCCTTCTTGCTGCGCAGATCCTTGGCGTTGAAGATGTGTTCAAAGTAGGGGGCGCACAGGCGATTGCTGCTCTTGCTTATGGAACAGAAACGATCCCTTCGGTTGATAAAATTACAGGCCCGGGCAATGTCTTTGTTGCGCTAGCGAAAAGAGAAGTGTTTGGGGATGTTGATATTGATATGATCGCTGGACCCAGTGAGATCGCGATCCTTGCTGATGAAACCGCTCGTGCGGAAGAAATTGCTGCTGACCTTCTTTCTCAAGCGGAACACGATGCCCGTTCGTCAAGCGTACTTGTGACAACGAGTGAGAGGCTTGCAAAGGCTGTGGAAAAAGAAGTGCAATCACAGCTGGATTCCCTGCCTCGTGCTGATATCGCAAGAAAGAGCGTGGAAGACTATGGAATGATTGCCCTTTGTGAAACATGGGCAGAAGCGGTCGACACCATCAATGAAATCGCACCCGAACACTTGGAAATTGTGAGCGAAGATCCTTTTCAGGAATTAGGTAAGATCAAGCATGCGGGCGCGATTTTCCTTGGACCTTACAGCAGTGAGCCTGTCGGAGACTATTTTGCAGGACCGAACCATGTGCTGCCAACGAATGGAACGGCGCGTTTCTCAAGTCCTCTCAACGTGGATGACTTTGTGAAAAAATCGAGCGTCATTTCATACAGCAGACAGGCCCTCGAAACGAACGTTGACAAAATTGCCAGGTTCGCCCGATTGGAAGGGTTAGAAGCCCATGCACGCGCAGTAGAGACACGTAAGGAGCGATGGAAATGACAGAAACGAGAGCGGCAAGAATTGAACGCAAAACGAGAGAAACAGATATTCAGCTTGAACTTGGCATCGATGGAGGGGGGAAAGCGGACTTGGATGTCCAGGTTCCTTTTCTTTCTCACATGCTGGAATTGTTCACAAAACACGGCCTCTTTGATTTATCCGTTGTCGGAAGAGGCGATGTGGAAGTGGATGATCACCACTTAACGGAAGATATCGGGATTTGTCTTGGACAGGCGCTGCGAGAAGCGGTCGGCGATAAATACGGCATGAAGCGTTACGGATCCATGACTCTTCCGATGGACGAGACGCTTGTCACGGTAGCGGTTGATTTGAGTGACCGTCCGCACCTCGAGTGGCGCGCAGAGCTACCGAAAGATCGTGTCGGTACCTTTGATACGGAAAATGTTCACGAATTTTTCTGGAAGCTTGCTGTAGAAGCTCGGATGAATTTACATATCGTCTTACACCATGGGCATAACACCCATCATATTATTGAGGCGATGTTCAAAGCCTTCGCACGTGCTTTGGATGAAGCGACTCAAATCGATCCACGTGTCAAAGGAGTTCCGAGTACGAAAGGAAGTTTATAATGATAGGCATCATCGATTATGGAATGGGAAATTTATTTAGTGTTTCAAAAGCGCTTGAACGACTTGGAGTGGACTATAAAATCGGGGACCGGCCACAGTCATTGGGAGCCTGTGATGGTTACATCCTTCCTGGGGTGGGAGCATTTCCGGATGCGATGAAAGCACTTCAAGAGCATGGATTCATTGATTTTATAAAAGATAAAGTGACCGAAGGTGTACCGGTCTACGGCATATGTCTAGGGATGCAGCTGTTATTCGAGAGCAGTGAAGAAGGCGGACTTACGGAAGGTTTAGGATTGTTCCCTGGCACCATTTCTCGTTTTCCGGGGATGGATGATCAAGGACGTTCATACAAAGTTCCGCATATGGGCTGGAACCAGCTTGAGATCCATCAGCCGGACAAACCTCTGATGACAGATGTAAAAGAAGACCATGTTTACTTCGTTCACTCTTTCGTTGTGAAGACAGATGATCCTTCTATTTTATATGCGACATCTGATTATCACATGGAAGTGCCTGCAATTATCGGAAGAGAAAATCTTGTAGCCAGCCAGTTCCACCCGGAAAAAAGCGGGAGAGCCGGCATGCAGTTATTAGAGAACTTTTGTAAAGTAATGTGCAAACAGTGAGGAGTTTTAATGATGAGCTTTACGATCTATCCAGCGATTGATATGCGTGACGGAAAATGTGTGCGACTTGAACAAGGCGATTTTGATAAAGAAACCGTCTATGGGGAAAACCCTTTTGAAGTGGCAAAGGAATTTGTAGAAGCAGGGGCTTCATGGATCCATATGGTCGACCTTGATGGAGCGAAACAAGGTTCCAAGCAAAACGCGGAGCATGTGTTGAGAGTGGCGAAAGAATTGGACTGTCGCGTTCAGATTGGCGGCGGTATCCGCTCAGAAGAAGATGTCCGCTTTTACTTGGATGCGGGCGTTGATCGTGTCATCATCGGTTCACTTGCTGTCCGCGATGTGGAAACAACCAAACAACTTCTTTCAAAGTATGGGGAGCAAATTGCGATTGGTCTGGATGCACGTGACGGTTTTGTTTCGACAGCAGGTTGGCTGGAACAATCGGAAGTGAAGGCGGTTGATTTAGGAAAAGACCTAGCTTCCGCGGGCGCGAAGACGTTCATTTATACAGATATTGCAAAAGACGGTATGCTTTCAGGTCCGAATACGAAGGAAATCGTCCGTTTGGCTGAAGAAACAGGTGTAGATGTAATTGCATCTGGGGGTATCAAAGGCCTGGATGACCTTGTCGAGCTGAAAGAATATAAGGATCGAAATGTCATTGGTTCGATAGTCGGAAAAGCCTTGTACACGAACCAATTTACTTTAAAAGAAGCGCTCGACGTGGAGGTGAACTGAATGCTGTCAAAGCGGATTATTCCTTGCCTGGATGTAAAGGAAGGTCGTGTTGTTAAAGGCATACAGTTCGTTGATATCCGTGATGCCGGCGATCCTGTTGAACTTGCAAAAGTGTACGACGAACAAGGCGCAGATGAGCTCGTTTTTCTTGATATCTCCGCCAGTCATGAAGGTAAGAAAACGATGATTGATGTCGTCCGTTCTGTTGCTTCTGAACTTGCCATTCCTTTTACCGTCGGCGGTGGCATCCGCACGCTTGAGGACATCAAAGAAACCCTCCGTAATGGAGCAGATAAAGTATCCCTGAACTCTTCCGCTGTAAAAAGGCCAGCATTGATCACGGAAGGAGCGGATTACTTCGGGAGTCAGTGCATCGTTGTCGCGATTGATGCGAAGTATGATGAAGAGGCAGCGAACTGGCGTGTTTATACCCATGGTGGGCGGACACCAACCGATTGGCTCGTGACGGACTGGGCGAAAGAAGCGGTCAAGCTGGGAGCGGGAGAAATTCTGCTCACGTCCATGAATAAAGATGGAGAAAAATCCGGTTTTGATCTGCCTTTATTAAAAGCCGTACAGGAAGTTGTGAATGTACCTGTCATCGCTTCCGGCGGGGCGGGGTCCAGTGAACATTTTTATGACGTATTTACTGAAGCTGAAGCAGATGCTGCACTAGCCGCATCGATTTTTCACTATAAAGAAACGTCTGTGCAAAACGTGAAAGCGTATTTGAAGGAAAAAGGAGTGCCTGTCCGATGAATATAGATAACATTCAATTCGATGCACAAGGTCTCGTTCCAGCGATTGTGCAAGATACCAAGTCAAAAGCTGTCCTGACCTTAGCCTATATGAACGAAGAATCTTTGAAAAAAACGTTGGAGATCGGTGAAACAGTATTCTACAGCCGCTCCCGTCAAGAGTTATGGCACAAAGGGGAGACTTCCGGAAATACACAGGAAGTGAGAAGCATCCATTACGATTGTGACCAGGATGCCTTGCTTGTCCAAGTGGTGCCAGCAGGTCCAGCGTGCCACAGAGGGGATTATAGTTGTTTTTCTGAAGAACTGACAGATTCTGAAACTAAGCCAAAAGAAAATCGGTATGAAATTCTGGATGAACTTCAAACCGTATTGGCTGACCGAAAAGCAACTCTTCCTGAAGGGTCTTACACATCCACACTTTTCCAGGAAGGGGTCGACCGGATTGCGAAGAAGATCGGTGAGGAAGCAGGGGAGGTCATCATTGCTGCAAAAAATGATGATCCAGAAGAACTTGCTTTGGAATCTGCGGATCTATTATTCCACCTCTTACTCATCCTGACTGATCGTCAAGTCCCACTGGATGATGTTCTGGATGTTTTGGAAAAACGTCATTCCTAATGGATTACATTTTTCTCCTATTTCTCTGTGAGCATTTATGTTATACTGCATAATTAGTGAGATTTGAAACGGAAATAGGGGGACAGTCATGACGACAACACTTAAAGGAACTACAGCACAACAGGATACGAACATTATCCCATTTGTACCTACAGGTTCATTTTATTTTTCTCATGGGATTCAAGCTTTTCAAAAGCGTCGTTTCAGTGCTGCTGTCAAGTGGCTGAAAAAGGCGATTGAAGCTTCTCCCGAGGAACCATTATATCCATGCCAACTTTCTGTCGTTTATACGGAAGTTGGCTCTTATCATGCCGCAAATCAGGTGCTGACCGAGGTATTGGCTGAACACGGCAAAGAATATGTCGATTGTTACTATCTGATGGCGAATAATTACGCACACCTCGGTCTTCTTAATGATGCCAAAAAATATGTCGACACCTATTTAGAACAACCTGGGGACGGCGAATTTGAAGAAGCAGCTAAGCAATTGAGAGATATGCTGGATTCTTTAGAGGAAGAAGATGAAGACGATGATTGGGCGTTTGAGGATGAGGATGAGCTGATTATCTATCAGGAAACAGCTTTTTACCATTTAGAGCAAGAGGAGTGGGATGAAGCGTTAAGTGTCCTTGATGAAATGATGCAGCTTTTCCCGGAATTCAAAATCGCTAAACATCGATACGCCTACGCATTGTTCATGAACGGAGACCGTGAAGAAGCGATTCAGCTTGAAAAAGAGACCTTGGAAAAAGAACCGGCGAACATTCACTGTGACGTGAATTTGGCTGCTTTTTATCTGAAGCAGGGGATGACGGAAGAAGCGGCATTTCATATTGAACGACTCCGCAATGTATTTCCTATGCATGAACAGCAAAAACTAGCCGTAGCTGAGACTCTTGCAAGAGCAGGCTATTACCAAGAAGCGGTCGAACGGTTCAGGTCGCTTCGTGATAAGCAGGTTACTCGCCGCAGAGTTTACTACAAATGGTACAGCATCTCTGTTTATCATACAGGTAATCCGTCTAAAGCGTTGCAACTATGGGAAAAGGGATGCAAGCAGTTCCCGAAGATGGGGAACGAAGGCGGACCCTGGGAGCAGGAATAGGTGAACATGCATTTCTTTCACCAATAAGCACATTAATGGACGGTTTTCGTATGATTTACTATGATATGTACAGGAATTGCAACTGAGATTATTTGGATTCATAAGGAGTGAAGATTGATGAGTGAAGATCGCATTTATGATGTCATTATTGCCGGAGCAGGTCCTGCTGGCATGACAGCAGCTGTTTACACCTCTCGTGCCAACCTGGATACGCTTATGATCGAGCGTGGCATTCCGGGTGGTCAAATGGCGAACACGGAGGACGTTGAAAACTACCCAGGCTTTGAAAGTATTCTTGGCCCAGACTTATCTAACAAAATGTTCGATCACGCAAAAAAATTCGGTGCAGAATATGCGTATGGCGACATCAAAGAAGTCGTAGATGGTAAGGAATACAAAACGGTCAAAGCCGGTAACAAAGAATACAAAGCACGTGCCGTCATCGTAACGACAGGTGCTCAATATAAAGAACTTGGTGTGCAAGGTGAAAAAGAACTTGGCGGCCGCGGCGTTTCATATTGCGCGGTTTGTGACGGTGCATTCTTCCGTGATAAAGAACTAGTCGTTGTAGGCGGAGGAGATTCTGCAGTAGAAGAAGGTGTCTACCTTACGCGCTTTGCAAGCAAAGTAACAATCGTCCACCGTCGTGATGAATTACGCGCACAGAAGATTCTTCAGGATCGCGCTTTTGATAACGACAAGATCGACTTCATCTGGGATACCGTTGTCAAATCCATCAATGAAAAAGATGGAAAAGTGGGAAGCGTCACGCTTCACAATAAAAAAACAGATGAAGAATACGAATTCGATACCAATGGTACATTCATCTATATTGGAATGATTCCATTGTCCACACCATTCGAAAGTCTAGGCATCACGAATGAACAAGGATATATCGAAACAGATGAGAATATGGAAACGAAAGTACCGGGCGTATTCGCTGCCGGAGACATCCGCGAAAAAGAATTGCGTCAAATTGTGACAGCCACTGGTGATGGAAGTATCGCCGCACAATCTGCCCAGCACTATATTGAAAATCTTTTAGAGGAATTGAAGGTCGTCAATTAAAAAGAAACACCATTTTAACTCGGGTGTAACACTTATGAAACATTTTCCTGTTACGATGGAAATGATTAATTGACCCCCTTTTAATAGATTAATCTCTATGAGGCACAGGTGCTCGTCATCTGTGTCTTTTTTTGTTTTATAAATGGGCTTTTTGAAATGCAGAACTTTTATTAGTAGATATTCCTTTAATTTTCAGCTAAGGTTTCGTTCCATTCAATCACAACATAATCAACGAAACCTTTTTCCAAATAAGTTTAAAGGAGATAGTTTTCAATAACGGCTGTGGAACATAATATTGTAGCAACCTGTGTATTCATTGTATAATGGGTGGAGATGCCCTCTAGAAATAAAATGAGGTGACCATAACGATGCAGCGTGTAGCGAATTGTATTTTGAAAGTTGATGATTCCGTATTGATGTTAAAAAAACCACGCAGAGGCTGGTATGTAGCCCCTGGCGGAAAGATGGAAGCCGGAGAGAATATCAAAGATTCCGTCGTCCGGGAGTTTAAAGAAGAAACGGGGCTTTCAATCGAAAAACCAGAGCTTCGTGGTTCCTTTACATTCGTCATGCGGGAAGAAGAGAAAACCGCTCATGAATGGATGATGTTTACTTTTTACAGTACGAGCTATTCGGGGGATTTGCTTGATGAAAGTGAAGAAGGTGAACTGGAGTGGGTTCCGGTTAAAGAAGTTCTTCAAAAGCCGATGGCAGAGGGAGATCGGAGAATTTTCAAGCATATCCTAAGTAGTGAAGAGCAAGTATATGGAACATTTGTATATACGACGGACTTCCGCTTGATCGATCAAGATTTGGATCCGTCACGACCTGACTAATGGGGAGCGATGAAAGATGGAAGTAAATGCCAACGATACTCAGTTAGTAATCATCACAGGGATGTCAGGGGCAGGGAAAACCGTAGCTGTTCAAAGCTTTGAAGATCTCGGTTTTTTTTGTGTCGATAACTTACCACCGGCCCTGCTTCCGAAATTTCTCGAACTGATGAAAGATTCCAGCAACAATATCCAAAATGTGGCTCTAGTGATGGATTTACGTGGACGAGAATTTTTCGATGCGCTCTTTGATTCTCTTGACCGTCTGGGAAAAGAGGACTGGCTGCAAGAACATATTCTTTTCCTTGATTCAGAAGATCAGGCGCTTGTTTCCCGCTATAAAGAAACACGAAGATCTCATCCCCTTGCTAAAGAAGGGCTGCCGCTTGAAGGTATTCGTAGAGAGAGAAAAATGCTGGATGAGCTGAGAGGCCGTTCTCAGACGATCATTGATACGACATCATTGAAACCAAAAGAACTGCGGGAGCGCATCATTGAAAAATATCGTCAGAAGGAACAACAGGTGTTTTCTATTCAAATGGTATCCTTCGGCTTTAAATACGGCGTTCCCATTGATGCAGACTTGATGTTTGATGTGCGTTTCCTGCCGAACCCGCACTATGTCGAACATATGCGTCCGTTGACAGGGTTGAACACAGAAGTATCTTCCTATGTTTTTAAGTGGAGCGATACTCAGAAGTTCCTTGAAAAGCTGAAGGACTTGCTTCAATTCATGCTTCCTCAATACAAACGTGAAGGGAAAAGTCAGCTTGTCGTTGCTGTCGGCTGTACAGGCGGTCAACACCGCTCTGTAGCGCTTGCTGAACATTTATCGGAATACTTCTCTACTGACTTCGTGACCCATGTCACTCACAGAGACATTGATAAAAGAAAGGGTTTGTAACGGATGGATCATAAGACCAAGCCGCGTGTCGTCGTTGTAGGTGGCGGGACCGGGATGCCTGTGCTCTTGCGCGGGTTGAAAAATTTACCGATTGACCTGTCAGCGATTGTTACGGTTGCTGATGACGGTGGAAGCTCCGGCCGCTTACGTAACGAGATGGCGATTCCTGCCCCGGGGGATATCAGGAATGTCGTGGCTGCCCTTTCCGATGCTGAGCCTATGCTCCTTGAGCTTTTTCAGCACCGTTTTGCAGCGGGTAACGGCTTGTCTGGTCACTCCATGGGAAACCTTTTGCTAGCTGCGATGGCATCCATGACGGGAGACTTTTATAAAGGGATAAAAGAAATCTCCAGAGTCCTGAATGTGCGCGGTCATATTTATCCGATTGCCAATCATTCCATGAACCTCCATGCGGAGATGGAGGATGGAACGGTTGTTACCGGTGAGTCAAGTATTCCGAAACAGAACAAGAAAATCAAAAGGGTGTACGTGAGCCCTACGCCGATTCAGCCTTTGCCAGAAGCTGTAGAGGCAATCAAATCCGCGGATTTGATTGTCATCTCTCCGGGAAGTCTTTACACAAGTATATTACCGAACATCATCATTCCGGAAATTGGGCAGGCATTGAAAGAAACGAAAGCGATGGTCACTTATATATGCAACGTGATGACACAGGAGGGGGAAACTTCTGGTTACACGGCAGCTGATCATATCCAGGCCTTATTTGATCATATTGGAGAAGATGTGTTACAGTCAGTGATTGTGCATAATCAACCGATTGATCAAGGGTTGAGGGCTGCTTATGCTGAAGAAAATGCGGAGCCCGTCGTTTACGATATTGAAAGAATTAAATCCATGGGATTGAAAGTCATAGAAGAAGATATCATCGACCACAGTAAGCCTATGTTACGTCATGACACAGAAAAATTAGCAAAGTTATTGCACTCCATGCTATAGGTGTTGCGTGGTAGGTAGAAGGGGGTGTACATCATGTCATTTGCATCAGAGATCAAAAAAGAATTAACGAATGTAGAAGCTGATACTTGCTGCATGGAATCGGAACTGGCTGCCCTTGTCCGTATGAACGGCACATTTTCCCTTTCCAATCGTGAATATATTCTGGACGTACAAACAGAGAATGCAGCGATTGCCAGAAGGATCTACACGTTAATCAAAAAGCTTTATCCCTACCCGGTAGAACTCCTTGTTCGGAAAAAAATGAGGTTGAAAAAGAACAATGTTTATATTGTAAGGATGAAGGAGAAAGCGAATGTCGTTCTTGAAGATCTTGAAATCTTGAAAGGTCCTCTATCCATTAATCCAGATATCCCTCAAAAGTATTTGAACGATACATGTTGTAAAAGGGCTTATTTACGGGGAGCATTTCTTGCGGGCGGTTCCGTCAACAACCCAGAGACCTCTTCCTATCATCTTGAAATTTATTCTTCAGATGAGGAACACAACGAGGCGTTGTGTAAGCTTATGAATAGTTTTGGGTTACATGCAAGGACGCTCAGTCGTAAAAAAGGATACATCACGTACTTGAAAGAAGCGGATAAAATTACGGAGCTCATCAGCAATATCGGAGCCCACCAAGCCCTTTTCAAGTTTGAAGATGTGAGGATCGTCCGGGATATGAGAAACTCGGTCAATCGTCTCGTCAATTGTGAGACAGCGAATTTAAATAAGACGATCGGTGCAGCTTTCCGCCAAGTGGAGAACATAAAATTCATTAAACGGACAGTAGGCTTAGAAGCTCTCCCAGATAAATTGCAGGAGATTGCATCGTTAAGGCTGCAGCACCAGGAAGTTTCCTTGAAAGAGCTTGGGGAGTATGTTTCTGGTGGGTCGATTAGTAAATCAGGCATCAATCACCGCCTGCGTAAAATTGACGAGTTCGCCGAAAAAGTTAGAAAAGGTGAAGTCATAGAAAACACAAGAAATTAATGTTTCCTTAACAAATTCATGCTATAATGAAATACAATTATAAACGCTTTCTACAAGAGAGCGTTCTTTTTTCTCAGTATTGAATCCGCTTACAAAGAAGTTGAAATATAGAATGAGAGGAGAATGACAGGTGATTGAGAGGACGATAACGATTGAGCTTGAGACAGGTTTACAGGCAAGACCAGCAGCGCAATTCGTACAAGAAGCGAACAAGTTCACCGCAGATGTTTTTATCGAAAAAGGTGAGAAACGTGTGAATGCCAAAAGTATTATGGGGTTAATGAGCCTTGCTGTCGGAACCGATGAAGACATTAAGTTAATTGCAGACGGTTCTGATGAGGAAGAAGCTGTTCAGGTGCTTACTGACTTCGTGAAGAATGAGTAATCATTGTTTATGTGAAAAAATGAACGTTCTCCAATGAGGGAACGGTTTCATACAGCACAAAAAAATCCGCTGTGTCATCACAGCGGATTTTGTGTTTTTCTTATTGTTCGTTTTTCTCCATGACTTTATCGATCAAGCCGTAGTCAACAGCTTCATGGGCTGACATGAAGTTATCACGATCCGTGTCGCGTTCGATGACTTCCATCGGCTGTCCAGTACGCTCAGCAAGAATCTTATTCAGCTTCTCACGCATTTTAATAATACGCTTTGCGTGAATTTCGATATCTGAAGCCTGGCCTTGTGTTCCTCCAAGCGGTTGGTGAATCATGACTTCACTGTTAGGTAGTGCATAACGTTTACCAGGTTCACCAGCGTTAAGCAAGAAGGCACCCATAGATGCAGCCATACCTGTGCAGATCGTGGATACGTTCGGTTTGATGAACTGCATCGTATCATAAATCGCCATACCTGCTGTGATCGATCCACCAGGAGAGTTGATGTATAGGGAAATATCTTTTTCTGGATCGTCAGCCGCAAGGAAAAGCAACTGCGCAACAACAGAGTTTGAGATGTTATCATCAATCGGGCTTCCTAGCATGATGATGCGGTCTTTAAGTAAGCGGGAATAAATATCATAGGCACGTTCTCCGCGGTTTGTTTGTTCAATAACTGTAGGGACTAAATTCATTTGAAATTCCTCCTTAACATCAAATTAATAATGATGGAATACATTCATCATACCTATAAGGTCAATAAAGGTCAAACAAAAACAATCGACCTTTTATCCTTTATTTCAGCAAGGGTGGTTACGCCTTTTAAGTATGAAAAACGGCTATTCTTATTCGTTCTATGTGATGTGTTCCAATTCCTTCTACCATGATACCCTAAATTTACCTATATAAACGTCCGAACCTATAATTAAGCTATATGACAGGACTGTGGAAGACTCGATTTCGAGACTTTTGTGGGATTCTAGTGGCTCCGGGAAAAGGTTCGCTTTCCGTGGGCGAGTGATGAGCCTCCTCGAGCTAACGCTCTGCGGGGTCTCATCTACCACGCACTTCCCACAAGAAATCCCTCTAACATTAACCTGCCGAGCTCTGTAAGAATGACCTGCTCACCCTCGCCGTTATAGAGTCTTTTTAACCATAGATCCTGCACGAATAAGGTAAGGGGACAGGGTCTGGGAAACGTCCGCATGTAAAGCGAATGGAGACACAAACGTGTGTGTTTTTGTACAAACGGATTCAAAAAACCGCAAATAGTCGTTTCCCTGACCCCGTATCCATGGCAAGGGATTTATCATTCATTATTTCAACCAGACAAGTCTTTCTTAAGGTCTACTCGGGAGATGCTCCTTGCACTCCCGCGGAAAGCGAGTCAACCCCGGACGCCCCGAACCGCTCACACAAACGTCTCGAAACTGAGTCTTCCACAATCGGGAGCTTTTGTGGAAGACTATAAAAAATGGGTTGCGTTTTTTGGTGATTCTCCTTATAATATTAAATGCATGTCGCTTTTGCGCCCGTAGCTCAGTTGGATAGAGCGGTAGATTCCGGTTCTACGTCAGTCGGGGGTTCGAATCCTCTCGGGCGCGCTAAACTAGAAGGACCTTCCTTAAATGTAAGGGAGGTCCTATTTTTTACAGGAATATCATTATATTAATATATTAACCCTTGTAGAATCCTTTGCGGTTACATCAGTGTTATTTAAATATGGATTAGACAGAAATATCACAAGAATTATACGAACACTTATTTGGTTTATAGTATCGTAATGTAGTTTATTTCGGCTTTTTTCTATGTTATTATTGAATAAATAAAGTTAGACTTTTCGCTTTATTTAGAAGAGGGGTATATATGACAAAACTAATCCGTTACAAAATGTTGTCGACTGAAGAAGTTTCTGAAGACAGGCGGATTCATGTGTTCGACATGCAGGAGCAGCAAAAGTTATCCTTCAACTATGAGTCATTGAAACGAACACCTGAAAACTATGTAGGCGAAGAGTTAGCTCATTTCTTGAATAAACGAAAATTGAAAATCGATAATGGTTTTTATGATAAAAAAGGACATGCTTCCTGAAGCATGTCTTTTTTTGTTTCTTAATTTTAGTCAGCAAGTATTCAAAGTAAAGTAAATGGCTGAATAATGTATGATTTAATTTCGAGATTCTAGGGTTCGTTACATTATATTAAGAGTCAAGGGAGATTCCCGGGAATCTCCAAATGCTATCAAACATATCGGGTCCCTAAGTATCTTGAGCCTGAGTTTCCGGGATGGATGAGGCAAGCTTCCTTTGATATGATGAAAATGGAAGTTCAGGGAGGACTCTATATGTCTGAAGTTATCTTATATGTAAAAGAAAACTGTGGGTTATGCGATGAAGTTAAGGACTTGTTGTCTTTGTTTGATGTCAAAGTCATATTGGTTGATATTGAAAGCGATCCTGCATTCCTTGAGAAGTATATGCTCGAGATACCGGTTTTGAAAATCGGTGAGGAAGAGTTGGATTATCGTGAAATTGATTACTTCGAACTAATGAAGCGTTTACAATGAAAAACGTCTAGGTTTTCGCTTGCACGTGGACTACCCCACTGTTAATATAAAATTGAAATAAGATATTTTTTTGCTCCGAGCGGGACATAATATGACTAGCTGGGACGTAATACATCCCGGTTGGTACCATTTCAAAGAAGGGGCTTTTCCATGAGAGCGTTCATCGACTTACAAAAAAAATTATTCCCGGATGTCCTGGACGTTATACAGCGCCGTTATCAGCTGTTGTATTACATCCAGATCATGCAGCCTGTGGGCCGAAGAGCGTTAGCTGAAAGTGTTGAGCTTGCTGAACGTACGGTTCGAAGCGAAGTGGACTTTTTGAACAAACAAGGAGCTGTAGAGATCACCTCAAGAGGTATGCACTTAAGTTATGAAGGGCAGAACATTCTTGATCAGCTGGCCGAGTTTATTAAAGAGGTCTCTGGGATTAAGGTTTTAGAACAACAATTAAAGGATAAATTAAATTTAGACCATGTCGTTGTTGTTCCAGGTGATAGCGATGAGCTTAATTGGGTAAAACAAGAGATGGGAAAAGCATGTGTCCAATATTTGAAAGAACATATGTCGCCGGATCAGGTGATTGCCATTACAGGCGGAACAACGATGGCATCCGTCGCACAAGTGATGACGCCGCTGTCTGGAGCTGATCAGTGCTTATACGTTCCTGCGCGTGGAGGATTAGGTGAAAGAGTTGAAAACCAGGCCAACACGATTTGCGCGGAAATGGCGAAAAAGGCTAGGGGTGACTATCGTCTTTTATATGTACCCGATCCTCTCAGTGAGGAATCCTATCAGACGATAAAAGAAGAACCTTCGATCAAAGAAGTGTTGGACATCATCCGAAACGCGGAAATCGTCATTCACGGAGTCGGCGATGCGCTTACGATGGCAGAACGGAGAAAGACTTCCCCTGAACAATTGGAATTGATCAAAACGTACAACGCGGTAGGCGAAGCTTTTGGTTACTATTTCAATGTGGAGGGTGAGATCGTTCACAAAGTTCGTACGGTCGGTCTGCAATTAGAAGACCTGAAGCGTGCGAAACATGTCATTGCTGTTGCTGGAGGTCGTTCAAAAGCACAAGCCATCTCATCTTATTTCCAACCGGGCCAGAGTAATGTCCTGATCACTGATGAAGGTGCAGCCCAAGAGTTAATAAGGGGTTTATCCCTTTAAATAAATATGATTTCAATCATCCTAAGGAGGAATTTTGCATGACAGTAAGAATTGGTATTAACGGATTTGGACGTATTGGACGTAATGTTTTCCGTGCTGCTTTGAACAACAATGAAGTAGAGGTAGTAGCGGTTAACGACTTGACAGATGCAAATATGCTTGCACACTTGCTTCAATACGATACTGTACACGGTAAGCTTGAGCAAGAAGTGACAACAAACGGTGACAACCTGATTGTCGGCGGAAAAGAAGTTAAAGTACTTTCTGAAAAAGATCCAGCTCAACTTGGTTGGGGAGATCTTGGCGTAGATATCGTTATCGAATCTACAGGTCGCTTCACTCAGCGTGACGATGCGAAGAAACACTTGGATGCAGGCGCTAAGAAAGTCGTTATCTCTGCTCCAGCGAAGCAAGAAGACCTTACAGTCGTTATGGGTGTAAACGAAGACCAGTACGACAAAGATTCTCACCACGTTATCTCTAACGCTTCTTGCACAACGAACTGCTTGGCTCCATACGCAAAAGTTCTTGACGAGAAGTTCGGTCTTAAGCGCGGTATGATGACAACTGTTCACTCTTACACGAACGACCAACAGATCCTTGATCTTCCACACAAAGATTACCGTCGTGCTCGTGCAGCTGCTGAGAACATCATCCCAACGACAACTGGTGCTGCACAAGCCGTTGCAAAAGTTCTTCCACACCTTGATGGCAAGCTTAGCGGTATGGCTATGCGTGTACCAACATCCAACGTTTCAATCGTAGACTTGGTTGCTGAGCTTGATAAAGATGTAACAGCTGAAGAAGTGAACGAAGCTCTTCGCGCAGAAGCTGAAGGAAACCTTAAAGGAATCCTTGGCTACAGTGACGAGCCACTTGTTTCTACGGACTACAATGGCAACACTCACTCTTCTATCATTGATGGTCTTTCTACACTAATCCTTGAAAACAATATGGTTAAAATTGTTTCTTGGTATGACAACGAAACTGGTTACTCCAACCGTTGTGTAGACTTGGCTGTATACCTTAAAAACCAAGGCTTGTAATATCTGAGCCGTTTTAGAAAATACTATGAAAAAGCTGGAAAGGAGGAGGTCTCAGGTCCTCCTCCTTTATCCATGTTTTTTCGCATCCTGCTTATCGGCGTTTCTGCACAATGAAACTGTGGAAACGTACATAAGGGCAGGCGATGAACCTGACCACAAACCAAGGAGGTTGTCATTCTATGAATAAGAAAACAATCCGCGACGTTGAAGTGAACGGTAAAACCGTTTTTTGCCGTGTTGACTTCAATGTACCGATGAGCGAGGGAGAGGTCACAGACGACACTCGAATTAAAGCTGCCCTCCCTACAATCAAGCACCTGACTGGAAACGGTGCGAAAGTCATTCTTGCCAGTCACCTTGGACGTCCAAAAGGGGAAGTTGTCGAAGACCTTCGTCTTGATCCTGTAGCCAAGCGTCTGAGCGATGTTCTGGGACAAACCGTTACAAAAACGGATGAAGTATACGGCGGTGAAGTGAACAAAGCCATTTCTGAAATGGAAAACGGCGATGTTCTTCTGATCGAAAACGTACGCTTCAACCCTGGCGAAGAGAAGAATGATGCGGAATTAGCCAAAGCCTTTGCAGACATGGCTGACCTCTATGTAAACGATGCTTTCGGTGCTGCCCACCGTGCGCATGCTTCTACAGCAGGTGTTGCTGAGCATATTCCTGCCGTTGCTGGTTTCCTGATGGAGAAAGAAATCAACGTTCTAGGTAAGGCGCTGTCTAATCCTGAGCGTCCATTCACAGCCATCATTGGTGGTGCGAAAGTGAAAGATAAGATCGGCGTCATTGACAACTTGATTGATAAAGTCGATAACTTGATCATCGGTGGAGGTCTTGCCTACACATTCGTAAAAGCCCTGGGTCACGAAATCGGTAAGTCCCTACTGGAAGAAGATAAAATAGATCTAGCTAAAGAATATATGAAGAAAGCAGAAGAAAAAGGCGTCAATTTCCTTATGCCTGAAGATGTCGTCGTTGCTGATGATTTCTCTGATTCTGCAAACAAGAAAGAAGTCGGAATCGACAGTATCCCAGCCGACTGGGAAGCACTGGATATCGGTCCGAAAACGAGAGAAAAATATGCAGAAGTCATTAAAGATTCTAAATTGGTCATCTGGAACGGACCAATGGGCGTCTTTGAAATCGAATCTTTTGCTAACGGTACAAAAGCTGTAGCGAACGCTCTTTCTGAAACAGATGGCTACACGGTCATCGGTGGAGGCGACTCTGCAGCAGCCGTAGAGAAATTCGGATATGCAAATGACATGGACCACGTCTCCACAGGTGGCGGGGCTTCCTTGGAATTCATGGAAGGTAAAGATCTTCCTGGTGTATCCTTGTTGAACGATAAATAAAAAGGAGAGGTGAAACCATATGCGTAAAAAAGTAATTGCTGGTAACTGGAAAATGAATAAAAACCACCGTGAAGCAGAAGATTTTATTCAAACAGCTAAAAACGAAGTTCCTTCCTCTGAGCAGGTAGAATCGGTTGTTTGTGCTCCATTTCCTTTTCTACAAAAACTGGTAGAAGAAACTGAAGGTACAAGTCTTAAAATCGGTGCCCAGAACATGCACTTTGAAGAAAGCGGTGCGTTTACTGGTGAAGTAAGCCCGGTCATGCTGAAAGAACTTGGCGTTTCTTACGTCGTACTTGGCCACTCCGAGCGTCGCGAAATCTTCAAGGAAACTGATGAAGAGGTAAACAAAAAAGTTCATGCTGCATTTAACCACGGCTTGACACCAATCATTTGTGTAGGGGAATCTCTAGAACAACGTGAAGCAAATGAAACGATGAACGTTGTTGAGACACAAGTGAAAAAAGCATTGGACGGCCTGACAAATGACCAATGTGCAGAGACAATCATTGCTTATGAGCCGATCTGGGCGATTGGCACAGGTCGTACAGCGACATCTGAACAAGCGAATGAAGTTTGCACTCACATTCGTAAAGTCGTCAGTGATTATGTAAGTGCGGATGCAGCGGAAGCTGTTCGCATTCAATATGGTGGCAGCGTGAAGCCTGCAAACGTTGATGAACTACTATCTCAGTCCGACATCGATGGTGCTCTAGTAGGAGGAGCCAGCCTTGAAGCTGATTCTTTCCTAAAACTAGTGGAGGCAGGTAAGAATGAGTAAGCAGAACCTTGCTGCCTTAATCATCCTTGACGGCTACGCTCTTCGTGATGAAGAGAAAGGCAATGCTGTCAAACAAGCGAACACACCAAACTTTGATCGTTACTGGAACCAATTCCCGCATTCTCAATTAACGGCATGCGGGGAAGCTGTCGGACTGCCAGAAGGTCAAATGGGTAACTCTGAAGTCGGACACTTGAACATCGGCGCAGGTCGTGTCGTTTATCAAAGTCTGACAAGAATTAACCTTTCCATCCGTGAAGGGGACTTCTTTGAAAATGAAGTGTTGCTGAACGCGGTTCGTGAAGCAAAGGCGAAAAGTAAAGCTCTTCATATTTTCGGTCTTTTATCTGATGGCGGGATTCACAGCCATATCGACCATATGATTGCTACCTTGAAACTGGCTAAAGAAGAAGGTCTTGAAAAAGTCTATATTCACGCTTTTCTTGATGGCCGTGATGTAGGTCAGCAATCGGCTAAGACTTATATCAAACAGGCGCTAGAAGCGATTGAAGAAGTAGGCGTAGGGCAAATCGCTACCCTTTCCGGACGTTACTATGCGATGGATCGTGACAATCGCTGGGAACGTGTGAAAAAAGCTTATGATGCCATCGCCTACGGTGAGGGTCCAACGTACAAGGATCCAATCAAGGCAATTGATGATTCTTATGAGCAGGAAGTGTACGATGAGTTTGTTGAACCTGTTGTCTTAACAGATGAGGACAACAACCCTATCGGCACGGTGGAAGATGAAGACAGTGTTATTTTCTTCAATTTCAGACCGGATCGCGCCATCCAACTTTCTCGTACATTCGCAAACGACGACTTTGATGGTTATGAGCGTGGTGACAAAGCACCGAAGAATCTTCACTTTGTGGGGATGACTCAATACAGCGACCAGGTCAAAAGTAAGATTGCTTTCCCACCGAATGACTTGAAAAACACCGTCGGGGAAGTTCTCGCTGACAATGATATGAAACAGTTGCGTATTGCGGAGACAGAGAAGTATCCACACGTGACGTTCTTCATGAGTGGCGGTCGTGAAAAAGAATTCGAAGGGGAAGAGCGCATCCTCATCGATTCTCCGAAAGTTGCGACGTATGACCTGCAGCCGGAAATGAGTGCTTATGAAGTTACAGATGCACTTCTTGAGGCACTGGATGCAGAGAAACACAACGCGATTATTTTAAACTTTGCCAATCCTGATATGGTTGGACACTCAGGGATGCTTGAGCCGACCATTAAAGCGATTGAAGCCGTAGATGAATGCTTAGGTAAGATCGTAGATAAGATCCATGAAAAAGGTGGACATGCGATCATTACGGCTGACCATGGGAACTCTGATGAGGTGACGACCTTGGATGGAGACGCTATGACAGCTCATACGACAAACCCTGTACCCGTCATTGTAACGAAAGATGGGGCGGAACTCCGTGATGGAGGAATTCTTGGTGATCTTTCACCAACATTGCTAGAACTATTGAACGTTGAACAACCTGAAGAAATGACAGGAAAATCACTAATTAAAAAATAAGGGAGAGATATTCATGCCTTACATTACTGACGTATATGCACGTGAAGTCCTTGACTCTCGTGGTAACCCGACTGTTGAAGTAGAAGTTTATACAGAATCAGGAGCTTTCGGTACAGCACTTGTTCCAAGTGGTGCTTCTACTGGTGAATACGAAGCAGTAGAGCTTCGTGATGGTGACAAAGAACGTTACCTTGGCAAAGGTGTACAAAACGCTGTGGATAACGTAAACGAAAAAATTGCTCCAAACCTTCTTGGTATGGACGTGACTCAACAAGTGATCATCGACCAAATGATGAGAGAACTTGATGGTACAGAAAACAAAGGTAACCTTGGCGCAAACGCGATCCTTGGTGTATCCATGGCGGTTGCACACGCGGCTGCAGACGTTGTAGGTCTTCCACTTTACAAGTATCTTGGAGGATTCACAGCGGCTACCCTTCCAACACCAATGATGAACATTCTGAACGGTGGAGAGCACGCAGACAACAACGTAGATATTCAGGAATTCATGATCATGCCAGTTGGTGCGCCAACTTTCAAAGAAGCTCTACGCATGGGTGCAGAAATTTTCCACTCACTTAAAAAAGTTCTTGGAAGCAAAGGATATAACACTGGCGTAGGTGATGAAGGTGGCTTCGCTCCAGACTTAGGTTCCAACGAAGAAGCTCTATCTACAATCATCGAAGCGATTGAAGCTGCTGGCTACAAGCCTGATGCTGAAGTGAAGCTTGCGATGGACGTTGCCTCTTCTGAGATTTATGAAGATGGCAAGTACAACCTGATAGGTGAAGGTGTTGTACGTACGTCTGAAGAAATGGTTGATTGGTATGAAGAGCTTGTGAACAAATATCCAATCGTTTCAATCGAAGATGGTCTTGACGAAAACGACTGGGAAGGAACGAAACTTCTTACAGACCGTATCGGAGACCGCGTACAGCTTGTCGGTGACGACCTGTTCGTAACTAACACAGAGAAGCTGGGCCGTGCGATTGAAGAAGGCGTTGGCAACTCCATTCTAATCAAAGTGAACCAAATCGGTACACTTACAGAAACATTTGAAGCGATCGAAATGGCGAAGCGCGCAGGTTACACTGCTGTCATCTCTCACCGTTCTGGTGAAACAGAAGATGCAACCATCGCGGACATCGCTGTTGCGACAAATGCAGGACAAATCAAAACAGGTGCTCCTTCCCGTACGGACCGTGTGGCGAAGTACAACCAGCTTCTTCGTATTGAAGACCAGCTGCTTGGAACAGCGACATACGCTGGCGAGAAAGCATTCTACAACTTGAATAAATAAGTTTTAAAATGAGCCTCTCTGATGATTCAGAGAGGCTTTTTTCTATGATATGATGGAACATATATTCAGGGAGTAGGAGAACCAGAAGATATGAAAAGATTCATTCAGATCATTTTATTCTTGATGCTAGGCTATGCATTATACACGGGGTATTCCGTATGGACCTATGGAGATGAAAAAGCATCAGAAGCCGATGCAGCCATTGTCCTCGGTGCCGCCCAATGGAATGGAAAGCCAAGTCCTGTTTTTGAGGGGCGTTTGAAGCAGGGGATTGAGTTGTATAAAGAAGAACAAGTTGAATACTTGATTCTCACAGGTGGTAAAAGTGAACAAGCAGCCTCTTCTGAAGCAGAAGTAGGAAAAGACTATGCGATGGATCATGGAGTAAAAGAAGAGGATATTCTGTTTGAGGATCGATCACTAATCACCGAAGATAACTTGAGTAATGCGAAAGAAGTCAGTCATGAAAAAGGAATCCGTTCTTTTTTAATTGTCAGCGACCAATTTCATTTGAAAAGAGCTGTGGCTATGGCTGAGAAACTGGATATGGAGGTCGAAGGTGTCCCGACTGAGTATTCAGCATATAAAAGTATGGAAACGAAAGTGCCATTCTTCTTGCGTGAATGGGGCTATTGGATGGGACAACCTGTGACAAAGTTGATCATGTTGTGAGGTGTACGTGATGGAATTGATGGAAGCGATTCGGACCCGCCGCTCGATTAATGAATATAAAGAGGAAAAAGTGGATCATGAAGTACTGTCACGTATTTTTGGTGAAGCTGCATGGGCGCCTAACCATCGGATGAAAGAGCCGTGGCATATACGATTATACCAGGATAAAGGGAAAGAAGCGTATGCCCAGGCCGTAATGAAAAGTTATCAAAGGCAAGGGTTCTTTGATGGCTATGACTTAAACAAAACCCAAAGACTGCAGGACGGAATTCAGGACTTCTTATTAAATATTCCTCATCACGCTTTGATTTATATGGAAAGAGATGAGGATATTCGGAAGTATGAAGAAGATTATGCCGCTGTTTGTGCCTATATACAAAATGTTCAGCTTTTGGCATGGGAAGCAGGCGTAGGCGTTCTTTGGACGACGAGTCCATATTTGCATGATAATCAATTTTATCAAGATATTGGGCTGGACAGCCAGCGTTTTAAATTGGTTTCTGTGTTACAGATGGGCTACCCTAAAAGAATTCCGAAGCCGAAGATACGCACACCGATACAGAAAAAACTTTCCCTGTATGATGGAAAAGAAAAAAGCTGACGCTATGGTTAAGCGTCAGCTTTTTTATGCTCATCTTTATGATGTTTGTCGTCTGGTAACGGGTCAACGGTGTGCTTGTAATCGTAGCCTTTAGAGACAGCCATACCGAACATGGCGGCAATCCCTAAAACAATGGCGATACATACAATCAAGATCACAGTAAATGTCATGGAAACACATCTCTTTCTCATGAACTAGCCGAAAGGAAGTCGGCACACACCTATTGTCCCACACTCATACTACAAATACTACTTCGTTTGTGTTTTTTCTTTAACAAAAGCCACAACTTCTTCTGCTGTACCCATAGAAAGGATTTCTTCTTTATAAGAAGTCCATTCCTTCCTGGATAGATCTCTGATCTGCGTACGGGCAGGCAGGATGGATGTTGCACTCATGCTGAATTCATCCAAACCAAGTCCAAGTAGAAGCGGAATGGCAATTTCATCTCCAGCCATTTCCCCGCACATGCCAGCCCATTTGCCTTCCGCATGTGCTGCTTCGATCACATTGTTGACGAGGTTGAGAATCGCCGGGTTGTAAGGCTGATACAAGTAAGACACGCGTTCGTTCATACGGTCTGCTGCCATTGTATATTGAATCAAGTCATTGGTACCAATACTGAAGAAATCGACTTCTTTAGCGAACTGACGGGCAATCACTGCTGTTGCAGGAATTTCAACCATCATTCCGACTTCGATTTCATCTGAAACATCATGACCTTCTTCCTTAAGGTTCGCGCGTTCTTCGTCAAGGATCGCTTTAGCTTGACGGAATTCTTCCAGCGTAGCAATCATAGGGAACATGATTTTCAAGTTTCCGTGGACACTGGCACGTAGCAATGCACGAAGTTGAACGCGGAAAATATCGTCGCGCTCCAGGCAAAGGCGGATCGCACGGTAACCAAGGAATGGGTTCATTTCCTCAGGTAGATCCAAGTAGTCAAGCTCCTTGTCACCACCGATATCCAGTGTACGTACGACGACTGGCTTGTCTCCCATTTGCTTCAACACAGAAGAGTAAGCATCGAACTGCTCTTCCTCTGTCGGAAGCTGGCTTTTGCCCATATAAAGGAATTCTGTACGGTAAAGGCCGACACCTTCGCCTCCGTTGTTCAGAACGCCTTCAACGTCGTCAGGAGTTCCAATGTTGGCTACAAGTTCTACGTGATCGCCTTCAGAAGTGACGGTCGCTTCATCTTTAAGCTTCGCCCATTCTTGTTTCTGCTTCTCGAAATCGTCCTGTTTTTGCTTGTATTCTGCAATTTGATCTTCGCTAGGGTCAATGATGACATCACCATTAATTCCGTCGACGATGATCATGGTATCCTTTCCAGCCTGGGAAGTGATATTTTTCGTTCCAACGACTGCAGGGATCTCAAGAGAACGAGCCATGATGGCCGAGTGAGACGTACGGCCTCCGATATCAGTCGTGAACCCTTTTACGTATTGTTTGTTCAATTGAGCGGTATCGGAAGGTGTCAAATCGTCTGCAACGATGACAACTTCTTCATTGATGAGTGCAGGATCCGGGAAAGTCACACCAAGAAGGTGGGCCATTACACGTTTAGTTACGTCCTGGATGTCTGCCGCACGTTCGCGCATGTATTCATTATCCATGCCTTTGAACATGTCAATGAACATGTTTGCCGTCTCAGAAAGAGCCGCTTCTGCGTTAACATTTTCGCTCTTGATCTTATCTTCAATCGGTTGAATCAATTCTGGATCGCTCAAGACCAATAGGTGAGCAGAAAAGATTTCCGCGTGTTCATCACCTAAAGATTTTCTTGTATGTTCTTTAATTTTTTCCAGCTCTGATTTTGATGTATCCAGAGCCTCATGCAGGCGTTTGACTTCTTGTTCCGGCTGATCAATATCTTTCTTATCGAAAGAAAGGTCCGGAGCTTCCAAGCGGTACACTTTTGCAATGGCAATTCCGCTGGAAGCTGCAATACCTTGAAGCTGTGTCATGCTGTTATTCCCCCAAGCCTTCGTTCTTCATTGTTGTTTCCAAATGGTCGATCGCTTCTTGTTCGTCACTGCCTTCCGCTGTGATTTTGACTTCAGCGTCTGCAGGGATCCCAAGACTCATGATTCCCATGATGGATTTGAGATTTACGGATTTTTCTTTGTAATGTAGGTTGATATCAGACTCGTACTTTCCTGCATTTTGTACAAGTACTGTTGCTGGACGAGCGTGAACACCGTCGGACGATGTAATTTTAAATGTTTTCTCTACCATTATAATTCCTCCTTAAAAACATGCTATTGTTTATGAGTTACCCTAACTTTATTATTTTAAGCCTTTTGGAGGTCTTTTTTCAAGAATCCTACAACAATTGCTGAAAGAATTGCACCGGCAATGATTGCCACTAGATAAAGGACGATTTGCATGAACCCACCTTCTACGAGCGGAGCAACAATAATACCGCCGTGCGGGGCGCGCAGCCCGATCCCGAATAACATGGTCAGCATACCAGTCAAAGCACTACCTGCGACCATGGATGGGATGACACGAGCGGGATCCGCTGCGGCGAATGGGATTGCTCCTTCTGTGATGAAGAATGCTCCAAGTGGGTAAGCGGCTTTCCCTGTTTCACGCTCTTGTTTCGTGAATTTATTTTTGAAAAGGGTCGTTGCTAAGCCCATCGCAAGTGGTGGAACCATGCCACCAGCCATCGCAGCTGCTATAAATGTATAGTTCCCTGCATCAAGTGCCGCAATTCCGAATGTGTAGGCAGCTTTGTTTACTGGACCTCCCATATCAACAGCCATCATGCCACCGACAATTAATCCAAGCAGAGCTAAGTTGGATCCGCTCATACTTTCTAAGAAACCGAATAGAGCCGTGTAGACACTAGTCAACGCAGGGTTAATTAGTAACATAATCATTCCTGTTCCGAAAATCGCAAGGACCGGATAGAAAAGGACCGTTTTCATACCATCAAGAATTGCTGGTAAACCTTCTAACCATTTCTTAATAAGCAATGTCAGATAACCAGCTAAGAAACCGGCAATGAGACCGCCTAAGAAGCCAGATCCATTACCCGCACCTTCGACCGTCTGTGTTATAGCAATAAAACCACCAATCATACCAGGAGCAAAACCAGGACGATCAGCGATGCTCATCGCAATAAAACCGGCCAAGACAGGGACGAGTAAGAAGAAGGCAGCATCTCCGCCAATAGTACTTAGCATTTGTGCGAAGCGATTATCAGACTCAATACCGAAAAAGAAGGAGATGGCAATTAAAATTCCGCCACCAACAACGAATGGAAGCATGTTCGAAACACCATTCATCAAGTGTTTATAGACACCTTTGCGCTGACCTTTTTCATCCGATGTATCTTTATTGCTTCCACCATCTTGATAAATAGGTGCATCTTTATTTACTGCTTTGTTAATCAATTCTTTTGGTTCGTGAATCGCTTTAGCGACCGGAACTTCAATAACAGGCTTGCCATTGAACGGCTCCATATCGACTTTCGTATCTGCTGCAACGATAATGGCGTCCGCTTCTGCAATATCTTCCTTGGTCAGTCGGTTCTTTATACCGCCAGATCCATTGGTTTGGACTTTAATATTTACACCCATTTCCTTTGCCGTAGCTTTCAATTTATCAGCGGCCATAAAGGTGTGGGCAATACCTGTTGGACATGCAGTGACGGCCAAAATTTTTCCTGCTGGCTGTTCTGCCGTCTCTTCCTCTCCATCTTCTTCTGCTTCTTTTGCGTTAATGGCTTCGATCACATCAGCTTCTGTTTTGGCTGCTTCCAGTTGTTCACGGAATTTATTATCCATTAAAAAGGAAGAAAGACGGGACAGTGTTTCTAAATGTGTGTTGTTAGCGCCTTCAGAAGCTGCAATCATGAAAAAGAGGTTCGTCGGCTGTCCGTCCAAGGATTCATAATCTAATCCATCCTGCGACCTTCCAAAAGCGATGGCAGGATCCTTTACGGCAGAAGTTTTCGCGTGCGGGATGGCAATTCCTTCTCCAATTCCTGTGGTGCTTTGCTCTTCCCGAGCCTCAATGGCTTGCTTGAAATCATCGCGATCATTCAGCTTACCGGCACGGTCCAATTGACCGACAAGCTCATCGATTGCTTCTGGCTTGGAAGAGGCAGACATATTCAATACGATGGTTTCTTTCGTCAGTAAATCTGTAATTTTCATGGTGATTCACTCCCCTTAGTTTATATTGGAAACGTGGATTTCAGTCAGCAACCGTTCTACATCTTCTTTTTGACAAAGGTCATCCTGAAAAGCTGTGGCACTTCCTGAAGCCACACCATAACGGAAAGCTTGTTCAATTGGTTCGTCTTTTTCCAGTCCTGCTAGAAAACCCGATACAACGGAATCTCCCGCTCCGACAGAGTTTTTCACATGACCTTGAGGTACATTGGCGAACATTTCCTGGTTCTGCCCCACATAAACAGCGCCCTCTCCGCCCATGGATACAATGACGTGCTCAACGCCTTGTTGGATTAACTTCCTTCCGTAAAGGGCTGCCTTTTCTTTTGTATCTATCTCAACGTTGAAAAGCTCACCCAATTCATGATGGTTCGGTTTCAATAGGAAGAGCGGGTGGCCGAGCAATTGTTCCAATGCTTTCCCTGACGTATCGGCAACGACTTTTGTTCCATTTTCAGCACAGATTGAAGCCATGGTTATATAAAAGTCGGACGGCAGGGAAGAGGGAAGACTTCCTGCTAGTACAAGTGTGTCTTTATTTGAAAGGTTTTTCACTTGCTCTAAAAGTTCTTCCTGTAAAGGTTCTGATATTTCCGCTCCAGGGCCGTTGATTTCTGTTTCGTTGTTACTTTTCAACTTCACGTTTACTCTTGTCGTTTGTGATGTTTCGATAAAAGCATGGTCAATGGCTTCCTGATTTAAAAACTGTTGGACAAAAGCACCTGTAAAGCCGCCGATATACCCGAGCGCTTTGGTTTTGACACCAAGGCGGTTCATGACACGAGAAACGTTTATGCCTTTCCCCCCAGGGTAATAGAAGGTTTCTTTTGCCCGGTTCAAAGCCCCTGCTTCAAATGCTTCAACGTTCATGATGTAATCGATGGAAGGGTTTAATGTACACGTGTAAATCATGTTGTCACAACCTTTATATTCGTTTTCTTACGATAGTCTTCAATTGATGCACCATTATAATCTGTAATGATTTCTGCTTCTGACAGATTAGAGAACTTCATGAAAGCGACCTTCTCAAATTTGGAATGATCGGCAAGGACGTAACGATTCTTCGATAAGTTCAACGTCATCTGTTTAATCGCCGCTTCTTCGGGATCGGGTGTTGTGTACCCATCCTGTAGGGTGACTCCGTTCGCTCCCATGAAACATTGGTCGAAGCGGTATTGTTGAAGGTTTTGAATCGCACCGGCTCCGACAACCGCGCCTGTCTGGTGTTTAACAAGACCGCCAAGGACGTAGGTTTTGATCTGATGGGTGTTCAAGGCATCCAGGTGACTCAAACCATTCGTTACGACAATGATATTTTTCTCTTTAAGGAAAGGAATCATTTCAAAAGTGGTCGAACCAGCATCAATGAAAATACAGTCTCCCTCCTGCACAAGGGAGGCGGAGAATTGGGCGATCGCTTGTTTTTCGCTGTGAAACTTTGTGACTTTTTCCCTCATGGTCGGTTCTTCACTCGCGGAGCTTCTTAATGACGCTCCCCCATGGACGCGCCTTAAGAGTCCTTGTTCTTCCAACTGATCTAAATCACGGCGAATGGTCGATTCTGATGCACCTGTCACTTCAACTAAACGTTTGATTTTGGATGTATGATCGTTTTTGACTGTTTTTAATATAAGTTGTTGGCGCTCTGGTGTAAGCATGTTCCTACACTCCTTGCATGTCTTCTATATTTATAATAAAAGAAAACCCTTACAAAAATCAACCATAAACTTTCAAAATCAATCAAAACCATTCATAACTGTTCAAAGATGAGCAGATTGAATAAGATTAAGATTTTATATCACCCTTATAAGAAGCGGTCCGTACCCAAAGAATCTTCTGCAAAAATAATTTGTCCTTTCTATCATTAAATAAGTTTTATTTCCTATACGACATTCTTTTTTTTTCAGTTCGTCCGTTACCTGTGTATAAACCTTTTATGAATTTAGAATAAGCTTGCTGATGAAAGGCTTTTATGCTACATTTAAACTAGTTATCTGTACGTTTTTAGGAGGTGTGGGCACATCATGGAAACACTTGCAATTACTTTACTAACCATCAACACGATTGCAATGATCGTCCTTGTACTATTGCAATCCGGAAAGAGTGCCGGTCTTTCCGGAGCGATTTCTGGCGGAGCGGAACAACTATTTGGGAAGCAGAAAGCACGGGGAATTGACGCAGTGTTGCACAAAGCAACGGTAGTAACAGGCGTTCTTTTCTTTGTTTTAGCTTTCTTAACTGCATATATCCTCGGTTAATCAAAAAGACTGCGCTTCATAAAACGAAGCGCAGTTTTTTTATGTTCTCCTAATTCAAAACTTAACTAGCTAAAGCTTCTGATTGTGGAAGGCTCAGTTTCGAGACTTTTATTGAGTGGATGGGGGCTGCAGGTAATAGCTCGCTTTCCGCGGGAGCGCGGTGAGCCTCCTCGGACTGCGTTCTGTGGGGTCTCACCATGCACTTTTTCCCTCTTCGATATCCGGTTCCGGCGCCTAGCGGCTAGTGAGACTTCCCTCGCTTCTGTACGATAAGTCAACATCGAACCACTCCGTTCTTCGTGTTTCCTTTATCTCCGCCAGCTCAGTCCAGTCCATACGCCGCTGATCGAGGCGCCTGCACACTTAGAATAGGAGTCTCGCCATTCCCCTTCGCCCTTTGCCATACAAGTATCTCGAAACCACTTCCGGAATAAGCAGCTCTTATGCACATGGTAATTGGAGGGGAATCAACTCCTAAGGACACTATTTTACATGCTAAAAGTTTGTTATAGAGCGCTTTATGCTTATAACACTAAGGTAGTGGAAGGCACCCTCCCACAGTAAAGGGGTTCGTTTATCTCAATTCTCGAAGGGGTGGTTGGGAAGCTGCGAGACTTCCGTGGGAGAAGGAGATAGACGAGATCCCGCAGGACGTAGTCCGAGAAAGCTCGGCGCTCCCCCACAGGAAAGCTCGGCGCTTCCCAGCCACCCCCCACCGCTCAACACAGCAAACGAACCCCGGAACATCTCAAAATCAAGTCTTCCATAATCCTGCCATTTAGCTTAATAATAAGGTGAAAAGGTAATTCAGGTTCAAAATGTGCCAGGGGAACTTAATTTTGGTAAAATAGAATACATTGCACTTTAGAATGAAATCTTAAAAACAGGACATAGATGAAGTAAGGAGAGAATGACATGAAAATTAAACAACCTCAGCCATTTACGTTTGAGGAAGGAGAACGTGCGGTATTATTACTACATGGTTTTACTGGTCACTCTGCCGATGTGCGGATGCTTGGCCGGTTTTTACAAAAGCACGGCTATACGACACATGCACCTATTTATGCAGGGCATGGACAAGAGCTTGAGGCATTGATCGAGGCAAGACCTGAAGATTGGTGGGCGGATGTTCAAAACGCCTTGAACCATTTGCGCGAGCTTGGGTATGAGAAAATTGCTGTCGCCGGATTGTCACTTGGAGGCGTCCTTGGCCTGAAACTTGCTTATTCGGAACCAATCAAAGGAATCATTACGATGTGTTCCCCGATGTTTTTTGACAATGAGAAACAATTAACCCAAGGTTTTGAATTCAAAGCAAGGCAGTATAAACAACTAGAAGGAAAAGATAAAGAAACTATCGATCGCGAAGTAGAGGAGCTTCTGGATGAATCAAAAGAGATGTTCAAGCAATTGGGCGGATTTATTACAGAGGTTCATGACGAAGTCGATCAAATTTATACTCCTACCTTTGTTGTACAAGCAGAAAATGATGAAATGATTAACACAGAAAGTGCAAACTATATTTATGAACAAGTAGAAGCTGATCAAAAAGATATTAAATGGTACAAAAACTCTGGTCACGTGATCACAATGGATAAGGAAAAAGAGCAGCTGCACGAAGACGTCCTCGCTTTCCTAGAGTCTCTGGACTGGTCATGACGCCGGAGTCTTGTCCTTCATTTAAAAGGAGGTAAGACAATTGAGTATAGAGTTAAAACAGCAAATTTTAGACTTTTTCAAAGAAACAGCATCAAAACCACTATCTGTACAAGAACTTGAAGAGACATTAGAACTTGGGAGTTCTGATGAATTCAAGGACCTCATGAAGGTACTGAATGAGCTTGAGGAAGAGGGAGAGCTTGTGCGGACGCGTAAAAACCGCTTTGGTCTTCCGGAGAAGATGAACCTGATTCGCGGACGTATTCAAATGCATGCGAAAGGCTTCGCTTTTCTAATCCCTGATGAGGAAGACAAGGATGATGTGTACATTCATCATTCCGACCTTCATTCAGCCATGAACAATGATAAAGTTCTTGTCCGTATTGAAAAACGGAAAGAGGATGGGACGCGGCCGGAAGGTACGGTCATCCGTATTTTGGAAAGGGCCACGACGCGTGTCGTTGGAACATACGAATCCAGCCGCAATTTCGGTTTTGTCATTGCCGATGATAAGCGGATTCCAAATGATATCTTCATTCCGAAGAGTCAGAACAATGGCGCCATCGATGGACATAAAGTGATCGTGAATATAACGAAGTTCCCGGAAGATCGTATGAGTGCTGAAGGGGAAATCGTAGAAATTCTCGGCCATAAAAATGACCCTGGTATTGATATCATCTCCATCATTTATAAGCATGGCATCAAAGTGGACTTTCCAGAGGAAGTGTTGCAACAAGCGGCAGACACGCCGGATGAAATCCACCCAGATGAAATCAAAAACCGCCGCGATCTGCGTGATGAAATGATCGTTACGATTGATGGAGCGGACGCTAAGGACCTTGATGATGCCGTCATGGTCAAAAAGCTTGATAACGGCAACTATAAACTCGGCGTTTCCATTGCTGATGTCACCTATTATGTTGAAGAAGGCTCTCCGATCGATCAGGAAGCGAGGGAACGTGCGACGAGTGTGTATTTAGTGGATCGTGTTATTCCAATGATCCCGCACCGTTTATCCAACGGGATCTGCTCCTTGAATCCACAAGTGGATCGTCTGACATTGACTTGTGAAATGGAAATCAACAGCCATGGAGAAGTCGTGAACCACGAAATTTTCCAAAGTGTCATTAAGACCAATGAACGAATGACCTATAAAGATGTGAACAGCATTTTACAGGACGAGGATCCTGAATTGATCAAAAAATATGAAGAGCTTGTGCCTATGTTCAGAGATATGGAGAAGCTGGCGAGTATTTTGAGAGGAAAAAGAATGGGTCGCGGAGCGATTGATTTTGACTTTAAAGAAGCCGGAGTGGTCGTTGATGAAGAAGGTAAAGCTGTCGATGTCCGCTTGCGTGAGCGTTCTGTCGCAGAGCGTTTGATTGAAGAGTTCATGTTGGCTGCGAACGAAACTGTAGCTGAACATTTCCACTGGATGGATGTTCCGTTCATTCACCGTATTCACCAGGATCCGGATGAAGATAAGCTCCAGAACTTTTTTGAGTTTGTTGCCAATATGGGGTATTCAGTAAAAGGAACGGCCGATAATGTGCATCCGCAGGCTTTACAGAAGGTGCTGGAAGAAGTTAAGGGCACACAGGAAGATATGATTATCTCGAAACTGATGCTGCGTTCCATGCAGCAGGCGAAGTATGACCCTCAAGGTCTCGGTCACTTCGGATTGGCCACAGATTTCTACACTCACTTCACTTCCCCGATCCGTCGGTATCCGGACTTGATCGTCCACCGTCTGATCCGCACTTACTTAGTTGAAGAGAAGCTGGATTACAAGACACGGAAACATTGGAAAGATCAAATGCCTGAAATCGCCCGCCATTCTTCAGAAATGGAACGAGCGGCAGTGGATGCAGAACGAGAAACGGATGATTTGAAAAAGGCAGAATTCATGCAGGATAAAATCGGAGAAGAATATGAAGGTGTTATCAGTTCAGTGACAAGCTTTGGAATGTTCGTCGAACTTCCGAACACCGTTGAAGGACTGGTGCACGTTAGTACATTGACCGACGATTATTATCATTACCATGAAAAGCAATATGCCATGATTGGTGAACGCACAGGGAATGTTTACCGTATCGGCGATGAAGTAACCATCAAGGTGACGAATGTAAATATTGATGAGCGAGTGGTTGATTTCGAAATTGATGGCATGAAACCGAGGAAAGAACGGAAACGCCCAGAGCGTCCGAAACAGATCAAGTCCAAAGGACCGGATCGCAAAAAAGAGAAGAAGAAAAACAAACAAAAAGGGAACAAACCTTTTTACAGAAACAAGGGCGTTAAAAAAGGAAGCAAAAAGAAAAAATAAGAAAAACGCGCGAAATCATTCGCGCGTTTTTTAGTGAAGTTTTATGCACTGATCGTATTTTGAACAGTGGCTACATCTTGTTCATTCAAATAGCGTGCCGAATTGGTAAGGTCCAGATTTACGAAACGGGACCACTGAGACAATTCATCGGCTTCCACGAGGTGGTTATTCATGATGCTGCCTCCGTTTTCAGCGCAAATGTGATAAGAAACAAAAAGTTTCCCCTGCATCAATTCGCGATCATGAGAGACAGAAACGATCGTCCATTGATCTTTATCTGTTTGTTCCCAATCAGATGCGAGGGCATCTTCTGTCGTTAAGGAATAAAAAGTAGGTTCATTATGATCAAAGAAAACAATTTTCCCTTTTTCATCTTTTACGATATATCCGGAACTTTTCCATGTATGACGTTCCAAAGCATGACCTTCATCTAACAGCTGTACGGCTTGCATAAAGTTCATAGTCTTTAATCCTTTCTTGCGTTAAAATTTTTCCTTAGAGGATTCTAAATACTATGAAGGAGCTTGTCAATATATGCAGGAGAATTTTCATAATTGTGGCTTTTTCCAAGAGCCATAAAGAATCCATGGTTCCTGGACATCATAGGCGGTCAGTTCAGGAATGTTCTTAAATCCCTGGTCGGAAAAATCAATCCAGCAACCGACATTATCCGGGTTGTTATTCCAATGATGGAGGATGGTTTCAAACAAGCCGGGTTGAGCATAATGATCGTCCCAAAAGTATTTGACATGAGAATAATCGTATTTCTTTGTATCATTTTTTATGATGACAAACCGGCTTTGATCGGGATTCTCAAAAAAGGAGCAAGCCTGTAAATAATCATCGGTGAATAGAGCCTCGTCAAAAGGGAAGGGATAGTAGCATTCGTATGGAAAAGTTCCTAAGGAGTTTTCTTCCAAACCGGTCAACAGGCCGCGCTTTCTTTTTAAATCATGGACAGGATTCCATACAGGACCTGGCGTATGTCCTGTCAACAAATCGGGGTGTTTTAAAATCAGGTAATGGATGATTGGCCCTTGATCGATCCCGAGTTTTTCAAGGACACGTCTTGCAGGTAAATTTCCAAGGTGTGTATTTGCGCCGATCCAGCTTACTCTTGGATCTCTTCTCAATTGATTAACGACAGGCTTGAGTAATTCGGTGGCGTTTCCTTTCATATGAAAGCGGCGGTCACTTCGCAGCCGGCCGAGCATAGCGAATTTATCCTGACCAAATAAGCTGTAGCCGCCAACAGCAAGCATCCGTCCATTTTGAAAGAGTCCGAAGAGTTCATGACTGTCAGAAGTGATGAGACGATCAAAAATCCGTACCACATAGTCGTCTTCTATCCCTGTATCCATTTCATTGAGGGCGGGGTAGTCTTCTATCGTTAATGGTTTTACGTTCATGACTTGTTCCATTCGTTGTATCTCCTTTATCAAGCATGTGCAACTTTATATTCTCACACGCTGACAGAAAAAGTCTATTCAGACAGATCAGATTTCATCCGTTTGATATCAATTGGAAATGACAATGAGTTTTGGTACAATGAAGGGACGCAACAGAGGAGGAAAAGGTATGCCAAGAGGACATGGAAAAACGTTAGCTCAAAATAAAAAAGCCCGTCACGATTTTGCCATAGAAGAAACATTTGAAGCAGGAATCGTTTTACAGGGGACAGAAATCAAATCGATCCGTAATGGACGTTTGAACTTGAAAGACAGCTTTGCCCGCATCAATAAAGGGGAAGTGTATTTACACAACATGCACATTTCTCCATACGAGCAGGGGAATATTTACAACCATGAACCAACACGGGCACGTAAGCTGTTGCTGCACCGAAAGGAAATCAACCAGCTGATTGGTCAAACCCAGCAGAAAGGTTATTCTTTAGTTCCATTGAAAGTATATATTAAGAATGGTGTGGCTAAAGTGCTTGTTGGAGTTGGTCGAGGCAAGAAGAAATATGATAAGCGAGAAGATCTGAAGCGTAAACAACAGAAGCGTGAGATCGACCGTGCAATCAAGGACAGCCTTCGCTAACGCATACCCCCTTGAAAAATATTATATTTCTGCTATAATAGTATTTGTCGTCAACACGACATGGATGAACAGCTTGACTGTTATCCCTTAATCCTAACGGGGACGTTACGGATTCGACGGGGATAGGTCGAGCTCGGGTTGCGAGTCGAGCGACGCCTCGTAAAACCGTCATTTGCCTAAATATAACTGGCGAATCTAACGAAAACCTAGCTGTAGCTGCGTAAGTAGACTATAGCTGATCCTTCCTGGCATCGCCCATGTGCTAGATGAAGGGTCTCAAACTAAAGTGGGCTACGCGTTTTTCCACCGCCTGAGGAAAAACGAAGAGAACAATCAGGCTAGCTCCTCGGAAGCCTGTTGGTAGGCTGAAGAGGCAGTGAACTATAATATATCAACTACACTCGTAGAAGCCCGAGTGCCGATATCTCCGGACGTGGGTTCGACTCCCACCGTCTCCACCAATACATACATTGGTGGTTTTTTTATGCTTTAATTTTCTTTCAAGGGAATGTAACTCCTTCATGATGCCCCCTTAATAAAACCTTCTCCTTCCTTCATACTCATTGTTAAAAATGATTTCCATTCATAACTAAGATGAAATTTTTGTATTTATAACAGAACAAATTTGGTAAAATATTCTTAAGGAAACCTTTAGCAAAACGAGCGAAGGAAAAGTATCTTCGAAAAGCTAGGGTCTTTTTTTATAAGAACAACCGGAAGCGTTTTCAATTTTATTGTGAAGCTATTCTATTCATAAATATTTCTTTGAAGGAGCGAATTCTAATGTCGCAAAAAATTTTAGTACCGATTGATGGTTCAGATTTCTCGATAAGAGCTTTACTTCATGCATTGGAAATAGCGAAAGTAATGGATGCAGAAATTCTTCTTTTAAATGTTCAATATAATTACAATTCCCCTAATATCAATCGGTTTGTAAGCAGAGAAGAAGTGCGTAAGTATCAGCAGGAAAGTGCCAAAGAAGTGATTGATGGTGCACTGAAAGTAGTTGAAAATTCAGAGGTAACCGTTCACACAAAAATGAGAATTGGTTCACCAGATTATGAAATTGCTAAAGAAGCAAAAGAATCCAATGTCTATAGTATCGTAATGGGGTCTCGTGGATTAGGTGCGATTAAAAGTAAGATTGTAGGCAGTGTTAGCTTTAATGTCCTACATGTAGCGTCCTGTCCAGTCACAATGGTTAAATAAGTAAAAACAAGAAGCAATCATGAGTTTCTGTCATAGCTGTTATCTGTCAACATGCGACAATGAAATGACCATCAAATAGAAGACCTGGTCCCCTGATTTTGAGGGAGCAGGTCTTCTATTATTTCTTATCATTACCTTCGTATGGCGTCAGCTCTTCAGAGGCTTCTGTGCGCAGTTCTCCTGCTGGAGTGAATGCATCGTTGTCGGTTTCATTTTCTTCCATGGTTCTGACGACAGTTTGATGGAAGAAGTATTCAAATGTGGCTAAAGAGAGTGCAGAAAGGAAGGAAGCGGTGAGAACTCCGTCCCCGATTGTAAGAGCTTCTGTCATAAAATAGACAAAACCGAAAATTAACACTACATCGATCAGTGTGGCTGTAGTGTTTTTAGTACGGTCAAGAACGATTCGGTCTCCTACAGCATAGCCCACTAGGCTAAGAACTAAGCTGATAAGAAAAACATCTCCAAAAGGGATATTAAAACCAGCACCTAAAAGAATGAAAAGGATCGCAAACGTGAAGATGAATTTCATTGCGAATAATTTAAGATGTTCCATAATAAACACCTCCTAATCTTATCCTTTCTCAGTCCTTTATTTGTCATTCGTATAGAGAAAACGAATGTTGTAACGTTCAGAAGAAGAGAGCACGCATACACATGCTTTCTAACTTCTACGCTCAATAGGCAAGGTCATACAGCGAAGTCCGCCCCCGCCAGCTTCCAATTCATCAACATCCACTTCAATCAGCCGCTTCTTTATCAAACGCTCATGGCGAAAGATTTTTTTGTGAGCTTTCGTGCTGATGAGTAATGTTTCTGGATCCAGGTTCAAGAAGTTGATATCTGCCACCGTATGTTTCACTTCATCGGTCCAGATGATCTCATATCCATGACGATGAAGGAATTCGTGCATCATGACATACGTGGATCCATCTGCAGATAAAATTTCGACAGGAAAATAGCGCATATAACTTTTAGCTAAAGCTAGTCCTTCTCCAGCAATATTGAAATTCATATCTAAGTGCATCGTATCTCCACGACGGGGAAGGTCGATGACACCGATCTCAGAAAAACCGAGAGGAATTAATTTATCTTTTAACGCTTTTGCGCTTTCATAGCTTGACCGCATTCCCACATTGATAAAAACCGCATCCTTGCTTAAAACAAATACATCCCCGTTCTCAAGCGCATTTACTGTATCATTTTCGTGAATGGAAAAATGTGCTTCATCAAACCATTGCTCAAAAACCTTATGTGCATGAATATATTCAGGTCTCCTCATGGTGGTTCCCGCTTCCCCAGGGATTACATGATTCCCGAACACACAGGCGAGATCACGGACAAAGACGCGGTTGATCAACTGTTCATGGAAAGCCCTTTCCTCATCTTTGAGGAAAGTGGAATAGTCAACAACTTGAACCCCCGCGTTACTCATGGCGTCGACCATTTTGGTGAAGCATCGTCTCATCTTATTGCTATCTGCTGTCTTTTCCCACCGGAGATCCGTTGCGGTTTGTTTATCAGGGACATGGAGGGCAGAGGGTGTACAAACAACGACACTCTTAAGCTCGTCAAATTCATTCCAACAATTAGGGGTCAATGTAAACAAGAATGCCACGCTCCTTTTTTCATCTCTTGATACTTTCTCCTCATCACAAAAAAACATTCTTGCTCCGCCGCACATAATCCTGACGAATCATTTCAAACTAAATGCAGGAGGAGGGGTGGGAATGGCTGATGTACATAAAAAAGGTAAGCTAGCATGGTGGCAGCTTTCATTCATTGGGATTGGATGTATTATCGGAACAGGTTTTTTTCTCGGATCCAGCATTGCCATCGAAAAAGCGGGACCAGCTGTATTGCTCGCCTATTTATTGGCGGGGATAGGGACCTATATCGTTTTCCGGTCGCTGGCCGCCATGACCGCGAACCATCCTGAAAAAGGGTCGTTTCGGACGTATGCCAAACAAGCCTTTGGGCCATGGGCTGGATTCAGTAACGGCTGGGTTTACTGGTCCTCAGAAATGTTGATTATGGGGAGTCAGCTGACCGCCCTCGCCATTTTTGCACAGTTCTGGTTTTCGGCGATTCCATTATGGATGTTGGCCTGTGTTTTTGCGGTCCTCGGTCTCTTGGTCATTTGGCTTGGGGTACAACAAGTAGAGAGAATGGAGAATGTTTTCGGACTGATTAAGATATCTGCGATTCTTATGTTCATTCTTATTGCTATTCTTGCTATGACTGGAGTGATCGGTGGAGGAAAACCACAGGCTGTAACAACCCCGATGTCTGCTCTTTTTGATGGAGAGTGGTCCGGACTTTGGATCGCCCTGCTTTATGCGTTTTACGCCTTTGGTGGCATCGAAGTCATGGGATTGATGGCTAATGAATTGAAAGACCCGAAAGATGCACCAAAATCAGGAACGCTGATGCTTATTGCGCTCACCTGTGTTTATGTGGTTGCCTTTTATTTTGTTATCACTCTTACCTCGTGGAAGAATATCTCGACAGAGGAAAGCCCTTTTCTCACAGCCTTGACAGAATATTCTTTTCCTTGGGTGCCGCATCTCTTCAATAGTGTATTAATCATTGCGGGATTCTCAACAATGGTCGCTTCTCTTTATGCGGTTACAACGATGGTGATGACTTTGAGTGAGGAAGGGGATGCCCCGAAGATATTCGTAGAAAAAGAAGAAGGAAAAGTCTCAAAACCTGCGTTTCTTCTGACGATAAGTGTTGTGATCCTCTCCATCATTCTTGCCGTCCTCCTTCCTGATCGGATATTTGAGTATGTAACGACGGCAGCAGGCTTGATGCTCTTATACAACTGGGCTTTTATCTTATTGTCATACCGGAAATTAATGGTGAAAGGGAAAAAGGGAACGGCACTCGTGTTCATTGGGATCAGCCTGATCGTTGTTGCTGTAACAGGAACATGGATCGACTCCATGACGAGAATCGGTTTCCTTGTCAGCCTTTCGTTCTTAGTCCTCATCGCAGTCGCTACATGGGTGAAACAAAATAAAACACCCCAGTCAGGGGCGTAAACTTTTCCATTTGTTTTTCAGAGAGGTAAAAGGGCATTTGGGTAAGGTCGACTCATCATCTTTTAAAAAGTATTGCTTCCATTCATGGTTATCTTTTTGCCCATACCACTTTAATGCAGGATGTGTGGGAATACCGTCATATTCCACCAAACGCTTACGAATCACCTTTTTGATCTTCCTGCCAAAAGGAGTAGAATCATTGATCTCATCAAAAACCCAACGTGGCTGAAAAGCGAGTAACAGAAAAGGAAAGAAGCGGCTGTTTCTTATTTCATGAGCAGGGGTTGCACAGAAAGCAAAGTAAGGTTCTCCATTGAAACAAAATTCCCATGACGGGTCTTCAGGATCTTTAGGGATGTCTTCAGGCCAAGGAGCAGGGTCTTTTTTGTGCGTTTCGTTGAGCGTATTCCAGAAAAGATCTTCATAACCATCGATGGTTGTTTGTTCTTCCAAGAGTGCTCGTGTATCGCAAAAGATGACGAGCGAAGCATAGTTCCCCGTGTCTCTTGAAATTTCTCCATAATCCTTTAATAAACGAGCCAACTGATTTGTACTATCATTTGTACGTGGATCATCCACAAAACCGAAACGCAGCATATTTTTCATAAACCCTTGTATTCCAGGCACACACGGATAAGGGGTTTCACGCTGATTCATCATGTCCGAAAATTGCTCGTAAGCCTCATGTTGCCAAAGTTCAAGGTTATTTGTATGGTTCTCTATATCTTCTTTGGTGTACAACATAAAAAATCTCCCTCCTAGGATACATCCATATCCTATTGGAGAGAGGAGTTATAGGTGACTGTCTATCCAACAAACATCTTGATTGCCTGATACCCAAAATAAAGTCCAAAACCAATCAACAATAGCCCTGAAAATACAGAAACTCCTCGTAGCAACCTTGCTGTCATCCATCTTCTAGCGCCTGAAGCGGTTCCAGCCATTGTCAGGTCCCACAACATAATTCCAATAAAAATTCCCCCGCTGTAAACAAGCAGTTGAGCATGTTCATATTGAGAAGAAATTTGGGCTAGAATGGAACCGTAAATGCCGATCCAAAAAAGAATGTTCAAAGGATTGGATAAAGCCATCAGAAATCCCGTTCGGAAAGCTTTCATTTTTGTTGATGAAAGGGAGCGGTCTGTTTCTTTTGTATGGGAGGCAGTCATGCTTTCTATGCCTGTATAAATCAATACGAAAGCTCCGAAAGACCAAAGGAACGTTTTCACTAGAGGGAGTTCTACGTATTGAGCAAGTCCAAGGTAGATCATAAGCATAAATAAGGCATCCGCGCACATCGCTCCCACCCCGACAAGCCAGGCATGCCAAAAGCCATACCGGATCCCCTTGTCCAACTGGGCAGCATTGATGGGACCAATCGGAGCAGATAATGATAGGCCTAGAAGAATATAACTGAAAAGCAAGATGAACGGCCTCCTTTATAGGTGCATGTCCCTATACTATATTAAAACGCTGATCCTTGTATTAATAAAATCGCACACCACCTTATTGCATTAAAGCTCCCTTTTCTTGAAGACTCAGTTTCGAGACTTTTGTTGAGTGGATGGGGCTGCGGGGAATAGCTCGCTTTCCGCGGGAGCGCGGTGAGCCTCCTCGGACTACGTCCTGTGGGGTCTCACCATGCACTTTTTTCCCACAGGAGTCTCGCCGTTCCCCTCCGCCCCTTTGCCATATAAGTGTCTCGAAACCACTTCAACAAATAGCGGAACTTCCAAAAGTAGCGTGTAGATACTAAAGAGTGTACATTTTTCATGGAAAGCCTGCTACAGAGCGCTTTATCAATCTAGGACAGGGATGGTGGAAGACACTCGCCCTGGGCTAAGTGGGTTCGTTTTTCACACTTATCAAATGGGGTGGTTGGGAAGCTGCGAGACTCCCGTGGGAGAAGGAGATAGGCGAGATCCCGCAGGACGTAGTCCGAGGAAGCTTGCCACTCCCCCACAGGAAAGCGAGTAGCTTCCCGCCACCCCTGACGCTCAACATGGTAACGAACCCCGAAAACATCTCGAAACTGAGTCTTCCACAATCCTGCCATATAGCTTAATATGTAATCGAAAGGACGCCCGCTAAAAGCAGGCGTCCTTGGTTGTTTAGTGTGGCATGTTTCCTTGAGGAGCAGTTGTATAGCTTTGTAGCATTTGGTTCATGTCCTGTTGTTGCAACTGTGGAACCTGGTAGTACCCATGCTTGTTCTGATAAAGGAAAATCTCATAACTCATCTCGATGAAGTTCGGGACGCTGTCTGCAACCACACGGCGCAAGACAGGGTTCGTCATTTCCAGCGCTGTCATGGACAATAAAGTTGCAAGCGTCTTTGTTTGTCCCAGCATATAGGCGGAGAGCCCTTTATCTGCGAGTTCATTGACCGATTGGTTCGGTTTCTTTGGTTGGCCGGGTTTGATTCCGTAAACGACTTCGTTGCTTTGCTGCATTTTATATTGTTGTGTATCTTGAGCTGGATCTTGACCTGTGCTGAAACTCTGGACAATAGTGTTGTACATTTGAGTCACAAACGCATGTTGACGCTGCTGAATGCTTTGAAGCTCAGGGTCCTGGATATGCTGTGCATACATCTGATACTGATCAAGCATATTGATTAAGCTTGCGATGACTTCATGAGCATCAAATAACTCATGTCCTCCGTGGTTGGGATTCATCATGTTTTGTGGCATTTGCTGTCCTTGCTGGTTTTGATTTTGACCTTGATTTGGATTCATATCTTTACCTCCTCCTTTTTCATCTTTTAAGTTTTCCTTATTTTCTTGTTTCATGTATAGGGAAAGAAACCCACATGAAAATTGGAGGAGTCAGGAATCTTTGTAAGCGTGAATTTCAAATGTGGTGAACTGAAATTTTGACAGGCAGTGGAGAGTAAGGACTCCTTAAACGCTGTTAATGGTATGCTGATGATCATTCAACAAAAGGTGCAAAAGTGAGAAACTGGAAACGGTTTCTTTTTGCTTATGGACAACCACGGAGAAAATGGTAAAATAAAGTCATCCTGAAATAGAGGGAGAATGTCTGAAATGAAGCCGCTAATGAGAAAAGTATTTGTTGTACTTATATCTGTCATGACTTTAGGCCTTTACGTACCACCGATGCAGATCGATACAGACGCAGCCGATAAAAAAGAGCTGTCGGCCGATCGGCATGTTCAAGAATCACCTCATTCCTCAAAGACAGAAGAATTCGAAATAACCCCTCCATCCTCTGTTGAGCCTCTGACAACTGATGATTGGATTGAAACAATAACGGAACAAGCAAAAACACAGACGCTTACAAAGATGGGACCACGAATTATTGAAAAAGTAGATGAAGACATGACAACGACGATCTTACCAAAAATCGAAGAGGTCATGGAGGAGATCCTTACATCTGCTGATGAAAACGAAGTCCCTTATTATGAAATTACAGAAGATCCATCTCCGGGATATGGAGAAAGAATTTTTAATATCCAAAACAAACATACAGATGAAGAAATCGCCCGTTTTCATGTGCGAAGAGATAAACGGCCTGGTGAAGGATACTGGTTTAACTTCCATTATCATTTGCAAGAGGATGATTTCATGAAACACCATGAGCTTGGCGAGATTTATTGGGAAAAAAACACGCCACCGAAATGGATGTCCTAATAAAGAAAGCGACCTGACAACAGGTCGCTTTTATTTTTGCATGAAATCCCGGCCTGTCCAACAGCTGTTCATCTGAATCCCTTCTTTTTCTGCGTAATCATCACCTCATTGACACATTCCATAAAGCACAGGTTGAAGCTTGCGTCCGAAGTCAGTCGTAGAGTACACCACCCTTGGAGGAACTTCTTCAAAAACTGTCCGCTTCACAAGTCCGTGTCCCTCAAGCTCTCTCAATTGTTGGGTCAGCATTTTTTTGGTGATCTCAGGGATGGTTCTTCTCAATTCATTGAACCGTTTGTCCCCTTCATTCAAATGCCAGAGTAATAACACTTTCCATTTTCCTCCGATTAAATCAATCACTAAATTGATGGCGCATTGGTATTCCGATTGCAGTTCCTTCATCGTGTTTCCCTCATTTCTAACCATCATTAGGTTACCCTTTAGTAACTCAGTTACTGAAAAGTGCCTTCTTGTTTCTACCTGAACCTCTCGTTAGTATATAGTATATCGTTTCACTTGTTGAAGGAAACTGTTTAAAGAGGAGATGAAGACTGTTGAAAGCACTTCTTTTACAAGATAAAAATCAATGGAAAGAAATGAAGGTGCAGGAAGTAGAAAAGCCTTATCCTAAAAAAGGAGAAGTTTTAATTGAGGTTCATGCGGCTGGGTTGAACCCTGTGGATTATAAGACTGCAACGAATGGCAATCCGAATTGGACGTACCCTCATATCCTTGGTCTTGACGGTGCGGGGACGATTGTCGAGCTTGGAGAGGATGTGACTGAGTGGGAAAAAGGAGATCGAGTGGTCTACCACGGTGATTTGCTAAAAAAAGGGGCTTATGCGCAATATGCTGTAACGACAGCTCATACGATTTCCCACATTCCTGATGAAGTCAGTTTTGAAGATGCGGCTGCCTTGCCGACAGCTGGGTACACCGCTTACCAAGCCATCCATCGTAAGCTACCGTTGGATCAAGTGGAAACCATACTGATTCACGCAGGAGCAGGGGGTGTTGGAGGTTTTGCTATTCAACTGGCAAAAGCGACAGGAAAGACGGTCATTACGACAGCGTCGGCCCATAATCACGATCATGTCCGCGAGTTAGGTGCAGACTTCGTCATTGATTACCGTAGTGAAGATGTCCAACAAAGAGTCAAAGAAATCACAGATGGTAAAGGTGTCGATGCAGTTGTGGACACAGTAAGTCGCGACAATGCTACCTTATCACTCGAATTTCTTTCCTTTATGGGCCATCTGGTATACATTGCCGGTGCGCCTGATTTCACTAAAGTAAAACCCTTTACCAGCGTTGTATCGTACCATGAAATCGCCCTAGCAGCGGCACATAGAGCGGATGTAAAGTCTCAAAAAGATCTTGCTGTTATTGGGGATGAGATGCTTGAGATGATGGTTGAAGGAAAACTTTCGTCTCTACGGGAAGAGACCATCTCATTGGAAGAGGTTCCACAGGCTCTTGAGCGACTGTCCGAACGCCATGTAAAAGGTAAAATCGTAGCGAAAATAAAATCATAAGAAGGAGTTTTAAACCATGTACCCATATCCAAGAAGTTTTTCACATATCGGTTTGTCTGTACCAAATTTAGAAAAAGCGATTGAGTTTTATACAGAGTTATTCGGGTGGTATGTCATTATGGAACCATCAGACGTCCATAACGATGATACACCAGTCGGTCAAATGTGCCGCGACGTTTTCGGCAATGATTGGGACACATTCAGAATTGCTCACCTATCTACCGGAGATAAAATAGGTATTGAACTTTTTGAATTCCCGCACCAGGAAGATCCGGAAGACAACTTTGAATATTGGAAGACAGGCATCTTCCATTTCTGTATTCAAGACCCGGATATCGAAGGCGTTGTCGAGAAAGTGAAGGCCAAGGGTGGAAAACAGCGCATGCCTATTCGGGAATATTACCCTGGGGAAAAACCATACAAGATGGTTTACGTAGAAGATCCTTTCGGAAATGTTTTCGAAATTTACACCCACAGTTATGAATTGACCTATTCCAAAGGTGCTTATTAAGGAATAACGATATGTCCTTATTCATAAACGAGCCGTTTTGCCAACTTTGAAACGGAGTCTTCAAGATCATGGAACTTAGGTGGGAATAAGAAAGAGCCTGCGCGTTGCGCAGGCTCTTTTTTAGTCTTTATCATCACCGATGATTCGAACTTCCCGTTCCAAATCGACTCCGAATTTATCTTTAACCGTTTTTTGAACGTGCTCAATCAAAGAGATATAATCAGAAGTCGTTGCATTATCTTTATTAATGATAAACCCAGCATGCTTTTTAGAAACTTCTGCACCACCGATATTGGTGCCTTGAAGATCGCTGTCTTGAATCAGCTTTCCAGCGAAATATCCCGGAGGCCGTTTGAAGACACTCCCGCATGAAGGATACTCAAGGGGTTGTTTAGACTCGCGCTTGAACGTCAAGTCGTCCATCACTTCTTTAATATCTTCATATTTCGCAGGTTTCAGTTGGAATGTGGCCTCTACTACGATATCTCCATTATCAGATATGTTACTTGTTCGATAATCAAGATCAAGTTCAGCTGCGAGACGCTTCACGAGAGTTCCGTGTTTATCTACCACATACGCGTAGTCGAGCACATCTTTGATTTCTCCACCATAAGCACCTGCATTCATGTATAACGCCCCTCCGACAGTTCCAGGGATACCACAGGCAAACTCTAATCCGGATAACTTTTTATCAAGAGCATAACGAGAGGCGTCAATGATACGGGCACCGCTTTGGGCGACCACTGTGTTGCCTTCAGAATAAATGGCATCCAGATGTTTTAAGTTGATGACGATTCCACGAATGCCGCCGTCTTTAATAATTAAGTTGGATCCATTTCCAAGCAAAGTGAAAGGGATATTGTCTTCATTCGAAAGCTTTACGACATTTTGAATTTCTTCGTAGGATGTTGGAGTAATGAAAAAGTCGGCTTTTCCGCCAAGCTTCGTGTATAAGTGGTCTCGCAACATTTCATCCACTTTAACATTTTCCTCTTTTACGAGTTCCAACAATTTATTATAGATCTTTTGCTTCTTATTCATAAACACCAGTCCTATTATAAGTTGATTATATTCTGATTGGACCTCAATCAGTTTTTCCAGCGATCTCTTTTCATACAATTTATGAAATAACGTGGGAAAAGTTCATTTTGACCTTTTACAATCACGCTTCCTATTCTATCACAAAACGGAGTGGTCATTGTGTAGGATTTTGCTTCAGACCTTTGTGGGGAGGACTGACACGAATATTCAACGTCCGTTCAGCAGAAAATAACGGTTATAGGGAGGTGTTAGAGGATGGCGCTGGATGTAAAATGTGAAGTTCGAAACTGTGTTCATAACAATGACGGAATTTCCTGCGGAGCGGATGAAATTTTCGTTGTCAGTCATAAAGGCAAAAAAGCGAGCCACAGTGAAGAAACGGATTGTAAAACATTTGAACCTGCAAATGTGTAAGATTCCCCCTATAAATCAAGGTCTGCTTTTTCAGCAGGCCTTTTTTTCATTTTTTTCTCTCAATGAAAGCGTTTTAATTGTAGGGAATGTTTATTATATTCAGAAAAATCATTGCTATGCTCCTTACTTGTTAGTATTATCATGGTAAGTTCATTCATTTACGAAATGATTCGACCATTTTTTAAGGGGTGTTAGGGATGGAGAAAACGAAAAAAGATCTAAGAATAAGAAGTAAAGACATCAGTGAAGGCGTCAATCGAGTCCCGAACCGCTCGATGTTGAGAGCTGTTGGATTTACAGACGAAGATTTCAAAAAACCGATGATTGGAATTGCGAGTACATGGAGTGAGGTTACCCCATGTAATGTACATATCGATAAACTTGCGCAAGAAGCGAAAAGTGGAGCCGGTGAAAATGGCGGAGCGCCGATGATTTTCAATACCATTACAGTAGCTGATGGGATCGCGATGGGACACGAGGGTATGTTTTATTCTCTGCCAAGTCGTGAAGTGATTGCAGATTCCATCGAAACTGTCACAAATGCTGAAAGATTGGATGGTCTGGTTGCCATCGGCGGCTGCGACAAAACGACACCAGGCTGTTTAATATCCATTGGCCGTTTGAATATTCCTTCGGTGTACGTATACGGAGGAACAATTCAACCAGGAAAGCTTGATGGAGAGGACATTGACATTGTGTCGTCCTTTGAAGCTGTAGGAAAGTACCATGAAGGACAAATTGACGACGAACAGCTGCACAGAGTTGAATGTCATGCATGTCCTGGAGCGGGTGCTTGTGGCGGAATGTACACAGCGAATACGATGGCTTCTGCCGTTGAAGCTTTAGGCATGAGTATTCCTGGGTCTTCTTCTACACCTGCGGTTAACGATTATAAAGAAACCGAATGCAAACAAGCGGGAGAGCTTGTCATCGAGCTGCTCGAAAAAGAGATCTATCCTCGCGACATTATGACCAAAGAAGCATTTGAAAATGCTATCACCGTGGTTATGGCCTTAGGTGGATCCACAAATGCGTTCCTTCACCTCCTTGCTATGGCCCATTCTGCAGGAGTTGATTTGACACTTGATGACTTTGAGCGCATCAGACAGGAAGTCCCTCATATTGCAGATATGAAGCCGAGTGGTAAATACGTGATGCAGGACCTGTATGAAAGTGGCGGCGTTCCAGCTGTTATGAAATTACTCCTTGAGGAAGGTTTATTGCACGGTGACTGTCTTACAGTCACTGGAAAAACGGTCGCTGAAAACTTGGCAGAAGTCCCTTCTCTTAAAGAAGGCCAAAAGGTTATTGTTCCTTTTGACCAGCCGATCAAAGAAAAAGGACCACTCGTCGTTCTGAAAGGAAACCTGGCTCCTGAAGGGGCTGTGGCCAAAATGTCCGGCCAGAAAATCAGCCGTTTCGAAGGACCTGCACGTGTGTACAACAGTGAAGATGAAGCGACGGAAGCAATCGTCAACGATGAAATCAAAGAAGGAGATGTTCTCGTCGTACGAAACGTAGGTCCAAAAGGAGGACCTGGCATGCCGGAAATGCTTTCCATTACAGCCATGATCGTAGGGAAAGGATTAGGCGGAAAGGTTGCTTTGCTTACGGATGGTCGTTTCTCAGGTGGGTCCCATGGTTTCGTGATTGGTCACGTTGCTCCTGAAGCAGTCGTGGGAGGTCCTATCGGGTTACTTCAAGAAGGCGATACCATCACAATCGATAGTGATACACAGCAAATTAACTTTGAAGTTGATGATGAAGAATATGAGCGCAGAAAAAGCGAGTGGAAACGTCCAGAACCTAAGCATAAGAGAGGCGTGCTGGCGAAGTATGCCAGACTCGTATCTTCCTCTTCCAAAGGCGCCGTTACAGATTTGGATCTTGATGAATAAAATCATATGCTTCACAAAAAGCCCGGACACCGCTCCGGGCTTTTCTATTTATCCCCCAACAATCTTCCACTAAAGCTCCCTATTCTTGAAGACTCAGTTTCGAGATGTTTCCGGGCTTCGTTTGCCATATTGGGAGTCAGGGGTTGTTGGGAAGCTACTCGCTTTCCTGTGGGGATGACGGCAAGCCTCCTCGAGCTTCGCTCTGCGGGGTCTCGCCAGCCAATCCATTCCCACGGGAGTCTCGCAGCTTCCCAACAACCCCATTCGATCCATGGAGAAACGAACCCCTCTATCATGATGGGACGTCTTACTCCCCAATCAGAAACTGGTAAAAAACGCTTTACATCAAGCTTTCACCGTTGGAATGCCCAATGGGGGGGAGTTTTAAATTATCTACTTCGTTTGAGCATACAAGCAGAGATTCTGAGAAGTGGTTTCGAGAGACTACACATGGTAAAGCGACTCATTCCCCGCAGCCCCTACCTACTCCATAAACATCTCGAAACTGAGTCTTCAACAATCCTGCCATTATGTGTAATAAGTATTGTATAAAAAGTTAGGTTTAAAGGATATGGTCATCTTGTTGTAGAAAAGGAAGGAGGGAGGGTGATTAGAAATGACGAAGGTTGCATGGATTAGACATGGAAGTACACCATGGAATAAAGAAAAAAGGGCGCAGGGAAGCTCTGATATTCCGTTGGATGAAGAAGGAAAGGCGGATGCTCGAAAATTAGCCGAACGCTTACATAAGGAAACATGGGATGTTCTTTATTCAAGCCCACTAAAGAGAGCGAAACAGACAGCGGCATTCATCAGTGAAAAAGTAGGGTTGGACATTCAATTTGACTCTCGAATAGTAGAAGCTAGTGGTGGTCAGATAGAAGGAACGACAGAACCTGAAAGAATCAAAAAATGGGGAGAGGACTGGCGGTCTTTGGACTTGAGCATCGAAACCCCTGAGAGCGTTGTTTCCCGGGGGATGGCATTTATGGATGATGTTTTAAGAAAACATGCAGGGAAGAAAGTCATCGTTGTGAGTCATGGTGCTTTAATCAGTCATTTATTGAGAGAACTGGATAGTGAAAATGTTAGAGATGAACATATGAAAAACACTTCTTTGTCAGAAGTTCATCTTAGAGAAGAACAATGGTTTTGTGATCGTTTTAATTGTACGATCCATTTGGATTGAGAGAAGCGGCTCAGAGGTGAGCCGCTTTATTTATTGTTCTTTTGTGTAGTTTAAATCCCACGTGATTCCGTAAGGGTCTTTCACTTTCGCATACGTAGCACCCCAAAAGGTGTCCTGTAGTTCCATCATTACGTTTCCACCATCTTTTAACCGGTCGTAATACGTCTGAATTTCATCCGCACTTTCACATTCTATTACGAGGGCAATATTGCTCCCAGTCTGAACGCTTTGGTCTGTAAATGAATCGGAGACCATAAAAAATAAGGCATCTTTTCTGAATTGTGCATGCATGACTCTCTCGTCAATTTCCTTCGGGGTTTCAAAATCAGCCTCCCCAAAGGTTTGGAGATTGATAATCTCACCATGGAAGACTTGCTTGTAATAGCCTAGCGCTTCTTTTGCGTTACCGTTAAAAGTAAAATAAGGGGTTGCTTGATGCTTCATAGCCTTGAAACACTCCTTTTGGAATTTTTTATCCACCACCATTATAAGATGCTGAGAGAAATAAAACAAGAACATTTGTTCGTTTATTTTTTTAAGGTATGGTTCCAGGCATTCATTTTATCTAAGGCAAGTAAATCTTCCTTAATTTCTCCAGGTTTGACTGCATTCCCTATAACATAATCTTCGAATGACATTCCTACAAAATCGAAAATATGCCCGAACTGTTGAATCAGAGGCAGCCCTGAAACATAAGGATTACTTCCGCCTGTAGTAATCACATAGGCTTTCTTTCCGCGCACCTGATTTTTGAAGTCAAATCGATCATCACGCATATATTGGGACCAGCGGTCGAAAAACAACTTCATGTGGGAAGTCATTCCGAACCAGTAAATAGGAGTGACAAAAATGATTAGGTCATGAGCTAAAAACTCAGACAGCACGGATTCATAATCATCATCGACAGGTGAAAACCCTTCATCCGTATGCCGCATGTCATTGATCGGGTGTATTTTATAATCACTGAGGCGTAATTGTGTATGCTCAATTCCTTTCATTGCTTGTTTGACGAGGTATTCAGAATTACCGTTCTTTCTGGAACTCCCTAAAATAGTCAATATTTTCATTCAGTGCTGCCTCCTTTGCTTTTAGAAAGAGTATATCATTGAACATGTCATCATTGTTATCTATACTTATTGATAATAACTATTGTAAAAAATGATAGAGGTGTACGTATGGATGTATCCTATTTTTATACTTTTAAAGAAGTGGTCAAGTGGGGGAGCTATACCCGTACGGGGGAAGAACTCGGTTATGCTCAGTCCAGTGTGACGACGCAAATTAAAAAGCTTGAAGATTACTATGGGGTGAGACTTTTTGAGCGAGCTGGACAGACGATGCGCTTAACCCAGTCTGGCGAACAGCTTCTATATTATGTCGACCAGGTCATCGGTTTATTAGAAGAAGCGGAAAGCATGCTTTCAGACAATATTCATATGCGAGGGACTGTGAGGATTGGTGCTGTTGAATCCTTAGCCGCTTATTTCATATCGAAATCATTGAAAGCTTTTAAAGAACAAAATCCTGACTTAAGAATCCAGTTGGAATCCGGACTCTGTCCAAATCTCAAAGACGGTGTGTTAGAAAGCCATTATGATCTCGCTGTTGTTCTTGATGAAGAAGTGAAGCATCCTCTTCTGAAAACTTCACTTCTACGAAAAGAAAGAATGGTTATTGTCGCTGCGAATGAACACCCTCTTGTTGGTGAGAAGAGGGTTAATTTACGGCGGATAGAGGATGAAACGCTCATTCTGACAGAAAAAGATTGTTCTTATAGAAATATGCTCGAAAGGCTTTTAAAGAAACGTGCAGTAGAACCACGTTCTGTGATTTCATTTACAAGTCTTGAAGCGATCAAACAATGTGTGATTGACGAGCTGGGTATAGCGATGCTGCCTGAAATGACGGTAGCCAGAGAACTTGAGGATGGAAGTCTTTGTGCTTTGGACTTTGATTATGAAGAATTGGACTTATACATCCAAATCATTCATCACCAAAAGAAGTGGTTATCGCCATCGCTAGAGAAGTTTATCGAACTGCTTTACGAGTAAAAATGAAGGTAACTTTGACTGTATTAAAACAGTACTGTTAGGGGGTTTATGGTAAAATTTGATTTCAGAAGTATAAAATGTAAGGAAATAAAAATACAAAAAAGGCGCTGACCCCTTTGACAGCGCCTTTTTTGTATCCAACATATGCCTAAATTAAAAAAACTTTCAGAAAACGGTTGCAATTTCCTCTTCCTCACAGTAAACTGTACCATAACAGATAAACAAAATAACTTCTGTTATATTAAAGGAGGAGCTAAAATGAAAAAACAACAAAATGTCCCTTGTCCGCAGTGTGGTTCGAAAATCGAAGGTCATACTTACAATTACATGATGGAATGTGATCGTTGCCTTTCCAAAAAAGATGAATAATTTTTTGTTTTAACTGTTATATATCAGGGGAGTTAATTGTTTGTTAGTATACAACAGAGGGTGGCGATTCAATGAAAACCAAATTGTCTGGAATACAAATTCACGGAACAATGCATGACGGATTTGCAGAGATTTTAAATGATGAAGCATTATCCTTCATCATTCAATTACATGAAAAATTTAATGACAAAAGAAAACAGTTACTGGCAGATCGAATAGAGACACAAAAGAAAATCGATCAAGGACAGCGGCCGGATTTCCTGAAAGAAACTGAGCATATCAGGAATGCTGACTGGACAATATCCCCCATACCTGACGATCTTAAGGATCGTCGGGTAGAAATTACAGGTCCTGTTGACCGGAAGATGGTCATCAATGGCCTTAATTCCGGAGCGAAGGTATTCATGGCTGATTTTGAGGATGCGAACTCTCCAACTTGGCTGAATACCATTCATGGCCAAATCAATCTGAGAGATGCAGTAAGACGGAATATTCGTTTTGAAAATCAAAACGGAAAGGTCTATGAGTTAAACGAGAAGACTGCTGTACTCAAAGTACGCCCGCGTGGATGGCATTTAGAAGAAAAACACATGACTTACAATCAGGAACGGCTCTCCGGGAGTCTTGTGGACTTCGGACTCTACTTTTTCCATAATGCTAAAAAACTCATTGAAAATGGTTCAGGGCCGTATTTTTACTTACCGAAGCTTGAAAACCATCGTGAGGCGAAGTTATGGAACGATGTGTTTGTCTTTGCTCAAGACTATATGAATATCCCACAAGGAACGGTGAAAGCGACCGTCTTAATTGAAACGATTTTAGCCGCTTTTGAGATGGATGAAATCCTTTATGAATTAAGAAATCATTCCGCTGGATTGAACTGTGGCCGTTGGGATTATATTTTCAGCTACTTGAAAAAGTTCCGTCATGATGAAAGTTTTTTATTGCCTGACCGTGCGGATGTAACGATGACTGTTCCATTTATGAGGGCCTACTCACGGTTAACCATTCAAACTTGTCATAAGCGAGAGGCTCATGCCATGGGTGGAATGGCTGCCCAAATACCGGTAAAAAATGATAAAGAGAAAAACGACGCTGCTTTTGAAAAGGTACGTGCGGATAAGAAGCGGGAAGTGAAAGATGGGCACGATGGGACGTGGGTCGCCCACCCGGGCATGGTAGAAACAGCGATGGATATTTTTGACAAACATATGCCTGATGATAATCAGATTCGAAAAAATCAAGATTCCGTCTCCTATCGTGCGGAGCAATTGCTTGAAGTTCCTGATGGATCTATTACAGAGCAGGGGTTAAGAACAAATATAAATGTAGGGATTCAATATATGGCCTCCTGGCTGGATGGAAGAGGAGCAGCACCGATTCATCATTTGATGGAAGATGCGGCAACAGCTGAGATCTCGAGAGCTCAAGTGTGGCAGTGGATCAGACATCCTAAAGGAATATTAAAAGATGGCAGGGAGATCACGATGGAGCTTTACGCATCGTTGAAAGAGGAAGAGATGGAAGCAATTCGCTGGGAAGTAGGAAAGAATGCTTTTGAAAAGGGTTCCTATATGGAAGCCGCTCAATTGTTTGACCGATTGATTCGTAACGATGATTTTGCTGAGTTTTTAACTTTAGAAGTCTATAACCATTTATCTTAAGGGGGATTTTATTATGAATGAGCGTGTTGAAAAGTTGCGTCACCAGTGGCAGGACGAGAGTCGATGGAGCGGGGTACAAAGACCATATGAAGCTGAAGAGGTCATTCGGTTAAGAGGTTCCATGGATATTCAGCATACGTTAGCGGAAAAAGGTGCCGAAAAGCTTTGGAAGTTAATGAACGAAGAAGATTATGTCCACGCGTTAGGTGCTTTGACGGGAAACCAAGCGATGCAGCAGGTGAAAGCAGGGTTGAAAGCAATCTATTTGAGTGGATGGCAAGTGGCCGCTGATGCCAACCTCTCAGGGCATATGTATCCCGACCAGAGCTTGTATCCGGCCAATAGCGTACCGCAGGTGGTGAAGAGGATCAATCAAGCTTTGCAAAGAGCGGATCAAATTCATCATATGGAAGGCAAAGAGGACATTGATTGGTTTGCGCCTATTGTCGCAGACGCCGAAGCTGGTTTTGGTGGCCAGCTGAATGTGTTCGAGTTGATGAAAGGAATGATTGAAGCAGGTGCTGCAGCTGTTCACTTTGAAGATCAGCTTTCTTCGGAGAAAAAATGTGGTCACCTTGGTGGGAAAGTCCTTTTACCGACACAGACCGCGGTTCGAAACCTGATTTCCGCAAGGTTTGCTGCGGATGTGATGGGAACTCCGACCATCATTATAGCAAGAACCGATGCAAATGCGGCCGATCTGATCACGAGTGATGTGGATCCTTATGATGCGCCATTCATTACTGGAGAGAGAACAGCAGAAGGTTTCTTTAAAACAAGGTCTGGATTGGATCAGGCGATTGCACGTGGTTTGGCTTATGCGCCATATGCTGATCTTGTCTGGTGTGAAACATCGGAGCCTAACTTGGAGGAAGCCCGTCGTTTTGCAGAATCTATTCACGAACAATACCCTGGAAAGCTCTTGGCTTATAACTGCTCTCCTTCTTTCAACTGGAAGAATAAGCTCGATGGTGAAACGATTGCAAACTTTCAGCGTGAGCTGGGGGAAATGGGATACAAGTTTCAATTCGTTACATTGGCAGGGTTCCATGCCTTGAACCACGGCATGTTCGAACTTGCTCGTCAATATAAAGATCGTGGTATGGAAGCTTATTCTGAGCTTCAGCAGGCAGAGTTTGCGAGTGAGATTCATGGGTATTCAGCGACACGACATCAACGTGAAGTTGGAACAGGGTATTTTGATGAAGTCGCTCAAGTGATCTCGGGTGGAACATCTTCCACAACGGCATTGAAGGGTTCCACAGAGACTGAACAATTCAACTCTGAAACCGTCAGCCCTTCATAACAGGAGCGTATGATTTAATGAGAAACGCCTGGAGTGTGAATCTCCTGGCGTTTATTTTTCTTGTCCACAAAGCACAATTCTTCGCCGAATTAATATGGTATGATATCAGTTATTTTCAGTGATTGTGAAAATCAGGAGTGATATCATGCCGGTGATTTCAGGTGAAGAATATAAAAAACGCATAGACGCGATGAATGCGGAAGTGTGGGTGGGAGGAAGTAAAGTCACGGGTGGCATTTCCGAACACCCGGCCTTCAAGGGGATCATCCGCAGTCAGGCAGAACTCTACGATCTTCAGTGTGCCAATCAAGACGATATGACGTTTCCCTCAGAAACGACAGGGAACCGATTAGGACTGTCATACTTAATTCCAAGAACGAAAGGGGAATTAGAAAGAAGGAGGAAAATGATTCAGCGGTGGGCCCTTCATTCAGGTGGAGTGATGGGGAGAAGCCCGGATTATATGAACACTGTGCTCGCCGCTTTTGCTGCATCGATTGATGTATTGGATGGGGAAGAGAATTGTCATCCGGAACGGCTTCTGAAATTTTATGAATATGCTCGAGAGAATGATTTGTCGTTCACACATACTTTCGTTAACCCTCAAAGCAACCGATCAAAGTTAGCTTTTCTAGAAGAGGATGTCACCAATGCTCGGATCATGGACCGGACCGACCAAGGTTTGATCATTAAAGGTGCCAAACTTCTGGCAACACAAGGAGGAATAACGGATGAGATCGTCGTCTTTTCCGCTCCTGGTGCTCAGGATAATGCTCACGCCTACTGTTTTTCTATCCCGAGCAACACGAAAGGGTTAAAATTTGTATGTAGGGAATCGTTCGCCAATGATGGACCATCTTATGATTATCCTTTGTCCTCACGTTTTGAAGAGATGGATACCATCGTCATTTTTGATGATGTTCTCGTTCCATGGGAGCGTGTCTTCATACACGATAATATTCGAGCAGCTACCCGTTTGTATGTCCAAGGGAAATTTGTTCCCTTCACGTTACATCAAATCGTTTCACGGCAAATCATTAAAACCGAATTTCTGTTAGGAATCGCTCAGGGGATCGTTGATACAATACAAATCGGTGATTATCAACATGTTCAAAGTAAAGTGGTGGAAATAGTCAAAGGGTTGGAAGTCATGAAGGCACTTGTCATTAAGTCGGAACAGGAAGCGGCTGTTGATGCTTCAGGCATTATGGTTCCTGAAAGGCAACCGTTATATGTGGCTGTGAATCAATTTCAAGAATCTTATCCGAGATTTGCTGAGATTCTTCAGATTCTTGGTGCCAGCGGAATGATGTCAATTCCGCAAAAGGCAGATTTTGAAGGAGAAGTCGGAGAGCAACTGGATCATTTTTTGCAAGGGGTTGAAGTGAAAGGAGAAGATCGCGTCTCCCTTTTTCGGTTAGCCTGGGATTTGACGATGAGCAGTTTTGGTTCCAGACAAACGCTGTATGAACGATTCTTCTTCGGAGATCCTGTACGGCTTTCGCAAACCATTTATCAACTTTATGACGACCATAAAGCATTAGAAACCATCCAACCGTTCTTATCAAAAAAAGCTGACAAGTAAATGTCAGCTTTTTATCGTTTAGCATTTGCTTTTTTTGCTTTTTGTTCTAACTGAGAACGAGGTTGCTGATCGGCGACATCTTCAGAAAGTCCCTGTGGGTTTACCGTGTTGCCGGCATTTCTTTTGAATGCATTGCTTTTCTTACTCATAAGCGCACCTCCTAATGCTTATTTTGGAGTAATGCTCGGTTTTTATCCATGTTTTCAATAGGCAAAAGCTTACAACGAATGGGTTATTCAAACATGCAAAAGCTAAGCGCAAAGGAGGAGTTAAGTATGAAGCAAAACAAACCCAACCGTAATCATAATCAAAACACAGACGACTTCAGTTCTCAGGGCTTGGCAACTACCCATGAGCAAGTATCCGATACTCTCACAGAAGGTACGTACGATGCCAAAATCGATGAAGTGGATGAAAACGGGCAGCTGATTAGCCATAAAGGTGAGGATATTAAAAAAGGAAAGAAGCGTGACTGATCATGGCTCGAAGGAATAAACTGCTTGTTCCCGAAGCTCGGGCAGGGCTTGATCAAATGAAAGCTGAACTTCTAAACTCATCATCACCTGACCAAACGAAATATGAAGTAGCAAAGGAACAAGGGATCTCGTTGAAAGAAGGTAACAATGGTGATCTTTCTACGAGAGATGCGGGTAAAATCGGAGGGCAGATCGGCGGGCGAATGGTGAAAGAGTTAATTCGCAGAGCTCAACAACAGATGGAACAAGAACAAAAGTAAGAGGCGCAAAACGGCGCCTCTTTTTTGGTCTTCAAATCGAACGAAGAGTTCATTCCATGTTCGCCAGCATATTCTTAGGATGCATCATCATTAACAGATCAAGTTCTTTTTTATGGTAAAGGAATTCAGATTTATTTTTATTTACAAGGGACTGATCGATCTGATGTTGATGCACAAGGATCGCTAATTCCAGATCCATTTCTGTATAGAGTGAACGGTCTTCATACTTTTCATCGATAAAAGGAATGGACATATAAAAAGGATCAGCATCATTTTTTCTAACAGATATATACCAGCCTGCATGGTCTACATAAAAGGGATCTTCAAGGATGTGAAGATGATCGCCTTGGTTGAATTCAATTATTTCATGGCATGTACAATCTTGGTTGCCTTTTTCATATGTGAACGTTTGTAGAACGGTTAAGGTATTCTCCATAGCCATTCTCCTTTCAAGGTGATAAAACAATAATAGTTGATAATGATTATCAATGTCAAACAAAAATGCACTTCTTTTTCTGATAATTTTGGTATAATGATATAAATAAAATGGCTTTTTCATAGAGGAGAATCTTTATGGGGAATATCAAAGATTTGGTTGGAAAAGTACAGTTTGATGGGGATCGTCCCATCGTAGTGCCTCCAGAGTTACAATGGATTGGCCAAGGAAGAAGTGCCGTGGTCTACCGATTGCAGGGAACAGACCTAGCGATAAAGATCTTTTATCCAGGTTACGAGGACCTGGCACATGTTGAAGGGGAAGTTTATGAAAAGCTGAACAACCATGAGTTTTTTCCAGCTTTTTATGAAAAAGGAGAAGGCTATTTGACGATGCAGTACGTGGAAGGTATCACTTTTTATGACTGTCTCGTCAATGGGGTTGCAATTACAGACGAGATGGTTCAACGCGTAGACGAGGCGTTGGAATTTGCCTGTCGTTTAGGTTTCAACCCTTCGGATACCCACTTGAAGAATATCCTGCTCACTACTGACGGTGAAGTGAAAGTGATTGATGTGGTTCGTTTCACACAGGAGTTTGATTGTCCGCATTGGCGTGACTTGAAAAAAGCCTATGAAACCTTTTATCAGCGTCGCTATGTTCCAAAAAAAATCCCGCGATTTTTTATAGAGTTTATCATACGTTTGTATCGTAAAAGGTTGTTGCCGATTTAGACGGTTTTGTTGTTTGACCATCCATTTTTCTGGGAAAACCTTGAACTAGAAAGGTGGAATGTGATTATGACACAACATCGTTTGAGTGATGTAGAAGTCGGCAAAAATTACAAGGCAAAAGAGTTAGACAGTTTTGTATCTACGACCGATGTACTTGTTCTTTCTAACAATGATTCACAACTTTTCACAGAACCTGAAAGAGAGTATAAAGTCGTCGATGCATTTGAAGGTTTTTTTGAACATTCCTCTGAAGATGGAGAGAAATATTTCCGTGAAAAGAAAGCCTATGTAGTAGAAAAAGTATAGAAATAGGCGTCCAATATGGGCGCCTTTTTTTCGTTGAAATCAATATCTTAGTTTCATGAGAATTTCCTTAATTTCCTCATCGGCCATGAGTACTTCCTCGTATTTCTTTGTAATTTCAGTCAATGCCACATCATGATAAAAGAATTCAGTAAAGAATTTCACTAATGGTTTGGATAAGGTATGAATGCCCTGGAACGTATCGCCCTCTACACCCGCAAATAGAATTTCTTCGTGATCAATAATCATGAGCTTGTGCCTTTCAAGGGCTTCGTGTTTTTCGTCAGGCAATAGGACATGAGCATGCAGCTTTCCTGGATCCAGTTCACCCACAGAAAGAAGCTCTACCTTGATGCCTTCTTTCTTTTTTTCTTCAAGAAGTGGGAGGAGGGGAGCCAATTCATCACTCCACCCGGTAACAAGTATTTCCTCCCTGGCAGTGTGAATCCGCTCATTTAATAAAGCTTTGATGGAAGCATCATTTTGGATGGTCCATACGCGTTCATCCGAATCATGAAGTTTAAAAGTCGTATTTCTTATTTCGTCTATGTTTGCTTGAAATTCAGTCGTCAGCTTCTCAATCGTTGTTTCCAGTGGAAGGGCGGTGTAAAGTTTTTTTCTTTCTTGAAAAGAAGTGAGGATCAACCCTTTTTCTACAAGGCGCTGAAGGACTTCATAGATTTTCGATTTTGGCACTTGGGAATATTTTACAATGGATGTAGCGTCCATGTGCTCTTCACTTGCTGTAAGGACTTCAAAAACTTGGCTTTCATATTGAGTAAATCCGAATTTCTGTAACATCATGTACCTCGCTTTTTGTGAACAGATTTTAGATTAGTTGTAGAATAACCTTATTCAATATATTGGCAGAATTGTGGAAGACTCGATTTCGAGACTTTTCGGGGTTCGTTTGCCGTGTGGAGCGTCAGGGGTGGTTGGGAAGCCACTCGCTTTCCTGCGGGGATGACGGCAAGCCTCCTCGTGCTTCGCACTGTGGGGTCTCGCCAGCCAATCCATTCCCGCGGGAGTCTCGCAGCTTCCCAACCACCCCATTCGATGAATGTGAGAAACGAACTCCATTACTGTGTGGGGGGGTCTTCCACTATCCTTGTGTTATATGCATATAGCGCTACATAACAAGCTTGCCGCACCCAGAATAGAGTGCCTGCAAGTTCGTATCCTCCATTAAATCTGTGCATAAAAGCAACTTATTCTGGAAGTGGTTTCGAGACACTTATATGGCAAAGGGGCGGAGGGAAACGGTGAGACTCCTATGGGCCGTGTGGGACAGGTGAGACCCCACAGAGCGAAGCTCGAGGAGGCTCACCGCCCGCCCCATGGAAAGCGAACCTTTTCCCGGAGCCCCTAAATTCACATAAACATCTCGAAACTGAGTCTTCAAGAATAGGGAGCTTTAGTATAATAGAAGTTTTTTATTGATGCTTTAGGTTTAGAATACATGGAGGAATGAAAAACGTAAACATTTCCTCTTGTTTTATCCTTTTCATATGGTTACCATTGTAGTGGTAACCTAATAGAAAGGGTCATGCAATTATGAATAAAAAAGTTTATTTGTTAGCACTTGTTGCCTTTGTTGTCGGAACCGTTGAATTGATTATCGGTGGGATTCTAGACCTTGTTGCCGATGATCTTGGTATCACCCTTGGTCAAGCAGGTCTATTGATCACTATTTTTTCCTTAGTATTTGCGGTGGCATCCCCGATTTTACTTACGGCAACCGCTCGGTTTGATCGGAAAAAACTGATGCTTGTCACTTTGGTTATTTTCTTTCTAGGAAACATGCTCGCCTATGTGAGTCCGAATTATTCTACAATCATGCTTGCGAGGGTATTAACAGCCGCGAGTGGATCATTGCTTGTGGTACTTGCTGTGACGATTGCTTCTGCGATTGTTACAAAAGAATATAGAGGAAGAGCGATTGGTACCATTTTTATGGGTATCAGTGGTTCTCTTGTTCTTGGAGTACCCATTGGGCTGACTATTGGAAACAGCTTTGGATGGAGAGCACCTTTTCTACTGATTAGTGTACTGACTTTGCTCTCTCTTGTGGCCGTATGGATTTCGTTGGGTAATATTGCTCCGAAACCCGTCATTACTGTTAAAGAGCAACTGCGGACGTTGAAAGATAAAAAGATTTTTTCTGCACAGCTGACCTCGTTCTTGTTTTTGACAGGGCACCTTGCCTTGTATGCTTATCTGACTCCATTTCTAAAATCGGAAATGGGGATGAACGGTACTTGGGTGAGTATTGTTTACTTTATCTTCGGTGTCGCAGCCGTTATGGGGGGAGGAGTCGGAGGTTTCTTATCGGACAAATTTGGATCTGAGAGAAGCATTCTCGGCATTATCCTCGTCTTTGCGGTCGCTATTTTCACAATTCCGCATGTCACATTTTCCCTTCCATTATTCTTAATGGTGATGGTGATTTGGAGTGCATTGAGCTGGGCAGTGACACCTGCACAACAAAATTATCTGATTTCCTCAGCACCTGAAACGTCAGATATTCAGCAAAGCTTGAACAACTCTGCATTGCATTTCGGAATTGCTTTTGGTTCTTCCATCGGTGGAATTGTCATTGAGCAGAGTTCCGTTATTCATAACGCAACTGTTGGAGGATTTTTCGTGCTTGTCGCTTTGGCCACCGCCTATTTCTCCATTACTCGTGGGCGACAAACGTATGAGCAGGAAGCTATGCAGCAATAACATATGAACCCCACCGGACGCGGTGGGGTTCTTGTTTATTCTCCTTTATATTCAACTACATTCATTTCCCACTATTCCAAGTGAGGGAGGGTAAAAGGAGAGTCGGCCATCGAAGGAACTGTTTATTTGAGGTCTGAAGTGTGCATGGTCACTTGGTTGTTGCTTGATCTTTATAAAAGTGTTGGATTTACATGCTTTCCGCTTTAGAATCTAACCATTGAAAGACGAAGAGTAGAACAATCATTATAAATGATCGTGCTAGCAGTATTTTGTTCTCATATATAGATCAGCCTTATAACAAATGGCTAGCAGATGATCTGCTAGCCACTTTGATTTATTGAATATGTTAGATGGAGATTCCTTCATGATTTGTAATCATCCAATAATAAGGATAGGCTTGGGTGCCGTTTATTTTTTCTTGTCAGACTTGCCTGCTTTATCTTTTTTACCATTGAAGAAAATCTTCACTTTATGTTTTTCATCAGCCGGAACATTCACATAAAGAGCTTGTTCTTCATTATCATAAAAGAAGGACTCTTGAGTTGATTTTACTTCCTCTACAGAGCTGACCTCCTTGTACTTCGCTTTTGCAGCACGTACACGTTTAGGTGCTTCTTCTCCATTAAGCTTCAGCGTGTAAGATTCTAAGTCAGTATCGTAACCTGTCGCTTTTTCTTTTTTCTTGAATTCAATGTGCTTCCCTTTACGTTTCACTTCCAGGTCTGTCACATTGTACTCGCCGTCCTTGTAATCTAATGTTGCGCCATCATCTTCATAGAAGGAATAGGTGGCTTTTTCATTCAAATAGGTATCTAGGACTAGGTTTTCGAGTGGCTTTTCACCAGTATATTGCTGTACTTCACGTGTAGGGATCATAGAATCCTTTTTGACGTAAATCGGCAGGTGATCAAGTTGTGCTTCTGTAGTGATGGTCTGACCTCCGTCAAACTCTTCCCCCGTCCAATAGTCCACCCACGTTTCTCCTTCAGGCAAGTAAACGTCACGCTCAGTTTGTCCTTCTTCAACAATTGGTGCCAGCATCATTTCTTTTCCAAACATGAATTGATCACTTACATTATAGGTGTTCTCATCATCTTGGAATTGATAAACAAGCGGTTGTTGAACTGGAGTCCCTTGTTCGGCAGCATCGATGAATGCATTATAAAGGTAAGGCATCAATTTGTAGCGCATCTCAATGTATTTCTTACTGATGTCTTCGACTTCCTGACCGAAAGCCCAAGGTTCCTGCGCCTGTTTCTTACCTTCTGCTTTTTTATCACTATCATAGTGAATGCGGGAGAATGGTAGGAAGGCACCGACTTCGATCCAGCGGGCAAACATTTCTGCATCAGGGCGTCCAGCGAAACCACCAATATCATTTCCTACGAACGGTACACCTGAAAGGCCGACGTTCATGTTCATTGGAAGAGACATTTCTAAGTGATCCCATTCACTTACGTTGTCACCTGTCCAAAGAGCTGCGTACCGTTGAGAACCTGCGTACATATCACGTGTCAATACAAACGGACGCTCATTTGGTTTGTACATTTCAAAAGCATCGTATGTAGCTTCTGCTTCATCATGTCCATAGAGGTTATGGTATTCTTCGTGTGTTCGTTTGTTTTCACCTTCGCCAAAGGTTACATCCAGTGGCATGGTGTGGTATGGACCGTCGAATACAGCTGGTTCGTTCATGTCATTCCATACGCCATCGATTCCTTTATCGAATAGGATGTCGTGCTTGCTTGCCCACCACTCACGCACCTCTTCTTTTGAAAAGTCAGGGAACATGGATTCTCCAGGCCATACTTCACCTACAAAGTTTGATCCATCAGGATTCTTTGCCCAGTAATCGTTGGCTGTTCCTTCATCGTACATGAAGTAACCAGGGTCTTTTTTGACAGCAGGATCGTTGATTGTGATTTTTTTGAAGTTCATGGCATCAAGTTTTTGATGAAGAGCTTCGTCGCCAAATTTATCAGACCATGTAAACACACGGTATTCATCCATATAGTCGATGTCGAAATGCATGGTGTCCACGGGGATCTCTTTTTCGCGATAGGTTTCAGCTACACGTTCAATATCTTCAGCTGAATATTCCCATTTGGATTGGTGCAATCCAAGCGTCCACTTGGCAGGTTTGTCCATTCTACCTGTCAATTCTGTGTAACGATCGAGTACATCTTCAATTTCAGGACCGTACATGAAGTAGTAGTTTAATGTACCGTCATCTGCGTAGAAGTAATAATAATCGTCACTCTCACTCGCCATTTCGAAATAAGAACGGTTCGTGTTATCGAAGAACATGCCGTACGCTTTTTCATTTTTCAGACCGATGAAGAATGGAATGGATGTGTATAAGTATTTTGTGTCTGTTCCATATGCATAAGCGTCCGTATTGAACATGCCAATGCTTTCACCACGTTGGTTTACTTCAAGTCCGGATTGTTCACCAAATCCGTAAAAAGCTTCATCTTCTGTCGTCTTTTTATATACATAAGGCTTTTCCCCGTCATATCCAGAACCGTTCTGCATGTAATCTTCGTTGATGACGTTTCCTGCTTTATCAAGGAATTTTACGCCGAAAGGTTCTTTTTTAATTTTGATGGTGATTTCATCAGTAGTCAGAGTGATTTCGCCTTTCTCTTCAGAAACATCAAAAGAAGGAGTGTCCCATTCTTTTTTGCTGATGGCTTCAGAGAAGTATTCTTCTTCGCCTTCTTTTATAATAGAAACTTTCGCCATGTCTTCAGAAAAAAGACGAATAAAAGCGTTTTGATCAGAGGATAAATTGAGCTTCACTCCATTTTCAAGCTGTTCGACACCTTCTACTTGAAGTTGTTTTTTTACAGCCTCCTGGTTCAGCTCTTGATCAGGGTGGGGTTGTGTCACCGCTAGTACGTTCGGTGCTTGTGCTGCCAATACCGTAGCCGCAATAGCCGTAGTAGCAACTAAGCGGGAGATTTTTTGGGATGGTTTGTGCATGTTAGCTTTTCACCTCGATAGAATTTTTTGCGTCAACCGGTTGCGCAAATCTACTGTATACCGAGAGTGAAAAACTGGCAATAAAGGAAATTTGGAATCGTTCCCATAAGTCATAAGAACCATTAGATTGATAATAGCGGCATTGGAAGCGGTTGAAAGACTTTTTGTAAGAGTTTCCAAAAAAAGTGAGATTCCAACCAATGATTCATGATTTACAATTCCTTAACAAATGTGGGGACTTTAGGTTCTTTTTGTGTAAAAAGTATGTGAACCCCCGTAAAGTGAATTTTTGAGCCGAAATAATCGGCTGTTATGGCTTTATCTTAAGAATATTTTTGGTGATTCGAAAAATACTACCATTGTTCCAACTAAAAAGGAGGGGAAGAACATGGGTAGAGACGAACACCGTAAAAACAAAGGGAAACAAAAACGTAAGTTACCTCAAACACCTAAAAATCAGAAGAACATTGATGTAGAGTTCTCTGAAGAATTAGCGGATCGTGAAGACAAAATCGCTCAACAAAGAGCAGAAGCCGCAGACCGCCGCGCTCACAAAAAACAATAAATGGTAAATATAGCCACACCAGGTCATCCATAATTTGGATGACCTGGTGTGGAATAATCATACAGGAGTACATTTTGTACAGTTTAAATTGTTTGAACTTGAATTACTTTATGATATAATTTTAAATTGTGTTTGAATATATGAATCACATAGAAAATAAATGAATACTTAGAGGAGGTCATCTGTTATGAAACAATGGCGTAGATGGTTACCAGCTGTATTTCTTGGTATTCTCTTAACTTTAGCTGCTTGTGGCGGTGAGTCAGGGGAAGATACATCAAATGGTAACGAAAACGAAGGAGACAATGCTGAAACTTCTGAAGAAAAAGGAACCGTCAAAATTGGGATGAACAACTGGGCGGAGAACGTTGCTGTATCGAATATGTGGAAGCTTGTTCTCGAAGAGAAGGGCTACACTGTAGAACTGGAACAAGTAGAAAAAGGTTTTCTATATGAGGCTTTATCCAGTGGGGATCTAGATATCGGTATGGAAATCTGGCTTCCGAACACGGACAAAGCGTTTTATGAAAAATATAAAGAAGATATCGACTGGCGTGAAACTTGGTATGAAGGGACAAAATTAGGCCTGGCTGTGCCAAGTTATATGGAAGATATTAATTCAATCGAAGATTTAAAGGGCTCAGATGCATTTCCTGATAAGCAGATTGTAGGTATCGATGCAGGCGCAAGCATTATGTCTCTGACCGAAGAGGTTATAAACGAATATGACCTGGATTATACACTTGCCGCATCTTCTGAGCCAACAATGATCACAGAGTTAAAGGGTTCCATGGAAAGTGAAGAACCTATCGTTGCGACCCTTTGGAAGCCGCATTGGGTATTCGCTGAAATGGATTTGAAGTTCTTGGAAGATCCTAAAAACGTTTATGGCGATTCCGAAAACATCTCTTACGCTGCGCGCAAAGGATTAGAAGAGGATCAGCCTCAAGTGGTCAAGTGGTTTGACAACTTTATGTTGAACGATGATCAGCTTGGCAGCCTCATGGCTAGCATTAATAAAGCTGGTGACGCTCAAGAAGGTGCTCAAAAGTGGATTGACGAGCATCAAGACCTTATCGATGAATGGACAAAAGAATAATATATCAAGACCCGCTCTCTTCAGAGCGGGTCTTTTTTATGCTCTTGTATCCTTTTGCAAACATAAAGAGTCAGATATTAAATTTCCAGGTCAGCGACTCAGACCAACTGATCATTCACCAGTCACGAGTAAATATATTTATGTTGGAACATTCATAGGGACAGCGAATCATCTGAATTGAAAGAATTATCTAACATAATTTGGTATAATGGATAACTGAAGTTTTAGTACAAAGGAGCTTTTACATAATGAGTATAGAGAAAATAAGAAAAGCGAAAGAAACGATCGGTCGAGTGATCCTCGGAAAAGATGAGGTTGTGGAGCTGTTGTTTGTCTCCATCATTGCAGATGGACACGCACTTCTGGAAAGTGTGCCTGGCTCTGGGAAGACGAAACTAGCTAAAAGTTTCGCTAAAGTGATGGATGGTCATTTCTCAAGGATTCAATTCACTCCGGACGTCCTTCCAAGTGATGTCACAGGCATTCAATTCTTTAATCCTAAAACCCAGGAATTCGAATTGCGTGAAGGTCCGGTCATGACGAATGTTCTCCTAGCAGATGAAATCAACCGGGCGACTCCGAAGACGCAGTCCAGTCTGCTTGAGGTCATGGAGGAAAAGCAAACGACTGTGGATGGTGAAACGTTAAAGATTGCTCCACCACTCTTTGTCATTGCAACTCAAAACCCCGTGGAAGGAAACCATGGTACGTTTCCTCTTCCTGAAGCCCAATTGGATCGGTTCTTGTTCAAGATCGACCTGGGATATCCGACGGAACAAGAAGAAAAAAACATTTTAAGAACATATCAAAAAAATGAACCGTTTGAAACACTCACGCCACAAATCTCGTTAGAAGAAATTTTACATATCCGTGAACAATCAAAAGACATTGCCATTGCCGATGATACGATGAATTATCTTTTGGATCTTGTTCGGTTGACACGTGAAAGTGAGGATATCGAGTTAGGCGTCAGTACGAGGGGAGCCCTCGCTTTTATGAGAGCGAGTCAGGCTCGGGCGTTACTATTGGGAAATGATTTTGTCCGCCCGGAAGATGTGAAATTTCTAGCCCCTTATGTGTTGGAACACCGTATTGTGCTTTCTATGGAGGGGGCCATACGGAAAACGAAAAGCCAGGTGATCCAGGAAGTGATTCAGGAAGTTCCGGTTCCCGTTGAAGCAGGTTCGGTACAGTGAATCATTGGGAAAAGCAACTCGGATTGGGAAGAAGGTTTTATGATGGTGTTTTGGCTGCGGTGATCCTCACCGGATTGGTCGGGTTTATCATCAATCAGCCAATATTTTATTTCCCTACAGGGCTTCTTATCATATTTATACTTGGGAGTAAGATTTTCGATCATTATAGTGGTTCGGATTTTGAGCTGCAAAATGTTAAACATTCCGTTCGTTTGTTTCCTGGAGATGAAGCAGAATGGAAGATCCACATGAACAATTATTCACGGGTTCCTATGTTAAATGGAACGTTGTCATTTGAAACGGGAAAAATGGTAAGTAGTCGAAGAGAAATGATGAATGAATTGTACCATTCCTATTCATACAAATTACCTTTTTCATTAATGAGTCGTGGGGAGTCCGTGGTACATATTCCGGTGAGAGCTGAAACACGCGGGGTAACAAAAGCAAGGAATTTGTCGTTCCGGTTTCCTCATTTATTGAATTTCACTCCTATAAAAATGCGGTATAAAAAACCGTATCAAACAGAGTTTATTATTTATCCAACTCCGGAACCTGTACTCGGTGTCAAAGAGTTTATTCATCCATCCATCGGGGAAGAACGTGCGAATTTTTCACCCTATGAAGATGTTCTAACACCTGTGGGAACGCGAGATTACGAACAGGGGGACGCCTTTCATAAAATCCATTGGAAAGCGAGTGCGAAATCACAATCTTTGAAGACGAAAGTATTGGAGCGTCAGGTGGATGGGAGTTGGACGATCATCGTCAACGTAGTGGAACAAACGAGACTAGGAAATGAACACTTGTCTCCCCGCCTCGAGTCATTGTTGTCCTATGCCTGTTATTTATGCTATACGGCTACAGAACGGGGCTATCCATATGAAATGATCATTAACATGCGAAAACCTCAAAGAAACCCTTATTTTTATCAAGAAAAAGGGGAGGGCAGCGTCCATTTACGACACTCCCTGGAAATGTTGGCCCGGATTGATAAAGAACAACGGCTGCTGCCCATGGATCAATTGTTCCATTGGTTCGGATCGCGCGGCTTAAGCAGTAAAGTTGTTCTTATTGTGGGGGAGATTCCTGATGGAACCTTAGATAAGTTAAAAGACTGGCAATCGAAAGGCACTGTTGTGCTTCAGGTGCAGATGGATGGTTCATCTGCCTATTTACGCCCTGCCTTACAAAGAGGGGGTGCTTGAATATGGTGGAAGGTAAAAGGAATATCACTTTTGTTTATCAGATCTTAGGGGAAGCGATGCTTTTCTTCGTGCTTCTTTTCCCTTTGACTCAATGGACGTCTCTATCCCTCTCTTATGTTCTGTTTAGTACATATGTGGTCGTTAGTATCGTTCTATTTTTTCTTATAAGAAGGTGGTCGTCAGGCTTTTTCCCCTATCTGTTTAGTTTAGCGGTAATCATAATGATTGCCTATTTTGTGGGCGCTGGTTTATTACTGGGATTCATCGTCGGATCATTTCTAGTATGGAGATATTACCGCCATGAACGAGATCCTGATTTGAATCATGAAATATCATTAATTTTGTCCACATCGATTTTGACTTTTATTATGATCTTCTTCTTCCAGTCCTGGGATTTAGTCTACGCACTGATTTCCCTATACGTTGTAACGTGGGGAGGGTATGCTTTTTCACATTATTACAACGTAGACAGAAGGGAGAGAAAAGGAGGATGGAAGAGTCTCTCCGTCATCTTTCTCTCTTTAATCACAGGAACCTCGGTAATTTTGCTTCTTTTTCCATATCTACGTTCTTTGATTGGAACACTCTGGAGTGGAATTTCGTACGCCTTTCTTGTAGGAATCAACGGAATCATGACACTCCTCGCTAAAATAGGTCTTGATGTTTCTAGAATCGAGCCTATGGAAGAAGATTCTTTACCGGAAATGAAGTTTTCATCTCAAGAAAGGCAAGAAGAGCTCCAACGAATGAATGATAGCAATCAAGAAACCACTCAAAAAGTAGCAGAAGCGATTGAAACAGGAACCGTTGTCCTAATCGTCGTTGCACTTCTTTTGGCTTTGATCACCTTTTTCTTTTTGAGAAAAAGAGTGAACATAGATATGGAAACAGCCACTGAAGCTCTCAACTATCAGTATTATGCATATGGTGAAGATGAGAAAAAGAGATCTTCCTCAACTTTTTCTTTCCATAGGTCACACACAGAAGGATGGGTGAGAAAGCAGTTTCGCACCTTTGAACATTTTGCCGCCCGGAATGGATGTGGCAGATATTCAAATGAATCAATCGAGGATTGGTTTCGGAGGATTGGGCTTACTATTGAATCGACCGAGCTTTATCAAAAAGTGCGGTATGGCAGTCAAACGTTAACAACCGAGGAGAAAGAGCAATTTGAGCTTGAATTGAAAAAACTCAAACAAAAAATTATCGAGAAAAACCACTGACCTCTAGGAAATAAGTTTAAGCACTTCTTTTTCAGGAAACATACAGACTAGATTCGATTTACAATTCTTGAAAGGAGTCGCTGTTTTATGGACTTAAATAAAGAAATAAAGAAACTAGAGGCAGTACACTTAGAAAAACCACAAAAAGTATTTACGATGTATCTAAACACCGACCCTTCCGATCCCGATCAACAAGGGGGAGAATGGAAGATCCATTTGAAAAACGGATTGAATAATTTCGAATCCTATCTTCAAAAAGATGGCGATTCGGATGAAAAGAGAAACTATTGGGCAGTAAAAGAAAAAGTGGAGCAATTCATAGAAGAAAATGAACAAAACTTCGCTAAGAGTGTTGTTTTATTTGCCACTGGCGATGACACGGTATGGTTTGCTGAGCGTTTCCAAATGCCAGTGAAGACAGAATTCTACTGGGAAGAAACACCTGTCCTGGATCAATTGAAAGAGATGCAGAACAAGTTCCCTAAAACAGGAATCGTCTTAACTCAGAAAAATCAAATCAAATTGATTGATGCAGAACTTGGAACACTGAAAGATACACAGTTGTTTGAGCTTGATTTAGATACGGAAGATTGGAGGCAGCACCAAGGGCCACACCGTGCTCAGCCTTCCATGGGATCTGGTGGTGCCAAGACTTCCAAGAGAGATCAATTCCAAGAACGTTTCGAAGCCAACCGTTATCGTTGGTACAAGAGTGTAGCTCCTAAAATCGATAAACTAGCTAAAGATTATGGCTGGGAGCGCTTCTATCTTGTCGGTGATAAAGAAGAGCTGAAAGATCTGCAGGACAATATGAATAAAGAAGCTGAAGACATGATCAACAAGAACCTTCTCGATCATGAAGAGATGCATGTTCTTGATGAAGTTGTGCAATAATCTCAGAAAGGTGCTGGTGCTAAAGCCGGCACCTTTTTATTTGGAAAGTTTTAAATGAGGAGCAGTAAATCATTTGACTGGAATAACAATGTTCGTAATCTCTCCCTGTACCTTACTTATGGGGGGGCGTTTCTCACAGGACGGTAATGACCTATCTTCGTTAAACTTAAGGAGAATCTTAACATTATACATAAAAGAAATGGTTATGATAAAATAATATTTAATGAAAATAAATCAGATTGGGGAATAACACATGTTCGTCGTAGATTCTATGGTGAAGGTACCAGACCATAAAGCAGATGAGTTAATTCATATATACAAAAAAAGATCACGTCTCGTAGACCAGGCGGATGGTTTTATTTCCTTTCAACTGCTACAAAATGATAAAAAGCCCGGTGAGCTAACGGTACACTTGGAGTGGGAATCTAAAGATGCTTATCTTAAATGGGCTCGTAGTGAACAGTTTAAGAAAATTCATGAATTAGAAAAGCAATATCCTGATCAGGAACTTCAAGGGATCGTGCCGAAGGTTTCTAAATACGAGGTGGTCGCAACGTGAATAAGTCTGAGCAAAGCCGCTTAGTTCAATTAGTAGCAGATGAAATTTACGAAGCATATCCGTACCTTTGGGAAAAGTTCGGTCAGAACGGAAGAGACCGAACCGAAGAAGATAACTTCCATCATTTAGATCATTTACAAGCGGCCTATGAGATGGATAGTATCGATTTTTTTATGGATTATACGAAGTGGCTTAATACAGTTCTTACCTCGAGGAATGTTCCTACTTCTTTAATCATTGATAATTATGAACGTCTCGTTCGCTTATTGAAAGATATGGACTTGATAGATGAGAAAGAAAAACAGTGTTATATCAAATATTTACAAGCGGCCTTACAACATTTGGAAACACTTTCAAAGAGGTGAGTACTTTGGACGTGCAACACGAACAATTAGCCCATTATTTCCTTCAGGGAGATGACCAGGGTGCAATAGAATTTATTAAAACGATGCTAGAAAAATATCCGAGAGCTTACCTATATGGAGACATCATCACCCCAGCCATGTATTATGTTGGAGAATTATGGGAGAGGAATGAAATATCCGTGGCGGACGAACATTTAGCTACCGCCATTTGTGATTTTGTGCTTTCGAAATTAGACGCGGAAAGCGGTCATGTAAGCAGGAAACAACAAAAAAATTTCAAAGCTATGTTGTTTGGTGTAGAAGAAGAGCAGCATTACATAGGTTTGAAAATGGTGGCCGATACGTTTAAAGAGCATGGATGGAGAGTGAGATATTTAGGACCGGCTCTTCCTATGGAACACTCTTTTACCCAAATTGAAAAGTATCGCCCTGACGTTATCGGAATCTCGGCGGCTTTACCTTATCGTTTAAAGACGATTAAAATGGTGTTGGAGCGTTTTGCTGAATTAGATTGGAACCCATTGATTATGATTGGCGGCAGATTAGCAAAGGAATACGATTTGAAAGAGTTTGAATCCGATCAGGTAATGGTTGTCAAGGACCTCGGTGATCTAAAGCGGTGGTTCAACGAAGGAAGGGAAGAAAAGATTAATGAAACGAGTTGAACGCAGCTTCCCTTTGCCGCACTTAATCATGAATAAAAATTTTAAAATTGAGTCCTTATCTGATGAAGCTGTTACGATGTTCGGTGAAGTAAACCATTTATTAGAGATCATGGACGAAGGGAGCCTGTCTAAAATAAAGAGATGGGTTACTCCTGAGGTTCATAAACTCTCTTTAGAAATTGCTCTCAAACCTTTAAAGGAAGATAAAAATCCAGTCACATGCGATATGCATGTAAAGTGGAAAAATGATTTGTATGCAGAAGTGTTGATTATTCCAAAGGACGAACAGTTATCGAAAATTACGAAGACCATGGATCAACTGCGCTCCCGATTAAATGATACAAACTTTCAACTCCTGGAAGAAAAGGAAAAATTGGAAGAGGCCATTCAACATGGAAATCGCCTTTCTGCTCCATTTATACGCTTAACAGAAGAAACAGCTTTTATCCCGCTCTTTGGTCATATTACGGCTGATAAAATGTATACAGTGGAAGAGCCATTGCTGCACGCCACTCAGAATGAGGATACAGACAAGGTTCTTTTTGATTTTACCGCAGTAGGACAAATCGACGAGGATGGAGCTCAAATATTGAAAAATTTAATGACCTCATTATGTTATATGGGCTTACAAGTCATCATCACCGGCATTCGTCCAGAGCAGGTGAAGCGTATTCAAATCATTCATTTTTCATCAGAGATTATTTTTATGAATTCTCTGCATCAGGCTCTAAAAAAATATTGTAGCTATTAGTTGACCCGCTCCTTATACAGGAAGCGGGTTTTTTAATACTTAAAGCACATACTTTTATGAAAATATGTTAAAGAATCACTATTTTGTGGAATAGTTCAATAAGAGCTTAGATTGAGAAAGGTTGTGAAATCATGGAAATGACATTAGAAGTAAATGGTATGACTTGTAATCACTGCGAGCAGTCCGTAAAGGGTGCCCTTCAAGAACTGGAAGGGGTACATGGTGTTGAAGTTGATTTAGACAGCGGGAAAGTAAACATCGCATACGATGAAGCTTATGTAAGCAAAAAGATGATGAAAGAAGCCGTAGAGGCTCAAGGGTATGAGCCTGTAGGATAAACAAAAAGAAGCCCGGGTATCCCGGGCTTCTTTTTTAGCTCTACAATCGTTATAAATTACTGGACGTTGTATGGCAATTGGGTCTTATACCCTGTGAATTGTTGATACGTCTGATCGATCTTTTGTTTTTCCGCCTGCTCAAGCGCATACCACCCATTTTTAAACATGAGGTTGTATAAGTTGCGTTGACAGTCCTGCGTTTCCTTGAAAATGGTAGCAAGATCTTGATAAAGGTTTTGATTGCTAGCTTCGTTCAATGCAATATTATAAGAAGCGGTCATGTACTTTTCTGTTGACAGCTGATCATTAACAAAGTCTCTCTCATTCATTTGTGGAGTTTTAGGCACGTTTGTTTCAGGATTCTGTATTTTTTGAGTCTGATTCATGATGTTCCTCCTCAGTTGGTTGTTTGGGATTGAGAATTCAAATGATTAAGCAGCTTATCATAATGGCGCTGGTGCATTTGACCAGCTTCCTCTAAAGCGGCCTGTATTTCCGGTGTTTGACAGTTTTGTGCAAAGAAATGAGCTTTCTTACAAGCATTCAAATTCCAGGACAACATATCAGCTAGATAAAGCTGATCTTTTGTGCTTACGATGTCAGGTACTTGAGACATGGGCTGGGCTTGCTGCATGGATTGATTTTGCTGTTGCATCACGTTTCCTCCTTCTTTTTTCATTTTTTATTATGACCTTCATCCTCATTTCTATAAGAAAAAATCAAGTCGGCAATCAAAGGTAGGAAATACCTTGGTGAAAAAGCTGGGAGTTTGTCGAAGGAAACATTATTTTTACCCATTTCATCTAATGAATGATAAAATAGCAGTATGTTAACGATTACATGACGGAAAAATCAGAATCATTTTTGTGAACGGGAACAAGGTTTAGGGGGTTGGAGAATGGAACGGATACTCAGAAACTTTTTTCTTTTTTTATCAAAAAATCGCTTTTTTACGAAATTGGCAAAGAAATATGGTCTTCGCTTTGGTGCAGGCAAGTTTGTAGCGGGAGAAACGGTCCCGGATGCCGTTGAAACAATCAAAGAATTGAACAAGAAGGGGATGGCTGTGACCATCGACCATCTAGGGGAATTTATCGATAGTGAAGCAGAAGCAAGGGAAGCAGCGGAAGGCTGTATAAAAGCGATTGAAGCGATTGCAGAACATCAGTTGGATTCCCAGCTTTCTTTGAAATTAACTTCCATGGGTCTTGATATATCAGAAGACCTTGTCATGGAGAATATGCGCAGGCTCCTGGATGTCGCTGAAGAAAAAGATGTGTTTGTTACCATTGACATGGAGGATTACGAAAGATGCGAAAAAACACTTGAAATTTTCAAGAAGCTGCGTGAGGATTACGATCATATCGGAACCGTATTACAGTCCTACTTATACCGCACCGTTGATGATATAAAAGAACTCGATAAATACAATCCGAATTTACGACTTGTTAAAGGCGCTTATAAAGAGTCACCGAAGGTCGCTTTCCCTGACAAGAAAGACGTAGATGAAAATTTGAAAAAAATCATACGTATCCATTTGCTTAACGGAAATTATACAGCCGTAGCCAGTCATGATGATCGAATGATCGAATACACGAAATCTCTTGTTGAAGAAAAGGATATATCAAAGGAACAATTTGAATTCCAAATGCTCTATGGAATCAGAGTGGAAAGACAAGAGGAGTTAGTGAAAGAAGGTTATAAGATGCGTGTGTATGTCCCTTATGGAAATGATTGGTATGGCTATTTTATGAGAAGGCTCGCTGAGAGACCGGCGAACGTTGCTTTTGTGTTAAAAGGTGTATTCGGAAAATAATTAGATGCCCGCGGTTATGCGGGCATCCTTTGAGATAATCATGCATAGAATACATGAACCAGAAAAATCCAAGGTAAGATTTCACAGAATTACGGAGAAAAGGATTGCGAAATGTCTGAAAATATTTTATATTATACATAGATACGAATTAGCCGTACTTATTTTTTTGGCTGTAAAATGAATGAGTATTCATTCAAATGAGATAGGGGGAAATGTAATGAATCACAAAATCAAGCGGGCAGCCGTCCTTGGATCAGGAGTAATGGGCGCAGGGATCGCCGCACATTTAGCGAATGTAGGAATTCCTACGTTGATGATGGATATCGTCCCTCGTGAACTGACGGATGCAGAAGCAGAAAAAGGTCTCACGCTGGAAGATAAAGCTGTGAAGAACCGAATTGCTGCTGAAAATAAAAAAGCACTTCTTAAACAAAAACCTTCACCACTAACGAGTAAACAAAACCTTAATCTAATTGAAGTCGGAAACTTTACAGATGATATGGAACGTTTATCCGAAGTCGATTGGGTCATTGAAGTAGTCGTTGAGAACCTTGATATCAAGAAAAAGGTTTTAGCTGACGTTGACCGCCACCGTAAAACAGGCTCTTTTGTAAGTTCCAATACTTCTGGAATTTCCATTGAGGCTATGTCCGAAGATTGCAGCGAGGATTTCAAGGCTCATTTCCTTGGCACACACTTCTTCAATCCGCCACGTTATTTGAAGTTATTAGAAGTGATTCCGACGAAACATACAAGTCCAGATGTTCTTCAATTCATGAAAGAATTCGGAGAGGATGTTCTTGGTAAAGGTGTCGTCGAAGCGAAAGATACGCCTAATTTCATTGCAAACCGAATTGGAACGTATGGCCTTTTAGTGACCGTCCAGCAAATGCTTGAAAAAGGCTACTCAGTCGGAGAGGTGGATTCTGTTACAGGACCGATGATCGGGCGTCCGAAAAGCGCTACGTTCCGTACCCTTGATGTCGTAGGCCTTGACACTTTCATCCATGTAGCTAACAACGTGTACGATCAAGTAGAAGGAGAAGAGAAAAAAGCCTTCGAAACCCCTTCCTTTATGAAAAATATGCTTGAAAAAGGCTGGTTGGGATCGAAGAGCGGGCAAGGCTTCTTCCTTAAGCAGAAAGGTGAGAAGGGTAGTGAGATCCTGCAGCTTAACCCTGAAACCCTTGAATATGAAAAACGAGGCAAGTTGAAAACAAAGGCCACAGAAATGGCGAAACAGGAAAAAGGTCCACAGCGAAAACTGAAGACGCTCGTAAATGCAGAAGGTGACCGTGCTGGAGACTTAGTGTGGTCTGTCGTAAAACCAGTCCTTCTCTATTCCGCAGAATTGTATGGTGAAATTGCTGATGATGTACCATCTATTGATGAGGCCATGCGATGGGGATTCGGATGGGAACTTGGTCCATTTGAGATGTGGGACAGTATCGGTGTGAAGACTTCTGTTGAGCGTATGAAGAAAGAAGGAGAGACGGTTCCAACATGGGTAGAGGAAATGTTGGATGAAGGTATCGATACATTTTATAAAAAGGAAAATGGAAACGTTTACTTCTATCATGAAGGAGAATATATGCAGCAGTCCTTTAATGAAAAGGTCATCAACCTTAAACGCTTGAAAGAAGAGCGGGAGGTCATTAAGAAAAATGCTGGTGCCAGCTTGATCGATCTTGGCGATGGGGTTGCTGGACTGGAGTTTCATTCCAGGAGCAATGCTATTGGTCTTGATATCATCCAGATGATTAATTTTGCCGTCGATCATGTAGATGAGAACTTCGAAGGTCTCGTCATCGGAAACCAGGCGAAAAATTTCTGCGTCGGCGCAAACCTCGGAATGATCCTTATGGAAGCGCAGGACTTCAACTTTTTTGAAATTGAAATGGTCGTGAAAAGTTTCCAGGACAGCATGATGAAAATGAAATACTCGGATAAGCCAGTCGTTGCCGCGCCTTTTGGAATGACGCTTGGAGGTGGAGCAGAAGTTTGTCTGCCTGCTGATGCTATCCAGGCTTCACAGGAAACCTATATGGGGCTTGTAGAAGCTGGTGTCGGTCTGATCCCTGGTGGTGGTGGAAATAAAGAACTTTATATCAAACACTTGAGGAACATTCCTAACGGTGTGGATTTCGACTTACAAAAGGTTGCAAATAGCGTCTTTGAAAAAATCGCAATGGCGAAAGTTTCTACTTCGGGAGAGGAAGCGAAGGAAAACGGCTTCTTAGACCAACAAGACGCCATAAGTGTAAACGGAGATCATCTCCTCCATGATGCGAAGCAAAAAGTGCTCGGATTAGCAAGGTCTGGGTATAAGGCTCCTAAGCGTACAAAAGTACCGGTAGTAGGCGAGCAAGGTTATGCAACTATGGTTCTCGGAGCTAAATCCCTGGCGTTAAGCGGATATGCGAGTGAACATGATCTTAAAATAGCAGAAAAACTAGCTTATGTACTATCAGGTGGAAAGTTGAAAGAAGGAACGCTTGTGGATGAGCAGTATTTATTAGATCTTGAACGTGAAGCCTTTTTAAGTCTTGTAGGTGAGCCGAAGTCTCAAGCTCGTATGCAGCACATGCTCATGAAAGGCAAACCGCTACGTAATTAATTTAATAAAAAAGAGGGGGAAGAGTCGTGAGAGAAGCAGTTATCGTATCAGGAGCTCGTACACCAGTCGGCCGGGCGAAGAAAGGTTCACTTGCACATACGCGTCCCGATGATTTGGCCGCTCTGACAATTAAAGAAACTTTGAAAAGAGCCAACAATTATGAGGGCAACATCGATGATGTCATTATCGGGTGTGCGATGCCTGAAGCAGAACAAGGAATGAACATGGCTAGGAACATTGCCGGCCTTGCCGGACTTCATCATAAAGTGCCAGCAATTACAGTTAACCGTTATTGTTCCTCTGGTTTGCAAAGTATCGCTTATGCCGCAGAAAAAATTATGCTTGGTCACAGTGACACAGCGATTGCAGGTGGAGCGGAGTCCATGAGCCTCATTCCTATGGGAGGCCATGTAATTAAGCCGAATATTCAGTTGGTCGAAAACGCTCCTGAGTACTATATGTCCATGGGTCATACCGCTGAAGAAGTAGCGAATCGTTTTGAAATCTCAAGAGCAGATCAGGATGCATTTGCGGTTCAGAGTCACGAACGTGCAGCTAGAGCGATCCAAGAAGGGAAATTTGAGGATGAAATCGTTCCAGTTGAAGTGACAAACCGTGAGCTTGGAAAGGACAACAAAGTAAAAGAAACAAAAACCCTATTTTCAATGGATGAAGGAGTTCGAGCGGGTACTACGCCTGATGTGCTTGGTAAGCTGAAGCCAGCCTTCTCCACAAAAGGTTCTGTAACAGCAGGGAACTCTTCGCAAATGAGCGACGGTGCAGCAGCCGTTATGGTTATGGACCGGGAAAAAGCAGAAGCTGAAGGTCTTACTCCTTTAGTTAAATTCCGCTCCTTTGCAGTGGCCGGAGTAGAGCCGGAGATCATGGGAGTTGGGCCGATCGAAGCTGTACCAAAAGCTTTGCGAATGGCTGGTCTTTCTTTATCCGACATTGGCCTCTTTGAATTGAATGAAGCATTTGCTTCTCAATCCCTTCGAGTCATTCGGGAACTTGGATTAGATGAAGAGAAAGTAAATGTGAATGGTGGGGCCATTGCCTTGGGCCACCCGCTAGGATGTACCGGTACAAAGCTTACCTTGAGCTTGATTCATGAAATGAAACGCAGGAATGAGCAATTTGGTGTGGTGACGATGTGTATTGGTGGCGGTATGGGAGCCGCTGGAGTATTTGAATTAATTTAACTCGGGGAGGAACAGAAAGATGAGCGATTTGAAAGAGATGATTAAAGGTGGAGGATTCATTGTCGAAGATTTGGCTGCAGAAGATGTGATTACACCGGAAGATTTTACTGATGAACATTTAATGATTGCAAAAACAGCGGAAGATTTTGTCCTTGGTGAGGTTGTACCAAAGATCGAAAATCTTGAAAACCACGAATTCGAGCATTCCGTTGCCCTATTGAAGCAAGCGGGTGAGTTGGGATTGTTAGGTGCTGATGTACCAGAAGAGTACGGTGGATTACAGTTAGATAAGATCAGCTCTTCATTGATCACTGAAAAGTTTTCTCGTGCTGGAGGCTTTTCCGTTACCCATGGTGCTCACGTAGGAATCGGATCCCTGCCGATTGTTTTCTTCGGTAATGAAGACCAGAAACAAAAATACCTTCCGTTGCTTGCTACAGGAGAGAAAATAGCAGCATATGCTCTAACAGAGCCTGGTTCAGGATCCGATGCTCTGGGAGCGAAAACAACGGCCAAGTTAAATGATGCAGGTACTCATTATGTTCTAAATGGTGAGAAACAGTGGATTACGAACTCTGCGTTCGCCGATGTGTTCGTCGTGTATGCGAAAATCGACGGAGATAAGTTTACGGCGTTTATTGTGGAGCGCGATTATCCTGGCGTATCTACAGGGCCGGAAGAGAAGAAGATGGGAATTAAGAGTTCTTCCACACGTACATTGATCCTTGAAGATGCTGAAGTACCTGTCGAGAATGTGCTTGGAGAAATTGGCCGTGGGCACGTCATCGCTTTCAACATTTTAAACGTCGGTCGTTATAAATTGGCTATTGGTGGAGTAGGTGGAGCTAAGCGAGCGATTGAACTTTCGGTCAAGTATGCAAAGGACCGTAAACAGTTCAAGACTCCAATTGCAAGCTTTCCATTGATTCAGGAAAAGATCGGTTCCGTAGCCGCCAACACGTATGCAAATGAGAGTTCCGTCTATCGTACGGTAGGCTTATTCGAACAAAGTATGGGTAAATTATCTGAGGAAGAACTGAAAGACGGATCAGCCGTTGCAAAAGTCATTGCAGAATATGCCATTGAGTGTTCATTAAACAAAGTATTCGGTACAGAACTCCTTGACTTTGCTGCTGATGAAGCCGTACAAATACACGGTGGATATGGTTTCATGGCTGAATACGAAGTAGAAAGAATGTACCGTGATTCTCGAATCAACAGAATTTTTGAAGGAACGAACGAAATCAACCGTATGATCGTTCCTGGTACATTGTTGAAAAAAGCAATGAAAGGCGAGTTGCCTTTACTTCAAAAAGCTCAAGCCCTTCAAGAAGAAATCATGATGATGATGCCTGAGGAGCCAGGCGTAGAAGTACTGGAACAAGAGAAATATTTATTGAAGAATGCGAAGAAGATTGGTCTCCTTGCCGCTGGCCTCGCCGCGCAGAAATACGGGGAAAAACTAGAAAATGAACAAGAATTACTTGTTAATATCGCGGACATAGTAGGCGAGATTTATAACATGGAATCTGCCGTCCTTCGTACAGAAAAAGCGATCAACAAAACGGGTGAAGAGAAGAACAAACAGAAACTTCTTTATACACAAGTTTATGTGCAGGAAGCCTTCAACCGAATCGAAGGACATGCGAAGGAAACATTGATTGCTGCGGAATCCGGGGATTCTTTAAGAATGATGCTTGGTGCATTAAGGAAACTGACACGCCATACACCGACGAACGTTATTCCTAAGAAGCGCGAGATCGCCAAAGCATTGATCGAAGCCGAAAAATATACAGTCTAAAAAATATAGAATGAATGTGACACAGGGCCTGCACTTTCGAAAACGCGAAGGTGCAGGCCTTCGTTATGACCTTTCCTTGTTAAACAATATGGCAGGATTATTGATGACTTGATTTCGAGATGATTTCGGGGTTCGTTGCTTAGTTTGAGCGTCAGGGGTAGTTGGGAAGCTACTCGCTTTCCTGTGGGGATGGCGGCAAGCCTCCTCGAGCTTCGCTCTGTGGGGTCTCGCCAGCCAATCCATTCCCACGGGAGTCTCGCAGCTTCCCAACCACCCCATTCCATGAAGATGAGAAACGAACCCCTTTACTGTGGGAGGGTGCCTTCCACTATCCTGGTGTTATAAGCATAAAGCGCTCTATAACAAGCTTTTCGTATGCAGAATAGCGTCCTTAGGAGTTCATTCCCTTCCAATTACCATGGGCATAAAAGCGGCTTATTCCGGAAGTGGTTTCGAGATACTTATATGGCAAAGGGGCGGAGGGGAATGGCGAGACTCCTGCGGGAAAAAAGTGCTTGGTGAGACCCCACAGGACGCAGTCCGAGGAGGCTCACCGCGCTCCCGCGGAAAGCGAGCTATTCCCCGCAGCCCCCATCCACTCAACAAAAGTCTCGAAACTGAGTCTTAAACTAAAGGAAGCTATTATGGAAGAACTTTATGTGGTGATTGTGAAGACAATAATAGAAATAAATGAAATCTTTGCCTTCGTTATGATAAAATATTAGACAACAAGAATGAAGGAGGGTGTGTAGATGTCTTTAACCTTCTATTGGTACCCGAATTGCGGTACGTGTAATAAAGCAAAAAAATGGTTGGATGAGGAAGGGATTGACTACGAATCTGTACATATTGTCAATAATCCCCCTTCGAAAGAGCAGTTAAAGAGCTTTATAGCTACTAGTGATAAGCCTGCAAAAAAATTCTTTAACACTAGTGGGAAAAAGTATAGAGAACTCAACATGAAGGAAAAGCTAAAAGAAGCAGAAGAAGGCGAAATGATTGAGTGGCTTGCATCTGATGGCATGCTGATTAAGCGGCCTATCCTTACCGATGGTGAAAAAACAACGGTAGGGTTCAAGCAAGAAGAGTTTGAGAACGTTTGGTCTCAGTGAGCACATTATTGGGAATAGAAGCCTATAGCTTTTATGTTTATATTGGTTGTTGAACTATAATTATTATTTGGAGGTAATTGAAATGAGCGTACCTAAAGATCTGCGTTATTCTGAAGAACACGAATGGGTGAAAGAAGAAGGGGAAAAAGTAAGAGTCGGCATTACTGAATTCGCGCAATCAGAACTTGGGGATATCGTATTCGTAGAACTTCCTGAAGTCGGGGATGAACTAGAAGCGGATGAGCCATTTGGCAGCGTAGAATCTGTGAAGACTGTCTCTGAACTTTATGCCCCTCTTAGTGGTAAAGTTGTGGAAGTAAACGAAGACCTGGAAGACAGTCCAGAGTTTGTCAATGAATCTCCTTACGATAAAGCTTGGATGGTTGTTGTTGAGCCAAGTAACAACTCTCAAATCAACGACTTGATGACCCCGGAAGAATATGAAGCAATGATCGATGAAGACTAAGGATAGTGCATTGGACAGGCAGGGCTTTAAGAAACCTTGTCTGACATGATCACGTTTGATCTTAATCATGTTCAGACCATGCCTGATTGGCATGGTCTGTTTCTATATAGTAGGTGATGAAGATGGATGGAGAACGAATCGTCATTGTTGAAGGAATTACAGATAAGAAGAAGTTGAATAAAGTTCTTGATGAAGAGATTGAAATCATCTGCACCCATGGTACTTTAGGAATCGAGCGGATGGAAGAAATGATTTTTGATCATAACTTAGATGATCGGACCGTGTATATTCTAGTGGATGAAGATGACTCTGGCTACAAATTAAGAAAACAATTGATGGAAGAGCTTCCTCACGCTGAGCATATCTACATAGATAAGGCTTTCAGGGAAGTAGCAGCTACGCCGGAACCTGAATTGGCAAGAGCCTTACTCAGTAGACATTTCAATGTAAAGTCGATCTATTTAATATAGGAGGATGGCTGTGGAGGAAATAAAAACAACAGAAGTAAAGAAGTTCTTCGAATCTCCACAAACGACCCTCACCTTCGTTCATAGCCCTTTTTGTGCAACTTGTCACCTAGCGCGTCAAATGCTCACAACACTGGAGTCTGTATTTGATCGAGAAGTTTTTAAGGAAATGAATGCTTCTCTGCACCCTAAATGGATGCAGCATTTTAAGATTAAAAGTGTTCCATGTCTGCTGGTTACGAGGGGCGGGGAGGTAGAGGAAAAGATTTATGCTTTTCATTCTGTCTCCTATATGTATGAGAAAGTGGTGGGTTTTGTTGAATAGTGTATGTATTTCCCAGGAAATGACCACTACTGTAGAATTTAAAAATTCTCTAAAAAACTTATATGTAATGTGGAAGAGTTCGATAATGAAAAAGACAGCAAAGACTTTCCGGAGTCTTTGCTGTCTTTTTGTTATGAATATCATACGATTTCTCCTAATTTGCTTACAATATCTAAAAAGGAGGACTGATCGCCAAAATTCGCATGGATCTCTCCTTGTTGATTAATGATGATGGTGGAAGGAACGCCATCACAATTGTACAAGTCATAGACGTATCGTCCTTCGTCAGAAAGAGTTGGTTGTGTTAAAAACTTTTCCTTGAATTCGATGCCTTCCTCAATTTTCCGTTCCCTTCCAGTTACATTGATCGTCATCATTTTTACTTTGTCATGGTCCATCGTTTTGAAAAGTTGTTCTTTCATAGGTAAGTCTTTCCCACAATCTGGACACCAGGAAGCCCAGAAGGTCAAGACAATAACTTTCCCTAAGTCCTCTTCAAGTTTATAAATGGAAGAGTGGTTGTGGATGTAAGGTAGTTCAAATAAAGGGGCTTGTTTACTCAATGTCATTCTCCTTTTTATCAGGCGAAGGTTATGGATTGACGCTTATATATTTCCCATGCTAACATAATTATTAATTTCATATCGACATCTTCACTTATCCAGAGTGGCGGAGGGACTGGCCCGACGATGCCCGGCAACCGGCAGGTAAACTGCACGGTGCTAAATCCTGCGAAGTCTTTGACTTTGATAGATGAGAAATGTAAAAGCGATGAATCTCTTCTATTAAAGAAGGGATTTTTTTATTGTGTCAATCGAGTGAATATTCGATGTTTTTGTATGGAAGATGTAATCATTTCTTTAGTTTTGATCGACTTTATTTTTCTGAACAATCTGTTTATGAGTTGACACAAAATTCTTACGGTGCTACAATCCATTATTGTACTACTTAAACGAATTAAAGCGATAGTAATTTAATAAATTAAAATCTCTTATCCAGAGTGGCGGAGGGACTGGCCCGATGATGCCCGGCAACCGGCAACACTGTTTTGCTCAGGTGCCAATTCCTGCAAAGTATTAAGCTTTGACAGATGAGAGAACAGATTTTTAGGTATGATTAAAAAAGCCACTCTGTTCTCATTACAGAGTGGCTTTTTTTGAAGTGGAGGGAAAGCAGCATGATTACAATTAAAGGACTATCAAAGATATTCCACACGAAAGATCAGGATGTACGAGCAGTGGATGATTTAAGTCTTAATATTAACAAAGGGGAAATTTATGGAGTGATCGGATATAGTGGGGCCGGTAAAAGTACATTTATTCGCTTACTGAACCGTTTGGAAGATCCCACAGAAGGAAGCATTCTTGTCGATGAGCAGGAACTTACTTCATTAAGCAAAGGAAAATTAAGGTTGGCCAGACAAGAAATAGGAATGATTTTCCAGCATTTCAATTTACTTTGGTCACGTACCGTTCATGATAATATCGCTTTTCCACTGGAAATTGCCGGGATCCCTAAAGCAGAAAGGCAAAAACGTGTCGATGAATTAATTGAATTGGTCGGGTTGAAAGGCCGGGGAGGTTCTTATCCATCCCAATTGAGCGGTGGACAAAAGCAAAGAGTGGGAATAGCCAGAGCGCTTGCAAACAATCCGAAAGTTCTTTTATGTGATGAGGCCACATCCGCGTTGGACCCTGAGACCACGGATTCGATTCTTGATCTTCTTGTGGATATTAACGAAAAGCTTGGCCTTACAATCGTTCTGATCACACATGAAATGCACGTCATTCGCAAAATCTGTCATCAGGTGGCGGTTATGGAAGAAGGTAAAATTGTTGAACAAGGGGAAGTGTTGGACGTTTTTCTTCATCCTCAAAAACCAGTCACGAAGAAGTTTGTGGATCAAGTGATGGGAGATCCAGAAAAAGAAACCTCCTTGCAATTGATCAAAGATAATTACCGGTCTGGAGAAATTATACGCCTTCACTTTGTCGGAGAAAGTACAAATCAGGCACTGATCAGTGATTTATCAAGGAAGTTTGAATTAGACGTCAACATTCTACATGGAAAGATTACCCAAACACAAAAGGGTGCATATGGAACAATGTTTGTTCAATTTGATGGAGACGAAAAAGAAGTCGAGCGTGCCATTGAATATATTGAATCAACATCTGTTGAAGTGGAGGTGAATCCACATGTTTAATGAATGGTTCCCGAACGTAAGAATGGAAGACATGATTACAGCTACAAATGAAACCTTGTATATGACGCTGGTTTCTGTCGCTGGGACATTCGTTTTAGGTTTGCTTTTGGGTCTTCTCCTTTATTTGACCGGACCTGGGGGTCTTTGGGAGAACAAAACGTTGAATTGGATTACTGCTTCCATTGTTAACATATTCAGAGCAATTCCGTTTATTATTCTCATTTTATTATTGTTCCCGTTTACTGATTTTCTGCTGGGCACCATTCGAGGGCCACAAGCAGCATTGCCTGCCCTGATTATTGGTGGAGCGCCATTCTATGCCCGGTTGGTGGAAATTGCATTGAAAGAAGTCGATAAAGGTGTCGTGGAAGCAGCAAAATCTATGGGAGCTAAATACTCGACCATCATTTTTAAAGTATTGCTTCCGGAATCGATGCCAGCTCTCATATCTGGGATAACCGTAACAGCTATCGCATTGATTGGATACACCGCCGTAGCCGGTGCAATCGGATCTGGCGGTCTTGGCGATTTCGCTTATTTTTATGGGTTCCAAAGAAGTAACTTTGATGTTGTATTCATTTGTACTATTTTAATCATTTTAATTGTGTTTATTTTCCAATTCATCGGAGATGCCATCTCACGAAAATTGGATAAAAGATAAAATAAATAAAAGGGAGAGAATGAATAATGAAAAAACTATGGACGAGTTTAATCGCTGTATTGCTTATCCTTGTTCTCGCAGCTTGCGGGTCATCGAATGAGGAAGAAAATGCATCAGGATCTGAAGGTGAAGAAGGTGGAACAAAGGAGATTAAGGTAGGAGCTACCAGTGTTCCACATGCTGAAGTTCTCGAGAAAGCAAAACCTATGCTTGAAGAAGAAGGAATCACATTAAAGATTGAAGAATATCAGGATTACATTTTACCGAACCAAGATTTAGATGAAGGTCGTATTGACGCTAACTACTTCCAAACGATCCCTTATATGGAGACCCAAGAGGAAGAGAAAGGGTATGACTTTGCAAATCTTGGTGGGATCCATATTGAGCCTATCGGAGTTTATTCTCAAAAATATGAAAACCTGGAAGAAGTTGAAGAAGGTACGCAGCTAGTCATGAGTCGTTCTGTATCCACTCATGGTCGAGTCCTTTCGCTCTTAGAGAAAGAGGGACTAATCAAATTGGATGAAAGTGTGGATAAAGTGGATGCTACTGTACAGGATATTGTAGAAAATCCTAAAAACATCGAATTTGATACGGGAGTAGATGCAGCTAACCTTCCACAAGTTTACCAACGTGAAGAAAACGTGCTTGTAGCGATTAATACAAACTATGCTATTGAGGCTGGCCTGTCTCCCAGCGAAGATTCAATTATTCTCGAGGAGTCTGACTCTCCTTATGTGAACGTCGTTGCTGCTAATAGTGAAGATAAAGACAATGAAGCGTTAAATACGCTTGTAGAAGTTCTTCGTTCTGAAGAGATCGTAAACTTCATCAAAGAAGAATATGACGGTGCTGTTGTACCGGTCTCAAGCGATGCTGAATGACGGATAAAATAAGTGACTGCGGTTTATACTAACCGCAGTCACTTATTTTTATTGGGAGGTTTTCTTATGCAGGAGCAAAATATGACGTGGACGCAAACGTACTTACATGATTATAAAGAAGGAATGGGAGCCTTCAGAGAGCACATGCCGGAAGTTTCTCATAAGTTTGATGAATTTACACAAGAATGTTTTAAAGCCGGAGAATTATCTAAAAAAGAGAAGCAATTGATGGCATTAGGAATCAGTATTGTTGCACAGGACGAGTACTGTATGATCTACCACACGAAAGGCTGCGTCGACCAGGGCGCAACGGAAAAGGAAATATTAGAAGCATGTGGTGTTGCTGCGGCATTTGGAGGTGGAGCGGCTTTAAGTCAGGCCGTAACGCTTGTGCAGGATGCGTACATGGACTTGACGACAACGGTCAATTGATTCAATTATTAGAAAATTCAAGGAAATCGGATGTATTCTATATACTCACTTGCAGTAAACGCTTACATCAATAGTGAGGATCACTTTTGCATGAATTTAAAGTTTTAAGGAGTTTTATTTGGGTACAGCATTTGTGGTACCTTAAATTGTGTAAATAATCTGAAAGGGTTGATTCGTTATTAGTGACGATCTGAATTTGAATTACACTGCTGATATGGAGAAAGCCATGCACCAATCTCATAACATGAGTTATGCGGAGTACAGCAGGAAGTTGGATACACGCTTGAAAGTAGAAGAAAAACGCCAACGAGAATTCGAAGAGAGTCAGAAAATGATTGCCCAGGTCGACCGTAAATTGCATAGATAAATCATTCGATTAAATGAAAAAAATCAGGTGTGTTTAGCCACCTGATTTTTTCATGTTATAATACACATGAAAAATGTAGGAAATTGTTCGTTACATATCCGGACTCTTGGCTTTAGCTAATGGGAAAAAGTTGATAACAAGCACTAAATGATATAAGATTGTAATGAGAATAAATTGAGAATAGTTCTTTGTTTCCGATCAACATGGACATTCTTTAATAATAGATACTGGAGGTATTCATTTATGGCAGGATCAACGTTAGAAATCAAAGATCTTCATGTAGAAATCGAAGGTCAGGAAATCCTTAAAGGTGTAAATTTAACAATCAACGGTGGGGAATTCCACGCTGTTATGGGACCGAACGGAACTGGTAAATCTACACTGGCTTCCGCAATTATGGGTCACCCTAAATATGAAGTAACAAAAGGTGAAGTATTGCTTGATGGCGAAAACGTTCTTGAAATGGAAGTGGACGAGCGAGCTCAAGCAGGTCTATTCCTTGCTATGCAATATCCTAGTGAAATCAGTGGTGTAACAAACTCTGACTTCCTGCGTTCTTCTATTAATGCTCACCGTGAAGAAGGCGATGAAATCTCTCTTATGAAGTTCATCAAAGAGATGGATGCTAAGATGGACACGCTTGATATGGATAAAAACATGGCGCAGCGTTATCTTAACGAAGGTTTCTCCGGCGGTGAGAAAAAACGTAATGAAATCCTTCAATTAATGATGATTCAACCAGCGATTGCCATTCTAGATGAAATTGATTCAGGGCTTGATATCGATGCATTGAAAGTCGTTGCAAAAGGAATTAACGAAATGCGCAACGATGCTTTCGGTTGCTTGATCATCACTCACTACCAGCGTCTATTGAACTACATTACTCCTGATAAAGTACACGTTATGATGCAAGGACGTGTTGTCAAATCTGGTGGACCAGAACTTTCCCAGCGTCTGGAAGCGGAAGGTTATGACTGGATTAAACAGGAACTTGGCATCGAAGACGAAACCGTTAACGCGTAATTAAGATAGGAGGGTAATCATGACAGTAGAAGTCTCACTACCATATGACAAAGAGTACATCTCACAATTCTCCCAAGGGCAGAATGAGCCTGAATGGATGAAGAACCTTCGTCTTAGCGCCCTGGAGAAATCGGAATCTTTACCGCTTCCGAAACCAGATAAAACGAATATCTCCAAATGGAACTTCACAGAGTTCGACCATCACGTAACAGGTGATCGTATTGAATCTCTTGATGAACTTCCAGTTGAAATCAAAGATTTCTTAGATGAAGAAAAAGAACAGCAAAACCTGGTCATTCAGCGTAACCATACAGTGGCTTACGGAACCATTGATCAAAAATTGAAAGATCAAGGGGTCATCTTCACAGATATCGGAACGGCACTTAGAGAGCACAGTGAATTGGTGGAGAAGTATTACATGAACGATGCCGTTCACATGGACGAGCATCGTTTGACAGCTCTTCATGCAGCTCTTATGAACGGAGGGGTTTTCCTTTACGTTCCAAAAAATGTGCAAATAGAGGATCCTATTCAGGCGATTTTCTGGCAGGAAGATCCAAAAGCTTCCTTGATTAACCACATTTTAGTCGTAGCAGAAGAGAATAGTTCTGTGACGTATGTAGAGAACTATATTTCTCACAATAAAGAAGAAAAAACTTCCGCGAACATTGTGACAGAAGTCATCGCTAAAGATGGAGCGAAAGTATCCTTCGGCGCGGTCGACAATTTTGAAGCGGGTACAACTGTATATGCCAATCGTCGTGGAGTCGCTTATCGTGATTCAGTCATTGAATGGGCTCTTGGTCAAATGAACGAAGGCGACACCGTTTCTGAAAACATCACGCACTTGATTGGTGATAATTCACACTCTAATGCGAAAACCGTTGCTATTGGACGTGGAAAACAGAAGCAAAACTTCACAGCAAACATTACGCACTTCGGAAAAGGCTCTGACGGTTATATTCTTCAACACGGAGTGATGAAGGATAAGGCTTCTGCTATTTTCAATGGAATCGGTAAGATTGAACATGGGGCAAGCAAGTCTAATGCCGAGCAGGAGTCACGTGTTCTTATGCTTAGCAGCGACGCACGCGGGGACGCGAACCCGATTCTTCTCATTGATGAAGATGACGTAACAGCGGGACACGCTGCATCGGTTGGTCGTGTGGACCCGATTCAACTGTATTACTTGATGAGCCGTGGAATTTCCAAGTTCGAAGCTGAGCGTTTAATCATTCATGGATTCCTTGCTCCAGTAGTAAACCAATTGCCTGTTGAAGCTGTAAAACGCCAATTACAACAAGTGATTGAAAGGAAAGTATATTAATGGATGTAAAAGCGGTACGCGACGAATTTCCTATTCTACACCAGGAAGTAAATGGACATCCGCTCGTGTATTTGGATTCATCAGCGACTTCTCAGAAGCCGATCAAGGTGATTGAAAAGCTTGATGAGTACTATCGCGGATACAACTCTAATGTCCATAGAGGTGTACACACGCTTGGCACAAGAGCGACAGACGAGTATGAAGGTGCCCGTGAGAAAGTGAGACGCTTCATTAATGCGTCCAGCACCCAAGAAGTCATCTTTACGCGTGGGACAACAACAGCCATCAATACCGTTGCAGCAAGCTACGGTCGGGCGAACTTGCGTGAAGGTGATGAGGTTGTCATCACTCCAATGGAACACCACAGCAACATTATCCCTTGGCAGCAGATTGTTAAGGAAACAGGAGCTACTTTGAAGTATATTCCATTGCAATCTGATGGCACGATTCTTTTGGAAGATGTGCAAAAGACAGTAACATCTAAAACGAAAATTGTTGCCGTCATGCATGTGTCGAATGTTCTAGGAACGATCAATCCGGTGAAAGAGATTGCACAAATTGCTCATAACCAAGGAGCAGTCATGCTTGTTGATGGTGCCCAAAGTGCTCCTCACATGAAGATCGATGTTCAAGACTTGGACGCTGATTTTTATGCGTTTTCAGGTCATAAGATGTGCGGCCCAACTGGAATCGGAGTTCTATATGGCAAAAAGGCGCTTCTTGAAAAAATGGAGCCTGTCGAGTTTGGTGGAGAAATGATCGACTTCGTTAACCTTTATGATTCGACATGGAAAGAACTGCCCTGGAAGTTTGAAGGCGGAACACCCATTATTGCCGGAGCTGTCGGTCTGGGTGCAGCCATTGATTTTCTTACGGACATCGGTTTGGATGAAATCAAAGAGCATGAAGAGAAACTGGCTTCTTATGCCATGCAAGAAATGAATAAAGTCGATGGCATGACCATTTATGGTCCAGAGCATCGAGCAGGTCTTGTCACTTTCAATCTTTCAGATGTGCACCCTCACGATCTTGCTACGGTATTAGACGCTGAAGGAATTGCTGTACGTGCAGGGCACCACTGTGCTCAGCCATTGATGCGTTGGTTGGAAGTTTCAGCGACGGCAAGAGCAAGTTTTTACTTGTATAATAATGAAAAGGATATAGATCGACTTGTTGCAGGATTAAAAACAACAAAGGAGTATTTTGGCGATGTCTTTTAATGACCTGGATACACTTTATCGTCAAGTCATCATGGATCATTATAAAAATCCGCGCAACCGTGGTTCCATCGAAGGCAACCCTATGACTGTAGATATGAACAACCCTACATGTGGGGATCGTATTCAGCTGCAATTGCTGGTCGACGATGGTATTGTGAAGGATGCTAAGTTCGATGGTGAGGGCTGTTCCATCAGCCTATCCTCAGCCTCCATGATGACACAGGCAATCAAAGGAAAGCCAGTTGACGAAGCACTGAAAATGTCTGAACTCTTTTCTGACCTGATGCAGGGGAAAGATATTGACGAAGGCGATGTAGACCTTGGAGATATCGAAGCCCTACAGGGAGTTTCCAAGTTCCCTGCCCGTATTAAATGTGCGACCCTAGCTTGGAAAGCAATGGAAAAGGGTGTAGATGTAGAGAAGGAAGACTAAGCTTTTCTATACCAAAAGGAGGTATATAACATGGCCAAAAAAGCGCCAGAAGTGGGAGAGTATCAATACGGTTTCCACGAAAAAGATGTTTCGATTTTCCGTACGCAAAAAGGTTTGACGAAAGAAGTCGTTGAACAAATCTCCAACTATAAAGAAGAACCAAAATGGATGCTGGACTTCCGTTTGAAGTCTTTGGAGCAATTCTATAAAATGCCGATGCCTCAGTGGGGCGGCGATCTATCTGAGCTTAATTTTGATGATATCACTTATTATGTGAAGCCATCTGAACGTTCAGAGCGCTCATGGGATGAAGTCCCTGAAGAAATTAAAAACACATTCGACCGTCTGGGAATTCCAGAAGCCGAGCAGAAATATCTTGCAGGTGTATCCGCTCAGTATGAATCCGAGGTCGTTTATCACAACATGGAAAAAGACCTTGAAGAATTAGGTGTTATTTTCAAGGACACGGACTCTGCACTTAAAGAGAACGAAGATCTTTTCAAAGAGTACTTCGGTAAAGTCATTCCGCCGTCTGATAACAAATTCTCAGCGTTGAACTCTGCGGTTTGGTCCGGAGGTTCCTTCATTTATGTACCGAAAGATACGAAAGTAGAAACGCCTTTGCAAGCGTACTTCCGTATCAACTCTGAGAACATGGGTCAATTTGAGCGTACGTTGATCATTGCTGACGAAGGCTCTTCTGTTCACTATGTGGAAGGCTGTACAGCACCAACGTATTCTTCAAGCTCTCTGCATAGTGCTGTTGTTGAAATCTTCGTTAAAGATAACGCTTATTGCCGTTATACAACGATTCAAAACTGGGCGAACAACGTTTACAATCTTGTAACGAAGCGTGCGGTTGCAGAGTCAAACGCTACGATGGAATGGGTCGATGGAAACCTTGGTTCCAAATTGACGATGAAGTATCCTGCTGTGCTTCTTAAAGGTGAAGGAGCGCGTGGCATGACGCTTTCCATCGCTCTAGCTGGGAAAGGTCAGCACCAGGATGCCGGTGCTAAAATGCACCACTTGGCACCGAACACTTCTTCTACGATCGTTTCTAAATCCATCTCTAAACATGGTGGTAAAGTAACGTATCGCGGAATTGTTCAATTCGGTCGTAAAGCTGAAGGTGCTCGTTCCAACGTTGAGTGTGATACGCTCATCATGGATAATGAGTCCACTTCCGATACCATTCCTTACAATGAAATCATGAACGAGAACATCTCTCTTGAACACGAAGCGAAAGTTTCTAAAGTGTCAGAAGAGCAGTTGTTCTACTTGATGAGCCGCGGTATTTCTGAAGAAGAAGCTACAGAAATGATCGTCATGGGCTTCATTGAGCCGTTCACAAAAGAGCTCCCAATGGAGTATGCCGTGGAAATGAACCGTCTAATCAAATTCGAAATGGAAGGTTCCATCGGTTAATAAAAGGAATAAAGCCGTGCAGATATCATCTGCACGGCTTTTTCATCGTGTACTGGTAATTTGATGCTGGTTAGTAGTTATTAAAGTATATGGCAGGATTTTTTCAGCTCAGTTTCGAGATGTTTATTGAGTGGATGGGGGCTGCGGGGAATGACTTGCTTTCCGCGGGAGCGCGGTGAGCCTCCTCAGGCTGACGCCTTGCGGGGTCTCACCAAGCACTCTCTTCCCGCAGGAGTCTCCCCATGCCCCTCCGCCCCTTTACCATGTGATTGACTCGAAACCACTTCTCGGAAACTTTGCTTGTGTGCTCAAGCGAAGTGGATAATATAAAACTCTCCCCAGTGGTTATCCCGAGCGTGAAAGCTTGATATAGAGCGCTTTATACCTGCTTCTGAGTGGGGGTGGGAGACGTCTCATCTCGGAATAGGAGTTTGTTTCTTTCCTGCATGGAATGGGGTGGTTGGGAAGCTGCGGGACTCTCGTAGGTGAAGGAGATAGGCGAGATCCCTTAGTGCTCAGACCGCCTGAGGAAACTACTCGCTCCCCCACAGGAAAGCGAGTAGTTTCCCAACCACCCCTGACTCCAAATGTGGCAAACGAACCCGGGATTATCTCGAAACTGAGTTTTTCACAATCGGAAGCTTATATTATATTAACAATAGGATTCATCAGAGCCTATTTTTTAATGGGCTTGTTTATTACACACCATATGAGGCAAGATGTTTTATGAATACAAAACATGATACTATAATATTATCTATTAAGAGTTAAGGAAGATTCGATATGTTTTTGGTTATGTTTTTGATCGGTTTAATCACAGCCCTAGTCGGTAGTGTGGCAGGCCTTGGAGGAGGCGTTATTTTAGTTCCTGTTCTCCTGTTTTTAGGTGATCATTTTGCTTCCTTCGATTGGGTAAACCCCCAGGCAATCGTGGGGATTTCTTTAGTTGTAATGATTTTTACAGGGATGTCTTCAGCCATCTCGTACATGAAGCACAACCGTGTGGATACAGGAATTGGACTAGTTTTTTTGAGTGGCAGCATTCCGGGAGGCATTTTAGGCTCTTGGCTGAATCAATTTTTTGAAACGGATGGTTTCTCTCTTTTCTTTGGAATTGTTATGATTGGGGTTTCTTTACTGTTTTTCATTCCGCGGAGACCATCAGGTCATTCCTTATTTAAAACAGGTATGTCTAGAGAGAAAACAGTGGACGGGAAAGTGTATAAGTACCGGATGCCTTTTTGGGTTGGGTTTATCTTATCGTTTTGCGTAGGAATGTTATCTGGTTTATTAGGCATAGGTGGAGGATCTTTAATGGTCCCGGCTATGATTTTACTATTGAACCTCCCCCCTCATATTGCGACAGCGACTTCTATGTTCATGATTTTTTTTGCAAGCATAACAAGCTCTGCGACCCATGTTCTTTTAGGGCATGTGGATTGGAGTCATACGCTCTGGTTTATTCCAGGAGCCTACTTAGGAGGAACACTTGGAGCATGGGTCAATCGACGCCTTGATGGGCAAGTCGTGGAGAGATTTCTGAGGGTACTGCTCGTATTGATTGGCATACGTTTAATTTGGCAAGGTTTAGGGTGAGGAGACTGATGATGAAGGAAAAATTATACTTTTATTATACAAGCGATCTGCACAGTCACTTTGAAAATTGGCCACAAATCGTCGGGTATTTTAACGAAAAGAAAAAGAAACACGAGAAAAAAGGGGAAGAGTACTGGCTTTTTGATAATGGAGACCATGTCGATCGTTTTCATCCGATCGCTGAGGGCTTGATGGGGAAGGGCAATGTTGAGTTATTAAATGAAGCTGGATATGATGTAGCAACGATCGGCAACAATGAAGGCATTACTTTAGCGAGTGAAGATCTTCACTCCTTATACGATCATGCAACTTTTCGTGTCGTTTGTGCCAATTTGGATTGTAAGAGCTCCTCTTCACCTGCATGGTTAAAGCCATACCACATTCTTGAGTCCAAATATGGGACGAAAATCGGCGTATTAGGTTTGACTGCACCATTTCAAGCGTTTTACCAGCAATTAGGGTGGGATGTGCTTTCGCCATTCGATATATTAGATGGGATAATTGAAGAGTTGAGAAATCAAACAGATATCATTATCTTACTATCACACCTTGGTATTAATGAAGACGAAGAAATCGCGAGGCGTTATTCAGACATTGATATTATTATAGGGGGCCACACGCACCACCTTTTTAAGAATGGTGAATATATTGATGGTGCCTTGTTGACAGCAGCAGGTAAACACGGGACGCATCTCGGTGAAGTTGCTGTGGAATGGAACATCGATACGCGCCATCTAGAGAAGAAAGAGGCCTATGCCATACCAACGGAACAACTGAAAAAAGATGATGGAGTCACAAAAAAAGTCAAAGATATTCGTTCTAAAGCTGTTCATGAACTAGGCACTCCCGTAGCTTATCTCCGGGAACCTCTGCACATTGCATGGTTTCATGACACCCCGCTTATGAACCGCTTGACTGAACAATTACGCTTATGGACATCGGCGGATATAGCGATGTTAAATGCAGGTGTGCTCCTCGACCATTTATCCGCTGGAGAAATTACTTATGAAGATATTCATCGCATTTGTCCACACCCGATGAACCCCTGTCTTGTGGAATTAAGAGGGGATGAGCTGATGGAAGTGATACGAGCTGCTCATACGAAAGAACTTACGGAAATAAGGCTGAAAGGTTTTGGCTTTAGAGGTGAAGTGATTGGGAAGATGGTTTTTGCAGGTATTGACATAGAAATGGATGATGATGGAGAAGAACATGTAAAGCGTGTCACTTTTGCTGGTGAACCGATTGATTATGATCGTACGTATCGGTTTGCTACAGCGGACACATTTACGTTTGGCCGATTCTTTCCTGAAATCGCCTATTCGAAAACAAAGAAATATTTTATGCCGGAACTATTGCGAGACCTTTTATCTGAAGCACTTAAGTCATAACACTGGGAGCTACCTTTGTAGGTAGCTCTCTTACATAACGGATTGTAAGGAATTTATTATGAAGAGTCTTTGCAACAAATTCTCTAGTACCCGGAGCTGTATTAGCTAAAACCATATACAATGAAAGCGGTCAAGCGTTCTTCCAACAAGGTGTAGCTTTTACACCGCGGATCATTGAACGGTTAAAAAGCTTTGATATTAAAAGCGATCGTCCCATAGTAAGGGAAATAAAAAGAGATGGTACAAGAGGAAGAAACACCGACTTGTCCAAAGAATTGAATATCCTGATCAAGAATTGTCATATGACATCGGTAAGTTGATGCTTAAACCCTTCTTTTCTTTCATATAGATAGATGAGGAGGGTTGTTCTATGCCAAAGAAGAGTGCGACTACTGGTTCCACGATCGGAAAAAGGATTGTGCTTAGTCTGCTGTTTTTCGCCCTTTTCACAGCGTTAAGCCTTTGGTTCATTAACCGAGGTGTGACTCCGGCGCTCGTTGAAATTGCTGAAACAAAAGCTCAACAGCTGGCTAGGGATGCCATTAATGAAGCAGTCAGTAAAACGATCGCAGAAGATCTACAATTTAATGACCTTGTGAATATGGAAAAAGATAACCAAGGAAACATTGTTTATATGGGATGGAACTCTGTAGTTGTTAACCGCGCACTTCGTGATACGACCATACGTGTTCAGAACTTTTTAAAAAGGATGGAGCTTGGTGAGCTTCCGATGGAGGATACTTCTTTGGAGCCGAATATTGATCCCGATCGCACACAGGAGGAATTAGGAGAACAACCAGCAACACTTATCGAACTTCCTATTGGGGTAGCAACAAACAACAGTTTACTAGCAAACCTTGGGCCAAAAGTTCCTGTTCAACTTAGAGTGATTGGAGACGTTCAATCAGAAGTCGATATCAAGATGACGGAATATGGGATTAACGCTGCTTTATTTGAATTGACGATTCATTTTGAAGTGAATGTCCGGATTGTTATTCCATTTTCTACAGAAACAACTGTCGTAACGAATAATATTCCTATTGATCAAGCTACCATCCTAGGTAAAGTTCCTAATTTTTATGGTGGTATGGGAGGGGAAGGAGATCCATCATTTTCCTATCCAATGGAACCCTTGCAATAAATGCTTGGAATTGTTAAAATTACTGAGAATTGAATATGCGTGACCTTATCAGATCGGTGAGGTAGAGGTGCAAACACCATCAGTAATCAATTGGAGCGAGACAAGCGACGATGATTGATGGAAGGGGATGTTTGCCGAAGTGTTTTGTAGTCCGTCAAACTATAAGACGCTGGTGTATATCTGAACAAGAGATACACTGTCATGCATGCTTTTGGGTGCATGGGGCGCTACTGATCGAAATGGAGGATAATCAAATTGCCACTTACAAAGGCGATGGTAGGTTATTTTCTATCATTGTCTTTTTTTATTCCTCATTTTTATCCGCAGTAGCCTTCCAATCCCGTTACATCAAGATTTACGGAGGGGAAACATCATGGAAGGAACCATCTATTCTTTAATTCCAGCAGTATTAATGTTAATCCTTGTTCTGCTGACAAGGAAAGTCATCCTATCCTTAGGGATTGGGATCATCGTAGGAGCATTCCTGCTCACACAAATGGATATTGGCGGAGGACTAGCGTTAATCTGGTCGATTTTCGCAAACATCTTCGTCAGTGAAGGCGCACTGAATATGGGCAACATTTATTTGTTATCATTTCTATTCTTATTAGGAATTACCACTGCCTTCATGACAGCATCAGGAGGAAGTCGTGCGTTTGGTCGTTGGGCTGTCGAACGTATTCGTACGAGAAAAGGGGCAACACTTGTTCCGGCGCTTCTGGGAATCATCATCTTTATTGATGATTACTTCAATGCACTGGCCGTAGGACAAGTAGCGCGCCCTGTAACCGATCGATATAAAGTATCCCGGGCAAAATTGGCGTATTATATCGATTCCACATCGGCTCCGATTACTGTTATTTCACCTATTTCCAGCTGGGGAGCTTATATTATTGGAACGATCGGAAGTATCCTGGCTGCGAATGAAATCACACAGTATCAAGCTTTTGAAGCATTCGTGTTAATGATTCCAGCAAATCTCTATGTGTTTGCGGCGTTATTGCTCGTATTCTTGACGATTTACTTAAGATTGGATCTTGGTCCGATGAAAGTTCATGAGAAACGAGCCATTGAAACAGGAGAATTGAATAACCCTGAAAAAGGGGACGTTCCTGGTGATTTGAATGATGAATTCAAGGAGCATAACCATGGGAAGATCTCTCATCTGATTTGGCCTATCTTTGCTCTTGTTGTCGGAACTGTGTTAACAATGGTCATCACAGGAATGCGCAACACAGAAGGCAGTGTCGATCTTCTCTCCATCTTTGCAAACACAAATGTGAATATCTCATTGTTCACAGGTGGAGTCGTTTCTGTTGTTGTTGCGCTTGTGCTGTATATCAGTCAACCAAAACCTAAATCAGGAATTTCTCTCGTCTTTGGTCAAGGGATGAAAGCCATGTTACCAGCGATTTACATCTTGGTTTTTGCCTGGATGATCGGTGATATCATCGGCCAGCTTCAAACTGGTGAATATTTAGCCCAGCAATTTACTCAAGCAGATATCAACCTTGCCTATCTGCCTTTGATTATTTTCTTATTGTCTGGCTTCATGGCATTATCAACAGGTACATCTTGGGGAACATTCGGAATTATGCTTCCGATTGCAGGAGAAATCGCGGCAGTGTCCGACCCTACACTGATTTTGCCGGCACTGTCAGCAGTACTCGCTGGATCTGTGTTTGGGGACCACTGTTCACCGATATCCGATACGACAATTCTTTCCTCGACAGGGGCAGGATCGAACCACATTGATCACGTACTCACACAGCTCCCTTATGCCCTTATCGCTGCAGGAGCTGCTTCCATCGGTTATGTTATCTTAGGCTTGTCTGGTGGAGTGTGGCTGCCATTGTTGATGACGTTGATTATTGCCACATTTGTAGCGTTCATTATTCACAAGTTTAATCATAGGTAGCCAACGGAGTAAAATAAAAAGGAATACTTTTTGGGAGAGTATGGAACGTGCAACGTCCATACTCTCTTTTTTTGTCATCATCTCCCCATTCAAAAATTCTTTATATAGGCTGATTGTTGAAGACTCTGTTTCGTGACTTACAAAATTCTGCCATATAGTATAAATCGTGTATGATAAAAACATATTAATCCATATTATGGTAGTACATTTTACTCAAGGCTTTTAACTCCCCCTTCCAATTTCTGAAAATTTAAAAATTATTTTGACAAGCTGCGCATTGCTAGTTATAATTTAAAGCAGAATAATCAGAAAAATAAAAATTAAAAAACATCTTTTCTAGGATGTTAAACTCAGGGAGGTCTTTCGCATGGAAAATCGTGCACAATGGGGAACACGAGCCGGTTTCATACTGGCAGCCGTCGGTTCAGCCATCGGTTTAGGTAACATCTGGCGTTTCCCGGCAGTAGCTTATGAAAATGGTGGTGGGGCATTTTTCATTCCTTATTTATTTGCTCTGTTAACAGCGGGTATTCCGCTACTTGTTATGGAATTCACCATCGGCCACAAATTTAGAGGGTCAGCACCACTTTCATTCTTCAGAATGAACCGTAAAACAGAATGGCTTGGCTGGTGGGCAGTACTTGTATCATTTGTTATTTCAACATATTATGCCGTCATTATTGCCTGGGCAATTTCATACAGTTTCTTTGCATTCAACCTTTCATGGGGTGAAGACACAGAAGGCTTTTTGTTTAGCGATTATTTGCAATTATCCGTAGATCCTGGTCAGACAGGAAGCCTTGTACCTGGTGTTCTTATTCCACTTCTTATCGTTTGGTTGATTACTCTTGGGGTCCTTTTCAAAGGAGTCAAAAAAGGGATTGAAGCGGCAAACAAAATCTTTATCCCTACATTGGTTGTCCTTTTCATAATTATTGTCATCCGGGCGATTACTCTTCCGGGGGCGGCAGAAGGTCTTCAGACTTTCTTTGCTCCAGACTTTAGTGCAATTGCTAATAGTTCCGTGTGGGTAGCGGCCTATGGTCAAATTTTCTTCAGTTTATCGATCGCCTTTGCGATTATGATTACGTACTCCAGTTACCTACCGAAGAAATCGGACTTAACGAACAATGCGTTCATTGCTGGCTTCGGTAATTCAAGCTTTGAACTATTAGCTGGTATTGGAGTGTTTGGTGCATTAGGATTTATGGCTTCCCAGAGCGGCGTACCCGTGAGTGAAGTCGTTAGTGGCGGGGTAGGACTTGCGTTTGTGGTATTCCCGCAAATCATCAATGAATTCCCTGCACTGAATGGATTATTCGGTTTCCTATTCTTCGCATCATTAGTATTAGCCGGACTATCTTCGTTAATCTCTATTTCAGAAACATACGTAGCTGCTTTGAGCGAAAAATTTGGACTTTCAAGAAAAGCTGCTGTAGGACTAGGTGGTGGACTTGCAGCTGTTATTTCCTTGCTTTTCGCGACACAAGGGGGACTTTATCTCCTTGATGCTGCTGATTACTTCATTAACCAATTCGGAGTGGCGTTCGTCGGCCTTGTTGAAGTCGTGGTTATTGCTTGGTTCTTACGTAACCTCAATGACTTCCAAACTCATGCGAACGGTATTTCTGATCTCCGCCTTGGTGGCTGGTGGAAGGTCTGTCTTGGTCTCATCACACCAATTGTGCTTGGATTTATGATGTTTGGCTTATTCAAGAAGAACCTTCTTAAAGAGTTCGATACAGAAACAGGGAACTACGAAGGATATGCGGATGGATTTATTTTATTCGGCGGCTGGTTCGTGGCAGCCTTCGCCATTGTCTTCGGCTTCTTGATGACATTGAAGCGTTGGGATTCAAAAGCCGTTGAAGAGGTAAAAAAGGAGGTAAGCTAATATGACAGCTGGTGCAGTGACAATGATGATTATCGGAATGCTCGTGATATGGGGTGGCCTGGCTGCCAGTATTACGAATGCCGTTAAAAAATCAAAATCATAAGAAAAGGCGTCGCACAATGAAGTGCGGCGCTTTTAATTTTTTGTCATTCTTTCCCACTTCCTCAGAAAAGGGTAAGGATCAAAGGACCATTCATTTTTTCCATTATCTTGATACATGCCGTAATGAAGGTGAGGAGGGAATTTTCCGGATGTTCCAGGTGGTCCATATCCAGAAGCTCCTACCGATCCAATTACATCACCAGGCTGTACGATATCCCCCACTTTAATATCTTCTGAAAAGCTATGCAAATGGGCGTAATAATGGTAAATGTTATAAATATCCCGAATTCCAATCCGCCAACCACCGAACTTATTCCAGCCTTTCATCTCTACAACTCCATAAGTTGTAGATTTAACGGGAACGCCGTAATTAGCGAAAATATCCGTGCCTTCATGAATGCGTCTTCCTCCAAAGCCTCGAGCATCCCCCCATGTGCTTCTATAGCTGTAATTTGCCTGAAGGGGGAGGGGAAAGTCACGGTTTGTCAAATTAACGGTCTGAAATTTCTTGAATACCCTCGCTGTATTCATAATGGTTTGAACGGTAAGGTCTCTCTTGTAATAATTCCATAGGGCAATTTTAATATCATCACTCGTGGTACCGTAGGACTTCAAGTATGTGCCTATCGAATATAACACGTCTTCGTCATTATCCAACTGAACCTTTTGATCACCATCTCCATCTGAACCCCAGCCTTCCGGGAAGAATGTTGAGGGCATTTCTCCAGCAGAACCAGTCCAGAACATCGGATCCGCTTCAATAGCAGTAACCCGCCCCTCTTTAGGATCGTCATGAACTTGCCTTTCGTATTGATCGATAGCCGCCAGATACTCCCAGGGGATATCAGTGATAGCTGAAGTTTTCTTATATAATGCCATTCGTGCATCGATCTCTTCATCTGCATGTATGGAACCTGCAGAGAAAAGTAGGCACATGCTAAGACATAAGATCATTGAACCGATGTATTTCATAAACTCACCTTCAATGTTTTGATATCTTTAGCATGAGGCAGGCATGCTTTTGTTATGAATGGAAAAATTGGGGTGATGTCAGTTTTCCATCCCGGTTTCTTCTTCTGTATTCATATTTGGTCCAACATCCGGTTGTTGAGGGTTGGATTCCTCGACTTTTCCTTGTGGTGACTTCTTCATTTTTTTGATAATGCTGTCGATCGTATCGTTATACCCTTGATCATAAACGGTGGAATTACTTAAACTTTGAATATCTCCAAAGGAAGCAGGATTGTCAGAGACATACACATGGTAAAAGCTTGGGACTAAAGAATAAGCCGTCTTCTGAACCATATCGGCCGCTGATTCTCGATCTGTATCGTCTGCTTTTTTGTACGCGACGAGCACTTCATTATCCGTAACTACTGTGGCTACGTCTTCGAATTGATCATAGCGGAGGATCATCCGAGAAATCATATCCGCCATTTCTTCACGATTGACTTTGATTTCACGATGTTCTTCAGCATCTTGATTTAATTGGTCTTTGTTAAAGCGCACATAACCAACTTGCCCATCTTTTGGCTTCTCGTTATATCCGTCCATGGCATTGCCATTCAACGTGTCATCATCCATCATATTTTTTGCTTGCTCTTCTTTTGTTTCCTGACATCCCGCAACAATGAGTGTGACAAGGGACAATAGGGTGAATACTCTCCATATCTTTTTCATTATAGTTCCTCCTTCATGTAACTGTTTATAATCATTAGATTGAGCAGTTTTATCGGAAACATACTTTTTGCTTTTGTTGTATTTCCTAACATGTGAAAAAATGTGATACACTGAAAAAGGATAGAGGTGATACAAATGATTGAGCTGGCTGGGAAAACATATGAGATCCTGGAGGACTATCAAGAAGGCTTTCAACAAGAAGAAGTGGAAAGTCGTTTTAGTGATATCCTGAATAAATATGATTTTATCGTTGGCGATTGGGGTTATGGTCAATTACGTTTAAAAGGGTTTTATGATGATCAAAATTCCAAAGCAACGTTTGATACCAAAATCAGTACGCTGGAAGATTATTTGTATGAATACTGTAATTTCGGTTGTTCCTACTTTGTACTGAAAAGAATTCGTCAATAAGAAACGGCGCGCCAATCATCGCACGCCGTTTTTTGTTTTGTTTTTAATGAGCTTCCTCAGAGGGCTTTACATTTTCATCTTTTTCATCATGAGTGGGGTGAGCACCATCCTCTTGACGAGGAAGATCCTGGTGGAGCCCTTTGTTTTCATAATTAAAAGCGCTGTAATATCGCTGCTCCTCGGTCCATGGCGCACTCTTATCATTGGTTACAGGTTCATATTTGTTTCTGGGTGCACCATAAGGCCCTTCAGGAAGTTGTTCGGGAGTCAAGTAATTACGTTGGGCTTCGACATTGGCAAAATCCGAATACTTACGTTTTTCTTTACCCATAAAAAAACCTCCTTCCGCATTATTTTTTGTCGAAGGAGGTTTTTTTATGCCCGTCCTCAGAGGAGATCAGGAAGGTAATTCCTTAATTCTTCTGCTTCCATTGCACTGAGTTGAAACATATGTTCCAAATGGCCGATTTCGTTGATGTTTTTATGATCAAGCAAGGCTTGTCGGTTTTTTGGTAAGTTGATGACCATCGTTTGGTTTTGAAAATAATCGGCCTTCATGAGAGCAAGTTCAAAACGGTGACTACCTGCTGTGAATGAAACAAATCGAGTGCTTGTACTTTGAGTGACGTCTTCTAAAAGCGGACGTTGTGCCATGATGTAATCATCTCCTGTTCGTTGTTTTTATAATCCGCTACGAAAAAACTTTAGCAATAGTATGCCCGATTTTTATGAAATCAGACACTAACAATCAGGAAGCGTGAGAGTAAGACTTTTATGGTATCATGAATGAAAAAGGTCATTTTTGTGGGAGGTTAACAAGATGTATTTTGTCAATCGAGAAAAAATTGAAGAGATTTTATCATATATGGAAAAGATACAAGAAGAATTGGCGGCACACTCTTATAAGCATTTTGCAGACCAGCTTCTTTTAGAACGGATGACACACTTGAACATAGAAGCCATCATTGATGTCGGGAACATGATGATCGATGGTTTTATCATGAGAGACCCAGGAAGTTATGAAGATATTATAGACATCCTGACAGATGAAAAGGTATTACCTGAGGATGAGCAGAAAGCATACAAGCAGTTTGTTCAACTTAGAAAAATGATTGTACAACAATATACGGAAGTAGACCATGATCAAATCGTTAAAGTTTGGCAGGAACAAGAACACTCGTTACAAGCTTTCCCAAATCGTGTCCGTCATTACTTGGATAATGAGCTTGGACCCGTGTCTGCCTTTTCCAAAAACTGAGGAGTGTGTAAAGGTATGAACATGAAAGAATATAAAGGTTATCTCATTGATCTCGATGGAACCATGTACAAAGGCGCTGAACGAATTGAAGGAGCGTCAGAATTCGTGGAGCACTTAAAAGAGAAAGACCTTCCATTTTTGTATTTGACAAATAACTCTTCAAAAACCATTGATCAAATTGCAGAGAAACTCAATCATATCGGAGTCCGTGCTAAGCCGGAGCAAGTTTATACAAGCAGTCTTGCAACAGCTGAGTATATAAGCAGCCAAAAAGAAAGAGCCCGCGTTTTTGCTATCGGTGAAGAAGGGTTATACGACGCTTTACGCCAAGAGAGCTTGGAATTGGTGCAAGAGGGAGCAGACTTCGTGGTGATTGGTATTGACCGGGAAATTAATTATGAGAAGCTGGCCTTGGCCTGTTTGGAAGTGAGGAATGGAGCTGCTTTCATAAGTACAAATGGAGACATTGCCATTCCTACAGAGCGGGGTCTTGTGCCGGGAAATGGAGCTTTGACATCCGTCATTTCTGTGAGTACCGGCGTGGAGCCAGTGTTTGTAGGTAAACCTGAGCCGTTAATTATGTCTCGGGCACTCAAACGGTTAGGTTATCATAAAGAGGATGTCTTAATGGTAGGGGACAATTACAACACAGATATTAAAGCTGGAATGACAGCTGGCATGGATACATTAATGGTGGAAACTGGTTTGAGTACGTTCGATGAAATCAAGAATAAGGAACACCAACCCACATATAAATGCAGAGATTTATTCCATTGGATCGAGCGTTTGAATTTTAATGAAAAGAAATAGAGAAACGACCAGAGAATAGCTCTGGTCGTTTTTTTCTACATAAGGTATGGACCAAAAAAGACAGTGATGAACAGGATGTGCATCCCTATGAAATAGGTCAATTGGATCGGGTTGGACCAATCCTTTGAACGCGCCCCAGCCTTTAATATCCCGTAAGCAATTCCTGCAAAGCCAAGAAGAAACAATATAGGACTGCCTGGAAAACTTAAATACTCTGGAGCTCTAGCGAGAAGCGCATCTGAAAACATCGGATCCCTTGCTACAATAGCTGCCATTAAGTAAATGAGTATTCCTGTATAGAGAACCCAGGAACGGTCTTGGTCAAGAGCGTCGGCTTTCGAGAACATAATGAAAATCATAAATAGCAAAGGCCATAAGAACCAGAAGGTAGAGATGATTAGGGCAAATAACCCTGAGGAAAGCATACCAATAGTCTTTCCTGAAGCTAGCAACAAACCTTGTTTTGTTATCTGGTCGGCCCGCTCAATCACTTCAGGTTTGCTTGAAGCTAATAACAGCTTATGATCTTCTCCTCCATTGTCTACCCACAAAACCGTTTGTTCATTTAGCCTAACTGGAAAATTAGAAAATGAAGGTGTATTGCTTAATCGTGTTACTTTTGTAGCACTACTCTCACTGATGGTTGCTTGGTATATGTTAAATTGCCGGCCAGGCCGGAAAAGCGTGTCAGTCCAACCGTTTGCTTTAAAGAGGAGTACTGGCCCGTTCTCTGTATTATGAATGCTGAGATCAGATATTTCTTTCAGCTCATATGTGGAGTGCGGATCTTGAAAATTCACTCTGTTCAGGTTAGGGTTTTCTCCAAAAGGAGCCTCTGCATAGTAATAGTAATTTTGTATTTTACCGGACTGACTTTGTTTTTGTATCGTTGTAACAAGCAATTGGTAACTGTCATTTTTGGTCGTGAATTGGATATCATTGACCTGTTCAGATTCTTTGACAGAGAACGTAGCTTCACCTAGTGGGGTTATGTTGTTCTTTTTCACCTGGTAATATGTCAGTGAATTTCCTGAGGACGTCACTTCATCTGTCAATAAAAAAGTACCACTGTCTGTCTCTGCCATATGGACAGAGGCTTTCGGGTTTTCCAGTGACAAAAGCTCTTCACTAGCAGATTCATTTACGTCAAAGCTATAAATTTTATCCTCATTTCTGTAAAAAGCCCTGCTTTCGAGAGGATAAAAAGCTTGAAGGTCTGTGATTTTCTCCCCTGTCTCTTGATCGTACATGCCATAATAATCGGCATGAATTACCTTGTTTTCACCTATGTAGAATTGAGTGAATTTATCGACAGGGATATCATATGAGTTTTGTTCCTTTATTTCATATTGATCATTGTAAATGTTTTGTTGGATCCCATTTTCGGTAAGAAAAGAAACGGATGGGTTCCCATCGTGAATGCCTACATTGGGGGGGCGTAAAACAGGAGTTGTTCCAATATCCAAGGCGCGGCTCCAACCCTCATCCGGCGGTTCAGTGACTTTTTGATAATTATGAGAAAACAGCAAGCTTACAGCGATTAGAACAATGATCGTAGGAAGCAGCCAAACTAACTTTCCTCTCCAATTTTTCATCTATTGTATCTCCTTCCTTTTTCTGCCTCTTCATGTAGTACGTAGTAAGATTATAAAGGTTTCAGAAAAATAAAAATACGATAAGAAAAGAAGTCTGAAAAATAACATTCAGCATATTTCAATTCATGTTCTTTATTAATCTATATGGCAGGATTGTGGAAGACTCAGTTTCGAGATGTTTCGGGTTTCGTTTACCAAATTGAGCGGTAGGGGTGGCTGGGAAGCAACTCGCTTTCCTGTGGGGGAGTGGCAAGCTTCCTCGGACTTCGTCCTGCGGGATCTCGCCTATCTCCTTTCACCCACGGGAGTCTCGTAGCTTCCCAACCACCCCATTTAATGTATGTGTGAAACGAACCCCTTTGCCGAGGATGAGTGTCTTTCACATTTCCTGGTCTATAGTAATAAAGCGCTCTATAGCAGGCTTTCAATGTAGAATATACACTTTAAGACCTAAAAGCTAATATGGAAAGCTTTGCTATTTATTGAAGTTCTTTCGAGATACTTATATGGCAAAGGGGCGGAGGGGAATGGCGAGACTCCTGCGGGAAAAAAGTGCATGGTGAGACCCCACAGGACGCAGTCCGAGGAGGCTCACCGCGCTCCCGCGGAAAGCGAGTCATTCCCCGCAGCCCCATGCACTCACCAAAAGTCTCGAAACTGAGTCTTCCACAATCGGGAGCTTTTATTGAAGGAGATTAGAGGAAAATAAAAAGCAGCTCAATGGGAAGGTACGGAAATGTCGTACACTTCATTGAACTACTTTACACTTACATCATTCATTTTTATTAAACTTCAGCATCTCCAGCGATGGTGTGGGCAAGTCTGCTGGATGCGGCGGCTGCAATGGCACCGACAATGTCATCCAGGAATGTGTGGCATTCCCCTGAGGATTTATCATTCAGTTTTTGTAAGATTCCTGGTTTCTGTTTATCGATGTAACCGTAATTTGTAAAACCGATAGATCCGTAAACGTTTACGATGGAAAAGGCGATGATTTCATCAATTCCATAAAGGCTTTCGTCTACTTCTATGGTCGACTGCAATGGTTCTTCAAGCATTTTCTTTTCTGCTAGCCGGTCCATTTGAATCCCAGTAATGACTGCATTCTGAACTTCCCGCTTTGTCAGTACTTTATTCACATTGAAGCGGCAGTCGTCCATGGACAAGTCTTCGTGATATTTAGACTGTAAGTAATAGACAAGGTCAGCAATGTCATCAATGGTGACCCCTCTTTCCACCAGCCAATCTCTTGCTGTTTTTTCAAGAGTGGATACTTTTCTTTCTTCTGCCATAGTGAAAAACCTCCCTGCTCATCATGACTTGCACTGTACCATACCCGCGTTTATTATTGCACAAACGAGCGGTGTTATGTTCATTATATCAAAACTTCTCCCTGAAGGTGCAAAAGTGTAGAAGGTTGGAAAGTCTCAGCGGTCATTTGCTATGATAAAATAATAAAAAAGATGGAGGTTCGATCATTGACAAAACCAAAAGTTTTTATTACCCGTCGTCTCCCTGATGAAGTCGTGAATCCTTATAGAGAGCACTTGGATATTGAAATGTGGCCACGTGAAGAAGAACCTGTAGGGCGCCAAGTTTTTATAGAACGAGCCCAATCTTCTCATGGCTTAATGACCATGTTGACAGAAGATGTAGATGAACAAATTCTCAGCCAATCCAATAATCTTTCTATCGTAGCGAATATGGCCGTCGGCTATGATAATGTCGATGTGAAAACAGCTGAGCGTCTAAATATTGCTGTAACTAACACACCAGATGTGCTTACAGAAACAACAGCAGATCTCACATTTGGTTTATTGATGGCCACAGCGAGGAAAATGATTGAGGCAAGTCAATACATAAAAGACAATAAGTGGGAGAATTGGTCTCCGTTGATGTTAGCAGGTACGGATATTCACGGGAAAACAATAGGCATCGTCGGGATGGGCAGAATTGGAGAAGCAGTTGCAAAGAGAGCAAAAGGCTTCGGTATGAATGTGCTGTATTATAACCGTTCTCGTAAACCCGAGGCGGAAGAGACCTTTGGTGCGAGCTATACGGATTTTGAGGTGTTGCTTGAACAAGCTGATTATGTCGTGTGTTTGACCCCTTTGACAGATGAAACCAAACACATGTTTAATAAGGATGCTTTCCATAGGATGAAAAAGGATGCTTTCTTCATCAACGCTTCAAGAGGAGCTACGGTAGATGAAGAAGCGCTGTATGAGGCGATCATAAATAAAAAGATTGCAGGGGCGGGGCTTGATGTATTTGAACAAGAACCGATTTCCTCAGAACATCCATTGCTTTCATGCCCTGAAGTGGTCTGTTTACCGCATATCGGATCATCGACGAAGGAAACAAGATATAAAATGATGAGGCTTAGTCTCGATAACCTTGTCCATCACTTCCAAGGCAAACCATTAATCACACCTGTCATTTAAAGCACTGATAACTTTTAAATTTCATTAAAGCGTTTTTGAATTATCTGGCAGGACTGTGTAAGACTCGATTTCGAGATGTTTCGTGGTTCGTTGCCATATTGAACGTAAGGGGTGGCTGGGAAGCAACTCGCTTTCCTGTGGGGGGGAGTGGCGAGCTTCCTCGGAATTCGTCCTGCGGGGTCTCGCCTATCTCCTTTCACCCACGGGAGTCTCGCAGCTTCCCAACCATCCATACCATGAGACTGAAAAACGAACCCCTTTTCCGAAGATGAGTGTCTTCCACTATCCATGCCAGAGTGTTACCAAGCGCTCCGTAGCAGCTTTCAATGTGGGGAATCCATTCTTTATCATCTGCATGCTAATCATAGTAAATTTCCTTTGTGGAAGTGGTTTCGAGACACTTATATGGTAAAGGGGCGTCGGGGGATGGGGAGACTCCTGCGGGAAGAGAGTGCTTGGTGAGACCCCGCAGTACAGAAGCTCGAGGAGGCTCACCGCGCTCCCGCGGAAAGCGAGTCATCCCCCGACGCCCCGAACCGTCCACACAAAAGTCTTGAAACTGAGTCTTCAAGAATGGAGAGCTTATGTTGAACTGAGATAGGGATGAGTATTACAAAAAAAGAGCCGCTCCATTTTGGGCGGCTCTTTTGGTTAGGTGTATTAAAATACTTGTTCGACTTCGTAAACTCCTGGTACTTCTTGTGCAAGAGCCCTTTCGATTCCTGCTTTCAAAGTGATTGTGGAACTAGGGCAGTTTCCGCAAGCACCCATGAGTCGCAGGCGGACGATTCCGTCTTCAACATCGACAAGCTCGACGTCCCCACCGTCACGTAGTAAAAATGGGCGAAGTTTATTGAGTACCTCTTGAACCTGTTCATGCATGTTCAATCTTCCCCTTTCTTAAGTATCATTATAAAACGAAATGACTAAAAAATCTATGGTTGTTTAAGTCTCTGTACATCAATATTGAGAACTATTATCATTTTATCTTTTTTCTTTTCTTTTGTAAAATGGAAAAAACGTAACATAAAAGGGAGAGGGTACGGATGGGGGAACAGCAGAAAGTTAGAGTAGCGGTTTATGGAGCTGATGTAAAATGTGCCAGTTGTGTCAATGCACCTGGTTCGAGGGAGACATATGAATGGCTGCAGGCGGCTATAGGAAGAAAGTATAATGATTCAATGGTTACCTACAATTACTATGATATCCATGAAGAAGATCGGAATGGCGCTGACTCTTCCATTATCCAACAGCTGTTAGATGACGAACTTTTTTATCCTCTTGTCCTCGTTGAGAATGAAATTGTAGGCGAGGGGGATCCTAAGCTGAAAAAAGTCTATAAGGCCTTGGATAAGAATGGACTCCAGCCAAAGGAAATTTCATAGCAGACTTGGCGGATGATGTGATATGATTAGGAAAAGGTAGGGTTTCATCCAATATAGAGGTGAAGCGGATGAATCCATTAATTGAATTTTGCATCAATAACTTGATCAGTGGATCGCAAGAAGCTAAAGAAACCCTTGAGAAAGATCCTGATCTTGATGTTGTCGAATATGGGTGTTTAAGAAACTGTGGACTATGTTCCCAGACGCTATATGCAGTTGTAGAAGGAGATCGTGTCATGGCCGATACACCGGATGAATTAGTCGATAAGATTTATGAACATTTGGACGAAACCCTATAAGACGGTGTAGCCATGGAAGTGAAAAGGTATCCTTTAAACAAGGGTGCCTTTTGTTTCTGAATACGGGATGTTTGATTAAAAGTTCTGCCATTTAGTATACTGACAATAAGAAGAGAAAGGAGAGGCTTGGTATGATTCTGAATATCACAGAAGCCGCAAGTCACCAGATCAAAGAGATGATGAAAGAAGAAGGAGATGTTCGTCTTCGCTTCGGTGTCAAAGGTGGAGGCTGCAGTGGATTGTCTTATGCCATGGGCTTCGAAGATGAAATCAATGAGGAACTTGATCTTGTAGAGGAGTCCAGTGGAATCCCGGTCGTCATTAACCGTCAAGATGCCGCTATTGTCGAAGGTACGACCATCGACTTCAAACAGAATATGATGGGTGGCGGATTCACCATTGATAATCCGAACGCGATTGTTTCCTGTGGTTGTGGATCTTCATTCAAAACAGCAACAAATGCTGGAACCCCAGATCCAAATTGTTAATATTAAACCTTTCTGTTTTTACAGAAAGGTTTTTCTTATCTCAGAATTTAAAAAGGAAGAAGACCGCTTAATAGGGCTTCTTCCTTTTGTTTTTTATGAAAACATGCTAGTCGAGTGTTTAGGTTGAACACGAGCACCTGGGTCGATATAGGCTTTCGCATTGTTGACGGCTGTTGGACCTTCACCAAAACCAGAAGCAATCAATTTCACTTTTCCAGGGTAGGTGCAAATATCCCCCGCTGCATAAATGCCTTTGATATTAGTTTCCATTTTAGAATTGACGACGATGCTGTTCTTTTCAATTTCCAACTCCCAATTTTTTATCGGGCCAAGGGAGGAGATGAAACCGTAGTTTACAATTACATCGTCAACATCAATCGTTTCTACTCGATCCCCTTTTACTTCTTTTAATTCCACCTGTTCAATGCGTTCCTCGCCAATCATTTTTTCAGGAGTGAATGGAGTCATAATTCTGACGTTCGATTCATTAAGCTGTGACACACTATGTTCGTGCGCTCTGAATTTATCTCTTCTATGGACGAGAGTCACTTGTTCAGCGATTGGCTCAAGCATAAGGGCCCAGTCGACAGCAGAGTCTCCGCCACCAGCAATCATGACTTTTTTGTCACGGAACTTGTCCATATTGCTAACGTGGTAATGGAGGTTTGTATCTTCAAAGCGTTCGGTATCTTCAATCTTTAGTTTTCTTGGTTGAAAGGCTCCATTACCTGCTGTGATAATGATAGTCTTCGTGTAATGAACGTCCTTGTCTGTCGTTAGCTTGATGGTTTCATCATCCATTCTTTCTACGGAAACCACTTCCTGGTTCAAAGAAATTGTAGGATTGAACATCATCGCTTGTTCCTCTAAGTTGTCGACAAGTTCTTGTGCTCGTACTTTCGGAAACCCGGCAACGTCAAAAATGTATTTTTCAGGGTAGAGAGCTGTAAGTTGGCCTCCCAAATGAGGAAGACTTTCAATGATGTTTACACTAGCTTCACGCATTCCGCCATAGAATGCTGTGAATAAACCGACTGGACCACCGCCGATTACCGTTATATCGTATATTTTTTCACTCATAATAAACCTCCTGATGAAAATTTCACTAAAATACATTCTATCATAAAAAAATTTCTGATGGGAACAGTAGGGGAATGTAAACCTTTACAAAAGGTTAATTGATGAATAATTCCGATAAAGGGCTTTCGGGTTGAAAATGGTTAGGAAAAGGTCTAAGATAAAATCAGATAATATAGTAAAAATTTGTGACAATTTTCACCTGAAACCGACTCAGGTTTTTTTCATTTTTTCTTGTGTGAAAGTAGTCACAAGCATTAGTCAACGGATCATTAATACGAGATGGAAGTGATTAACCATGAGAAACCCAAACATTGTGATTCTCGGTGCCGGTTATGGCGGAATCATGACAGCAGTGAAGTTACAGAAGAGCCTAGGTGCAAATGATGCAAATGTGACACTGGTCAATAAGCATAGTTACCATTACCAAACCACTTGGTTGCATGAAAATGCTGCGGGTACCTTACACCATGACCGCACGCGTATCCAAATCAGTGATGTCATTAATACGAGTAAAGTAAATTTTGTACAAGATACCGTGACGGATATCAAACCCGAAGATAAGAAAGTATTGCTCGAAAACGGTGAGCTTTCATACGACTACCTCGTCATCGGACTTGGTTTTGAGTCTGCCACGTTCGGTATTTCTGGATTGAAAGAGAATGCTTTCACCATAAACAGCATCAACAGTGCGCGATTGATTCGTCAGCACATTGAATATAACTTCGCAAAATATAATAATGAAGCGGAAAAAAAGCAAGAACGTTTAAACATTGTCGTAGGCGGTGCCGGATTCACCGGCATCGAGTTCGTAGGTGAGCTCGCTAACCGTGTACCGGAACTTTGTAAAGAATACGACATCCCACGTGAAAAAGTACGCATCATCAACGTTGAAGCTGCTCCAACGGCACTCCCAGGGTTCGATCCGGAGCTTGTGGAGTACGCGATGAACTCCTTAGAAGCAAGAGGCGTCGAATTCAAAATTGGGGCGATGATCAAAGAAGTTACTGAAAACAAGCTCGTTTTCGAGAAAGACGAGCAGCGTGAAGAAATTGAGACGAACATGGTAGTTTGGGCTGCTGGTGTACGTGGCAACTCTCTTGTTGAAAAAGCAGGATTTGAAGCAAACCGCGGACGTATCCCGGTCGGAGATGACCTGCGTCCAGAGGGTTACGACGATGTCTTCATCGTAGGGGACTGTGCATTGGTAATGAACGGGGAAACGGAACGCCCTTATCCTCCAACAGCACAAATTGCTATCCAGCAGGCAGAGCAAACAGCAGCGAACCTCACACGTCTGATCAGAGGTGAGGATCACCTTGAACCATTTGAGCCGGACTTGAAAGGGACCGTCGCCTCCCTTGGTCATAATGATGCGATAGGCGTAGTCTTTGATGATAAGAAATTGTTCGGATGGTCAGCAACCGCGATGAAGAAAATCATCGATAACCGCTACCTGCTAAAACTAGGCGGTGTACCACTCGTCCTCAAAAAAGGAAAATTAAACTTCTTCCATTAATTATAAAAAAGCGAAAGCAGAGCCACTGCTTTCGCTTTTCTTTTTGAAGACTCAGTTTCGAGACTTTTATGTGTGGAAATGGTGGTTGGGAAAACGGCTCGCTTTCCGCGGGGATGACGGCAAGCCTCCTCGAGCTCCGCGGTAGTGTCAAGAAGTCTGTGTAAATCAAATTGGGGCTCCTTTGTTAATCATTAAATTTACTTGTTAGCTGAGGGGCCGTACTTTTCCTCAAACATTTCATCCAACTCCCCGGAAACAGAGACGAATTCTGTTATCCCTCTTTGACTCCATTTTTCATTGAAGTCCCTGGCCACGAGGTAAACAATTTTCTCTAGGGCTCTTTCACTTGGTAAACTGTTCATTTTATGAGTACGCTTTTTCACTTCTTTGATGGTTCTTTCAATCGTGTTCGTAGTATAGATCATTCTTCGAATAAGGCGGGGATAGCCCATAAAAGTGAGTAAGACACCTAGGTCTTCTTCCCAACTTTTAATTACTTTGGGATACTTCTTCCCCCATTTTTGTTTAAAGGAATGGAAATGTTCATGCGCTTCATCTTTCGTATCCGATTTATAAACGTCCTTTAAGTCTTTGGTGAGCTCTTTTTTATCTGTTGAGCGGACAGAGTGAAGAGTGTTACGGATCTTATGGACCACACAGCGTTGAACATCAGCTTTAGGATAGATTTCCTTCATAGCTTCTTCCAGACCAGGAAGGCCGTCGAACACACCTAATAAGACTTCTTCGACCCCTCGGTTATAGAGATCAAGAAGAACTTCCCGCCAGCCATTGGAACTTTCTTTTCCACCTACCCGAAAGCTTATGATTTCTTTGATTCCGGTCTCTGTAATGCCGACCACCACATACACAACTTCACTTTCTACGTCACCTCTCCTGAGCTTAACGTAAGTCCCATCCAAGTAAAGGACGGAATACCGCTTTTCAAGAGGGCGCTGATGCCACTTCTCCATTTCCTCGATGACGACTTCTGTGATATTACTAATCGTGGCAGCTGAATAGGAGTTACCGAGTATTCTTTCGATAAACCTGCCGATTTCCCGAGTACTTGTTCCTTTACTGTACATCTCAATAATGGTTTCCCCTAACCATTTTTCACGCCTTTGGTAGGGATCGAAGAGTTGTGTTCTGAACGCCCCATTACGATCACGAGGCACGGAAAGATCATCAATTCTTCCATATCTCGTATCCAATATACGTTCATAGGAGCCGTTTTTACTGTTCTTCAACTCAGGGTGTTCGACTTCAAAGAAATTTTTCATCTCTTCTCTCATCAACACTTCCGCTTGATTCTTAATCATTTCTTTTAACATCGGTTCTAATTGCTTTATGAATGCTTCGTAGTCTATACTTATAGACATAGGTAGGGCACATCCTTTCAATGTTTTTTGTGGTGATTAACATTAAGGATACCCTACCTTGTTTTTTTATGCCTAAAACTTGTTTACACAGACTATTGTACGTCATCAGCTCCGCTCTGCGGGGTCTCGCCAGCCAATCCATTCCCACAGGAGTCTCCCCGTTTTCCAAACCACCTTACGATAGAAAGGTGCTCGAAACCACCTTCAGAGGCCGAGTTTTTTTGAGACGAAGAATGCTGTCGGACCAGTACTGGGACATGGTTATCCTACTTATAGGTAGGTGGTCTGAGGAGCGATTTCGAGAACTTATTATGGCAAAGGGGCGGAGGGGAATGGGGAAGACTCCTGCGGGAAAAAAGTGCTTGGTGAGACCCCGCAGGACGGAGTCCGAGGAGGCTCGCCGCGCTCCCGCGGAAAGCGACTCATTCCCCGCAGCCCCTAAAGCACACGCAAACGCTACGAAATCAAGTCTTCAAGACTCCTGTCAGTTTGTTTAATAAGCATTTGTATCGATATGGGAGAGCTCTTGCGCTTTTTATGTAACCGTTATAGAATGAGGTTTGGATTCGTTTGTGTTTCGTTGAACATACATAGGGGGAAACGTTAGTGAATATCGTGCAGTTCATCGTGTCAATGTTGTTATTTTTTGTGCTATTCTTCGGAATCTCTTTTTTATTGAATATGATTTTACGTTCTTCGTGGTTGATGGCTATCGTTTATCCGATCATCGTACTATTCATCGTTGATGACTTTTCATGGACAAAGTACTTTTCGGCTCCAGGGACTGCGTTTCCTACAGTTTTTGAACAATTATTCAACCTAAAGCTTGTGGATATCGTCATCTTGGCAAGTGGATTCGTCGGTACCCTGGTGGCTGGAATCGTTATTAAGAAATTACGAAAAAGTGGATACCAAATGTTTTAAAACGGAAAGGCTAACGGCATATTATGCTGTTAGCCTTTTTTAATAATCTTTGTTGAAAAGGACTCGTTTGAATAAAAAAATCGAGCTTGGACATGATTACACCTAGAGGTGATTTCATGAACAAGCGGACGAAGTCTATCTTTTTTATTCTACTGTTCAGCTTTGCTCTTTATAGTACTTTTACGAATGTAACAAACTTATCGCTCTCAGACTTTGACGAATGGCTGGCGTCAAAATTCAGAGGAGAATCCCTGGATGGGGAGACGCTTCTTCAAAAAGATCAAGATTTTAGTGAGAAAAGCTTAAAGATAAAAAATGCTCCGCAGACCAATGTTTCCAGTGCGGTAATCGAAGCGGTGGAACTGTTGGAAGATACGATTGATTTAAGTCAATACCCGAGTCAAGAAGTTGTAGCAACTGGTTATACAGCGGGGTATGAATCCACGGGCAAAACGCCTGAGCATCCTGGATACGGAATTACGTATTCAGGTGTTAATGTGAAGCGGGATTTATATTCTACCATTGCTGCGGATTTAGAAATGTTTCCATTAGGGACTGTATTGTTTATTCCTGGTTACGGCTATGGAGTGGTTGCAGATATTGGCGGGGCCATCAAAGGGAATAAGCTCGATCTTTATTTTCCAACCGTGAATGATGTATACAATCAGTGGGGGAAGCAAACGCTCGACGTTTATGTAGTTGAAGAGGGGAACGGCCAACTCTCTGAAGAAGACTTGAATAAATTGAATGAGGATGAATCGTTGCAAGTGTTCCGTTCACAAATGACTCAATAAAAATCTCTTCCGAAAATAAATCGGAAGAGATTTTTTTAGTAGATCAAGGAATGAAGAAGAAAGGTGAGGAGAATACCTGTCAGTCCCCCGAAGAACACTTCAATCGGCTGGTGGCCCAACAGTTCTTTTAGTTCTTCTTTCTTTTGATAGCCTTCTTTTTGCTGCCAGCTTTTGGCTTCACTTACGAACCGGTTGAAGTCGTTGAGTAAGATGTTCAACATAATGGCTTGTTCGCCAGTTTGACGCCTTACTCCTGTACTGTCGAACATGACGATGATACTGAACACGCAGGCAATAGCAAAAACAGATGATCCGAATCCTTGTTCAATTCCAACACCTGTGGCCAGAGCGGTAACAGCTGCGGAGTGACTGCTGGGCATTCCGCCTGTACTGAAGGCGAGGCTGGTATTCAATTGTCTGGATGCTATGAATTGAATAGGGATTTTAATCACTTGGGCGAAAAGAATAGCAGCGATCGACGCCCAAAGGGGGAAGTTTTGCACTAAATCTAATAGCATGTTGACATCCTTTCTGATCTTCCGGGGAATAGAAATGACAATCTATGTAGTTGTTCATTCATACAATAGAGCATGGGTGAACGAATCAAGTGCATCCATAAAATGATGGCATGTTCTTTTTGTAGCGTTTATATGGTGATGGAGCAAAGTCATTATACCATATGTTCCATGGAGCGAGATAGTTATATTCATGTTAAGTTAAGGTCGAAGAAATGATCTTTTTCACAAGGAAAACAAAGTGGGATTGTGTATACTTAAGTTGGAGGTGTATCAATATGTTTACTGTAACAAACGAATGGAATGATACGGGATCGTTACTTGTAGGTCTTTTTGACGAAAAAGAAGTGAACAAGCATATGATCGACAAGGTGAAAGATTCATGTGGAGTCGATCTTGGAGCGTACATAGATGCAGGACATTTGTCTACGGAAAGTAAAAAACTGGATAAGGTTTTAGTCATGAATGAAAGTGATTTGAAGAACATCTATGTCATTGGTCTCGGATCCTCACATAAATTTGACGAAAACAAGTGCCGCAAGACATTTGGTCGTGTATTTCAAAGCTTAATCAAAGACGAAATCTCGTCTGTGACTGTTTTACTTGAGAGTTTTATTCCTGAAGGGGAAGATGTAGAAAGATACTCCGCTCTTCTTTCGGAAGCTATGCTGACGTCTACGTATCGTCTCCCTTCTTTTAAAACCAATCAAAAAGAACCGGTCGACATCAATGAACTCACCGTTTGGACAGAAAGAGAGGAAAAGGTTGTCCTTGAAGGTTTATATAGAGGACAAGCCTTTGCGGATGGGGTGAACACGGCAAGGTATTTGGTTCATCTGCCTGCGAATATTTTGACAGCATCTGAAATGGCGGAGTTTGCTACAACGATGGCGGAAGACTATCAGTTCGAGTTGAGCATTCTAGAGAAAGAAGATATGGAAGAGCTGGGTATGGGAGCTTTATTGGCCGTCAATCAAGGATCTATAGAACCGCCCAAAATGATTGTGCTCAAATATCAGGGACTGGAAGAATGGAAAGATGTCACCGCCCTTGTTGGAAAAGGAATTACTTATGACACAGGTGGCTATTCGATTAAACCGAAAACCGGAATGCCAGGCATGAAAGGTGATATGGGAGGAGCGGCAGCTGTTCTCGGCGCTATGGAAACCATTGGTCAATTGAAGCCGAAAAAGAACGTCATTGCCGTGATTCCATCATCCGACAATATGATATCAGGCGATGCCTTCAAGCCGGATGATGTGATTACGTCTATGAGCGGCTTGACGATTGAAGTTTTGAATACAGATGCAGAAGGCCGTCTTGCCCTTGCTGATGGGGTCACTTACGCTCAGAGTCAGGGTGCGGATCGAGTGATTGATGTCGCTACTTTAACTGGCGGCGTCGTCACGGCACTAGGCTCCTGGATGACAGGCGCCATGACAAACGATGAACATTTTTATAAAGATGTTGAGGGCGCAGGGAAATCTGTAGGAGAGCCGATTTGGCTTTTACCTTACAATGATGATTATAAAGCGCAAGTGAGAAAAAGTGCGATTGCTGATTTGAATAACTCGCCGACGAGAAAAGCTCATCCAATCATGGGGGGAGCGTTTGTCGGTGCCTTCGTTGAAAAAGTACCATGGGTTCATTTGGATATCGCAGGTACATCCATTGCTGAAGGTGCGCACGATTTGGGTCCTAAAGGTCCGACAGGTGTCATGTCCAAAACTTTAGCCCAATATATTGTGAAATAGTTTAAAAACCTCCCGGGGCCGGGAGGTTTTTATGTTTTTATAGGTCCAGACCTCGCACCTCGTAGATAACAGGCGTATAACATATAGGGAGGTTAATGAGCGGGGAGGCTGGGAGATGTTCCAACTGACGTCGTTGTGGCGCAAAATCCGTTCTACGCCACGCAGGCGTGCCATCCTACGCATGGTAGAAAAGAATGTAGGGACTTTCCTTATCGTTCATACGTTGGATGGGTATTATTTCGGAAAAATGGAAAGAGTGTGGGGTGAGGAAGTTTTTATCAGCATTGGCGACCGTATCTATGTAGTCAATATAAACGATATAGAGAATGTTGAACAAAAATGAAAGCACCCACTACAGCTGTAGGGGTGCTTGTTTATTAGTCTTGAATCGCTGCTTCTAGAGCCACTTCGATCATTTCGTTGAATGTCGTTTGGCGTTCTTCCGCTGTCGTTTCTTCACCTGTCAGGATATGGTCACTGACGGTCAGAACGGATAGAGCCTGACGATTGTATTTCGCTGCCAGCGTGTAAAGCGCTGTTGTTTCCATTTCCACTGCCAGCACGTTGTACTTCGCAAGCAAGTTGAAAAGATCCATCGCTTGATCACGGTAGAAGCTGTCGCTGGTAAATACGTTACCGACTTTCAGCTTCAAGCCTTTTTCTGTTCCCGCATCATACGCATTTTTCAAAAGGTTGAAATCAGCGGTCGGTGCAAAGTCAATGCCACCGAAGACCATACGGTTCATTTGGGAATCCGTTGTGGACGTAGAGGCAAGGATGACGTCACGAACTTTAACGTCGCTTTGCAATGCACCACAAGAGCCGACACGGATCAGTTTTTGAACACCGTAGCTTTCCATCAATTCATTGATATAAATGGAGATGGAAGGAACTCCCATACCTGTTCCCTGAACGGAAATTCTTTCACCTTTATAAGTACCTGTATAACCGTACATGCCTCGTACTTCGTTATAGCATGTCGCATCTTCTAGAAAGTTTTCTGCAATGTATTTCGCTCGTAGCGGATCACCAGGAAGAAGGATCTTGTCTGCAATGTCTCCGGGTTTCGCTCCAATATGTGTTGTCATGGATATGACCTCCTCCATTACTTTTGACTATATAAAATTACCATACCCTTGAATAGAAAACAAATACGAAAAAAAGCGCTGTCATTCTCCCATTTAGCCAAAGTACTGCTTTTCTAAATCATCCAGCTGCTTTTTTGCACTCTGGTTGAATTCCGTCTCTCTTCTTTCAAGCTTTGCTTTAAGAGCATCCACTGCTTCTTTTAAAGACTCTTCGTATGAAGGAACTTCCCCTTCAAAAGGCTTGACTGCTTCTTTTTGTACATTCGCTTTTTCATTGTAGCTTAAAGCTTTCCGCTGATGGAAAAAGACTTCTTCTGTTTTGCCGGGGTTATGAAGGTCCCCTTGCATTGGGTGTTTATCGACGGCCAGGACTTTTACAAGATAAAAGCGGTTGCGGTCTTCGACGACTTCACCGATATAAATACCTGTTTTATAATGGGCTTTCACAATGGAGCCGCTTGGAAACTCTGACATACACTCACTCCTCTCACTTTCTCCATCTATTGTAACAAAAATTGAAATTGTGAAGATATCGTGAAGCTCTTCATTGGTGAGGTGGATTTTTGATATACTTCTAGTTAGAAGGATGTGTTGCCCTATGATGGAATTTCTATATTTCCCTCAAGATAAATCAGAGTATATTCCTGCGATCGTTATGTTAATGCTTTTTATTGTATTTGCCGCAGTCACAATGATCTGGTTCATTAAAATTTCCCAAAAAGAAGAGCAGAAAGTAGACCAAGCCTACAAAGTCGAAGCGAATGCTAATAAAAAGAATGAAAAGCCACGTTAGGGCCTGAGCCTGACGTGGCTTTTGTTATATTTTATAAATCGATGGAGATACTATCCATGGAGTATTTCATGAACGGAGGATTTATATGAGAATTTCAATCGGGTTATTGATAGCATTTGTGTTTATTCTTAATGGATGTTCGGGGGAAGAGCGCTCTCCTTTGAATACGTCGATTTATAATGCCGACAACGATAAAATTGGCACAGCAACATTGACTGAACAATCGGAAGGAGTCGAGGTGACATTAAAAGTAGAAGGCCTCGAACCTGGGATGCACGCAGTCCATATTCATGAGTTTCCGAAATGTGAAGCTCCTGATTTCAAGAGTGCCGGAAATCACTTCAACCCCCTTTCTAAAGACCATGGTTTGATGAATCCTGAGGGAGCTCACGTCGGGGACATGCCGAATGTGGAAGCAGATCAAAGTGGTATGGTGGATACGAAATTAATGTTGCCTGAAGCCAAGTTGAAAGAAGGTCAGAAGTCTTTACTTAGAGATGAGGGGACATCCATCGTGATTCATAGCGGTGAGGATGATGGGATGACCCAGCCGGCAGGGGATTCAGGGGAACGAATCGCTTGTGGTAAAATTACACTAAAAGCGGACGAAGATGAAACGAGTGATCCGACAGAGCCTGATAAGAAGCAGGAAGGAAATTAAAAAAGTCTCCCTTTGAGGGAGACCTTTTTTTATTGCTCTTGTGCCTTCACCGCCTCAATGATACGGTTGACACCATCTTCGATGATCGATTTCGGAGCGGCTATGTTCAGGCGCATAAATCCTTCTCCTTCTTCACCGAAGGAAGCACCATCGTTCAAGCCCACTTTCGCTTCTTTTTGCATAAAGCGCTTCAACTCTGTTTGGTCCATCCCTAGTTTTCTACAGTCCAACCATAGAAGGTAGGTACCTTCTGCTGGAAAAACGCGGATCGAAGATGTTTCGTTATGGAACTGTTGGGTGACGTAATCGCGATGATTTTCCAAAACATCCATTAATTCTATTAACCATTCTTCACCATGCTCATAAGCCGCTTCCATGGCTGTCACGCCTAATGTGTTCAGCATTAACATTCCCTGGTTTTTAAAGTAACGGTCCACTTTCTTCTTGTCTGTTTCATCAGGAATGACGACGTAAGAAGCCTGAAGCCCAGCTAAGTTGAACGTTTTGGTTGGTGATAAGCAGGTGATGGTTTGCTTGGCCGCTTCTTCTGATAAACTCGCTATAGGGACGTGGACGTTTCCTTTATAGATCAAATCTGCGTGAATCTCATCCGCAACGACCTTGACGTCGTGTTTTAAGCAGATGTCCATCATTTTTTGCAGTTCTTCTTTTTTCCACACCCGGCCAACGGGATTGTGAGGATTGCAAAGGATGAACATAGAAATGTCATTTTCTTTGATTTTCTTTTCAAAATCAGCGAAATCAATTTCATATTGCTCTTCGTTTAGTTGAAGAGGGTTTTTCACCACATGCCTTCCGTGATCTTTGATGACGCTGTAAAAGGGAGGATAGACCGGAGTTTGAATAATGATATGATCCCCGATTTCTGTGAGCGATTGAATGATCATATGCAAGGATGGAATAACTCCAGGGCTATAAGTGATCCACTCTGGATCTATTTTCCATTTGTGGCGGTTTTCGAGCCAATGAGTGATGCTTTCTTTGACTTTGGCATCAGGTATCGTGTATCCGAAAATTCCGTGTTCTGCTCTTTCTTTTAAAGCATTCGTTACGGCTGATGGAGTCTTGAAGTCCATATCAGCGACCCACATCGGCAGCACTTCTTTATCCTGGTAAAGATCTTCCACCATATCCCATTTGACGGACCTTGTTCCTTTTCTCGAAACGACTTCTTCAAAACGTTCCATAGCGTTTTCCTCCAATACTCCATTTTGTTATCTATCTTACCCGAATCGGACGGTTGAATGAAAATATGTTGTTTGTGTGCAATGACTCTACGAATAGAACGAAGATACATTGTATAACTAAGGAAAGAGGATCTCTTAGGAATGGCCGTATCTTCGTGATAAGTATTGGTGAGTGTTTGATAAAAAAGCCCAAAAAAAAAGCAAAGCGAACGTTCGCTCTGCTTACACAGGGGGAATACGAGAAAGTCTTACGTTATTTAATATAACCATCTTTCATAGTTTATAAACCTATTTTTTAATTTTTTTGTTGATTTAAATCATAGAGGAGATTCATTGCGCGAAGGACGTCCTGTTCTGAGAAGTCACGGGCTTTTTTAAGTAGGAGTTTTGAACGTTTCACGCCAATTTCCTGTATGAGAGTTTGTAACTCTTCATCAATTTCTGAGGAGTTTTCCTCATGGTTTTCCAATAATTCAGAGGCAGGGATATCAAGGACAGTTGAAATCTTAAGGATTGTATCCAATTCAGGAATACGTTCGTCAGTTTCATAACTTTCGAGAGTATGGACCCCAATTCTGGCTTTCATAGCCAGTTCTTCCTTTGTGAAGTTTTTCAACTCGCGGTATTTGCGGATATTGTTACCAGTGGACATAAGCATACCTCCTCTGTTCTTTCCTATATTATACCACTTTATCGGGGGAGAAATTTCAAACGTTTAGAGAAGTTTAAGATTACTTTGCTAAATGGTCTCTTTTATGGTAAAATCATTTATTGCGTGAAAAGAAGCGAATAATAATTAAATCAGGAGTTGTATAGCATGTCAGATAAGTTTCAAGAAGGTCAAGTTTTAGAAGGTAAAGTTACAGGAATTCAGCCATACGGTGCGTTCGTTGCTCTAGATGAGCAAGTTCAAGGACTTGTACACATTTCAGAAGTAACTCACGGCTACGTTAAGGATATCAACGAGCATCTTTCCGAAGGTGACGAGGTACAAGTTAAAATTTTGAACATCGATGAAAAGAGCAATAAATATTCTCTTTCTATCCGTGCGACGCAAGAAGCTCCAAAAGCAACACGTCGTCCTCGTAAGCAAGCAGCACCTAAGCAAGAAGAATCAACAGCTGGTTTCAACACGCTGAAAGACAAGCTGGAAGATTGGATCAAACAATCCGACGACCGCGAGAAATTCCGTAAATAAGAAAGATTTGAAAAGGACCTGTTCCATGGAACAGGTCCTTTTTTATGTTGATTCATCTTTTAAGTTTATTCCGCCGGATCAGGTGCCGCGGATTCCTCATGTTCGGCAACCGGTGAAAAATAAAGAGATATGACGATAAGTCCGCTAATACCGACAAGTGTATAGATTACCCGTGACAGCCATGCTCCTTGTTCACCACCGCCGAAAAGTCCAGCGACAAGATCGTATTGAAATAAACCAATCAACCCCCAGTTGATTGCTCCAACAATGACTAGAAGAAGTGCCACACGATTTAACCAATTCATCTAAAACACCTCCTTTTTGTTATACTTTATTAGCTTAAACACAGAAAAAAATATTATACGAATTGCATATCTTTTGAGAATACCTTGGAATTCGGGGATAATATCATCGTACGCTCAGTTTAGAAAGGGGAATTTCATTATGGATGCTTTTACGTTTCATAATCCAACGAAATTAATTTTCGGTAAAGACCAAATTAGTCAATTACCTTCCCAGTTACCGGACGGCACTAAAAAAGTGCTTATTGTATATGGTGGAGGAAGTATAAAGAAAAACGGTGTCTATGACCAAGTGATGAGTCAGTTGAACGAAGCGGGTGTGGAAGTCCAGGAACTATCTGGTGTAGAACCCAACCCTAAACTGACCACTGTGGAAAAAGGGGTGCAGATCTGTAAAGAAGAAAACATCGATTTCCTTCTTGCTGTAGGTGGAGGAAGTGTCATTGATTGTACCAAAACGATTGCAGCTGGAGCGAATTACGACGGAGCTCCATGGGATCTTGTTACAAGAAAAGCGAAGCCTGAATCAGCTCTTCCATTCGGAACCGTACTGACCTTAGCAGCTACAGGGTCCGAAATGAATGCAGGTGCTGTCATAACGAATTGGGAAACGAATGAAAAGTACGGATGGGGTGCAGCTCCTCTAACGAATCCGGCTTTCTCTATTCTTGATCCTGCCTACACGGTAAGTGTTCCGAAAGACCAAACGATCTATGGAATTGTTGATATGATGACACACTTGTTTGAGCAGTACTTCCATAACCCAACACAGTCTCCTGTGCAAGATGAGATGGTGGAAGGTGTACTGAGAGCAGTTATTGATACAGCACCTAAGCTTCTTGAAGACCTGGAATCACTCGAACATAGAGAAGCGATTCTATATGCGGGTACAGTTGCGCTGAATGGTATGCTTCAAATGGGTTACCGCGGCGATTGGGCCAGCCACAATATCGAACATGCAGTATCTGCTGTCTATGACATCCCACACGCGGGTGGACTAGCAATTCTATTCCCAAACTGGATGAAACACAACTTGGAAGTCAACGAACAACGATTTGCTCGTTTGGCTACAAAAGTGTTCGGTGTCAATCCAGAAGGAAAAGGGGATAAAGAAGTTGCCGAAGAGGGCATCAAGGCTCTACGTTCCTTCTGGAGTTCAATCGGAGCTCCTGAAACATTAGCTGATTACAATATTGGCGACGACAAATTCGATGTGATCGTCGACCGTGCAATGAAACGAGGACCATTCGGAAACTTCAATCAATTGCATGAAGAAGACGTTCAAAAAATCTTGGAGATGTCTAAATAAAATATGTAAAAAATCGGAGGGTGTGCCCTCCGATTTTTTACGTTTATTCAGCTGATTTGCGGGATTGCGGAAGGCTCGATTTCGAGATGTTTCGGGATTCGCTTGCCGCGTTGATCGTCAGGGGTGGCTGGGAAGCAACTCGCTTTCCTATGGGGGAGTGCCGAGCTTCCTCGGGCGGGCTGACGCACTAAAGGGATCTCGCCTATCTCCTTCTCCCACGGGATTCTCGCAGCTTCCCACCACCCATTCGATGAATATGAGATACGAACCCCTTTACTGTGGGAGGGTACCCTCTACTATCCTGGTGTTTTAAGCATGAAGCGCTCTATACCACATGCAGAATAGCGCCCTTGGGAGTTTATTCCCCTCCAATTACAATGAGTAAAAGCAGCTTATTCGGGGTGTGGTATCGAGATACTTATATAGCAAAGGGGCTGCGGGGAATGGCGCTCCCGCGGAAAGCGAGCTATTCCCCGCAGCCCCATCCACTCAACAAAAGTCTCGAATGAGTCTTCAACTAAAAGGAGCGTTTGTTGAGTTGGTTGGTTAATATTGGGTAAGTGTTACTCCATAATTTTTACAGATGTATGAAAGTTTCGCATGTATCCGTTTACAATTTCGCGTTTGCTTGATTTGAAGGTAAGGTTTCGATAAAGTGAAATTGGTCAAGCAAAAAATGACGATTTGGAGGGTCATCAATGACACATGTTCGTTTTGATTACGAAAAAGCTTTGCCTTTCTTTGGTGAACATGAACTAGAATACATGCAAGGAGCGGTTTCCCTTGCGCACAAATCCCTGCACGAAAAAACAGGAGCAGGAAATGACTTTTTAGGATGGTTGGATTTACCTGAGGATTACGATAAAGAGGAATTCGCACGTATTAAAAAATCCGCTGAAAAGATCAAATCAGACTCTGATGTTTTGCTGGTCATCGGAATCGGTGGATCATACTTAGGGGCACGTGCTGCGCTTGAAATGTTGAATCACAGTTTTTACAATGAGTTGTCTTCTGAAGACCGAAGCACTCCACAAGTGTTCTTCATTGGTAACAGCATCAGTGCGCCATACATGAATGAACTTTTTGATGTACTTAAAGACAAAGATGTTTCCATCAATGTCATCTCTAAGAGTGGAACGACGACAGAACCGGCCATTGCTTTCCGTATCTTCCGTAAGTTCCTTGAAGAGAAGTATGGCGTAGAAGAAGCGCGTAAACGAATCTATGCAACAACTGACAAAGAAAAAGGGGCCCTTAAGACACTGGCTGGTGAACAAGGCTACGAATCCTTTGTCGTACCGGATGATGTCGGTGGGCGTTATTCTGTTTTGACGGCAGTTGGTCTTCTTCCAATTGCCGCAAGCGGAATCGACATTGATGAAATGATGAAAGGTGCTCAGGCTGCTCAAAGTGAGTTGAGCACAGATAAGCTTTCCGAAAACCCTGCGTATCAGTATGCTGCCGTTAGGAATGTCCTTTATAACAAAGGGAAAACGATTGAAATGCTTGTGAACTATGAGCCATCCCTTCAATATTTCTCTGAGTGGTGGAAGCAATTGTTTGGTGAGAGCGAAGGAAAAGACCAAAAAGGAATTTTCCCTGCTTCTGCAAACTTCTCCACTGATCTGCACTCTCTTGGACAATATGTACAGGAAGGGCGTCGTGATTTGTTTGAAACGGTTTTAAATGTAGAAACACCATCTTCAGACATTACGATCGAGGAAGACAGCCAGAACTTGGACGGTCTTAATTACCTCGCGGGAGCTACAGTGGACGAGGTAAATGAAAAAGCCTACCTTGGAACAATGCTTGCACACACAGACGGAGATGTGCCGAACTTAATCTTGCACCTGCCGAAACGCGATGCTTATACGTTCGGATATCTCGTGTACTTCTTTGAAAAAGCATGTGCCATCAGTGGTTATCTATTGGGTGTGAATCCTTTCGACCAGCCAGGTGTAGAGGCATATAAAGTCAACATGTTTGCACTACTTGGTAAGCCAGGATTCGAAAAAGAAAAAGAAGAACTTGAAAAACGCTTGAAATAAGAAGAAAAGCTCAGGTCCTCCAGAAAATGGATGACCTGAGCTTTTTTTGTTTGGGCATAGTAAGGAATAAAGGAGTGATGACAGTGATTCCATTATCTTCACCAATTACAGGGCAAGTCTACACGTATAACGATGTGGAGAGTGAACTGAAGGCTCTCGGCTTTAAACTTTCCGACAACTGGGATTATGAGCATGGATATTTTGATTACAAAATAGACGATCATGTAGGTTACCAATTCATTCGTCTTCCGTTCGTCGTAACCTCAGGCTCTTTAGATGCACCTGGCGATTATGCCATGATTGAAATGAAAGAACCGTTCCTGCTCTCTCATAAATATAATCCAGGTCTTGATGATAACGTGAAAGAAGGGAACTTTCGTGCGATTTTCGATCAGTTCCAGGAGCCGGTGGATAAAGACGCATCTTTTCCTGAAGAACACATCAATAAGGGAAGAGAGTTGCTTGCCCAAGTTGAACAGGTCTTACTTTCGAAGGGGTGAAAAAACAACAAGTACATCCCCTTCTTCCAATACAATATCAGGGTGAAGGTCGAAGGAGAGATCTTCGCCTTTTTTTATGCCGATAATTTGATAATGTTCTTTCAGGAAGTGTTCAAAAGCTTTGAGCATAGGTTTTCCAATGAGTTCACCACTAATTGTTTCTTCATGAAATTGTCGTTCGGTCAACAAGTCAAGAAGAAGTTCAAATGGTTTAACCGGATCGTTGCGATAGAGTTCTTGATAAAAGAGGCTGCTCATAAAGTCATTAGAACGAATGATGGTATTGGCTCCTGCACGTTCTGCATTGATTTTTTGTTTTTCGGTTAGTACTTCAGCGATGATGAACAATCCTGGATGGTGCCCTTTCAGCGAGACAATCTGGTGAATAACCGTCTGATCGGACTGTTCTTCTTCCATGGATGGATCAGCGGTTATGATCGCCATTCTTGCTTCACTTACATTGGCATGTTCAAGTGTTTCTTCGTTCGTGGCACTTCCGTTAATGAAGTGCACACTGGATAAACGTTGATAAAATTGGTTCATTGTCCGGTCGATCAGAACGATTCTTTCTTGAAGGTTCTGTTCTTCCAACATGTCCAGTAAGTGACGGGTCCGTTCATTCCATCCCACAAGAATCAAGTGGTCGCTCCCTTTGTAGGGGACCTTTCCTTCTGATAAGTCTGTTTCATGTTTGACGGTAGAGGCCGAAAGTGTCGCCATATAGAAGGTCACGAGTCCTCCCCCTGATAGAATGAGAAGAATCGCGATGATTTTCCCTGTTGCACTTAAAGGGACATAATCACCATAACCAACGGTGGCGCCTGTCACAAATGCCCACCAGAGACCATCAAAGAAAGTGGGGAAGTTCTCAGGCTCTATGATATGGATGATCAACCCAAATAATGACATGGTAAACAATACTGTAGTCAATAACCGCAAAAACAGCGGCATTTGGAAGTATAGGCGGATTAAGGATTGCATGCCATACGCCCCTTTTTTATCCTCAGTATGGCTGTTCCGGTCTTTCTTCAAACATAAAAGGACTTCCTTAATAATAAGGAAATCCTTTTGGAAGCAGGGTCATGATATTTTTTCTTTCAAATCTTTATAGACACAAGACCAGAAGTCTCGATTATCACGATAGGCCTTTGTAATGAATGTAAGCATTTCCTTTCGTTTTTCGTTAAAATCATCAGCATTTTGATCAGGAAGATTTGCTAATGAATCATCAATAAATGCTTGGATTTCGGGAGCACGTGGTCCCCAAGTTCCCACCTCATTTCCTTTGGTGTCGAAAAAAATGATTTTAGGGATGGATCTTGACCGTCCGTTTGTCAAATATTGATCCATCAATTCTAAATTTTCATCACGCATAAGGAAGTGGACGGGGATATGTGCATGCTCTGCAACTTTTAAGAAAATCGGCAAGTTCAGCATCGCATCTCCACACCAGTCCTCTGTAAGAACAATGGCACGTAATTTCTTATTTTGTACTTTTTCGAATATGGGCTGATCTTCAACGGGGACCGGGAAGTTTTCATATATATAAATGAAGTCTTTCTGGTGTGTTTGCATGTGATCGACGTAGGTCTGTGCTGTCATTCCTCTGTTAAACCAGTTTTCTAAGTTCATTCCAATTCCTCCTCTAAAAACTCCGTACAGAATCATGTTCCCTCATTAGGATCAGAATAAGCGTCTAATTATAATGGTATTCCCCTTTTTTGGTATGATAAAAGAAAAGGGGGATGATTATGGAAAAAGAACGATTGAATTTTTTAATGGAATTGCTTAATACACCTTCTCCATCCAGCATGGAAATGGAGATACAAAAGAGATGGATCAAAGAGATGCGTCCATTTGCTGACGAAATCAAAACCGATCATGCTGGGAATGCTATCGCTGTATTGAATCCTGAAGCGGAATTCAAAATCCTGTTAGCCGGGCACTGTGATGAAATTGCGCTCGTCATCAACCGTATAGATGATCAAGGTTATCTTCATTTTGACAAAATGGGAGGCATCAACCCGAAAGCAGCTGTAGGAATGAAGGTTACTATCCTTGGCTATGAAAAAGAATTGACAGGGGTCATTGGAGTAAACGCTCAACATCATGGTGGGTTGAAAGGTGATTTTGGCTTAGACGATCTTTTTATTGACTGTGGAGCCAAATCGAAAGAAGAGATGGAGCAATTTGTTCAAATTGGTGATCTTGCTGTCTATAAAAGGGAACCGGAGCTGTTGATGGATCGATACATAGCCGGACGCGGTCTGGATAACCGCACAGGACAATTTATCGTAGGGGAAGTATTGAGAATGCTTTCTAAAGAAGATATTAAAGTAGGGGTCTATGCGGCAAGCACCGTCAATGAGGAGACCAACATGGGAGGAGCTTATTTCGCTGCGGCCGGCATTGAACCAACAATGGCGATTGCATGTGATGTAACGTTTGCTACCGATTATCCAGGCGTCAACAAGAATAAACATGGCGACGTACGCTTAGACGGGGGACCTGTACTTGCAAAAGGAGCCCCGATCAACAGGAAGATTAACAACCTTCTTGAAAGCACAGCCAAATCTCTTGAAATGGACGTGCAGTATGAGCTAACGCCTAGAATGACTGGGACGGATGCTGATAAGATGAGACTTACCGGCAAAGGCGTTCCGGTTAGTCTTGTTTCACTGCCACTCCGTTATATGCATTCTCCTGTAGAAACTGTAAGCGTTAAGGACATCGAAGAAGAGATCTCCTTATTGGTTGAAATGATTAAGAATATGACAGGAAATGAAAGTTTGGATCCGCTAGAAGATTAATCTGTTCAGCACCGAGGGGTCTCTCTCGGTGTTTTGTTTATTTAAAGCATAATTGGAAAGAATAGCAGATATAATCTTCTATATTAAGGAGTGATCTGCATGGATCGGGAAGCACTGCATCAACAAATTATGACGTTGAAAGGGAAGATCTGCGCCGGGCAACTACAGTTGCATGGATATGATGAATACCTTCTCATGCAACTCGATAAGGTGAAAGATAGTGAAGATGGTCTCGTCGATGTATCCACTGTTTCTTCAACTCTCCGTCTCTTTATAGATGCTACAGAAAAAATGCAGTCTCCATCGGCATAAAAAAAGTCGCTAGAATGCGCCTTTTTTTATTTTCATTCTCATCACTCCTCGCCACTATCCGGCGAAGGAAGGTGTGAGGTTGAAATTGAACGGAAGACAATAATAAAAAGTGGAAGCCAACGAAGTATGGCTTCCACTTTTTGTTATTGATTATTTTTTGGGAGAGCGTTTTGTAAATTTTGAGCCACTTCGCTATTTTGGACATTTTGGCCAACTTGCTGCATTCCACCATTGCGATTCATTCTATTTATCCCATACATTGCTGCGGCACCTATGGCCCCAGCTGTTCCTAGTGCTAACCATGAATTTCTTCTACCCATATTTTAATCATTCCTTTTGAAGTAATGGTTTGAAAGGAGTTACATGACTATTCTGCCTCGAATGATGGATATTATAATGGTTTTTTTAGTCCGTTTATGTGTATGGATTTTCTGTGCATGCAAATAGTAAAAGGTAAACATATCAAGGAGGTGAGGAGATGAAAAGGCAATTAACAATTGTAATGGTGGTGCTGCTCACTTCCATTTTATCTGCGTGTGCTGGCGTAAATCAAAATGAGCCGGAAGATGTCAACTATCAACCCACACGTTATGATCAAGACAATCAAAGAAATCGTATGGATCGTGATGAAGATATGAGGCGTGACTTGGATGAACCGATCATAGATAGGGATGAACAAGAGCCAGATCTTGGAGAAGAACCTTCCGAAGATAACCGGGAAGTTGAAGAACAAATGAACATGAACCAGAGGGAATAGTTCTGCCTTTGAAATGATCGTCAATAAAAGTCGTTACCTTTTTCATTTAATAAAAGTTGCACTAGTTGGGTCTATTTGGAAAATGTTTTTAAAGCATTTTCCTTTTTTTGTTAACGATGCAGGGGGCGTTCAAGGGTACTAACTTCTTCTTCGATCGAAGAATATTGGGTTTGTAGAACGGTGATCGCGTCGTTTACAGCATAATTATAAAAGTGAGAGGCTAGTGAGTTTTGGAAGAATGCCAAGAGGTTTTCAGCCGCGAACTCCGATATTTCTTCATCTCTTTCGTTTAAGAAGAAGGAATGGATGTCTTCAATCATCATTGGATTGCAGTCTTTTATTAATAAAAAAATTATGTATAAGCCGCTTTTGCACAGTTGGAGATCAATTTAAGACAAAGCCATAAGAGGATTCAGTATAAATTCGTGAATATCAACATAATCCTTAAAGAATAGAAAACAACCAGTCACAAAACATTAAGCTTGCGATCTCACAGCGTTTTGTATAAAATAAATTTACAATAACATATCGATTCCATCTTCGGGGCAGGGTGCAATTCCCGACCGACGGTAAGAAGAACGTGGATTCTTCAAGTCCGTGACCCGTATGGTTTGACCATGCGGTGGACCTGGTGAAAGTCCGGGACCGACAGTTAAAGTCTGGATGGGAGAAGATGTCGAACGGATGTGGTAGATTTAACACTACCTCTATTTCCTATGGACACGACTACCCTTAGCCCTAAATGCTACAGGGTTATTTTTATGTGTTTTTATAGGCCGTTTACCTTCATCTGGGATGTGAATCGATGAAAAGATGAAGGAGGAGATCGATGATGGACTCTTATACAGGGCATTCATCAAAACTGCAAAAATTAGTCATTCTAGCGTTACTTGGTACGATATCTATGGTGTTAATGTTCTTGAAATTTCCGCTTCCTTTTTTACCCCCTTATTTAAAAGTGGATGTTAGTGACATTCCTGCTCTTCTAGCTGCGATTTTATTTTCACCACTCGCAGGTATTGTGGTAGAAGGTTTGAAAAATGGTTTATATATGATTTTTACAGGAGTTTCTGATCCCATAGGGGTCGTTGCGAATTTCTTTGCCGGCGTCCTTTTCATTGTTCCGGTTGCCATTATCTATCGTAAAGGCAAGACGATGAAATCACTCGTTTTAGGTTTGGTTTTTGGTTCCGTCTTTATGGCAGTGACGATGAGTGTGCTCAATTATTTCCTTATCCTCCCTGCGTACAGCTGGTTTATGGGTTGGGAGACAATGAGTACAGATGTGAAATGGATGACGATCGTAGCGGGGATTCTTCCTTTTAATGTGATTAAAGGAGCCATTGCTGGATCATTATTTATTATGTTATTCGTGAAAATGAAGGACTGGATTGAACAAAAAAGTGTACGCCAGTCAGCCGCATAAAGAAAGCGAGGGGCCCATGCCCCTCGCTTTTCATTTGCTTAGTTTTTTTCGTTTTCAATTTCTTCCACGTTATAACGTGCTGTAGGCATGGCTTCCAAACGCTCGACTGGTATGGGGTCACCTGACTTCTCACTCAGACCATAACGTCCCTCTTCCATACGCTTTAGAGCATCTTCTACTTCCATTAATTTTTCTCGCGCCTGTTCATAAAACGTTTGTTCTTTCGCTCTCTCAAATTGATCTGTTCCCTGGTCGCCAGGATGATCAGCAACGCTCGATATTTCACCGGTTCGGTCGTTTTCGTAATCTTCTTTAGCTTGATCTTCTTTGTATTCTTTCATTTGCGCTTCCGCTTCTTCTTTCATTTCTAAAAGGCGGTCCTTGAATTTCTGTTTTTGTTTATCATTCAACATGTTAAAAGTGACTCCTTTCGACTATACAGATCGGTTATTTTTTTAATGGAACGACTCCTACGGTGCATCGGGATAAACACACCAATTCATCAGCTTCATTAACAATTTGTATTTCCCATACCATCGTATTTTTTCCGATATGGGCCGGGGTTGCTGTTCCTTTTACATATCCATCACGAGCACTTTTTATATGATTGGCATTGATTTCTACACCGAAAACTTGTTGTTTAGCAGGGTCAATGTTTAAAAATGCTCCGATGCTCGCAGCGCTCTCGGCTAATGCCACACTTGCTCCACCATGGAGGAACCCCATGGGCTGATGAGTACGGTGATCGACAGGCATGCGAATTTCTACCTTTGTCGGATCTGCCGTCAGAACTTCCATTCCTAGTGCTTCCATCAATGTATTCTTCATCATAGTTTTGTTCATTTTTATCCCGTCCTTTTTTTATTATTCCCATTGTAAAAATGGTCAAACCTTCATGTTACGAACTAAAATCATAAATGACTTATTCAACTATCTGGCAGGATTGTAGAAGACTCAATTTAGAGATGTTTCCGGGGTTCGTTGCTAAGTTGAGCGTCAGGGATGGCTGGGAAGCAACTCGCTTTCCTGTGGGAGAGCGCCTAGCTTCCTCGGACTATGTCCTGCGGGATCTCGCCTATCTCCTTCTCCCACGGGAGTCTCGCAGCTTCCCAACCATCCCATTTGATGTATGCGTGAAACGAACCCCTTTGCCGAGGATGAGTGTCTTTCACAATTCCTGGTCTATAGTATTAAAGCGCTCTATAGCAGGCTTTCCATGTAGAATATACATTCTAGGATTTAAAAGCTAATATGGAAAGCATCGTTATTTATTGAAGTGGTTTCGAGATACTTATATGGCAAAGGGGCGGAGGGGAATGGCGAGACTCCTGTGGGAAAAAGTGCTTGGTGAGACCCCACAGGACGCAGTCCGAGGAGGCTCACCGCGCTCCCGCGGAAAGCGAGCTATTCCCCGAAGCTCCATGCACTCACCAAAAGTCTCGAAACTGAGTCTTCCACAATTGGGAGCTTTAGTGATAATAAAAAAGGATGGTGGGTACCATCCTTTTTTTGTTTCTCTTGATGTGTTTTTTCTGGTTCTCTCATTTAAGAAAGAGGGAAGTTAAGGTGTAATAGTAAGGATAGTCCTAGAAGAAAACCGTAAATGGTGTTCGTCTGGGCCGTCGCTTTCATGGCAGGCATCATTTCCAGTGGCTGCGTTTTTCCTATAAATCCCTGAATGGCTTTCGTTGCTTTTATTACACTAAAGAAGGTAATTAATGACCATAAAGGTAGTGTGCCTAAAATGATCAATACGCCTGTCCATATAAAAGCCGTTGCAAAAAGTGAACTTATGAAAACAATAGATCCTTTGTGGCCGAAAAGTATAGCCAACGTTTTTCTTCCGTTTTCGGCATCCCCGACGCGGTCTCTTATATTGTTGGCTAACAAAATGGTACCGACGAAGATGGCCACAGGAACGGAAACGATAATCACTTCAGCGGTAATAGTCAGGGTTTGTATGAAATAACTGATCCCGATAATGATGGTCCCCATGAAAAAACCTGCAGTTATTTCACCGAATGGTGTATAGGCGATCGGTAATGGGCCGCCTGTGTAAAGATAGCCGAACAGCATGGAAACCAAACCGATGACAGCAATCCACCAACTTGAAGATGCGCAAATATAAACGCCAAGTAATCCTGCAAGTATAAAGAAACTATAGGCTAACGAAAGTACGGTCTTCGGATTGATTCCGTCACGGACAATGGTTCCCCCAATCCCGACTGAATTTTCGTTATCCAGGCCTCGCTTGTAATCATAATACTCATTAAACATATTGGTAGCTGCTTGAATGAGGATAGAGGCGAGCAACATGGCTGCAAATAACCAGAAGTTGATTGTTTGTTCCATAGCAGCAAGCATTGTCCCGACAAAAACAGGGACAAAGGCAGCCGTCAGTGTGTGTGGGCGAAGCAAACGCCACCATACTTGGAAACCTTCGCGTTCATTCAAGGAAGCTTTTATGTTTTGGTTTTGAACAGAGCTCATTGGTGTTCTCTCCCTTGTCATTATACTCTTGTTATGATAACAGTTTAATTTTAGGGAAACCCTCCCGGAGTGTCAATGAATGTAAGAAAATGTTGGTTTTAAAGCAAGATTCCTTGAGTCAAGAGAAAAAAGAGAATAAAATAGAGAGTGATGCATACACACAAAAGCATCAATCGCTGTGTGTGGAGAGAGTAGATAACGTCCCTTAAAGAATGGGAGGAATATATATGCTTCATACGAAGGCCCCTCATATAGAAGAAATGGTCGGGGAAGCTCTTCAGAAAGCACATCATCTTGGGGAACCTCTTTTTATTAGTATAGTTGAACATATAGATGATCAAAACCCCTTTCAATTTTTTGAAACGGGTCAGCATATTGATCAGCACCGCTCGTTTTGGCAGAGTGCTGAAAATGATTTGACCATGGTCGGAATAGGGAAGGCCAGTCAATTGTATGCAAAAAGTAAACAACGTTTTCGTGAAGTCCAATCCCTATGGAAGCATCTGCAGGAAAATGCGATGCTGCATGACGATTACAATAAAAAAGGAACAGGAATGGTGGCTCTTGGCGGCTTCAGTTTCGATCCTGAACAAAAAGAGGATACACCATGGGAATCTTTTCCTGACAGTAAAATGACGATTCCTGCTTTTCTGTTAACGAAAGTGGATGGGGAAACATATTTAACCATCAATGCATTGATTTTTCCGGAAGATCATCAGCAGCAGATCGCTCATCAAATACAAGATCACCGGGACCTTCTTCTTAACGAAGGAGAGGTGTCCGGTTCGCTGCCTGTCATTGATCAGACCTTTGAGGTTGCTCCTGAGGCTTGGAAAGAATCGGTGAAGAAAGCGACGGATGATATTACAGCAGGGTTGATGGAGAAAGTCGTCCTTGCAAGAGAACTCCGCGTCACGTTCAAAGAGGATGTGCAGATCGCGGCTGTTTTAAAAGCTCTGGCTGATACTCAGCCAAACAGCTATATTTTCTGTTATGAAAGTGAAGGGGATCACTTTATTGGTGCGACTCCAGAGAGACTTGCAAAAGTGGAAGACCGTGAACTTGTGTCTACGTGTCTTGCAGGAACAATCCCTCGTGGTAGGACCGAGCAGGAAGATCTCAAGCTGGGGGAAGAATTGCTTGGAGACCCTAAAAATCTTCAAGAGCATCAATTTGTAGTGGAAATGATTAAAGAAGCGGTAGAAGCATGCAGCAGTCAAGTAGAAGTACCGAATGGACCTGTCCTTTATCCGCTCCGGAACCTGCAGCATTTGTACACACCAGTGAGAGCCGTATTGGATCAAGGCTACACATTGCTTGACGTGATTGAAAAGCTGCATCCGACTCCGGCTCTCGGCGGGATGCCGCAGCGAGTTTCAGTCGAGTACATTCGTACACATGAAACGTTGAATAGAGGCTGGTATGCTGGGCCAATCGGTTGGTTTGATGCCCAGGATAACGGTGAGTTTGCAGTAGCGATCCGTTCCGCTCTCATTCAGCAAAAGGAAGCTTCTTTGTTTGCTGGGTGTGGAGTAGTCGAAGATTCCGATCCTGAAGCGGAATATGCAGAAACGGCGGTCAAACTAAAACCGATGATGAATGTATTGGGAGGATCAGAATGGGACATGTAGAAGCATTAACGAAATATGTGACTCATTTTGTAGACCAACTCGTGTTCTCGGGTGTCGAACATGTCGTCATATCACCAGGTTCGAGGTCTACGCCCCTCGCCATGACTTTTGCTGAGCATTCCGGGGTGAATCACTGGGTTCACCTTGATGAACGCTCAGCTGCTTTTTTTGCTTTGGGGATAGCTAAGCAAGAACAAAAGCCAGTAGCACTCGTTTGTACGTCTGGAACGGCAGCTGCGAACTATTATCCTGCAATTGTCGAGGCTTTCTACAGTAGAGTACCTCTCGTAGTGTTGACCGCTGACAGGCCGCATGAGTTGAGAGAAGTCGGTGCGCCTCAAGCCATTAATCAAATCCAAATGTATGGTAGTTATGTTAAATGGTATCAGGATCTAGCGTTGCCAGAAGAAAACAACTTTCATTATGCGAGGCAACAGGCGGCAAGAGCGATGGAAGAGGCAATTTCCGGGCAGGGTCCTGTACATCTGAATATTCCATTTCGCGAACCGTTAATTCCAGACTTCCAGTTGGAAGAGGCATGGCGTGGAAGCGTCCAGCCAATTCCAAGAGCTCAGAGAGGAAGTTTAGCGATGCCGGACGATCAGGTAAAGTCATTATTTGAACAGCTGGCTCAAGGAGAGAATGGATTACTGGTTGTAGGTCCACAAACGGATTCACGCTTAGCTGAGGCAGTTACACACCTCGCCTCTCGTCTCGGAGTTCCTGTATTTGCTGATCCTTTATCCCAGCTTCGTACAGGAAGCCATGATAAGAGGAATATCATTGAAAATTACGATGCTCTGCTTAAGTCACAAACAATTAAGGGTCAAATCGTGCCTGATTACATCGTACGGTTCGGAGCGATGCCTGTATCCAAAGCGTACTTGAAATGGATCCAGGAATACAAAGAACAGATCAATCATTATGTTGTGGATGATCAGCAGGAATTTCGTGAGCCGGCAGGCATCGGGGCGACATTCATTTGGAGTGAGCCTGTCCAATTGTGTGAGAGCCTGTCCGATTTTATGCCTGATGGGAACGTAGAAACCTCATGGCTTTCCACGTGGCAGCAGATGAATGTTTTAGCGAAAAATGAAATGCTATTTGAACCTGGGTATTCGCTCAATGAAGGGCATGCGGTCGCTTATTTGGCAGACACGATGCCGGATGATTCCAACTTCTTTGTGGGCAACAGTATGCCGATCAGGGATGTCGATAGTTTCTTCATGGCTTCACCAAAAAATGTCCAGCTAATGGCGAATCGAGGAGCAAATGGCATCGATGGCGTGATCAGTACAGCGATTGGAACAGCTGCTACAGGCAAACATACAACGCTATTGTTAGGAGATATCTCCTTCTATCATGACTTGAATGGGCTTTGGATGGCAAAGAATAAGAAGATTCCATTGACCATCGTTGTAATTAATAATGATGGAGGAGGCATATTTTCCTATCTGCCTCAATCCAAACATCCTGATCACTTTGAAGAGCTCTTTGGTACTCCTTTAGGTCTAGATCTAGGTCCTGTCATCGGGATGTATGGAGGCACACACAGAAAAGTGACGACTTGGGAATCTTACAAACGGGCCTTAGTAGAAAGTTATGAAAGTCCAGGGCTAAACGTCGTCGAAGTGGTGACGAACCGTGACGATCATGTAGCCTTTCATAGAGAGCGTTGGGCGAATGTGGAAAAAGCGGTTTTGGAATGGAGCGGGAGTTTATGAGGATGAAGGTGAACGGAAGAGAATATTGGGTCGAGGATGAAGGGGAAGGGCAAGCCCTCCTCCTGCTCCACGGTTTTACGGGCCGCACTTCAACTTTTGACTCCATTACTTCCCGTTTTGAAAAACCTTTTCGCTTATTAAAAGTGGATTTGCCAGGTCACGGAAGGACAGGCTCGATTGGTATTGTAACGATGGAACGTTTTTGTCGGGACCTCAAAGCTATTCTTGATCAGCTGGGATTAGAAAAGGTGTCCTTGCTTGGTTATTCCTTGGGTGGAAGAACAGCTCTATCATTTGCTATGCTTTACCCTGAATATGTCGATCGATTAATACTCGAAAGTGCTTCTCCAGGTTTACCTACAACCGAAGAACAGCTGGCGAGACAAGCAAAAGATAAAGGATTGTCGGAAAAATTGATGGAAGAAGGAGTCGAATCGTTCGTAGACTTCTGGGAAAGCCTCCCACTCTTTGATTCGCACCAATCCCTTCCTGATGATGTGGAAAAAGCGTTGAGAGAAGAACGTTTAAGTCAGACGGCTAATGGTCTTTCTGAATCGCTTCTCGGTATGGGAACAGGTCATCAGCCTTCCTGGTGGGATCAGCTATCCTCCCTCAAGTGCCCGGTCTTATTAGTGACAGGAGAGGAAGACGAGAAGTTCCGAAACATCAATAGGGATATGGCTGAACGCTTCACTAGAGCCACTCATCGGGTGGTCGAAAATGCTGGTCATACCGTCCACCTTGAGAATCCTGGGATTTTTGCTAAAATTGTAGATGGCTTCATGATAAAATGAAAATTGTGAGAAAGCGTTTTTTCATGAGGAATATAGGAACTGAATGTAGAAAAAGGAGGAAATACTATGTCTTTTGATTGGGTTAGTGAACGCGAATACGAAGATATTATGTACGAGAGATTTGAAGGGATTGCTAAAATCACGATCAACCGTCCGGAAGTTCGTAATGCCTTCCGTCCGCAAACGGTACATGAGTTAATTGATGCTTTTGCTTATGCTCGCGATGACTCCAGAATTGGAGTTATTGTTCTTGCAGGAGCTGGCGATGATGCTTTCTGTGCTGGTGGAGATCAGAAAGTACGCGGCCACGGAGGGTATGTAGGTGATGACCATATCCCTCGTTTGAATGTACTTGATTTGCAACGTTTGATCCGTGTGATTCCAAAACCAGTGGTAGCGATGGTTTCCGGTTATGCAATCGGTGGTGGACATGTATTACATATCGTTTGCGATTTAACGATTGCTGCTGATAACGCCATCTTCGGCCAGACAGGACCAAAAGTGGGAAGCTTCGATGCTGGTTATGGTGCAGGATTGCTTGCACGTATCGTTGGTCATAAGAAAGCCCGTGAAATTTGGTACTTGTGCCGTCAGTACTCTGCAAGAGAAGCGGAAGAAATGGGACTAGTAAACACAGTTGTACCATTGGAAGATCTTGAAGCTGAAACCGTACAATGGGGTCGTGAAATGCTTGAGAAGTCTCCGACTGCTTTACGTTTCTTGAAGGCTTCTTTCAATGCAGATACAGACGGTTTAGCTGGTCTTCAACAAATGGGTGGAGACGCCACATTGTTGTACTACACAACAGAGGAAGCCAAAGAAGGACGCGACGCCTTCAAGGAGAAAAGAAAGCCTGACTTCGATCAGTTCCCTCGTTTTCCTTGATTCGTCTCTATATATGAAATGTGTGAAGGGGCATCCTGTAGAAAGGATGGCCCCTTTTATGATTCGAGCGTTAGAATAACAGAACTAAGTAAAGGAAGGGTTGTAATGGGCGAACGTATTCCTCATTGGTTAGATAAACAGGCGGCGTTAAATCCGCAGCGTACGGCGATTGAAACATCAGATGGTGGGAGCATCAGTTTTTCTGAACTAAGGGAAAGAAGCCGTGGAATGGCCCATGCTCTTATGGGAAATGGGGTGAAACAGGACGACCATGTAGCCTTACTAGCAAGCAACAGTTCCACGTACGCCGTTTTCATTCACGCCGTCAGCTATGTCGGGGCGGTAGCCGTTCTTTTAAACACGAGGCTGACCCCGGCGGAAATTGCGTACCAGCTTGAAGATGCTCATGTATCACATTTTTATGCTGATGGACACCACTTACAGGTGGCAACAGAGTCGGTAAGAGAGATGAATCTTGATGTGCGTACACTTGAACATGTAGAAGAGAAGAAAGAAAGTCTTCACCAACTTCAAACAGACCTCGACCTCGATGACGTTTATACGATGATGTACACCTCAGGAACGACAGGAAATCCGAAGGCCGTCATGCATACGTATGGAAACCATTGGCACAGTGCCGTCGCCTCTGCATTAAATTTAGGAGTCCAGGAAAAGGACAAGTGGTTGAACTGTTTACCTTTATTTCATGTTGGTGGCTTTTCGATCTTAATGAAGAGTGTCGTTTACGGCATGCCGATCATGCTATTTGAAAAATTCGATGCTCGAAAGGTTCATAAAGCTATTATGGATAAAGCAATTACCCATGTGTCTGTCGTGACCGTTATGCTGCAGCGATTGCTCGAGGTGCTTGAAGATGGTACGTATCCAGACCACTTCCGCTGCATGCTTCTAGGTGGAGGGCCTGTTCCTGAAGTTATGCTGAAAAAGACATCTGCAAAAGGAATACCCGTTTTCCAAACCTATGGGATGACAGAGACTTCCTCTCAAATCGCCACTCTCAGTCCGGAATTCGCTTTCTCCAAACTAGGTTCAGCAGGAAAAGCCTTAAGCCCTGCGCATTTGTATATAGACAGCACGGAAAGAGGGGAAGTTGGTGAAATTATCGTTCGTGGTCCGATGGTATCAAAAGGGTACTACAACCGGCCGGAAAGAGAGGGCGCGTACTTGCGGACGGGGGATCTCGGATTTGAAGATGAAGATGGATTTTTGTATGTCGTTGACCGAGTGAAAGACGTGATCATTTCAGGGGGGGAAAACATTTATCCTGCAGAGGTCGAGAGCGTGTTATCATCCTTGCCGGGTGTACGGGAAGCCGGTGTGACCGGTCGTTTCGATGAACATTGGGGAGAGGTTCCTGCAGCGTATATTGTAGCTGAAGATGGGGCCGGTCTGACGGAAAAGGAAGTGCTGGACTGGTGTAGGAAGCGTTTGGCAAAGTATAAATGTCCGAAAGAAGTTCATTGGATCGAAGAACTCCCGAGAAATGCCTCGAACAAACTATTACGAAGACATTTGTCATCCTATTCCATGCAAGGAGGAGACGAATGAGAATCCAATCAGTTGGTTTAAGAAAAGTTTCCCTTCCACTCAAAGTTCCATTCGTTACTCACCAATTTGAACTGAAAGAACGTCCTCTTATCATTATAGAAGTAAAAGATGATGCAGGACGCATAGGTTACGGGGAAGTGACGGCATTTCCTGACCCTTTTTACACCTATGAAACGATAAATACAGCTTGGCATATTCTTGAGGATTACCTGATTCCTTTCCTTTTAAAAAATGGAGCGGAGCACCCTTCTGACTTTGCAGAAGAAAGTAAGGGAGTGCAAGGTCATCCGATGGCAAAAGCGGGACTGGAAGCTGCTCTATGGGATCTATATGGAAAACAAGCAGAAAAAAGCCTTGCCGATCTCCTTGGAGGTACCCGCTCATTCGTAAGTGCGGGGGCAGTGATCAGCCTGGGGGATTCAGTAGAAAAAGGTGTGTCCATGCTGAAGGAAGAAGGTTTTCAGAGATATAAATTGAAAGTTGTGAAGGGAAGAGAAAAGGAAGCGATTGAAACCATTCAACAAATCGACCCGGACCTTCCGATCATGATTGATGCCAATGGTCAATATAATCCAGAGGATATGAGTCATCTACGTTCGATAGATGATTATGGGTTAACAATGATTGAACAGCCTTTTGCGGCAGGAGACTTTTATTGGCATAAAAAGCTCCAAAAGGAAATGAAGACCCCGATTTGTTTGGATGAGTCCATTATGTCTTTTCACGATGCCGTCCAAGCGGTTGAACTGGAGAGTTGTCAAATCATCAACATAAAAATCAGTCGAGTCGGCGGGTTGACAGCAGCGATACAAATCCATGACTTCTGTCAATCGCGGGGAATTCCTGTATGGTGCGGCGGGATGGTGGAATCAGGCATTTCCAAAGCACATAACCTTGCGTTAGCTTCCCTACCAAACTTTACGATTCCGGGCGATTTGTCTGGTTCGACAAGGTATTTTCATAAAGACCTTGTACACCCTGAGATTGTAATGCACGAAGGATCCATTGAGGTTCCAAAGAAGACGGGAATGGGATTAAATGTGGATGAGGAATATCTGGAAGAAGTAACACTTGCTTATGAGACGTTTCATGAATTTTTCCATCTGTAATAGGTTTCCCTTCCGTGGTTCACACTAAGGAAGAGGAGGGTGAATGATGGAAAAGGATAAGTATTATATCAATATGGGAACAAGGGAAATTTCTTTAAATCACGATGGGAACAATGATGATTTCACGATTTACGCGACAGAGGAAGAAGTTAAAGCCCTTAGGGAAGTGTTCGATGAGATCTATAATGCGGATGCTGAATCTTTCTGGCGGTCTCATGTTCCGTTTAATCCCTATCATAATGATCAGGCGAACGATGAAGCGGATCTCGATATGAAAAAAGCGTTTCAAAAGATTTATGATCTTGGAGATGAAACGACTAAACATCATATCACGGAGATGGGCGTATTGAATGAATAATTGAACCGCTTCTTGAAAAAGAAGCGGTTCTGTATGCTGCATCAGAATAAACCAGGCATATCTTCCATTTCCTCTGCTTGATTAAGGATGTTCTGCGGTACGACAATCTCTTCAATTTCGTTAAAACGGCTGAATTCACTGTATATGGATTGCTTTAACTCGACTTGTTCTCCATTTTCCTCAATTTCAAGGTTCATATCCAGATGGAACATTTCAGGATAGTAGGTGTCTTGATCAATTTTCATCGTGTATTCGAGGTCATTTACAGTCAAGCCTTCTAACAACTTCTCTGGTAATTGACTGGAAGGGAGAGTTTCTTTTAGCGAATCTTCCATGAGCTTTTGTACATTTTCTCCTTCCGATTGGAACGTTAAAATATAATGACCTTCTTCAGACGTTAATTGAAAATCTTCCGTATATTCTTCTAGAAATTCCATTTGTTCTGCTGGTGTTTGACTATTCACGTTTAGGGCTTGAAGTTGTTCGAGGACTTTCTCGGGTGCTTTCACCCACCCGTCACCTGCAGGGTTTGTCATGTACAAGCCTTTGTCTGTATAGTATTGCTCTGTTGTCTGTCCCATAGATTCAATGGTCTGGTGAAAAGCCATAGGCTCAACTTGATGAACAGCATCGATGGTGGATTGGATGGGGATCCCACCTTCTGGAAGTCCGTTGTTTCCTTGCTTGCCCATCTTTATGACTTGTTCAGTCTCGGTTTTAACAGCATAACTTTGTAAGTCTTTGTTAACTTCAGAAGCTTCCGACATAATTTTTTCAATTTTGCTGCCTTCTGCACTGCCACAAGCACTTAGCAAAAGAATCAAAAACAGACTGACCATTGCTACATAGGTTCGCTTAGCCATTATTGCTCTCCTCTCTTTTTCTGCTTTCTGTCTTGTACGAATGATAAGGATCGATCGTTTCATGTTTCTGTATATTTTTACAAATTATTCAGGAAAGAGAGAAGTTTGTCTGCTGACCGGTTTGTATTTAGCGCGGCTTGTGGTACGATTTAAACAGGTGAAAGACAGAACGTATATCAAGGATTAAAGGCAGTTGAGCAGACATGAAAACATTTTATGATTATTACCACAACCCTGTCCGGTTATCTTTTGAGGATCATCCTTTTTCCGAGACACCGAAACACGTGTGGGTGATATGCCGATACAAGGACCAATGGCTGCTCACCAAACATAAAGATCGTGGTCTCGAATTTCCAGGTGGAAAAGTGGAAGAGGGAGAATCAGCGGAAGACGCCGCTGTTCGAGAAGTCAGAGAAGAGACAGGAGCCGTTATTTCTTATTTATCCTACATTGGTCAGTATCATGTAGAAGGTAAAGGGGGGACGGTCATTAAAAACGTGTATTTTGCAATGATTGACTCAATCGATGATCAGGATCATTATTTTGAGACGCACGGACCTGTATTGTTCCGTCACCTCCCGCGTAATTTAAAATCGAATGATCGTTTCAGCTTTATGATGAAAGATGAAGTGTTGCCGGAGTGCTTGAAAAAGGTAGAAAAGTTCAACTAAACTTTTCTACCTTTTTTCTTATGTTTATTCAGCTTTCTGGCATGATTCTTGAAGACTTGATTTTGAGATGTTTATGGGATTCTAGGGGCTCCGGGAAAAGGTTCGCTTTCCGTGGGCGAGTGATGAGCCTCCTCGAGCTAACGATCTGCGGGGTCTCATCTACCACGCACTTCCTCTTAGATATCCGGTTCCGGCGCCTAGCGGCTAGTGAGACTTCCCTCGCTTCTGTACGATAAGTCAACATCGAATCGCTCCGCTCTTCGCGTTTCCTTTATCTCCGCCAGCTCAGTCCAGTCCATGCGCCGCTGACCAAGGCGCCTGCACACTTAAGGTAGGAGTCTCACCGTTTCCCTCCGCCCCTTTATCATATGAGGTTCTCGAAATCCCTCTAACAGTAACCTGCCGAGTTCTGTAAGGAAGACCTGCTCACCCACGCCGTTATAAAGTCGTTTTAACCATAGATTCTGCACGAATAAGGCGAGGGAACAGGGTCTGGGAAATGTCCGCATGAAAAGCAGAAGGAAATCCGGACGTGTGTGTTTCTACTGACTCATCCAAAATACTGCAAATCGTCGTTTCCCTGACCCCGTATCCATGGCCAGGAATTGTCATTCATTATTTCAACTAGGCAAGGCAGCCCCATACACTCAACAAAAGCCTCGAAGCTGAGTCTTCAAGAAAAGGGAGCGTATGTGGTGTTAGGTGGAGGGTATAGAGAAGGCCCCGCTGGGATGCCCAGCGGGGCCTTCTTTTATATGAGGAGATGAGGAAACAATTGTTATGACCTGTGGTAGGTCGGTCCTGCTTTTTTGATATCTTCGCTTGCATATGTGAACTTCTTGAAGTTTTCATGAAACTTGCTGGCCAAAGATTTGGCACTTTGATCATATGCATCAGCGTCTGCCCATGTTTTTCTAGGAAATAATACTTCATCTGGGACACCAGGGCAGTGTGTAGGAATATTCAAGCCAAAAAATGGATCTTGATAAGTGTCCGCAGAGCTTAACTCTCCCTCAAGTGCAGCATGAATCATGGAGCGTGTATAGGACAATTTAATTCGTTGCCCTTCTCCGTAAGATCCTCCTGACCACCCTGTGTTGACCAAATAAACGTCTGCATTAAATTGGTCAATCTTTTCTCCAAGCATCTCTGCATAAGTGGAAGGCGGGAGAGGGAGGAATGGTGAACCGAAGCAGGCAGAAAAAGTAGCTTGTGGTTCTGTGATTCCTCGTTCAGTTCCTGCTAGTTTACTCGTATATCCACTCAAGAAATGGTACATCGCCTGCTCTTTTGTCAATTTACTGATCGGTGGAAGGACACCTGTTGCGTCAGCCGTTAAAAAGATGATGGCATTCGGATGACCGGCAATACTTGGTTGTACAGTGTTGTCGATATGCTCTAATGGATAAGCCGCTCGTGTATTCTCAGTGAGACTTGTGTCATTGTAGTCGGGCTGGTGGGTTTGTGGGTCCAACACGACGTTTTCCAGGACTGAGCCGAAGTGGATGGCGTCAAAGATTTGGGGTTCTTTTTCTTGTGAAAGATTGATACATTTTGCGTAACACCCACCCTCAATATTAAAAATCCCGTAGTTTGACCATGCATGTTCATCATCACCAATCAACCTACGTTGTGGATCTGCTGACAATGTCGTCTTCCCTGTACCTGAAAGGCCGAAGAATAAAGCCACATCTCCTTCTTTACCTACGTTCGCTGAGCAGTGCATAGGGAGAACGTTCTTCTCAGGAAGGATATAGTTCATGACTGAAAAGATGGACTTTTTAATTTCTCCTGCATATTCCGTGCCGCCGATTAAAACGATACGGTGTTTAAAAGAAATCATGATGAAAGCTTCTGAGTTTGTTCCATCGATTTGCGGATCAGCTTTGAAGGTTGGGGCTGATACGACAGTAAACTCCGCCTCATGATCTTCTATCTCTAGTTCATCCGGTCGAATGAACATTTGTTGTGCGAACAAGTTGTGCCAGGCGAACTCTGTAAGTACTTGAAGAGGAAGGCGCTGCTTTTCATCTGCTCCAGCATAGCCTTTAAAGACAAACAGTTCATTCCGTTCTTTTAAATAATCCAGTACTTTATGATAGAGTTTTACAAACGTTTGATCATCTATGGGCTGGTTGACAGCTCCCCAGTGGACTTTATCTCGTGTTACATCATCCTGGACGATGAATTTATCTTTCGGAGATCTACCAGTATAAGTACCCGTCGTTGCCTGGATGGCCCCTTTTTCTGTCAGGGTACCTTCATTACGGTATAAAATCTTTTCCACTAAGTGTGGAACAGATAGCTGATGGTGGACATATTCTTGGGCAAGTAAAAGATTCAGTTCAGACATTTGATTAATGGTACTCATATGTGTCGACCCGCCTTTGCAATTAATTATGATCAACCTAATGTGAGATTAGTATAACACATTGAATTCTTTAGTCCATACTATACGTGAAAAAGCTTACATTTTATTTATTCAGAAAAATTACACTTCAAACATCCTCTTTTGTTCAACAATCTGGCAGAATTCTTGAAGACTCAGTTTCGAGACTTGTGTTGCGTGGATAGGGACTGCGTCCTGTGGGGTCTCACCATGCACTTTCTTCCTCTTCAATATCCGGTTCCGGCGCCTAGCGGCTAGTGAGACTTCCCTCGCTTCTGTACGATAAGTCAACATCGAATCACTCCGTTCTTCGTGTTTCCTTTATCTCCGCCAGCTCAGTCCAGTCCATACGCCGCTGATCGAGGCGCCTGCACACTTAAGGTAGGAGTCTCCCCATTCCCCTCCGCCATGTAAGTGCCTCGAAACCACTTCTCGGAAACTCTGATTGTATGCTGAAGTGAATCGGATAATATAACCTATCTCCAGTGGTCACTTCGAACATGAGAGGTTGATGTAGAGCTATTCTTCCTTCTAACAGTGGGGTAGTGGAAGACAGTCCTTCTTGATGAAAGGGTTCGTTTCTCACTTGGTTGGGAAGCTGCGAGACTCCCGTGGGAGAAAGGAGATCGGCGAGATCCCGCAGGACGTAGTCCGAGGAAGCTCGCCACTCCTCCACAGGAAAGCGAGTAGCTTCCCAGCCACCCCTGACGTCCCACCCGGCAACGAACCAAAGAAACATCTCGAAACTGAGTCTTCCATAATCGGGAGCTTATATGGAATAGCGAGTTTTGTTCTTTTATTAAAAAAAGTGTTCTAATAATATATGTGTATTTCTTTCAAACGTTTACTGGGTTAGGAATAGGTTTTGAAAGAGGTGGAATTCAATTGACATTAAATAAGGTTTTCGATACGATAACGGAGAACGGATACTCTCTTATCCAGAGTTGGTGGAGGGACAGGCCCTTTGAAACCCAGCAACCGTCATGGACATGACACGGTGCTAACCTGAAGCAAGGAGGACATGCTCCTTGGACGATAAGAGCGAAAGGAAGCAGCCCCTTTCCTCGAATAGGAAAGGTTTTTTCTTTTTATAAGGCTTTTTTCCAAACAGGGGGATGAGAACGATCCATCATCTCAATAAGAACAGAGCCTTTAATGAAGAAATATATTCGAACAGGATAACCTGTAGATATTCCTATGTAAATGCTCCATTGGTTGTGAAAAGAGGCAACAAGAACATATATGAAACTTATAAAAGTTTCTACACATACTGGTAAAGAGTTCCGTCTAATACTTTGTACTTACAGAAGGAGGAGTTTTTAAGAATGCCTGCAAACCGCCGGTTATTCACATCAGAATCTGTTACCGAGGGACATCCGGACAAAATTTGTGACCAGATTTCTGATGCGATTTTAGATGAAATTTTAAAAAACGACCCCAACGCGAGGGTTGCATGTGAGACAACAGTGACAACGGGACTTGTATTAGTTTCTGGTGAGATTAGTACAAATACTTATGTGGATATTCCATCCATCGTCCGTCAGACGATTAAAGATATCGGTTATACTCGTGCGAAGTACGGGTTTGATGCAGATACATGTGCGGTCCTGACAGCGATTGATGAACAATCTCCTGATATCGCAGGGGGCGTGGACGTTGCTCTTGAATCCCGTGAAGGGAAAATGAGTGATGATGAAATTGAATCGATTGGTGCAGGAGACCAGGGATTGATGTTTGGTTTTGCTAATAATGAAACCAAAGAATTGATGCCTCTGCCAATCTCCTTAGCTCATAAACTCTCTAAACGTCTATCTGATGTTAGAAATGATGGCACGCTCGATTATCTTCGTCCAGATGGAAAAACACAAGTGACAGTAGAGTACGACGAGAACGATCAACCTGTCCGCGTGGATACAATCGTTATTTCTACCCAGCATGCGGAAGAAGTGACGCTGCAACAAATCCAGGCAGATTTGAAAAAATATGTGATCGAGCCGATTGTGCCTGAAGGATATATTGATGAACAAACGAAATATTTTATTAACCCGACCGGACGCTTCGTCATTGGAGGTCCACAAGGTGACGCCGGGCTAACCGGAAGAAAGATCATCGTGGACACGTATGGTGGCTATGCTCGTCATGGCGGGGGAGCTTTCAGTGGTAAGGACGCCACGAAAGTGGACCGTTCTGCTGCTTATGCTGCTCGGTATGTTGCGAAAAATATCGTAGCTGCTGGACTGGCGGATTCAGTAGAAGTTCAGCTTGCTTATGCCATCGGTGTGGCGCAGCCTGTTTCTATTGCCATTAATACAAATGGAACAGGTACTGTTTCTGAGGAGCAGTTAGTAGAAGCTGTACGTGAACTATTCGACTTACGTCCAGCCGGCATCATCAAGATGTTAGATCTGCGCCGTCCTATTTATCGCCAAACGGCTGCTTATGGTCATTTTGGACGTACAGATGTGGAGTTCCCTTGGGAGCGCACAGATAAAGCGGAAGAATTGAAGGCACGCTGTCAATAAAGAAAAAACCGTTCCAAACTTTGGTTTGGAACGGTTTTTTAGCTTTAAAATGAACGGTTTGTAAACTCATGATCCTCGTATTTCTTTATAATATTGCCCTTTTTCTACATAACTCTTTCTTATCCGGTTCAGTTCTTTTATGTCTTCTTCATTCAGTTCTCTTATGACTTTGGCCGGACGACCGAAAGCGAGAGTATTTGGTGGAATCACTTTCCCAGGGGGGACAAGGCTCCCGGCTCCGATAAAAGCTTGTTCTCCAATAACAGCGCCATCCAAAATAAGAGATCCCATGCCGATCAGAGCGTTTTCTTTTATATGGGCAGAATGGAGAGTGACTTGATGGCCGACGGTTACCCCATCTTCAATGATTAAAGGCTTGTCTGGACTCTGGTGTAAGAGGCTTAAATCTTGAATATTCGTGTTCTTACCAATATGTACGGGAGCAACATCTCCTCTAATCACGGTCTTAAACCAAACACTGGCCTTTTCTTGAATGGTTACATCCCCAGTAATCACCGCATCTTCTGCAACATAGGCGCTCGGGTGAATGTCAGGTACCTTTCCTTTATATTCGCAAATCATGAAAAACCCCCTTATACTATTACTATTGATAGTATAGCAGAAGAAAAGAGGGAGATGCTGTGAAGAAAGTAGAATCAGTCAATGATCGTGCTACGGTTGTGCTCGTTCATGGAGCCTTTGAACATTCAGGGCGGTATCATGAACTGGTCGACCAACTACAAAAGGATGGGTACTCTGTTATTTACGGCGATCTGCCAGGTCAGGGGCGTTCTTCAGGAAAGAGTGGACACATCCGTTCTTTTCAGGATTATGTCAATACCATTATGATGTGGATCCAACAGGCGGACCCCGATAAGAAAATATTTTTAATGGGTCATAGTATGGGAGGCCTTGCGGTTGTGAGGACGATGGAGATCGCTCAACCAAAGGTGGATGGCGTCATTCTCTCTTCTCCTGCACTGGGACTTCTGAAAAAAGCGAGTCTCCCCTTGGAAATCGTGTCGTATATTTTAAACACTTTTTTTCCGTCATTAAGAATCAAGGCTCCTCAAGATCCCGAATATATCACACGTAATAAGGACAAAATTATAGAGTTTCAACAAGATCCTTTGATTATTGATAAAGTCTCTGTTCGCTGGTATCGTGAATTTCAAAAAGCGACGAGAGAAGCGTTCTCTGATATTCAACGCTTTCCTGATATCCCATTATTACTAATGCAGGCTGAAGCGGATTATATGGTGAGAATAGAGAAGACAGCTGAATGGTTTGACCGAGTTCAAATTAAAGAAAAAAGATATAAACAATGGCCGGGTCTTTATCATGAAATTTATAATGAGCCGGAATGGAAAGATGTCTATCAACATACGCATTCCTTTTTAGAGGATCATCTAAAGTAAACGGGCAAGGAGGATTTCTTTTGACACATGCAGTCCCAGGCAACGCCATTCTTTTGATGTACAGAGTGTATCGAAATGTTTTTCCTGCTGTTCATAATGAATTGTCTTACTGGATTGAAAGGGCGAAATTGATTCCTGACGAAGAACTCAGAAGTCAAGCATTAGCGAGTATCGAAGCAAAGACGTTTCACTGTGAAGGGGGATCTATTTACTCTGTTCTCTCCCGTGGCAACCATAAAAAGGCCATTCGCTTCATCGTTGCTTATCAAACCATCAGTGACTACTTGGACAACCTTTGTGACCGGAGCACCTCCATGGACCCTGACGATTTCCGCATGCTGCATGAATCCATGATCGACGCTTTGACACCAGGTAACCCATTACAAGATTATTACCAATATCGTGAGGAGCAGGAAGATGGGGGATACCTCCATGACCTTGTGAAAACGTGCCAACAAGTCCTTTCCGAGGCGGAAGACTATCACACCGTCAAGCAACAAGCGATAAAGTTAGGAAAGTTATATGGTGATCTGCAAGTTCATAAGCATGTAATCGAAAATGAGAGAATTCCAAGACTACAAAATTGGTTCAAGCGCTATCAAAAAGAATGGCCAGAGCTTAGCTGGTATGAATTTTCAGCATGTACCGGATCTACTTTAGGAATTTTTTGTCTTGTTTCCTATACGTTGAGTGGAAAGATGGATGCAACGTTATCCAATCAAATTGAAAGAAGTTACTTTCCATATATGCAGGGGTTACATATCTTGCTTGATTACTACATTGATCAACAAGAAGATGAAAAAGAGGGAGATTTGAATTTCTGTGCGTACTACGATCATGAGGAAGAAATGAAGAATCGTTTCCGGTATTTTGTTGAAAGGACACACGAGGAAATTCAAAGGCTTCCAGATGCACCCTTTCACCAAATGATCCATGAAGGGCTGGTTGGGATGTATTTAGCTGATCGTAAAGTAGGCAAGCTTTCAAATGCTAAAAGCTTTGTGAAAGAAATGTTGAAAGTGAGTGGCAAAAAAGCGACATTCTTTTATTACAATACAAAAATGTACCATAAATTAAAGCCTGGGCGGGAAATATAACCGACCAGGCTTTTTCTTTTCATAGGAAATGATAAAATTCAGGTGTGAACAAATGGTCCTGAGGAGCGGTGTTCGCTAGAGAGACTTGCTACTTGCGTTATCCATCCAGTCTTGCGGGAGGAAAATTGTTCTCACCACTCGTTTGGCTTATTCGTTTCGTATCTCACGGAGTGTTTGCGCTTTGGTTCTTATGAAAGTTTCTCGATAGCTAAGATAAAAGGGGGTGTTCTCTTCTTATTGATAAATACGTAATGAAGGACTTGATAGTGTTTGGAATCTAACTCTGACACATACTCCAGGATGGCATCTTTCTCTTCAGCTCCCCCGGGGTGGCCATGATATACCACTAAAACCACCAGTCCCCCTTTTTTTAAAGTAGCTAGTACGTTTTCGACCGACTGGATCGTCCCTTCAGGTTTGGTCACCACACTTTTATCACTGCCTGGCAAATAACCTAAATTGTAAATGGCTGCGGATATGTTGTTTTGATCTTTTTCCTGTAGGTATTGCTGTACGTGTGCATGGGAATCATGGATAAGGCTTGTATGGTTTGCAAGCCCATGTTCTTTTAATCGCTCTTGGGTGTTTGAGATGGCTTTTTCCTGCACATCAAAGGCATACACATGTCCTTGCTCTCCCACAAGTTCAGCTAGAAAAGCAGTATCGTGACCGTTGCCGCACGTTCCATCTATAACGGCATCTCCAGGTTCTATCGTTTTTTTCATCAATGAATGGGCATAGTCTAAAATTCGTTCAATCGTCATGTTACATCCTCCAATAGTATTGATTTTTAGTATTGTAGCACGAATAGCCCTTTCTTGTAGATGGACGACCAGTTGGGTGGATGCCGCTTGACAAAGCTGTTTTCATTCATTAATATACGGTTATAATAGTATGACGTTGAAAAGGAGTAGTAATGATTCTTTCAAGTGATAGAGAGGCAGCGGCTGGTGGAAGCTGTCCTTGGAAATCATGAACTCGCCTTGGATGTCGCAGAAGTGAACAAAAGTAGTTTCTGCCGGTGTGGTCGCCGTTATTGACGTCAAGTTGAACACAACATATGTGTTAATTTGGGTGGTACCGCGGGAATCAAGCCTCTCGTCCCATATTGGGATGAGGGGCTTTTTATATTTTTAGAGAGAAAATGAGGAGGCAACGAAATGGCTTTTGATCATAAGACCATTGAAAAGAAGTGGCAAAAATACTGGCTTGAAGAAAAGACGTTCAAGACAGACAGCTATTCAGAAAAAAAGAAATTCTATGCATTGGATATGTTCCCTTATCCATCAGGTGCAGGTCTACACGTTGGACACCCGGAAGGATACACCGCTACAGACATTCTTTCTCGTATGAAGCGTATGCAAGGATATGAAGTGCTTCATCCGATTGGTTGGGACGCTTTCGGCCTTCCAGCAGAACAGTATGCACTGGATACAGGAAATGATCCTGAAGAATTTACAAAACAAAACATCGACACCTTCCGTCGGCAAATACAAGAACTAGGTTTCTCTTATGATTGGGATCGAGAAGTGAATACGACAGACCCTGATTATTATAAATGGACGCAATGGATCTTTTTGAAACTATATGAAAAAGGTCTTGCCTATATTGACGAAGTTGCCGTGAACTGGTGTCCTGCTCTTGGTACGGTTCTTGCCAACGAGGAAGTTATCGATGGTCGGAGTGAACGAGGAGATCACCCCGTAGAACGACGCCCGATGAAGCAGTGGATGCTGAAGATTACAGCTTATGCAGATCGTCTTCTTGAAGACTTGGAAGATTTGGATTGGCCGGAAAGCATTAAAGATATGCAAAGAAATTGGATCGGAAAATCAGAAGGGGCAGAGGTCACTTTTGAAATTGATGGTTTTGACCAATCTTTCGATGTGTTTACCACTCGTCCAGATACATTATTCGGTGCAACTTATGCTGTTGTCGCGCCAGAACATCCACTGGTCGATGAAATCGTCACATCTGAACAGAAAGATGCCGTATCTACGTATATCGAAAAAGCTCAAAACAAGAGTGATCTTGAGCGTACGGATTTGGCTAAGGATAAATCAGGGGTATTCACGGGTTCTTATGCGATCAATCCGATCAATGGTGAAAAACTTCCAATCTGGGTAGCTGATTATGTATTGATGAGCTATGGCAGTGGTGCCATTATGGCGGTCCCTGCTCATGATGAAAGAGACTTTGAGTTCGCTCAGAAATTTGACCTTCCAATCATTCCAGTCGTAGAGGGTGGGAATGTCGAGGAAGAAGCGTACACAGGGGATGGTCCGCACATCAACTCTGACTTCTTGAACGGTCTTGGGAAAGATGAAGCGATCGAAAAAGCGATCCAATGGCTTGAAGAAAACGGTAAAGGTCAGAAACAAACGACTTACCGCCTTCGTGACTGGCTCTTCAGCCGTCAGCGTTATTGGGGTGAGCCGATTCCTGTCATCCACTGGGAAGACGGATCGATTACCGCAGTCAAAGAAGATGAACTACCTGTCGAACTTCCGAAAACGACGGAAATTAAACCATCCGGCACAGGGGAATCACCACTTGCTAATATTGATGAATGGGTCAATGTCGTGGATCCTGAAACAGGAATGAAGGGGCGCAGGGAAACGAACACGATGCCTCAATGGGCAGGTAGCTGCTGGTATTACCTGCGTTATATTGATGCGAATAATGAGGAAACGTTCGCTGATTATGAAGCATTGAAAAAATGGCTTCCGGTCGATGTGTATATTGGTGGTGCTGAGCACGCCGTTCTTCACTTGTTGTATGCACGTTTCTGGCACAAAGTCCTGTACGATGCTGGAGTCGTACCAACGAAAGAACCCTTCCAAAAGCTATTCAACCAAGGGATGATTCTTGGTGAGAATAATGAAAAAATGAGTAAGTCCAAAGGGAATGTTGTCAATCCAGATGATATCGTTTATTCTCACGGTGCAGACACCTTGAGGCTTTACGAAATGTTCATGGGACCGCTTGATGCTTCTGTCGCATGGTCTGAAAATGGCTTGGATGGGGCGCGTCGATTCCTTGATCGAGTATGGAGATTATTCGTTACCGAGGGCGAATTGTCCGAGGCGGTCAAAGAAAATACTGATGATACAACGTTGGAAAAGGTCTATCATGAAACCGTTAAAAAAGTGACGGAAAACTTTGAAGCCCTTCGTTTCAATACAGGAATCTCTCAAATGATGGTCTTTATCAATGATGGGTATAAAGCAGACGTTTTACCAAAAGAGTATGTAGAAGGTTTTGTTAAACTTCTTTCTCCAGTCGCTCCACACCTTGCAGAAGAATTGTGGCAAAAGCTTGGTCACTCTGAAACGATCAGTTATCAGCCTTGGCCAGCGTTTGATGAATCCAAACTTGTAGAAGATGAAGTGGAAATCGTGGTCCAGGTTATGGGTAAAGTGCGTGCGAAAATGATGGTGAATAAAGAGGCTTCCAAAGAAGATCTCGAAAAGCAAGCACTTGAAAATGCAGACGTTAAGCAGTGGTTAGAAGGAAAGACAGTTAGGAAAGTCATCGCTGTACCAGGAAAGCTAGTCAACATCGTAGCCAATTAAATGATCTGTAAGCACCCTGTTTTTATGAGCAGGGTGCTTTATTTGTTAGTGATCATATGCCTTGACTTTAATTAACAGTAAATTAAAATAAATGTGCAAACGATTAATATGGAGGGATGAAAATGAATCAAATTAAAGAGATCACGCCCCAACAAGTGGAAGAGAAAATCAACAATAATGATGACTTTACCATAATTGATGTAAGAGAAGATGAAGAAGTTTCACAAGGAATGGTACCGAATGCTAAGCATATACGTCTTGGGGATATTCCTGAAAAAATTGAGAGCCTGCCTAAAGATCAAGAGTATGTGATGATTTGCCGTTCCGGTCGCCGCAGCATGAACGCTGCCGAATTCATGAAAGAACGAGGATTCGGGAACGTACAAAACATGGAAGGCGGAATGTTGAAATGGCAGGGAGAGCTCGTTTTTTAACACAGTCGTTGATTATTATACGGTAAGCTTCAACCTAATGATATTTTTTTACAACACTTCTATACCTCATACCTTAAGAGTTATGACATCTACATTAAAGCGGCCCTTTCTATATAGAAGGGGCTTTTATGTTATCCGTTTCTTAATGGCATTTGTAATTACAAAAAGAAATTCTATAAAACTATTGACGAGGAAAAGTTCACCGTGTATTATAGTTAACGTTGCTTATTCAGCAGCGCACAAAACATCTCATCAAGAGATTTATTTCAACAAATTCTATGAAACCTATTGACGATATATAGTCAATTATGCTAGAATTTGATTACTGTCGGTTAAGGCAGTATTTGATCTTTGAAAACTGAACGAACCAACCAGTACGTCAAAACATTTCTTCTTTATAGAAGAAATTTGAAACAAGCACATTCGGTGTGCAAATGAGCAAGTCAAACTTAACTTTTATGGAGAGTTTGATCCTGGCTCAGGACGAACGCTGGCGGCGTGCCTAATACATGCAAGTCGAGCGCGGGAAGCGAGTGGATCCTCATCTGAGGTGAAGCTCGTGGAACGAGCGGCGGACGGGTGAGTAACACGTGGGCAACCTGCCTGTAAGATCGGAATAACCCCGGGAAACCGGGGCTAATGCCGGGTAATACTTTCTTTCGCATGAAGGAAAGTTGAAAGATGGCTTCTTGCTATCACTTACAGATGGGCCCGCGGCGCATTAGCTAGTTGGTGAGGTAACGGCTCACCAAGGCGACGATGCGTAGCCGACCTGAGAGGGTGATCGGCCACACTGGGACTGAGACACGGCCCAGACTCCTACGGGAGGCAGCAGTAGGGAATCTTCCGCAATGGACGAAAGTCTGACGGAGCAACGCCGCGTGAACGATGAAGGTCTTCGGATCGTAAAGTTCTGTTGTTAGGGAAGAACAAGTACCGTGCGAATAGAGCGGTACCTTGACGGTACCTAACGAGGAAGCCCCGGCTAACTACGTGCCAGCAGCCGCGGTAATACGTAGGGGGCAAGCGTTGTCCGGAATTATTGGGCGTAAAGCGCGCGCAGGCGGTTCCTTAAGTCTGATGTGAAAGCCCACGGCTCAACCGTGGAGGGTCATTGGAAACTGGGGAACTTGAGGACAGAAGAGGAGAGTGGAATTCCACGTGTAGCGGTGAAATGCGTAGATATGTGGAGGAACACCAGTGGCGAAGGCGACTCTCTGGTCTGTTTCTGACGCTGAGGTGCGAAAGCGTGGGTAGCAAACAGGATTAGATACCCTGGTAGTCCACGCCGTAAACGATGAGTGCTAGGTGTTAGGGGGCTTCCACCCCTTAGTGCTGAAGTTAACGCATTAAGCACTCCGCCTGGGGAGTACGGCCGCAAGGCTGAAACTCAAAGGAATTGACGGGGGCCCGCACAAGCGGTGGAGCATGTGGTTTAATTCGAAGCAACGCGAAGAACCTTACCAGGTCTTGACATCCTTGGACATCCCTAGAGATAGGGCTTTCCCTTCGGGGACCAAGTGACAGGTGGTGCATGGTTGTCGTCAGCTCGTGTCGTGAGATGTTGGGTTAAGTCCCGCAACGAGCGCAACCCCTAATCTTAGTTGCCAGCATTCAGTTGGGCACTCTAAGGTGACTGCCGGTGACAAACCGGAGGAAGGCGGGGATGACGTCAAATCATCATGCCCCTTATGACCTGGGCTACACACGTGCTACAATGGATGGTACAAAGGGCAGCGAAGCCGCGAGGTGTAGCAAATCCCATAAAACCATTCTCAGTTCGGATTGCAGGCTGCAACTCGCCTGCATGAAGCCGGAATCGCTAGTAATCGCGGATCAGCATGCCGCGGTGAATACGTTCCCGGGCCTTGTACACACCGCCCGTCACACCACGAGAGTTGGCAACACCCGAAGTCGGTGAGGTAACCTTTTTGGAGCCAGCCGCCGAAGGTGGGGCCAATGATTGGGGTGAAGTCGTAACAAGGTAGCCGTATCGGAAGGTGCGGCTGGATCACCTCCTTTCTAAGGATATAACGGAAACGTACTGTGTTGGTTGTTCAGTTTTGAGAGATCAAACGATCTTTCAACTTGTGAACCTTGAAAACTGGATAAGGAATCATTGTCTTCATCTAACGATGAGACAATTGATGACAAGACATCTAATTGAAATTGTAAACGTCTTTTCACGAAGATAGTTAAGTGAATAAGGGCGCACGGTGGATGCCTTGGTACTAGGAGCCGATGAAGGACGGGACTAACACCGATATGCTCCGGCGAGCCGTAAGTAGGCTTTGACCCGGAGATTTCCGAATGGGGAAACCCACTGTTCGTAATGGAACAGTATCCTATACTGAATACATAGGTATAGGCAGGCACACCCGGGGAACTGAAACATCTAAGTACCCGGAGGAAGAGAAAGCAAATGCGATTTCCCAAGTAGCGGCGAGCGAAACGGAATCAGCCCAAACCAGAAAGCTTGCTTTCTGGGGTTGTAGGACACTCCATTGGAGTTATCAAAGAGGAAGATAGGCGAATCGATCTGGAAAGGTCAGCCAGAGCAGGTAACAGCCCTGTAGTCGAAATCTTTCTCTCTCCGGAGTGGATCCTGAGTACGGCGGAACACGAGGAATTCCGTCGGAATCCGGGAGGACCATCTCCCAAGGCTAAATACTCCCTAGTGACCGATAGTGAACCAGTACCGTGAGGGAAAGGTGAAAAGCACCCCGGAAGGGGAGTGAAAGAGAACCTGAAACCGTGTGCCTACAAGTAGTCGGAGCCCGTTAATGGGTGACGGCGTGCCTTTTGTAGAATGAACCGGCGAGTTACGACCGTATGCGAGGTTAAGCAGCAGAAGCGGAGCCGCAGCGAAAGCGAGTCTGAATAGGGCGAGTGAGTATGCGGTCGTAGACCCGAAACCGTGTGATCTACCCATGTCCAGGGTGAAGGTCAGGTAACACTGACTGGAGGCCCGAACCCACGTAAGTTGAAAATTACGGGGATGAGGTGTGGGTAGGGGTGAAATGCCAATCGAACACGGAGATAGCTGGTTCTCTCCGAAATAGCTTTAGGGCTAGCCTCAGAATAGAAAGTCATGGAGGTAGAGCACTGATTGGACGAGGGGCCCCTATCGGGTTACCGAATTCAGTCAAACTCCGAATGCCATAGACTTTGTTCTGGGAGTCAGACCGTGGGTGATAAGGTTCATGGTCGAGAGGGAAACAGCCCAGACCGCCAGCTAAGGTCCCAAAGTGTGTGTTAAGTGGAAAAGGATGTGGAGTTGCTTAGACAACCAGGATGTTGGCTTAGAAGCAGCCATCATTCAAAGAGTGCGTAATAGCTCACTGGTCGAGTGACTCTGCGCCGAAAATGTACCGGGGCTAAACACACCACCGAAGCTGCGGATTGATCTTATGATCAGTGGTAGGAGAGCGTTCTAAGGGCCGTGAAGTCAGACCGTAAGGACTGGTGGAGCGCTTAGAAGTGAGAATGCCGGTATGAGTAGCGAAAAAAGAGTGAGAATCTCTTTCACCGAATGCCTAAGGTTTCCTGAGGAAGGCTCGTCCTCTCAGGGTTAGTCGGGACCTAAGCCGAGGCCGAAAGGCGTAGGCGATGGACAACAGGTTGATATTCCTGTACCACCTCCTTTCCGTTTGAACGACGGGGGGACGCAGGAGGATAAGGAGAGCGCGCCACTGGATGTGCGCGTCCAAGCAGTGAGACGGTCGGATAGGCAAATCCGTCCGGCAACGTCAAGCTGTGATGGGGAGGGAAATAGAGTACCGAAGCTCCTGAGTTCACACTGCCAAGAAAATCCTCTAGTGAGGAAAGAGGTGCCCGTACCGCAAACCGACACAGGTAGGCGAGGAGAGGATCCTAAGGTGAGCGGGAGAACTCTCGTTAAGGAACTCGGCAAAATGACCCCGTAACTTCGGGAGAAGGGGTGCTCCTCTGCCGAGGAGCCGCAGTGAAAAGGCCCAAGCGACTGTTTACCAAAAACACAGGTCTCTGCGAAGCCGTAAGGCGAAGTATAGGGGCTGACACCTGCCCGGTGCTGGAAGGTTAAGGGGATGCGTTAGCTTATGCGAAGCGTTGAACCGAAGCCCCAGTAAACGGCGGCCGTAACTATAACGGTCCTAAGGTAGCGAAATTCCTTGTCGGGTAAGTTCCGACCCGCACGAAAGGTGCAACGACTTGGGCACTGTCTCAACGAGAGACCCGGTGAAATTATACTATGTGTGAAGATGCACATTACCCGCGACAGGACGGAAAGACCCCGTGGAGCTTTACTGTAGCCTGATATTGAATGTTGGTACAGCTTGTACAGGATAGGTAGGAGCCTTAGAAGCCGGAGCGCTAGCTTCGGTGGAGGCGCTGGTGGGATACTACCCTGGCTGTACGGACATTCTAACCCAGGACCGTGATCCGGTCCGGAGACAGTGTCAGGTGGGCAGTTTGACTGGGGCGGTCGCCTCCCAAAAGGTAACGGAGGCGCCCAAAGGTTCCCTCAGAATGGTTGGAAATCATTCGCAGAGTGTAAAGGCACAAGGGAGCTTGACTGCGAGACCTACAAGTCGAGCAGGGACGAAAGTCGGGCTTAGTGATCCGGCGGTTCCGCATGGAAGGGCCGTCGCTCAACGGATAAAAGCTACCCCGGGGATAACAGGCTTATCTCCCCCAAGAGTCCACATCGACGGGGAGGTTTGGCACCTCGATGTCGGCTCATCGCATCCTGGGGCTGTAGTCGGTCCCAAGGGTTGGGCTGTTCGCCCATTAAAGCGGTACGCGAGCTGGGTTCAGAACGTCGTGAGACAGTTCGGTCCCTATCCGTCGTGGGCGTTGGAAATTTGAAAGGAGCTGTCCTTAGTACGAGAGGACCGGGATGGACACACCGCTGGTGTACCAGTTGTTCCGCCAGGAGCATCGCTGGGTAGCTACGTGTGGTCGGGATAAGTGCTGAAAGCATCTAAGCATGAAGCCCCCCTTGAGATGAGATTTCCCTTTGCTTTAAGCAAATAAGATCCCTCAGAGACGATGAGGTTGATAGGTCCGAGGTGGAAGCGTGGTGACACGTGGAGCTGACGGATACTAATGGATCGATGACTTATCTATCTGATAAAAATCATTCGTGAAAAAAGCGTGCCTTTTCAAACAAGATGTTTCCTTATCCAGTTTTGAGGGTTCACCTCAAACTTTATATTGATGTGGTGGTGAAGGCGAAGAGGTCACACCTGTTCCCATGCCGAACACAGCAGTTAAGCTCTTCAGCGCCGATGGTAGTCGGGTTTACCCCCGTGAGAGTAGGACGCCGCCACATCATACGATAACCCTTCAGGAATATCCCTGAAGGGTTATTTATTTATGGATATTAGCAAAACATTTGATAGAATAATAGTATACATAGGATTCATAAGGTTTTAGAGCTGAGCCAACATATGAGCACATGTAAGGGAACTGAAATGGTGAATGGGGAGTTATTTATGAAGGGAAGGGTGTAGGCAATGGCAGAATTGGTAAGGAAAAGGAATACGTTTTGGAATTGGAAGTATGCAGTAATGTTATTATTAATCCCGTTTGGTTTTTATTTAGTATCATTAAAGGAAGAAATCGGTTTTCTTCAACATATTTTCTTTGTAGGGATTATTGTATGGCTCGCATTTGTTGGAGTATTTGGGATCACCAACCGCTACGAAAGGTTAAAAATGTATGGATTCTTATATTTATCTAGCAGTCTTCTTTTCGCTTATTTAGGACTTGTATTTATTTGGTAGAAATTCTTGAGTTTTTTAATATTCCTCGTTATACTGAGTAAGAGAATGTATGTTCGGAGGGACCGATATGCAACTAGTGCGTTGGAGCTACTCGAGAAGGAAAATGGTCCGAGGGTATTTTGATAAGTTTCCGCATTCTACGGTTTATTTCAGACGAATTCGAAGGTTTTATATTGTGTATATGGTGGATTGGGATGAGGTTGATCCTTTTGTTTCTCAGGGGGATCGTGAAGAGATGCAGCATCTTATAAATGAGGAATTAGGTAGATTGAAAGAATATGAACAAAGAAAGTCGAGAAAGGGCTGACGCTCTCTCGACTTCTTTTTATTCTTCCAACCTTATTCATTTTTGCTCCCGGTTGCGGGAGACACAGTTTCGAAATAATTGGGGTTCGTTTGCTAAATTGAGCGTAAGGAAAGGTTGGGAAGCAACTCGCTTTCCAACCTTTCAGGAGAGAAGCGACCCCCTATACTAATATGGGGGGTATTCCACTCCCACCCGGAAGCAGGCATAAAACGCTCTATATCAATAATTCGCAAACGGAATGGGTGCTAATGAAGTTTATATCCCTTCCTTTTCCTTATACATACAAGGTGCTTATTCCGGAAGTGATTTCGAGTCACTGACATGGTAAAGGGGCGTAGCGAAACTTTCCCCGCAGCCCCAAGAATCGCACAAACATCTCGAAATCAAGTATTCAAGAAACCTGTAACTTAGTTTAACAACGTATGGAAGCTAAAGATCTAAAGTTATGCCATGGCTTCCCATGCTGCGTGCATTCCTGCGACCCTGCCGGTGACCATGGCAGAGGTGATATTGTATCCACCTGTATAACCGTGGATATCAAGAATTTCCCCGCAGAAATAGAGGCGTTCCATAAGCTTGGATTGCATGGTGTTCGGGATGATCTCTTTTATTGAAACACCACCGCCTGTGACGAAGGCCTTTTCAATCGGCTGAGAGTCATGAACATGGACGTGGAATTTCTTTAACAATTGAGTGAAATTCCGCAACTTTTCGTTTGAGATGTTGGCAGATTTTTCATCAGGGGATATCTCAGATTTCTCAAGAACAAAATCAAGCAGTCGTTCTGGTACCATCCCTTTGATCACATTTCTAAAGGTTTTCTTTGAATGTTCTTCCATCATCTTTTGAAGTTTGTCTAATAAAACATTTTCTTTCTCATCAGGTAGAGCGTCAATTTCAATGGTTACAGGTCGGTGTCCTTTCATGAATTCTTTGACAACATATTGAGAGCACCTTAAAATGGCAGGCCCTGATAAGCCGAAGTGAGTAAACAACATGTCCATCCGGTGTGTGACGATTTTTCTTCCTTTTTCATTTAACACAGAAACATCGACATCTCTTAGAGAGAGTCCTTGCAATGTCTTGTTTTTAATAAATGGGTCTTTGGAAAGAAGGGGGACCTCCGTCGGGAAAAGTTGGGTAATGGTATGTCCCGCTTTTTTTGCCCATGCGTATCCATCCCCAGTGGAGCCCGTGTGGGGAACAGCTTTTCCGCCTACAGCCAGGATTAGTGACCGGGTTTGGATCTTTTCTTTGGATTTTAAAATGACTTGGTGCTCGTTATCTCCATAATGGATGGCCTCGACGGGAGTTTCTTTACGAACTTCAATATTCAATTCTTCCATACGATTTAAAAGGGCTTGAACTACATCTTTGGCCTTGTTACTGACAGGAAACATTCGTCCGTGATCTTCTTCTTTCAAACCTACACCGAGTCCTTCGAAGAAATCGATGATGTCATAATTGTTGAAAACAGAGAAAGGGCTGTATAAAAACTTTCCATTTCCCGGGATATGTTTGATCACTTCATCTTCTGGAAGGCGGTTGGTGACGTTACACCGTCCTCCTCCCGATATGGCAAGCTTTGTTCCTAGTTTTTTTCCTTTATCAATCAGCAGAGTGTCGACACCTTGCTCAGCTGCAGCGATAGCAGCCATGAGTCCTGAAGGCCCTCCACCAATAACGGTTACTTGGTAAGTCATGGATGTCTTCCTTTCTTGGGTCATTCGTTCCTTGTTCTTCCTTTATCTATGATAAAATAGATGAGGTCGATTCTACAATAAAATTGAAGGTGAAAAGCGAATTATGTCAAAGATACTTAAAGGTACGATGTTATTAACGGCCGGAACATTTTTGTCAAAGTTTCTAGGAATGATTTATACCGTTCCGTTTGAAAATATGGTAGGTACGGAAGGAACAGATCTATTTTCGATTGCTTACGTTCCCTACAGCATATTACTTAGTCTTTCCAGTTTGGGGGTACCTGTAGCTGTCTCCAAGTTTGTTTCAAAGTATAACTCTTTGGGAGACTATGAAACAGGTCGTAAAATGTTAAAAGCTGGTCTGACTCTTATGTCCATTACTGGTGTATTAGCATTCTTGATTTTATTCTTTTCTGCAGAGCAGGTGGCTGCATGGACGATTGGTGAAAACTCTGATCGACTTGGACATGCCACAATGGTCATACAAATGGTCAGCTTTGCACTGCTTGTGATTCCGCCTATGAGTATTACGAGGGGATTCTTCCAAGGGCATGAATCCATGGCGCCTACAGCTGTTTCACAGGTCATTGAACAAATTGTAAGAATTGTGTTCTTGCTTGTTTCTGTTTTTATTATTGTTCAAGTCTTACAAGGGCCTATTCCTCAAGCGGTCGGTTTTGCAACGTTTGCCGCATTCATTGGTGGAGTTGCTTCTTGTATCGTCCTTTATTGGTATTGGAGAAAGCGAAAACCGTTCTTGGATCGCCAATTAGAGGCCCAGGAGTACACGTATGGTTTGTCCAACAAGGAAATGTTCCAAGAGTTGTTCGCTTATGCAGGCCCATTCATCTTAGTGGGGATTGCTACACCATTGTATCAGCTTGTCGATCAGTTTACGTTAGAGAAAGCAATCAAAGCCTCTGGATTGGAGTATAACAATGCTTTTTCGATTATCAATTTCCTGAGTCATAAATTAATTATGATTCCGGTCACGTTAGGACTTGGATTATCGTTAGCATTGTTACCAGCGATCACTCAGGCTTTTACTAAAAATGAGATGAATCGTCTGAATCACCAGATTAACCAGGCACTACAAATCGTCGCCTTATTGATCATCCCAGCTGTCGTCGGTCTTTCAGTTGTAGCTTTTGAGGCCTATGGTACATTTTATGGGGTTGAGGAGCTCGAATATCGGGGAGATCTATTGCGCTGGTATGCGCCAGTAGGATTGTTTCTGGCCTTATATACAGTAACTTCATCCATCCTACAAGGGATCAATAAACAGAATTTTGCTGTCATAAGTCTTGGGACAGGAATTCTACTAAAACTGGGACTGAACTGGTGGCTCATTCAACTATTTGGAGCAAAAGGAGCGATCATTGCCACAGGCATCGGTGTTGCTGCAGCGGTTATCCTTAACTTTGGACGTATTTTCACTTCCATTGAATTTTCTTACCAACAGTTGTTTAAGAGGACGCTGCTTGTTCTGATTTTGACAACGATCATGGCCATTGTCGTGCTCTTTATCAAATGGGTGCTTGGCTTCATTTTAGATCCGATGGAAAGTAGATTGGATGCACTGATCGTTCTGTTCTTCAGTATAGGTGCTGGAGGTCTTGTTTACCTGTGGTTAACCTATCAGACAACATTGCTCGAGCGTGTCTTAGGTGATCGTGTTCGTGTACTGGATAGATTTTTAAAAAGAGGATAAAAGGAGATTTGGTCCAGGATGAGAATTGATAAACTTTTAGCCAACATGGGTTATGGTACGAGAAAAGAAGTGAAAACACTTTTGAAGGGCGGAAACGTGCGAATCAATGGCAACCCTGAGAAAAGTCCGAAAACCCACGTAAATCCTGATGAAGATCTGGTCACGGTGATGGGGGAAGAAGTAGAGTATAGAGAATACATTTATTTGATGATGAACAAACCAGGCGATTTGATTTCTGCGACGGAAGATGCGCATGATCCAACGGTGATTGATATTTTGCAGCCCGAGGACCAGATATTTGACCCGTTCCCTGTTGGCAGACTGGATAAGGATACAGAGGGGTTGTTGTTGATCACGAATGATGGACAGCTTAATCATCGACTAACCTCTCCTAAAAAAGATGTAGGGAAGACTTACTTCGCTGTCATCGATGGAAAAGTAACAGAAGAAGATGTGAGGAAATTCTCTGAAGGAGTCACTCTGGATGATGGATATCAGACCAAGCCAGGGAAATTGGTCATTCTCGAATCCGACGATGTTTCCGAAATAGAGTTGACCATCACGGAAGGGAAATTTCATCAGGTCAAACGTATGTTTGAAGCCGTTGATAAAAAGGTGACTTATCTTAAAAGGGTGATGATCGGCGAACTTGGGCTGGATGAGGATCTTGACCTTGGCGAGTACAGAGAGCTGACAGATGAAGAAATTGACTATTTGATGGGAATCACAAACTTAGAACAGTAAACATCTTTGAATGATCAACCAAAAAAACACCCGGAATCTTTTCCGGGTGTCATCTATATCCTCATCTTCTATGATATTTTGACTTTCTTTTCAGTGATTGTCCATTTTCCACGGTGCGGACTTGATACAAGCCCGTTGTATTCCAAAATGCTTAAGTCCCTCTGCATAGTACGGTCAGTGATACCGAACTCGTCTGCTAACTCATTAGTCGATACTGTTCCCCGGTCTCTAATATAGAGGTAAACAGCTTTGATCCGATTGAGCATGCGGGATGATGGATGATTCAAAAAACCACTCCTTAATCGTCATTGTATGGAACTTGTGGTGCATGTGAATCTCTGAAGTTGGTTTCATTCTACAATAATGAGACGGAACGTGCTACTATAATCGTTTTAATTTACAGATTATTCATCTAATTTACAAAATATTAAAAGTTAGGAGGCTGGTACTATGATTTTACTTCGGAAGATTTTCTTGAAAATGGTAAGAGTAAACAATACTGTACTGTTTACTGCGAGCGCTCTTCTTATTCTTGTTTCCAGTATTTTAATCGTTGTTGTAGAAAATGATACATTCCCAACTCTTTTTGATGGTTTCTGGTGGGTGATGACAACGGTTACAACTGTAGGTTATGGAGACTACTTTCCGGTGACGGTGGCAGGACGTTCCATTGCGATACTATTATATGTCATAGGTATTGGACTTATTGGTATTGTGATAGGAAAAATTATTGATGGCTTAGCCATTTTTCGAAAAAAACGGTTGGAAGGTGATATTGTGTATAAAGAGAGTGGTCATTTCGTTATTATTGGATGGTCTCAAAAAGCCCATTTTGCGGTAAAGGAAATGATGGAAACAAATAAGGAATGCAATATTGTCATCATAGATCAATTAAAAGAAGCTCCGATTCTTACAGAAAATATCCACTACATAAAAGGCGAGGCTTCGGACGAAGATACGTTGGAAAAGGCGAACATTTCTCAAGCAAAAGCCGTTCTTATATTTGCCGATGAGCGAATGGGCAATGAACAAATGACAGATGGGAAAACTCTCTTAATTGCTTCTTCTATTGAAACGGTAGCACCCAATGTTCATACCATTGCGGAAATTATGGAAGAAAAACATGTGAAAAATTTCAAACATGCCCAAATCGATGAATTCATCGTTTCCAATGAAACGATTTCTTCCCTTGCCGTCCGTTCAGCTTTCAGAAAAGGTGTCTCAGGCATCTATGGACAGTTGCTTAAGAGATCGGTGGGAGAAGACTTATATTACATTCCGAAAAAAGGGAACTGGAGAACATATCGGGATGCTTTTCAGTCTTTACTTGATAATGGTGCGACTTTAATTGCTGATCGGAATGATCTAACCATCAATCGCAAATTGGATGAATCTATACCGGATGGGGCAGAGTTATATGCTGTATGTGACAAACCGACATATGAAAAAATTCTAAGTAAAGGAGAATGAGTATGGACTTTCATAAGTTGAGTAAGAATTACGAAAAGGAATATTTAGAGAACGTGATGGAGTTGTTGAAAATTTCGAGTGTTTACGAAGAAGATCCTGTGTATCCCTATGGAAAACCTATTCATGATGCTTTGGAAAAAATGCTGAGTATTGGGGAAGAAGATGGATTTATTACTAAGAATGTAGATGGACATGGCGGCCACATTGAATTTGGGGATGGTGATGAAATCATTGGTGTTCTTGGCCATTTGGATGTTGTGCCTGCAGGAGCCGGTTGGACCACCCCCCCTTTTGAACCGACCATAAGGGACGGCAAGTTATACGCCCGTGGTGCTCAAGATGATAAAGGGCCTGTGATGGCTGCCTACATCGCTATGAAACTTTTAAAAGAACAAGGGTTTGAACCTAAGAAAAAAATTCGTTTAATTCTTGGTACCGACGAAGAGCGAGACTGGAAGGGAATCGATTATTATTTTAAGAAGGAGACGATGCCTTCTCTAGGCTTCACTCCCGATGCATCCTTTCCGGTCATTCATGCTGAAAAAGGATTGTTAGACAGCTACATCACCTATAAGCTACCTGAAAATGAGGGAGAAACAAAGGTAATCTCCGTGCAAGGTGGAGACCGTTTAAATATGGTCCCTGATGAGGCAGCGGCATGGATTGAATCTCCCCTGAATATATACGAGGTTTTTAACGAATATCTAGCCCAACACAAGCTTGAGGGGACAGTAAAGTCTACAGGCGGACAATATGAGGTGAAAGTGAAAGGCATTGCCGTGCATGCAAGCAAACCAGAAGAAGGACAGAATGCCATTACAGCCTTATTACGTTTTCTACAATCCCTTCCGCTAAATGATGAGTACGAATTATTTATACAAAATATGTATAAGGCCTTTGAATCTACAGATGGGGAAGGTTTAAATGTAAAGCAAATGGATGAAGTTTCTGGATCTCTCACTTCAAACCTCGGGTCGATTGCGATGGATGAGCATACCTGTAAGCTCGGTTTCAACCTTAGGTATCCTGTGAGTGCAGATTATTTAGCCATTGATCAGAAATTAAAAGATCTCGCTGCAAAAAATGAGGGCACGTATGAAGTCTTCGACCATCTAGCATCGATTCACCTTGAAAAGGACCATCCGTTTGTCACCACATTGCTTTCTGTTTATAACAACGTCACTGGTGAAGAAGCGAAAGCGAAGACGATGGGAGGGGCGACCTATGCGAGAGCCCTTGATGCAGGCGTTGCTTTCGGGGCCTTATTTGATGATAGCCCGGATACGGCTCACCAAAGGGACGAACATGTAAGAATTTCAGATATGATCAAGGCCATTGAAATCTATGCCGAAAGTCTATATGCATTGACAAGATAAAGAAAGAGGGACCACGTAATGTCCGAACCTTCCAAGGAGAAAACATATCGCTTTATTCAGATGTTTTACTTTTTTACTTTTTTTGCCTTCGGTTCGATTTTTCCTCTATTATCTGTCTTTTTAGAAGAGGAAAAAGGGCTGAATCACACACAAATCGGCATCGTTATCGCAGCCCTCCCCCTGGTCACCATTTTTGTACAACCGGTTTGGGGGATGCTGAGTGATTATACAAGGAATCCTAAACGGTTGTTAATGATCGCTTCCATTTTCGCTTCCGTGCTGGGAATCTTTTATCCCTGGCTGCAATTGTTCCCCGTCCTCTTACTAGGCATCATTTGTATCGCATTGTTTCAATCAGGGATCGTTCCTTTGTCTGACAGCTTATCATTGAATTTTGTCCAACGGAATGGAAAGGAATATGGTAACATCCGCCTTTGGGGAGCCGTTGGTTTCGCTGTGGCTGTATTTGTTTTAGGACGTTTGACAGAAGCGACTGGTTCAATGAATTGGATTTTTTATTCGTTTTCATTAGGATTACTGCTCGCTTTACTGACTTTATTTGAATTTCCAAAGCGCGCCGATGAGGTGACGGTTTCCTTTAGAGAGGGATTAAAGACCTTAATTAAAGAAAAGCCATTCCTGCTTTTTCTTGTATCTAACTTTCTCATCTTTGGTCCTGTCTTAGCGAATAATTATTATTTTGGTACGTTTATATTAGTTGTAGGAGGGACGCTTTCAGGGGTAGGACTTGCCTTTCTGCTTGCCGCTGGAAGTGAAGCACCATTCATGAAGTTCGCTCAAATGGTCATCAATCGTTTTGGCGTTGTAGTTATTATCATTTTCAGTGCATCGGTCTCTTGTTTAAGATGGTTGTTTTATTATTTTGAACCCTCTAGTACAGTCGTCTACGCAACGACGATTGCCCAGGGGGTTTCCGTGGGACTCTACATACCCGCTGCTCTCATCCTGGTTCGGGAATTGGCGCCGGACGATGTAAGGGCTACGGCTGTGGGCTTATATTCAGCTGTCGGAAACGGACTTGGGAATGCTTGTTTTACATTCGTTGGAGGATTGGTGATTGATCTTTACAGTGTGTCGTTCATGTATGGTGTGTTTTCTTTCGTGACTTTTATAGGAATCATCATTCTCCTGGTCGTTAATAAAATGGTTCAACCTGAAATGAAGGGGCGTATGGCATGAGTCATTATTTTATTGGTATAAAAGTCCATTCTGAGATTAGTGAAAAATTGATGAACTGGCAATCCATTCTGAGAGAGACAATGAACTATAAAGATTGGACGGCGAAAGCAGATTTGCATGTCACATTAAAGTTTCTCGGTAGTTGTTCCGATGAAAGGATTGAACGATATGTCCAACGTTTGAAAAATGAAAGCTGGCCTTCTGAGTATTCTTTAACTGTGGGTCCGGCTGGTTGTTTCGGTGATCAGGAGCGACCGAGGGTTTTCCATGCACAAGTGGAGAAGGCACCTTCCTTGTTGGAAACAAAAGAAAAAGTGGATGGGATTGGTGAAAAGTTAGGTTTTCAAAAGGAAAAACGCGAGTTCAATCCCCATATCACATTAGCGAAAAAGCAGGCAGAAGGGGTCTCCCCATTAATGGAGGCTTCCGAGGACTCTGTCCTTTTTGAAACGTATGAAATGGTCGTGAACGAATTTTCCATTTTCCGAATCCATCCTGGAAAGCATCCAAAGTATGAAACAGTTGCGACGATTAAAGGTGGTCAGAAGATTTAATATGGCACAATTGATTAAATTAAATGATTATATTTCCAGATATGAAACAAATATCTATCAGTATCCCAGCCAATATGTAAAATTAAAAAGTGATCATTGGAATAAAATGAAAAAACGGTTCGAACAAGGTTGGGTTGAAAAGCCAATCGAACATGGCAAAAGAATAGAAGAAGAGGAGCAGAAAGGGATTAAAAAGTTTTTTAAAAAGAAATCGAAAGAAGAAGCGGAGGAATCCATAAAAAATCCTTTGAGCGAAGATGATTTTCCTTCCTCAACGGAAGAATTAAAACAATACTACTTAGATGGTTTAATTCCTTTTCAGTTGAAATGGGCGACGACTACTTTAATGGAAAAATCATTTCTGGATCCCTCTTACAAGCAAAATTCTGACTTGAAGTATTTTTTACAAAGGTTTCCGGATACTTTTCTTCTTATGTTTGAACCTGTTGTGCAAATGAAAAACGCAGAGGTGGAGATCGACCATCTGCTTATCGGTCCATCTGGTATTGAAATCATCTCTCTCCTCTCTCACCCAAACGGCGAATCCATTCATCCTACTTCAGAAAATAGCTGGAATATTGAAAAGGAGGGGGTGCAAAGCAAGGTGTTGAGCCCGATGCACTCCCTCCGCAGAACAGAAACATTTGTAAAAAGTGTACTGAATAAATATCAATTGGACTTTCCATATCGCAAAGTCGTCTTGTCTAAAAATATGCGATTTGTTTCGGAACAAGTTCCCTATAGAACCGACTGGATTGGTAAAGATCAATATACCACATGGTTTCATGAGAAAAGGGCGTTAAAATCTCCATTGAAGCATGACCAATTGAAGGTAGCAGAAGCTTTGTTGAAACATTGCAGGACAATCGCTGTTAAACGCCCGGAATGGGACATGGAAGACAGTTTTACGGAAGGATGAATTCCTTTTCCGGGACAGCCTGTGGCTTTCCGATGTAGTAACCCTGGCCAAAATCAACACCTAATTGTTGAAGCCATTCCCATTCTTCTTGCAATTCGATCCCTTCAGCGAGAACATGGATGTTCAACTGTTTTGCTCGTTCCATCACTTCGAATAGAAAAGCTTGATTGTTTCCATCCGAATGACAATTTTGAATGTAAGAACGATCTATTTTCAAATAATCCGGTTGAAGCAGACTGAGCATCTCTAATGTGCTGTAACCGGAGCCGACATCATCCAATGCCACTTTCATTCCCGACGCTTTATAGGTTTCGAGGATGGATTTTAAATGTTCCACATCATCGATTTTTTCTGTTTCAACGACTTCAAAAACAAGATCTTCTGGATCAATGTTAAATTCTTTAACGATTTGGAACGTGTGCTTCAAGCAAAATTCCGGTACATAAATCGTCGATGGTAGAAAGTTGATGAATATCTTATCTCCCGCATTCAGATGTTCTGACTTTGCTTTTACCGCTGTTCTGCGTGCTTTTTGATCAAGCATGGATTGGAGACCAGAGCGGCTGGCATATGAAAATAATTCGCCGGGTGGTACAGAAAGGTCTTTCGTCCGAAGTAGAGACTCATATCCGTAAACGCGGTTGTTCTTCATGTCAACAATGGGCTGTAAGTGTGATTGAAAAGATCCGGAATGGATCAACTCCGCTAATTCAGGGTATTGCAATCTTTCATATAAATGTTGAATAGAAATCGGAAATGATTGAGAGTTTTCGGTATTGAGAATATGTACCCAATAATCTGGCGTTGAACCTTCAAACCAATCCACCAGAGCAAGTCTTAATTCATCTTTATTCTTATAGCTATAAACTTTTGCCTTCGGACTTTCATAGGTGAGACGAAGTGGAAATTCCTTTCCTCCTTGATGAGGATGTATGGAGTTCAAAACTAATGCTCCCTGTTCTGGAATAAATACAGAAGTACCACAATATTGACAATCCTTTGCCAAAGTATACCCCTCCTTTTTTACTAATAGTATACTAGAATAATAGGAACGTTGTATAATGATATGATCACATAGGTAGGAGAAATGTCTCATGTACATAATGATTGTCAATCCAGTAGCTGGTAATGGTAAAGCAATGAGCCTGTTTCGGCGCATACAAAAAGAACCGCTATATAAAAAAGAGAATTGTCGGTCATTCCTAACTGAAGAAACCGGGCATGCAGAAAGACTGGCCCTTCAAGTGACCAAAATCCATCATGAGTCTTTGAAAGGGATTATTGTCCTTGGAGGGGATGGTACGCTCCATGAAGTCGTGAATGGAATAATAAATTATTCTGAAACTCCTGTTTGTTTTATACCAGCGGGTTCAGGGAATGATTTTGCCAGAGGGATGTCCTTGAAGAAGCGAGGATTAAAACTTTTTCGATCCTATGTGAGAAACCCAAAGAAATCAAAGGTCTATCTTGCAAACTACAGTCTTAATAATAGGAAGAAGCATGGAAGGCGTACGTTTATGAATAGTATCGGCTTTGGGCTTGATGGTGTGGTGGTAGCGGCAGCCAATCAGCAAAAATACCGCTCATGGACAAAAAGGCTTCATATAACTAAACTTACTTATCCTCTTGCTCTTCTGCGATCCATATCGAAGGCCAAACCCATCCAATTTGAGCTTTCTCTTGATGGGAAACAAATGAACATCCATCAAGCCATGATGGTGACCATAACCAATCATCCTTATTATGGTGGTGGAATGAAGATTGCCCCAAAGGCGAACATAAACAGTAAAGGGTTATCCATCCTTGTAGTCAAACCGATATCTAAAAAGAAGCTGCTGGCCATGTTGATCAGCGTATTTTTTGGTCTGCATACAAAGATGAAGGAAGTGGAAGAATGGAAAGCTTCCTCTGTGCATATAAGCTCGGGACAACCGCTCCCTTTTCAAGTGGATGGTCAAAATGGCTCTTGCTGTGATTGCAGCATCAAGAAAGCGGAAACATCGACAACATTCTACTTGGATTGATAGATATCTCTTGAAAGTTGACAGATTGATGGGTTAATCTAAAATAAGGTAACTGTTGAATCGGTATCATGAAAATTTTGGATCATTACCAAAGTACGATATACTAGAACAACAAACAAAGTCGTGATTCAATCACAAGAGGATTTGAGGAATTGAAGGTGAAATGGTTGGAACATATTCTTGGTAGTAATTGGACGATAACACCAGCAGGCGGTTCGACAGGAGAAGCCTACTACGCTCAGACCGAAGGGAAACGTTTATTCTTAAAACGTAATTCTTCCCCCTTTTTAGCTGTTTTATCTGCTGAAGGTATTGTGCCAAAGCTTGTATGGACCAAACGGCTTGAGAACGGAGATGTAATTACAGCACAGGAGTGGCTGGAAGGACGCGAACTGAAGCCTGAGGAGATGAAACATAGACGTGTGGCAAACCTTCTTAGCAAAATCCATCATTCCACAGAACTTCTTGATATGCTCATGAGGCTCGGAAAACATCCGTTAACACCAGATGAAGTACTGAGAGATATAAAAGAAAACCAAAAGGTTCTGGATCAAGTAGATCCCCGGATCGAAATTCATCAAGCCATCAAGTTTTTAGAAAAACACGCTCACCATGTCCACCATGATGTACACGTCGTTTGTCATTGCGATACAAACCATAATAATTGGTTGTTGTCTTCCAAAGACCAGCTTTACCTTATCGACTGGGATAACGCAATGGTAGCAGATCCAGCTCTTGATCTTGGAATGCTATTGTATAATTATATCCCCGAAGATCATTGGAAGGTATGGTTAAAAGAATATGGAATCTACCCTGACTCTCATATGTTTGAACGAATGAAGTGGTACTCTGTATCGCAGGCCCTGGCTTTCATTCAATGGCATCAAATGAGAGGCGAATACGATGAAGCTTCCATTCGGACCGAGAAGCTGAAAAAAATTATGAAAAAGCATGAAATCATATAAAAAAGTTCCATCTGAATTTTATTCAGATGGAACTTTTTTAAATTTCATATTCAACTAAATGGCAGAATTGTGGAAGACTCGATTTCGAGACTTTTCGGGGTTCGTTTGCCGTGTGGAGCGTCAGGGGTGGTTGGGAAGCCACTCGCTTTCCTGCGGGGATGACGGCAAGCCTCCTCGTGCTTCGCACTGTGGGGTCTCGCCAGTCAATCCATTCCCGCGGGAGTCTCGCAGCTTCCCAACCACCCCATTCCATGAAGGTGAGAAACGAACCCTGCTACTGTGTGGGGGGGGCTTCCACTATCCTTGTGTTATATTCATAAAGCGCTACATAACAAGCTTTCCGCACCCAGAATAGAGTGTCTGCAAGTTCGTACCCTCCATTAAATCTGTGCATAAAAGCAGCTTATTCTGGAAGTGGTTTCGAGACACTTATATGGCAAAGGGGCGGAGGGAAACGGTGAGACTCCTATGGGACGTGTGGGACAGGTGAGACCCCGGAAGGCGTAGCCTGAGGAGGCTCACCGCCCGCCCCATGGAAAGCGAACCTTTTCCCGCAGCCCCTAAACTCACACAAAAGTCTCAAAACTGAGTCTTCCAGAAAAGGGAGCGTTAGTGGAAGAGGAGAGGGTTGGATGTGAAAAAAACCGATGCTTACGCAACGGTTTTTTCTGTAGCTGGTGTATATTTTAGTTTCTTTTCCTTTACTTCAGCGCTCATCGTTTCTGATAATTTTTCAAAAGGGTATATAAATAGTGCATAACCTGCGAATAGGACAGAGAAAACAGCCAATACAGTCAGTTCAATCGCTTTAGAGATCATTTTCATAATTTCGATCATCACTCCTGTTTATTTAATAATGCACGATTCTAATACTATATCAGTAAGCGCTTACAACCCAACCCCATAAACCATTCATATTTCGAAATTTATCGTTGATAATCATATTGATGCATCATTAGCTCATGCATTGTCTTATATAAACGAGTTAGATCTGTTTTTCCTCATATAACAAGGAAAACGAGAAAAATTTTTATTTTTAGCAGCTTCGTGGTACCATTTTATCGATAAGAAGGAGGAATCCAATACATGCGTTTAAGAAATAAACCGTGGGCCGATGACTTTTTAAGGGAAAATGATAAAGTTGTCGTCCAACAACCGTTTGATATGAAAGGACAATGGAAGGAGCTTTTCGATAACCAAGAGCAGCCCTTGCATTTAGAAATAGGTTCAGGTAAAGGTCAGTTTATTGCTGGTATGGGGAAACAGCATCAGGATGTTAACTTTGTCGGGTTGGAATTCGTGAAGAGTGTGATTGTCGGAGCGGTCAAGAAAGTCCTGGCAGCTGAAACAACCAATGTCCGTATGGTCAACGAAAATGCCAAAGACCTAAGGGATTTGTTTGAAGATAACGAAGTGGATCATATTTACTTGAACTTTTCAGATCCATGGCCGAAGAATAAACATGAAAAACGCCGGTTGACTTTCCATACGTTCCTAGAACAGTATAAAGCCGTGTTGAAGGAAGAAGGACAAGTGACATTGAAGACAGATAATAAAGGGCTCTTTGAGTATTCTCTCGTCAGCTTTTCAAATTTCGGTATGATACTGGAAGATGTCTCCGTTGACTTGCATGCAGATGAAGACCCTTTAAATGTGGAGACAGAATATGAGGAAAAGTTTTCTGCAAAGGGACAACCCATCTATCGTTGTACGGCACGTTTCCCTATATGATACCGTTTTCATTAGCTCTAGTTATTATGATAAACTAGAGCTATCTTTGTTATTGGGAGGAGATTGCCGGTGGAAAACCTGAAAGTGGGACGAGCTTCATTGACGTGGTTGAATGGTGGGGTGACTCACATGGATGGAGGAGCGATGTTCGGAGTAGTTCCGAAACCTTTATGGAGCAAAAAATATCCCGTGAATGAAAACAATCAAATTGAATTGCGAACAGACCCGATTTTGTTAGAGGTTGATGGGAAAAAGATGCTGATCGACTCAGGTATAGGCAATGAAAAGATGTCAGATAAGCAGAAGAGGAATTTTGGAGTTTGGGAAGAGTCATCCGTCCTCCGTTGTTTAGATAGCTTAAATATCAAGCCGGAAGAGATCGACGCATTGCTTATGACTCATATGCATTTTGATCATGCTTGCGGAATGACGAGGTGGGAAGAGGATCAGCTCGTTCCTACTTTTCCTAACGCTACCATTTATACGAGCGAAGTGGAATGGCAGGAAATGCGCCATCCGAACATGAGGTCAAAGAATACGTATTGGCAAGCAAATTGGGAAGCGGTCGAAGGAAAGGTACATACGTTTAAAGATTCGTTTGATTTGCTGCCTGGTTTGAAGATGATTCATACAAGTGGCCATAGTAATGGACACTCGATCATCACTTTTGAAGATGGTGATGATGTATTCATTCACATGGCAGACCTTATGCCAACTCATGCTCATCAAAATCCACTCTGGGCCCTTGCGTATGATGATTATCCTGTAACTTCTGTGCATGAGAAGAAAAAGTGGATGGAGTATGGCTATCAACGTCGTGCTTGGTATGTTTTTTACCATGATGCCATATACAGAGCATTGAAATTTGATGAGCAAGGACAGATCCTGGACAAGCTAAAGGAAAGAGAACATCACTATCAATAAAAAAATACCCTCGAGTACGAGGGTATTTTTGTGTTTAAGCTGTAGTTTCAGCAACGTCAACAATTGTTCCTGTTTCCGTATCGATGTAAAATTCAAATTGAGATGTTTCGCCGTCCTGGTTTTTTGAAATGCCTCCACGGTACACATCGTAATTAATTCCGTTTTTGTTCAATTCTTCTGGCTTCATGTAAATCCATGAGCCACTGATCGGTCCTTGCTTTTTAAAAGCTTCTTTAGCAATTTTTAATGCTTTTTCAGGAGTCACTCCTTGGCCGTTACTTAATTGCTCTTTTACTACGTAGCCTGCCAATGCTCCTACACCAGCTGCTATTGCGACTTTTTTCCAGTTCATCAACCAATCACCTCACAACTTATTTCTAATCTCCAGTATACTAAATATACCCGATAAAAGGAAATCAAAACTTATAAACATGACTCATTTGTAGAAACGTTTTCAAAATTCCGTTAAACTATGGAAAGAAGGAAAAAAAGGAGATGTACATATGAATCAAGAAACGCAAAGTCTTTTTAAAACATTGACCGAACTCCCAGGCGCGCCTGGGAATGAACACCTTGTCCGTCAGTTCATGAGGCAGGAACTTGAAAAGTACTCAGATGAGATTGTACAAGACCGTTTGGGTGGCGTTTTTGGGTTGAAGAATGGAAAAGGACCTACCGTTATGGTAGCAGGCCATATGGATGAAGTAGGATTCATGGTTACTCAAATTACCGATAACGGCATGCTTCGCTTCCAAACCCTTGGAGGGTGGTGGAATCAGGTCATGCTTGCACAACGTGTTCAGGTTATGACAGAGAAAGGCCCTGTAGTAGGAGTAATTGGCTCCATCCCTCCACATAACTTGACACCAGAACAACGGAAAAAGCCGATGGAAATTAAAAATATGCTCATTGACATCGGTGCAGATGACAAAGATGATGCTAAGGAAATTGGTATAAAGCCAGGGCAGCCGATTGTCCCGATTTGCCCGTTCACTCCAATGGCTAATGAAAAGAAAGTCCTGGCAAAAGCATGGGACAACCGTTATGGCTGCGGCCTTTCCATCGAGCTTTTAAAAGAATTGCAAGGAGAAAAGCTTCCAAACAAGCTTTACTCAGGTGCTACGGTTCAAGAAGAAGTTGGACTGCGGGGGGCACAAGTAGCCGCTAATATGATCCAACCAGACATTTTTTATGCGTTAGATGCGTCTCCTGCCAATGATATGAGCGGGGATAAGAAGGAGTTTGGCCAGTTAGGTAAAGGGGCACTCCTAAGAATTCTAGATCGTTCGATGGTTACACACAGAGGGATTCGTGAATTTATTCTAGATACTGCTGAAACCCATGATATTCCTTATCAATATTTTGTTTCTCAAGGAGGAACGGATGCCGGAAGAGTTCATATGGCGAACGACGGGGTTCCATCCGCGGTTGTTGGTGTATGTTCCCGTTATATCCATACATCCTCTTCTATTATTCATGTGGATGACTATGCTGCAGCGAAAGAACTCCTGATTCAACTGGTAAAAACAACAGATCAAAACACCGTGGAACAAATCAGAAGAAATGTGTAAGAAATAGAAGTCACACCAGCTGATTTCAGCCGAAGTGACTTTATGCTAAAATTGGTGAACAGGTCCCATTGATCTTGTATGAAGTCCTCAATCAAGAGAGATAATGGCAATAAACGGCTAGAGAAGGAGAAAGGTGCTCGCTATGCTGAAAATTTATGTGGGATCCCAAAACCCTACGAAAATTGAATCCGTAAAAAGTGTATTTCCGGAGATGGAAGTCATCGGAATGGAAGTAGAATCGAAAGTTGCAGCTCAACCTTTTTCTGATGAAGAGACATTAGAAGGGGCGATCAATCGTGCGAGAGAATGTGCATCTCAAAACAAAGCTCATATAGGAATTGGACTTGAAGGTGGAGTCATGGAGATTGGAGATGACCTTTACTTATGTAATTGGGGGGCACTAGTAGACGGTAAAGAAAACGTCTACACCGCGAGTGGTGCTCGTATCCTACTCCCTGATGAAATTAAAGCAGGGTTGGAAAAGGGGAAAGAGCTTGGAGAAGTCATGGATGAATTTACGGACAAACACGATGTAAGAAAAAACGAAGGGGCCATCGGTATTTTTACGAATGGTGTCATTCACAGGGAAGAAATGTTCACCCATGTAGTGAAATTATTAAAAGGACAGTGGTCCTATGATCAATAAGAAAAGGATGCATCTTTATTAGATGCATCCTTTTCTTATGTCTTACAGTTTATTGTAGATAAGCTCCCTTTTCTGGAAGACTCAGTTTCGAGATAACCGGGGTTCGTTTGCCGTATTAGGAGTCAGGGATGGTTGGGAAGCTACTCGCTTTCCTGTGGGGGAGCGCCGAGCTTCCTCAGGCTATTGCCTTGCGGGATCTCGCCTATCTCCTTCTCCCACGGGAGTCTCGCAGCTTCCCAACAACCCCATTCCATATAAGGGAGAAACGAACCCCTATACCGAGAAGGAGTTTCTCCCACCCTTCTCTCCTAAGCATGCATAAAGCGCTCTGTATCAAGCTTTTACGTTGTGAATGCCAGCTGTGGAGGGGGGGATATTATCCACTTCCCTCAATCATACAAGCTGATTTTTTCAGAAGTGGTTTCGAGAATCTTCCATGGCAAAGGGGCGGAGGGGAATGGGGAGACTCCTGCGGGAAAAAAGTGCTTGGTGAGACCCCACAGAGCGAAGCTCGAGGAGGCTCACCGCGCTCCCGCGGAAAGCGAGTCATTCCCCGCAGCCCCATCCACTCAAAAAACATCTCGAAACTGAGTCTTCAAGAATCCTGTCATATACTTTAATAATTTTTTGAGGTTTATTCGTATAAGTAGGTAAGGACCTCTAGGGCCTGGTCCAGAGTCTCCACGGTTACATCGGCCTGGTTAGATAATTCTTTGAGTGGATGGACAAGTGATTCAGGTCTTACTAAAATTAACGGCTTTCCTGCCTGAATGGCAGCACCTGCATCCATGGCCGTATTCCACTGTTTGTATGACTCACCGAAATAAGCAATGACGGCCTCGGATTTTTGGAGTAACACACGTGTTCTGAAATTATTTATGCTCGATGCAGCATCATCACGATAGGTTTTATTTGGCTGCTCCCCTAGAATCTTCTCCCCAATATCGTCAGAAAGTGCATGATTCTCTTGAGGACCTACAAAGTGGATGGATAACTTTTCTCTTTCTGCTTTTTTTCGTATTTCATTTCGCCAATCATCATGAATCTGCCCTGCTAGATAAATGGTTAATTCCATTGGTACATCCTCCTTAAATTTCCCTTTTCTTTAGTATGAAAGATGTGAAAAAGGAAGTCCAGCAAAGGAACTTCTGCTGGACTTCCTGATGGTTAGGAAGAAAGTCTTTCTTCTTCATGGACAGGTTCTACTTTTTTATGTGCTTCTGAATTTGGATCTTCTTTAATTTCTTTTGTTTCCAATTGCTCTCCCGCTTCCTTAAACGCGTCATCAGAATTTCCTTCTATTGATGGGTTTTCATTGATGTTGAACTGGCTGATTTCAGCAGACAGTTCCTGAGAAAGTTCTTGAAGGTCAGTAGCTGAATGGTGAACTTTTTCTATTGATGTTAATTGATTTTCACTAGAGGCCGCGACTTCTTCTGCTGTAGCTACTGCTTCTTCAGAAATCACACTAATACTTTGCAGCCTTTCTTTTACTTCCTCATTTACACGATCCACACCTTCAACGGCTTCATTTACTTCCTGAATTTGTTCATTCATAGATTGTACATAGGAGGCGATCCGGTCGAAAGCATCTTTGGTTTGCGTGACAGCTTTATCTTGTGAAGATTGGAAGTGTTTAAATTTCTCTGCTTCATCAGAAAGAGTCGTCATTTGGCTGGACATGGTTGCGACCATTTCTTGAATGCTTCCTGCTTCCTGTTTCGACCGCTCCGCTAATTTTCTAACCTCATCGGCAACGACGGCAAAACCTTTTCCTGCTTCACCAGCCCTGGCGGATTCAATAGCGGCATTTAAGGCCAAAAGATTTGTACTGTCTGCAATCCCTTCAATTGTTGTGACCACTTTATTGACTTCTTCAGATTTTCTTGAAGCGTTCTGAACTTCCTCTGTCATGTGTGAAGCAAGTTCGATAAAATCTCTTGAAGTCTTTTCTAACTCAGCGACCGTTTGTAAACCGGCATGTCCTTCGGTTTCTGCTTCCATCAGTTTCGTTTCGATCGTTCCTGATGCTTTTTTTGTATCGATGATAGCTTCTGTGACTTGCTGGATGAATTGATGGGTTTCATCGATTTTTTGAGCTTGATCCTGAGATCCAGCTGCTACCTGACTAATGGCTTCGTTCACTTCTTCTGCTTGATTTGCTGTTTGATCAGAAATAGAAGTCAGACTTTCAGAAGATGTATTAAGGACACCCGTTGCTTGAAGCACTTTACGTACGGACTGTTCCATTCTGGCGGCCATGTGGTTAAACTGTAAACCTAGCTCAGCCATCTCATCTTTGGAAGTCAAATCTACACGATGAGATAGATCGCCATCACCAATAATCGTGGCGCTTTCTTTAAGACTGTCTATGGATTTTTTAATGGAACGAATTAAGAAGACCCCCGTGGTCAAGATGACTAATAAAATGATTCCACCAATAATAGCGAGTAATGTTGTTAACCACTGCTGTCGCTGTTGCTGTTCTTCAAGCAGGGAAGCATGTAATTCATTGGCTGTGGTCATGACGAGATCAGCTTGACTGGAAACATCTGCTGCAATACTTTCAAAGGACGTGCGGATGGCGTTGGCCTGATTGAATGTATTATCCATGGAGTTGATCGTCTGTTCATATTTCAAAAGGTTCCGGTTTAAGGTGGCAGACTGCTCGGCATCCAAATCCATTTCTTTAATCGTGTCTTTGAAATTTTGAGAGCTGGTTTTAAATGCGGATAATTGCTCGGAGTTTGGCTCGTTGATGTAATTGCGTTCGCTTACCTTCATGGCAAGTAAAGAGTTTTTCAATGGGTCACTATTCACGGACTCAATGACACCGTTGAAACTTTCATAGGACGTTTGAATGTGTTGATGCAGCCCTTCATCTTCAGTAAACCCCACTAATTTATACATATTGACCAAAGGACCTAATTCTTTTTCATATTCTATAGCTTTCTTAGTGATTTCAGTGAACTGACTTTCGATCTTAGGATAATTTTTATAAGCGTTAGCAAAATTAGTAGCTGTTTCTTTCACTGATTGGATGGCGGCTGCTGTTGCCTCCCCTTGCTCAGCGCTCGGGTTATGAAAGAACTTTTGTTGCTCAATCAAGGTTTTAGACATTAAGTAATTAATTTTTTGACTATCAGCGAGTGACTGCTGCACTTCTTGCGTTCGCTGTTCCATCTGTTTTTGTTCTTGAAAGAAATATGTAGAAAAACTAAAGATGGCAAAGATTCCAACAACCGCCACGATTAACAGAAAACGCATTCGGTTTCTAATCGACTTCATTCGACCCCTCCTTTTAAATATTCGCAAATTTCTCTATATACTGATTAATTATAGATCTTTTTATCTAGTAAAACAATAGGGGAACACGCAATGGCGGGAGTCTTTTGACTTATATCGACTTAACGGAAGTGTATTTACACCTGTTTGAATTGGGTGTATGATAGTTTTGGTCAGTTCAGGAGGTTAAGCAATGCTTACTTTTTTAAAAAGAAAAGGCGTTCAATTGTCCTTTCAGGCTTATTTTGTCACAGCGTTAAGCTACATGGCATTGGGGCTTTTTTCTTCACTAATTATTGGATTAATTATTAAAACGATTGGCGAGCAGACAGATATAGTCGTTCTTTCTGAATCATTCATCGAGATGGGTACTTTTGCAATGGACACGAAAATATGGGGTGGAGCTATTGGAGCTGCGATTGCTTATGGTCTTAAAGCGCCTCCACTCGTAATTTTTGCAGCTTTATTCAGTGGAGCCTCCGGCGCAGAGCTAGGTGGCCCTGCAGGAAGTTATATAGCAGCCTTATTAGCCACGGAATTCGGAAAAATCGTCAGTAAAGAAACCAAAATAGATATCATATTGACTCCCTTTATCACTATTATTGTGGGTTATTGTGTGGCGGCAGCTATCGGGGCGCCTATTGGGCGCTTTATGGCAGGAGTAGGGGGCATTATTAACTGGGCGACACAACAACAGCCGATCATCATGGGAGCACTTGTGGCTGTTTTAATGGGAATTGCTTTGACAGCACCTATATCCAGCCTTGCTATTGCTTTGATGCTCTCCTTAGATGGCGTGGCAGCCGGAGCAGCCACTGTAGGTTGTGCAGCACAGATGATCGGTTTTGCCACCATCAGTTACAGAGATAACGGATTTGGCGGTGCGCTCGCTCAAGGAGTCGGAACATCCATGCTTCAAATTGCAAACGTAGTCAAAAAACCGCTTATCATTCTTCCTCCAACCATAGCAGGAGCTGTTTTGGCCCCTATCGCAACCGTTTGGTTAAGTGTAGAAAACAATGCAGCCGGTTCAGGAATGGGGACAAGCGGATTTGTCGGTCAAATTATGACGTTTGAGTCCATGGGTTTTTCTTGGGAAATCCTCTGGATCATCATCAGTTTCCATTTTATTGGCCCAGCCCTGATTAGTTATCTTGTGGCATATTGGTTCCGCAAGAAAGGGTGGATCCAACCAGGGGATATGATTATTCAATACGATTAATGGTGTGCTAGAATAACGTTGGAGGTGACCTGAAATGATTACATTAGAATCAGATCAACAAATGAAAGAACTTCAAAATAATGAACCTGTTATTTTCTTATTTTCTGCAGATTGGTGTCCAGATTGCAGAGTGATTGAACCATTCCTTCCAGAGTTGGAGGAAAAGTACACAGCCTGGAAATTCGTATATGTTGATCGCGATCAATTCATTCACATCTGCGCAGAAAACGATGTGTTCGGCATTCCGAGTTTCCTCGCATTCAAAGACGGCGAAGAAGTCGGCCGCTTTGTCAGTAAGGACAGAAAAACTAAAGAACAGATTGAAGACTTCATAAACAAACTTGACCAGTAAAAAGAAACAGGCCGTGCCAAAGCACGGCCTGTTTCTTTATATTCAATCTAATTTCATCACTAAAGCTCCGATTGTGGAAGAATCAGCTTCGAGATAACCGGGGTTCCTTTTCCGTATTTGGAGTCCGGGGGTGGTTGGGAAGCTACTCGCTTTCCTGTGGGGGAGTGGCGAGCTTCCTCGGGCTAAAGCCCTGTGGGATCTCGCCTATCTCCTTCTCCCACGGGAGTCTCGCAGCCCCAATTCACTCAACAAAAGTCTCGAAATCAAGTCTTATACAATCCTACCAGATAGTTGAATAGCGTTGTGCTTTTGTTATGTAGGGGTAAATGTGTATAATAGAAAACGATGTAGTTTGAAGAAACGAAAATAGAGAACAAATTCTTTCTTCCCATAATAAAGGAGGAAAAAAGATGAAGATGACAAGTATTAAGATGAAGAAAAAACTAGAAGAACGTCTAGCGAATGACCAATGGAAAACGACATTCAATAGAGATAAAGATACTTTCCGTGTCGAGTGGAACAACACTGGAAAAGGAATTACTATTACATTGCCAAATGTGATTTCAAAGTATGAAGCACGCGGGGAAGAAGCCATTGATGAGCTTGAAGACCATGTGAAAGAAGCTCTTCGGGTTATGAATGAAGATCATAAGCTGACAGGGAAAGAACAGCACATTTTCCCTGTCATACGAGCCGGTTCTTTTCCGACAGAAACCGAGCAGGGGAAAAAGTTGATTTATGTCGACCATACGGCAGAAACACGTATATATTATGCTCTGGATTTAGGCAAATCTTATCAATTAATTGATGAGAAAATGTTAGAAGACGAGGGTTGGTCTCTAGACAGGATCAAGGAAGTGGCTGGCTTTAATGTGCGTTCTCTTCCTGTTGAGATGAAAAAAGACAGCGTATATGGAAATGACTTTTATTTCCATTCGGCAAGAGACGGCTATGATGCTAGCCGTATCCTAAATGAAGCCCTTCTTGAAAAACTCAAAGCCGAGTGTAAAGGAGAGCTTGCCATCAGCATTCCTCACCAGGATGTCATTATTTTTGCAGATGTCCAAAATTCAGAAGGATATGATATATTAGCTCAGATGGCTATGAAATTCTTTGCAGAAGGAACGGTGCCTGTTACCTCCTTATCGTTTTTATATGAGGATAAGCAGCTGGAACCGATTTTCATTCTTGCTCAGAAGAAACCGAATAAGGATCGAAAGGAAGAGTAGAACATGGATGTATTTTACAACAAGCAAGGAATTGGAGATATCCTGATTATTCCAATCAAAGAAGGAGACCGCGATACTTTTAAAGAAGAAGCTTACGGAGATGTAGTGAAAATAACGGATAGCAAGGACGGTTCTTTGCTCGGCTACAATATCTTCAATGCTTCTAAGTATTTTAATATCGATGGACAGGGGAAAATGCGTTTAACCGAAGATATGCTTACCCCAATCAAAGACCTATTTACAAAAAATCAGCTCGACGATGTACTCGACTTCGATTTAAGTCCTAAGTTTGTCGTTGGTTACGTGAAGGAAAAAACGCGACATGAGAACGCCGACAAATTAAGTGTCTGCCAAGTGGATGTCGGAGAGGATACGTTGCAGATTGTCTGTGGTGCTCCAAACATCGATCAAGGGCAGAAAGTCGTTGTTGCTAAAGTAGGAGCGGTTATGCCTAGTGGGATGAAGATCAAAGATGCAGAGTTGAGAGGCGTTCCTTCATCAGGCATGATTTGTTCCGCAAAAGAGTTGAATCTACCAGATGCACCAAAAGAAAAAGGAATCTTAGTTCTTGACGAAGATGCTGTTATTGGGCAGCCTTTTGAAGTTTAATCAGGATAGAGATAAGCAAAGTAGCCCAGCTGCTTTGCTTTTTTTGATTCAAAAGTCATTTTTAAAGGTATTGTAAACCAACCAATGCCTCAAACCTGTTAAAATAGGGATAATCCTATAAGTGATTTTAAAATTGAAAAGAGAGTGAACGCAATGTGGAAAGACTTAAGAAATAAGATGAAAAAATTGCTGGATACAGAAGAAAAAAATGACCAGGAGACGCTACATAATATAGAAGAAAGAAATGACGTAAACGCTAAAACAAAAATGACTTACCGCTATCCGAAACAAGGAGAATTTCGTTTTCCTGTCATTCCGGATGCACCAGGAAAAGCTCAAAATGAAAATGAAAGTTATCAACGCCCTCGACGCAAAAAGCCCGTTGAAAAACAAGAACCTGTGGAGGGTATGTCTCAAAGAAAGAAAAGGCCTAGGAAGGAAGAAAAGACTCATGAGGAGTTGCCGGAAACTTCCTCGATTCCTTTTACACCGACCGATGTTCCATCTCCAATATACGGCTACCAGGCACGACAACTCACAAAAGGATTGGAAAGGTTAGAGTATGCCGTAGAAGAACAACAATCACAGCCGGAATTTTTCACTGATTCCAATGATGAAAAACAATGGCAGGAATTACGGAAACGTATGAGAGCTCGTGTTGATGAAGAAAACTCTAGGCCAAAACCTGCTTCCGAGCTGCCGAAAATTCTTGACCGGGAAGAGGCGGCTACTTCGGAAACCCCTTTATTTGAAGAGACCGTCGAGGAGCGCAGAAGTGAGTACACAGAAGACATTAGACCGAATATATCAAAAGATTATCGGGGCCTTACATTCGCTGATGATGAGCTGGGTCAAGCAGAAAACGAACAGCTCGATGAACATTCACTTCTGGAAAATGAAAGTCCTGGTGAAACGGACAAACAGGATAAAACTCTAGAAACAACAAGAGATGAAAAGCACCAAGAGGTTGGAGTAGTAAAGGATGGACCAAAGAACCTTTCAGAATCTCTGCAAGAGGCAATTAAAAGAGGAGAAGAAGACTCATTAGAAACGGCAGAAGCGAGCGAAGATAAAGAAGAAGAGTATACGAGATCAGAAGCTTCTGATGGTGAACAAGAAACGAATGAAATGCAGACAAGTTCAGAGACAGAAAATGAAGAAAAACATAGGGAACTGCCAAAATTCAATCAAGACAAAGAATCAACTTTGTCCATGCTGGATGAGAAAGAGGAATCCCTCTTGACCATGGATGGTATGGAAGATGGAGAGCTGGATGATTCAGAGCTTGAAGTGACGGAGACGCAGGAGAACGATGAACAAACAGATATAGAAAGCGAGCAAGTGAACCATGATGAAGTGCTAGCTCGCCATCAAGAAGAACCCTTCCCCTCTAATAGAGAAGATGAGATGATTGCCAAAGGAAAAACGGAGCAATCCGAATCCGAGATGGCTAAAGAACAACCTGTTGAGGATGGAGTCGATGACTCGACCTCAACTGAACCTTCCGAAGAAGAAACGGAAATGTATCAACAAGCGGAAGTGGAAAAAACTAATAGGGAAGAACAGCCTCAATCACAGAATGAAACGGAAAATAAAACATCTTCGAATTCGCATGAGCCTTCGAAAAAGAAAGATGGACAAAAGCGTCGTGTGCCTTTTAATGTCCTTATGACGCCACGGGACAAAAGAAACCGCGATCACGAGAAAAAAACAAACAACCAGCATGAGAAGACTGAACCAAAAAAAGATGAGCCTGCAGCCAGGGATGTGGAAGAAGAAAAAAGCAAGAGAGTCGAGTATCACACGCCTCTACACTTACTTGAAGACCCGGTACGTCCGACATCACTTGATGATAGTTGGATAACAGAACAGATGGAGCTTCTTGAAACGACTCTTCGACACTTCCATGTGCGTGCTAAAGTTGTTAATGCAATGAAGGGGCCGACAGTCACAAGATTTGAAGTGCAGCCGGAACCCGGGGTCAAGGTGAGTAAAATCACAAACCTGTCGGATGATATCAAACTTAGTATGGCTGCCAGAGATATAAGAATTGAGGCACCGATCCCTGGAAAACAAGCCGTGGGTATCGAAATTCCTAACAAACAATCCATGATGGTCGGACTGCAGGAGATATTTGAATCCGAAGCCTTCCAAAATGACAATTCTCCTTTGACTGTTGGTTTAGGTTTGGATATTGGTGGAGATTCCATTGTTACGAATCTGAAAAAAATGCCCCATGGATTGATTGCGGGTGCGACGGGATCAGGAAAGAGTGTATGCATCAACACCATCTTGATTAGTCTTTTGTATAAAGCACACCATGAAGATGTGAAGTTTTTGCTTATCGATCCAAAAATGGTAGAACTTGCACCCTATAATGACCTCCCACACCTTGTGTCTCCGGTCATTACAGACGTCAAAGCTGCCACAACAGCATTGAAGTGGGCTGTAAAAGAAATGGAAGAACGGTATGAGAAATTCGTAGAAGAAGGCGTTCGGGATGTTGAACGATATAATGAAAAAATGAAGAAGCAACAGAGAGACTCTGAAAAACTTCCTTATTTAGTCATTGTCATTGATGAACTCGCTGATCTAATGATGGTTTCCCCACAGGATGTCGAAGATGCCATTTGCCGCATTGCACAAAAAGCAAGGGCATGTGGGATTCACTTGCTGTTAGCAACCCAGCGTCCCTCTGTGGATGTCATCACCGGATTGATCAAAGCGAATATCCCGACAAGAATCGCTTTTAGTGTGTCATCACAAGTGGATTCTAGAACCATCATTGATTCAGGGGGAGCTGAAAAACTTCTTGGCAGAGGGGATATGCTGTTTGTTGAGAATGGTTCAGGTCAGCCTGTCCGTATTCAGGGAGCTTTCGTCTCTGATGATGAGATTGAAAGAGTGACGCACTATGTTAAAAAGATCGCTCCACCTCAATACCTCTTTCACCAGGAAGAATTGATGAAGCAGATTTCAACAGAAGAAGAAACGGATGAGTTATTTGATGAAGCTGTAGAATTTGTGGTTCAGCAGAATGGTGCGAGTGCTTCACTCATTCAACGCCGTTTCAAAGTAGGATATAATCGTGCTGCCAGATTAATCGACCAGATGGAAGCTTATGGGATTATTTCAGAACAAAAAGGAAGCAAGCCGAGAGACATTTTATTAACGAGGCAGCAAATTGAAGAAATGATGGAGTAATTCATCATCTCGGCAAAAACCTTGTGCAAAACTTCTCAATTTTATATGATTAACAATGAATGAAAACGAGAGTGATCATGACCTCTATGTTTAAGGAGTTAAGCCATGAAGGAAATAGCACTGAAGTTAAATGGAGAAATCAGCCGATTAACAAATAAAACGTTTAAGTTTGATGAACGTGTAGCAGAAGGCTGGTTTTCTGCTGTCTACTTTTTAAAGACAAGAGATATTGTAGAAAATCACTTACCTGATAATAAAGTAACGATGCAATTCTTTCAAAAGGATCATGCGGTATTGTGTGGAACCGATGAAGTCATCGCATTGATCCATACGTTCGCCGAGCAACCGGGAGAGCTAGAGATCCATTCTCTGAAAGACGGAGATAAAATCAGTCCTTATGAAACAGTTCTTACAGTGACTGGTCCTTATCAGTATTTTGGGTTTTTAGAAGGAATCATTGACGGGATATTAGCGAGAAGAACCTCTGTCGCTACCAATGTATATAATGTCGTCAAAGCAGCTCGTTCATCCGGCAAGCAGAAGCCAATCATTTTTATGGGGGACCGGGATGATCATTTCACACAGCAATCCGGCGATGGATATTCTGCTTTTATCGGTGGATCCACGGCACAAGCGACACACGCGATGAATGAATGGTGGGGGAAAGAGGGCATGGGAACAATGCCTCATGCACTGATCCAGATGTTCAAAGGGGATGTTGTAGCCGCAACGAAAGCCTATCATCAACAATTTCCAGATGACCAGCTGATGGCTCTGGTTGATTACAACAATGATGTCATTACTGATTCCTTAAAGGTAGCTCGAGAATTTGGTGATGAATTGAAAGGTGTTCGTCTAGATACTTCACGTAACTTGGTGGATAAATACTTTTTAAGAAATCAGCATCTCATGGGTACTTTTGATCCGAGGGGAGTGAACCCTGAGTTAATTTTTGCCCTCAGACGTGCCTTGGATCAGGAAGGGTTTAAGCATGTGAAAATTGTAGTCAGCGGCGGATTCACGAAGGAACGAATTCGTGCGTTTGAAGAAAAGAAAGTACCTGTAGATATGTATGGTGTCGGTGGTAGTTTATTGAAAATAGGAATCGGTTTTACAGGGGATAATGTATTAATCGATGGTGAACCTGAAGCGAAAGAAGGTAGAAGGTACAAACATAATCCACGCTTGGAATATGTTGAATATACTGGAGCAGAGGAATGATCGCTTGAGAAAGGCACGGACATTGGTTGTTTGTGCCTTTTGATTGGGTCATATTTACTTTTTCTGCAGTCCATTCCGTGATATGATTAGGAAATGCAGATGCGTAGTTTTTTAAGAGTGCAACTTTAAATCGCATATCCATGAATATTACATATACTATACTTAAAGTGACCCACTTTATTTTGGAGGTTCTTGTTTATGACAACTTACCATTTCATTGGTATCAAAGGAACAGGAATGAGTTCGCTTGCCCAGATTCTTCATGATTCTGGTGAGAAAGTTCAAGGATCAGATGTTGAAAAACGTTTTTTCACTCAAGAAGTTTTAGAATCTAAGAATATAGAAATTTTGCCTTTCTCAAAGGAAAACATTCAAGAAGGATTGACGATCATTGCTGGAAATGCTTTTAGCGATGATCATGAGGAAATTCAAGAAGCAAAAAAACAGGGATTACCATTTTATCGTTATCATGAATTTTTAGGGGAGTGGCTGCAAAACTATACAAGTATTGCAGTGACTGGCGCTCATGGTAAGACCTCTACGACAGGATTATTGGCCCATGTCTTATCTGAGAACTACCCAACTTCTTATCTTATTGGAGACGGTACAGGTAAGGGTCATGAAAATAGTCAATACTTTGCTTTTGAGGCGTGCGAATATCGACGTCACTTCCTTTCGTATGAACCGGATTACGCCATCATGACGAATATTGATTTCGACCACCCTGATTATTTCAGTAGTATTGATGATGTATTCCAGGCCTTTCAGGAAATGGCGAAACAAGTGAAAAAAGGGATCATTGCTTGCGGGGATGATGAGCATCTCCAACATATTCAAGCAAATGTACCGGTTCTGTATTATGGACTGGCAGATACAAATGATTTCCAAGCTCAGAACATAACCGAAACATCAGAAGGAACTTCATTCGATGTTTTCGTCAGAAACAATTATTATGATACCTTTACCATTCCACAGTATGGCAATCACACCGTATTGAATGCGTTAAGTGTCATAGCATTATGTCACTATGAAAACATGCAACCAGAGGAAATAAAAAAGCTTGCTACATTTAAGGGTGTCAAACGGCGGTTTACAGAAAAACAGTGGCATGATCAGATATTAGTAGACGACTATGCCCACCATCCAATCGAAATTACCGCCACGATTGAAACGGCTCGTAAAAAGTATAAGGATCGCCCCGTTGTCGCGATTTTTCAGCCTCATACGTTCACTAGAACGAAAACGTTCCTTAATGAATTTGCAGAAAGTCTGAACGAAGCGGATGAAGTTTATCTTTGTGATATCTTCGGCTCTGCAAGAGAAAATGAAGGGAAGTTGACCATCAATCATTTGCAGGAATTGATACCAGAATCCCGCGTATTACAATTAGAGGAAGTCGAACAACTCTCAGCACATGAAAATGGTGTTCTATTGTTTATGGGAGCAGGAGATATTCAAAAGTTCCAAGAGGCTTATGAAAAGCAGAACGACTAAAACTAACATGCGGCTTAAAAAAGCCGCATGTTTTTTCTTTTTCAATGAGCCTTTTTAAAGTGAATGGTAGGATTGTGGATGACTTGATTTCGGAATAACTAGGGTCTGTATCCATATGACCTCAAGCCTTTTCGAGCTTCGTTCCATGGGCTTATCACAGCCCATCCATTCAGCGTAAGTCTCGCAGCTTCCCAACCACCCCCATTTGATGGAGAGGAAAAACGAACCCTGTACTCAAAGGGATATTCTAATTCCTCGATGATTTATAAGAGTAAGCATTCTATAATCAGCTGTTTATCATGGTAAGCCTTTGGACGAAAATGAGTCTGCCAGTATTGTAAGCGTTCGGTGGAATGTAATTTTAATTGTAGGATAAAAGTAAAAGGGAACTTTTTCGAACAAAATATCCGAATGGTGAAGGAATTTGGGGATAGGATAGCGAATAAGTCCATTTATAGTAGCCACCACGTTTAGAAATGCCCATTTAGGGTATAAACTAAACTGTGTTGATTACATAAGAAGGAGTGTGCAGGGGGAATGATTATTATTTTGTACATTGCTGCATTAATTGCAGCAGTGGCTTTTGCTGTTCTTGTCATATTTTTGGCGAGAACGCTGACGGCCGTGCGCCGTACAATGAACAATGTTGCTGACACACTTGAAGGTGTGGAAAAGCAAATGGAAGGAATCACCTTAGAGACAACCGAGCTCTTGAATAAAACCAATAAATTGGCTGAAGATGTAGGAGAAAAGTCACAAAAGTTAAATACTTTAGTTGACGGAGTCAAGGGAATTGGTGACACAGTTCAAGAGTTCAACCAGTCCATTCGATCTGTATCCAAAGGGTTAACCCAGTCAGCCCATGAAAACACGGATACAGCAGCTCAAGCCATGAAATGGGGTCAAGTGGCCATCAATTTGTGGAAAAAAGCAAAGAAAGAAGAGACTAAATCTTAAGGAGGAATTCGGTTATGAGTCAACAAAATCAACAAAATGGTAATGGAAGAGATTTCGTACTAGGTTCCTTAATTGGTGGACTCGTAGGAGCTGCCGTAGCTCTACTGTTTGCACCAAAGTCTGGTCGTGAACTTAGGGAAAATATCAATAGCAATTCCAGTGAATGGAAAGAGCGTGCTGGTGAATGGAAAGACGTCGCTTATGAAAAAAGTGGCGTATGGAAAGATAAAGCTGTAGAGTCTTCTTCTCAACTTTCTAAAAACGTAACAGAAAAATCCCAGCAGTTCAGTGGAGCTGTGAAAGATAAAGTGAAGAACTTCCGTTCGAATGAAGAAGATGAAGCTGAAAAAGCAGCTCAAGAAGTGGCAGAAGCCATTGAAGAAGCTGCACAAGAGCTTGAAAAACAACAAGATTCCACGACATCATCTAATTTATAATGAAAAGTGAGATGGAGGTTGAACATTCAACCTCCATCTTTTCTGTTGAGGAGGAATAAACGTGAAACAAGAAGTAATTGAAAATAAAGAGGAATTTATCAACATCGTAGAAGCATATAAAGAGTTTTTCTTATTGAAGCATAGTTTAACTTGCCCAATCAGTGCAGCTGCTCATCAGCAGTTTGAGCGTTTTGCTGAAGAAACATCGGTTCCGTGCTTCATCCTTCATGTACAGGAATCAAGAGAGTTATCCAGTCATATTGCTGAATACACAGGAATTCGTCATGAGTCTCCTCAGGTCATTCAGTTCCAAGAAGGAGAAGCTGTTTGGCATGACAGTCATTCGGCCATTACTAAAGAAAGATTATTGGAAGTTTAACTTCGTCAAGGCCTGTAAAAAAGCAGGCCTTTTTTTGTTTAGGACAATACGTTGGATGAAGGTTTGGCAAACTTTTGTGAAAGAATTTCATGAAAACCTTTTCTAGGGGTGACAACTGTCGAAATATTAGCTATAATTGTCCCTAATTATTTAAAGTATTCATCCATTTCATCACACAAAATTCTTGGTAGGGGGACGAACATAATGAGTAATCAAAATCTTGACCAGTTACGTAGCCAATTAGATGAGGTTAATTTACAGCTTCTGAATTTAATCAATAAACGCGGTGATCTGGTAAAGGAAATTGGTCAAATCAAAGAGCAGCAAGGGATGAACCGCTTTGACCCTGTGAGGGAAAGAGCAATGCTCAATCAATTATCTCAACATAATAAGGGTCCTTTCGAGGATTCAACAATCGTTCACTTATTCAAAGAAATTTTCAAAGCAGCCCTGGAGCTGCAAGAAGATGATCACAGGAAAGCCCTGCTTGTATCACGGAAGAAGAAACCTGAAGACACCGTTGTAGAAATCAAAGGAGAAAAGGTCGGCAATGGAGCTCCTTCGTTCATCATGGGTCCTTGTTCCGTAGAAAGTTATGAACAAGTATCAACGGTTGCAAAAGCTGTGAAAGATGAAGGGCTTAAACTATTGCGTGGAGGTGCATTTAAACCGAGAACGTCGCCTTACGACTTCCAGGGGCTGGGTATCGAAGGTTTGAAAATGCTCAAGCAGGCAGCAGACGAACAAGGTTTGGCTGTTGTCAGTGAAATCGTAAACCCTGCGGATCTTGAAGAAGCTCTGGATTACTTGGATGTCATTCAGATTGGTGCCCGTAACATGCAAAACTTTGAACTTCTGAAAGCGGCAGGTTCTGTTAATAAGCCGGTACTACTAAAAAGAGGAATGTCTGCTACAATTTCTGAGTTCATCAATGCAGCGGAATACATCATTTCAAGAGGGAACCAGGATATCATCCTTTGTGAACGTGGCATTCGAACGTATGAAAAAGCGACGAGAAACACCCTTGATATCTCTGCTGTACCCATTTTAAAACAAGAAACTCACTTGCCTGTCATGGTGGATGTTACACACTCTACCGGACGCCGTGATCTATTACTACCTGCTGCGAAAGCCGCTCTAGCCATTGGTGCTGATGGAGTCATGGCAGAAGTTCATCCAGATCCAGCAGTAGCCCTGTCCGACTCAGCACAACAGATGGATATCCCTACGTTCCATGCTTTCATGGAAGAGTTAAAAAAATAAATAAAGGCCCATATGGCATGGGCGCTAAGTTATGGAGCAATTGAGAGAAAAAGTTAGGCTGGTCAGCTAGCCTAACTTTTTTGTGTTTTCCGACTCCCATGTTGACTAATCGATGGAAATCTCAAGATCTGAGGTTACCTTTATCTTATTCATTTGCAGCGAAACGGCTATCCGTTATAATAATTAGGGTATAATAATACAGAGAAAAGCTGCGAATATTGCGCGGGTAAGCGATTTATCGTATGATTATCCTATTGAACAAAATGAACGATTGGAATTGACGAAGGAGGATGCATGATGAATGTAACAATATATGATGTAGCAAGAGAGGCTAATGTATCGATGGCGACGGTATCAAGGGTTGTGAATGGGAACCCGAATGTGAAACCGGCGACTCGGAAGAAAGTACATGACGCCATAGAAAGACTAGGGTATCGACCAAACGCTGTCGCTCGTGGATTAGCAAGCAAGAAAACGACAACCGTCGGAGTGATCATTCCTGATATCTCCAGTATTTTCTTTGCTGAACTCGCGCGCGGAATTGAAGATATCGCAACCATGTACAATTACAATATTATTCTGAGTAACTCTGATCAGAATAAAGATAAAGAACTTCATTTGATCAATGCCATGTTAGGAAAACAAGTGGATGGACTGATCTTCATGGGCGGAGATATTACTGAAGATCATATCCGTGAATTCAAAACTTCATCTGTCCCGATTGCACTGGCTGCAACGGTGGATGAGACAAAAGAAACTCCATCCGTAAATATTAATTATGAAGAAGCTGCATATGATGCAACGAAGGTGCTGCTTGAGAATAACAAACAAATCGCTTTTGTTTCAGGACCTGAAAATACGGTCATTAATACTGAAAAAGTAGAAGGCTTTAAACGTGCCATGAAGGAAAGTGGCGAGGACCAGCCGGAAAAATGGATGGTTACGGGTGATTACTCTTATGATTCTGGGCTCGAAGCTTTAGAACAGATCGTGGAGATGGACAACCAGCCAACTGCTATTTTCGTTTCTTCCGATGAAATGGCTCTTGGTGTTATACACGGGGCACAAGACCGCGGCATTCGTGTTCCAGAGGACATGGAGGTCTTTGGCTTTGATAACACCCGTCTAGCCACGATGGTACGTCCAACGCTTTCTACAGTGGTGCAACCAATGTATGATATTGGTGCGGTGGCCATGCGTCTTCTTACAAAATTCATGAATAAAGAAGAAGTGGAAGAACAGAACGTCATTTTGCCACATAGAATTATCGAAAGAAACTCAACTCAGCAAAAATAGTACCGATATATGTACTATAAGATACTTGTTCGAAACTGAGGAGAGAGTGGAATGACAAAAAAAGATTTATTGACTCCCATCGGAATCACGGTTGGTTTTGCCATGGTCATGTTTGGGATCATGGCAAACGCCGGGTTCGGAGGGTTTAAGTCGTTTATTCAAGTGTCTTCGATCTTTATCGTTCTTGGGGGGCTTGCAGCAGCAATTCTAGTAAACTTCAATTTGAGTGAAGTAAAGCTGACGCTCCGTGTGACCAAAGAGGCTTTTAAAACGAGTGACATGAATTTAAGAGAATTGATTTCATTGTTCGTGAGCTTATCTGAGAAAGCAAGGAGAGAAGGTTTACTTGCTCTTGAGACAGAACTGGAAGAAGTGGAAGATCCTTTTATTAAGAAGGGAATTCTTCTTGCTGTAGATGGAATTGAACCAGAGGTCATCAACGACATTATGAAAGCTGAAATCGTGGCCGTTGAGGAGCGTCATCAAAGAGGCAGAGCAATCATTGAGAAAGCAGGGGAGTATGCACCTGCTTGGGGAATGATTGGGACACTAATCGGACTTGTTCTCATGTTACAAAGCTTATCCAACCCTGCAACTCTTGGCCCTCAAATGGCTGTAGCACTGCTCACTACTTTTTACGGTACATTGCTTGCCAACCTCGTCTTTATCCCTTTGGCTGGTAAGCTTGAAAACAAAACTTATGAAGAAATATTCATAAAACAAATCATTATTGAAGGTGTCATTGGAGTTCAGTCTGGGCAAAACCCTAAAATCTTAGAAGAGAAACTGAGCGCATTTTTATCTGAAAGTGATAAAAAAGTAGAAGAAAAGGAACAACAAGAGGAAGATACATTAGGAGCTACGGCTAATGAATCTTAAGCGAAGAAAGGATAAAAAGAAAGGTGCACCTAAATGGATGACTACATATGCGGATATGATCACATTGGTGCTCGTGTTTTTCATTCTTTTATTCTCCATGTCTCAAATTAACCTAGTGAAATTTGAAGCCATAGCAGAGTCCTTTCGTAATCGGATGATTTTTGATTTTTATCCATCGGCTATTGAGAGCGACTATCCTACAGAACAGACGAAGATTCAAGAAAATGGGGAGAAAAATAATGAGTTTGAAGACCCCACACAAAACCCGGATCATGTGGCATCTAATGAGGCTGAGCAGACGGAAGATCTTGAAGAATTAAAAAAAGAAGTTGATGAATACTTAAAGGAAAACGAACTCAGTGACATCATTGCTGCCACTCAAACAGAGCGGGGTGTCGTACTGGTATTAGAAGAACAATTGCTGTTTGAAACGAGCCGTGCTGAAATTCTGGATGGGGCGAAACCTTTTTTGACGAAAGTCGGGACACTGTTAACGAACATTCCTAATTTCGTGAAAGTGGAGGGTCATACCGATAACCGTCAGATCAACACTTATCGTTATCCTTCAAATTGGGAGTTATCTGGTGCTAGAGCAAGCAGCGTCATACGCTATATCATTGCCAATACGGAAGGCTTAGATGCCAAACGTTTTACTGCCGTCGCTTATGGGGAGACAAGACCGGTAGCACCGAATGATTCGGAAGAGAATTGGAGTAAAAACCGGAGAGTGGAAATTGTGATTCTTGATCCGGATTATGAAAGCTCCTCTACTTAATAAAGAAGCCACTACTGAAAAGAGTCTCTTAGTAGTGGCTTCTTTATTATTACATAGAATTGAATTTTTTTTGATTGTGGATTAGTTGTAAGGCTTTGGCCAACACTTTTTTGTTTTTTTCCGTTATTTCTTCCCGGCGTGGAATTGGCTTGAAAGCATCAGGTGGATCATGCCATGTTTCCATCAAGTTCACAGGCGCTTCCTTTTGCCATTTTTGAACCCATTCCACTGGTAAGGAACCTCGGAAAGGGGTTTGATCGCTCATTACTTTCCAAATTTGTGCCCACGCACGTGGGACCACTCTCCAGATGTCATATCCGCCACCTCCGAGAGCAATCCATTTCCCTTCACAATATTCGTGAGCGAGTTCATGAGCTAATTTGGGAATGGCTTCGTAAATTTTCATTGTGGAGCATAAATGAGTTAAAGGATCAAAATGGTGGGCATCCGCACCATTTTGTGTAAGAATGACATCCGGTTTGAAAAAATCGACAATTTCTCTGAAAGCGGATTCATAAACACTTAAAAAAGATTCATCTTCTGTAAAAGCATCGATTGGTATATTGAATGAGTAGCCGTAGCCTTCTTTTAATCCACGTTCATTCACGTTTCCAGTGCCTGGAAAGAGGTATCGCCCTGTTTCATGAATGGAAAAAGTGCATACGTCCGGGTCATCATAAAATGCCCACTGCACACCATCCCCATGGTGCGCATCGGTATCCACATACAGGACTTTAGCCTTGTACTTTTCTCGTATATATTTAATCCCAACGGCTCCATCGTTATAGATGCAAAATCCAGAAGCTTTACGTTCAAAACCGTGGTGCAAGCCACCGCCAAGGTTCAATGCGTGCTGCACGTTTCCATCCATTACTGCATCTATTGCAGATAATGTACTCCCGACAAGCAACTGAGACGCTTTATGCATGCCTTTGAAAATCGGAGTATCTTCGGTACCTATCCCATACTCCATACCTTCATCTTCTGTCAATAACCCTTGCCCTGCTTTTTTGACAGCTTCGATATACTTTTTACTGTGCGCCAGCGACAACTCTTCTTCTGTAGCCAATCGTGGAGCAATAATGTCCTTTTCAGATAACGCACCTGCAGCTTCTAACAATTCTTTTGTCATTACCACACGCATTTGATTGAAAGGATGATCGTCTCGAAAGCGGTATGTCGTAAATTCTTCGGAATACACAAATCCAGCATGACACGTCATGATGGAATCCCTGGCATTTGAGGCCACAGAACTTCGTAACCTTCAGATTTTAAGTCCTCAATCGTAGGCAAGGGATTCATTGTTTGAATTCTCACGACAATGATTTTATATTTAGGGTCAGGTTTATAAGGATAGATGAGGACAGAGCTGATATTCACTTTTCTTTTACCGAACACTTGAGTGACCTGTGGAAGTATTCCAGGTTTGTTGATCACTTTCACTTCAATCTGTGAACTTTGAACGTGTGTGCCTGTCAGTTGAATGAGCGTGTACAACATATCCTTTTCAGTAATAATTCCGACCAGTTTTTCATCTCGAGTCACGGGGACACAGGCAATTTCCTGCTCATAAAAGATCGATGCCACTTCCTCTACGAAATCCAGTGGGTGGACCGTTGTCACGGGTGAGGTCATGACGGATCGAATTGGATTTTTCAGCTCTTCATGATCGGTTTCTTTGTCAAAGATTGAAGGGCTTGCATCTCTGACATCACGGTCTGAGACGATGCCAATGACTTCATTTTCTTCGTTGATGATTGGGATATGGCGAATGTGATGTTCGTGAAGGAGTTTCAGAGCTTTTTCAATGGTTTCTTCAGGAGAAAGGGTAATGACTTTCTCTTTCATGATTTCTTCCACTAACATATAACTACCTCCTCGTCCGGTATTGATGTCTTGTTAAGAACCTCAATTTATCAAATTGTTCCACAGAAGAATCGGAGACATGGCGTCCTATTTTCACCATCAAGCAATTTGCAGGATGGGATATAATTTCTGGATCATCGGTTGGAGAAGGAGTGAGTCCACCCGCTGCCATCATTTTTTCCATGACTTTTCGATAGTCCCAAATATTCAGCCCCGTTCCTTTGAGATCCCAGTGCCAATAATATTCGGTAGAAATGATGATATAGTTTTCCATATACTCATCCATCATGGAGACTCTCAATAGACGTGAGCCGATCCGATAGCCACGGAACTCTGGAATGACTTCAATAGCCCCAAGCTCTATGAGATCTTCCATACTGCCTTCTGACCATCGTTCTAGAGGGTCTGGATGCAGATAGGTTACATATCCAATGATTTCTTCATTGTGCCTTGCGATAATAATGCGACCTTCTTCAAAGTCTGCAATCCCTTTAATGGCCTCGAATTGTTTTTCTGGAGGACGGAAGGCCGTCAAACCTTCATGGAATGTGTATTTCTCAAGATCTTCAGAGGGTAATGGACCTTCTACGATGACAGGTCCATGTTCTGTGTCAAATGCCTCGTAATGATAGGTCTTTTCATGATTCATTCAGCCACCACCTGTCATAGATTAATAGATTATTTTACTAATTTCCTCCATTATACATGAAACCATGCTTGTTTTTCATGATGAATAAAAAATCCGACCGGCAAGCCGATCGGATTTTATTTATTGTTTAATTTTCCTGAGAGTCTGATCCATCATCTGATTCGGAATCATTTCCTCCTGAACCATCACCAGATCCAGAGCCTTCACCAGAACCGGAACCATCTCTAGTGCCATCGCCGGAGCCTTCTCCGCCAGAATCATCTCCGGAGTCGTCGTCTCCGGACCCACTATCTCCTGAATCATTATCTCCTGAATCATTATCTCCAGTTTCATCGTCACCATTTGATTCTCCACCATCTGAATTCTCTTCACCAGAGTTACTCTCTCCAGAATCATTTCCGTTTGAACCATTAGAGTTTCCGTTTCCATCATTGGATGATCCGTTGTTGGAAGAGCCATTCTCTGAGTTGGAACTTCCTCCAGAGTTATTGGATGAGGTGTCTTCATCATCCGAAGGTTCTGGTGCGCCAGGATTACCTACCGTCGTCGTTCCGGATAATCCTGATGATTGGCCGAAGTAATCGACGGCTCTTACAGCATAAATCCCGCTTCCTCCTGAGTAGCCGAGGGAGTTGTCTGTCGTATTTCCAATAAACGTGAAGGATCCCCCTGGAGTAGAAGCGCGATAGACGCGGTATCCTACAACATCGCTACTAGATGAAGGTGTCCAAGAAATTGCTGATCCACTGGCACTTACGGAACCTGGTGCCGCTGGTGCCTGTCCATCATTATCGATGGAAGAAGCTGTTGATCCTATACTTTGTGTGGAAGGAAGAGCCACATTGGACCATGCCCCTGAGTTCGGTAAGAGTTCTCTTAGTACTTCAGAGCTTGTGTATCCATTTTCTTCTAAGAATTCAGGGCTGAGTGTAACCCCGCCACCATCGATAATAAATTCGCCAGGCGTATTCGGACCTGCTACGACCAGCTGATCTTTGACGCGTACAAAGTCACCGCTGATCAAGCTGTCATCTACTTTCGTTGGTGCATAGTCAGCATCGTAGAGATCGCTCTTGGCAAGACCGACAGAGGAACATAGATCAGATGCCAGCAAACCTGATGTTGCACAATAAGAACGTGTGACCAATCCGCCAGGGCTCTGAAAATCGTTCTCTGGAACCATCAACTCTGGGCGGATTTCAGAAACAGCATTGACAACATCTGCCCATAAGCCTTGCGTACGCTGGTTATAGTTCAAGTGCTGCATGTTTCCTTCGGCAAAACCTGTCCACATTCCGACCGTGACATTAGGGTTTGTCGCTACAAACCAAGAGTCCTTGGTTGATTGGGATGTTCCGGTTTTTCCGGCCCAGTCAACGCCTCGGTTATACAACATACCACGGACCCTGGATCCTGTTCCGTATTCCAATACATCACGCATGACATCAACAGTAAGGTAAGCCGCCTGTGGGCTGTACACTTCTGTTTCTTCTACCTGATGTTCGTAGATTTTTTCTCCATCTTTCGTTTCAATTTTTTCAATCATATACGCATCGACAAATTTACCCATGTTTCCAAATGTTGCATAGGCATTTACGTTGTTTTCAACAGTGATTCCGTACGTAAGACCACCAAGCGCCATCGACTCGCTCGTGTAGTCGGCTTTGACTAAATTTTCTTCCATTCCCATTTTAACCAGATAGTTTTCTACAGGCTCTTGAGATTGTATACTTTTGTATTGTTTTACTGCTGGCACGTTATAAGATTGGGCAAGAGCATAACGCGCAGAAACAAAACCTCTATGGTTTCTCGAGAAGTTACGAACTTCTTTCCCGCTATCATAGTAGTATGGAACATCTGCAATGACTGAGCCAGGCTGAGCTGCCCCCATGTCAAAACTCGGTCCATATACAAGGAGCGGCTTCATTGTACTACCGTTCGAGCGGCGGGCTTGGGTTGCGTGGTTGAGATTTTCTTCTTCAAAATCATATCCACCGATGAAACCGTGAATTTTACCTGTAGAGTTTTCGATAATCATACTCCCCAGCTGAAGAGGAGAGTCAACCTTTTCTTCCTGCCCATCACTGTTCAAGACCGTTTCTTGCCCCCAAGGCCAGTTTCCTTCCGTATAGGAATCTCTCACTTTCTGCATGGCGTCATAGACTTCTTTGTCTAGTGTTGTATGAATCTGGTAACCACCGGAAGAAAGTTCACGCTCTGCCATAGTGTTATATTCCTCACGTAAGGCTTCATCTTCTGAGAGGTCTTTTTCTGTATGACCGTTCTGCTTCATCAAGTGATCTTTTATTAAGTCTTTTGCTCTTTTGTGCACTTCCTGGTTAATGGCAGGATAAGTACCTAGAACAGTAGCTTTTGGATCTGTTAATGTTTCTTCATTGATTTGGAACTTCATCGCCTCATCATACTCTGCCTGAGTGATGTACCCGGCCTCATGCATACGTTCCAGAACTTCGTGCATGCGGTCGATTCCCGCTTCTAAATTTTCAGGTTCTTTAATAGATCCGTCATTATAGAAAGGGGTATATCCGAACGGGGATTGAGGCAATCCTGCAATATAAGCGGATTGTGCTAGAGTTAAGTCTTTGGCATCAACACCGAAAAGGCCTTGAGCGGCAGTTTGTACGCCTGCCACATTTTGTCCATTCGCATTTCTGCCAAAAGGTACGATGTTTAAGTAGGCTTCCAGAATCTCATCTTTATCTAAGAATCTTTCAATTCTCAAAGCCAGCAGCATTTCCTTGGCTTTACGTTCAAACGATACTTCGTTCGTCAGGATTTGGTTTTTGACCAGCTGCTGGGTCAATGTACTTCCACCTGTTTTTACGGAGGAGTTGGTCACTTCTTGAACGACGGCTCGCATGACCGCTTTAGGAACCACACCTTTGTGTTCTCCGAAATATTCATCCTCTGTAGCAATCACAGCATTTCTCAAATCTTCACTGACCTGTTCCAATTGGACTTCCTCACGATAGAGATCTGACCTGACGTCTCCAATCTCTGTTTTTCCATCATTGAATAACATGGTCGAGGTCTCTGAATAGTTATAAATGGTTTCTTTCATTTGTTCTTCGCTTCTGACCTCTTCATCTTTCACAAGAGAAGCAAAATAGCCGGCGCCTACACCACCTGCGAAAAATAACCCGATAACACCGATGATGATAAAAAATAAGATGACGTTCCATACGACATCATAGGTGATCCGGCCATTTTTCTGGATGGTGCCACTCTGCCATAAAGAGCGTATATCCAGCTTTTTTCGCCCGTTTTCCGGTTTATTAGACATGATAATACCTCCTAAAAAATCCACCAATATTATAACATACCCAGGGCATATAGGATATAATTCTACCCCTGGTTTATTGCTTTTTGGATTGTGTTGTGATAAATATATACGTAGATGAATATATGTGCGTTGAAGGACTGGAGTAAAAAACAATTCCCTGTCTCAGAGAACCGGCGGTGGGTGAGAGCCGGTACACAGTTGTTTTTGAATTACGACCTGGAGCATTCTTCTGGTATGAATCAGAAGACGGTGAAATGCCGTTATCGATCGGAGTGGCACATCATACGTGTGTGCAACAAGGGTGGTACCGCGAGACCTCGTCCCTTTTCACAAGGGGTGAGGTCTTTTTTTGTTTTCAGAAAATTCATCTCTGAGACCTTAGCACAAGTCTACTTATAACAGATTGAGGAGTGATCCAATGGATATTTTGAAGGATTTGCAACAACGTGGTTTGATCAACCAGATGACAGACGAAGAAGGATTGAAAAAGCACCTCGAAACGGAACAGGTAACGCTTTACTGTGGGTTTGATCCGACAGCGGACAGTCTTCATATTGGGCATCTGCTTCCAGTACTTATGTTGAAAAGGTTCCAACAAGCAGGACATCGTCCTATAGCACTTGTTGGCGGCGGTACAGGCATGATCGGGGACCCGAGCGGCCGATCAAGTGAAAGACAACTGAACAGTGCAGAGGTTGTTCACGGGTACAGTGAAAGTATTAAAGAACAATTGGCGAGAATCCTGAATTTTGATGAAGGTGAAAATGCAGCGGTAGCACGTAATAACCATGAGTGGTTATCACAAATGACAATCATTGATTTCCTTCGAGATACAGGAAAACATTTTGGAATCAATTATATGTTGGCAAAAGATTCTGTAGAGTCTCGTATTGAGCAGGGAATCAGCTATACAGAATTCTCTTACATGATCTTGCAGTCTCTTGACTTCCAACAGTTGTATCAAAAAGAGAATTGCACGCTTCAAATCGGTGGAAGCGATCAGTGGGGGAACATTACCGCGGGGCTTGAATTGCTGAGACGATCTGCTGCAGGAGAAGAAGAAGTGGAAGCCTATGGTTTGACTGTTCCATTGATTACGAAAGCGGATGGATCGAAGTTCGGGAAGACAGCTGGTGGAGCGATCTGGCTAGATCCTGAGAAAACGTCCCCTTACGAATTCTATCAGTTCTGGATCAACGCGGATGATCGTGATGTGATTCGCTTCTTGAAGTATTTCACGTTCTTAAGCTTGGAAGAAATTTCAGAACTAGAAAAAGAAGTAGAAACTCAACCAGAAAAACGTGTGGCTCAACGCCGTCTAGCTGAAGAAATGACAAAGCTCGTCCATGACGAGGAAGCATTGAAACAGGCGGAGCGCATATCTGCTGCTTTATTCAGCGGAGATATCAAGACATTATCAGGTGCAGAAATTGAGCAAGGCTTCAAAGATGTTCCGACTTACAAGTCTGAAGAAAAAGAGCCACAGCTGTTGGACCTTCTTGTAAATGCTGGCATTTCCTCTTCCAAGCGTCAGGCACGTGAGGATATCGGAAATGGTGCTGTTTATATTAACGGAGAACGTAACCAAGATCTTAAACATACGATTGGTGAGGAAGATCGCATCGAGGATCGCTTTACCATTATCCGTCGCGGAAAGAAAAAGTACTTCTTGGTTAAGTTCCAATAATAAAAGTAAGAGGCAGACCACTTCGGTCTGCCTCTATGTTTATGGTGAGAATACCAGCTTTTCCGGTATTTTATTTTCTGTCCTGACAATAATAAAAACGCCTTTGAAATGTGAGTAACATTCCAAAGGCGTTTTTGTCGTAATTCTGCTAAAGCAGAGATTAACGAGAGTAGAATTCAACGATAAGAGCTTCGTTGATTTCAGAAGGAAGCTCAGAACGCTCAGGGAAACGAGTGTACGTTCCTTCACGCTTGTCTTCGTCGAAAGTAAGATATTCTGGTACGAAGTTATTAACTTCGATTGCTTCTTCTACGACGTTAAGCTTTTGAGATTTTTCACGAAGGCTGATCGCTTGACCAGGAGCTACGCGGTAAGATGGGATATCAACGCGACCGCCATCTACAGTAACGTGACCGTGAGTAACTAGCTGACGAGCTTGGTTGCGCGTACGAGCTAGACCTAGACGGTAAACAAGGTTATCCAAACGGGATTCAAGTAGGATCATGAAGTTTTCACCGTGGATCCCCTTCATGTTACCCGCTTCTTCAAACAAGCGACGGAATTGACGCTCAGTCAAACCGTACATGAAACGAAGCTTCTGCTTCTCTTGTAGTTGAAGACCGAATTCGGATAGTTTTTTACGTTGGTTTGGACCATGTTGTCCAGGAGCGTAAGGGCGCTTTTCAAGCTCCTTACCAGTTCCGCTTAAAGAAATACCATAACGACGTGATTTTTTCCAGGTTGGACCTGTATAACGTGCCATAGGAATTTCCTCCTTTTTATTTTATTTTGCATAAAATAAAAACAGTGTGTCCCTTCGATCATTGCTCATTATGTTTTCATGCACCTTCGCCCCAGCAGCAGAGAGTTACACGATGCACCTCAAATAGAGGAACAAAATGATGACAATGGTGGTTCACATAGGCTGCCATTTATTTTACACAACGAATATTGTAATCTTATTAGGGATGGAAGTCAAGGGGATCGAAATAAAAAATGATGATAGGGAATTGGTTAGATGATAATGAAAACACTGTAATCATTATATTTCACGATATTTGAAATAAGAACTCTAGGTGATAGTGAGGGGAAGGGATCCCTGAATCATCTTCAGTTCTATAATTTTCATTAATCTTATATCTTTGTAAGGTTACTTACTATTACTCCCTATTGGTCCTCTCTGTTTTGAAGAAGCGTTTTTCTCACAAAAGAAGGTACGACTTAAGGGTAAAGTTCAAAGATAGATGATTCTAACCAAAGAGAAATAGAATGATATAATAGTGAACAGTTTATAAAGATCTTTTTACATATTCATGGTCGTTTTTGTGATTAAAGTAATGGTACAATATACTCAAAACGTTTGTTAGGGAAGATAGGTGAGTCGAATGATTGTCCAATCCCTCATAAAAAAGAGAATTGAAAAACTACAAAGCCGTCTGTTCCAATACTTTATTTCAGAATCACCCTTTACCTATGAACAGTTTGTTGTCAACCTGACTGATGAAATAAAAAAGTTTTCCGAAGCTTCTTTTTGTGCCATTTATTTGCTGGATGTGTGGAAAGGTCGTTTTCAAATACATTCAAAGGATGGGGTTGTGAAAGAATCATTAAGAAGTCACTTTTCTCTGGATGATTTATATACCCAAACGAAAAGTCAATCAGACGTGCAACACATCATCGATGCAAAAGCAGTTGGTTCTTCTTTAAGAGTCACCTCGCTACATTCTGGGCAAACGATCTTTGGATATCTAGTTCTGAAGGGGACGTCTGCTGTACAGATGGAGGAGGAGTTGCTGCGGGCGATTAGTTCAGAGGTTACGAAATGTATAAAAAAGGTCGAAGGCTTTTACACGTCCATGGAGGAAGAGAAAAAATACGAGTTGTTATACAAAGTGACTTCTCACTTCCATTCCTCTATTGATACAGATGGAGTGTTAAAAGAAATTATAGACACCCTAAGAAAAACCTATCCAGATTTTCAATACTTTTTATTGTTGTCGAATGATTATACGAAAGATAATGATCTCCCTGTCCGCGAGCTCACCTACGATATGGACCTTGAGTCAAGTGCAAGTACACAGGCCTATATAACAGGAGAAGTACAAATTGAAGATCACCTAGTAGAAAAGTGCTCGATTTTATATGCTCCGCTTAAAGGTAAACAAGGCATCTATGGAGTATTGAAGGTTGTGACCCCTGGGTATTTATATTTTCCTAAAAAAGATGTCGAATTTTTCATCTTCATAGCAAACACAGCTGGGAAAGCTCTTGAAAATGCCCAGCTTTACCAGCAATCAAGAAAGTTAAACAGTGATCTGCAATTAATTAACTCCACCTCACAAAAACTCAACTCCAACATGCGATTAACTGAAAAGATTAGTTATATGGCGTATAAAATTCAACAGTCTTTTCATGCGGATGAAGTTGGTTTTGTTACGTATGAAGAACTTTCAAGTCATCACGTTCTTGAGGGGAGTACAGAATACTTTGCTTCATCCGAATCAAGTACGCTGGTGCATTATGTGAAAGAATCCGTATGTCATCAAGATGCCCCACTTTTCATAAGTGATCTGGAGACGAAACCGATTGAACATGTACCCCAATATCGTTCTTTGATGGCCGTGCCAATGAAAGATCACGAACATATCAGCGGTCTTGCCATTGTCCTCCATAAAGAGCCGTATTATTTTACGTTTGAGTCCTTCAAACTTCTGCAATCGCTTGTCGCCCATTCTACGCTGGCATTTGCGAATTCAATCCTGAGAGAAGAGTTGGAGAAGGCAGTCATCACTGATTATCTAACAAAACTTCATTCCAGGGTTCACTTGGACCATTGTGTGGAACAACATGTCAAGGATGATGAGAAGGGTTGTCTGATTCTATTTGATATTGATAATTTTAAAAACATCAATGACACCTATGGCCACCAGGTAGGCGACGAGGTCATTTGCCAGGTGGCTGATATCATCAAGTCAGTCATTGGGGGTCAAGGTCTTTCCGCACGGTGGGGAGGGGAAGAACTCGCGGTATACCTTCCAATGCTTCCATCTGAAAAAGCCCATGATTTAACGGAAATGATTCGTGAAAAGATTGCGATTTCGACTTCCCCTAGTGTAACGGTTTCCTGTGGGATTGCTCCGTGGAAGGCAGAATGGCTCAGGCCGAACCGGAAGCAGATTGTCCAACAGGCGGACCAAGCTTTATATAAAGCTAAAAGTTCTGGAAGAAACCGAATTGTAACGGCTCATCCTATTAAAGAGAGAAGCTAAAAAAGAAGCCACTGGAGTGAAAAACACTTCAGCGGCTTCTTTTTAAATATAATTTTGTAAAGTTTGTACGAATTCGACTAGTTTCTCCTCATCCACTTCATCGAATCTTCCTTTGGAAGGACTGTCGATATCAAGGACACCAAAAATTTCATCACCTTTTACAATAGGGACAACAATTTCAGATTGACTTGCGGCATCACAGGCGATATGGCCTGGAAACGCATGAACATCTTCAATGCGCTGAACTTTGTTATCGGCTACTGCTGTTCCGCAAACCCCTTTACCTGATGGAATTCGAACACATGCAGGAAGGCCTTGAAAAGGGCCAAGAACTAGCTGGCTTTCTTTCCACAAATAAAAGCCGACCCAATTGACATCATCCAAGAACTGGTTGAGAAGGGAGGATGCATTAGACAAGTTTGCGATTTGATCGGGTTCGTCCTCGATGAGAGCTTTTAATTGTTTAATGACCAGATCGTATTTTTCTTTTTTTGAACCTGTATAAGAAGTGGTTTGAAACATCAATATACCTCCTGAGTTTATAGTATTCGACAAAAAACAGAATTTTCTGTCGGTATTTGATGGACGATTGCAAGCAGGAAATCCAACAAATAGAGAGAATCTTTTCCTGAGGGGGAAAAATAATGAGCCGACCAAATGTAACGCGTGACAAAGTATTAGATGTTGCCTGCCGCCTTTTTTACAGCCAAGGTTTCAATGGAACATCCGTCCGAGATATCGCGAAGGCAGCTAATGTAAATGTCTCGTTGATCCATTACTACTTTAAGAGCAAGCAAGGCCTTTTTGAATCGCTCGCCGTCAGCTATTTTGAGCCCTATCTTGAAATGCTGGAAAACGAGCAACCCTCAGAAGGCGAATATCGTCTAAATGATTTAGTGAAAAAAATTCTACATTATAAACAGTCGAATTATCAACTATCTTGTTTGTTAAATAGGGAGCTGACGTTGAACACAACGTTTGCAAGAGAAATGCTTGTCACTTATTTGGCGAAAGAGAATCATTTACTTACTCAAATTCTTTTCCATAAAAACTCCCATATTGATGTCACGTTCAAAGAAAAGCTATGTTTACTACAACTAAAGGGATTATTAAACGCTCCGTTCATGATGCCACATGAGTTTAAAGATCCATTTATTACAGACGCTTCTCTTAATCATTTTGTAGAAATGTATAGCGGGCTAATGAACGATCACCGTTCCGTCCAGGAGCTTGCTAAAGCTTGAGAAGCTGAGAGTCGATAGAATCGTATCCTTGTCCGAGCCCTGCTGCCGTATGAGCATCAGAACCATAGATTAAAGGTATGCCCATAGAAGAGGCTTGTCTGGCCGTTTGTAATGGCGGATAAGTCTCTTTGCAATGTTCTTTCACTACTCCTGCCCCGTTATAATCAAGGGTATATCCATGATCCTGAACGAGTTCGAGGAACGAATGAGCCTGCTTTTCCCAATTTTCCGGTGCGGGATAGAGGTATTGGAACTTCTTCACAAGCGTCATATGTCCGACACGGTTCGGTTTGTATTCACCTAACTCACTGAGAACCGATTGGTTGAGCGTGTTGTAGTAGGCTTGGTAAAGTTGATCGATTCCACCGAAATCATGGATGGCTTCTCTATACATGTCCGGGCTGTAGTCGATACAGTACCACTGACTATGACCTTTTAAGAAGTGAACAGATAGGATGCTGTCATCAAGAGAGGGTCCATAGGTATTTAGAAAGCTTTCCACCTCTTTTTCATACCCTTCGATATAATCTACTTCAAATCCTTTCTGAATGTAAATTTCCCGTTGGTACTCTGTTTTTAGCCGGTCGATTTCCTTTAAATATTCTTCCACTTGTCGAAAAGACATCCCGCTATCCTTGTCTGGAACGGGATCTTCAAATGTGGAAGGAAGCGGCGCGTGCTCTGTGAAAGTCATGGATTGATACCCACGTTTTATGGCTTGTTCAATGTAACTTTTAAGGGTGTCTGAAGAGCCATGGGGGCAATAAGGTGTATGGATGTGACCATCAATCATAGTCGTCTCTCCTTTGTGCTTGAATTTTTTGTCAATATGATAATAAATTTGAAATATTTTAGCCAAAAGGATGTTTTACATGGTATCATTATAAACAACTAAATCACAATTCGGAACGTAATACATCCGTATGGCACGTTTATTGTAAGGAGGCTATTTATGAAGTACGTCATCGGGGCTATTTTACTACTCATCGCATTGTTCATCATAGGGCTGATCTGGCGGAAAAAGGTCTATGATGAAGTGGATCGCCTGGAAGGTTGGAAAATGGATATCATGAACCGGCGCGTCACCGAAGAATTATCCAAAGTGAAAAGTTTAAACCTTTCTGGTGAGACTCAGGAAAAGTTCGAAGCGTGGCGGGCTCGTTGGGATCAAATTTTGACAAAAGAGCTGCCTGAGCTGGAGGAAGACCTTTTCGATGCAGAAGAAGCGGCGGATCGCTATCGTTTTAAACGCGTTAAAGTCGTCTTGGCAAACACAGAGAAAAAGTTAGTAGCCATTGAGGAAGACATTAAAATGATGCTTCAAGAACTGGAAGACCTCCTTGATTCTGAAAAGCAAAGCCGTTTGGAAATTGAATCGATGCAGCCGGAATTGAAAGAACTTACTAAACTCCTTATTCAAAACCGCCATCAATATGGCAAAGCGGTCCGTGTTTTTGAACAAAGAGTGGGTGAATTGAAGGATAAGCTCAGTGAATATGAACAGTTAACCGATCAAGGGGATTACATCGAAGCCAATACCCTTGTGCAAACGATACGTCAAGAGACTACACAATTGCAGGAGGATGTCCATCACTTCCCTGATCGTTTGAAACAAGTGAAGATTGAATTACCTGAACAGCTGAAAGAGCTTAAAAGCGGTGTGGAAGAGATGAAGGCGGAAGGTTACCGCATCTCTCATTTCGATTTTCTTCCAGAGTTACATAACTATGAGCGGTCTCTGGAGGAAATGCTTGTGCAAATGGAGCAGGGAGACCAATCAGGGATTGAAGATGCTTTAACAGAAATTCAAACAAGAATCCAGGAAATGTATCAGCTGCTAGAAAGAGAAGCAGTGGCTCATCATTATGTGGAGAAGCAATTTGTACCACTTAAAGCTCAGTTGGATGAGTTGGAATATGTTTTGGCAGACACGGAGCGGGAATTAGAGGAAATACAACAAACGTATCAAGTGGAGGAAGGACATTTGGAGTCTCACCGAAGCTTGATCAAGTGGTTTAATCAAATGCGCAAACGCGTAACGAGTCTCGATTTCAGACGAGCAGATGGAGAAACCTCCTACGCCCTTCTCCGTGAAGAAGTGGAAGATACGGAGAAACAATTGCAAGAGCTCGAAGAACAGCATGGGTATTTCCATGAGCGTGTTCAAAACCTGAGAAAAGATGAACGAGAAGCTAAGCAGAAAATGACGAAGATGGAAAGCCTTCTTTTAGATACTCATCGTCGATTGAAGAGAAGCAATATCCCAGGAATCCCCACATCCATCTATGAAGATATGAAAGCAGCGAGCCATAAAGTGGATGAGGTATTTCAAAGTCTTGAAGCACAGCCGCTTGATATGGCTGTAGTCAATGAAAAACTGGATGAGGCAATGGAAATGACAGAGCAGTTGAGTCAGGATGCTGAAAAGATTATGGAAACAGCTCAGCTTGCAGAACGAGTGATTCAATGCGGCAATCGCTATCGAAGCAAATATCCAATCTTAGCAGCTAAACTCCTTGAAGCAGAGGAAAAATTCAGGTCTTATCACTATGATCAAGCACTGACGCTTGCTACAGAGGCCATTAAAGAAGTGGATCCGGCCGCGCTGTCCAAAATTGACAAAGAGGAAGAAGTCCTGGTTTAGGAAGTGGTTCAGTTGAAGAAGCGAATCATCATCGGATTAATTTCGGGAACAGTTCTCATATGGTCAAGTGTTCTTGCGGTTTTTTTTCTGACTTCGAATGCGAAGGTTTTAGATAGCAAGGAGCATGGTTTTACTAGGTCCATCCATACTGAAGGCAAAAGCTTGAATGATCAAATATCCGCTGATTTTTTTGAAAGAAACATAGAAGTGGACAATGAGGTACGAACGATCATTGGAGAAAAAACATTGACGAAAGACTGGGTCAACGATGTTCGTGAAGATGGAAAACTAAGTATCGATACCCTCCTTGAATCTCTTGAATTAAATGATACCGACAATAGTTAGGGTGAAGAGCATCTGCATAAAGCAGATGCTCTTTTATTGTTAATAGGGCAGGTGTTTCATTTGACTTCGTGTTATGATAAAATAATGAGCTGCAATTCGAAAATAAAGGAGTCAAAGCCCATGATTTACCTAGATAACAGTGCCACAACTCATCCACACTATGAAGTGTTGGAGAGTTTTCAAAAGGTCGCAGACCAATATTTTGCCAATCCCTCATCCGTTCATCGTTTCGGGAGTGAGGCTGAACGTCTATTGGATCGGTCGAGGAAACAAGCGGCCCAGCTTTTGAGCGTCGATCCTCAGGAAGTGATTTTCACATCCGGGGGGACCGAAGGAAATAACATGGCGATCAAAGGGATTGCGCTTCAACATCAAAATAGAGGGAAACATTTAGTTACGACTCTGATTGAACATCCTTCTGTGATGGAAGCATTCAAGGCACTGGAAACATTGGGTTTTGAAGTCACTTATATAAATGTTGATCAGAACGGGAAAGTTAATCCCGAAGATATTCAGCAAGCGTTAAGAGACGATACGATTCTTGTCAGCGTGATGAGTGTGAACAATGAGCTTGGTACCATTCAGCCCGTTCAAAAAATCGGGGAACTGCTCAAGGCTTACCCTAAAGTATTCTTTCATGTCGATCATGTTCAAGGGTTAGGAAAAATAGAGCTTTCCGTTAAAGAATGGGGCATTGACCTTTGTACCCTTTCCGGGCATAAGATTCATGGATTGAAAGGGACCGGGGCTCTACTCATGCAAAAGCACGTGCGTGTTTTTCCTCTGTTGCATGGAGGAAGCCAAGAAGCAGAGGTCAGAGCGGGAACAGAAAACTTACCTGGAACGGTAGCGTTTGTAAAAGCCCTGCGGCTGCTTCATGAAGATCACAAACAAAAAGTCAACCACTTACGTAGAATGAGAACAATACTATGGGAAGGGCTTATGCTTCGAGACTATTGTAAAATCAATTCACCGGAGGACGGGGTCCCTCATATAATAAATTTTTCCATTCCAGGATATAAACCCGAAGTCATTATTCACGCCCTAGGGGAAGAAGGGATTTTCATTTCCACTAAATCTGCCTGTTCTTCCAAACAGCCGGACGTGAGTGCTGTACTCAAGGCGTGTAACTTGGATTATGAGCGGACGACTTCTGCTTTACGCGTTAGTCTTTCTACAACGAATGAAAAAGATGAAATCGATCTGTTTTTGAAAAAGTTAGATCAAACAGTTGAAAACTTACAAGCGACGATGGGGTGAGCATAATGAATTTCGATCGGATTATGATTCGGTACGGTGAAATGGCGTTGAAAGGGAAAAATAGACGTGCATTTGAACAAAAACTGCAAAGCAATATTGCCATAAAGCTGAGAAAATATCCAAATACAACGATAAAGAAAACTCAAGGGCGCATGTTTGTCCTGCTGAATGGGGAAAAACCTCATGAAGTAATGAAAGAATGCCAGGAAGTATTCGGTATCCACAGCCTTAGTTTCGCTGTGATGGTGGAAAAAGAAGAAGAGCAAATGAAAGAAGCTGTGATGCTGGCATTTCATGACGCAAGGAATGCTCGCACGTTCAAGATATCATCAAAGCGTACGGACAAAACTTTCCCTATCCCTTCACAGGAGCTTAACCCATTATTAGGTGGACATATCCTGCGTCAAACGGAAGATGTAAAGGTCGATGTGCATAATCCTGATGTAGAAATAAAAGTAGAAGTTCGTCATGAGGGATGTTATGTTACGGCACAAGATTACCCAGGAGCGGGTGGTTTGCCGGTTGGTACGACAGGGAAGAGTTTGTTGATGCTTTCAGGCGGAATTGATAGTCCGGTCGCAGGTTATCTGACAATGAAACGCGGAGTTGAAATCGAAGCGATTCATTTCCATTCGCCTCCATACACAAGCGAACGGGCGAAACAGAAAGTCATCGATCTTGCTCAAGCTTTATCCAAGTTCGGTTCGAGAGTGAAAATTCACGTCATTCCATTTACGGCAATCCAGCAAAAAATTCATCGTGAAATGCCAGAAGGTTACAGCATGACAATCATGCGCCGAATGATGATGCGGATCAGTGAACAAGTGGCCGCTAGAAATGAACTTCTCTCCATCACTACAGGTGAAAGCTTAGGACAAGTAGCCAGTCAGACGATGGAAAGCATGAATACCATCAATGAGGTTACCAATTACCCAATTATCAGACCGCTTGTTTCTATGGACAAAATAGAGATTATTGATATTTCCAGGAAAATTGGAACGTATGACATTTCCATCCGCCCTTTTGAAGATTGCTGTACAGTTTTTGTGCCGAAAGCACCTAAGACGAAACCCACACGAAAAAATGCCAATTATTATGAATCTAATTCAGATTTCACCCGTGATATTGAAAAAGCATTGGAAGAATCCTATATCGTTGAAGTCTCCCCAGATCGACAATCGGGTCAACAAGACGACGAATTTGATGATTTACTGTAAATCATTTATCCTCTGGCCTCAAAGGCCAGGGGTTTTTTATTGTCTAGGAAATAATTAAATCTTAAGCTGTAGATCAATCGGTCGAAACTTGAACATTTCGCTACTGTAGCCCAGATACTTCTGTTTGCTCTTTCAATGGCTTGTACTTCAATTCTGTCCACATATAGATTATGGTATAGATAAAAGGAAGAAAGAGGGAGTGTTAAAAGTGAAGCTCTGGTATGGTGGAAAAATATATACGATGAAAAAAGAAGGAGAATGGGTGGAAGCGATTGTGACTTCCGGGGGAAAGGTGAAAGCAGTTGGCGATACACAGCTTTTATATCAAACCTACAAAGATCAAATCACAGAAGAACACGATTTAAAAGGGGCTGTCATGTATCCTGGATTTACGGATAGTCATTTACACATCATCGGCCATGGGGAACGCCTAATGAGGCTTGACCTTTCGTTTATGAAGTCGGCAGAAGAAGTGAAACAGGCGTTACAACAACATGCAGAACAACTGCAGCCTGGAGAATGGATCATTGGTGATGGTTGGAATGAAAATCAATGGGAAGAAAAACGCATCATACATAAAGATGAGCTTGATGAAATTTCTTCCGAACACCCGATGATGCTGACAAGGGTATGCCGACATGCCTTACTAGCTAACACAAAAGCGATGAACATGGCTGGAATTAAGAAAAGCACCCCAGATCCGCAGGGAGGGGTAATCGTAAGAGACGATCAAGGGGATGCGACTGGATACTTCCATGATCAGGCACAGGAACTTATTAAAGGTGCCATGCCTGAAGTTACACCTGAGTATCTAAGAAAAGCCACGGACTTAGCTGTTAAGGATATGCATTCTTTTGGTCTTGTAGGCGGCCATAGTGAAGACTTGAATTATTATGGTGGTTTCAGAAAAACGTACGACGCTTTTCTGCATGTCATTGATGGAAAGGAAACAAAATTCCGGGCCCATCTTCTCATTCACCATGGTGTGATTGAACAGGTAGATCAAGAAGGGCTGGGATTCAAAAAAGGGACCAATTTTGTAGAATTAGGGGCGTTGAAAATTTTCTCTGATGGAGCGTTAGGCGGTAGGACGGCATGGTTAAAAGATGCGTATGCAGATGATCCGGAAAATCATGGAGTGGCCATTCACACGAATGAAGAGCTTGATCAACTTGTGAAAGAAGCAAGAAAAAGAGACATGCCAGTGGCTGTACACGCCATTGGTGACGGAGCTGTCGAAGCGGTGGCCAACGCCATTGCGTCCAATCCTCTTAAGAATGGGGAACGTGACCGTATTATTCATGCGCAAATTCTAAGTCCTGCGTTAATTCACCAATTGCAGCGCTTAAATATCGTTTTGGATATTCAGCCAACATTCGTTGCATCTGACTTTCCGTGGGTCATTGAACGCCTGGGGAACTTAAGGTTGAAAAATTCCTACTCCTGGAAAACGCTGCTGGATGCAGGAATTAAGTGTGCGGGAGGATCGGATGCCCCTATAGAGGAAATCAACCCTCTGCTTGGCATAAGAGCAGCCGTAGACAGAAGGGCGTCTTATGATCACGCCGTTTATCAAGCGGAAGAGAAGCTTACCGTTTATGAAGCCATTTCTCTTTATACGAAAGGGAGTGCTCAAGCGATCCACAAGGAGAATGAACAAGGGATGATTCAGGAAGGGTTCCTTGCTGACTTTACAGTATTAGATAGGGATCTTTTTGCATTGAAATCTCATGAACTCGCAGACGCTACGGTTACCATGACCGTTGTAGACGAGGAAATCGTATATCAGCGCTCCTGATTGCTTATCAAAACAAGTTATTGAACTATAAGGCAGGATTGTGGAAGACTTGATTTCGAGATGTTTGTGTGAGTGGATCGGGGCGGCAGGGAATGACACGCTTTCCGCGGGAGCCGCGATGAGCCTCCTCGGGCTCCGTCCTGCGGGGTCTCCCCATTCCCCTCAGCCCCTTTATATTATGAGGTTCTCGAAATCTTTCTTAAAATAAACGGCCGAAATCTGAAATTAAGTTTTGATCAACCATGTCGTTTTAGTGATTTCAACCATAGAAACTGCACCAATAAGGCGAGGAAAAAGGGTCTGGGAAACGTCCGCATGTAAACCTAAAGGAGACATGAACGTGTGTGTTTTCTCTACTAACTGATCCAAAATAATCCAAATCATCGTTTCCCTGACCCCGTATCCATGGCTAGGAATCGTCATTCATTATTTCATCTAAGCAAGGCTTCCTTTGACTTTTGATAGGTGCTCTTAGCAGTCCAATGGAAAGCGAGCGGTTTCCATTCGCCGCTATTCACTCATCAAACATCCCGAAACTTTGTCTTCCACAATCGGGAGCTTATCTGATAATATCGATATTTTTAACTAAAAAGGAACTTCCGATGTTTTGGAAGTTCCTTTTTCAGGTGTTAAAAGATATTATAGGAACGTACGTTTCACGCGGTCCCAGTACGTATTGTTTTTAAGTTTAACAGTCTTTATGACGTTTTCACTTAGGTTGATCGTGACGTCGTGAATGTTACGAACGGAAAAGGCTTCGTTATCCATGCCAATAATCGGATGGTCATTTCCATCTTGGCGGACTTTGAGTTTTAATGACCGTTCTCCGCTTAAAATAAAGGAAGAGCCGAGGGTACGGTAGCGGTTATTGTTAAGTGAAGCAAGCTCACTGATCTGGAAACACGGAAGTTTCGGATCCACAACCGCACCGTTGATGGATTTATTGTAAGCGGTGCTCCCAGTAGGGGTGGCAATAATTAATCCGTCTCCACGGAAGGTTTCAAAATGCAAGTCATCGATGTGGACATCAATGACGATTGACTTGATCAACGTCGAGCGGACACTGCATTCATTAAGGCACATGAAGGTGGATTCATTATTGATTGTTGTTTCAATGACTGGGAAGCGGCGTACTTCAACTTCAGAATTCTTCATCGCATCGATCATTTCATCATGATCATCGATGTCGAAGTCACAGTAAAGCCCTGCCTCATGCCCGGTTCGGATCCCTACATACAGGCAGTCTTGACGGAAACCGGTCTTACGAACAGCTTGCAAGAAGGTGCCATCTCCGCCTACAGCGATGATGATGTTAGCATCTGTGGAATCTTCAACGATATGAAAATCGTTGTCGCGAGCGAGTTGGAATAAGGACTCCAATTTATCATTTAATTCTTCCGTTTGTTGATAAAAAAAGTATAAATTTCTTCGTTGGTCGTTCATCTAGCATCCTCCTCTTATGTATAGCTTGATGTCATTTTATCATTTCATTCTTGAAACCGCACACAATTTTCAAACAAATCGGGAAAGTTTAACATTGTTGAATTGAAGGGTGGAATTCGATATGGTGGATATAGATGAAAACGTAAACGAAGGTTGGCGCATCATGTTTGATTCAAACAGCTGCGCCAATTTCTTTTGAGATGGTTCTATTTAAGTATACCAAGCGAGAGCATGATTTTATTTTAAGGAGAATGATTATGAAGCAGGAACGAGTGGAAAAACTATTTCAATGGATTGATGATACTTCAACAGTTATATCCGAAGACTTGAATATCACCTATTTAGAAGCGATCGCAGAAACGATGGATGTCCTATTCAATGGACAGCCTTTTGATGATATGGGAGATTCTTTGCAGACCTTTCTTACGAATGAACTGGTTAAAGTGAAAAGAGAAGAATTTGAAAAAGAAGAAATACGAAAAGCTGTTCAACTGGCCATTCTAAAGGGCATGAAAGGAGCCACTCAGCAGCAACATTTGATCACGCCAGATTCGGTGGCCATGTTCATGGGTTATCTAGCTTCCAAATTGTTTGAAGGAAAAGAAAGCTTGAAACTTTTCGATCCAGCTTCGGGAAGCGGAAATTTAATTACTTCCGTTATGAACCAGCTGGATATGTCGCTGCAAGCGTATGCCAGTGAAGTAGACCCTACGCTCATTCAGCTTGCCGTAGCGAATGCCAATCTGCAAAAAAATGAAATTGAATTCTTCCACCAGGACAGTCTTGCCCCTTTCTTAATGGAGCCTGTCGATTTTGTACTGGCTGATCTTCCTGTTGGTTATTATCCGGATGACGTTCAAGCAGTAAGATATAAGCTGAAAGCGGACGAAGGCTTGTCCTATGCCCATCATCTGTTTATTGAGCAGGGATTGAATTATACAAAAGAAGGCGGCTTCCTTATGTTCATTGTGCCGAACTTCCTTTTTGAGAGTGAGCAGTCTAAGGCGCTGAATGCATTCTTGCGTGAACATGCTCACATCGTTGGGATGCTTCAATTTTCTGATAGCTTATTCAAAGATGAAAAGCATGGAAAGAGCATTTTGATTTTACAAAAGAAAGGCCAAGAGACGAAGGCGCCGAAGCAGGCGTTATTAGCCAAGCTTCCTTCCTTCAAGAATCCGAATGGGATGGCGGATATTCTTACCCAGATGAACCAATGGTTTGATGAATATAAAAGAACGCAATTGTGAGAAAATAACGAATATAACAAGTAAACGTTATCATCGGTCAACAACCTTGAAATCGTTGAAAACGGGTGATTAAATGGTAGTGGTAGAAAATTACGAACCTAAATTCTAAGGGGATGAGCAACGTTGAGTAATAAAATTCTTGCTATAAATGCAGGTAGTTCATCACTGAAATTCCAACTGATTGAAATGCCTGAAGAAACTGTAATTACCAAAGGTCTAGTCGAGCGTATCGGCTTGAATGATGCTGTATTTACAATTGAAGTAAATGATGAAAAAGATGAAACCGTAACAGATATCCCTGATCATGGAGAAGCTGTAAAAATGCTTCTTGATAAATTGACAGCGAACGGAATCATCGATTCACTGGATGAGATCAATGGTGTGGGACACCGTGTTGTCCACGGAGGCGAGCGTTTCAGCGAGTCTGTACTCATCACGGATGAAGTGATCAAAGAAATTGAGGAAGTATCTGATTTGGCTCCATTGCATAACCCTGCAAACTTGACTGGAATCAACGCTTTCCGTGAAGTACTTCCGAACGTACCTCATGTAGCTGTGTTTGATACGGCATTCCACCAGTCCATGCCGGAACAGTCTTACCTATACAGCCTGCCATATGAGTACTATGAAGAATATGGGATCCGTAAGTATGGTTTCCATGGTACTTCTCACAAGTATGTTTCTGAACGTGCAGCAGAGATGCTGGGGCGCCCGGTAGAAGAGCTTCGCCTCCTATCCTGCCACCTAGGAAACGGTGCTAGTATTGCAGCTATTGAAGGCGGCAAATCCATCGATACATCTATGGGCTTCACACCACTAGCCGGGGTTACTATGGGGACTCGCTCTGGTAACATCGACCCTGCATTGATTCCATTCATCATGGAGAAAACAGGCAAAACAGCGAATGAAGTCATGAATGTATTGAACAAAGAAAGTGGTATGCTTGCTCTTTCTGGTTTCTCCAGTGACTTGAGAGATATCGAAAAGCGTGCAGAAGAAGGAGACGAGCGTGCGGAGCTCGCTCTTGAAGTCTTTTCCGCACGTATCCACAAATATATCGGTTCTTACGCAGCCCGTATGCACGGCATCGACGGAATTATTTTCACTGCCGGTGTCGGTGAGAATAGTGTTACTATGCGTGAACGTGTGTTGAAAGGCCTTGAGTTCATGGGCGTTTATTGGGACCCTGCTCTTAACAAAGTTCGTGGAAAAGAAGCCTTTGTAAACTACCCTCACTCCCCTGTGAAGGTCATGATTATTCCAACAAACGAAGAAGTCATGATTGCTCGTGACACGGTTGAAAAAGGATTATAATAGAAAAAGCAATCGTACCCTAGGTACGATTGCTTTTTTTTGAGCTTTCAGTCTACAATATATGGTAAGAAACAAAGACGAGGAGGGAGCGCTTTGTCACACCAACGCATACGTACGGAGTTAAAGACATGGTTAGAGCAATACCAGCAGTATCAGCCGAATGATTTTGAAATGGTTTATGATCATTGGGTTCAACAAAATTTGATGAATGTGGATCCTCCAGTGAAAAAAGCATTTTTCTCAAAATTAGATGCCTGGTTCTTCCATACGCATGCTTTTTTACAAGGAACCTCCTATCAATATGAGGCTAGAGAACGAATACTAACGGTGGGAAGAATTTTTTCCAATAAGATTGAAAAAATCGAAGATATGGAGAAAGAGTTGACCGTAGAACAGTTGACCTACATAGCCGAGCAGCAGATGGCTCGGGGGAGACTTTATTCCTTTGCCCAGGGTGGCTTGACAGGAGCAGGTGGCTGGCTTTTCCTAGGGATGGATTACCCTCTGATGATGTTAATGAACCTAAGAGCCATTCAACTGATTGGTTTGACATTTGGTCATGAGATGAACCACCCTTACGAAATGATGATCTCCCTCAAAGTTTTCCATGCCGCTACCTTACCGAAAAGACTGAAAGCGAGTGCTTGGAATGATTTAATTGAAGAAGTGGAGAAGAAAGAGCACCCCTATATTTTTGCAGGTGAGGACCAATTGACAGATGAAGGTTGGATGGAACAACCGATGAAACAATGTTTCAAATCCTTATTCATCCTCATGTTCAGAAAAAAGCTCATTCAAGGTTTACCATTCATCAGTATTGCGATAGGGGCTTATTCAAACTATCATTTAACAAAACAAGTGACAGAGTTCGCCATGAAGTTTTATCAATACCGTCATCTTATGAACAAGGAAGGAGCGTCTTGATTGACCGTAGAAGAACATAAAGCAAGGGCAAGTGATTCAATTTCCTGCCTTGTACTCACAGTGAGCGACACACGCACAGAAGAAACGGACAAAAGCGGTAAGCTAATGATCGATATGCTTACAGATGAAGGGCACAAAGTGAGTGAATACCATATTGTGAAAGATGAACAAAGTCAAATTCGTGACTATATGCAACGAGGAGTGGACGACCCAAAAATCGACGCAGTTTTAATAAACGGCGGTACAGGGATGGCTAAAAGGGATGTAACGATTGAAGTGATCGAAAAGGTGCTGGATAAAGAGATGCCTGGTTTCGGAGAGATCTTCAGAATGCTTAGCTACACAGAAGATATTGGATCTGCAGCTATCTTATCCCGGGCTATCGCTGGTGTATCCGGACGAACGGCTGTTTTCTCAACCCCAGGTTCTTCTGGTGCTGTCACACTTGCGATGGATCGATTAATTCTTCCTGAACTTCCACACATCGTTGGAGAACTGAATAAAGACAAATAAAAGAGCCCCGAAACAGGGCTCTTTTATTTGTCTTGGCTTTCTTCCGTGTCATCCGGTCGAACAACAAGCACATCGCAGGTAGCGTATCTTGTTATGTGTTCGGACACACTACCGATAAAGAAACGTTCCATTGCATTTAAACCAGTTGCACCACAGATGATAAGGTCAGCATTATATTTCGGAGCGACATCTTTAGCAATTTTAACTTTTGGAGAACCGTATTCAACATCAACAACTACATTCTTCACACCGGCTTTTTCTGCTTTTTCCTGGTAGTCATTTAATAATTCGGTTGCATATTGTTCGGCACGGATCGCAAGGGATCGGTCATAAGCTTCTACGGTCGCAAAGGCTCTAGTATCCACCACGTGAGCTAAAACCAGCTTCGCCTCATTCCGGTTCGCAATGTCAATGGCTTTATTAAATGCCACTTCTGCCGTAACGGAACCGTCGACCGCCACTACAATATCTTTGTATTCAAAAGTCATGCTGGATGCCTCCTCTCTTTTCTATATCTTTATTATATCATGCCTGTTTATTGGATAGACGCTCAAGTCGCGCATAACTTTAACAATTTTTCGAAAACTAAACAAGGGAGGTGTTTACATGAAGAAACCGAAGAATCCAATCGAAAGAGAAAAAGAGATGGAACAGGAACAACAACTCATGCAGGCGATGAATGAAAGTTACCAATCTGGAAGTAAAAAAGAAGATTCACGTTAATAAAAGCCCCAACAGCCCTAAGCTGTTGGGGCAATGAAATTATTATTTTTTTATAAAAATAGGGTAAACCGTAAAGATGACCAAGAATGTTAAGAATCCTGGAGACCATTCATTCGGAAGAAGGAAATAAAGCAGGCTCCCTGCCATAATCGCTTCCATAGCTAAGCTGTTCACATAGCGTGGCTTCGTCAATAGAGTCAAATCTTCTTCACTCAAATAGTTTCTTTTTACAATGAGGTAATCACTGCAGATAACAGCTGATATCGGGATGATCAACCCGCCAAGCAAAGAGATAAATGATTCTGCTTCATTTACAAGGGCAGGGAAACCACTAAGGCACACACCTACTGAGCCGAAGGTAATGGCAGCTTGAACTCTAGAGAGTTTTGGGAAGGTATTCAAAAGGCTGAATCCCCCTGTATAAGCATTACTTACATTAATGCTGATCATGGAAATGATGGCTGTCCCTGTAATAATCGCAATAAGAAGCGGGGAATTTGTCAAGTCCGTGGAGGATACATAAGGGTTAATATCGTGAAACAGATAGGCGGATGCACAACCGATAACCGCTGTAATAAAGAAGCCGATTCCATTACCAATGAGTAATCCATAAAATCCTTGAGAAGGGGATTTTGCATACCTTGTCATATCCGCTGATGCGCTTACGCCTGATACATATTGAACAAAAGCAAGGCTTGCAAAAAAGAACATGGAGGAGAATGACCCTTCCAAGCCTGCATTTTGAAGCACCATCAGTGAATCAGGTGTTTGATTTGTAGTAAAGTAAACATACAAGATCGTTGCTTCACCCAGGAGCAATAAAGGTAAAAAATAGCTCATGGCTTGTTTTACCGCATTAAAACCAACGATCGCAAGTGTAACCATGAGAATAGAAAGTGGTATAGAATAGACCCAAAACGGGAGATCTATACCTGTTAAACGTAAGATCAGTTGTTGGATGACATAAGTGCCGCCGATGGTTTGTACACTGAACCAATAAAGGGAAGTGAGGGTTCGGATCGGTGCAGATAAATAACGGGTTCCATTTACTCCAAGAATTGTACGAAGTGCATATTGAGCCGGGATGCCAAGTCTAGCACCTGGTAAGGATAAAAAGGATACAAGTAAGAAGCCGAGGAGTGCTCCGATACTCGTGGAGATGACTCCTGTCCAGAACGAAAGTCCTCCTTCCAAGACAGCTAATGCGGGAACGAGGAAGTTTCCTGCATTCGCAGCTATGGCAATCTGCATGAAAGCAAAGCGGTACCAGGGTGTATCCCGTCTGTCGACAGGGACAGCTTCTAAACCATACTGTTCGATTACATGTTTCCGTGGTGCATAAGCTTTCAAAACGTTCACGTCCTTTCTGACCCAATCATTGTACAGAAAGGTGACTCATGTGTAAATGAAAATAGAGACTCAAGGAGGTTTGGAAAGGTGAGACATGCACTGATTACAGCTGGCACCAAGGGGCTTGGAAGAAAAGTAGCCGAGCATATGCTGAAACAAAATCATTCCATTACCGTTACATATAGAAATGACGAGGCTAAAGCCCTCTCTTTACTCGATGATTTTCCAGATGACCATGACAGAATTCAAATCATACAGGCTGATGTGACAGTGAAAGAAGATATTCATCGCCTTACAGAGAAAACATTGAAGCGCTTTGGCAGGGTGGATTATTTAATTAATAATGCCGGGCCTTATATCTTTGAACGAAAAAAACTGATGGACTACACAGAAGAGGAATGGAACTCGATGATCCGAGGAAACCTTGATGCAGTTTTTTACCTTATGAAAGCCACTGTTCCTCATATGAGAAAGCAAAATTTCGGCAGAATCATTAATTATGGGTTCCAAGGAGCTCAATCTGCTTCAGGGTGGATCTATCGTTCTGCTTTTGCTGCAGCCAAAGTTGGGCTTGTTTCCTTAACTAAAACCATTGCTTATGAAGAAGCAGAATATGGAATCACATCAAATATGATATGTCCGGGAAACATAATAGGAGAGTGGAAGGAATCTTGCATTGAGGTGAGCAGAAAAACCAAAGATGAAGAAACCCCGATTGGAAGGCCAGGAACGGGAGAAGATGTAGCACGAACCATTGATTTTTTATGTCAAGAAGACTCGGATATGATTACAGGTACGATTTATGAAGTCACCGGGGGATTGGACGTTATTCACAGACACCGGTAATGGATAAGGTAAGGATCAAATTTTGTAGTATCTTCATCACATGTAAAAGATTTGGTACAATGAAAGGGCTTTCTTAAATCTTTGGTTGAAATGCCAAGCACTATGAGAAGAAGCCATAAGTGGAACAAGGAGGTTGGATTGCGGTGAAAATAGGAGTACCAAAAGAAGTGAAAAATAATGAAAATCGTATAGCGATGACGCCTGCAGGAGTGGTCAGCTTAACCAATGCAGGACATGAAGTGTTTGTAGAAACACATGCGGGATTAGGTTCAGGATTCACCGATGATCAGTACAGAGAAGCAGGTGCTACAATCGTTGAGTCAGCTCAGAAAGCATGGAGTCAGGAAATGGTCATGAAAGTGAAAGAACCGGTTCCAGGAGAGTACGACTATTTTTATGAAGGCTTAATCTTATTTACTTACTTACACTTAGCGCCGGAATCTGAATTGACGAAAGCACTCGTAAATAAGAAAGTGATTTCAATTGCCTATGAAACCGTACAACTACCGAACGGATCATTACCGCTTTTAACACCTATGAGTGAAGTAGCAGGAAGAATGGCTTCCCAAATCGGTGCTCAATACCTTGAAAAATCAAAAGGCGGAAAAGGAATTCTTTTAGGGGGCATCCCTGGTGTACGTCGCGGGAGAGTCACAGTGATCGGCGGTGGAGTTGTAGGAACGAATGCAGCTAAAATCGCCATGGGTCTGGGAGCCGATGTCACCATTATTGACCTCAACCCTGAGCGTCTGCGTCAACTTGATGATATTTTTGGTTCTGATATCAACACGTTGATGTCAAACCCGCTTAATATTCAAGAGGCCTTGGAAGAGTCTGACCTTGTCATTGGAGCCGTCCTTATACCAGGAGCTAAAGCGCCAAGCCTTGTTACAGAAGATATGGTCAAATCGATGAAAGAAGGGTCTGTCATTGTGGATGTAGCCATCGACCAGGGAGGCATTTTCGAAACGACCGACCGAATCACCACTCATGATGATCCCACTTATGAAAAGCATGGGGTGCTTCACTATGCGGTAGCAAACATGCCGGGAGCCGTCCCGAGAACGTCCACGATCGGGTTAACGAATGTAACGGTTCCTTACGCTCTTCAGTTAGCGAATAAGGGGTACGTGAGGGCCTGTCAAGAAAACGAGGCACTCTATAAAGGTCTCAACACGCTTGACGGACATGTGACCTACAAAGCGGTCGCCGAGGCTCAAGGTCTTGAATATACAGATGCCAAGCAACTTTTTAATAAATAATGATTTAAAAAAGAGCGCGGACTCCACGTCCACGCTCTTTTCATATTTACGATACCATTCTTACACAATATGGTTGAATTGTGTAAGACTTGATTTCGAGATGTTACGGGGTTCGTTTGCCTTGCCGTTCGGCTTATGACAGTCGTCTCTCCCAGGGCGATTCCGCATTTGTACACTTTCCTGTGGGGGAGCGCCGAGCTGAAAGCAAGAGCATTTACGAAATATTGATCACTAATGGTGTTCTTTAGGCAGATTTGATGTGATTTTGGTTTGTATCTTTTGTGTCTGCATCCTTCTGTTTTCTGAAGATGGTTGCAATGATGGGACCGGAAATATTGTGCCAAACACTGAAAATGGCACTTGGCACAGCTGCGAGCGGGTTGAAGTGCACAGCTGCGAGAGAAGCTCCGAGACCAGAATTTTGCATGCCAACCTCAATGGAAATGGCTCGTTGTTTTGCCGGCTCCATGTTAAACAACTTCCCTAAACAATAGCCAGCTAAGTAACCGAGGAGGTTATGGACGACGATCGCGAATATAGCTGCCCCTGTCTCGGCAATTTGAGATTGATTGACACTCACGACTGCAGCTACGATGGCTACGATACTAATAACCGATACAAGTGGGAGGGCCTTGACCGTTGCTTGTACTTTATTCTTGAAAATAGCTTGGACAATAAGCCCTAGAAGAATCGGAATAAGAACGACCTTAACGATGGATGCGAATAGGTCTCCTGCTGAAACTGGAAGCCATTGGCTTGCAAATACCCAAACGAGTAAAGGGGTGAAAAGAGGCGCCAACAGAGTTGATACAGCTGTAATAGAAACGGAAAGGGCCGTGTCACCTTTGGAGAGATAAGTCATAACATTGGAAGAAGTTCCGCCTGGACAACATCCCACAAGAATGACACCAACCGCTACTTCTGTCGATACGGGCAGGATGGTCACTAGGAGAAAAGCGAGAAGCGGCATAAGCGTAAACTGTACCCCCACCCCGATGGCTACATCTTTCGGTCTTTTGAAAACCTCCTGGAAGTCTTGTTTAGATAGAGTCAATCCCATCCCGAACATGATAATTCCTAATAAGGGAACAATATATGGGGCAATCCATGTGAATCCTCCTGGAAGATAAAAAGATAAGGCCGCAAAAAGAAGGACCCAGACAGCGAAAGTGCTGCCTGCAAATTGACTTACTTTTTCTAATGTTTTCATCTGTTTCAACTCCTTATGTAAAAGATATTTTCTGATTATACGCTCTTTTCAGAAAAAACAAAGGTTCGAAGAACAGAAAAAAATGAAAAAAATAAGATAAGGCCGAGGATTTGAGATTCTTTTGAATCCTGCGTAAAATAAAAAGAAAAAAGATGAAACCTTTTATAAATCCGACACGTACATACAGGTACACAGGGTCACAGTTGAAGGAGAGGTGAAGATTTGGGTTTCTTTTCTAGATTGTTTTCAAAGAGTGAAAAGCAGGCACCAGAAGTGAAAGAGCGAACACCGTTGAATATCCAAGTCGGTGACATTGTCACGTACGATCTTGTGGACTATGAAGTTGTTGGTAAGATTACGTATCGGGACGGTGGTTATGAGTGGTTTTCTTATCAGCTATTGGAAGGTGATCAAACGAAATGGCTCGCTGCTGAAATGGATGATGAGCTGGAACTAGGGGTGTATGAGACGGTAAAACTCCCTGTTTCCCTGCCCTTCCCTAAAAAACTCGAATACGAGGGTAAAACCTTCTTTAAAGATGAAGAAGGAGAAGCACGCGTAACAGGAGAAGGAAGAAGCAAATACATCAATGGACGTACCTCTCGATATGCGGAGTATATTTCTGAAGATGAAGAAACATATCTAAGCCTTGAATCATGGGGCAGTGAAGTAGAAGTAAGTGTTGGGTATGACATCGAAGCATATGAAATCAAAATACTAGCAGGTTCAAAATAAGGAGGAAAAAATATGTTTAAATTTTTTAATCGTGTAAAAACAGTTGTAGGTTCTGAGTTGAACTCCATGTTGGATAAAGCAGAAGACCCTGTGAAAATGCTGGACCAATTCATGCGTGATATGGAGAACGACATCCGTGAAGCTGAAAGTGCAGTAGCGAAGCAGATTGCGAATGAAAAAATGTTGAAACGTAAATATGATGATTCTCAGGCTCTTGTGGATAAGCGTATGCAGCAGGCGGAAAAAGCCATTGAGGCAGGAAATGAAGATTTGGCTCGCCGCGCACTGGAAGATAAGAAGAACCATCAGGATCAAGCAGATCAATTCAAGGCTTCTTGGGAACGTGCTCAGCAGGATGCGAATAACCTTCGTCAAAAACTAGATGAAATGAAGAAGGAATATCAGGAAATGAAGTTGAAGAAAGATTCTTTGAAAGCACGTGCAGAGTCTGCGAAAACGCGTACTAAAATGAACCGCACCATGTCAAACATTGGTGGGGATGAGTCACGACAAGGTTTTGAACGCATGGAAGAAAAAGTCATGCACTATGAAGCGGAAGCTGAAACAAGTGAGGATATGTCCTCACAGAGCCGCTCCTTAGACGACGAATTCGAGGATTTGGATAATAAAGATAGCGTGGACAGTGAGTTAGAAGAACTGAAGAAAAAGATGAACAAAGAATAATCTCTGGTCCAACATTCGTGCCTGGCCAAGTGGTCAGGCACGGCTATTTTATGGTCTGGAAAAATAACAAAGTCCGAGTCGTGGATGGATTGTCCGTAATAGTGACGGCATCCGGCTCTAGCGCTCAGTGCAGCCTGAGCCTTTGTCCTTTGGAAGGAGGGTGTATGTTGAAAGATTATGCAGGGATCATAGTCGTAGGAATCATTGCCTTTTTCTTATTGTTCAATGTATTCGGCGGAAATGACCAAAGAGGAATGTCAGGTTCTTATACCGAAGATACATATGGTGAACTGCCCTCAGAGCCTGATCGGTCAGAGATTCTAAGTGGAATAGAAAATTCGGAAGCCAACGATATTGAATCACTGATTCAGGATCATTTCCCTCTATTGGATACGGTCAGATCCGATCAGGGCATCTCAAGAATTTATATGACAAAAGAATTGTCGTTAACCGAGGTGTCAGATTCTTTGACCTCAGTTATTCCCCCAGAAGAAATAAGTGAAAAGCAGGAAAATAAGCAAGCCCTCATTTATCCTGATCATTTTGTGATCCTCCAGGAAAGTACGGAGGAACCTGGTGTGATTACAATTGAACTTGCATCCGATGATTTTGTGAGGAATCATTATTCTCCTGGTTTCTTTAGTGGTTTATTTTTAGGATCTATCCTGAACCGTTCATTGGGGTCTAACGACTGGTATGATCGGCGAAGGGCGAATTGCCAACAAACAGGGAACTGTTATGGTGGATATGGGATGTACGGAAATTATAATTCAGGCGGAACCACTTCTATGAGAGGGTCCTCGAACCGTGGTGGAGGCCCTGGTACAGGAAAATAAAGGAGGTTATTTTAATGGAACCATTTTTGGCTACGTTAGGCTATTTTGTGATGGCGGTTGTGATTGTTGTTCTTGGATTGGTTATCTTCGAATGGTTAACTAGGCAGTATAAGGATTGGGAAGAGGTAAAGCAAGGGAATCAGGCTGTTGCAATGTCCATCGCAGGAAAAATCATCGGCATCTGCATTGTTCTGTCGTTTGCAATCTATCATAGTTTTACTGTATGGGATACGTTGATTTGGGGAGCGTACGGGGTTGTCCTTCAAATGATTGCCTACCTTTTATTTGAATTGTTCACACGTAAGTTTTCTGTTGAAACGAAATTGAAGGAAAATAACACAGCGGTCGGAATCATCACGATGGGGGTATCGATCGGTCTAGCCTTCGTTATTGGTGCGTCGATTACATAACGGCGTCAGAACAACTGAGAGAAGCCACTATGAACCATTCTCATAGTGGCTTTTTAACATACAAGTTTAAGTGGAGTGAACGAAAGTGGAAGCGAATATTAGAAAGAGTCATTTTATTTACTGGGCCTCAGGCATTGTTTCCATATGCGGCATTATATTTGAAGTGTTATTTGGGGCGCTCGGATCGTACATTCTCGGTGATGGTGTAAAGCAGTACACGTTGACGATCAGCTTGTTCCTTACCGGGATGGGGATTGGTGCGAGTATTAGTGAGAGAGTAATGAAACAATTGATCGTCACGTTCATTTGGATTGAATTCATGGTCGCACTAATCGGAGGCTTTTCAAGCTTCACGATGTTTGGTATGACGGCTTTTGCTCCTGCAGGTACAGATGCACTGTTTCTATATCTAGTAACATTTACCATTGGGGCTCTGACCGGCCTTGAGCTGCCGATTCTTATTAGAAAGGCGAATGAGATAGGTGTGGAGCTCAACAGAAGTACGGCCAGGGTGCTGTTTTCTGATTATGCCGGTGGGTTGATTGGTGGTCTCCTTTTTGCTTTCTATCTCAGACCACAAATGGGTATGGTGAAAAGCGCCTTTTTTGTTGCTTGTATTAATTTAGCTGTTGCTGTATTGGTCCTGTATTTATTCCGGTCTGAAATTAAGAGGTTCTCCGTTCATTTGACAGGGGCAATCATCATTGGAACTCTTCTTATTGGTGGGCTGTTTTTCGGTGAAGAAATGGCCTTCTCTTTCGAACAGAAGCTATATAAAGATCCCATTATTCATATGGAAGAGAGTGCTTATCAACGGATCGTACTTACAAAGGAGCAGGGAGATACACGTCTATTCTTAAACGGATCCTTGCAATTCAGTTCAACTGATGAACATCGGTATCATGAAACGCTTGTCCACCCACCCGTCGCCTTTTCTGACAAACAAGACAATGTTCTTATCCTAGGTGGGGGAGATGGGATCGCGGCTAAGGAGTTATTAAAGTATCAGGAAATCAAAGAAATTACGCTCGTTGACCTTGATCCTGCTGTCACAAACCTTGCACGAACCAATTTTCATCTGCTGCAAGTAAATAAGGGAGCTCTAGATGATCCAAGGGTTAACGTATTAAATAAAGACGCGTTCAAGTTTTTAGAGGATGCGGATCAATTTTATGATGTAATTATTATCGACCTTCCTGATCCGAATAACGAAAGTCTGAACAAACTCTATACTCGGGAATTTTATTCTTTAGTGAGAAACCATTTATCACCTGGAGGGGCAGTGATGATCCAGGCAACAAGTCCGCTTTTTGCGACAGAAGTGTACTGGACGATTGATAAAACGGTGGCCTCCACAGGACTGTACACAGAAAATTTCCATGTGGATGTTCCGAGCTTCGGAAATTGGGGATTCATTATGGCCGCAAGGGAACCGCTTGCGATTGAAGAGGTCCAATTTACTGTGGAAACTGAATTTCTGACAGAGGAAGTTTTTCAATCCATGACAGTGTTTGGAAAAGATGAAGATGGGGAAATCTTGAATGGAGAAGGCCAAGTGGTCAAGTTGGAACCCAATACCTTAATTAATCCACATCTCATTCAAAAGTATGAACAAGCTTGGCGAAACTATTGAATCAGCAAAGTTTAAAAGGAGTGTTATGGATGAAAGTTTCTTATCATGGTCATGCTGTTGTGAAAGTTGAAGCAAATGGAAAGACGATTCTTTTTGATCCGTTCATTTCGGACAACGGGAATACAGATCTGGATGCTGACCAAGTAAAAGCTGATGTGATTTTGCTCACTCATGGTCACAACGATCACGTTGGGGATACATTTGAGATTGCAAAAAGAAATGATGCACAAGTCATCGCTCCGTTCGAGTTAGCTACTTATCTTGGAAATAAAGGCCTGAACGCTCATCCTATGTATATCGGTGGAGGTCATGAATTCGAATTTGGACATGTGAAATTCACCCAAGCCTTTCATGGTTCTTCTTATCAGGAAGAGGATGGAACGATCGTGTATACAGGGATGCCTACAGGAATTTTACTAACGATTGATGGAAAGACCATTTATCACGCCGGTGACACCGGTCTATTCTCTGATATGAAGATGATTGGGGAACGTAATGATATTGACCTTGCTTTCCTTCCTATTGGCGACAATTTCACAATGGGACCATCTGATGCGCTCGTCGCTGCTGAATGGCTCCAAGCGAAACAGGTCGTGCCTGTTCACTACAACACGTTTGATTTAATTGCTCAGGACGGGGATGCATTTGCTCATGAAGTGAAACCAGGAAAAGGACATGCATTAAAGCCGGGAGAATCTATTGACCTCTAAGAATAAGAGACTCAAAGCCGTTTGTCTACTCAGGGACAAACGGCTTTTTTTCTGAAACTTCAGGAAGAAATTGCGGATCATCTGTATCAACTGTATAATAACAATTAAAAGAAATTGGATTAGTACAGTTAGAAAGTTTGGTGGGCATATGGCAACAAAACACGAACAGATCCTGGAACACATTGAATCCCTTTCGGTCGGCAGCAAAATATCTGTCAGAAGAATAGCGAAAGCATTGAATGTCAGTGAAGGTACAGCCTACAGGGCAATCAAAGAAGCGGAGAACCAGGACCTTGTCAGCACGATGGAACGTGTCGGAACCATCAGAATTGAAAAGAAGAAAAAAGAGAACATAGAAAAATTGACGTTTGCTGAAATAGTGAATGTCGTCGACGGGCAAGTCCTTGGAGGACGCGAAGGTTTATATAAAACCCTAAGTAAATTCGTCATAGGTGCGATGAAGCTTGAAGCGATGATGCGTTATACGGAAGCGGGTTCTCTTCTTATTGTAGGAAACCGGACAAATGCTCATGAGCTTGCAGTGAAAGAAGGGGCGGCTGTTTTAATTACAGGTGGATTCGATACGAGTGAAGCGGTTAAAAAGCTGGCTGATGAAAAGAAGCTTCCCGTCATTTCTACCAGTTATGATACATTTACAGTCGCAACGATGATCAATAGAGCCATCTATGATCAATTAATTAAAAAAGAAATTGTACTTGTCGATGATATTTATACTTCTTATGAGGAATCAAAGTTCTTGCAATCATCGGATGCAGTTGCCAGGTGGCATGAATTTAACACAGCCACAGGGCATAGCCGCTATCCTGTCGTAGATCAGCAGAATCGTGTGGTTGGCATCGTCACTTCAAGAGATGTAATTGGAAAGGATAAAGAGACGCGGATTGAAAAAGTCATGACACGAAACCCGATGACCGTCCATGCCAAAACCTCCCTTGCGAACGCTGCCCATGTCATGGTTTGGGAAGGGATTGAACTAATGCCCGTTGTCGATCCTTCCCATAAACTTCAAGGGATCATTTCCCGTCAGGATGTGTTGAAAGCACTGCAGCATATCCAAAGGCAGCCTCAGGTAGGCGAAACAATTGATGATCTTGCGACAAATCGCATGGAAGTCATCACAGAAGATGACTCAACCCCTGTTTGGCAAACGAAAGTAACACCTCAAATGACGAATCCTCTTGGTACGATGTCCTATGGTGTTTTCATTTCGTTAATCACAGAAGCGTCGAGTCGATTATTAAGGAAGTATAAAAAAGGCGATCTTGTTGTTGAAAACATTTCTGTCTATTTCATTAAGCCCGTTCAAATCGAAAGTGATATAGAAGTGCGGCCTCAAATTCTTGAGGTCGGAAGGAAATTTGCAAAAGTAGACATTGAGGTTCACCATGAAAAATCTATCGTTGGAAAAGCTCTTCTAATGGCACAGCTCATTGATCGATAAAAAAAGTCGCTGAACAACAGCGACTTTTTCTTAGACATTCATGATTGAGGGCTTGTGCGGTGCTTTTGAAATTCTGCCTGATAATGCTTGCTTGATTTCCATCCCAGCCGGGCTTGGAAAATACCGAAGGCAATGAATACGATACCTACAAAAAGTGAAAGTTTCGTTTGGTAGAATACATACTGGTTAATCCCAAAAAAGAAAATGAAACTTCCAAGGAATAGTTTGGATTTACTATTTAAGTATTCTTGAGTTAGAGGGTCATTGGAACGGACAATCATCACCTTGTAGTAGATATAAAGTACAAAAGAGACTAATATAAGGATCGGAAAAATAATCATTTGATCGACTCCTGCGTTTAAATTTCCCTTTTATTGTAGCTTGTTTCTTCCGAAAAGGCTACCTGTACGGAGAATTCTATAATTAAATGACACGGAAAGCAAAAGAGGAGGACTTTTTTATGAGTAAGCAAGCCATTATGAAAGCTATCAAGGATCACGAAGTTATCATCATCCATCGTCATGTCCGTCCAGACCCGGATGCCTATGGATCGCAGGCTGGTTTAGCTACATTGATTCAAGCCACTTTTCCACAAAAACAAGTATGGATCACCGGCACAGCGGAACCCTCTCTGGAGTTCCTTACTACGATGGATGAGGTGCCTGATGAAGTTTTTAAAGGAGCTCTTACAATCGTGTGTGATACTGCAAACCAGGCTCGTATCGATGATCAGCGTTATGATCAGGGAGACCTTTTAATAAAAATCGATCATCACCCAGAAGTAGATGCTTATGGAGATATCCAATGGGTGGATACAACAGCAAGCTCCACTTCAGAAATGATCTATCAATTGTACTCTGAGTTTGCAGAGGAAGGATTGGTCCTTACTGATGAGGCAGCTCGACTTCTATATGCAGGGATTGTCGGGGATACAGGGAGGTTCCTTTTTCCGAGTACGACGAAACAGACGCTGTCTTACGCAGCTAACCTTGTGAATTTTGAGTTCGATCGACCAGCGTTATATAACGAAATGTATAAGACTCCTGTTCATGTCGCCAAGCTGAAAGGATATGTTTTACAAAATTTCACCGTTAATGAAGCTGGGTATTCAACCATCCGTCTCGATCGTAAAACGTTGGATGAGTTTAACGTTTCTCCTTCGGAAACGAGTCAGCTCGTAGGTTTGCTAGGAGACGTAGAAGGAATGCTTGCGTGGGCATTTTTCGTGGAAGAAGAAGATACCATCCGTGTTCGTTTACGCTCAAAAGGGCCGGTGATAAATGGGATCGCAGCCAACCATAATGGAGGAGGGCACCCGATGGCCTCAGGCGCTTCTGCTTCTTCATGGGATGAAACCGATGAAATTGCAAAAGAACTTGAAGCGGTATGTCTGAAGTATAAGAATGAGCAGGCGGAATAAGCCTGCTCAGATTCCTATCGTTTTAATTTAATTTCGAGATGCAAATTCATGGTTTCAGAGACAATTAATCTCGTCACTTTCAACTCATAAGTGAAATCATCGACGACATAGTTTTTATTTTCAATCGTCGAGATGATGAGATCCACTTGATCAGCAACGATGGAGACATCCTTACCGGATACCGTCACCAGTTGATCTTTGACCAAAGCATCAAGCTGGTGCTGGGTCAACAGGTCGATCTCAAGTTTTTTTGCATTTGTAAACACCACGCTTATTTCTTTGACACTCATGGGCGTGCCTTCTGATCCTTGATCCTGATTGTTTAGGAGTGTTTCATATTTAGCTTCCCATTCACTTAGTCGGGCTGTCATTTCTATATGTTCTTCTGTGTATTTTTGCTGCAGTTGGCCATGAACGTAAATGAAAAAGGCATAACCAATAATCGCTCCTAAAACAAGACCCGCAAAAAAACGTCTCCATTCCTTGTTTTTATGGTAGGCTGGAAAGTGCATTACGTCACCTCATCACCCAGTAACCATTCAAAAAGAAGCAGTGCTGTTTTCACTCCACCCATGGCGGCGATAATGATCATCACTTGCTTGAAGATATCAAACGTGGAACCATCAAAGATTCCTTTTTCGAAATTGCTTATGGCATCAAATGTTCCGCCGATGGCTGCTACAATGGCCCAAATCCTCAAGCCTTTTGCTATCCGAAACATGGATGTCAAAGCGGCTTCCCCTGTTAATAAACTTCCTATACTTCCGATAATGGTTCCACCAACGATGACTCCGAACGCGATAAAGAAGCATTGAATCATGGATATGACTAAACGATCTTCCATCTTGTCCCTCTTTTCGCTGTCTGAAAATAGTCTCTTACCTAACCATTATTCTTTAAATCCTCTCTTTATGCAGAAGGCTTTCATCCAATCCCCAGAGTAGCTATAATTTACATGAAAGAAGGTGTTCGAAATGACGTTTACCCATTTGAATGTGCAATCAGGTTATAGCTTGATGAACAGTACGATTAAAATCAAGGACCTTGTACGAACAGCCAAAGAATCCGGATTTGGTGCTGTTGCCCTCACTGATCAGGATACGATGAGCGGAGCGGTCTCTTTTTATGAGGAATGTAGGAACGAAGGAATAAAGCCAATCATTGGTCTGAAGACCACTGTCATTGATCAAACACTCTCCTTTCCGATGATTTTGTTGGCGGAAACAACCGGGGGTTACCACAACCTGCTTGAAATAAGTACAATCGTTCAAACAGAAAAGGAAAACATAACACTTGAGCAATTGGCTATGTACAAAGAAGGTTTGATTTTTATCCAAATGACTTCAAGTTCTCCGTGGGCCGAGTCGATCGCTAATCGTATGACTGACAAAATAGAGACATCTAGAGAGCGCTGGGTGAATCTATTAGGAATGAATCGTTTATACCTGAGTATCCGGGATCGCGACCTCCATTCGGAACGCCAATTACATACACCTTTAAGAGAATGGGTGAGTAGGAACGGAATGAAGGTTGTGGCCATTGGAGATGTCCGTTATTTGGATCGAGGCGAGGCGGACGCTTTCCAATGTTTACGCGCGATTGATGAAGGGGGACGTTACAGCCCTGAAAACAATGATCATCATTACTATCTTAAGTCTCAAGAAGAAATGGAGCGTTTTTTTGGAGAATGGTGGCCGGAATCACTTGTAGCAACAGAGGAAATTGTGAATGCCTGCCAGGTAGATTTGGAATTGGACAGACAATTGCTCCCTACTTATCCTTCCCCAGAAAATAAAAGCTCTGATGATTACTTACGACAGCTTTGTGAATCATCATTGCCAGACAAATACGACACAAAGAGTCAACAAGCTGTGGAGAGACTAAATCATGAATTGTCTATCATCGCATCTATGGGTTTCAGCGATTATTTCTTAATTGTTTGGGATTTTATCAGTTATGCGAGGGAAAACGGCATTCACGCCGGGCCGGGGCGTGGATCTGCCGCCGGATCCATCGTCTCATATTTGCTGGGAATCACTCAGGTCGATCCGTTGGAGTATCATTTGTTATTCGAACGATTTCTCAATCCCGAAAGAATTACAATGCCGGATATAGATATTGACTTTCCGGACCATCGTAGGGACGAAGTGATCTCCTATGTAGCTGAGAAATATGGGAGTGAACATGTGGCTCAGATTTGTACATTTGGTACGTTTGCTGCCAGGAGTGTCTTGAGAGAGTTGTTCAAGGTGTTGAAAATAGATGAAAGTGATGCTTCCTTTATTCTTCATCAGATTCCTAAAACAACCGCTGCATCACTCGTGGATGTCGTGAAAAAATCGGAGGAGCTAAAAGACTACATCAGAAATTCCGATCGTTTAAAGCTGTTGTTCCGAGTAGCTACGAAGCTAGAAGGGCTTCCGCGACATGTATCGACCCATGCGGCAGGTGTTGTATTAAGTGAAGAACCACTTGTGAAATATACGGCACTCTTGAAAAGCCAAGGTCCTGTTTCATTAACCCAATATGCCATGGGAGACCTTGAAAAAGTGGGACTTCTTAAAATTGATTTTCTCGGCCTTCGGAATCTCTCTTTTCTTGAAAGAATGGAACGGAAAGTGAAACGATATCGTCAAAAGGACTTTTCAATCAGTCATATTCCGCTAAATGACGATCGAACGTTTGATCTTTTGAAAGAAGGAAGAACAAATGGGGTCTTCCAACTGGAGTCTCAAGGAATGAAAAATGTGTTGCATCGTTTAAAGCCGAGTCATTTTGAAGATGTTGTAGCTGTTAACGCTCTTTACAGACCAGGACCGATGGAATACATCCCGTTGTATATTGATAGGAAGCACGGAAGGAAAAATATTGAATATCCCCATCCAGACTTGAAGCCAATTCTTGCCCACACGTTCGGGGTATTGGTTTACCAAGAGCAAATCATGGAAGTCGCTCGTCATGTGGCGGGCTATTCATTAGGAGAAGCCGATCTATTAAGGCGAGCGGTGAGTAAAAAGCAAGCCAACGTTTTAGAAGAGGAACGGATGAGGTTCGTCCAAGGGTGTAAGGCGAAAGGCTATGATGAAACGATTGCTCACCAGTTGTTCGATTGGATTGTTAAATTCTCCAATTATGGATTTAACAGAAGCCATGCGGTCGCCTATAGCTTGATTTCATACAGATTAGCGTACATGAAAGCTCATTATCCTTCTTACTTTATGGCAGAGTTGATGAATGCTCATCTTGGAGATCATGAAAAGATGACGATGTATATTCGTGAAGCCAGAGATATGAACGTAAAAGTTAAAGCTCCATCTGTGAATAGAAGCCAAGCACTGAACCATGATGACTCAGGGGAAATCAGGATTGGAATGACGGCTGTCAAAGGGGTCGGCTACCAGGCCGCCCAAGCGATCATGGAAGAGAGAATGAAAGGACCTTTTCGGAATCTCAACGATTTTTGTTTACGTGTTGACGGGAAGGTTGTTACAAGAAAAGTTATAGAATCCCTGGTTCTTGCGGGCGCATTCGACGATCTGCACCAGAATAGAGCGAGTGTTCTTGCGAGTATCGATCAAGCTTTAGAGCAGGGGGAACTTTTTAAGGAGTTCCAAGACCAACCGGGATTCTTCGGCAATGAGTTAGATATGGAAATGGTGGAAGTGGATCCATTCCCCCCTTTGAAGCGTTTGTCGATGGAAAAAGAGGTGTTGGGCACTTACATGTCTCAACATCCATTGGGCCACCAACGGAAAGACCTCGAGGTGAAGGGGATACTTCCAATTCGAGAGGCTCACCGTTCTACTAAGAAACAAGTGGAGGTTGCCGTGGTTATTGATGGTCTCCGTGAAATACGTACGAAACGAGGCGATCCTATGGCGTTTTTGACCATTAGTGATGAAACCGCTGAGATGGATGCCGTCCTTTTTCCGGAAACTTATCGGAATATAAAAGTTTGGCTGAAAGAACAGATGCTTGTGCACTTGAAGGGGAAAGTTGATGAAAGAAAAGGACAGAAACAATTGATCATTAACCATGCTGAGCCTTTAGGTATAGATGAATATCCAGCTGATAAAAAACAACGGCTTTTTATTAAGGTGACGGAAGAACATGAACACTATTCCATTGAAAAATTGAAAAAGCTTGCTGAATATTTCCCGGGGAATACACCAATCTTCATTTTTCGATCTGAAGATCGAGTGACTTATAAACTGGATGAAACCTATTGTCTTGAAGTGAATGATGTATCGATGGGTAAATTGAATGAATTTTTCGGAGAGTCATCCGTAGCCGTCAGACCTTTGAAAGATGGAGCAGGGCATTAAAAGCTCAGCCCGGATTTTTGTATTTCTTTACACGCTATATTCATCTGTTATAATTAAGAGGTTAATGGTGGTCAGACCACCAGGGTCGGTTCACTATAAGTTTAAAAGGAGAGTGTCGTCGTGTCGAATTTAAGAGATGAAGCTTTGCACATACACCGTGTCAATAAAGGAAAACTTGAAACCCATTCAAAAGTTCCTGTCAGGAATGCTAGAGACTTGAGCCTTGCCTATTCCCCTGGAGTGGCAGAGCCTTGTAAAGAGATTTATGACCATAAAGATACGGTGTACGATTATACAATGAAGGGTAATATGGTAGCCGTCGTCAGTGATGGATCGGCTGTTCTTGGTCTGGGGAATATTGGACCTGAGGCTGCCCTGCCAGTCATGGAAGGTAAAGCTGCTTTGTTCAAAAGTTTTGCAGGAGTAGATGCATTCCCTATTTGTTTGAACACACGTGATATTGATCAGATTGTGCAGACTGTAAAGTTAATGGAACCTACTTTCGGCGGTGTGAACCTGGAAGACATCGCCGCACCCAACTGCTTCATCATCGAAGATCGACTGAAGAAAGAGACGAATATACCAATCTTCCATGACGACCAACATGGTACGGCAATCGTTACAGTAGCAGGATTAATGAATGCATTAAAAATAACTGGGAAAACCTTCTCAGAAATCAAAGTGGTAGCTAATGGGGCTGGTGCTGCTGGAATTGCGATTATTAAATTGCTCTATCATTTCGGTGTGCGTGACATCATCATGTGTGATTCCAAAGGAGCTATTTTTGAAGGCCGCGATTACGGAATGAACGATGTGAAAGATGAAATTGCTAAAATTACGAATAAAGACCGTACAGAAGGGAATCTTGAAGAGGTCATGGAAGGTGCGGATGTGTTTATTGGTGTATCCGTTGGTGGATTGCTTTCCAAAGAGACCGTATCAAAAATGAATGATGATTCTATCATCTTTGCCATGGCAAACCCTGAACCGGAAATTATGCCTGAAGATGCAAAGGAAGCTGGAGCGCGTGTCATCGGAACTGGTCGTTCAGACTTCCCTAACCAGGTAAATAATGTGCTGGCATTTCCGGGAATCTTCCGCGGTGCGTTGGACGTAAGAGCGACTAGAATTAATGAAAAAATGAAAATTGCAGCAGCTGAAGCCATCGCCTCCTTAGTAAGTGAGGATGAGTTGAGTGAAGACTACGTCATTCCTGCACCATTCGATCCGCGAGTGGCGCCAGCCGTTGCTGCAAGCGTAGCAAAAGCGGCGATGGAGTCTGGGGTTGCCCGTCATCACGTAGATCCAGAAGAAGTTGCAGAAAAAACTAGACAACTGACATTAATTGATGAAGATTGATATGAGATGGGGAAGCTTTTCGGTTTCTCCTTCTACATAACTTGGTTGTGGTTAGAGATGAAAAGAGGTGTCCGTATAACGTGGCCCAGGAGCAGCGAGGGAAAGTTTATGAAGGGGTTCTTCAACAGTTGAAATCTTACATTGAAGAGCATCGGTTGAAGCCTGGTGATAAGCTCCCGTCAGAACGAGAGTTAAGTGAACAATTGAATGTAGGTAGGTCCTCAATCCGGGAAGCCTTCCGGGCGATGGAGCTTTTGGGATTAATTGAAACAAGAAGAGGTGAGGGCACCTATATGAGAGCCTATCGCCCTTACCATATGGTCGAGCTGCTATCCAACTTCTTACTTAATGAATCGAGGACCAAGAGTGAATTGATGACCGCTAAACAAATGATTGAAAAAGAAGTACTGCTTTTGTTGAACGGGAATTTAGACAGCCGGAATAGGAGCGACATAAGAGCGATCATTTCTGACCATTCATACGCTCAAAGGCATCAAAAGCTATTTGAATATTTATTCAGCCTTTGTGATCAACCTCTCCTTCTGTCGATGTGGCAATTCATCTCAGGATTTACCCACACTGTCCATGATGTAAGCTATTCTGATGATTGGTATGAAGAATTGGTTACCGTCATGGAGGAAGAAGATACAATGAAAATTATACGTCTATTTCAATGATCGTATCGTGTCGAATCTATTTCGACAGAATGAGTCATATTACAAAATGAAATTTATGTATATTGATAAGAAAGGAAGCTTTGTCCCAAAGGAGGAATCACCTTGCTAAGAGACTTTTTCAGCAAGAAAAAAAGATACGCATCCATTCCCAGCCAGGAAGCAAAGCAGGATGTACCTGAAGGTTTGATGCAGAAATGCCCAAACTGCCAAAAGATCTTTTATAGAAAAGAATTGAATCGAAATATGAATGTTTGCCCTCATTGTGATCATCATCATCGTCTCAGTGCCTACGAACGCATCCAACATTTATTTGATGAGGAATCCTTTGTAGAGTGGGACAAGCACATGATTTCAAATAACCCGTTGCATTTCCCAGAATATGAAGAAAAACTGGAAAAGGACCGTCAAAAGTCTGACTTGAATGAAGCGGTTGTCACCGGAAAGGCGAAAATGAATGACATGGAAACAGCTGTGGCTGTTATGGATGCCCGTTTCCGAATGGGGAGCATGGGGTCAGTGGTAGGTGAAAAAATCACGAATGCCATCGAGAATGCCAGAAAAGAGAAGCTTCCGTTCATCATTTTCACAGCTTCCGGTGGTGCGAGAATGCAGGAGGGTGTTCTTAGCCTGATGCAAATGGGGAAAACCTCTGTCGCTCTCCAGCGCCTTCATTCAGATGGTGGTCTTTTCATTTCAGTCATGACCCATCCGACAACAGGGGGCGTTTCAGCGAGCTTTGCCTCCCTTGGAGATTATAATTTTGCAGAGCCTGGTGCTTTGATTGGATTTGCTGGTCGGAGAATTATTGAACAAACGATTCGTGAAAAGCTTCCAGAGGATTTCCAGACCGCTGAATTTCTTCTGGAGCACGGTCAACTGGACAAAGTCGTTCACCGGCATGACATGAAAAAGACGCTAACGACAGTTCTTGATCTTCATAATGTGGGAGGTGACCAATCGTGAAGCACGTACTCGAATTCGAGAAACCTGTCATTGAGTTAAGAGAAAAGATCTCTGATTTAAAACGATTGACTGAGAATAGTGAAATGGATCTAAGTGATGAAATCGTTACTTTAGAGAATCGTTTGGAAAGACTTGAAACAGATGTCTATGACCGAATGGCTCCATGGGATCGTGTGCAAATGGCACGCCACCCTGAAAGACCGACGACACTTGATTATATCGAATATCTTTTTACAGATTTTCTGGAGCTGCACGGAGATCGTAATTTTGGGGACGATGCCGCGATCGTCTCTGGGATTGCTAAGTTCAAAGGTCAACCCGTAACCGTGATCGGTCATCAGAGAGGAAAAGATACGAAAGAAAATATTCGTCGTAATTTCGGTATGCCGCATCCTGAAGGGTACAGAAAAGCTCTCCGCTTAATGAAGCAGGCAGATAAATTCAAAAGACCGATCATTACATTTATCGATACAAAGGGAGCCTATCCTGGAAAAGCTGCAGAGGAAAGAGGTCAAAGTGAAGCGATTGCCAGAAACTTGATGGAAATGGCAGGCCTCACAGTTCCTGTTATTTGTATAGTGATCGGGGAAGGCGGTAGTGGTGGTGCACTCGGTCTCGGCATTGGAGATCGTATTTTCATGCTTGAGAATTCCACTTATTCCGTGATTTCTCCTGAAGGTGCCTCCTCTATTTTATGGAAGGATGCGGGCCTTGCTCAAGAAGCAGCAGAATCCATGAAAATCACTTCCTATGACTTGAAAAAATTGAATGTGATTGATGGTGTGATTCCAGAGGTAAGAGGGGGAGCGCACAGGGATATCGAGGCCCAGGCTCAAGAAATTGAGAAAATCATTTCCGAATCTCTGGAAACGTTGAGCGCTCTTGAGGTTGAGGAACTATTAGAAAAACGGTTCTTAAAGTACAAAAATATTGGCGATTACACGTATCTTGATTTATAATAGGATGGTTGAAATTAATAAGTCCGTAAAGAAAGGTCGCACTTGGGTGCGGCTTTTCGCATCTTAACAGGATGGTAACGCTATCATTGATGAATGGAATGTTGAAGTTTTATTAATTGTATAGACTAGAGGATAGGCTATCCTTATAAAAATAGACGGAGGTTTCGATTCATCTTTGGTTGGGGACAACATAAATAGAAAACTTTTGAGGTGATGAGAATGAAGAAAATCGGAGTACTTACTAGTGGGGGCGACGCTCCAGGAATGAATGCAGCAATTCGTTCAGTCGTTCGTAAAGCAATCTATCATGGTTTAGAAGTCTATGGGATCAAGTACGGTTACCAAGGATTAATTGATGGTGACATCGAGAAGATGGAGCTTGGTTCTGTTGGGGACATTATTCAGCGAGGAGGTACAAAGCTTTATTCTGCTCGTTGTGAAGAATTCAAAACAGAAGAAGGTCAGCTTAAAGGGATCGAACAAATGAAAAAACATGGCATCGAGGGCTTGATAGCCATCGGCGGTGATGGTACCTTTATGGGGGCAAAAAAAATCACGGAAAAAGGATATCCATGTATTGGTGTACCGGGAACGATTGATAATGATATTCCTGGAACTGATTTCACCATCGGTTTTGACACAGCCCTGAATACTATCATTGATGCTATTGATAAAATCCGTGATACGGCTACATCCCATGAACGTACGTTCATTATCGAAGTTATGGGGCGTGACGCCGGGGATCTTGCACTTTGGGCAGGACTTGCGGACGGAGCTGAAAGTATCATCATTCCAGAAGCTGATGATGATTTTGAAGATATCATCGATCGTTTGAAGCGCGGCCATGATCGTGGCAAGAAGCACAGCATTATCATTGTAGCTGAAGGTGTCGGAAGTGCTGTGGACCTTGGTAACAAAATTGACGAGGCTGCTGGTTTAGAGTCACGTGTAACCGTTCTTGGTCATACGCAGCGCGGTGGTTCTCCAAGTGCTGCTGACCGTGTACTGGCAAGTCGTCTAGGCGCTTATGCAGTGGACTTATTGTTGAACGGTCATGCTGGTCGTATGGTAGGTATACAGCAGAATAAATTGGTGGACCATGATATTGTAGAAATTTTGAACACCAAGCACAAGATCGACTTTGATATGTATCGTCTTTCCAAAGAACTATCTATATAATGCAAGAGGCACTTGAGGAGGAAATAAAATGTTTAGAAAAACAAAAATCGTTAGTACAATCGGACCTGCTTCTGAGTCTGTAGAAAAATTGACCCAGCTGATTGAAGCAGGGATGAATGTCGCTCGTTTGAATTTCTCACATGGAGATTTTGAAGAGCACGGAGCTAGAATTAAAAATATCCGTGAAGCTTCTAAAGCGACAGGAAAGACTGTAGCTATTCTACTTGATACAAAAGGTCCGGAAATTCGTACAGGAACACTGAAAGATGGCGAAGCTTATTTGGAAAAAGGCTCGACGACTTATGTTTCTATGGATGAAATTGAAGGAAATGCCGAACGTTTCTCTGTCACTTATCCTGGATTGATCAATGATGTTCACCCAGGTTCTAAGATCTTGTTGGATGATGGCCTCGTTGAACTTCAAGTAGAAGAAATCGACAAAGAGAAAAATGAGATTAAGACGACTGTATTGAACAATGGCCCATTGAAAAATAAAAAAGGTGTCAACGTTCCAAATGTAAGTGTCAACTTGCCGGGAATTACGGAAAAAGATGCGAAGGATATCGAGTTCGGAATTGAGCAAGGGGTTGACTTCATCGCTGCATCTTTCGTACGTCGTGCATCAGATGTCCTGGAAATCAAAGAACTTCTCGAAAAGCATAATGCCAGTCACATTCAAATCATTCCAAAAATCGAAAACCAAGAAGGTGTCGATAATATTGATGATATCCTTGAAGTCAGTGATGGCTTGATGGTTGCCCGTGGTGACCTTGGTGTCGAAATTCCAGCTGAAGATGTACCACTTGTACAAAAGCGTTTGATTCGTAAGTGTAATGAAGCAGGTAAGCCTGTTATTACAGCTACTCAAATGCTTGACTCTATGCAACGTAACCCACGCCCAACACGTGCAGAAGCGTCTGACGTTGCGAACGCCATCTTTGATGGTACGGATGCTATTATGCTTTCCGGTGAAACAGCAGCAGGAGATTACCCTGTAGAAGCTGTTCAAACCATGCATAACATTGCAAGTAAAACAGAAACAGGCTTAAATCATATGGCCCTATTGCAAGAACGTTCTAAGCATAGCGATATGACAATCACGGATGCGATTAGTCAATCGGTTACTCATACGGCGATTAACTTGAACGCAGCAGCTATCGTTACACCTACAGAAAGTGGACATACGGCTCGCATGATTTCTAAGTATCGTCCAAAAGCCCCGATTGTAGCGATCACTTCTGATGAAGAAGTAAACCGTAAGCTATCTCTCGTTTGGGGAGTTTATGCCGTGATGGGTCCACGTGCTTACTCTACGGATGATATGCTGGACGTGGCTGTTGAGCGCAGTCTTGCCTCCGGTCTTGCCATTCGCGGTGATCGCGTAGTCATCACTGGTGGTGTACCTGTTGGTGAAAGTGGTACAACCAACTTGATGAAAGTCCACGTCATTGGAGATGTCCTCGTTAAAGGACAAGGCGTTGGCCAGAAGAGTGCATATGGACGTGCTATCGTTACTAAAAATGCACAAGAAGCCATTGACCGCGTCGAGGATGGAGACATCCTTGTCACACAAGGAACGGATCGTGACATGATGCCAGCCATTGAAAAAGCTGCCGGGATCATTACAATGGAAGGTGGACTTACATCTCACGCAGCGGTTGTGGGACTAAGCCTCGGTATTCCAGTAATTGTTGGGGTTAATGATGCTCTAGAATTGATCAAGGATGGCTCTGATATTACCATTGATAGTTCACGCGGTGATATTTACGAAGGTCACGCAAGTGTATTATAAGATTGAAACGAGATGAAACAGGCAGAGGAGTATTTACTTCTCTGTCTTTTCTTTTCAATGTATCCTCAAAAAAGGTATAATAGAGGAAATGGAAAGAAGGGAAGATTCTATGTTTCGTTGGTTATTGCTTTTTATTTTAGTGGTTCCCGCATTAGAAATTGGTGTACTCATATGGACAGGAAACTTAATCGGGTCAATATGGGTCATTCTTTTAATTATATTGACGGGCGTTTTAGGTGCATGGCTGGCGAAAAAGCAGGGATTAGAAACGATAAGAAATTTCCAACAATCCGTACATTATGGCCAAGTGCCTCAAGATACACTTTTGGATGGGGCTTGTATACTTGTCGGTGGAGCTGTATTGCTGACACCCGGCTTCATCACGGATGCAATTGGATTTTTACTGTTGTTCCCGGCAACCAGATTTCCTGTCAAACGAGTTATCCGAAATGCGATTCAAAAAGCCATGCAAAAAGGAACGATTACAATATACAGAAAATAAATGCAAACTCAGAGATTCATTTCTCTGAGTTTTTTGCTTTTGCTGATACTCATTCCCTCTTTTACAAAATATCTCTTTTATGGAAGAATCAGTTTCGAGACTTTTGTGAGAGTTTAGGGGCTGCGGGAAAAGGTTCGCTTTCCATGGGGCGGGCGGTGAGCCTCCTCAGGCTACGCCTTCCGGGGTCTCACCTGTCCCACACGTCCCATAGGAGTCTCACCGTTTCCCTCCGCCCCTTTGCCATATAAGTGTCTCGAAACCACTTTCAGAATAAGCTGCTTTTATGCACAGATTTAATGGAGGATACGAACTTGCAAGCACTCTATTCTGGGTGCGGAAAGCTTGTTATGTAACGCTTTATGCATATAACACAAGGATAGTGGAAGCCCCCCCACACAGTAATGGGGTTCGTTTCTCACCTATATCGAATGGGGTGGTTGGGAAGCTGCGAGACTCCCGTGGGAGAAGGAGACAGGCGAGATCCCGCAGGGCGGTAGCCCGAGGAAGCTCGGCGCTCCCCCACAGGAAAGCGAGTGGCTTCCCAACCACCCCTGACGCTCCACACTGCAAACGAACCTCGAAAAGTCTCGGAATCGAGTCTTCCACAATCCTGCCATATTCTTTAATAACTAGTGATGAACACCAACGTTTAAGATTCTTTTCTATAAATAGAAACTATGGCTAGGTTTTTCCAATGATATATGTCCAAATTTCTTTAGTTACTCCTGTTTTAACTAACGTCTGTATTGTCATGAGTGCGATGGGACTGATCAGCATTCCTAATCCTCCAAATAGTTGAAAACCAAGAAAAAGACTGACGAGAAGAATGATAGGAGGAACACCGAAATGATCGGCCAACAACTTTGGTTCCAGCGTTTGTCTTGTAAGCATGACCACCATATAGAGGATGGATAAACAGATGGTCATCATAAATTCTCCCGTGAGAAATTGATAAATGATCCATGGGATAAAGATGATGCCTGTTCCTACATAAGGGATGAAATCGACAAGAGCAGCAAGAAATGTTATGGTCAAAGGGTGTGGAGCACCAATGATTAGTAAACCTATAGCAATGAGTGAAGTTGATATCATAACGAGCATGCACTGAGCACGGATTAATCCTTTGATTGTTTGTATAAATTCACCCCGGAAGATGTAAACACGTTCTGACAGGGCTTCAGGAAAAGCTTTCATTAAAAACTTCACAATCATATTCCAGTCTTTACATATGAAAAAAGTAGCAAGCAGGGTGATGAAGATAAAGGCGAAAGAAGATGGGAGCTCTGCAAGAAAAAGGCCTGTAGCTTCAAGAGCACTGTTTAATAAAGTGAGGCTTGTCTCACTGAATTTTTCCTGAGCAACCTTAAAATATTCTTCCAATGTTTGTTGCTGATTTACACTTAATTTGTTGGTGAGTGCTTCCCCCTTTGTTAGTAGGGGGCTCAAGAAATCCACCGTCCCTTGAGTTAAGTAATTGGTTAGTAGAGAAAAGTGACCAGGAACGCCAGATGCTAAATATTGAATACCCCGAATAATTTCTGCCACTAATAAAGCCAGGAGGCCTCCTGCAAGCCCGCCGAAAATGAACAGGACAAGCAGAATAGCAGCACCCCTTGGGATTCGTAGGTGATTGTTTAACAAGTGAATAAAGGGTTGGAAGAAGAAAGATAACACGATAGCAAAAATAAATGGCTGCAAGTATATCCAGGAAAAATAAGTGAAAAATATAAAGCTGATAGCAATCATAACTACGAAAATAAAACGCAGAGCAACTTGTAATATTTGGTTATCTATATCATCCACCTCCCATTTATGGAAATGAGTTTGAGCTTTGATCAAACAAAGAACCAAAAGTTATCAACGAATGTATAATCCTCATAATTATGTAGGAATATTCGATAAAATCCTGCAAAATTAAACGGTTTCAATTCACATTCTCTTCAGAATACTTTATAATTGTCTGTGGGGTAGTTTTCCTATAAAGGTTAATAAGCAAATAGTAAAGCGTTTTCTTATTGAGAGTATTAAGGAAAAAGGAATTTTTGAAAGGGAGAGATTGTATGTCATCATCAACTAAAGGTCTTGAAGGAATTACAGCAACTGAATCATCCATAAGTTCAATCATCGACGATAAACTGACATATGTCGGATATGATATCGATGACCTGGCCGAAAACTCCAGTTTTGAAGAGGTTGTCTATCTTCTCTGGAATCAAAAGCTACCAAACAAAGAAGAGTTGGATGCTTTTAAGGAAGAACTTATTTCAAATATGGACATTCCGACTGAAGTTGTCGATCATCTGAAGTCTTATGATCTATCGACAGTACACCCTATGGCTGCTTTGCGTACAGCTGTTTCCATGCTGGGACTCTATGATCCTGAGTCTGATGTCATGGAAGAGGAAGCGAACAAACGGAAAGCGCTGCGTTTACAAGCAAAAATCCCTACGGTTGTAACTGCATTTGCTCGTATCCGTAAAGGAGAAGAGCCGGTTGCACCTAAAAAAGATTTAAGTTTTGCAGGAAACTTCCTTTATATGCTCAACGGAAAAGACCCGGAAGATTTAGAAGTAGAAGCGTTTAACAAAGCACTTGTCCTTCATGCCGACCACGAGCTGAATGCGTCTACATTTACAGCCCGTGTCTGTGTAGCTACTCTCTCTGATGTGTACTCCGGAGTGACAGCTGCCATCGGAGCTTTGAAAGGCCCATTGCACGGTGGTGCGAATGAACGCGTCATGAAGATGCTGACGGAAATCGGAAGCGTAGAGAACGCGATTCCAGCCATTGAGAAAAAACTAGAAAATAAAGAGAAAATTATGGGTATGGGTCACCGTGTCTATCGTTCAGGAGATCCACGTGCAAAACATTTGAAAGAGATGTCCCGTGAACTGACAGGACTCACAGGTCACTCCAAATACTATGAAATGTCTATTAAAATTGAGGACTATATCAAAGAGAACAAGGGTCTTCCTGCGAACGTGGACTTTTATTCAGCTTCTGTTTATCATAGTCTTGGAATCGATCACGATATTTTCACACCAATCTTTGCTGTTTCCCGAGTGTCCGGCTGGTTGGCACATATTCTCGAGCAGTACTCCAACAACCGTCTGATTCGTCCTCGTGCGGAATACGTAGGACCGAAAGGACAAAGTTATACACCAATTGAGGATCGATAAGAGCGCTGCCGTAATACCGGCAAGCCTCCCTTTTTATTCAACCTATTTTAACGTATGATAGAAAAGGATGATCCATCCATATTTCTTACAAAATATTAGGAGGGTTTATTGTGACACAAGCACAAAAAATTACAGTAGAACAAAACGGATCACTAAATGTACCAGAGCGTCCGGTTATTCCTTACATCGAAGGTGATGGAATCGGTCCTGATATTTGGGCAGCCGCAAGCCGCGTCATCGAAGCTGCCGTGGATAAAGCATACAATAGTGAGAAATCCATCGAGTGGAAAGAAGTACTTGCTGGTCAAAAAGCATATGATGAAACAGGTGAGTGGCTTCCAGAAGCGACTCTGGATACAATCAGAGATTACAAGATTGCAATTAAGGGTCCTTTGACAACTCCAATTGGTGGAGGAATCCGTTCGTTGAACGTAGCCCTTCGTCAAGAGCTAGACTTGTTTACATGCCTGCGTCCTGTACGCTACTTTGAAGGTGTACCTTCTCCAGTTAAGCGTCCAGAAGATACGGACATGGCGATCTTCCGTGAAAACACTGAAGATATTTATGCAGGTATCGAATGGCAAAAAGGAACACCAGAAGTGAAGAAAGTAATCGACTTCCTTCAGAACGAAATGGGTGTACATAACATTCGTTTCCCTGAAACTTCCGGGATCGGAATTAAGCCGGTATCCGAAGAAGGTACGAAGCGTTTGGTTCGTGCAGCAATTGATTATGCATTGAACGAAGGACGTAAAAACGTCACGCTCGTACACAAAGGGAACATTATGAAGTTCACAGAAGGCTCCTTCAAAGCTTGGGGTTATGAAGTTGCTGAAGAGGAGTATGGTGATAAAGTATTCACTTGGGCAGAATATGACCGCATTGTTGAAAAAGAAGGCAAAGAAGCTGCCAATAAAGCTCAGGATGCAGCAGAGGCTGAAGGTAAGATCATCGTAAAAGATGCCATTGCAGATATCTTCCTTCAACAGATTCTTACTCGTCCGAAAGAGTTCGATGTTGTTGCAACGATGAACCTGAACGGAGACTATATTTCTGATGCACTGGCTGCACAAGTGGGTGGAATTGGAATCGCTCCAGGCGCGAACATCAACTTTGAAACAGGACACGCGATCTTCGAAGCGACACACGGTACAGCTCCGAAGTATGCTGGTCTTGATAAAGTGAATCCATCTTCTGTCATCCTTTCTGGTGTGCTTATGCTTGAACACCTTGGTTGGAGAGAAGCGGCTGACTTAATCACGAAATCTATGGACAAAACCATCGGAAGTAAGGTTGTCACGTATGATTTCGCTCGTATGATGGAAGGCGCAACAGAAGTGAAATGCTCTGAGTTCGGTGATGAACTGATTAAGAATATGGACTAATCAATAAGGGAGAGTGGCTCATGATGGCTATTCGTAGAAACAAAGTATCAGTAATCGGTGCTGGTTTCACTGGTGCTACGACAGCGCTTATGCTCGCACAAAAAGAGCTGGGAGATGTTGTACTCGTTGATATTCCTGATATGGAAGATCCAACGAAAGGGAAAGCTCTGGACATGTTGGAAGCGAGTCCTGTACAGGGGTTTGATGCCAAGGTTACTGGAACTTCTGATTATAAGGATACGAAAGATTCAGACCTTGTCATCATCACTGCGGGTATTGCTCGTAAGCCTGGTATGAGTCGTGATGATCTAGTCAATACAAATTCAAAAATCATGAAGAGTGTGACAAAAGAAATTGTCAAAAACTCTCCGGATTGTTTTATCGTTGTATTGACAAACCCTGTTGATGCCATGACTTATTCTGTATTCCAGGAGGCTGGTTTACCTAAGAATCGTGTCATCGGACAGTCCGGCGTCCTGGATACAGCGCGCTTCCGCACGTTTGTTGCTGAAGAACTTAATGTATCCATCAAAGATGTCACAGGCTTCGTCCTTGGTGGTCACGGTGATGACATGGTGCCACTTACACGGTATTCTTTCGCTGGCGGTATTCCTTTGGAGAAATTAATTTCCAAAGAGCGTTTAGATGCAATTGTAGAGAGAACCCGTAAAGGTGGAGGAGAAATCGTCGGTCTTCTTGGTAATGGGAGTGCCTATTATGCACCTGCTGCTTCTTTAGTTCAAATGGCAGAAGCAATCCTGAAAGATCAGCGTCGTATTCTACCTTCCATTGCTTATTTAGAAGGTGAATATGGATATGATGGGATTTATCTTGGAGTTCCTACAATTCTTGGTGGAAATGGAATTGAAGAGGTCATTGAGCTTGAACTGACAGAAGAAGAAAAACAGCAGTTGGATAAATCGGCGGATTCTGTGAAAAATGTGTTGAATGTATTAAAATAAAGAAGAAGGGATTCGGGGAAAACCCTCGGATCCCTTTTTTAAACAGCAAAGAAAACGTTTACAAGAGGTGATGATATGTTAGGTAAAAAGAGAAAGCTCGGAAAGAAAATCAATGATTTAAAATCCGGCGAAAAATTCACGACTTCTTTTACAGTCGAAGACCGTGATTTACTTATGTATCTAGGCTTGACGAATGATGCAAATCCTTTGTATATCCAACATGATTATGCTTCACAAACTCCTTTTAAACGCCCGGTGGTACCGACAGTCATGGTGTTTGGTATGGTGTCTTCTATTGTTTCTATGCATTTGCCTGGTCCAGGTAGTCATATTATTCAGCAGAATCTAGAATACCCTAAACCTGTTTATCATTATGGAGACGTTCGTTTTCACGCTGAAGTAACAGCTATTCACAAAGAAGAACATCAAGTTGAACTTCAAGTGGTAGGATATGATGAAGAAGGTGACGAAGTGGTGAAAGGAACGCTTATCGTTCAACCCCCGTATGAACCTGATTCCATGAATGCGATCTCCTTGGAAAACTTTTATTAAACTAGAAAAAGTAAATTAGCTTTCACACAATTACCACAAGCCGCTTGGACTCCACAGAGACTAGCGGCTTTTTCCCCACTTTCTATATACCCCCTAAGGATAATCGTTTCATCGCATTCTATTCCTGAGTTTCTTATAAGCGGATGAAGAAGAGGTTATTGTCTATATTAAGATTAAGTAAAAATGGTAAAGATCCGTATTCAAATTGTAAACTTCATTGTATGATGAAAGTAACTTGTAGTAGAGGTGATGGCATTGGAACAAAGAATTTTAATCGTAGATGATGAAGAATCTATTGTAACTTTATTAAAATATAATATTGATCAAGCTGGATATGTGACGGATGTGGCCTATAATGGTACGGATGCTCTTGAAAAAGCATCGAAAGACAATTTTGATTTAATCGTTCTTGATGTCATGCTTCCAGGAATGGATGGTATGGAAGTATGTAAGAAATTAAGGCAAATGCAAGTGAATACCCCTGTCCTCATGTTGACAGCTAAGGACGATGAATTTGATAAGGTTCTTGGTCTTGAACTTGGTGCTGATGACTACCTGACTAAGCCATTCAGTCCTAGAGAGGTCGTAGCTCGAATCAAAGCGATCTTAAGAAGAATGGTTCGCGAAAATGTTGTAAACGATCAAAAGATCATCCAAATTGCTGATCTATCTATTTATCCTGAACAATATGAGGCTACAATTAAGGATGAGCCTTTAACGTTTACACCAAAAGAATTTGAGCTGCTTCTATACCTTGCTCAAAACTTAGGACGTGTCCTTTCGAGAGACCAACTTTTAAGTGCCGTATGGAATTATGATTTTGCCGGTGACACTCGTATTGTCGATGTCCATGTGAGCCATTTACGTGAGAAAATTGAACCCGAGACGAAAAAGCCAGTGTATATAAAAACGATACGCGGGCTCGGTTATAAAATGGAGGAGCCTAAGTAAATGGCCTCCAATACTAGGCCACTGATGACCTATACGGTGTTAGTGGTCATTGTCATGCTCGGGCTCGGAATCATTCTTGCTCAACTGACCCGCGGCTATTTTATCAACATATTTGAACAGCGTGTAGAGTTAGAAAGTCAATATTTCATCACGTACTTGGATCGATTCACAGAAGATCGGGAAGTAAGTCAGGAAGAGTTATATAACTTTAGTGAACAGTTGAATACTGGCATGATTTTTATATCAGATTCCGGAGAAAGAATAATTGATACGGTTGATGCTGTACCTGTCATAAGTAAAGGCGAAAAGCAGGAAGTAATCACAAGGGTTGAGGGTGGAACTTCCCCGATGAATGAAGGGCAAATGCTAGATGAAATCTTCTATTACCCTGTGAATAATAGTGTAGATGATATAAATGGCACACTTATCCTTCTCTCACCTGTTGAAGCCTTGACCAATATCACAAAAAATATTTGGTTATTAATCGGTTTTACGTTACTTCTTGGACTTTTAGTCATTTTTGTGATCGGGTTTAACGTGTTCTCTAAATATATCCGTCCTATTCGATCAGCCGCTAATGTCGCTACAGAACTTGCGAAAGGAAATTATAAAGCAAGAACTTATGAAGGGCATTTTGGTGAAGCAGGGCAATTAAGCCAGTCGATTAATATTCTGGCTAGGAATCTGCAGGAGATGACGAGTACAAAAGGCATGCAGGAGAATCAATTAGAAGCGGTCATAAATAATATGGGGAATGGCTTAGTACTGATTGATGAAAAAGGGTATATTCTTCTTTTGAATCGTGCGTTCTTAGAAACGTTTAAAGGAGAGCAAAACGATTTTATCGGTCATTTATATCACGATGCGATCCCTTATACTACCATTCACGAAACCGTACAGAAGATTTATATGTTTGAAGAAACGGTGAGCGAAACGTTTGTGCTGCCTGTTAATATTGACCGGAAACACTTGGAAGTGACCGGTGCTCCCATTTTCAGTGAAGACCGGAAATGGAGAGGTGTCGTTTTGGTTTTCCATGATATATCAGAACTGAAGCAATTGGAGCAAATGAGAAAAGACTTTGTAGCTAACGTATCCCATGAATTGAAAACTCCTATTACTTCCATTCGCGGCTTTTCAGAAACATTGCTTGACGGGGCTATGAAAGATGAAAAGATGCTCGAACAGTTTTTACAAATTATCTTGAAAGAAAGTGGCCGGTTGCAATCCTTGATTCAAGATCTTTTGGAATTGTCCAAACTTGAAAGGGATGACTTCCTTTTAAATGTTGAACAGGTCGAAGTCCAACGGTTATTGAATGACTTACTGCCAATCGTGGTACAACATGCCGAACAAAAACAAGTGAAGCTCCATGCTTCTATAAAAGGTAATACATTGATCCAGGGGGATTCCAGCCGCTTGAAGCAAGTGTTTATGAACTTGCTTACAAATGCCATTAATTACTCCGGTGATGAAGGGGAAGTTACATTAGAATTTCAGGAATCGGAAAATTATGTAACGATTAAAATTACCGATAATGGCGTAGGGATACCCGAGGAAGAAATATCACGGATCTTTGAAAGGTTCTATCGTGTGGATAAAGCGAGAAGTAGGAATTCAGGAGGCACAGGTCTCGGTCTTGCTATTGTAAAACATATTGTAGAAGCTCATGAAGGGACCATTCGCGTGGAAAGTGAAGTGGATGTCGGCACGGCGTTTTATGTTGAGATTCCAAAGAAGTTTACGGAAAATTAATATTTTATTAAATTAAGGTTAACATTACTTCGATAGAATACCTTTGAAACCCTTTCATCCAAGGTGTTTTCTCTTTTTGGCAGAAGCTTCCCTCGCTTCTGCCTTTTTTTATTTTGATTTAGTTATAATCTTGTAAAAATACACCTCCATTCCCCTTCCCAACTACCATATCACCATGCAAAAGTCTCGGAACTGAGCCTCCGCAATCGAGAGTTTCAATCGAGAACAGAAACGGATTTACTTTTTGAAACCTTTTTGTTACACAATCGTAATTATAGTATCCATAAAAGATAAAGGGGAAGTCGATATGAGTCTTAAACAATTTTACAAATGGACAGGCCTTGTCGCAGTGGGTGTGTTGTTGATCATTGCCCTTCTTACGACATGGTATACCGTGGATGAATCGGAACAGGCCGTGGTGCTTACGTTCGGGAAAGCTGAAGACGGCATAACAGAACCAGGGTTGCATTTCAAAATGCCATGGCCGATTCAAGAAGTAGAGAAAATGTCGAAAGAAACGTTCAGCTTGGATTTCGGTTTCGATGACAGCGGAGAAGAAACGGATAAAGTAACGATGATTACAGGGGACGATATGATTTTACAGGCAGATCTCGTCGTCCAATGGAAGATTACGGATCCAGCTGCTTACTTGTTTGCCTCGGAGAAGCCTGAACAGGTTTTATTTAATGCTACATCTTCTTCACTTAGAGGTGTCATTGGAAGTAGTGAAATTGATGAAGCTCTAACATCTGGTAAAGCTGAAATTGAAAATGAAGTCAGAGAAGGGTTAGTCAGTTTAATTGATAGCTATGAAATTGGTGTATCCATTATAGATGTTCGTCTGCAGGAGGTCGATCTTCCCAATAAGGAAGTACGCTCTGCGTTTACAAAGGTGACAGATGCTAGGGAACAGAAACAAAGTAAAGTGAACGAAGCGGAAAAGTATGCTAACCAGAAACGGGAAGAAGCGCTTGGGGAAAAGGATGCGATTATTCAACGGGCGGAAGGTTCAAAAGTAGAGAGAATTCAACAGGCGACCGGTGGTGTTTCCAGTTTCAATGCCTTACTTGAGGAATATCAGGGCAATGAAACAATAACGCGTGAGCGTCTTGTGATGGAGACGCTGGAAGAAGTGCTGCCAGAAGCCAATGTGTACATCATGAATGATGATGGAAACACGATGAAGTATCTGCCATTGAATCAAGGGACGGTTCAAAATGTGGTACCTCCTAGTTCGACGGAGGATGAGGAGAGTGAAGAATCATGAGTGAAGAAATTTTCAATGAAAATGAAAAACAAAAAAAGGACCTCAAAAAGTACGTGAAAGCCGGGGTCACATTACTTGTTATTATAGGAATCCTTCTTATAGGTATAAATTCAATCGTGATTGCTAAAGAGGGGGAGTATAAGGTAGTCCGTCAATTTGGGGATGTTGTTAAAATTCACGAAGAACCGGGTCTTAAGTTCAAGATCCCATTAGTACAAGAAGTTTCCACCCTATCTAAAAAGAAAATGGTCTACGATGTAGATGAAAAAGAGATCACCACATTGGATAAAAAACGGATGATTATCGATAATTATGCGATATGGAGCATCACTGACCCAGAAAATATGATTGCTAACGCCCGTACCGAAATGAATGCTGAAGCGAGAATGGGAGAGTTTATATTCTCGATTGTCCGATCTGAATTAGGAAAGATGAATTTCTCTGAGATTATTAATGAAGAAGAGAGTTCCAGAGGAGTATTGAATGAAGAAATTACGGCCAAAGTGAACGAATACTTACAAAGAGATAATTACGGTATTGTTGTAGATGACGTGCGAATTAAGCGTTCTGACCTGCCGGAAGCGAATGAAGAAGCAGTTTTTAATCAAATGATTACAGACCGTGAGAAAATTGCTCAACAGTATTTGTCAGAAGGGGAAGCGGATAAGAGTAGAATTCGTGCAGGAGTGGATCGAGAAGTTCAAGAAATGCTGTCCACAGCTCGAGCAAATGCTGAAAAAATCCGGGCAGAGGGCGAACAGGAAGCCGCCCAGATATACAACAATGCCTTTTCTCAAGATCCAGAGTTCTACCAACTCTATCGTACATTAGAATCCTATAAAAAGACGATCGATGGTGAGACGACGATTATTCTCCCTCAGGATTCTCCTTATGCCGAATTGCTTTTAGGTTATTTTGAATAACAGATTAGGCACGCCTTTTTCCTCTCTACTGTAAACATGGTAGAATGAAGAAAAAGGCGTTTTTTATCGAGCAATGGAACCTCAAGCATACATTGATTCATTAAACGAACGAAGACTAAGGAAAAGAAATAGACGAAGATCCTCCTATGAGTATCTTCTATAACGAGGAGTGGGCCAATGGCTGAAAAAGTTGTATTAATTGATGGGAATAGTATTGCGTACCGGGCATTCTTTGCACTGCCCCTGTTAAATAATGATAAAGGGGTGTACACGAACGCCGTGTATGGTTTTACAACCATGTTGTTGAAAATTCTTGAAGAGGATCAACCGGATCATTTGCTCGTTGCATTTGATGCTGGTAAAACGACGTTCCGTCATAAAACATACGAGGATTATAAGGGTGGTCGCCAGAAAACTCCTTCTGAACTATCTGAACAGTTCCCTGTGCTCAAGGAGCTTCTGGACGCGTTTGAAATCAATTATTATCAGCTTGAAAATTACGAAGCAGATGATATCATCGGCACCCTTGCTACTCAGGCGGGGGAAAAAGGTTTAGAAGTGAAGGTGATTTCAGGGGACAAGGACCTCCTTCAACTAGTGAATGAGCAAATCACTGTGAGCCTGACGAAAAAAGGGATTACCAATGTTGATACATACACCCCATCTTTCCTAATGGAAAAGATGGAAGTCCGAGCGGATCAAATCATTGACTTGAAAGCACTCATGGGAGATAGTTCTGATAATATTCCAGGTGTACCTGGGGTTGGGGAGAAAACGGCGGTAAAACTGTTGAAGCAATTTGACACGCTTGAAAACCTTTATGAGAATTTAAATGATGTGAGTGGTAAGAAGTTGAAAGAAAAACTGGAGACGAATAAGGAAGAGGCATTGATGAGTCAGCAGCTTGTGACCATCGAGCGTGCAGCTCCAATTGAAATCAGCCTATCTGATATCGGTTACTCCGGTTATCAATCCCAAAAAGTGAGTGAGTTTTTTAAAGACCTTGGATTCCAATCTTTGCTTTCCCGTGTGCAAGAAGGCGGTACGGAATCTGAGGAAGCTCAGGAACTTCCAGAGATTGATGTAGAAGTGGTCCAGGAAATAACGGCAGATCTTTTTACAGGGAAAGAATCGGTAGTGGTCGAGATGCTTTACGATAATTACCATACGGCACCAGTGGAAGGCATTGCTATTGTAAATGACCAAAGAAAGTTCGTCCTTTCCATGGAAGATGCCAAAAAATCAGATGCCTTTCAAACATGGGCGGAAAGTGCAGATAATGAAAAATGGGTGTTCGATGCGAAACGGACGTGTGTCGCTCTTTTACGTCATGGTATTGAAATGAAAGGAATCACGTTCGATCTATTGCTCGCTTCTTATTTGATTAACCCTGCTGAGAATAACCATGATATTCCTGCGATTGGCCACCGTTTAGGTGAAACAGCCGTCAAATATGATGAAGAAGTGTATGGTAAAGGCGCAAAAATGAAGCGGCCAGATGATGATCATGAGTTCCATGAGCACGTTGGAAGAAAAGCATCTCTTCTTTATAACATGAAAGAGGACATGGAAAAGAAATTGAAAGATAATGAACAGTATCAATTGTTCAGAGAACTTGAAATGCCGTTAGCGCTTATTCTTGGACGGATGGAGCATCGCGGAGTTTGTGTGGATGTCCAGAGGTTAGAGAATATGGGACAAGAACTAGAAGAACGTTTGAATAAGGTCGAACAGGAGATTTACGAACTCGCTGGTGAAAACTTCAACTTAAATTCACCTAAACAACTAGGTCCGATTCTATTTGAAAAGCTGGAACTTCCTGTTATTAAAAAGACAAAGACCGGCTATTCCACGTCTGCGGACGTCTTAGAGCAATTGGAGGATCAACATGAGATCATTCCTAAAATTCTTCTTAACCGTCAGCTTCGAAAACTGAAGTCGACTTATATTGAAGGTCTTCTTAAGGTGGTTCATGAGGATACCGGAAAAATTCATACACGCTTTAACCAAGCTCTGACACAAACCGGTCGATTAAGTTCTACGGACCCTAACTTGCAAAATATTCCGATTCGCCTTGAAGAAGGGCGTAAAATAAGACAGGCCTTTATCCCTTCCCAAAAAGAATGGGTCATGTTTGCCAGTGATTATTCACAAATTGAACTTCGTGTACTCGCGCATATTGCTCAGGATGAAAAGCTTATGCAGGCATTTAAAGAAGGCGAAGATATCCATACCCAGACAGCAAGTGAAGTTTTCGGTGTATCGAGAAGCGATGTGACAAGTGAAATGAGAAGACAGGCGAAGGCAGTTAATTTCGGAATCGTTTACGGAATCAGTGACTATGGCCTGTCCCAAAGCCTTGGTATTACGAGAAAAGAAGCACAAGCTTTTATTAATAAATATTTTGAAAGCTATCCTGGAGTCAAGTCATATATGGATGAAACGATAAGGGAAGCGAAAGAAACAGGGTATGTTTCAACATTTATGAACCGTAGACGATACCTTCCTGATATTAAGAGTCGGAATTTTAATAAACGCAGCTTTGCCGAGCGGACGGCGATGAATACACCGATTCAGGGAAGCGCAGCCGATATTATTAAAAAAGCGATGATCGACCTCGAAGAAAGACTTCAAGAAGAGAAAATGCAAGCCAAAGTCCTGCTGCAAGTGCATGACGAATTGATCATCGAAGCACCAAAAGAAGAAGTGAAGCAATTAGAAGAAGTTGTATCATCTGTCATGGAAAATACCGTAGATTTAGATGTCCCTCTAAAGGTCGATTCTTCGTACGGTGACACATGGTATGATGCAAAGTAAGAGGAGAATGAAACGATGCCAGAGTTACCTGAAGTAGAAACAGTCAGAAAAACATTGAAGCATCTCGCTTTAGGAAAAGAGATTGAAAAGGTATCCGTGTTTTGGGGGAATATCATTAAACAACCTCAAGACCCTAAAGAGTTTGAGCAGTTATTGATTGGCCAGACCATTCAAGATATCGATCGGAAAGGGAAGTTTTTAATCTTCCATATGGATGACATTGCACTCGTCTCCCATTTGCGCATGGAAGGAAAGTTTGGTGTTTATGAGGGTGCGACTGAAAAGCCGAAGCATACCCATGTGATCTTTCACTTTACCGATGGAACAGAACTTCGATATAACGATGTGCGTAAATTCGGGACGATGCATGCTTTTCCAAAAGGAATGGAGCTTGAAAATAAACCACTTATTCAATTAGGACCTGATCCATTCAATGAAACTTTCACCGTGGATTATTTCTATGAGAGGCTGAAGAAAACGTCTAGGAATATAAAAGCTGTCTTGCTTGACCAATCGATTGTAGCTGGGCTGGGAAATATTTATGTAGACGAAGCCCTCTTCAGGGCAGGCATTCATCCTGAAAGAATCGCTAATACTTTGACAAAAGCTGAGGTTGAAAAGCTTCGTGAAGCGAGTATTTCCGTTATCCTTGAAGCTATTGACCAGGGCGGAACAACAATTCGTTCTTACTTAAATAGTCAGGGGGAAATCGGAATGTTTCAGCAGAAGCTCCGTGTTTATGGAAAGCAGGATACGGAATGCGTTCAATGTGGCACTCCGATTAAGAAGTTGAAGGTCAGCGGAAGAGGGACTCACATTTGTCCTAAGTGTCAACCTTTACACACTACTAGGTAAACCCCCATATACTATCCCACAGCTTAAGATATGAAGGTGTGGGATGCATGGGGATTGGCATGTTCATTTTTTTATTCGTTACAGCAGTCAGCATCGATAGCTTTGGAATCGGCTGCGTATTAGGTTTGAAAAAGGTCGGCCTTACATTAAGAGGTGTCTTTTTAATTGCGGGTGTCTCTGGGTGTATGTTTCTGTTGTCTTCCTATTTTGGTCATTTACTGGCAGCGGTGGTGGCAGCAGAAGACGCCGAACGCGTCGGGGCACTTGCGTTAATCGGAATCGGTATCTATTTCTTATGGCAGTTTTTTAAGAAAGAGAAGGATAGTGAAGAAAAGAAGGAGCCGTGGCTTAACCCGGCAAAAGTATTGAACGACCCCTTAGCGGCGGATGTGGACCACTCCGGTGGCATCCGCGGAAAAGAAGTATGGCTGCTTGGAGCTGCACTATCCCTCGATACCATTGGAGCTGGAATCAGTGGAGCTCTCATCGGAATTCCTATTTTATTTACAGCGGTTATGATTACCGTAGCGACTTTCTGCATGCTTGGGTGTGGGATTTTGAGCGGCTCCAAGCTTAGTGATAAAGCCGAAAGTTTGTCCATTTTACCTGGAGTGTTACTCATCATTATCGGCTTGATCAAGTTGTCTTAAGGAGGTGTCAGGATGACTTTAGTCATTGGATTAACAGGAAGTATTGCAAGTGGAAAAAGTACTGTAGCTAAGATGTTCCAGGATATGGATATACCTGTCATTGATGCTGATCAAATATCAAGGGATGTCGTGCAACCTGGAGAACCTGCGTATCAAGAAATTGTAGAAACCTTTGGAGAACAGGTGCTTGAAGAAGGCGGGGATCTGGATCGTAAAAAGCTCGGCAAGGTCGTCTTTGCTGACGAGACAAAGCGAAAACAATTGAATGGCATTGTCCACCCTAAAGTAAGGGAAGAGATGATCAGGCGGCGCGAGCAGTATAAGCAGCAACAATATCAAGCGGTCGTCCTGGATATTCCATTGCTGTTCGAAAGCAACTTAACAGATTACGTTGAAAAGATCCTTGTTGTGTATGTGGATGAAAAAACACAATTGGAACGCTTGATGGAAAGAGATCAGTCGGGACGAGAGGATGCTGAAGAGCGGATCCGTGCGCAGATCCCTGTGAAAAAGAAAGCAGAAATGGCGGATGCGGTCATTGATAATACCGGAACGGTTGAGGGAAGTTTACAGCAATTAAATGACATACTCCACGGTTGGGGCATCGTATAATAACACGTCTGGGTAGACGTGTTATTTTTTGTGGAAAGTTTTTGTTCTGTATGTAAAACCGCTTACAATATGTTATACTAATCTAGGAATTGCAGAGTAAAAGTATATCATATATAGGGGGCTGGAACAGCATGGGGAAAACAAAGATTGCAATTAATGGTTTGGGGAGAATTGGTCGCATGGTATTTAGAAAGGCTGTGGCGGATGAATCTATGGATTTGGTAGCCGTTAATGCAAGTTATCCAGCTGAAACAATTGCTCACATGATTAAATACGACAGTGTCCACGGGCGTTTTCAAGGTGAGGTCAATGTCGTTGATGGAGACTTAGTCGTCAATCGGAAAAAAGTGAAGCTGTGTTCAACTAGGAACCCATTGGAGCTGCCATGGGACGAACTGGATGTCGATATTGTAATTGAAGCAACAGGCAAGTTTAAAACGAAAGAAGAAGCAGGTCTTCATTTAGAATCTGGAGCTAAAAAAGTCATCATTACAGCTCCTGGAAAACAAGTGGATGCGACGATTGTGATGGGTGTTAATGAAGAAACATATTTGCCGGACAGTCACGATGTCATCTCAAATGCTTCCTGCACAACTAACTGTCTTGCCCCTGTAGTAAAAGTGTTGGAGGATGAATTTGGCATTGAAAATGGATTGATGACAACCGTCCATGCCTTTACCAATGATCAGAAGAATTTAGATAACCCACATAAAGACTTACGTAGGGCACGCGGGTGTACTCAATCCATCATCCCTACATCTACAGGAGCAGCTAAAGCCTTAGGGGAAGTGATTCCGACTCTTCAAGGGAAATTGAATGGTATGGCTTTGCGCGTACCGACTCCGAATGTATCTCTTGTTGATCTTGTCGTCGATTTAAAAAGGGAAGTGACGGCAGATGAAGTGAATGAGACCTTTGCGAAAATGGCTGAGGGTGGAATGAAAGGAATATTGGAATACAGTGAAGAGCCACTCGTTTCCATCGATTACACGACTTCCTCATCCTCAGCGATCATAGATGGGTTGTCTACACAAGTCATTGATGACCGTAAAGTAAAAGTACTGGCATGGTATGATAATGAGTGGGGATATTCCTGCCGTGTGGTAGACCTTGCTAAGTATGTCGGTAACATGATGAAACAAGAAAAAGAGGCCCGAGTGTCATAAACAACTCGAATCCTGTTGTATCTGAGTCCCCAGGGGGCGGCAAGAAGTGTTGTGCAAAAGCCAGTAAAATATTTCTTGCAAATTAGGGGTAAACCATATATACTTTCTCTTGAACTTCTGAATTTCATATAAATTCATGTCTACTCAAAGGGTTAGGACCTCTCAGGACTAACTTTCCCCCGTGGTAGTTCATGGCTGTTATTTCAGAGGTATTGAAGAGTGAATGTACAAAGGGGGATCCTTAATATGGATACAATGGGAAGACACGTAATTGCTGAATTATGGAATTGTAATGAAGAAAAATTGAACGATATGTCGTATATAGAACAAGTCTTTGTAGATGCTGCTCTTAAAGCTGGTGCGGAAGTACGAGAAGTCGCTTTTCATAAATTCGCCCCCCACGGAGTTAGTGGAGTGGTCATCATTTCTGAATCGCACTTGACGATTCATAGTTTTCCAGAACATGGCTATGCAAGTATTGATGTTTATACATGCGGAGATCGCATTGATCCTAATGTCGCCGCTCAGTACATCGTTGATGCACTAGAAGCGGGGAAAAATGAAACGGTAGAAGTACCAAGAGGAATGGGACCTGTAGAAGTACAGCAGTCTCGCGCTCTATAATAGGAAGAAGCCACGCAGCTCCAAACGCGTGGCTTCTTTTTCATTATAAGACTCAAAGCCCATTTTTTTTTATTAATTAATCAGTATTAAAGTAAATGACAGGATTGTGGAAGACTCGATTTCGAGACTTTTCGGGGTTCGTTTGCCGTGTTGAGCGTTAGTCGTGTCTCCCATGTCGATTCCGCATTTGAACACTTTCCTGTGGGGGGAGCGCCGAGCTTCCTCGGACTTCGTCCTGCGGGATCTCGTCTATCTCCTTCTCCCCCGGGAGTCTCGCCGCTTCCCAACCACCCCATTCCATGAAGGTGAGAAACGAACCCCTTTCCTGTGAGAGGGTGCCTTCCACTATCCTGGTGTTATAAACATAAAGCGCTCTATAACAAGCTTTTCGTATGTAGAATAGCGTCCTTAGGAGTTCTTTCCCCTTCAATTACCATGGGCATAAAAGCAGCTTATTCCGGAAGTGGTTTCGAGATACTTATATGGCAAAGGGGCGGAGGGAAATGGCGAGACTCCTGCGGGAAAAAAGTGCATGGTGAGACCCCACAGGACGCAGTCCGAGGAGGCTCACCGCGCTCCCGCGGAAAGCGAGCCATTCCCCGCAGCCCCCATCCACTCAACAAAAGTCTCGAAACTGAGTCTTCCACAATAGGGAGCTTATGCGGAATATGGGACTGGGGGGTTATTAGGGACCCATTGGTTTCAATAATCATTTCTTATTTTCCTAAGTCATGTTAAAATAAAGGGAGATAATGTCGAATGAAATTGAAGGGGTTAGGTAAGTGAAAGCATTTATTTCCAGGTATTTCAGCAAACATTCAGAAACGAGTGAAGAGCATAAGGATTCTGCGCTTGTCACACACTATTATAAAGCAAAACATGATGATCTCTTCCGTGCTGTGGAAGGACTTTTTTCGTCACCTTCAGAAATTGTAGCAAGTTCTAAGGAACGTGGAGAACTGACCGTCAAATATAAAGGCAATAGACGCGCGTTTATAGTGGCGACGATCATCATGGTCCGTCCTTTTCGAACAGCCGTTGACTTTTCTGTCACAACGGACTCAGGAGGTCCTGTTGATTTTGGGTACAGCCGGAATCTAATCGTTCAGCTTTATCAAAAATTGGACAGTCAGTTCACAACGGTGGATCCTTCCTGAGTACTGCCGAAAAGAAGATGATGTGGAGTTGATCATACGTGAAGTGCCCGAATTGCCACTATAAAAGTACAAAAGTCCTTGATTCCAGGCCAATCGAAGAAGGACAGGCGATCAGACGACGCAGAGAGTGCGAACAATGCCAATTCAGGTTCACAACTTTTGAACGGATAGAAGAAGTTCCGCTGATCGTTGTGAAAAAAGAAGGCACAAGAGAAGAGTTCAGTCGTGAAAAATTGATGCGTGGACTGATTCGTGCTTGTGAAAAGAGACCGGTGGCCGTGGAGGAACTGGAACGAGTGACCATGGATATCGAAAAGGAATTAAGAAATCGTGGCGTTTCTGAAGTCATGAGTGAAGATATCGGTGAAATGGTGATGGAGCGTCTGTCTGACATTGATGAAGTTGCTTATGTTCGTTTTGCTTCTGTATATCGACAGTTCAAGGACATCAATGTTTTCATCGACGAATTAAAGGAATTAATTAAACATGAAGACAATGAATGAGCCTGTTCCGGCTCATTTTCTTTTTCTAGGATTACAGTTTTAGGGGCCATTTTTGTTTGAGATATGAAAAGAATCTTGGTTTCCTGTTTGAAATAGAATGAATAAGCTTTAACGATTGAAGGAGGTGGAGGCGGTGAGTTACTCTATTGGCAAACTTCTCCCTGTAGACGGTTTTAAAATTATTCGTAATGGAGAGTTGCCTCGAAGTTTTCATCGTTCCTTGTCACATTTATACCAGCCGATTGTAGGGAGGTTGGCGGTCTCGCTTTATCATGTCCTTATATCGGAATCGGATATGGTTGAAGGGGATCAGGTGCAGTCTCACCATACATTGATGTCTTACCTTTCTGCCCCTTTGGACAAAATTTATGAGGCAAGGGGGAAACTGGAGGCTATCGGACTATTACGGACGTTCCGCTCAATTGATGAAGATCAACAGGCGGTATATCTTTACTCTGTGCGCCCTCCTTTTTCTCCTGAAGAGTTCTTTCTTGATGATATGCTCTCTTTGTTGCTGCATTATGAGTTGGGTAAGGAAAAGTATGGGCGCTTACAAAGCCGTTTGTTGAACGCCAGACAAACGCTTGATGGTTTTACTGAAGTTACCGCGACTTTTGATGAAGTCTTCCATAACAAAATGATTGAAACTGTCCAAAGAGAAACTGAAACCATTGCAAAGCAGCAGAAACATCAACCAGAATCCAGAGGGCCGGTAGCATCCATGGATCGAGTGGACTTCCACTGGCTGAACCATGCATTAAAAAAGCGAATGTATCCATCAGAACAAATATTAAATGGGCGCAACAAGAAGTTGATTGTTCAATTGGCGACGTTGTATGATCTTTCAAACACTGAGCTGGAAAAAGCGGTCACCTGGGCCATTGATGAAAATCATTACTTAGTGGAAGAAGAGTTGAAGGCAGCTTGTCATGATTTTATGAAGGAACAAAAGAATGACAGACAGAGAGATTCAGCTCTAGATCGCAGAGAGAAAATGAAAGTGGAAAACACGTCAACAAATGGGACAAAAGAGGATCAGTTCATTCAAATGCTTGAGGAAATCTCTCCTAGGGAATTGCTTGAAGATGTATCCAATGGTAACCGTGCGTCTGAACAAGATTTGAAAATGATTCGTGACGTGATGACAGAACAAGGAATTGAACCAGGAGTCATGAATGTACTCGTCCATTACGTCCTATTAAAAACCGATATGAAATTGTCGAAGCCTTACCTTGAGAAAATCGCAAGTCACTGGGCGAGAAAAAATGTAACGACCGTGAGACAAGCGATGAACCTAGCCAAGGCCGAGCATCAGAAATACCAGCAATGGGGAAAACAGAAGTCTCAAAAGCGTAAAAACCAAAAAGAAGAAGTCATCCCAGCCTGGTTCAAACAACAAGAGGCTCCTCAGCATGAGAAACATGAAAAGCAAGAAGCAGCACAAGTCAATACTGATGATATAGCGGCAAGGATAAAAAGATTGACGAACAAAGGTAATTAAAAGGGGGGATAACAATGGAACCAATTCAACAATCATTAAAAAAATGGATGCGTAACAACGAGCAGTTTCAAAAAAGAATGAATCATATGAAAGCAGAAGTTATGGAATCCTCGGAAGTTAAAAAGTTGATGCAGGAGCATGAAGAGTTAACGGAAGAAGCGATAGAGAAACAGTTGATTAAACTCTATGAATACCGTACTCAGTCAAAAAACTGTGAGAAATGCCCAACACGTGAAGAGTGTATCAATATCCTTCCCGGTTACGTTCCAAGAGTAGAAATGGAAGGTTCTGATGTGAAGTTGATTTATGATAAATGTCGCCGTCAACGGAAACATGAACAGCAGGAAGAGCAAAAATCTTTAGTGAGAAGTCTCCATATGCCACGTGAAATCCTTGAGGCTTCATTAGAACGAATGGATCTTCAAGACCCGGATCGAGGAGCTGCGGTGGAACGAACTGTCCAATATATTGAAGGTCTTAATGATGAACTGCCAAGTAAGGGATTGTACTTTCATGGCCCGTTTGGTGTGGGGAAAACTTATTTCCTTGGAGCTATCGCAAATGAACTAAGCTCAAAAAATATCCCTTCTATGGTCATCTATATGCCGGAATTTGTAAGAGAAATTAAAGCATCAATCAAAGACGATTCCATGAATGAAAAGATTGAAGCATTCAAAGAAATTCCTGTACTCATGCTTGATGATATAGGTGCAGAATCTCAATCTGCGTGGTTTAGAGATGAGGTACTCGGAAGTATTCTCCACTACCGAATGATGGAAAGACTTCCGGTTTTCTTCACTTCTAACTACAATTTGAACGAGTTGGAGAAAGTGTTGATGACGAGTAACCGCGGAGATGTAGAACAAGTAAAAGCAAAAAGAATTACAGAGCGGATCCGCCAACTGAGTGAAGGGGTCCACGTGAATGGGCGGAATAGACGAGGATAAAGATTACAAAACGGAAGACAATAGCATGATTCCCTCTCTTGTCACATAAATATAACAGGGAACAGCCAACTTTATGTCATAGGTGCGTCATCTTTTAATGGCTGATTTTCAGGGCTGGCCCCTGAGGTCTTCCATTGAACATAGAAGTTGAGTGAAGTCGGGACGAGGGGGAATTTTGGTGTTTTGCATTCATTTTTCTAATCGTACGGAAGCGATCCTATTCTATAATGCGATTGTCTCGGAACAAAAACTTTGGATTTTCAAGGAACACAAAGACGGGTTTGATGTGAAGTTGATGAATGCTTCATTGAGTGGAGCGGCTTATGTTGAGGCGATTCGGGCCTTTTTACAAGTAATCCGGAAAAGGAAAATGCTCGGATGGATGGAAGGCGTTTTGAAACATCGGTACTATTATGAGGACGCACAAGAAGTTCAACGAATGCTTGAAATTGGACAAGACTTCGAAGATAAACCACCCGCGGGACTCCAACTTCCACCGATTTACCACTATTTACGCGCTTTTATTCAGGATTATTTGATCGCTAGAAGTTATGTGGAATTTGATGAACTCAGTGCTGCTTGTTTGCAATCCGTCCATGAATCGCTTATTGAATATACAGGGAAAATCATTGATGAATATAAACAAGAAGAGTCCTATCAACTGTTGGTGGATTCATGGCGTCACCGTGTCCATCATAAAGACACAGGCGTTCAGTTGCTTCATCTGCTTGATGATGGTCGTTTAACCTACTACCATGATGAAGGAAACCCGATTAGTGAATCGGAAACAAGGTTGTACATGAAGCAATATCCGGATGATTGTATTGCTCATCTGCCGATTGAATGGCCGGTTACACCAGCTCTTGCTCATGCACCTGATGAGTTGATCATCTATTCGGATGAAACGGACCATTCAAACTTAGAGTTATTGATGAATATATTTGAAGAAAAAGCTTCATGGAGGCCTAAATCACAATTTCCTTTTAAAATGGGTTGATTTCCTTTTCCTAAATGGATATAATAACGTACATATCTAAACAACGGCTTGGAAAAGGACACGAACATAAAGTGACGCAAGACCAGAGAGAGGAGCCATCGGCTGGAAGCTCCTTGTTGACGGCTTTAATGTTTACCACCTTGGAGCTCTGTCTGTGAACATGTGATTAGTAATAGACAGCGTCTGATCCGCGTTAAGGAGAATGAAGCCGCATCGTCTTACTTTGCGGGAATTTGGGTGGAACCACGAGTGATAACGCTCGTCCCTTAGCTTATATGCTGAGGGACGGGCGTTTTTTATATTTATTTTAGATAAAGGAGTGTTAAACATGTCGAATGCGATTCAAATCAAATTTCCAGACGGTAACATTAAGGAGTTTGAGAGAGGTACGACAGGTGAAGAAATCGCACAATCGATCTCCCCTGGCTTGAAAAAACAAGCCCTGGCGATCAAATTAGACGGCGAACCTTATGATTTAAGAAGACCGATTGAACAAGATGGTGCGATTGAAATCTTGACATATAAAAACCCAGAAGGTCTGGAAGTGGTCCGCCACTCTTCCGCTCACTTGATGGCGCAGGCGATTAAACGTCTATATGGCAATGTGAAGCTTGGTGTTGGTCCAGTGATCGAAAACGGATTTTATTATGATATCGACATGGAAGAGTCCCTTACACCAGAGGACCTTCCGAAGATCGAAAAAGAAATGCAGCGCATCGTCGATGAGAATTTAGAAATCGAACGCATCGAACTTTCACGTGAAGAAGCGATTGAAAAGTATAAAGAGATCGGTGACGATTTGAAACTTGAGCTGATCGAAGCAATCCCTGCAGGGGAACAAGTGACAATTTATCAGCAGGGAGAATTTTTCGATCTTTGCCGCGGGGTTCATGTTCCGCAAACAAGTAAAATCAAAGTCTTCAAGCTGTTAAGCATTTCTGGTGCATACTGGCGTGGAGACAGCGATAATCAAATGCTGCAGCGTATTTATGGTACAGCTTTTGAAAAGAAAGCCCATCTTGATGAGTACCTGAAAATGCTTGAAGAAGCAAAAGAAAGAGATCATCGTAAGTTAGGAAAAGAACTCGATATTTTTACAGTCAATCAAAAGGTTGGTCAAGGGCTGCCGATGTGGCTTCCGAAAGGAGCTACAATTCGTCGTACAATTGAACGATACATTGTAGATACAGAGGAACGTCTTGGGTATGATCACGTTTACACACCTGTTCTTGGAAGTGTAGATTTGTATAAAACAAGTGGACACTGGGATCATTATCAGGATGACATGTTCCCAACAATGGAAATGGATAATGAAGATCTCGTCCTTCGTCCAATGAACTGTCCACACCATATGATGATTTACAAAAATCAATTGCACAGCTACCGTAATCTTCCCGTACGTATTGCCGAGCTCGGCATGATGCACCGCTACGAAATGTCCGGCGCACTTGCAGGATTGCAGCGTGTACGTGCGATGACATTGAATGACGCCCATATCTTCGCTCGTCCAGATCAATTGAAGGATGAATTCAAACGTGTGGTTCGTCTTGTGCAGGAAGTGTATCGTGACTTTGGGATCAATGATTACTACTTCCGTCTTTCTTATAGAGATCCTGAGGACAAAGAGAAGTATGTCGACAATGATGCGATGTGGGATAAAGCTCAGGCGATGTTGAAAGAAACAATGGAAGATATGGAGCTTGAGTATGTAGAAGCAGAAGGGGAAGCGGCCTTCTACGGTCCAAAACTCGATGTTCAAGTGAAGACAGCTCTTGGAAAAGATGAAACATTATCTACTGTTCAGCTCGACTTCCACCTGCCGGAGCGTTTCGATCTGACATACGTTGGAGAAGATGGAGAAGATCACCGTCCGGTTGTTATTCACCGTGGAGTGGTATCAACAATGGAACGCTTTGTTGCTTTTCTTATTGAAGAGTATAAAGGCGTATTCCCAACTTGGCTGGCTCCTGTCCAGGCGAAAATCATCCCTGTATCCGCAGATGTGCACCTTGATTATGCGAAGAAACTTGAAGATGAGTTGCGTGAAGCAGGCGTGCGTGTTGAAGTCGATGAGCGTAATGAAAAGATCGGTTACAAGATCCGTGAAGCTCAAATGCAAAAAATTCCGTTCCAGCTTGTGGTTGGTGACAAAGAAATTCAAGACAATGCTGTCAACGTCCGTCGTTACGGAGAACAAGATTCCGCAACAAAACCACTGGATACATTCAAACAGGAAATCCGCAACGAAATCGACCAAAAACTACTACGCAAGTAAAAGAACAAAACCCGAAAGCCTCCTAAAAGGCTTTCGGGTTTTGCTTTTTCCATATTTATTTCGCTATTATGGGAAGGTGCCGTCCACTATCCTGGTGTTATAAGCGTAAAGCACTCTATAACAAGCTTTTCGCATGCTAAATAGCGTCCTTAGGAGTTCATTCCCTTCCAAATTACCATGTGCATAAAAGCAGCTTAATCCGGAAGTGGTTTCGAGATACCATAAAGGCAAAGGGGCGGAGGGGAATGGGGAGACTCCTGCGGGAAAAAAGTGCAGGGTGAGACCCCGCAGAGCGAAGCTCGAGGAGGCTCACCGCGCCCCCGCGGAAAGCGAGCCATTGCCCGCAGCCCCCATGCGCTCACCAAAAGTCTCGAAACTTAGTCTTTCACAAACAAGAGCTATAGTGGAAGAAGGTGGATGGTGAGTCCTGGCTAAAAAAGCCTTGATTTTTGCGGGTGCATGCCTTATCCTAGTTTAAGTAGTCATGTCGGCGGAGTTTAGTTGTTGACATGCATCATAAGGCATGCTATTATAATTTAGGTAACTGAATGAACGGATCTAGAGACAAGTAGGAGCACCCGCTTCTCACCTGATCGACGCACAGCGCAGTTGGCAGGTCACTTATTCCTTTGATTATTAGGAGTCGTGTGGGTGCAGTATGTGTACCGACACTTTTTTTATTTGCATCAGGAAATCTTGTCGATGACAGATCTCATATAAGTTTTCTAAAATTTGTTGGAGGTGGCTCGATATTAGCAAGGATAACATGAACGTTAATGAGAAAATCCGTGCCCGTGAAGTTCGTCTGATCGACGTAAATGGTGAGCAACTTGGAGTTAAACCACGTAATGAAGCTTTAGATATCGCAGCGAATGCGAATCTTGATCTTGTTATGGTAGCGCCAAATGCGAAGCCTCCGGTTTGCCGAGTGATGGACTACGGAAAGTATCGTTTCGAGCAGCAGAAGAAAGAAAAAGAAGCTCGTAAGAAACAAACCGTCATCAAAGTCAAGGAAGTTCGTCTCAGCCCTGGGATTGAAGACCATGACTTCAACACGAAACTGCGTAACGCGCGTAAGTTCTTGGAGAAAGGTGACAAAGTGAAGGCATCTGTCCGTTTCCGCGGTCGTGCAATCACTCACAAAGAACTTGGACAAAAAGTACTTGAACGCATGGCGGATGAGTGCAAAGACATTGCCCAAGTTGAGACCAAGCCTAAAATGGAAGGTCGTAGTATGTTCTTAATGCTTGCTCCTCTTAACGAGAAGTAAGGAATTGTATCAAGTTAAAGGAGGAAATTCACATGCCAAAAATGAAAACCCATAAAGGTTCTCAAAAACGCTTCAAAAAGACTGGAACAGGTAAGGTGAAACGTTCTCACGCTTACACTAGCCACTTGTTCGCGAACAAATCTACAAAACAAAAGCGTAAGTTGCGTAAAGATGCACTAGTTTCTGCTGGAGACTACCGCCGCATCAAGCACATGCTTCCAAACGACTAATATACATTGATTTAAATAGGAGGGATTACCATGCCACGAGTAAAAGGTGGAACAGTGACACGCCAACGTCGTAACCGTGTCCTTAAACTAGCAAAAGGTTATTATGGTTCAAAACATGCACTATTCAAAACTGCAAAACAACAAGTAATGAAATCCGGTCAGTATGCTTACCGTGACCGTCGTCAGAAAAAGCGCGACTTCCGTAAGCTATGGATCGCTCGTATCAACGCTGCAGCGCGTTTGAACGACATCTCTTACAGCCGTCTAATGCACGGTTTGAAGCTTGCAGGTGTTGAAGTTAACCGTAAGATGCTAGCTGATCTTGCTGTAAACGATGAGCAAGGTTTCGCAAGCCTAGCAGAGCAAGCTAAATCTGCTCTTAAGTAATAAAATGACAATGATAAAGAACCATTTCCGATCGGTAGGAAATGGTTCTTTTTTATATTCAGAAACCTATGGATTTACATAATAAGTGATCCAGCATTTTGGAAGACTCAGTTTCGGGACGTTTGTGGAGCAAATGGTATTTAGGAGGAAGGAGTATTATTATGGATGTTGTTATTCTTGTTGGAATGTATGGAATCGTCATTAACCTAATCCTTTTCATTATGATGGGGATAGATAAACGTCGGTCTAAAAGAGGATCTTGGCGGATTGAAGAAAAGAAACTCTGGGGAATAGCTTTAGCCGGGGGGGCTCTTGGAGGGTGGATTGGCATGAGTGTATTTAGGCATAAAACGAAACATACTTCGTTCAAACTTGGTTTTTCTCTCATTACCCTTTTATATATCGCAGGAATGGCCTACCTGTTGAATCGGTTCTATCTCTAACCGCTCTGTCATATTATGTAGACAGGGAGGGGGATGAGATGGGCGAAACAACAAGTACCATTTTTGCATGGTTAGAACATCAAGAAGCCTGGGCACCGCTCTTATTCATTGCTATTCATTTATTACGACCATTTTTGTTTTTACCTGTTATGCTCGTTTGTATTACGGGTGGCGTTTTATTTGGGCCTATTGCTGGAAGTGCGTATTCGGTGGTGGGTACAATGCTCTCGAGTTTATTGTTTTATCGCACCATCAGGCTCGTTCCTTCTGGCTTAAAGAAATTGAGGTCGTTAAAAGGAAAATGGTTGAAGAAAAACTCTCATTTGACGGTAAAACAAGTCGCAATACTAAGACTTGTACCTTTTATTCATTTTCATTTACTTTCCTATTGTTTATTGGAAATTAGCGCAGACTTTAAAGAATATGCGAAGTCATCATTATTTGCAAACTTACCCTTAGCCGTCGTTTATACATCTGTCGGACAATGGATTTCCTTATTTTCCGTCCCGATGATGTTCCTTTTTTCGGGAGCTTTAATTGGCGTGTGCTTTTTGATACGAAAAAAATACGAAGTGTTTCTCTGGAGAGATTTCTTCCAGACGAGTCCATAAACGAAAGCCTCACTCAAAGGAGTGGGGCTTTTTTTCATCGTGATTTTTTAATGGCTGAATGATCAAACGGTTCATCGGGTATTTCCACTCGATGGAAGCATAAGGGTAGCGAATCAAGATTTCTTTTTCCATAAAGTAAAGATCCTCCCTGTCTAGACCTTGTAACCTTTCAGGGTTGTGTACACTCACACTGATGTTGATCACCTCAAACGAATCCTCAGTGGTCCCTAAGTACTTCTCTCCTTCAAAAACATGTCCTTTTAGAGTCATTAAAAAGTTTTCTTTCGTATTCTCCTTGTTATCATGAAAGTAAAATTGTTTCTTGTCTCTGGCAAGCTCTAATTTTCTCCTTGGATTGACGATGAATTTATAGGCGGTATAAATAATGAAGGCTATGGCAATCAGTAAGAGTAACCGGAATAATAGGATGATCATTTCTTTCATCTCCCTGTAAACTGTTCTTTTGCTTCCATACGTATGAACGTATCCTTTTGTTTCAAAAAATGATACATTTAATGAGAAAATTTTTAAATAGTTAGATGCTGATTATTAAAGTATATGGCAGGATTCTTGAAGTCTCAGTTTCGAGATGGTTATTGAGTGGATGGGGCTGCTGGGAATGAGTCGCTTTACCATGTAAGTGTCTTGAAACTACTTCTGGAAACGCTGTTTGTACCCTCAAGTGAAATGGATAATATAAAACTCTCTCTCGTAGTCATGCCGAGCTAGAAAGCTTGATGTAGGGCTCTTTATGCTTATTTCTGAGTGGCCCGATATTGGTATAGGAGTCGTTTCTCTCCTGCATGGAATGGGGGATGGGGAAGCTCAGCGCTCCCCCAACTGAGTCTTCCACAATCGGGAGCTTTTATAAAATCATCACGGAGAGCTGGTTAAATGTAATATGAAGGAGTGGTAGAGTATGAATTGGGAAAGTTTGTATGATATGCAGAGGGAATTAGATCATTATATAGAGCAGCAGCACGGGATTGAAAAAGGACAGAAGGTTGAGGAAAAAGTACTTGCGCTTCTTGTTGAATTAGGAGAGTTAGCTAATGAAACGCGATGCTTTAAGTTTTGGAGTACAAAAGGACCCAGTGAGAAGTCTGTAATATTGGAAGAGTATGTGGATGGGGTCCATTTTCTGCTTTCTTTAGGCTTGGACCTTGATTATCGTTATACGGCCACACCTTTGGTCGAAGTAGATTCCCAAACATCGGCCTTTCTTACTGTTTATCGCTCGATAGAGAGGTTAAGGGAGAGGAAAGACGAACAATCTTATAAGAAAGCATTTTATGATTATTTAGTTCTTGGTCTTACACTAGGTATTACTGAGAAAGAATTGATTGATGCATACGAAAGAAAAAATGCCATCAACTTTGAGCGTCAAGATGAAGGGTATTGATCATGCAGGAAACTGAATTTTTTGTGAAATCGCTTCAAAAGGTTTATAATATCCATTGGATAGGAAAAGGAGGAATTGTTACATATGGCTAAAAAAGACGAAACATTACAAATGTTAAAAGATTTGACGGATGCTAAAGGCGTTCCTGGTAATGAGCGGGAAGCTCGTGATGTGATGAAGCAGTACATCGCTCCATACGCAGATGAAGTGTTTACAGATAACTTAGGCAGCTTGATCGCGAAAAAGGTAGGGAATAAAAAAGGCCCGAGTGTTATGGTAGCTGGTCACCTTGATGAGGTAGGATTCATGGTTACTCGCATTGATGATAACGGGTATATTTATTTCCAAACCGTCGGTGGCTGGTGGAGCCAGGTGATGCTTGCACAGCGTGTGACCATCATGACACGTAATGGAGATTTGACAGGAGTAATTGGATCCAAACCACCACATATCCTGCCTCCGGAGCAACGTAAAAAAGCCGTGGATATTAAAGATATGTTTATTGATATTGGTGCTTCAAGCAAAGAAGAAGCGATGGAATTCGGTGTGAAACCCGGAGATTCGGTCGTTCCATATTTCGAATTCACACAAATGAAAAATGAGAAGATGCTTCTTGCGAAAGCTTGGGACAACCGTATTGGATGTGCGATTGCTATTGAAGTACTGAAGCAGTTGAAAGGTGAAAAACACCCGAATATCGTTTATGGTGTTGGAACCGTCCAGGAAGAAGTAGGTCTGCGTGGGGCTCGTACGTCTTCCAATGTGATTAACCCGGATATCGCTTTTGGTGTGGACGTTGGAATCGCTGGAGATACACCTGGTGTGTCAGACAAAGATGCCTCAAGCAAGATGGGTGAAGGTCCTCAAATCATCCTCTATGATGCGTCCATGATTTCACATAAAGGCCTTCGTGATTTTGTAACAGACACGGCAGATGCTAATGAGATTCCATATCAATTTGATTCTCTTGCCGGTGGTGGCACAGACTCTGGTGCGATCCACCTAAGTCATGATGGTGTTCCTGCATTGTCCATTACGATTGCAACGCGCTACATTCACTCTCACGCAGCGATGCTTCACCGTGATGACTTTGAAAATGCGGTACGTTTGATTGTTGAAGTCATCAAAGGACTTGATGCAGACAAAGTGCAGGAAATAACCTTTAATTAACTCTCAATGACATAAAAAGCCAACCCTTTTCAGGTTGGCTTTTTTTCACTGATTTTGTTTCAATCCCTGCTCTAATGTATCCAGTATTTCTTGTCTTTCCTGCTCATCAGATTCTTTCCATAGCATTTCAAAAAAGACACCAAGACCAGGAAGCATTTTTTCTTCTCCTTTTTGCAAGGCATCATCGATGGTCGCTTCCAATTGTTCAGCGTTATGTCCACTAACGTTAGAAAGAATCGCGGCTCTTAAATTCAGGTTCATCGTTCATTCAACCTCCTTTTCTCCATAACTTCGCGAATATTCTTCTTTAGTTTGACCAACCGTGGTCTTGCTATGTATGATGAATGAGAAATAAACACGCAAATGAGGGACTACTATGTTGACTTCCTTACAAAATACAAAAGTGAAGGAATGGAAAAAGCTACATAAACGTAAATATAGAAATCAAACAGGAACCTTTATTGTAGAAGGCTTTCATCTCGTAGAAGAGGTGATGAAAAGTGATTGGGAGATTGTTGAAATGATTGTTCGTGAAGGAACAGATTTTTCGATCCCCGAAGATATTCCTACGGTAATGGTCAATGATTCTGTGTTTTTGACTATTGCAGAAACGGAAACACCTCAAGGTATTGCAGCAATCGTCAAACAGAAGGAACCATCCTTAAATCAAGCCACATTAACATTAATGCTTGACTCCGTTCAGGATCCTGGGAATGTGGGTACACTGATTCGGACAGCTGATGCAGCAGGGTTCGACCAGGTGATTTTAGGTTCAGGTACAGTGGATGCCTACAATGATAAAGTCATCCGAGCTACGCAAGGGTCCATCTTCCACATCCCCGTCATCACAGGGGAGTTAGAAGACTTTGTAAAACCCATGAAAGAAGAAGGAGTCCAGATTTGGGCTTCTGCTCTGAAGGATGCTGTCCCTTTTCAACAACTGCAAGCTCCTTCTAAAGCTGCACTCATTGTAGGGAATGAAGGGCAGGGGATTCAGGAGTCTGTTTTGAACCAAGCAGATCAACGTGTCTATATCCCGATTTATGGACAGGCAGAGTCGCTGAATGTAGGAATCGCAGGTGCTGTCCTTATGTATCATTTAAAGGGATAAGGTTGCATCCATAGGCTTCTTTGACTATAATATATTCAGTTGATAAAAATTAAACAATGAAAAGCTTAGAAAGAGCAAAGTAGATGAATGTAAATCGTTATAGGGAGGAAGCACCTTGGACTGGAAGTGCTTCTAACGTGGCATGTATCGAAATTTCACTCTGGAGCTGGCCATAGGCCCGGATTTAATCCGTTATTTTCATCAAAGTGGGCACATGTAAATGTGTCAACAAGGGTGGTACCGCGAAACGACCATAAAAGTCTCGTCCCTTTTCAGGGATGGGGCTTTTTTTATTTTCCAGCCGTTTTTCAACCTTAAAAAGTTTTGAAACGTGAAAGGGAAATGAGTCGAAACGATTTTAAAGGAGGAAAAAAGCATGAAGGAACGTTTAGAAGAGCTGCAACAGGAAGCCTTGAAGAAAGTTGATCAGGCGGATTCTGTTCAAGGCTTGAAGGATGTAAGAGTCGAGTACTTAGGAAAAAAGGGCCCGATTACGGAAGTTCTGAGAGGAATGGGCAAATTGTCCAAAGAAGAGCGTCCGGTTATTGGGCAATTGGCGAATGATGTTCGGGAACATATTGCTCAGGCGATTGAAACAAAACAAACGGCTCTTGAGGATGCAGCATTAGAAAAGCAATTGGAAGAAGAGAGCATTGATGTCACTCTTCCTGCCCGTCCTGTAAAGGTTGGAGGTCCTCACTTATTGACGAGTATCGTGGAAGAAATTGAAGACCTCTTCATCGGTATGGGCTTTGAAATCAAAGAAGGACCTGAAGTGGAGACGGATTATTACAACTTTGAAGCACTGAATCTGCCGAAAGGCCACCCGGCAAGGGATATGCAGGATTCTTTCTACGTAACGGAAGAACTCTTAATGCGTACCCATACTTCCCCTGTTCAAGCACGGACAATGGGAGCTAAAGATGGCAGTGAACCCGTTAAAATGATTTGCCCTGGTAAGGTCTATCGTCGTGACACAGATGATGCGACTCACTCTCACCAGTTCACGCAAATTGAGGGACTATTAGTCGATAAAAACGTGCGAATGAGCGATTTGAAAGGCGTATTGAATGCATTCGCGAAGCAGATGTTCGGAGCGGACCGTGAAATACGTCTTCGTCCAAGCTTTTTCCCATTCACCGAACCATCCGTAGAAATGGATATTTCCTGTAAAGTATGTGGAGGGAAAGGCTGCTCAGTATGTAAAGGAACCGGCTGGATCGAAATTCTTGGAGGCGGAATGGTTCACCCGAATGTCCTTGAGATGGCAGGGTATGATCCGAAAGAATATTCAGGATTCGCATTCGGTATGGGACCTGAGCGGATCGCGATGTTGAAATATGGAGTGGATGATATCCGTCACTTCTACACCAATGATATTCGATTCTTAGAACAATACCACAAGGCTTAAAGGAGGAATGAAACCATGCTTGTATCATTGAATTGGTTGCAAGAATATATTGATGTCAGTCGTTACTCGCCAGAAGAACTGGCAGAAATCATTACGAAGACCGGAATTGAAGTGGAAAGTGTTGAACCTGTAGCAGAAGAGGTCACAGGCGTTGTCGTCGGGTATGTACGATCTTGTGAACAGCATCCGAACGCCGATAAATTGAACCTTTGCCAAGTGGACGTCGGAGAAGAAACGCTTCAGATCGTTTGTGGCGCACCGAACGTCGCTGAAGGTCAAAAAGTTCCTGTAGCTACACCGGGAGCGGTTCTTCCTGGCAACTTCAAAATTAAAAAGACGAAACTGCGCGGAGAAGAATCGAACGGGATGATCTGTTCTCTTCAAGAGCTAGGCGTCGATGAAAAAGATGTCCCGAAAGAATTCGCTGATGGAATTTTTGTTTTTCCAGAAGATGTAGAAGTCGGAGCGAATGCTGTTTCCTTGTTAAATCTTGATGATTTGATCATCGAGCTTGGATTGACACCCAACCGTTCGGACGCTCTAAGCATGGCCGGCGTAGCCTATGAAGTAGCAGCAGCCATCGATGGCACGTATGAATTGGCTGAGGAAAACGTCAAAACTTGTGGTGAGAAAACAGCAGACCATGTCTCTGTAGTCGTGGAAGACTCAGAAGCGAACCCTTATTATGGAGCCTTCATTATTAAGGACATCCAAGTCGGACCATCTCCACTGTGGATGCGTAACCGTTTGACTGCGGCAGGCATCCGTCCAATCAACAATGTCGTGGACATTACAAACTACGTACTTATGGAGTATGGGCAGCCGCTTCACGCCTTCGATTACGACCGTTTTGGTTCGCATACTATTGTTACACGTCGTGCAAAAGATGGAGAGAAGATGACGACGCTTGATGACCAGGAGCGCACACTGAAGAGCGATCACCTCGTCATTACGAATGGGGAAAAAGCTCATGCCATCGCTGGTGTCATGGGTGGGGCTGAGTCTGAAGTTCAAGATGATACGACGACGATCATCTTAGAAGCCGCATTTTTCGATCCATCTGTGGTACGTGAAGCTTCAAAAGATCATGGGCTCCGCAGTGAATCAAGTACACGATTTGAAAAAGGTGTCGATCCGAACCGCGTAGAACGTGCCGGCCTGAGAGCTTGCGAACTTCTTGCAAAATATGCAGGAGGAACGGTATTGGATGGTGTCGTGTCCCATGACGAATTGGACCGCTCTGAAAAGCAAGTCACTGTTAACACGAGCACAATCAATGATCGACTTGGAACCGATATTTCCAATGAGGATATCGCCGACATTTTCCGTCGTCTTCAGTTCAATTATGATCAAAACGGGGATGAGTTCCATGTGTCTGTTCCGACAAGACGTGGAGACATTACCATCTTTGAAGATATGCTGGAAGAAGTGGCACGCATTTATGGCTACGATAACCTTCCGTATACACTTCCACAAGGGGCGTCTCAAGCAGGTGGTTTGACGCTTGAGCAATTGCTGAAACGTAAAGTGAAAGCATACTTTGAAGGTGCGGGACTTCATGAGACAATTACTTATTCCCTTACTCATGAGGATAAAGTACAAATGCTTGTCAGCCCTGAAGTGAAAGAAAAATCCGTTAGCCCTGTCGCTCTTGCTATGCCTATGAGTGAAGACCATGGCACGCTCCGCTTGAGCATGGTTCCTGAGTTATTAGAATCCTTATCCTATAACGTGGCACGGAAACAGGAAAACCTGGCTTTCTATGAAGTCGGTACCGTGTTTATTAGTGAAGAGGAAAAAGTAACGAAACAGCCGGAAGAAATGCTGCGTGCATCAGGCGCATTGACAGGGGAATGGCTCTCACATCCATGGCAGCAAGAGAAAAAATCGGTCGACTTTTTCGTTGCTAAAGGGATTTTGGAAGGATTAAGTGAACAGCTGGATCTTCCTTTCAGCTATGAAAAAACGAAGTTGGATCATATGCATCCAGGACGTACGGCAACCGTGTCCGTTAATGGAAAAGTCATCGGCTTCGTTGGGCAGGTCCATCCGAAACTTCAAAAACAGCTCGGACTGAAAGAAACGTATGTCTTTGATGTGAATTTGGAAGTTCTCATTGAGGAATATAAGAAAGAAGAAAAATTCCAGACGATTCCTCGTCACCCATCTGTTTCTCGTGACATTGCGCTTGTCGTAGATGAAAATGTGACCGCAGGATCGATTGAGGCAACGATTGCAGAGGCAGGAAGTCCATTAGTGAAGGATGTTCAAGTATTCGATCTTTATCAAGGTGAACATCTAGATGAAGGGAAGAAGTCTCTCGCTTTCCGTCTGCTTTACTTAGATCCACTTCGCACCTTGAAGGATCAAGAAGTAGAAGAGACGCACAATGCTATCCTGGAAGCGGTGAAAAGTCAGCACCAGGCTGAACTTCGTGGATAAACCATATGATAAACAAAAAGCTCAGAGTTTCCTTAACTCTGAGCTTTTTGTATAAGCAACATCGGATTATTTAACGAATTTTTTTGCTTTTTCAGTGGTGGCAAAGTGAACTTTAGCTAATTCCTCCAGCTTTTCTTCCCCGTAGGCTTCAATGATAGCTGCAGCGGCACGATCCACTTTTCCGGAGGCTCCTTTTGGTATCGGAAGACCTGTATCGAATTCCATCTCGTTCATCGCTTTTACAAAAGCAGACCTTGCAATGATGGAAGCTGTTGCGACAGCAATCGAATAACTTTCCGCTTTTGTCATAAAGTAAACGTGTTCTTGAAGTTGCTGATTCTCACTTCTCAAGTGCTTTTTGTACACATGTGGTTCTGAGAATTGGTCAATTAATATTCCATCCGGTTTTTCAGGTGCAATCTTCTCTAAAAGACGGTTCAAGGCTTGATGGTGGAGGATCGTTTTCATTTTCCCCTGGCTCCATCCTTTTCTCTGCCATTGGTTGTATTTTTTATTCGGCAGTCTCAGTAGACTGTAAGGGATTTTCATAGCTACAATATCTTTAGCCAGGTTGGTAATTTGAGCATCCGAAAGGTTTTTTGAATCTTTCACACCGATCGCTTTCAACTGTGGAATTTGTTCTTTCGTTACAAAAGCGGCTGCTACAGTGATGGGTCCGAAATAGTCTCCTGTCCCCGCTTCATCGGATCCTATATGGGAGCTTACGAAAAGCTGTTCATCGGGATGAAAAGCATGGCGTTTATTCTTGCTTTTGTTCTGACCTCCGGAGGTAGTGGAAGAAACGGTTCCCCATTTTTCAGCTTCTTCTTCTGGTTTTTGACCCTGGAAAAGCACCTTGCCTGATTTGTAGGCTGTAATCGTACAGCTCGCTGTTTTAGCTGCAAACAACGCCGCTGGTGGACTGTTTTTTTGGCTTGAGGCATAATACTTCTTCATCTTCTCTAGTGTAGAGGCAGGTAATTTCAATACAACTTGGGGCATAATGGATTCCTTTCTGTCTAAAATGATAGGATTAGTATAGCAAAATGGATGACAAAAGAGAACATTTGCGAAAAACATCCATATTGGTTTCCTATTTGTCAAGCTTCGTGTTAATATAAAGTTTAGGATTGAGAGAAACTAGGGGGTATGAATGTGTCGCAGTCAGACCAAGAGAAAAAAAGAATTACAGTGGAGATCAACAAAAGATCTTACACTATAGTTGGTCATGAAGAGCCCCATCATATCCGTATGGTATCCAGTCTGGTGGACCAAAAGATGCGAGAAATCCACGAAGCAAATCCTAGCCTGGATACGGCAAAGCTCGCCGTTTTGACCGCTGTGAATACGATGAATGAATATATGAAATTAAAGGAAGAATGTACAGAACTTATGAATTATATTGAAAAGAAAGAGAAAGAGGACAGAGGGTAAAATGATTGATTTATTGTTGTTGTTTATTTTGTTTATTGGTGTAATAACAGGGCTGAAAAGAGGTTTTATTCTCCAGCTTTTCCATCTCATCGGATTCGTTGTAGCCTTTGTACTCGCTGTTATCTACTATGATGACCTCGCGCCGAAACTGACGTTATGGGTACCTTATCCTGAACTGCCTCAGGATTCTTCCTGGGCGATCTTCTTAGAAAATCTGCCTTTGGAACAAGCCTTTTATAACGCTGTTGCTTTTGCCATTATCTTTTTTGGAGCCAAAATCATCTTACATATTATTGCGTCCATGTTGGACTTTGTTTCGGAACTGCCGATCTTGAATTCTTTGAATACGATGTTAGGTGGAATTTTAGGCTTTATTGAAAATTATGTCATCTTATTCGTGGTGCTGTACATAGCGGCGCTTGTACCTCTTGCTGGAGTGCAAAGTGCTTTGGACGGATCGATTCTTGCACAGCTGATCATCGAACACACACCAGTCTTTTCAGAACAATTGAAAACGCTGTGGATTGAACATGTAGCTGGCTGAGTAAGACGTTAGGATGAAAGTACAGGTGGAGCCGCTATGATTATGATCATGGCGGCTCTTTTTCATCTTGAAAACAGGATAAAACGTGAAGGAGTCGATAAATCATGGCTATCGATAAAAAGCAAGTCATTAAATTGTTGGAAAAAATTGCTGTTTACTTAGAGTTGAAAGGGGAGAACCCTTTTAAAATATCTGCTTACCGTAAGGCTGCCCAAGCTTTAGAACGTGATGACAGATCATTAAGTGAGATTGATGATTTCACCAAAATGAAAGGAATCGGAAAAGGCACGGCAACTGTCATCGATGAATACTTAGAAAACGAAGAATCAGATACATTAAAACAATTACAGGCAGAAGTTCCGGCCGGCCTTGTCCCATTACTTGACCTTCCAGGTCTCGGCGGAAAGAAATTGGCAAAGCTTTATCAACAATTAGGTGTGACCGATGCAGAGGCATTGAAAGAAGCTCTGGAGGCAGGAAAAGTGGAAGCGCTGGATGGTTTCGGGAAAAAGTCTGCTGAAAAGATGTTGAAGGCGATTGAAGATGCAGGAGCGCGTCCAGAACGGTTGCCGGTTGCTGTCATGCTTCCATTAGCAGAAAAAATCGAGCGTTTTCTTGAACAGGGAAAGACATTCACACGTTTTTCAAGAGCGGGAAGTTTAAGAAGAATGCGTGAAACGATTAAGGATTTAGATTTCATCATTGCGTCTGAAAATGCTGTTAAAACTCGAGATGAGCTATTGGCGTATCCAGATATAAAAGAGATTGTTGCCTCAGGCGAGACGAAGGTTTCTGTCGTTGTCAATGAAGGCTATGATATAGGCATTGATTTCCGTATTGTTGCACCAGAAGAATTTGCTTCGACCTTACATCATTTCACAGGGTCCAAAGACCATAATGTCGCTATGAGACAACTCGCTAAGCAGAACGATGAGAAAATTAGTGAGTATGGGATTGAAAAAGCGGAAACGGGAGAAGTCCAAACGTTTGAAACAGAAGAAGAATTTTTCCAACATTTTGGTCTTCATTTCATCCCTCCTGAAGTTAGGGAAAATTATGGGGAAGTAGAGAAATTCAAAGAACCCATTGAACTCGTGGAATTGAAGGATATTCGCGGGGACCTTCATATGCACTCGACTTGGAGTGATGGAGCACAGTCCATTAAAGAAATGGCAGAGAAAGCAAAAGCAAAAGGGTATGAGTACATCGCTATCACCGATCACTCGAAATACTTGCGTGTAGCAAACGGGTTGAATGAAGAACGTTTACGTTTGCAAAGGAAAGAGATAGAAAAGGTGAATGAAGAAATGGAAGATTTCCATATCTTTGCGGGTATTGAAATGGATATTCTTCCGGATGGATCACTGGATTTTGATGATGAGTTTTTGAAAGAGATGGACTTTGTCATCGCATCCATTCACTCAAGCTTTCAGCAATCGCAGGATCAAATTATGGAAAGGTTGACCAATGCCCTCGAAAACCCTCATGTTCATATGATTGCTCATCCGACCGGACGCTTAATCGGCCGTCGCGAAGGCTACGACGTGAACCTTGAAGCATTGATTGAAGGGGCAAAGCGAACAGGCACGGTCCTTGAACTTAACGCGAACCCTAACCGATTGGATTTGAGTTGGGAATGGTTAATGAGAGCACAGGAAGAGGGCGTAAACATTGCCGTTAATACGGATGCTCACAGTTATTCAATGTTGGAGCATATGAAAATAGGAATTGGTACAGCACGAAAAGGTTGGCTGAGAAAAGATACAGTCATCAATACGTGGACGAAACAACAGTTGATGGATAAGTTCAAGATCCATAAGGAGTAATAAAGGAGACGGTTACACATGAATCAACGCATCCTTCATGTACTAGAATTTAAAAAAATCATAGAACAATTGAACGAACAAGCGGCCTCTTCCTTGGGGAAAGAAAAGACTGCCGCCTTGAAACCATCTTCTGATTTAGAAGAGGTTCGCTACTTGCAAATGGAGACGGATGAAGCTGGACAAGTCCTGCGCTTGAAAGGCCATGTCCCACTTGGCGGTATATTTGACATCAAGCCAAGCTTGAAGCGGACCACAATTGGCGGCACGCTAAGCGCATTAGAATGTCTGGATGTCGCCAGTACGATATATGGAGGCAGACAACTGAAGCGCTTCATCGAAGATATGGAAGAACCCGAAATGCCCATTTTAAGAGATATGGTTTCTACCATCGCTCCATTAAGGGAACTAGAGAGTGAAATCAGAAATTGTATCGATGAACATGGAGGAGTTATGGATGGAGCTTCTGAGAAATTGAGATCCATCCGTTCGAAAATCCGGACTTATGAGAGCCGGGTAAGGGACAAAATGGAGTCCTTTACAAAATCTAAATCAAAAATGCTTTCCGATGCCATTGTCACCATAAGAAATGAACGGTATGTTCTTCCTGTTAAACAAGAATATCGTGGATCCATTGGTGGGATTGTCCATGATCAATCATCTTCAGGAGCGACGTTGTTCATAGAGCCACAAACGGTCGTTGACTTGAATAACCAGCTGCAAGAAGCCCGTGTCCAAGAAAAAAATGAGATTGAAAAAATCCTGAAAGAACTATCCGATGCGATTGCGGAAAACCATGAACCTTTATATGAAAATGTGAATGTGTTAGGGCATATGGACTTTATGTTTGCCAGAGCGAAGTTAGGTAAGCAGATGAGAGCAGCCATGCCTAAGATGAATGACGAAGGCCGCATTGACATGAAACAAGCAAGACATCCGCTAATATCGGGAGATGAAGTCGTTCCGAATGATATCGAAATAGGCAAGGACTATACATCGATTGTTATTACTGGACCGAACACAGGAGGAAAAACGGTTACTCTAAAACTCGTAGGTTTATGCACGCTGATGGCACAGTCCGGATTACAGGTACCGGCATTGGATGGGTGTGAGATGGCTGTATTCAAAGAAGTCTATGCAGACATCGGGGATGAACAGTCCATCGAACAAAGTTTATCTACTTTTTCTTCTCATATGACGAATATCGTAGACATTTTGGACAAAGTGGACGACCAGTCCTTAGTCTTATTTGATGAACTTGGTGCTGGAACGGATCCGCAAGAAGGAGCGGCTCTTGCGATGTCGATCTTAGATGAAGTGGTCAACCGGAAGGCCCGTGTCATCGCGACGACGCACTATCCGGAATTGAAAGCTTATGGCTACAATCGCCCGGACGTTATCAACGCTTCTGTCGAGTTTGATATTCAAACACTAAAACCGACCTACCGCTTGTTAATTGGCGTTCCAGGTCGGAGTAATGCATTTGAGATTTCCAGGCGTCTAGGTTTAAGAGAATCTGTGATTGAGTCTGCGAAAGGTCATATCGGTGTGGATTCTCAGAGTGTTGAAAATATGATTGCTTCATTAGAAGAATCGAAGCGGGGAGCAGAGCAGGATTATGAAGAAGCAGAACGATTCCTCGCAGAAGCAGAAGAGCTCCGAAATGAATTAAAGCAGAAATGGGACCAATTTGAAGAGCAGCGTGAAAAGTTATATGAAAAAGCGGAACAAAAAGCAGAGAAAGCTATTCGCCAGGCCAGAGAAGAAGCAGAAACGATCGTTGGCGAAATACGGAACATGAAATCACAGGCACAAATGAAAGAACATGAGTGGATTGAAGCTCGCAAGATGTTTGATGAAGCACAGCCTGAACTTGCGAAGAAGAAACCGAAAGCAGCTCCAGCACCTAAGAAAGAGTCGAGAGAATTGAACCCTGGAGATGAAGTGAAGCTACTGACTCTTAACCAGCAAGGAACCATAGTGGAACAGACCGGTAAGAATGAATACCAGGTTCAGGTTGGTGTAATGAAAGTGAAAGCCAAACGCAAAGAACTTGAATTCGTAAAGGCAAAGCAACCTTATAAAGAAAAGCCAATGGCGACAGTCAAAGGGAAGAACTTCCATGTGAAAACAGAACTCGACTTACGTGGCGAACGCTATGAAGATGCGTTGAACCGTTTAGAAAAATATATTGATGACGCTCTTTTAGCAGGCTATCCACGAGTATCTATTATCCATGGAAAGGGGACGGGAGCTCTCCGGACAGCGGTTCAAAATTTTGCAAAGAACCACCGAAGCATCTACAGCCATCGGGCAGGAGGCATGAATGAAGGTGGAAGTGGAGTGACCGTCCTTGAGTTTCGATAATTCGTGAAAAGGGAGCGGAGGAATGAGTAATTTTTGGGAATACACGTTAGTGGAAACCGCCGCTCGTTATAGTGTTGTTGTCCTGTGTTTAGTTCTATTCATGGCGATTTTTGAAATCGTTACTTCCTATAATAACTGGGAAGAAATCAAGAAGGGCAACATTGCTGTAGCGATGGCTACCGGGGGAAAACTATTTGGAATTGCAAACATCTTTCGTTTTTCAATTGAACATAATGACTCACTCACCCAAACGATGGGCTGGGGCTTGTATGGATTTGCTCTTCTCCTTTGCGGTTATTTCATTTTTGAATTCTTGACCCCATCTTTTAAAATCGATGAAGAAATTGCAAATGACAACCGTGCCGTAGGATTCATTTCTTTAGTCATTTCCATCGGCCTTTCGTATGTGATTGGAGCGAATATCATTTAAGGAGAGAGACAGTGGAAACCTTAGCCAAAATATTAATGGTCGTTGCCGCGGCTTTTCTCATCGTCGGCATTCTGTTTTTTATCATATAAGTATTAGATTCCTAATCTAACAAGAAGCCCAAAACTAACCGGGCTTCTTGTTTTTTAAGTTAATGTTGATATTAGTTATTAAAGTATATGGCAGTATTGTTGAAGACTTGATTTCGAGACGTTTGTGGGAGTTTGGGGCTCCGGGAAAAGGTTCGCTTTCCGTGGGCGAGTGATGAGCCTCCTCGAGCTAACGCTCTGCGGGGTCTCATCTACCACGCACTTCCCACAGGAGTCTCACCGTTTCCCTCCGCCCCTTTACCATATGAGGTTCTCGAAATCGCTCTTAAAGCACCCTGCCTAGTTCTGTGTAAAATCCTCCTTAACCCGCGTCGATATAGGATTCTTAACCATAAAAGCTCCTATTACTGGGAGGTAGTTTCGAGAATCTCTTCCGGCAAGTGGGCGGAGGGGAATGGCGAGACTCCTGCGGGAAAAAAAGTGCTTGGTGAGACCCCACAGGACGCAGTCCGAGGAGGCTCACCGCGCTCCCGCGGAAAGCGAGCTATTCCCCGCAGCCCCCATCCACTCAACAAAAGTCTCGAAACTGAGTCTTCCACAATCGGGAGCATATATGCAGGAATGGGGTTAGTTTAAAGGGGAATATTTTCAATTTTATAAATAATAATTCAAATATGAGCCTTTAGTCGTTATAATAGGAGAGAAGACAATTATTAGGGAGGTCTGTCAAATGAGTGATTTTCAACGTCCATGGCACAAGTTATACCCACCAGAAGTCCCTGTCACTATTGATTACAAAGAACAACCACTCCATGATTACCTTAAAGAAAGTGCTGAAGTTTACGGAGAAAAGAAAGCGCTTTATTTTATGGGCAAGGAGTTGGATTATAAAGAAATCTATGAACAGGCCCAAGCATTAGCGAGCTATTTGCAGGACCTTGGGTTGGAAAAAGGCGACCGGGTGTCCATCATGTTGCCGAACTGTCCTCAATCCGTCATCTCCTATTATGGAGTCCTTATGGCTGGAGGAATCGTTGTTCAGACGAACCCTCTCTATATGGAAAGGGAATTGGAGTATCAAATGAATGATTCAGGAGCCAAGATGATCATTTGTCTTGATATTCTTTATCCAAAGGCTGCCAATATTAAACCTGATACCCCTCTTGAACACATCATCGTGACAGGTATTAAAGATTACCTTCCTTTCCCTAAAAATAAAATTTATCCTTTTATTCAAAAACGGCAGTATCAAGTGCTCGTCAAACCGGAACAATCCACAGATACTCATCTATGGTCCCACATCTTGAAAAACGCAAGCGGAAATGTGGAAGAGGTAGAGATCGATCCTAAGGAGGATCTTGCGTTACTACAATACACCGGAGGAACGACTGGTTTTCCAAAAGGTGTCATGCTTACTCATTACAATCTGATCGTCAACACGCAAATGTCGAAGAAATGGTTGTACAAGTGCAAAGACGGCGAAGAAACCGTGCTTGCCATTTTACCGTTCTTCCATGTATATGGAATGACTTCGGTTATGAACCTGTCTGTCATGATGGGGAACAAAATGATTCTTATGCCAAAGTTTGAACCGGAAGATGTTTTGAAAGTCATCGAAAAACAAAAACCGACCTTATTTCCTGGAGCCCCTACGATTTATATTGCCTTATTGAACCACCCGAATTTGAAAAAATATGACCTTTCATCCATTGAAGCTTGTATTAGTGGTTCAGCTCCGTTGCCGGTTGAAGTACAAGAACGCTTCGAAGCTGTCACAGGTGGTCGCCTTGTTGAAGGCTATGGGTTGACGGAAACCTCTCCAGTTACCCATTCCAATCTGGTATGGGGGCAGCGTATGAGTGGAAGCATTGGTGTGCCATGGCCGGATACAGACGCGAAGATCTACAAGATGGATGCTGATGAAGAAGCTGAGAATGGAGAAATCGGAGAAATCGTTGTCAAAGGTCCTCAAGTGATGAGAGGTTATTGGAACAGGCCGGAAGAAACGGCCCAAGTTCTCAGTGAGGATGGCTGGTTCCGTACAGGGGATATGGGGTATATGGACGATGCTGGATACTTTTATATCGTCGACCGGAAAAAAGACATGATCATCGCAGGCGGATATAACATCTACCCTCGCGAAGTGGAAGAAGTTCTTTACGAGCACTCCGAAATTCAAGAAGCTGTCGTTGTAGGAGTTCCTGATCCGTATCGCGGAGAAACCGTAAAAGCCTTCATCGTTAAAAAACAGGGAAGCGAAATTACAGAAGATGAACTGAATGAATATTGTCGTAAAAACATTGCTTCTTATAAAGTGCCGCGGTTGTATGAATTTAGAGATGAGCTACCTAAAACAGCGGTCGGTAAAATCTTAAGGAGAACATTGATCGATGAAGAAAAGCGCAAGTATGAGGAATCTGAAAGTATTCAATAAACCCCAAAAAGAAAGTTGACAGAATATTTCTTTGCTTGTAGAATAATAAGTGAATGATGATTCATTCATTTTTCAGTTCGCAATAGCAAGGAGATATACCATTGAAGAAAAATAAACCGAAATTCAAACAAATTATTGATGCAGCTGTCGAAGTCATTGCTGAAAATGGCTACCACTCTTCTCAGGTTTCTAAGATAGCAAAAAAAGCGGGAGTGGCAGATGGAACCATCTATCTTTATTTTAAAAACAAGGAAGATATCCTTGTATCATTGTTTCAAGAAAAAATGGGGCAATTCATAGAAAAGATTGAGCAGGAAACAACCTCTAAGCAGTCAGCGGAACAAAAACTTTTGACTTTAATCCAAACACATTTTGAACAGCTGGCTGCCGATCACCATCTGGCGATTGTGACACAGTTGGAATTGCGCCAATCGAATAAAGAGTTGAGACAAAAAATCAACTATGTATTGAAGCGCTATTTGAACGTCATTGATCAAATTGTTGAAGAAGGTGTCGAGGAGGAGTTGTTCCGTAGTGGCCTGGATCGCCGTCTTGTACGTCAAATGATTTTTGGAACGATGGATGAGACGGTGACAAATTGGGTCATGAAAGAGCAACGGTATAACATAGAAGAACAGGCCAAAGAAGTCCATAGCTTAATTGTGAATGGATTAGCCCGTCATGATAAGTGAGAAAGGTGATGATGATTTGTCGACTTTAAATTCACAAGTAAAAGGGAATGTAGCAGAAATCACGATTCAGAGCCCGCCTGCCAACGCACTGTCCAGCTCCATACTTCAGGACCTTTCCAAGGAACTGGATCAAATGGAAAGTGACCCTTCCATAAAAGCCATTCTTCTTAAAGGGGAGGGACGATTCTTCTCTGCAGGAGCAGATATCAAGGAGTTTACATCTCTCCAAGGAGAAGATGACTATAAAGGATTGGCAGCTAAGGGACAGCAGTTGTTTAGCAGAATTGAAAATTTTCATATCCCTGTGATTGCTGCTATTCATGGAGCGGCACTAGGTGGAGGCCTAGAGCTCGCTATGTCCTGCCACATCCGCTATGTAGCAGATGATGCAAAGTTAGGGTTGCCTGAATTGAATCTTGGAATTATCCCTGGCTTTGCAGGGACCCAAAGGTTACCAAGATACGTCGGCACAGCGAAAGCTTATGAAATGATTCTTTCAGGCGTGCCGATTAGTGGTGAAGAAGCTGCCAGACTAGGTCTAGCTAATCAAAGTTTTTCTAATGAGGAACTTTTTGAAAAAGCAGAACAACTGGCTCAAACGATTGCTCAAAAAAGCGGCCCGACCATTCACCATGTCATGAAGTTGATTCCGTATGCCCATACTTCTCAGTTTGAAGCAGGGAACCATGCGGAAGCGGACGCCTTTGGAGAGGTGTTTGGGAATGAAGATGCTAAAGAAGGCATTCAAGCATTCATTGAAAAAAGAAAGCCAGCATTTAAAAATCAATAGTCCAGGAGGTATATAGACATGAATATTTACGTTTTGTTGAAAAGAACGTTCGACACAGAGGAAAAAATCTCTGTAAGTAATGGAGTGATTGCTGATGATGGGGCAGAGTACATCATCAACCCATATGATGAGTATGCAGTGGAAGAAGCGATTAATCTGCGTGACGAGCACGGCGGTGAAGTGACAGTCGTGACGATCGGAGAAGAGGAAGCAGAGAAACAGCTTCGGACAGCTCTGGCTATGGGAGCAGATAAAGCTGTTCTTATTAACACGGAAGATGACCTTGAAGAAGGTGACCAGTTTACAACGGTTAAAATTCTTGAAGCATTCTTTGAAGATAAGGAAGTCGACATTATTCTTGGCGGGAACGTAGCCATTGATGAAGCAAGTGGTCAAGTAGGTCCTCGTCTGGCTGAACGTCTGGATATGCCGTGTGTGACGACAATCACGGATATCAAAATTGATGGCACGACAGTAAACATTGAGCGTGACGTTGAAGGGGATGTCGAAAAGGTCGAAACGACGCTTCCTGTCCTGGTTACATGCCAACAAGGTTTGAATGAGCCAAGATATCCTTCTTTGCCGGGAATTATGAAAGCGAAGAAAAAACCACTCGATGAACTGGAAATCGATGACCTGGACTTGGATGAAGACGACGTGGAACCAAAAACAAAAACGACTGAAATTTTCCTTCCACCTGAAAAAGAAGCAGGGAAAGTACTCGAAGGAGAAGTCGATGACCAAGTAAAAGAACTTGTATCATTGTTAAAAACAGAAGCGAAAGTACTGTAAATAGACAAGGGAAAGGAGAATCTTTATGAGTAAAAAAGTTTTGGTGATCGGGGAAGCAAGAGAAGGATCTCTTCGTAATGTTACATTTGAAGCCATTGCGGCAGCGAATATCGTCAGTGATGGGGGAGAAGTCGTAGGTGTCCTTTGTGGAGATGGCGATTTAAATGAGATGGGACAGGAAATGGTTTACTATGGTGCTTCCAAAGTAATCACTGTTTCAAACCCAGATTTGAAAACGTATACATCTGATGGTTATGCTCAAGCGGTATATCAGGTGATCCAGGATGAATCACCTGAAGGAATCATCATGGGTCATACGGCGATTGGTAAGGATTTGACTCCGAAACTTGCCAGTAAGCTCGAGTCTGGATTAATTTCAGATGCTACTGAGGTAGTCGCTGAAGGTGGCGATATTGTTTTCACACGTCCCATCTATTCCGGAAAAGCTTTCGAGAAGAAAGTGGTTACAGAGGGACTCGTGTTTGCGACCATTCGTCCAAATAACATCCCAGCGCTTACAAGAGATGACTCTTTAGCAGGAAGCGTATCCGAAAAAGAAGTGGAGATTTCAAATATCCGTACAATAATAAAGGATATCTTACGCAAGTCTTCGGATGGTGTCGATCTTTCGGAAGCGAAAGTCATTGTAGCCGGTGGTCGTGGCGTGAAGAGTGCGGAAGGTTTTGAACCACTTGATAAACTTGCTGAGGTTCTCGGGGGGACAGTTGGTGCATCCCGCGGAGCATGCGATGCGGGTTACTGTGACTACTCTTTACAAATCGGTCAAACAGGAAAGGTTGTTACGCCAGACCTGTATATTGCATGCGGTATATCTGGAGCTATTCAACACTTAGCTGGAATGTCGAACTCCAAAGTCATTGTGGCGATTAATAAGGATCCAGAAGCAAACATCTTCAATGTTGCTGATTACGGAATTGTCGGCGATTTGTTCGATGTTGTGCCTAAACTAATTGAAGAAATTAAAGAAATGAAAGTAAACGCGTAAGCTTAAAGCCGAAGCCAAATATTTGGCTTCGGCTTTATTCCATGTTTAAATAAGGTATAAACAAATTGTTAGTCACTAAAAATAGATAGTGATATACTCTTAACAGACTATTAGGTCGAGGAGGAATTATATAATGGCAATTGTAAAAGCAACTGATCAAAACTTTACAGAAGAAACTAACCAGGGTCTTGTCCTAGCTGACTTCTGGGCACCATGGTGTGGCCCTTGTAAGATGATTGCACCCGTATTAGAGGAATTGGATGCGGAGATGAGCGATCAAGTAAAAATCGTCAAGCTGGATGTTGACGAAAACCAAGAAACAGCAGGTAAGTTCGGTGTCATGAGTATCCCGACACTGCTTCTATTCAAAGATGGTCAAGTGGTTGATCAAGTCATCGGGTTCCAACCGAAAGAAGCCCTGGCTGAATTGATTCAAAAACATTCCTAATGGAAGAATTAACTTTGAAAGCCGCGTTGCCAAGCAGCGCGGCTTTCATCATCTTTAAGGGTGTACTCAGGTTCAAGATCTTAAGCAGCTTTTTGCGTATTCAATCACTCGAGACGTTGCTTAAGTTGGTCTAGACGCATTGAACCTGCATACTTGTTCCATAGTTGTGGTATTTTTCAATATATAATCTGCAAGTCATGGAGTGAACTTTTATGAACTCAACAATTAAAGAGAAACTGGCTGTACTACCGGATCAGCCCGGTTGTTATTTGATGAAGGATAAGAATGATACAGTCATCTACGTAGGGAAGTCTAAGGTGTTAAAAAATCGAGTCCGCTCTTATTTTACTGGAGCACATGACGGTAAAACACAGCGGCTTGTCCGTGAAATCATCAACTTCGAATACATCGTGACCACTTCAGAGATTGAAGCTTTAATACTGGAAATGAATTTAATAAAAAAATACGATCCAAAATACAACGTTTTATTAAAAGACGATAAAACGTACCCATATTTGAAGGTGACCGCAGAGAGACACCCCAGGCTGATTGTCACAAGAAACGTGAAAAAAGATAAAGGGAAGTATTTTGGTCCCTACCCAAACGTCATTGCTGCAAGGGAAACGAAAAAGCTATTGGATCGATTGTATCCATTGAGAAAATGTAATACCATGCCCGACCGTGTTTGTCTTTATTACCACATGCATCAGTGCCTGGGACCATGTGAGTATAAGGTATCCAAACAAACCAATGAAGAAATTGTCCAAAATATAACCTCCTTCTTAAATGGGGGCCATACGGAAATAAAGAAAGATTTGAAAAAGCGTATGCTTGAAGCTTCAGAAGAGCTTGATTTTGAACGTGCGAAAGAATTGAGAGATCAAATTGAGCATATTGAATCTGTCATGGAACAACAGAAGATGACGATGAATGATCAAGTAGACAGGGACATCTTCGGTTATTCCTATGATAAAGGGTGGATGTGTGTACAGGTCTTTTTCGTTCGTCAGGGCAAACTCATCGAACGGGATGTCACGTTGTTTCCATTTTTCGATGATCCAGAAGAAACGTTTATCAGCTATATCGGCCGCTTCTACTTGCACCAAAACCATCCATATCCTAAACAAGTCCTCGTCCCGGTTGCAACTGACGTCGATGTTTTAGAAGGAGCATTAGATACGAAAGTCCATATACCTATGCGTGGTCGAAAGAAAGAATTGGTTGAGCTTGCGATGAAAAACGCAAAAATATCTTTGGAAGAAAAATTTGCTCTGATCGAACGAGATGAAGAGCGAACCATTAAAGCCGTTGAAGCACTTGGAAATCATCTTCACATTGAAACACCTCACCGGATCGAAGCTTTCGATAACTCCAATATACAAGGGGCAGATCCAGTTTCAGCCATGGTTGTTTTCATTGATGGAAAACCACATAAGAAAGAGTACAGGAAGTATAAGATCAGAGATGTAGAGGGTCCTGATGACTACGAAACCATGAGGGAAGTGATTCGAAGGAGGTACAAGCGGGTGTTAAAAGAAGACCTGCCCCTCCCTGATTTAATTGTCGTCGATGGCGGGAAGGGTCAAATGACGGCAGCTCTTGATGTCCTTGAGAATGAACTCGGTGTTGATGTTCCTCTATGCGGCCTAGCTAAAGACGATAAACACAAAACCAGTGAATTATTATACGGGGATCCACCAAGCCCTATAGATCTTGATCGTCAGTCTCAAGAATTTTATCTTGTCCAAAGGATTCAAGATGAGGTTCACAGATTCGCCATTTCCTTTCACCGACAGCTTCGAGGCAAGGGTGCCATTCAATCTGAACTGGATCGTATACCAGGGGTCGGCCAGAAACGAAGGCGCTTATTGTTAAGACACTTCAAGTCTGTAACGGAAATTAAAAATGCAGATATTGAGGATATTACGAGATTAGGTGTTCCGGAACCTGTAGCTAATACGATTCTCATCCATTTGAATCAGGATAACGTAGAAGAACCAGCTGAAGAATAACAGCTGGTTCTTTTCTTTCTTTATTTATCCTTTTAGTGCTTTAATTTCAACATAGTTCTCTTTGTGGTTTTTCTCTTCAAAACATTCATATGTATAATCACTAATTTGGCAGATGATTTCTGCCATGAACCCACATTCCATGCGGAACTCGACTTCGAACATTTTTTGATTCAGCCGCTTCTCTATCATATGGCCGCTCAATTTAAAAATCATTTCTTTTCTCTTTTCTTTGACTAAAACAAGTTCACCCCAGCCCATGTACTGGAAAAACTCATAGAGCTCATCCAAGGTGCTGATTTCTGTCTGTCTAGCCATGTTCTTCCCCATATAATAAAGGAGGTAGGGGGCATCTTTCCCTAAGAAATCCGGGAGGGTGTAATAACGCATCAAATCAAAACCTGCGCCTGTCCCTACAAGCGATGAAATGTTGCCGGTTGTTAGCTTCGTAGATTCTTTCAAAACGCTCATTCCTTTCTCTCCTTATTATCACTCGAAACAAGGTTTGGTGCAATAAAAATTGTCCCTTTTCATCGAAAGGAAATAAATGTGTATTTTTGAGCAAATTATGAACGTGCTTTCTTGACGCTTATACGGGATAGAAGTACAATAAACATGTCACAAATTGTACATTGGTCAGACAAGTAAGAAGGGAACAGGGGCTTTTCCTATTATTTTTAACGCTAAATTAAAGCGCTTAACTGTCTGAAAAATGTTCATATTCAAACTGTTATCATCTTGAGGGGGGTAAATATGGCGGGAACACGCGGATACGTTAATCGAAGACTGCATTCACTTTTGGGAGTCGTCCCAATCGGGATCTTTTTGATCCAGCACTTGACTGTGAACTATTTTGCAACACGTGGACCAGAAGCATTTAACGCTGCAGCTCATTTTATGGAGAGCTTGCCATATCGTTATGTACTGGAGACTTTCATTATCTTTTTACCACTGTTGTTCCACTCTATTTACGGAGTGTATATTGCTTTCACAGCGAAAAGTAATTTATCTAACTTCGGTTATTTCAGGAACTGGATGTTCATCTTCCAACGGATCACTGGAATCATCACACTCATATTCATTGCATGGCATGTATGGGAAACGAGAATTGCTATTGGTTTCGGTTGGGCAGAATTGAACTATTCGTTGATGGAAGGCATCCTTACTGAACCTTTCTTCTTTTGGTTCTACATAGTAGGGGTCATCTCAACGACTTTCCACTTCTCTAATGGTCTTTGGTCGTTCTTTGTCAGCTGGGGAATCACAGTATCACCTCGCTCACAGAAGATTATGACCTATGCAAGCATTATTATTTTCCTTGCGATCTCTTATGTTGGTGTTCGTACACTGATTCAATTCGCATATGGCATATAATCAATGAAAATTTCAATTACGAAACGGTAGATTTTTAGTATTCAAGGGAGTGAGCTTCAATCATGACAAACCGTAATATTGTTGTTGTCGGTGGTGGTTTAGCCGGCCTAATGGCAACAATTAAAGCAGCAGAACAAGGGGTTCACGTGGACTTGCTTTCCATTGTTCCTGTTAAGCGTTCTCACTCTGTATGTGCCCAAGGCGGAATTAACGGGGCAGTTAATACGAAAGGGGAAGGCGATTCCCCATGGGAACACTTTGACGATACAGTTTATGGGGGCGACTTCTTAGCGAACCAGCCTCCAGTAAAAGCGATGTGTGATGCAGCACCAGGAATTATTCACTTGCTGGATCGTATGGGCGTAATGTTCAACCGTACTCCGGAGGGATTGCTTGATTTCCGTCGCTTTGGTGGAACGCAGCACCACCGTACAGCATTTGCCGGAGCAACAACCGGTCAACAGCTTCTTTACGCTCTTGATGAACAAGTGCGTCGCCATGAAGTGAATGGCCTTGTAACGAAATATGAAAACTGGGAATTCCTATCCGCCATTGTCGATGATAAAGGTGTAGGTCGAGGTATTATTGGTCAGAACCTTAGTGACCACGAAATTAAAGCCTTCCCAGCAGATGCTGTCATCATGGCAACAGGCGGACCTGGAATCATTTTCGGTAAGTCAACGAACTCTGTCATCAACACAGGATCTGCAGCAGGTGCCCTTTATCAGCAAGGCGTAGACTATGCAAACGGAGAATTCATTCAAATTCACCCGACAGCGATTCCTGGGGATGACAAATTGCGCCTTATGAGTGAATCGGCTCGTGGTGAAGGTGGACGTGTATGGACATATAAAGATGGGGAGCCATGGTATTTCTTAGAGGAAAAATATCCGGCTTATGGAAACCTCGTACCACGTGACATTGCGACACGCGAAATCTTTGATGTTTGTGTCAATCAAAAGCTAGGGATCAATGGTGAAAACATGGTGTATCTTGACCTTTCCCATAAAGATCCGAAGGAATTGGACGTCAAGCTTGGCGGAATCATTGAAATCTATGAAAAATTCGTAGGAGATGATCCGCGTAAAGTACCGATGAAGATTTTCCCTGCGGTGCACTACTCCATGGGTGGAATGTGGGTCGATTATGACCAGATGACCAATATCCCAGGAATTTTCGCTGCCGGAGAATGTGATTATACTCAACACGGTGGGAACAGACTCGGGGCAAACTCACTTCTTTCTTCCATTTTTGGTGGAATGGTAGCTGGACCGAATGCTGTTAAATATATTGATGGATTAGAAACACTGGCGGATGATATGACATCCAAACTGTTTGAAGAGAAAGTAAAAGAAGAACAGGATAAATTCGAGGAAATTATGAATATGGATGGCGATGAAAATGCTTACCAAATTCATAAAGAGCTTGGGGAATGGATGACGGACAACGTTACGGTTGTCCGGGAAAACGAAAAGCTTCTGAAAACAGATGAAAAGATCGTAGAATTGATGGATCGTTACAAACGAATCAACATCAATGATACTTCTCGCTGGAGCAACCAGGGAGCCATGTTCACACGTCAGCTTTGGAACATGCTCCAGTTAGCGCGTGTTATTACTCAAGGCGCATACAACCGTAATGAAAGCCGTGGCGCCCACTATAAGCCAGAATTCCCTGAACGTAATGACGAAGATTGGCTGAAGACAACGGTTGCTAGCTTTGATAAAGAAAACAATAAGCCGGTATTCCGTTATGACGAAGTCGATACATCCTTAATCGAGCCTCGTAAACGTGACTACTCGAAAAGTAAATAAAGGAGGTAACGATCATGAGCGAAAATAAAACGGTCACGATGATCATTACTCGTCAGGACCACCCTGATGAATCATCTTATGAAGAGAAATTCGAGATTCCGTATCGTGAAAATATGAACGTCATCTCTGCGCTTATGGAAATTCGTCGTAACCCTGTCAATGCAGATGGTGAACCGACGACTCCTGTTTATTGGGATATGGGTTGTTTGGAAGAGGTATGTGGCGCTTGTTCCATGGTGATCAATGGCACACCTCGTCAATCCTGTACAGCACTTGTTGACCAACTCGAACAGCCGATCCGCTTGGCTCCTATGACGACATTCCCAGTCAACCGTGACCTGGCAGTTGATCGCAGCCGGATGTTCGATTCATTGAAGAAAGTTAAAGCCTGGATTCCAATTGATGGAACATACGATCTAGGTCCAGGACCTAAGATGCCAGAAAGTAAACGTCAGTGGGCTTATGAGCTATCCAAATGTATGACATGTGGAGTATGCTTGGAAGCTTGCCCGAACGTCAATAGTAAGTCGGACTTCATCGGACCTGCTCCATTGTCTCAAGTTCGTCTGTTCAACTCCCACCCTACAGGAGAGATGAATAAGAGTGAACGTTTGCAGACAATCATGGATGAAGAGGGTCTAATGGGTTGCGGAAACGCACAAAACTGTGTACAGTCATGTCCTAAAGGAATTCCTTTAACGACTTCCATTGCTGCCCTTAACCGTGACACAGCTATTGAATCTTTCAAAAGCTTCTTCGGAAGCGACCAACGCGTCTAATATCACTAAAGAAGTCTCCATTTTATATGGAGGCTTCTTTTTTTGCCTTTTCTACTTATTCCACAAACGCTCCCGATTGTGGAAGACTCAGTTTCGAGACTTTTGTTGAGTGGATGGGGGCTGCGGGGAATAGCTCGCTTTCTTTAGGGGTGCAAGGAGCACCTAACAAAAATCCTTAAAGAAGGCCTTGCTTAGCTGAAATAATGAAAGACAAATCCTAGCCATGGATACGGGGTCAGGGAAACGACGATTTGCAATGTTTTGAATCAGTCAGTAGAAAAACACACGCGTTTGTGTCTCCATTCTTTTTTCATGCGGACGTTTCCCAGACCCTGTTCCCACGCCTTATTCGTGCAGGATGTATGGTTAAAACAACTCTATAACGGCGTGGGTGAACAGGCTTTCATTACAGAGATCGGCAGGTTACTGCTCAAGGGATTTCGAGAACCTCGTATGGCAAAGGGGCGGAGGGAAACGGTGAGACTCCTATGGGGTGTGCGGGACAACTGAGACCCCGGAAGGCGTAGCCTGAGGAGGCTCAGCGCCCGCCCCATGGAAAGCGAACCTTTTCCCGTAGCCCCAAGAATTGCACAAACATCTCGAAATCAAGTCTTCAAGAATCCTGCCATATTGCTGAATAATATATGGAAAAAAGACTATGGGTTGTAGGCTGTAAGTTCCATAGTATAATAGACTTGGTTGAATAATGTACGAAGGTGGATTTATACATGTTTAATTTCAAATGGTCTCAGTGGTTGGTTCTATCCTTTTTCATTTTATCCGCTTGTTACATGATCGTATTATCCGTCACCCAGCCCTACCTTGGAATCGGCGTAAACGAAAGACAAGGAGAATGGGTGGTGACCTCTGTACACAGTGGAAGTTGGGGAGACCGTCATGGGGTTCCGCTTGGAGGAGAAATCCATTCGATAAATGATGAACCCCCAGAGGAACATCGTTCTGTTTCAATGTTCAATGAGCTGGAAGGAGCGAACTCATTTTCAATACAACATAATGGACAAGAGACTTTCTACAATGACATTGAAAATTCAAGTCCCATTCATTGGTTATTGTACATTGTCATTCCTGCTCTTTTCTTTTTAGTTATTTTGGGTATATCCTATCTTGTTCATAAACGAGTACCGAAGAGGTATTCAGCAGAACAGTTGATTTTGTTCTTCCTAGCTATTGCTACTGGATATTTAAGCAACAGTGGCGCGGTAAGGGATGATTTGTACGGTCTATTTTTAAACACAGGGTTATTTTTGTTTTCCCCTGTGATTTTAATCCATTTTTTATATAACTACTTTCAGGAATTGAACATTTATTGGTTTTCAAAAAAAATCGTGTATTCGCTATACCTCACTGTAGGGTTTGTATCGTTACTCGAAGGTTACTTCCTGACTATAGAATCTTATCCAGCATTCTTTGACCCGATCCCCGGCGGCTTGCTTTTGGTTTTGTATATTATCTCGTTTTTTATCATTTACCGGGGACTGTATATTCACAAGAGTGCAGCGGTGGGTCCCATTTTTAAATACATGGCCATAGGGATGACGATTGCGTTCTTTCCTTATATTTTTCTTTATTTGATTCCTGCCCTTGCTTTTGGAGTGAAGGTGATTTCACTTGAAGTTGGAGCTATGTTTCTTATCGCTCTACCGATTACCTTCATGTATTTGGTAACGAGAGAAAGATTGATTGATATTGACTTTGTGATGACGCGTGTCCGGTATTATATGATCCTGTCTGTCCTCCCGAGTTTAGCTCTGATGTTTACGATTGGCTGGCTAGTTGAAGAAGATTTATACGTGATCAGTTACATTCAAATGTTTTTGCTGTTCCAATCTGCTTTCGTCTTATTTTTATCAGTAAAAGAAGTGTTGGATTTCAAACTGCAGCGTTATTTGTTTTCTGCTCGTTATGGTTATCAGGAGAGTATGCACCGGATGGCTCAGGACATGAAGGACCAATCCAATGCGGTCGATTTAATGAAGGTCATGCGTGATGAAGTGAAAAATGTACTGAATGTTCGAGATATTTATATTTATTCCAAGCATAATAAACGCAATATGTACTGTGTGTATGACCAGATTCCCAGGGATATCATCGACCATTTTGATGAGCATCTGAACAATCACCATTATGATATCGGTTCAGTGATTGAAACGGAGAAAGGGTTTGGAGTCATTGTAGGCTACTCGTTAGAAAAGCTGACCATGATGTGGTGCAAAGGGAAGAAAGATTACACAACCTTGAACCGAGATGAGAAAACGTATTTGCAAACCATCTCTCATAATGCAAATATTGCGATTCAAAATATGAACACGATTGAAGATTTATTAAAAGAACTTCGTAAATTGAGAAGCGGCCAGACACAAAAATACCCAACATGGCTTTCGAGGTTATTGTTTACGATCGCTGAAAATCAAAGAAAGCAGCTTTCCATTGATTTGCATGATACGGTGCTGCAAGAGCAACTGTACCTTTATAGAAAGATGGATGATTTGATCAGGCACAGAAATGATTTAACCCCAAGTTTGCATGCAGAGTTGATGGTTTATAAAGAGTCTCTCCTTGACAGTATTCACTTGATTCGTGAGACATGTAATGAACTGCGTCCGGCATTCATTGAGGAAATGGGGCTTGTTCAATCATTAAAGAATTTGATTCATCAATATCAGCTTCGCTCGAACTTTACGGTCTATTTCTCGGATGAACGTTTTGATGCAGAACTGGATCAAGAGCGGATCTTAGCTATCTTCAGAGTTGTTCAAGAGCTTTTGACGAACGCTATGAAACACTCGGATGCAAAAATTGTCAAACTATCATTATCCAGCCAAGAGAATCAAGTGATGCTTTTATACTCAGATAACGGAAAAGGCATGGACTATTCCGTTCAACGTGATTTGTTCTCGCATATTGGGTTATCTGGGATCGAACAAAGGGTCAATGGTCTGAATGGGCACCTGGAAATAGAAACCGCATTAGGCGAAGGGTTTAAAACCATGATTACGTTTCCAATTGAAATAAAAAGGGAGGTCCAAGTATGATGAATGTGTTAATCGTCGATGATCATCCTGCTGTAGGCGCAGGAACGAAATCGATGCTCGAGCAAGAAGGGGACATGCAAGTGGATGTCACTCATGAAAACCAAAAAGTAGAACCCCTTTTAAAAGAAAAAAATTATGATATCGTCCTATTGGATTTATACATGCCGGGGATAAACGGAATTGAGTTGGCGAAGAAAATCCGGAAGTCTTACCCTGATCTGAAGCTGCTTATTTATACAGGATTTGATTTGAACACCCATTTCAATATGTTGGTGGAAGCCGACATTAATGGTTTTGTCAGTAAAACGGCAACTAGTGAGCAACTGGTAACCGCGATTCGTTGTGCATGCAGGGATGAGGTGGTTATTCCTATTCATTTATTCAAACAGTTGAGAAGATCAGAGGCCAGTGTAAGCACTCCTTCTGAAACAGAAGAAGGCAACGGTTTTTCTTTGAATGAAAAAGAACAGTCCATTTTACAGGAAGTAGCGTCTGGTTATACGAACAGAGAAATTGCACAAACCCTTCACATGTCGCAGCGAAGTGTAGAATACACCTTAACTGGAATTTTTAATAAACTGAATGTAAGGTCGCGTACAGAAGCGCTCTTCAAAGCGCAGGAACTCGGGCTTGTGTCTAAATCATGAAAGCGTAGCACAGGGCGACCTTCCTGTTCATACGATACAGAGACTAAATAATTCCCCTCATATAAGCTCAGGGACAACAAGGAGGGGTACGCTTGTGAAGGAGGACGGCTATCGGCCAACACAAATTCTTACCAAGCGGGAGCGAGAAGTTTTCGAGCTTCTAGTACAGGATAAGACGACACGTGAGATCGCAAAAGAGCTCTTCATTTCAGAGAAAACTGTGCGGAATCACATCTCGAACGCAATGCAAAAGCTAGGGGTGAAAGGACGTTCCCAGGCAGTGGTAGAACTGCTGCGCATGGGAGAACTGGAATTGTGATCTCCATAGAACAGCTAACCATTGCTATTGAGATGGAGGGGGTCCTTTCAGGTAAGGTCGCGTTTAACGCAGCCATACCTGAAAGGGTTTTTCTTATAAAGAGAAGTTAGACCTTGAATTTTTCTGCTCAAACCATGAGAATGAGATTTATAAAGTATTTTCGTTAGGAGTGCTGAATGTGACAAAATCACAACAGACGACCATGATGGCTGATGTAGAGAAAGAGTTAAGATACATAGCCGGAATTATTAAACAAAGAGGACGAGTTATATTAAATCATTATCCAATTACTGCTCCACAATTTGTTGCTCTCCAGTGGCTTTTGGAAAAGGGAGACATGACGATAGGAGAGCTTTCCAACTATATCCACCTTGCCTGCAGCACGACGACAGACCTTGTAGACCGAATGGAAAAGAATGAGCTTGTAGAGAGAGTTCGTGACCCTAAAGACCGTCGTGTTGTCCGTATTCATGTCTTGGAAAAGGGAGAGAAAATCATCCATGAGGTGATTGAGAAACGGCAGAATTACCTCGAAGAAGTCTTGAAGGGCGTGCCGGAAGAGGATGTAGAAACACTCAACCGCTTACTCCACGTTCTTCATGAAAACATGAAAGAGACAGACAAGGAAACAGACAACTAAGAGATAAAAGAGGGATGCGAATTGAAACAACCGATAGGAGTCATAGATTCAGGCGTGGGCGGTTTAACGGTGGCAAGAGAGTTGATGCGGCAATTACCGAAAGAGACTTTTCTTTATCTAGGCGATACAAAAAGGTGTCCGTATGGTCCTCGCTCAGAGGAGGAAGTTCGAGCATTCACATGGCAAATGGTCAATTTCTTATTAGAGAAAAACATTAAGATGTTGGTGATTGCCTGTAATACAGCCACGGCCTATACGCTTACAGAACTTCAGGAGACGCTGAATATTCCTGTTATCGGTGTCATTGAACCCGGTGCACGTGCAGCGATTAAATTCAGTCGTAATAAACGAATTGGTGTGATCGGGACGGAAGGAACGATTGAAAGTAAAGCCTATCCGAATGCACTCGTAGCGATTGATCAAAACATCCGGGTCAATGGACTCGCCTGTCCTCCTTTTGTACCTATGGTGGAAGACGGAATTCTATCCGGACCAAAAGCTGAAGGAATCGTTTCCAATACCTTGCAGCCTCTGAAAGAAATGAATCATATCGACACCCTTATTTTAGGGTGTACCCACTATCCATTGATTAAGGATCTCGTGCAAAATGAGATGGGAAATCATATTCAAGTGATTAGTTCTGGTGAAGAAACGGCAAGGGAAGCTAGTTTGATCCTTGCTTACCATAAGCTTTTAGAAAAAGGGAACGCTTCTCCTGTTCATGAATTTTATACGACGGGGGATATCGAAAAGTTCCGCCTGGTCGCAAACAGTTGGTTTGAGGAACCCGTACAAATTCTTAAATCTGTTCGAATTGAACATGTTCCGAGCTCTGCTTACTAAAGCAGAGCTTTTTTAGAGTTTGTTATGTGAAATTGTGATCAAAAAGCCTGGCACCTCACAGAAATTTACCGGTGCCTGTCACTACTTTTAGAGCTAGGGTGCCAGGCACCGGTATACCATTTCGAGTGCCTGGCACAGATATTAAAAGTCAAAGATGAACCAGCCGGTGTTCACTTTTTTAAATAGAAGTCTCATTTTCATTCATAAAATTCTCTGGTCTAATCCTTCAGGGGGCTCGTATATATGGTAGTACAATCTATCTCAGGAGGGAAAACTATGAAGAATTACGGCTACAAACCCTTCATACTCGCGGTTTTATTACTGCTGAGTGTAGGGTTACTTTCAGGCTGCCTTTTTGAAGGAGAGCAATCATTAGAGAAAATGGATACACCTGAAGAGGCGGTTACAACAACGCCAGATCCGAGTAGTGATGAACCTCAACCTGAAGGAGAAGGTGAAAATACAGAAGGGGAAGAAGGAGAAGGGACAGAAGGAACAGAAGGTGATGCTTCTTCAGCCACAGTCGCTCGTGAAGTGTATTTAATGGACGCGAACGGCATGGTTGCCCCACAGACACTAGAACTGCCAGCCTCAGAAGAGGTGGCGACACAGGCGCTTGAGTATATGGTAAAAGATGGTCCTGTGACGAACTTACTGCCAAATGGTTTTGAAGCGGTTCTCCCTGCTGGAACAGAAATTCTTGGAGTTAACGCCAAAGAGGATGGAACGCTTGTTGTAGATGTGTCGGAAGAATTCAAAAATTATGCGGCTGAAGATGAAGAGAAAATTTTACAAGCCATGACCTATACACTGACTCAGTTCGAAAATGTGAAACGAATTAAGCTTTGGATCAACGGTCACGAACAGCAAGTGATGCCTGTCGACGGGACCCCGATTTCTAAAGGGGTCTCCCGTGCTGATGGGATCAACCACAGTGTCGGTAACAACACAGATATTATGAACAGTGAAGCGGTGACGGTTTATTTCCCTGCCCAAAATGGGGAACAGGTTTATCAAGTTCCGGTGACCACTCGTGTAGCTAAAGGAAGTGACGAATATACCGCGATGGTACAGGCGTTATTGGAAGGTCCTGAACTCGGAAGTGCACTAATGAATCCTTTTAATGAAGGAGCGGAATTGGTCAACTCTAAGCTTGAAAACGGAGTGCTGACGGTTTCCTTCAATGAAAACATACTGACGAGTGTGGAGGAGCAGCCATCCTTATCTGATGCGGCGTTAGCGAGTCTTGTTATGAGCCTTACTGATCAAGCAGATATTGAATCAGTCGAAGTCCATGTAGATGGAACGGAGCATGTGTTCAATGAAGCTGGAGAGCCATTGGCTGAACCAGTTACAAGACAGGATATCAATGGCGCTGAAGCCATGTAGTCACAAAGTATAGTCAAGAAGCGCTTCAAAAGTGAAAAGCTTTTGAGGCGCTTTTCCATTTGAGCTTTAACTACCTCACGCATGTAATTTGTGTTAAGATGGGCAAGGATAATGGTGTAGGTAAAAGGAGGTCGTTACTGATGAGAAATGATCATCGGGAAGTCAACGAACTAAGAAAAGTAACAATCGAAATGGATTATGTGAAGCATCCAGAAGGGTCCGTGCTGATCAGTTTTGGAGATACGAAAGTAATTTGTAATGCCAGCGTAGAGGATCGTGTACCTCCTTTTTTACGTGGACAAGGAAAGGGCTGGATTACAGCTGAATATGCAATGCTGCCTCGTGCAACCGAACAAAGAAATATACGTGAGTCGTCAAAAGGAAAAGTTTCTGGGCGTACGATGGAAATCCAACGTTTGATCGGACGTTCTCTCCGGGCCGTTGTTGAATTAGATAAAATCGGCGAACGTACCATTTGGGTCGATTGTGATGTGATCCAGGCTGACGGAGGAACACGCACAGCTTCCATAACTGGTGCATTCGTTGCTGTCGTTATTGCCTTAGGCAAATTAGTGAATAAAAAAACGATCAAAGAGCTGCCTATAACAGATTTCTTAACTGCTATCTCTGTAGGTGTATTGCCTGATGGAAATGAGATCCTGGACCTTTGTTACGAAGAAGACAGCAAAGCACAGGTGGATATGAACGTCATCATGACTGGAAATGGTGAATTTGTTGAATTACAGGGAACTGGAGAAGAAGCAACATTCTCCATGCAGCAGCTGCAAAAGATGTTGTCCCTCGCTGAGGAAGGCGTTACAGATCTAATCAAACTCCAGGAAGAAGCAATCGGAGAATGGTCAGACGTCATCCGTACAAAAGCGGAGGCGGCTAAGTAAAATGAAGGAACTAATAGTGGCGACGAAGAACCCAGGTAAAGTAAATGAGTTCCGCCAGATGTTTTCCAAGTACGACATTTCTGTAAAATCCCTATTAGATATTGATCGTTCCATAGACATAGAAGAAACAGGATCGACATTTGAAGAAAATGCGGTCATTAAAGCGGAAGCGATGGCAGAGCATTTTGAAGTTCCTGTGGTGGCTGACGATTCAGGTTTGGAAGTCGATGCATTGAATGGGGAACCGGGCGTTTATTCCGCCCGCTATGCAGGAATAGAAAAAGATGACGGCAAAAATACAGAAAAACTCTTAAAACAACTCTATGGCGTACCCGAAGAAAAGAGAACAGCACGCTTCGTATGTGCTGTAGCAGTTGCGAGGCCAGGAGAAAACACATTTGTTAGAAGAGGAACGTGTGAAGGCGTTATTGCTACCGAACCTCAAGGCACAAATGGTTTCGGTTATGATCCTGTATTCATACCGGAAGGGTCTTCCCGTACGATGGCTGAACACTCCTCTGAAGAGAAGAACGCAATCAGCCACCGTCACCACGCCATACAACAAATTGAAGAGTGGTTGAAAACTCAAAGCTAATCGAGGTGAGTCGTATGCCGAAAGTTTTAATTGTGAGTGATACCCATGGTTTAAAAAACGAAGTGATGGAAATCAAAGAGAGACATCAGGATGTCGATGCCATGATTCATTGCGGAGATTCTGAACTCGCTTATGATGCTGAAGAGCTTGAAGGCTTCACATATGCAAAAGGGAACTGTGATTTCGAACCAGAAATGGAGGAAGAGCAAACCCTTCAGGTAGGAGAAGTGAGGTTTTTGGTAGTTCATGGACATCTGCATCAGATCAAGTCAACGTTGATGCCCCTCTCTTATCGTGCAGAAGAAGTCGGTGCCCAAGTCGCCTGCTTCGGCCATTCTCATTTAGCAGGAGCAGAAAAAGTTGGCGACACACTTTTCATCAACCCAGGAAGCGCAAGGCTCCCGAGGGATCGAGAGGAACCGACTTATGCGATTATGGAATGGGAAGATATCAATGACATACACTTACAATTTTATCATGTGAATGGCGAACCTATGCCTGACTTACACATGACAACAGCACTTGCAGCGAAGAATTAATTTCTTTGCTGCAACCTGTTGACATTTCCCCGTATTCTTAATATAATAATTCTTGTCCGCTTCACAAGACAACAACAAAAACTTGTTTTCTTATAAACTAACTTTTTGATTATGCGGGTGTAGTTTAATGGTAAAACCTCAGCCTTCCAAGCTGATGACGAGGGTTCGATTCCCTTCACCCGCTCCATCACATATTTTAAACTTTAATGAGTATGTCCCAGTAGCTCAGCTGGATAGAGCATGATCGAATATACTTCGAAGCGATACTTCAACGTACCGATTTCAAAGCATCTTGAATTCACCCAAGAAATCGGGACGACAGCCGACAAAAGTTTGCACACTCAACTACATACTATTACATGTCCCAGTAGCTCAGCTGGATAGAGCAACAGCCTTCTAAGCTGTGGGTCGGGAGTTCGAATCTCTCCTGGGACGCTAAATGAAAAAAAGCTGCTACCTTTGCAAATGTAAAGGTAGCAGCTTTTTTATTCAAAATGTATAATAAACAGTGGAGTTCCTCTTTAGAAATAAGTAACAGAGAAAGCTTACAGTCCCAAACAATTTTAATATTGTAAGAGGGGAAGAAAGAAGAAACCCTTGGTAATTTTATATGAATCAGCTCTTTAGTCGTGTACTCAAAATTCTAATGGTAGGAAAGTGTTCCACTCTATCAATGGAACTCAAGCGTATGTAATTAAGTTCATGAATTCTAAGTGGATTATTGTTTTATATAACGAAGGAAGCGCCCTAAAAACAGGACGCTTCTTTTTTGTACCAAGAAGTTCATAAGAAGCGTTTCTTAATTTCTGGTGAAGGCAGTTCACAGGCTTCCAGTTTACCGAACCATTTGTAACGATTTTTAGCTATGAGATTGTAAGCCCGATCCCTTATCTTGTTAGGGACAATAATCAAGGCAAACCCGACCTTCCAAAAACCCTTCAAGGACTTACTTATTCTCAACGCAGCCGAGGATTGAAGGTAAGACTTTGAACCTTCAATCAGGACGATACTGTCCACTTCATTTGGAATTTTATATTTCATCATAAACGATTGTCCGACTTCGCTTTGTTGAGAAGCGAATTTGAAACGTCCTTTAGGATCTCTTTTAATAATGAACTGCACGCTTTGAATGCAAAAATTACATTCCCCGTCAAACAGGACAATCCGTTCCATATTCAATCACCTCTACAAACATTTTATCATGTTTAGTATCAGAGGCTCTAAAAAAGATTTGCCCAAGGGGAGGCACATATCATGTCTTCTTCATACGCTATGGTGTAGAGGAGTGATTCGTTTGATAGCCTTCGCTTATATCCTAATTGGTGTGTTTTTTTGCTTCCAACAAAAAGAACCGATAGACCAGAGTAGAGAAGAGCGGTCCTTATATATGTTTGTGTTATTAGGGTGGGTCATTCTTTGGCCGTTATTCTTATTCCATTTATTACTTAAAGGTAAATAAAGGATAGAGAACATGGTTTTAACTCACATACGTGGTCCTTCTCCCGCACACAATAGAAATGGCTATTAAGCCAAGCGATTTGAGGAGTGATCAGGATGGAGAAGAAGAATGTTCAGTGGTTGCCGATTGTCGCTTCTATCGGAATCGGTGCTGCCACCTACAGCATGATGACTGGTCAGGCAGGGCAGTTGCAGAACGTTATCCCAAGCATTGCTAAAATGTCTGGACAACGTCAAAGCAACCCAACCTCTAATCAATAAAAGAAAGGGTGTGCTTTTTCAGCACACCCTTTCTGTATTCCTCTATAATAACGTTCCCATTTCGAGCGAACGCTTGATGTCGATTCATGTAAGTTGGAGATTTTCTTTAGGCAATTCCATAGATCGCTTATCAATTTCTTTCGTCAATAAGTGGACGAATTCATCATCTAATTGAAGTTTCACGGACTCTATGTACGTTTCCAGCAATGTTTGATCATCTAGCAATGACAAAACGATACATCCCCTTAAATTTAATAATTCGGTGAAATTTTATTCACATTTATTTATTTTAGCAAAAAAAACGAAATCATCATGAGTATAAAGTCCTGTTTTTTGCTAATATGAAGCAAATTTGGATATTATATTGAGATAAAGTTCACGAATGCTTTTTGGAAGTGTTTTTTTGTGTCTGTCCATAACGAATGATGACGAATTTCCCTTTTAATTCAGATACAAAAGTGTTTTCTTTGTGTTTGTTGTGAATATACTTTAGTATATCCTAATAAGCTGAATGAATAGAGGTTTGAAAAATATACAATAAGGTTAAAATGAAGGAAGTATAAACTCTAGGGAAGGGTGTCTTATGGAAAATAAAAACGGGAACTTAGTGATGTTCCCAAAATGGAAAACCGCTCTGGAACGAGTGGGGTTGGAAGCATTGAAGGAAAAAAGGTATAAAGATGCTTCAGAAGCCTTGGAGCCCCTTGTTGAGTATGGCGTTGCAAATGCGGATGTCATTACAGGACTTCTGATGAGTTGGATTGAACTTGGATTGTTCGATGAAGCAGAAGAATTATGTCAAAAGCAAATGAAGGAAGATTACGAACAGTACTATCATTATTTACATATCTATATCACCATCTTATTTCAAAGTAACCAGTATGAAGAAATCATTAATCTTTTGGAAGAAGTGTTCGAATCAGAGGATATTTCTCATCAAAGCCGTACTCAACTCTGGCAGATGTTTGAGGTGAGCCGGAAACTTTTGGAAGATCGTCATAAAGAAGAGGGTACGAAGTATTTTGATGAATTTAAGCATGCATTGGATTCAGATGATATACATAAGCAGTGGCAAGCGATTGATCAATTGAAAAAACAATCCCCTGACCTTTTTGCAGATGAGTTTCAACGCGTCTTAATGAACGAAACGGTCCACCCGATCATTAAATCTTCCATTTTAGAATGGTTCAGAGATGCAGGTTGGAGTCAGGAGCTCACCATTAAGAAATTTGGCCAAACATCTACTGTCGTCCCTTCGGATTTAACACAGCTTCATTCTGATTACATCATTAGACAGATTCAAATGAGGCTCGGTCAAATTGAACAAAACAACCCGACGATGTATGAGATGATTAATCGTCTTTTATATCATTATTGCTATGTACGATATCCAATATTTCCTAATGAAAAGGAAGTCCCGATTCTTGTCGAAGCCCTTAAACAATTAGGGCATGAATATTTACAGCTTCCATTGTCTGTGAATGAAGAATTGGAAAACGTAGAGAAGTACAAATCTGAAATCGAACTATGTGAACAGCATTACGTATTGATCGTTGGGGAATAAATGAAAAAGGTCACGTCTTGAAAGGCTGTAGGATTATGTTATAATGTAGTGGTTGCAAACGAGATTCGTATGTAAAAAGAGTCATAGAATCATCAGATCATCGTCTTCGGACGAAAATGAATGAATAGATGTTGGAGGGAATTTTTTATGTCAGCAAAATGGGAAAAGCAAGAAGGCAATCAGGGGACTTTGACTGTAGAAGTACCTGCAAGTGAGTTCGATAAAGCACTTGACCAAGCCTTCAAAAAAGTAGTTCAACAGGTACAGGTACCTGGTTTCCGTAAAGGTAAAGTACCTCGTAAACTTTTCGAACAGCGTTTCGGAGTGGAGTCTCTTTATCAGGATGCCCTTGATATTGTTCTTCCACAAGCTTACACAGAAGCTGTAGAAGAAACAGGAATCGAACCTGTCGATCGTCCAGAAGTAGACGTGAAACAAATCGAAAAAGGCCAAGACCTAGTATTCACAGCAGAAGTTACTGTGAAGCCTGAAGTTAAGCTTGGCGATTACAAAGGCCTTGTCGTAGAAGAGCAAGATACTGAAGTATCAGATGAAGATGTTGAAAACGAACTGAAGCAAATGCAAGAGCGTCAAGCAGAGCTCGTCGTTAAAGAAGATGCAGCTGTTGAAAATGGCGACACAGTCGTTATGGATTTCGAAGGTTTCGTTGATGGCGAAGCATTCGAAGGCGGACAGGCAGACAACTACTCCCTAGAAATTGGTTCTGGCTCCTTCATCCCAGGTTTCGAAGAACAGCTAGTTGGTAAGAAAGCAGGAGAAGAAACAGACGTTGAAGTAACTTTCCCTGAAGAATACCACGCGGAAGATCTAGCTGGTAAATCTGCAACATTCAAAGTCAAGATTCACGAAGTAAAAGGAAAAGAACTTCCTGAGCTTGATGATGAATTCGCGAAAGATGTCGACGAAGATGTCGAGTCTCTTGAAGAACTGAAGACGAAAACTCGCGAGCGTTTGGAAGAGCAGAAGAAGACAGATGCTGAAAACAGCAAGCGTGACACGCTTGTAACGCAGGCATCTGAAAATGCAGAAGTTGAAATTCCTGATGCTATGGTGGATACAGAGCTTGACCGCATGGTTCAAGAATTCGAACAACGCCTTCAAATGCAAGGCATGACAAAAGACATGTACTTCCAATTCACTGGTCAAGACGAAGATGCCCTTCGTGAGCAAATGAAAGAAGATGCAGCGAAGCGTGTGAAAACGAACCTGACTCTTGAAGCAATCGCAGAGGCAGAAAATGTTGAAGCTTCTGAAGAAGATGTGAATGCTGAACTTGAGAACATGGCGTCCATGTATCAAACAGACGTTGCTCAATTGACGCAAATGCTTGGTGGAAATACAGATATGATCAAAGAAGACCTTAAAGTCCGTAAAGCCATTGATGTTCTAGTTGCAAATTCCAAAGCTGAATAATAAACTAAGAAGACAAGGTGCATGATCGTACCTTGTCTTCTCATATATTTCTATATTATAGAGTATAGAGGTAGAGATTAATGGGGAAGATAGTTGATACTTCTCTAGCTGTTTACATACAATAGTAATGGTGCTCCATTGTTTGACTTATCTGCAGTTGAATTACATAATGAGGATGGTGCAAGAAAAGTTGCGCACACCTCTGAAAAGGTATTGCTTTTTTGTTTGAAGTTAATCTGATATGATGGGCAAAAGAAGTGAAGTGGAAGCGTAAGCGTCGTATCATGAAACTTCAGTCGCAACAATTGCGTCATTATAATAAGGGGTGAAACGAATGTTTAAATTTAACGATGAAAAAGGACAGTTGAAATGTTCTTTCTGCGGTAAAAGTCAGGAACAAGTCCGTAAGCTTGTAGCAGGGCCTGGCGTATATATATGTGATGAATGTATTGAACTTTGTACGGAAATCGTTGAAGAAGAGTTAGGTAATGAAGAGGAAGTGGAATTCAAAGAGGTACCGAAGCCTCAAGAAATCCGCGAAATTCTTAGCGATTATGTCATTGGCCAGGATCAAGCCAAAAAGAACCTGTCTGTAGCCGTATATAATCACTATAAACGTATCAATGCAGGTGTGAAAAATGATGATGTAGAACTTGCGAAAAGTAACATCCTCATGCTTGGACCTACAGGTAGCGGTAAAACCTTACTTGCTCAAACATTGGCACGTATTCTGAATGTACCATTTGCCATTGCTGATGCCACTTCCTTAACAGAAGCCGGTTACGTCGGTGAAGATGTTGAAAACATTCTGTTGAAGTTGATTCAAGCAGCAGACTATGATGTTGAGAAAGCAGAAAAAGGAATCATTTATATTGATGAAATCGATAAAGTTGCCCGTAAATCAGAGAACCCATCCATCACAAGAGATGTATCTGGTGAGGGAGTGCAGCAAGCGCTATTGAAAATCCTCGAAGGAACTCAAGCTAGTGTACCTCCCCAAGGTGGACGTAAACATCCTCATCAAGAGTTCATCCAAATCGATACAACTAATGTGTTGTTTATCGTTGGAGGAGCTTTTGACGGAATCGATCAAATCATTAAACGTCGTCTAGGACGAAAAGTGATCGGCTTCGGTTCTGAGCAAGCAGCGGATGAAGCAGAGAAGAAAGAATTGCTCACAAAAGTACTTCCAGAAGACTTGTTGAGCTATGGTTTGATTCCGGAATTCATCGGTCGTCTACCGGTCATCGGCAGCCTCGAGCAGCTTGATGAGGATGCGCTTGTAGAAATTCTTACAAAACCGAAGAATGCGCTTGTGAAGCAATATCAAAAGCTTTTCCAAATCGACCATGTCGAATTGGAAATGGAAGAAGATGCGCTTCGTGAAATCGCACGTCTAGCTATAGAACGTAAGACAGGGGCTCGTGGATTGCGCTCTATTATCGAAGGAATCATGCTGGATGTCATGTATGAACTTCCTTCACGTGATGATATTGAGAAATGTATCATTACGAAAGAGACAGTCACTGCTAAAAATGGGCGTCCTAAGCTGGTCTTGACAGATGGTACTGTTGAAGATGAGAATAAACAATCTCCTAAAGAGAGTGCGTAAACCTTAGGGAATAAAATCCAAGAAGCCGTGCTACGAAAATGTTGTAGCACGGCTTCTGTATTATTAAATTGACAGATGACTACATAAGCATGAAAGGCTGGTTTCTGTTCATAATAAAGTATTAGAGGAGTGAGCCCCTTGACAGTAATTGGTTAGGGGATTTCGGTGTTGGAATCATTTGGTGCCGTTTCGTTTACTTTCCAAGTACATTTATATATGATAAAAATACGTAGTTGCAATAATCGGAGGTGCAAGAAATGACGGACAAACAGAGAAAAAATATACCTCTACTTCCTCTCAGAGGGTTGCTTGTGTACCCTTCTATGGTCCTTCACCTGGATGTGGGGCGTGAAAAATCGGTACAAGCGTTGGAGCAATCCATGATGGATGACAATGAAATATTTCTCGTGTCACAAAAAGAAGTGAATATTGATGAACCCTCGAAAGGTGACCTTTATGAGGTTGGAACAATTGCCAGGGTAAAACAGATGGTTAAATTGCCAAACGGCACCAATCGAGTCCTTGTAGAAGGTTTATATAGAGCCCGTGTTGAACAATTAGTCGATGATGAGGACTTTTATCACGCGAATATCTCAAAAATTGAGGATGAGCATGTAGGAGAAAATGAGGAAGAAGCTCTCATGCGAACGCTTATGGACCAATTTGAGAAATTCGTTAAAGTATCTAAAAAAGTAAGCCAGGAAACCTTTAATACCGTGTCCGATATCGACGAACCGAGTCATATGGCCGACATGATCGCTTCCCATTTGCCAGTGAAACTAAAAGAAAAGCAGTCAATTCTGGAAACAGTGAATGTGAAAGAGCGTCTTCAAAAGCTTGTCGACATGATTGGGAATGAACGTGAAGTTTTGCAAATCGAGCAAAAGATCGGCAAAAGGGTTAAAAAATCCATGGAAAAAACGCAAAAGGAATATTATTTGCGTGAACAGATGAAAGCGATCCAAAACGAACTTGGTGATAAAGATGGAAAATCAGGTGAGGTCGCTCAGCTTAAGGAAAAAATAGAGCAGGCCAATATGCCTGAACGAGTAGAAGAAATCGCTTATAAAGAGCTCGAAAGATATGAAAAAGTTCCACAAAGTTCAGCGGAAAGTTCGGTCATACGCAATTACATTGAATGGCTTGTGGCCTTGCCATGGTCGAATGAGACCGAAGATAACCTCGATGTGAACCGTGCTGAGAAGATTTTGGACGAAGATCATTATGGTTTGGAAAAGGTCAAGGAGCGTGTCCTTGAATACTTAGCGGTTCAAAAATTGACTCAAACGATCAAAGGGCCGATCTTGTGTCTGGCTGGACCTCCAGGGGTGGGGAAAACTTCCCTTGCTAAGTCCATCGCTCGATCCATCAATCGAAAATTTGTTAGAATTTCTTTAGGCGGAATCCGTGATGAAGCTGAAATTCGTGGTCATCGTAGAACTTATATTGGGGCAATGCCCGGACGTATTATTCAGGGGATGAAACGTGCAGAGACAGTGAACCCTGTATTTTTACTTGACGAAATTGATAAAATGGCTAGTGATTTCAGAGGGGATCCATCTTCAGCCATGTTGGAAGTCCTCGACCCAGAACAAAACGGAACGTTCAGCGATCACTTCATCGAAGAAAACTATGATTTATCAAAGGTCATGTTTGTGGCTACAGCTAATAATATTTCGAACATCCCTGGACCATTGCGTGACAGAATGGAGATTATCACCATTGCTGGATATACGGAAGTTGAGAAAGTTCATATTGCTAAAGAGCATCTGCTTCCTAAGCAAGTGAAAGAAAATGGTTTGAAGAAAGGCCAGCTGCAATTACGTGATGATGCGCTCTTGAAACTGATCCGCCGGTACACAAGAGAAGCGGGTGTACGTGGTTTAGAGCGTGAATTGGCGAGCCTATGCAGAAAAGCTGCCAAAATCATCGTTTCTGGTGATAAACAACGGGTGGTTGTGACGGAAAAACAACTGGAAGAGCTTCTCGGGCGTCCGAAATTCCGTTATGGACGTGCAGAACTGGAAGATCAGATTGGAGCAGCCACAGGCCTTGCTTATACAACAGCAGGTGGAGACACATTATCGATAGAAGTTTCAATATATCCTGGAAAAGGAAACCTTACATTAACAGGGAAATTGGGAGATGTGATGAAAGAATCCGCACAAGCGGCGTTCAGCTATATTCGTTCAAGAGCGAACGAACTGAACATCGACCCTGATTTTGTGGAAAAGAACGACATCCATATTCACGTACCTGAAGGCGCGACACCTAAAGATGGCCCTTCTGCCGGCATCACGATGGCGACTGCCCTCGTATCGGCACTGACAGGTCGCCCTGTCCGTAAAGAGGTGGGCATGACAGGTGAAATCACGTTAAGAGGCCGCGTTTTGCCTATCGGTGGTTTGAAGGAAAAATCATTGAGCGCCCACCGTGCAGGATTAACAAAAATTATCATCCCAGATCAGAACGAAAAAGATCTGGAAGATATCCCAGACAGCATCAAGGAAGGTCTGACTTTTGTTCCTGTGAAGCATTTGGATGAAGTATTAGAACAAGCATTAACGGAGGCAGTACATGAAAGTTAACTCGGCAGACATCGTCATCAGTGCGGCGAGCAAAAAGCAGTACCCAAAAGCACCGATTCCTGAAATTGCGCTGGCAGGAAGGTCGAATGTTGGTAAATCATCATTTATCAACCGGATGATTCAACGCAAAAATTTAGCGAGGACTTCATCAAAACCCGGAAAAACCCAAACGTTGAACTTTTACATCATCAACGATAAGTTCCATTTCGTCGATGTTCCCGGTTATGGATATGCGAAAGTTTCCAAAAAGGAACGCGCGAAGTGGGGAGCCATGATGGAAGAATATTTTGCTGAACGTGAACAGGTGAAAGCAACAGCATTGATCATTGATATCCGTCATAAACCAACAGAAGATGATCAGTTGATGTATGATTATTTAAAGCATTTCGACCTGCCAGTCATGGTCATTGCGACAAAGCTTGATAAAATTAAAAAGGGTCAACGAAAGAAACAACTGAAGATGATTCAAGATGTCTTGGAAATGGAAGAGGAAGATGCATTGATTCCTTTTTCATCCGAAACAGGCGAAGGCAAGGATGTTGCATGGAAGACCATGCTCTCACACTTGAATCTCTAAGATAGAACCACTTCTCTATATAAGGGAAGTGGTTTTTTATGTCATAAAACATGTATATTCATACAAAAATCTATTATATTAAAGCAAATTCATGCATTTATAAGGAAAGTACTGCCTGTCGTAGGTCAAGCCTCTCATCAGCGTTATTCAGTATTTTTTGGACTATGTTTAATTTTGGGAATTGTTTGATAAATAGATATAATTTAAAGTGTCGCTATTATTACAGAAAAATGACAAATTGACGAAGGGGAGAATTTTTGGTTATGAGAAAATATTTATTTATGATCGCCCTGAGCATCTTCATGATCTTTGCACTTGCTGCCTGTGGCGGAAGTGAAGATGAAGGAGAAACGACAGGGGATACAAACGAAACGGATTCCAACGATTCCTCAGAAGAAACAGCCTATGACCTTGTAGAGGATGGACAGTTCACGTTTGCTGCTTCTGGTGAATTCAGCCCATTTAGTATGACAGATGCAAGCGGGGAAATGACAGGTTTTGATATTGATGTTGCGAATGCTATTGCGAAGGAGTTGGGCTTAGAGCCAAATCCTCAAAAACAGAAGTTTGCAAGTATCGTAGAAGGTGTGAAGACGGGCCGTTTTGATGCGGCGGTGGCAAGTCACACTATAACAGAAGAAAGACAACAGGAAGTTGATTTCTCAACACCTTACTATTATTCAGGCGCGCAAATTTTCACGCGTCCAGATAGTGATGTTGAAACACTAGAAGATCTAGAAGGAATGGAGATTGCCATTTCTAAAGGTTCGACATATAGCACGTATGCTGAAGAAGTCACTGAGAACATCAAGACTTATGACAGTGATGTTGTCGCTTTGCAATCCTTGGCAAAAGGTCGTCATGACGCTGTAATCACAGATTTCTTAACGGGTAAGGAAGCTTCAGGGAAAGGGCTTAAAATTGAAGCGAAAGAAATGATTGAGCGCAGTGAACAGGCGGTTGCTATTGCAAAAGAAAACGAAGCCCTACTTGAAGAAATCAATGCAGCTCTAGAAACACTTCGTGAAGATGGAACACTTGCTGAAATCAGTAAAGAGTACTTTGGTGAAGACATTACGACTCTGCCGGAGTAAATACTCGTTTTTCAGTTGAAGACCGAAGTTAAGAAGAGTGCGCAATGAGCGTACTCTTTTTGACATTATAGAGGAGTTGAAGTGAATTGTATTTGTATTCTGCAAACTTTTGGACAGCACTTATAGATAGTCGGGGCATGTTTTTTGAAGCCGCCCAAATGACTCTGGCCCTTACAGCGGTCTCTATTTTAATAGCAATTGTCATCGGGTTAATGTTTGCTTTCATGAAAATATCCAAAATCAAGCCGTTGGAATGGCTTGCGAATATATACATTTATGTGGTGAGGGGAACTCCTCTGATTGTTCAAATCTTCGTGTTCTATTATGGTTTAACAGAAGTGTGGATGATCAGTGGATTCTGGTCCGTAGCGCTTGGACTTGCCTTCCACAATGGTGCCTATATTGCAGAGATTTTCCGAGGATCCATCCAATCGATTGGAAAAGGCCAGACAGAAGCTGGTCGATCACTTGGAATGAGTGGTACTTTGACGATGCGTCGGATTATCTTGCCTCAGGCTTTTAGACGTGCATTGCCTCCGCTTGGGAATCAGTTTATCATTGGTTTGAAGGATTCATCGTTAGCTGCATTCATCGGTGTATCCGAGATATTTGCTGTAGCCACCACCCAAGGGGCCAATACATTCGACTATATGACCTGGTTGCTCGTAAGTGCCGTATGGTATTTGATTCTCGTATTCCTTCTGACCCTCGTTGTCAGTGCGATTGAGAAGAAAATGGCTGTGAGTGACTAACAGAGGAGGAAACACAATTGTCAGAGCAAATGATTCGAGTCAATAAATTAAATAAATCGTTTGGGGATCTACATGTACTGAAGGATATCGATTTCCATGTGGAAGAAAGTGAAGTGGTCGTACTCATCGGGGCCAGCGGGTCCGGAAAAAGTACAATGCTGCGCTGTTTGAATTTTTTAGAAATGAAAAACAGCGGGGAGCTCTTTATTAAAGGGAAACAAATTGATCCTAAAAAAGACAATTTGAACAAAGTAAGACAACAAGTAGGAATGGTCTTCCAGCACTTTAATCTTTTCCCACACATGACGGTATTAGGCAACGTGATGGAAGCACCTACCCAAGTCAAAGGAATAGCTAAAAGTCAGGCGAAAAAAGAAGGTCAGGAGCTCTTAGAAAAGGTTGGACTTGGCGATAAAGCCAATGATTACCCATCAAGACTCTCAGGTGGACAGAAACAAAGGGTTGCGATCGCTAGAGCTCTTGCAATGAAACCAGAAATTATGCTGTTTGATGAGCCAACTTCCGCGCTCGATCCTGAACTTGTCGGAGAAGTTCTGGCGACAATGAAAGACCTGGCGAAGGAAGGAATGACAATGGTCGTGGTCACGCACGAAATGGGATTTGCAAGAGAAGTCGCCGACCGCGTCGTTTATATGCATGACGGAAAAATAGTAGAGTCGGGAGCTCCGAAGGATTTATTCGAAAACCCACAAGAAGAACGAACCCAAGCGTTCCTAAGCTCCATTTTATAAGACACAAAACCCCAGAGGCTACCTCTGGGGTTTTGTGTCTTATTCCTTTGAAAAGTTGTTAAAGAAAATGGCAGTATTGTTGAAGAATTGATTTCGAGACGTTTGTGGGAGTTTAGGGCTCCGGGAAAAGGTTCGCTTTCCGTGGGCGAGTGATGAGCCTCCTCGAGCTAACGCTCTGCGGGGTCTCATCTACCACGCACTTCCCACAGGAGTCTCACCGTTTCCCTCCGCCCCTTTACCATATGAGGTTCTCGAAATCGCTCTTAAAGCACCCTGCCTAGTTCTGTGTAAAATCCTCCTTAACCCGCGTCGATATAGGATTCTTAACCATAAAAGCTCCTATTACTGGGAGGTAGTTTCGAGAATCTCTTCCGGCAAGTGGGCGGAGGGGAAAGGCGAGACTCCTGCGGGAAAAAAGTGCATGGTGAGACCCCACAGGACGCAGTCCGAGAAGGCTCACCGCGCTCCCGCGGAAAGCGAGTCATTCCCCGCAGCCCCCATCCACTCAACAAAAGTCTCGAAACTGAGTCTTCAAGAATAGGGAGTTTTTGTGAATGAGTGGTTATTTCTTTTTTAGTAGATAAAAGCCAAAAGCGATAAGGACAAGTGGCCAGAAACGTTCGATCAACTGAAAAACGCCCTGAATCCATTGGAACCAAGCAGGGTTGGTTGGGGCGAACATGGCAAATAATCCGATACCAAGAAATAAAAGGGCAGGAATCAAACCATTCTTTGTTTTTCTATAATGCAATAGAAAAGCAACGCCAACAATAATAAGATACATGCCCCAGTGATCCCACCAGAAAGGGACGTGGTTAACGGCTAGGAAATGCAAACCGAATCCAGCCAGTATTACACCGGTGAACAAGGATGAATGATCTTTTGTCCAGTAGCTATGTAATAGAAAGGCCAGACCTATGAATATTACTAAAGTAGGCCATGAGTAAAATGGTGTCAGTTCGGGAATATTGAGATGACGAAGCAAATAGTAAACACCTAAGCCGATAAATAATAGTCCGATAAGGGAATTTTGCTTATTCAGCATGAACACATCCTTTTCTATTGTACAAAAATGTCACATCCTTGCGATTATGCGTAGGTTTTGGTATATTACAATCGGATTATAATTTAAAGTTCTTCTAAATAAATCGTTATTATTTTCTATATCATCTAATTTCATCCTATCATAAGGGATTCAAAATCTGTTCATATTTCTAACGAAAACTCGTCCGGATTTTGTGCTATACTAATGGATATGTGATAAGTCTTGAACGTTTAATGGGGGTAGATGAAATGCACATTTTAGCTATCGGTCTTAATTACAGAACAGCCCCTGTGGAAATTCGCGAGAAGCTCACATTTTCTGAGGATGAGCTGACAGAAGCCATGCAGCACCTCAACATACAAAAAAGTGTTTTGGAAAATGTGATTATTTCTACATGCAACCGAACGGAAATTTATGCGGTTGTGGATCAAATCCACACAGGCCGTTACTATATCAAACAGTTTTTATCCGACTGGTTCGACATCGATAAAGAAGAGTTTTCTCCATTTCTTTCTATTTACGAAACCGACGGCGCCATTGAGCACTTGTTGCGTGTAACGGCAGGTCTCGACTCTATGGTCCTTGGAGAGACTCAAATTCTCGGTCAAATGAAGCAGTCTTTCCTGCAGGCTCAGGAAGCTGGGACAACAGGAACCATTTTCAACCAGTTGTTCCGTCAAGCAGTTACTATGGCGAAAAAGGGACATAAAGAGACGGAAATCGGTGAAAACGCTGTATCTGTAAGCTACGCGGCGGTAGAGCTTGCTAAGAAGATTTTTGGTGATCTTGTCCACAAGCATATTGTCATCCTGGGTGCAGGAAAAATGGGCGAGTTAGCTGCCAAGAACCTACATGGGTCCGGGGTCCGAAAAGTTTCGGTCGTCAACCGCACGTTAGCTAAAGCTCAAAACGTAGCTGGTCAATTCAACGGACACCCGCACACGATGGACGAGCTTGAGGGTGTGTTGGAGGATGCTGATATCGTCATCAGCTCAACAGGTGCAACAGACTATGTGATTACGAAGGAAAAGATGGAACCTATTCATAAGAAACGAAAAGGGAAACCTCTCTTCTTTGTAGACATTGCTGTTCCACGAGATTTAGATCCGGCAATGGAAGCTCTGGAAAGTGTCTTCTTGTATGATATCGATGACTTGCAGGGAATCGTAGATGCGAACCTTGCACTCCGGAAACAAGCAGCAAAAGAAATTGAAATCATGATTGAAGCGGAGATTGTGGAGTTTAAGCAATGGCTGCAAACGATTGGCGTTGTTCCTGTGATTTCAGCTCTTCGTTCAAAAGCTTTAAATATCCAGGCGGAAACGATGAAGAGTATTGAAAGAAAGATGCCGGAGCTAACCGATCGTGAACGAAAAGTATTGAGTAAACACACAAAGAGTATCATCAATCAAATGTTGAAAGAACCGATCTCTCAAGCGAAGGAAATGGCAGCTCAGCCAGATTCAGAGGAAACCTTGCGTTTATTCACTCAAATCTTTGGTATAGAAGAGCAGGTGAAAAAAGAGGCGGAAGAACAAGAAAAAAAGAACAGCGCGAAGGTGAAGAACGATACAGAGGCCAGTGATTCCATCTCTATCATCAGCCCTGTAGCCCATTCATAAGGTGGAAGTAAAATGCTTGAATTCAAATGGGTTTATGAACTTATCCTTTTTCTATATGGATTGAGTATCATTGGATACTTCATCGACTTTGTACAAAATAACCGGAAGGCGAACATTACTGCCTTCTGGTTACTTAGTATGGTTTGGGTTTTACAAACCTTCTTTCTGCTTTCGCAGGTTTTTGTCAAAGATGATTTTCCGATCATGACGGTTTATGATGGATTGTATTTTTATTCGTGGATTCTAGTGACGTTCTCCCTCATCATTAACAGACTTTTCAAAGTGGATTTTCTCGTATTCTTCACAAATGTGGTCGGTTTTTTGATTATGATTATTCACATATCTACGAGGGCTCAAAATGTTTTGGAAAATAGGGGAGTGGCTCTCGTTAATGAGCTGCTTGTTATCCATGTCAGTTTAGCGATCATATCTTATGGTTTCTTTACGCTGTCGTTTATCTTTTCCGTTATGTATTTGTTGCAGTACCGCTTATTGAAGAGGAAGAAATGGGATGCAAAATTATTCCGCCTTGGTGATTTAACAAAATTGGATCACTTTTCTTATGTGGCTATCATATTAGGTGTCCCTCTGTTATTGATTGCCATCATTCTAGGTGTCGTTTGGGGATATGTCTCTACGGCAGCTTTTTACTGGTATGATTCTAAGACACTTGGATCGTTACTCGTATTACTCGTCTACATCGTTTATTTGACGCTGAGAGTTATAAAAGGGTATCAGGGACGGACGATCGCTATATTCAATGCAGCAGCATTCCTGTTTCTATTGATCAACTTCTTTTTATTTGGTTCATTATCTAACTTTCATTTTTAGTATCGAGGAGGAAATGTTTTGAGAAAAATCGTCATCGGATCACGCAAAAGTAATTTAGCGATTACACAAACAGAGTGGGTGATCGACCAGTTGAAACAGATCGATCCATCCTATGAGTTTGAAATCAAACGAATTTCGACGAAAGGTGATCAAATCCTTGACGTCACGCTTTCTAAAGTAGGCGGTAAAGGGCTATTCATTAAAGAGATTGAACAGGCCATGTATGATGGAGAAATTGATATGGCTGTTCATAGTATGAAGGATATGCCTGCAGTAGTGGCAGAAGGATTGATGGTGGCGGCTGTTCCGATTCGTGAAGATCACCGTGATGCTTTTGTTTCGAATGGGAACGTTGCTCTTAAAGACCTTCCTGCCGGAGCGATCGTTGGCACGAGTAGTTTGAGACGCGGTTCTCAAATCAAGGCCGTACGCCCAGACGTAGAAATCAAATGGATTCGAGGGAATATCGACACACGCCTCCGTAAGTGTAAGGAAGAGGACTACGATGCTATTGTTCTCGCAGCTGCAGGGTTAAAACGTATGGGCTGGGATGATGATGTTGTAACCGAATATCTAGAGCCTGATGTTTGTGTCCCTGCTGTTGGGCAGGGAGCTCTTGCGATTCAATGTCGTGAGAACGACTCAGAATTACGCGACTTCCTTAAAAAGTTGAACCATGAGTACACTGAAACGACGGTGGCTGCTGAGCGTAAATTCCTCCATGATTTGAATGGAGGCTGTCAAGTTCCTATTGGTGGTTATGCCTACCGTAAAGGCGAGGAAATCGTTTTGACAGCGCTTGTCGGTACACCTGATGGAAAGACCATCTTGCATGAAACGGTTTCAGGTACAGATCCAATTGAAGTAGGGAAAGAAGCAGCGGATCGTTTGAAAGCACAAGGAGCGCAGGAGATTGTGGATCGTGCTAAAGAGGAGTATGACCAATAATGCAGCCATTGCAAGGGAAGAGAATTCTCGTGACGAGAGGACAGTCCCAAGCACGCTCATTTATTGAAAGAATAGAAGCAGAAGGTGGAGTTGTCTATCACACTCCCCTTCTCTCCTTCCAATTGAATGATTCTGAATCTCATCAAGAGATTTTGAAACGACTTCACGACTATTCCTGGGTGTTTATCACAAGCGCGAATGGCGTGAAGTTTTTTTTCGAGCTTCTGAAAAAGTACAAGATTGAGGTTCCACCATCTCTTAAATTCGCCATCATCGGATCTAAAACCGAGAAACGTTTAAATGATTTTGGATTTAAGGCTGATTTCATCCCTTCAAAATATCATGCGTCTTCGATGGGGAAAGAGTTTTTTTCCAGCCAGCCTCAGCCTGGCAATATTTTGTACATAAGAGGAAATCGTTCAAGAGACGCTCTTCCTCGCATGTTTAATGACAAGGGTGTATTTTTCCATTCCATGACCGTGTATGATACGCTACTAGTGGAAGAAAAAAAGCCTGAACTCCTTGCGTGGATTCAGGAACGAGAGATTGATGCATTAACCTTTACAAGTCCGTCGACCGTACGTGCATTTGTGTCTATGGTCCAGAATCAAGGTGGAGAGATTCCTTGTTTCTGTATCGGTCCGACGACAGCTAAAGAAGCAAAAAAATGTGGGTTTACCAACGTTCACGTTCCCGATCAGTTCACTATCGCCCATATGTTAAAACAAATGACTTACTATTTTTCTAACGAAGGGAAAAGATAAATATGAAAGATTTGCAGTTCAAACGCCACCGTCGCTTGCGCCGAACGGATTCCATGAGAGCGCTTGTGAGAGAGACCCATCTTCGTACGGAAGATTTAATCTACCCGATCTTTGTTGTAGAAGGAGAAGACATCAAAAATCCAGTTGCTTCGATGCCGGGAGTCCATCAAGTCTCCCTCGATCACTTGAATGAGGAAATGGACGAGCTGGTCGGGTTGGATATTAAATCTGTCATTGTCTTTGGTGTACCAGCAGAAAAAGACGACGTAGGAAGTCAAGCCTATCACGAAGAGGGGATTGTCCAACGTGCCATCCGTCAAATTAAAGAAGGTTTTCCTTCCTTAACCGTGATTGCGGATACGTGTCTATGTCAATATACCGATCATGGTCATTGTGGAATTGTCCGCGATGGAGATATTGCCAATGATGAGTCTTTAACTTACATTACGAAAACAGCGATCACTCAAGCGGAAGCAGGCGCTGACATCATTGCCCCATCGAACATGATGGATGGTTTTGTTGCGGCTATTCGTGAGGGCCTTGATGAAGCAGGGTTCAGTCACATCCCTGTCATGTCTTACGCTGTTAAATATGCTTCTTCTTTTTATGGTCCATTCCGCGATGCGGCTCATAGCTCTCCTCAATTTGGTGACCGCCGTGCTTACCAAATGGATCCTGCGAACCGCCTGGAAGCGTTAAGGGAGGCAGAGTCGGATGTCGAAGAAGGTGCAGACTTCCTGATCGTTAAACCGGCGCTTGCTTATCTTGACATCATGCGCGAAGTGAAAGATCGTTTCAACTTGCCACTGGTCGCCTACAATGTCAGTGGGGAGTATTCCATGATCAAAGCAGCAGCTCAAAATGGCTGGGTAAATGAAGAAGAAATGGTTCTTGAAAAACTCACCTCTATGAAACGAGCAGGCGCTGATCTCATTATTACTTATTTCGCTAAAGATGCAGCTCGTTGGTTAAATCAATAACGCGGACAGAAAGGGTGTCGTAAAATGAAAACATTTGATCGTTCAAAACAAGCCTATACGAAAGCAGTAGACTTAATGCCAGGTGGAGTGAACTCCCCTGTACGTGCATTTAAATCTGTGCAGATGGATCCGATTTTTATGGAAAAGGGTGCAGGTTCTAAACTCTATGATCTCGATGGCAATGAATACATCGATTATGTCTTAAGCTTTGGTCCATTAATTTTAGGCCATGCCGATGAAAAGGTGACAGAAGCCTTAACCAAAGCGACAGCGAATGGGACGAGCTTCGGTGCTCCTACAGAAATGGAAAACGAATTGGCTTCCCTTGTAAGAGAACGGGTGCCCTCTATTGAAATGCTGCGTATGGTGAACTCAGGAACAGAAGCGACGATGAGTGCCCTTCGTGTGGCTCGTGGGTACACAGGCCGCGATAAAATTTTGAAGTTTGAAGGAAATTACCATGGCCATGGAGATTCCTTGCTGATCAAAGCAGGCTCTGGCGTAGCGACTCTTGGACTGCCGGACTCTCCCGGTGTACCGGAATCCATTGCGCAAAATACGATAACGGTCCCTTACAATGACTTAGAAAGCGTCCGATACGTTTTCGAAGAGTTCGGAGACGATCTAGCTGCTGTCATTATTGAGCCTGTTTCCGGAAACATGGGTGTCGTCCCACCAAATGATGGCTTCCTGCAAGAGTTAAGAAAGATGACGGAAGACAATGGGACGGTCCTGATCTTTGATGAAGTTATGACTGGTTTCCGTGTTGGATACTACAGTGCTCAGGGCCACTTTGGTGTGACTCCTGACATGACTTGCCTTGGAAAAGTAATTGGAGGCGGTCTTCCTGTAGGCGCCTATGGTGGAAAGCGAGAAATCATGGAACGGGTCGCTCCTGTTGGAGATATCTATCAAGCCGGTACGCTTTCTGGCAACCCGCTCGCGATGACGGCAGGCTATGAAACCATCTCCGCTATGACGGAAGAAGCATATGCTTCCATTAACAAAAAAGTAGATCGCCTGATTGAAGGTTACGAGGAAGCCGCTGAAAAACACGACATTCCACTGACAGTGAACCGGGCGGGTTCAATGGTCGGGTTCTTCTTTACAAACGAACCTGTAACGAACTTTGAAACAGCCAACCAATCCGACTTGGAATTGTTCACGCGTTATTTCCAGGGAATGATTGAAGAAGGTGTGTATTTACCGCCTTCTCAATTTGAAGGGTTGTTCTTGTCTGTCAAACATACGGACGAAGATATCGAGAAAACAATTCAAGCGGCTGAGAAAGTCTTTTCACAAATTAAAGGATAATAAAAGCGCATGGGGAATCCCCATGCGCTTTCGTTATGTATATTACTCTAACTCTCGCATAAGGTGGTAATAGAGAAAAGTGTTTATTACCTTAGGGAGGGGACCGTACTTTGCAAAACAAACAAAATGTATTTTCCTTTTATTTAGATGAATCCATATGGTTCAAGGAAGGACAGGGCGTTCGCGAGTTAATCGGCATATCATTAGAACCTGAAATTACCATTGAAGAGCTTGGAGATGAGGTCCGGTTGAAAGGGACTGTCGATCTTGCAGGCGAATACATTCCAACTGGAAGCCAGGATGCGCAGGATGAAAGTCCTCTTGCACCTTCTGTTCGAACCATGGATGTAGTCGAACCATCAGAAGAAGGGATTCATACGTTCAGCCACTCTTTCCCAGTGGAAATCACTGTTCCATTAGAAAGGGTATCGAATTTGGAAGATGTGCTCATCGACATCGAAAGTTTTGATTACGAACTTCCAGCCAATCGTCAACTTCGCCTTCATGCCCATGTGAATATAAACGGACTGGAAGAAAAACAACTAGAAGCATCTAATGAACCGACGTTTGATGAATCCGCGACGGTCGGTCCGGTCAATTTCCAAGAACAAAGTCCAAAAGAATCTCCTGTCCTGCCAGAACGTGAAGCGCCTATTTTTCGGATTGATGAAAAAGATGAAAGTGAGCATAAAGAAGACGATGATGATGGCCGTTGGTTTTATAAGAAATCACAAAGTTTTCCAGAGTTTTTTGGTCATGCTCAGGAAAATACCCAGTTACCTCCTGAAGAGCCTTCCTATGATAGTAGCGAATGGGGCGAAGTCAGTGTAGAAGAGTCCAGCAGCGAAGAATCCGATCAAGAAAGTGCTCAGGCACCTGGAGGCATGGACGGGATCAAACAAATCTTCAAACACCTGTTCCCGAACAGGGAGGACACGTACACACAGATGAAAATGTATATTGCCCAGGAAGAAGAAACGCTGTCCTCTATTGCGGAAAAGTATGAGGTATCTGTGAAACAATTAGAACGAGTCAACGATTATAAAGATGACGTTTCTCCTGGGCAGATTGTGTATATTCCGAACTAAATCCATTTATATTTGAAAGCGAGATACAAACCCAGGACCAATCCGAGAAGGAAGATATCGAAAGTAGTCGGGAAGATAATGGTTCGTAGTGCCTGGAAAATAACGATGGGAAGTAAGGATTTTTCAATGACAAACAACCAGGTTCTGCACCATGGAGGCAGACGATAACGATACAAACGACTCATAAAAAGCACCTCTTTTCATAGGAGAATAAAGGCTCCTGGGCAATCTGCTCAGGGGTTTTCGCCTTTTTCTTTGACAGAGTTGACTAAATGCCTCTTTTTTATATACAATATGTATTATAGTCTTTATACGTGAAATGCTTAGATAGGGAAGAGTACATGAACAATTCCTTCAGAGAGGAAAACAGTTGGTGAGAGTTTTCCAGGAACCCTGTTGATGGAAGGTCGCCCTTGATGCAGCTTCTTTGAACAACGAGTAGGAGAAGCCGGTTAGAAGCCGTTATTTTTATTTGAGTGTACAGGAATGACTTCCTGTAAATTAAAGGTGGTACCACGGAAATGAAACCCTTTCGTCCTTTTTAGGATGAAAGGGTTTTTTATTTTTATAAAGAGAATAAAAGGAGGAAGATCGAATGGATCAAAAAGATCTTTCAATGCCTACAAAGTACGATCCGGCAACCGTAGAAAAGGACCGGTATCAATACTGGGTAGATGGTAAATTTTTTGAAGCAACAGGAGATAAAAACAAGGAACCTTATACAATCGTCATTCCACCGCCGAACGTTACAGGGAAGCTGCACCTCGGCCACGCGTGGGACACGACATTGCAGGATATCTTGACACGTGTGAAGCGGATGCAGGGATATGATGTACTCTGGCTACCGGGCATGGACCATGCGGGAATTGCTACACAAGCAAAAGTAGACGCAAAACTTCGTGAAGAAGGCATCTCTCGTCATGATCTCGGCCGTGAAAAATTCCTCGAAAAATCGTGGGAGTGGAAGCATGAGTATGCGAAATTCATCCGTGCCCAGTGGGAAAAGCTTGGACTTGGACTTGATTATTCTCGTGAACGGTTCACTCTTGATGAGGGTCTTTCAGAGGCTGTTAAAGAAGTTTTTGTAACTCTTTATGACAAAGGCCTGATCTACCGCGGAGAATATATCATCAACTGGGACCCTGCCACGCAGACGGCTTTGTCTGATATCGAAGTGGAGTATAAAGATGTGCAAGGTGCGTTTTACCATATGCGCTACCCGTTGAAAGATGAAGAAGGCACGATTGAGATTGCAACCACTCGTCCTGAGACGATGCTTGGAGATACAGCCATTGCCGTTCATCCGGAAGATGAACGTTACAAGCACCTGATCGGTAAAAAAGCGATCCTGCCGATTGTTGGTCGGGAAATCGAAATTGTCGCTGATGATTATGTCGATATGGAGTTTGGTTCTGGGGCTGTGAAAATCACTCCAGCGCACGATCCTAACGACTTTGAAATTGGGAACCGTCACAATCTAGAGCGAGTTCTTGTCATGAATGAAGACGGAACGATGAATGAAAATGCCGGCAAGTATAAGGGTATGGATCGCTTTGAATGTCGTAAACAAATTGTTAAGGACCTCCAGGATGATGGTGTTCTCTTTGAAATTGAAGAACACTTGCACTCCGTTGGTCACTCTGAGCGAAGCGGAGCCGTCGTTGAACCTTATCTTTCCACGCAATGGTTCGTTGATATGAAGCCACTTGCTGATGCGTCGATCGACTTGCAAAAGGGAGACGATCAAGTACAGTTTGTTCCTGATCGATTTGAAAAGCCATATCTACACTGGATGGAGAACACAAGAGATTGGTGTATTTCCAGACAATTATGGTGGGGCCATCGTATTCCTGCCTGGTACCATAAAGAAACGGGCGAAATTCATGTCGGTAAAGAAGAGCCGAAAGATCCGGAAAACTGGAAACAGGATGAAGATGTCCTGGATACTTGGTTCTCTTCCGCCTTATGGCCTTTCTCTACGATGGGATGGCCTGATGAAAACAGTGAAGATTATAAACGTTACTTCCCAACCAACGTACTCGTTACAGGATATGACATCATTGGTTTCTGGGTAAGCCGCATGATTTTCCAATCCCTAGAGTTTACAAACGAGCGTCCATTCAACGATGTTCTTATTCACGGTCTTGTTCGTGATGCTGAAGGACGCAAGATGAGTAAATCGCTTGGAAATGGTGTCGATCCGATGGATGTCATTGATAAATACGGGGCCGATTCACTTCGTTATTTCTTATCCACTGGTTCATCTCCTGGTCAGGACTTACGCTTCCACTGGGAGAAAGTAGAATCAACTTGGAATTTTGCCAATAAGATTTGGAACGCTTCCCGTTTTGCCTTGATGAACATGGGCGACTTAAAGCATGAAGACATTGATATCACAGGTGAAAAATCAGTTGCTGATCAATGGATTTTGACTCGTCTCAACCAGACGATTGAGCAAGTGACGACGAACATCGATAAATATGAATTCGGTGAAGCTGGCCGTCACCTATACAACTTCATTTGGGATGACTTCTGTGATTGGTATATTGAAATGGCGAAACTGCCATTGTATGGAGAAGACGAAGCGCGTATCCATACGACCCGCTCCATTCTTGCGTACACGCTCGATCAGACGATGCGTATGCTGCACCCATTCATGCCATTCATTACAGAAGAAATCTGGCAGCACCTTCCTCATGAAGGAGAGTCCATTACACAGGCTTCATGGCCGGTGGTAAGAGAGGATTTCCATAATGAAGAAGCGGTTGAAGAAATGAATCGTCTTGTTTCCATCATCCGATCTGTGCGTAATATCCGTTCAGAAGTGGACACACCGATGTCCAAGGAGATCCAGTTGATGATCCAGGCGAAAGACGACGATATCGTCAAAGAGCTTGAGAAGAACCGTGACTATTTAGAAAGATTCTGCAACCCTAGTGAACTGACGATTGCAACAGACTTGCAGGCACCTGAAAAAGCGATGTCTGCCGTCATTACTGGTGCGGAATTGTATCTTCCATTAGCAGGATTGATTAACATCGAAGATGAAATCAAGCGTCTTGAGAATGAATGGAAGAAATGGGATCAAGAAGTCACACGTGTTCAAAAGAAACTTTCCAACGAAGGTTTCGTAAGCAAAGCCCCAGGACATGTCGTTGAAGAAGAACGCAAAAAAGAAACAGACTATCTTGATAAGCGTGCCAAAGTAGAAGCACGAATCAAAGAGTTAAAAGCATAAAGAAGGAGGAGGGTATTCTACGGAGTACTCTCCTTTTTTGAAAAGAGGGAATAGAAATGGATTATGAAGATGCAATTGCTTGGATTCACTCTAGAGAAAAATTCAAAGTGAAGCCAGGGTTGAAGCGAATGGAATGGATGATGGAGAGGCTGGATCATCCAGAGAAAAAATTCAAAGCGGTCCATATCGCGGGAACGAACGGGAAAGGGTCCACGCTCTCTTTTCTCCGGTATATCCTAAAAGAGCAGGAAATGTCCATCGGTACTTTCACCTCACCTTATATAGAGAAGTTCAATGAGAGAATCAGTGTGGATGGACGTCCGATTGAAGATGAAGAATTGGCTGAACTAGTTCTCAGAGTCAAACCTTTATCTGAAGAATTGAGACAAACCTCTTTAGGAGAACCTACGGAATTTGAAATCATAACAGCGATGGCCATGCTTTATTTTTCCGAGGCTCCGCTTGATATTGTATTGATTGAAACAGGTTTGGGAGGAAGGTTTGATTCTACAAATATCCTAACCCCTGTGCTATCCCTTATTACAAATATCGGACATGATCATATGAATGTTCTAGGTGCTACAATAGGAGAAATTGCAGTAGAAAAAGCGGGAATCATCAAACCTGACATTCCTGTAGTTACTGGAGTCAAGCAGCAGGAAGCTATAAACGTAATCACTAAAAAAGCGCGGTCATGTGATTCAAAGGTGTTCAGACTTGGCATGGATTTTGAAGTTACTCATCGATCTAGTAGTGATGAAGGAGAGAGTTTTGTTTTCTCAAATGAAACGTTCCATTCTGAAACCTATGTAAGTCAGATGAAAGGTCCTCATCAGGTGGAAAACGCGGCGTTGGCCCTTCAGGCCGCAGAAGTGTTAAGGTCTCTTGGGGTTCAAATTGACCGTAGTCTTTATGGAAAAGGCACGGCATCCACACGTTGGCCCGCAAGGTTTGAGAAAGTTAAGGACGCGCCTTTGACGATTATAGATGGGGCCCATAATGAAGAGGGGACGAGCGCTCTTGTAGAAACGGTGAAACGTCATTACGCAGGTAAAAAAATTGTCCTCGTCTATTCTGCCTTAGAAGACAAGCCTGTAAAAAAAATGTTGAAACAACTGGAGAGTGTTGTCGATACTGCTTATATGACAACATTTGAGTTTCCTAGAGCGTTGAAAGGGCATGAGCTTGCTGAATACTCGGAGATAACGGAAACCATCGCTATTGAAGATTACAAGCAGGCCATTCGTAAAGCCTCTTTCAATGTTGGAGAAGACGGCGTTCTGCTCATTACAGGATCGCTATATTTTATATCTAAAGTCAGGAAATATTTTGAAAGTAAAGAAAATTCGTGATAGGATAGTAATGTTCTGAATTTCTCATGGTAAAATAGTCGTGCGTAAATGTAGGTCTTTAGGGTGGGGTGGTAGGATGACGAAGCAAAAGAAATATGCCGTTTGGTTTGTGTGGGCAGCTATTTGGCCTGCTAGTTTAGTTTACTTGTACTTATGGTTATCCCCCGTTATAGAAGGAAATAGGGTAGAAATTGCTGCCTTTATCATCCTTGCTTCCATCGTAGCTTTATTTCCGCTGCAAATCGGAGACCACCCCGTATTTTTTACGCAGGGGATCGCATTTGCAGTTTTTTTATATTATGGACTTTTTATAGAGATCATTGTTTCTCAGGTGGCTATCTTAGCATTAATGGCAAAAATGAGACTCGGTCGGACAAACCTGCACCGATTACCGATAAATTTGTTTATGTTTTTACTGATTTCAGTGGTCTCCGCGGGAATCTATTACGCCCTCGGAGGAACACACGGCCCATCAGCTGTGAATGATATAGGCGATGCCGTACCCATCGTGAGTTATGCACTCTCCCAAATTGTCCTCAACCAATTCTCAATAAAATTTGTAGCAAAAGTCCTTTATAATAAAGAGATTAAATGGCTCGATAAAGGTTTTGCCTGGGAACTGTTGACGTCAAGTCTTGTCCTGCCCATTGGCTTTGTCCTTTATATAGTTTACACAGAGTTTGGAATGAGTGGAATTTTCTTTGTCGGCATTCCTTTCGTTTTTATTTCAGGGATGTTGATGCTTTACCATAACAGTAATCAAGTGAATACATATCTAAGAAAGACGAGTATCATCGGACATGAGCTGACAGGAAAACTCGGAGTTAAAGAAGTGCTTGATATTTTTGTCGATCGATTGAGCGAACTCCTTCCTGTGGATTATATTTATGTCTATGACGTTAATAAGAACAAACGGATGGAGCTGATCCGTTTCTTTGATCGATCGGGTGAAATTGATTTTCCTAATATTCAACTTTCCATGGGGCAAAGCATCAGTGGCAATACATGGCAGGAAGGTAAGAGTGTCTTTTATAAAAAGAAATCGGAATGGTCCCACTTAGAAAATCAATATACTCCTGACCGTGCTGAAACGGTATTGTCTGTACCCGTTGAGAGAAATGGAGAAATTGTTGGGGTCATTACCATTTACTCAACCAAAAAGCGAGCTTTCCTACAATTTCAGTTTATGATTTTAAATATACTGGGCAACTATTTAGGTGTGGCGATAGATAATGCTCGACATTATGAGAAAACGAAAGCAGAAAGTGAGCGTTGTGCTCTTACTGGCCTATACAATTATCGTTATTTTGAGGACCATATCGTGAACATCTTTAAAATGAATCAAAGGCAAGAAAGAGGAGCGCCGATTTCCCTCGTTTTATTGGATATTGATCACTTTAAGCGTGTGAACGATACATACGGACATGAAAGTGGCAATGAAGTCCTCGCTTCACTATCAGATAGACTTCAAGAGGTAGTGGGTGGACATGGGACACTTGCAAGGTATGGTGGAGAGGAATTTGTGATTCTTTTGCCAGGGTATTCTCAAAGTGAGGCATTAAAAGTAGCCCATTCCATACGCGCGAGGATCATACAAAAACCTTTTATTTCTAAATTACATATTCATGAATCACATGAGCCTGTATCTATCTCAGTGACAGCGAGTATTGGGGTAGCTACTTATCCTGATCATTGTGAAGAAGCTTTTGATTTAATTCGTCAAGCGGATCGAGCGATGTACATAGGGGCGAAACAAAGAGGGCGAGATCGTGTGGCAAGCTACAAAGAACTGATTGAAACTGTTCAATGACTAATGTTGGACAGTTTTTTTGTAAGCTTAATAGGTAATTTGTCGAATTCTCACAGGACAAAGTCCTATATTTACGATATAATTTTGATAATAGATGCAAAATGGGGGAGAAGGCGAATGCCTGATTTTGGGGAAGAGAAAGCATTCTCACTTGTAGAAGTGATTGTTGCCATGGCCTTACTTCTTGTCATATTCATTGTTTCGACACAAATCATTATGAATACAATAACACAATCAAATACGATTGATGAGGACTTTACGACCATGGAAATTGCAGACGGTGTACTGAAAGCCTATCAATCCAAATCTCTCGAAGATTTGGACGATCATAAAGGCAAGGGAGAAATACCAGTGAACATCCCTGATCTGCTAGAATTGCCAGCCGGCAAAAAAGTCGAACAATATGAAGGGCATGTGCTGGTGACAGATCCTGATGAGACTAGTTTGACTAACTACTTAACGAAAATCGTCGTTACGGTCTCAGCGAACAATAAAGAGACTCAATTAGAAGGATATGTAGAGAGATGAATATTAAAAGCGAAAAAGGCATGACTTTAGTAGAAATTTTAGCCGTAGTCAGCCTCTCCATGATTGTTATGGCAGCTGCTTATCATGCATTTTATTTTGTCACAGGTGCCGTTGAAACGTCATCGACTAAAACGGAGCTAAGAAAAGAGGCAAATATACTCATCTTAAGTTTAGAGGAAAACTTGATCAACGTCGATTCCGTTAAAGTCCAAAATGCGGATACAACGACCTTTCAAGCATTCACTGCAACAGCGGCTCGTTTAAATGGAATGGGTGAAGATTCAGTCTTTACTTACATAGAAGAAACGACAGATGTCTCCATTCAAAATGGTCATTTACTTATAGACGATATTCAACAAAATGCTGATGATATGGACTTATCCAATACAACATTCGAGCTTAATGGTGATAAATTGACGGTCCATTTAGAAATTTTTAAAGAAAATACAGATGAAACCTACAGCCTGGTAAAAATCTTCCGCTTAGGGACTGAGTGATAGAAATGAGAAATTCTTTTAAAAATGAAGATGGCTATGTCCTTGTTACCGTTCTAATTATGTTTGTCATCTTTAGCATCTTAGGCTTGAGTTTGATGAGTTATACAATCGGTTCTCAGCAGTTTTCTTCTGCTAATACAGATTTCATTGAGACGAAAGCGGATGCTGAAATGACAGTGCAGGAAGCTCAGGCCCATATCATGAAAGGTGTCGATGAAATCAATGATGATCTTGCTGAAGCGACCCCTGGTTTAGGTGGAGTCATCAGTAGAATCAATAGTGTTATTCATCAAGCAGAGCAAAGACTGGGTGATGAAGGGCTTATTAAGAAAAAAGTCTTGAAAGATGGCGAGAATGGTGTGTTTTTGCAAAGGATCGATATAGAGGTTGATGTAGAAAGTTCAGATAAAACGTTAGTCCGTACATTTACGATTTCTACGATCGCTGATGTATTCAGGTATGGGGCAGTAACTCCAGGGGACATGCGTTTGAACGGAGCGCCTTATATTAAGGGTGATGTATTCGTTGGTAATGATTTAAGGTTACATGATGAAGCATATTTCATATCTGGCTATGGTCGTTGGGCTGAAACTTCCTATCCATCTATCAAGGGTGACTTATCAGTAAAGGGACGCTATGAAGTTCCGGGATGGCTTTGGGAATGGAGAATATTAGAAGAGGATTTGGACTCTTACTTTGAGATAAAACCTAGAATAGTAGATGAAAACCCAGATGTTGCCCCGTTAAAGGTATTAGAATATATCACTGAAAAAAGAAACGATCCAATGGGCGATATAACCACGAGAGGTTACCCTGGCAACATAGATGAGATTGATGGTTATCAGGTCATTAAAAGAGGTTACGAAAGACAGGGGAAATCTCCAAAAGCTCCTGATCGGTTCTATGGTGATACTTATATTCGTGGAGACCTTAAACTAAAAGGGTCTAATTTAAAAGTGGGTGGGAACTTAATTGTGGACGGAGATATTACTATTGAACCAGATGGAAATGATGAGTCCTCTCTCTCCGTTGATGGATCCATATATGTTCATGAGAATGCTAAATTAACTGGAACAGTCGTGTTGCCAGAAAATAAATTCATGTATATCAATGGATATCCCAAAAATGAGAATTGTAATGGAAACAATACTCAAAACAACAAGTGCGGTATTTATATAAGCGACTTGACCTTTCAAGGAAGCATTTACACAAACCATGAGATTGATATAAGTGAAGACTTAAATATGAACGGAACGCTTTACACTCGTTTAGGCGGACGTATTGAAAATTTATCTAACGAAAGTGGCGGAACACTCGTTGTAGTAAGTGAAGGTAAATTGACGATTGCTAACAATAATTTGTATAACAATGAACCGAAAGTCATAAATGCCTTCTTTTATACGAACAGCGATTTGGATATCTACGGTGTTGGCTCAAACTTGAAAATCCGTGGAGGCGTATATGGAAGGAATGTAACATTAAATGCTGTTAAAGGCTCATCCAGTGATGAGTATTTTCATGGTTCCAGTAATTTCTCAAGTAGTCGTGACCCCTTGTATGTACAGAACAATCAAGATTCTATTAATCCTCAATTGTCCAGGCTGACTATAGAGTATGCTCAAGAACTTATTCTAAATCCACCTGATGGCATACCTACTGTCGATAAAGTCACAGTAAAACAAATAGATTCTCACTTTTATGATCAATAAGGGAAGGAGGAGCAATCATGACAGACATATACATATGGTTAGTTACCATTGCTTTAGCATCTATCATCCTTCGATTTATACCCATAAACCTGCCTATGAAGGGACGGATGATTTTATGGCTTACAGGATCATTAATTAGTTCTTTAGCTCTTCTGGCAACGATTACATATACTTTCTGGATGGGAATTCTTGCAACGCTTGTACTCGGAATTGTGTTTACTGTTCTCTTGCAAGAAAAAGCATCTCAGGTGTTTGCTGGCCAAGATAACACTGGTGTAACACCAGGTGTACAAAAGAATACCCCTCATACAGAAGACTATGATTATGGATACCAGAACGAAGAGGATGAAGAACATATTTTAGAAGGTGAGAATTCGGAAGGGTTTGGGGGTCCTATATCTGAAGAGGGATCTGTTCAGATTGAAGGTTTATCATATAAAAACCTGGAAACGAAAGAAGAACAAGGCATTCCCGCGCTTGAAACAATAGGGGAAGAAGGAGAACATTCACGGTCAAGCGATGTTGAAGTTAACTGGAATGAGGATGAAGAAGCCATTCAAGAGAATGATGATTTAACTGAAGATTCATCTGTAGAAGATATACAAACCCAGGAAGATAAGTTCAATTTCTCCGAGGGCGATGAAGAAGCTCTTTTATTAGATGAAGAGCTTGCCCAGTTAAGAATGGAAGAAGAAAGTGAAGGATATGGAGAGGACCTTGAGAATTCGGAGGACGCTACAGAAGAAGAGTTAATGGCGGAAAGGAATTTTCATTTAGATATCGAAGAAAACGATCTCGAACTTGAACTCATTAAGGCTGAAGAGCTTCCAAGTGATATAGATGATACACACGACAGTATTGTTGAAGAAGATTTAGAATCTGAAGAAGAAATCATAAATGAAATCAACGAATCAACAGATTCTGACAAAGATATTACCCGGGAAATGAACAAACAGGAAGAAGAAATGTCTGTAGATAATCAGGAAGAAATCATATACCCGATCACTAATCATGATATAGACCCAGATATTGAAGATAACGAAGATAGTCTTGCTCTTGAAGAAGATTATGAAGAAGAACTGATAGCAGATGAAGCGTTAAGGAAACAGTTGCTTGAGTTAATGATTGAAAAGATTGAATATATGGAAGAACAAATGACAGGAGTGGAGTACGAGAATTATGTTAAAGCTCATCTATCTGAGAAACTACCAAATTTGGAATACTACTCAATCTCTAAATTCTTAATAAAGTATTACATTAAGAACGAAAAAACAGATGAGCTTGTACTTTTTGTAGGTGAGTTGATTGATAAGTTCGCATCATACTCGCTGCTTATCGAAGAGTTAAGGTATGTACTTCAACAACAAGTTCAATATACAAAATAATGATGGGTGTGTAGAGAGAACATGAAAAAGAGCATAGAAATGATCGGATTTCCAATTATCAGCATCTCAGCCGGTGAAGAAATCGGTCGTGTGAAATCAATCGTAATCAATCCAGAAAAAGGTTCTGTTGATTTTTTGACGGTGGAGCATGAAGACTGGCAAGTGAGCGTAAAGGCGATTCCATTCCAAAAAATCATCGGAATCGGAAAATATGCGATTACGGTAGAGAGTACGCATTCCATTTTGGATTTAAATGAGATCCCGATTGCGAATCAACTGATTAACAAAAAGGTTTATATTAAAGGTGCTCAAGTTATGACTCGTGTTGGGGAATTAGTGGGAGAAATCACGGAGTACTATGTAAATGAAACGAATGGACAAATTATTTCTGTAGATGTGACAACAGGAGATCAAGATAGTATAGAAGTTTCATCTGAGTACATTATTACCTATGGTGAAAACCTGATCATACTGAACGAAGAGTTTTCAACAGGAGAAGTGGAAGCTAGTAGTCCAAAAGAAGCTTCCGCACCAGTAGAAATAAAGAAATCTTTCCATTTCTCAACAACCGCTAACCAGGAGCGTGTGAATGATCTCGATCGTAAGCAGGATGAATTGTTGGAAGGGAAACAAGCGACAAAAAACATTGTGAATTCTCAGGGTGAAACCGTAGTCACAGAAGGAACGGTTTTAACCAAGACTGAAATTGATCAATTAAAACAGTACGGTCCAAGCGTCATGGTTGAATTGAGCATGAATGTGAAGTAATGCAAATAGATCCAGAGGAGATGTTAAAAGTTGAAACAATCATTGAATCTTAAGCTGCTTTTTTTAGTGGTTGCTGTTGGTATGTCGATGTTTCTTTTTACAATCGGAAGTTCAGCAGCTATTCAATATGTCACCACTGGAAAACACCTCCCGGAGAATACTGTGATTGCTTCCGTCAATGTATCAGAAAAAAGTAAAGAAGAAGCGGTACAACTGCTTTCAGAAAAAGTACAGAACTGGAAAGAAAACCATTCGATTGTAGTTAAATTGGATGGGAAAGAACTGACCATTGATCCGGACATGATCCAGTTCGATGTAGCATCAACTGTTGAACAAGCTATGGATACAACCATTCGAGATTTGCAGGTTACCGTTAATGAGTCTTATGTGACGGATTTGAAATCTTATATGAATGATTCACTTGCTTCAGTGTTTTCTCAGGAACAATTCATTGAAACTGTGAAAAGAGATGCAGCACAATTGGTAGATTCCCCTTTAGAGTATGTCGCTTATGACTTTGTTGAGGGAAATACGGCCTCTCTTTACGAGAGCATTGGTAGTCAAACGGCCGCTGTGCCACAAGAAACAAGCATGGATCGGGCTGTGAAACTATTTGATGAAGAAGAGCTTGAAGATGGCGCTGTCTTTTCCTTCAACCGCTTGTTAAATATTGATGGAGTGTACGATGAAGTTTCGCTGGATGTGCTGGCTTCTGCGATTTATGGAGCGAGTGTTAAAGCAGGAATGATCATACAGGAAAGACATATCAGCCACCGATTGCCCGAATACGCAGAAATTGGTATGGAAGCGAATGTAGACGTTAATCAAGACCAGGATCTGAAAGTGTACAACCCATTCTCTGGGGACTATCAACTGTCTGTAAGTGTAGAAGGTGGAAATGTTGTTGTCCATTGGATCGGATACCCGACAACCTCAGATTTTCATGTTCAGTTGTTGGATCGGGAAGAAATATCTCCTAAAACGATCATCCAATATTCTTCTCTTGTTAATAGAGGGACATACAATCTTTTACAAGAAGGGGAAAATGGTGAGGTTGTGTCCGTTTATCGTATTGACAGATCTTTATCCGATGGAGTAGAGGAGTTTATTTCAGAAGACTATTATCCACCGGTAGCTAGAGTGGAAGAACACCCTCCTGCTTCAGAGGCGAGTCCAACAGAGAATTTAGGATCGAATAATGGAGACAGCAGCTCTAATTCTAAAGATGGAAAAAATAGTGCCGAAGAAGGCGATGGGGAAGGAAATTCCAGTGATTCTAAATCATTGCAAAAGAATGAGGATGGCATTTGGGAGGTCGTTCCTGATGGAGAATCTAAGTGATGGACGAAAAAGGATGAGCCGGTCATGATCAAGAGAAAAAGGTTAGGCGATTTGTTAAAAGATGCAGGAATTATTGAAGAAAATCAGATTCAAGAAGCGCTGGAAAGCAAAATGCCGGACCAGAAGCTTGGGGACGTTCTTGTAGAAAAAGGTTTTGTGACGGAAAAGCAATTGATTGAAGTGTTGGAATTTCAACTGGGAATCCCACATGTTTCTTTGTTTCATTTTCCTATCGATCCTCATGTCATCACAATCGTCAGCAAAGATTTCGCTATTCGTAATCTTTTAGTACCTATACAACGAAAAGGAGAAGAATTGACGGTAGCCATGTCGGATCCGATGGACTATTTTTCCATTGATGATTTGAAAATATCTACTGGGTTTAAAATTTCGCCGGTCATTGCAACAAAGCATGAGATCCTTCAAGCCGTCAACCGTCATTATAATTTGAATGATTCGAGTCTTGTTGAAAATGAAGAAGACACGGATGAGGCACCTGCTATTAAGTTAGTGGATCAATTGCTTCAAGCAGGTGTCCAGCTGAAGTCGAGCGACATCCATATTGACCCCCAGGAATCGCGGGTTTTAATCCGCTATAGGATTGATGGTGTGTTAAGGACGGAGCGTACGTTACCGAAGTCTTTCCAAAACAGTCTGATCGCCCGTGTGAAAATCATGGCTAATCTAAATATTACAGAAAACCGCCTGCCACAGGATGGACGGATCAAAACGAACGTTGATCGCTCACCGGTGGATTTAAGAATATCCATCCTTCCTACGGTCTATGGGGAAAAAATCGTCATCCGGATTCTAGACCTTTCTAATGCATTAAGTTCAATCGAAGACCTTGGTTTTAATAAAATTAATGCACAGAAATATAAGCAATTGATTGAGCAGCCGTCTGGTCTCATCCTTATCACAGGCCCTACGGGTTCGGGTAAATCATCTACTCTTTATGCATCCTTGAATCGTTTGAATACAGACGATGTCAACATCATCACGGTAGAGGATCCTGTTGAGTATCAAATCGAAGGACTGAACCAAGTTCAGGTAAACACATCGATTGGATTAACCTTCTCTAAAGGACTCCGCTCGATTTTACGACAGGACCCTAACATTGTCATGGTCGGTGAGATCAGGGATTCAGAAACAGCGGAAATCGCCATTCGTGCTTCTCTGACGGGTCACTTAGTTTTGAGCACGTTACATACGAACAGTGCCATCGCTACAATTCCTCGTTTATTTGATATGGATGTGGAACCATATCTTGTCGTTTCTTCCTTATCAGGTGTGGTCGCTCAACGGCTAGTCAGAAAAATATGCCGGGATTGCAGACACTCGCATGCACTTACGGAGATGGAGAAGAAACATTTTCAAAAACGTGGAATGACGGCAGATACCATCTACAAAGGATCGGGTTGTGACAGCTGTCAAAACACGGGATACCGAGGCCGTATGGCCATTCAAGAAGTGTTAGTTATTGATGATGAAATCCGGACCATGATGATGAACAATGGCAGTATGGACCAAGTCCGGCGTTACGCATTGAAGCAGGGGATGCTTTTCCTATTAGACGATGGTTTGTTGAAAGTGAAGCAGGGACTGACGACGTTAGAAGAAGTGCTTCGCGTCGCCAAAGTCGACTAGCGAGGTGGTAAGACATGAGAGAGAAATTTGATCAGCTCCTGACGGTTGCGAACGAATATGAGGCCTCTGATATTCATTTAACAGTTGGAGTGCCTCCGATATTCAGGATCCACGGTCAGTTAAGAAAGTATGGAAAAAATTCACTGAAACCGGCAGATACAGATGGGATGGCGAAGGCGATCTTATCTGATGATTTACATGAACAGTTGATCAGTAACCGTGAAGTGGATGTGTCCTACGGAATTGCGGGTGTTTCAAGGTTTCGTATTAATATTTACTATCAAAGAAATTGCCTTTCAATGGCCGTCAGGATTGTGCCCCGGGAGATTCCTTCGATTGAAGACCTCCACATGCCGCAAGTGTTAAAGAAAATCAGCAGCTATGCCCAGGGTCTTGTTCTCGTCACAGGTCCTACAGGTTCAGGGAAGTCTACAACGCTCGCTTCGATGGTTGATTACATTAACCAAACCGCCCGCAAGCATATCATCACCCTGGAGGATCCGATCGAGTACACACATAATCATAAAAACTGCATCGTGGATCAGCGGGAAGTCGGGTTTGATACGAGAAATTTTGCCAATGGTTTACGCTCTTGTTTACGTCAGGATCCTGATGTCATTTTGGTTGGAGAGCTTCGTGATTTTGAGACGATTTCGACAGCACTGACGGCTGCCGAGACCGGTCACCTTGTATTTGGGACCTTACATACGACTAATGCTCCAGACACAATCGATAGAATCATTGATGTTTTCCCACCAAACCAACAGGGGCAGGTGAGGGTTCAGCTTGCAAACGTTTTGCAGGCAATTGTTTCTCAGCGCTTATTCCGGCGTTTAGATAAAAAGGGAAGAAGAGCTGCGGTTGAGATTCTGTTGAACACACCCGCCGTCAAAAATCTAATTAGAAATGAAAAGATTCATCAAATTGAAAATGTCATGCAAACGTCTAAGGCTCTGCAAATGCAAACGTTGGAGATGTCGATTCAGGAATTGCTTAGAGAAAAAGTCATTGATGAACGTGATGCGGCTCCATACTTGAAAGAAGGGGGCTTATAGAATGCCCTATTATTCCTATCAAGGCCGTAGTCTACTCGGTAAAGCTCAAAAGGGGAGGCTGCGTGCAAATTCTAGAAAAGAAGCGGTCATGTCATTAAAAGAGCGGGGCATTACCATATCGGAAATTAAAGAAATCGACAGTGTTCTCTTAAAAGATATCCAAATAGGAAACCCTGTAAAACCTAAGGATTTTGTCATTTACCTCAGGCAATTTTCTACGCTCATGAGAGCGGGTATTTCCTTACTTGAATCGACAAAAATTCTTGCAAAACAATCCAATAGTCGTGCGTTGAGTGAAGCTCTCTATGATATCAGCGATCAGTTGGAAGGTGGACGTGCATTTTCTGAAGCAGCAGCTTCCCATTCGAAAATCTTTTCCAACTTATTTATCAATATGGTACGAGCAGGTGAGGTTGGAGGTAATCTGGATGATATCCTGGAACGCTTAGCGGTTTATTATGAGAAACAATACGATACAAGACAAAAAATCATATCCGCTTTAACCTATCCTCTGGTAGTCGGACTCATTGCGATTGGGATCGTTATTTTCTTATTAACCTTTGTCGTTCCGCGATTTGCAAGCATGTTCGACACGATGGGAGGAGAACTTCCGTGGATCACCCAGCTTACGCTTAGTATGAGCCACTTTTTTCAAAATTTTTGGTACGTTGTGATCCTTATTCCAATTGTTTTATTTATCGCTTTTAAATTGATCGTAGATAGGAACCCGAAACTGCAATACACAGTGGATGTACTAAAGCTGAAAATTCCTGTATTCGGACCATTAATACAAAAAGCCGCTCTAGTGCGGATGACAAGTACATTGAGTTCTTTAATGAATAGTTCTGTACCCATTTTAAAATCACTACAAGTGACACAAAACGTAGTCGAAAATAAAGTGGTCGAACGAGCGATTATGAATAGTTATAAATCTTTGGAAAAAGGAAACAACCTTTCCGATCCATTGAGGGAGTATCCAATTTTTCCACCATTGGTCATTCAAATGATGGCTGTTGGAGAAGAGACAGGCTCTCTCGATTACATGCTTTCAAAAGTCGCTGAATTCTATGAATCTGAGCTTGAATATACGACAGACCGATTGAAAACGCTGATCGAGCCTCTGATGATTTTAGCGCTGGCGCTTGTCGTTGGAGGAATCGTTGCAGCTATTGCTGTACCGATGTTTTCGATCTTCGACACGATCAATTAAGATTTTGTAAGAATGTGCAAAAATGCTAGTTTGCAAACATTTTATCCTTTATAATGAACATAGGACATTTTGCTAATGAAAAAAGTAGTACATAACCATTGGCAGAAAATCGAAAGTACTACAAAAGGAGAGAGAAAATGAAGAAGTTGAGAGAAATGTTAAAGAATGAGAAAGGTTTCACGTTGATTGAGCTTTTGGCTGTTATCGTTATTTTGGGTATTATTGCTGCAATTGCTATTCCTGCGATTGGTAATTTAATTGCTAGTACGGAAGATGATGCACATGAAGCAAATGCACTCTCATTATTAGAGGCCGCTCGCTTGGCTAATGTAAGTGGCGAAGCTTTAGAGGGTGTTGGTGATAGTAATGATACTGGGTATTCTGCTACAAAACTTGAATCTAGTGGCTATCTAGAAGGTGTCCCAGTAGATCCTGAAACTAATGATACCTATGATCCAGCTTACGTCGTGGTGACAGAGGATGGAAATGGGAATTACACTTATAAAGTTACACTGGGAAGTTCTATTACTGGTAAAACTAAAGCAGAACTTACTACTGAAAATGAAGCGGAACCTACTACTTAGTATAATAAAGGCCCTGAAATATAAGGGCCTTTACTATAATTGTTTTTATTAAAAGGAGTACATTATGAACGCAGTTATTTATTTATATTTATTCTTTACTGGTACCATTCTAGGTTCATTCTACCACGTCGTCGGTCTACGCTTACCAAAAAACATCCCATTCACAACCTCACGTTCCGCCTGCCCTCATTGTACAACACCTCTACAAGCAAGAGACTTAATCCCACTCTTTTCTTACCTCATATCCAAAGGTAAATGTAGACACTGTCAGCATTCAATTTCGATTACATACCCACTCGTTGAGCTAATCACGGGTTTCCTTTTTCTATTGGCGTACATAAATCTAGGTTTATCATTATCCTTTTTAGGTGCATGTCTGTTGATATCTCTAGCGGTTATAGTAACGGTGAGTGACATGAACTACATGTTGATCCCAAACAAACTGTTATTATTCTTTGCGCTAAGCTTTATCATTTTCCGAACAATCCATCCGTTACAACCATGGTATGACTCAATATACGGTGCTCTAGCCGGGTTTGCCATCATCCTTGTGATTATTGTCCTTAGTAAGGGTGGCATGGGAGCGGGAGACATGAAACTATTAGGAACGCTAGGAATCCTGATGGGTTTAAAGTTAACCTTGCTCACTTTGTTCTTAGCCACTTTAATTGGAACGGTTATCAGTCTGACTTTATTGAGCTTCAAAGTGATCGGCAGGAAAGATCCCTTTCCATTTGGTCCGTCGATAGTACTTGCTGCTGTCATTAGTTACCTGTTCGGTTTTGATCTGTTGCAACTTTATTATGAAACGTTTTTCTTATAGGAGGAGGGAAGACTTATGTTTCGTTTTTTTAAATCAAGCGGTCGGGTGAACTTCGTAATTAAGAACCACTGTATTCGATACGTGTTTTCAAAGTCTGAGAATGCATGGGAAATCGACGACACCGGCGAAATTGTTCTCCCTCCTCATGTTATGGAGGACGGGAAAATCAAAGACTCCAGGGAGCTTACCAGAATCGTTGAAAACTTCATTGAAAATAAAGGCTGGAGTAATAAAGCCCTTTATTTTACCGTACCGGATCACTCGGTTGTCGTCCGTCCTTATGAAGTACCAGCTCATTTGAAGATTGAGGAGATTAAAGGATATCTATATATGCAATTGGGCGAAACGCTGCACCTGCCTTTTGATGATCCTGCTTTTGATTTCAGTGTTATGAGTGAGAGTGAAGAAAAGAAAAAACTGCTTCTTTTTGCTTTTCCGGAAGAACAAATTCGCATGTTAGACCAGGTTTTCGGTGATGCCAAGCTGAAAACCAAAGCGGCAGATATTAGTGCTCTTTCTATTTATCGTCTATACGAATATTTGGATTTGACTTCAGATGGAGAACACCTTTTATTAATCGACTGGAACCTGGATGGCTGTGTGTTGACGGTCTTTAGTGAACATGTACCGGCATTTATCAACCACACACGAAGTCCGCTTTCTATGACGTTGTGGAAAAGGGAAAATGGCCGCTACACATGGCATGGTGATGAAGGAGAACCAGCCGAATTTACCTATGATCAGGTAAACGAAGTGGAAAGAATTATGGATTTTTATAGGTTTTCGGTGATGAACGGAAAAGCCTCTGTCTCGAAGATTCTGCTTACTGGAGATTGGCCGGAGAATAACCTGGTTAAGGGATTACTTGAGGAAAAGGGTGTACAGGTAAATACTTTGAAGGAAACAGATGTTTTCGTAGAAACAGACCAACCTTCCAGCGTTGAATACATAGATGCGATTGGATTGTCCATCAAGCCATAAAGGATGTAGGGGATGAAAGAATGGTAGTAGAAATTAATTTACTAGAACAGAAAGAAAAGAGAAATATTCTGCCGTACTTAGTTGTTGCTTTCTTTGCTCTCCTTTTATTGGTCTTGTCAATCGTGTTCAATGCTCAAAAGTCTAACCTGGTCGAAGAATCATCTCGCTTAGATGAGCAAATCTCACAGGTGAAGGTTGAGCAGGAAAGCTTTGCAACCACATCTGGAGGAGAAGGTACCGAAAGAGAACAGTTGAACAATTCTCTTGAGCAGCTGAAAGGTACGGTTGTCCCTGTCATTCCTGTGGTGGAAGGGCTTGTTTCCTTGCTTCCAGAGCGTGGGTTCTTTGAATCATTTGCTTTAACAGGCACTTCTGAAATAACAGTGAATGTAAGGTTTGACACCATCCAGGAAGCAGCGAAATACACCAATACCCTTCTTCAACAATCGTTTATCTCTGATGTTGAATTAGCTGGTGTAGACACAGATGTAGTGGACGATACAGAGGATTTGTATGATTATCAACCTCGTTACATTGCGAGTTATTATATCGTTCTCGAAGAATCGACGCTCGCTACTGAGGGGGTGTTTACCCAATGAAAATCGAATGGAGTCGTTCGAGTCTATGGGTCATCATTGCTGGAGTTGTCATTATCATAGCTTTTTACCTACTAGGTCAAAGAGTCATACTTGCTCCATACCAGGAGCAGGTGACAGAAAACGAAGCCGCTTTATCCCAAGAACAAAAGATTCTTTCAGCTATAGAGAATATTCAGGAAGGTAACGAAAGAGAACAAATCCTCACTTCCCGTACGATTCAGCAGCAATTGCCAGTCGTTCCTCTCATTGATCAACTGTTAATTGGCCTTGACCGGGCAGAGAACGCCTCCACAAGTCTGATCAACAGTATTGCTATTTCTGATTCAGAGTCATCCGTACCTATTATAGAACCAGAAAATGAGTTAGAGGAAAATGGTGTAAATAACGAAGATGAAGAGAATGTAGATGAAGATGTAGTTGATGAGTCAGTAGAAGATGAGGCAGAGCAACTGATTGAAGGGCTGCATACTCTGCAGTTCACGGTCGATGTAACTTCTGAGAACTATGAAGAGATGATCTCATTCATGAAAGAAATTCAATCGCTCTCCCGTGTAATTCAAATCGAATCCATCCAGTTTGATGCACCTGAGAGCGAAAATGAACTCGGCTATTCTATCGTCATGAATAGTTATTATCAGCCATTATATGCCAATCTTGCTAATGAAGCGCCACAATACCATTATGGTGGAAGTCCGAACAAGGCAGATCCTTTTGCTATCGAACAATGGGACGATCCGAATCCATCTGTATCTACTAGTACAGAGGAAAAAGATGATGAAGAGTCTTTGGATGAGGAAGATCAGGACCGTGTAGAAGAAGACGGGGAAGAATCTTCTGATACTGAACCTGAAAGTCAATTGTAAGCCGAAATTGTCGAAGGGCTGATGACAAATTTCAGCGTGGTTTTCAAAACTGCTGTGATAGGGTTGGAACAAACCTTGCAGGAGTGATCAAACCATGGATTCTAAAAATAAGATCTCCATCTCTTTTCGGAATGAACATCAGCAGGAAACGAAAAATGAAGTTGTTCGGACGCAAAAGGAACAAGCCGCTGCAGTAGAAGAAGATAAGGAAGACGAACGTCCGGCCACCCGGGTGTACCACATTCCTTTTAAAAAGAAACGCTTTTCTTCAACACCCGTCAGACCGTTAATTACAACCGCTCTGACTGCCCTTTTTGTGAGTCTTGGCCTTGGTTTCTTACTGCTTCGTATGTTTGTATCATTAACGGATTCATCCACGACAGGAACGGAAACCGTGCCAGCGTCTGGGGAGGCGAACACAGACACCGAGGTGGTCGCTTCCGAAGAGGAGCCGATGTCTGAGCTCCCGAGTGGTCCTACGCAGACGTTTGATACGTATATCGTTCAAGCAGGGGCCTTTTCAACGGAAGGAAAAGCGAATGAATGGCAGAGTAAACTTACAGCTCTTCTTATACCCTCAGTCGTCTGGCAAAGGGATGGTCAATATTACTTGTTTGTTGGGAGTGCACCGAATAAACAGGAAGCGGATCAGATTGCAGATCGTCTTGCGGGAAAGAGCATTGAAACTTATGTGAAGCCATTTGTTGTAACGATTGAAAAAGAAATCCCACAAGAACTGGTTACTCCGATAGAAACACATGAAATGAAAGATTTGTCTGAGAATGAACGAAAGAAACTCATGGATGAAGTAGGAGAGAATACATTCCTTGGACAAGCCTTAAATGAATGGGAATCTCAGGATGATACGAATATCAATTGGTTAAAAGTTGCTCAATCATTAGAATAAGGAAAACATCACGTGATATTCTATGAAAAAGAGAGTTTTCTTAATGGAAAGCTCTTTTTTTATATTTTTTTCTTGCGGAAGATAATTTTTTCTATGATCCTCGGTTTCATGGAAATCTTGTAGTATAGAAAGAGCCCCATGTTTAGAAAGGATGATGTTTGGAATGAAGCGCTTAGTTTTAGGATCACAGTCTCCAAGAAGGAAGGAACTGCTCGAGCTTGCAGGCTATGAGTTTGAGGTCCGTCCTTCCAATGCTGATGAGGTGATTGAGGAAGGGATGCCCCCCGAAGAGGCCGTCCTTCATTTAGCAAGGGTGAAGGCTGAAAACGTAAAGGTTGATGAGAATGAGGTGCTCCTCGCTTCGGATACTGTTGTTGTTTACAATGGTGAAATCCTGGGGAAACCGAAGGATGATCAAGAAGCAAGGAAGTATCTAAGATTGTTAAGTGATACGACGCACGAGGTTTATACAGGGGTATGTTTAAAAACAAATCAAACAGTGGATACGTTTGATGTTAAGACAGAAGTGACATTTTTCAGGTTGTCAGAAAATGAGATCGATGCTTACATCAGGACAGGAGAGGCTTGGGATAAGGCTGGAGGATATGGCATCCAAGGCAAAGGGTCCTTGTTCGTTGAAAAAATTCATGGAGACTATTACAGTGTAGTCGGTCTGCCACTGTCACGGGTCGCACGTGAACTTAAGAGGTTAGGCATCTTCCCCGAGTGACTCCTTCTTGCATGGGGACTTAGAAGGAAAGGATGCGAATCATTGACCCAAACGAGTGTAATGATCAAAGATGTTCCGAGGCAAGACCGGCCGAGAGAGCGGCTGATTGAACTCGGAGCTTCCCATTTATCGAATCAAGAATTGTTTGCCATCCTGTTAGGAAGTGGAACGAAACGTGAGTCCGTCATGGAGCTTTCCAACCGGCTTCTTGTTCATTTTGAAGGAATCATGCTTCTTAAAGATGCAACGATTGAAGAACTGACAGCTATTCGAGGGATTGGATCAGCAAAAGCTGTCTTACTCCTGGCAGCGATAGAATTAGGGAAACGAATGCAAAAAATGAAACCTGTGGAACGTTACATGATCAGAAGTCCGGAAGACGGGGCGGACTTTATTATGGAAGAAATGAGAGATTTAAAGCAAGAACACTTCATCTGTTTGTTTTTGAACACGAAAAACCAGGTCCTCCATAGACAAACCATCTTTATCGGCAGCTTGAATGCTTCGATTGTCCATCCAAGAGAGGTGTTTAAAGAAGCGGTGAAAAGGTCTGCCGCCTCTATCATTTGCGCCCACAACCATCCTTCCGGTGACCCAACTCCATCTCAAGAAGATATCCAAGTGACACGCAGGTTGAAAGAATGCGGAAAGATGATTGGCATAGAATTGCTGGATCATCTTGTCATTGGTGATCGTAAATTCATTAGTCTTAAAGAAAAAGGCTATTTGTAACACTATCTATTTTATAGGGATATCCTTGAAACAAAGGCCATATTCAAAAAGTCTTGAACATCTGTAGAATGAAACCTCACAGAAATCTCACAAAATAAATTATGTTTAATTTTATGGTAAAATTCAAGTGACATTTTGTTACTACTGTGCCGATAATTATAAATGGGGAGAGATTAGGTGTTTAAAGAGGAATTCACCAATTTTAAAATTGTTTTAACAGAAGAGATTGGAGAGCATACTTATGAAGAAGTTCTCCAAAGCTTTAGCAGAGCTAAGAAAATTTACATTTCTTCATTCGGAGTCACTATTGATACCCGTTATGGGAATAAACTTCTTAATACACTTATTAACTTAAATAATGTAAATGTAGTTAAGGTATTAACAAACCTTAGATCAGAAGAAGAGTTTGAAAGCTTCAAGGAATTGCTGAATAATAATGTTCCTAGTTACCTCAAATTTTATTTTAACACTACAATACACTCAAAAATAATAGTTACAGATGAGATAGCATACATAGGTTCGGAAAATTACACTGAATACAGTGGTAAAGGTGCGAACATGGAGGCAGGAATAATAACTAAAGATAAAAGTGCAATAAGTTACTTAATGAGTAGCTTAGATTCATTGTTAAAAGTTTCATATCCAGCATTAGACTTCGATAAATATAGAAAACGCTTTAATCTCGTTAAGGACTTGAGAGAGTTTAAAGAGGAGATAGAGTGGCGAACGCATTTATTTAATCATTTATTTAATGGCGATCCACATGCGAGCAAAATACGGTATGAACCTCAGGATAAATATAATTTAGATGCAACAAACGATCACTACGTAGAAGATTGGATAAATGATATAAAAAAATATCTTAACCTAATTAACGGAAAAGTTGAGCATGAATTAAGAGGACACGATGAGCCTGTGAGTGAACTTGATCCAAGTGATATTGGTAAAAGGCAGCACCCTAAGGATAAGGTTGTTAAAAGGACTAAGAATGATGTGATTAATAGTTCTAATATTCAGGGCACAATTAAGGAAGTAAGAAGCTCTATTGATAATATGGATTATAGTGAGTACAAAGGGTTAAGTGATAGATTGGATTATTTTTATTCGAAATCTGACAATCCAGAAGAGCATATAGAAGAATATGGCGGAAGTTTGGATTCATTTATTGATGAAAGAGATTACCCTATGACTGAGCAAGAAGGATACAAAAGACTAATTAACAACACTTTGGAAATGATAGATAATGACATTAAAGAACTCGAGGAAGTGTATAAGAAATACCAGGAGCAGATTATTAATACTGAAGATAATCTAAAGGACTTGAGTTATAAGCTGGATTCTTTAATAAAGGTTCTACAAGGTTCTTAAGAGTTTTTTAGAGTACCCTCAATTGAGCTCAAGGGTAAGTTGATAATTTTTAAACATCTCCTAACATGTTTTGTGATATTATTTAATCATAGCATCCAATTTTTGGTTTTTTAGGGGGATATGAAGTGAGTAAATTGTTGAAATATGATGATACTGACCCTTTAAGCATTAAAGAATATGGTGAAGTGTTGTTGGGGAAAAGAATTTTAGACGTGCTTGATGAAACAGGAATGGGGGATGAAGAGAAGAATGAAATAATATCAAAGGTGAATAATCCTAATTATAAAGGCGGGATAGGGCATTTAGTAGAAAATCATCATTTTGGTATTGAAACCAATAGTGAACAAGAACCTGACTTTAAAAAAGCAGGTGTTGAGTTAAAAGTAACAGCTTATGAAAGAGGTAAAAGAGGTGGGTACTCAGCAGGTGAACGATTGGTAATCACTATGATCAACTATAACGAGCCTGTAGATGAGGATTTCTTTTCTTCACATGTTTATAAAAAACTCAGGTTAACACTATTAGTACAATATCAACGTGATAGAACCCTACCAAGAATTGAATATCCTATTCATTTTGTAACGATGTTCTCACCACCTGAAGAAGATATGAAAATCATCATGGATGATTATAAAAAAATAATTTCTAAAGTGAAAAATGGAAAAGCGCATGAGCTTGCAGAGGGAGAAACCATGTATTTAGGTGCATGTACAAAAGGTGTTAATTCGGATAAGAGTAATGTTCCACAAGAATATTATTCGGATGGCACCAAAGCTAGAAGGCGCGCTTTTTGCTTAAAGCAATCCTATGTAACAAATATACTTAATAAGTATATTCTTAATAAAGTAAATACCTATGAGTCAATTTTAAGTAGCGAAAGTGATATTGCAAATAGGACTATAGAAGAACTTGTTTTAGAAAAGATAAATCTATATAAAGATAAAACTGATAAAGAGTTAGTAGATAAATTGAATTTAGATGTTAAACCTGGTACGAAGAACTTCTGGAGTGCAATTACCTATCGTATGCTTGGAGTTAAATCAAATCGTGCTGAAGAATTTGAAAAAGCAAATATTGAAGTCAAAACTATAAGGGTAAATGAGAATGGGACTATAAAAGAAAACATGTCATTTCCAAGAATTACTTTTGAGAGAATTACGAATCAGGAATGGGAGGAGTCTGATTTATACAATCGGTTAAGCTCAAAGCGGTTTCTATTCGTGGTATTTAAGAAAGAAGGCGATCATTATATTTTAAAGGGTAGCCAATTCTGGAATATAACCAATAATGATTTGGAAGAAGCAGGAAAAGGTTGGAGTGATGTACAAAAAGTATTGCAAGATGGCATAAAATTAAATAAACAATACAAGAAAGACGGGATTACATTTTGGAGAATGAGAAATAATCTTCCGAAAAAAAATGCCAATCGTGTTATTCATATTCGCCCCCACACGGGTGAAAGTTTCTATAAACTTAAAAACGGTGAAGTAATAGGAGAAAAACCGGTTTACGGAGATGAACTTCCTGATGGCCAAATAATGACAATACAAAGTTTTTGGTTTAATAATTCTTATGTTCTAAGTCAGTTAAATGAGGAGTTATTAAATTAATAGTATTTTTTATAATAGAAGAAGGAAGTCATTGATGATTTCCTTCTTCTATTATTATCATGGAAGTTTTGACAAAATATTCCCGTATAACTTGGATATTTGAACAGGAGCATCTTTTTTCATTTTATTAGTTACATGTGTATATATCTTCATTGTCGTAGTGGTATCTTCGTGACCTACTCTCTTCATTATCGTTGCCAAATCTACCTTGGCTTCAGCCAGCATACTTACATGTGTGTGTCTAAAAATGTGGGGAGTTGCTCGTTTCTTTATATCGGTAAATTTAAGCAGCCGGTTCATCCTTACATTTAACTGAATAGTGTTGTAAGGGTAACCGTTTTTTCTCGCAAACAGAAAATCTTTATTGTGATAGTCCTCCAAAGAATTACGATATTTCACCAGCGTGTTCCTCAATTTCATTTTTCTTATGTCATTTTCTAACACCACTTTCTTAAGCATATCCATTACCATCTTCTCCATAATTACTTCTCTTACGGATCCGTATGTCTTGGGGGGAGTTAGAATGTATTCCCGCATGTTATTCTTCTCGTTATACATGGTCTTTGTTATATCTATAGTATCTTTCTCGAACAATAGGTCCTGTTTTTGAAGAGCGCATAATTCTCCTGGTCGCATTCCGGAAAAAGCTAAAGTATAAAAACGTTCTTTATCATACGTTTTGCCGTGTTCAACTGCAGCTCTTAAAAATTGCTCAAGTTCATCATGATCAAGGTATTTTTCTTCAATGGTATCTTGTTTAATTTCCTGAATTGTTTTCTGTTCTCTTGGGATCTGTACATCAATTGCCGGGTTCTCTAAGATCCATTTATTTTTCTTAGCAAATTTAAATATCTGCTTTGCCGTACTATGGATACCTTTGACTGTATTTCGGGAGTAGTGTTGGAAAATAGCGTTTATTGCTTTCTGATAAGAAAAGTGAGTGATTTTAATAATAGGTGTCTTAGCCATGTTTCGGTTGAGAATATCAATGTCTTTTCGACACCTAAGCAAGGTGCTGTCTTTTTTTCCCGATACCTTATATATTTCATACCACTCTTGGGTCAAATCATCGAATGTCATCTTTCCACTAAGCTTATTATCGTAGCCTTGTTCCCCCAGCTCCCGAATAGCTGCTAGGACCTTATTCTTGGCATCTTTCTGTTTAACTGCCCTTCTTGTAATTTGATTTCGCTTACCTGTTACGGGATCACGCGGACCATCGGCGACACATTCCCATCTAATCTTTCCAGACTTAAGAGTAATCTTCTCACAATGCATTATTCACACCTCCTCACTGGTACCATATCTCAGATACTGCAAGGGGGATGGTACACTTTCTTTAAAACTTTCGTACAGTTGAGCGCTCAAGGTTTGGTTTTCCAAATGACGCAGCCTTCTTAAAGCGTAGTTAGGTGTAACATTAAACATGTCCGCGACCATATATGAGCTTTCGATAATGTTATGGGGGAGATGCATTCGTCGCAGCATTAATGTCGGGACTGACAAATGCATAGCAAAGTTACGCGCTTTAGACTCTTGGTATTCTACAAATGATTTCTGCAACCTCATTTGGTCGCCATAATGTTGAGTAGCGTGGCAAAATTCATGGCAAAATTCTATCCATTGCAAATTTTCCGGGAGACGTTCATTGATGAAAATGTAAACGGCCCCGTTCGATACAGTGGCAGCACTATCATCGTCATAAAAACGCAGGTTTATATTCGTTCTTTTTGTTAAGCGCGCCATCGTAAGTTGTTTAGGTACAAAGATGGACTTTGAATGTAAGAAATTTTTGATTTGGCTTTCTAACATTGTGTATTGGTACATTTGACCACCTTCCCTCGACTTAGAACGTATGTTCGTTTATTTGGTAAAAAGAAATTGGCGTGAATGTCACGCCAATTTCACAATTGAATCATTAATGTAACAATTATAGCAACCATCGCAGCAAAAAAAGCAAGAAATCCCCATATATTAGCAGTTAAGATTTGACGAGTATCCTTAGCTATATCTTCAATTTTTGTCTCAGATTTATCCAGTCGAATATTAGTGTTTTCCTCAAGCTTATCGATACGATTATTAAAGTTTTGGTCCATGTTATCCATTTTTCCTTCTATGCGATTTATTGTATCAAGGAATCTTTCTTCTCGTTCTTTACTTTCTTGTTGATATTTGTCCATTGACCGTTCAAATCGATCTTCCCGTTGTTCAATTTCTCTCCGTATGCGCTCTTCTCTCTTTTCATTTCGTTCTTCTCTTTCTCGCATGTCATCTTTAATCTCTTTATAAAACGAATCAAAATGATCACTATTACTCATAATCGATTCCTCCTCAACTTCCACTGAAGTTGGATTAAGAAATTCTGAGAGATCCCTAACTTCTCTTACTGCTTCACTGAAGTAACTACCTTCATCAGTTAGTTCTTCCACATCATTTACTCTAATATTAACACCGTTACCAATAAAGGTGTTAGCTACTTTAGGATTGTTACGAAACATATCTATGGTGTCTGCTAATACTTGGTCATCCTTTTTCAAGTGTTCCATATTAGCACCGGTGATTTCTATTTTGTCATTTTCATGTGTAGCAATATATGGTTTTTCTTCAGTCATTATGATTCCTTCTTTCTAACCGAGAAATTAAACTCCTTTGTTTGTGTTTGTTTTTCATCGTTTTTGTTAGTAAGAGTCACTTCAATCATATAAGAACCTTCAGAGGTGAATTTAAAGTTTCTGAAAGGAATGTTCATAATTGTGGAGTGCCATCCTGCGTCTGCTTGAGTATCGAAGTCACCATTAAAACCCCAAAGCTCTTCACTGGATGGGGAATACACCTTGACAGAGAATTCATACACTATGCGAGGTTCAATATCAAAAATAGCGATTGATGCTGTAAATGTATAGTTGTTTGGAATTGCGTCTAATACAATCATTGATAAAGGTCCAACTATTGCCAACTTATTATCTTGTCTTTCGAGAACTTCTTCACAGATTATTATATGACCTATATTAGCCATTGGAATCCCACCTATAACTTTTTTATGTAAAAAAAGGCGTAAAAGCACGCTACTTAACTATTTAATATCTTTTCCTTCTCCGATTGAAATTCTGCATCTGTTAAGATACCTTGATCTTTTAGTTTGCCTATCTTTTCAAGTTGCTCATACTTATCACCTGAGTTTTCAGGGGGCGCGGCAGTTTCTTGGAGTTCCTCTTGCGCTGGAATGAACAGGGAGAGTTTGCTGAGTACCTTACTATCACATTTGATGATCAGCATAATATTTTTCTTCGTTTCTTTTTCTCTAAGGAATAATGCTGCAGTTGAGTTGTCCGTTCCTTTTTGAGAGGCTAGGCCAGTTGCAAGTGCCCCAGTTTTACCCCACAGCATATTCCCTGCAAATGTCCATCCCATTACGTCCAGGGCACTTTTCTTGATGTTTTCTGTTCTTTCATATTTTAGAAAGATAAACACATCGGATGTGGCCTTATAATCTACTTTGAAGCGAATCTCACCAGCTTTTTCTTGAATGATCTGGAATACTGTGCCTTTATACCCGAGTTGGTCTTTCCCGTTCAGTATTTGAATATTTACTTTTGGTGAACCTTTAGTTTTAATATCTGGGGCAGGTATTATACTTTGACCAGTAGGTTTTCTACCTTCGCTAAAACTTTTATATAGCTTAAGAGCAAAAGCTTCAGAATTTTTGTTTCTCGGTAAGCTAAGTTTAACTTTTTCGTTATTGTAACTAAAGTAAACGTAATCTCCTTTAGAAACTCTCTCTGTAGTCAATTCTAATATTTCATTTCTTCGATATTCTTCATGAAAAAAATGATTTCCGAAGTTTTTATTCTTAACAGCAATTAATCTTTTGTTAGTTAATACAAGGATATAATTTTTCATGCCTGAAAAGGCTTCTGAACAACCCTCAATTATTTCATTAGATTCTAAGGTGGAAGATAGATATTCAATATCTTTTTTCATGCTGAACAAGTTGAATTTCCCAATCGGCTTCAACTCAGTTTTGAGTTCCTCGAAAGTATAGATAGAAATACCTCCTATTCGCTTTGGTCCTCTTTTATAATTTCCCACATTTTTCTCAACCTTCTAAGGTCTTCTTCTTTAGACTTAGGGAGTTCCTTGTACCACTTTTGAAGTTCGGGATCGTTTGCGAAGCCTTCAAATTCTTCTTGTTCAGAAAGGTCAGGACTGTTTGATCTCCCTAATAGGTAATCAGTTGTCACATCATAGCGATCAGCGAGCATCTTAATCATACCAATAGAAGGTTCATTTCTTCCTTGTTCATAGTAGCCATATCCACTCTCCGAAATTCCCAATAATTTCGCAACGTCTCTTTGGCTCATTTTGTTTTCTTTTCTAAGCATTTTTAGTCTCTCACTTACATCCGCCATATTAATCACCCTTCTTCCATACCCACATAATACAACAAAGAGTTGGGTTTTTGGGTAAAAACAACAAAAAGTTGTTAGATATTATTGACAACAACAAAATGTTGGGTTATTCTTTATACAACAAAACGTTGGGAGATGGTAATTTGAAACGAGAAAAATTAATTCAATATAGAAAGAACAAAAAGTGGTCTCAAAAACGTGTAGTTGAAGAGCTTTCCACAAAACACGGTATAAAAATAACTGATAGTTACTACGGCATGATAGAAAAAGGCGTGAGAAGTCCAAGTCTTAAGCTTGCTGTTTCTATAGCGAAAATTTTTAAAGTAAGACCAGAGAATATTTTTTTGAACAATAACACAACAAAAAGTTGCGGTGATGATTCAAAGGAGGTGATTTAATGCTACAAGTCACACTTGATGCTGATCAACTGCAACAACTCATTAATGATGCGGTGGACAAAGCGATAAAGCGCCACGCCCTGAAAGATCAGTTACCCCTGTTACTCACACGAAAAGAATTTATGAAATTGATGCAGATTGGTGAGACGAAATGTGCGGAATTGTTTAACCGAGATGATTTTCCAGTGAATCGTGAACTTGGCCATCCTAGAGTCCCAACATCTTTGTTAATGGACTGGATTTACAGCAATACTGATTGGGTTCAAGAGAACCATAACCCTAAGAAATTATCAATTATTTAACTCAACTTAAGAATAACACTAAGACAACTAAATAATGGTACCTCTTTAGGTACAAAAGGAGTGGAGAAAATGGATAAGAAGAGCAAAGCAGCTCGAATGATGAAAGAGGCACGGGTGCATAGTGGTAAAACCCAGCAACAGTTATCGATGGACATGTTCCAATCACGTGAGTATGTAGCCAAGCAAGAGAATGGAGAAAGAAAGATTACTCCATCAACAGTCCAACATTTCACAGAGAAAAACAACAATCCATGGTTGGCTCTTGAAGCAGCTTTTGAGTACACAGGGTGGGGAGTAACACGACTGGATGGACCAGCTGTAGACCTTCATCGTTCAGCCGTCAGAGAGAAAGCAATGGAAGAGTTGAAGGAGGCTATCGATGCTATGGAAAAAGTGAAACTTACAAAAAATCCTTCCTTTACTCAGTCATTCGAGCTTCAGGACATAGAGCTGTCAGCAAGAGAGCACATCGATGTGATAGGAGCCTCAATTACTTATGTTGCCACGCTTTGTGAAGAGTATGACTTGAGCTGGAATCAGCTTTGGGAAGATCACCACCGGAAGCTTCAATCAAGGGGGTACGTCACGACATGAATAATCTAGATAACTACTTGGAACAGGACGCCGGTACAGCAGCAAAGGAAATCCGTTGCTTATATAACCTTAAGAAAAAGCAAGAAGAGTCCATCGCCCAAGGTGACTTTTCAAAAGCGAAACTGATAGGTGTCGACATTCTGAATAGCCTTAACGAATTAGAGTTCTTGCGTGAAAGAAAGATGAACCACGATAGCCTGAAGAAAGTTGCTATAGATCTTGAGAATCAAGGCCCTGATGGTTGCTGTGGTGAAACACGGATATGAGTAGGAGATATACCAAGTTAGATGTAACGTACATCGTACTTTTTATTATTGCTTTTGGAATACTGTACACATCATTTATCAGCTATTAACTAATGAAAGGGAGATTGGAATGAAAGCACTTGGAATCGTACGGAAATTGGATGAATTAGGACGAGTTGTTGTACCAAAGGAAGTCAGGGATTCACAAGGATGGGGACATGGACAGCCACTCGAAATGTTCATGAATGAAGACTCTCTAGTTATTCGACCTTATGGAAAAGAAGAAGAGAAGAAGGTTGTTATCGAAGAGTTAAACCAAATAAAAAGAGAATTGTCTAAGGAGTCTCAAGAGACTATTCAAAAGGTGATCGACTATGTGGAGAAATAAAAATAGTCACCTGGATGGCGGTCCAGATGACTTAATAAATAAGCGCTTAGGTTTAAGCTGCTTCCAATATATCATGCTTATTGAGTACTAGCAATGTGTTAAAAGAGCGACAGGATCAGCCTGTCGTTGAGGCTAGGAACAATACCCCTCTTAAATGATTCGTCCATACATGTTCCTGGCTTCAACGATGCGCTGGCATCAGAAAGGTGGTGTGAATATGAATCATCCAGTACTAGGTCAAATAGAAAGAACCGGTTATCCAGTAGGTGTACCTGAGCCTGATCATTATGGTTTAGATGGTCTTGGTAATGAAGTTTTTGCCGGTGATGAAATTTATGTATTGAATGAGGAGTTTTTCTTGATAGAAACACTCATGCAGGAATCCAGAGAGGTTTTAGAGACTCTTGGAGCAGAAGAAAAGAAGGCATAAAAAAAATCCGCACGGCAATGCGGATACTTAAGAAAGTTCTTTGACAACATTATATCAGAAATCTTGAGGAGGTCCAATATGGGAGTGAAAGCACAGGTTCTTCAAAGCACGGCTGAAATGGAAGAAAAAGAGTGGTTGGAGTCTCGAAGGAAGGGAATCGGAGGATCCGACGCTGCAGCCATTGCTGGCTTTAATAAGTGGAAGTCTCCAGTGGTTGTTTATATGGAGAAGATCGGTGAAGTGAAGTCAGAATCCTCTAATGCAGAAGCTGCTTACTGGGGAAACGTGATGGAGACAACAGTTGCTCAGGAGTTCAGTAAACGAACAGGCTTGAAAGTCCGGAAAAGGAACGCGATACTTCAACACCCTGAACATGAATGGATGCTCGCAAACGTTGATCGTCTTATCGTTGGACGCAACGAAGGCTTGGAGTGCAAGACGGCTAGTGAGTATCTCAAGGATGAATGGGACGGGGAAGAGATTCCGATGGCTTACTTACTCCAATGTCAGCATTACATGGCTGTTACTGGCGCTGATGCTTGGTGGATTGCAGTTCTTATTGGAGGTAACAAATTCGTTTATAAGAAAGTGGAGCGAGATGAAGACCTTATCCAGAACCTCATTGCTCTAGAAAAGGAGTTTTGGGAAGAGAACGTCTTAGGGCAAAATCCACCTAAGATAGATGGTTCAGATGCTTCTGTTGACTTTATAAAAGCTATGTACCCTGATGCAGATCCAAACAGTGAAACAGAACTGGACTCAGGTTCGGATATGTTGCTTGAGGCATTGGAGCAAATAAAACGTGAAGAGAAAGACCTCAAAACCAAAAAGAATGAGTACGAGAATCGTTTGAAGCAAAAGCTAGGAACCTATGAAAAAGGCTTCACCAATCAATATGTTGTTACCTTCAAAAATCAAGAAAGACGTTCGATAGATTCCAAGCGTTTGAAAGCTGAAAAGCCAGAACTATATGAAGAGTACTTGAAGGTCAGCACCTCAAGACCATTGAAATTCAAGGAGGCTAAATAATGGCAACGAATAGTACCGCGAAGAACCAACTAGCTAATAAGAAGAATAAGAGCAGCTCTCCTCAGCAATCAAATAACCAAGTTAACACAATACAAGCTTATCTCAAGAAAATGGGGCCAGAGTTCGAACGGGCCCTTCCTAAGCACATGGACGCGGATCGTCTTGGACGCATAGCAATGACAACGATCCGACAGAATCCTAAGTTACTGGAATGCTCGATTCCATCATTGATGGGAGCTGTGATGCAAGCAGCGCAACTCGGTCTCGAACCAGGGCTGATTGGTCACTGTTACCTGGTACCTTTCTACAACGGCAAGATGAAAGAGACAGATGTTCAATTCATTATCGGTTATAAGGGGATGATTGATCTTGCTCGTCGGTCCGGTCACATCGAGAGTATTTACGCTCATACAGTCCATGAGAATGATGAATTCGAATATGAGCTTGGACTCCATCAGAAACTCGTTCACAAGCCTTCTACTGGAGAGAGAGGCGACATGACCTTTGTATACTCCGTAGCTCATTTTAAGGATGGAGGTTATCAATTTGAAGTCTTCAGTCGTAATGATGTAGACAAGGTGAAAGAACGGTCTAAAGCAGGAAAGTTTGGACCTTGGCAGACAGACTATGAAGAGATGGCCAAGAAAACTGTTATCCGTCGAATGTTCAAATATCTACCTATCAGTGTTGAAATTCAAAATCAAGCAACGAATGACGAGACCGTTCGCAAAGATGTTACAGAAGGTGCTGAATCAGTTTACGACCAAGAGTATATTGATATCCCTTCTAGTGATGAAGAAGCTCAAGAAGATAGTGGAGACCAGTCAAATGAATCGGAAGACCGATCTAAAGTTTCTGCAGAACAGGCAGCTATGGATCTTAAGTGATGAATCGTAAAATAACCATCCCTTATTACTATGTATGGATGGTTGAGGGTGCCAGCTCACCAGGGCAGCTATTCAAGCGTTATGTGCAAAGTTACGTGAGAAACACCTGTCCTGGATGGGAGCTGGTGAAAATCGAGAAGATGAACGCAATTATTAAGAAAGTAAGGTGATATCGGTGGGAGGAGCTTTCCTGACTAGCAGAGATGTGTTTTCCAATCCCATCTGGAACGACGTACCTAAGTTTAGGATCTTCTTCTACATCTATGGTAACGCCGTATTTTCAGAGGATGGGACAAGAGTTGCTGGCATTAAGTTAGAGCGTGGTCAGTTCTTGAGGTCGTACAGAAATTTAAGGGATGACCTGGAATATTTGGAGAATCGAAGTGTTAAGAAATACTCACTTTCATTAATTAAAAGGAAAGTTGATCAGCTTGTTAAAGAAGACAGACTCAAAATTGAAGAGACTGAACTTGGAACACTTTTTACGGTTGTCAATTACGCATCTTATCAAGGGTTTGATAAATATAAAAACAACAATGAGAACGCAGAGAGAACAGAGCGAGAACAGAATAAGAACGATAACGGAACGCAGAGAGAACAAAAGCGGAACAATAATAAGAATGTAATAAATGATATTAAGGTTAATGATGATAATAAAAACGATGAAAATCCGCACACATTCTACGAGCAAAACTTTGGAATGCTGAAACCATTTGTAAGTCAAAACATAACGGAATGGTCTAGCGAAATGTCCGATGAGCTTGTGGTCGCATCTATGAAACTAGCAGTGAAAAACAACAAATCGCATTTTGGATACTGTGGAGCGATATTAAGAGACTGGCAATCAAAAGGGGTTCAGTCTTTGGAAGATGCTCGAGCGGTACAAAAGAGTATCCAGCCGACAAATCAATCTAACGTAACGCCAATCAGGAAGCCAGAGAAGAAATATAACTATGGATTTTAGGAGGGGAGCCGTTGGAAGAATTAACTCATGAAGGACAGATCAAGGCACCTAATAAACATGTCACTGGATCATACACTTGTGAAGGCTGCGGACAATTTGTAGAGGAAAGCCAAATGGAAATTCCGGTGGGCCCGCGTAAGGGAGAATGGATTGAGGTAGCTACTGGATGCAAATGTGAAGATATGGCTCTCGCTCAACAAACTTTGAAGCAGAGAGATGAAGCGATATTGAAGAAAACCTTCAAGGTGTTTGAGCAACATTCGTTCATGAATAAGTCTTTACAGAAAGCGACCTTTGAAAATTACGAACCACCAACAACAAAGCTTAAACAAGCGAAAGATCACCTCCAGGAATACGTAGATACCTTTACTGAAGACTCGAGCAATCTCCTGATAGCAGGTCCATATGGTACTGGAAAAAGCCACCTGGCAGTGTCCATCACTAAGCGACTTATGGAGCAGGGGAAAGGGTGCTTGTTCCTGTCTGTGCCAAAGCTCTTCACGAAAATCAAGCAGACTTACAATGATGATAGTGAGTTCAGGGAAAATCAGATCTTAGAGCTCATTCAGGATATAGACCTACTGGTCCTTGATGACGTTGGTACAGAGTACACGAATTCCAAGGATGGGCAGAACAGCTGGGCGCACACAAAGTTATTCGAAGTGTTGGATGATCGATCAGGGAAACCAACGATTTTCACCACGAATCTTCGTAGTGATTTGTTGGAGAAGAAGTTGAACGAACGTAACTTCTCCAGACTAATGGATGGAACGGAAATTATAAAAATGGACGGACCAGATTACCGTCGGAAGGGGTTTTAAGATGTGTGAGATATGCCACGGCAGAGGAGTCCATTACAACTACGATTACTCAGGGACGTATGTGAATCCTTGCCCGAACGTTGAATGTCGGTTAGCAGCTCAGGAACGATCTAAAGAAGCTATTAAACGACTCAAAGCTGGTCTTGCTAAGCAAAAGGAAGTGTCTGCATGGAGGTTAGTGAGCTGGATTACAAGACCAAGCACGTGATTGAGCACCTGAATGCTATGGGTTTTACAGATACAGAAGGTCTTAGTGTTGCAGAAGCTTGGATGGAAAGTAGGGAAGAAATGAAGTTACTTGAATTAATCGGTGATTTTGAAATCACTTTAAATGGTGGGGCCTCTGTTTATGCGCTTTTATGCATGTTCATTGTTTTTGTCTTAGGTATCTCAGAAACATTAACTTGGATTATTAGCCTTTTACTTTGAGAGGAGCTAGATTGAAGGGCTAAAAAGCCCTCCGGGAACTTATTGGGTGAGGTCATTATAAAGGATTTTGTAAGTAGCCAGTGACCTATAGTCCCAGGAACTCTTGTTAGTATATGGGTCATGTTTAGTATCAGTGTGTTCATTTTGATTATTAGTTCTGTTGATATTCACTAACTCATATCTAGCCCCATCAGGGCCATCATTCCATCCGTTAACAATATTTGTAGCTGCATTCTTACATTGGGCATCTATCTCTCCCAGCAACTCTGCTCCCTCGATTCTATGGTGCTTTTTAATATGAATTTCTTGCTGATAATCCTTGCTTTCTTTAATAGTCATAGAAATACCCCTTTCGAAATTTGTATTAATTAAAATTTGCCATCAAAAAGGTTTTTATTCATTTAAGAAGACAGAACATAATAATTACGTTTTATGAAAATTATGCAAAGGAGTGAACAAATTCGAGTGGAATCTCTATCAAGCTGAATTATAAGCAGCTACTGAGCATAGGGACAATGTCAGAGCTTTCTGAAGAACTTAATGTTTATAATAACACTTTGCGGTTCTGGATGACTCAAGCTGACCAACGAAGACTTGATGCTCAGAAGAAGTCCAGGAACGCTCAAAAGGTTGCTTACTTGGGCTATGATGACGAATGACTAGGAGGATGGATCTTTGAACAAATGGCATTATTTGAATCCGTAGAAATCGAAGTGACTCAATCTGTGAAGTCACCACTGGAATGCAATAAGAAGATAAACTCACAGGGGTTCGTGGCAAATCAAAGTCTCTTTTCTGAATATGTGAGGATGATCCAAAGACAGGAGGGATGTTCCTGGTTTGAAGCTAGGAAGATGTTCTTTGAAATTAGGGACAAAAAAAGCCAGAGCATAAGCCCCAGCTTGAATCTGACAATTCAATTATAACACGGGGGTCTGCTCTATGCGATTAAACCAAGTACAAACTGGTATAGAAAATGGAAAATTAAGCCTTAAATTAGACATGCCGGAAGGAAATTCACCTTTTTGTGTCGTATATTGCGGAGGGAAGGCGAAATTAACCACTCTTCCTGTTCACGGTGAAACTAAAGTAATTACTCACCAAGGTAAGGTTAAGAGGGTTAAGTTTGATGAAGGGGAAGAGTTTTAAAGTTGGAATTTAATTTAGGGGAGGGAGAGTTTAGGTGGAAAAAGATAAAAAGGATAAAACCTTATGGTTTTATTCAGGAGTTGTAACACTTTTCTTTGCCGTAATAATACCATTCTTTATAATGGTTCTAGCATCTAAGGGATTTACTGTCAGTCAACTACAATCTTTGGGACCAGTAGGTGATTTTTTTGGAGGATCTACCATTGGATTATTATCCATTGCCAGTATATTTTTTATAATCCATACTATTACTGTTCAAAGTAAAGAATTGGAATTACAAAGAGAAGAGTTGAAAAACTCTATTGTAGTTTTAGAGTTGCAAAAAAATGAGTTAGAAGATACTAAAAAAGAATTCATAGAGCAAAATAGGACTATGAATATTCAGCGGTTTGAAAATACGTTTTTTAATATGATGAGTTTTCTAAATGATATTACTGAAGAATTTGAAAGTGCGAATGAGAATGGACAATTGGTAAAAGGGCGAAAAGCGTTTCAATTTCTTCATGATTTTCTTTTTAGAAAATATGCGAATGGTTCAGGTAGAATTAATTTTAAAAACCAATATGAAAATTATTACACACAAAAACAACACATGTTTGGACATTATTTCAGGCACATATATCGTACTTTAAAGTTAATCGACGAAGCAGATGTCCCTGATAAGCACACTTACATTGGAATATTAAAAGCTAGATTATCTACTTATGAATTGCTTTTCATATTATACAATTCTATTAGCAAATATGGAGAAGAGAAAATGTTGCCTCTAATTAAAAAGTATAAGCTTTTAGATAATATGAATGAGAATATGCTCATTACAGAAATAGATGAAAAAAGATATAAATAATAACTAGACTCAGTAGCTGGTAGATTGAGTTAAAAGAGAGGTAGCTTTTATGTTTATTATTATCAGCGAAAGTTCTGAAGGATTATCTTCTGCTGAAATAACCCAGATTATTATAGCTGTATTTACTTCTCTAACAGCATTGGTAGCAGCTATTTCATTACTATTGAATAATAAAGATAGGAGGCTAGCTTATAAGCCTCAATTTCAGGTTGTTGACCTAGAAGAAAAGGAAACTACTGAGTTGTTTATTGGTAATTTCAATCCTAATTATCAAACGTTCGAAGTTTCGGATGTTTACATTAATTCCAGAGAAAGAAGTTTATCTTTTAAAAAGGTAATAACTGAAATTAATAATGGTACTGTATTCCTTAAAATAAACATAAGTGGAATTCAAGATACTTTACCTTCATCAAACAATTTACATTTAACATTAATTTATACTAGTATTATTGGTGTTAAGTATAAGGAGTCGGTAGATTTGGATATTGATGTACACGGAAATATAGTTAGAGAAAATCTAATTGGAAAAATTGCTAAGTGACTTGATATAATATACTCCGCTTGTGTCAAATCGTTCATTACCTACTAAGTTTATAGGCCCTTTGCAATTTTAAGTTTTGGGTAAAAAAAGAGAGGTTACTATCCTCTCTTTTAGTTTTGATTTTTTCTTTTTATTTTATCAAGTAAATTTTCTGCTTCTAATTTTCTGGTTTTAGTCTCATTTTTCATGGGTTGATATATAGTACTTCCATTAACATTCTTTTCCTTCACAATATCACCTTCGCTTACATTCTCAGTGAAATACTTTAAAGGCACATCTTTTTGAAAAGTTTCATCCCCTTTTTTCAACAGGACTGCAAGTTCTCCTTCAAAGCGGTCAATTGTGTATTTCATACTATCACCCCAAAGTAATATAAGGTCTCATTTCTTCTAGTGTAGCTGGTCCAATGTATTTTACATTTAAAAGCTGATCATAGGATGTAAAAGGGCCATAGGTATTTCTGTAATCAATGATGTTTTGTGCAATCGCTGGCCCAACACCTTTAATTAATTGCAGAGTTTCATAGTCTGCTGTGTTTACATTGATAGGATATTGAGGTTCAGGGTCCGAATCCGGGTCTGGGTTCGAAGGTGTCGTACATTCGTCAGAACCATCGAACTCATTCGCATTTACATCATAAGAAGTCCCGTTTGTTGAAACGGTGATTGTTCCAGCATCACATGTAGAATACAGTTTAGTACCTGCGTTCCAAAGACGGTTAACTACAGTTGAATTCGGGTGACCGTAGCTATTCTCACCATAAGATAGGATTCCTACCTCTGGATCAACTTCATTTACAAAAGCTTGAGAAGTGGAATTAGACGCCCCGTGGTGTCCTACTTTTAATATTTCTGCTTCAATGTCAAATCTAGATACCATTTCAGTTTCTATGTCCGTTGGTGCATCTCCTGTAAGCATGAAGTCGATTTCACCATGAGTAACTTTAAGAACTACTGACGAGTCATTATTATCGTTGGAGCTATGTTTGCTATTCAGCACTTTGATATCAAGCACATCATCAAAGTTTAACATTTCTCCAGTGTAGGCCTCTTTAAAAGGAATGTCCTTTTCGTCGATTAGAGTAAGGTACTCCATATAAGTATCTGTTGTATGAGACTTACCGCTATCTAAGACTTTGTTGACTTTCATTTGCTCTAAAACATCAATTAATCCGCCAATATGGTCGGCATCAGGGTGAGTAGCTACCAACAAGTCAATTGTGTTTATACCTGCTGAAGAAAGATAGTCTACAATTTCTTGACCTGCTGATTTACGACCACCGTCGATAAGAATTGTCTTACCAGAAGGTGATTCAATTAATGTACTATCACCTTGTCCAACGTCAATAAAGTGGACTTCTAAATCATCCATTGAACGGAAAGATGGCTCAATAGTTGCTGCTAAGATTTTAGCGAATTCAGCACGTGTGATATCTTTATAAGGCTTGAAGCTACCATCTGGTGTTCCGTTGATTATATTTTGAGAATACAAATCCATAATGCTGGTGGTAGCCCAGGAAATATTTTGAGCATCTGGCAAACCACTTACAGAGCCATTTCTCTTAATATCGTATGCACGATCTACCATTACAGCTGCTTCAGCACGACTGATGGGGTCTGTTGGACGTACTTTATTGTCGTATCCAGTAAGTATTCCTTTCTCATATGCAATTGCTACTTCATCATAGTAATACTTTCCTTTGATTAAATCAGTGAATGGTGGAGTTGATTTAGGGCTGGCATTAGGGAATAAATCCCTAACAAGCATTACAGCAACTTGGGCTCTTGTGACATTTAGTTTCGGACCGAAAGTACCATCAGGTAAACCATTGATGATTCCCTCTTCAGTTAAGTATATGATTTCTTCTTTAGCCCAAGGGACTTGGTCTAAGTCTGGGAAACTACTAGCACTCACACTTTGGGTATTAAGTGAAAATACAAATGCTAGTGAAAGCAAAATAGAAAAAAGCTTCTTCACTATTATTCCTCCTTAAAATATGTTCGTTATTAAGTATAGTACATAAAATACCTGTTTGTAAGATAAATGGAAGTTAAAACTACTAATTTTTTCTTGAATTTAGTAGAATGGACATACAAGTTAAGTTAATGAGTTCTACTGGCCAACCAGAGGACACAGTTCGAGAGCAATCACTCTTGATCTGTGTCCTTTTTTTATTGTCAAAAAGGAGATGAACGCTTTGAGAACACAAAAACATTCGATGAAGTTGCGTATACACAAACATAGGCGAGATAAAAGAAGTGGACCTTTGCAGCCAATTAATAGAAGTATGTATATGCAATCATTACTAAATGGGGGGATTCGGGATGAATAAGAAACAGATTGAGAATGCACTACGTGATTATAACTGGATGATTAACGAGATTAGGAGACAAAGAGAGCTGCTCGAAGATGCTGGAACAAACTTGGTCGCTCAGTCCGGAATTGAATCGACCCTTCCTAAAGCACAAGGAGAAACAGGTGATCCAGTAGCGCGTGAAGTTGTCCGGCGTGACAAAAAGTACACATGGGTCCATAAGCTCGAAGTGAAAGTTACATTCATTCAAGAGCGAATGGCTGTTATTGTAGAGGAAAGAGAAAAGGCTGTTCTGGAATGTTTGCTCGATGGGATGAGCATGGTGGCAATCGGAAATCATATGGGATTGTCTTCAAGGCATATTAGACGTATTAAAAATAGCATCGTGTCTCAAATGTCCGCTATGTCCGGGATGTCCGCTTTGTCCTGTAATTTGCCGAATAAAGAACGATGCGTGTAAACTGGATGGCAGGACGGACAGGCAGACATTCCTGGCCAGGAGACATGAATAACTTATAGATCAGGCACCCTGTCGGGTGTCTTTTTATATAACACCTCTCTTCTAATTAAGTTAAAATAACTATATAGGAGGGGTTACGTTGGACTATAAATTGTTAAGTATTATTATTTCTGCATCAGTGGCTATCTTTATTGCGGTGTTAAATCATTTTATTATTACGCCTATTAAAGATAAGCGGAATAGACAGAGGGAACAGCTCAAAAATTTATATGCACCTTTATATAACTTGCTAAGCTATAACATTTTGATACTGAAAGACGCTTCTATACGTCAAAAAGAAATATTATTAGGGTACGTTCAGTCCGATAAAAATAATTATAAATCCAAAGACTATTTAGAAGAATTTATGCTTCAAAGAGCAGGGTACTGTTCAGATGAATTGATGGAAGTATGGACAAAGTTCACCACCTATAATATTTCACCTGAGAATGGTATCTCAAGTAGATTAGTTAAAACAGTAGTTAAAGAATATAACAAAATAAAAAAGGAATTAAACATGGGATACAATAAAGAAGAACTCTCTACTGGCATCCCAGAATGTATTAAAGAACTGAGAGAGGAAATTTAATTTTGAAGGTAAATACTTCCTTTTGTCGAATTAGTTTGATGGGAGGGGGTGAAAATATGTTAATAAGTAAGTTGGATGAAAAAAGGCTTGCTCAACAGATAGCTAGACTACCTTTAGCTTCTCATCAGGCTAATCATAAATGGGTGAGGTCTACGGTGAATGATTATATATTGCCAAGTGAAGACAATTTGGAAGGGCAATACATAGTCGATTTGTTTAAATTGACTACACCAGAAATTATTGAAAAATGGTTTGACGGGGAAGACAATGCTTATGAATTATTAATGAGGTAAACAGGCATCCCATTAGGGGTGCTTTTTTCATGCTTACAAAACAACTTAATTCATTCTGGAGGTGGGTGAAATGTAGATGGGCGAGAAACATAAGCAAGCCGAGATGGATTACATCAAAGGCTTGAAATACAAAGAGATTGCAGGAAAACATGGCGTCTCGATTAATACCGTAAAGTCATGGAAAAGACGTCATGAATGGTCGCGTGAAAAGGGTGCACCCAAAGAAAAAAGTGTGCACACAAAAAAGAATAGCGTAGGAGCTCCTAAAGGGAGTAAGAACGCACTTGGTAACCGTGGTGGTGCTCCAGTAGGTAACAACAACGCTAGCTCACACGGTTTTTTTCGTACCATTTTTCCAAATGACGATGAAACCATGCAGATTGTCGATGCTATTAGTGAAAAATCACCAGTCGATATGTTGTGGGAAAACATCATTATTAAATACACGGCCATTGCTCGAGCTCAGAAACTGTTGTATGTCACTGACCAAGAGGACATGACCAAAGAAGTTAAGAAAACAGAGACTTCTGATGGGGAATCTTACTCTACAGAAAAGGAAGAGTGGGAAATACAGTTTGCATGGGATAAACACGCCACATTCCTTACAGCACAGTCCCGTGCCATGAGCGAGCTACGATCACTGATTAAAGACTTCATCCAACTTAGTGGCCAAGATGATCATAGAAGAACTCAATTAGAAAAGATGCAGCATGATATGAAAGTAACTCAAGAGCGACTCGATTTGGATAAGGCTAAAGCTAGTATTGACAATGGTGAATATGAAGATGATGGTTTCATCAATGCTTTAGATGGAAAGGCCTCAGAGGTGTGGGACGATGATTAAGGCTAAGAAAAAGAAGCCAGCACCGTTTAAATTTAAGCCTTTCTCAAAGAAGCAGCTGAAGGTTTTAACTTGGTGGCGTAAAGATTCCCCTGTTCAAGACAAAGATGGCATCATATGTGATGGTTCTGTTCGTGCAGGTAAGACGGTTGTTATGTCTTTATCTTACGTGATGTGGGCAATGGAAACCTTTAAAGATGAAAACCTCGGAATGGCTGGTAAGACAATAGGTTCATTTAGAAGGAACGTCATCACACCCCTGAAACGCATGCTTAAATCCAGAGGGTACGTCCTAAAGGACCATAGAGCTGATAATTACCTCACCATCACTTATAAAGGGGTATCCAATTACTTTTATGTGTTTGGTGGGAAGGACGAATCCAGTCAGAATCTCATTCAAGGTATCACATTAGCTGGAATGTTCTTCGATGAAGTGGCCCTCATGCCGCAATCCTTTGTCAATCAAGCTACAGCAAGATGTTCAGTAGAAGGTTCAAAGTTCTGGTTCAACTGTAACCCTGCCGGACCTTATCATTGGTTTAAAATTGATTACTTGGACGCTACCGATGAGAAAAACTTGCTCCATCTTCATTTCACGATGGACGATAACCTTTCTCTATCACATAAGGTTAAAAACCGGTTCAAACGTCTTTATACAGGTGTTTTCTATAAAAGATACATTCTTGGTCTATGGGTGCTTGCTGAAGGTGTTATCTATGACATGTTTGATATGGATAAGCACACGACCAATGTCACTTACACCCAGTTTGAAAAGCACTATGTATCGATTGACTATGGTACTCAAAACCCTACGGCATTTGGCTTGTGGGGCTTTCGTCATGATGTGTGGTATAAGCGCAAAGAATATCACTATGACGGCCGTGAAGAAAAGAAACAAAAAACCGACCAGGAATATCTTAAGGATTTAAACGAGTTCCTGGGTGATATTAGACCAGCTGGTATTGTCGTGGATCCGAGCGCATCCTCTTTTATTGCTTTACTTAAAAAGAATGGATTCAAAGTTATCGAGGCTAAAAATGATGTATTAGAAGGAATTCGAAATGTGGCCAACGCTTTGATCAATGGGGAAATCCTATACGACTTATCCTGCACCGAGACATTCAGAGAGTACGCTTCATACATTTGGGATAAGAAAGCAGCAGATCATGGCGAGGACAAGCCAGTTAAAGCTAATGACCACCACATGGACAGTGATCGATATTTTGTAAATACGATTGTAGTTGGCAAATATAAGTTGTCTATTAAAGAACGTTATAAAAAGCTTTATGGGAGGTGAAGGTAATAGGAGGAGCAAAAGCAGCACGCAAAGTAAAAAAAGATTTTCTTCAAGTAGGAGAAAAAGGTGGTCCTCGCGATGTAATGATGAGGCAATCCCCTCAAGTGGGTAGGAGGCTTTCTCCAGAAGAGATTACTAACCTCTATGCTAACGACCAAATCATCCAGAATATCATAGACATCCCTGCTGAGGATGCGACTCGTGAATGGATTACCTTAAATATTGAAGACCAGGCGTTAAAAAAGAAGTTAGAGCTAAAGTTAAGAGCTTTAAATGCTCAGGAATCATTTCAGAACATGGTGAGGTACGAAAGACTGCGAGGGGATGGATTTACAGCGTTAGGGATGACGGAATCCCAGGACTTCCAACTGAGTGATTCAGTAGAAACGGCACGACTGAAATCCGTAGATTATCTACATCCTTTTTCTTCTCGGAAGGTTTCCAAAATGAATGTTGTGGACGATGTGTTCTCAATTGAGTTTGGTGAAGTAAAATCATTCATGATTAAAAATTCCGATCAGCGAGAGGAGCAAGAGGTCCACCGTGACCGAGTTCTTCATCTGCAAACACAGAAGTTAGAGGATGCTGATTGGGGGCAGAGTCGGTTAGAGCCTATGTATAAGTATATTACTCTTTTCGATACTGCTGCATGGTCAACGGGACAAATCCTTTATGACTATGTCTTTAAGAAGTACAAGTCAAACGATGTAGAGGGAATGAGTACACAGGAACGACAAGAGACGCAAATGCTGCTTGATTATATGTTCCGTACAGAGGCATTGGCCATTATAGGAACCGAAGAAGAGCTGGAAAAAGAAGCAACGAATGTTTCAGGTATTAATCACCTATTTGAATTTGTATGGGAAACACTTGCGGGCTCTGCAAGGATGCCAAAGAGTCATATACTAGGTCAACAGTCGGGAACGCTAACAGGGGCGCAATACGACAGTCTGAACTACTACGCAAGAATCGCGGGTATTCAAGAAAACTTTGTTCGGCCAAAGATTGAGTATCTTTTCCGATTGCTTTTGCAGTCAGAGGAGTTTGGAAGACTAGGTCCAGACAAGATAGATTGGTCTTTCAGCTTCAATCCTCTTTGGAAGTTGGACAGTCAATCAGATGCAGATATTCGGAAAAAAGTTGCCGAGACTGATGAGATTTATCTAAGAAACCAAGTCGTCACCTCCGATGAGGTGAGAGAGAAAAGGTTCACCGGTGCTTCATTGAGTGCCGAGCTCGACTTCAGTGAGGATGAACTAACTGAATTGGAGAAGAACATCCAAGAGGCGAGGGATGGTTATGGCCAATAGCCCTCAAATGCCTCAGAGTAAGTTCCCGACGGCCATATCCGTTTCTTATTATCGTGGTATCGGTAAGCTCGTAGATCTGAACCGTAAGAAAATATGGGAAACCTTCACTAACGATATAAAGCCTCTAATCCACCAGTACCGCACCCAGATGGATAGCGGTCTTTTTGTCGTGGATTTGGGAGGTATCCTGTCCAAGATTATGAATCTCTTACAAAAGGCAAGAGAGTTTTCAGGACAGTTTATTTTCACGTCTGAAACCATCAACAAACTTGCTGGAATTTTCGTGAAGTCCATCAATGCATTCCAACGGGATACTTTCAGGAACCAGATGAAAACAGTTCAAGGTATCGACCCTATCGGACGTGAAACCTGGTTAGAATTGTTTATGGACTCTGCAGTAAATGAAAACGTCAGCTGGATTAAAAGCATTGATCAAGACTACCACGATAAAATACAGACCATTGTTCTTCAGGGAGTCAGACGGGGAAAATCCATCAATGAAATGGCTGCTGAAATTACAAGGGCTTCTGGCGCCAGTAGATCCAGAGCTAAGTTCATTGCTCGTGATCAGGCCGGTAGTATTCTTGGTGATTTAACGAAGACTAGGCACACACAAGCTGGTATTGATAAGTTTACCTGGCGAGATAGTGACGATGAGCGAGTGCGAGACACTCACGCCGACTTAGATGGCAATGTTTTCACATGGAAATATGGTGTTACGGTTAAGGGCCGCCAAATATGGCCTGGAACAGATTACAACTGCAGGTGCACAGCTGATCCAGTAATAGAATAGATTTTATGCTCACCTTCTGGTGGGCTTTTTTATTGCTTGAAAGGAGGTGAAATATTGAGTAAGAAGCAGCGTTTTGATCGAGCCTTTATTAAGGATTATAACGAAACAGATGAAGGTTATTTGACTGTTAGAGCGGTAGTAACGAAACCTGGAGTTTACCCCTATGGTCGTGACGATGGATCTATTCAGTTTGAACTCAAACATCCTGAGGACATCTATTCTGATCACACGGTTCGTTCATGCAATGCGAAACCTGTAACGGATGATCACCCCAATGAACCGGTCAACATGAAAAACATCAAAGCCTATGGCAAGGGGATGTCACACACGGATGCTTCTGTTCAAGGCGGGGGAATCATGGTCGGTTTTACAATCTGGGATGAGGACCTTATCGAAAAGATTTACGACGGTAAGCGAGAAATCAGCCTTGGTTTCATGACAAATCTTGTCGCGGAAGATGGAACATACGAAGGACAGAACTATCAATTCCGTCAGACCAAAGTGGATGTGAATCATATCGCCATTGTAGATCAAGGGCGAGTGGGACCGGAAGCAGCCATAAAAGGCGATTCCTCTGGATGGAGGAAAGATTCAGCCGCCTGGCAGGTGGACCATAAAGAGAATAAAAATGGAGGTGGCAGCATGCCAACAATCAAGATTGATAATAAAGATTATGAAGTTGATAGCGTAGTGAAATCACGCATCGATGCTCTGGAAACAAAAGAACAACAGCTCGACACAGTAACCAAAGAGCGTGACACGCTGCAAGGAACGGTGGATGCAAATAAAACGAAAATTGACGGCCTGGAGCAAGAGTTGAAAGATGCACAGGAGTCCGGCCCTTCTCAAGAGGACATGCAAAAGGCTGTGGATGCCCGTCTCGCTTTGATTGATTCAGCCCGTAACTATCTGAATGGTGACTTTGATTACACAACCAAGAGCGATAAGGACATCAAGGTTGCTGTTATTCAAAAGGCTGATGAGAACTTCAAAGCTGATGACAAATCGGATGAATACATTAACGCTCGTTTTGATGGCACAGTAAGTGTTTATCAAAGTAACGGATTCCAAAGCACAGGCGCCAACCAGATGAAGGGAACCAATGATTCCACCGGAGATTTAGATAAGCAACGCCAGGATCGCCTGAACCTACGTGATTCGAAATAAATCAATTATAAAGGAGTGATTGTCAATGGCAATTACAGAGTACAACAAGTACATGCCAGAAGCGCAAGGTAAAGGTAAGCTAGCAAACTACCAAGACTACTCAGCTGAAACCAAAGCAGCTGCAGAGGACATCCCATATGGAGTGGCTGTTCAACTAGGAACCGATCGAGAAACAGTGAGTGTCTTTGCAGGCGGTTCACCTGTCGGTATTGCTTTAGCCCAAGAACCAAACGATTGGCAGGATCCTAATGCTAATAATCAACTTTACAAAGCGCAAATGCCAGTCGCAATCGTCCGTAAAGGTCCAATTTGGGTCGAAGTAGAGGAGGATGTCAACATTGGTGATAAAGCTGTGGCTGATAATTCGACTGGTAACTTTCGTCCTGAAGGTACAGCGACATCCAACATAGTGGCATTCCCTACAGCGGTATTTAAAACAGCAGCCCTTGCCGGGGAACTGGCACAGCTTGAAATCAACCTACCATAAAACTGAAGGAGTGAAAGTTACATGACCATCCGTAATGATGCATTGATCCGTCCGCAGGATTTGAACGCAGTTGACAATACCATTTATGAAATCAATAAAGAAGAGCTAAAAGCTCGAACAATTTTCAATGTGAAGTCAGATGTTCCAGAAGGAGCAGAGACATACAGCTATGACGTTATCAAGCGTTCAGGAGCTGCTAAGGTACTTGCACCGGGAGCCGACGATATTCCGTTGGTTGACGCCGACATGGGACGTCACACAGAACAAATTTATTCTATTGCTGTAGCATTCCGCCTTTCTGTTCAGGAGCTTAGACAAGCTCAAATGTCTGGGCAACCAGTCGAGACAACGAAAGCAGCAACAGCTCGCCGTGCTATCTCTGAGAAAGAAAACAAGATTGCTTGGAAAGGCGATGCTAAGCACAACATTCTTGGTGTGACCAATGCTGAAGGTATTCAGACAATGGCAGTTCAGAATAACGAAGCTGGTTCCTCCTCTTCTTGGAAGGATAAGACAGGACGTGAGATCGTGGCCGATTTACGCAAAGCGCGTTCAGCCGTCAATAAGCTTCCTGGACATACAGCTGATACTCTTATCGTCACGCCAGATGCTATGGAAGAGCTTGAAAAGGAGTATAACCAATACACAGGCCAAACTGTTCTCGGGTACCTTCGCAGTCAAAGCTGGTTCTCGCGTATCGATTTCACCTCTGACCTTGAAAAAGTAGGTGATGGAGAGACAGATAGTTTCCTAGTATTCGATAGTTCACCAAACGTAGTCCAGCTATTGATTCCTATGGATATCAAGCGTCACCCAGAAGAATACAAGTTTCCGAACTATAAGGTTCCTTTGGAAGAGCGCACAGGCGGCGTGATTGTTCGTTATCCAATGGCAATTGTGAGAGGAGATGGAATTTAATATGTTAGTACAGAACAAAGGTAAGTACGTTCGTCATGCTGAAGGTGTCATGCTTGTTCCAGGTAGTAACGATGTGAGCGAGCAGGATTGGAAGAAGTTCAGTAACCACAAAATCATCAAGAGTTTAATTGATAAAGGCGAAATCGTTACTCATAAGGTGAAAAGCACCACTGACATGAATGCGAATCAAGCGATTGAATTAGTAGAAGATACCTTCTCAGTGGATCTGCTTGAGCAATGGAAAGCTAACGAAGATCGTAAGACGGTCCTTGATGCGATTGAGGACCAACTGAAAGAGGTTAAGGGTGAAGGTGAAAACGGCGAGGATGATGTGTAATGGCCAACGACACGACTCCTGACAAAATCAGGAGTATCGCCAAACATCTCAGAAGCTTATCGGATGATGACTTGAATCTATATATTGAAGATGCTAAGGCAGAGCTTGATGAGGAGAAAATACCTGATAAATATCGGGAAAGACTCCAACGTTATCTTTCAGCTCACTTGGCATCTCTTAATGTTCGGAGAGTTGCCTCACAGAAGGTAGACGGGATGTCACAAACATTTTCCAATAGCGACCGCACAAGCGTAGAGAATATGGGGCTGGATTCGAGCCCTTACGGTCAGGAATTTGCACGTCTGATGAAGAAATACACAAGTCGGCCTTCGCTAAAGTTGACGGTGCTTTAGTATGCCAACAAACAACTTCGGTATCCAAGTCAATCAGGATAACATCCTTGAATTCCAGAAGATCATAGAAGATTTAGGACGCTACCGAATTGAAGTTGGAATTTTTGCCGAAGACGATTCTTTTTACGCAATGATTGCGAACGTCCATGAGTATGGAATGACCATCAAAGCAAAAAAGAAGTTCCTTACGATCCCTTTGCCACCTTCAGAAGGACGGAGCGCATCAGAAATCGAAGGATTGTTTCGACCACCGAACACTCAAATACTAGCTACAAGTGAAAATGGAGTGCTGACACCAATGTTCGTATTAAAAGAACAGGTAAAGATTCCAGAACGATCTTTCATCCGAGCTAGTTTCGATGAGAAGGAAGGCGACTGGACAGGCCTTATGGAAAGGTTGTTGGATAAAGTTTTCGCCTTCGAAATCACAGTTGAGCAAATGTTTGAGCAAGTGGGGGCAAGAGTTGTCGCTGACATTCAAGCGAAGATCAGATCCATTAGCTCACCGGCCAACTCCTCCTTAACGAAGAAAAATAAAGGGTCATCAAATCCGTTAATAGATGACGGAGGCTTGATTCAACGAATTACATGGAAGGTGGTGAGTAGCTGATGGGGCAACAAATCTTCTATTTTGATGAAGTCTTTGCAGCTTTCTGTGTTTCGTTTGATGCGATCAAGAAAAGTGAAGGTTATCGCGATTATTCAAATGGAGGTCAATGGGTTCCAGGAGCTGACTTACAGCCTGAGCCTATGGAGGGGATTATTGTTCCTCTATCCAATGATGACCTTAGATTCGATACAGAGGGGCGCTATACGGAAAAAGATCGGAAGATTTACCTGCAGCATCCTCAGCGACTGGAAAAGAACGACCGGGTCCACTTTGATGGGCAAGATTATAGGGTCTTCGATGTGAAGAATCATGAGGTCTACGCGGACTTCTCTGTTTACATCGTTAAAGGGATTGATAAGGGGAGTGATTCGCCATGATGACCTTAAAAACACGAAATACAATCACGAATGAGCTCTTCGAATTCATGGGCATCCCAGTTATCCCTGATGATGACGATGGCGATGTACCGGACTATCCCTATATTGTTTATAGCGATACGACGGATAACAACCGTCGGGGGCAGGATTCCATCACTTATACCGATACTGAAGAGGGATTTGAAAAAACGTATTCCAATCAAGTAGAAACGTCTTATTCGTTCAATGCTTACTCTGATTCACGAGATCAAGCGAAGGAATTAGCATTCCAAATGATTGAGTTTTTCGGAAGGTTAGGTCGTGTTTGGTTGAATAACGCTGGGGTAGCAGTACAAGATGTTTCTTCATTACAGAATCGGAGCCTCATGCTCATTGATCATTATGTGAGACGGTATGGGATTGACGTTCTATTCAATTACGTTGATGAGTCCACATACCCGATTGATTCTATTGATAACACAACCATAACAGGAGGGTAAATGATGCCATTGAATGACTTTCAAGTGAATATCAATTTACAACAGCCACTCGGTCTTGTGGGCTTTGGGAAACCTCTCATTGTCGGCGAGATGACGGGTGGTTTAGCTTATCAAGAATTTCTAACCTTAGATGCGCTGGCAGAAAGTGTAGACGATACTTCTCCTCTATACCAGAAAGCCCAGACGCTTTTAGAACAGGAGAACCGTCCAGAGCGTTTTGCTGTCGCTGCTTATGACTCAGCTGCAGTAGATGAGCCTACGACAGCTGCAGCACTTGTTACTTCGCTTTTGGGGAATGATTGGTACTTCTTGATTACTACTGAAACCGATGTAACTGAAATGACAGCCATTGCTGATGTCATTGAAGGATCTAAAGCAGGTGGATACCCGAAACTCTATTCTGCACAAGTTCCAAGTGTCGATGATCTTACAACGCTAGTTACTGAATATGAACGCTCATTTTTTGCAGTTCATCCATCTGGTGAGCATTTGGATGCAGCTCATGTAGGAGAGAACGGAAGCAAACCAGTAGGGTCTATTACATGGAAGAGTAAAACCCTGAAAGGGATCACTTCTGAAACGCTAACAAGCGATGAACTGGCTACTATCGAAGATGCCAATGGTTATGCTTATGTGAACAAGGCGGGTCAAAGCGTTACCTCTGAAGGCCAAGTGCTTTCCGGGGAGTATATCGATGTTGTTCATGGCTTGGATTGGGTGGTCGCCAATATCGAAACGCGTGTTCAAAAAATCCTCAATCAAGCTGGGAAGATTCCTTATGATGACTCAGGTATTGCGCAGCTTGAAGCTGGAACCCTCTCAGTTCTTAAAGAAGGATATCAGCAAGGGATTATCGCTGATGACGGAAATGGGAATGGGGTTTACTCCACGAACTTCCGTTCCAGCGCACAATCGACCGAAGAAGACCGAAAGAACCGCGTCTATTCCGGAGGGAATTTTGAATTTCAGCTTGCCGGTGCGATTCATGAAGGAAAAGTCACTGGCTCTGTGAGCTATTAAGGAGGGGTATAAATGCCAGTAGGAACGTATGATTCCACGAAAGTTCAGGTTCTCATTAACGACGTGAATATCACGGGATTATCAGAAGATACATTTGCATCTTTTGAACCGGCCGAAGGTGACAGCTTCTCATATTCTGTAGGAGCTAACCCTGGTGATGTTGTGATTTCTGAGACGAACAATGATGTGCACACGATGACACTTGTGTTGCAGCCGACAAGTCCTTATGTTTCTTATTTAAATCGTCTAGCGAAAGAGAAACAGACGGTACCGGCTTATGTCATTAACAACAACGAACCGAAGGAAAAAGCAGGAGGTTCTCAAGCGCGGATCCAAAGACCCGCGAACGTAGCTTATGGAAAAGAAGCTCAGAACCGCGAGTTTACTATCGTCGTATTTGATTACTCTGTTGAGTGATTTGAATGGCAAAGAAAAAGAAAATCAATCATGGAACAAAGCAGTCCAATAGGGCTGCTTTTCATTATTTACAATACAAATTGGAGGTCCATAAAATGGCGAAAATCGGTACGAAAAAAACAATTACAGTTGAAGGAATTGAATACACACTCCAACATCCAGGCTCCCGTGAGCGTATGCGTATCCAAGATAGAGCGCAGTCCGAAAACGGAAACCCCTCCTCAGAAAAACTAGCTGAAGAACTATTCAAAAACGTAGTGGTAGAACCACAGGTTTCCTTTGAATACTTCGATGAGCATGACGGTATGGAAGAGGTCATCACAGAATCAATGAAATTTCTTAGATCCGGAAAGTGATCATGATGATGCCTATTACCGGGCGAAGGTGAAAAAAGAACAATGGTTCTGGCGTCCAATAGTTAATAAAGTCCTTTCCTATACGGAGGCCATTAATATGAGCAAGGATCAGCTTCTGGAAGTCAATGCTGCCATAGACATCCAATACGAAGCTGAGAAGGCTGCGATGAATAAAAAATAGGCAGGGAAAGGAGGGGAAGCATGACTTTAAAAGACTTAACATTAGGATTTCAGGCTGATAACGGACCCCTCCAAGAATTGAATCGTTCCCTAAATCAATTTAATAGTCTTACCTCTGGTGCAGACAAAGAAATCAGACAAATGTCTAAATCGTTTGAGCGCTCTCAACGCGGGATGGTCAAAGAAACTGTCGCATTTAATAGAGAGCTAAGTCGCCAGAGTGATGCAACTCGCAAACTTGCAAAGACAATGGGGACCAGTGCAACTCAACTATCTGACGATTGGTCAGATATGAGCACTGAAATGAAGAAGTCTTTAGTGCAAAACCATAACCAACTACGCGTCTTCCGTAAAGAGGTATTCAAGTCAGAAATGGATATGCGGAAGCTAGGTATGCAGATGGGGAACTACGCTGGAACTACTGATGACTTCATGGGTGAAGTGACCAAGCTTGGTAAGCAGCACAAAAAAGTTACAGATCAGATGATTAATAACAATATGAGCATGCGTCAGGGGTTTATTCAACAGGTTGCTACGATGAAAGCTATGACTGGACAGAGCGATAAAATCATTAAGAGTATTGATCGCATCGATAAGGCTGTTTATAAAGTCAATAAACCTCTTTTACGGATAGGTAGCAATCTAGAAAGAGCTGCACGAGAAGGTAATGCTGCCAATCTAGCACTTAAGATGCTTGGTCCGAATGCCAAAATGAAAGACTTGCTCGACACCACTAGAATGATTAACCGGGGGTTAATGAGGCATCAACAACTTGTCATTGGTATGGGAGTAGCGTGGCTTGGATTCACAGCCATTGTTGCAAATTCTGCAGCGGGGCCCAGCGTATCGAAGAATTTGGATCAACAAAATCAAGCTATAGCTGAGTACGAGAAAGAGTTAAAAAAGCGTACCGAAGAAATTGCTAACACCTGGAGTATTTTTGAAGAGGTTCAACTAGAAGCGACAAAACCTTCTACCCTACAGAAAAACCTAAGTGAACAAGTGAGGATCATGGGTAACTGGCAAGATAACCTTTCCTCTCTTGAACAAAGAATCGATAGCTCCGGGTTTATTAGGCAATTGACGGAAATGGGACCAGAGGCTGCTTCGGAAATTAAAGCCTTGACGCAAATGTCTGATAACAAACTGGATGAATACGTCGATCTCTGGCAAGAGAAAATGAAGCTTTCTCGAGGAGCAGCCCGTTCTGAACTAGAACAATTAAAGCGGGATACAGACCAGAAGGTGAGAGAACTTCAAGACAGCCTTACCCCATTAGGGTTAGCCTGGCATGAAGCTATGCAAACATGGTCAGATGCGCTGAAACCATTTATACAGTTTTGGGGATTGTTCGCTACAGCGATTGTTCAAGGCTTTAATAAGGTTGGAGAATTCATACAACAGCTTAATGAAATCAGTCCTTGGATCACGAAAATAGGTGGCATGTTTTTATACGTTTTCACTACGTTGATGGTCCTTCTAGCACCTTTAGCTGTAGGTATAGGGTTATTGGGAGGTATGCAAGCAGCTTTCACCAGCTTATGGATGATAATCGGACCTTTTGTTACCGGTTTTCTGACTGTTGCCGGCACTGCAATTCTCGTTTCAGCTGCAATGATTGGATTGGCTGCATCTCTATATTTTGCATGGACTAGGTCCGAAACCTTCCGTAATGCTGTACTTGGTGCTTGGGCCGCTATCAAGTCGAAAGCACTGGAAATATGGGGATTCTTGAAGCCTTATATAATGCAGGCGATTGGCGTTATTGTTGATTTCGGACAAGAAAAGATAGCACAGCTGCGCTCATTTTGGGAATCTAACGGTCAGCAAATCCTTCTGGCAGGAAAAAATGTCTTTGGATTCTTAGTAACCGTAATAGGTGGAGCCCTTCGAGGAATTTGGGAGATTTTTAAGTTTATCTGGCCTATGGCTCTTGCTTTAGTACAGTCAATTTGGCGAAATATACGTGGAATTATCGACGGAGCTCTAAATATTATTATGGGTCTCGTGAAAGTTTTCTCGGGCCTCTTTACTGGCGACTTTTCAAAAATGTGGGAAGGTGTCAAACAGATATTTTTTGGTGCTATCCAATTTATCTGGAACTACGTAAATCTTCTGTTTGTAGGTCGTATCCTCAAAGCAGGTAAGCTTTTATTTACGGGATTAAAATCTATTATTTTCACACTCTGGGGTGCACTGCGCGGCATATTTGTCAGCGGTGTTAATTTCGTTAAGAATTTTACCATTAAAGGATTCCGATTCCTTCATTCAGGGGCAAGTAAGCTCATAGACAAGCTGAAGTTTCACGTGGGGCATCAGTTTAAAACCATTGTAGATGCTGCGAAGGCTTTGCCAGGTAAAATTGGTACTGGAATCAAAAATATGGCAGGGAAAGCTTGGTCCGGAATAAAATCATTTGGAGAAAAACTTGCTTCAGGATTCGCCAAAATCATCAATGGAGCGACCGGCGGTGTGAATTGGATCATGGGGAAACTTGGTATCGATTTTGCCATTCCTGAATGGGATCCACCGAAATATGCCAAAGGAACAGACTTCCACCCTGGTGGTCCTGCCATTGTGGGTGAACAAGGCCGAGAGTTAATTCATGCGAACGGACGCACATTCTTAGCTGAACAAGAGCAATTGCTCAACCTTCCTAAAGGTGCATCTGTATTGCCGAATCGACAAACGGAGATGGCTCTGCAAGGTGTGCCAGGATACGCCGGTGGAGTCGGAGGCTTCTTCAAGAATTGTATCGGAAAGTTGAAAGATATTGGACTTGATGTTTGGAACTACCTTACGAACCCTAGCAAACTTGTTGGGAAAGTTCTTGATTCCTTAGGGATAAGTTTCCCAAGTGAAATCACTGGTGCTTTTGGCAAGATGGGACAAGGGGCATTCTCGCTTATTAAAGATAAAGTCATCGACTTCGTAAAAGGTAAGATGCATGAAACGAGTGGGCCTGTCAGTTTTGGGAACCTTGTCAAGACGAGTAGCTTCGGAATGCGATTCCACCCTATTCTTAAGAAGAATTTACTTCATGCTGGTGATGATTATGGCGGAGCTCTAGGAACGGCCATTCGATCTCAAACTGGTGGCCGCGTTATACACAGTGGTCCAGCTGGTAGCTTTGGGAACTTAGTTAAAGTCCAACGAGGAATTTACACCCATTTCTACGCTCACTTGCAACGAGCGATGGCTCGTGTAGGTTCGATGGTGAGTCGCGGTGATGTTATCGGTACGTTAGGTAGTACTGGACGTTCAACAGGTCCTCACCTTCACTATGAAGTGAGGAAAAATGGTGTTCCTATACCTCCTGGTGGAGGATTCGCGACTGGTGGCATTGCCACTCACCCGCAAATAGCGAGCCTTGCTGAGAATGGTTGGAAAGAGTTTATTATTCCGACTCAGCCAAGCATGAGAGGAAATGCTTTGAGGCTCTTAGATCAAGCCAATCAAGAAATTGGTTATAAGCCAAAAGAAAGCCGTTATAATCCGTCAATGGATAACCAACATACAAATGGTGGTATTAAAGGGCAACAGATCGTATTCAGTCCAGAATTTGTAGTCCATGTAGATGCAAATGCCAAAGTCGACCAAGACACCTTAGATATGCTAGAAAGAAAGTTTAAGCAAATGTCTGAGGAACAGTTTGAAAGTTTACTAAGAAGGATGGGATTCAACCGGGAGGGGTGATGGATGATGCAAGGGAAAGCTAACTTACAAGGAGAACAGCTGCACGTTACATTGGAGAACTATCCAAATAACGGGTCAGTAACGAAGCATCCTGTCGAAAAAGAAGGCGGAGGGTCCATCACCGATCATGTCACGGTGGATCCCAAGACCGTTTCTATTAAAGGAATTCTCACACGTAAGACAAACGAAGATGTAGAAACACTCATCACAAAAATGGAGTCTTGGCATAAATCCGGGACTCTTTTGCAATATGAAGGCCGTCGCATCATGTCTAACGTGGTGATTGAAAGCTTTGACGTAGATACGGACAGCAAAAAACAGAACGGCTTCTCGTTTTCTATGACGCTAGTCAAAATTCAACTAGCTAAATCCTCTTATCAAAAATCGTCTAAGCCGGTTACGAACGAAGGTAGAAAGCAAACTAAAAACCCGAATACCGGTAAGAAATATCACTTGGTTCGCAAAGGTGACACGTACTGGGGATGTGCCAGAAAGTATGGAACTACCGTCAAACAGTTAGAAGAATGGAACCCATGGCCAGCAAGGGTGATACCAATCGGTGTAAAAATGAGAGTGGGATAAGGAGGGACACCAGTGAACTTTGAATATGTACCTGTTGAAAAAGAAAAGATTCCCTATCGGTTCTCTATACAGTTAGGGATTGAGCTATTCGACATGGAAGTCCGATACAACGAAACATATGACTTTTTCACCTTGGACCTGCATCGCGGAGAAGAGACTTTAGCTCTTTCTGAAAGAATTGTCTATGGTGTTCCGTTGTTCCAGGATGTTTATGATGACCGGTTCCCTGCCCCCACTATCATTCCTCAAGATGAAGCTGGTCTTGAGCACCAAGTGACTTATGAAAACTTGAACGAAACCGTCTTTTTGATGGTGATGAACCAATGAAGTATTTCGGAAGGAAAGCGAATATTTCTATCGCTGATGTGACGTTTGATAGTGAAGAGTTCGGTATGGAGTTTGAAGTCACCTTCGATCATGATACTGAACCGAATGAGAGCCAAATTACGCTATATAACTTGAACTCTACATCGCTGGGAGAAATCAAGAAACATAACCAGGTCCTCATTAATGCAGGATACAAGGGAGATGTCGGTCAGGTCCTATTTGGGTTTGTCGCCAGTGTTTCAACGTCTAACGAAATCGATAAGAAGACGAATGTGAAAGTGATTGATAAACCTCTCATAAAAGAAGATAAGACAATCAATAAATCATACAAGCAAAACATTAAGGCTTCTCAGTTGATAAGACACCTATTGTCAAAGCTTCGTATTGAGGCAGCTATCAATCTCCCTAAAGATAAACTTTATGCCAAAGGATATGAGGTGGACGGCAATATCGAGGATGAAATAGCATCCATCGCAAAAGATTGCGGTGCAATCTTCTATATTAATCAAGGTAAAGCTTACATCCGAAAGATTCAAAGCAGCACTCCACCTTCTTTTCTATTGAAGCCAGATACAGGCCTCATTGGAACACCATCACCATTTGAAGAAGATGTCGATGGTAAGACGGTTCAGGGGTTCAACGTTGAATGTCTATTACAGCATAGAATCACTACTGGATCTGTCATTAAAATTGAGTCTTCAACAGCGAACGGTGTTTATTATGTCAGAGGTGGAAAACATCGATGGGGGCGAGAAGAGTCTATCACTGAATTGGAAGTGATCGTTTGAAAGATACATCGTTTTTCTCTGAGTTTAAACGAGATATATTAATATCGATTAATACTTGTTTGCCTTGTAGAGTCGTAAGCTACGACAAAATGAAGAGGGAAGCAAAACTACAACCTCTCTTCAAAACCAAAGAAAAGAATCGGAGTCCTAAGTCTCTTCCAGTCATCGAAGGGGTTCCTGTCTTATTTCAACAGTACGAGGTCAATGGAAATGTTGAAACCTATTTCCCTGTACTTCATAAGGGGCAGGTGGTCCAAGTGGCCATTAATCAGCGTGCCATAGATGACGTAATGAATGGTCAAGCTTCTTATCCAGATGTAGCTAAACTCTTTAGGTTAAGGGATGCGGTCGTGATCGGAGTGATTACATGAAGACATTTGCTCTGGATTCTAAAGGAGACTTATTAATTCGTGAGGGCGAATTTGTAGTAATTGAAGAAGCTGAAGATATTAAGCAGTCACTATCACTCATACTTTCAACTAACAAAGGAGAGTGGTTTCTGGATCGGGAGATGGGTCTTGAATTCAGTGCCTTGTTAGATAAGCCTACAGATGCTCGGATAAGAGCTGCAGTGATTGAAGCTATTAGCCAGGAACCAAGGGTGCAGTCCATTGATCATATTGAAATCAACCAGGACAGACAAAAACGAGTGGTCTACATTCATTTCAAGGTGACAACTTCAACGAATGAGCAGGTGGAGAGTGAGGTGAGCGTAAATGCTTGATGAAAATGGCTATAGGCGGAAGACTTATGATGAAATTTTAGAAGAGATGCAAAGCCGGGCAAGAGAGCTGTTTGGAGAGAAAATCAACCTCACCAAAAGTTCTCCAGTCGGACTTTTTATTATGCTGATGGCCTGGTTCCTTTCATTAGTGTGGAAGGATAATGAGGATGTCTACCATTCAGCACACCCAAACCAGGCGACCTGTGTTAACTTGGACCGTCTGCTTCCTTATTCCGGAATCACCCGCAACCTAGCTCAGTTTGCGGAGGGAGAAGTGACGCTGACTGGTACGGCTGGATACACCTTAGAGCAAGGGTTTCAAGTGACCACACCTTCAGATGTGTTTTTCGAAACCACACATGACATTACGCTTGATGATCAAGGAGAAGGTACAGCGAGGGTCCGAGCCTTGGAAGTAGGGCGGACTGGAAATATTTCAGCTGGTGAGATCAACCTGGTTGTAAATCCGGATGCAAATATCGAAAGTGTTATCAACTCATCACCCACCTCAAAAGGCCGTGAAAAAGAAACGGACTTAGAAGTAAGGCAACGCAGAGATATCTCTATTGAAGGCTTGGGTGCTGCTACGGTTCCATCTATTCGTGCGCGACTGTTAGAAATGCCGGATATACGAGCGGCAACCGTCATTGAAAACTATGAAAACGAGACAATCAACGGACAGCCGCCTCATTCTATTCAGGCTTTTGTTTTAGGTGGAGATGACCAAGTCATTGCGGAGACGATTTTCAATACAAAAGCTGGAGGCATACGTCCTTATGGACAAACAACCCGTCAGGTAATGGATGAGAGCGGGCAAGCTCATACCGTCGGTTTTACCCGAGCTGTAGAGGTCCCCATTTATTCACGTATTACTATTTCGAAGTCATCTGCTTTCTCATCTGATGGTGCTGATCGTATTCGCCGTACAATCGTTCAATTCATCGGAGGAGAAGATAATAGTGGGGCCCTCTATAGTGGGTTGAATATGGGGGACGATGTTATTTATTCCAAACTCATAGCTAAAGTGTTTCAGGTTGAGGGTATTGAAGACTTGACTCTTGAATTGTCGAAGGATAACACCACCTTCATGCAGAGCAACATTGCTGTTGGTCCAGAAGAGGTTGCTCAAACAGACGTCGATTACATTGAGGTGACGTTGAATGTATAAGTTATCATCCATTCTCAGCAAATTTGCTGACTCTTTAGCTAAGAAAGAAGACAGCAACATTGGGAAAATATTTAAGATATTTTCAGAACAACTTGAGGACATAAAGTTCACGAATCAGCGCATAAAAGAATGGCGGCTCATCGATAATGCAGAAGGTATAGCGTTGGACCTTATTGGAGAGAACGTTCTACAACCGCGTGGTGTAGCCACAGATGAAGTGTATCGAGTTTTATTGAAATCAAAGATAGCTAGGAACCTTTCAACTGGGGATATTAATACGATAATTCGCGTTTTATCACTCGCCCTTGATTCCGATCCATCCGATGTGTCAATTAAGGAAACTTGGACAGATGAGGTGAATCCTCAACCAGTAGGAATCAGCGTTATCCAAGTTCCCTTGAAAAGGTTAAACGAAGTTGGGCTTCCTGCCGATCAGTTCGCAAGAATCATCCAACGGACAGTAGCTGCAGGGGTTAAAGTGAATTCGATTGAGCTTAACGGAACCTTTGAGTTTGGTTCAACGGATTTAGCATTAGACGATGCTGCTGGTTTTTCAAGCCTTGATAATCCGGATAGAGGTGGTTACTTTGGGTCCGCATTCGTACCTGCATCAAATGAAGACTTACCTATATAAGGAGGGGTATCATTGCCAATCAATACAACCTTACCCGATTGGTTAGCCACAGGAGTGCAGCCTCCTGAAAGTTTACGGACTAACGGTTGGGAAGAAGGGCAGAAACCTGCTGCGGAATACTTCAACTGGTTCTTCTCAACGTCATATTATGCCTTAAAGGACTTAGCTGAAAATGCAGCTTCACAACAGGATTTAGATAATCATAAGAACAATCAAACCAACCCTCACCAAGTTACTAAATCGCAAGTTGGGTTGAGTAATGTAGATGATGTGAAGCAAGCATCTAAAACAGAATTTGATTCTCACACTCAAAATAATCAAAACCCGCACAGCGTAACCGCTGCACAGGTCGGGGCTTCGCCTACGGGTCACGGTCACAGCACCGCGACGACAACGACTGCAGGTTTTATGTCTGGGGTCGATAAAACGAAATTGAACAACATACCCGCGGCTTCCGACGTAGAGACTAAAGCGGGGGCAACGCAAAAAGCGGACGATGCCGAAGCCACCGCGATTAATTGGGCGAAAAGCTACGGAGTGGGAACGTACGCGAAACGTTTGGATATTCACGTAGATAACGCACCGAATGGCGCAGGTTTCTTTTACGTGTTAAACGGTACAGTAAACGGGTCCCCTACTGGCGCGAACGGTTATTTAATTCAACAAGTTTACACCGTTGATTATAAGCAACAGCTCTTTTTTGAGGTAACAACGAACCGAATCCATCAAAGGTTTAAGGACGAAAATGGCTGGAATTCGTGGAAAGAACTTGAAACCACAGATGGCGCACAGGCAAAAGCGGACGGTGCAGAAGCCGCTGCGATTGATTATGCACAAAGATTTGGTCTAGGTGATTGGGGTCAGTACACTAGCGATGCGAATAAAGCGCTCTCATCGGGTTTCTGGGTAGCAGACAACACTACATTAAACATGCCTAACAACAATTACTTCGCGATGTTTGTCAATCGACCGAACGCTTCAGCTTGTACTCAAATCGCGCTAAGCCGAAACAGCGCGGCTAACGGGGAAATGTTTTATCGAAACATGGCAAGCGGCGTCTGGAACCCATGGGTACAGGTCGAAACCACAGCAGGCGCACAGGCGAAAGCTGATGCGGTGGATAGTGAGCAGATAAACGTTATAAGTGAAAAAGTAGGGTCGGATAGTCCTTCCTCTTATCCGGTCGGTATATCTGTTTTTGATTTGAACAGCGGAACAAGCGGTTTTCCGGGTGTTTTAGGGACCGTGGTTACAAACTTCATAAGTGAAAACAGGGGCTATCAGAACTATTATGAAAAGAACGGGAGCACCTGGTATAGAACCGCCGACCTCCAACAAACAAATGGTTGGTCGCCATGGAAACAAATAGCTAACGCAGAAAAATTTGTTCATAAAAACCAATTGACAACCAACAACGATCCTTATGGTAAAGTACCGATTATAAACGGAGATGGCGTTATGGAGATCGGGCGTTATCTTGACTTTCATTTTGAAGATGATGACGGCGCGACGGACTACCATGCTAGGGCGGAAGTGTTACCTTCCAATGAGGTTAACTTTACGCATGGGCTCAAATCCAAAGGTAAAACCGCAGAAACCACAGAAGGCGCACAGGCGAAAGCTGATGCGGTTCAAAGTTGGGCAGAGGGTCTAGGTTTAGGGTCGGGTGCTAGTAATACACTTCCTAGTGGTACAGACCTTAATACGGTAGTGGACAGTGGTTTTTATCGTCTATCTTCAAATCACCCGAACAGCCCTACTGGTGTCGATTATTCCCAAATGATCGTTATGCACGGTGGCGGGGATACAATCGCTCAAATAATAGTTGACTATAACCCACCTTTGATGCATATCAGGGCTGGAAACCCGTCAAACGTAAATGGGGCGGGGAGTTGGGAGCCGTGGTTACGTCAAGCCGGAGAGGGTAGAAACGTTTCGTTTAATTCCATATCAGCGAATGATAATATTTACCTTAACGGCGGTACTCAGTACAAAGAAATAGGTGTTAAGCGTGAAGTCGGAGGTAACGAAACGAATGTCTCTTTGTCTGTTAATGGTTCAAACGGAAACGGGCAAATTGGGGTAGCGAAAAACGGCACTATTGAAAATGTTATCGAAGTAACAGACGATTCTATTATCGTTGGGGGTACGGATTTAAAGCAATCTGTCAGTAACGGGAAACAACAGGTCCGTGACGCCGTTATTGGCAAAGGTGGATCAGTCGCGGACGGTGACGGGGACGGTATACCGACCTTCCAGGAATTGACGGACGGGGTAAACGAAATATTGACAAACCCTATAACGAATATTCAACGAGGCGTAGTAACGATGGCAGGATATAGCAGAATAGTAACCATAAGCACAGTTGATCCCGCTAAAGTCGCGCCTCGAATTGTAGGTATTAGATTTGATGGAGGAACCGCTGAAACGTGGAACGGTGATGAAACTACCGCGACCATTGAGGTGACAAGTTCAAACGAATTACTAATACAGCTAGACTCTTACCCCCAATATGTTACACCGGTTGTGAGCTTCGAGATATTGGAATTTGATGATTCAGTTAACGTCAGCAAAGGCAATACGTTGTTGGAAACCGCGGAATTAGTTGTAACCACACCTACATTTAACCCGAATAAATGCATGTTGTTCCATTCATACACTTATCCGTTTGATCGGGATGATACAAGAGTGAATTTCATCACTTCAGAGTTAGGAGGAGCCGATAGCATAATATTTAGGCGAGGGTACGGATATGCGGATATAACCTTAAAATGGGTCCTTGTAGAATTACCATAGTGAGGAGGATGAAAAGATGAAACATTATGCAGAAATAAACCATTTTAATATTTGCACAGGAATTATGACAATGCCTAAAGAGGTTGATCGTGAAAATTATTTAGAGATTGAAGATTTTAATAATGATTTACTCTGGAGGAAGTATGATCAAGAAACAGAAACATGGTCAGAAGAAAAGTTCTTGCCGGACCGTCCCGCCATTCAATTAGACGAGTTCGAACAGTTGAAAGCAGAAAAGGATCAGCTGGAATTAACATTGAACAGTGTCCTGCAAACTAACGCTATGAGTCTAAAAACAATGGCGGAGCAAAGCCGTCAGTTGAGGGATTCCCAGTCTCTGAGTGCGGACATTATGCTAAAGATGGCACGAAACTCAATTAACTAAGGAGGAGATTGCATGTATTTCGAAACGATTAAACAGTATTATGAATGGAACTTGTATGATAACAAGGATGTGGCAGACTTTGTGGAATACGATTGGTTAACTCCAGCGCAATACCAGGAAATCACAGGAGAAGAATACGTAGCATAAGCACCCATTGGGGTGTATTTTTTATGCGAAAAAAAAGAGTGACTGCCTAACCCAGTCACTCCAAAAGAGCTCATACACACGAGAATTTCCAACTTATACACCGGAGGGATGAGCTAAGATAGATTATGTAACAAATAGTTCATTTTCACCACAGTTATCGAGATTTATTTACAAATTATTTACACTTCTACGGTGCTATATGAAGGAAAGCATTTCTTTATGTTGAATTGAGTAGGCAGGAGGGAGGTGGAAACTTGGAAAATGGGTTCAATAGAATTATAGCAAATGGAGTTTTGATTGAAGGAGAAGGATCTTATTTCAATGATGGTGATACAATATTCATCGATGCAAATGACAAAGTAATTGTAAATGCCTTTAGAGATATTCTTTCAAATAAAATCATTGTGAATACTCTTGATTTCCAAAACGGTACAAAAGAGGCTTCTATTAAAGGGCCGTTATTTGTTAAAGAAGTTTCTGGAGACAGCATAGTCTTATACAAATGAGAGTGATGATTATTGAGCATCCCACCAGGGGTGCTTTTTATTATGTCTAAGGAGGTGATCATGCAAGGGGGAAATCAGTCATACAAGGTGAAGCAAACGAATCAACTTAATGGCCGTAAATGCCAACAAGCCAAAGGGAATAAAAAAAGGTAATAGATAAACCACAAAGTGGCCCGCCAATATTGGTGAGCCACTTTTTATTTACCAAGGGGAGGTACTACACCTCTTCGAATTATAAAGTTGCTATGAGGGGGTCAAGCATGGAGCAAAAATATGTGACGAGAGAAGAGTTTGAAAAGTTAGATGATAAGGTGGATGAATTGAAAAACGAACACACTAAGACTCGACAGCGTGTTCAAAACGTCGAACAAAAACTCGATCGGATTGAAAGTAATACAACATGGATCCTGCGCCTGATTTTAGGCGCTATTATTTTGGCTGTTTTGGGATTGATATTCAATTCACCAAGCCAATTAACGACTCTAGGAGGGTTTTAAGTGGAAAATGAAATCATGACCCAAGTGTTGATGTTTGCTACGGTGATTAGTCCGTTTGTTGCTGGTTTGCTTGAAGTAATAAAACGATTAGCAGCACTACCAAAGAATTTCATTCCTTTGATTGCTGTGGTGATCGGAGTAATTCTAGGGGCCGTGGCTTATCCATTCACAGACATGGATGTTGCTTTGAGATTATGGGCTGGGGCTGGTTCAGGTTTATCGGCCACCGGTCTTTTTGAGTTGGTTCAAAGGCGTTCAGGTCACACCACCAAAATTAAGGAGGAGAAGTCATGAACCGAGTGAAACTTCAAACACTGCTTGATCGATCCATCAGGAATATGGGAGAGGTTTATCCGGCGGTTAAAGACAAGGCCATTCTTATCATCAGGAAAGCTTATGACGAAGGTATTAATGTTCAAATGAGTTCGGGATTTCGCTCTTTCCAACGGCAGAGAGAGTTGTTTAACCAGGGGCGGTACGGAAACTCTGGAAAGATTGTTACTCATGCGGAGCCGGGGCAGTCTGTGCATAACTACGGTTTGGCCATCGATTACTTCCTGACTACCTGGGATGGATCGAAAGCAACATGGAGTGTGAACAAGAGTTGGATAAGAGTTGCTGAAATTGGGAAGTCATTAGGACTCTCTTGGGGCGGGGATTGGATAAGTTTTAAAGATTACCCTCACCTCGAACTCACAGGAGGATTATCATGGCGTGATTTGAAAGCAGGTAAGCGTCCTGGTCACTTGTTGAACAAAGGAGTTCCACAAGAAGGTCACTCTGGTTACGAGTCTTATAAAGTACAGCAGCAACTCAAGGAACTTGGGTACAAACTTTCCGTCGATGGCATCTTTGGTCCTGAAACCGACCGTGTGTTGAAGCAATTTCAGAGGGAATATCAACTTGAAGTGGATGGCCTGTTTGGACCTAACACCACTTCTATGATGAAGAAAGTTAAGAACGGATATGTAACTGCAGAAGAAAAAACAGAGGGGGAAAAGACAATGGAGAAGAACTTGAGGGAAACCGGGTTCAAGGATGTCGAAAAGGACTCACTTTTGCAGAAGGAAATTACCAAAGCCCTGAAGCTAAAAATTACAAAAGGTGTAGGTAATGATTTATTTAAACCAAATCAAAATGTTACTCGTGCAGAGTCCGTAGCTTTTGCTGTGCGTGCCTATGAGAAAGCCTTGGACGCTGCTAAGCTTTATTATGACGGTAAGTTAGATTAAAAAAAGCACATCCATCATTTACTTTTGAGTTTTGTGTAGTTAGAATGGTTTCTATCCACTCTTGGAAGAACCTCAGCGGTGGGGTTCTTAACTTGCTTTGGTTGGTAAGACATAGTGGGTCCCCTCTTAATTATAAGAGGGGTTTTTATTTGTAATTACTGAGTTCTCAATGCTTATCATCTTCCATATAAAGTTCATCCATAATCAGATCCCCTTGCCCCAATCCTTCTAAGTAACCCTCATAAGTAAGTACTTTGACCTTCAAGCGATTAATCTCATAATCCAGATCACCAAAATACATATGCATCTCTTTCAACACCTGTTTCAAATCTTCGTTTAAATCTTGCTTAACCAAAACCTCGTGCCACTTGTCCAACTTTCGCATAGTAGTATTCATATATTTTGCCTCCTTACTTTATAATCGTTAGTTAGGAGGTTTTTGGTGTCATGTTTTGATAAATTTGTTTTGTAAATTTTATGTAAGCCTAATTAGTCATTACTTTTAAGCTCGAAATCTTCAATATCCTCACTGAATTCCACAGGTATTCCCATAAAATTCATCGACATCATGAGAGGGTCGCCTTGATCATCCAGAACAGGTCTGTTCCTTATCTGTTCTTCCAGCCACTCCTCGTTCATCTTTATTTTTGTAGCATCATCATTGTAAAAGATGGCCATCTCCAAATCTCTAAATAACCTCATATAAATGACCTCCATTTTCCAGTTTATTTCTATATAGATTGTGATATCATATACATTAACAGAACAAACGTTCGTGCAAAAGAGGGGTGACGACAATGAGTGGAATATTGAACCGTGCTGTCGGGACTAAGATGAGCCTTGAAATGATTTATATTGATGGTAAAGGAAATATGACTCAACGAAGGATTCGTGTTGTAGAGGTACGCGAGAGCAACGTTCTTGCTTATTGCTACAATCGTAAGAAAGTACGTTCATTTAGGTTAGATGGAATCCTGTCGGTGTACCCTTATAAAGAAAAGAAAGGTGCAGTAGTACAAGGTTTATAAAAAATAAGGATAATAGATGTCTTGAATACTCTGTAACAATAAAACCCCGCTAAATAGCGGGGTTTTTAGTTAAGGAATTTGATATTAATTGTTTTGAGTTCCATATCCTCTTTGTTTTAATACATATACAACTGCAATGCGGTCTTGTATCGAGGTAAGGGATTTATTTTTGAGCATTTTCAGCAATCTTTCGTCAGAATAGTTATCGTAATGATCTATTCTTTTATGTACCTTTTCTTTGTGTGCTTCATACTTGGACGCTAAACTTGATATAAATGATTTCATTTTAATTTTAATCGGATGTATCTGTGCTAAGTATTCAGCATAATCACTTAAGATTGCATCTGTCACATCTAGTCCTACAAAGGATTTCATATCATTATAATCAGTCAGTTTTAGGTTAGCTATAATACTGTCCTCTTCAATAATTCTAAGAGCTTCATAAAAGGAATTATAGTCATTCTTAAACTCATCGAGTGAGAAGGGGGCAATAACCCTATTTTCTAAAGGAGAATCTCCAAAATCAAACCATTGCTCTGAAGGTGGTAGAGAATCCTTATATAAATTTACTACACGTACAATCTTATAAATGATTACATCAATGTCTATTTTAATGCCCCCTCTCCACTTTGGTTATGATTTTTTACGTGGCTTATTTGAATCGCTTCTTTTAGCTCTCCATCTACCATCTTGGTTTTTAGAGCGTACTTCGCCTTTTGTGGGACCACTTCTTACAATAGGACCTTTCGTATCTCTTGGGCTAGGCATAAAAATCCTCCTTTTGCATTCTATAAATCTATAATACCATGATATGGATTTTAATGGTATTATATACTTAGGAATAAAGGTGTGTGACAAAGGGAATATCGATGTGATTTTTGGGAATTTTTTAATTAGGAGGATTTTCATGATAGAAATTAATGAACAAGATATTGAGTCTTGGGAGTCTAGAAGTGAAGGTGAAATATACATAGCTAGAGAAAAATACCACAGAAACGCTGAGCTATTTCTTTCTAATTTTCCAAACCTCAAGAATGATATTGTTAATGCATTTAATGGTACAGTGGATGGTCTTGACTATAATGTATCTACTAATAAAGGGAAATTTTTCAAACGAATAAAAGCTGATTCACTGAACAAAGGTATAAAAAATAGACTTGGCCATATTGATGACTTGAAATTTGAAGTTGAATACAAAGAAGGTATCCTGATGGATTCTCCCGCAACCGGTGGATTTGACTTTGCATTATTTGATGAACGTCAAAACGTGGCTAATTTTAGAAATTATTGTTTCGGAAGAAGGTCTATCCCGAATGGCCAAGTAGAGTGGGAGAAAGAGATTTCTTCAAGAGGAGATTGGGCTGAAATTGCAGAAGCCTATGACTTACCTAGAGAGGATTCTCTCGGAGAAAACATATTGTTTCCAAAACAAAAACCTACAATTATTGGGGAGGTCCAGTTCGGAAATTGGGGTTTATTACATTATGATATGTTAAAAGTGCTACATCTTGATAATTTTACTGATTTGGATCTCCTTATTTACGTAACTGCAGCTGATAGTATGAATGAATACATTAGTAGTGGAACTGTAAATTACTTAAGAACAGAAGAAATCATTGATAAGTATAGCAGCATTTTAAAGGTTCCTATTTGGTTGATTGGATTAGACATTCGTTGATTTAACACCATAACTTTATTAGATAAATATATTGGATTCCTTACTCAGGCCGTCATACGTACTCATTAAAATTGATGACGTCTTATATATTACTTCGATTAAAATAGAAACATTCGGATGGAGGTATATGACTTGCACATAGAGAACAGAAGGGTTATTGAGGTTGAATGGGAAGGGCCATATTCATTGACAACATTGAAGAATGAAAAGGCACTACATAATAATGAAACTGATTATGGAATTTATCAGGTTTACGGTAGACACCCTTTATATGGTGGGAGTGTACTATTATATATAGGAAAAGCTGATATGCAGACAATTGGAAAGAGAGTACTTCAAGAGGGGTGGGAATATGAAAACGATGCTAGTTCCATAAGGGTTTTTGCAGGTAGATTTATTGGTGTTAAAACACCCAAAGAAGAAGAGTGGTCCTCTGAGATAGATTTGGCAGAGAGACTTTTAATCTATGTTCATAAGCCAGCACATAACTCAAAAAGTTTGTACACAATTCCTGATATTAAGCTGCAAAACATCCACATTTTAAATTGGGGAGATCATTGTGATTTGTTGCCGGAGGTTTCTGGTTACAGGTGGACGTCAAAGTTAGATGGACAAGAGTTTGATTTTTATCGGTATAATACAAATCAATCTGAAGATTATGACAAACAAGAGGGCATGTACGATGGAAAGAGCGATGAGAGCTATTTCATAAGTCTATTGCCACAAGACGCACGTGAAATAACTCGAGAAGTAATTCATTACATAAGGGAACAGTACAATGGTCAATTGGTTGATCTCCATGGCGTAAGAGGAGGTATAGCCTTTAAAAAGAGGAATGCACGTGGTTATTTTGCAAAAGTGGCCACCAGTGCTGATAGAAGGTGCTTAATTTTATATTTCTCGAGTAAGTCTCAAGCTATTGGTTTAGATTATCACAAGGAATTTGTAGAGAAGGGCTTTGGAAAGAAGCGCGGACAATATGAGGATAAGAAATATCCTAATGAAGCTTATATAGACTTGGAAAAACTACAAACTGTAGACGATATTGCACAGTACATTGATGATGCTTACCGTTTAAGGCCTTGAAGTTATTACTCCCAGATGTAAAAAATCTCACATATACCTCACAAAAACCAAATGAATTTCGAAGCAACACGAAAATATGTTCGTCTAATTTAGTGATAGATTATCAATTAGACGTTAAACAAAACCCTACGACGCTCCAAAAAGTTGAACATATGATATTTGTAACACTATCTATTTTTGTGGATTTTTCGTATAATTGAATAGATGAAAAAGAAAAAGCGCCATTTATAGGACTTCCTTATAAATAGGCGCTTCTTCTAATCATGATTCTATATAGATGCCTAACCCCCGTTGATAGGAAAGCGGGTTTTAGAAAGGAAGATATTATTGGGGATTTTTGGATTCTCTCAAGATTTAGGAATTGATTTGGGCACTGCAAATACACTTGTCTTTTTGAAAGGTAAAGGAGTCATTGTTCGAGAGCCTTCGGTTGTTGCCAAAAATACACAAACCGGTGACATTGAAGCTGTCGGAAATGATGCGCGGAACATGATCGGGCGAACGCCAGGTTACATAAATGTTATCCGACCGATGAAGGATGGCGTGATTGCCGATTATGATACGACTGCTCAAATGATGAAATATTATATAAAAAAGGCGTTAAAAACGCGTTCCTCTTTTGCAAGTAAACCAAATGTCATGGTTTGTGTACCCTCTGGCATTACGATGGTTGAAGAGCGTGCGGTCATTGATGCAACAAAACAGGCGGGAGCCAAAGAAGCTTATCCGATCGCGGAGCCATTTGCGGCTGCCATCGGTGCAGGCCTTCCAGTATGGGAACCAACCGGAAGCATGGTCGTTGATATTGGTGGTGGCACGACAGAAGTTGCCATCATCTCTCTTGGTGGAATCGTTACAAGCCAGTCTATCCGCATCGCAGGAGACGAGATGGATGACAATATCATTCAGCATGTACGCAAAAAGTACAACTTGATGATTGGTGAACGTACGGCTGAAGAAGTGAAGATGGAATTGGGTGGAGCAGGAGACGTCTCTGAAGTTGACGAAATGGATATTAGGGGACGGGATTTGCTCAGCGGTCTGCCGAAAACCATTACGATTCAAAGCGACGAAATTGTAAGTGCTATGAAAGATACGATTGATTCAATTATAGAAACGGTCAAAAATACATTAGAAAAAACACCTCCAGAATTAGCGGCGGATATCATGGAGCGCGGGATTGTCCTTACCGGGGGAGGCGCCTTGCTAAGGAACATCGATACAGTCATCAGTGAAGAAACGAACATGCCCGTATTTATTGCCGACAATCCCCTGGATTGTGTCGCGGTTGGAACAGGGAAGTCTTTGGAGTATATCCATCATTTCCGTTCTCAACCGAATGTAGCAAGCCGGGCGAAAATGGAGTAGTTTAGCTCGTTATGCCTTCGTTATTTCGTAGAAAAAGACTGATGATTGTATTAGTAGGATTTATCGTACTCGTAGCATTAATCGGCTTTTCAATCCGTGACCGTGATTCGTTAAGCACACCCGAGAAGTTTCTCCAGGATTCGGTCGGTTGGATGCAGACCATCTTCCATAAACCGGTCAGTCTTGTGGACAATACCATTGAAAATATTCAAGATATGTTTGGTGTTTATGAACAGAACGAAGTATTGAAAGCGAGGCTCTCTGAATACAAGGGGGTCATACAGGAAAATCAAAGACTTCGTAGTGAAATTGGTGAGCTTCAGCAAACTTTGGATAAGTCAGATAGTTTAAGTGATTATTCTCCTGTGCAGGCAACGGTCATTGCAAGAAGTTCAGACCGTTGGTTTGAGCAGATGACCATCAATAAAGGGGAAGAGCACGGCGTTGAAAAAGATATGGCCGTCATGACAAGTGACGGTCTAATCGGGAAAATTAAGTCTGTTGGTGCTTTTCATTCCACGGTTCAATTATTAAGTGGGTTTGATCGTTCAAATAAAATTTCTGCCTGGGTCGTTCGGGAGGATCAGGATGAAGCCTTCGGTCTGATTGAAGGCTATGATGATGAAACCGGACGCCTATTACTAGAAGAAATCAAATTGGATGAAGAGCTTAAGCCAGGAGACACTGTGATCTCATCTGGGTTGGGAGGGGTTTTCCCGAGCAACTTGAGAATCGGAACGGTTGAAGAAGTTGTCAATGATCAGTTTGGGCTGACACAAACCGCCTATGTAGAACCGTTTGCCGATTTGTTTGATATCAATCATGTGATGGTCGTCGATCGTACAGCAGAAACGGTGGATACGGGAGCTGAACAGGAGGAAGAAGCATCATGAGTCGATATTTCATTGCGCTCTTATGTTTGTTTTTCTTGATCATGCAGGGAATGGCCATGAGTATGCTGCCGGCTAATCTTGTATACTCTGATTTGCTTATGACCCCCCATTGGATATTGATATTCCTTTTGATTATTGCCATTTTCTATGACAAGGACGATACGTACAATGCTGTCTGGTATGGTCTTGCTTTCGGCTTATTAATTGATGTGATCTACACAGGTGTGCTTGGGGTATATATGATTACATATACCCTGATCATATATACCGTGCATGGTTTAAACAAATGGCTGCATGCCAATTTTTTTGCGGCATCCTTATTGGCTGTCGTCGGTGTGGCTTTGGCTGATACGATGCTGTATATCATTTATTCATTCGTACAAATTACATCCATGACTTGGGGAGATTACGCTCTATTGAGGTTGCTGCCAACGCTGGCAGCGAATATGATTTTCTTCATCATTCTATATCCACTCGTGAAGGAAAAAGTCTATGCCTGGGGAGAAGAAGTGAGCAATATCTAATCTGGTGGAAATGTTTGAGGTTTGAGGTGAAAGAGCCTATGGCTGCTAATGTGCAAAAGGTGATGATTAAAGGTACAAGGGACGGTCTGACATTGCATTTGGATGATCAATGTTCCTTCTCATCCCTTTTAAAAGAATTACAAAACCAATTGTCAATGAACGGATTGACAGACGAACATCCGATGATCCGTGTGACGATTAAGCTTGGCAACAGGTATTTGAATGAAGAACAAAAAGAAAAGCTCACAGAGGTTGTCCGGGAAAAACAGAAGCTCGTCGTTGAAAAAATCGAGTCGGATGTTTTGACGAAAAAGGAAGCTCTTGAGTGGAAAGAGAATACGGAAATCACCCCTTTAGCTAAAACCGTCCGTTCCGGGCAGTTAGTTGAAGTCAAGGGGGATCTGCTTTTGATTGGTGATGTGAACCCTGGAGGACAAATCAAAGCCACAGGCAACATTTTTGTCATGGGAAGTTTGCGCGGGATTGCGCATGCAGGATTCGAAGGGGATACGAATGCAGTGATTGCATCCTCCTACATGCAACCAAGCCAACTTAGAATCGCTGATCAGTTAAGCCGCTCTCCGGATTATGAATCGGAGGGTGTCTATATGGAATGTGGATTCATTGATGAGTCTATCCAAAAAATTCGGATCGATCGAATTCAAGAGGTTGTAAAAAAGAGACCGGATCTGGTTAGTTTTGAAAGGAGAATGATCAATGGGTGAAGCGATAGTCATTACCTCTGGAAAGGGAGGGGTCGGAAAAACGACAACTACTGCGAACCTGGGGACCGCTTTGGCCTTGCAGAAGAAAAAGGTGTGTCTCGTTGATACTGATATCGGTCTCAGAAATTTGGATGTCGTGATGGGGCTTGAAAACCGCATCATCTATGACATTGTCGATGTCGTAAACGAGCGTTGTAAGACGAAACAGGCCTTAATTACGGATAAGCGTTTTGACTGCCTGCATTTGCTCCCAGCGGCCCAGACATCGGACAAATCGGAAGTGACCCCGGAAGCGGTCAAAGCCATTGTTGAGGAATTGAAACAAGAGTACGATTATATCGTCATCGATTGTCCTGCAGGGATTGAGCAAGGGTATAAAAATGCGGTCGCAGGTGCGGACAAGGCGATTGTCGTCACGACTCCTGAGAAATCAAGCGTGCGTGACGCGGACCGTATCATTGGTCTGTTGGAGCAGGAAGAAATGGAATCTCCGAAACTGGTGATCAACCGTATCCGGAATCATATGATGAAAAACGGGGACATGCTGGATGTTGATGAAATCGTCAATGTCCTGTCTATTGATCTATTGGGCATCGTCATTGATGATGATGCGGTCATCAAAGCATCCAATAGTGGGGAGCCTGTGGCCATGAAGCCGAATTCAAAAGCTTCTCTCGCTTATAGAAACATTGCAAGAAGAATCCTTGGGGAAACGGTACCTCTTATGAAACTCGATGAAGAGCGGGGCGTTCTCGCAAAAGTGAAGAAATTCTTCGGCATGCGCACATAACGATCGTTTCACCTGTCACAGTCTGTGGCAGGTTTTTTTATTTTAAATTAATAAACCACCTCCTTGTCCCATAGACTGATAGAAAAAGAGTAGAGAGGGGTTTGGTTGTGAAGAAGAACATTCGTGATGTACGGAAGAATATAGCTGATCGTAAAAAGAGGAAAATGCATCGTCAGGGGACAAGCCCGCCTGGAGTCTTCTCTCCTCCCCAAGATGAAGAAATGCATGGATACCCACCGCTGGTTAATGGCTATGGTCATAAACCGGTGAAAAAGGAAGAACAGTCAAGTGCTACGAGTCGCTTAGGCATGCAAGTGTTATTCGCTGTTTTATTGTTTGCCGTCGTAGCTTTAGGAAAAAATACAGACCTGGCTATTGTTAAAGCACCAGGTGATTGGGCGGTCAGCCAAATGCAGGAAGAATTCCCTTTTGCCAAAGTAACCGCTTGGTACAGCGACCGTTTCGGTGATCCTCTTCAGGTCATCCAGCCGGAGGATGAAACGGATCAAGAAGCTCTCGCGATGCCTGTGAATGGAACCGTAACCACTCCATTCCAAAATGACGGGAAGGGAATCATTTTAACGACGGAAAATGGATCTCAAGTAAAAGCGGTGCGCGAAGGTACCGTCATTTTTGCCGGCAATGATGCGGAATCAGGGAAGACCGTTGTCTTACAGCATGAAGATGGAACGAAAACGACGTACGGATATTTATCATCCATCGATGTCCATTTATATGAACACGTGCAATCGCAAAAGGATTTGGGATCCGTGAAAGCGGAAGAGGGGCAGGCGGCGGAATTTTTCTTCGCCATTGAAAAAGACAATACATTTCTAGATCCAGTACAGGTGATCAAAGTGAATGAAGGTCCTTAAATTTCACGACTATATCCATATCCACCCCCTCTTCTTTTTGCTCGCTCTTTCCGCTCTGTTGACAGGAGCAATCTATGAATTTATCGTTTTGTTTTCTATTGTCATTGTTCATGAGCTGGGCCATTTCCTTATGGCAAAACGGTTTGACTGGCGTGTGGAAAAAATGGAAATCTGGTTGTTCGGAGGGGCTGTTGTGAGTGAAGAACACAACACCCGGCCCTTCCGAGAGCAGATGCTTGTGGTCATAGCGGGTCCTTTCCAGCATTTGTGGATCTTTGTCCTGCTTCTATCCATTCAATCCATGATAGGCGTTCACCCATTATTAGATGCCGCCTTTTTTTATAATGGGGTTATTTTTCTCTTTAACATGCTCCCCGTTTGGCCGTTAGATGGTGGGAAGCTACTCTTTTATTTATTGAACCGTTTCTTTGCATTCAGGGTGAGTTTGGCTGTAGCTCTTAGTTTATCGCTTCTATTCATGACAATCGCGGGATTCTGGATGTTTACGGAAGGCCGCTGGACATTAGCTGCCATCCTACTGACCGCCTTTTTACTAATTGAAAACGTCCTCGAATGGAAACGGAAGACATACACGATGATGCGTTACCTTCTTTATTGCACGTATCAGAACAGGGAAACCTTGAAAACCAAGTACGTAAACGTTCATCAAGAAACGCTCGTCCGTGATGTGCTGAAGAACATCCACTCCAACAGGCGCCATAAGTATGTATTGAAACATACGAATCCTTTCTATATAGTAGATGAACAAGAGTGTCTCCGGGCTTTTTTTGAACAAAAGAAGCCGCATTTAAAAGTAAGGGACATTGCTGAAACCGCTATATAATGAGGGATGACATGAGGAAAATAGTATTACATACAAAGGCAGCTGAAAAATCGGGAGTGGTCATTGAAAATGGGGAAATCCATGAATATGTTATCGACCGGCCCGGTGCTGAAAAGCTTACGGGCTCTATTTTTTTAGGGAAAGTAGAGCGGGTGGATCAAGGTTTGGATGCAGCCTTTATTGACATCGGACAGGAGCGGTCAGGTTTTCTACGAAAGGAAATGGTCCCCTGGTGTGAAGGGAAATTATCTACAGCATTGAATATAGGGCAGAGGGTTATTGTACAAGCGATTAAGGAACCTGTGGGAAATAAAGGTGCTCCATTGACCGCTAACGTGAATTTACCTGGGTTGTATACGGTCTATCAGCCTTTTGCTCAAGGGAAACTATCTATTTCGCGAAAGCTGGAGGTCGAGAAAAAAGCTGAGCTGGAATCGTGGTTGGAGAAGGAATTCGAAAGTTCTGAAGGCTGTATCATACGGACGGCAGCTGGAGACGTCGCTCCCGACACCGTTAGAGAAGAGTTGAGAGGGCTTCGGGATGAATGGAAAACGATGGAACAGAAAGAAATCAATCAACCCTGCAGCTTATGGAGTGAACCGAGCATTCCAGATGCATTCATTCGTAAATTTCCAGCGACTACAATTCAAGAAGTGCTCATCGATGATGCGAACACGTCTAGGCGTTTAAAAGAAAAGTTTCCTTCTTTAGGAAAACGCATCCGCTGGGAAAGTGATGTAGAAGGAAAACTGCCTGTTTCCTTTTCCCGTCTTCAGGAACAAATCATCCAGCCTCTTGTTGAGATGAATAATGGTGTGAGCTTAGTCATTGAAGAAACGGAAGCGATGACAGTGATCGATGTTAACAGTCATAAAGTCAAAGGGAGGTCCTTTTCAAACTCCCAGGCCCTTGATGTCAATATGCTAGCTGCAAAAGAAATTCAAAAGCAGATTCGTTTAAGAAATTTATCTGGCATTATTCTAATTGATTTCATTTCAATGAAAAATGAGAACAAAGAGAAGCAGCTCGTCTCAGAAATGAGGAAGCTGGTGAAAGAGGATCCTACGAAGACAAACGTGTTCGGCATGACTAGGTTAGGGCTTTTAGAACTGACGAGGAAAAGGGAAAGTGCCAGCCTCCCTTCTTTATTAACCAACCCGAAGGAAGTGAATTTTACGGATGAGACGGCTGTTTATCGTTTAGAGAGAGAGCTTCTTCAAAGGAGAGAAGCGGAGGCCCTGATTATTGCTGTGCACCCGGCGTTTATGGATTGCAAAAAACGATTGCTTTCTGAGCCGATTTCTAGTAAAATTCCACAGGAGCTGTTTGTTAGGCAGGATGCTGACATCTCTGGCTATCAAATAGAGCTTGAAGGGTCTTTAGACATGATCCGGGAAGCTGTTCAGCGTCGCGGATATCATGTTGACAACTTGTTTTGATCTGTGGTAACATTGTTTTGTTATTCTAGTAGCACTCCGTTGCTACAACCGCACAGAACAGGTTTTAAAACCGATTTCCGGTACCTGAATGGCGAGTCTGAGTATATTGAGGAGGTGCAAGTATGTACGCAATTATTGAAACTGGTGGTAAGCAGGTAAAAGTAGAAAAAGGCCAGGAGATCTATGTTGAAAAAATGGACGTAGAAGCTGGTGAGTCTATCACTTTTGACAAAGTTCTTTTCGTAGGTGGAGATAACACGAAAGTTGGTGCTCCATTCGTTGATGGTGCTTCTGTAACAGCTAAAGTTGAAAAACAAGGCCTTCAGAAGAAATTGACTGTCTTCAAATACAAGCCTAAAAAGAACTACAAGCGCAAACAAGGTCATCGTCAGCCATACACGAAACTTGTCGTTGAAGAAATCAACGCGTAAGGTTCGTATCGGATGATACAAGTATCGATGTTTCGCTCACAAGGAGAAATTACAGGTTTTGAAATATCCGGACATGCGGAGAGTGGCCCTTATGGTCATGATCTCGTCTGCGCAGCCGTATCGGCTGTTTCGTTCGGTGCTGTCAATGCTGTTATCAGTCTTTGTGGATTCGAACCTGATGTCGAACAAGGTGGTGAAGGTGGTTATTTGAAAATCACACTTCCTGAAAATTTGGATGAATTCATTCATGCAAAAGCTCAAACCTTATTGGAAGGCATGCAGGTGTCCTTGGAAACGATTGAACAAGAATACGATCAATATATGAAAATATCCCAACGATAAGGAGGTGAAGACTCATGCTACGTCTTGATTTGCAGTTTTTCGCCCAGAAGAAGGGTGTAGGTAGTACAAAAAACGGTCGTGACTCTGAGTCCAAACGTCTTGGAGCTAAACGTGCAGACGGACAACAAGCAACAGCTGGTTCCATCCTTTACCGCCAACGCGGGACAAAGGTGTACCCTGGTGCGAACGTTGGCCGTGGTGGAGACGACACATTGTTCGCGAAAGTGGACGGTGTTGTTAAATTCGAACGTTACGGACGTAACCGTAAAAAAGTCAGCGTTTATCCTGTAGCACAGGAAGCGTAAGCGAATAGTCCATCAGCAAAAAAGCCGCGCTTTGCTTTTCGCATAAGCGCGGCTTTTTTATATCTTCAACTCCATTTTTTTAATCAGCACGCGTGAAAAAGGATTTTTTACTATGAGATGGAGAGGTTCTCTAGTCTCTTCAAACCTATTGATGATCCATGGATTCACATTGACCTCCATTCACCTGCACAAAAGTAACGGACCTATACATTTTGGTTTTTTGTTTGCTTGAATTTTTGCTATACTTTTTATTATTATGGGTTGAACGAGGGAGCTGAAAGGATGGAAGAAAAAGAAATCATTGCGCTGCTCAGACATAAGCGTCATGACTGGATGAATCAAATTCAATTGCTACAAGGATACGCTACCCTGGGAAAGCAGGATCGCCTGCTCTCACAAATGGAAGAGATTAAAGAAGAGGCAGAAGAAGAACGGAAATTATTGAACAGTGATGCTCTCCAATTTCCTTTATGGCTGCTATCTTTTAATTGGGTACATAAGACCTACCGACTGCGGTATTTCATAAGGGGAGAAGTTGATTTATCCCGTCATGATCATACATTGTTGGCTTATGGTAAACGGATGATTGAAATCATGGATGGACATATTGGAAATGAAGAACTTTATGAAGGTACATGTACCATCTATGTAGGTGGTCAGGATACGCTTGGGTTGAGCTGGGAATGGGAAGGTCTATTTCATGAGCCGGAACGTTTGAAAGAGCGGCTCAGTGAAGAAGGATTTATTTCAACGATTTTTGACAGTAAAGAACTTTCTATTGAAATGACAATAGAATGAAGAGGTGAATAGACATGTTTGTCGATCAGGTGAAAGTATTTGTAAAAGGTGGAGACGGTGGGAATGGCCTTGTGGCTTACCGTCGTGAAAAATTTGTACCAAGAGGTGGACCTGCTGGTGGTGATGGCGGAAATGGCGGAGATGTCATTTTCGAAGTCGATGAAGGTCTCAACACATTGATGGACTTCAGGTATCAACACCACTTTAAAGCGGCTAAAGGTGAAAATGGGATGAACCAGAAGCAGCATGGGAAGAACGCTGATCCACTGGTTATCAGTGTTCCTCCTGGGACGACAGTGAAAGAAGCGGGAACAGATAAAGTTATCGCTGATTTGACGGACCATAAACAAAGAGCGGTCATTGCTAAAGGTGGTCGTGGAGGACGTGGGAATGCTCGTTTTGCTACGGCTAGGAATCCCGCTCCTGAAATTGCTGAAAATGGGGAACCAGGGGAAGAACTTGACGTTGTGGTCGAGTTAAAACTGTTGGCAGATGTCGGATTAGTCGGTTTTCCAAGTGTCGGTAAATCGACATTCTTATCGGTCGTAACCGCTGCAAAGCCGAAGATTGCGGATTATCACTTCACCACTCTTTCTCCAAACCTTGGAGTGGTAGAAAGTCAGGACCATCGTAGTTTCGTAATGGCCGACCTTCCCGGGCTTATCGAAGGAGCACATGAAGGAGTCGGTCTCGGACATCAATTCCTAAGACATGTCGAGCGGACGCGTTTGCTGCTTCATGTCATTGATATGTCTGGAATGGAAGGCCGCGATCCATATGAGGATTATGTAACGATTAATAATGAATTATCATCGTATGATCAACGGTTAGAAAATCGTCCTCAAATCATTGTAGCGAATAAAATGGATATTCCTGATTCAAAAGAAAATTTAGAACGGTTCAAGGAGCAGCTTGGCAATGAGGACATTCCAATCTATTCCATCTCTACAGTAACACGGGACGGGCTGGATGAATTGTTGTATGCCGTAGCAGATAAATTGGATCAAATTCCGAAACAGGAAGAACAGGTCGAAGAAGTGGATGAGCGAGTCATTTACAAATTTGAAAAAGAAGAAGCGCCATTTAAGATTACGCGTGATGACGACGGTGCCTACGTCTTATATGGGGAGAAGATTGAATCACTGTTCAAAAGAACGGACTTCTCCCATGACCAATCCATCAACCGTTTTGCTCGTCAGATGCGGAGTATGGGTGTGGATGAAGCGCTCAGAAAACGCGGAGCGAAAGATGGCGACACGGTGAGATTGATGGATTATGAATTTGAGTTTGTCGATTAAAGGGGAGTTTTTTCATGGCGGATTATAATGAAAAATTTTATTTAGTCCGTAGCGACATTCTTCCTGAAGCTATGATGAAGACCATCGAGGCGAAAGAATTATTGGAGCGGGGGAAAGTGGAGTCCATTTTTGAGGCTGTGCAGCAAGTGGGCTTATCCCGTAGTGCTTTTTATAAATATAGAGATGCTGTTTTTCCTTTTCAGGCAATGGTCAAAGAGCAAATGATTACATTGTTCTTCCACCTTGAAGACCGAAAAGGAACGTTGTCGAATTTGTTAATGACGGTTGCTCAATCGGGTTGTAATGTTTTGACCATTCATCAGACAATTCCTCTTCAGGGTAAAGCGAATGTGACGCTCTCTTTGAATACTTCCGGAATGGAAGACAGCATAGAAAAATTGTTGCAGCAACTGCACAAGTTAGATTTTGTAGATCGTGTAGAGATCTTAAGTACGGGAGCTTAATTGGAGGGGAAATCATGACGGAACAACGGATTGGATATTTAGGACCAAAGGGTACATTTACAAAAATGGCAGTGGATGCTTTGTTTGAAGGTGGAGAGTTCGTCGGATACGAGAATATTCCTGCCTGTCTGGATGCCGTGGAGGCAGGGGAAATCAGTACGGCCGTTGTCCCGATTGAAAATGCGATCGAAGGTTCTGTGCACTTGACGGTCGATTATCTCGTCCATCACGTTAACCAATCGATTATTGCAGAGCTTACGGTCCCAATCAAACAACACCTCCTCGTCCATCCGGATCATGAAGGGGAAATTAAAAAAGTTTATTCTCACAGCCATGCCATTGCTCAGTGTCACCAGTATTTGCACACCCAGTATCCAAATGCTGAAGTTGAATACACAGCTTCGACAGGGAAAGCGGCTGAAGTTGTAGCAAGTGAAGGTCCAGGTGTCGCTGCGATTGCCAATCATTTAGCGGCAGAGCAAAATGGGCTGAGATTTATGGATACGGATATCCATGATTATGATAATAATCATACCCGGTTTGCGGTCGTCCAGAAGGTCCCGACCACTTTGAAAGTGAAAGATCATCCTGTAACGAAGCACAAAACGACGGTCATGGTTACATTGCCAAAGGATTATGTCGGAGCCTTGCATCAAGTGCTCGCAGCCTTTGCATGGAGAAAAATGAACTTATCGAAAATTGAATCAAGGCCACTGAAGACTGGTCTTGGTAACTACTTTTTCTTGATAGATGTCGATCAACCATATGATCACGTGCTTTTTCCTGGCGTGCAGGCAGAACTTGAAGCGTTGGGCTGTCAGTTGAAGGTGCTCGGAACGTATCCGAGTTACCAGGTTGATGTCCCGAGCCCTGTGAAATAAGCTTGATCCTCATAACCCCAGAATCCCTTTGTTAATAGGGATTCTGGGGTTTGTTTATATTTTTTATCAAATTATTATAGGCTTTTTCATCAATGTTTTGGCTTGTGTTGCATAGAGTGTTATGAAGCTATTATTGCCTTATTGTTTTTACAGAATTACAGGAAGGGAGTTGCAGATGTGAGAATTCACATTGTACAAAAAGGAGATACACTCTGGAACATTGCCAAGAAATATGGGGTCGACTTTGAACAGTTGAAATCCATGAATACCCAGCTTTCCAATCCTGATATGATTATGCCGGGTATGAAAATCAAAGTCCCTCAAGGTACAAAGCAAGTGAAAAAAGAGGCTCCTAAGAAAGAGGCCCCTAAACAACAAGCACCAGCACCTAAGAAGGAAATGCCTTCTCAACCACCATATAAAGATACAACACCAAAGCCAATTCCGAAGATTAAAGAAGATGAGAAGAAGCCTGCACCTAAAGGTGTGATGGAAAAACCGATGAAGCCGATGCAGCCTATCAACATGAATATGCCGATTACCATGCCGAGTATTGATCAGCAGATGCAAAATTATTATACAACTTTCCACCTTCCGCAAATGCCGATGCCACAGCCTAAAGAAGAATCGCCTAAAGAGGCTCTAAAAGAAGATGTAAAAGGTGAAAAGATGGAAGAAGTGAAGGGGATGAAATCTCCGGAACAAACTTCTATGCCCGAGCAACCTTATTATCAACCCATGCAGCCCATGCAGCAGCCCATGCAGCAACCCATGCAACAGCCAATGCAACCGCAGGCGATGCAGCAACCAATGCAACCACAGTTGGTTCATACAGACTTTTATTGCTGCCCACCTTATCCTGTTATGATGCCGATGCACATGCCTATGCACCACCAGCCTATGCCGATGCAACAGCCCATGATGGGGGACGAATCAAGCGATGATATGGTCCAAGGCGTGCAAGCAGGTGGGGACTGTGGATGCGGAGGAGGACAGGGACCGCAACCATATGGACCGATGATGGGACCATGGGGGCAGCCTCCTTATGGTGCTCAGCAACCATGGGAGCAAGCACCTTATGGGGGCATGCAGCATCCGATGGGTTATGGACAACAGCAGCCTCCCCACATGGGGTGGGGTCAGCCACAGCAAGGTTGGGGTCAACCGAACCCACAACAAATGGGACAGTGGGATCCCCAGCAGATGGGCCAAGGATATCAGCAGCCTTGGAGGGAAGATGATGTAGATGAAAGCTGAACATCGAATGGGCGATTCATACACGGATCGCCTTTTTCAATGGATGCAAACGGAGGAAAAGCTTCCGATTGAATTTGAACAGACCATCAAACCGAAGGTATATAAAGTAAAGTATGAAGGGCTGCCTTTTATTTTGAAGGGATATCGCAGATTTCATGTGATTGAAAAACAAGTAGAGTTTTTCAATCACTGGAATTATGCCTATAAAATAGCTGCAAGGCCGTATCCTTTCTATGACCGAGTATTTACCATCAGCAAACTTGGTTGTGATTGGGCATTATTTGAACGCGTGGAAGGAAGGCATGCAGACTTCAGCCGGCATAAGGATCGAAAACAAGCGGTCCGGATCCTCCATCATTTTCACCGAACCACCAAAGGAATTGGAGTGTTGTCGATTCCGAAGGATCCCTTATATGTAAAATGGGAAAGGCGTTTAGAACAATTTGAAGAAACGAAAGATTTATTCACGGAGTTACGAAAGCGGGAAATGTTTCAGGAACTGCATGCTTGCATGAGTAAGCGCCTGGAGGATTTTACAGATCATCCCTGGGGGGAAGTTGAGGAGAGGGCCTGGGACCGTCATGAATGGCTCCATGGAGATGTGGCTCATCATAATTTCATTGTCGATGCTGATAAGAATATAAAAATGATTGATTTTGACCTTTTGCATACAGGACCTCGTTTATATGATCACATTCAACTAGCTCAGCGCTTTTTACCATATGTGGAGCTTAGAAAATCTACATTGCTGCCGTATTTTCCTCACGTTACTGACAAAGAGATCTGGTGGAAAGGCGTCCTCGTCCCCGCTGACCTTTTGAGGGAATGGCTATATGGATACCGGTTAAGTTTAAGGGAAGAAGCATCAGTGACCAGGCACATGAGAAAATTAGAAAAGGCATGGGAGAACCGGAAGAAGTTTGTCCGATATGCTGAGCATATGCTATGATTAGGTATCATATGTGTGAAAGGATGAACAATCCGGTGGAACAAAAAGTTGAAAAAATCGTGTCCTGGCTTCAGGAAAAAGTGAAAGAAGCAAAAGTGGAAGGGTTGGTCGTGGGCGTCAGTGGTGGAATCGATTCCGCTGTCGTTGCCAATCTAATTAAAAAAGCATTCCCTGACCGATCTCTGGGAGTTATTATGCCTTGTAAAAGTCAGTCCGATGATCAAATCCATGCGAAAAGTGTTGTGGAAGCATGCGAATTGCCGGTTATGACGGTTGATTTGACGGAGACACATAACGTCTTGTTTTCAACGATCAAGCAGCAATTGAACGCTGCTGGCTCTCTGAATGAAGAACAAGAAAAGTTAGCCGATGCTAATTTAAGAGCCCGGTTACGAATGAGTACTCTGTATACAATAGCCACCAACCATAAATACTTAGTTGTCGGTACAGACAATGCAGCAGAATGGTATACGGGTTACTTCACGAAGTTCGGAGATGGAGGCGTTGATCTCGTCCCACTCGCAAACCTGACCAAAGGCGAAGTTCGAGAAATGGCTGAATATTTAGGTGTGCCTGACGAAGTCATCCATAAACAACCAAGCGCAGGACTGTGGGAAGGGCAGACAGATGAGAACGAAATGGGCACGAGTTATGACATGATCGATCGTCACTTGAAGGGTGAAGAAATTCCTGAAGAAGATCGTAACATCATCGAAGCGATGCACAAGCGTTCCGCACACAAGCGTCAACTGCCTCCTGCACCTCCAGAGTAAGCTTGGCGAATATTGACAGACTAAAACATTCTTCTTGGACCCATAGTAAGGGTAAAAGGAGAATGTTTTTATGTGGAAAATCGTTAGTATTCTTATGTTGACCTCGATAATCATGTTTGCTTGTCAGGCGGATGAAACCGCAGAACCGAAGGAAGAAGAATCTTCCCCTTATCAACCTCTTGGTTACGCTCAAGATGGAGCGATTGAACGCCGTGGGCAAATTCCTACAGGAAAAGACAGTTACTTTAAACGGACAGCTGAAGAAGAGTTCAGAAATGCGAAGTATGGTGAAACCAATCGTTCTCATGACAATGACTTCAATAATGAAGATGCAATGGCTGTCGTGGAAAAGGTGAATGAATTGAAGGAGATTACAATGACTCAAGCTTATTCGACCGATGATAAAGTGTATGTAGCTGTCATGATTAACCCGTATGATATGAGAGATGAGACGATACCGGGAAAAATAGAAGCCAAGGTAAAGCAAGTGACAGATAAAGACTTGATCGTCTACACGAACAATAGTAGCTGGGACCAAATGAAAAACTTCAATTCACGCGAAGATACATCCGAAGCTCCTAAAAATATCAGAGAACGCATGCGCAATTTCTTCAATCAATAAGCTTTCTTTGTCTGTAAAGAGTGAAGTGGATGATTAGTTAGTAAAGTATATGACGGGATTCTTGAAGACTCAGTTTCGAGACTTTTGTTGAGTGGATGGGGGCTGCGGGGAATGGTTCGCTTTCCGCGGGAGCGCGGTGAGCCTCCTCGGACTGCGTCCTGTGGGGTCTCACCAAGCACTTTTTTCCCACAGGAGTCTCTCCATTCCCCTCCGCCCCTAGTCAAATAAGTGTCTCGAAACAGCTTCTGGAATCATTTGCTCCTACTCACAGCGAAAGTGGAAATATATATGTCCATGGCCTCTATTCTGGATGTGAAAGCTTGATATAGAGCGTTTTATAACTGCTTCTGATTGGAAGGGAGACAGCCCATCTTGGTATAGGGTTTCGTTTCACGCATACATCAAAATGGGGTGGTTGGGAAGCCCGTGGGCGATCGAGCTAGACGAGTAGCTTCCCAACCACCCCTGCCTCCAAATATGGTAGAAGAACCCCGACTATCTCGAAACTAAGTCTTCCACTAAAGGGAGGTTATTTAATACTTACAATGAGTTGGAACAGTACCGGGGAATAAGAAAAGGTGTTGCTTTAAAGAAGAATAGGGATTGTGATATATTTAAGGATAGAGTCATATGCGTAAGTATACTTACGAAAAATACAAAGAATGATAAAGATTTGTTTGGGAGAGGAGAATGTCCAATGGCTGGCCATTCAAAATGGAGTAATATCAAGCATCGAAAAGGTGCTCAAGATGCGAAACGCGGAAAACTCTTCATGAAGCTTGCTCGTGAGATTTTCATGGCGGCGAAACAAGGAGGCGGGGATCAAGAAACCAATCCTGCGCTTCGTATAGCTGTAGATAAAGCAAGATCAAACAATATGCCGAAAGATAACATCGATCGCGCTATTAAGAAAGCGACCGGCGATCTTGAGGGTGTCAATTATGAAGAATATACGTATGAAGGGTATGGTCCTGGCGGAGTAGCGGTCATGGTTAAAGTATTGACGGACAATAAAAACCGTACGGCTGCAGACGTCAGACACGCTTTCAATAAAAATGATGGCAATTTAGGAGAAAATGGTTGCGTTTCTTTCATGTTCAACCGCTCAGGTTATCTCGTCATCGACCGGCAAACAACAGAGGCCGATGAAGAAGAATTGATGCTTGAAGTCATTGAAGCCGGTGGAGAAGAAATGGAAACAACAGAAGAACAATTTGAGATTTATACAGATCCTGAATCTTTTTCTGATGTAAAACAGGCCCTGGAGTCTAGTGGATATGCGTTTACCACAAGCGAAGTGACGATGATCCCTGAAACCTATACGGAACTTGGTGAAGAAGGCGTAGAAAAAATGTTGAAGCTGATCGATATGCTCGAGGATAACGATGATGTGCAAGAAGTCTATCACAACCTCGATGCAGATGAAGCGATTCTAGAAAAATTATCGTGATCTCCCGTTGCTATGATAATAACTTCTGTTTCTGGACACAATAGAAACAGAAGTTATTTTTATTTAGGGGGGATCCTGTCATGAAACGATGGGCCTTGATTGTTGGGTTAACTATAGGCGTTGCCGTATTGAGTTGGTCGTTGATCGGCCAAACTCCACCGAAAACCTTTCAAGATAACACGCCTCAAAGAGTCATTCAGGGTAAGGAGAAGCAAACAGAATCAGTGGAAACATTGGTGAAGCCTGAACCTTTGAAACTGACGGTTATTTTGAAAGAGCATTATATAGATGGTGTGACAGAAACGACGAAGAAAGAAGAAACCATTTGGTCAATGATGGACTTTTGGGCCTCCTATGAGGGATGGATGGTGGAAGAACAGCATTTGGACAGAGTGGTTTTTCAAAGGGAAGTCGATGATATCTCTCCTTTGACAAAACAGACGGGGTATTTTGGGTTGACAGAGGGTGGGGAGTTAGCTGTCTTTCAAGGCCTTCCTAATCAAGGGAAGGTCATAGAGTCTTTTAAACCTGTACCCATTAAGCCGTTGGAAACAAAAAGAGAGAATGAGTTGAAACAGGGCATCAAAATCAAGGATCATCGTCACTTTGAGCAAGTCGTCCGTCAATTTTCCAAACAAGAAGAAATATAACAGACGTGAAACAGCCGCAAATTGTTGTGGCTGTTTTGTGCCGTTTCTAAGGGGAGCTACGGCTTTTAAGCATGGGCGAACATGTGCTTGTATGTTACAATAGGAAGGATAGCAATAAAGGGTAGAGAGGGAATTTTACAATGATTAGTTACGTGAAAGGGCAATTGACGACACTCGATGAAGGGTCGATCACTATAGAAACAGGCGGCATAGGATACGAAGTGCTATGCGCGAATCCATATCATTTTCAAGATGCGATGAACAATGAAGTGAAAGTACATACGTACCACTATATAAGAGAAGATAATCAATCGCTTTACGGTTTTAAGAAAAGAGAAGACAAACAACTATTCGCTCAATTACTAAACGTTTCCGGGATTGGACCAAAAGGAGCTCTTGCGATACTTGGAACAGTCAGCGTACCTGAATTCGTATCGGCCATTGAGCAAGAAGACGATAAATACTTAACGAAATTTCCAGGAGTCGGTAAGAAGACGGCTCGTCAGATGATCCTTGATTTGAAAGGGAAATTGATTGTCTGGCTTCCTGATGAAGATAATGAGGATACCCTTTTCTATAAGGAAGATTTGACCTCGAAAGAGAAAAGGGCAGTAGTGGACGACGCGATTGAAGCATTAAAAGCTTTAGGTTATACAGAAAAAGAAGTGAAGTTTGTCCGTACAGAACTTGAAAAAGCCAAACATGGCAGCGTGGATGATTATGTCAGACAAGGGCTGCAACTACTTATGAAATCTTAAGGTGAGGAGGGATGAATGTTGGAAGATCGTATGATATCTGGAGAACAACAGGATACCGATCAGGAGATTGAGCTTAGTTTACGACCAGAAACTCTGAAGCAGTATATTGGCCAGGATCAAGTGAAAAATAATCTAAGCATTTTCATTGAAGCGGCAAGAATGCGAAACGAGCCGCTTGATCATGCGCTGTTATATGGGCCTCCTGGTTTAGGTAAAACAACACTTGCCTCCATTATTGCTAATGAGATGGGCGTCCAGTTTCGAACGACGGCTGGTCCAGCAATTGAGAGAGCCGGGGATTTAGCAGCGATTCTGTCTTCATTGGAACCAGGGGATGTCCTGTTCATTGATGAAATCCATCGCCTCCCCCGTTCTGTAGAAGAAGTCCTCTATCCTGCAATGGAGGATTTCTGTCTTGATATTGTCGTAGGTACAGGGCCGAGCGCGCGTTCTGTAAGACTTGATCTTCCGCCTTTCACGCTGGTCGGTGCCACGACTCGAGCCGGGTTGCTTTCCGCACCTCTCAGGGATCGCTTCGGGGTGCACAGCCGCTTGGAATATTACGATACAAAAGCGCTTTGTTCGATTGTAGAACGGACAGCAGAAATCTTTTCTGTAGAAATCGATAGCGCGGCAGCTGTCGAAGTCGCACGTCGTTCTAGGGGTACACCAAGGATTGCCAACCGCTTGTTGAAGCGTGTCCGCGATATTGCTCAGGTAAAAGGGGAGACCGTCATTAGCAAGGAAACGACACAGGAAGCGCTGGAAATGCTTCAAGTAGATGCAGAAGGTCTTGATTTTATCGACCACAAATTGCTGAAAGGGATCATGGACAGCTTCCAGGGAGGACCCGTAGGCTTGGATACGATAGCCGCAACGATTGGAGAGGAGCCTCAGACCATCGAAGATGTTTATGAGCCTTTCTTATTGCAAATCGGCTATATTCAACGGACGCCAAGAGGCCGGGTGGTCACACCTAAAGCCTACGCTCACTTCAACAGGGAGGTGCCTGGCTCTTGACGGGCTTTGGTAAAATCTTTATTGTAATAGGGATTGTGTTCATATTGATCGGTATACTATGGAGTATATTTGGAAAATTACCAGGCGATCTCAGCTTTAAAAAAGGGAACGTCACGTTCTATTTTCCCATTATGACCTCCATTATCGTGAGCATTGTCCTTTCGTTGATTTTCTATTTCATAAGAAAATTTTGACCGATTAAACATAAGAATAGGGGATTCACATGGATATTAAGCAATACGATTTTGATTTACCGGAGGAGCTGATTGCTCAAGTTCCATTAGAAGATCGGACAGCTTCCCGGCTCATGGTTTGTGACCGTAATGAACAAACCATCGAACATCGACATTTTTCTCAAATCACCGATTACTTAGAAAAAGGCGACTGCCTTGTATTGAATGACACGAAGGTTTTACCTGCCCGGCTTTACGGTGCCAAAGAGGGGACCGGTGGGAAAGTGGAAGTCCTGCTTCTTCACCAGACCGAAGACGATGAATGGGACGTTCTTGTTAAGCCTGCAAAAAAGGTGAAAGTCGGGACGAAGATTGTTTTCGGAGAAGGAAAGCTTGTAGCCGAATGTACGGAATTGCAGGAGCATGGAGGGCGCAAGGTCAAATTTAGTTACGATGGAATTTTCCTTGAAGTATTGGAATCTCTAGGTGAGATGCCTTTGCCTCCGTATATTAAAGAACAGTTGTCGGATAGAGACCGGTATCAAACCGTTTATGCAAAAGAAGAAGGATCAGCAGCTGCTCCTACCGCTGGACTACACTTTACAGAAGAACTGTTAAAGGATTTGCAGTCAAATGGGATCGAACTCGCTTATTTGACGCTTCATGTAGGGCTAGGTACCTTCCGTCCCGTCAGTGTGGACCAAGTTGAGGAACATGATATGCATGCAGAGTTCTATCAGTTGAGTGAAGAAACAGCGGACCAGCTGAATGCTGTCAAAGAAAGAGGCGGTAGAATCATATCGGTTGGGACGACCTCCACCAGAACCCTCGAGACGATCATCCGTGATCACGGGACATTCAAAGAGGCGAGCGGTTGGACGGATATCTTCATTTATCCTCCTCAGAAGCTGAAAGCCATCGATGGTTTAATTACAAACTTTCATTTGCCGAAGTCCACACTAATTATGCTGGTAAGCGCATTTGCTGGACGCGATTTTATTTTGGAAGCCTATAGACAGGCGGTAGAGGAAAGGTATCGTTTCTTTAGTTTTGGAGATGCGATGTTCATAAAATGATCTTAAGGATCAAGAGTGAGAAAGGGTAGAAATCATGGCAATCACATATGAATTGATTAAAACATGTAAGCAGACAGGCGCACGTTTAGGTAAGGTCCATACGCCACACGGATCTTTCGAAACACCGATGTTTATGCCTGTCGGTACACTAGCAACCGTTAAGACAATGAGTCCGGAAGAATTGGAGCGGATGGGCGCACAAATCATTCTCTCGAATACGTACCACTTGTGGCTCCGTCCAGGAGAAGACATCATTGAAGAGGCGGGCGGTCTTCACAAGTTCATGAACTGGAACGGGTCCATTCTAACGGATTCCGGAGGCTTCCAAGTCTTCAGTTTGAGTGACCTTAGAAAAATTGAAGAAGAGGGTGTCCATTTCCGGAATCATATTAGTGGGGAGAAGCTTTTCTTATCTCCAGAAAAAGCAATGCACATCCAAAACTCCCTTGGACCAGATATTATGATGGCTTTTGATGAATGTCCACCATATCCAGCCGAGCATAAGTACATGAAAGATTCGGTAGAGCGTACGAGCCGCTGGGCTGAACGATGCTTGGAAGCACACCAACGTCCGCATGACCAGGGTTTATTCGGAATCATTCAGGGCGGAGAGTATGAAGATTTACGTCGTCAGAGTGCTCGTGACCTGACATCTATGGACTTTCCAGGTTATGCAATCGGGGGGCTTTCTGTTGGTGAACCGAAGGACGTCATGAATCGTGTTCTTGAATTCACAACGCCTCTGATGCCGGATCAAAAGCCTCGTTATCTGATGGGCGTCGGCTCACCGGATTCTTTAATAGACGGCAGTATTCGTGGCATTGATATGTTTGACTGTGTACTCCCAACACGAATTGCAAGAAACGGAACTCTGATGACTTCAGAGGGAAGACTTGTAGTGAGAAATGCGAAATATGCACGTGATTTCCGTCCGATTGACGAGAATTGTGATTGCCACACATGTAGAAATTACAGCCGTGCTTATATCCGCCATTTAGTCAAAGCTAACGAAACATTCGGTTTCAGACTTACGACTTATCATAATCTTTATTTTCTGTTAAACTTAATGAGGCAAGTGCGTGAAGCCATTAGAGAAGATCGACTCGGTGACTTTAGAGAAGAATTCTTTGAAATGTATGGTTTCAACAAACCAAACGCAAAGAACTTTTAGAAAGGGGGAAAATAAATGGATACATTAGTAGGTTTACTGCCAATTATTCTAATGTTTGTCATTTTCTATTTCCTATTGATTCGACCGCAGCAAAAGAAACAGAAGCAAGTACAACAAATGCAGTCGGACCTCCAAAAGGGCGATAGAGTTATAACAATCGGAGGACTTCACGGAACGATTCATGCGATTGATGAAGGTACTCTTGTGATTTCTGTACAAGATGGTACTCAACTGAAATTCGATCGTTCGTCCGTACGTGAAAAATTGAGCTAATCAAATGCAATCCCGCTACATATCCTTGTAGCGGGATTTTACGTACAGTCATCTCTTCACCGTTTTACGTGGCAGGTTGACCCCTATCATTCCTCCAAGCCAGGCCGCGAGGACCAATCCTCCGAAATAGCTCAACTGAGGCAGGGACACCCATGAGTTTTCAAAAATGACCTGAAATAAAATCATCGCACTGACGAAGATCAGTCCGGTCATCCCTCCAGAAAGCCATCCCTTTTGTTCTCCCTTATAAGCAGCAAGCATGCCACCAATGGCAAGTATGCTAATGCCGGCGACTAAAGCCAATTGATTGAGTGTCTCATATTCCATTCCAGTAAACCTTAGTAAAACTGCCAACACGCCAGCAAACACAATCATCAATATAAAAATTGAGCCGACTCCATACCCCAGGACCCCTGACAATAACTTTTTCATCCCATCCCCCCTTGATATGCTTGTCACTTTTATCTATATGCATGAAAACTCTATAGATAGAAGCAGATATTTTCCTATGGACTTGAATAAGTATTAGTAAAGTCCGTCCAAAAAGGGGAAGATCTATGTCAACTGTACTTGCAATACTTATTTTTGTAGCTAGCTATGTACTGATTATGACGGAGAAGTTAAACCGTGCACTGGTAGCTGTAGCAGGTGGCGTACTTCTATTAATGACAAAAATTTATGAGTGGGAACAAGCTTTTGGTTTTATAGACTGGGAAACCGTTGCCCTCCTTTTTTCTATGATGGTGTTGGTGTCTATCACGAAAAAAACAGGGATTTTCACTTTTTTAGCGATTTGGTTAGCGCAGCTTGTTAAAGGGAGACCTGTTCCACTTCTGCTTGTAACAGCGCTGTTTACAGCGGTAGGATCTGCTTTTTTAGATAATGTTACGACAGTCCTCTTGTTTGTACCTGTGCTATTAACCCTTGTAGATCGTCTGAAACTTCCGGCGTTTCCGTATTTAATCATGACGATTTTCAGCTCGAATATTGGTGGTACCGCTACGCTCATCGGTGATCCTCCGAACATTATGATCGGACAAGCGGTGGACCACTTCAGCTTTGTATCATTCCTTTATCATCTAGGACCAGTGGTATTGATTATTTTTGTCCTGGTGACGATAAGCGTCATCTTATTATTCCGAAAAGGACTTACGTATGATCACGCATTAGCTGAAGATTTAATGAGAGTAGATGCAAAGGAACATTTAAAAATGTCTCCTTTACTCTTTCAATCCATTTCCGTCATGCTCCTTACCATCATCGGTTTTATGATGCATCCGTTTATCCACATGGATATAACGACCATTGCGGTTAGTGGAGCCCTTTTATTGCTGTTTTTATCAGAAAAAGAGCTTGATGTTGAACATGTTTTTCAGGAAGTTGAATGGGTGACATTATTTTTCTTCATGGGATTGTTTATGCTTGTTGGAGGTTTAGAAACAGTAGGAGTGATCGATGAATTAGCAAGAGGAATGGTGTGGATCTCAGGTGGAGATATGCCGGTCACTTCAATGGTGATGCTATGGAGTGCAGGGATTCTTTCAGGTGTGGTCGATAATATTCCGTTTGTAGCTGCGATGATTCCTGTTGTGCAGGAGCTGCAAGGGTATGGAATGATGAACGTCGATCCAGTTTGGTGGTCTTTGGCTCTTGGGGCATGCCTTGGAGGAAACGGTACCCTTGTCGGAGCATCCGCCAATGTGGTAGTCGCCGGCTTAGCAGCCAGCCATAATAAACCTATTCCTTTTATTAAATTTTCACTGTACGGCTTCCCGGTTTTGATCCTTTCATTAATCGTATCATCCATTTACGTTTGGTTCCGCTATTTGCTTCCATTTCTCTAATAAAACAGCAGAAATAGGTGATGTTAACTAAAGGGAAACCTTTAGGAAAGGTTGTGCTCGGAGTGCTTGTATTCAGCATTATCATTCGCACACTAATTACCTATTTGATCATCCTTCTTGTTTTCCGCTTCATGGGAAAAAGAGAAATTGGTGAACTTAGTGTGATGGATCTGGTCGTATTTATCATGCTCGCTGAAATTGCTGTCTTTCTTATCGAAAATCCAGATGAGGCTATTTGGAAAGCCATCGTCCCCATGGCTGTCCTCCTTGCCATCCAAATCGGGAGTGCATGGATTTCGTTGAAAAATCAGCGGTTTAGAAATTGGTTCGACGGAAAACCCTCCATCATCATAAAACATGGGAAAGTAGATGAAAAAGAGATGAGGCGGCAGCGTTATAATTTCAACGATTTATTATTACAATTGCGAGAACATGGCATTCAACAAGTCGGAGATGTCGCTTACGCTATCCTGGAGCCATCAGGGAAGCTTTCGGTATTTGAAAGGAAAGATGACGGCAGCTCTGATTATGCTGTTGTTTTAATTGCTGATGGTGAAGTGCAATATAGTGGTCTGCAAACGATTCGAAAAAACAAACAATGGCTCGTAAATGAAGTACGAAAGCAAGGATTTCAATCCTTCCAAGAAATATCCTTATGTACCATTAATGACCAGGGTGAAGTTCAGATCGACCAAAACAACGAATTCAAGTAATCCTTCTCTTCAAAGAAAGAATAGGGTTCTTCAACTAACTGGCAGGATTATGGAAGATTCATTTTCGAGACTTTTGTTGAGTGGGCGGGGGCTGCGGTGAATAGCTCGCTTTCCGCGGGAGCGCGGTGAGCCTCCTCGGACTGCGTCCTGTGGGGTCTCACCATGCACTTTTTTCCCTCTTCAATATCCGGTTCCGGCGCCTAGCGGCTAGTGAGACTTCCCTCGCTTCTGTACGATAAGTCAACATCGAATCACTCCGTTCTTCGTGTTTCCTTTATCTCCGCCAGCTCAGTCCAGTCCATACGCCGCTGAACGAGGCGCCTGCACACTTAAGGTAGGAGTCTCGCCATTCCCCTTCGTCCCTTTGCCATGTAAGTGTCTCGAAACTATTCCTGGAAACGCGGCTTGTGTACTTAAGCTAAATGGATAATATCATACTCTCTACAGTAGTCATTCAAAGCCCGAAAGCCTGATATAAAGCTCCCTATGCCTATTTCTGAGTGGTGTGCCCCCTCATCTTGGCATAGAGGTTCGTTTCTGTTCCACATGGAATGGGGTGGTTGGGAAGCTGCGAGACTCCCGTGGGAGAAAGGAGATAGGCGAGATCCCGCAGGGCGATTAGCCCGAGGAAGCTCGCCACTCCCCCACAGGAAAGCGAGTTGCTTCCCAGCCACCCCTGACGCTCAAAAAAAGCAAACGAACCCCGGTTATCTCGAAACTGAGTCTTCCAGAAAAGGGAGCTTTAGTGAAGTAAGGGGTTATAAAAATAAAAAAGAGGATAAAAAAATAACCGCTTCAAGCGGTTATTTTTTGTGGAACAGGCGGTTCCAGGGGATCATTTTCAATTCTTCCATCCGGATTAAACGAAAAACGAACAATAACACAATGTACAAAACAGAAAGTCCCATTCCCATCGTCAACAATTGCGAAAGTGGTTTGCTCTCTAGAAGCCAGTTGTGTTTCCATTGAAATCCTACCATACCGATGACGCCGATGACGAGGCCGAATCGGAAGAACATCTGTAAAGGGAAGGAAATGACTTTATATTTCATAAGTACACCTAAATGCAGCAGTGTAACAACTACGACACCGACTACGATAGCAAGGGCAACTCCATGAATGCCGAATTCAGGACGAGAGCTTAACCCGACAAGGACAATAAACTTAATGATGGCTCCAATCAACGTGTTCCACATGGCCGGACGGGCAAGGTCCAAAGCTTGCAAGGTTGCTTGGAGAGGCGTCTGGATATAATGAAGTAGAAAGAATGGTGCCATGAACTGAAGCATGAAAGAAGCCTGGCTCGTCCCATACACCGTCGTAAGGATGACAGCTGGGAAGATCATGAACACGATAGTGATCAGTCCTCCAGAGGCAATGGATAATCGGATCGACTGCATGATTCGGTAAGCAATCGTCTCATTCTTTCCTTGGGCTGCAGCTTCACTGATCGACGGTACAAGAGCAATAGAAAGCGCGTGAGTCAAAAAAGTCGGTAAAAATAGCAAAGGCAGCACATAGCCTGTGAGCTCACCATATTGTTTGGTAGATTCTATAGCCGTGATTCCTGCAATAGCCAAACTTTGTGCGACAAGGATCGGCTCAAAGAAATACGTTAAGGAACCGATAAAGCGGCTTCCTGTCGTTGGAAGAGCGATCGTCATCAATTCGTTTAGGGTCTTCTTGCCCTCATGGATATGCTTTTTCCAGGACTTCCGAAGCCTAAAGCTTTTGTGGATATTGAATTGTCTCAACATGTACATTAAGGAAACGAATTCACCTATGACAGCAGAAACCATGGCTCCTGCGGCAGCATATTGAACGCCGTAGGGATAAAGCATTTTTGTAAGAACCACCACTGAACCAATCCGTACAATTTGTTCAATAACTTGAGAGAGCGCCTGCGGTTTCATATTTTGTCTTCCCTGGAAATATCCTCGAATGACAGATGATATAGCGATGATAGGGATAATGGGAGTGACGGCTAGCAATGGATAGAGAGCTCTTGAATCAGTAAGAAAATAAGTAGCTACAACGGGGGCTAACAGAAAGAGTCCGATCGTAAACAAAATGCTTAATGATCCTGTAATCGCAAGAGAAACTAATAGAATGCGCTTGATTTTACTTTCGTTCCGAGTCGCTTCTGCTTCTGACACTCTCTTTGAAATGGCCACGGGAAGACCGAACTGGGTAATGGTAATGGCTAAGATCAAAGTAGGTAAAGCCATCATATAGAGCCCCACACCCTCAGGGCCCATTACGCGGGCAACGACGATCCTGTTAATGAAACCGAGTAAACGGGTGATTAGTCCAGCAGCAACCAGAATCAGTGCACCATGTAAAAAAGTTTGTTTTGACATATGATTGATCCGCCTTCTCAAAGAAATGAAATTCCGCTACAATGAATTATATGCGTAAGTATGGACAAGGCATGACACCCGTTTACGAAAACCTTAGAGTGAGGAGTAACCTAATGGATCAGAAAAAAGTGGTCACAAGCTGGAGAAATGAAATGAAAATAGTCTTGCAAAGCAAAGTAGAGGAGTTTCACTTATTAGGTTATAAACGTGCGACCGAAGAAGAAGTGTGGGATTGTTTGATAAAAAAAGTTTGGAATGGCGAACCTGAAAAGAGACTGTACCAAGTGGTCCAGGATATCCTCCATTTACAGACCCATACATATACGAGTTATCTGACAACAGAGGCCTATCAGAATGATGATCTGCTAGCTTCCATCGAAGCACTGAAGGGAACTTCGGAATATGAATAAATAAAGCAAAATCTCTGTGCGGTGATCAGCGTAAAGTTTTTCCTATTGTTGCGAAAGTTTGAAAAAGTAGTAGAATAGGTACGGGGATTATCAAATATTGTCTATTAGCATTTATACATAGAGTCGATGGATCATCGCATGTGTTCGTACATAAAGGAGGAAAAGGACAGTATGGTGAAACGAGGGCGGATCGTCGCCTTTTTTATCGTAGTTTTATTACTTGCTGCTACGATAGGGACGACCATAACAGGAGTTACAAAAGATATTAAGTTAGGCTTGGATTTGCAAGGTGGCTTTGAAATCTTATATGATGTCGAGCCATTAGATGAGGATCAGGAAGTTAATGAACAGGTTCTCGAAGCTACGGCACGTTCATTGACGGAACGTGTGGATACACTTGGTATAAGTGAAACGAACATCACGATTGAAGATGGCGGAAGAATTCGAGTACAACTCGCTGGTGTGGAAGATCAACAAACAGCCAGGGAGCTGCTTTCGACAACCGCTGAACTTTCTTTCCGAGGCACGGATGGAAAGTTGTATATGGATGGTTCAGATTTGGTTGAAGGAAGTGCTCAACAGTCTTATCATCCGGATACGAACGAACCAATCGTTACGTTGAAGGTTAAAAGTGCTTCAAAATTTTATGATGTTTCAGAGGAAATCTATAATACTCCAAACGATCCAAATACGCCCTACCCGGATAATCTTTTAGTGATATGGCTGGATTATAATGAAGAGACTTCCTTTGCAGAAGAGTGGGGCAAAGAAGATCCAGCTTACATTTCAGCACCAGGATTTTCAGATGGGCCGGTAAGAAGTAATTCAGTCATGATCAGTGGAGATTTCACACAGGAATCCGCCAAACAATTGGCAGACATCCTGAATGCAGGATCATTACCGGTAAACCTTGAAGAAACGTACTCGACATCTGTCGGTGCTCAATTCGGTGAACAGGCCATGAACAAAACAATACTGGCAGGCTTCATCGGTATTGCGGCGATTTTCTTGTTCATGATTGCATATTATCGCTTCCCAGGAATTATTGCCACCCTCACTCTGAGTGTGTATGTCTACTTAATTCTCGTTGTATTTGAGTGGATGAATGGAGTTTTGACCTTACCAGGTATTGCTGCCTTGATTCTCGGTGTTGGTATGGCGGTCGATGCCAATATCATTACTTATGAACGGATTAAGGAAGAGCTCAAATCAGGGAAGTCACTACTGTCAGCCTATAAGGCGGGTAACAAACGCTCTTTAGCTACCATTCTTGATGCGAACATTACAACATTGATTGCTGCGACCGTCCTCTTCATATTCGGAACGAGTTCTGTCAAAGGTTTTGCAACGATGTTGATTGTTAGTATTCTCGTCAGTTTCATAACAGCTGTATATGGCACGCGTTTATTCATGAGTTTATGGGTGAAGAGCCGCTTCTTGAACAAGAAACCAAAGTGGTTTGGTGTGAAACCAGAGGATATACATGATATTGCTGAAGGTGATGAAGTAGAAGCCACCTTTATGAAGCGTAAATTCGACTTTGTAGGGCTTCGGAAACGATTCTTCACAATTTCCATCGTCCTCGTTTTGGCGGGGATTTTAGCCCTTGCTTTCTTCCGCTTGAACTTAGGGATCGACTTTACAAGTGGTTCTAGAGTTTCGATTTTGTCTGATGGGAACATAACATCAGAACAAGTGGAACAAACGATGCAGGAAGAATTTGATGTCAATCCGAAACAGGTCATCATATCCGGGGACAACAGTGAGATTGCCGTCGCTCGTTTCGATGATGAACTGAGTAAAGGTAAAATAGGTGAAATTCAAAGCTATTATGAAGAAGAATTCGGCAATACGCCTAACGTCAGTACCGTATCACCGATCGTTGGGCAAGAGCTTGCTAAAAATGCGGCCCTGGCTGTTTTATATGCATCGATTGGAATCATCATCTACGTGACGATTCGTTTTGAAATTTTCTTTGCTTTGACAGCCATTATCGCCTTGCTGCATGATGCCTTCTTTATCGTTGCGTTCTTCAGTTTAACAAGGTTGGAGTTTGACATTACGATCATCGCAGCTATTCTTACTATTGTTGGTTACTCGGTGAACGATACAATTGTCACGTTCGACCGAATACGAGAAAACTTGAGGATGAAGAAGAAAGTCAAATCTTTCAAAGAGCTTGCTAAAGTTGTAAATGACAGTTTGATGCAAACGCTCGCCCGTAGTTTCAACACGGTCATTACTGTAATTTTTGCGGCTGCCATGCTGTTATTCTTCGGAGCGTCATCCATCACGAACTTTTCATTCGCTCTAGTGATTGGACTATTAGCAGGAACGTATTCGTCCCTGTTCATTGCTTCTCAACTATGGCTCATATGGCGTGGGCGCAACATTAAAGATAACCCGATCAACTATGTGAAAAAGAAAAGAACAGACGGACCTCAAGTGTAAAACAAGAGGGCCACATACAAGAGACCATCCTCCACGAGGGTGGTTTTCTTTGGTTATTACAGTCTGTTTCAGGGTATATCATGAATATATAGAAACCTTTATCTATGAAGGAGTGTTTAAGTGATGAAAGGACAAAGCTATCTTATATTGGCTTTCATTTTTGCGTTAGTGATTGCTGTTTTTGCCGTCATTAATGTAGATCCGGTTCAGGTCAACTACCTGTTTGGCACAGGTGAAGCACCACTAATTCTTGTCATTCTTATATCTGTTTTATTAGGTGGGTTAGCCACAGCATCCGTCGGGGCTTTGCGTTATTACAAGTTGAAAAGAGAAAACAGCCGATTAAAGTCAGCGGCTGCTGCCTCTCCTGAACACGACACGGATAAAGATAGGAACGTTTCTGATGAAAAAGAAGCAGCATCTGAAGAGGAAAGTTCTTCATCAAAAGTCACATAATTGCGTTTGCTCCCCCTGGTCCGCTCTTGTATAATAGATGGGTCAGGGGTGAACATATGATACAAAGTAAGATGAAATGGAAATTTACATATAGAAATCCGGAAGAAAGTTCCGTTGGCCTTCCAGGGGTTACTCCGCTTACCCAGCAGCTTTTGGAAAAGAGAGGGATTTATGATGCGGAAACGGCTGACCGGTTTTTAAAGCCTTCGATTGATCAGCTTCATGATCCGATGCTCATGGAGGGAATGGATCGTGCCGTGGCTCGTGTGAAAGAAGCCATCGCATCCGATCAGTCTATTCTTGTGTTTGGTGATTATGATGCAGACGGAGTGACTTCTACGTCCGTGATGGTGGAAGCGCTCAGAAAAGCAGGGGCGGACTGTGACTTCTATATTCCGAACCGCTTCACGGAAGGATACGGACCCAATAAAGAAGCTTTCCAATTTGCCTTTGATTCCGGTTATGCTCTGATCATAACGGTAGATACAGGTATTGCCGCTATGGAAGAAGCAACTTTCGCGAAAGATTTGGGTATCGATTTGATTATTACAGACCACCACGAAGTCCAGGAGGTTCTTCCTGATGCCTATGCCATCATCCACCCGAAGACCTCAGCTGATTATCCATTCCAAGAATTAGCTGGTGTCGGTGTGGCTTTCAAATTCGCTCATGCTCTCTTAGGCCGGTTTCCAAAAGAGTTTCTTGACCTTGTCGTGATTGGTACCATTGCCGACCTTGTCCCTTTGAAAGGTGAAAACAGGGTGCTTGCTTCGGTTGGTCTGCAGGCGATCTCCCACTCGAACCGCCCTGGAATCCAGGCGTTGAGGAAAGTGTGCAGCATTGAGGGGGATATGAATGAAGAGACGATCGGTTTTACAATTGGACCTCGACTCAATGCTGTAGGGCGACTGCAAGATGCAACTCCTGCGGTAGACTTATTGCTTTCAGAGGATCGGGAAGAAGCTGAACAGATTGCAGCCTTCATTAACCAGTTGAACCAGGAAAGGCAGAAGATCGTTGCTGCTATCGCAAAGGAAGCCGAAGAAATGGTTTCCGTTGAAAATGGAGAAGCTGAGAATGTGATTGTGGTTGCTAAAGAGGGATGGAACCCAGGCGTGCTTGGAATCGTCGCATCCAAACTCGTCCGTCAATTTGACCGTCCGGCGATTGTCTTGGCCATTGATGAAGAAAAAGGGGAAGCCAAAGGTTCAGCACGAAGTATTGATGCTTTCGATTTATTCGCGAACTGTATGGAAATTCGCCATCGATTCATACACTTCGGTGGGCATGCTCAAGCTGCGGGTATGACACTTGCCCTGGACCAAATCGATGATTTACGAAGCGATTTAATTTCTTTAGCTGAGGAAAAGCTATCGGATGACGATTATCAACAAGTCCTTGATATTGAAACGACAGTTGAGTTGGAAGATATATCGCTGAAGCAGATCGAAGAAGTCAACCAGCTCCGTCCCTTTGGAATGGGAAATCCAAAGCCTTTGTTTCATCTCAAGCATACCCCGAAAGAAGTACGGTTAATTGGCAGTAAAAAAAATCATTTGAAATTTCAGTTTCAGAGTCAACAGTCTCGAGTGGACGGGATTGCATTTGGGTTGGGAGATCTCTATCAACAAATATCCCCCCAAGCTCCACTGGACGTTGTAGGAGAACTTGGAATCAATGAATGGAACGGCAGAAAAAACCTACAAGTGATGATTAAAGATCTCAGTGTGAAAGAATGGCAGTTATTTGATCACAGAGGTTCCAAGCATATAGAGAAAAATTTGATCATTCCACCGAACCAAACGTTCGCAGCGGTCAGCTTCCAAGGAGCAGAACAAGCGCCTTGTGATGTTCCTGTTATTCAGGCGGATACATTGGATCATGGGGAATCATTTGATGGCCTTCTGCTCATCGATTTACCTGAACGCATGTCGGACATGACCGAGCTTTTATCTAAACTTGAAACTCGTAAAGTTTTTGCCTGTTATCATATACAGGAAAGTACTTTTCTAAAAACATGGCCTTCAAGAGACCACTTCAAATGGTTTTATGGTATGCTATTGAAGCGTGGTCGGTTCAACCTTCACGAAGAAGCCGATTTACTTGCCAATCGTAAAGGATGGGACAAGTCCATGGTGGAATTTATTTCTGAGGTGTTTTTTGAACTCGACTTTGTTAGAATAAAAGACGGGATTATTACAGCGGAATCCGAACCTTCTCAAAAAGATTTGCGGGAATCTTCGCTTTATCTTCAACGGGAAGAACAGCTGCAAATTGAACGTACCTTGTATTATTCCACATATAAAGAATTGAAGAGTTGGTTTGACCAATATATGAACCAGCGTTCTAAGCAAGTCAAGGAGGAAGTAACGAATGGATTATAAAGAGCATATTGCGATCGTTGAAGATTGGCCGAAAGAAGGTGTCCAATTTAAGGACATCACACCATTGATGGACAATGGGCCGGCATTCAAAGCAGCGGTTGATGAAATTGTAGAATACGCAAAAGATAAAGAAATCGATATCGTAGTAGGACCGGAGGCACGCGGATTCATTGTCGGATGCCCAGTCTCTTATGCGTTGGAAATCGGCTTTGCACCTGTTCGTAAAGAAGGAAAGCTTCCACGCGAGACGATTAAAGTGGATTATGGCCTGGAATACGGAAAAGATGTATTGACGATTCATAAAGACGCGATTAAGCCTGGTCAACGAGTGTTGATTATCGATGACCTTCTTGCCACTGGTGGTACAATCGAAGCTACCATCGATCTTGTCGAGCAGTTGGGCGGAGAAGTAGCTGGATGTGCGTTCTTGATTGAACTCACATACTTAGATGGCCGCAGCAAATTGGATGGACATGACGTCCTTACTTTAATGCAATATTAATGGAAAGAGTGCCCTTTTCAGGGGCGCTCTTTGTTTTACAATTGATGATTGGGCTTTTCCCTTTACAAGAAGAGTCCTTTTTTTGATAATGTTAATCAAATATACTTTGAAAGTTCTAAAGAAACTAGGGTGATTGAATGGCGAAAGATACAGTTCTAACTGCGGAAGAAGTCATAGAACAAGCGAGTCAGTATTTGAATGAGTCAGATCTGGCGTTTATTCGTCGTGCTTATGAATTTGCTGAAAAGGCGCATAGCAACCAGTTCCGAAAGTCAGGAGAGCCTTACATCATCCATCCCATTCAAGTAGCAGGTATTCTTGTGAACTTAGAGATGGATCCGGAAACGATCGCAGGCGGTTTCCTTCATGATGTCGTAGAGGATACAGATGTGTCCCTAAAAGAAATTGAAGAAGCCTTCAATGAAGAAGTTTCGATGCTGGTTGATGGCGTAACGAAATTAGGTAAAATCAAGTATAAATCCAAAGAAGCTCAGCAGGCCGAAAACCACCGGAAAATGTTTGTCGCTATGGCGAAAGATATGCGCGTCATTTTAATTAAGCTTGCGGACAGGCTTCACAATATGCGCACTTTGAAGCATCTTCCAGCTGAAAAGCAACGTCGGATTTCAAATGAAACGCTTGAGATTTTTGCACCTCTGGCACATCGACTTGGTATTTCTACGATCAAATGGGAGCTTGAAGATACGGCCCTTCGGTATTTGAATCCTCAGCAATACTACAGGATTGTTCATTTGATGAAGCAGAAAAGGAATGAACGGGAGCATTATATCGAGGAAGTCATTGATGAAATCCGAGCTCAATTAAAGGAAGTCAACATTGATGCGGATTTATTTGGGCGTCCGAAACATCTTTACAGTATCTACCGGAAGATGGTTCTTCAGAATAAACAGTTCAACGAAATTTATGACTTGTTAGCCGTTAGAATTACAGTTAACAGCATCAAAGATTGTTATGCCGTACTCGGCATCATACACACGTGTTGGAAACCGATGCCGGGTCGCTTTAAAGATTATATAGCCATGCCGAAGCCTAATCTATATCAATCTCTGCATACGACCGTAATCGGACCAAAAGGAGATCCTCTTGAGGTCCAGATCCGTACACACGAAATGCATGAAATTGCTGAATATGGAATCGCTGCTCACTGGGCTTATAAAGAAGGAAAGCAGACGTCAGCTGAACAATCGTTTGAAGAGAAGCTTACATGGTTCCGTGAAATTCTAGAATGGCAAAGTGAAACACATGATGCCGAAGAGTTCATGGAATCTCTTAAAGTGGATTTATTTTCAGACATGGTCTATGTCTTCACACCAAAAGGAGACGTGATTGAACTTCCATCTGGATCCGTACCCGTAGATTTTGCCTACCGAATTCATACGGAAGTTGGAAATCAAACGATTGGTGCAAAAGTGAATGGCAAGATGGAACCTCTGGATTATGAATTGAAAACCGGGGACATTGTTGATATCATGACGTCTAAGCATGCGTACGGACCTTCCAAAGACTGGATAAAGCTTGCTCAGACATCACAGGCGAAAAATAAGATCAAACAATTTTTCAAGAAACAGCAAAAAGATGAGAATATTTCTAAAGGGAAAGAACTTGTCGAGCGCGAAATTCGCAATTTCGGTATTCAACCGAAAGATGTGTACACGACAGATAACTTGAATCGTGTGTCTGAAAAGTTCAATTTCGCAAACGAGGAAGACATGTTTGCTGCTGTTGGATATCAGGGAATTACAGCCGCTCAAATTGCTACTCGGTTAACTGAGAAAATCAGGAAGAAGAAGCAGCAGGAACAGGACCTGGAGCAGACACTTGCTGATGTGAATACAACTGAAATTAAAACACCGGCAAAAACCGGTAAAAAGGATTCAGGAGTACGAGTGGAAGGGGTGGACAATCTTCTTGTCCGTCTATCCAAATGCTGTAACCCAGTACCTGGCGATGAGATTGTCGGTTACATTACAAAAGGACGAGGAGTATCTGTCCACAGAAGCGACTGTCCTAACGTGCATACAGAAGAAGCGCAGACACGTCTATTACCTGTTAAATGGGAGACTTCAGTCACGGATTCCAAACAGTATCATGTGGATCTTGAGATTTGGGGGTATGATCGACGTGGTCTGCTTAATGAAGTCCTTCAAGCAGTCAATGAAACGAAAACGAATATTACCGCAGTCTCAGGGAAGTCAGACCGCAATAAAATGGCGACCATTCATATTACCATTTTAATACAGAATACAAACCATTTACGGAAGATTGTCGAGCGGATCAAACAAATTCAGGAAGTGTACACGGTTCGTCGTGTCATGCAATAGAAGTAAAAGGGGAATCTACGATGAAAGCAGTTATTCAAAGAGCTGTAAACGCCTCTGTCACCGTTGAGGAACAAGCCGTAGGTACCATAGATCAGGGCCTTGTCGTTTTATTAGGTGTGACTCATGAGGATACAGAAGAAGATGCACGGTATTTAGCTAAAAAGATTCCATACTTGCGGATTTTTGAAGATAAAGATGGAAAAATGAATCATTCATTGGTTGATTTAGGCGGCCAGATGCTCTCAATTTCTCAATTCACTTTATACGGGGATTGCAGGAAAGGGCGTCGCCCCAACTTCATGCAGGCAGCGAAGCCGGACCAAGCTGAAGAGTTGTATGAATCTTTTAATAAGATGGTGGAACATGAAGGTGTTAAAGTGGAAACGGGACAATTTGGTGCAATGATGGACGTTCAACTGACCAATTCAGGTCCTGTGACATTAATCATCGACAGTAAAGAACGATAAGAAAAGCTGTACTCATATCGAGTACAGCTTTTTTAGTATGGCACAGTCAAATTTATAATGAACCTTACATACTAGTTGAAGTGATTGATTAAACCTTCGGTGATTCCTTGACTGGCTTTCATTTGATAAGAACGGGTATTGACGGTTTGTTCTTCTCTTGCATCAGATAGGAAGCCAAGTTCTAATAGAACAGAGGGCTTATTGTTTTCTCTGATGACATGGAAGTTACCTTTTTTTGTACCCCGATCCCTCAGACCTGTATGAGCAACCATGGATGTCTGCAAAGAAGCTGCAAGTGCTTTGTCTTTAGAAGAGTAATAGTAACTATTTAGTCCTCTGGCAATAACATTCAATGGTGCCGCATTGTAATGCAAACTAATGAAAGCATCGGCATTGGAACGGTTTGAATGGAACGTACGGATGGAAAGAGAGATGTACTGATCATTCGTCCTGGTCATCAGCACTTTGGCTCCTTTGCTTTCCAGCTGGCTTTTAAGAAGAAAAGCCGTATCCAGCGTTAATGTCTTTTCGTAACTTCCACTTCTTCCAACTGCCCCAGGGTCGCGTCCTCCGTGTCCTGCATCGATCATAATGGTTTTCCCTTTAAGGGGGTTTGAAGTTGCCGTTGGTGTGGCAACACTTTCTTTATTTACCTCTTCTACAATCCATCCAGCCACGTAAGCTGTTTTATTGTCATATGAGATCTTATACCATTGTCCTTCTTTGCTTAAGACTTCAAATCGGTCGCCTTTGTGGCCACGACCAACGATTTTGTAATTGGTAGATGGGCCTGATCTCAAATTCGTTCCGTTATAGTTCAAAGATACATAGGTGTTTTTTGAAGCAGGGGTGTTCGTTTGATCGGTGTCAGTTTCATTCACAAGCCAACCGGCTACCCACCCGGTCTTTCCGCTGCTGTACTTAATTTGATACCAGCGGTCTTTCTTCGCTATGTATGCATAAGTTTCACCTTTACGTATTTTTGTAAGGATTCGACCTCGCGTCGAGTATTCACTTCTGACATTTAGAACGGCTGTTCCTACCTCCACTTTTCCTTTGACGGTAGATGATTGGTCCTCATCTGCTTTCTCGTCTTTTTGAGGTTCATGAGCTTCTCTATTTTCTTTCGTCAGATAGTCTCCATGCACCCAGCCACTCGTATTTCCTTTTTGTACATAGACCCATTTCCCGTCCGTCTTCTTTGGCTTTACAAGATCGCCCTTCATCAAGTAGCCTTTAATTTTCCCATCCAGATTCGGAGCGGATCGAATCCTTAGATAATCATACTTGGAATAATGGCGGTCGTTTGTGGCTTGCTCAGCTTTTACTTTTGTCAGCCATTTGGCGACCCAGCCGTCTTTCCCGCTTCGATTAATTTTGAGCCAATTGTCTTTCTCTTCTAAAATTGTGTACGTTTCCCCTGTATGTACCTTGCCAATACGGTCGTAATTCGTTCCAGGTCCTGTTCTTACATTCAAGTGATCGACCTGGATCACCGCTTTGTCTGCATACACGGGGGGAGTTTCAAAAATGGTAAGAACTCCTAGAATAAAAATGAAGAAAATTATGCCTTTTTTCAAAAAATATTCCACCTCCTCAACAGTCTCCTTTCACTATTCGACAAATACAGCAAATATCCTTCTCCATAGGAAAAAGATTGATCTTATTAATTTGTGGCCATAAACTTGACATAAGGTTGACGGAGATTATATGATTATAATCAATTCTAAAATGATTCGAACAAAACCATTGAGGAAAAAAGTAGTCAGATTCCATGCGGACAGAGAACGAATGCCTTAGGCTGAAAGCATTCGATCGTTATATTCTGATGAAAGACGTTTCTTAGGTTCTACATCGAAATGAGAGTAGGTGTAGACGTACACAGGCGTTAACTGTTTTGAGTGGAGGCTCTTAAGCCTCAAATCAGGGTGGCAACGCGGGTAATCCCGTCCCTTTTTCGCAAGTGCGGAAAAGGGACGGGATTTTTTGTGGTAAAAAATGGTTTATTTCGTTAGGAGGAGTTAGAAATGAGTATGAATGCCCCTCGTGGTACGCAGGATATTCTGCCTGGTACATCTGAAAAATGGCAGTATGTAGAAGAACAATTAGCAGACCTATGCCGTCGCTATCATTATAAAGAAATCAGAACGCCGATTTTTGAACATACCGAGCTTTTCCAACGAGGTGTCGGGGATAGTACAGACATCGTCCAAAAAGAAATGTACACGTTTGAAGATCGAGGAGGAAGAAGCATCACCTTGAGACCTGAGGGAACAGCTTCTGTCGTTCGTTCTTATGTACAGAATAAAGTTTATGGTTTACCGAACCAGCCGACCAAATACTTCTACATGGGTCCAATGTTCCGCTATGAACGACCTCAACAAGGAAGAATGAGGCAGTTTGTACAGTTTGGTATCGAAGCCCTAGGCAGTGATGATCCTGCTATTGATGCAGAAGTGCTTTCCCTAGCGCTGAACTCTTACAGAGAACTAGGTCTGCGATCCTTGAAACTAGTCGTGAACAGCCTTGGCGACCAAGAAAGCAGGGAGGCACACCGAGCAGCTTTGGTGCGTCACTTTGATCCACACCGGGAGGAACTTTGCGCGGATTGTCAAGTGCGGCTTGATCAAAATCCACTTAGAGTTCTGGATTGTAAGAAAGACCGTGAACATCCGGCAATGGAAACAGCTCCTTCCATTCTTGAATACTTGAATGATTATTCCAAAGGTTACTTTGAACAAGTGAAACAGTATTTGGATGTGATGGACATTGATTATGTCGTCGATCCAAACCTTGTCCGCGGGCTTGATTATTACAATCACACCGCTTTTGAAATAATGAGTGAAGCTGAAGGTTTCGGAGCCATTACGACACTGAGTGGCGGGGGTCGTTATACAGGTTTAGTTCAAGAAGTGGGTGGTCCTGAAACATCTGGAATCGGTTTTGCCATGAGTATTGAGCGCTTGTTGATGGCTTTGGAAGCAGAAAATGTTGAACTCCCTACGGATGAGGGGTTAGATGTATTCTTTGTTTCCCTGGGCGATGAGGCGAATCGTACAGCTGTAAAGTTAACGGATGAATTACGCCGTGCTGGCATTCAAGTGGACAAGGATTACTTAGGGAAGAAGATGAAAGCCCAGTTCAAAGCGGCTGATCGTCTTGGCAGTAAATTTGTACTTGTCCTTGGTGATCAGGAACTTGAGAATGGGGTCATTAATGTTAAAAACATGGCATCAGGCGAGCAACAAGAGGTGGCTCTTGATGGCATCATCGAACATATGAAGAAAGAACTGACAGGAGGCAAATAAGATGGAAAGAACAAAATGCGGATCTTTACGCAGAGAACATCTGGAACAAGAGGTCACACTTAAGGGATGGGTACAAAAACGCCGTGATCTAGGTGGTTTGATTTTCATCGATTTAAGAGACCGTTCAGGCTTAGTACAGGTCGTTTTCAATCCTGAGACTTCCGGTGAAGCTCTGGAGAAGGCTGAGAATGTCCGTAGCGAATATGTCCTTGAAGTTAAAGGGACTGTTGTTGCACGGGATGCTCAAACCGTCAATAGCAACCTAGGCACTGGGGAAATAGAAGTAGCTGCAAAGGAATTGACGATTCTTAACAAAGCGAAGACACCACCATTCATGATTGAAGATCAATCAGAGGTATCCGAAGATCTTCGTCTTAAATACCGCTACTTGGATTTGAGAAGAAAGGAAATGCAGGAGACGTTTAAAATGCGTCACCAAACGACCCAGTCGATTCGTAATTTCTTAAATGAGGAAGAATTTTTAGATATGGAAACGCCGATGCTTACGAAGAGCACACCAGAAGGTGCGCGTGACTACCTTGTTCCGAGCCGGGTTCATGAAGGTGAATTCTATGCATTGCCTCAATCACCTCAGCTTTTCAAACAGCTGCTGATGATGTCAGGGTTCGAGAGGTATTACCAGATTGTCCGCTGTTTCCGTGATGAAGACTTGCGCGCTGACCGTCAGCCTGAATTCACACAAGTCGATATTGAGACTTCATTCATGACGACAGAAGATATCATGGCCATGACAGAGCGTATGATGAAGCGGGTTATGAAAGAAGTGAAAGGCCAGGAAATCGAAACACCGTTCCTTCGTATGCCTTATGATGAGGCGATGGAACGGTACGGTTCTGATAAGCCTGATACCCGCTTCGGCCTTGAATTAGTGAATCTTTCTGAAGATGTAAAGAACTCCGGTTTTAAAGTCTTTAGCGGAGCCGTTGCTTCCGGCGGCCAAGTAAGCGCCATTAACGTGGAAGGGAAAGCCGATGAGTTTTCCCGAAAAGATATTGATAAAATGACAGAAGATGTAAAAGTTTATGGAGCCAAAGGATTGGCATGGTTGAAAGTGAAAGACGGGGAGTTCAATGGACCGATTGCGAAATTCTTCTCTGAAGAAGAGGTGGCATCAATCAAAGAAAAGATGGCTGCAAAAGATGGGGACCTTCTTCTCTTTGTAGCGGATCAAACCTCCGTTGTTCATGACAGTCTAGGAGCATTACGTCAAAAGCTTGCGCGTCGCTTAGACTTAATTGATGAGACCAAGTTCAACTTCCTTTGGGTTACGGACTGGCCACTATTTGAGTATGATGAAGATGAAGGCCGTTATCATGCGGCGCACCACCCGTTTACGATGCCTGCGGGCGGACGTATGGATGAACTGAAGAAAAATCCAAAACACGTCCGTGCAGAAGCCTACGATATTGTTCTTAATGGTTATGAACTTGGTGGAGGTTCCTTGCGTATCTTTGAAAAAGGCATGCAGCAGGAGATGTTCGAAGTGCTTGGTTTCAGCCAGGAAGAAGCGAATGAACAATTTGGATTCCTTCTTGAAGCATTAGAATATGGTACGCCGCCACACGGTGGGATTGCCTTTGGACTGGACAGGCTCGTCATGCTTTTAGCCGGCCGTACCAACTTGCGTGACACCATCTTGTTCCCGAAAACGGCGTCAGCCCAAGACCCTATGACAAACGCTCCGGGACCTGTCAGTGAAGCACAGCTTGATGAACTTCACCTGCAGTTGAAGCCATCTAGTCAGTCTGACTCAGATGAATAAATGTGTTGGTTAATTGTTGATTCTGTTTTGGTTATATGCTAAGATTACATTACAAAATTAAAGAGACCAATCCTGATGTGTACGTTGTTCGAATGTACGTTTTGACCGAACATTTTTGAAACGGGAGCCTGGTGTTTCCACATGGAATGCATGCCTCATAACCATCATTGATGGGAGGACGCAAGAAATGTGGAACAGGGCACCCACCTGCCTAGAGCGGGTTCAAAACTCATGATACGACGGCACAATTGGGATTGGTCTTTTTAATTGCTCTTTACTAAAAATCAATGTGATTAAATAACAAAAGCGTTTCCCTATCAGGGAAACGCTTTTTTAATGGGCAATGCAATGATAAAACAATTAACTGTGTGAAAATTGACTTATGGGGCGACGTCCCGCTCCATTGCTCAGACACACGCGACCTTTATCTGATTAGCGTGCAAGGTTTTCGAGATTTCCGTTTTTCTCCATGCGGAATTGAGGTTTGTAAGCATGATCAGAATCATCAAACATGACCATTTTTCTAGCACGGTCCATAATTTGAATCAAAGCCTGGTAATCTTCGGTCATGGCTTCAAGCTGTCCACTTAATTGCTGGTTTTGTTCTGCTAACTCTTTGTTTTGACGTTCTAGTTCAGATAGTCGGATTTGAAGAGATCCGGAATTTGTACTCTCTTGTTTAAGGTCCGTCAAATAAGCAATGATGTCTTCTAAACCAAGTTCTTGATGAGTTCGCTTCTCCTCATGGATTTCTGAGGTAGCCGGCTCAGGAAGTAAATAGTCTTCTTCCTCTATTTCTGCTTGATACACAACAGGAGCCTGAGGTCTTTGATAGACAGGTTGCTGTTTCGCTTCTTTCCGCTTTTTCTCTTTTCGTTGTTTCTTCGCAAGCTCAACGGCCTGTTCATACTTTTGTCGGACTTCTGCATTCCATCTAAACCCGCAGGCAGCGGAAGTACGGTTTAAAATATCACCGACTTCATCAAAAGCTTTCAATTGTGTGCTTCCTTCCCGTATATGTCTCAGAACGGTTTCAGCTAATAATAGATCATCTTCATGAGACCAGGCATCTTGTCTTACTTTAGGCATATTCACCACTCCTAATTTTATCTTTAAAGATAATAGTTTGTCAGATTTAGTAGTAGTGTAGCCAAGAAGAAGTGGAAATATACTCAAGTAGATTTTTGCTTTTTGATTTTGCTATAAACCTGCTCAAGAGCTTGTTCGAATTTACCCGTCCGTTTCGGTTCATAGTATTGACGTGTTTTTATGAGATCAGGAAGGTATTGCTGGTCTACCCACGCATTCTCATAATTATGGGGATACTTGTACTCGATCCCTCTTCCTAGCTTTTCGGCTCCTTTGTAATGAGAGTCTTTTAAATGTTGAGGAACTTCTCCGCTTTTCCCATTCCTAATATCTGAAAGTGCCGCATCAAGTGCTTTGTACGCACTGTTGGATTTCGGTGAGAGAGCTAGTTCCGTCACAGCCACCGCTAATGGGATGCGGGCCTCAGGAAATCCGATTCTCTCAGCTGCTTCCACGGCAGACAGGGCTCTAGGACCTGCTTGGGGATTGGCGAGGCCAATGTCTTCATATGCAATGACTACTAATCTTCTAGCGATACTATCCAGGTCCCCAGCCTCAATCAAACGACCTAAATAATGAAGGGAAGCGTCAACATCACTGCCGCGAATCGATTTTTGAAACGCTGAGAGGACATCATAATGAGCATCTCCATCCTTATCATGTGTGAAGCTTTTCTTCTGCATACATTCTTCGGCAACCTCTAAGGTGATCTTCACAAGCCCATTTTCCTCAGCAGGTGTAGAGAAAGCGGCGAGTTCCAACCCGTTCAAAGCTGAGCGCAGATCTCCATTGGAAGATTGAGCAAAGTGGTCAAGAGCATCGTCAGTGATTTGGATGTTCATGTGACCAAGGCCCTTTTCGCGATCGTCCAGTGCTCTGTGAATCGCCTGTTTGATGTGATCACTATCCAATCGGAACAGCTCAAATAAATGACAACGGCTTCGAATCGCGGGATTTATGGAATGGTATGGGTTGCTTGTCGTACAACCGATCATGGTTAAACGGTTGCTTTCCAGGTGTGGGAGAAGGAAATCCTGCTTTGCTTTATCCAGCCGGTGGACTTCATCAAGGATCAATACGAGTTGCCCGTGCATCTTCGCTTCTTCAACGGCAATTTCCATGTCTTTCTTCTTATCTGTTACCGCGTTCAACGTTTTATGAGGGATATTCAAGCTTTTGGCAAGTGCGGTCGCCATCGAAGTTTTTCCCGTCCCGGGTGGTCCGAATAAAATCATCGATGCCAGGCGTTCAGCCTTAATCATACGATTGATGGTTTTTCCTTCGGCAACGAGGTGGGACTGTCCGATAATTTCATCTATATTGGCTGGTCGCAATCGAAAAGCGAGGGGTTGCTGACTCATAGAACATTCTCCTTTTGACAGTTATAAATGTAAGCGTAGAATGATTCCAAGGAAAATGCAAGGGACTTGCCATTCATGCTATAATAGCGTTTGGTATAATAGAGAGAGGAAGATGATCATGACTTATGTGAAGGAGAAAAAGCGCGAAAACTTCATTCGCTGGAACTTTTTCTTTATCGGTTTAGTCATCCTGGGCCTCGGCATTTCAATGACAATGCAGGTGAAAGAGTTTGGAATTGGACCATGGGATGTTTTTCATTATGGTCTGTTTCTTAAATTAGGTCTTACCGTAGGAACCTGGTCGATTATTGCCGGATTGCTGATCGTTCTGACGAGTTCAGTTTTACAAAAAATGTGGCCGCAAGTAGGAACGATATTGAATATGATTCTCATCGGTGTTTTTATTGATTTCTTTAATTGGCTTTTGCCAGAACCTGAAACATTGATCATGCAATTATTGATTTTTATATCAGGAACGTTTGTCATTGCTCTTGGGATTGGTGTTTATGTTGCACCTGACATCGGGGCAGGGCCACGTGATAGTCTGATGTTATTGATTACGAAGGCTACTGGATGGAAAGTGTCGACAGTAAGAAATGGAATTGAAATTATCGTAGCCGTGGCAGGTTTTGCTCTTGGTGGGCCTGTTGGGGCAGGGACGGTATTCATCGCCCTGTTTCTGGGTACATTTGTAGGATACACCTTACCACAGGCAAAAACATGGCTACAGTTTTTAATAATGAAGGGTGACATGTATGAAGATATCTACCAAAGGCCGGTACGGGCTAACCATCATGATTGAACTGGCAAGGAAATATGGAGACGGTCCAATTTCCTTGAAACAGATTGCAAGAGACAATAATCTATCCGAACATTACCTGGAGCAACTGATTGCTCCATTGCGAAACGCAAGTCTCGTAAAAAGTGTTCGTGGTGCCTATGGAGGCTATATGCTCACAAAGGCTCCCCACGAAATTACAGCAGGAGATGTGATCCGTGTTTTAGAAGGTCCTATCACACCTGTTGAAGGTATTGAAAATGAAGAGCCTGCGAAACAGGCGTTGTGGAAGAGGGTCAGAGATGCAGTGAAAGATGTCCTTGATACCACGACGCTTGAAGACTTAAAGGATCATGTCGATGACCAGACTCAAGATGCTTATATGTTTTATATTTAATGGTTGGAGGTGAAAAGATGAAGTCAATTTATTTGGACCATGCAGCGACTTCACCCGTCCATCCCAAAGTGATCGAAGAAATGATGCCTGTATACAAAAGTGTATTTGGCAATCCGTCAAGTGTTCATCAGTTTGGAAGGAAAGCCCGGCGGATTTTGGATGAAGGGCGAAGAAGAATTGCTCATGGCCTCGGTGCGAATGAGAAAGAAATTGTTTTTACGAGCGGAGGAACCGAAGCGGACAATTTAGCGATTATTGGTACGGCGAGAGCTAATCGTTCCAAGGGTAAGCATATCATTACCACTTCGATCGAACATCATGCTACATTACATGCAGTCGAATACTTGGAGTCTCAAGACTTTGAAGTCACCTATTTGCCTGTAGATGAGGATGGAATAGTAAAAGTGGATGACTTAAAAGGTGCTCTTCGTGAGGATACTATTCTTGTCTCTATCATGATGGTTAATAATGAAACAGGAGCGATTCAGCCGATTGAAGAAATAGCCGCTGTTTTAAAGGATCATCAGGCTTATTTTCATTCTGATATTGTTCAGGCATACGGTCTGATGGATATCGATGTTTCACACCTTGGAGTCGATTTGATGGCGGTTTCCGGTCATAAGATCAATGGCCCGAAAGGCATCGGCTTTTTGTATATCCGTGAAGGCACGGGAATTGAATCTCTTCAATATGGTGGAGAACAGGAACGGAAAAGACGAGCAGGGACAGAAAACATTCCGGCCGTTCAAGGGCTGAAGACAGCTGTTGAGATTATGGAGGCTGAGCGTTTGACGTATAAAGAAAAATACCTTCATTATAAGCAGCTCTTTCTTCAAACACTGGAGGAGGAGAACATTTCATGTGAAGTGAATGGGTCCCATGAAAAAACAATAGAATCAATCGTAAACATCAGTTTTCCTGGGATGAACGTGGAAACGCTGCTCACGAATTTTGATTTATCAGGCATCGCTGCTTCGAGCGGAAGTGCCTGTACGGCAGGGTCTGTAGAGCCATCTCATGTTCTTTCCGCGATGTTTGGTTCCGACCACCCGAAAACCACCAATTCGATACGGTTCAGTTTTGGACTTGCAAATAATGAAGAAGATATAACAGAAGCAGCAAGGAGAGTCAGCCAAATTATTAAACGGCTGGCTTGATAAAGGAAGGTGAAAGAAATGAAAGATCCTAAAGATACACGGGTAGTCGTTGGAATGAGTGGCGGGGTGGATTCATCCGTTGCAGCTCTCCTATTGAAAGAACAAGGCTATGATGTCGTGGGTATTTTTATGAAGAACTGGGACGATACCGATGAAAATGGTGTCTGTACAGCTACGGAAGATTATGAAGATGTTATCCGCGTCTGTAACCAGTTGGATATTCCGTATTTTGCAGTGAATTTTGAGAAGCAGTATTGGGATAAAGTGTTCACTTATTTCCTTGATGAGTACAAAAAAGGCCGAACACCGAATCCTGATGTAATGTGTAACAAAGAGATCAAGTTCAAGGCGTTCATGGACCACGCGATGTCTCTCGGAGCTGACTATTTGGCGACGGGCCACTATGCGCAAGTCCGTGAAAACGACGGCACATATGAAATGCTTCGTGGAGTCGATCACAATAAAGACCAAACGTACTTCTTGAACCAGCTATCACAGGAAGTGCTTTCTAAGGTGATGTTCCCTCTAGGTCATCTTGAGAAAAAAGAAGTGCGTAGGATTGCGGAAGAGCATGGTCTTGCCACTGCGAAGAAGAAAGACTCTACAGGAATCTGCTTTATCGGAGAGCGTAACTTCAAGGAATTCTTAAGTGAATATTTACCTGCACAACCAGGCAATATGGAAACTCTTGATGGTGAAGTGAAAGGCAAGCATGACGGATTGATGTACTACACATTAGGTCAGCGTCAAGGACTGGGTATTGGAGGCGCTGGAGACCCATGGTTCGTCGTAGGTAAGAATGTGACGGATAATATTCTCTACGTTGGACAAGGGTTCCATCATGATGCGCTGTACTCTGACGGTCTCATCGCTTCCGAAGCGAGCTGGACAAAAGGGTTCGTACCGACTGAGTCATTCAAATGCACGGCTAAATTCCGTTATCGCCAAGAAGACAGCGGAGTGACGGTATACCCGATGGAAGATGGAACGTGGAAAGTCATGTTTGACGAACCAGAACGTGCGATCACTCCAGGGCAGGCGGTCGTCTTTTACGATGGAGAAGTCTGCCTCGGTGGGGCGACAATCGATGTTGTTCTCAAACAAGATCAAGCCATCACTTATGTAGGATAGAATGAAAAAGTCATGTCCGTATTTTTTGGACATGACTTTTTTATGAGTGTCGATTTCCCTTAGTAGCAGGGCATTGAAACAACTTACTTTCCATGTGTGTTTAGTGAGCCTTGCTCTGGAAACTTTCACATGGGCTTCATAGAAAAAATGGTTTGTGATACGAAAGTGTCGTTATTATAGGAGACATATTGAAAGGAGAGGTTTGAAATGGATAAGTTAAAGCAAGGAATCGAACAGATGCAAAACCATAATTATGAGGAAGCAGCAAAACTATTTACGGAGGCCATTGACGAGAATCCAAAAGAGCCTGTAGGGTACATCAATTTCGGTAATTTGCTGACACACATGAATGAGCATGAAAGAGCCGAGCGCTTCTTTCATCGTGCCATCGAATTGGATGATACGGCAGCAACCGCCTATTATGGCCTGGGAAATGTGTATTATGAACAGGAAAAGTATACGAAAGCACAGGAACAGTTTATCCAGGCGATTCAGCAAGGATTAGATGAAGCAGATGTCCACTTTATGTTAGGAATGACATTCATTCATCAAGAATACGTGAAGCTTGCTCTCCCTTATCTTCTGAGAGCATCAGAACTGGCACCGGAGGACGTGGATGTCCAATTCCAATATGGTCTATGCCTGGCTCAAAATGGACAGATTGATCAAGCTGAACAAGTCATGAACCATGTGCTACAATTAGAAGAACAACACAGTGATGCGCATTACAACCTTGGTGTCGTTGCTCTTCATCAGGAGAACGCCGGAAAAGCGCTGGAGCATTTTTCTAAAGCATTGGAAATCAATCCTGAGCATATGCTGGCAGCTCATGCCAAAGGGCAAGTGGAACAAGCGTTAAACGAGTAGAGGAGTTCGATGGTTATGACTCAACAATCGCTCTTTCAAGAATCGAATGAAGAACGTCCTTATGTCAAAGGGGAATTGAGCCGGATGATCTTTCACAATGAATCCGAGCACTTTTCGATTGCTTCCATTCATGTGAAGGAAACGAATGAAGCCTTCGAAGAGAAGTCCCTTGTGATCAAAGGGCATTTTTCTCCTTTGGAGGAAGGCGAAACCTATATGTTTTATGGAGAATTCAAAAACCATAAAAAATTCGGGCTGCAATATGAAGTAGACATGTACAATCGTGTGTTGCCGGAAACGAAAGATGGAATCGTCCTCTACTTGTCCAGTGATCTTTTCCACGGCATTGGAAAAAAAACAGCCGAACGGATCGTGGATGAGTTAGGAGAACAAGCGATATCAAGAATTTTGGAAAACCGTGATGTGTTAGATGCTGTTCCAAAGTTGCCTAAAGATAAAGCGGATCAACTATATGAGGCCTTGAAAGAGCATCAAGGGTTCGAACACGTCATGATTCATTTGTCTCAATATGGATTTGGTTTGAAGCTTGCTCAAAAAATCTATGAAGCCTTTAAGGATCAAACGATGGCGATCATTGAAGAAGATCCTTACCAGCTCGTCTTCCACGTGGATGGCTTCGGTTTTCATCGAGCGGATGAAATGGCAAAGATGCAGAATCTTTCCCATGATCATCCAACAAGGATTCGAGCGGCGTGCTTGTATATGATGCAAAAAAGCATGAGTGCGGGACATGTCTATCTCCCGACAGAAGAGTGCCTCGTCCAGGTTGAACAACTGTTAAATCAGGGCTCAGAGCCTGCCATTACTTTCGAACAGCTATCTGAGCAAATGATCCATCTTGGTGAAGAACGTTTTGTATATATTGAAGAGGAACGCATCTATCTTCCGACTCTATACTTTGCTGAAAATGGTTTTTGCAGTCATGTGGACCGCATTCAAGAAAAAGAGGTTGATGTAGCACACACACAAGCAGATTTGATGAAAATCATCGGGGACTTGGAAGAAGAGGAAGCGATGAGTTATGGCGAAGACCAGTTCAACGCCATTGAAAAAGCCCTTCATTCCAAATTGATGATTTTAACCGGTGGACCGGGAACGGGTAAAACGACCGTCATTAAAGGAATCATCCATACGTATGCAGAATTGAACGATTTTTCTATCCATCCCGAAGATTATGATAGTGACAAACCTTTTCCATTCGTCCTTGCAGCACCGACAGGAAGAGCTGCAAAAAGGATGACAGAATCGACAGGACTGCCTGCAAGCACCATCCACCGTTTGTTAGGGTGGGATGGACATGACTCCTTTGAACGCAATCAGAACAACCCGCTGGAAGGGAGTCTGTTGATCATCGATGAATTTTCGATGGTCGATATTTGGCTTGCAAATCAATTGTTCCGCGCCATCCCTGATGATATGCAAGTCTTACTTGTTGGAGATGAAGACCAACTGCCTTCGGTAGGTCCCGGTCAAGTGCTTGCTGATCTCTTAGCTTCTAACACACTTCCATCCGTAAAGTTAACAGAAGTCTATCGTCAAAAGGAAGGTTCGAAAATCATCCAGCTTGCCCATGAGATAAAGAAGGATGCTTGTACGACAGCCTCCCTTGAAAAGGACCATGACTTCAACTTCATCCCGGCAAGAGAACACCAGTTAAGTGATCTCGTGACTAACATTGTCCAAAAAGCGTTGGACAAGGGGAATGAATTGAAAGACATTCAAGTACTTGCTCCGATGTATCGAACAGACGTAGGGATCCATAAGTTGAATGAAAGCATCCAGCAAACGGTTAATCCGAAAAGTAAACAAAAACGCGATTTAAGGCACTTTGAGGTTACTTATCGAAAAGGGGATAAGGTCATCCAATTGGTGAATCAGCCTGAAGATGGTGTTTATAATGGAGATATCGGCGAAATCGTAGCCATTTTCCGTGCGGAAGAAAACGTGGATGGCGTTGAGCAGGTGGTAGTCGATTTTGAAGGAAAAGAAGTCGTCTATCCGAAAAAAGACTTGAACAGCATCATGCATGCCTATTGTACCTCCATTCATAAATCCCAGGGCAGTGAATTTTCCATAGTTATACTGCCAATCGTGAGAAGCTATCGCCGAATGTTAAGAAAGAATCTAATCTATACGGCCATTACAAGATCCAAACAGTCTCTCATTATTTGCGGTGACCGGGAAGCTTTCCTTGACGGTGTGGGTACAACAGATACGAATACAAGATACACAAGGTTAAAAGAGAAACTGCAAGAAGAATCCGTACCTGAAGTGGATACAGAAGAAGAAGAACAGTTGTCACCATATGATTTTATGTAGGAGGGAACGTTTTGGCACATTCTATTGGGATGTCTGGAAGTACCATCATGTCTGATCGTGACCGTCTTCCGGAGCTATTTGATAAAGGATTGCCTCATGTGGAAATAGGAGAGTTTGGGGACAGGGATTCCTATCTCTCCTTTTTGAATTTAGCCAGAGAGAACAAGGTTAGTTTTGGTATTCATGTTCCTCACTTTAGAGAAAATAGCAAGTATGATCTTCTAGAAGAAGTGAAAATGCATCCCTCCCTCGCCAGGAAATTGTTTGTAGAGGAAGTGCAGGAAGCGGCACGATCAGGGGCATCCTATGTCCTTGTTCACTTTCCTTATTTCAAAGGTGAGGCGGAGTCTACTCTTGAAAAGATAGAGGAAGGCTTGCAGTTTTTACAACACTTACAGGAATCGTATGGGGTTCCAATCGTATGTGAACCAAAGCTTGGTCATAATAAATCTTCTGCAGGCATTCAATACCTGTATGATTTTCCTATGAATCTCTGGGAAAAATATGGTCTGAGTATTTGTATTGATATCGGTGATTATAGGATTGCGGTGGGAAACAATTGGAGAGAGTATATAGAGCCACTTCTTCCATTTACCAAAGTCGTACATATGCATAATGTTCGGTTCACTAATAAAGGATATATTTGGACACCGATTCACCCGGACTTTGAAAAGCAGGACACAGCTTTTGACATGACTCCTTGCATAGAACTGCTTGCAAAAGGCAGGGACAAATATTTTATCCTTGAGCACACGCCGCACACCAACCCTTCTGAGGAAGAGGTGGATGAGGGGATTGAATGGGTGATGGAACAACTCAAGTAATGTATGAATCTCATTTTCGTGGACATACTATTTGGTAAAAAAGGAGTATGTCCGATGAGATGTCCGAACTGCAATAATAAGAACCTTGGGAAAATCGGTAACGAACAATACTATTGTTGGAATTGTTGCCTTGAGTTAACGATTGAAGATGGAAAAATGAATATCAACCAAATTGAGGAAGATGGCAGCTTAAGTTCTTTGAATGATATTTTTTATCAGCAGGGATCTTGATGATTCATGAGTGATCGCTCCTCTAAATGGTTGCGGAGATTCACCATCTTTTTTATCATCCTACTTTCTCTCTTATTGCTAGCTTGGTTGTTCCCTTATTATGACGGTGTCCTCATCGTCATGGGGAAAGTGCTGTTGCCGTTTTTACTGGCTCTTGTGTTATCTCTTTTACTGCATCCACTCGTGCACGTGATCGAGGATCTCGGCCTGTCTCGTACGATTAGCATACTTGTGATTTTTGTGCTCTTCTTTTCGCTGACGGCTTTTGGATTATATAAAGGTATTCCACGATTGCTTGATCAATTGAAGCTTTTAAACGAGCATTTGCCTTATTTGGTTGAGTCCTATCAAGATTGGACAAAGCAGCTTTATGCCCAAACAGAGAAATTGCCGGACGGTCTTCACCATGAAGTCGATGCGCGTTTTGCAAGCTTTGAAGAATGGGTGAGTGGAAGAGTACTGGCTCTACTAGCTGGTCTTAGTGGGATATTTAACATGATTGTGCTTCTAGCTGTTGTGCCTGTCATGACGTTTTATTTTCTTAAAGACTATAAGAGCATAGGGAAAGCTCTAGTTTTCCTACTCCCTTCTCAATGGCATGAGGAATCCAACAGGTTGGTCAGAGAGTTGAATCACTCTCTGGGAGGCTATATTCGAGGGCAGCTATTGATCAGTTTATTTGTAGGCGTATTAGCTACCGCAGGGTTTTGGTTGATTGACCTTCCTTACCCTTTAGTCTTAGGGTTAATTGCAGGGTTGACCAATATTATCCCCTACTTCGGCCCTCTTCTTGGAGCAGGTCCTGCGGTCATTGTGGCTCTTACCGTGAGTGTGAATACACTCCTTTTCACATTAGCTGTTATTCTGATCATTCAACTGGTCGAAGGAAATCTCCTTTCCCCGTATATCATGGGGAAGAGTATTCATATCCACCCCTTGTTCATCATCTTAGCCTTACTGGTCGGCGGAGAAGTGGCTGGAATTCCTGGACTGATTTTGGCCGTTCCTGTATTGACATGCTTAAAAGTAGTGGCCTCGGAGATCCGTACAGGAAGGTTAAACGTTGACAGATGAACGACAGTTATCTATAATAACGCTTAGCAAAGACTATAAGGACGAAAGAAAACGATGAAGGAAAAAAGTAGGCGATTCGTTCATGATCAGAGAGGTGCGTTCCAGGCTGAAAAACGCATTGCATGGAGGTTGTTGAAAGCTATTCCGGAGTGCGGTTAATTCCCGCCGGGGTCATGCCACGTTAAAGGCATTCAAGCTGATAGACGTGTATGTCTATAACCAGGGTGGTACCGCGGAAACAAAACCCCGTCCCTGCCGATCTAAAGGCAGGGACGGGGTTTTTTTGTTCCTCCTTCGTCCGGAACGGTCTCTATACTATCGATGAAACTGAGGAGGTTGTTGAAAATGAAATCATTAACATCAGCGGAAGTCCGTCAAATGTTTCTTGACTTCTTTAAAGAAAAAGGCCATAGCGTAGAACCTAGCGCGTCACTCGTCCCTCACGAAGATCCTACACTTCTATGGATCAATAGTGGTGTGGCAACATTGAAAAAATATTTCGATGGCCGCGTTATTCCTGAAAATCCGCGGATTGTAAATGCTCAAAAATCGATTCGTACGAACGATATTGAAAATGTAGGATTCACGGCCAGACACCACACCTTCTTTGAGATGCTGGGTAATTTTTCTATTGGAGATTACTTCAAGGAAGAAGCCATGGAATGGGCCTGGGAGTTCCTTACGAGTGATCAATGGATTGGGTTCGACCAAGAAAGGCTTTCTGTAACTGTACACCCGGAAGATGATGAAGCTTACCAAATCTGGAAAGATAAAATCGGACTAGATGAAGAGCGCATCATCCGCATCGAAGAGAATTTCTGGGATATCGGAGAAGGACCTAGTGGCCCGAATACAGAAATCTTTTATGACCGTGGAGAAAAATACGGAAGTGACTCGAGTGATCCTGAACTTTACCCTGGCGGAGAAAATGAACGCTATTTGGAAATCTGGAATCTTGTTTTCTCCCAATTCAACCATAACCCTGATGATACTTATACACCACTTCCTAAGAAAAACATTGATACAGGGATGGGTCTTGAGCGTATTGTTTGTGTCATTCAAGAAACAGAAACGAACTTCGAGACAGATTTATTCCTTCCGATTATTGAAGCAACAGAAAAAATGGCTGATAAAAACTATGGAGACAGCTTCGATACAGATGCATCCTTCAAAGTGATTGCAGACCATATGAGAACCGTGACATTCGCAGTTAGTGATGGGGCCCTGCCTTCGAATGAAGGACGTGGTTACGTCCTGCGTCGTCTGTTGCGAAGAGCTGTACGTTTTGCAAAGCAGATCGGGATTGACAAACCATTCATGTACAAACTAGTTCCTGAAGTCTCTAAAATCATGGTCGACTTCTATCCTGAAGTGAAGGAGAAAGAATCCTTCATTCAAAACGTCATTCAAACAGAAGAAGCACGTTTCCATGAAACCTTGAATGATGGGTTACAAATTCTTTCCACCATCATCAAACAGGAGACCGAGAAAGGAAGCAACGTGTTCCCTGGAACGGAAGTCTTCCGTTTATATGACACGTATGGCTTCCCGAAAGAACTGACAGAAGAGTACGTAGCAGAAGCTGGCTTCACCATTGATGAAGAAGGTTTCCAAAACGAAATGCAAAAGCAACGGGAGCGCGCACGGAGTGCTCGTCAAAAGACCGATTCCATGCAAGTCCAAGATGGAGTACTAGGTGACGTTCACGTAGAAAGTGAATTCATTGGCTATGACACACTTCAAGTTGAAACGGAAATTGTAGAACTGATTAAAGGAAAAGAGTTCAGTGGATATGCAGAAGAGGGCGACACCATTTACCTGTTCCTATCCCAAACACCTTTCTACGCCGAGAGTGGTGGTCAGATCGCCGATCGCGGTTTCCTGAGAACAGAATCTGCTGTAGTTGAAGTCACCAATGTTCAAAAAGCGCCGAATGGTCAGCACATGCATGAAGCGATCGTTAAACAAGGTTCTATAGAAAAAGGAGCCACAGTGAAGGCAGAAGTCGATCAAAGTGGACGTTCCTTTATTGTTAAAAACCATACGGCGACACACCTTCTGCATCAAGCTTTGAAAGATGTCCTTGGCGAACATGTCAATCAAGCCGGCTCTCTTGTAGCTCCAGATCGCCTGCGCTTTGACTTTTCCCACTTCGGTTCTGTAACGAACGAAGAAATGGAGAAAATTGAGAGCATCGTGAATGAAAAAGTATGGCAGTCTATTCCGGTCTCCATCGAACTCAATTCTATTGAAGAAGCAAAAGCTAAGGGCGCAATGGCCTTATTTGGTGAAAAATATGGGGACACGGTTAGAGTCGTTCAGGTTGGCAATTACAGCCTTGAGCTTTGTGGAGGTTGTCATGTCATGAACACGGCCGAAATCGGCTTATTCAAGATTATTTCAGAGTCTGGAATTGGTGCTGGCACCAGAAGAATCGAGGCTGTCACAGCTAAGGATGCTTATTTGTATATGAATGGCAAAGAAGCATTGCTGAAAAAAGCTGGGGAGCAGTTGAAGACCAAGCCTGAGCAGGTTCCAGAGCGAATTGAAGTCCTTCATAAAGAAATGAAAGATCTTCAAAAAGAAAATGAATCACTAAGTGCAAAATTATCAAACATGGAAGCCTCCAATATTTTGGATGAAGTGGAGGAAGTCAATGGAGTGAAGATTCTTGCCAAGCAAGTAGATGTGAAAGATATGAATGCTCTCAGGACAATGGTTGATGATCTGAAGCAGAAACTTGACTCCGGAATGATCCTTCTTGCAGCTCCGAATGGAGATAAAGTTCAATTAATTGCAGGAGTATCGAAGGACTTAGTAGAAAAAGGATATCATGCAGGTCAATTAATCAAAGAAGCAGCGACCCGATGCGGTGGTGGCGGTGGTGGCCGTCCAGACATGGCACAAGCGGGTGGTAAGGATGCTTCTAAAATTCCAGAAGCACTTGAATATGCCAAGGAATATGCAAGTCAAAACGCCTAGTTTTTCCTATAGAAGAATTAGGTATATAATAGAGTAAATACTACAAAAGTGCGAGGTGACTGTAATGAGTTCAATGGATAAAACGATGAGGTTCAACTTCTCTGAAGAACCGTTTGATCAAGATGTCCAATCCGTACTTCTATCTGTTTACGGAGCATTACAAGAGAAAGGGTACAATCCGATCAACCAGATTGTCGGATATTTGCTTTCAGGCGACCCTGCGTACATTCCTCGTCATCAGGATGCCAGAAACTTAATCCGCAAAATTGAACGCGACGAGTTGATTGAAGAACTGGTTAAATTTTACATCAAAGAGAATAAAGAGGGCATTGAATGAAAAAAATAGGACTGGATGTGGGCGAAAAAACGATAGGCATCGCCATATCGGACGCCTTTGGCTGGACGGCCCAGGGCCTCACCACACTCCGTTGGGACGAGCAGGACTTCAATACGGCTAAGGAGCCGTTAAGAAAAGTCATCCGTGACCATGATGTGACGGAAGCGGTTGTAGGATTTCCGAAGAATATGAATGGTACGGTCGGCCCACGTGGAGAAGCAAGTCAGGTTTTCGCCTCATGGCTGGAAGAAGAATTTCATCTCCAAACACATCTTTGGGATGAACGCTTAACCACTATGGCAGCCGAACGCGTGCTGTTGGATGCAGATGTCAGCAGGAAAAAACGGAAAAAAGTCATTGATAAAATGGCTGCTGTCATGATTTTGCAAAGTTACTTGGATTCGAAACAATAAGGAGGACGTTTGATATGGCACTAGAAAAAGAAGAACGCATCATCATTCCTGATGAAAATGGGGAAGAGCATTTATTTGAAGTTTTGTTCACCTTTGATGTTGAACAAACAGGACATTCTTACATCGCAGTCGTCCCTGCTGAACAAAAGGATGGGGAAGAAGTAGAAGTCTTTGCCTTCCGTTATGAAGAAAAAGGGAATGAAGAAGATGACCTTGCTCTATTCCAGATCGAATCCGATGATGAATGGGAAATGGTTGAAGAAATGTTGAATACGTTGACAGATGAAGATTTGACGTAATTCCTACCGCCTGCAGCGATCAGCTGCAGGCTTTTATTATTCTCTGAGGTGGCACACTTATTTCATGCTATATAAAACCGAAGAGTCTCTTCTCCTTGTAGAAAATTAAGGGAATATGTAGAAAGATTCTTTCATTTTATAGTATAATGAACCGGATGAAAGGGGGAAGTCCGTTTGTCTAATTCTGACTTTAAAAATCAATATAAAAAAAGATTGAAAACGAGAATAGAGGAAGCAAGTAAAGTGAGAAAAATTGTCTCAATCATTCTTACAGTTTTGGTTCTTGCCCTTGTGATCGGAGGACTTACTGGTTATTTTTACGTGAAGTCTGCTTTAGAGCCTGTAGAGCCAGGGAATGATAAACAGATCAATGTGGATATACCTTTGGGATCTTCTACATCTTCAATAGCAAGTATTCTTGAAGAGAATGATATCATCAAAAACGATTTGATCTTCCGTTTTTATACAAAGTTTAAGAACGAATCTGGATTCCAAGCGGGAAATTATCAATTTACATCTTCCATGACTTTAAATGAAATTATTGAAACATTAAAAACAGGTAAGCTCGTGAAAGAACCTGTTTACAAAGTGACTGTTCCTGAAGGGCGTAACCTGGGGCAGATTGCAGAGGTGTACGCAGAAGACTTACCATTTACTAAAGAAGAATTCATGGAAAAAGTGGATGATGAAACCTATGTAAAAGAACTGATGTCTGAATATCCTCAACTATTAACAGAAGATATATTGAAAGAAGAAATACGCCATCCCCTCGAAGGGTATTTGTTTGCTGCGACCTATGATGTTTATGTCGAGGATCCAACCATCGATCAGCTTGTGAAGAAAATGCTGGATAAAACCCAGGCGGTGGTCCTTCCTTATGTCAATCAAATGGGGAACCTTGAAGGGATTGAAAATGTTCACGATCTCGTCACGATGGCATCCCTTCTGGAAAACGAAGCTCGAACAGCAGAAAGTCGTCAAATGATTTCCGGCGTGTTTCAAAACCGTATAGATAAAGATATGAAACTTCAAACAGACCCGACCGTGCTTTACGCCCACGGAGAGCATAAAGACCGAGTCCTGTATGAAGATCTGGAAATCGAATCCCCATACAACACCTATTATATAACCGGGCTCCCGGTTGGACCGATTTCAAACTTTAATGAGAACTCTTTACAGGCAGCTGCTAAACCGAAGGATCATGAGTATTTCTATTTCCTGGCTGATAGTAGTGGAGAGATTCATTACGCAAGTTCACTAGAAGAACATAACCAACTGAAAAATGAGTATATCAATTAACATGTTTTTAGAAGGAATGCAAAAAGATACTCGCATTCCTTCTTTTTTTTATGTTAAAATAATGGGGTTGTAAATCGGATGTAAAATTGATGGGAAGGGTGAAACAGGATGAATCAAGAAGAATATTTACAGTCATTGCTTTCAAAGCCTTCCACAGCTGTTAAGAAAATGGAATCCGAAGCAGAAGAACAACGAGTACCAATCATGGAACCGTTGGGGATAGATTTTCTCATGCAGCTTCTCAGGATCCAACAACCAAAAAGAATCCTGGAGATCGGTACAGCCATTGGTTATTCAGCCCTTCGGATGCTGGAAGCTTGTCCAGGTGGTCAAATAATAACGGTCGAACGTGATGAACAGCGGTATAAGGATGCTTTGAAAAATATTAAGGATATGAACGCCGAGGAACAGATCCATGTCATCCAGGGAGATGCCCTAGAGGTAGCATCTACCATTGAAAAAGAAGGCCCGTTTGATTTATTATTTATCGATGCAGCCAAAGGAAAGTATGAAGAATTTTTCCATATGTATTCCCCTATGGTATCCGATACAGGCGTCATTATTTCTGATAACGTACTATTTAAAGGTTTTGTTGCTGACGATTCAGAAGCAAGTCCAAGAATGGCGAAAATCGCTGGTAAAATCAGGAGTTTTAATGAATGGCTTATTCAACATCCTGATTACTACACAACCATTGTCCCGATCGGGGACGGGGTTGCTATTACGAAAAAGAAGGAAACATAAGAGCTATTATAGATAAGAATGGAATGGATGAAAGGAGCACCCAGGAGCATGAGTGATAAACCAGTAGTGATTGGAGTAGCGGGAGGATCAGGATCAGGGAAAACGAGTGTGACTCGTTCGATTATCCAGCGCTTTACAGATAAGACGTTATTAATGCTAGAACAAGATTATTATTATAAGGATCAAAGTGATGTTCCGTTTGAGGAAAGGTTACAAACAAACTATGATCACCCTCTAGCTTTTGATAATGATCTTCTCATTGAGCACTTGGAACAATTGCTTGATCAAAAGCCTGTAGAAAAACCGGTCTATGATTATAAGATGCATACCCGCTCAGATGAAACCATTCATGTCGAACCGAAAGAAGTGATTATCGTTGAAGGGATTCTAGTCCTGGAAGATGAACGCCTCAGAGATCTCATGGATATTAAAGTTTTTGTAGATACAGATGCAGATGTAAGAATTATCCGTAGATTAATGAGAGATATTAATGAGAGAGGCCGTTCACTCGACTCTGTGATTGAACAATATATCAATGTCGTTCGTCCCATGCACTTGCAATTCGTAGAACCGACCAAACGATACTCGGATATTATCATCCCAGAAGGTGGGCAAAACCACGTGGCCATTGATCTTATGGCAACGAAGATTCAAACGGTTCTTTACGAAAAAGGACAAACAGTGACGAAAGAAAATAGTTGAAATACTACCAAAAATCTGGCATAGTTTTCACTAGTAGTTCTAAATCATAATGTCCTCGGGTAAAGTATAGTAAATCATCTTTAATGAGCGTACAGTCGTACTGCTCATTTCCTATATTAAGGACATCATTTTTTCTTGTATTTAAAGGAGTGTATTTGGACCATGGCAGAAGACAAAAGTTATTATATGACGGAAGAAGGTAAACAAAAATTAGAAGAAGAATTGCATCATCTAAAAACAGAGCGACGCAAAGAAGTAGTCGAACGGATTAAAATCGCTCGCGGTTTCGGAGATCTATCAGAGAACTCTGAGTACGATGCAGCTAAAGATGAACAAGCATTTGTAGAAGCGCGAATCACACAAGTGGAAAACATGATTCGAAATGCAGTCATCATCGAAAATGATAATGAAAACCCTGACACAGTGACGATGGGTAAATCTGTAACGTTCCAAGAGCTTCCGGATGGAGACGAAGAGACGTACACGATTGTCGGAAGTGCTGAAGCCGACCCATTTGAAGGCAAAATTTCCAATGACTCTCCAATGGCTCAAAGCTTAATTGGACATGTTGTTGGTGACAAGGTCAAAGTCGCGACACCAGGCGGAGAAATTGACGTAAAAATCATCACAGTCGAATAATAAAAAAGACAGGGTCCTGCCCTGTCTTTTTTTATGCCTACATACGGATCTTCTTAAAGAGTATGGCAGGATTGTGGAAGACTTAGTTTCGAGACTTTTGTTGAGTGGATGGGGGCTGCGGGGAATGGATCGCTTTCCGCGGGAGCGCGGTGAGCCTTCTCGAGCTTCGCTCTGTGGGGTCTCACCAAGCACTTTTTCCCCGCAGGAGTCTCCCCATTCCCCTCCGCCCCTTTGCCTAATTAGTGTCTCGAAACCTCCTTCTCGAATAAGCAACAATCCAGCGATGAGAGTATAAGGAATAAATTCCCGTGCAGAGGTGTTTGAATCCTGAAAGCTTGATACTGAGCGCTTTGTACTCCTAACAGTGGCATAGTGGAAGACAATCCAGTTTGGTAAAGGGTTCGTTTCTCAAATAAATCGAATGGGGTGGTTGGGAAGCTGCGAGACTCCCGTGGGAGAAGGAGATAGGCGAGATCCCGCAGGACGCAGTCCGAGGAAGCTCGGCGCTCCCCCACAGGAAAGCGAGTAGCTTCCCAAACACCCCTGACTCAAAATACAGCAAACGAACCCGGTTATCTCGAAACTGAGTATTCAAGAAAGGGGAGCTATAGTGATGTTTGGAATATAGCCCGGGAAATGAGATAGGAAAAAGAAAGCATTGGTAACAGTCAAAACTTCATGTATAATAAACGGCGAGTAAAAAGGAGGCAGAAAATCATGTCGAACAAACAATCCCCGTATTCTCGCTCAGGCCGTTATGAGAAAAAGCGTCGTGGTACGAAGATGTTGACTTGGCTTGTAGGGGCAGGCAGTGTTTTCATGGTGTTGCTCATTGGATTGTTGGTCTTCGGTGGAGAGGACCAAAAAGGACAAGCACAAGAGACAGAAAGTCAAGAGGTCACAAAGGAAGATCAAGGTCAGAATGAGGATTCTCAGGCGGAAGCCGATGAGAACACTGATAAAAACGATAAGGACGAAAAAGATAAAAGTGGTGAAGATACAGAGGAAGAATCAGATAAACAACAGGTTTCCATTGAAAAATTCGAAGAGCTGAAGCCGATCGAAGACGAAAAAGGGCTGAAAATAGAAAAAAGTGATGACCCTAATGTAGAACGTGTCATCACAAAGGACTGGCCGGTTATTCCGACAGAAATGGAAACGAATGGTGAACACGGGATCACTTATCAATCAGGTACTCAGGACTATAACGAGTTGAAACAAGCGATCAGAAGCGCTGTCGGCCTTTCTGAGGACAATATCATTTATTGGGATGTAAGTAATAGAGGTCACCCTCAAAAAGCTAAGGCGACGGTCTCTGACAAAAATAAGACAGGATATCTCAGGGTACACATTGACTGGATTGATGGCCAAGGTTATAAACCAGTGAGACTTGAGGTCTTAAAAAATAAAAACGGTTGAGAGAGGAAGTTCGGTTATGGCAATTGGAATTATTGGAGCTATGGATGAAGAAGTTGAATTATTAAAAGCAAATATGGATGTAGCGTCAGAGAAAGAGGTTGCGGACAGTCTTTTTGTTGATGGCCTATTACATGGGAAGGAAGTCGTTCTTTTAAAGTCGGGCATTGGTAAAGTCAATGCAGCTATGGCTACGACTATTCTTCATGAACAATACGAAATTGATGCCGTCATCAATACAGGATCAGCCGGCGGTTTTGCCAAAGATCTTGAAGTTGGAGATGTGGTCATATCTTCCTTAGTGACACACCATGATGTCGATGTGACAGCTTTTAAGTATAAATATGGTCAAGTCCCAGGAATGCCTGACATGTATGCTGCGGATGAAAACCTTGTTAAAAAAGCGATGGATGCAGTTGAGAAGACAGATGCTAAAGCAGCGAAAGGCATCATTGCTACCGGAGATTCCTTTATGCAAGAGGAAGCGAAGGTGGATTTTGTGAGAGGTAAGTTTCCTGAAATGATTGCAGCGGAGATGGAAGCCGCTGCGATTGCCCAGGTTTGTTATAAGTATGGAACACCATTTGTTGTCATTCGAGCGTTGTCCGATATTGCTGGTAAGGAATCGTCAATTTCGTTTGATCAATTCTTACCGAAAGCTGCCGAAAATGCAGCCGTCATGATCATGGAAATGGTTAAGAATTACGAATGACAATCATTTCCACCGATACTATGATTCTCATATGTTATGATTTTCATAGTAGGGGGTGGACCGTTTTGGATACTTCCCAATGGTTAAAGAAAAAAGTAATGGATTATAAGCGGTTCGTGATGACACTTTTAATCATGAGCACGTATCTTTATATTGGTACATTGATCAGCCTCTATGAATATGCTACAAAAGCCTATTTGTTTTTGTATCCTGTCATTGGTACAGCCCTTTTGACAGCATTCATCATGACTTTGAAAATCAGAAAATGGAAACGACAACTCGTAGAGGACTGAATGAAACAGCCACTCCATTCTTATAAGATGGTAGTGGCTGTTTTTTATCCATTTTTCCCTTGTTTACTCTGCTTATAGAACTCATGAAAGATCTTCATTAATGCTCGCTTTTCGATTCTTGATACATAACTTCTCGATATACCCAGCTCTTTGGCTATTTCCCGCTGCGTTTTTTCTTCTGTCTGATTCAGTCCATATCGGAAGATAATCACTTCTTTTTCCCGCTCATCTAATACAGTGATGAAATCTTTGATCTTTTCCAATTCCATATGAAGTTGGATTTCCTCGACAATATCCGTTACATCCGCCTGTAGAATATCAAGAAGGTTCAATTCGTTCCCTTCTTTATCATGGCCGATCGGATCTTGCAACGAAATGTCTTTGCTCATTTTTTTCGTTGACCTGAGGTGCATGAGAATTTCGTTCTCAATGCAGCGTGCGGCATAGGTAGCAAGTTTCGTCCCTTTTCCTGTCGAATAACTTTCAATACCTTTGATCAAACCGATCGTCCCTATAGAGATAAGGTCTTCAAAGTCCTCTTTCGTGTTTTCAAACTTTTTCACAATGTGTGCGACAAGTCGTAAATTGTGCTCAATCAGTTTGTTCCTGGCTTCATGACTCCCTTCTGCCATCAATTGGAGCTGTTTGGCTTCTTCTTCTGGAGGCAGGGGGTTCGGGAAAGCCTGGTTTTTTACATAAGACATGAAGAAGAGAGACTCTTTGAAAAAATAAAGGATGGAAGCGATGAGACTGCTCATAGGACGCACCTCCTCAAGGATTAGGCGAATGCCTACAACATACTTATGTCCTTGAGAAGTCGTCTGTGCTTGTCTGTGGTTAAAAATAATGTTCATAAACGTAAAAAAATGCCCCCATGAGAATGGAGGCATGTCGTATTATGAATCTGGTGCTTGTCGCTTCTGCTCTTCTTTTAAGACTTCTGCGTATTCATCCTTTACACTCTTTTCCCAAAGAGGCACGCCAGCACGGTAGGCAGCTCTTGAGATCATATGTCCGGAGACAGGGGCTGTCAACAAGACGAAGAATATTCCAAGAAGCAGTTTACCACTTACGATGTCATGTTCTACATAGTGAAATAGAAAAGCACCGATCATAATTCCGGCCACTCCAAGGGTCGAGCTTTTTGTCGCCGCATGAAGCCGTGTGTACACATCAGGAAAACGCAAAATCCCTATGGAACCAGAGATAAGGAAAAAGGCACCAATCAATAGAGACAGACATATAGTGATGTCGAAAATTAAATTAATCCATGTCCCGCTCAATGATAACACCCTTTTCTAAGAATTTCGCCAATGCGACCGTACCGATGAAGAGTAGAATACCAATCAGTAGGACGACGTCATTAAACCTTGTCGTTACGAGCAGGACGGCGATTAGTCCAGCTAAGGCCATTAGATTTATTCCAATGATATCAAGCGCAACCGCCCGGTCCGGATTTGTCGGTCCGAGAATTGCGCGATACAAAAGGAGGATCACGGAGATAGCTACAGCTACAACAGCAATGGTAGCTGATATTTGTATCAATGTTTGTGTCACATTAAGGATGTCTTCCATTTAACGGGTCACCTCCATGATACGCTTTTCAAATGAATTTTTAATTTCGCTAACAGATTCCTGAACATCCGGCATATCCATCGCATGGATAAAGATCTTCGTATGATCTTCACTTACTACGACAGATAAGGTCCCGGGAGTTAATGAAATCAAGTTTGCGAGAAGAGTGATTTCAAAGTTTGTTTTTACATCAATCGGAAGTGCGAATATCCCTGGCTGCATGTCCATTTTTGGCTTGTAGACATGCTTGACGATGTCGATGTTTGATAAGAAAAGCTCTCGTATAAATAAAAGAATGAGAAGGAAAAACTTCCACGCCCGTTTCATATAGAATGAATCTGGTACAAAACGCTGCAGGACGAAGAGGAGTATGATTCCTAAGATATAACCGACAAAAAAGGTTGTGAAATTATATGTTTCACTCAGGAACATCCACATCATAGCGATGATGATGTTCAGTACGATTTGTAAAGGCATCAGCTTCTACTCCTTTAACACAGAATCAATATAGAGTTCTGGATCCATCATGTATTGAGAGATGGTTTCTATTGTCGGGAAGAACCATTCAGCACCTACACCGAGGAGAATGGAAACCGTAAGCAGTCCCGCAGCAGGAAGCGCCATTCGTTTTCCTCTTTTCTCTCGCTCCGGAACAGGAATATCCATCTTTTCTCCCCAAAATCCTCTGATGAAAATCCGGATCATCGAGAATAGAATCAGTAGACTTGAAATGAGAGCGGTGATGACGATGAAAATTTCCTCTTCGCCTAACCCGCCGCGTAATAATAATAGTTTACCGATAAAACCACTGAATGGTGGTATTCCTGCCAATACCAAGGATGCTAGAAACATAAGCCATCCGAGAACGGGATAATGGTGAATCAATCCACCCATTTTACGGAGATCCGATGTCCCCGCTACATAAGCAGTGGCCCCCACCAGGATGAAGAGTGCTCCTTTGATTACCATATCATGAACAAGATAATAAATGGTCCCGCTTATCGAAACCTCTGTGAAGACACCTATCCCCATAAGCATGAAACCTACAGCCGGGATAATATTATACGCGACAATCAGCTTGATATTGTTCGTTGAAAGAGCGCCAACAACACCAAAAATCATCGTCAATGCTGCTAAGTAGATGAACAAGGTATGTGTCAATGCGACCTCGTGATTAAAGATCAGTGTGAACGTCCGCAAGATCGAATAAACCCCTACTTTAGTTAACAAGGCCCCGAATAAAGCGGATACGACCGGATTTGGAGATATATAAGGTCGTGGCAGCCAATAATAAAGAGGGAACACAGCCGCTTTTGTTGCAAAAACAAAGAAGAACAAAATGGCTATTGTCGTTAAAATCCCCTGCTGGTCCACTTCCTGAACACGTTGAGCAGCTTGAGCCATGTTGACTGTTCCTACAACCGAATAAAGGAAAGCTATGGTCGTTACGAACAACATGGAAGAAAATAAGTTGATCAATACATATTTAATCGATTCCCTAAGTTGTGCCTTACCATTCCCAAGCACGATCAAACCGTAGGAAGCCATCAAAAGTACTTCGAAAAATACGAAAAGGTTGAATAAATCACCGGTTAAAAATGCACCGCTCACTCCCGAGATCAACATGAAGAAGAAAGTATAGAAGTAAAAGGACTCTTCTTTTTCTGATAAGGATTGAGGTGCAAAGAAAACACTGGCCACCGCAATGACGTTTGTCGTCAGAACCAAAGTTATAGCAAGTAGATCAGCGACAAGTACGATGCCGAAGGGTGCCTCCCAGCTCCCCATTTCAAGGACGATGTTCCCGTTGTCTCTCACTTGAATGAAAATCAACCCGACAACGAGGAGATTAATAATCGCAAAAGCTTTGGATAAATTTCGAACTAATTTTGTTTTTTTGTGTATGAAAGCTAAGAAGATGCCTGCTAATAAAGGCAGCAGAATAGGCAATACAGCTAAGTTACTCATAATCGTTACCCCTTAATTGCTCCATATTATCAGTGCCGTTAATTTTTGCAGCACGATAAGCTAATACAAGTAGTAGGCTAGTAACACCGAAACTTATGACGATTGAAGTCAAAATCAATGCTTGCGGGAGCGGATCCGTGTAATTTTCTACTCCCTCTGTCAGTACTGGCGGTGCTCCTGTTTTCAACTCTCCCATTGTCAGGATGAAAAGGTGGGCCCCATGAGATATGAGGCCTGTCCCTATGATAATTCGTAACAATTGCTTTTGAAGGAGGTTGTAGACACCCATCGTGAAGAGAATGCCGGCTAGAACGGCCATAATAATTTCCATGTATTATTCCTCCTCCTTGTTCTTTCTAAAACGGATCAATCCGTAAATGGCCATGGCGGCAATTCCAAGTACGACAATTTCAAACAAGGTATCCAATCCACGAAAGTCAACAAGGATGACGTTTACAATATTGTCTCCGCCGCCGAGCTTGTAAGAATTGTCTGTAAAGTAATTAGAAATAGACTCAAAGAACTTACTACTGTGAGAAGAAATGGCCACCATTGTCATTAACGCACCGAAACCGATAGATATGACGAGGTTAAGCACCTTCGTACTTACAGGTTCGTCTTTTTTTCGTAGCTTCGGTAAATGATAAAAGACAAGCAGGAACAAAGCGACGGTTACTGTTTCTATAATTAACTGAGTAAGAGCTAGGTCAGGTGCTCGGTATAATACGAAAAGCATCGACAATCCATAACCTACAACACCTAAGATAAGGATTGCGGCTATTCGATTATTGGTAAGAGCGGTACCTATAGCTGCAATGACCATCGTAACGGCGACAAGTATTTCAGGAGCCGTAATTTCCGCTACAGTAGAAGTATCCACTGTAAATCCACCAGTCATCGCCATAAAGGCAAATGAAATGACGATAATGGCTGCTAAAATGAGTCGGACGTATCGTCCGAGAGAACCATTCATATATCCTTTTGTGATTGTAGTTGAATATCGTTCTACTCGATCAACGGTACCGTCATATACTTTGTTCATACTTAGAACTCCGGGCACAATGTTGTACACGGGCGCCCATACTTTTCTAGAAAGGGCTAAGATACTTCCAAATACGAGAACTGTAAGGGACATAATGAATGGTGGAATAAATCCATGCCAGAAGTATATGTCCTTCTCTTCTAACCCGACCCCTTTGACAGCTTCAGCCGCATGGGCAATGAAGGGCTCATTGATCAAACTCGGGAACAAGCCAATGATGACCACACCAGCTACTAGAACAATCGGTGAAATGAGCATACCGATGGGAGCTTCATGCGGTTTTTTAGGCAGTTCATTCAAGTGTGATTGACCACGAAATGTTCCGAAGAAAAAGTACATGGAATATACGAAGGTAAATATACTACCGAAAACAGCTAAGTAAGGCACGCTCGTTTGTAGTATTCCAGCAATGCCGGAACTCGCGGCTTCCAAATGCAACGAAGATTCAAAGAACATTTCTTTACTATAGAACCCGTTTAAGAAGGGGAGGGGTACCCCAGCCATCGAGAACGAGGCAAATAATGCAAGTGTGGCTGTCATAGGCATAAATGTCATCAATCCGCCAAGTTTACGGATGTCCCTTGTTCCAGCTTCATGGTCTACAATGCCGGCAACCATAAATAGACTACCTTTGAACGTAGCATGGTTAAGAATATGGAAAACAGCACCAAAGATTGCTGCTTTTGTACCGAATCCGAGCATAGCCATTATCATTCCAAGCTGACTGATTGTGGAGAAAGCTAGAATTCCTTTCAAGTCTGTTTGTCTTACAGCCATATAAGAACCCCAGCATAATGTGACAATCCCTGCAATCGACACAATGATAAAGAACCATTCATTTGCGGAAAGCATTGGGGAATAGCGGGCAACCAGATAGATGCCGGCTTTCACCATTGTAGCCGAGTGTAAATAAGCGCTGACTGGAGTCGGAGCTTCCATAGCATCCGGCAGCCAGATATGGAACGGAAATTGAGCAGACTTTGTAAAAGCACCGAGTAATAATAAAATCAAAATCAATGGAAAATATTCATTGTTAAGAATCAACTGTTGCTGATCAATCATTCCTCGTATACTTGAAGTGTTTGTCAATACACTCATAAAGATTAGAGCACCCAATAAGCTTAATCCACCAAAAACAGTGATGAGCATCGATTTTAATGCACCGTATCTTGATTCTTTCTTATAGTTCCAAAATCCGATCAATAAGAAAGAAGATAGGGAAGTGAATTCCCAAAAGCTGTACAGGGCAAATACGTTATCAGATAATACAACTCCCAGCATAGAGCCCATAAATATGAGAAAGTACACATAAAAATGTCCCAGTTGCTCCGATTTATGTAGGTAAAAAACCGAATAGAAGGCAACTAGGGCGCCGATTCCGCTGATTAATAGAACAAAAAGTAAACTCAGACCATCCAGATGAAAGACCATATTCATGTCCAGGGATGGGATCCACGAGTACTCATGGACGACCGGTTCGAAACCAGTACCTAAAAAGCGGGCAAAATAAATAAAAATCAACACAGGTACAATTGTAACGAAGAATCCTGTGTGAATCTTTTCTTTCCATTTACTTAACAATGGGATAAAGATAGCAATGATAAAGGGCAATAATACAGCCACCAACATGTGGTATGTTCCTCCTTTGACGTAACTTTCCTCTATTTTTAATTGGATTTTGGATGTTCGTAACAATGTGTTCACTCAATTGTAATCAAAAAAAGGTTCATTATTCAACTGTAGCATACCGGGGATATGCGGCGATAGGCTTTAATTAGTCTGTCCTTATAAATAAGAAGGAAGACATCATTTAACCAAATAAAAAAAGTCATAAAAAAACTCGTCCTTTGTTGAATGGACGAGCGTTTCTCAAATAGAAAGTCATTTTTTGTCATAAAGTGTAAAATTCAGCCTACATGTGAAATATGCTTATCTAAAAGGTGCTGGATGGATCGCGCGTTTATTTCTCGTTTGATTTGTTCTATAAACTCATCTGAAAGATTGAGTTCAATGGCTTTGTGGTAAGATTGTATTAGTAGGGAATCCGATAATTGCTTCATGCCGCTGTCACACATGTGACAGTCACCTCCCGCTTAATTTGAATCACTGAACGTCTCAATTTTTAATGTATTCTTACCTTATCACGACCCTTATTTCGCCACAATATGGAAGTTATCTACATAAAATTGTAGATAACTTTTTGAAAAAAGAGGTTTACATGAGTGATAACAAAGAAGTTACTGTGTGGAATATGTGCATAAACTTATCCACAACCTAATTTTGTCGGGATTTGTCGAACGATTTTTGTTCTTATTATAAGTCTTTTTGAAACATGCTTCGATTTTGTATATGATGGTGAAGGAGATTTTGCCGTTGTATGAGGAGATGAACTGTATAGATGTTAAAAAACTTTTTACCAGATGAACATGTGCCGAGCGTTTTTGATATCGACCCGGACCAATTAAAAGATAAAGGAATTAAAGGTGTCATCACCGATTTAGATAATACCCTTGTCGCCTGGGATGAACCTGATGCCACGGAAGACATTAAAGGATGGTTCAAGAAAATGAGTGATCATGGCATCCAGGTGACTATTGCATCTAACAATAATGAAGCCCGGGTTAAGCTCTTCTCGGAACCATTGGATACGACTTTCATCCATAGTGCAAGGAAGCCATTATCGAAGGCTTTCAAGAAAGCACAGAAACAGATGAAGCTTAAAAAGGATGAAGTTGCCGTGATCGGTGATCAACTGCTGACAGATGTCCTTGGTGGAAATTCCGCTGGCTTTCATACAATCTTGGTTGTTCCTATAGTAGAAACCGATGGGTTTATTACAAAATTCAACAGAAAGATTGAAAGACGAATATTAAATTGGATGCGAAGAAAAGGGAAAATTACATGGCAGAGGAGAGATCAGTGATGGCTGAAATACAATGTCAAGGATGCGGAGCCGTCATTCAAACGACAAACCCAGAAGAAGCAGGCTATGCACCTGCGTCAGCACTAGAAAGAGAAGACATCATTTGCAAGAGATGCTTCCGTTTAAAACACTATAATGAAGTGCAGGATGTTCCATTTCAAGATGATGACTTCCTGGAGATGTTGAACCAAATCAGTGATACAAAAGGTCTGGTTGTTCAGCTAGTAGATATCTTCGATTTCAATGGAAGTTTTATATCAGGATTGAAGCGTCTGACTGGAAACAATCCTGTCATTCTTGTGGGTAACAAAATGGACGTACTTCCAAAGTCAGTGAACCACGGGAAAGTTAAACATTGGTTAAAACGTTCAGCTAAAGAGAATGGTTTAGAGGTTGAAGATGTGTACTTAATCTCAGCGGAGAAAAATCAAGGGATCCAGCAATTATCCCAAGCCATCGATCAATACCGTGAAGATGGAGATGTATATGTGGTTGGTACGACGAATGTTGGGAAATCAACATTTATCAACACCCTTATTTCAAATACATCTGGCGTTAAGGACGCCATTACGACATCGTATTTCCCTGGTACAACTTTAGGGTTTATTGATATTCCTCTAGATGAAAAAAGCTCCCTGTACGATACACCCGGGGTTATCCAACGTCATCAGATGGCTCACTACGTATCCGATAAGGATTTAAAGCTTATTACACCCCGTAAAGAAGTCAAGCCGAAAGTGTATCAGTTGAATGAAGAGCAGACGCTTTTTGTAGGCGGGCTCGCTCGACTTGATTTTGAAGCAGGTGAACGGAGTTCTTTTGTATGCCACTTCTCTAATGAATTGACTATCCATCGAACAAAATTGGAAAAAGCAGACGAACTGTATAAAAATCATGTGGGAGAATTATTATCACCACCAGATCAAGATACAATTGAGAAGCTTCCACCGTTAAAAGGTCACACGTTAAAAATCAAAGAAGACAAAACGGATATCGTCTTTTCTGGACTAGGTTGGGTGACTGTACCAGAAGGGGGCATCACGGTTACGGCACACGTACCAGAGGGAGTGAAGGTGTCCTTAAGAGAATCACTCATATAGGAGGGGATCACTTGTATAAACTAGGGTTGATCGGCCACCCGATTGGTCATTCCATGTCTCCATGGATACATGAAAAACTTATGGAACAACAGGGGATTGAAGGGAAATACGAACTGTTGGAAATTCAACCGGATGAGTTCGGAGAAAAAGTCAATTTATTGAAAGAAAAAGGCTTGGATGGTTTCAATGTGACTGTGCCCTATAAAGAGAAAATCATCCCATACCTTGATGGTCTGGATGAAAGCGCTCGGCACTTGGGCGCTGTGAACACTGTTCATCACACCGATCAAGGTTGGATCGGATATAATACCGACGGCAGGGGGTTTGTCCACTCTCTGAAGAATCGCTTCCCGGATATTTTTCATAATAATGCAAAAGCCCTTTTGTTAGGAAGCGGAGGGGCGGCAAGAGGGATATTCGAAGCTCTTACAAGATCTGATATCGCTCGTGTAGACATAGCGAATCGTACAATAAAGAGAGCAGAGGACCTCATTCAGGATATTCCTTCAAAGGCGTACTCTAGTCCCCTGACACTTGAACAGGCGAAAAATACCCTTATGGATTATGATTTAATTGTTCAAACGACGACGGTCGGGATGAACCCTGATCATGACAAAATGATCGTATCACTTGATCACTTGACAAAAGGGACTGTTGTAAGCGATATTGTTTACCGTCCTATGAAAACGAAATTCTTAAACGAAGCGGAAAAAAGGGGAGCGCGTCTCCATTTTGGACATGAAATGCTGTTGCAGCAAGCGGTTTATGCCTTTCAAATATGGACAGACACTGAACCTGAATCTTCGCTCTTGCTCAATGAATTCGAACAGAAATTGAAAGGGGTATAGAATGTTAACAAGTAAACAGAAGAAGCATTTACGAGCGGCTTCCCATAATATACAGCCGATTTTTCAAGTAGGGAAAGCCGGTGTGAATGAAAATATGACGAAACAAATTGATGAAGCCCTCGAAAAAAGGGAACTGATAAAAGTAAGCATTTTACAAAACTGCTTTGAAGATAATCATGTCGTTGCGGATGAGATTGTTGAAGCAACAGATGCTCATATTGTCCAGGTGATCGGAAATACGATCATTCTTTATAAAGAGTCTAAAGAGAATAAACAAATCGAATTACCATAAAGGGGAAGGTCAATGAAAAAAGTTGGAATTCTTGGCGGTACGTTCGACCCTATTCATCAAGGTCATTTAATCATGGGTGAGTTTTCCCGTGAGGCCATGGACCTTGATGAAGTATGGTTCATGCCTTCCTATATCCCCCCTCATAAGCAGGAGTCTTCAACTAAGCCTGAAACACGACTTGCCATGGTGCGTACAGCGATCAAGGAAAATCCGCACTTCCGCATTTGTGATATTGAATTAGTCCGGAAGGGAACATCGTTCACGGTTGATACCATGACTGATTTGGTGGAGCAATTTCCTGACTATCAGTTCTTCTTTATCATTGGAGGGGACATGGTTGAGCATTTACCGAAATGGCACCGGGTTGAAGACCTTTCGAAAATGGTCCAATTTGTTGGGGTTGAAAGGCCTGGGTATGGGTGGAATAATGAAATTCCTGTCCATTTTGTTGATATTCCCTCAGTCGATGTATCTTCCACGATGATACGCGAACGTATTTCACAAAGGAGAAGCGTTCTGTATTTACTGCCGGAAGTTGTGGATTCTTTTATAAAGGAGCATCATCTGTATGAAAATAAGTCGTGAGGAGGCACTTGAATATGTGCGTCCTGCCTTGAAAACCTCCAGATACGAACACACAGTGAGAGTAACAGACCAGGCGGTTGAACTTGCTGAGCGGTTTCATGCAAATGTTAAAAAGGCGGAACTGGCAGCTGCATTCCATGATTATGCGAAGTATAAACCTGTAAAGCTCATGGAACGTTGGATTGAGAGTGACCGTCGACTGCCTAAGGCTCTATTGGATTATCATCATGAGTTGTGGCATGGACCAGTAGGGGCGTTGATGCTTGAACAAGAAGTCGGGCTTACAGATGGTGAAATCATTTCTGCCATCAGCTGCCACACAACAGGAAAAAAACACATGTCCACGTTGGATAAAGTAGTGTTTTTAGCTGATTATATAGAACCCGGGCGTGAGTTTCCTGGTGTAGATCAAGTACGGAATAAAGCAGAAGAAAATTTGGATGAAGCATGTGCCTTAGCTTTGAAAAATACAATCATTTTTCTTATTGGTAAGGAAAGGACCGTTTATCCGGACACGTTTCATGCATATAATGACTTAATATGATCAATGGATCATGGAAAAGATAGAGATGAAATAGGGAGGAAACCCATGGAAAGTAAAGAATTAGTAAATTTAGCAGCACAAGCGTGCGATGAAAAAAGAGCACAGGATATCGTTGTTTTAGATATGTCAGAAGTTTCTTTAATCGCGGACTATTTTCTAATCTGTGAAGGGTCCAATGAACGCCAAGTGCAAGCCATTGCGAGGGAATTGAAAAATCAAGCAGAAGAAAATGGGATAGAAGTGAAGCGAATGGAAGGGTTTGAGCAAGCCCGCTGGGTACTTGTCGACCTTAATGATATCGTTTGCCACATCTTCCATAAAGATGAACGCCATTACTACAATTTGGAAAGACTATGGGGCGATGCAGACACAGTCGCTGTAGAAGGATTAGAAAACTAATATGAGCTACGGGGATATGGCGCGTGTATACGATCTCCTTATGCAGGATGCACCCTACGATCAATGGGTGGATTTTACGAAGGAAATACTTCAACAGTACCGTCCAGAAGGTCAAAAAATACTTGATGTAGGTTGTGGAACAGGGGAGGTCACCCATCGCCTCCATAATGAAGGTTATCATATGACGGGGATCGATTTGTCATCTGATATGTTGGCCGTCGCGCAACAGAAAAATCCTCGGGCTGCAATCGAATGGATTCAACAGGATATGACTTCATTAGAAGGTTTAGCTGATTACGACTGTGTCATCAGTTACTGTGATGTTTTCAACTATTTAACAGATGAACAGAAGGTACAGCAAGCGTTCCGTTCGATTTATCAATCCCTTGCTAACGGGGGAGTATTTATGTTTGATGTGCACTCTATAGATCATATTCGTAATGATCTCAGTGGTGCAACATTTGCTGAAGTCCGTGATGATCTATCTTTCATTTGGTTCTGTGATTCCGGAGAGCTGGAAAATAGCCTTGTACATGATTTAACATTCTTTGTAGAAGATGATGATAAATATCAACGCTTTGATGAAATTCATGAACAGCGAGGGTATGATCATAAATCTTTGCAATCCTGGCTCACCCAATCAGGTTTCAAAGTCCAAGGAGTCTTTTCGGATTTTAGTGAGACGCCTTCCATTGAAGGAGAACGTTGGTTGTTTGTCTGTACAAAAGGATAGAAGTTATGAAAGAGTCCGTAAATAGCGGACTCTTTTTTGGGTTGCTCTGGCCGTATTCTTGAAGACTTGATTTTCGAGATGTTTGTGTGAAAGGAACCGGGGTGTCGAGGAATGACTCGCTTTCCACAGGAACCATCGCTCTCAGGCTAAGCAAAAGGTCTCACTAAGCCCTCTATTCCAGCAGGAGGCTCTCCCCATTCCCCGCCGCCCTTTGCCATATAAGTATCTCGACACCACTTCAATGAATAGCGAAGCCTATCTTAATAGAGATTAAATCCTGCAATAAAAGTATGGTTATTGCAGGAAAATTGGATCTTTTGTCGAATGTGTAAATTATAAATTAATGTGTTTTTTATCTTCTTTATGTTTATTTTGAGTAGCTTCAAACATTTTTTGAAACAATGGCCCAATGTGATCTTCTAGAGCTTGTAATCCCTCTCCCGTAACCCCACCCTTTACAGTCACTTTTTCCATTAATTCTTCCAGAGTCATTACTTTTTGTGCTAAAAGTTCTCCCAGTCCAACCATCATATTTTCTGTTAATGCCGTCGCTTTATCTTTAGGAAGCTCCGCAACATCACCAGCAGCTGCTATCCATTGGCTGAGCAGGTAACTGATGAATGCAGGCCCGCACGATACGATGTCTGATGCTACACGGATATGCTTTTCTTCAACTTCGATAGGTGTGGAAATATGTTGGAAAGTCTCTTTTAATAAGTCGCGATTCTCCTTTTTTATCTTTGATCCAAAAGTGAATAAACTTACCCCTGACCATGCATGATTCGTTATAGAGGGTACAATCCGTGCAACCTGGCAAGGTGTGACTTTTTCTAATTGATCCACCGCGACCGGGCTTGTAATGGAGACAAGACATTGATTTTCAGACCATTTTCCTTCTAATTCATCGATGATGTTTTTGTAATGATGCGGCTTGACGCATATGAAAATGATGTCACTGTTATTTTGCAGCTCAGATACATTCTTCGCTACATGAAGCTTTGGAAATTCTTCTTGGATCTTTTCCGCTTTTTCTATGGTTCGGTTGTAAATCGTCAACTTCTCAGCAGGTACGGCTCCGCTCTTAATAAGCGTAGAGATGAGCATACTCCCCATATTCCCTGTGCCGATGATTCCCCATTTCATTGGAATCCCTCCTTAATGATTACCTATATATCCTTATTCTGAAAATATACAATTATGAAAGAAGGTAAGAGAATGAGCGTATTAAAAAGATACGTGTGGGTGTTTATTGTCCTGGCAGTCGCTGGTGTTCTTTATTTTTTCAAGCCTGCAGATGATGCTGAGAGCCATATGGTCGAAATGGAAGTGGAGCAGACGGACACTCTTGCAACAGTCGAAGAAGCTCCTGGTTCTGTTCCTGTAAAAGTCGATGTAAAAGGGGAAGTGCATCATCCCGGTGTATATACAATGAAAGAAGAAACAAGAGTTGACGATGCTATCAAAGAAGCCGGGGGAATGACAGAAGAGGCTGATCCTACGAGTGTGAATTTGGCGCAAAGAATACAAGATGAAATGGTGATCTTTGTAGCCTCCGAACGAGTATCATCCGATGAAATAGTCGAAAAGGGTTCACAAGCAGCTGAAAAAATAAGCATTAACCGTGCTTCAGCAAGTGAAATGGAAAAATTGAATGGAATTGGACCCTCGAAAGCTGCTAGTATTATCAAGTATAGAGAAGAGAATGGCCCATTTTCTTCTGTGGAAGATCTAGTGAACGTCCCTGGAATAGGTGAAAAGACGTTGGAAAATCTCAAGGAAATGATCACCGTTCCGTAAGTTTGACGGAACGCATACGTCAGAGTAAACTTGATGAAAAAAGTGGAGGTTACATAATGGAACGGATTACTTGGAATCAATACTTTATGTCACAAAGCTATTTGTTAAAATCACGCAGCACTTGTCAGAGGTTAGCTGTAGGCGCTGTTATTGTAAGAGATAAGCGAATGATTGCCGGGGGATACAATGGAAGTGTATCCGGAGGTGTTCATTGCATTGATGAGGGATGCTATGTAGTGGATGGTCATTGTGTCCGTACCATTCATGCCGAAATGAACGCACTCCTGCAGTGTTCAAAGTTCGGTGTTGCTACAGAAGGGGCAGAAATTTACGTGACTCATTTTCCGTGTCTGCATTGTACAAAGGCAATTATTCAAGCGGGGATAAAAGCCGTTTATTATAGTGAAGATTACAAAAATGACCCCTATGCTATTGAAGTCCTGCAACAATCAGGTGTTCGTGTACAAAAGGTTCCGGTTGAAAAGGAACCGCTTCAATTTGAGCACAAGCTTCTCATTAAACAGATGCTTGAGAAACTCGAAATGATGGAAGATCCTGAATCTGAACAGCTTGTAAAAGAAGCATCACAACTCTTAAAGCTTGAGAGCCGGTGATTTTTTTGAGAGGATCCTGGCACATCCCCGTCTTAGCCTTTGTGCTTGGCGGGGTGTTATCCATTCAAGAAGGATTCACTTTTTTGGTATTTGTGTTTATTATGCTTTACTGGCTCATCAATTACCGCCGACATCTTCTCTTTCTATTTATTCTTTTTCTGTTTGGAATAGGTGGATATATCCACCTTTCCCCAAGCACCTCTTCGTTTTATCCTCAACTCCTTGATCATGAATCGAGAAAAGGTACAATTGTTTCTGATGTAACAGAAACAGCTCAATCAATCTCCATGGTGGTGAAAGGGGAAGAAGGGAAATTTCTAGTTCGTTTTTTGAAAGAGAATGAGAATGATTTTTCTCCCGGGTGGAAGCATGGAGCCGTATGTACGGTAAAAGGAAAGGCAGAACCTTTAGATAGTGCTCGGAATCCAGGGCAGTTTGATTATCGTGCTTATATGGCAGACAAAGGCATTCATGCTCAAATCCTCATAAATGATGAAGCAGCTCTACAGTGTGAAGGAGAATCGTGGACCAGCCATTTGTACGACACAAGGAAACAATTGAAATTGACTGTTAAAGATCGTGTTCACCCAGGTACTTATATATGGATGGAGGCTCTAATATTTGGAGATACAGGCCTGATCGACGCATCGACGGTTGAATGGTTTAGAGCGTTTAACTTGTCCCACATTCTAGCCATATCAGGACTTCACGTTGGGCTTACACTTGGGGGAACTTACTTTCTTTTATACCGTACAGGCCTGGCAACCAAAAAACAATCCAAGCTTTTTTTGTTATTACTATTGCCTTTTTATATGTTTATTTCGGGTGGTGCTCCATCTGTCATGCGCGCTGGGGTAATGGGCGTGCTTCTTATCTTCACAAGCTCCTTCCAAAAAAAGATCCCCCTTACCGACATCCTTTCCTTCACTTGTCTATTCTTATTGGTTTCTTCTCCGTCTTATTTTTACCACCTTGGTTTTCAATTTTCGTTTTTAGTTACTTTTAGTTTGTTACTCACTATTCCAATTTTGAAACAATACGAAAGTAAATGGATGCAGTCAGCGGTCATAGGGATGGTGAGTCAGCTATCACTTCTTGCATTGCAAATCCATTATTTTTATGAATTTCAGCCCTTTTCTTTATGGATGAACATGATTGCTGTTCCATATTTTTCGTTTTTTGTAATCCCTTTTTTGATGATCCTCTTTATCCTATCCCTTCTCGTCCCTGCCTTATGTTCGGTTCTTTCTCGTGCATTTGCCATCGTCCATGAATCTGTTCTGTCCTTTCTAATAGCGTTATCAAAATATCTTGATTACCCTTGGGTGATTGGTGAACTTCCCCCTATTTATATCGTTGTGTATATATGCTTTTTTTTAGTGGTGATGAGGAATTGGGAACTAAAGAAAAACGTGAAGGCTTTTACTGCTTCCCTTGCCGTGGTTTTTGTACTTATTTTTTATAGTTCGACTCCATATTTCTCAAAGGAGGGTGTCGTAACTATGTTGGATGTTGGTCAGGGCGATTCGTTCGTTATAGAACTGCCTTATAGGAAAGGTGTCGTTATGATTGATGCAGCGGGACCCCCGATTTTTACAACGAACAAGGAAAAGACAGCGAAGGAAGTAATCTTGCCTTATTTACAGTCACGAGGGATTGATCACATTGATGCTTTATTTATCACTCACGAAGATTCGGATCACAGCGGAAGTATTCCTTTTATTCTTGAAGCCGTGGATGTCGATCGAATGTACGTCAGTCCTTTTCATACCGAGAAATACGAAAGTGAGGTAAGAGTGGAGAGAGTAAGTGCAGAACAAAGCGTTTGGGTAGGAGACCATGAATTTCGTGTCGTACACCCAGTTATAGATCAAGATCATGGTGACCCAAATGACAATTCGCTCGTATTGGATAGCGTAATAGGTGGGAAGCGGTGGCTTTTCACGGGGGATATATCTGCTCCTATTGAGAGGGAAATCGTAAAGAGAAACCGTATAGGGCAGAAAGATGTATTGAAAGTTGCCCATCACGGGAGTCATACATCAACATCAGAAGAGTTATTGAAGCGGGTGAATCCTAAGATCGGGTTGATTCCAGCTGGTGTGGACAACAGGTATGGTCATCCTCATGAAGAGGTAGTGGAAAGATTGACCGAGCATGGAGTTGTATTGCTTCAAACAAATCGACATGGAGCCGTCCAATACATTTTTTCTGGGCAAAGTGGAACGTTTTCAACATTTTTCCCGTATAATGCGAGCAGAGAATAAAAAAAGACTGCCGAAAACAGCAGCCTTCCGGTTTTGTATCCAATTACTGTCCGAGAAAAGAAAACAAAACACCGATGAAGAAAATAACGAAGAAGAAAACAAATGAAAATACAAACCCTAACCCAGAGTCGATCACATCATTAGTTTTGGATTGAATATCGTTTTTAAACTCGTTCACTGTTACCCCTCCTATATCAATTATTAAGTATAGTCCATTTTTAACCAAAAATCTACATTTACCGGGCATGAAAACGAATTTTCATTGATGATTCATACCTTTCCCACTCCTAGCAAGACTTGTCACAGATAATTCTTACGTAAGCGGTCAAACTAAACGCAAGAGAGGAACAACATCGTCCTCTCCAAGAGCTCCCGGGGCTTTTGGAATGGCGTTTATATAGATGGTTCATACGGCGATATCAGCACACCATTTTGACAGAAATTCCAAAGAAACATAAAATGGTGACACTGAGTTCCCCTTAATGGGGCGCCGTACTCTTTTTTTATAAAGGAAGGACAACCACATTATGGTCAATGTAAAACAATCACAAGTGTACTTATTATATGGGGAAGAATCCTATTTAATTCAAGAACATAAAAATAAAATCATTGAAAAAACATTAAAGAAAGAAGACCGGGAGTTTAATATTTCCCAGTATGATTTAGAAGAGACACCTATTGAGGATGTCATAACAGATGCAGAAACCTTTCCATTTCTTGGTGAAGGGAAAGTGGTTATTGCCAATCATCCCGTCTTTTTAAAGGCGAAGCCGGATAAACTTCCGTTCGAGCATGACACGGAGGTGCTGCTGGAATACCTTCAAAATCCTGCGGAATACACGGTGCTTATTCTAATTGCTCCTTATGAAAAGCTGGATGAACGGAAAAAAGTGTTCAAACAATTAAAAAAGAACGGAGAAGTCATCAGTTGCCAGCCGGTTAAAGAATGGGACGTTGACAAATGGGTCCAAACATTAGCGAATGATTTACATATCACCGTTCCTCCAGAGATTCATGAACTGTTCACTCAAGAAATTGGTGCAAATCTTATGGCGCTTAGAAAAGAAATGGAAAAATTGGCTTTGTATGTCGGAGAAGGCGGCGTTGTCACGAGAGAAATCGCAGAACAGCTTCTTTCCCACAGTGCAGAAGCTTCAGGGCTTAAACTTGTCGATGCCGTCATGGAAAAAGATTTGGGTCGAGCCATTCGGATTTATAAAGATCTGGAAAAACTGAATGAGGAGCCGATCGCTTTAACTGCCCTTCTGGCTTCTCAATTCAGGATTATCAGTCAAGCGAAGGTACTCAAACAAAAAGGATACGGCCAAAATCAAATGAAAAGTTATATTAAGGCCCACCCTTACGTTATAAAAATGGCGCTTAAAAGAGAGCGTGCCTTCACCCAACAGGAACTGGATCAAATTATGAATCAACTTGCAGAAACTGACTACAATTTGAAGCAGGGGAAAATGGAGAAAGCCCTGGCTTTTGAAATGCTTCTCTATCGCTTGATCAACATCAAACAAAACACACCCGTTTCTTCCTAATTATTGATCCAATATACTTGATCACGAGTCGTTTTCAAGCCAACCTGATCTCTAACATATCGGCTATAATAATTTTGAAATCGAGTCTTCCATTTAATGAAGATTAAACGAAAAGAAGCCCTCCAATGAATCGGAGGGCTTCTTTCATGTAAAAACGACCCATTCAAGAAAGAAGGATCGTCTGTTGGTCATAAATTACGAATGAATTATAATGCGTTGACTAGTTTAGTTAGGCGGGATTTTTTACGGTTCCCTGTGTTTTGAGGAAGGGCACCACGTTGAACAGCTTTGTCGATTTTCTTAACAGCTGTAGGAAGTGCTTCTTTCGCGTTCTCTACATCCTTGCTTTCAACAAGCTTTTCTACACGTTTAACCGCTGTACGCATGTCAGATTTGAAAGCTGCATTCAAGGAACGAGCGTCATCATTCGTACGTACACGTTTTTTCGCTGATTTAATGTTAGGCATAGTTTCACCTCCTAGGTAAAAACAAAAAACTCATTCATATCGAACAAGAGACATTTTACCAGAGCGGTAAGCTGTTTTCAATACTTATCTCATTACCAATCCCTTCATTTGCATAGTTTTTATCTGCTTGGGAGAAGATTTTCTTAAGGAGGTTGAAGTGAATGGAGGAAAATTTCGACTACACGTTGAGAACGGACCTGGCACTTGAGGCACAGGAAATGAATGTGAAAGATGAACCCGGATCCTCAGATACTGATGGGGTTGAGGTTCATGAAAATGAAAAGAATGATATTAAAATCACGTATGTAACGGTAGATGAAGCGGGTGCTGAACGAATTGGGAAGAAAGCGGGGCATTATGTCACGTTAGAATCGCTCGCTATTCGTAAGCAGGATCATCAATTGCAAGTGAATTTATCCAAAACGTTATCCGGCCAGCTAAGAAAATTGATGAATGAGTGTGGAATAAAGGATATGGACCGTGGGTTAATTGTCGGCCTTGGTAACCAAAATGTGACCCCGGATGCTTTAGGACCATTGGTAACAGAAGAAGTCTATGTAACGAGCCACTTATTTGAGCTTCATCCGGAAACCGTATCTGATGGCTACCGTCCCGTATCTGCTTTCACCCCCGGGGTCATGGGTGTCACAGGTATTGAAACCAGTGATATGGTCCATGGAATCATAGAACAAACGAAACCGGATTTCGTTCTGGTCATCGATGCTCTTGCATCACGTTCAATCAATCGCATCAATGCGACCATACAACTCTCTGATACGGGGATCCACCCAGGCTCTGGTGTGGGCAACAAGCGGAAAGAAATCAGCCGAGAGACATACGGAATTCCTGTGATCTCCATTGGTGTACCAACAGTAGTAGATGCCGTGACCATCACGAGTGATGCGATTGATTATGTGTTAAAACATTTTGGCAGAGAGTGGCGGGAAAAAGACCGTCCGTCCAATGCTTTGTCACCTGCCATGAACCCGTTTGAAAGAAAGACGCTGACGGCTGAAGACCACCCGAATGAAGAGCATAGCAAAGCGGTTATGGGCATGTTCGGCCAATTAGAAGAGATGGAAAAGAAACAACTGATTAAAGAAGTGCTGACCCCTCTGGGCCACAATTTGATGGTCACACCGAAAGAGGTGGACAGCTTTATCCAGGACATGGCTCATGTCATTGCTAAAGGGATCAATGGGGCCTTGCATCCGGGTATAGAAGATGGAGAAGCACAATCATATTTGAAATAATGATTTAATAGAGAGGTTCTATTAAATTCCTCTCTCTCATACCATTTACTAGATAGTGGATGAGGGGGAGGATTTTTCATGTCTCGTTACCCGATCATGAAGAAAAATAAGAAAAGTTATATGAAGCAGGGGACAAGGTGGACCATCATCGCAGTCACTGTTTTGCTTTTATTATTTATTGGTATCGGTATTCTTACAGGGGCAAAAACGACCTATCGTATTTATTCAAGTACGATACAAGAATGGACAACCAAGCTTGAAGGCAGTGCTTTTTTATATCTGTTCGAAATGGAAAACCGCTCCTTTAAAGATGCCCATCCGGAAGGAAATCGAATTCCGAGCTTGACCACATTGTCTTTTCAACTACTTACGAGCCTTACACCGAATGATCCAAGAAGCCTCCTGGGAAGGGAAATCCCTGGATTGTCTTCTTACAACAGTCAAATTATCATTGCTGGTAAAGGGACGGACTATTCCACACTCCCTATTGAGTCAGAACCTCCTATGATCGTAGATGACCGAGGGGAAGAAGGGGATGTGGAAGAAAATAACGAAGACGAAGGCAAATTGGAAGAGAAACCAGTGGGTGAAGATCGTGTTTATATTTACCACACGCACAACACAGAATCTTTTTATCCACACTTACCGGATGAGTCCACGGACCACGATGGAAAAGTAAATATTACTCTTATCGGAGAACGTCTTGGCGAAGGGTTAGAAAAAAGAGGGATTGGAACGATTGTTGATACAACAGATGTAGCTGCATTAAGAAGTGAAAAAGGAATGGAATATTATCAATCCTATGATGCCGTGAGACCAGTTGTTGAAGAAGCCATCAGTCAGAATGGTGACATCCGATATTTGTTTGACCTTCACAGGGATTCACTTTCCAAGGAGCACACCACAACGACGATCAACGGAAAAAATTACGCGCGTTTCGCTTTTGTTATAGGTGCGGAACACCCTCAATATGAACAAAACTTACAACTCGCATCCAAAATTCATCAGCTTCTCGAGGAAAAATATCCTGGGATCAGCCGGGGTGTCATTACGAAGAAGGGTTCGGGGGTAGACGGCATTTATAACCAGGACTTGCATCCGAATGCCATACTTATCGAGTTTGGCGGAGTTTATAATCATTTAGATGAGTTGTATCGTTCAGCAGATGTGATGGCTGAAGTTTTCAGTGATTATTACTTCGAGGATGAAAAAGTATCCACAGATTGATGGAGGAGGGGCGCAATGAAATGGTTGGCGGGGGGACTCATCGTTATCATTGTTTTTGTGACGGGAGCTTTTTATGGCATTGATAAAACGAACGAAAAGCTGGATGACCGGCCCGCTGTGGTGACGACTCAAATATCAGAGCAAGAAGTGGATCATAGCGTGGAAAAGCCAACATCCAAATCACCGGGTTCCGATGATTTTTGCGCCTCTCCTAATATAGAATCTGGAGCACCCTGGATCTCTAAGCTTGCCGGAGGGATGGGGCAAGGGGTAGCTTCGAGCTTCAATGGAGTCATCGTTGTTTTGTCTGAAATCATACAGGCGGGAGAATAAGATTCAGATGTTGTTGGGGTTTACATTGAATAATGCTTGCCGTATTGCTATAATCAACCTAGATATTTGTGTCGAATTCAGTAGGAGTGATTTAAGTTGACAGCACAATCTAAACAAGAAAGGGTCCGCAATTTTTCGATTATTGCCCATATCGACCATGGGAAATCGACGCTTGCAGACCGTATTCTGGAAAAAACGAAAGCTTTAACACAAAGAGAAATGAAAGAACAATTCCTTGATGCAATGGATCTTGAACGTGAACGTGGAATCACGATTAAATTAAATGCCGTTCAATTGTCTTATGAAGCGAACGATGGACAGGATTATACGTTCCACTTAATCGATACCCCGGGCCACGTCGACTTTACATATGAGGTCTCTCGTAGTTTAGCGGCCTGTGAAGGGGCGATCCTGGTTGTAGATGCTGCCCAGGGAATAGAAGCACAAACATTAGCCAATGTTTATCTAGCACTGGAAAACGATTTGGAAATCATCCCTGTCATTAATAAAATTGACCTTCCTGGTGCAGATCCTGAGCGGATTAAACAAGAAATTGAAGATGTCATCGGGATCGATGCTTCTGATGCCATTCTTGCTTCAGCTAAAGAAGGAGTAGGAATCGATGAGATTTTAGAGCGGATCGTTAGCGATATTCCGGCTCCTGAGGGCGATGTCAAAGATCCGACAAAGGCTCTGATTTTCGATTCCTTGTACGATTCGTACAGAGGTGTCGTTGCCTATACCTGTGTTCGTGAAGGCTCTATCAAACTTGGCGATAAAATTAAAATGATGGCGACGGGTAAAGAGTTCGAAGTGAACGAACTGGGTGTGTTTCGCCCGACCCCGACCCCATTGAAAGAGTTGAATGTCGGGGATGTCGGTTATTTGACGGCATCGATCAAAAATATCGGCGACAGCCGTGTGGGGGACACCATTACACTTGCCAATAACCCTGCAGCCGAACCACTGCCTGGTTATAAAAAGATGAATCCGATGGTGTTCTGCGGAATGTATCCTGTAGATGCGAGCAAATATAACGACCTTAGAGATGCTCTTGAACGCTTGGAACTTAATGATTCATCCCTTCAATTTGAACCGGAAACTTCCCAAGCACTTGGTTTTGGGTTCCGTTGTGGTTTCTTGGGAATGCTTCATATGGAAATCATTCAAGAACGTATCGAACGGGAATATAAGATCGATCTTATTACGACCGCACCAAGTGTTATATATCAGGTAACCCAAACAGATGGATCTGTTATCAATGTCGATAACCCTTCTATGATGCCGGATAACCAAAAACTTGAAGAAGTTCAGGAACCTTTTGTTAAAGCAACGGTCATGGTCCCTAACGATTATGTCGGTCCAGTCATGGAAATCTGTCAGCGTAAACGTGGTAATTTCATGGATATGCAGTATTTAGATGACAATAGGGTCAATATCGTTTATGAGATTCCATTGTCTGAAATTGTGTATGATTTCTTTGATTCCCTGAAATCTCAAACAAAAGGATATGCATCCTTTGATTACGAGTTGATTGGGTACCGTGTCTCCAACCTCGTGAAAATGGATATCTTGTTGAATGGGGATACCATTGATGCATTGTCCTTCATCGTACACCGTGACTTTGCGTATGAACGTGGAAAGCTCATTGCTGAAAAGCTTAAGCAATTAATTCCAAGACAGCAATTTGAAGTTCCTGTCCAAGCCGCGATCGGAAATAAAATTGTGGCTCGAACGACGATTAAAGCGATGCGTAAAAACGTTCTTTCCAAATGTTACGGAGGAGACATTTCCCGTAAGCGTAAATTGCTTGAAAAGCAAAAAGAAGGGAAGAAACGCATGAAGATGGTCGGATCTGTCGAGGTCCCTCAAGAGGCCTTCATGTCGGTCCTTGACTTGAACGAAGACTAAAGCTAAAGGAAGACAGTTGAAACCGCAGGAGATTTTTCTCTTGCGGTTTTCCTTATGAAAGGTGGTAACATCCATGAAAATTCCATCCGCATATATTCACATCCCTTTTTGTCAGCAGATTTGTCACTATTGTGATTTTACGAAATTTTTCTATAATGAGCGACTGGCAGATGAATATTTAGAAGCACTGGAAAAAGAAATTCACACCTATATCCCTGGAGAAAAAGCGAGTGTACGAACCATTTTTGTCGGAGGCGGAACCCCGACAGCCGTGAACCACAAGCAGTTAGAGAAGCTTTTACAAATGATTGATAATCATTTTGATATAGCTGGCTGTGAAGAATACACCTTTGAAGCAAATCCTGGTGATTTAGATGTGGAAAAAGTACGTTTGTTAAAAGAGTATGGCGTCGATCGTATATCACTCGGAGTTCAAGTCTTCGACGATGATATGCTCGAAAAGATTGGTCGTGTACACAAAGTAAAAGATGTTTATACGAATATTGATCGTCTAGTTCAGGCGGGTTTAACGAATGTGAGTATAGATCTTATGTATGCTCTCCCGGGACAAACGGTTGAAGATTTTGAAAAAACCATTGATGAAGCGATGCAGTTCGGCTTACCGCATTATTCTTCCTACTCTCTACAAATTGAACCGAAAACTGTGTTTTATCAACGGTACAAAAAGGGTAAGCTTTCCAAGGCGAAAGAAGATGATGAAGCAGAAATGTACGAATTACTACAGCGTAAATTAGCAGAAGCTGGCGCTGTGCAGTATGAAATCAGCAACTTTGCCAAGCCTGGGTTTGAAAGTAAACACAACCTGACATACTGGAATAATGAATATTATTATGGAATCGGAGCGGGTGCTCATGGGTATCTTCCGGGTAAACGGACAATAAATATCCGTCCTTTGCCTGCCTATGTGAAGAAAGCCACGGAAGATGGAAAACCCGTTCTCCACGAGGAACCTATTGGTCTGAAAGAACAGCTGGAGGAAGAAATGTTTCTCGGCCTCAGAAAGACACAAGGGGTATCGAAAGAGCTCTTCCAACAAAAGTATGGGAAAACACTTTTAGATGTTTTCGGAAACAAGCTTACGGAACTGAGAGAGCGCTCCTTAATAGCAGAAGACGCTGACCATATTCGTCTCACATCTAAGGGTCGCATTCTTGGTAATGAAGTATTCCAAGAGTTCTTATTGGATGAATAACGATCTACACGTTCTTCATCTATAAATGGTCGCCATAAGAAAGGTCTGTTGATTTACAATGATATGGGTAGGGTGGGTAACGGTGAGAATTCCACAAAAGAAGGAGCCGGGCGATACCTCGAAGGTCTTGTTAGAGATGGGTTTCCAGTACCTCCTGAGCGAGTCTGTTTCCTTCTCCCAACCCGAACTCTTATTGCGTCACTGTCTATACTTCCTGTCTTCAAAAAGGGTGCTTTAGGGAACGGAACATCAAGTATAAAAGGGGCATTTTCTAAAAGAGAAGAAGGACAGGGAGGAACGACTAAAAAAAAGAGCTTTATCCGTTGACATCCCTCAACCCTTTTGATAATTTATTATTAGATTTAGCACTCACTCCAAACGAGTGCTAACAGGGGTGATCATCGATGTTAACAGATAGACAATTGCTCATTTTGCAAGTCATTATTGATGATTTCATTCTGACCGCACAACCTATAGGGTCACGGTCAATAGCCAAAAAAGATGCTGTAACATTCAGTTCAGCAACGATAAGGAATGAAATGGCTGATTTAGAGGAACTGGGTTTTATTGAAAAAACTCATTCATCTTCCGGAAGGGTCCCCTCTGAAAAAGGGTATCGCTTCTATGTCGACCATCTTCTTTCTCCATTGCGCCTTTCCAGTCAAGAGATTGTGACAATTCGGGAAGCATTCGATGATAAAATGATGGAGTTTGAACGTGTGGTTCAGAAGTCAGCAGGTATTCTCTCCGATTTGACGAACTACACATCCATTGTCCTTGGACCTGAAGTATTCGAAACAAAACTAAAACAACTGCAGATCGTTCCATTGTCTGATCAGTCTGCTATTGCCATTTTAGTTACGGATACCGGTCATGTGGAGCATCGCGCTTTCAATGTTCCTGTTGAGATCAAGGGTGCAGATCTGGAAAAGATGGTGAACATTTTAAACAGCCGGCTCCAAGGAGTCCCGTTAGTAAAATTGCACGAGAAACTCTATTCTGAAATCAATGATCTATTAAAAACACATACAGATCATCACGAAGAAGCTTTCCAGTATTTGCGTGCAGCTCTTGTGGATGAACATCCGACGAAACTGTACATTGGTGGAAAGACAAACATTCTCATGCAACCTGAATTCAGGGACCTTGATAAAGTCAGGTCTTTATATGCCACCATCGAACGGGAAAGTGAGATGGCTGACTTGCTGCGGACCGGTAAGGAAGGAATTCAAGTCCGAATAGGACAAGAAAACCCTTTTGATGCTATGCAAAACTGCAGTCTGATTACGGCAAGTTATCAGCTCGGGAATGATCAAGTGGGTACAATTGCCCTCTTAGGTCCGACTCGCATGGAGTATAACCGAATGTTTTCATTGATGAACGTCTTATCAAAGCATATGACCGATACTTTCCGTGCCTGGTATTAGGACGGAAAACAGAAGAGGGTCAGCCGGCCCGTCGCTTCATTTTGTGTCATGCTTTTTCAGGATAAGGATTCATGTTATAGTCAGTAACGGTGTAATGGAAAGTAGGAGGTGGAAGTCATGGAAGAGAACAAACAAGAAATCATTGATGAAAAAGATGAAGCTCAAAATGAGGAATCTGAACAAACGGTAGTAGAAGAGACAGATGAATTAGAACAGCTTCGTCAGGAAAAAGAAGAAATCAATAATCGACTGCTTCGTTTGCAAGCGGATTATGATAATTTCCGCCGTCGTACTCAAAAAGAGAAAGAGGCGGATAGGAAATATAGATCCCAGAGCCTTGTAGAGGAATTGATCCCGGCTTTGGATAACTTTGAAAGAGCTCTCCAGGTGGAAGTGGATGGCGATGCTGCCAAAAACTTCGCAGATGGAATGAAAATGGTTTATGACCAATTTAAAGCAGCTCTGGAAAAAGAAGGCGTCGAAGAAATTCCTGCTAAAGGGGAAGAATTCGATCCTCATATGCATCAGGCGATTATGCAAGTCGAAGACGAAAATTATGAAAGTAATATTGTCGTAGAAGAGTTGCAAAAAGGATACCGCCTGAAAGATCGGGTTATCCGCCCGTCAATGGTAAAAGTGAACCAGTAAAAATTATCTTATGAACGAGTACGTAAAGGAGGACATTTAACCATGGGTAAAATCATTGGTATTGACTTAGGTACAACAAACTCTTGTGTAGCAGTAATGGAGGGTGGAGAAGCGAAAGTAATTCCCAACCCTGAAGGGAACCGTACAACCCCATCTGCTGTTGCATTTAAGAATGGTGAACGTCAAGTAGGGGAGGTCGCTAAACGACAGGCGATTACAAACCCGAACACGATTCTTTCCATCAAACGTCATATGGGAACAGACTACAAGGTAGAAGTTGAAGGTAAAGAATATACACCTCAAGAAGTTTCTGCCATCATTCTTCAGTATATCAAGAGCTATGCAGAAGATTATCTTGGAGAAACAGTAGATAAAGCAATTATCACGGTACCAGCTTACTTTAACGACGCTGAGCGTCAGGCTACAAAAGACGCTGGTAAAATCGCTGGTCTTGAAGTAGAGCGTATCATCAATGAGCCGACAGCAGCTGCACTTGCTTACGGCATTGATAAAGAAGACCAAGATCAAACAATTCTTGTTTATGACCTTGGTGGCGGTACATTTGACGTATCTATTCTTGAAATTGGAGATGGAACGTTTGAAGTTATTTCTACAGCCGGGGACAACCGTCTAGGTGGAGATGATTTCGACCAAGTCATTATTGATCACATGGTAGCTGAATTCAAAAAAGAAAACGGCATTGATTTGTCCCAGGATAAAATGGCAAAACAGCGCCTTAAAGACGCCGCTGAAAAAGCGAAAAAAGACCTTTCTGGCGTTGCGCAGACACAAATTTCTCTTCCATTCATCACAGCAGGGGAAGCAGGACCGCTTCACCTTGAGATGAACTTGACTCGTGCGAAATTCGAAGAGCTTGCATCTGACCTTGTTGAACGTTCTATGAAACCGACACGTCAAGCTCTTAAAGATGCAGACATGAGTGCAAGTGACATCCACAAAGTTATTCTTGTAGGTGGGTCTACTCGTATCCCAGCTGTACAAGAAGCCATTAAGAAAGAAATCGGCAAAGAACCTTCTAAAGGTGTAAACCCTGATGAAGTTGTCGCGCTTGGTGCATCCATCCAAGGTGGCGTACTTCAAGGCGATGTGAAGGACGTTGTACTTCTTGACGTCACTCCACTTTCCCTTGGAATCGAAACAATGGGCGGCGTTACGACGAAATTGATCGAACGTAACACAACAATTCCGACGAGCCACTCTCAAGTGTTCTCAACTGCTGCTGACAACCAGACAGCTGTTGATATTCACGTCTTGCAGGGTGAGCGTGAAATGGCCCAAGATAACAAGACACTTGGTCGTTTCCAGTTGACAGATATCCCACCAGCACCACGCGGTGTGCCTCAAATCGAAGTAAGCTTCGACATTGATGCTAACGGAATCGTTAACGTACGTGCTAAAGACATGGGTACAAACAAAGAACAATCCATCACAATCAAGTCTTCTTCCGGCCTTTCTGATGAAGAAGTCGAAGAAATGGTTCGTCAGGCGGAAGAAAACGCTGAAGAAGACAAGAAGAAACGTGAAGCGATTGAACTTCGTAACGAAGCGGACCAGCTAATCTTCACGACAGACAAGACCATCAAAGATCTTGGCGAACAAGTAAGTGAAGAAGAAAAACAAAAAGCTGAATCTGCGAAAGAAGAACTTCAGACAGCCCTTGAAGGCGAAGATCTAGAAGCAATCAAAGAGAAGAAAGAAGCACTTCAAGAACAAGTGCAAGCTCTTTCTGTGAAGCTTTATGAGCAGGCACAAGCACAAGCTGAAGCTGCTCAAGGCCAAGAAGGCGGCGGTGCTGAAGATGATGTCGTTGATGCAGACTATGAAGAAGTGAACGACGATGAGGACAAGAAGTAAGAAAAGGTAGAAAAAAAGTCAAAGTCAGGTTCTTCTTGACTTTGACTTTTTTCATGAAAAGGCAAAGAGGTGACGTTTGCCTGCCTAGATTTTCAATGTTAATATAAACCTTATGTAATAGCGTCCGGGAGAGTGATCGACAAGTGAGTAAACGTGATTATTATGAAGTCCTTGGCGTGTCCAAGGATGCTTCAAAAGATGAAATAAAGAAAGCCTACCGAAAACTGGCGCGTAAGTATCACCCTGACGTCAGTGAGGAAGACAATGCTTCTGAAAAGTTCAAAGAAGCGAAAGAAGCTTATGAAACGTTAAGCGACCAGCAAAAACGTGCCCAATATGATCAATTTGGTCATGCCGGTCCTAACCAGGGCGGCTTTGGAGGCTTCGGTGGAGGCGCTGAAGACTTCGGCGGCTTCGGCGATATTTTCGATATGTTCTTCGGTGGTGGAGGACGACGCCGTGATCCGAACGCTCCACGTAAAGGTGCGGATTTGCAATATACAATGACCCTTCAGTTCGAAGAGTCCATTTTTGGTAAGTCTACCGATATCGAAATTCCAATGGAAGAAGAGTGTGATACTTGTGATGGTTCCGGCGCTAAACCAGGAACATCACCTGAAACTTGCTCCCACTGTCAAGGTTCAGGACAAGTCAATCAAGAACAGAACACACCGTTCGGTCGCGTCGTCAACCGTCGTGTTTGTCATCACTGCCAAGGAACAGGTAAATTCATCAAAGACAAATGTAACACCTGTGGCGGCGATGGCCGTGTGACAAAGCGCAAGAAAATTCACCTGGATATCCCAGCAGGTATTGATGACGGCCAACAAATTCGTGTCCAAGGTAAAGGGGAAGAAGGTGTCAACGGAGGTCCGGCTGGCGACTTATTCGTAGTCATCCGCGTTCAGCCACATGAATTCTTCCAACGTGAGGGCGATCACATTTTCTGTGAAATTCCTCTTACCTTTGCACAGGCAGCACTTGGGGATGAAATTGAAGTCCCTACCGTACACGGGAATGTGAAGTTGAAAGTGCCTGCAGGAACACAAACAGGAAAGACATTCCGTTTGAAAGAGAAAGGGGCACCGAACGTCCATGGCCGTGGGCAAGGGGACCAGCATGTTAAGATGAAAGTCATAACCCCTAAGAATTTGACGGAAAGACAGAAAGAATTGCTTCGTGAATTTAATGATATTAGTGGTAATGAAGCCACAGATGAGCAGCACGGGAACTTTTTCGAACGTATGAAGCGTGCATTTAAGGGAGACAGCTAAAGGTTAAAAGGAAGGTGTCTGTACGATTGGTTGATGGGTAGTTCATGGAATTTCCCGTTCTTTCGTGCAGGCACTTTTTATCTTGAGAGTCTGGTTGACTATCCATAGGTACTTAGAAAAAATAATGAAGAGGGTGGATCATCAATGAAATGGTCTGAAGTATGTATCCATACGACAACAGAAGCAATTGAACCGGTATCAAATATTCTGCATGAGTCAGGAGCGAGTGGCGTCGTCATCGAAGACCCATCAGATATGAAAAGAAAGAAAACGAAGCTTGGAGAAATTTACGAATTGAATCCAGATGATTATCCGGCTGAAGGCGTGTATGTTAAAGCCTACCTGCCTATGAATAGTTTTCTTGGTGAAACCGTTGATGGAATTAAAAAAACTGTATCAAATCTAACAGAATTCGGCATTGATATTGGGCACAATAATGTGACGATCAGTGAAATTCATGAAGAAGATTGGGCAACCGCGTGGAAAAAATATTATAAACCAGTCAAGATCTCAGAAAAGATCACGATCATCCCGACCTGGGAAGACTACACGCCGGTATCCAGTGATGAAATCATTATTGAAATGGACCCTGGAATGGCTTTTGGAACAGGTACACACCCGACAACAGTTCTTAGCATACAGGCTTTGGAGCAGTATTTAGAAAAAGGAGATAAGGTACTGGATGTTGGAGCGGGATCTGGAATACTAAGTGTAGCCTCTGTTCTTTTGGGTGCCGAACATGCGTATGCCTATGATTTAGATGATGTAGCTGTTTCAAGTACAAAGAACAATGCTGCTTTAAATGGTGTGGAAGATAAAGTCACATCTAAACTCAATGACCTTCTTGAAGGAGTAGACTGGGAAGCAGATTTAATTGTGTCAAATATTCTGGCAGAGATTATTGTCAAATTCACAGATGATGCCTATCGTGTCGTCAAGCCTGGAGGATATTTCATTACTTGCGGAATTATTTCTGGGCGAAAGGAAATGGTTCGAGAACAATTGATTCAATCAGGTTTTGAAATTGTTGAGACGAACAAGATGGAAGACTGGGTAAGCATCATCGCGAAAAAACCGGAGTGATTGCATGCAACGTTATTTTGTTGATCAAGAATGTTGGAACGATGACGCCCTTTATGTGAATGGGGAAGATACCCATCATATTGTAAGAGTGATGCGAATGGGGGAAGGGGACAACCTTGTAGCCATCCATCCAGAAAAAGGCCCCGCTTTATGCGAAATCACAAAAGTGGCTGAGGACGTTGTCCATTGTATTGTTGTCACCTGGATGGAGGAAGACCGGGAACTTCCTGTCCACGTGACGATCGTAGCGAGTCTTGGAAAAGGGGATAAACTGGAGCAAATTGTCCAAAAAGGAACAGAACTTGGTGCTTCTGCTTTTATTCCATACCAAGCCGATCGTTCCGTTGCCAAATGGGATCAGAAAAAAGCAGTCAAGAAGGTCGAGAGATTGCAGAAAATATCCAAAGAAGCGAGTGAGCAGTCTGAACGAACCATTATCCCTGAGGTTCAGTCTGTTCATACTATTCATCAACTTTTGGAATTAAAAGAGCAATATGACCACTGTTTATTCGGATATGCGAAAGAGGCGAGACAAGAAAAGTCTCGTTCGTTGAGTGAGGTTTTCGGATCATTAAAGCGGGAGGAGTCGGTTTTAGTGGTTTTCGGACCTGAAGGTGGATTTTCTGAAAGTGAAGTGGAAAAACTATTACACGAAGGGTTCAACTCGATTCGGTTAGGTCCGCGAATTTTACGAATGGAAACAGCCCCTCTTTATTTCCTTTCCAGTCTTTCTTATAAGTTGGAAGAAGTTTGAATAAGAGAGATTAGCTCGCATTTTAATCGCTTTCATGCTAAGATGTAATAGATGTACGGACAACTTAAACTTGAAAGGACGATCTACAAATGGAACAAAATCTAGCTAAAATGATTGATCATACACAGCTTAAACCCGACACACAGAAAGATAAAATCACCCAAATTTGCAAGGAAGCAAAAGAACAAAACTTTGCCTCTGTATGTGTCAACCCTCACTGGGTATCTTACTGCGCCGAGTTACTAGAAGGAACAGATGTGAAGGTTTGTACAGTCATTGGTTTTCCACTAGGAGCGACAACGAAAGAAACAAAAGCTTTTGAAACAAAGCAAGCTATTGAAAAAGGCGCAACTGAAGTTGATATGGTAATTAACATCGGTGAGTTAAAATCAGGGAACAAACAACTTGTCCAACAAGATATTGAAGCAGTCGTTCGTGAAGCGGAAGGAAAAGCTATTGTAAAAGTAATCATTGAGACTTCCCTTCTTACAGAGGATGAGAAAGTAGCAGCATGTGAACTTGCAAAAGCTGCAGGAGCAGACTTTGTCAAAACATCGACTGGTTTCTCTGGTGGAGGAGCTACGGTTGAGGATATCAGCTTGATGCGTAAAACAGTCGGCCCGGAAATGGGAGTGAAAGCATCCGGCGGAGTCCGTGACTACGAAGGTGCAAAAGCAATGATCGAAGCTGGTGCGACTCGCATCGGTGCAAGCTCCGGAATCGCCATCGTAAATGGCGAACAAGGAACTTCTGATTATTAATCATCCGAAAGAAGCCATCTCGAAAAGGGGATGGCTTCTTTTTATGAGCTCACACCTTTATTAAAGAATATGGCAGGATTCTTGAAGACTCAGTTTCGAGATAACAGGGATTCGTTTGCCGTATTCAGAGTCAGGGGTGGATGGGAAGCTACTCGCTTTCCTGTGGGGGAGCGCCGAGCTTCCTCGGACTGCGTCCTGCGGGATCTCGCCTATCTCCTTCTCCCACGGGAGTCTCGCAGCTTCCCAACCACCCCATTCCATGAAGATGAGAAACGAACCCCTTTACTATGGGAAGTTGCCTTCCATTATTCTGGTGTTATAAGCATAAAGCGCACTATAACAAGCTTTTCGCATGCAACTACCATATGCATAAAAGCAGCTTATTCCGGATGTGGTTTCGAGATACTTATATGGCAAAGGGGCGGAGGGGAATGGCGAGACTCCTGCGGGACAAAAGTGCATGGTGAGACCCCACAGGACGCAGTCCGAGGAGGCTCACCGCGCTCCCGCGGAAAGCGAGCCATTCCCCGCAGCCCCTATCCACACAACAAACAACTCGAAACTGAGTCTTCCACAAACGGGAGCTATAATGGAGGAGAGAGTAGTGGGGTTTGACTTTCGAGGTTATTTGAAAGAATGTATAGGGGAGGAGGGATGAGATGAATAGGAAAGATCATGTTAAAATGCACAGTTACCCTGGGATGGTAGCCGTTGTGGGGGTTTTTCACGAAGGGAAGGTCAACTTTATGGCTGCCGGCTGGCACGCATACTTATCTATGTCCCCACCCATGTACGGCGTAGCTATAGGAAGAGAAAGGCATACATATGAGATGGTAAAACAATCGACCCAATTTACGATCAACTTCCTCCCTTTTGAGGAGGCGGGATTCATCCAATACAGCGGGACTGTTTCAGGAAGGGATGTTGATAAAAACCAAATGTACGATCAGCCTTGGAGAATGGAACGGAATGGATTTCCTTTGCTTGAACGTGCCTATCTCGCCTATGAGTGCCAAGTCCATCAAATCGTTCCTACAGGGGACCATGATTGGGTGATCGGTGACATAGAGGGCTGTCACTACAAGGAAGAAAAATTTCTTGAAAATGGGTTGCCGAACTTTGAAAACTTGAACATTCCGCTCTACCTCGGGCGTTCAAGTTATATGGGGCTGGATAAAGAGGTAGAGATCAGAGAAGTTAACGCCCCATTATCTTTCAAAAAAAGTTGACCATATGACATGCATATAATATAATTGTCAAAGGTATGGGGGGTTCCCATACAAGAGAAACAGTTTTGTTTGCTTCGGAGGGAGGGAAATTAGCATGTCAAAAACAACTCGCGTTCGTAAAAACGAGTCTCTTGAAGATGCTCTTCGTCGCTTTAAGCGTGATGTATCAAAAAGTGGTACATTAGCGGAATATCGTAAGCGTGAATATTACGATAAGCCTAGCGTACGCCGTAAGAAAAAGTCTGAGGCGGCTAGAAAGCGTAAGTAATTAAAGAGGGTGTTGAAGAGATGACAATTACAGACCGTCTCACCCAGGATATGAAAACAGCCATGAAAGCCCGCGATAAGGAAAGATTATCGACGATCCGCATGGTGAGAGCTTCTATGCAGAATGAAGCCATAAAACTGGGAAAAGACTCATTATCTGAAGAAGAAGAATTGACTGTTTTATCTCGTGAGGTAAAGCAGAGAAATGATTCCCTCCATGAATTCAAAGAAGCTGGACGTGAAGATCTTGTAGAAGGACTCGAACGTGAAATTGAGATTTTACAAGTATATATGCCGAAACAGCTGACAGATGAAGAACTCAAGCAAGTCGTTGATGAGACGATTCAGGAAGTAGGCGCTACTTCTAAGAGTGACATGGGTAAAGTCATGAGTGCCGTCATGCCTAAAGTCAAGGGCAAGGCCGACGGAACCAAGGTCAATAAGCTCGTTCTTCAGCAACTATCGTAAATATAAAGGCCTCTCTTTGTTAAGGGAGGCCTTTTTACATACGCTAAACATCTCTTCGATCCGTTTATGAAAGTACTAAACTTTTTTGAAACCAACCATGGTTTTGTTTCGTAAACGTATTATATGGTGGGAAGGCTACCTGTAAAGGAGGTGAAAATGAATGAAGCGGTCTTTACGTTTAGGTGTTTGGGGGATACTCCTTATTTTAGGAAGCGTTTTATCATTCTTCCATCTTCAATCAACGGTGCAAGCAGACGGGGAAGGTCAGACAGTTTATGTCATTCCCGTAAAAGATACGGTGGAGCGTGGGATGGCTGCATTCCTTAACCGAACGACAGAAGAAGCTCGTGAAAATGGCGTGGATCATATTATATTTGAAATCGATACGCCGGGAGGTCGCGTGGATGCGGCGGGTGATATAGGAGAAATCTTTCAAGATTTAGATGTTCCGAATAGTGCGTTTGTAACAAACAGGGCTTATTCGGCTGGTTCATATATTGCTTTAAACGCAGATGCGATTTACATGAAGCAGACGGCGACCATGGGCGCATCCGGGGTCATTAATTCTGATGGAACGGCTGCTGATAAGAAGGCTCAATCGGCCTGGATTTCATCCATGGTAGCAGCTGCTGAATCTACAGGACGTGACCCTATATATGCACGGGCTATGGCCGATTCCTCCGTCGATTTAAAGGATTATGGAGCTCCTGAGGGAGAATTTTTGACATTGGGAGCAACAGATGCAGAAGAGGTAGGCTATGCGGAAGGAATCGTTGACGACCGTAATGAGCTTCTCAGCGTCCTTGGTTTGTCTGATGCAACCGTCATAGAGGAGAACCCTACTCTTTCTGAGAATATTGCCAGATTCCTGACAGATCCCGTTGTTATTCCAATCTTATTATCCGTTGCAAGTATTGGTCTCGTTGTTGAATTGTATTCACCAGGCTTTGGCATACCAGGAACAATGGGAGCGCTCTCGCTTGTGCTGTTTTTTTATGGTCACATTGTTGCTGGCCTGGCCGGATATGAGGCGATTATTCTGCTCGTCCTTGGGATCGGGTTAGTGATAGCTGAATTCTTTTTACCAGGAGGCATTGCAGGAATAGCTGGGGTCGTAGCGATAGTATCCTCATTAATGCTTTCATCAGCGGATATGGGGCATATGGCCATGAGTATAGGAATTGCTTTATTGGTGACAATTGTTGTATCCATTGTACTATTCAAATTTGTTGGTTTGGAAAGAGGCTTCTTTCGTCATATCATTTTGAATGATTCCACTTCATCTGAAAAAGGATATGTATCTTCACAAAACCGTTTGGATTTAATCGGTATGGAAGGGGAGGCGATTACACCACTCCGCCCTTCTGGTACAGCTGATTTTGATGGTGAACGGTTGGATGTTGTATCTGAAGGTGGTTTCATTTCTGTTCATCAAGCAGTAAAAATTATCAAAACAGAAGGCTCACGTATTGTTGTGCGTGAGGTTAAAAAAGCAGAAAAAGAGGAGGAAACAAAGTGACACTTGAACAATTAATGCCAATCATCATCATTGGTATCATTATTATCGTAGTAGCGGTGTTGTTTACATTTATTCCTGTCATGCTATGGATCAGTGCTCTAGCTGCAGGGGTGAAAATTAGTATTTTCACATTAGTAGGTATGCGATTAAGAAGGGTTATTCCTTCACGTGTGATCAATCCGTTGATCAAGGCCCATAAAGCTGGGGTGAATGTGAATACAAACCAACTAGAGAGCCACTACCTAGCAGGTGGTAATGTTGATCGCGTAGTAAACGCTCTAATTGCAGCACAAAGAGCAAATATTGAACTCAGCTTCGAGCGTTGTGCAGCCATTGATCTCGCTGGTCGTGATGTTTTGGAAGCCGTTCAAATGAGTGTTAATCCAAAAGTTATTGAAACGCCATTCATCGCAGGTGTGGCGATGGACGGTATTGAGGTGAAAGCAAAGGCGCGTATTACGGTAAGAGCAAATATTGACCGACTTGTCGGTGGTGCCGGTGAAGATACAGTCATTGCTCGTGTTGGTGAAGGTATTGTATCCACTATTGGGTCAAGCGAAAATCATAACAAAGTATTGGAAAATCCAGATAGGATTTCGCAAAATGTATTAGGGAAAGGCTTAGATGCTGGAACCGCCTTTGAAATTCTCTCCATTGATATTGCGGATATTGATATCGGGAAGAACATCGGAGCCATCCTGCAAACAGACCAAGCGGAAGCAGATAAGAATATTGCACAGGCGAAAGCGGAAGAACGCCGTGCCATGGCGATTGCTCAAGAGCAAGAGATGCGTGCGCGCGTACAAGAAATGCAGGCGAAAGTGGTGGAAGCCGAAGCTCAAGTGCCTCAAGCGCTTGCCGAAGCTTTGCGATCCGGTAAGATGGGCGTCATGGATTACATGAACTATCAGAACATCAATGCGGATACGGATATGAGAAACACGCTTGGTAAAATGTCCGATGAAGAGGAAGAAGAAAAATAATCCTTGAGTACCTTAAAGGAGAATTTGTATGGGAGATCTGATTGAGCTCATTTTCAGTAATTTCCTTATTCTTGCTGCTATTATTGGCGGGATTATCAGCTGGTTTAGCGGGATGACAAAAGAAAATGAGAATAAACAAAAGCCTGAAAAGAAAACATCTCCAGTTCCTCCTGCCTACCCTAGTGGTCCTTCTCCAGATCTTCAGGAAAAGGAAACGAAGACTACATTAGGGGAAGATAGGTTGCGGGATTACTATGAGACCAAACAGAAAAAACTGGCCGAAGCGGAAACGGCTCGAAATGAAGATCCTCAAGAAGGGGAAATCTATACATTCCCTGATCAGGTGAGGAAAAAACAAACTACACCTTCTGCGCAGTTAAATCAAAATGGTCCAATTATAGAAAAAACAAGAAAGTGGGATAAAAAGCGGTTAGCTGAGGGGATTTTAATGGCTGAAGTTCTCGGTTCACCCCGTGCTCGCAAGCCTCACAGCTCCCACCCGCGAAAAAGATAAGCAGAACGCACGAATTGTAGTGATACAATTCGTGCGTTTTTCGTATAAATGAAAAGAGGGGAGGGCGTCGCATGTCAAAATGGCAGCAGCAATTACGGACTTGGATCAGTCGTTACTTTGATTTACCATCTGATGTCATGTTGGATCTTCCTAGAATAACAACAATTGGGTCCATTCATGTGTACATAGAAAATCATACAGGCCTCCTTCATTTTTCTGATGAAGAAGTTCGAATTCAATACAAAAAAGGTCAGGTTCGCATTTTGGGGAAAGACCTGGGTGTGAAAATGATGCTGAAGGAAGAGTTATTACTGGAAGGTGAACTCAAATCCGTAGAATTTTTGCCGGAATAAAAAGGGGGGTGAGACGATGAAGAACCAGCATGATTTCTTTCAGGGAATCATGAAGGTACAAGTAGAGGGACCGTTAATCGAACCTTTTTTGCAAGCATGTACGAAACGTGGCTGTCAAATCACAAATATGAGAAGATTGGATGCTTCTCTCGTCATTTTAACGATTCGGTTAAAGGATTGGAAAATCTTTAGGCAATTAAGGAAGAAGTACCGTTGTAAAATATCCATCAAAGGTGGAAAAGGGCTTCCATTTATTATTCAGCATATGATAGGGAGGCTGTCGGTTCTTCTCGCTTTCATTGCAGCGGTTGTAATCATTTTTGTTCTCGCGAATACGTTGTGGTCCATCAAGGTGGACGGACTATCGCCGGAACTTGAAGCAGATGTTGAAAGTAAATTGAATAGTTATGGGGTCTCTCCTGGAAAACTAACGATAGGGATGAAGGATCCTATTGAAATACAACAGCAGTTATTGGAAGATATCCCGGACCTTTTATGGATTGGTGTAAAAAAACAAGGGACGAGCTATCATTTGTATGGGGTGGAGAAAACAAGATACGATACAGAAATGAACACTCGTCCATCAAACCTTGTAGCAGCCAAAAAAGGGATGATTATTGAAACATTTATAAAAAAGGGTCGTCCAATGGTGTCGGTTTATGACGTTGTACAAAAAGGACAAATCCTTGCCACGGGTCAGTTGGTGGAAGAAGAGGATCTATTTATACATTCTGAAGGAGAAGTAATTGCAGAAACATGGTACCGTGTCGCTCAAAGCCTTCCTATGAAACAAGTGCTTTCCTTGACAGATGGTTCTGTTGAAAGTGAATATCACTTGAAGATTGGGAAGTTTGCTCTTCCTATTTGGGGGTTTTGGCGAGGAGAGGAAGGAGACTTCAGGGAAGAATCACATTCATCAAACTGGAGTATTTTTGGGTTCCACATTCCTGTGAACATGAAGACGATCGACTACTATTCGATTGACCGAAAAGCGTATGAATCATCCAAGAAAGATATCGAAGAGATTGGGATTTCATCAGCAAGGAGCAACCTTCAGCAAGAACTCGATCCAGATGCGGAAATTAAGGATGAAAAAGTTTTGCACCTCAGTGAGGAGAATGGTAAAGTAAAATTAATCCTAATGTACAAAGTTTATGAAAATATTGCAGTGACCAAGTATGTAAGTCAAGGAGATTGAGTATGCCAGAAGATTTAAAAACAATGGACATTCAATTAGATAATACAACAGAAGCATTAGCCCTTTTTGGTACAGAAGACCGTAACCTCAAGCAAATTGAGGAACAGCTGAAAGTCACGATCATTTCACGCGGGGAACAAGTCAGAGTATCCGGTCAAGCGGAACATGTTCAGCTTGTTGAAGAAATACTCAACAGCGTTCTTGCAATCATTCGTAAAGGTTTGACTGTTACGGAACGAGATATCGTTTATGCTGTAGAACTCGCTAAAAAAGGGAAAATAAATCAATTCGAAGCATTGTTCGAAGATGAAATCACGAAAAATTCAAAAGGGAAATCAATCAGGGTCAAAACCCTTGGTCAGAGGAATTATATCGCAGCGATCAAGAAGAATGATCTTGTCTTTGGTATTGGCCCTGCTGGTACAGGAAAGACATACCTTGCTGTGATTATGGCCGTCAATGCTTTGAAAAATGGAGATGTGAAGAGGATCATCCTGACTCGTCCCGCAGTGGAAGCCGGAGAAAGTTTAGGTTTTCTTCCAGGGGATCTAAAAGAGAAAGTCGATCCTTATTTAAGGCCGCTTTATGACTCTTTGCACGATGTGTTTGGCGCAGAACATACAGCGCGCTTGATAGATAGAGGAACGATTGAGATTGCTCCACTAGCTTATATGAGAGGGCGGACGCTGGATGATGCATTCGCTATTTTGGATGAAGCTCAAAATACGACACCTGAACAAATGAAGATGTTTCTGACTCGATTAGGATTCGGTTCAAAAATGATTATAACGGGAGATATCACGCAAGTGGATCTTCCAAAAGGCGTGAAGTCCGGTTTGCGAGTCGCCGAGGAGCGGTTAGGTAAAGTAAAAGGGTCTGCCTTCGTTCATTTGGATCAATCCGACGTTGTCAGGCACCCACTTGTGCAGCGGATTATCGATGCATATGAAGGGGAAAATAAATAAGACCCAGCGACTGGGTCTTATTTATTGTCTTTACATGGAATAAATTGGGAAGGGGTGGGGTGATTTGAAGGCGCGATTCCTTCAACAGCTTCAAAAACTTAACATGCACAAGTCAAAGCTGTTGCTTGCATTACCCGCATTCGTTGTTGCTGTTTTCTTTTTTGCGCTTGCCATTCCAAATGTCCACACGGAAACGTATAAGCTTGAGAAATACAGCACCGCACCCGAAACCATCCGTTCCCCCATCACCATAGAAAACAAACATAAGACAGAGCAGCAACTGAGAGAAGTTACTCAGTCCGTTGAGGATCAATATACGATTTCTGAAGATATTACAGAAGAACGTCTTAGGATGGTAAGTGAAATTTATGATGTTGTGGAAGAGACCAAAACCCAAGGGGAAAACCTGACTAAAGAAGAACAAATAACCATGATTGAATCGCTTCTGACGGATGAACTTTCTGAAGGTCTTCCTACAGAAGTTTTTCTACCTTTGCTGAGGATGGATCAACCGTCCTTGAATGAGAGCCAGCAGCTGCTTGAGACCCTTTTACATAACTATTTTAAAGAAGGGGTGCAAGGATCTGAAGTTGAAGGTTTAGAACGAAGGATTCAGCTGAAAGTACAATATTCAGAAACACCATCACATTTGAAGCGAGTCATTTCGGATATAGGGACTTTTGCTCTTGTTGAGAACTCCTTGTTCGATCCTGAAAAAACAGATACAGCCATTAAAAAGGCGGCTGCTACTGTCGAGCCAGTCATGATTAGAGCAGGAGAAGTGATCGTTGCAGAGGGATCTACGATAACAGGGGATATCTATGATGATCTTCTGTTGACCGGCCTGCTCGATCAACAGCGCAATTTACTTCCATCCATTGGATTAGCCATGTTTGCAATCCTCTTAGGTGCTATTATGTATGCAGAATACAGGAGGGCGGTTAAAAAGGACAACTGGACTGTTCGTCATATCTTCATATCCGCGTTTGTATCCATATGGATTATTGTACTCATGAAAGTGTTCAGTATGTTCGGATCAATGGACCAACCTGTGTACTATCTTGTACCCGCTGTCACAGGTGTCATGATTGTTAAAATCCTCTGTTCTGAGCGTTTTGCGATCGTGCTGGCGGTGGTCTATTCTTTAATGGCTTGCTTGTTGTTCAACGGACAGTTAGCTGGAGCTCTTCATGCAACCGCAGGAATGTATTTGCTGCTATCTCAGCTGGCAGGCATCTTTTTCCTTACCCAAAGTAAAGATAGGTTGTCCATTGTTCGTGCAAGTGCAGGTGTTGCCTTTACCAATATATGTGCGATCCTTTTCTTTCTATTCATTTCTTTTGAAAAATATTCATGGACGGAAGTGTTTCTGTATAGTGGGTATGGAGTCAGCGGCGCCTTTCTCTCGGCAGTTCTGACGCTCGGCTTTCTTCCTTTCATAGAGACCGGTTTCGGAGTCCTTTCTGATCAGAAATTGCTAACACTTGCCAGTCCCAACCACCCGCTTTTACGTAAAATACTCGTGGAAGCTCCAGGTACGTATCATCACAGTGTCATGGTAGCCAATTTAAGCGAATCGGCGTGTGAATCAATTGGAGCTCATGGTCTTCTTGCACGTGTGGCATCCTATTACCATGACCTCGGAAAAACCGTCCATCCCCATTATTTTATTGAGAATCAAATGGGGATGAGAAATCCGCATGATTTTCTGGACCCTGAACAAAGCGCTGAGATCATCATCAACCATCCTTATGAAGGCGCGAGGATGCTGAAGAAGAGTAAGTTTCCAGACGAGATCATTGATATCGCTAAACAACACCATGGAACGACACTTTTGAAGTATTTTTATTATCAGGCCAAGGAAATAAACGAAGATACCAAAGAAGATGATTATAGGTATCCAGGTCCGAAACCTCAAAGTAAGGAAGCAGCAATCGTTTGTATTTGCGATTCTGTGGAGGCAGCTGTAAGGTCTTTGAATCATCCGACAGAAGAAAGAATCAGAAAAATCGTGAAATCCATTGTGGAAGACCGCATGCTTGATGGTCAGCTGGATGACAGCAATTTGACGTTTAATGAGTTGAAGACAATGGAAACAGCCATATGTGAAACGTTGCAGGGCATCTTTCATTCAAGAATCGAATACCCGGAAACCAAACCATTAGTCAAGGAGGCAAAATAATATGATTACTATTGATTTTCAAGACGAAACCAATTCAGTAGATGAAGCATTTGTTGATATGATTCAACGTATTATCCGTTTTGCAGGAGAAAAAGAAGGAGTTACAGGGGATACGGAAGTCTCTGTTAGCTTTGTGGATAACAAAGAAATACAGGAAATCAACCGCAATTACCGTCAAAAAGATGAACCGACAGATGTGATCTCTTTTGCCATGCAGGAACTGGGTGAAGACGAAATGAATGTGTTGGATGAGAACATGCCGCTCATGCTTGGAGATATTATCATTTCTGTCGATAAGGCGAAAGAACAAGCCGAGGACTATAACCATTCTCTTGAACGTGAATTCGGCTTCTTGGCGTTACATGGCTTCTTACATTTGCTAGGTTATGATCACATGAATGAAGAAGATGAGAAGAAAATGTTCGGCAGACAAGAGGAAATTTTACATGAGTTCGGACTTCAAAGATCGTAAAAAGAAAACAGGGATCGGTTTCCGTTTCGCTTGGAATGGGATAAAAGAAGTGTATGAGTCAGAGCGGAATTTTCGCATTCATCTGTCGGTAGCTCTTTTAGTCATCATCGCGGCCTTCGTATTCGGTTTGTCTAAGTGGGAATGGATCACTATCCTCCTCACGGTGGGCATGGTCCTAAGCCTTGAAATGGTCAATACAGCTATGGAAAGGCTGCTTGATTTTTACCATCCTGAACACCATCCTATCATCGGTTCCATTAAAGATATTACGGCCGGGGCTGTCCTTATAGCAAGTATTGGAGCGGTCATCATAGGAATTATCATTTTCCTCCCCAAGCTTTTCATGATATGAGAATAGGAATGTACCTGAGAAGATGATATAGTAAAATGGAGCAGAACGAATGCGTGAACATTTATTGGAGGAACATTTATGACAGAGAATTTCAAATCGGGTTTTGTTACGATCGTTGGTCGTCCGAATGTAGGCAAATCGACGTTCATGAATCGTGTGATCGGTGAAAAAATCGCCATCATGAGTGATAAACCCCAAACAACCAGAAACAAAATCCAGGGAGTCATGACAGATAAAGAATCGCAAATCATTTTTATCGATACTCCTGGAATCCATAAACCAAAGCACAAGCTTGGAGACTATATGGTGAACGTTGCAGAGAACACATTGAACGAAGTGGATGCCGTCCTTTTTATGATCAATGCAGAGGAAGGATACGGGAGAGGGGACCAATTCATTTTGGACCGTCTGCAACGTGTTGACCAGCCTGTATTTTTAATCATCAATAAGATTGACAGGGTACACCCTGATGACTTACTGCCTTTAATTGATCAGTACAAAGAGAAGCTTGATTTTGAAGAAATCATTCCAATCTCAGCCCTTGAAGGCAATAACGTCAATCATTTACTGGACGTTCTAAAAAAACATTTACCTGAAGGTCCGCAATTTTATCCAGAAGACCAAATCACGGATCATCCGGAACGCTTTGTCATCAGCGAATTTATCAGGGAAAAAGTTTTACATTTGACTCGTGAGGAAATCCCTCATTCCATTGCTGTTGTCATTGAAGCGATCGAGCCTCGAAATGAACATGACAAAGTACAAATTCAAGCCGCCATCATCGTGGAACGAAAATCTCAAAAAGGCATCATTATCGGTAAGCAAGGCAGTATGTTAAAAGAGATCGGTAAGAGAGCTAGAAGAGACATCGAGTCCCTGTTAGGAAGCAAAGTGTATTTGGAACTTTGGGTCAAAGTGCAAAAAGACTGGAGAAACAAACAAATCCAACTCAGTGATTTCGGCTACCGAGAAGACGAATATTAAGGGTTGGAAAAAATTAAGCCTTATGTTTTCAGTAAGGGGAAGCATTCTAGTAATGTACACTCGTTTAGCGATGATAAGAAAGGCGGTGTTTCTTGTGCGCGACAAGCTTTCATGGAACGTTTTCAGTCAAACAGGTAGTGTGGAAACTTATTTATTGATGAAAGAATTGGAGTCTCAAGATCAGCAGTCTCAAGAACAGCTCGCTTCCCCTACTGAACCAATATCTACGGATGAATTCCATTCGTAAACAGAGCAGGTGAGCCATTTGATGGACAAGGTGGAAGGACTCGTCATCCGGACGAATAATTACGGTGAAACACATAAAATCGTCACGATGATGACACGAGAAAAAGGAAAAATCGGCGTAATGGCTCGTGGTGCTAAGAAACCAAAGAGCCGGATGTCCTCAATCACCCAACCATTCATCCACGGCACATTTTTAATTCAAACAGGGTCCGGCTTAGGATCAATGAGTCAAGGGGAAATGTTATCTTCCCTAAGGTCAATTCGCGAGGATATTGTAAAAACGGCTTATGCGTCTTACATCGCAGAATTAACCGATAAGCTCATTGAAGAAAAACAGCCGGATCCTTTTCTTTATGAACAGTTGCTTCAAACGTTCCAATGGATGAATGAAGGAAAGGATCCAAACATCCTGACGTTGATGTATGAATTGAAAATGTACAAAAAAGCGGGGTTCGCCCCGGTCGTCGATCACTGCATCCAGTGTGGCAGTCAGGAAGGTCCTTTTGCATTTTCAATGACAGAGGGCGGTCTGTTGTGCTTTCGTTGTAAACAGCGGGACCCACAAGCCTACGGTTTGCCGGATCCTTTACCAAAATTGTTGAAAGTGTTCTTACATATGGATGTGAAGCGACTTGGTCAGATTACGATGAAAGAAGAGAATAAAAAATTGTTGCGTCACATTATGGATGAATACTATGATCGATATGGTGGATATTTCATTAAATCAAAGAAATTTTTAAAGCAGTTGGATTTGTTTTCAGACTGAGGTTTGACAATTTTGCTGGAATTAGAGTATGATTCTATTACTAAATAACGTGTTGCTGTGAAGGAGAGTAGTAACCGGTTTTTCTGTTTCCAATAGCGAGCTTGTGACGGTGAGAGACAAGCGGAAACAAGCTGGTGAAGGCGTTCTGGAGCGATGATGAAAGTGGCTTCCTTTTTTGGGAAGCAATTAGGGTGGAACCGCGGAGACCCCGTCCCTATGTCTGGATGCAGACGTAGGAACGGGGTCTTTTTCTTTTGAGTAAGTCATTTTCTAGGAGGGAACGTATGAATATTCAAGACATGATCTTAACATTACAGAATCATTGGTCAAAGCAAGGGTGTTTGCTTATGCAGGCCTACGATACCGAGAAAGGGGCAGGAACGATGTCTCCTATGACGCTTTTACGGAGCCTTGGACCTGAGCCGTGGAACGTGGCCTATGTAGAGCCGTCCCGCCGTCCTGCTGATGGACGCTATGGCCAAAATCCGAACCGTTTATATCAACACCATCAGTTTCAGGTCATTATGAAACCTTCTCCTGATAACATCCAGGAATTGTACTTAGAGTCACTGGAAGCCCTTGGAATTGACCCGAAGAAACATGACATTCGGTTCGTAGAAGATAATTGGGAAAACCCAACCTTAGGTGCCGCAGGTCTTGGTTGGGAAGTGTGGCTGGATGGCATGGAAATCACTCAATTTACGTATTTCCAGCAAATCGGCGGTCTTGAAGCTAAGCCTGTCTCTGCTGAAATTACGTACGGTCTGGAACGACTGGCCTCTTACATTCAGGATAAAGAAAATGTTTTTGAATTAGAATGGACCAACGGAGTAACGGTAGGTGATATTTTCACGCAGCCGGAATATGAACATTCGGTTTATACGTTCGAAGCTTCTGATGAGGACATGTTATTCGATCTTTTCTCAACTTATGAAAAGGAAGCACAGCGAATCATGGAACAAGGACTTGTCTTCCCGGCTTATGATTATGTTCTGAAATGCTCCCATACGTTTAATATGCTTGATGCCAAAGGAGTCATTAGCGTAACGGAAAGAACCGGTTATATTTCCCGTGTAAGAAACCTGGCTCGGAAAATCGCTAAGACCTATGTAGAAGAAAGGGAGCGTCTTGGCTTCCCGATGTTGAAGAAGGAGGAGGGTCATCATGAGTAATACCGTATTATTTGAACTAGGTGTGGAAGAGCTTCCCGCTCGTTTTATCAATGATGCTTTAGATCAGCTGCAAGAAAAAACAGCTCAATGGTTCAAGGATAACCGGATTCCTTACGGAGACATCACAGGCTTTGCTACTCCAAGAAGATTGGCTGTTAAAATTACAAATGTTGAAGAAAAGCAGCCGGATATTGAAGAGGAAGCAAAAGGACCTGCGAAGAAAATCGCTCTTGATGAAGAAGGAAACTGGACGAAAGCGGCCATCGGGTTTTCTAAAGGTCAAGGGAAAGATGTAGATGATATCTATTTCAAAGAAATCAAAGGCACGGAATATGTTCACGTCAATAAGTTCATTGAAGGAGAACAAACCACTAAACTTCTTCAAAACTTCCGTGATGTTTTCTTATCGCTTACCTTCCCTAAAAACATGCGATGGGGAAATCGCGACCTGCGTTATGCACGTCCAATCCGTTGGATGATCGGTCTTTTCGGAGAAGAAGTCATTCCTTTTACAATCGAAGGGGTTGAAACAGGAAATACGACATACGGCCATCGTTTCTTAGGATCCAAAACGACAGTTGCTGAAGCTGATGCTTATGAACCAACGTTGAACGAACAGTATGTCATGGCTTCGGTAGAGGAAAGAAAAGCGGAGATTGTAGATCAGCTGAAGAAGCTTGAAAGGGAAAATGAGTGGAAGCTGATTATAGATGAAGAGTTATTGAACGAAGTGACGCATTTAGTCGAATATCCGACCGTTTTCAGCGGCACGTTCTCGGAAGAATTCCTTGAAGTTCCTGAAGAAGCACTGGTTACTTCGATGAAGGAGCATCAGCGGTATTTCCCGGTACGTTCTCTGAACGGAGAATTGAAGCCTCATTTCGTCGGCGTTCGTAATGGGGATGACAAGCACCTTGAGACGGTAGCAAAAGGAAACGAAAAGGTTTTGAAGGCACGTCTTAAGGATGCTCAGTTCTTTTATGAAGAAGATCAAAAGGGAAGCATTGATGAAAAGATGAAGAAGCTTTCTCGCATGGTCTACCAGGAAGAGCTTGGTACGTTAGCGGATAAAGTCCAACGGATCGTAGCCATTACTGGTAAACTCGGGGAATGGATCGGCCTTGAAGAAACTCAACTGCAAAAAGCGAAACGGGCAGCAGAAATTTGTAAGTTTGACCTTGTTACCCAGATGGTTGATGAATTTACAGAACTACAAGGAACGATGGGGGAAAAGTATGCACGAATTTTCGGTGAAGATGAGGAGGTAGCTGTAGCCATCAATGAACATTACATGCCTCGTCAAGCAAATGGATCCGTACCTTCTTCAACCATCGGTTCTCTTGTCAGTATTGCAGATAAACTGGATACAATCGTAGGTAGCATCTCTATCGGCATCATTCCGACAGGTTCACAGGACCCTTACGGATTGAGACGCCAGGCTTTAGGTATTCTGCAAACCTTAACGGCACATGGATGGTCGCTTCCAGTTGAGCAATTGATTGCTCTCGTGCATCAATTCTATTATGAACTGGATCTCCCGACTCGTGATGAAAAAGAAGTTCATAACGACTTACATGAATTCTTCCGAGTGCGTGCGGCTTATTTAATGAAAGAGGAAGGAGTCGCTCCAGATGTTGTGGAAGCTGTGTTGGCAAGAGGCATCGGCGTCTATCCCACGACGAAGGAAAAAGCGGTTCTTTTAGTAGAAAAACGCCAAGATCCTTCTTTCAAATCTGTGCATGAAGCACTTGGTCGTGTATTGAATTTAGCGAAGAAGGCAGATGCTGCGGATGTCGATCCTTCATTGTTTGAAAATGAACAAGAACGCCAATTGTATGATGCTTATCAACACATACATGAAGATTATCGACAAGCATTAAAAGAGAATCAACTGGACCTGGCTCTGAATCAGTTATCCAAGCTTGCAAGTCCAATCCATACTTTCTTTGATGCAACGATGGTTATGACGGAAGATGCAAGCATACGCCGTAATCGCTTGGGTCTATTGAAACAGATTTCCGAAGACGTCTATGCGTTCGCAGACTTGAATGCCATTGAATGGAAACAACAGTTCTAATCAGCTTTCTTTTACCGATAATTAAAAATGAGCTATAATTAAAAAATAGTATGTCACAGTTAGTGATCGGGGTGAAGAAAGATTGGAACTATCAAACCGGCAAGAGCAAATTATTCAAATTGTGAAAGATAACGGGCCGATTACGGGTGAGAATATAGCGGATCAGCTGAACTTGACACGGGCCACGCTGCGTCCAGACTTAGCCATTTTGACAATGGCGGGCTTCTTGGACGCCCGCCCGCGTGTCGGTTACTTCTTTACGGGGAAAACAGGATCTGAGCTTTTTACGGAGAAGCTGAAGAAGTTCAAAGTGGATGAATATCAATCCCGCCCGATAGTTGTGGAAGAAGATGTATCTGTTTACGATGCCATCTGTGCCATGTTTTTAGAAGACGTTGGGACGCTTTTCGTAACGGATCAACATTCCATTTTAACAGGGGTCCTATCAAGGAAAGATCTGCTGAGAGCGAGTATCGGTAATCAGGATCTTACATCCGTTCCTGTCCATATCATTATGACAAGAATGCCGAATATTACGGTTTGTGAACCTGAAGATTTGTTACTGGATGCGGCCCAGAAGTTGATTGAAAAACAAATTGATGGTCTACCTGTCGTTCAACCTAGTGAGGAAGGGTTGAAAGTAGTCGGTAGACTGACGAAAACGAATATTACGAAAGCACTCGTGGAATTGGCCAGGGACCAACACTTGTAATTTTAGAGGGGGAGGAGGGAAAGTATGGAAAAACCTTTAATTTATGTCTTATCAGATTCCGTTGGAGAGACGGCAGAACTGGTCGTAAAAGCATGTCTCAGTCAGTTTGATGACGGGCCTTTCGATTTGCAGCGAATTCCTTATGTGGAAGATAAAGGGACGATTAACGAGGCGGTACAGCAAGCCAAAGAACATAAGGCGATGATCGGTTTTACATTGGTGATTCCAGAGTTTAGACAGCATCTGAAACAAGAAGCTGAAAAGCATGGCATTCAGTGTGTCGATATTATGGGGCCGATGATGGAGGTTATGGAAAACCACCTACACATTAAACCTCGTCTTGAACCAGGTCTTGTTCATAAATTGGATGAAGATTACTTTAAGAGAGTTGAGGCCATCGAGTTCGCTGTCCGGTATGATGACGGGCGTGATCCACGTGGTATTTCCAAAGCGGATATCGTGCTTATCGGTGTTTCTCGAACATCCAAGACACCATTGTCTCAGTATTTGGCTCACAAACGCCTAAAGGTAGCGAATGTGCCGATTGTACCGGAAGTGCAGCCACCATCAGAATTGTTCCGTGTCGATCCTGATAAATGCATAGGCTTGAGTATCAGTGCAGAAAAACTAAATGATATAAGAAAAGAAAGATTAAAGTCATTAGGGCTTGGAGATCAAGCAAGTTATGCGAATATGACTCGTATTCAGCAGGAAATCGACCATTTCAATCGGATTGTGGAACGGATTGGTTGTCCGGTGATTGATGTATCGAATAAAGCCGTCGAAGAGACAGCCAATGTCATTATGAACAAATTACGTCAGAATGCCCAAGAATAGTACAAATAGCGGAAGTCGTGCTTTGATTAAGCGCGACTTTTGTTGGGAAGAATGAAATTAGGTACAATTAGACATAGCGTAAATGATAGGAATGTATTATAATATCTATTTGTGGTAAAAATCCTTATAGTGAAGGGATGTCCATTCCTACCAAGTTTTTCTGATAAGGAGTCAGAGAAAGCACATACTTTTCAGAAAAATAAAACATTCACTTTTAAGGAGGATTCTACCGCTTATTGTAGAAATATTGATACTATGCCAAATTTAAATGTTCATATTTATGTCGATGCAGATAGTTGTCCAGTACAAGAGGAAATCATCGATGTTTGTATGCAGTATGATCTACATCCTTATTTCATAGCAACCGTCAATCATTATAGTCGGGAGAAAGCAGAAGCTGGATGGATGTTCGTCGATGACGGATCGCAATCTGTCGATTTGTACATCCTTAATCAAGTTGGAGAAGGCGATGTCGTTATTACCCAGGATCTTTCGCTGGCTGTATTATTGACTTCCAAAGGGGTTTATGTCCTTACTCCAAGAGGTAAACTGGTTAGAGAAAATGATGCAGACAACATCATGAACCAAAAGTTCATACGGCAGCAGACAATGAAGCAGAGAAAGAAATGGAAAGGCCCATCGGCATTTACAGCGAATGATCGCGAAAAGTTCCGATCTGTTTTCCAAAAATTGTTGTCAGAACATGAAGGATTTTAAGCTTTGAACGAGAATAATTGAGTAGTATGGTGATTTTATGGCTGGACATATTCCAGAAGAAAAAGTCGATGAAATCAGAAGGTCAACGGATATTGTAGAAGTGATCGGCAATTACGTCGATTTGAAGAAACAAGGCAGGAACCATTTCGGCCTTTGTCCTTTCCACGGGGAAAACACTCCTTCCTTTTCCGTTTCTCAAGATAAGCAAATCTTTCATTGCTTTGGTTGTGGAAAGGGAGGGAATGTCTATACCTTCCTGATGGAGATTGAAGGGTTTAGTTTTATCCAGGCACTAAAACAACTGGCTGAGCAGACTGGTATCGATCTTCCTGATCAATTATCTGAAGAGGTCCCGTCAGAAAAGAGCCAAGAATCCCAGGCGATGCTTGAAGCCCATCAATGGTTGACTAAATTATATCATCATTTGTTAAAGAATTCCAAAGATGGTCGGGAAGCTTACCAATATTTAATTGACCGTGGTTTTACGGATGAAACGATCCAAAAATACCAAATTGGATATTCCCCGGATTCTAAGGACTTTGTCGTTACATTCCTTGAAAAGAAAGGGTATCATCCACAGACGATGGTTAAAGCAGGCTTGCTCAGTACCAATGATCATGGAGAATATGCGGACAGGTTCCGTGGGAGAGTCATTTTTCCCCTCAGGAACCATTTAGGAAAAACCGTGGCTTTTGCGGGAAGGTCTCTCGGACAACAGGAACCTAAATATTTAAACAGCCCGGAGACAGAACTTTTCCATAAGGGGCGTCTGCTTTATAACTTCGATCTAGCCCGTTCCGCCATTCGAAAAGAAAAAACGGTCATCCTGTTCGAAGGTTTCGGAGATGTCATTTCTGCTGACCAAGCAAATATCCACCAAGCCGTAGGTACGATGGGGACATCTTTATCAAGCATGCAGGCGAACCTTTTGAAGAAATACGCAGAGCAGATCATCATCTGCTATGATGGTGACCGCGCAGGAATCGAAGCAGCTGTCAAAGCCGCGAAACTCTTAAAAAGTGTAGGTTGTCAAACCTACGTTGCTCGTGTCCCTGATGAGCTCGACCCAGATGAATTTATCCAAAAGTATGGCGGGGACCGATTCAAACGGGAAATTATTGATACGAGTGATACGTACATTTCCTTTATGATGAATTACTTGCGAAGAGATTATAATCTGCAAGTAGAAGGAGATCGCATCACTTATATCGAAAAGGTATTACAAGAGATTGCAGGGCTTGACCGTGCTGTCGAACGAGAGCACTACCTGAATGAAATCGCTACAGAATTTCAGCTCTCCGTAGAAACTCTGAAAGAAGAAGTTCAGCGGATTCGATCACAAAGCGGTGTAAAGGATAAGGAGCCTAAGAACCGATATACTAATGATACAAGGCAGCCAACGGTTCAAAAAAAACTTTTACCCGCTTTTCATAATGCAGAAAGAAAACTGATTGCGTATATGTTGAGAGATCCATATATCGCTGATAAAGTTCAAGAGGAAATCGGAGGAGCTTTCAATATTGAAGACCATCAGGTCATTGTCACCCATCTTTATGCATATTATGAAGACGGCAATGAATCGGATATCAGTCAGTTCGTCGAGATGATTGAAGATGCTTCCATCAAAAATTTGGCGATCGAGCTTGCAATGGCACCTGTCAGCGAAGAAGTTTCTGATCAGGAAATCCACGATTACATCACAAGGATTCGATCAGAACAGTGGGATCGAACGGATATTAGAAACCTTGAATCTGAGTTGAAAAAGGCTGAACAACAAAATGAGCCGATCAGAGCAGCAGAAATTGCGATGGAAATCATCAAGCGCAAGAAAGAATTGAAACACCACTAGGTAGAGTTTGTATAGATTGTTGGAAGGAGGGGGACTTATGGCAGATAAGCAACAACAGCCATCACGTTCTAAAGAAAATGAGAATCAAACAGAATTAACACTTGAGCAAGCGAAAGAGCAAGTGGTAGAGTTAGGGAAAAAACGAGGGATCCTCGCATATGAAGAGGTAGCGGAAAAACTATCGAGCTTCGAACTGGACTCTGATCAAATGGATGAATTCTATGAACACCTGAATGAACAAGGTGTAGAAGTAATCGGGGATTCTGAATCAGATCCAAGTATGAAGCAATTGAATAAAGAGGAAGAGTTCGATCTTAATGACTTGAGTGTACCCCCTGGAGTCAAAATCAATGACCCTGTACGTATGTACCTCAAAGAAATCGGTCGAGTGAACCTGCTTTCTGCCAAAGATGAAATCAGTCTTGCTCAACGTATTGAGAATGGCGACGAAGAAGCTAAGCGTGATTTAGCGGAAGCCAACCTGCGACTTGTTGTAAGTATCGCTAAAAGATATGTAGGCCGAGGTATGCTTTTCCTTGATTTAATTCAAGAAGGTAACATGGGTCTGATCAAAGCAGTAGAAAAATTCGATTATCGTAAAGGTTACAAATTCAGTACCTATGCAACTTGGTGGATTCGCCAGGCGATTACAAGAGCAATCGCTGACCAAGCTCGTACGATTCGTATCCCTGTACACATGGTAGAGACAATTAACAAACTTATTCGTGTCCAGCGTCAACTTCTTCAGGATCTTGGTCGTGAACCAACGCCGGAAGAGATTGCACAGGATATGGACCTTACTCCAGATAAAGTCCGTGAAATTTTGAAGATTGCTCAAGAACCGGTATCCTTAGAAACACCAATCGGGGAGGAAGATGATTCTCACTTAGGTGACTTCATTGAAGACCAGGAAGCGACATCTCCTTCAGATCACGCAGCTTATGAACTGTTGAAAGAACAGCTTGAGGATGTCCTTGATACATTGACAGATCGAGAAGAAAATGTACTCAGACTCCGATTCGGTTTGGATGATGGACGTACAAGAACACTTGAAGAAGTAGGGAAAGTGTTTGGGGTAACTCGCGAGAGAATCCGTCAAATCGAAGCGAAGGCTTTGCGTAAACTCCGCCACCCAAGCCGGAGCAAACGTTTGAAAGACTTCATGGAATAAAGATTCTTCCGACTCAGGGGTCGTTTCGCAAATGGATGCGGGAGGGCTCCTGAGTTATCTTTTCTTTTGGAGGCTGCTATGAAACATGAAAGGACAAAAACCATCGTTGATGAAATCAGGTACTGGAAACAAAATCATTTGCTTCCAGATGAATATTGCAATTTCTTGTTAGCGCTTTATACTCAAGGGGAAGGTCAGGAGAACGAAGAGAGCGCTAAAGGTGCACAAAGCCCCGCCTTTTATATGTTCATGGCAATGAATGCTTTTTTGTTACCCCTTTCATTTCTTGTCATTTATTTTACTGAAATGGGAATCATAATGCAAACAGTGGTTTTGTCGAGTTTTGTAATCGGGGTATGGATTCATATTCGTTGGTTACAATATAAAAAGTCGGACTGGCTTTTTATTCCGCTTCTCAATGGTGCGTTAATTCTTCTGCTTTTGACCGTTCACCTTAATCAAAATATGATAGGTCTGGGGCTGTCCTTTTACATAACGCTCACTTTAAACTTTACCTTGTGGATTTATCTTGGATGGTTATGGAAGGTGAAAACGCTTTTTTATTCAGGTGTCATTGGCTTCATTTTTTTAATTATTTACATTGTTTCATAAGTTTTCACATGATATCTCTTTAATAAGTAACGGTTTTCAAGTAAAATAAATATAGTCGAATAGACACGAAAATTCTATATGAGGGAATACATAAGGAGGTTGCAACAAATGAGAAAGAACCCTGTGATTCCATTCGCAATTATCGCTGTGCTGGGGATCGTCGTTATGATTGTCGTATCTGCAGCTGGGATTAATCAACGCGAAGCTATTCAGAATGAAGAAGAGGGCGGCGGTGAGAAGCAAGAAGAAACCGCAAGTGCAAGTCCTGAAGAGTTGTATCAGAACCAATGTGCAAGCTGCCACGGTGGAGACCTTGGCGGGGGAGCTGGCCCTAACCTTCAACAAGTAGGAAGCCGCTATTCAGCTGAAGAAATTAATGACATCATCGTAAATGGTAAAGGTTCTGCCATGCCTGCTGGTCTTTACACAGGAGAACAAGCAACTAAATTGGCCGAATGGCTTGCTGAAAAGAAATAACAATAAGAAGAAGAACGAAAAGCTTTCTGGCCAATCAGAAAGCTTTTCTTTTATGAGGGGAAAGAGTCTATGAATGTAAATCAATTATCTCAACGTTTAGCACTTGTTGCCGACTATTTACCGAAAGGGGCCCATTTTGCGGACATCGGTTCGGATCATGCCTATCTTCCGTGCTTTGTATGTTTGAATGATCCGGAAGCAAGAGCTGTGGCAGGTGAAGTGAATCAAGGCCCATATGATAGTGCAAAAAACGAAGTGGAAAAACATAAGCTTGAGGATCGTATTGATGTCCGTCTCGGTGACGGCCTCGGAGTTGTTGATCCTGGAGAAATAAAACAGGTTGTCATTGCTGGAATGGGTGGACCTTTAATCCGTGATATTCTTGAGGGAGGAAAAGATAAGCTTTCTGAAGTCAATCGAATTGTCGTCCAACCCAATATCGACGCAAGATCTCTTAGAAGGTGGTTCTTCCAACATGACTATACACTTGTCGATGAGACAATTGTAGAGGAAAGTGGGCACATTTATGAAATCCTTGTGGCAGAAAAGGGAGACCCTTCCTCCTGTTACCATCAGCAAATCATAGAGAAGGAAATGTGGCTGGGGCCGTTTTTATTAGATAAAAAAACAGAGGCGTTTATCCAAAAATGTAAAGAGGAATGGAAGAAGAAACGATATATTGTGAAACAGATGAAGCGTGCGACTTCTCCTGATGAAGAGAAATTGAAACAACACCAAAAGGAAATGGAATGGTTAGAGGAGGTATTGCAATCATGAATCGAACATACACAGCCCAGGATATCATCCGTGAATTTGAAAAATGGTCACCCAAGGGGTTGGCTTTTGAATGGGATAATGTGGGCCTCCAGGTTGGCACCCTCAATAAACCGGTGAAAAACATCATGGTTACCCTGGATGTTTTGGAGAATGTTGTAGACGAAGCGATTGACAAAGAAGTGGATTTAATCATTGCCCATCACCCTCTGCTTTTTGTCAAATTGAATCAAATTAATTTGGATACACCTAAAGGGAGAATTGTCCAAAAACTGATTAAACATGACATCACGGTTTATGCTGCTCACACGAATCTTGATATTGCCGAAGGCGGTGTGAATGATGTTATGGCTGAACTGATCGGAGTAACGAATTGTCGGCCGCTGATCGAAACAGGAACCGACTCTCTCGTAAAGCTTACCGTTTTCGTCCCTGAAAACCATTCAGATGAATTACGGGATGCGATTAGTGAGGCAGGTGCAGGGCATATCGGTCATTACAGTCACTGTACGTATCAACTTTCGGGACAAGGGACATTCAAACCGGAAGCTGAAACGAATCCGTATATCGGTGAACAAGGAAAACTTGAAATCGTGGATGAAAAACGAATCGAGACGATTGTTCCAAAATCACGCCTATCCGGAGTCTTGAAAGCGATGGAAGAGGCTCATCCTTATGAGGAGGTCGCCTATGATGTTTATCCATTATTAAATGAAGGTGAATCAATGGGGGCAGGGCGTGTAGGAGAACTCGTAAACCCTGTGACTTTAAGGGAATTCGTCGAGCTGATCAAGAAGGAATACGATGTCCCTCATGTGCGTGTATCTGGTAATATGGATAAAAAAGTGAAGAAGGTAGCTCTTCTTGGAGGCAGTGGTGAAAAATACATTCATAAAGCCAAGAGAAGTGGGGCCGATGTTTATATTACCGGAGATATGACTTTTCATATGACACAAGATGCCATGGAAATGGGGCTTTCCGTCATTGACCCCGGTCATCACGTTGAAAAAGTCGTCTGTCCGAAAGTAAAACGGTACTTGGATGAGAAGTGTAATAAAGATGGAGATTTGAACATTTTTGTTTCCAAAGCGGAGACGGAGCCCTTTACAATTGTATAAAAAAAGGATGAAAGCTAGAGCTTTCATCCTTTTATCTATCTCTTCACTTTTTTTCTGGCACGGACGGGCGGCAGAATCTTTTTCTGCTCAACTTTTGACTCGCGAATCCATGTGCTTTCATCATTATGATCGAACTGTTCGATGAACTTAATGACTTCTTTTGTTATAGGAGTTGGAGTTGAAGCGCCCGCTGTAACGGCTACTTTCTCGACACCCTCCAACCACTCTAATTGAATTTCTGTTACATCAGCAATGCGGTAAGCCGTTGTACCAGCTTTTTCCATAGAAACTTGGGCAAGTCGATTGGAGTTGTTACTCATCGGGTCACCAACAACCAGCGTTAAATCTGCTTCGCCCGCTTGTTCGGAAACAGCTTCCTGACGTACCTGGGTTGCCATGCAAATCTCCTGCTGTTTTTCGAGTTGCGGAAACTTTTCTTTCGCTTTTTCCATAACATCATAGACGTCCCACTGACTCATCGTCGTTTGGTTAGTAATCATCAATTTGTCATGATCAATGTTGAGTTCTTCCACATCCTCTTCCGTTTGGACGAGATGGACTTTACCTGGTGCTACGCCCATAGCGCCTTCTGGTTCCGGGTGTCCTTTTTTCCCTACGTAAATGACTTCAAATCCCTCAGCCACTTTTTTTCTAATCAAGTTGTGGGTATTGGTCACATCAGGGCAAGTGGCGTCTAAAACGGTGAGACCTTTCGCTTTCGCGCGCTCCTTCACTTGAGGAGAAACACCGTGAGCGGTAAAAATAACCGTTCCATCATGAATGCCTTCTAACATGTCGGTGCGATTTTTTCCATCAACAGTAATGATTCCTTCTTCCTTAAAGGCGTCGGTTACATGTGAGTTGTGGACAATCATACCTAGTATATATATAGGACGTGGCAGATTCGGGTCTTTAGCTGCGTTTCGAGCAATGACCATTGCATCTACTACACCATAACAATAACCGCGAGGGGCGATTTTAATGACTTCCATTGATTAACGTCCTCCTCTATAAATCCAATCCAATAACTTTAAAGATACCATTATCATTATAAAGGGTAAAGGGAAAGATGACAAAGAAAGACGTTCTAAGACAAGGTTATCGTGCAATTTACCTTCAGCTCTATTATAATAAGGAAGGAACATTTTACATTAAAGGAGAACGGTTATGAGTAAGCACACATTTGATCAATATGCCATCACTTCTACAGTCAGTCGAATTGTAGAGGGATTAGGTTTTAAGAAACCCACCCCCATTCAAAAGCAGGTACTGCCTGCAGCCTTGAGAGGGGAGAGTCTTATCGGACAGTCCCATACAGGATCAGGTAAGACCCATGCCTATTTACTTCCATTGTTCAATCATATGGATGACGAGGCAGACCACGTACAGTTTGTGGTTACAGCGCCCACAAGAGAGTTAGCCATCCAAATTCAGGATGAAGTAAAAAAAGCAATTCAAATGGCTGGAAAAGAAGAGGTTTGGCGTTCAAAACTCCTCATAGGTGGTACGGATAAGCAAAAAATGGTCGGAAAACTATCTTCCAGACCTCCTCACATTGTCGTCGGAACACCGGGGCGTATTTTAGACATGGTTAAAGAAGAGGCGGTTGATCTTTACCAAGCCAAAGCGTTTGTGCTGGATGAAGCAGACCTGATGCTGGATTTAGGCTTTATTGAAGAGGTAGACCAAATTCTTGTACGGATGGACCAGGATGTACAGATGCTCGTCTTTTCAGCGACCATTCCAGAACGACTGCAACCATTTTTAAAGAAATATTTGACGAACCCTACACACATCCAGATTGAAGATGACAAACCATCACCAGAAACGATGGAGCATCGACTAGTCCCGCTAAGACATAAAGACCCGGCCGATGTGATTGTTGAAATATCGAAGGCGATCCAGCCTTATTTGGCCATCATTTTTACAAATGGCAAAAATCATGCCGACGAGCTAGCTGGTGAATTGATGAACAGAGGTCTTGAAACAGGAATTCTTCACGGTGGGCTTTCACCAAGAGAAAGAAAAAGAATGCTTAAAGAGTTGCAAAACTTGCGCTATCAATATATTGTAGCCACAGATCTTGCTTCACGAGGAATCGATATTCAAGGCGTCAGTCATGTCATCAACGCCCAGATGCCGAAAGAAGAAGAATTCTACATTCACAGAGTCGGACGAACAGCTCGAGCTGGAATGCAAGGAACGGCTATTAATTTGTATAAGGAATCCGACCTTCCTCTCATTCAGAAACTCGAGAAAAAAGGACTTACTTTTGAATTTTATGAAGTAAAAAACGGTGAATGGAAAGAAACAAATGCCTACAACGAGCGACAGAACCGTGAACGACATTCTTCCGATCTAGAGAAAAAAGCAAAGCAGATGGTACGGAAACCGAAGAAAGTGAAGCCTGGTTATAAGAAAAAAATGAAGCAACAGACAGATAAGAATATGAGAAAGCTGAAACAGAACCGTTTCAAGAAGAAATAAGAAAGGGTAGATCTTATGTTGAAGATTGGGTCACACGTTTCAATGAAAGGGAAGAAAATGCTGCTGGGCGCTAGTGAAGAAGCAACTTCCTATGGTGCGAGCACATTTATGATCTATACAGGAGCCCCGCAAAACACAAGGCGCCGTCCCATTGAAGAGTTGAACATTGAAGCAGGGACGGATCATATGAAAGCGAATGGCATCAGCGACATCGTGGTCCATGCTCCTTATATCATCAATATTGGCAATACAACAAAGCCGGAAACGTTCCAGCTTGGTGTTGATTTTTTAAGAAATGAAATCGAACGTACAGAAGCTCTCGGAGCAAGGCAAATCGTTCTTCACCCAGGGTCTCACGTTGGACAAGGGGTAGATAAAGGGTTACCAAAAATCATTGAAGGTTTGAACGAAGTCCTTCATAAAGACCAAAAGGTTCAAATTGCCCTTGAAACGATGGCGGGGAAAGGCTCTGAAATCGGGAGAAGTTTCGATGAGTTGGCAAAGATCATTGATGGGGTGAACCTTAATGAGAAATTATCTGTCTGCATGGATACGTGTCACATTCATGACGCAGGTTACAATGTGATTGAGGACTTCGATGGCGTCTTAGATGAATTTGATAAAGTCGTCGGGATCGATCGTCTGAAAGTCATTCATGTAAATGACAGTAAAAATATCCAAGGGGCAGCCAAGGACCGTCACGAGAACATCGGGTTCGGCCATATCGGTTTTGATGCTCTTCATAAAGTCATTCATCATCCGACCTTGAAAGATCTACCAAAAATCCTTGAAACACCATATGTAGGGGAAGATAAGAAAAATAAAAAGCCTCCGTATCGCTATGAAATTGATATGGTCAAAGAAGGCGTATTTGACGAAGGTTTAAAAGATAAAATCATGCAGCAATAAAGAAGGAGCCCTTGTGCTCCTTCTTTTTTTCGTTAGTCATTAAAGTAAATGGCAGGGTTCTTGAAGCGTCAGTTTCGAGATGTTTCTGGGTACGTTGCCGTGTTGGGTGTCAGGGGTGGCTGTGCCCTTATCCGAGGAGGAATGTCTTTTACAATTCCTGATCTATAGTAATAAAGCGCACTATAGCAAGCTTTTTTTATCCAGAATAGCGATTATGGAACTTCATATAGCTCTACTTTCCTTGTGAGTAAAAGCAACTTATTCCAGGGGTGGTTTCGAGGCACTTATATGGTAAAGGAGCGGAGGGGAATGGGAGACCTCTAGGGGAAAAAAAGTGCTTGGTGAGACCCCACAGGACGCAGTCCGAGGAGGCTCACCAAGCTCCCGAGGAAAGCTAGCCATTTGCCGCATCCCCCATCAAACTCAACAAAAGTCTCGAAACTGAGACCTCAATAAAAGGAAGCTTTTGTTGAATTAATATGGGGGTAAGTTATTTTAACCAATGCTCAACACCGTATTCTTTGGACATTTTCATGAGCAATTTATATACAGATCTTGCCGTATCTTTTGATGTGATTTTCGCGAGTTTGCTGAACATGCGCTTTCTTCCATCAGGGTCGAAGGGGTTATCCTTGTTTTTCTTTAAAGCTGTGACAATGGCAGCAGCTTCATCCTTAGTTATTGGGATTTGATATTTCTGACTATAAAAAAGTAGTTCTTTTACGGTTAACTGTTTCAATTTCTGGGTAATTAACTGTTGTGCCACATTCTTCATAGGCTTATACTCCCTCTCACCGTATTTACTACACCATATGAATGTTGAGAAGGATTTGTGTTTTTAAAAAATTATGTCTATAAGTGTTTCAATTGAATTACATATACCAATCGGTTAGTATAAGCCAATGGGTTCAGTGTGGTACTAGTCAAAAGTACCAATGTGCAGAAAGTGAAGGAGTGAAACAAATATGAAGGAACAAAAACCTCTTTGGACAACGGGTATTGCATTGCTTCTCGTTGTGGCGGCATTCTTTACTATAAACCAATGGAACCAAAAGCAGGAAAAAGCCCTGGCTGATCAAAAGCAGGAATTGAAAAATAAAAATGAAAAGCTATCCAAGGAAATTGAGCGGCTACAGTCCACGAATGATTATTTGAAGGAACAGCCTTCAGCAGCAGAAGAAAAAAATGGGTATCATACGTGGCCGGAAATTGAGAAAAAGGCAGACCGTCTCGTAAAAGAAAGTGATGGGAATTTCAAAAAATCCTGGGCCATGTACCTGGTTAAGGAAGCAGAGCGCTATAAAATCAACCCTTTTCTTGTTTATGAGTTACTGAAAGTGGAAACAGGAGGAACCTTTGATCCTGAGCTCGTGGGACCTGAAACGAAATATGGACATGCTTATGGGATGTCACAATTTATGAAAAACACGGCTCCTTGGATTGCTGATATGGCTGGCTTACCTTATGAAGAAGAGTTGCTTTTCGACCCTTATTATTCCATGCAATTATCATTAGTTTATTTAGATTTTTTACAAAACAAATACGATAATTGGGACGAAGCACTCACAGCCTATCACCGAGGTATGGGCGGCTTGAATGAATATAAAGAAGAAAATGGACATGCCGAAAGCTGGTATGCAAAAGAAATTCAAGAGAAAGCAGAAAGTCATACGACCGTAGTATTAGCGAATTGATTGTAACCGTCTGACGTGATGTCAGGCGGTTTTTTACCATCAAATCCCTCATGTAATTTCTTGGACTCTCCATATAATAATCATGATTCTTCAAACAGAAAGTGAGGGTATTCTAATGCGTGATCCGAAAGATACTGTTGAGAATCATAAAACACAAAAGGCCCCTGAGCATGGGGATGAAATAGAACAAGTGCATGTTGAAGCTGTTGATGAACATGACAAACCTTCGACAGAACAAGTGTTGAACGAAGCTTTTGAAGAAATTCAAGACCATGATTTACGACAAGAACCTGGTAACAGCGAAGCCAGAGCTTCTGACTTTGATGACGTTGTCGCCGTTGATAATCACGGTCGTGAATCAGATGAGCCTGTTTATGGCGATAGTTATGAGGAAGAGTTCGCTCAGGAAGCGGCCATAGGGCCGATCGATGAGCCAATGAATAACGAAGAAAAAGAAACAACAATGGAAGAAGAGGAAGATGTAAAAGTGGGGATGGGCTGGTTGGGATTATCCGCCGCGATCCTTTCTTTCTTTTTTGCTCCGTTAATTCTCGGTGCGGCCGGGATTGTTCTCGGGATCATTGGTAAGCGACGCGGAGCCGATACACTAGGGAATATGGCGATTATTGTCAGTATCGTTTCCATCGCATTTTCATTATTCTTCGCCCCGATTTATAACTTGATATAAACAAAAAGGTGACCCTGATCAGGGTCACCTTTTTTTAGGATTGTTCTTGCTCTTGTTTTAGTTTCTCTTTTTCTTTACGCTCTTTTTCGTAGTGTTCTTCTGCCAATTTGTCGACTTCTTTCTTCAGTTCATCGACCATGATGTCTTCAGGTACTTTACGGATGATCTCCCCATGACGGAAGAGTAGACCTTCCCCGCGGGCACCGGCAATCCCAATGTCTGCTTCTCTCGCTTCACCTGGACCATTGACTGCGCAGCCGAGTACAGCTACTTTAATTGGTGCTTTAATGGTTTGGATATATTCTTCAACCTCATTGGCGATAGAGATCAAGTCAATCTCAATCCGTCCACAAGTCGGGCAGGAAATTAATGTCGCAGCATTTGATGCAAGACCGAATGATTTGAGAAGTTCTTTCGCTACTTTTACTTCTTCCACAGGGTCAGCACTTAAGCTGATCCTTACGGTACTTCCTATCCCTTTACTCAAGATGGCACCAAGTCCGGCAGCACTTTTTACTGTACCTGCGAAAAGGGTTCCTGATTCAGTGATTCCCAAGTGAATTGGATAGTTGAAAGCTGCAGCAGCTTTTTCATACGCTTCAATCGCCAATTTCACGTCAGAAGCTTTAAGGGACACAATGATGTCATGAAAATCAAGGTCCTCGAGAATTTTGATGTGATGCAAAGCACTCTCGACCATTCCGTCTGCGGTCGGGTAACCGTATTTTTCAAGGATATGGCGCTCGAGAGAACCTGCGTTGACTCCGATTCGGATTGGAATGCCTTTTGCTTTGGCTGCTTTCACGACTTCTTCGACTTTTTCGCGTTTCCCGATGTTCCCAGGATTAATACGAATCTTATCTGCTCCACCTTCAATGGCTTTCAGAGCTTTTTTATAATCGAAGTGGATGTCAACAACCAGTGGGATATTGATGCGTTTTTTAATTTCAGGAATGGCGTCAGCAGCTCGATCATCCGGGCAAGCCACTCGGACGATCTGACATCCGGCTTCCTCTAGACGCTTGATTTCAGCGACTGTTGCTTCTACATCGTGTGTTTTGGTGGTGGTCATGGATTGGATAACAACCTCATCCGATCCACCTATCGTAACGTCTCCGACTCTTACGGGACGAGTATCTTTTCTGTGCGTAATTGCCATTAATATCGCTCCTTTGTATATTCACAAAAAGGTATGCAAGATGAATTCCAATCTTCATTATAAGGGCTATTTTTATAAATGAGAAGTCAGGAACCTTAAATATGCACATTTGTGAGTTAAATTTGTGTAAACTCATAAATGTTGTCATCATTATATCATGGGGTTAGTGGAGAAAAAATAATTGTAACTTTGAAACAAAAGGACATCTTCGGACGTACATATAGTAATTAAGGAGAGGATGTGAACCATCATGTTTACTTATGATTGGATCGCTTTATTTATTACTTTTCTCGGTACTATGTTTTTAATAGGGGAATTACTCGTTAACATGCGTGGAGTGTTTGCGATTATCGGTTTCGGCTTTATAACTGTCTATTTTTCAGGTTATCTTGAAACAGAAATGTTCATCGTCATGATGCTCGTATATTTTCTGGGAATCATTCTTATGATTATTGATGGGAAACTATTGAATGATGGGACACTGGCGGTAATTGGTGCTGTAACGATGATTATTGCTGTCGGCTTCAGTGCACCTAATTGGGTAGCGGGTTTGTACAGTGTAATAGGGGTTATTTTAGGTGGAGCGGCTTCTTTGCTGTTCTTGAAAGTTTTCAAGAACAGAAAGATGTGGTCGAAAATGGCTCTCAATGACCAACTTTCCTCAGAGATGGGGTACAATTCAATGAATGAAAAGTACCTATACTTACTTGAACAACAAGGAGAAGCACTAACAGATATGAGACCTGTAGGTACGATAAAAATTGAGGATGAAGAATACAGTGCTGTTTCAAACGGCCAGTGGATTACCTCCGGGGATAAAATTAAGGTCGTGAAAGTGGATGGTACAAAAATCCTGGTCAAGAAGTTGTGAAATTACCAAACCTTAAAAAATCGTTAACAATCCCTTAACACTCTGTCGTCATACTTTGTTTGTGCAATCAATCAAAGAGATGGAGTGTTTTTTATGAAAATAGGGATACGATTCAAGCCGGTGCCGTTAAAAGTGCTATGGTCTCAAATCAACTTGCAAATAAGGCTGACAGCCATCGTTTGTGCTCTCGTGCTTATATCAGTTTCCATGATTGGTTTCTTCTCTTACACGAAAGCTAAAGAAAATCAAATGGATTTGGTTCAGGATCGCCTGGAACGCGAGTTGTTAATGGCTCAGGATGTGGCAGAACAATTGATGTACGCCTTCGTAGGAGACCAGGAAGAATTCACAAAACGCATGGAAGGATACTCAAATGCGCAACAGGCGCAAATCCAACAAGATGGTTTATCCTCTGAAGCTTATCTCATTAATAACGAGGGAATCTATTCGTACCCTACAATGGATGAAGCGCCTTTTCCTGAACCTCTTGCGAAGGAACTTCTGAACAAAGAGAATGGTACAGAAACCGTGCAGTTGGATGGGAAAGGTTTTGTATTATCTTACGCACCTGTCCAAGAATTACAAGGAATTTATGTTCTTGGAGTCCCAGAGAGGGATTTTATGAGTGGAGTGCGCCAAATGGCCATGTACACATTGATATTAGGTCTCATTACCATAATAGCGATTGGTATAATTGTTTATTTGGTTGTAGGGAAAATCGTTCATCCAGTGAAACAGATGCAACGTGTTATGAAGCAAGCGAGAAATGGGGTTCTTAGTGAAGCAAGCTCCATTAATACAAGCCTTCCTGAGATCCAGTCGTTAAGAAAAAGTTATGAAGAGCTTATACATAAAATTGCGGAGATTCTATCTTCCCTTCAAGGGGCTGTTGTTCAACTTGAAAAGGGAGGAGAACAGATGGATGATTCCTCTCGGGAGTTGAAGCTTGTCCATCAGGATTTAAGCAGAAGTGTGAATCAAGTCCAGGAGGAAAGTAATCAAACTTCAGAATATATGGACAGCCAAAAAGAAGTTTTCGATGAATTGAATAGGGTATTCGGTCAGATACACCAAACGTTGGAAAACCTTTTTGGAGAACAGGAACGAATGAATGAAGCTGTTCAAGTGGGAAATGGAGGAGTGGAGCAGGTCGAACAATCTTTCCACAGTTTGAGAAAAGAAATTCAAGAAATGACTTCAAAAATCGAATCTTTTCAAAATTACATGTTGAACATCCAGGATTCGGGAACCAAAATACAAAATATTGCAGAGCAGACGAGAATGCTTGCATTGAATGCTTCTATTGAAGCGGCTCGTGCCGGACAGCATGGAGAAGGATTCGCCGTAGTGGCCCAAGAAGTTAGACGACTGGCGGATCGGTCCAGAACAGCAGCTGTTGATATTGATCAGCGGATGAAGGATGTCATGTCTCTCGGAGGAGATCTTTCCACACAATTTGACCGAATGGAAAGAGAAATTCAGGAAAGGCAGCTGCAAATGGATATCTCAAAAGATGCCTTCAGGAATTTATCGGATGGAATGAGTACATTTAATTTACAATTAGAGTCCACTAAATATCAGTTAAAAGAAGGCAAAGAGGTTATGCCGCGTATGGAAAATGTGATTGAAGGCATGAAAGAAGTTACATCAAATCAGGCTCGTTCAACAGGGGAATTAGTAGAAACTTCTAACCGCCAACAAATAACGATGCAAACCTTTGATGCTTTTACTACTGATCTGATAGGACTTACCCAAGAGCTCTCCCTTATTATTGCTTCCAATCAATTTGAAAAGGAAGAATTCAAAGAGGAACAATCCCAGGGAGATGTAAAAGAAAAATATAAAGATACTTCTACAATAAATGAGAAGGCTTCATAAAAGGTCCCTATGAGGGCCTTTTTTTATCGGAAAATTCAAATAACACACTACGGTTGTGTTGGTATTATGCGAATGTAAATTTAATGTTAAGATTCATGAATTGCCTTTACAAAAGCTTTTTCCATGGTTAATATGAGTGAGGTTGTTTTAATAAAGAGAAAAATGATGAAACTTGGATGAAGAAAGGGTGGAGAACATGGAAATCGATGTGCAACAGATGATATTTGAATTCATCGGTGGACTCGGTATCTTTCTATTCGGCTTAAAGTATATGGCGGATGGACTACAACGTACGGCGGGAGATCGTTTGAGGGAACTGTTAGACCGCTTCACGAGCAATCCATTTATGGGTGTGATCGCGGGTACAGTCGTTACGATTCTTTTGCAGAGTAGTAGTACGACAACCGTACTGACAGTTGGTCTTGTCAACGCAGGATTCATGACATTCAGACAAGCGATTGGTGTTATTATGGGTGCCAACATTGGTACCACCATGACCGCATTTATTATTGGTATAGATATTAAAGCTTATGGATTGCCAATCCTTGCCGTTGGTGCTTTCTTGCTATTCTTTTTCAAAAGTAAAAAAGTTGCGAACTTTGGTCAGACCATCTTTGGTCTAGGTGCTTTGTTCTTTGGACTTGAAGTAATGAGTGGAGGAGTGAAGCCACTTCGATCATTACAGGCTTTCCAAGATTTGACGGTAAGTATGAGTGATAACCCTATTTTGGGTGTTATTGTAGGTACCCTATTCACGGTTATCGTACAAAGCTCCAGTGCAACAATCGGAATTTTGCAGACGTTGTTGGGAGAAGGACTTGTGGATTTACAAGCAGCTATTCCTGTATTGTTTGGAGATAATATCGGTACAACAATTACAGCAGTTCTTGCTTCCATAGGTGCAAGTGTCGGCGCGAAGCGAGCTGCATTTGCTCACGTCATATTCAATGTGTTAGGTGCTACCGTATTCTTGATTTTCCTAGTTCCATTTGAAAGATATGTGAACTGGTTACAAACGAGTATGGATCTAGAGCCTGAAATGACAATTGCCTTCGCTCACGGATCCTTTAACATTGCTAATGCGGTTGTACAATTCCCGTTTATTGCAGTCCTCGCATGGATTGTCATTAAACTGGTACCAGGGAAAGATTCAGAAATTGACCATAAACCACAGCATTTGGATCCGATCTTTATTGAACAATCTCCATCCCTTGCTTTAGACCAAGCAAAAGAAGAAGTTGTTCGTATGGGCGAATATGCTTATAAAGGTCTTGAAGAGACAAGCCTTTATTTGAACAATAAACAGCAAAAGCACTCTGAACTTGCCATGCAGATTGAAGATGCTTTGAACAACCTTGATCGTAAAATAACAGATTATCTCGTGGATCTTTCTCAAGCTTCTCTTTCGGATGAGGAAAGTCATAAGCATTCGGCACTAATGGATTCTGTCAGAGATTTAGAACGTATTGGTGACCACTTTGAGAATATCATTGAGCTGATCGATTATAAGAACTCAAATAAAGTGAACCTTACCCCTCAGGCCATTGAGGATTTGAATACAATGTTTGACCTTACGCTAATGACCGTCAAGCAGGCGACAAGATCTCTTGAAACGATGAGCCGCGAAGAAGCATTGGCCGTCGTCCAAAAAGAGAATGAGTTGGATCGTATGGAACGTAGTTATCGTAAGAAACACATCATCCGTTTGAACGAAGGTGTGTGTACAGGACAAGCAGGTATTGTATTTGTAGACATGATCAGCAACTTAGAACGTATCGGTGACCATGCCGTGAACATTGCTGAGGAAGTATTGGGAGAAAAGGAAAGTCTATAAAGGAAAAAGGCGGCTGACACAGCCGCCTTTTTTTGTTTAACGGATATGTAATATAAAAAATGTTATTAAAGAATATGGCAGGATTGTGGAAGACTCAGTTTCGAGACTTTGGGGGTTCGTTTGCCGTGTTGAGCGTTAGGGGTGGCTGGGAAGCTACTCGCTTTCCTGTGGGGGAGTGGCAAGCTTCCTCGGACTTCGTCCTGCGGGATCTCGCCGATCTCCTTTCTCCCACGGGAGTCTCGCAGCTTCCCAACCACCCCATTCCATGAAGGTGAGAAACGAACCCCTTTCCTGTGGGAGGGTGCCTTCCACTATCCTGGTGTTATAAGCATAAAGCGCTCTATAACAAGCTTTTCGTATGCAGAATAGCGTCCTTAGGAGTTCCTTCCCCTCCAATTACCATGGGCATAAAAGCAGCTTATTCCGGAAGTGGTTTCGAGATACTTATATGGCAAAGGGACGGAGGGGAATGGCGAGACTCCTATCTTAAGTGTGGAGGCGCCTCGATCAGCGGCGTATGGACTGGACTGAGCTGGCGGAGATAAAGGAAACACGAAGAGCGCAGCGATTCGATGTTGACTTATCGTACAGAAGCGAGGGAAGTCTCACTAGCCGCTAGGCGCCGGAACCGGATACCTAAGAGGAAAAAAGTGCATGGTGAGACCCCACAGGACGCAGTCCGAGGAGGCTCACCGCGCTCCCGCGGAAAGCGAGCTATTCCCCGCAGCCCCCATCCACTCACCAAAAGTCTCGAAACTGAGTCTTCCACAATCGGGAGCATATGTAAAAGTATATTCAATACATTATTTTTCTTAAAAAAACCCTTGATTGGAAGAGAAGAGCGTGATATATTATTTTTGTCGCTGATTTGAAAGAGAAAAAAACAGTTGACGCTTTTAAATGGAAATGTTATATTATTAAAGTCGCTCACAAGCGATATCAATTGGCGGTGTAGCTCAGCTGGCTAGAGCGTACGGTTCATACCCGTGAGGTCGTGGGTTCGATTCCCTCCACCGCCACCAAACATACATAAATAAAAAACGTGGCGGTTGTGGCGAAGTGGTTAACGCACCGGATTGTGGTTCCGGCATTCGTGGGTTCGATTCCCATCAACCGCCCCATGTGGACCCTTAGCTCAGCTGGTTAGAGCTATCGGCTCATAACCGATCGGTCGCAGGTTCGAGTCCTGCAGGGTCCACCACAACATGTTACGGAGGAGTACCCAAGTTTGGCTGAAGGGAGCGGTCTTGAAAACCGCCAGGGGCTTTACGGCCCGCGGGGGTTCGAATCCCTCCTCCTCCGCCATGATACATAATTGATGAAAAATTATCGAGACATGGCCAATAATAAATAATATATATAATTATGGCTCGGTAGCTCAGTCGGTAGAGCAACGGACTGAAAATCCGTGTGTCGGCGGTTCGATTCCGTCCCGAGCCACTCAGTTTAAACAATCAAGTGATGCTTGGTTGTTTTTTTATGTTTTAAAATTTCCTTTCAGGGAATTCTTAATATCGTGATGCAAAACATTTGCTAATCAATTTTCCGTTTGATAATGTAAAATATGAAGCGGAATGCTTCTGTTTTACATATTATTTTAAAGGAGGAGTTACATTATGGCTAAATTTGAATTACCAGAACTACCTTACGCTTATGATGCACTAGAACCTACTATTGATAAGGAAACAATGAACATCCACCATACGAAGCACCACAACGGATATGTGACAAAGCTTAACAATGCACTTGAAGGGCATCCAGATCTTCAAGACAAATCCTTGGAAGAGCTTCTTTCCAATAATCTTTCTGTTGTACCAGAGGATATCCGCACAGCGGTGCGCCGTAACGGCGGAGGCCACGCAAACCACAGCCTTTTCTGGACAATCATGTCTCCGAATGGTGGCGGTGAACCAACAGGTGATCTTGCTACGAAAATCAATGATACGTTCGGCGGTTTCGACCAGTTCAAAGAAAAGTTTGAAGAAACGGCCAAAGGCCGCTTCGGATCTGGTTGGGCTTGGTTAGTAGTCAATAATGGTGACCTTGAAGTAATCGATACTCTTAACCAAGATTCTCCGATTATGGAAGGTAAAACTCCAATCTTAGGTCTTGATGTTTGGGAGCATGCATATTACCTGAACTATCAAAACCGTCGTCCTGATTACGTTTCAGCATTTTGGAACGTTGTAAATTGGGATGAAGTGGCTAAGCGTTTCGACGCAGCTAAATAATTGAAAATAACCGAGAGGCATGGATATTAATCCATGCCTCTCTTTTTGTATATCTCCTTTTGTTCTGAAAACACTAAAGGTGAACACAAAGGAGACATGGATATGGTGAGTAAGCTGCGTGTGTGGCTCAGCCACGAAAATGTATCAAAAGATTTATTGCTGTTACTTCTCATTGGAGGCTTATACTCTCTCGGTATATTCTTATCCAGTACATTTGTGAACATATACTTATGGAAACAATCCAATAGCTACATTGACATAGCTCTATATAATTTAGCCATTTATGTCTTACAACCATTAACTTTCATATTAGCGGGCAAGTGCGCGAAGAGAATAGATCGTGTAATCGTGTTGAGAACCGGCGTGACCGTTCTCTCTTTGTTTTTTTTAACCGTGTTACTCGTGGGTGAAAGGGCCGCTACGTTTAATATTATGCTGGGTTCACTATTGGGGGTAGGGTATGGCTTTTATTGGCTTGCTTACAATGTATTGACCTTTGAAATTACCGAACCTGATACCCGGGATTTTTTCAATGGATTTCTTGGTGTGCTGCAATCTCTTGGTGGAATGACCGGTCCGATACTTGCCGGATATATCATTTCCAGGTTGAACAATTTTACTGGATACACCGTTATTTTCACTATTTCTTTCGGCTTGTTCATAATTGCTGTCCTTGTAAGTTTTGGTTTATCAAGAAGAAAGGCTAAGGGCAATTTTTCGTTCCGTAGAATTGTATCAGAGAGAAAGAATAACTCAAATTGGAGACGTATATTGAATGCTCATGTTTCTCAGGGCTTCAGAGAAGGGACTTTCTTATTTGCTGTTTCTATCTGGATCTTTTTAATGACTGAAGATGAGTTGTCTTTAGGTGTATTCAACTTGGTTTATTCTGGTTTTTCTTTTCTATTTTATTTTCTTGTCAGTCGGTGGGTTAAACCGAGGAGGAGGAAGAAGGCGATTCTCATATCAGGATTGGCTTTATATCTGAGCGTTTTGATTTTACTATTCAGTGATACGATGGCTCTTTTGCTCATCTATGCAGGGGTTGCAGGTGTATTTTTCCCATTACTCTATGTGCCATATATTTCTTTGACGTACGACGTTATAGGAAAATCGTGGAATGCAGCTGAAATGCGGATTGAATACATTGTAGTCAGAGAAATTTTTCTTAATATCGGGAGAGTATTGTCCATTGTAATTTTCCTTTTTGCCATAACTCTTATCCCGCCGGAAACCGGAATCCCTTATATTTTGTTGATTGTTGGAGGCGGTCATTTCTTTATTTATTTCTTTGTGAAGGGTATTGACACGCAGTGCACAGAATCGTCACATAATTGAACCCAATAACCCATGAGCTTCGTCTATTCTATGGTGCATAAAAAATGCTATAATGAATGAAGCATGAAAAGAAGGAGAGGAGTTCATGGGAAAGAAGCAAAAAAACAAATCGAAGCACAAGTCACACCTTTCTTTCCGATTGAACGTGGTGTTTTTTGTTGTATTCCTAATATTTTCTGGGATCATACTTCAACTTGGGGTCGTTCAAATTCTAAACGGGGAAGAGGCCCAGGAAGAAATTAACCGTACAGAAAACACAACGACCAGCATACCAGTACCCAGGGGAGAGATGTATGATCGATATGGCCGTGTAGTGGTTGATAACCAGCCGTTGTATTCAATTACCTATACACCTCCAAAAGGTGTTCAACCTAAAGATAAGCTGCAATTAGCTGAAGAAATATCTAAATATATAGATATGGAATTTGAAGGGAAGTTAACGGATAGAGATCTTAAGGAGTACTTCTTTCTTCAAAATCAGGAAGAAGTTACTGCGCGTATTGAAGATGAGGATACATCAGAATTGGATAATGGTGAAGTCTATCAACTTCAATTAGATAGCATTAGAAAAGACGAAATTGCTGGCTATGACAACCAAACGAAGGAGATCATAGCAATTAAGAAGGAATTAGACAAAGCCTATGCTCTTGCTCCTCACGTTTTGAAAAATACGGATATCTCTGAAAGGGAATATTCTGTTGTGGCCGAACACTTAGCTGAGTTGCCCGGGATCAATGTGACATCGGATTGGGAGCGTACATATCCATATGATTCTGTTTTCCGCAGTTATATTGGCAGCATTACTTCGAAAGAACAAGGTGTTCCGCGAGATAAACTGGATTATTTCATGTCGCTGGATTACAGCCGTAATGATCGAGTAGGTACAAGTGGGCTGGAACAAGAGTATGAGGATGTACTGAGAGGTACGAAAGAAAAGGTCCAATACGAAACGGATAAGAACAATAATGTAATTAATTCCAAGGTGATTCGTGAAGGAGAGAAAGGCAAAGATCTCGTCCTGACGATTGATATGGAATTGCAAGAACGAGTCAACAAGATTGTTCAGGAGGAGCTGGAAGCAGCAATTCGCAAAGCGCCTGGTCCAAACAGACACCTGGAAAATTCGGTTGCGGTCGTCTCCGATCCAAATACAGGAGAAATTTTGGCGATTACAGGTCAAACCTACAACAGAAATCCTGAAGAGGGGGAATCCAGATTCTCCGATACTTCCCATCAGGCTCTTTATAATTCCTATATGCCTGGATCCATAGTAAAAGGAGCAACTGTCTTGACTGGTTTACATGAAGGGGCCGTGACACCTAATACTTGGATCAATGATAAACCTATAACAATTGCTGGAAGGCAAAAAGGTTCCTACACGTCTAATATAGGTACAGTCAATGATATTGCAGCTCTTCAACAATCCTCAAACGTCTATATGTACTTCCTTGCGATGTACTTGGGTGAAGAGTATAGCAACAATTATGATATGAACTATCTGTCTTTAAAAGATGGAACATTTGATAATTTCATTTTTAATTTTAATCAGCTAGGCCTTGGCGTAAAAACAGGTATAGACTTCCCTTATGAAGGTTTAGGAGTCACTGGTGAAATTGGGAACCCAGGACACATCCTGGACTTCTCCATCGGACAATTCAGCACTTATACGCCGATGCAGTTAAACCAATATGTATCCACCATAGCTAATGGCGGTGACAGAATGAGGCCAAGATTGGTGAAAAGTGTTCATGAGCCGTCACTAGAAGATGGACTGGGTCCTTTGTACAAAGATTATAGTCCACAGGTGTTGAACCAATTAGAAATGGATCAGTCATATATTGAAAGAGTCCAGGAAGGGTTCAGGCAAGTGGCTCAAACAAATCAGGGGACAGCCAGTCATGTGTTCTCTAAAGAGCCTTATGCAAAGTATAATATGGCTGTCAAAACAGGAACAGCACAAGCATTCAAAGCTGTGTTTGATGAAAATGGGGAAAGAACAACCTATAAGAATCTATTGAATAAAACCTTAGTTGGATATGCACCCTCGAATGATCCTGAAATTGCTTTCTCCATTGTCTCCCCTTATTTAGGAGAAAACGCAACAAGCACGTTTGATATCAGCAACAAAATTGGTGCACGGATCGGACAAGCGTATTTTGAACTGAAAGAGGAACGTAAAGAGAACGGTATACAAGCGAATAATTCAGATGAAGAAGCAGAAACTGAGAAGTGATACGACAAGTATCACTCCTTTTTTATATTAACGGAAGAATTGTGTGGATTATCCAAACATAAGGGTGTTTATTCAACAAAAAACGCCAATTTACAAAACCTTTACGTTTGATTCATATGTCATTAAAACTCTCTCGTTAATATATAAAATGTGAGATGGCCAAGCCGTCGAACAAAAAACATAACCACAAATATAGGGGGAGAAAGAAATGAAAAACTTTAAAAGTTTAGCACTAATGCTAATGTTCATCCTAGTGCTGGGAGTACTTGCTGCATGCGGAGGATCTGAAGAGGAACCAGCAGCTGAAGAAGGCAACAACTCAGAAGAAGGCACAAACGCTGAAGGCTCAGAAGAAGTATCCGGACCAATCGCGATTGATGGATCTTCTACTGTATTCCCGATCATGGAAAACTTGACTTACACTTACAATCAGGAAAACCCTGATGTGAACGTAACAGTAAACTCTTCCGGTTCCGGCGGTGGATTCAAAAAATCCACAGTAGGCGAAATTGACTTAAGTAATGCTTCTCGTCCTATTAAAGAAGAAGAAATGGCAACTGCTGAAGAAAACGGCATTCAATTGGAAGAACTTGAACTAGCTTATGATGGTCTTTCTGTTGTTGTTAGTCAACAAAACGATTTCGTTGAAGAATTGACAATTGATCAGTTGAAACAAATTTTCCTTGAATCTTCAGACGCTACAATGTGGTCTGATATCAATCCAGAATGGCCAGAAGAAGAAATTAAAATCTTCAGCCCTGGACATGATTCCGGTACATTCGACTACTTCAATGAAGTAATTCTAGAAGAAGAGCCGATGAAAGAAGGAGAAAATACTACACTTTCTGAAGATGACAACGTACTTGTGCGCGGTATTGAAAACGATCCAAACGCAATCGGTTTCTTCGGATATGCTTACTATGCTGAAAATGAAGATGTATTGAAAGTTCTTGGAATTTCTGAAGACGGTGAAGAATATGTGAAGCCAAATGGTGAAACAATCCAAGACGGTTCTTACACACCACTTTCCCGTCCGCTATTCACTTATGTAAACGTGAATGCATATAAAGAAAAACCACAAGTTCGTGACTTCGTAGAGTACACATTGAACAATGCTGGGAAAGCTGCTGAAGAAGTTGGGTATGTAGCTCTTCCAGAAGATAAGTATCAAGAGCAACTTGAAACAGCGAAAAGCTGGGCAGAGTAATTGATTTGAAAACCTAACAAGGAGGGTGAGACTTTATTGGGGTCTCACCTTGCCTTATGGATGAGAGGAGTTTTTAACATGGACAAGGGGTTACAATCAGAGGGGAAAATGATTGACGTCCAACAAATGATTGAAAGGAATAAGAAGAAGAAGAGTTTCGGGGAAAGAATAGAGAAAATCATTCCTTTTTTCTTGCTTCTTTGTGCTGCAGTTAGTGTTCTAACAACTGTAGGGATATTATTTACTTTGTTGAGAGAGTCTATTGGCTTCTTTTCCAATGTGTCTTTAGTTGATTTTTATACAGGAACAAGTTGGTCACCATGGTCCGGTGAGTATGGTGTTGCTCCATTGATTGGGGGTACATTACTCATCACTTTGATCGCCACGCTTGTAGCTGTACCTTTGGGGCTCATGTCGGCCATATTTTTGAGTGAATATGCAAATGATAAAGTAAGACGTGTGATCAAACCTGTGCTCGAAGTTTTAGCAGGAATCCCGACTGTCGTTTATGGTTATTTTGCTTTGACATTCATTACACCAATGTTTCAATCCTTCATTCCTGATTTAGGGATTTTCAACGCCCTAAGTGGTGGCTTTGTTGTCGGAATCATGATTATTCCTATGGTCGCATCTCTTTCAGAAGATGCTATGAACTCTGTTCCTAATGCTTTAAGGGAAGGAGCTTACGGATTAGGTGCAACAAAATTAGAAGTTGTATTTAAGGTGGTTTTACCTGCTGCACTATCCGGAATCATCGCATCCATTGTTCTTGCTATATCAAGAGCTATCGGTGAAACAATGATTGTAACGATCGCAGCAGGGGCTACACCTAATCTGACATTCAATCCGACAGAATCGATCCAAACCATGACTGCTTTCATTGTTCAAGCAGCAACAGGTGACACCACTTTCGGATCTACCATTTATTACAGTTTGTATGCAGTAGGGATGACGTTGTTTGTCTTCACCCTCGTCATGAACCTTATTGCTCAGTACATTTCTCGTAAGTTCAGGGAGGAATATTGATGCTTGGTCAAAATGAACAAAATATCAAGAAACGTATGGAAGGGAGAGTAGCCTTCAACAAAGTCCTTATGGTCTTGTTTGGTATGGCTACTGCAGTGGGGTTAGTCTTTCTAGTCTTACTTTTTTATCGTGTATTGACTCAAGGAATTGGTTATCTAAGTCTTGACTATATTTTGAACTTCCCAGCACCCTATCCGGAAGAAGCGGGTATTTATGCTGGTTTGATCGGTTCAGTATTCTTAATGATTATTGTTGCTATTTTTGCTGTCATTATAGGTGTTGCCACAGCGATCTATTTGGAAGAGTACGCACCTAAAAATAAGTTCACAGAATTTATCAGAGTAAACATTCAAAACTTAGCTGGGGTGCCTTCCATTGTGTTCGGACTACTAGGATTAACATTCTTCGTTTATATGTTTAATTTCGGTTATACACTCATTGCTGGTGGACTAACGATGGCATTGTTGATTCTTCCTGTTATAGTAGTAGCTGCCCAAGAAGCTGTTCGTTCGGTTCCGGCCGAAATTAAAGAAGCATCCTATGGCATGGGAGCTTCTAAATGGCAAACCATTGCACGAGTGATTTTACCAGCTGCAATTCCGGGAATTCTTACCGGAGCAATTATCGCTTTGTCTCGTGCAATTGGTGAGACTGCGCCTTTAATTATCGTAGGTGCAGCCACTGCGATCTACACGTTACCGGAGTCATTACTTGCTAAATACACGGTTATGCCGATTCAGATCTATAACTGGACAGGTAGACCACAGGAAGAATGGCAGTATGTAGCAGGAGCAGGAATCATTGTTCTTTTAGCCGTGTTGCTACTCATGAATTCAATTGCTGTTTTGATCAGAAACAAATATCAACGTCGTCTTTAATTAGGATGAGGAGGGTTTCAATATGAATAAAGTAATGGAAGAGAAAACAAATAAAAAGGTGAACCAGAGAACAGCGAAGCCTGAGGTTAAAAAAGAGGGAATTAAAAAAGAGAAAACGAATAGCATTATCGAAGTCAATGATTTGAACTTATGGTATGGCTCTGATCAAGCTTTATACGAAGTAAGCATGGAGGTACCAGAGAAACAGGTGACAGCAATTATCGGGCCTTCGGGTTGCGGAAAATCGACATTCTTAAAGACATTAAACCGCATGGTGGAAATGGTGCCGATTGTAAAGACTTCCGGTTCCATTAAATATCGTGACCAGGAAATCTTCAGCAGTAAATATAAAGAAGAATACCTTCGTACGAAGGTTGGTATGGTTTTCCAAAAGCCTAACCCGTTTCCTAAGAGTGTGTATGATAACGTAGCTTACGGACCAAGAATCCATGGAATTAAAAAGAAAGAAGTATTAGATCAGATCGTTGAGAAAAGTTTAAGAGGTGCGGCGATTTGGGACGAGTTGAAAGATCGTCTAAATGAAAATGCTTATGGTCTATCTGGTGGTCAGCAGCAGCGTGTATGTATCGCACGTGCTCTAGCGGTTGAACCGGATGTTATCTTAATGGACGAGCCGACTTCAGCTCTAGACCCGATTTCTACGGCAAAAGTAGAAGAGCTTGTTCAGGAGTTAAAAGAAAAATACAGCATTATTATTGTCACGCACAACATGCAGCAGGCCGCTCGTATTTCAGATAAAACAGCCTTCTTCTTAAATGGAGAATTAATCGAGTTCGCTGACACAGATAACTTGTTCCAGAACCCTCACGATAAGCGAACAGAGGACTATATTACTGGACGCTTCGGCTAATCTTTTAGGGGGGATATCCATGTCAATCCGTGTTCATTTTGAAGAAGAACTCGAAGATTTAAAGAAACAAATTAAAGAGTTAGCTCATAATGTAAAAGATTCACTCGACCAAGCGATCTATGTCCTATATCAAGGGGACGTTGAGGCGGCAAAAAAAATCCTGGAGGATGATGCAGCCATCGATCGTAAGGAAGAAAAGATAAACGATGATGCTATTCTGATGCTGGCAAAGCAACAGCCGGTAGCAAGGGATTTGAGAAGGATCATCATTGCTATAAAAATTTCTAGCGATTTAGAACGTATGGCCGATCACTCGACCAATATTGCGAAGGCAACGATTCATTTAGGTGAAGAGCATGGCATTGAAATTGACCCTGAGCTACGTGAAATGGCTGTCCTTGCTATGGATATGGTGGATTTGGCAATCAAATCCTTTGAGTATGAAGATATATCGTTAGCGAAGAAGCTTGCTGAAATGGATGATGTTGTAGACAAAAAGTATGGTTCGATTGTAAAAGAAATGCTGGAATTGACGGCGATTAATCCAGAACAGATCCAGCACATTATGCAGATGGCTTATGTAGCCAGGTATATTGAAAGGTTCGCTGATCATATAACGAACATCGGCGAAAGTATATTTTATCTGGTAAAGGGAAGAACTTACGATTTGAATAAATAATAGAAGAGAAGACATGAATCGATTGTTTCGGTTCATGTCTTTTAGTATTAACGTATTTGCCGTCTTTCGTTATTAGATGACGATTATATGATTCTATATATGATGTATAGACCTCCTTACATGCTTAAAAGGGTGGGGAGATTACGTTAATTTTAAAAGAAAAAAGAAGCCACAAAAAATACGGCTTCTTTTACTTCGATGTAATAGCTTCAGCAATTTCTTGAAGCGACATTTCTGAATTTAGAGTAGCTTGACCAATTTGTATATAACGGCTATAGTCATTTTCTTTCATAAAGGATTCAAACGCAGCATCATCTTTAATGATATTGGCCTGCAGCAGTTTTTCACTGATATCATCTGTTGTAGTACCTGAGACGATGTCAATGGAAAAGGTCGATATAGGTTCCTCAACAGGGGTAGGAGTCGATGCTTCTCTATTATTGTTTTCCTTGAGAGTTTCCCACTCATCCGTAGTTAAAGTTCGATATCCTTCCCTTTCGAGCTGTTCAATCAACTCTTCCGTTTTATACTCTTTTTCTACGGCTGTCGTGGATGTCGCATCTGTGTTCCAGTAGGATATAGCAAACACAAGAACCGCCGTAAGTAATCCTAGGGCATAAGATCGAGTCCATTGTTTCATGTTTGAACACCGCCACTTTTTTTCTGTTGTATCATCGAATGGACATCATGCTCACTCAAATTCGTCTGTTTTGCTATGTAATGGGTCTTATAGCCTTTTTGATACATGGATCGAACAGTATCGACTAATGGAAGGGTTTGAGGTGCTTCTTTTTTCTTCGGCGGCTGGTTCATTATTTCTTGAGTTAAATCTTCAGCCAGAAGCTCTTCTTCCAAAACCTTCATTTTCTTTTTGAGCTGGTAGTTGCTTTGCATCATTGTCATATTGACCTGTTCCACTTGGTTTTCGAGTTCTTTCATGCGGTCGTTCATAAAGAATGAAAGAACAAGTAGACCAACGGCAACAGCAGCCAATGTACCAATTACATAAATCAAGCTGTATCACTCCTTTGGTTGTCCACGTTTATTTATATCATAGAAATAGTGGCATGGCTATGGGATATTTCGCCGCTTTTACATGAATAACTACTTGAAAGGTTCAACCGTTTTTGGTATTATGAATTAGTCTGATAATGTGAATGAGACAGTGAAAAGCACTTATGATTAGGAGGAATAATAATGCGCGTAAACATTACACTTGCATGCACCGAAACTGGTGACCGCAATTATATTAGCACAAAAAACAAGCGTAAAAACCCAGAGCGTCTAGAGCTTATGAAATACAGCCCACGCGTAGGGAAGCACACGCTTCACCGTGAAACAAAGTAAGCAGTAGGATTATTTCCTACTGTTTTTTTTATATCTAAACTGCTAATCGCATGTATATTCGTTATTAAACAATATGGCAGGATTCTTGAAGACTCAGTTTCGAGACTTTTGTTGAGTGGATGGGGCTGCGGGAAATGGCTCGCTTTCCGCGGGAGCGCGGTGAGCCTCCTCGAGCTTCGCTCTGCGGGGTCTCACCATGCACTTTTTTCCCACAGGAGTCTCCCCATTCCCCTCCGCCCCTTTACTATGCAAGTGTCTCGAAACCACTTCTCAGAAACTCTGCTTGTATGCTCAAGTGAAGTGGATAATATAAGACTCTCCCCGGTGTGAATCCGAATGTGAAAGCTTGATATAGAGCGCTTTATGACTACTTCTAAGTGGGGATGGGAGACGCCCCATGGTAAAGGGGTTCGTTTCTCACATACATCGAATGGGGTGGTAGGGAAGCTGCGGGACTCCCGTGGGAGAAAGGAGTTAGGCGAGATCCCGCAGGACGTAGTCCGAGGAAGCTCGGCGCTCCCCCACAGGAAAGCGAGTAGCTTCCCAACAACCCCTGACGCCCAACAGGGCAACGAATCCCGGAAACATCTCGAAACTGAGTCTTCCAGAAAAGGGAGCTTTTGTGAAATTAATTTTATGAGTAGAAGATGAGGTGTGGAAAATGGAAAAGAACGAACTCAGGTTCAAAGGTAAGAAGATTCTTCAGGACATTAGTGTGAAAGAGCGACTCTTTATAGAAGCCAAAATGCAAGAGGAATTGTTCAACAGTGAAATATGGAAGGATGCCCATGTGGTGGGTGTCACGTTATCTCAAACGCATGAATGGTCTACAGAACCTATTATCGAGGAAGGGTGGCGGACTGGTAAGAAGATGGTCGTGCCAAAATGTATTCCTGAGAGTAGGCAGATGGAATTTTACCACCTGGAGAAGTATGATCAATTGGAGAGAGTCTATTTTGGTTTAAGAGAACCCAAGCCTGAAGCCTCAGCGCTGGTGAAGAAAAATGATATTGATCTTCTACTTGTACCAGGGCTATTGTTTAATGAAAAAGGATACAGAATAGGTTACGGCGGGGGATATTTTGATCGTTTCATTGAAGGTTTCCCGGGGAAGACATTAATGATTGCATCGGATCGACAAGAATACTCACCACTTCCTTTCGAAGAATTTGACCAGAGAGTGGAATACGTGCTTACAGAAAGTGGCGTTCGATCTACAAACCATCTTTAGTTCTGAGGATGTCACAAAACATTCATTCATTGTGAAGTATTGAGCAAGCTTATGAGTTATAATGGGGTTAGATTAAATGAGGAGGGGTTGTATTGGAACATGTAAATCGAGTGGCACTAATCGGTACGGGTGCGGTAGGTTCCAGCTATGCGTTTGCTTTATTGAACCAGGGAGTTGCAGATGAATTGGTCATGATTGATTTGAACAAAGAAAAGTCGGAAGGCGATGCGATGGATCTGAATCATGGCCTTGCTTTTGCTCCTGCAAACAAGAAGATATGGTTTGGGGATTATGCTGATTGTGAAAGTGCGGATATTGTCGTCATTACAGCAGGGGCAAATCAGAAACCTGGCGAAACAAGGTTGGATTTGCTTGAAAAAAACACGGCCATATTTAAGTCCATTGTTGATTCCGTAATGGAGAGTGGTTTTGATGGTATTTTCCTTGTAGCAACAAACCCTGTTGATATCTTAACCTATATGACATGGAAGTTTTCCGGCCTTCCTGCTGAACGTGTTATTGGGTCAGGGACAATCCTTGATACAGCTCGACTACGTTTCAAGCTCAGTGAATACTTCAATATCGATACACGTAATGTCCATGCGTATATTATGGGGGAGCACGGAGACTCTGAGCTCCCGGTTTGGAGTCACGCAAACGTCGCTGGACGCTCTGTGTTCGACCGTATCAAAGACCATCCTGATTTGTATGATGAAAAAGACCTTGAAGGTATTTTTGAACAGGTCAGAGATGCCGCCTATCACATTATCGAACGCAAAGGAGCCACTCATTATGGGATCGCAATGGGGCTTGTTCGTTTAACAAAAGCGATTCTTCACAATGAAAACGCGGTTTTGACTGTATCGGGTTATCTACAGGGTCAGTATGGCATGGATGATCTCTATATAGGTGTGCCTGCGATTGTTAATCGAAGAGGAATTCAAGAAATCATTGAATTGAATCTTGATCAAGAGGAAATGGAAAAGTTTCATGCGTCTGCTGCCTTATTAAAGGAAACGATGAAACCTGTCATTCATAACTATGTGTATAAGGATGGGGACTCTAGTGAAAGATAAGTTCACCTAATAAAAGAAGAGGTGGATGAGATGCGTCAATTTTTCAGATGGGTCATGATCATCGGCTCGGTTGTAGCAACGATTTATAAGTACCGATACAAAGCGTTGGACTTCGTTACGAAAATCCCTTTTCTTCGGAAGCTCCTTGTCCGGTTGTCCATGAACATTCCTTGGATTCGGCAAAAATTTCTTTCACAAATGTTCCGTGGGCTATGAATATAATAAGCTGTCAGGATATATTCCTGGCGGCTTTTTTCAATGCTTTCAGTTAGCTCCTTAACAAAGGGGCATGATATGATGTAGGTGTTATTGAGGGGGATGCAACGTGTTTATTGAACAAGAATATTATTTATGGAAACTTACCTATGACCTGGTTGTAACACAAGACTTTCAAGTGCTTAACATGAGTACAGAACGAGGGGAAGTTTGGCTTGAGAAAGAACATGATTGGCAGACGCATGTCATCCGTTTATCTCATAAACAAATCAATTGGAAGAATGAATTGCGGAGGGACCTGGAAAAATCATATCGACAGTTGTCTCAAAACAAAAAAATATTCCGAGGCGGAAAAGTCCAATTCCATGTTCTGTATGTTTCGGAGTACCCTCCTGTGGAAGAGTGGGAGAATGTTGAAAATGACATCCCTTCATCACAAAAAAATCCAATCTTTCTTTACTATATGGATGATGAAAACAAAACATTAGAAAAGAAAAAGCTTTATAATGCCTTTCAATTAGAACAACCTCTCATTGATCAGCAGATTAGTGAAACCGAAATGGAGGCCATGCTTCCATACTTGAAACATCAGCTTGTCAAAAAACAACAAGATCAAAGAAGACAAGTTATGTCGATATTCGATTATGGCAAACCTCGAATGACCTACTTTTTACTTGCTGTCAATGTATTCATTTTTCTTTACATTGAATGGGTGGGTGATAGTACTTCAGTAGAAACCCTTATACAATACGGAGCAAAATTCAATCCAGCAATCATGGATGGGGAATGGTGGAGGATCGCCACTTCTATGTTTCTACATATAGGGTTTCTCCATCTATTTATGAATATGTTCGCCCTTTACTATTTAGGTACTGCCGTTGAAAAGTTGTACGGGACGTGGCGTTTCACCTGGACCTATTTACTTTCGGGTTTGTTTGGCGGTATGGCGAGTTTTATGTTGAATCCTCATGTGGCAGCTGGAGCATCAGGCGCCATTTTCGGTTTGTTTGGGGCGCTCTTGTTCTTTGGTGTCCAGCATAAACAGTTGTTTTTCCGAACAATGGGTTGGAATCTCATTTTTATCGTCATCATCAATATTTCATTCGGATTGCTCGTTCCTCAAATTGATAATGGAGCACATATCGGAGGAATGATCGGCGGTTTCTTTGCCACTGCGGTCGTACGAATGCCAAAGCAGAGGGATAGGTCTAAACAGTTGATTGCTTTTGTGATTTATTTATTGCTTATCTCAGGTATGGCGGTTACTGGCTATATGGGGCTTTTCAATGATGAGGAAGGGTTGAGCGAGGTCCAGGAGACACAGGAGTTAAATCAATCGGGTGACTATGACGAAGTGATTGAAATCACTAGTAAAGCCTTGGAGGAACCTGGTAAATATGAAGCTGCTCTTCTATTCAATCGATCTTTTGCTTATTTACAAAAAGACGAAACCAGTGCAGCAAAGAAAGATTTGCTCCGTGTCCTTGAACTCTCCCCTGAGATGGCAGAAGCTCATTATAATTTAGCCCTCTTATACCAACAGGTAGGAGAAGAAGAGAAAGCGGCTGACCATGCGGAACGAGCCGCTGACATTAATCCTGATCAAAATGATTTTAAAGAACTCTTCGACAACCTCCGTTAATAGGACTGAATGAGGCGATGTTTTTTCCCAGTATCATCCTCATAAAGGACGATCAAATGCTTTCCTTTTTTATCAAAAAGAATGAGTGGAATATAGCTTTGTATAGGATGGGAGGATTTTGTATCACTAATGCCCAGCACATAGTTTTTATACAAACCTTCCCACAGTTGTCCTTTTATTCGTTCTGAGTCATCTTCATTCGTTCCAGGTAGCGGCTTGTCTTCAAATGCTGCGAGTTCAGTCAATGGAACAAGGGTGTAATCATCTTTGTTGATGCCGTAGTATGTTAGCAACTCTTCCCATTGGACTTCGAGTTGTTGCTGAATGGAATGATCCAGTCGTTGTTTCCATTCTTCCTCCTCTTGATTTGCTGGCTCTTTGAATGCGGTTCGCTTTGAATGGGGAGAGTCGATAACATAAAGCTCGTCCTTCGAGCTTGCTTGGATGCTTCTTATCGGACCACTATCCTCATGTATTTCCCCGTGGTGGAAAGAGATAGCCTGGTATTTCTGACTATCTTCTCCGTGTAATGACGTTTCTTTCTTTATTTTTGATGTGTTTTCCTCCCACTTGCTCACCACACCTTTTAGTCTCCCATTTACATATAAAAGGGAGACGTCCTGTCTCAAGTACATGGCTTTATCACTCTCTGAGAACATATTCCATAGGATCTCATATTCGTCCTCATCTTCCTCGGAAGCGAAATTCAAGGTAGTCCCGTAAGAATGAAACCCACTTCCTTCATCTAAAGGGAAATATTTGATGACTGCCTCTTCATTAAAATATTGAGTATATAATGCGATGAATATGGCTAAGGCCAAAGGAACAAGTACCCAATGTACCCACACTTTTCTCAAACCATCATCTCCTCATACATCCTCTCTGCATAGGTGATCTATAGTTCAGGATATGTCCCATTTTCCACGGACATGCGTATAATCCTACCTCTTCCTTCTGTGTATGAATAATTAAATTTGGAAGAAACTATGCAAAGAAGGTTAAGAGGAGGATGCGTTTTGGAAGAACAACGTTTATTTAATAGTTATGAAAAAAATGTATCGTATCTCAAAGATCGGCTTGGAGTGGAAGAAAGTTTCGACATGGTTCATCTTGATCTTGTCTACGCTGGACGAGGCATGTCCTTATTTCTCGTAGATGGCTTTGTAAAAGATGATATTCTTCACTATTTAATGAAGCTCCTCTCAAAGTTGGACCCAGATCAACTGGACCCGGATCCTCTTGAGAAGTTATTGAAAACCCATCTTCCTTATGTGGAGTTAGAGAAGAAAAAAGATTTGAATGCAGCTGCGGATTGGGTGTTAGCAGGCCCAACAGCGTTAGTCGTCGAAGGCGTCGATGAAATCATTATGATTGACGCTCGTACTTATCCTGTTCGTGGACTGCAAGAGCCTGATCTCGAAAGAGTAGTGAGAGGATCGAGAGATGGTTTCGTAGAGACTATTATCTTCAATACGGCTTTGACGAGAAGAAGAATCAGAGACCGTTCTTTAAGAATGGAATATTTGCAAATCGGACGCCGATCATTAACGGACGTGTGTATTTGTTACGTCAAAGATATTGCAGATTCCGACCGGGTCGATGAATTGAAGAAAGTATTGCAGGAGATCGATACCGATGCGCTTCCGATGGCCGAAAAGACCATTGATGAATATATCAGTGGTCGTTATTGGAACCCCTATCCAGTCATCCGATACACAGAACGCCCTGATACGGCAGCTGCCCACCTTTATGAAGGGCATATTCTCGTAATTATTGATGGATCACCGAGTGTCATGATTACTCCATCAACCTTTTGGCACCATCTACAACATGCAGAAGAATATCGGCAAAAACCGTTGGTAGGCGCTTATTTGCGTGCCGTGCGATTTTTCGCTTTCTTTGCGTCGATCTTTATTTTGCCCCTGTATTTTCTTTTCTCTAAAAGACCGGATTTGCTTCCTGAAGCCCTCGCATTTATTGGACCTACGGACACGGGAACCCTGCCGCTCATCGTCCAGTTTCTAATTGCAGAAATAGGCATCGATATGCTGCGTATGGCAGCGATCCATACTCCGTCTACGTTAGGGACCGCTCTTGGTTTAGTGGCTGCCATATTAATTGGCCAAGTGGCTGTAGAGGTTGGGATGTTCTCAAGCGAAGTGGTTTTATATTTAGCCCTTGCTGCTATTGGGACATTTGCTACTCCTAGTTACGAATTTGGACTAGCTGATCGGATAACAAGGCTTGTGCTGCTTCTCATTACTGGCTTATTCGGGTTAAAAGGGTATGTGTTAGGGATTACTCTTTGGCTGCTTTATATTTCCAGCATGAAGTCATTCAAAACACCATACTTATGGCCGTTCCTACCTTTCTCATGGAAACCACTAAGAGATGTCTTGCTCCGTTCCCCGATACCTTTGAAAAACCGGAGACCGGCATTTTTACACCCAGATGACCCTGATCGTTGATCGATCGGGGTTTTTTACGTTTTCAAGTTTGAAAGGTATTGGTATAATGAATGGTGGTGATGAAGTATGAAAACGATTTATGATATTCAGCAGTACTTGAAAAAATTTGGAACGATCATTTACATAGGTGACAGGTTGGCCGATTTAGAAATGATGGAAGATGAAGTAAGGGAGTTGTACAAGGCCCAATGCATGCCGTCAGAAGACTATCAGATGGCCATCCTGCTTTTAAGAAGTGAAATCGCGAAACAAAAAGATCGTCAATTAGGGGAGGAAAAGCGATGAGTCATTACTATATTGGTGCAGACATCGGTGGAACAACAGTAAAATTGGCTATTATTGAGGAAAACGGAACAATCACTAAAAAGTGGGAGATCCCAACCAATACTGACAATCAGGGAGAAGCCATTCCTTCTGATATCGCAGCGTCCATTTCAAACACTTTGAAAGAAGAGGCCATCGACACGTCGATGGTTGCAGGGATTGGTGCAGGAGCACCAGGGTTTGTTGATACGACAACAGGTTATATTCATGAAGCCGTGAATATTGGTTGGAAAGATTTTGACTTCGGAAACCTTCTCAAAGAATTGACAGGAATGACTGTATGGGTAGATAACGATGCTAATTTGGCTGCTTTAGGTGAGAATTGGCTCGGTGCTGGAGAAGGGTGCACAGAACTGATTGCGGTTACTCTTGGTACAGGTGTAGGTGGTGGCATTATTGCAAACGGGCAGATTCTTAATGGAGCCAATGGTACAGCAGCAGAACTAGGCCATGTTACAGTTGTACCTGATGGTGGAGCTCCTTGTAACTGTGGAAAAACCGGATGTCTTGAGACCGTTTCTTCAGCAACTGGTATTGTAAGAAAGGCAAAAGAAGCAGCTGAAAAATACCCGGAATCTAAGCTGAATGCGTATTTAAATGATGCGACGTTGACCTCCAAGGATGTATTTGAAGCAGCCAAGGATGGCGATGAAGCAGCAAGTGGTGTGATTGCGGAAATCACAGATGTCCTTGGAATGGCGATTGCAAACATGGCAATTGCTATCAACCCAGAAAAAATCGTGATTGGCGGCGGAGTATCCAAAGCAGGAGGATTGCTGCTGGAACCCCTTGAAAAAGCTTATCGGAAATATGCCTTGCCAAGAACGGCTGAAGCATCGAGTTTTGGCATAGCGGAATTAGGGAATGATGCCGGTGTCATTGGTGGAGCTTTCTTAGTTAAAAAGAATAATTAAAAAAGTTGGAGCCTCGGGGCTCCAACTTTTTTATGTTTCATTTGTATAAAATTTGTAAAAAGATTTTAACCGCTAGGACTTCTTTTTATAATGTTTTTGTCTTATGATAAAAAAAGCTCCATCACATCATTTTGAAAATGATGGAAATTGTAAATTTGATGAAACCTTTATGGGACCATTTACGTCATATATGAAGAAAGAGTTTAATATGGATTATAAGTGGAAATTGTTAAAGAAGATAAGGAACCTGGTTAATTTTTGTTAAAAAGGACCAGTATCGTACTAGAGGAGGAACCATGATGCAATGGAGAATGAAGAACATGCCATTATTTATCATTGCGACATTGTTATTTGGTCTGAAGACATATGTCGTGTATAGATTCATGTTCGATTTATCGATTGAGAATCCAATGCAAGAATTCATACTTTTATTTAATCCGATTGCCAGTGCCTATTTGATTTTCGCCATCAGTGTATGGATGAAACCTAAAAATCAAATGAAATATTTACGATGGACGACGTTGATCGGTTCATTGGTCTTATTCTTAAACTTGATTTTCTATAGGAACTTTACAGACTTTATTACCATTCCTGTATTATTCCAGGGGAACAACGCCGCAGACCTTACAGGAAGTTTTTTGACATTGCTTCACATCGAAGACATTTTTATCTTCGCTGATGTGGCACTCGTATGGTATTTGAGCCGACAAAAGTTTGACCTTACTGTAAAACTCCCGAAACGTGGTAAAATTGCAGCTACAGCTGTTACATTTTTGCTTTTGGCAGGGAATGTTGTGCTTGCAGAGATTGAACGTCCGATGCTTTTTGTACGGGCCTTTGACAGGGAATATCTTGTTAAGAATATTGGTATATACAACTACCACCTTTATGATGCTACGATGCAAACGAAAACAAAGGCTCAGCGCGTCTTTGCTGATGGCAGTGAAATCAGTGAGATAGAAACGTATTTAAAAGAAACTTCTCCTGATCAAACAAATAAAGATTCCGAGCTATATGGCATTGCAGAAGATAAAAACGTTATTTTTGTCAGTGTCGAGTCTTTCCAGAACTTCCTGTTTGATTCAGAGATCAATGGTACAGAAACGACGCCGTTTCTTAATGATTTGAAACAAAGCAATGACACGATCACCTTTGAAAACTTCTACCATCAAACAGCACAAGGGAAAACATCCGATTCGGAGTTTATTGTTGAAAATTCCCTTTACCCGTTGGGAAGAGGCTCTGTGTATTTCACACATGCAGGGAATGAATACAATGCTTTGCCTGAAATATTGAATGAAGAAGGTTATGAAACATCTGTTTTTCATGCCAATAACGCAAGCTTTTGGAACAGGGACGTCATGTATGACAATGTAGGGTATGACCAGTTCTATGATGAGAAATCTTACGAAGTGACCCCTGAAAATTCTTTTGGTTGGGGACTGGAAGACAAAGCGTTTTTTGAACAATCCATTAAATATTTGCAATCACAGGAAAAACCGTTCTACAGTAAGTTCATTACTTTGACTCACCATTTTCCATTTGAACTTCCTGAGGAAAAAGCGAATATCGATAAATATGATTCCAATTCAAAAACGTTGAATTCTTATTTTCAAACCGCTCGTTACACGGATGAAGCCTTGGAACAATTTTTCCAGCAGTTGAAAGATGCCGGTATTTATGAAGATTCCATTATTGTTCTTATGGGTGACCATTATGGGATTAGTGATTTTCACAATAAAGCCATGGGTCAATTCTTAGGAAAAGAAGTAGACCCTTATGTGCAAACACAACTACAGCGAGTTCCATTTATGATCCACATTCCAGGATATGAAGGTGGGGGAGTACAAGATAAGGTTGTCGGTCAAATTGATGTTAAACCGACATTACTCCATCTCCTTGGTATTGAAGAGAATGGAGATTTAACTTTCGGTGATAATATGTTCGCCGAAAAAAATAAAGACTTCGTTGCTTTAAGAGACGGCAGCTTCATTACAGAAGATTATTTGTACTCAAATGAAACGTGTTATGATCGCTCCTCAGGAGAACCTCTTCCTGAAGAGAACGCACAGGCCTGCCAACCCATTAAAGAAAAAGTGAGCAAAGAAATGAATTACTCGGATAATATCATTTATGGTGACTTGTTCAGGTTTTACGATTTTGATCAATCAGAAAAATAAGGAAAAGCCGCTGGGACATTGTCTTAGCGGCTTTATTTTTGTTTGTGTAAGAATTGAGAAACTTTCGATATGAAAACGGTTAGGCCCAAAAGGCATCTGAAGCGAATATCCAGTCATAAGCGGCCCTAAAATTTAGATATCTTAATAAAAACCTGATAAGCTTTATAAAGGAGGAGGAACGTTTATTTGAATTTTGATGGAAAGTCTCATTAAATCCCATCCTCTAAAGTGAAAATTTAGTAATCGAGGCTTACGGAGGAACAGGGAGCGTTGATAGAAACACTAAAGCAGCTTTTACTTCGCTATTCACATAAATTCATACATCTAAGGGTAATGATATTTACAAACAACGTTTTATGGAGAGAGAGGGAATGGTATGTTTCGTTTTGAGCATGTGTACCAAGGGGTTCTTCAAGATATTAATTTTACAATTGAAAAGCAGGACAAAGTCATCCTCTTCGGCCCTTCAGGCGCGGGGAAGAGTACATTATTATTCTTATTGAACCGTCTGAATGACCCAGATCAGGGGGATATTTACTTTAACGGGAAACCGATTGAAGAACATTCCATCACTGCCTTAAGAAAACAAGTGGGTCTCGTCTTGCAGGCACCTAATTTATTTCCGGGAACCGTATTGGATAACATTAAATACGGACCATCATTGTTTGGTGATTGGGAAGAACAGCAAGGGAAAAAATTATTGGATTACGTTCAACTCCCATCCGATTATTTGGAAAGAGATGTGGATCAGCTTTCGGGCGGGGAGAAACAACGGGTATCCCTGGCAAGGACTTTGGCCAATTCACCCGAAGTTTTACTACTCGATGAGCCGACCAGCGCCCTGGATTATCGCACGGCAGAAGAAATTGAAGAGGTTCTGGAGTGCTTGATGGAAGAACATAAACTCACGATGCTCATGGTTACTCATAACTTAAATCAAGCACGGAGGCTTGGGAACCGGGGATTATTTATTAGTGATGGACAGATCGTAGAAGACGGAAAAATACCGGATATGCTTGATCATCCGAAGACAGAAGAACTTGGGAAGTTTTTAGAGCAGTAGGGAGGAAGAAGATTTGGAACCAGAAATATCGAATCAGTCACTATTTTTTTTAATCATATTCGTCATCGTTCCTTTAGCATTGTCTTATTATTACCAACTGGGTGTGAGCAAAAATGTCATTTGGTCTACGGTTAGAGGAACAGTCCAACTGTTTGCCATCGGTTACATATTAACATTCCTTTTTGATCTACCCGCTCGTTACGGCATCCCATTCATGTTGACAGTCATGATCGTTATTGCAACCTTTCATGCCAGGCAAAAAGGGAAGGACTTGCCTTATGTCGGGTTTATTCTTTTTGGAGGCCTTTTGGCCATTGAGGTCGGAGTGCTGAGTTTGTGGCTCCTATTTGACATGATCCAGTTTAAACCTTCAGAGGTCATTCCGATGAGTGGAATGGTCATTGGTAACAGTATGACTGCTATGGGGCTTGCTCTTGAACGAATGAAGAATGAGTTTAAAGAAAACAACGGCCGGTTGCTCGCTTCCTTATCCTTAGGAGCAGAACCGAAGCAGGCCTCTCATCTGATTGTTCAAAATACGTTGCATGCTTCTTTAATACCTAACGTCGACCGGCTAAAAACCATAGGTCTTGTTCAGCTTCCGGGAATGATGACTGGTTTGATTCTGGGTGGTGTATCACCTGTTATGGCCATCAAGTACCAGTTAGTCATCTCTCTCAGTATTTTTTCTTCCGTTTCATTGAGTGCCATGTTCATTACTTTATGTATGTACAGGTACTTTTTCAACAAAAACAAACAGTTGTTGCAAACGGATGAAGAAATTAGAAGTTCTCGTTCCTGATATAATCCCTATAAAAAAGCAAGCAGACCTAATAGGTCTGCTTGCTTTCACTGTTTAACCGAATAAGTTGTACCAGATGGTCATGACTGAGAACCATCCGAAAATCAATGCTGATGCACCTGCAAAAAGAACAGCAAAGAAGTTTTTTGTTTTAAGTTCACGGAAAATTGCCCAAACACACAAGATTGTTACGAGTAAAAGAAGAATAGCTGTTACCAAATTCAGCACCCCCTAAGTCTCTTTTCATTATTATCATCCACAAAGGATAGATGTTATACTATATGTAGTTATTATTGGTACTTATCTATTTTATAGTATAAACAAAAAATTGTCGAGTTATCTACATCTTTTTTACACATTGTACGATAAAGCCAATAAAATATAAAAAGAAACGAATAAATGAGGTGTAAAGAATGAAGAAAATAACCAGGTTACCGCTTGGGCCGATAGCGACGAACGCTTATATCATCCATGAAAATCATAAAGCGCTGGTCATTGATCCAGGTGGAGATTTTGAGAAGTTACAGAACTACTTACAGGAAAGAGAACTTGATGTCATTGCGGTCCTACTAACACATGCACATTTCGATCATATTGGAGCCGTTGACGCCGTAAGGGATGCTTATGGGGCTCCGGTGTACATACATGAAAAAGAAGCAGAATGGCTGGGGGATCCAGAAAAGAACGGTTCTGCCTTATTCGGCTTAGGGGAAATTACTGCTCGACCAGCGGATCACTACTATGAAATAGGTCAAATGCAAATAGGTGACTTCCCATTTGAAGTCCGTCATACCCCGGGACATTCGCCAGGAAGTGTTTCCTTTGTCTTTAGGAACCAGCGTCTTACGATTGCTGGAGACACCTTGTTCCAAAGGGGCATCGGACGTACAGATTTACCCGGAGGAAGCAGGGAAGTTCTTGAGAGAAGCATTAAAGAACAGCTTCTTCCTTTACGTAATGACATGCGCATCTTTCCAGGCCACGGCCAGCCGACAACAATAGGAGAAGAGCGGGAAGAAAACCCGTTTCTAACCTAATCCGTGCCATGAAAAAGAAGAGATAGAAAAAGAACCTGTCACCCTTTTATAAGGATGACAGGTTCTTTTGTTTAGTGGCCACCAAATCCTGGTACTAAGATAAAGGAACAATAATACGTAAATCCGATCATGAAGACTGTCAAGTATGAGAAAAATATGTACACATACATACGTTCTGACAGCTTAAGGTAACCAATAGTAAGGAAAAAAGCCGTTTGAACTAGAGATAATAAGGAAGCTTCCATCATATCGCCTGTATAGAACATGACAGCGAAGATACCTGTCCAAAAGGCCATTACTCGAAACATACGATCCATGCTTTTTTCCCCCTCCTTTTCTATCGTTAAACTATCATTCATATTATAAACGACCCGGATACAATTGTAAATAAAACGTATTCATCTTTCATTTCTCAGTATTTGTATTCCCGCTTGTCCTTATTCCTTAACCCTCCAAGTTGTGAAAATTATTTGTCTAATAGAAAAAAGGAGTTTAAAATATTGTACAAAGGTTATACAATCAATATACAATAAAGGTATATAAAAAAGCGAGGAGCGTTAAACATGGAAAAGTTAAAATTCTACACATACCCAAGTTGTACATCCTGTCGGCGCACGAAATCATGGTTAAAGAGTCAAGGGGTGGATTTTAACGAACAGCACCTGTTTCGTGAGACTCCTACCGCTGAGGAATTAAGGAGAATCCTATCACTTACCACCCACGGGATTGATGAAATTTTAGCGAAAAGAAGCAAAGAATTTAAAACGCTTGACCTAGATGTAGAGGACCTAACATTGAATGAATTTCTAGAGCTGGTCATTGAGAAGCCTAAGCTGTTAAGGCGGCCGATTTTGACGAATGGAGATAAATTAGTCATCGGTTATGATTTGGATGGACTACGTGGGATCACAGATAAACGGATGGAATATAAACAAAACATTTCATAAAAGCATCGTCCCTCGATGAGGGGCGATTTTTTTATGGTCTTTGGAAAGTTCTTACCTGAGATTGATTACCGTTTACTACTATATTCCATAGGCATACCCATTGAATTTCTTCACGTGTGCATTCCGCAACACTTTCACCATCCGGTGTAAGAAAGGCAGAAGAGTATTGCATTTGTTCTAAAGGGATTGTTTCTAATTCTTCATCCAATTTCATTCGTGAAGTGTCGAGGATATGTTGTTTTACAACCGAAGCTTGATGACTTTTGATAAGGATCAGGTGGTTTTTATACTGGTTGATGGTTGTTAATGTGACAATGAGAAGTAAAAAGCAAAAAATGAGCACCCATGGGAAGACGATGCCATGCGCATTATGGAAGATGAATTTTTCTCGTGTAGGGTTGGTCATGAATTTCTACCTCCATAAGAATTGAAGGAGATTCATGTACAAAAGAAATAGCTCCTACATTTTGAATGAGGGTTTCGTGTCCAGAACCGTCCACGGTTCGCCTGAAAATTTTTCCATACTTCTCCATGACAATATGGCGGTTTTGCTTATCAATCAATGAGATGGAATGATCTGAAACATTGTAGGAACGGCACTGGTTGATTTCCCATTGGATCACTGCGCTCAACTGATCAACCGATAATTCAGAGTAATAGTCATATCCTTTTAGTAAAGAAAATAAGGGGACGGAGATCGTTAATAGAATCATGGTCGCCATTAGGCTGATCAATACTTCCGACAATGTAAACGCTCTTTCACTTGTCCTATTCCCTTTTTTCATGCAAACAGAACTCCTTGTTTTCATTTCTCTGGTTTTTCCATAATACACAGCCTGCGATCCACTCTTCTTCTGATTGAAAGACTAGAGTGATTTCATGAGGTAATTGATGTTTTGCTATATAAGGAAGAGGATCATCCCTCATCCTGTGTTCAAAGAATTCGTTATGAAGCAGTGAGATGGCTTCTCTTTCTGTTTGAAGATCCTTTTGGGCAGTCCTTATTTCTGTAAGCAAAGGTAGCGTAAATAGTGTGATGATCGTCAAAAGTGTAAAAGCACATAACGTCTCAAGCAGCGTGAAGCCCTCAGATCTCTTCAATGCGTAACCTGCTTGATCCGAAAGGGAAAACGACTTTATACGTTTTATGTGGTGCATACAGGTACATCGTTCCTGCTTTTTGAATGATTCCCTTCTGATTGAATCGCACCGTTGGCTGTAGGGTAGTCAAACGCATCACCCATTTCTCGGGCAATTTTCTATGGAAGATTGTTTTTCTTTCTTTTGTGTCATATAAAAAATAGCCTCCTGATTCTTGCTCGAAATTCACCGTATAGTAAACATGTTCGTTCATGGAAAGGTGTTGGGTGAGGAGAAGGTCTTCCTTTAGTTGTTGAAGAGTAAGGGTTGCTTCAAGGTTTTGATAGGTGCGATACTGCAAAGGAATGAAACAAGAGAGAAGAATGGACCAGCATAATAAAACGATGACCATTTCTGTAAAAGTGTAACCATTATGTTCCTTCTGTTGGGGCTTGTTCACTTACATCTCCTTCTGAGCTTATGATCAATTGCGTACCATCTGGACATGTATCCTGCGATATATACTCTTCATCCACCAACGTTTGAATAGAAGCTGGGAACGCTCCTGTTTCAATGAAGTACGCCTGGACTTGAGCCTCTACGGTTTTTTGAAGGGCTTCACACCCTTTTGCTTTTACGGAATCACTGTTCTTAGACATGTTAGGAATTGTTATGATCAGAAGTACGGAGATGACAAGCAAAACAATGAGCATCTCAATTAATGTGAATCCTTTTTCGTTTTTTAACATGAGGGTTCCTCCTCGTTCAAATTTGGTTCATCCATTGGTATAGAGGCAGCATTATGGATGCGTAGATCAAGATGATGACGGTGGCGATGATGATGAAAAAAGCAGGCTGAATGATATGGAGCCATGTGGAGATCTTTTGGCTGAGATACTCCATAAAGAATTCGGCAAGAAGTTCGAGTTCATCTTTCAAAGCATCGATGTCGTTGGTATGATGAAAAATATTGGTGAGTTCCGGTCTGAACAACGGACAGCTGTAGATCGCCTGAGCAACAGTTTTGCCGTTGGACAGTTCATGTAATAGTTGCTTGCAGTAATGAGAGAGCAGTACATATTTCTTATGACCATGGATCATTTCAATCGCCTCCTTTAGTGGAAGGCCTGCCTGGAGTAATGAGTGGAGGTGGGTTGTGAATAGAAAGGAGACGGAGTAGGAATGGTACAGCTTTAAGAGAGAGACTCTTTCATATAATGACAGCTTTTTTTTTAATGTCATCCGCGGTAAGATAATCATAACAGCTATAAGCAGAAGGGAAGTCAGAAGGACGAGGAGGCCTAACCCATTCATGACGTGCATGATGATGACCATCAGGCGGAATGTTCCGTCTTTCTCACCTTCAAATAGATTTAAAAAATTGGGAATCACTGTCCTTTGTAAGATTGTGCAAGCAATGATGAGGAAAACAAATAAGAAAACGGGGTACCGGATAACCTTTACAAATTTCTCTTTGTAATCTTTCTTTAATTGCAACATGTCTTTACACTGTTGAAAGCTTCTGGACAAGTTATGATGAACCTGACTGAAGTAGAGGAAGTTTGTAACAGAAAGGGAGAAGCGGGCTTTTATAAAAGCTTCATGAATGGGGTGACCAGCGCTAAGGTGCTGTGTCAAGATGTCACATGTGGATTTCAATTTTGTATCCCAGCCAGTCATTTGTAGAGCATCGAGAAGTGGATAGCCTTTGTCCAAAATATGACTGCACCTTTTGAAAAACAAAATTTGCTGACCCACAGGTAAAGGCGGGTCACGAAAACGGGTCCACTTCGTTTTTTGCAACGAAGCCAAGTGCATAGGCTTTCCTCCTCAAGTGTCTGAACGACTGGAAATTCTGCTGGTGTTTGGTCTGACTATCAATCGCTCTTTTTAATTGGACCCCTTCTAATAGTTCCAGAATCGCCGCTCTTTTTGGTAGTTGTTTGGCACCTTCAAGAGAAATGAGCTGTTGAGAGGCGATGGCAATCATGGTTTGTTCGATATCGGTTTGTTTGATACTCATTTCTTTAAGACGGTGAATGGTTCCGTGTGCATCACGGGCGTGGATGGTGCTGATGACGAGGTGTCCGCTTAACGCAGCACGAAATGCGAACTGTGCGGTTGATTTGTCTCGAATTTCTCCGACCATTAATAGATCCGGATCATGTCTTAAGGCTGCTTTTAATCCCGTATCATAAGTCACACCTGCACGCTCATTCACTTGAACTTGAATGATGTTGTTTAAATTCTTTTCAATCGGGTCTTCAAGAGTAATGGCTTGAAAAGAACTTGTTGAGGTAAGGGATTGGAGCAAGGCATATAAGGTGGTGGTTTTTCCACTTCCCGTTGGTCCGGTAAAAAGGATCATGCCACTACGGTGTCTTAACCAGCGCTGGATTTTTTTTAATTGGTAAGGAAAAAGGAAAAGCTGTTCAAGCGGGGTATGGTCCATTGGTCTTAGAAGTCGAATGGCTAAACTTTCGGTGCCGGTTATGGGGAGAGTAGATAAGCGTAAGTCAAATGTGTTCTGGTTGGAGCGATGCTGGATTGTTCCGTTCTGAGGTCGTTTGTGTTCTCCGATATCCATTCCAGAAGTGAATTTGAAGTAGGAAAGAAGCTTCTTATACATGGGTAGCGGAGTCGTCGAGTGGAAAATACGGTTGCCATGGATGCGGAAATGGATGGAAGCTGTTTCTTCATAGGGGGAAAAGTGGATGTCCGTAGCAGTTTGCTGGATAGCAGAAACGATAAGTTCATGGGCATATTGAGCGATGGATTTCAATCATTTACCACCTCTTTCGTATTATTTGGCCTTTTATAATATTCGACATAAAGGGCCTAATTCCTGCAATGATTTTTATAAGGGGGAAAATTATCGTGATTTTTTTAATAGGATTCATGGGAAGTGGCAAGTCGACAATAGCAAAAATGGTAAGTGAAAAAACAAAATACCCATACATAGAAATGGATCAGGCCATAGAAGAAGCGGAAGGAATGAAGATCCGGGATATGTTTGCTTCAAAAGGAGAGCAGTACTTCCGGGATAAGGAAACAGAATTTTTGAGGCACTTAAAGGATGAAGTTGTCCTATCTACAGGAGGAGGAGTCATCCTCCGGGAGGAAAATCGAGTTCTTTTGCAAGAGGGGACCGTTGTTTATTTAAAAGCAGAATGGGAAACCATTGTGGAAAGGTTGACCGGTGACACAGACCGGCCATTGTGGAAAGGTGAAGACTCGGAGAAGAAAAAGCGGTTTGATGAACGTTTGAGTTTATATGAACAAGCAGCAGATGTAGTCATTGATGTGGACCAGAAAACCCCAGAAGAAATCGCCGAAGAAGTGGTGGGACGTCTAAAATAGCAAGGTTTGGTGCATACTAAAGGCAACAATGGAAAAAGAGGGGTTTTCATGAATCAGAATGATTATGTAAAGTTTTTGACAGAAGAAGTTGTCAAGTATATGCACATGTCTAAGGATGAGAAGCAGCAACGAAAAGAATCCAAACCCTCCAAAAAATCTTCCTTTTACTGGTTCGGATTGCTTCCTTTCGCTTTGAAAATGTTCAAAAGGAAACGATTCAACAATCATTGAAAGAATAAGAAAAGCCGCTGAGCAAGTCAGCGGCTTTTTTCGTTTTTCATAAGTGAGCCTGTGTTGTGGAATCGTTTGGAGTTTACCTTCCGCCAGCTTTTTTGCTTATGGATTCTATTCTCTTACAGTGCCTGCTCCTTCGTTCTGCATCCAAGTCTTACTGGTTTCCTGTGAAATATAAAATAATCCCCCGTTGATGACTTCCATTTCAATGTAAGGCTTGTACCGATTGTCGAGCTGCTCACGTTCTTTTGTGAAAGAGTCCAAACCGATGTCTTCAGACTCATAAAAGGATTCAAGCAAGTGGGTTTCTTTTTCAAGATGATGCAGAGAATCCTTGGCCCATTGGTGATCGAGAGATCCAACATATGTTTCAATATGGCGTTCCATGCGTTTATAAGCATGGGATAAAGAGATCACAGGCCTCATAGGAAACGTGTAGTCTGAAACGGTTGTTTCAAAATTCATGTTAATAATCTTGTCCATCATTCCAAGCATCATCGTGCCGTGAATTAAGTTGATTCCTATGGAAACGGGTTCGTCCCTCGTATATTTTCCTCGAAAGTGCAGAAGCCCATTAACGACAAGCCAGGGGCTCATAGCCCGGTTTTGTCCTGTTGTCTGATGTACCACTTCATAAAGTCTAGCTGTCCGTGCTTTCGAAATCGCCGTATTGTATAAGCGGTGAAGTTTAGGTGTTCCTGCATGAAGGTAAATACCACCCGCCTGCTTCTGATCTGTATCGCTGAACGTCAGCTTCATAGGGACGCCTTCTCGATTCATTTTCTTCATGTAATGCCAGTAGAAAGGTCGATTCATGATTTCCTCATCCATCTCATTTGTGAGCTGTACGGTGAAATGGGAAGGAGCATCGTTTACAATCGAACAACCATGGGATAAAAAGAACTGTTTGACGAACGTTTTGTATGGATTCGGAGCATTCAACTCGACTCTCTCCTTTCATTCACCGTATGTTCGACATAACTGACCAAATTGTTGAGTTTAATGTCTACTTCTCCTTGACTCTCCGACTGTTTGATAATGGACTGGATTTGATGCTCGAACGATCCACCTGGAATCTGCTCAAGAATATGATCCAGGTCACCGACCGCATTTTTGAACATTTCGATTTTCTCATACAGCATCTTCATGATGTGATCTTCGATTGTATCTTTGATCGCAAAATTAAAAATTTTAACATCGTGCTCCTGTCCGAAGCGGTGAATGCGCCCGATTCTTTGTTCAAGCCGCATCGGGTTCCATGGAAGATCGTAGTTGATCATGTGATGGCAGAATTGGAGGTTGATTCCTTCGCCACCGGCTTCTGTAGCGATCATCACTTGGGCTTTGTTCTTAAACAATTGTTTCATCCAGTCCCGTTTACTCTTGTTAAATTTTCCGCTGAATGGAACGGACGTGATTCCGTTCTGTTGAAGATACCACTGCAAATAAAATTGGGTGGCACGGTATTCTGTAAATACAATGAATTTTTCGCCTGTTTTTTCAATGAGTTCCGTCATCCGTTTTGCTTTTACATGATGAGGAACCTGTCCGATTGCTTCAATGTACTCATCATAAACGTCTGCTTTTTCTTCCGGTGCATTTTTCTTCAATTGGTTCAAGGACATATAACAAGCTTCTCTCGATGAACATAATTCTTTAGCAAGCGTCAGCCAAGTAAAGGATGGGTGATTTACTTTTAATTGTTCTAGTTTTTTGTACATTTCCATTTCTTCATCTGAAAACGAAAGTCGTTCATTGACAACTTTCCGCTTGGAAGAGTCAAGACCGGTGTCTTTTCTACGGTTCCGGATCATTAAATGTCCGACAAGGGAATGGATGTGTTGGATATTATCCTTATCGGCAGCATTTTCTTTATACTTCTTTTTAAAATCGGTCAAATTTCCGAGGTAACCGGGTTTAAGAATGGATACTAAATTAAACAAATCACTCAATTTGTTTTGAATAGGTGTGGCTGTTAATAAAAGGCAATACGTCTTTTTCAAGGACTGTACGAACTGGTAATTTTTCGTTTGATGGTTCTTGAGCTTATGAGCTTCGTCAATAATGATAAGATCGTAGTCAATATCCAAAATGACTTCCCTGTGGTTTTCACGTTTAGCCATATCTATGGAAGTAACCGTCACATCCCATTCTTTCCAAGAGGCCTGTTTCTTCCTTGGGGAAGCTGCCTGGATATAGAATTTTTCATTTAATTCCTGAATCCATTGGTTTACGAGGGAAGCAGGTGTCAGAATGAGGATCTTTTTAGCTCTTCCCCTGATCATGTACTCTTTTAGAATCAGTCCTGCCTCTAAAGTCTTTCCGAGCCCTACCTCATCAGCTAGGATGGCACGTCCATTCATCTGATGGACCGCTGTTTCTGCTGCTTCAATCTGGTGTTCCATAAAATCTACATGGGGAAGGTGTTCAAGAGCAAGAAGGCCATCAAATTCTGGTACGGTTTTAAATTGAGCCGCCTGATAAGCAAGCTTAAAACCATCCCATGTAGCGAGTTTGTCAGGGTGTTCGAGATTCTCACTCAATAACCCAATAAATGACTGGTCTGGATGAATTTCGATCATATTTGTAGCCCTCCATCAATAGGAATGATAAAAGATTGTGAATTATTGTAGAATTATCATGTCTTTTGTGAAAGACGCGTGATATAATGATGCTGAAAATATACAAAACATTGTGTGAACGTTACACAATAGTATGCCCGGTAAAATCTAGAAAAATACGAAAGCGAATGACTGTAGAGGGAGAGACCACGCATGTGGCGCCGAAGGAGCAAGCAATCATTTGTGAATCTCTCAGGCAAAAAGACCTCTATAGGACGCAACTCTGGAGAGTGTTTGCATTTTGTGTGCAAACCACCCAAGAAGCAAGCGTCAGGGTTTCCTGATGTGAAACTTTCTGGTGAAACGGACAGAGACTCCCGTGCAAGCGGTGAAGTCTCTTTTTTTATGGGCGAAATCAGTGATAAGGAGTGGTTCCAATGGCAGATTTAAAACGAACACCGTTGTACTCTGAATACAAGAAACTCGGAGCAAAAACGATCGATTTTGGCGGATGGGATTTACCTGTGCAGTTCTCTAGTATCAAAGAGGAGCACCAGGCCACACGAACAGCCGCAGGGTTGTTTGATGTTTCTCACATGGCAGAAGTGATGGTGGAAGGACCGGATAGTCTTCCTTTTCTGCAAAAAATGCTGACGAACGACGTGTCTAAGCTGGAACCAGGGAAAGCGCAATACACGATTATGTGCTATGAAGACGGAGGAACGGTTGATGATTTGATCGTTTACCATCTTGATCAAGACAAATACCTCCTTGTTGTCAATGCAGCGAACCGGCAAAAGGACTATGAATGGTTAAAAGAACATCAGGAAGGCGACGTAACCGTAAAAGATGTCTCTGATGAATACGTACAGCTGGCTGTTCAGGGCCCGAAAGCGGAAGAGGCGCTTCAGACCATCACGGAAACGGATCTTTCAGCCATCAAGTTTTTCCGTTTCGAACAAGGTGTGGTATTGAAGGGTGTCGATGGAGAGGCCCTTGTATCCCGCACAGGATATACGGGGGAAGACGGGTTTGAAATTTATCTGCACGCTGATTCCGGCGCCCAGTTGTGGCGAGCAATTCTTGAGGCTGGTGAACCGTTTGGCTTGAAACCTGTTGGACTCGGAGCTCGTGACACGCTGCGATTTGAAGCGAACCTTGCCCTGTATGGTCAGGAGCTTAGTAAAGAAATCACACCAATCGAAGCAGGATTGAATTTCGCCGTGAAAGTGAAAAAAGAAGCAGACTTTATTGGTAAAGAAGTTTTAAAAAGGCAAAAAGAAGAGGGGCCCGGACGAAAACTCGTAGGGATTGAGATGATCGACAAGGGGATTCCTCGTACCCATTATGATGTCCTGGACGGAGAAGAGGTTATTGGGTTTGTTACTACAGGGACACAGTCACCGACCCTGGGGAAAAACGTTGGTCTGGCACTCATTAATAGAGAATACACGGCTGAGGGGACAGAAGTGACGGTTCAAGTCCGTAAGAGGAAATTGAAAGCGAAAGTCGTCAAAACACCTTTTTATAAAAGATAAATCAAGGGGGATGGAAGCATGGAGTTTCGTTATTTGCCCATGACAGAAACAGATAAAAAAGAAATGCTGGATGTGATCGGTGTTCAGCACTCCGATGAACTTTTCTCAGATATACCGGAAAGTATCCGTTTTAACGGTGATTTAGAAATCAAAGAACCTAAAAATGAATTTCAACTGATGAAAGAATTAACGGAACTTGCGGAAAAGAACGTCCATTTGAAATCTCATACCTCTTTTCTTGGGGCGGGTGTCTATGATCATTACATTCCTTCAATTGTAGATCATGTGATTTCAAGATCGGAATTTTACACGGCCTATACTCCTTATCAGCCTGAAATTTCACAAGGTGAGCTACAGGCAATCTTTGAATTTCAAACGATGATTTGTGAATTGACAGGGATGGATGTGGCGAACTCCTCGATGTATGATGGTGGAACGGCTTTAGCTGAAGCGGTCAACTTGTCTGCGGGACAAACGAAGAAAAAGAAAGTTCTCGTATCGAAAGCGATTCACCCTGAATCATTAGCTGTTATCCATTCCTATGTCAAAGGCCCGGGCGTCGAAGTGGTGGAGATTGATCACAAGGACGGTAGAACAGACCTTGAGCAATTAGAAAGAGAAATCGATGAGGACACGGCGAGTGTTGTGGTCCAGTACCCGAACTTTTTCGGTCAAATCGAACCACTGGAGCAGGTTAGAGCTATTGTGGATACACAGAAAAAAGCGATGATGATTACATCAAGCAACCCTCTCGCATTAGGATACTTAACGCCTCCAGGTGAATTTGGAGCCGATATCGTTGTCGGAGATGCTCAAGTGTTCGGAATACCAGCACAATATGGTGGTCCGCACTGTGGATATTTTGCAACAACGAAAAAATTGATGAGAAAAGTACCGGGGAGACTTGTTGGCCAGACGGTGGATGAAGAAGGCCGCCGCGGCTTCGTGTTAACCTTGCAAGCAAGAGAACAGCATATCCGTCGTGATAAAGCCACATCAAACATTTGTTCCAATCAAGCCTTGAATGCTCTCGCTTCATCTGTAGCGATGTCTTCGCTCGGCAAACAGGGACTGAAAAAGATGTCATGGATGAACATCCAAAAAGCAGCCTATATGAAAAAGCAACTCCAAGAAAGTGACATAGAGGTTGTCTTTGATGGGGCATTTTTCAATGAAATTGTTGTGAATTTAGACAGAGATGTTAAAGAGTTCAACCGCATGCTCCTTGATCACGGGATCATTGGAGGGTATGACCTTGGTGAGGTCGATGAAAGACTGAAGAACTGTATGTTAGTAGCCGTAACAGAAATTCGGACAAAAGAAGAGATTGATACGTTTGTCAAGGAAGTGGGGGATCTTCATGTCTAATCAGGACTTTCCATTGATATTTGAATTGAGCCAAGAAAGTCGTACGGGCTATAGCTTACCAGTGTTTGATGTACCGGAAACAGATGTCGATGACATGATCGGAGAAGCCTATGTCAGAAAAAGTGAACCAGACCTGCCGGAAGTAAGTGAGCTTCAAATTATGCGCCACTACACCGCCCTTTCCAAAAGGAATCATGGGGTGGATTCAGGCTTTTACCCTCTTGGATCTTGCACAATGAAATATAATCCGAAAATGAATGAAGATGTAGCGAGGCTGACTGGGTTCAGTCATATTCATCCTTACCAGCCGGTGGAAAGTGTCCAAGGGGCTCTACATTTAATGTATGATTTGCAAGAGTCTCTGGCAGCGATCACTGGAATGGATACCGTAACTTTACAGCCAGCTGCTGGTGCTCACGGGGAATGGACGGGATTAATGATGATCCGTGCTTATCATGAAGCAAGAGGAGAGACGAACCGGACGAAAGTCATTGTACCGGACTCTGCTCACGGTACGAACCCTGCCTCAGCTACAGTCGCAGGTTTTGAAGCTGTAACGGTCAAATCGGATGAGAGAGGTCTTGTAGACCTACAAGATTTGAAACGGGTGGTCGATGAGCAAACGGCAGCCTTAATGCTCACCAACCCGAATACTCTCGGCTTGTTTGAAGAGGATATTGAAGAAATGGCAGCGATTGTGCATGAAGCTGGTGGTAAGCTTTATTATGATGGAGCGAACCTTAACGCAATTCTTGGCTATGCACGACCAGGAGACATGGGCTTTGATGTTGTTCACTTGAACCTTCATAAGACATTCACAGGTCCTCACGGAGGCGGAGGCCCGGGTTCCGGTCCTGTCGGCGTAACCGCAGAATTCGCTGAATACTTACCAGCACCGATTTTGACGAAGGAAAATGATCTGTATGTGTTTGATTATGACCGCCCACAATCCATTGGGAGAGTGAAGCCTTACTATGGGAACTTCGGAATTAACGTCCGTGCCTATACGTACATCCGTACGATGGGACCAGAAGGCTTGAAAAAAGTGAGCGAATACGCCGTTATCAATGCGAATTACATGATGCGACGTCTTCAAGAGGATTTTGATCTTCCATTCGACCGTCATTGTAAACACGAATTCATTTTGTCAGGAAAACGTCAGAAAAAACTTGGGGTCCGCACGTTGGATATGGCGAAGCGTCTTCTTGACTTCGGCTATCATCCGCCGACCATTTATTTCCCGATCAATGTGGAAGAGGCACTCATGATCGAGCCGACTGAAACGGAATCAAAAGAAACGCTGGACGACTTTATTGATCGTATGATTCAAATCGCACAAGAAGCGAAGAATGACCCTGAAATAGTCCAGGAGGCTCCTCATACAACGATTGTGAGTCGTATGGATGAAACGTTAGCAGCGCGTAAACCTGTGTTAAGATATCAAAAAGAGCAATAACAAAAACCCGGAGTCTATCTACATATGGACTCCGGGTTTTATCTCTTAAACAATATGGCAGGATTGTGCAAGAATTGATTTCGAGACTTTTGTGGGAGTTTAGGGCTCCGGGAAAAGGTTCGCTTTCCGTGGGCGAGTGATGAGCCTCCTCGAGCTAACGCTCTGCGGGGTCTCATCTACCACGCCCTTCCCACAGGAGTCTCACCGTTTCCCTCCCTCCCTTTGCCATTTGAGGTTCTCGAAATCCTTCTAACAGTAACCTGACGAGTGCTGTAATGAAGTCCTGATCAACAACATAGTTATACTCGTTTTAACCATAGATACTGCACGAATAAGGTTAGGGGACAGGGTCTGGGAAACGTCCGCATGTAAAGCGAATGGAGACACAAACGTGTGTGTTTTTGTACAAACGGATTCAAAACACCGCAAATCGTCGTTTCCCTGACCCCGTATCCATGTCAAGGGATTCAACATTCATTATTTCAACCAGACAAGGCTTTCTTAAGGGCTACTCGGAAGGTGCTCCTTGCCCTCCCGCGGAAAGCGAGCCAACCCCCGACGCCCCGAACCGGTTACACAAAAGTCTCGAAACTGAGTCTTCCACAATCGGAAGCGATAGTGGAATGGGAAGAAAAAATAAAATCCCGGTTCTTAGGGAACCGGGAGGGTGATTATTTTTTCGCTTTGATTTTACCATTCCACTTTTTGAATCCACCTTCAAGCATATTGAGGTCTTCATATCCTTGTTTGTGGAGCATCATTGCGGCACGTGCAGAACGGGCACCGCTTTGGCAGTATAGATAAACAGGTTTGTCTTTACGGATTTCAATAAGGCGGTTTTTCATTTGAGATAAAGGAATATTTCTTGCTCCCAAGATGTGGCCGCCATCAAATTCCTTCGGTTCACGAACATCAATCAACTGGGCTTTTCTGTAGCCTTCGCGGAATTTGTCTTCTGGTAATGTGGTCATGATTTTTCTTGCTTTGAAGAATCTATACAAACCGAAAGCGATAACCAATAGGATCGCTGCGATTAAGATCCATAAATCCATCTTTCCATCCCCCTCATTTCTCTATTCCTCTATCTATTATAGGAGGGAATGAGAAGTATTTCAAAAAAATTTTTACGAAACTTGAGTGAAAGTGTTATTTTGTCGAGGATTGTAGATGATAGGTGGATGCAAATGATGAAAAAGCTGAAAGAAACAACAGAGAGCTGGTTTTTCTTTTAATCTCTGGGCCATACGTTTAATATCTCAAGATTTTTTGATTGACAAGTTTCTACATATTCGTTCAACAGCACAATATATGGTGACTGAAAATTACCACAACACAATATATTGATTATCTTTTTGTAGATGTGGTATGTTACTTATATCAAATGAAAATTACTTAGTTTTTAGTTTAAAGGGAGAGATGCAAAATGCAGACGACCACCTCCATAGATGTACACACGAAAATTGATGTGGAGCGCCTTAATGCTGATATCAGGCAATTTCCACAGGTCCATGAGATAACTGAATCCATGACGATTACGCACAAAGGTGTTTCAAGACTAGTGATGCTTGATAGGTATGCGTTTAAAGATACAGAAAAGTTAACTCTTGCAGAGGGAGATTTCGTTGTTCTTACAGTTAAGGACGATCCGAAGTTTCCTGCTCGGGGATTTGGGTTTATTCATTCCATTGATTGGCAGTCCCACCAGGCGATTGTGAGAGTGGAAGATGAATTTGTAAATGTTCTCGAACATGAAGAAGAACGAAAGACAGGATTAATCAAACGAAATCTTGATACAATCGATAAACCTCTGGAAGTCTTTTACGAACAGATTGCACTTCGTAATGCGTCCGGGCTCTCAGAAGTAGAAACAGATCCAGAAAAGAAACAACAAAGCTTTAACGATTTTTATGAAGAATTATCAGGGTTGAATTTCATTCCAGCTGGACGTGTTTTGTACGGCGCAGGTTCACAAACCGACGTAACGTATTTTAATTGTTATGTGATGCCATACATTCAAGACTCCCGTGAAGGAATATCGGATCACCGTAAGCAAGTGATGGAGATCATGTCCCGTGGAGGTGGAGTTGGAACAAACGGCTCGACGCTACGTCCTCGGAACACGCTGGCTAGAGGAGTGAATGGTAAATCTTCAGGTTCGGTTTCCTGGCTCGATGATATTGCGAAGCTTACACACCTTGTGGAACAAGGCGGTTCAAGACGCGGGGCGCAAATGATCATGTTAGCTGACTGGCATCCCGACATCCTGGAGTTTATTATTTCTAAGATGCAAAATACAAGAATTCTCCGTTTCCTCATTGAGAATACCGAGGATGAGTCGATCAAGCAGTTGGCTAAAGATAAATTGAAGTTTACGCCTCTCACGGAAACAGAGAAAGACTTGTACCAGAGTGTGGTCAATTATAAGTACATTCAAGGACAAGGAGGATTTACGGACCAGAGCATTCAAGAAGCTGAAGAGAAGCTTCATTTGGGTGGAAATTATACTGTTCATAATTCTGAATTCCTGACAGGAGCCAACATCTCTGTTTGTATCACCAATGAGTTCATGGAAGCAGTGGAAAATGACGCGGATTATGACCTTCGCTTCCCGGATGTTGAAAATTATACAGCGGAAGAAATGGAAATCTATAATGAAGAATGGCATCAAAGTGGTGATGTTCGTGAATGGGAAGCGCGCGGATTCGGTGTGCGCACGTATCGTAAAGTAAAAGCGAGCGAACTATGGAACCTCATCAATATTTGCGCTACGTATTCGGCTGAGCCGGGTATATTCTTTATTGATAATGCCAATGAGAAGACAAATGCAACTGCATATGGACAGAAGGTAGTCGCTACGAATCCTTGCGGGGAACAGCCGCTTGCCCCTTATTCTGTTTGTAATCTGGCAGCGGTCAACCTGGCAAATGTTGCAGATAAAGAGCGTAAGCAGGTCGACTTTGAAAAGCTTAAGAAAACAGTTCGTCGTGGTGTCCGCATGCAGGATAATGTAATTGATGCAACCCCTTATTTCCTGGAAGAAAATAAAGTACAGGCCTTGGGAGAACGAAGAATTGGACTTGGTGTTATGGGGCTGCATGACTTGTTGATTTATTGTGAAACCACTTATGGATCAGAAGAAGGAAATCAACTGGTCGATGAAATCTTTGAAGCCATCGCGACCACGGCCTATCGTGAATCCATTGAACTTGCGAAAGAAAAAGGAAGCTTTCCGTTCTTAACAGGAAAAACGGATGCAGAGACGAAAGAGCTGCGCGAACGTTTTATTCAAACCGGTTATATGAAGGAAATGCCAGAAGATATACGCCAAGATGTGCTTGCGTATGGAATTAGAAACTCCCATCTCTTAACCGTTGCACCTACCGGAAGTACAGGCACAATGGTTGGCGTAAGTACAGGACTAGAGCCTTACTTTTCATTCTCCTATTACCGAAGCGGTCGGTTGGGTAAATTTATCGAGGTGAAAGCAGATATTCTTCAGGAATATTTGGATGCTCATCCGGAACAAGATCCAAATGAGCTCCCAGATTGGTTCATCACTGCAATGACAATGAGTCCGGAAGCCCATGCGGATACACAATGCATCATACAGCGCTGGGTGGATAGCAGTATATCTAAGACTGTCAACGCTCCGAAAGGGTACACAGTCGAAGAAGTGGAAAGAGTATACCAACGACTATATCGTGGAGGTGCCAAAGGTGGTACGGTGTATGTCGATGGAAGTAGAGATAGTCAAGTATTATCTTTGAAAGCAGAAGAAAATGACTTCGAGGGAGAACAGACGGAACTGTTCGAAGATGAAGACAAAAAACCACACGTTGTCCTTATGGATACTATTCATGAACTCGACAAGACTAATGTGACGATCGGATCTGAAGTAGGAGATACGTGTCCAGTTTGTCGCCAGGGAACGGTTGAAGATATTGGTGGTTGTAATACTTGTACGAATTGTAACGCCCAACTGAAGTGTGGGTTGTAAAGAAAACAACCGGCCGTTTTTAACGGCCGGTTAATTTTTTTCCATATGCTTCATCAACTCTTGCTCTATCCATAAGTTTGTTCGGGTTCGGAAAATGGAGATAAAAAACACATGAGCACAGGCCTTGCTTGTCACCGTTAGGAATCTGGTGTATCATTTTGATGTGGAAACATATGCTATAAAAACCGTCCTTCATACAGTTCAGGGCGTGTACATAAGACAGGGTATTGGGGGTTCAACATGCCGACACCTAGCATGGAAGATTATATTGAACAAATATATATTTTGATTGAAGATAAAGGATATGCACGAGTTTCTGATATTGCTGAAAATCTACAGGTGCATCCATCATCCGTTACGAAGATGGTTCAAAAACTTGATCGAGACCAATACTTGAACTATGAAAAATACCGAGGATTGATTTTAACACCAAAAGGAAAAAAAGTCGGAAAGCGTCTCGTTTACCGTCACGAGTTACTGGAGCAGTTTTTAGAGATTATCGGGGTCGACCAGGAGAACATTTACGAGGACGTTGAAGGAATTGAACACCACATGAGTTGGAATTCCATCGACCGCATCGGTGATCTCGTTCAATATTTTGATGAGAAACCAGACCGTGTAGATTCGTTAAGAGAAGTACAAAAAAAGAATGAAGAACAGAATGATGAGTAGAAAAAACGCATGGAATTCCATGCGTTTTTTTGCTGATGAACTTCTTTACCTATAGGATAGGTCAGTCATCTTTAAGGATTAATTGCGAAATGTTTATGGTTCTTGAGGTACGTGTAGCGGGGATCGCTTGCTTTTCGGCAACCATTCCCCACTCGAAAGCCTCGAAACTGAAAAGGAGCTACTAAGTGTCAGAAAAAGACAGGGTTTAACAGCATAAATATCCTTCCATTTGGATTCGTTTGCTTTCGTTCTAATTTGCCAAACCCGGGTTTATAATGTAGTAAAGTGGGGTGAAGCAGGATGAAAGTGGACGGAGTTTTTTCCGGCGGCGGTGTGAAAGCCCTTGCTTTCATTGGTGCTCTTGAAGAACTAGAAGAGCAAGGTTACACATTCAAACGAATGGCTGGAACATCCGCTGGTGCCATTTTAGCGAGTTTGACAGCGGCCGGCTACACAGCTAAAGAACTGAAGGAAAGACTCAATAATCTTTCGTTTCTTAGCTTAGTAGACGTTCCATTGACGGATCGCCTGTTTCCATTTATGAAATGGCTTCTTTTGTATTACCGAATGGGACTGTATAAAGGGAATCAGTTGGAAAATGTGCTGGAGGAGTGGCTTAATGAAAAAGGTGTTCGAACTTTTGCGGACTTACCGCCTGGGTCATTAAAGGTGATCTGTTCTGATTTGACGCTAGGTAGAATTGTCGTCATCCCTGATGATTTAAAGAAAGTTTACGGCATTGATCCAGCTACTTTCTCTGTAGCAAAAGCAGTAAGGATGAGCTCAGGACTCCCGTACTTTTTCATTCCAGTAAAAATCCATGGGAAACGCGGAAGGTCTATTATTGTAGATGGTGGCGTATTGAGTAATTTCCCTCTTTGGATTTGGGAAAAGCAGGACGGATGCCGTACCAGGCCTGTAATTGGAATGAAGTTAAGTGATGAACCAGATAAACTACCTGAACAGAAGATCAAAAATGCGATTCAAATGTTCCACGCACTTTTTAAAACGATGCAGCAAGCTCATGATGCAAGGTACATTTCCAAGGCTTTGAGTAAAGATATAATCTTCATTCCGGTCAGTGGAGTGGAAACGACGGATTTTGATATGAGTAAAGAAGAAAAAGTGACTTTGATGGAATTAGGTCGTGAACATGCGAGCAAATTTTTACGAAGGTGGAGCAGATGATACGAAAATATGAAATAAAAAAATCGAGCCATTAAAAGGTGGCTCGATTTTTTCCTTTGCTCTTATTTCCTTCAATAACACGAAGCTGTGGCGCATTTGAACGTTTTCGGTTTTTTCTACCTAACGAAGAGGCCTTGGTCTGTGCTTTGGCTACAGGACTTTTTTTAATTGCAGGAGTTGGTTGCTTGTATTTCTGTTTGGATTGCTTCACCGCTTGCTTGTATTTTTTCATTTCATTTCGGTTTCCACCTGCTGCTCCTCCAAAACCGCGTTTGCGGAGGAAGAAGAAGTAGATGGCTCCATAAATGAGAGCGGCGATTCCGATCATCATGACGATCGAAGTGAGAAAGCCAGTCGTGTTCGTAAACAGCTGAATGCCAACAAAGAAGATGGCTAAACCGATCAATGTGTAAATGATAGGAGTCATCCAATTACGCATGATATTTTCCTCCCTTCTCGTAGTGGTCGACTATGAATATCTGGTTATTGAACTATACCCTTATTTCAACACTATTCATCATCAGATGCGGTGGATTGTAGGCTGTTATGTGCTATTTAAGATTGTTTCCTTTATAGAATAAAATATGCAGGCCCATCATTATTTTTGAATGGTGAAAGAGTACGTTTTAGTAAACTCTTTCCTTCAAAAGGGCTTTTTAAACAATAGAATAATAAAATTGGTTGGACTTTTATTTTACCTCAAATCTTTATGAATCACTAGCCCAACAATTGAAAAGAGCATGAAAAAATTGGGGTTGGTTAAAATGAGAATAGAGGTGATGAAGATGGCTGAAAAACAAAAGGACCAAAGACAACAAGAGCCACAGCAAAGTGTCATAGCAAAAGCATTAGTCACAGGTTTTACTGCCGGGATTTTATGGAGTGGTTTAGGGGCATTCGCTTATTATTTCAATTTCACAGAGGTGTCTCCTGCATCCTTCATTTTCCGTTCCTTCTGGCAGACGGATTGGACCGGAACATGGCTTGCTGAAGTGTTAGCTGTGCTCATTGTCGGTATTTTATCGTTGGGAACGGCTCTCATTTACTACCTTCTCTTGAAAAAAAGGAATGGCATGTGGCCAGGGGCCTTTTATGGAATAGGGCTATGGGCAATCGTTTATTTTCTATTGACCCCGATTTTTCCGGCAATTCCAACCTTTATGGAATTGAATAGTGATACATGGGTTACAACAGGCTGTTTATTTATTTTATACGGGGTTTTTATCGGGTATTCCATTTCCTATGAATACAGAGAGTTCAATGAGACAGTGAATTCTTATTCAAATCAAGGGAGAGTATGATAAACTTAAAGTGTATGACAATTTTGGAAATGGTGGGATTGGTGAATGGGGAAGAAGCGGCTGTTTTTAATCAATGGGCCGAATTTGAATATGTTAGGCAAGAGGGAGCCGGATACGTACGGAAAAAAGTCTCTTGATGATGTTGTGACATTGGTGGAGCAAGCGGCCGCCGATTTCGGGTATGAAGTCACATCTTTTCAATCCAATCATGAGGGAGATCTCGTAGACTGGATTCAGCGGGCTGAAAAAGAAGCTGAGGGTATCATCATTAACCCCGCAGCTTATACACACACGAGCATCGCTTTACGGGATGCCATCAGTGCAATCTCAAAACCTGTGGTAGAGATCCATATTTCAAATGTCCATGAACGGGAGTCTTTCCGCCACATCTCGATGTTAGCGCCGGTATGCTCAGGACAAGTGGTCGGATTTGGAATCGATGGTTACCGATTAGCAGCTTTGGGGATGATCCAAAAGATAGAAAGTGAAGGGAGAAATCATTCGTGAGTAAACTTTCAAATTTAAGAAAAGCGATTGCTTCAAATGAATTAGACGGTCTCTTAATTATGAGTCCGAAAAACAGAAGGTATATATCAGGTTTTACCGGTTCTTCCGGAGCTCTTTTAGTGACGAGGGATGACGCTGTTTTAATTACAGATTTCCGTTATACAAAACAAGCGGCAGAGCAAGCGAAAGAGTTTGAAATCCTCGAACATAAAACGCCTATGCCGAAAACGGTAGCCGAAAAAGTTAAAGAATTAGGATTGAAACGAATAGGGTTTGAAAAAGATCATGTCACCTACAACCTTTTTGAACAATATGACGAAGCTTTAGAAGCAGAACTTGTCCCTACATCAGGCCTTGTGGAAAAATTACGCTTGATTAAGACGGATGAGGAGATTAGTATATTAAAGGATGCCGTTAAGATTGCTGATGATGCTTTCGAACATATTCTTGGTTACATAAAGCCTGGTGTGAAGGAGATTGATGTATCGAATGAACTTGAGTTCTTCATGCGTAAACAAGGGGCAACCTCTTCAAGTTTTGATATTATCGTTGCATCAGGATACCGTTCAGCTCTGCCTCACGGGGTGGCCTCCGATAAGGAAATCCAATCCGGAGAGCTTGTGACGCTCGATTTTGGTGCCCTTTACAAAGGGTATTGTTCTGATATAACAAGAACTGTAGCTGTAGGCGAAATCAATGATCAATTAAAGGAAATCTATGATACCGTCTTACAAGCCCAGTTAAAAGGTATGGAAGGAATAAAAGAAGGCATCACCGGCAAGGAAGCGGATGCGCTGACACGTGATTATATTAAAGAAAAAGGGTATGGCGAGTATTTCGGTCACTCGACAGGTCATGGTATTGGTCTCGATGTCCATGAAGGTCCTGGACTTTCCTTCCGTTCTGATGTCACGCTTGAAGAAGGTATGGTCGTGACCGTAGAACCGGGCATTTATGTTCCGAACGTCGGCGGCTGCCGAATTGAAGATGATACAATCGTTACGAAAACAGGGAATGAACGATTGAGCAAGTCTACCAAAGAATTAATCACGTTGTAATTAAAAGGAGGAAGTCAAATGATTTCAGTAAACGATTTTCGTACAGGTCTGACGATTGAAGTAGAAGGTGATATCTGGCAAGTGATGGATTTCCAACACGTAAAGCCAGGGAAAGGCGCGGCTTTTGTTCGTTCGAAACTCCGCAACCTTCGCAATGGCAATATCCAGGAAAAAACGTTCCGTGGCGGTGAAAAAGTAGAGCGTGCTCACATTGAAAACCGTAAAATGCAATACCTATATGCTAATGGCGATATGCATGCATTCATGGATATGGAGACATATGAGCAAGTGGAAATCCCTACAGCTACCATCCAGGAGCAGCTAAACTATTTGAAAGAGAACATGGAAGTTCAAATCCAGTCCTATGAAAGTGAAACCATCGGTGTCGAATTACCGAAGAACGTTGAGCTTGAAGTTACAGAAACAGAACCTGGAATTAAAGGCGATACAGCAAGCGGAGGTACAAAACCTGCAACGCTTGAAACTGGCCTTACTGTTCAAGTGCCATTCTTCATCAATGAAGGTGAAGTATTGGTCATCAGTACAACAGATGGCAAATATGTATCCCGTGCATAATCTTAATCTTCAAAAGAACTTGTCCAAACAGGGCAGGTTCTTTTTTTGTGTTAAATATCCAGAAACCCCAAAGCGAATAACTCCTCTTCCATATAAGCTCCCTTTTATTGAAGACTCAGTTACGAGAGTAAAGGGGGTCGTTTCTCACATACATCGAATGGGGTGGTTGGGAAGCTGCGAGACTCCTGTGGGAGAAGGAGATGGCGAGATCATGCAGGACGTAGTCCGAGGAAGCTCGGCACTCCCCCACAGGAAAGCGAGTGGCTTCCTAGCCACCCCTGACGCTCAACGCAGCAACGAACCCCTAAACATCTCGAAATCAAGTCTTCCACAATCCTGCCATATAGCTTAATAAGGGTATGGCAAGTAGTTTCTATCAATCGCTCTATCACTCCTCTAGTTCCTCTCTCGAAATCTTCTAGTTTTATACCATTTCACAGTCATAAGCCCGTAAGAAGCACATACATATGAAGTAAACCTAATAAAGGAGTAGGAGAGGATGAAGGAGATTTTACGTTTGTTCCCGCCCTCTATCCAACATCTCTTAAAAAGTGAGGTCCAGTGGAAGAGTGTGCAGGAGATCCGTTTAAGGATTGGTCGTCCGATAGAGATTATTGAAAATAATCGTCATGATTCTATTGATACGGCAGTCATGACTGTTGATCACCTCTCTTTCGTCCTGAACCAGATCAGCCAGTTCTCACTCTATCGTTTCAAGGAAGAGTTGAAAGAAGGCTTTATTACGATTGAGGGTGGTCACAGGGTAGGTTTAGCAGGAAAGACGAACACCCATCAAGATCATGTAGAAACGTTAAAGCACATATCCTTTATGAACATCAGGGTGGCAAGAGCTACTTCCGGAAATATTGAACCTCTCATTCCGTACCTTTATCAATCCGGGCGATGGATGAGTACGATGGTCATCGGGCCTCCGCATTCAGGGAAAACAACACTTCTTCGGGAATTGGGGCGTTACATTGGATCCAATCAAGAGGGGTATCGAGCAGCAAAGGTCGCCATTGTGGACGAGCGTTCCGAAATTGCAGCAAGCATGAGGGGGGTTCCTCAGCTGGATGTCGGGTTCCGCACAGATGTGATGGATGCTTGTCCTAAAGCAGAAGGCATGATGATGATGATCCGTTCCATGTCACCAGAAGTGTTAATTGTAGATGAAATTGGTGGACAAAAAGATGCGGAAGCTGTCCGGGAGGCGACTTATACAGGGGTAGAGGTCATTTGCAGCATTCATGGTCAAAGTTTTTCGGGTGTAAAGAAGCGTCCATCAGCAAAACAGTTGATGGAGGAGGAAGTATTTCAACGTTATGTTGTCCTGGATCGAATGTCATCTCAAAGAGAAAGAAATTGGACAGTACTTGATCAAACGGGAGAAGTACTGGGGCATGGCAAGGGGAGGGGATCGGATGCAATGGATCGGAGCCGTCATCGTATTGACCGTTACGACCTGGGCAGGGTTTGATATGGCTTCCCGTTTCAAGAAGCGCCCAGGTCATATTCGCCAATGGAAAAATGCATTACAGATGATAGAAGCAGAGATGGTCTATGGACAGTCTTCGCTTTTGGAAGTGTGTGAGAATTTATCTACACATTTACCGAAACCTATAAACCAGTTCTTTGAAGGGATCCTGAACGAAAATGGAGTCTGGGATGACTTCTATTCCTTATGGTCCAAGGAGTTAAAGAAACACTGGTCGCTGAACGCAATGTCGAAAAACGAATTTGAAATACTGATGCAGTTTGGGAGGACGCTTGGACAGCACGACCTGGAGCAGCAGCAAAAACAGATTCAACTTACCATCCATCACCTGGACCGCGAACTTCATGATGCCCTGGAAGTCGGTGATCAATATCAGAAGATGGCGAAAGGGATGGGGATATTAAGCGGGCTGCTCGTCATCATTTTAATCATTTAGCTCGTTTCGTAAGGTAATCATGGATTTTACAAAAGGGGGAAGAGGCATTGTGCTCCAAGATGCAACGATATTATTCCAAATCGCTGGTGTAGGTATTATTGTCGCGATGATCCATAGCATCCTGAAACAGATGGGAAAAGAAGAGATTGCACAGGCTGTGACGTTGACAGGTTTCATCATTGTATTATTCATCGTCCTTCACAGGCTCGCCGATCTGTTTCAAGAAATCAAGTCTGTATTTCTTTATCAGGGGTAACCCATGGATATCATTCAAATTGTCTCATTAGGATTAGTTGCGGCCCTATTGATTTTACTCTTAAAGGAACACAAATCTTCGGTCGCTTTTCTTCTCCTTTTATTTACAGTCATCATCCTGTTCTTAACCATTCTTGATCAGGTCAGGCATATCTTTGCACTGTTGTCTTACATGGCAGAAAAGGCTCAGGTTGAGCCTGTGTATTTCAAGACGATCCTGAAAATTATCGGCATAGCCTATATTGCAGAATTTGGAGCTCAGCTTATCCGGGATGCTGGACTCAACTCCTTGGCTTCTAAAGTGGAATTAGCAGGAAAATTGTTTATATTGATGCTTGCCATACCGATTGTTACAGCTGTCATCGAGACCATTTTGGATTTTATTCCAGGGGCATAGGAAACTCGGGAGGGATGCCATGAAACGGATATTGTTGTGTTGCCTAATTGTTATCGGTTGCTTGAGCGCTCCAATCGTCGTTGCTGCGTCTCCCTCCCCTGCAGATTCTGACATTTCTATGCTCGACCATGTCTCCACAGAAGAGTTGGAGGAAAATTGGAATCAATTGAATCAGCAGTATGGAGATTATCTACCCAGCTTTCATACGAATAATTTTCGTGAATTTATTGAAAGTGAAAGTTCCGTTGAATCATCGGATTGGTTTTCTGGGATTCTGGAGTTCTTTTTCCATGAGCTTCTCTTAAACGGAAAGTTGCTTGCTTCCTTATTGTTTTTAACATTATTCAGTACTTTGCTTCATTCGGTGCAGTCAGCATTCGAAAATTCTGTAGTGAGTAAGATTGCCTACATGGTGGTTTATCTTGTTTTATTGACACTTGCACTTGAGAGTTTCCGGCAAGTCATTGAATACACACTAGGGGCCATTGAACGGATGAGCAGCTTCATGATCGGATTGATTCCTCTTCTTCTAGGAATCATGGCTTCATTCAGCCACTTGATGTCGATTTCCTTTTTTCACCCTATTATCATTGCACTCGTCCAATCCAGTGGCCTGCTAGTCAAATACTTACTCATCCCATTGTTTGCATCCTCCGCTCTCTTGCTGATTGTGGGAAGTTTGAATGAGACGTATAAAGTGGATCAACTGGCTGAACTTCTGAGGAAAACTGGCATGGCGATCATGGGTGTTTTTTTAACCATATTTCTTGGAGTGATATCTGTCCAGGGGACGGTGACCGCGGTGCAAGATGGCATTACGATGAAAACGGCTCGCTTTGTCACAGGAAATTTTGTACCCGTTGTCGGGAGATTGTTTACGGATGCCACCGATACAATCCTTGGGGCTTCCCTTGTACTAAAAAACACACTAGGAATTGCGGGTGTCGTTATATTACTAGGAATCGCAGTATTTCCTGCTATTAAAGTGTTAGCCATAGCGCTGATCTATAAAATTGCAGCAGCTCTTCTTCAGCCGCTGGGAGACGGGCCGATCATCCAAGCGATGGATGTCGTCAGCAGGCACATTTTTTATATATTCGCAGCACTACTAATGGTTTCCATGATGTTCTTTCTTGTCATCGTCATCATGGTGGCGGCAAGTAACATTACGATGATGGTCAGATAGGGTGGTGAACATGGAATATCTCATTGAGTGGATCACAAAAATTGTTCTGTTTCTCTTATTAGCGATGGTAGCTGATGCCCTTCTCCCGTCTGGCGTCATGAAGAAGTACGCCCGGCTGGTCATGTCTATTTTGCTACTACTGATCTTTATGGGGCCGCTTTTACAAATTTTAAATATTGATCCTGATCGCCTTGTCCAACGTGCAGATCAGACAATGCAGCAACAATTGGACGCAGAAGTTTTCGAGGAAAATGTAGAATCCAAGAAAAATGAAATACTCGCCGGACAAGATGCATATAAATTAGAACAAGTTACCCAGGCTCTTGCAGCTGAAATTGAAACACCATTAAAAGAAGAGCAAAACTTGGTTCTCGTCGATGTGGAAATGAGCTTCCATCAACAACCCTACAGTTTGGAAACGTTGGACAAGCTGACCCTCACACTTACTCGTAATGAACTGACCCAGTCGGTCGAAGATGTAGAGATCTCTGTCATGGATGAAGGGGATACAGAAGAAGAAAAGCAAGATCCAGAATTATTAAAGTGGGTCGCTGACTATCTTGACTTGAACAAAGAACAAATCATTATCCGCTGGGAGGATGAGGATGAATAAATGGTGGAACAAGCTGACGGAACCTCTATCAAACAAAGAGGGGAGAAAGCTGAATAAAACGAAGTATTTGATTGCCATTGGCATTATTGGAGTGTTGATTATCTTAACAAGCAATTGGTTTCAGCCGAGCGATCCTCCTTCACCGGCTCTTGATGAAGGAAATGTCCAAAGTCAATCAGGAGAGGGCGCAGCGGCTGCACAAACTCCTGAAATGACGGACTCTATTTCACAGTTGGAAAAAGAATACGAAAAACAGCTCAAGCCTCTTCTTGAAAACATTCAAGGGGTGAGTGCTGTGGACATTATGATCAATCTGTCATCGACACATAAAAAAGTGTACGATAAAAATTTAATCGTCGGAAAACAAACCACTAAGGAAAATGATAAGAACGGAGGGGAACGTGAAATTGAGGATTATTCGAGAGAACAGCAGCTAGTTCTCGTCCGCCAAGGCGATCGAGAAGTTCCGCTGCTAACGCAAACATCTAAGCCGGACGTAAGTGGGGTTTTCGTAACAGCCGAGGGGGTCGATCAAATGCAGGTGAAAGCGTGGGTGGTGGAAGCTGTCTCTAGAGTTTTGGATGTCCCGACTCACAGGATTTCTGTTTTGCCTAAACAATAAGGAGGGGTTACTTTGGTTAAAAAACAAACAGTTTGGTTGTTGACAATGTTGAGTCTCTTGATTGTTCTAAGTGTATATTACATGACATCCCCGGACAATGGTGAAATGGCCTTCATCCAGGAAGACGAATGGGCAGAAATTACAGAAGACGCAGCAGGAGAAGAGGGTGTGGAAACCACAGGTGATGGCACGGTCATTTCGCAAATTTCTACAGATGAACTTTTCTCAGCAATCCGTTTGGATATGCAAAATCAACGGGATCAAATGCAAGAACAGCTATCCGAAATCGTTGCCTCCAGTGACTTTAGTACAGAAGAGAAAAATGAAGCCTTAGAAAAAATGGAAACAATCAAAGCAAACCAATCCAAAGAATCCATCATCGAAAATACAATCCGTGCAAGTGCATCCTATGATGATGTACTAGTAAGAGCGGAAGATGACGTCGTCCACGTTACAGTAAAAGCGGATGAGTTATCGAAGACAGAAACGAACAACATCATTCAAATGGTCTCCGATGAATTTGGGCAAAAAGAAGTCCAAGTCCAATTCCAGCCAGCAGGCTGAAAATAAAACAAAAGCCTCACTCCTTTCAAAAAAGGAGTGAGGCTTTTTTATGGTTTTCCTTCATTTATTATTAAGCGATCTGGCAGGATTCTTGAAGACTCAGTTTCGAGAATTTTGTTGAGTGGATGGGGGCTTCGGGGAATAACTCGCTTTCCGCGGGGCCCCACACGATGCGGGGTCGTTCGATGTTGGCACAGGACGTGCCGAACTTAATCGAACTTCTTCTGTCTTCTTGAGCCTCCTCGGACTGTGTACTGACCCCATAAAATTGGACACTATGTAATTAGGCTGTTGCTTGATGCTTATTGCGGAATTGGACCGGGCTCATCCTTAGTTTAGACTTGATTCTGGTATTGTTGTATTTTTTCATAAATGTTGAGAGCTCCTGCTTGAAGTGCTCAACACTTTCAAACGCTTTATGATAAAGGAACTCGGATTTCATAATTCCAAAGAAATTTTCTATGACGGCATTATCGTGGCAGTTGCCCTTACGTGACATACTTTGTGTAATGCCTGCTTTTTGTAGACGGTCTCGATATTGTTTCATTTGATAATGCCATCCTTGATCGGAATGGATCAGTAATTCATCTGTGTCTTTCAAGCGTTCAAGTCCTTTTTCTAACATCTCTCCAACGAGGGTATAGGTCGGGCGTGTTCCTAGCGTGTACGTAATAATTTCTCCATTGAAAAGGTCAAGAATCGGGGAAAGGTAAAGCTTTTGGCCGAATAGCTTAAACTCTGTAATATCCGTCACCCATTTTTGATTCGGTTTCTCTGCTTGGAAATTTCGATTTAAGATGTTTTCAGCTACTTTTCCGACTTGGCCTTTATAAGATGAATATTTCTTTATACGCACGAGACAACGAAGACCTAACTCTTTCATCAGTCGATACACTTTTTTATGATTGATTGGTATTCCTTGATTTTCAAGCTCATTCTGGATACGTCGGTATCCGTACGTACCGTCTTCTCGGTGAAAAATGGAACGAATCTTTTCTTTCAAATCCCGGTCTGGATCCGGCTTACTCATTTGGCTAATTTGGTGGTAATACGTACTGCGTGAAAGGCCGGCCACGTCCACCAATTGTTTCACGGGGAAGTCATGCCTTAGTTCGAAGATGATTTTCGCTTGTTGCCTTTTGAATTGCGGTCCTCTTCTTCCACTAAGGCTTTCAACTTTTTTAAATACGCGTTCTCCATTCTTAGGTATTCCACTTCTTCCTCTACGGATTTAAACGTCTTCTTCGTTTTTGGGTTCTTATTATGCGGCACTGGAATGTTCCCCTTTCGTTTGGACTCCAGGGCTTCCACACCGCCATTCTTCCATTTCACGATCCATCTTCGGACCATTGAATAATCAGGGATATGGAAGAGAGCTGAGGCCTCGCGAATGGAATACCCTTCGTCTTTAATCCATTGAATTACCTTCAGTTTAAAGTCTGAGGAATAGTTTGTATAGGGACACGCAAAAGCTTGATTGCCATGATACTCATATAATTTGACCCAATAACGTAGAGCGGAGTTGTCTACGCCAATCTCGTTAGCAAGGTGACGGTAGCTTATCGTTTCATCCATATATCGACGAACGGCTTGGAATTTTTCATCTTTCGTAAATTTTTTCAAGGTGAATCCCCCTTAACTCAGAGCTAGATAAGTGTCCAACTCTTGGGGGTCACTTCACTCCGTCCTGCGGGGTCTCACCTAGCCCTCTCTTCCCGCAGGAGTCTCGCCATTCCCCTCCGCCCCTTTGCCATGTAAGTGTCTCGAAACGCTGCTTGTGTACTCAAGCTAAATGGATAATATCATACTCTCTACAGTAGTCATTCAATTCCCGAAAGTCTGATATAAAGCTCCTTATGCCTACTTCTGAGTATGGTGTGCCCCCCCCCCTCATCTTGGCATAGGGGTTCGTTTCTGTTCCACATGGAATGGGGTGGTTGGGAAGCTGCGAGACTCCCGTGGGAGAAGGAGACAGGCGAGATCCCACAGGGCGCAGCCCGAGGAAGCTCGCCGCTCCCCCACAGGAAAGCGAGTAGCTTCCCAGCCACCCCTGACGCTCAAAAAAAGCAAACGAACCCCGGTTATCTCGAAACTGAGTCTTCAAGAAAAGGGAACTATTGTGGAATAGTTGTCAGAATATTACTGGGGGTTATTCTTGAAGCGAGTTGCAGGGAGGTGGTAATGTATAATAGAATATGAAGAGGTATTAGTACCAGTTTATAAAAAGTAACTTTACATAAGAGGGGTGCCACAAATGCTAAAGGTACAAGAAATCAGAGAAATCATTAAGTTGATTGATCAATCCAATATCGATGAGTTTTCTTATGAAGCAAACGGAACTAAAGTCCACATGAAAAAGCCACAGGGAGAGGTTGTTTCTCAACCTGTAAAAGTCCAACAACCAGTACAAGCTCCACCAAAAACAGAGCCTAAACAAGAAGCTGTTGAGCAAGCGCCTAAACAAGAGGCTAAAGAAGACACAGCTGAGAAAGAAGCTCCTAAAGCTCAAGGGAACGCCGATTACGATGCAGAGGTGAAATCACCGATGGTCGGAACTTTCTACGCATCACCTTCTCCTGAAGAGGATGTGTATGTGAAAGTAGGAGACACAGTCAAAGAAGATTCCGTCGTCTGTATCGTTGAAGCGATGAAATTATTTAATGAGATTGAAGCGGAAGTATCTGGGGAGATCGTTGAGATTCTCGTTAAAGACGGTGAACTAGTGGAATATGGACAGCCGTTGTTCCGCGTGAAGTCCAAGTAAACGGGGGTTTAAGACGTTGATTAAAAAAGTTCTGATAGCAAACAGAGGAGAAATCGCAGTCCGGATCATCCGCGCTTGTAAAGAGGTGGGGATTGAAACGGTCGCGGTTTATTCTGAAGCTGACAAAGAAGCATTGCACGTTCAGATGGCTGATGAAGCGTATTGTGTCGGTCCGACGCTTAGTAAAGATAGTTATTTGAACTATACGAACATTATGAGCCTAGCCACATTGACGGAGACAGATGCGATTCATCCAGGATACGGGTTCCTTTCTGAAAATGCAGAGTTCGCAGAGATGTGTGAAGAGTGTAACATCACTTTCATTGGACCTTCCTCCTACGCCATCCAAAAGATGGGGACGAAGGACGTTGCTCGTGAAACGATGAGAGAAGCAGGTGTACCTGTTGTGCCTGGCTCAGCAGGCATCATCAAAGACGAAGAAGATGGGTTAAAAGTTGCTGAAGAGATCGGTTACCCTGTCATTATTAAGGCGACAGCAGGCGGGGGCGGAAAAGGGATCCGTGTAGCCCGCAATGAGGAAGACTTGAAAAAAGGAATTCGCATGACCCAGCAGGAAGCAGAGACTGCTTTCGGAAATCCTGGTGTCTATATCGAAAAATTCATTGAAGATTTCCGCCACGTCGAAATTCAGGTCCTTGCCGATAACCACGGCAACGCTGTTCACCTTGGTGAAAGGGATTGTACCATCCAACGCCGCCTTCAAAAGCTGATTGAAGAGACACCGTCTCCAGCTATTTCAGAAGCTATGCGTGCGAAAATGGGAGATGCAGCAGTAAAAGCTGCTCTTGCCGTTAACTATTCAGGTGCGGGTACCGTTGAGTTTATCTACGACAAAGAAGATGATTCTTTCTACTTTATGGAAATGAACACAAGAATCCAAGTTGAACACCCCGTTACAGAAATGGTTACAGGTGTAGATTTGATCAAAGAAATGTTGTTGATTGCAGATAATAATGAACTTTCCTTCAAGCAGGAAGATATTGAATTCGAAGGTTGGTCCATTGAATGCAGGATCAATGCGGAAAACCCTCACAAAAACTTTATGCCTTCGGCTGGAAAAATTGATATGTACCTACCTCCAGGAGGCCTTGGTGTAAGAGTCGATTCAGCTGCATATCCTGGCTACATGATTCCGCCTTATTATGATTCTATGGTCGCTAAGTTGATCACGTATGGTCGTGATCGAGATGAAGCGATTCGCAGGATGAAGCGAGCCCTTGATGAATTTGTCATTGAAGGTGTTCATACGACGATTCCGTTCCACCAACGCATGATGGAACATGAAGTATTTGTTGGCGGAGACTTTAACACAAAGTTTTTAGAGAAATATACTATAATGAAGGATGAATCATAAAAAGGAGTGGTCATTGTGAGTGATAAGCAATTGTTGAATGTGACAGATGGATCGACATTAGGTAACATCGAGATTGCTCCTGAAGTCATTGAAGTGATCGCTGGAATCGCTGTTTCTGAAGTAGCTGGTGTTGCTTCAATGAGAGGCAATTTCGCATCTGGCGTAGCTGAGCGCTTGGGTAAGAAGAACCACGGAAAAGGCGTGAAGGTGGAGCTCACTGAGAATGGCATTTTAATTGATGCTTATGTAGTCATGGACTATGGGATTTCCATACCTGACACAGCACAAAAGATTCAGGACAACACAAGGCAAGCGCTTAGAAACATGACAGCACTTGATATTAATGAAATCAATGTCCACATTGTCGGTGTACAAATGGAATCAGGTAAAGAGGAAGAAGTAGAAGCAGAAGAATTGTGAGAGTAATCAGAAAGGGGGCCGCTCCCTTTCTGATTTTTTTGTTTTCTTCCTGCTCTTTCGTTTGAAGATCAGCAAAATCTTGAGATCACCTGATTACAATGGCTTTTATCAAGCTAAAATGTTATTATTCTAACGGATATTACCTTAAAGGAGAATGAAGATGAAACGACGCACAGCACGTGAGAAAGCTTTCCAGGCGCTTTTTCAAACGATTACGAGTGATATTGAAACCGATGAGGCCATTGCTCATGTAGTCGAAGGCCCGGAAGTGGACGAGTTTTTATATGACCTCGTACATGGAGTCATGCAGAATCGAGAAGAGTTGGATCAATGGATTTCTGACAATCTCGACAATTGGACGTTTCCACGGTTAGCCAAAGTAGAAAAGACCGTCCTGCGAATGGCTGCCTATGAAATGAAATACAAAGAAGACGTCCCTTCGCAAGTAGCCATTAATGAGGCGATAGAGCTTGCGAAAATTTTCGGGGAAGATGAATCAGGTAAGTTTGTAAACGGCGTATTATCCAAAATGGTTTAAACAAATAAGGGGGAAATGGGACATGTCAGCAGAAGTGATTTATGGAAAACAACTGGCAGAAGATCTTCGTCAAGAAATGAAAGAAGAAGTGAGTGCACTGCATACAAAAGATATCCGTCCGAAGTTGGTCGTCGTCATATTGGGTGAAGATCCTGCTTCGATGTCTTATGTAAAAGGAAAGCAGCGCGCTTCTGAGAAAATCGGTATGGATTCTGATCTCATTGAATTACCAGTGGAAACTTCTGAACGGGAACTGCTGGACTTGATTGAAAAATTGAATCAGGATCCTACTGTGCACGGAATTCTTGTTCAATTACCAGTGCCTGACCATATTTCTGACCAAAAAATCATTGAAGCCATTCATCCAGAAAAGGATGTGGATGGATTTCACCCGGCAAATGTCGGCAAAATGATGACTGGCCAGGACACCTTTTTCCCATGTACACCGTATGGAATACTCGTCATGCTTAAACGTGCAGACATCACACTTGAAGGAAAGCATGTGGTGATTATCGGCCGTAGCAACTTGGTTGGGAAACCAGTAGGTCAACTGTTGCTCAACGAAAACGCAACAGTTACCCATTGCCACTCCCGTACAAAAAATTTGCAGTCGCATACGAAGCAGGCAGATATTCTTATCGTTGCTGCAGGTAAACCTTCCTTAATTTCAGCCGAAGATATTAAAGAAGGAGCGGTTGTCATTGACGTAGGAGTCAACCGTGTGGATGGTAAGCTGACTGGTGATGTGGATTTTGAGTCTGCGAAAGAAGTAGCTTCCCATATTACTCCAGTGCCTAAAGGTGTAGGCCCGATGACCATCACCATGCTCCTCCATAATACGATTAAAGCGGCCAAGCGAATTCATAATCAGTAAGGAGGATGGGTATGCAGGATCAGTACTTGAGCGTTACGGCACTAACGAAGTACATTAAGCGTAAACTTTCAGGGGATCCGCATTTGAAAACGGTTTGGTTGAGGGGAGAAATTTCGAATTTCAAACACCACAGCCGTGGGCATATGTACCTCTCCTTAAAAGATGACCAGGCCAGAATCCAGTCCGTTATGTTTGCTGGAAATAACCGTTCCCTGAAGTTTATGCCTGAGAATGGAATGAACGTCCTCGTCAAAGGGGAAATCAATGTTTACGAACCTATGGGTCAATATCAGCTGTATATTAAAGAAATGCAACCGGACGGAATCGGAGCTCTTTACTATGCTTTTGAACAGTTGAAGGAAAGATTGGAAAAAGAGGGCTTGTTTTCTCTAGAACGTAAAAAGCCTCTTCCTACATACCCAAAACACATTGGTGTCATTACTTCTCCTACAGGGGCAGCTGTTCGAGATATTATGACAACGATAAAAAGGCGCTATCCTATTGTGCCAGTCACAGTCCTACCTGTGCTCGTCCAGGGGGAGCGGGCGGCTTCCTCTGTAGTCAATGCCATTCAGTATGCGAACGAAAAAATGGATGTTGATGTTTTGATTGTTGGTCGGGGCGGAGGCTCTATCGAAGATTTATGGGGATTCAACGAAGAAGTGGTTGCAAGAGCGATTGCTGCATCTGAAATCCCTATTATCTCGGCCGTGGGTCATGAAACGGACACGACCATCAGTGATTTTGTGGCAGATGTAAGAGCAGCAACACCGACGGGGGCTGCTGAAGTTGCTGTTCCATCCATTGTAGAGTTAGGGGATCAGGTCAAGGCGATGGATCACCGTCTTCAAAGGGCAATGGAAGTGAAAAAAACAGAAGCGAAGCAACAATTGGAGCGTTTAAAAAAGTCATATGCTTTCAAGTACCCTGAACAGATGATGAAGCAAAAAGAGCAAGACTTGGATAGGGTCATAGAACGTATGGCCATTCAAATGAAGCACCTTCATCAAACGAGTCATGTTCATTGGGGGAACATGGCTCGGAGGTTACGACAGCAAGGGCCTGAGTTAAAAATCAAAGAAGGCGCAGAGTCTCTGGAGCGCCAGACGAACCAGTTGCAGAAGCGGTTTCAAGCCCTTCTTCAGCAGAAAAAGGAACGGTTCTATGCAAATGTCGATAAACTGACCTTAGTGAACCCTTTAGACATTATGAAGCGAGGCTTCGCTGTTCCCTTTGACGTATCTGGAGATGTCATAAAAAGTACTTCGGAGATCACAAAAGGCCAATCCCTCTCCTTGAAAATGCAGGACGGAATCGTTGATTGTCACGTAACGGATGTAAAGGAGGATGAAAATGACAGATAAGCAGGAAACCATCAGTTTTGAGGAAGCGATGAAACAGCTTGAAGAAATTGTAGAGAAGTTGGAAACAGGAGAAGTCCCCTTGGAAAAAGCGATCCAGTATTATCAGGAGGGAATGAAGCTGTCCAAGCTTTGTAGTGAAAAACTAGGAAATGTTGAGACTCAAATGCAACAAATCATGAATGAACACGGTGAGTTGGAACCGTTCTCTGTCCAGGAGGAAGACTGAACGGTGCATTTAGCTGACTACCTTAAAGAAAAAAGACAACGAATTAATCAGCAACTGGAAATGCTTGTCCGTGACTATACGGTTTCAGGACGTCTTCAGGACTCTATGTTATATTCCATTCACGCTGGAGGGAAAAGGTTGCGCCCAATCCTATTAATGGCGACAGCTCAAGCTTTTCGTGTTCCTGAAGAGAGAGTGATGGGAGTCGCCTCAGCACTCGAGATGGTTCACACTTATTCCCTGATTCATGATGATCTCCCTGCCATGGACGATGATGATTTAAGACGAGGAAAACCAACGAATCACAAGCGCTTCGATGAAGCAACCGCGATTCTTGCAGGAGATGCATTATTGACGCTAAGTTCCCAGGTGATTACGGAGGATGCGGGGCTAAATGATGCTGAACGCGTTTATTTAGTTCGTGAATTGACGAAAGCCAGCGGTGCGAGAGGCATGGTTGAAGGGCAGATGCAGGACATGCTGAGTGAAGGTACTGAAATCTCTTTAGAAGCCCTTGAAAATATTCACAGGAATAAAACAGGGCAATTGCTGAGGTTCTCTATCCTCGCTGGAGCGTATTTAGGCGGAGCCTCAGAAAAGGTCCTCGGAGAAATGACCGAGATGGCTGAAGCACTTGGGCTTGTTTTTCAAATTCAAGATGACATCCTAGACGTCACAGGAGACTCTGAGGTTATCGGGAAACCTGCGGGCAGTGATGAAGGCAACCATAAAAGTACTTACCCACAGCTTCTTGGATTAGATGGAGCAATAGCGCAAAAAGATAAATACGTTCAAAAGGCTCAACAGGCTCTGGTAAATGCAGGTGTTGAGGGAACCACTCTTTCTGAGCTTATTCACTATTTGAGCACACGTGATCATTGAGCAGAATGATTTCGATTGAGCCACGTGACAAAATGTGATATATTATGATTACAAAAGGAATGGTGCAGTATTCTAGTCGGCCCTCCGTTCCTGAAGGCGGGCCTAAAAATCCGCCGAAGGGCACATCGATGAAGTTCCTTGTGTTGGCTTGAGGCGCCCAGCCTTGGGTCGATGCTGGGAGTTAAGGTCGCAGGGCGATCCACAAAGGCATGTGGGCGTTGACCCTGCTTCCGCGGAGGCCCATTATTGTAATGGCATCTGAGCCAGATGCTGTTATGAAATGGGGTATGAACCTGCAGCATATGGAGTAACATCTATATGCGCAGCGTAGCCTGCCTTGAGTGGTTCTTGAGGGGATTATAGTCAGTGAACATCACGCAGCTTCAGATGGCCACTGAGGTGCTGATGCAGAAACTATATGAAATCAGAACTGCAAAAGAGGCTAAGGAACGGCTAAAGGCTGTCGGGGAAATCCCCTAGACTGTTCCCAGGACATGATTTAGGAATTATAGTGCGGACTAAGTGGCAATCTAGTCCAGCTGCCGGAGACGGGGCTGAGTCGAGTTTAAAGGGGAACCGCCAGAATGGTGACATTCGGTACTCGACTGGGAAAACCTACTAGACCTAAGCCGTAATTTTTACTTGAATCATGACCATTCCTTTCCTTACATAAGACACGTCAATTTAGTGATATAGAGGGTATATATGGATAACAAATTAAAAAAATCTTTAAAATTCAGTTTGAGTATCGCCGTTATCACATTCGTGTTAGCGGCTATTTTTTCAGTTATATCTTCTTCCGTTTTAAGTGGAGTCGTATGGATCATCGGCCTCGTCCTTGTATTCATTATCGTCTTTACGGGTGTCGTCTTCGACATGCTAGGTATCGCAGCCACAGCTGCTCAGGAGCAGCCTTTCCATGCGATGGCGTCTGAAAAGGTGAACGGAGCAAAAGAAGCGATTGCCATTGTCAGAAACGCTGATCGATTCGCAAGTTTCTGTAATGACGTAATAGGGGATATATCTGGTATAGTTAGTGGTACGGCGTCTGCGGTTGTCGTCATCCAACTGGCCAACAACTTCGGCTATAGTGACGGATCAACGGTCCAAATTGTCATATCTGTGATCCTGACAAGTATTGTAGCTGCACTTACTGTCGGTGGAAAAGCCCTTGGTAAATTTTTTGCCATCAATAAGTCCACAGATATTATTTTCTTCGCTGCAAAGGTCATTTCATGGTTAGAAAAGCGGCTGAAAGTAAGAATAGTAACAAGTGCACCGTCGTCCACTAAAAAATCAAGATAAATACAAGGGGGTCCTTCAATGGATCTGTGTAAAATTAAAGACCCTTCAATTCTGAAGGATATGAATACCAACCAACTAGAGCAATTGGCAGATGAAACGAGGCAGTTCCTCATTGAAAACCTGGCTACGACAGGAGGCCACCTGGGAGCGAACCTTGGGGTCGTTGAGCTTACCCTCGCTCTTCATAAAGTATATAAAAGCCCGGAAGACCGTTTTCTATGGGATGTAGGCCACCAATCTTATATCCATAAAATCTTGACCGGTCGTGGAGGTCAATTCGATACGCTCCGCCAATATAAAGGGCTGTGCGGCTTTCCGAAACGTGACGAAAGTGAACATGATGTATGGGAGACAGGACACAGCTCCACTTCTTTATCCGCAGCGATGGGAATGGCCATTGCGAGGGACTTGAAAGAAGAAAAGCATTCGATTTTACCGATCATCGGCGATGGAGCACTTACAGGTGGAATGGCTTTAGAGGCCTTGAACCACATCGGACACGAGAAGAAGAATGTAACCGTTATCCTGAATGACAATGAAATGTCGATCGCTAAAAATGTGGGGGCTCTTCACGGTGCGCTGGGAAGGATGAGAAGCGCAGGGAAATACCACCGAGTAAAAGACGACCTTGAGTGGGTATTGAAGAAAATCCCTGCTGTCGGAGGAAGAATTGCACAGGCGGCAGAACGGCTGAAGGACAGCATGAAGTACTTTGTAGTACCAGGGATGTTCTTCGAAGAACTTGGGTTTACGTATTATGGTCCAGTAGATGGGCATGACTTCAATGATCTCATCGAGAATTTGAATTACGCTAAAAAGACGGACGGCCCTGTTATCGTCCATGTAATGACACAAAAAGGAAAAGGCTATCACCCTGCAGAGACCGACGTAAAAGACAAATGGCACGGTGTAGGTCCATACAAAATGGAGTCAGGTGAAAAAATTAAACCCGTGGGTGCTCCTCCTGCTTGGAGTTCTGTTATCAGTGAGGCATTGCGTAAGGAAGCAAAGCAGGATGATCGTATCGTTGCCGTAACACCAGCGATGATTCTCGGGTCTAAATTAGAGAAATTCGGTGAAGAGTTCCCTGATCGTCTTTTTGATGTAGGAATAGCTGAACAGCATGCAACGACAATGTCAGCCGGTCTAGCTACACAGGGAATGAAACCGTTTTTGGCTATCTATTCTACCTTTTTACAGAGGGGATATGACCAGGTTGTCCACGATGTGGCCAGGCAGAAATTAAACGTTATTTTTGGCATCGACCGAGCTGGATTAGTAGGGGCGGATGGAGAGACCCATCAGGGTGTTTTCGATATTGCTTTCCTACGGTCTGTTCCGAATTTTGTGATTTCTATGCCTAAAGACGAAAATGAGGCGCAGCATCTAGTTCATACTGCTACCCACTATGAGGATGGTCCTTTTGCAATTCGTTATCCAAGAGGGAATGCGAAAGGTGTACAAACAGATGAACAGCCCGAGATTATTCCAATTGGTAGCTGGGAAGTCTTAAAAGAAGGAAAGGATGCCGTTATCCTGACCTTTGGTACGACTATTGACATGGCTCTTGAAGCTAGTGAAAAAATGAAAAACGATGGCCGTTCAGTGAAAGTCGTGAATGCGCGATTCATCAAACCATTGGACGATGCGATGCTTCATGACATCATGAAAGCGGGTATGCCGATCCTTACTGTAGAAGAAGGTGTCCTTCAAGGTGGATTCGGTTCAAGCGTTTTAGAGTTTGCAGAGGAAAATGAATACTCCTCTCAATGGGTCAAACGTATGGGTGTACCAGATCGTTTCATTGAACATGGCAGTGTCCAAAAGCTTTGGGAAGAAATAGGGTTAACGACTGATCACATCGTACAAAATCTGAAACAAATGATACCGAATAAACAGCAAAGGGCTTAAGTATATGGGAAGAAAAGTAAGATTAGATGTATTTTTAGTAGAAAAAGGTTATGTGGAAACTCGCGAAAAGGCGAAGCGAACCATTATGGCAGGGCTTGTTTTTCATAATCAAGTCCGTCTGGATAAGCCTGGTCAAAAAATCGAAGAAGACACAGAGCTTACAGTCAAAGGTAAAGCCATTCCTTATGTAAGCAGGGGCGGGTTGAAACTCGAAAAGGCCTTAAAGTTTTTTGACCTTTCAGTAAAGGATAAAGTGATGATCGATATCGGCTCGTCTACCGGAGGTTTCACAGATTGCGGTTTGCAAAATGGAGTGAAGCTTAGTTATGCGATCGATGTCGGTTATAACCAGTTGGATTGGGGCCTTCGTAACCATGAACAAGTCATTGTCATGGAGAGAACAAATTTCAGGTACGTGACAAAAGAAGATTTGAAGGAAGGCCAGCCACAATTTGCTTCGATTGATGTTTCCTTTATTTCGTTAAAAATTATTCTTCCAGTACTAGCGACGCTGTTGGATAAAGAAGGTGATGTCGTTGCCTTGATCAAACCTCAATTTGAAGCTGGACGTGAGCAGGTAGGAAAAAAAGGAATTGTCAAAGACCCGTCCATACATAGACAGGTAATTGAAAATATTCTTGATTTTGCAACTCAACACGGCTATTCTGTACATGGACTCACTTTTTCGCCAATCACAGGCGGAGACGGGAATATCGAATTTCTTGTCCATTTACGTTTGAATGGAGATGGACAAAGCGGGATTTCAGAAGAAATCAATATTGAGGCGGTCGTTGAAGAAGCGCATGAAGCGCACCGTAAAAACGCATAATGAACGTAAAAGGGCTTATGAAAAGCCCTTTTCTTATGGAAGGACTGGAAACGGAGGATGGTCATGAATAAAGGACAACGTCATATCAAAATCAGGGAATTGATTACGAATGACGACATTGAAACCCAGGATGAGTTAGTCGATCGATTAAAGGGTATGGGCTATAATGTTACTCAAGCCACAGTTTCAAGGGATATTAAAGAATTGCACCTTGTCAAAGTACCTATGATGGATGGGCGTTATAAATACAGCTTGCCTGCGGATCAGCGTTTTAATCCTTTTGAAAAATTAAAACGTTTGATGATGGATGCGTTTGTCAGCATTGATCGGGCAGGTCATTTCATCATTTTAAAAACTCTGCCAGGAAACGCGAATGCGGTAGGGGCACTCGTCGACAATTTGGAATGGGATGAAATCATGGGTACGATTTGTGGGGATGATACATGTTTGATCATTTGCCGCAGTGCAGAACAAACAGAAACAATAAGTGAGCAGCTGCTCAATATGTTATAACTGAGGTGAAAGTTTCATGCTAACAGAATTGTCTATTCGTGATTTTGCAATCATTGATCGAATTTCAATTACGTTCAAAGAAGGTCTCACCGTACTCACAGGAGAAACAGGTGCGGGTAAATCGATCATTATCGATGCCATTCAACTGCTATCTGGTGGACGAGGGTCTGTCGAGTTCGTGCGCCATGGAACAAAAAAAGCCGAAATTGAAGGATTGTTCACCGTAGGAAACGATCATCCCATTCATAAAGTGGGAAAAGAGTTTGGCGTCGATATTGAGGAAGATGGAATGGTGGTTCTCCAACGGACCATTACCCATCAAGGAAAGAGTATTTGTCGAGTGAACGGGAAGTTGGTCACACTTGGAATTATGAAAGAATTCGGTCATTCCTTAATCGATATCCATAGTCAGCATGAAACACAATCACTGATGGATCCAGACCGTCATATCGAACTCCTCGATATTTTTTCAGATGACGATATGAAATCTTCTTTGGAAGAATACCATCGGGTATATGACAAATACCGTGTCTTGAAGAAACGCTACAAGGAACTGAGCGAAAATGAACAAGAAATGGCGCAGCGCTTGGATTTGCTTGAGTTTCAGCTGCGAGAACTCCAAGAAGCTGAAATGCAGCCACTAGAAGATGATGAACTCTCAGAAGAGCGTAAAAAGCTGATGAATTACGAAAAGATTTATCAAGGAATCCATGATGCTTATTATTCCTTATATGGCGAACAAAAAGGCCTGGACTGGCTGAGTCATGCTATGACATCACTAGAGAGTACGGCAGACGTGGACGAGGAACTGGCCAAACTTTCAGAAGAAATGTCGAACTCTTACTATATCATCGAAGAGTTGACCTTCCAATTAAGCAATCAGATGGCAGCGCTTGAGTTTGATCCTGAGCGTTTAAATCAAATTGAATCACGCTTAAACGAGTTGAATCGTTTGAAGAAGAAATATGGGGCAACGGTCGATGATATGCTTCAATACGCCTCGAGGATTGAGGAAGAGATTGATGAGATTAAAAATAAGGATTCTCACTTGAATAAGATGGAAAGTGAAATTCATGAGCTGGGTCAGGATGCTGTGCTGGAGGCGAAAGCCCTTCATGACATTAGGACGAGTTCAGCAGCGACTTTATCAGAATACATCCATGAAGAATTAAGGGATTTGTATTTAGAAAAAGCATCTTTTGCTGTCGATATCAACTTGAAAGAAGGACGGGAATCCGATCCTGAGCTTGATGGGCATCCCGTACAATTGCTCCCAAATGGTATAGACATCGTTAAATTCCTAATTACCACAAATCCAGGAGAACCACTAAAAGAATTACATAAAGTTGCATCGGGAGGAGAAATGTCGCGGATTATGCTCGCTTTGAAGCGCATCTTTTCACGACACCAAGGCGTTACGAGTGTGATTTTCGACGAGGTAGATACGGGCGTCAGCGGTCGAGTAGCTCAAGCGATTGCTGAAAAAATCTACGGGATATCGGAAGGGTCGCAAGTCTTGTGTATCTCACACCTCCCACAAGTAGCTGCTATGGCCGATACTCACGTGAGAATTGAAAAAAGAGTGGATAATGATCGAACTCATACAGCAGCAAAAGAATTGACATATGATGAGAAAGCAGATGAAATATCCAGAATGATTACAGGCGCAGAACTGACAGAAACAACGGTTGAACATGCGCGTGAACTGCTTCTCATGGCTGATAAACATAAGAAACGTTGAATGAACAAAGGATAAGCGTATGGATGTTACATCCATACGCTTTTTTTATTTATATTATAGTCTCCTCAAAATTCCATTCTATATTCCAATCTTTACATATACGTTGGAGAATGTTTCTACACAAGGGAAAGGGTACTATAATTACTGTGATTATGCTCGTTTAAAAATCCCTGTGGAAGACCACATTATAAGTAAGCCATTTAGTTGGTACTGGAGTGATAAGGAGTGTGAACCCGTGAAAGATCAACAGACATTTAAATATATATGTGGTTCCGTTCTCCTGCTGTTCATGCTCATTTTACCTTTGATAGCCCCTGTTCATGATTATCTGTCCATCCCTACCGATGTAAAAATCAGTGCATCCAATGATTCAGAAGTCTTTTCTGATTTTGAAGATACAGAAGCGTTGACTGCTTTTTCATCCACTGATGATCACCAAGTCTTTTATGAGTTCGCCGGAGTTCCGCTCAAGAAAACAGATGTCACTCAAATGCGTGACATCCGTTTGATTCCTGGCGGCCAGTCGGTGGGGGTCGAATTGCATACAAAAGGAGTTCTAGTCGTCGGACACCATTTAGTCAATGGTGAAAGGGAGACGAAGAAATCACCGGGGGAGGAAGCGGATGTCCTCGTTGGTGACATTCTCCTTGAAGGCAATGGCCAAGAACTCAATAGTATGGAAAAGCTGTCCTCCATCGTCAAAGAGTCCGGCGAAGCGGAGAAACCCATTGAACTAAAGATCAAGCGAGGGAAAGAGATAATTTCCACCTCATTAACCCCTGTCTTTAACGCCCAGGAGAAGGAATATCAAATTGGTCTCTATATCCGTGATTCAGCTGCTGGTATCGGGACGATGACGTTTTATGATCCAGAAACAAAGAAATATGGTGCACTTGGCCATGTGATTTCCGATATGGATACGAAGAAACCAATCGAAATTCATGAAGGGACGATTGTTCGTTCCCACGTAACCTCTATTGAAAAAGGAAGCCAGGGAATTCCTGGGGAGAAAAAAGCAAAATTTTCTTTACGAGATGATCGTTTAGGAACGATTACCAAAAACACACCATTCGGCATTTTTGGGGAATTGGATGGGGATATGAAGAATGAGACGTATCCTAAAGGGGTCCCTGTCGGATTTGCAGAAGAAGTCGAAGAAGGACCTGCACAGATCATGACTGTGTTAGATGGTGAAGAAATGCAGACCTTTGATGTGGAAATCGTCAGTAACATGCCGAAAAAATCGGCGGTAACAAAAGGAATGATTGTTAAAATCACAGACCCAGAACTACTTGATAAAACAGGTGGTATTGTTCAGGGAATGAGTGGAAGCCCGATCATTCAAAATGGAAAAATCATTGGTGCAGTCACTCATGTGTTCGTCAATGACCCGACAAGCGGGTATGGTGTACACATTGAATGGATGCTACAAGAAGCCGGAATAGAAATATACGAAGATAATATCAATAAGCAAAAAGCAAGTTAGAAGAGCCTTCCTACGGGCTCTTCTTTTTTTAATGTCATCCATTACTATTTAATCGACAAATTTCGACAAATGATACAAGTGAATGTCGAATTTATGCGAATGCGTGAGTATTTTAAAGCATTTTCAAGATAATCTCAAATATTGAAATTTTTTTGTTATAATAAAAGAGGGTTAAATTCCTGGGTGTCGAATATGTGTATTACGGAAAAAGAAGGACTATTTTGTAAGGAGGAAAAATAAATGGAAAAGATTCGAGTCTGTTTGGCTGATGATAACCGTGAGCTTGTAAAGCTACTTGAGGAATATTTTGAGGATGCATCAGATATCGATGTCGTTGGTACGTCCTATAATGGAAAAGATTGTCTTCAAATGGTTGAGGAGAAGAAACCAGATGTGTTGATTCTGGATATCATCATGCCGCATTTAGACGGTCTTGCTGTCTTGAACAAACTGAAAGACATGGACAAGCATCCGGAAGTCATTATGCTGACGGCGTTCGGTCAGGAAGAAGTCACGAAGAAAGCGGTTGAACTTGGAGCAGCTTACTTTATGATGAAGCCATTCGACCTCGACCATCTTGGTGAGCAAGTACGTCAAATTAAACATGCGGGTGACCCGATCAATCGTGCATTAGGGAACAGTTACACATCAACTAAATCGAGAAAACCTGATCTTGATACAAGTATTACTCACATTATCCATGAAGTGGGAGTACCTGCACACATTAAAGGTTATCAGTACTTAAGGGAAGCCATTACGATGGTGTACCATGATCTTGAACTTCTAGGCTCGATTACAAAAGTCCTTTATCCTGATATTGCAACGAAATATAACACAACGGCATCCCGGGTGGAACGGGCCATCAGGCATGCGATTGAAGTTGCATGGAATCGAGGAAATATCGATGCCATTTCCTCCCTGTTCGGCTACACGATCTCTAACACGAAAGCAAAACCGACAAACAGTGAGTTCATCGCCATGGTGGCGGACCGCTTACGTTTAGAACATAAAGCCAGTTAAAAGAAAAAGCACGAGAGATGTGAAAACATCTTTCGTGCTTTTATTTTTATGTCGTCATCAATTCAGTAATTTCTTTGGCAAGGTTAACATCTTCATATATGCCTTCGTCAATTTCATCAATTTGGTTGTACAAAAAATTAGAGAGCTCTTCCTCTAATAAAAATAATCCGTCTCTATTGATCAACCGGTAACTGAAAGGGAGGTCCAGGTATTGAATGATTACAAAGGTGTTTCCTTGATCCTCGTATGTACATAGTATGGATAATTCACTATTTTCGGGATAATACCTGGATCCACCAAATCCATCCCTCTTTAAAACCATAGAACCACCCTTCCTCTTATCATCCATCATATCTGAAAATACCAAAAGATGTAACAAATTTATAGAATAAATGTAAAAATTCCCATGTTTCCGTCAAATTTCTCTGTTTGTATGTTTTTTTTCTGAATTTTGTTCAATTGTACACCTCTTTTGTGATACAATTCTTAATTATTAATTACTTTCGTTCACTAATGGGGTGTTGTATAAATGAAAGTCGTAAAATTCGGAGGCAGTTCTCTTGCAGATGCCGGACAATTAAAAAAAGTGAAAAATATTATTGATTTAGATGAAGACCGACGCGTAGTTGTCGTGTCCGCTCCAGGAAAACGTCATAGCGAAGATGAAAAAGTGACGGATCTCCTCATTGCTCTAGGGACATCCATTCAAATGCACCAAATGGATGAGTCCGTTTATAAAAAAATTATCGATCGTTTTCAATCGATGACAGAAGAGCTCGATCTCTCCTTTCATGTTGCGGAACAAGTAAAAGATAAAATCGATGAAGCGATCGAATTAGTGAAAGATGGATCTGAGCATGCTCTTGATGCCTTGAAAGCTTGTGGAGAAGATGGCTCTGCTCATATTTTAAGTGCTTATTTGCAGAAGGCAGGGTCTAATGCATCTTATGTAAATCCAAAAGAGGCGGGAATTCTCGTGCGAGACCAACCTGGTGGAGCATTGGTTTTAGAAGAAAGTTTTGAGAAATTGTATAGCTTGAGACATCGTAATGAAATCCTTGTTATTCCTGGATTTTTTGGCTATACGCCTGAAGGTGAATTAGTAACATTCTCCCGTGGAGGATCAGATATTACCGGGTCGATTGTTGCGGCAGGATTAAAGGCGGATTTGTATGAAAACTTCACCGATGTCGATTCCGTCTATTGCGTCAATCCCATGTTCGTAGATCAACCCAAACAGTTGACCTCCTTAACATATCGTGAGATGCGAGAGCTTTCCTATGCAGGTTTTTCAGTCTTTCATGACGAAGCTCTTATTCCTGCATTTAAAGAAAAGATTCCTGTATGCATCAAAAATACCAACAATCCAGCGGCACCTGGTACGATGATTGTGGCTGATCTACCTGAAAGGGAAAGTCACGTTGTGGGTATTGCAAGTGATGACGGATTTTTGAACTTATATGTGAGTAAATACTTAATGAACCGTGAGATCGGCTTCGGTCGTAGGTTGCTTCAAATTTTAGAAGATGAAGAAGTATCCTTCGAACATGCTCCGTCTGGAATCGATGACATGTCCGTCGTCATTCGTGAACATCATCTTCCACCTGAAAAAGAGGAAAAGGTCGTGAGGCGGATTAAAGAAGAGTTAGAAGTGGATACGGTCTTGATCGAAAGGGAAATGGCCATGATTATGATCGTAGGGGAAGGAATGAACCAGACGATCGGTATCGCCAGTCGCGCAGCAGCAGCTTTCCGAGAGGCAGAGGTCAATATTGAAATGATTAACCAGGGGTCATCTGAAGTTTCAATGATGTTCGGGGTCAAGTCCGCAGGTTTGGGCAAAGCCGTCCAATCTCTGTACCGAACGTTCTTCGAATAGACTTCCTAACTGTTAATGATGAGGGAAGTTATTAAAGTATATGGCAGGATTGTGGAAGACTCAATTTCGAGATTTTTATTGAATGGATGGGGGCTGCGGGGAATAGCTCGCTTTCCGCGGGAGCGCGATGAGCCTCCTCAGGCTGACGCCTTGCGGGGTCTCACCTAGCACTCTTTTCCCGCAGGAGTCTCGCCATTCCCCTCCGCCCCTTTTGCCGTATTAGTATCTCGAAACACTTCAAGAATCTTCTCATTTCCAACTGGATGGAGAAATTGAAACACCTATCCCAGGTATTTATCTCCCTGATGCCTGATATAAAGCACTTTTATCTAAAGCTCATGATGACTGGAAGACATCCAGTTCTGGTATAGGGGGTCGTTTCTCCTATACTTAGAATGGGGTGGTTGGGAAGCTGCGAGACTCCCGTGGGAGAAAGGAGATGGGCGAGATCCCGCAGGACGAAGTCCGAGGAAGCTCGCCACTCCCCACTGGAAAGCTCGCCACTCCCCCACAGGAAAGCGAGTAGCTTCCCAGCCATCCCTAACGCTCAAAAAAAGCAAACGCTTCCCGGTTATCTCGAAACTGAGTCTTCCAGAAAAGGGAGCTTAAGTGAAAAAACAGAAAAACGAAGCAGTGATCCTCACTGCTTCGTTTTTTTCTGTTGAGATAACACTTCATTCAATTGTTCTAATGTGTGAACGTCATAGTCAATCGTTTTTGAAAGCAAATATCGAAATAGCTCTGCCGTCATAATGGCATCATTCAATGCGTGATGTCGTTCCCTTTTATCAATGCCTACATACTTTAGCAAAGGGTCAAGCTGGTGTCTTACATTCGGCAGGAGCCACTGCGCCATAAGCTGGGAGTCGATCACGTGTGGTTCATAATCAGGAAGTTTCCACCTTTTTAACATGGCCTTTAAGAACCGCATATCAAATTTTGCGGGGTGGGCTACAAGAACAGATCCTTCACTGAAATCCATGAAATTTTGGAAACCTTCAATGAAAGGGCTGGCATTATTGAGGCGGTCCCGGGATAATCCTGTTAAACGCAGCGTCTGTTTGTTGACAGGGCGAATGGGTCGGATCACCTGATGGAACTTTTCCATTCGGCAGGCATGCAGACCTTGGAGCCTTATTGCACCTATGGATATGATCTCATGTCCAATCTCTGGTAAGAATCCGGTTGTCTCAAGGTCAAAGATGGTAAAGTCCAAGTCCTTTAATTGCTTCTGGTGAAAACTTTCCTTCTTATTGAAAATGGTCAGCTGCTTTTCTAATTCATGGTATGTGTGCCATTTCAAATAAGGTTTAATCTTGAAATAGTACATCGGTTTCTCAAAAAGCAAATACTTAATAATTTGTAAGTCAACTGGAAGCATTAGACCACCCGATTTCGGTTATAGCTCAATTCCAGCACCTGCTGAAGGCGTTTGGCGATAATGAGCGCTTCTCTAAGTGATCGACGTTCCTCTTTTTTCATAGGTCCAAGTTTTAAATCATTGCTTAATGGTTCTTCGTCATCCAACTGTTGAAGGTTGGCTTTCAACCGAAACAACATGAGACGGTGTAAGGCTGTTTTCGCATTTTCCACATCCCGGGGGTGGAAACGTTCTTGTTCAGCCAGTGCTTCAAGTCTGTTTACGGTATTAATCTCTTCGATTCCATATTTCATACTGTAAATACGGATCGCATTGACGATTTGCATAATCGCTGACTTTTTCAAGTTGAGCGTTCGTTTTTTTCCGATTCCTGAAATTCTCCCGAATGGCTGGACAGGGACACGGAAACGAAGTGTATCTTTCATAAGCAACTGATGCAGATTCAATGATTTCTGAACACGTTTTGTTACATATTTCTTTAGATCATAGGCAAGGGAATAATCGCCAGTAATCGGACGGAAGTCCATGAAAATGGTGAAATCCCGGATTTCTTCTGCATCCATTTTGTTGATCCACTGATCGATACTCCCATGCCAATCGCTCATCTGCTGACGCCATTTCGGTTCCTTGGCCATAATGCCGCCTGTACAGTAAGGAAAACCACATTCGTTCAACATATCATTGATTTTATTGGTGAAGATTTCAAAATATTTTTCGATTTTCGCTTTATGCTTACTGTTGTCATAATCGGCAAGGATGATGGCATTATCCTGGTCGGTGGAAAAGGCCTGTTCTTTCCGTCCTTCACTGCCCATGACCAGGAAACAGTAATTGATCGGTGGAGCTCCATACCCTTCACGGATCATTTCGTCTTCGGCAATTTGCACGACTTGTTTGTGAATACGATCGTTGTAGTTCGTCATCAATTCCGCGATGTCATAAGCGAACATATGATCTTTTATCAAGCTCGCCACGAATTTTTGGAAGCGTTCATTATGAATCGGTGACAACGGTTTGATTTCTTCTATAGTAATAGCATTTGAAATTTTATAAGTCAGGTCGAAGTAAACGGAATTTTTGATTGTGAAAAACGAGGACTGTCTTAAAATTCCGACGACCTTGTCCTTATGAAGAACAGGGATGATTTCTGTAGGATGGTGCTTCAAGTAACTCAAAGCATCATAGATAAATTCCTGTTCATTAATTTCATAGGCCTCTTCAGCCATATAAGCTTTGACTGGATTTTTGTGATCGTTCTCAAAGTAAGCTCTCAGTATTTCCCCATAACCAATCATTCCGAGCATAGATTGCTGATCATCACTGACAATCAGAGCTTCAATCTTTTGCTGTTGCAACATACGGGCAGCTTTTTCGATCGAGGCTTCAGGGTGTATGAACGTAGGCGGTTCCATATAAGCGTCTGCACGTTTTTTGTACAGTTCACGGTCATCCTGCTCATCTGTCGTAGAGCTCTTATATTTTACTTCATCGTATAAGCTTTTCATCAAGTGGCTGATGCCATCCATCACGACTTTCGAAAAGTGATTGTTGTTTGACATCACTTTCAAGAAGGATTCACGTTCAAAACAAATGGTTTTGATTGGTTCTAAAGCCTGAACAGAAAAGCGCATTTCACCACTTGTGAGGAGGATCATCACACCTACCAGGTCTCCGGGGTAATAGAACCTTACCGATAATTGCCGGCCGTTCGACCGGTGCATGATGTTTTTAGCAAGTCCGGAGACCATGAAGTGGATATCGATCGTATCATCTTCTTGGTCTTCATGGATGATGAATTCGTTTTTTGAAAATTCTCTGACCATGGCTTTACCAAATACTTCTTCAAACTCTTCCTCAGAAAGCAAATCGAAAGGGTATTGCTTTCTAAACATTTCAAACTCTGTCACAGAGCAAAACTCCTTCATCATAGTTGTTGTTTTCACCTATGGCCTAATCCTTTTGTTTAAACCGTCCTTTGGTCAAGTTGCGCTTTCTGTCCCTGTGGAGGATAAAGCCACCAATGAAGGCCAATCCTCCAACTACAAATAGAATGCCAACGAGACCCTGGATGGCAATGTGAAAAAAGATGGTGTGAAATTCTCCGAAAAGAGCATCTCGAATCAATTTTATTCCATAAACGGCGATCACACCGGGGGTGACTAATAAAAGTAAAGCAATTAATCGCATACTCGTAACTCCTTTAATTCAATCCATGAATAAGTATATCAAATGGCAGGGCAGGTTGGAACTATAGACGTACTTGCTAAAACATGCAGATTAGGGTACGATAAAGTTACGCAAAAAGTTGCAGGGTGTGGTGAAATGAAACGTGTGTTGATTGTCGGAGCAGGGAAAGGTGGAACCGCCCTGTTGAAATTGTTGAAGAAAATGGACCGTATGTTAGTGATTGCGGTAACGGACATCGACCCAAATGCACCGGGGATAGCGCTTGCTGAGAGTTACGGGATTTCTACAGACCGCCGCTGGCAGGATTGGATACATAGAGAGATCGATATCGTGATCGAAGCTACAGGGGAAGAACATGTGTTTAATGAAATCCGTGAAACCAGAAAACGCTCGACGGTTGTCATTCCAGGCTCGGTAGCTTATGTGACCGCAGAATTATTGGAAGAAAAGGAATCGCTTGTGCAAAAATTGAAACAGCAGACGGAAAATCAGCACCTGATTTTGAACAGTATTCATGATGGGATGATTGTGATAGATGAGGAAGGGAAAGTTTCATTTATCAACCGAAGTGCGGAGCGCATCGTAGGAATGGGGCGGTCATCTATGATTGGAGAACCCATAAATGAAATCATTCCGGATTCGAGGCTTCCTCAAGTCCTCGCCTCCCGCGAAGAAGAAGTGAATCAGAAGCTTGCCTTAGGAAATGGGAAGAAAGTAGTGACTACAAGAATTCCGATGATCGGGCAAAATCAAAGGGTGATCGGTGCTTTTGCTGTTTTCAAAGATATTACGGAAGTAGTCAATCTTGCTGAGGAAATCACAGATCTTAAAGAAGTGAAAACGATGCTTGAGGCCATCATTCAATCTTCGGATGAGGCGATTTCGGTTGTCGATGAAAATGGAAGCGGTTTAATGATTAATCCTGCATATACGAGGATTACCGGACTCTCTGAAGAAGAAATCGTTGGAAAGCCCGCAACGGTCGATATATCTGAAGGAGAAAGTATGCACATGAAAGTCCTTCGCACAAGAAGGCCTGTCCGGGGGGTGCGTATGAAGGTAGGACCTTCGAAAAAAGATGTCCTCGTTAATGTCGCCCCTGTTATCGTGGATGGAAAGTTGAAGGGGAGTGTCGGGGTCCTTCATGACGTTTCGGAAATTCAAGCATTGACGAGTGAACTTAAAAGAGCGAGACAAATCATTCGCAGCTTGGAAGCGAAGTACACGTTTGATGATATCATCGGAGATTCCCAGGAAATGACCTTGGCTCTTGAACAAGCGAAAGTCGGTGCACGCACGCCTGCTTCCGTCTTGTTGAGAGGGGAATCGGGAACCGGGAAAGAACTTTTCGCCCATGCGATTCATAACGAGAGCAAGCGGCGCCATAATAAGTTTATCCGTGTCAATTGTGCGGCCATAGCTGAATCCCTACTGGAAAGCGAATTGTTTGGATACGAAGATGGTGCTTTTTCAGGAGCGAAACGAGGCGGTAAAAAAGGGCTGTTTGAAGAAGCAAACCACGGAAGTATTTTTCTTGATGAAATCGGTGAACTGACATTGCCGATGCAGGCAAAATTGCTGCGGGTGCTACAAGAGAATGAAATCATCAGGGTCGGAGGTACGAAGCCTGTCCATGTGGATGTCCGCGTAATTGCTGCCACCAATGTCAATTTGGAAAAAGCGATTATGAACAAGAATTTCCGTGAAGATCTTTATTATCGTCTGAACCGGCTTCCAATTTACATTCCTCCCCTTCGTGAAAGAATCGAAGATGTCCAGCTTTTGACCGACCATTTGATTCAAAAGCTGAATGAAGACTATGGAAGGCATGTAACCTCAGTCGATGAGGAGGCTTTTCGTATGTTGAAAGAATATGATTGGCCGGGAAATGTAAGAGAGCTAGAAAACATTATCGGCCGAGCGATGATTTATATGGAGAATATGGAAGATACGATAAAGGTGGAGCACCTTCCTCGGCTGAAAAAGGCGACGACGGAATCAGGCCGACCTACTGAAAATGCGCCATGGCTGGGAGAAACCTTGCAGCAGGCTGTAGATGAATATGAAAAGAGTTTGCTTGCCGACGCTTACCGGTCTCATGATTTTAATAAAACGAAGACAGCCAAAGCTTTAGGTATCTCCATTCGGAATTTATATTATAAATTAGAAAAATATCAACTAGACAAAAACAGCATGCAAAATTTTTCATAGTGCAGACTTTTGCAGAGGTGCAAACCTCCAGGTGAACCTATTCTGGTGTGTATAGAAGTTGGCATGAATATTGCATGTATATGAAGAGGGGAAGAGGTGACGCATGAAAAAGTTAGATGAACTAGTCGATCAAATTGACCGTCGTTCACCGAAAACGGTCTCTGTTGCTCAAGCAGCAGATGATGAAGTATTGAAAGCAGTTAAAATGGCCCGGGCATCCAACCTGGCTGATTTCTTTCTTGTAGGAGATCAAACAGAGATTGAAAACAAGTCAAAAGCTGTTGGTTTGGATTTATCACAGGAAGGCATTGAAGTGATTCATGCAAGTGAAAAGGATAGTGCACAAGTCGCTGTGAAAGCCGTCCACTCCGGTGAAGCTCATGTTGTCATGAAAGGCCATATCGATACAAAATCTTTATTGAAAGCAGTCCTGGATAAAGAGTATGGGCTCAGGAAAGGTTCGGTACTGTCCCACGTGGCTTTGTTTGAAATTCCAGGCAGGGATAAACTGATTTACCTCACAGACGCAGCGATGAATATCGCGCCGAGTCTTGAGGAAAAAGCTCAAATCATCAATAATGCCGTGGAAGTAGCTACAAGGGCAGGCTGGAAGAACCCGAAGGTAGCTCCGCTGGCAGCAGTAGAAGTAGTGAACCCTTCCATGACAGCCACTCAAGATGCTGCAATGCTCACGCAAATGAACAGGCGCGGGCAACTGAAGGGCTGTATCGTGGATGGTCCCCTTGCCTTTGACAATGCGGTTGATCCAAAAGCAGCAGAACAAAAAGGAATTGTATCAGAAGTAGCAGGGCAGGCGGACATACTTGTTGTGCCATCCATTGAAGTGGCCAATGCCTTGTACAAGTCATTCATATATTTCGCCAATGGAAAAGTGGCGGGCGTAATCAGCGGCGCTAAAGCTCCGATCGTATTGACGTCCAGAGCGGATGATGCCGAGAGCAAAATTTATTCACTGGCTTTAGCTTTACAAGCCAGTCAACAATAGGAGGATTCACAATGAAAATTTTCAGCTATATGCAAGAGTACGATTACGAGCAATTGTTATTCTGTCAAGATGAACAATCAGGTCTAAAAGCAATCATCGCCATCCACGATACAACGCTTGGACCTGCTCTCGGAGGCACACGTATGTGGACATACGCTTCTGAAGACGATGCAGTGGAAGATGCCCTGCGTCTGGCAAAAGGAATGACATACAAAAATGCTGCAGCCGGCCTCAACCTTGGTGGAGGAAAAACGGTTATCATCGGTGACCCTAAAAAAGATAAAAATGAAGAGATGTTCCGTGCTTTCGGTCGTTATATCCAAGGTCTGAATGGTCGTTACATTACTGCAGAAGATGTAGGCACAACTGTTCAGGACATGGATCTTATCCATGAGGAAACGGATTATGTGACAGGAATCTCTCCTGCATTCGGCTCTTCAGGAAACCCGTCACCAGTGACTGCTTACGGAGTGTACCGTGGTATGAAAGCTGCGGCGAAAGAAGGATTCGGAACGGATTCCTTAGAAGGGAAGACGGTAGCAGTCCAGGGAGTCGGGAATGTGGCCTTTACCCTTTGTCGTCATCTTCACGAAGAAGGAGCCAATCTTGTTGTTACAGATATCAACAAAGAAGCGGTTCAGCGTGCTGTAGAAGAATTTGGTGCAAAAGCGGTTGATCCTGACGATATCTACAGTGTGGATTGTGACATTTACGCTCCTTGTGCTCTTGGTGCAACGATTAATGATGAAACGATTCCTCAATTAAAAGCGAAAGTCGTTGCTGGTGCGGCGAATAACCAGTTGAAAGAAACGAAACATGGCGATATTCTTCATGAAAAAGGCATTGTCTACACGCCGGACTATGTAATCAATGCGGGAGGCGTCATCAACGTAGCAGATGAGCTGCACGGATATAATAAAGATCGTGCGATGAAGCGCGTAGAAACTATTTATGACAACGTATCACGAGTATTTGAAATTTCACGCCGTGATAACATTCCAACATATGTAGCTGCAGACCGTATGGCAGAAGAACGGATTGAACGTATGCGCAGGTCCCGCAGTCAGTTCCTTCAAAATGGTCAACACATCTTAAGCAGAAGACAGAACGGTTAACGGGGGTTTCGGAATTGCAAACACATCGTATTCTGGTCATCAACCCAGGCTCCACATCTACGAAGATCGGAGTCTTTGATGATCAGGAAGTCGTTTTTGAAAAAACCATCCGTCATACGGCGGAGGAAATCAGTTCATACAAGCGAATCATTGATCAATATGAATTCCGTAAACGTGTCATTCTCGACGAGCTTGACCGTGAAGGCATCAACATCAGCAAATTGAGTGCCGTGTGCGGGAGAGGCGGATTGCTGCGTCCAATCGAAGGTGGGACATATGAGGTTAATGAGGCAATGCTTGAAGATTTGAAAAATGGATACAATGGAGAACATGCGTCAAATCTTGGTGGGATCATTGCGAGTGAAATTGCTCAAGGGTTGAACATAGGTGCTTATATCGTCGACCCGGTCGTGGTGGATGAACTCCATGAATTAGCCCGTGTTTCTGGTGTACCTGAAATACCAAGAAAAAGTATTTTCCATGCCTTGAATCAGAAAGCTGTCGCGAGAAGAGCGGCAGCTGATCTCCGTCTGTCCTATAAGGATGCCCGCTTGATCGTCACTCATATGGGCGGTGGAATTACAGTGGGTGCCCACGTTGGCGGCCGAGTCATTGACGTCAACAATGGTTTACATGGAGACGGACCGTTTTCACCAGAGCGGGCAGGTACCGTTCCTGCTGGTGACCTTGTTTCCTTATGTTTCTCCGGCCAATATTATCGCGATGAAGTGATGAAGAAGTTGGTAGGGCAAGGGGGCCTTATGGCTTACTTGGATACAAACGATGCCCGTGAAGTCGAAGAGATGGTTGCTAATGGTGACCGAAAAGCAAAAGTTGTCTTTGAAGCTATGGCTTACCAAATTGCCAAAGAAATCGGAAGTATGAGTGCCGTTATGGAAGGCAAAGTGGATGCGATTGCACTCACAGGTGGTCTTGCTTATGGAAAAGCGTTCGTAGAAGAAATTTCAAAACGTGTCCATTGGATTGCAGATGTCCTCGTCTATCCTGGTGAAAATGAGCTGGAAGCGTTGAATGAGGGGACGTTACGTGTCCTCAATAAAGAAGAAGTTCCAAAACAATATCCTAACTTTCAAGAATAGGAAGGAGAGTCCAAGGTGGCACAAGAATACGATTTGGTCATTCTCGGAGGTGGCACAGGCGGTTACGTGGCCGCCATCCGAGCTTCAAAATTAGGCTTGAAAACAGCGATTGTAGAAAAAAGAGAACTTGGTGGGACATGCTTACACAGAGGGTGCATCCCTTCGAAAGCTTTGCTTCGAAGTGCTGAAGTATTTAAACAAACGAAAGAAGCCGATCGGTATGGTATTTCAACAGAAAACCCAACCTTGAATTTTACGAAAGTCCAAGAACGGAAACAATCGATTGTAGACACACTACATAAAGGTGTTCAAGGATTGATGAAAAAAGGGAAAATCGATGTCTTTGAAGGTTTTGGCCGGATTTTAGGTCCTTCTATTTTTTCACCGACAGCAGGAACGATTTCTGTGGAGATGAACAATGGGGAAGAAAACGAAATGTTGATCCCTAAAAATGTGTTAGTGGCGACAGGTTCCCGTCCTAAATCATTGCCGGGACTTGAAATCGATGGTGAAGTTGTCATGAGTTCTGATGAAGCTCTTCATATGGAAGAACTACCAGAATCGATCATCATCGTCGGTGGAGGGGTCATCGGAATCGAATGGGCATCTATGCTGGCAGACTTCGGTGTGAAAGTGACGGTTCTTGAATATTTGCCACACATTCTTCCTACTGAAGACGAAGATATTTCCAGGGAAATGTTGAAGCAGATGAAAAAGAAAGGCGTCGATATTGTTACGAGCGCCAAGGTTCTTCCTGATACGATCGAGAAAGACAATGGTGTAAAAGTTGATGCAGAAGTGGACGGCGAGACGGTTACTTACGAAGCGGAACGCATGTTGGTTTCTGTCGGTAGATCAGCGAACGTTGACAATATCGGTCTTGAAAACACAGATATTCAAGTCGAAAACGGGATTATTCAAACTAATGATGTTTATCAGACGAAGGAAAGCCACATTTACGCAATCGGTGATGTTATCGGAGGCATGCAGCTGGCCCACGTGGCTTCTCATGAAGGGATGATCGCTGTTGAACATATGGCAGACCAAAATCCACATCCGATGAACCAGGATCAAGTGCCATCCTGTATCTACTCCAACCCTGAAGTTTCAAGTGTCGGTTTGACGGAAAAAGCAGCAAAAGAAAAAGGGTTTGATGTGAAAGTAGGCAAGTTCCCATTCCAAGCGATCGGGAAAGCACTCGTTCATGGAGAAACAGATGGTTTCGTTAAGATCGTAGCAGATAAAGAAAGCGATGATCTATTAGGCGTGCATATGATCGGGCCACATGTAACGGACATGATTTCAGAAGCAGCTCTGGCTCAAGTTCTTGATGCGACCCCATGGGAAATCGCTGAAACGATTCACCCACACCCAACGCTCTCGGAAGCGATCGGGGAAGCGGCTATGGCCGTCGACGGCAATCAAATCCATGGATAAATCTGAAGGAGGGATCCTCATGGCTGAAAATCGCCATAAAGCTTTAGGCTTAAGTGATGATCAAGTGTTGGACATGTTTCGCACGATGTTGTTAGCAAGAAGAATCGATGAACGAATGTGGTTGCTGAACCGCGCGGGTAAAATCCCATTCGTCATTTCCTGTCAAGGTCAAGAAGCTGCCCAAGTAGGGGCGTCCTACGCTCTTGATCGTGAAAAAGATTATGCTCTGCCTTACTACCGGGACATGGGTGTCGTTCTGTCATTCGGTATGACCGCTCAGGACTTAATGCTGTCCGGTTTTGCAAAAGCAGAAGATCCGAACTCGGGTGGCCGCCAAATGCCGGGTCACTTCGGTCAAAAGAAAAACCGAATCGTTACCGGTTCATCACCCGTTACTACACAAGTGCCGCATGCAGTAGGAATCGCTCTGGCAGGGAAGATGGAGAAGAAAGACTTTGTTTCTCTCGTAACATTCGGTGAAGGTTCTTCCAACCAGGGAGATTTCCACGAAGGTGCGAACTTTGCAGGTGTACACAAGCTTCCCGTTATCTTTATGGTTGAAAACAATAAATATGCTATTTCTGTTCCAGTATCGAAACAGTTGGCGTGTGAAAAAGTTTCTGACCGTGCTATCGGTTATGGTATGCCAGGTTTCACAGTAGACGGCAATGATCCTCTAGCTGTTTATGAAGCGGTGAAAGAAGCAGCGGATCGTGGGCGTAATGGAGAAGGACCAACACTGATTGAGACTGTATCCTACCGCCTCACTCCACACTCCAGTGATGATGATGACCGTACGTACAGGGAGCGAGAAGAAGTGGATGAAGCGAAGAAAAAAGATTCGATCGTCACTTTCGCTCAGTATTTGCGTGACACAGGTGTTCTGACAGATGAAAAGGAAAAGGAAATGAATGACGAAATCAGTGAAATCGTCAATGAAGCGACTGACTATGCCGAGAATGCGGCTTATGCGGAAGCGGAATCAGCAATGAAATATGTGTACGAAGAGTAAGGAGGGGGAGCAATAATGGCAGTTATATCTTATATTCAAGCCGTCACTCAAGCTTTGAAAGAAGAAATGAAGCGGGATGAAAAAGTGTTCGTCCTTGGTGAAGATGTTGGAAAACGTGGAGGCGTATTCCGCGCGACTGATGGTCTTTATGATGAATTTGGCGAAGACAGAGTTCTTGATACACCACTAGCTGAATCCGCAATCGCTGGTGTTGGAATCGGTGCAGCTATGTATGGCATGCGTCCAGTAGCTGAGATGCAGTTCGCTGACTTTATCATGCCGGCGGTCAACCAGATTATTTCAGAAGCCGCTAAAATCCGATACCGTTCCAATAACGACTGGAGTGCTCCGATTACAATCCGCGCTCCTTATGGCGGCGGTGTCCACGGAGCCCTTTACCATTCCCAGTCCGTTGAAGCGGTTTTCGCGAATCAGCCCGGATTGAAAATTGTGATGCCATCGACGCCTTATGATGTCAAAGGTTTGTTAAAAGCGTCGATCCGTGACAATGATCCGGTCCTTTTCTTTGAACATAAACGTGCCTACCGTCTCATTAAAGGCGAAGTGCCAGATGAGGATTATACCCTTCCCATCGGCAAAGCTGACGTGAAGCGCGAAGGTTCGGACATTACGGTTATTACCTACGGCCTATGCGTCCATTTTGCCTTGCAAGCAGCAGAGAAGTTGGCTGAAGAGGGCATTGATGCACATATTCTCGATTTGCGTACAGTGTATCCTCTGGATAAAGAAGGAATCATCGAAGCGGCATCCAAAACGGGTAAAGTCCTGCTTGTAACTGAGGACAATAAAGAAGGTGGAATCATCTCAGAGGTGTCCGCAATTATCAGTGAGAATTGCCTGTTCGACCTGGATGCTCCCGTTCAGCGACTCGCAGGTCCAGACATCCCTTCGATGCCTTATGCTCCGACGATGGAGAAGCACTTCATGATGAATCCAGATAAAGTAGAAAAAGCGATGAGAGATCTTGCGGAATTTTAATTGAAGGAGGAGATTTCCTGTGGGTTTAGAAAAAATCAATATGCCTCAGCTTGGTGAAAGTGTCACAGAAGGAACGATCAGTACATGGCTTGTTCAGCCTGGAGATCAGGTGAATAAATACGATCCTATTGCAGAAGTCATGACAGACAAAGTGAACGCAGAAGTCCCATCTTCTTTTTCCGGCGTGATCAAAGAGCTCGTCGCATCCGAAGGAGATACCATCGAAGTCGGTGAACTCATGTGTTACATCGAAATAGAGGGAGCGGGGTCTGCTGAAGAACCTGAGAAGGAAGAGAATAAGCAGGCGCCTGCACAGGAAACGCCGGTGGCTGAAGAAAAACCATCAGCAGCTTCCACGAAGCCTGAGAAAAAACAGGACAAAGGCAATAAAAAGCGGTATTCTCCAGCGGTCATGACGCTTGCACAGGAACATGATATTGATTTGAATCAAGTCGATGGTTCCGGTCGCGGTGGAAGAATTACACGTAAAGATATTGAGAAAATCATTGCGAGCGGAGATATTCCAAAAGCTGGAGAAGAAAAAGCAGAAGCACCTGCCGAGCAACCTGTACAAGCAGAGCAGAAAGCTGCTCCAACTCCAGGCTCTTCGCCACAGACGCCGAATGTACAAGCCGGTGAAGGGGACATCGAGATCCCTGTCACAGGTGTCCGTAAAGCCATTGCAGCGAACATGGTGAAGTCTAAGACAGAAATTCCTCATGCATGGATGATGGTTGAAGTAGATGTCACGAATTTGGTTGAACTTCGTAATGCAAAGAAAAACCAGTTCAAGCAACAGGAAGGCTTCAGCCTGACGTATTTCGCTTTCTTTGTAAAAGCTGTCGCTCAAGCATTGAAAGAATATCCACAGTTGAACAGTATGTGGGCAGGAGAAAAGATCATTCAGCGCAAAGCCATCAACTTGAACATCGCCGTGGCTAAAGACGACCAATTGTTCGTTCCTGTTATCAAAGATGCTGATGAAAAGAGCATCAAAGGAATTGCAAAAGACATTACAGACCTTGCCAACAAAGCACGTCAAGGTAAGCTGACATCGAAAGATATGGAAGGCGGTACCTTCACCGTCAATAACACAGGCTCTTTCGGTTCCGTACAGTCCATGGGTGTCATCAACCACCCTCAGGCCGCTATTTTACAAGTAGAATCCATCGTGAAAAAGCCGGTTTATCAGAATGGCATGTTCGGAGCGCGTGACATGGTCAACCTATGTCTATCCTTAGACCACCGGGTTCTTGACGGCCTCGTCGCCGGCAATTTCCTTGCCCGTGTGAAAGAAATCTTAGAGAAAATGTCAGAAGACAACACATCTGTATACTAATGCAAAAAAGCTGTCCCCTACCATGGAGGACAGCTTTTTATCATCTTCTTCATCAAGGCTTTTTCTCTTATAGGTGATTAGTTTCGAAACTTTTATAGAAGGTATAATATCTGTGGAACTACTCTAATGGATAGAAGACTTTTGCGATTTCGAGAATCCTATATGGTAAGGGGCGTTTGGAAAGCGAGCCCTTACCAAATGTTCCTATGCTCTTTCAAGCATCTCGAAATCAACGATTAGACAATTCAATTGAAAGATGTCAGATATCTTGGTAAAATGTTCATAGCATTTCTATAAAGGGGCCATGTCAAATGGATTTTAATATTTTTATGAACGACGTTGTTTCAAAAGCACGTGAAGAAATTACACAAGCAGGATATACGGAACTGACGACACCTGAAGAAGTCGATCAGGCACTAAATAAAGAAGGTACAACCCTTGTGATGATCAACTCTGTATGTGGATGTGCAGGCGGTATTGCCCGTCCGGCGGCAGCTCATGCGATTCACTACGATAAGCGCCCGGACCAGCTGGTTACTGTTTTTGCTGGGCAGGATCGTGAAGCGACAGATCGTGCTCGCGAATATTTTGAAGGATACCCGCCTTCCTCTCCATCTTTTGCACTTTTGAAGGACGGTAAAATCCAGACGATGGTCGAGCGTCACGACATTGAAGGATTTGAACCGATGGAAGTCATCGGAAAGCTTCAACGCAGTTTTGAAGAGTATTGCGAAGAAGTATAAGAATACAATAAGCCCAGGATCTTTGTTTTTAAAACAAAGATCCTTTTTTACGTAACGCACGGTCTTTACATAATGAAACGCTTGATTTTCTTAGGTCAGTGTTATAAAGAAAGAACGGAGGTGAACACAGCAATGAAAATAGGATATCGGACAATTAAGACGGCATTGGGAACACCACTTGCCATATGGATTGCTCAGATGCTTCAGCTGGAGAATTTCGCATCAGCGGGGATCTTGACCATTCTCTGTATCCAAATTACGAGAAAACGTTCATTTTTAAGTGCGTGGCATCGCTTTTCCGCTTGTTTATTAGCGATGGGGTTTTCATTTGCCTTTTTTGAGCTATTGGGATACAATCCCATTTCGATCGGACTGATGTTATTTGCCTTTATTCCTGCTACGGTGTGGTTTAAAATCACACCTGGAATCGTAACCAGCTCAGTCATCATCCTTCACCTCTACGGTTCAGGGGATATCGGCTGGAGTATTATATGGAATGAAGTGTTGTTAATAACAGTGGGGATTGGAACAGCCTTACTGCTGAATTTATATATGCCTAGTCTGGAGAAGAAGTTGAATCAGTATCGAAAGCAGGTGGAAAGCAACTTTTCCATTATTTTGAGAGAAATTGCTCAATTTCTACGGAATGGAGATAATGATTGGACAGGCAAGGAGTTAACGGAGACCGCTAATCTTCTGGAAAAAGCCAAATCTCTCTCTTATCGAGATGTAGAAAATCATTTGTTGCGTTCCCACAATCATTTTTATCACTATTTTCATATGCGGACCAAACAGTTTGAACTCTTGGAGCGTATGCTTCCACTTGTAAGCCGTATATCGTCTTCTGACATCCACGGCATTCGCATGGCGGAGTTTTTCGATGATTTAGCCGATGCTGTCCATCCCGGGAATACAGCTGTTATCTATTTGAGGATGTTAAAAGAGATGAAAGAGGACTTCCGGGAAGACCGATTGCCGGAAACGCGGGAAGAGTTTGAAGTAAGAGCGAGTCTATTCCATTTATTAAATGAAATAGAGGACTACCTGATCATTAAGCGATCGTTCAAAAAGAGTGATGTATAGGGGGGAGAACGTGAGGGGAAACTCTTAGTAAAAGAGGATGATTAAGTTGTACAGCTTCCTTTTACTTTTCAGTTTATTAAACCCTTTACTTCCTCCTCACACACCGGCTGAGCCCGTTATTATTGTAAACAAAGCGACCCATGAGGTTGTGCTCTACCAAAGCGACAAAGTTCTCTTCAAGGCACCTGCGGCCATAGGGAAGACGAAGGACTTGACGCCGGAGGGGCAGTTCAATGTTAAAGTGAAAGCCAAAGATCCGTACTATCGTAAAAAAGATATTCCGGGTGGTGATCCAAAGAACCCACTTGGGAGCAGGTGGATCGGTTTTGATGCCAGAGGGACAGACGGTAGAATTTATGGCATTCATGGAACCAATCAGCCGGATTCCATAGGTAAATCAGTCTCGGCTGGTTGTATCCGGATGAATAACAAAGATGTCGAGGCTCTATTTGACATGGTTCCTGCTGAGGCGGATGTTTTGATTGTAGATAGTAAAAAGGAAATGCCTGATTTATATCGCTTCTGGGAAGAAAACCAATTACAGAAACAACTCTAGAAACTAAGAAAGCCGAAGAGATGGAAGTTCCATCTCTTCGGCTTTTTTCATTCATTTATTATAAGAAGAAACTCGCGCCAGCCAATGCACTAGATAGAAGCATAGACAGAATCATGACATAGATCACGACTTTCATACGGCGTTCGCGTTTTGAACGTTTTTTTGTAGCCAAGGTGTGTAACCTCCTTCTCAGTCAATCCTACTGACATTCTACCTAAAAAAGAGAAATTGGACAAGGGCGTGAAATCATTTACAATAAAATTGTGAATGATAGTAATTTTTAGATAGGTAAGCGCTTCATTTCTGGTATGCTAGTAGTGTGAATGGACTGAATAAGGAGGCCTTTCTTATGAACACATCATCAAGTGACCAACACCCGAAGCAAAAATGGGAAAAAGATGTAGAAAAAACGACGGAGCGTTTTCCGGAACGGAAAAAAGCGTTTCATACAAGTTCCGAAATTCCGGTCGAACGATTATACACGCCGGAACAGATGGATGAGGACTACATAGAGGAGATCGGCTTTCCAGGCCAATATCCTTATACAAGAGGGATTCAGCCGACCATGTATCGAAGCCGCTATTGGACGATGCGTCAATATGCAGGATTCGGATCGGCGGAAGAAACGAATGAAAGATTCCGCTATTTATTGAAACAAGGGCAGACCGGTTTATCGGTCGCTTTCGATCTGCCGACACAAATCGGATATGACTCGGATGATCCGATGGCTGATGGGGAAGTGGGGAAAGTCGGTGTCGCCATCGATTCGTTGAAGGACATGGAGCAACTCTTCGATCAGATTCCACTCGATAAAGTCAGTACATCTATGACGATTAACGCACCGGCCAGTATTCTGCTTGCGATGTACATCGCTGTTGGAGAAAAACAGGGAGTGGCTCCTGAAAAACTGACAGGGACGATTCAAAATGACATTTTGAAAGAATATATCGCTCGAGGTACGTATATCTATCCACCGAAACCTTCCATGAGGCTGATCACAGATATTTTCGGGTACTGTCAGGAACATTTACCGAAATTCAATACCATCAGCATCTCCGGCTATCACATCCGGGAAGCAGGTTCTACGGCTGTTCAGGAAGTCGCCTTTACGATTGCGAACGGCATGGCTTATGTAGATGCGGCGATTGAAGCTGGACTCGAAGTCGACCAGTTTGCGCCAAGGCTTGCCTTCTTCTTCAATGCTCACAATCAATTTTTTGAAGAAGCGGCCAAATTCCGGGCAGCTCGTCGCATGTGGGCAAAAATCATGAAAGAACACTATGGAGCAGAAAACCCGAAAAGCTGGAAGCTCCGATTCCATACACAAACAGGCGGAAGTACGCTGACGGCTCAGCAGCCGGATAACAATATTGTGCGCGTCACATTGCAGGCGCTCGCTGCTGTTATGGGGGGGACGCAAAGCCTGCATACCAATTCCCGTGATGAAGCTCTGGCTCTGCCTACCGAAGACTCGGCACGCATTGCTTTACGTACACAGCAAATCATAGCCAATGAAAGTGGCGTGGCGGACACGATCGATCCACTGGCTGGTTCTTACTACGTAGAGTCGCTCACAGATCAGATCGAAAAAGAAGCCAATGCTTACTTGGATCGCATCAAAGAATTCGGAGGAGCGGTCCAGGCCGTTGAGGAAGGGTATATGCAGCGGGAAATTCATAAAGCTGCTTATGATGCTCAAAAACGGATCGAATCGAATGAGGACATCGTCGTTGGCATGAATGAATACAAACTTGAAGAAGAAATCCATGCAGACTTGTTACGCGTAGATGAAGCGCTGGAACAAGCCCAAATCAAGAAAACACAGGATGTTAGATCTTCCCGCGATCAGGAATCTGTCAACCATTGCCTTAAGAACCTTAGGGAAGCGGCGAAAGGGAAGGAGAATGTCATGCCTCATATTGTGGCGGCGGTTAAAGTTTATGCCACAGTCGGGGAAATCGCGAACGTTTTACGAGAGGAATTTGGAGAATATACCGGAATGTAGGAAGGGATGATGAGGATGAAACCAATACGTGTACTTATAGCGAAACCAGGGTTAGATGGACATGACAGAGGAGCTTTAATTATCGCTCAAGCACTCAGAGACCATGGAATGGAAGTCATCTATACAGGCCTGCGGCAGTCGGCTGTGCAAATTGCCAGAGCGGCCATACAGGAAGACGTGGATGTCGTCGGACTTTCCTCTCTTTCCGGTGCTCACAAATCATTGTTTCCTAAAGTGGTCCAGGCACTGGAAGAGCAGGGAGCATCGGATATTCCAGTCGTCGGGGGCGGTGTCATACCTGCAGAAGATATTCCTTTTCTTGAGGAAAAAGGGGTCAACAAAATCTTCACCAGCGGGTCACCGACAGATGCCATCGCTCTTTATATTAAGCAGCTTCTGAACAAGGAAACAATAGAAGCACCGAAACGGATCGCCCATATCGGAATTGCTGTGGAAAGCATTGATGCAGCCTTACCATTTTATCAGCATAACCTTCACTTAGAGCTTGAAGCTGTAGAAGTCGTGGAATCAGAACAAGTCCGCGTGGCTTTTCTAAAAATCGGTGAAACGATGTTCGAATTGTTGGAGCCTCTGAGTGATGACTCCCCGATCCAATCGTTTTTGACGAAAAAAGGAGAAGGTGTCCACCATATCGCATTGGAAGTGGACGATCTCACAAAACGTTTGGAGCAGTATAAAGAACAAGGCGTCCGTCTCATTCATGAACAACCGAAACAAGGTGCTCATGACAGCCAGATCGCCTTTTTGCATCCAAAAGCAGCGAATGGTGTCCTGTTTGAACTATGTCAGCATGGAGAGGAGGAATAACGATGGACATTTTTGATAAAATCAATGAATTATATGATAAGCGCCGCCAAGTTGAATTAGGAGGCGGAGATGAACGGATTGACAAGCAGCATGATAAAGGGAAATGGACAGCGAGGGAACGCATCGAACACCTGTTGGATGAGGAGTCTTTCATTGAGCTGAATCCATTTATTGAACATCGTCATGATGCCTTTGGGATGGACGGCAAGTCAGCGCCGGGTGAAGGGGTCGTGACAGGTTTTGGTAAAATTCATGGACGTGATGTCTATTTGTTCGCTCAGGACTTCACGGTTTACGGTGGAGCCTTAGGGGAAATGCATGCGAAAAAAATTGCCGCTGTCATGGATCTTGCTGCGAAAAATGGAACCCCTTTTATTGGCTTGAACGATTCTGGAGGGGCACGCATCCAGGAGGGTGTATCTTCCTTGGATGGGTATGGACAAGTCTTTTACCGCAACTCCATTTATTCTGGGGTCATTCCGCAAATATCGGTCATTATGGGTCCTTGCGCCGGCGGAGCAGTCTATTCTCCAGCGATCACTGATTTCGTCATCATGGTAGAAAAAACATCGCAAATGTTTATTACCGGACCGAAAGTCATTGAAACAGTGACTGGTGAGCAAATTTCTGCAGAGGACCTTGGTGGCGCTGGTGTTCATAATTCCTTGAGCGGGAATGCTCACTTGAAAACCTCTGATGAAGCTTCTGCTCTGGATGCGGTCCGGGATCTTGTCAGTTACCTGCCGCAAAACAATGAAGAACTAACCCCTGAAGTTGAAGTGGAAGTTGAAGATGATTTCAGACCTGACATCACGGATAAAATTCCTTTCGATCCGATCCGTCCTTATGACGTACGTATCGTTATCGATGAGTTCGTTGATGAGGACTCCTTTTTCGAAATTCATAAGGACTTTGCAAAAAATATCGTCGTCGGATTTGCGCGTCTGCAAGGGAAGACCGTGGGACTTGTTTGTAATCAGCCTAAATATATGGCTGGCGGCCTTGATATCGACTCTAGTGATAAAGCTGCCCGTTTCATTCGTACGTGTGATTCTTTTAATATCCCTCTCATTACATTTGAAGATGTAACCGGATTCTTCCCAGGCATCAAACAGGAACATGGGGGAATCATCCGCCACGGAGCCAAAATTTTATACGCATATTCCGAAGCCACCGTTCCGAAACTGACGGTCATTACGAGAAAGGCTTATGGAGGAGCCTATGTCGCTTTGAATAGTAAATCGATCGGGGCCGATCTCGTTTATGCCTGGCCAAATGCGGAAATTGCCGTGATGGGTCCTGAAGGCGCGGCAAATATCATTTTTGCCAAAGAAATCAGAGAAAGTGACACACCAGAAGAAACGCGGCAAAATAAAATCAATGAATACAGAGAACGATTCGCAAATCCATACGTAGCCGCAGGACTCGGGATGATCGATGATGTCATTGATCCAAGAGAAACACGGTCAACACTAATCAAAGCACTGGATATGCTGAAGAATAAACACGAAGAACGCCCATATAAAAAACACGGTAACATCCCTCTATAATTGACACCGTCCTCCAGTTCCGCTAACGTACTAAGAGGAATGTGTTTACATATGAAGGAGGAAGACATATATGGTAGCCATTAACAAAGAACGCTTGCTGGAAGAGTTCTTAGAGTTGGTACAAATCGACTCAGAAACAACGCAGGAAGCTGAAATCGCTAAAGTATTAAAAAAGAAATTCGAGGACTTAGGTTTGGAAGTGCTTGAAGATGATGCTGCCTCGATTACTGGTCACGGGGCAAACAACCTGATCTGCAATCTAGAAGGTTCTAAAAAGGACGCAGAGCCGATTTATTTCACTTCCCACATGGATACAGTGGTCCCAGGGAACGGCGTTAAACCTTCTGTAGAAGACGGGTATATCGTAACAGATGGTACGACAATCCTTGGAGCGGATGACAAAGCAGGCGTCGCTGCCATTCTTGAAGCGATCCGTTCTCTTCAGGAACAAAACGTGGAGCATGGTGACCTGCAGTTCGTCATCACCGTAGGAGAAGAAAGCGGTCTTGTTGGCGCGAAGGCTCTGGATGCTTCCATGCTCAAAGCGAAATATGGGTATGCGCTTGACAGTGATGGTCAAGTCGGAAACATTATCGTAGCTGCTCCTACCCAGGCAAAAATCAATGCGATCGTCAAAGGGAAGACGGCTCATGCAGGAGTTGCCCCTGAAAAAGGAATTTCAGCAATCACACTGGCTTCCCGCGCGATTGCTAAAATGCCACTGGGCCGTATCGATGACGAAACAACAGCGAACATCGGACGTTTTGAAGGCGGTCAAAAAACGAATATCGTTTGTGATCACGTAGAGGTCTTAGCCGAAGCCCGTTCTCTAGATCCTGAAAAAATGGAAGCGCAAGTCGAGAAAATGAAGCGAGCGTTCCAAGAAACAGCAGAGGAAATGGGTGGCGAAGTCGAACTCGATGTCGAAATCATGTACCCTGGCTACAAGCAGCAAGCCGGAGACCAGGTCGTTGAAGTCGCACGTTCTGCTGCGAAACGGATCGGCCGCGAAAGTGAACTGCTGACAAGTGGCGGCGGAAGTGATGCCAACGTCATCGCAGGCCACGGCGTACCTACAGTCAACTTGAGTGTAGGATACGAAGAAATCCATACAACCAACGAACGCATGCCTGTGAGCGAGCTTGAAAAAATCACAGAGTTCGTAACAGCGATCGTTGAAGAAGTAGCACAATAACAAAAGTGGACTCCCTGAAATTTCAGGGAGCCTTTTTTTTGATTCACATTACAGTTTTACACATAAGCTCCCGATTGTGGAAGACTCGATTTCGAGACTTTTGTTGAGTGGATGGGGGCGGGGGAGATGACTCGCTTTCCATGGGAGCGCAATGAGCACATACCACGCATCCTTAAAGGAAGCCTTGCCTAGTTGAAATAATGAATGACAATTCCTGGCCATGGATACGGGGTCAGGGAAACGACGATTTGCAGTGCTTTGAATCCGTCAGTAGAAAAACACACACGTTCGTGTCTCCATTCGTTTTTCATGCGGACGTTTCCCAGACCCTGTTCCCACGCCTTATTCGCGCGGGATCTATGGTTAAAACGACTCTATAACGGCGTGTGTGAACAGGTCTTCATTACAAAGCTCGGCAGGTTACTGTTAGAGGGATTTTGAGAACCTCGTATGGTAAAGGGGCGGAGGGAAACGGTGAGACTCCTGTGGGAAGTGCGTGGTAGATGAGACCCCGCAGAGCGTGAGCTCGAGGAGGCTCATCACTCGCCCACGGAAAGCGAACCTTTTCCCGGAGCCCCTAAATTCTCACAATAGTCTCGAAATCGAGTCTTACACAATCCTGCCAGTTAGTTCAATAACACGATTATGAGTTTTATGTATTAGACAAACAATAAATGAAGCGTTGAGGAACAATAATGAAGCTTAGCATGGTATAATAGAGAACAAATGTTCCAATGGAGGAAGAACGTTATGCAGTCCAAATGGTATCCTAAAAAAGGACGCGTCATTTTTCATGTCGATATGAACAGTTTCTATGCATCTGTGGAAGCAGCTTTTGATCCATCATTAAAAGGAAAGCCGCTTGCCATTGCAGGAAACCCTGAAGAAAGACGCGGAATTATTGTCACAAGCAGTTATGAAGCCCGCAAGTACGGGGTTAAAACGACGATGCCTTTAGGAGAGGCGAGAAGGTTGTGCCCTGATTTGATTGTTATGGGGCCGACGTTTGAACGATACCGTACAGCATCAAAAGAGATGTTCAAGATCTTAGCTGATGTGACGCCGCTCGTACAGCCTGTTTCCATTGACGAGGGTTATATGGATATTACCAACTGCGCGGACCAAGGTTCCCCTCCAGAAATAGCCGAACGTATCCAGCAGCGGATTAATGAAGAACTCGATCTTCCATGCAGTATCGGGATAGCTCCAAATAAATTTTTGGCAAAAATGGCTTCTGATATGAAAAAGCCTATGGGAATCACGATCTTACGGAAAAGAGATCTTGAAACAAAATTATGGCCTTTACCGATAGAAGAAATGTACGGAGTCGGGTCGAAAACAGCAGAGAAATTAAGGAAAGTCGGCATAGAAACCATTGGGGATTTAGCCAAACACCCTGTCCTTGAGTTGAAGGGTGTTCTTGGAATCAATGGAGAGCGACTAAAAAATAGAGCGAATGGAATGGATGATCGGCCTGTTGACCCTGAGGCTGTTCATGAATTTAAAAGTATCGGCACATCAACAACGCTTCCACAGGATACGACGGATGACACGGAGGTACAAACGGTCATTCGCAGACTTTCCAATAAAGTGGAAGGTCGGATGAAAAATAAAAAGGTTCTTGCGAGAAATGTGCAGTTGACGATTCGTTATCATGATCGTAAAACAGTGACACGTAGTCGGCAGCTGCAGGAATTCATCCATTCGTCTGAAGATCTTTTTCAAGTGGCGATGCAATTATTCGATGACCACTGGAATCAGCAGCCTGTTCGTCTGCTCGGCGTTACCGCGAGCGACCTGGCGGAGAAATCAGAAGTCAGTCAACAACTTGATCTCTTTAATTTTGAACAATATGCCAGCAAGGAAAAATTGTATCAAACGATTGATGATCTGACTGAGAAATACGGCAAAAACCCTTTCCGTAACCTCAGTAATCCTTCGAACCCCCAGGTGAATACGAGCTTTCAAAAGGACTTTCTCGACGATTTCAAAAAATGATTCCCAGGCATAGCCTCCATTTTCTTTTCCATACTAAAAGGGAAGGGAGGCGTTCTAGAATGGGTAGAGATCGACAAGAGAAAAAGTTGAAAAAATCCGGCAGAGTGGAGTCCGACCGTGATCAGCGCCTAAGTTATCCAGGTGCGACCGCGATGGAGGGGCCTGAAGCAGCTCGTAAACGCAGATAATCAAGGAGGCGGATTTTTATGGGTAGACGCATGGGACCAAAACAACAGGAACAACCGAACTTACCACTAGGGCCGAAACAAGCATACGGGGAACCGGCTCAAGGATCTCATAAAGTGAAAAACAGGCAGCATTCGCGTCAAAAACAAAAATCTTCTCACGATATGTAAGATGAAAAGGCAGCCTTTTTGGCTGTCTTTTTTACTATAAAACATCCAATTATCTCCACAGGAATGATGCTCATATTATCTGGGTTCTTGGACAAAATAATTCTTGAGGAGGTTGAGAATGATGCCAGAACGAATTGTCGCCGTTAGAAAAAACGGGCAAGGTAGCATTGTTGAAATGCAACTGTCGTCAGGACAAGTGATCGATTATAAGCGAGCACATGAAATGGCGCGCAGTGGTGAACTGGAACACGTGAACCTCATTCGAGGCAAAGATGGAGAAGAACATCTGCGCAGTGAACCAGATGGCATTCAATCCAACAACTTGGACAACCTTCCATCTTTCTAATAGAGAACCCAGGCAAAGCCTCGCGCTTGCCTGGGTTTTCTTTATTTCGCTAAAGCTCCCGTTTGTGGAAGACTCAGTTTCGAGACATTTGTTGAGTGGATGGGGGCTGCGGGGAATGGCTCGCTTTCCGCGGGAGCGCGGTGAGCCTCCTCGGACTGCGTCCTGTGGGGTCTCACCAAGCACTTTTTTCCCGCAGGAGTCTCCCCATTCCCCTCCGCCCCTTTACCATAAGAGTATCTCGAAACCACACTTTCAGAATAAGCAGCTTTCCGGCGTAATGAAAGGTAATGGGTTCAACTTACAACCAAGCAGTCATTTTAACCCTAACGCTTGCTATAGAGCGCTTTTTAACTAGAATGCAGTGGTTATGGAAGACGCTCCATTTGTGTATGTGGGTTCGTTATTCACATATATCGAATGGGGTGGTTGGGAAGCTGCGAGACTCCCGTGGGAGAAAGGAGATAGGCGAGATCCCGCAGGACGAAGTCCGAGGAAGCTCGCCACTCCCCCACAGGAAAGCGAGTAGCTTCCCAGCCACCCCTGACGCTCAACACGGCAACGAACCCCCAAAAACATCTCGAAATCGAGTCTTCAAGAATCCTGCCATTTTCTTCAACAACAATAGTGAGTGGGATGATAAATAATGAAATATATACATATAAATATTTCAAAAAGTTATTGACTTCTTTTTTTATTGAGGTACACTAAAAATGAAATAAATGATGTATTTTATTACAAAACTTTTAATTGGAGATGATGATATGGCAATCTTCGCAAATCAAGTCAATAAAACGTATCAGAGCGGAGAAGTGAAAGTTCAGGCGCTGCGCCAGGCGTCATTAGAAGTACCAGATGAAAAAATCGTAACGATTCTTGGGCCTTCAGGGTCAGGAAAATCAACGCTGCTTAATGTCATCGGGGGAATCGACCGTTACGATTCAGGGTCAATCAAAGTAGGAGACACGGTTCTTGATCAATTGAAGGATCGCCAACTTACTGATTACCGACGGAAATTCGTAGGGTTCATTTTTCAGCAGTATAATTTAATTCCAACACTGACCGTCGAAGAAAATGTTGAAGTGGGTCGGGAATTGAGCCAGCAGCCGCTCGACATGAAAGACACGCTTGAAAAAGTAGGCATGTGGGATAAGAAAGATAAATTCCCTTCTCAATTGAGCGGTGGTGAACAGCAGCGTGTCGCAATCGCGAGAGCACTGATTAAAAACCCGCAGATTTTACTTTGTGATGAACCAACAGGCGCCCTTGATGAAGAAACAGGGAAAAATATCTTGAAGTTGTTGAAGTTCGTAAATGAGCAGTACGGCACAACGGTTTTAATTATCACCCATAACCAGGGAATCGGTGAGATGGCTCATTCTGTTATCCGAATGAAAAGCGGTGAAATTATTGATTCCTATGAAAACGAAAATCCTGTCCACCCAGAGAAGGTGACATGGTCATGATTTTAAAGAAATCTGTGTACCGGACTTTAAAAGAAAAGAAATTTCAATATGCCGGGGTGGCCGTTCTTCTTTTACTTGCAGTTATGCTTTATGTATCCTTATCCATGGCCATCACGACACTGGAATCAAGAAATGAAACATTTTCGGAGGACTATAAACAGGAAAGCTTTCATTTTGTAGCTGGTGGGAGTGTTACAGATGAACAGCTCTCTTTATGGGAAGATGAGTACAATGTGACTTTAGAGAAACGTAAGTATGTTGATTTTGAGGTCGATGATTCGACGTTACGTGTGTTTACGACTACAGAATCTGTTAATATCCCTTATATCGCTGAAGGGAAAGCACCAACAGGCGATCAAGAACTGGCTGTATCCAAAGTGTATGCGGAAAAACATCAGTATCAGTTGGGTGATACCATTACAATCGGTGATGATGAATTTGAAATTACAGGCTTCGTCTATTTACCCGATTATATTTATATGATCGAGCAAATGACAGATTTGTTAGCAGATGCTGAAAAATTTGGGATTGCGGTCGTTTCCCGCACAAGTTTTTCCGGACAGACGGAAATTCTAGGATGGACAGGAGATGGAGATGTTCCTAATGGGTTTAGGGAAGCGGTAAGTGAAGAAACGGCTCTTTTGCAATTCGTCCATTCAGACGATAACCCTCGCATCGGTTTTGTGGAAACAGAAATTGAAGGCGCCAAAGGTATGACCACTACATTACCGCTGTTCATTCTTGCCCTCTCAATTGCCATGGTATTGATGCTCATGAAGCGACGGATGGAAATGCAGAGAAAAGAAATTGGTACGCTCATGGCCCTTGGTTACCGTAAGAAAGAATTGGTCCGTCATTATTTAGGGTATGCCTGGGTCATTGGATTGGGAGGAACTGTCGGTGGTTTAACTGCAGGTGCAGGTCTTTCTGTACCGCTCTCGAACCTTTATGCAAACTATTTTAACTTACCGGCCCTCTCGATGTTTGACTGGGATCCTTTTGTTCTTGTTATAGGATTTGTCCTTCCTTTATTGCTTTTGATCTTACTCACGACCTTCGTTATCAGTCGGACGTTACGAACAGAACCACTGACGCTACTGAGGCCAAAAGAGGTCTCCAGTGGGAAAAAATCCTGGCTAGAAAAACTTCCACTTTTACAAAAAGGAGGTTTTATTCGCAGGTTCCGGTTGAGGTTATTGGTGAGAAACAAAGCGAGAAGTGTCTATATTTTTATCGGGGTAATGTTCTCTACCGTTTTATTATTGTTTGGATTGATTACGTTTAATAGCATGGACCAGCTCGTAGAAACGACGTATAAGGAAATTTTGAAATACGACTATGCTGTCCACTATCAATCGTTGATGACAGAAGAAACGAAGGATGAACAAAGTCCTTTTACAATGAATGAACTTGGTGTCGTAGATCAAGATGTGAAAATTACGGCTTACGGAATGGAAAAAGATAATGAGTTTATTCAATTGAGTGCTGAGGGTGAAAATCTGGAATCCGATATATCCGAAGGAGCGATTATCAGTGCCCCTCTAGCTGCCTTGCTTGGGATAGGGGAAGGGGATGAAATTAACCTCGAAAACTCTTTGAACTCGGATACGATGCAGGTGGAGGTCGCTGCAGTAGCCGACCTGTATATTGGGAATAACCTGTATCTTCCTCGCGAGAAGTTGAACGATTTCCTTGGTTTCCCTGATGAAGCCTATACAGGGACCTGGCAAAACAAGTCTCCGGAAAATAGCGAAAATGTTTATATGGTAGAAGATAAGCAGAAGGCGATAGACAGCTTTGAATCGACGACAGGCGCAACTAGAGCTTCTGTGGCCGGAATGGCCGTGTTTGCTGTATTAATTGGAGTGATTGTTCTTACTTTGCTCACCAACTTGATTGTTGAGGAAAATTCACCTTCGATTTCGTTGTTTAAAGTGATGGGCTATCATGACAAGGAAGTCTCGAAACTTGTCTTGAGTGTGTACACCCCAATCGTACTGATCGCTTACTTTGTTTCAATCCCGCTCGCGAGTTTGAGCTTGCAGCAAACGATGAACACACTTGTTCAAGAAACCGGTTTTCTTATGCCGACAGATGTTGCGTGGTGGATGGTCGTGATTGGGTTCATTGTTATCATGCTTACGTATTGGCTCTCTCTTGGGCTATCTAAACGAAAGTTGAAAAATGTATCCTTACAGGAAGCATTGAAAAAGCAACAAGACTAGAGAAAAAGGACAGCGGCCGGGCCGCTGTCCTTTTTCGCTCGCAAGAAGTCTGGAACGCTCGCAAGAAGTCTGGAACGCTCGCAAGAAGTCTGGAACGCTCGCAAGAAGTCTGGAACGCTCGCAAGAAGTCTGGAACGCTCGCAAGAAGTCTGGAACGCTCGCAAGAAGTCTGGAACGCTCGCAAGAAGTCTGGAACGCTCGCAAGAAGTCTGGAACGCTCGCAAGAAGTCTGGAACGCTCGCAAGAAGTCTGGAACGCTCGCAAGAAGTCTGGAACGCTCGCAAGAAGTCTGGAACGCTCGCAAGAAGTCTGGAACGCTCGCAAGAAGTCTGGAACGCTCGCAAGAAGTCTGGAACGCGCGCAAGAAAGCCGGAACGCACAAAAAAAGCGAGCGCAATGCTCGCTTTTTACTATCCGAAGAATTTCTTCAGCACGGCCATGCCGAGCTGGGATCCGGGATAGCGGAAGTTCTGATCGAACCGGGTCGTTTGTTTTGTTATGCTTTTCTCATGCGTAAAGGTATCAAAGCTTCGCTTGCCATGGTAGCTGCCCATACCACTCTCGCCGACGCCTCCAAATGGAAGGTGTGGATTGATGATGTGGTAAAGGGTATCGTTGATGCATCCGCCGCCGAAAGAGATCGAGTTGAGGATGCGCTGCTGTTCGACTTCGTTTTCGCCGAAGTAATACAGGGCAAGCGGCTTTGGCCGGCTGTTGATTTTATCAATGGCTTCATCGAGTGCATGGTAAGTCAAGACTGGCAGCACAGGCCCGAAGATTTCATCTTTCATGACTTGATCTTCCCAGGACACCTGATCGATAATGGTAGGCGCGATTTTGTGTTTGGATTCATCCAAAGAACCACCGACGACGACCGTTCCGGAATCGAGGTAAGAAGATACTCGTTCAAAGTGCGTTTGGTTTACGATTTTGGTGTACTCTTCATTGTCCAAAGGATTCTCACCGTAAAACTGCTGAATGTACTTTTTCATGGCACGGATCAAATCCGCTTTTACTTCATGGTGGACATAAAGGTAATCAGGTGCAATACACGTTTGTCCTGCATTGGTGAATTTGCCCCAGACGATGCGTTTGGCGGCAAGGTCGATGTTTGCATCTTTGTGAACGATCGTCGGGCTTTTTCCTCCAAGTTCCAGCGTCACAGGGATGAGCTGTTTGCTCGCTTTCTCCATAATGATTTTTCCGACGGGAACGCTCCCGGTGAAGAAAATATAATCAAGCGGTTGTTCAAGCAGCTCCTGGGTCACCTCTTTATCGCCTTCAACGACGGCAATAAAGTGAGGAGGGAAGTATTGTTCAATCATCTTTTTCAACACCCACGAAACAGTTGGTGTCAGCTCAGATGGTTTGATGATGACCGTATTTCCGGCTGCAATCGCACCGATCACCGGGGCGAGGGCGAGCTGGACGGGGTAGTTCCACGGAGCGATGACCAATACAGTGCCATAAGGTTCTTTTCGAATGAAGTTTTTTGAGCCTGTATGGGTGAGTGGTGTCTTCACTTTAGTCGGCTGCATCCATGTTTTTAACTGTTTCACATGGTGATCGATTTCACTTTTCAAAAAAGCGATTTCTGATGCGTACGCTTCATATTCGGATTTATTCATATCGAATTTCAAAGCATTGAGAATTGGTTTTTCAAAGGTCGCGAGCATCTTTTTCATTTTTAACAGCTGTTCTTTACGGAAAGCATAGCTCTTCGTATGTCCCTCTTTGAACCATGATTTTTGTAGCTTCACCGTTGGGTGCATACAGCTCCTCCTTTGTTAAGTCCGTTTAATGGGATGTTGATAAAAATCGTATGCGATGGTGGTGTTTGGGAATATGCCCTGTGCTTCGTCCAGGAGCTCCTCCACCGAATCACCCTGGTACCTGGAAGAAACATGATTAAGAATCAATTCTCCAACATTTGCTTTCTCTGCAAGGGTGGCAGCTTGTTTGACGGTGGAATGAAAATAATCATAAGCCATCTTTTCTTCATCCCCAGCAAAAGTCGCCTCATGAACGAGGACGTCGCTGTCTTTCAAGACCTCTTCAAGATGTGGAAGGTAACGTGTGTCTCCCAAAATGGCGATTTTGCGACCCTTTTTAGGCGGTCCAATCACGTCTTCGCGGTTAATGACTCTTCCATCCTCAAGGACCGTCCGAGGTTGATTTTTGATCTTTTGATAGACAGGTCCAGGTTTGATTCCCAACGCCTTTAGCTTTTCTGGCTGAAGCTCGCCAAGTTGATCTTTTTCCTTAAGGATATATCCATAGCTTTCAAGTCCATGTTCAAGTTTAACGGCTTCAACGATGAACTGTTCGTCTTCGAAAAGCTCACCTTCTTCCACTTCTTCAATGTAAAGGGGGTAGCGAAGGTGCGTTCCGCTCAATTCGAGACTGATATCAATGTAATCTTTTAAACCGCGCGGCCCGTAAACGGTTACAGGAGTTTCTCCACCTTGGAAAGAACGGCTGCTCAATAATCCGGGCAGTCCATAAATGTGATCCCCGTGAAGGTGGGTGATAAAAATCACTTCAATTCGTCGCGGGCGTATGTTTGTATTTAATATTTGCTGTTGTGTGCCTTCTCCACAGTCAAAGACCCATGTCGTTCCACGCTCTTCAAGAAGGCGGAGGACAAGGGAGGAGACATTTCTTTCTTTTGATGGGACACCAGATCCCGTACCTAAAAAAAATAGTTCCATTGCCAACACTCTCCTACACTTATCATGATACCACCAGAAGGGGGAGAACACACTTGAAAAGCCATAAAAAAAACTGCCGGATGCGTTTCCGGCAGTTCGCAGATGTTTACCAAGCACGAGTGTATTGTCTTGGCCCTTCTAATGAGTAGCCGAGTTCATCAGCTGCTTCTTTTGGCCAGTAAGGGTTTCTCAAGAGAGCCCGGGCCAGGAAAATCAAGTCGGCCCGTTCATTTTGCAAAATTTCTTCCGCTTGATTTCCACTTGTGATCAAACCGACAGCCCCCGTGTCGATACCGGCGCCTTGTTTGATTTGTTCAGCGTACGTAACCTGGTAACCGGGGTAAGGATCGATCGCAGCAGGTACGACACCACCTGAGCTGACGTCAATGAGATCTACACCCTGAGTCTTCATCTCACGGGCAAAATAGATAAAGTCGTCCATCGTGTTTCCATCTTTATGATATTCTTCTCCGGAGATTCTGACGAACAATGGTCCATTCCATTCATGCTTAACGGCCTCGATCGCTTCACGCAGGAAGCGGTAACGGTTTTCACGGGTGCCTCCATATTCATCGTCCCGCTTGTTCGTAAGAGGGGAGAGGAATTGGTTGATCAAATACCCGTGGGCTGCGTGAAGTTCAATCACATCAAAACCGGCTTCTTTAGATCGGCGAGCCCCCTCGCGGAAAGCTTCCACTGTACGTTGGATGTCTTCTTTCGCCATTTCTGTCGGGACCTTCATGGATGCACTGAAAGCTTCAGCACTCGGGGCGAAAATTTCATCCCGTAAGTTGGCTTTACGTCCGGCATGGGCCAGTTGAATGCCAGCTTTAGCCCCGTGACGGTGTATGCCTTCATTGATTTTTTGTAATCCTTCAATGTGTTCGTCGTTCCAGATACCGAGGTCTTCATGTGAAATACGGCCTTCAGGTAACACAGCGGTCGCTTCTGTAATGATCAGTCCGACTTGTCCAGCCGCGCGGCTTTCGTAATGGGTAAGGTGAAAGGGCTGAGCATAGCCGTCCTGATTGTCCGATGAATACATACACATCGGAGACATGACGATACGGTTTTTTAACGTGACGTCTTTTACTGTATAAGGTTCAAATAATTTATGTTTCAACGATGATCCTCCTCCGAGTTACGGAAAAATTGTTTCAATTCTTTGATCGAATACTGGTTGCCACGCCATTCAATTCCTCCACGTATCCATGTCAGGATAAGCGCTCTAGCAAGCATGAAAACAAACAAAAATGCGAAAATCGGCAGACCGAAAATCATCCACCATGGATAGTTTGTAAAAGAACGGGTAGTTAAACCATATAAACAAAATAACAAAAGGATGTTAATCGCGCTAATAATTTGAACGGGAGGATCACCGAAAATGAACAGAAAGAACGGAAGCACTTGCGAAATAAGGACGCCGAAAACAGCAAACAAGGAGAGGGAAACAGAGTAATTCAATCCAGCAAAGGCATTTTTTTCAAAACCCTGAAGAGCGGATTTGAAGTCTGGATACCATTCGACAGAAAGAAGCTGCTTGGCTGTTACGAGTTTTTGTCTGAATCCAGCCGCCTTAATCTTCTGCCCGAGGGCAAGATCATCATCAGGGCGAAAGCGCACCGCCTCATGGCCCCCGATCTTTTGATAACAGGATTTCGTCATCATTTGGAAAGCTCCAATCCCCATCCCACCTCTAGGTTTCTCCTGGTTCGCCGTCCATGGTCGTTTTAAATAACCGAAACCGAACAAAAAGTAGGAGATCAAGCCACGTAACGCAAAAGAACGGGCCGTTAGATCTGGTGCTGCTGTGAGGTGATCGAGCTTTTCAGCTTTCATGGCTGTCGTCGCTTTAGTGAGGGTCTGTTCTTCGAATTGAATATCTGCGTCTGTAAAAAGCAAATAAGCGCCAGCGGCAAGCTCGGCGCCTTTTTTCAGAGCATGATTTTTCCCAAGCCACCCTTTTGGCAGGTGATCGATATGAACGGCTCGAATGGAAGAGTGCAGGGCAGCTGCTTCATCGATGATTTCACCCGTTCGATCATTGGAGCGGTCGTTTACAGCGATGATTTCAATTTCCACGTTTTTTTGGTTCGCAAGGGTGTGCAACGTTTCGTGAATAGAGTCTTCTTCGTCTTTAGCTGCGATGATCACAGAGATGAGCTCGGACGTTTGAGAAGGAACGGTATGTTCGAGCTTTGGAATTTTTCTAATCCCCAAAAGGAAGTCAGTGAGCAGGATGGTCCATACAAGTATGAGTCCAACAAATACCCAAAACATATTATCGATTTTTCCGTTTTCGAAAAAGATCACGATACTCGATGGCCTGATGAGGAACATCTGTGAAAATTCCGTTCACACCCAGGCTGTAACACTTTTTCATCATGGAAGGGCGGTTGACCGTATAGATGCGGAGTTCTAGGTTTTCTTTGTGGCAGCGTTTCACGAGCTTTTTATCCAGAAGGCGGTGTTTGACATGCAAGGCATCACACCCTTCGGATTTCGCGTATTGAGGAAGGTTCCGCATTTTCGTCGATGTCAAAAATGCCGTCTGAATCGATGGATTGATTTCTTTCATGCGTGTGAGGGAATCGGCATTGAAACTGGAAATAACGGTCCGCTCCAGAACGTGATACCGTTTTAAAGATTCATAGACAATCCGCTCGATGTTTTTATAGGCAATGACGTTCGTTTTCAGTTCGACATTTAAAAACATAGGCTGGTCTCGAAACCAGCGAAGAAACTCGTCCAGTGTTACAATATAAGTGTCAGAAAATTTAGGAGAAAACCAGCTTCCTGCATCAAGCAGGCGCAGCTGAGCATATGTATAGTCTTGTACGAACCCTGTTCCATTGGTGGTGCGTCTCAGGTTTTCATCATGGATGAGGACGGGGATTTGGTCTTTGGTTAGCTGCACATCGGTCTCGATTCCGTCAGCTCCGGCTGCACGCGCCAGTTCAAAAGCAGGCATCGTATTTTCCGGAGCGAGCTTACTCGCTCCTCGATGAGCGTAAATAAGGGTTTTCATCGTGACGTTCACCTCTTCCAAGTAGCTTATGAGTTTGATTGTGTTTGATAATTCAGCAAAAGTCAATAAGGAGTGTGACCCCATGACAGTTTGGCAGACGAAAGAGCAGTTGACCGATCTCTTATGTTCTTTGGTAGAATATCCCAGCATAACGAACAGTAATGAAGAAATCGCAATCATCGAATACTTATATTATATTTTGGAAGATCGCGATTATTATAAAAAACGGCCCAGCCACCTCAACTTGCATCCGCTGGACGATGGGCGTCAATTACTGACAGCTTTAGTAAAAAAAGACGAGGCCAAGGAGACGCTCGTATTGATTTCCCACGTCGATGTCGTGGGGATTGAAGATTACGGTTCCTATCAGAATCTTGCTTTCTATCCGCGTGAGCTCACTCAAGAGCTACATAAGAATGTAGAAGATCTGCCGAAAGAAGCAGCCCGAGACCTGGAGTCAGGGAACTGGCTCTTCGGTCGAGGAACGATGGATATGAAAGCAGGTCTTACCGTCCACTTATCCCTATTGGAAAAGGCGATGGCAGGGGAATTTGACGGGAATTTACTTTTAGTCGCTGTCCCTGATGAAGAAGTGAACTCGGAAGGAATGCTGGCTGCTCTTCCAGCCCTTGCCGAGATTCGGGATAAAGAGGACCTTGAATATAAAGCGGCTCTGAATGGCGAACCGATGTTCAGCAAATATCCCGGCGATCCTGCTTATTATTTATACACAGGTTCCATTGGAAAGACGCTGCCGGGCTTTTTATGTTACGGAAAAGAAACGCACGCCGGTGAACCGTTCGGAGGGTTGAATGCCAACCTGATGGTCAGCTACTTAGCACAGGAAATGGAACTGAACGAAGCCTTTATTGAAAAGGTCGGAGGAGAGCGGACACCGCCTCCGCTCAGTCTGATGCAGCGCGACTTAAAATTTGAGTATTCGGTGCAGACCCCTCAGGCAGCGGTCGCGATGTACAATGTCCTCTATATGAAGCAGTCCATTACAGAACTGAATGAAAAACTATTACAGGCGGCGCAGAGGGCAAAAGCGAAAATCATCAATCATTACCACCATCAGGCGTCTTTTTATTTGGAAGGCACGCAGACATCCGCTTTTCATCCGGACATCACGATACTGACCTATGATCAATTATACAAGGAAGCGGTCGCACGGTACGGGAAAATGGAAGTCGATCGCCGGCAGAACCGGTTAGTCAATTTGAGAGACCAGGGCGATCGTGATTTCTCTACAACACTTGTCCAAAGTCTTGCATCCATATGCAAAGATATCAGCCCGATGATCGTCCTTTTTTATAGTCCACCTTTTTATCCGGCGGTATCGTCTAATGACGATCCTTTCATCCAGCATGGGGCCAAAACGGCCATCGATTATGCCAGGGAGAAGTTCGGAGAAGAGCTTGAAGTGGTGGAGTATTTTACAGGGTTGAGCGATTTGAGTTTTATTGGACCGACGTCTTCCACGTCTTCACTGTCAGATTTGACGAAGCAGATGCCGATTCACGGGAATGGTTTTGAGTGGCCGACAGAAGTGATGGAATCGATCACAATGCCGATCATCAACATTGGACCATTAGGAAGGGATCCGCACCAGTGGACGGAACGCCTGGAATTAACCTACAGTTTTGAAAAACTGCCTCAGATTTTGACGCGGGTTATTCATGAGTTCTTTAAGAAGGACATGGGATAAAAGGGTTTTTGAGCAAACTTCTCTAAAAGGTCGGTGGTAGGATGGGCGTTATTTTTATTACTGGATTATCTGGTGTCGGTAAAACAAGTGTACTGCAAAGATTGGGGAATGAAGGATACGATGTGGTGGATACCGATGATCATGGGTACACAAAGAAAATCGCTACAGGAGAAGGGGATGAAATCGTGTGGGATGAAGAAAAAATCTCGCATCTTATCGAGCGAAAAAAGCACCCTCATTTAATCCTATCAGGTTGTTATTCGAATCAGGGTAAATTCTATAAATCTTTTGATTATGTCGTTTTGTTGGAAGCGGGTCTTGATCTCATGCTTGATCGTGTGATCAAAAGAAAAACAAATCCTTACGGAAAGCACCCAGATGAAAGAAAAGCAATCATAGAAAGTTTCACTCATGTGCTGCCAAAACTGCAAGCAAATGCAGATGTGGTGATCGATACATCAAAGGTGGGCATCTCTGAAACGGCCGATCGTTTGAAAAGTTTAATGATCCTGTCGCATCAGGTCAGGATTTAGGTATAAAAAAGCGTCCGGAAATCAATTCCGGACGCTTTTGTTTAGGATGGATTAACCATTGTATTCGAATCCTGCTCCAGGACCGATTGGCAAGCCGGTCAGCATCCAAATCAACAGCATCAATGTCCAAATGACAAAGAATGCAATGGAATAAGGAAGCATGGTAGAAATCAATGTACCAATACCGACCTTCTTATCATACTTTTGTGCAAACGCAATGACGATCGCAAAGTATGGCATTAATGGTGAAATGATGTTCGTTGTAGAGTCGGCAATCCGGTAAGCGAGCGTTGTAAGCTCCGGAGAGTAACCGAGCTGCATCATCAACGGTACGAATACGGGAGCCATAATCGCCCATTTCGCTGACGAGCTTCCGATGAACAGGTTGATGATACCAGCTACGAACATAAAAGCAATAATAAGTCCGATGCCTGTGAAACCGATGGAATCTAGGAATTCTGCACCGCTGACAGCAATGACTTTTCCAAGATTCGTATGGTTGAAGTAGGCAACGAATTGACCAGCCGTGAAGGCAAGAACAATGTAAATTCCCATGCTTGCCATCGTGTCGGACATTTGATTGGCTACGTCTTTATCATTCTTAATTTCGTTCGTTATCTTCCCGTAAACATAACCAGGGACAAAGAACATGATCAGAATGACAGGCACTAAGCTATGGAAAAATGGAGATGCTAAGAAATCATCAGGGTTACGCAGTGGCCCCCAGGATGGTACGACAAGCAGGGATAGCAGCCCGATGGTCACGATAAACGCGATCAGAGCACCAATCATCCCTTTTTTCTCAAGTGGAGAAAGGTAGTTGACTTCTTCTTTCACGCCACCTTTGTAATCTCCAAGACGCGGCTCGACGATTTTGTCTGTTACGAGTGTACCGACAATCGTAAGGACGAAAACAGATACAATCATGAAGTAATAGTTCATCGTATAAAGAATCGTATCCGCATAGGCAGGATCAATGGTCGCTGCCGCTTGAATGGTCAAGTCACCAAGCAATGGATCCAACGATGTGAGGAGCAAGTTAGCACTGAAACCAGCGGAGACACCCGCGAATGCCGCAGCAAGACCTGCAAGTGGGTGACGCCCAAGACCGGCAAATAGGACCGCTCCAAGTGGTGTCAAAACAACGTAACCGGCATCAGCAGCCATACTGGACATAATACCACCGAACACGAGCGCTGCTGTCATCAGTGAACGCGGTACGGATGTAACAAGTCCACGAAGCATCGCACTGATCAGTCCTGAGCGTTCGGCAATTCCGATACCAAGCATCGTAACAAGAACCGTACCGAGCGGCGCGAAGCCTACGAAGTTTTCTACCATGCTTTCAAACATGTATTGAATGCCGTCACTGGAAAGCAAGTTGACGACTTGTAACGTTTCGCCGGTCGCTGGGTCTTCGACTTCCACATTCATCGTGGAGAAGATCCAGGAAGCGACGACAACCATGAGTGCAAATATTGCGAACAATGTGACAGGGTGAGGCAATTTGTTCCCGACGCGCTCAATCCAGTCGAGAATGCGCATTGTCAACCCTTTCTTTTCTTGTTGTTCCATGATCTTCCTCCTTATTGACCTTTACATTTCTTTTAAATTTACAATGACGCGTTAAAGTATAATGAAAAGTAATTTTTATTTGAAGTCTTTTGGAAAAAGTCCCACTAGAAAAACAATTATGAATAATGTGACGTCCGTAATCTTTGTCGCATAGGAGGAAAATCTATGGCAATCATGCTACAATATAGAAAAGTGAATGATCATTCAGTATGGAGGAAGTGTTATGAAGACATTGAAGGATACCATTACACAATTCACATTGCCTACCCCTTATGCAGTCGGGGATGTGCATGTTTATTTAGTAAAAGGTGAGCGGCTGTCCCTGATCGATGCAGGCGTGAAGACGGAAGAGTGTTGGAAAGCGTTAGTTGAACAGTTAAAGGAAGCGGGATACCAGCCGGAAGATATTGAACAGGTGATTTTGACCCATCACCATCCGGATCATATGGGGCTTGTTGAACGATTACCGAACGTGAATACCATCGCCGGCCACCCGAAATTGAAGCCCTGGCTTGAGCGGGAAGAAGAATACTTCTCTCATTATGAAGAATTTTTCAAAGGCATGTACAAGGAATCTGGAGTGCCTGAGCGCTTTTTCCCATTGTTAAAGGGATTGAGGAAGACATTGAAATGGACGTCGGAAGGAAAGCTTACCCACGAATTGACAGAAGGTGACCGGTTACCGGGTCATGAAGAATGGGTGACAATCGAAACACCCGGCCATGCCCAAAGCCATTTATCTTTTTATAGAGAAGGGGACGGGGCGTTGATTGGTGGAGATCACCTGCTCTCCCATATTTCTTCGAACCCTTTACTTGAGCCGCCTCACACAAAGGGAGAGGTTCGTCCAAGACCTTTGCTTGACTACCGAGATTCTATGGAAAAGTTGTTAAAGTGGGAGATTGGTAACGTCTACCCGGGGCATGGAGACATCTTCGATCGTGCGCACGAACTGATTCAGGAACGGTTAAAAAAGCAGGAACAGCGAGCGGAAAAGGTATTTCGAATGTTTAGCGAGGGGCCATTACGTGCATATGACGTATGCAAGCGTCTCTTTCCGAAACACATCGAGAACCAATTCGGTTTGACGATGTCTGAAACAATCGGACAACTGGACTACTTAGAAAGCGTTGGAAAGCTTAAGGTTTCTTACGTAGACGGAGAGAAATTCTATCAAGCAAATAGGTGATCGAATGAATGAACGAGTAAAAGGAAAAAAAGTACTTATCACAGGAGCCTCGAGTGGAATTGGCGAATTTCTCGCGATCCACGTCGCGCAGGAAGGCGGGACCCCGATCCTTGTGGCGCGGACCGCACACAAATTGGAAATCATTGCAGAAAAGATTGAAGGAGCCTTTGGCGTCAAAAGTCCATGGTACCCTGCGGATTTATCGAATGATGCAGAGTGGAAAGATACGATTGACCGGATTTGTTATGAACATGGATCCATCGACGGGCTGATTAACAATGCAGGAATCGCCGTGTTCGATCCTGTGGCCGAATCGAATTGGCAGGATATCGAGCGTATGCTGTCTGTGAACGTGAAGTCACTGTTTCGCGCCACGCATCAGTTGCTGCCACATTTGGTGCAGCATGGAGAAGGCCATATCATCAACATAGCATCACAGGCAGGCAAAATCGCCACACCGAAATCTGCCGTTTATGCAGCAACTAAGCATGCGGTTATAGGTTTCACGAATGCGTTAAGGATGGAAGTAGAGCCTTTAGGCATCTATGTCACTTCCGTCAATCTCGGACCTGTGAGGACGAATTTCTTTCAACAGGCGGACCCGAGCGGGAAGTATGAGAAGTCGGTCGATAAGATCATGCTTGATCCAAACCGTGTAGCAAGGACGGTCGTCCACCATTTATTTACGAAACAGCGTGAGATCAATATGCCTTCATGGATGGACTCCGGAAGCAAAGTCTACTCTCTCGCACCAGTCGCGATGGAAAAACTCATGCAAAGACAATTCAACAAAAAATGATACCATCCACCTGTCCAGGCCAAAGCCTCTTTCCATTCCGGAAGAGGCTTTTTGTATGGGGTGAATGGAAAAATATGTATGACCAATATGTATGACCTGGTACACCAATATTTGTAAGACCTGGTCGGACAGGAAATGGTAGCAGGAATTGGTACTTGCAAAAGCGAACATATATTCGCATAATGAGGATATACTAGGTAAAGGAGGTGGAGACGACATGGGGCATCCGAGCATTGATTATGGAAGGTATCCGGACAGGGGGATTTTGTGTGTGGATATGAAGAGTTTCTATGCGAGTTGTGCGGCGATTGACCGCGGACTTGATCCGCTCACGGTCCCGCTTGCCGTCGTTGCGGATATGAACCGGAAAGGGAGTGTCGTATTGGCTGCGACTCCGGCGATGAAAAAGAAATACGGCATCCGTACAGGAAGCCGCCTGTTCGAAATCCCTTCCGCGCCGGAAATCGTCATCGTCTCCGCGCAAATGAGGAAGTACTTAGAGGTGTCCACTCAAGTGACGAACCTTTTTCACAAATTCGTCCCGAAAGAAAAGATCCATACGTACAGCGTCGATGAAAGCTTCTTAGAAGTGGGAGATAACAAAGGGAAGTTCGGTGTGCCGGAAGAAACGGCACAAATGATTGTCGATGAATTAAAAGAAACATTCCATCTGGATGCGGCGATCGGCATCGGGCCGAACATGCTGCTTTCCAAACTATGCCTCGATCTTGAGGCAAAAAAGAAAGGTATCGCTCGCTGGACGTATGATGACTTTCAAGAGAAGTTGTGGCCGGTCGCACCCTTGTCGGAAATGTGGGGGATTGGCCCACGGCTTGAACACCGTCTGAATCGCATGGGCATCTGGTCTGTCGGGCAACTGGCGAAATTCCCGCTCGATCGCCTTGAAAAAACCTTCGGCGTGATGGGAAACCAACTGTACTACCATGCGAACGGCATCGACTTGTCCGACCCCGGTGCTCCGATCATTCATGGTCAGGTGAGCTATGGAAAAAGTCAAATTCTCCTTCGTGATTACCAAGATCCGGAAGAGGTGAAGTACGTCATCCTCGAAATGTGTGAAGAAGTGGCCCGACGTGCTCGGAAAAAAGGCCATGCAGGAAGGACGATTTCCCTCGGGATCGGCTACAGTAAAAGCGAAGGGTCGGGTGGATTTCACCGCTCTGTATCCATTGAGCATCCGACGAGCATTACGATGGACATTTACCATGCCTGCCTCACCCTGTTCCACCGCTTTTTTAACGGCGGAGTCGTCCGCCGCATCTCCGTCACCCTCGGAAACATTACGGAAGATGCCAATGTCCAACTCGACTTGTTTGATGACGGCCGCGATAAAAAAAGAGACCTCGGCTATGTGATGGATGAGATTCGTGAGCGCTACGGGCAGGATATGCTTCTTCGCGCAGTATCCTGGACAAATGCAGGGACCGCCCGCCACCGTAGTCGTCTTGTCGGCGGACACTACGCAGAATAAAACAGAACCGTTGCCTCGGAAGCGTGGTTTTTTTACAATAGAAGAAACAGGAGGGATGAACGATGAAACTACGCATCACCGAAGAAGCGAAGCAGCAGCTAGAACAAATCCAGGATCCTGAGCGTCCGCTCATCCGACTTTTTTATGACACAGAAGGATGTGGCTGCGGCGTGAATGGACTGCCAACCATTCGTCTGGAGAAAGAAGAGCGCTCTACCGATCGAAAAGTAGAAAATGATGATTATGCCGTCATTATTGATGATCAGCAGGCGACCTTTTTCAAAAAGGATATGAAGCTCGACTTTATGAGAGGCACGTTCCGCCTTTCCAGCCCGGACGGCATCCTGAATCCGATCATCCCGATCAAAGACGTGAAAGAAGGAGCGACCGTATGAGTAAGAAAAAGACGCAACCCGGATCTCTCGGAGACCAGCTGAATGCTGATGTTTTATCAAAGCTGAAATCCAAAAAGACGGATCTGAAGCAGCAGGCCGTTGAACGTGAAGAACAGGAAAAGCAGCGCCGAATCGAAGAGCGCAAGCGAGCAGAAGCGAACAAAAGCTTTGAGGAACTGCTGAATGAAAGTGAGCTCGACTGGAAATCCTTCAAAAAATAAGCACCCCGCTACAGGGTGCTTATTTTTTATGAGAATTTATTGAGTAAAGTCGTTATGGATTAGAGTTAGGGCGTTGCACCCTCTCGTTAGAGCACTATTGCACTCGTTCGGTCAGTATTCGTTCCCCATCGGGCGTTATTCCTTTTGGTTAGGGATCTATATAATGATATTTTTCGGAAAAATTGAAACATTCGCACCACATTGACCGTATAGAAAGGCAGGAGGGAACAAATTGATCGGTTTTTTCCTAGTATTCTTCATTGGAACCTTAGGGATAGCGCTCGCTGTAACCGGTTGTGTTCTTGCGCTCGTCCGTAACATTCGATCCACAGGTGAAACGGAGCGGATTCGGCGTTTGGAAAAAGAAGTGGAAGCATTAAAGGAGAGTGAAGAGAGTGAGGTGTAAGACATGCGGACGCAGTTGGACATTTGGAAAAGCACTGCTTTCATCGATGAAAGTCACCGGTAAGAAACAATGTCCACATTGCGGAGCGGAACATTATTCTACGAAACGAGCCTATCATCGTTCAGGGATATTAGCGCTTACGGCATTTTTTGTGTTTATGTTTTTAATAGAAACGTTCCAAATGCGGCTGACGTCTGCCTTGTTTTTCGCTGTCTTCCTTTTAGTGATCGTCCTATTTGTCCAACCGTTGGTGATCCACTTAGCTGATGAGGAAGTCTTGCATAAGGAGTGAGGGTTTGTTGAAAGATTTGTTTTTTCTTCTCAAGGGACAAAAAAACAGAGAAGATAAAGTGCTATTCAAAAGAGTTCAGCAAAATCCAGAAGCATAAAAGAATGGGGTTGAAAATATCTGATGAACGAAGGAACCGAAAAATCTATGGTTTTCCGCTCATCCGGGTCATGTTGGAAGAATACGAGGAGAAAGGTCGGTTTCTAACCTTAAAGCAATCATTTCAACGCTGCATACGACAGATCAGTCTCGCAGCCAGAGGTTTAAGAGGGTGATGTCTTGAATTATAAATATAGCAACACGGAATTATGGAGGAAAAAAGCGAGAGGTTCCTTGTTTAACATAATTGTAAGTTTATTACCGGCAGTACTTTCTCTTTATTTGCACGGCCGGATCGAGCCGTTTATCGTTTTCGGATCAGGTGTGGTTTTTTTAATAGGTTTGTGTCAAATGCTTCATTATTACAAAATGCCTGAGCGTGACTATGTGCGCGTGGAGGATGATATCCTCGACATCCGGATTGGAATCGCTGATCCGAATACTCGTCTGGCAGATGAAGAAATAAAGCGTATCCAGCAAATGGATGATGTCATATCCATAAAATCAAACAAAGGTGAGGAAGAGAACATTTACTTAGAAAACTTATCCGATGAGGATGCAGCATCTCTTTTAGACGAGCTGAAGCACCAATATGGAAACCGCATGCACACCAAGAATCATCCAGCTTGATCGACCGTTATTCAAAGATGGAAAAACCTTATTGTTTAAAAGAAGAGAGGAAGAAAAAGATGAGCCAAACGACAGACCATAACAGTAAAGCATGGGACAAAAAAGTGGAAGACGGGGTGCGTTACACCCAAAGCGTAACGCATGAAACTATCGAAAAAGCTCGTAGCGGCGAGTGGACGATCGGTGTGACCGCCGATCGCCAGGTGCCGAGAAACTGGTTTCCTGAATCGTTAAAAGGAGTGAAGGTTCTCTGCCTTGCATCTGGAGGTGGTCAACAAGGGCCTGTCCTCGCTGCCACAGGTGCCGAGGTCACCGTTTTTGATTTATCGGAAAAGCAGCTTCAACAAGACGAAAGGGTAGCTGACCAAGAAGGACTCGATTTGAAAACCGTTAAAGGTGAGATGACTGACTTATCCGTATTCGCAGATGAAACATTCGATCTCATCGTCCACCCTGTCGCTAACGTATTCATCGAAAATGTACGCCCGGTCTGGAAGGAAGCGGCACGTGTTTTGAAAAATAAAGGAACGCTCATTTCAGGCTTTATGAATCCTGTTCTTTACTTGTTTGATGCAGAAAAAGAGGACGAAGGCAAGTTGGAAGTGGCTCATACGATTCCTTACTCTGCGCTTGAAGAGGAAGAAGTAATTGAAGGCGAAACGCTCGAGTTCGGCCATACTTTAGAAGACCAGCTGCAAGGCCAGACGGATGCTGGCTTTGTCATTGCAGGAATCTATGAAGATGATTTCGGTGGTGAAAGAACCATCGATCACCATATTAAAACAATGATTGCTACAAGAGCCGTTAAATTAAAGCTATAAGGAGCGGTTTATGGTTTCAACAATTATTACGGTGTTGTTTTCCTTCTTGATCATCTTCGTGGTTTTGCGCACCGCCTACCGGATGTTTGTAAAAAAACAGTACCCCGATAATTCCTATACACCGTTCGATTATGTGAGCGGGCAAACAGAAACTCCTTTTCATGAAGAAGACAAGGAAGAGCAAGAGGAAAATGACAGAACAGGTCAGCGTTATGACTAAACGCATGCCCTGTTTTTTATTCTTGAGTTATTAAAGAATATGCAGGATTCTTGAAGACTCAGTTTCGAGATGTTCCGGGGTTCGTTGCTTGGGATGAGCGTAAGGGGTGGTTGGGAAGCCACTCGCTTTCCTGTGGGGGAGTGGTGAGCTTCCTCGGACTACGTCCTGCGGGATCTCATCTATCTCCTTTCTCCCACGGGAGTCTCGCAGCTTCCCAACCACCCCATTCGATACATGTGAGAAACGAACCCTTTTACCGAGAGGGGCTGTCTTTCACTATCCTGTTGGTATAGGCAGAAAACGCTCTATAACAAGCTTTCCGTATGCAGAATAGCTACCTCGGTCGTTGATCCCCCTTCCAATTTCCATGTGCATGAAAGCATCTTATTATGGAAGTAGTTTCGAGACACTAGTATGGCAAAGGGGCGGAGGGGAATGGCGAGACTCCTGCGGTGAAAAAGTGCTTGGTGAGACCCCGCAGGACGCAGTCCGAGGAGGCTCACCGCGCTCCCGCGGAAAGCGAGCTATTTCCCGCAGCCCCATCGACTCAACAAAAGTCTCGAAACTGAGTCTTCCACAATAGGGAGCATTTATATCACAAGAAACTTATTGTGAAGGAAGGAGTTTCAAAGGTTTGGTTGAATACATATATTCGATAGGAGGACGTATCATGAACCATTCATTAATCCGAGTAGGGACGATTTATTTACCTGTCCAAGAAGTGGATAAATCCGCAGTCTGGTATGAAGAAAAGCTTGGAGCTGACATCAATTATCAAGATAACCAGAAAGCCATCGTAGACTTAGCAGGCATCAGTATTTTCTTAGTAAAATCATCGCCGGAACAAACATCAAACTTTTTAGATGAGGACGGAAGCGAGCGTTTTGCCATCACATTTGAAGTGGATGGAAAAGAGGCGTTGAGGGCTTTACATAAAAAGTTAAAAGATAAAGGGGTTGAGGTGGGTGAAATCGAAAATAGGGGCCACCCTGGTTTGAATTTTGTATTTGAGGATGTAAACGGAAACCGATTGGATGTCTGGAGCGAGTTAAGTCCTGCTTATAGAGTTTGATGTCGATTTAGTAGTTTGTGACAGATAGATGTTTCTCCTGTAAATTATAGATATAGTTTTTTTACAGGAGTGATTGTAATGATTCAAGCATTCATATTATTTCTATTTGCAGGAGTGGCTGAAATCGGAGGAGGGTATTTGATCTGGCTCGCCATCCGTGAAGGTAAGCCGCTTTCCTGGGGAATCGCGGGAGGATTCGCGCTTGCCTTATACGGGGTGATTGCTACGTTTCAAAGCTTCCCATCTTTTGGCCGTGTATACGCCGCCTATGGTGGTGTGTTCATCATTTTATCCGTGATGTGGGGATGGGGTGTGGATCGGAAAACGCCCGATCTATATGACTGGATTGGTGCAGGGATCTGTATGATCGGTGTTTGTGTCATGTTATTTGCGCCAAGACAATAGGAGATCGGATGAAAAAAGGAATTCGTGGTTTGATTGCAGTCTTAGTGTTTCCATTGCCGGTTTTGGAATGTGGTTATGAATGAAAAAGCAAAGTGTCCCCTCCAGGAATGATGGTCCATACGGAAACCAGTGATACACATGTCATTTCCGAGGGAGAAGGGCCGGTGACTGTCGTTTTAGAAGCAGGGTTCAGTTCTATTTCCCTGGACTGGCTTTATGTCCAGCCAGAGCTTGCTCGGCATGCAGAAACCATCGCCTATGACCGTGGAAACTATGGATGGAGCCGTTCAATGAGATCAAAGAAACCAGTTACATAGTTAAGGACGGTCTGCGGATCGTCCTTCTGTTTTGTGAAAAAATGTATGCTTTGTTTGAGAGGCGAACTCGATTTCTTCCAACGTCCGGCAATACACAGGTTCAATGTCTCCACTGAATTCCTTTGCATTCTTCTTCATCAAGTCCAATACGTTTACACTCTTGAACCAATCCCCTGTCTCCGCTTCTGCATGGACCCAGTCCTCCCACACAATCTCCAGTTTGGGACTGTAAATTTTGGGCCCGTTCTGCTTTCGTTTGCATGGGCTCATAGTCATTTCATGGACATGACCCGGTGGTGTTTCATTGACATCATTAAATAGTTGCGGCCAGTAATCCTTACGCGAGCCTGTGTGTTTATTAGCAGAGCACCATTGGACGATTTGATCCAAGCGTGACCGCACACCATAAAGAAGCTCGTAAAGAGATCTTCCGAGGAGAATGCGTTCATCTACGGCAGAAAAGTGGTGAACGGTTCCACCGACGAGTTTGATCTTCTGCTGGATCGGAGTCATATAAGGGAAGAGGATATGATTCATTGAAAGCATATCTTGAAGTTTGAACATCACTTTGTCCATAACAGTCGCCATGTAAAGGTGGTTTCTTACCACACGATTTTCGATATAATGCTGTTCATTGACGATCAGCGCTTTCGTCAGTTCTTCACTATTTCCGCTTTTCCAAAAACGTTCCCAAAAAGGTTTCATGAATTTGGATACGTTCAACGCATCTAATAGGTGATAGAGAGGGCGGCCATGCTTCAAACTGGCATCATATAGCAATAGCTGGGGGTAAGCATCCTGAAAGATGAGCCAATTTCCTCGTTCTAAGAAAACGAAAAAGTCTCTCCCTTCTTTTCCTGTCAACAACTTTGGTAGATATTCACCCTTCAGATCAGTCATGTTCCAGCCCGCGTTTCTAGAGACGAGGTGGGCAAGCAGTGCCCAATGAATTTCAGGATGCTTTTCAAAAAAGTGAAGATACGCCATCGTACGTGTGACATTGTTTCGATTTTTCTCCTGAGTGATCCTCCTTATTTCCTTCACGAGCGTTTCTTCCTGCGTCGTCAACGGGGCTGGGGTTGCTTTCAACGCGGCCTTCAAGTCTTTTTTCAGCAGGCGCCATTTGGATGAAAACATATCCTTTTCACCTCCTACTACGAATATATTTCCGAAACGAATGCAACATGATTAACTTAGTATTTGTCTGCCATCCTTCTCTATGTAAAAAAAGGAAGGAATTTCAATTCAGGTAGCGAATTTTAAGAGAAGGAGGAGCGAGATGGATTTCCCTTTGAAGAAAAAGATAACCAATGATAAGAGCAACCTATACAAATCGCAGCTATAACAGAACGCCAAACAGCTTCCACAAGCACTTGAACAAACAACGAGAAATGCTGCCGTTGAAAAGGTTTTGAGCCGGTGGTCTTTTCCATAAGGAGAGGAGGAAATTGGGAACGTTGTAGCGAGATCATTCCGTGATATTACGTTCATTCATCCCGCCATACTTCTACGATGCTCGAGTGAAGAAATGGAGGGTGCAAGATGGTTCAGTTCCGAACGATTGACTTAAAAAAAGACCGGCAGTGTATCATTGATTTCCGTAAAGATTCGTTTATGGTGAGCTTCGGTAACACCTCAGGCTTTGACGCAAATGCATACTTAATCTATGTGCTTGAAAAAGTAGAGCAATACCCTGATGGTTTCGTTATGGCACAGGTAGACGGAGGAGTCATTGGTCAGCTGGAGTTATCGGTGAAAAAGTATAAGGGACGGAAAATCGGATACATTCACTTGTTTTACCTGATCCCTTCAGAGCGTGGGAAAGGAATGGGAAAAGCACTTCACAACTACGCGATCGATTTTTTTAAAAAACGTAACCTTGAGGAATTTCATTTGCGTGTTGCACCTGATAACCATCGAGCACGCCGATTTTATGAGAAGGCAGGGATGAAAACAATCGGTCCTGATCTTGATGGGAAAGTTATTCGGATGAAAGGGTCTGTCACAAAATCCATTTAGGAGGGAAGCATATGGAGCAACGTGTGATTTGGGATCATCTGGAGTCCGCTGGAGCGGAACATTTAACGTTGAAAAAGTTAACCAATCATATGGAGGTACGAGGGACGGTATTGCTTGTGGATCAGGGAGTGCCACATCATCTTACTTATGATTTGAAGCTCGGACTTGATTGGAAGACTAAAAAAGTGAAGATTTATCAAGAACAAGAGACCGAGCCCTTTGTCGTCCAGGCGGAAAAACAGGATAAGTGGTGGGTCAATGGGAGGTACGATGAGAATCTGGATGGGGCGACGAACGTCGATTTGACCATCACGCCTTTTTCCAACACCTTGCCGATCAATCGTGTGACCTGGCATATAGGAGAACGACGGACGTTCAAAATGGTTTTTGTCGATGTATTAAGGAAAGAAGTATTTCCACTGCTTCAAGTGTACACGTATTTGGGAGATAACGACGGTTATAGGATCTTTCAATACCGCTGCAGGGATTATGAGACCGCACTAGTCATTGATGCTGAAGGTTGGGTCGTCGAGTATCCTGGTGCCTTTGAACGCAAAGCCCTGTTGACAACAGGAGGCCGGAATGTAGGGAAACAACCACAGCCTCTTCTAGCTAATGCTCCATCTTCGTCAGAAGGATTTTATTAAAAGCTGATCAGCAAATTATTTTTACTCTCCATGGCATAGGATCTACCGCAGAAGTGTGATGAAGAGAAAGTCTTCATCACGCTTTTTTTGCTTGCGAATAGTCATAAATACTCATATGTGAACCTCTGGTTAGTTCTAAAGTATTGAACCTCAAGTATTGAAGTAATTATAAATCAAGATCGATAAAAGATACAAAACATTCGATTTGCACACAAAACCGCCCATTTTCCATAGGATAGGTTGATGACTTCTAAAAGGAGGTTGGATTCATTGTATCGGAATCAGTATGGATATACATTCAACCCTTATGGATATGATGGTTACTTTCGCATCCAAAATGACCAATCACTAGTAAAAGATGTGGAAAAAGCGATTAACGGCGAGTACAGTGCGATTGCCTGCTACAATAAATTGGCCGATTTAGCCCCTACACAGCAGGCAAGACAGCAGATTTATGAGATTCGTCAGGATGAAATCCGTCACTATGAGGCCTTCAGCAATATTTATAAGCAACTGACAGGAAAACAACCATCCCCGAAAATCACTGAACCGTGCCCCGATCAATACATGGATGGGATAGAAGCAGCGTTTGTCGATGAACAAAAGACAACAGACTTTTATTATGAAATCGAGCGGAAAGCACAGGATCTTTCCATCAAAGAAACGTTTCGCCAGGCGGGGGCTGATGAACAGAACCATGCCGTTTGGTTTCTGTATTTTCTTTCATTCCCTCAAAGGGATCATTTTCAGGTAAGGCAACAGGATTATGGGGCGGCAGGTGCCTTGAGCGCTTCTTCATTAACCTTCGCAGATATGTTGACGTATGCCATCCAGGATGAATATCTTGCCCAAGCCCGTTATGAAGATATTAGGCGGGAATTTGGCGATATCCAGACATTCGTCCGAATTCAGGAAGCGGAGAAACGCCACATTTCTGCTCTGAATACACTTTTCACAAGATATCAAATCCCTATACCATCCGATGACGCGAGTCAGTATGTAAGCACTCCTGACAGTGTAAAAGCGGCGTATGCAGCTGGTGTCCAGGGGGAAATTGAGAACATATCCATGTATGAAAAGTTTTTATTGTATGATTTGCCAGAGGATGTGAGAACTGTTTTTACACAGTTAAGGAATGCATCATTGAACCACCTCGCAGCCTTCCGCCGTGGCCTTGCACGGTTTGAGGAGTCATAAGAGCTGCATGACAGCTCTTTACATACGTCCCTGTAAAGTGTTATTCAACTATCTGGCAGGATTGTGTAAGACTCAGTTTCGAGACTTTTGTGTAAGTGGATGGGGCTGCGGGGAATGACTCGCTTTCCGTGGGAGCGCGGTGAGCCTCCTCGGACTGCGTCCTGTGGGGTCTCACCAAGCACTTTTTTCCCACAGGAGTCTCCCCATTCCCCTCCGCCCCTTTATCATGTGAGTGTCTCGAAACCACTTCTCGGAAACTCTGCTTGTATGTTCAAAAGAATTGGATCACATAAAACTCCCCCTAGCGGTCATTACGAGCGTGAAGTCTTGATATATAGCGCTTTTCGCCTGTTTCTTAGTGGGTATGGGAGACGGCCCATTTTGGTATAAGGGTTCGTTTCTCTCCTGCACGGGATGGGGTGGTTGGGAAGCTGCGAGACTCCCGTGGGAGAAAGGAGATAGGCGAGATCCCGCAAGGCGATAGCCTGAGGAAGCTCGCCACTCCCCCACAGGAAAGCGAGTAGCTTCCCAGCCGCCCCTGACGCTCAATCCCAACAACGAACCCCGAAACACCTCGAAACTGAGTCTTAAAGAATAGGGAGCTTATATGGAACATTTATAGCAAAATTGAATCGTGATTTTTCTGATGGGTTATGGTATTCTGAATCTAAATGTTAACCATTTATTTTATAGGTTAACTAAGTGAGACATCAGAAAGGGGAATCTGTATGTGGAGTCATCTAGTGGAAAAATCGTTGAATGGAGAAGAAATTACAGATCAGGAAGCGTTTGAAGTGTTGAATTGTCCAGACGATGAACTTCTAAACTTATTACACCAAGCTTACCAAGTAAGAAAGGCACATTATGGCAACAAAGTGAAACTGAATATGATCGTCAATACGAAGTCCGGCTTCTGCCCGGAGAACTGTGGGTATTGTTCGCAGTCCAGAGATTCGAGTGCCCCCATTCAAAAATACCGGATGATGGACAAGGACACCATCGTAAAAGGAGCCGAAAAGGCCTCTAAAATGGGGTCGGGGACTTACTGTATCGTGGCAAGTGGTCGAGGTCCATCAAAACGTGAACTTGATATCGTCACATCTGCAGTCAAAGAAATCAAAGAAGCCTATGATATGAGAGTTTGTGCGTGTCTGGGTTTATTGAAAGCTGAACAGGCGGAGCAATTGAAAGACGCGGGTGTGGACCGCTACAACCATAATATCAATACTTCAGAAAATCATCATGATGAAATAACGACAAGTCATACATATCATGACCGGGTAGGGACAGTGAATCATGCGAAAGAGGCTGGCATTTCGCCTTGCTCCGGAGTCATCGTAGGGATGAAAGAGACGAAGCGGGACGTGATCGATATGGCGCGTGCTTTGAAAACTCTTGATGCAGACTCCATTCCCGTGAACTTTTTACATGCCATTGATGGAACAGCTTTAGAGGGGACGGATGAACTCTCACCTTCCTATTGCTTGAAAGTCCTTTGCTTGTTCCGTTTCATCAACCCAACGAAAGAAATACGTGTCTCCGGAGGTCGTGAAGTGAATTTAAGAAGCCTTCAGCCATTAAGCTTGTATCCTGCAAATTCTATTTTCATCGGTGATTACTTGACGACGGATGGTCAGGAGAGTACGGAAGACCATCGAATGATCGAGGATCTTGGATTTGAAATTGATGTTGTTAATGAAGATAAGGTGATGATGTGAAAAACTGCTGAACGGCAGTTTTTTCTTTTGCGATAAAAATCATCTGTTTGTGTACACAATATCCAGGCTTCTATTGATATAGTACAGGTTTGCAATTAGAATAATATGTAAGCGCTTAATAATTTTTATAAAGGGAGAGGGTATCCGATGCATGTTCCATTGATTTTGACAGAGTTTCTGGACAGGGCGGTACAGTTGTATGGAGAGAAACCGGCGATCATTGATGAGGATTGGACACTGACTTACCGCGAGTTGAACGCTCGGGTCAACCAGTTATCAAGAGGGCTTGAATCTTTAGGTGTGAAGAAAGGGGACAAGGTGGCTTATCTTGCTCCGAATTCGACGGAAATGCTTGAAGGATTCTACGGTGTCTTTCAGTTGGGGGCTGTAATGACCCCGTTGAATACTAGGTTGAAGCCGGCGGACTACCGTTTCATTTTAGAGCACAGTGAAAGTAAAGTGCTTCTCGTCGATCATACTCTCCTGCCGTTAGTGCAAGAGGTTGTGCAGGACCTTCCTTCTATAGAGAAAGTGATTGTCCATGGAGATCCATCCAAGGAAGGGTATGAGTCATGGCTGTCCCAGTTTTCACCCGATCGTTTTGAACGGGCGGCGATAGAGGAGACAGATATTGCTTCTTTACTTTATACGAGCGGAACGACGGGAAATCCTAAAGGGGTATTGTTAAGTCATCGGTCCAATTACCTCCATGCTTTATCATCCATGCATCACTTAAGGGTTTCGGATCAGGATACTCTCCTCCATGTCCTGCCAATGTTTCATGTGAACGGATGGGGATCTCCTTTTTATTATACGGCGAACGGTGCTACACAAGTGATGCTTCGCAAAACAGATCCACAATTAATCGTAGAAAAAGTAGAAAAACACAAAGTGTCCGTGCTACATATGGCGCCGACCGTGTTAAACATGGTCATTGGGGCGTACGAAGAGAAGCAGCCATCCATTGACCATGAGGTAAGAGTCGTGATTGCAGGTTCAGCCCCTCCGCCGGCATTTGTCCGTAAAGTGGAAGAAGACTTGAAATGGAAATTCGTCCAGGTGTACGGCATGACAGAAATCTCACCACTGATTACTACATCGGAACTTCGGTCGATGGATGTGGATCGACCAGCGGAAGAGCGTTATCGCTTGAAAGCGAAAGCTGGTTACAGCATGATCGGCAGCCAGGTGAAGGTCGTGGATGAGTTGGGAGAAGAAGTTCCGAGCGATGGAACATCTATCGGGGAAATCGTAACAAAATCAAACAATGTGATGGAAGGGTATTATAAAAATGTCGAAGCGACCCATGAAGCTATAAGAGATGGATGGCTTCATACGGGAGATATGGCAGTGGTTGATGACGGAGGGAATATTGAAATTGTCGACCGCAAGAAAGATGTCATCATCAGCGGAGGAGAAAACATATCTTCCATTGAAGTGGAAGCGACCTTATATGAACACCCGTCCATACTTGAAGCGGCTGTCGTTGCTGTTCCAGATGAAAAGTGGGGAGAGGTACCCCATGCGGTAGTGGTAGTGAAAGAAGGAGAAACTCTCTCAGAAGAAGAAGTGATCCTGTTTTGCCGTGAGAAACTGGCTCACTTCAAAGCACCAACAAGCGTTACTTTTATCGAAGAATTACCGAAGACAGCGTCTGGAAAGATTCAGAAAGTCGTCATTCGGAAGAAGTTTTGGAAAGACCAGAATCGAATGGTCAATTAAAGAAGGTTCAATTAGCCTAAAGCCGACGCTTTAGGCTTTTTTGTTTTGGAATTAATAAAATGCTCCTAGCTGCATAAACGTGTGAGGAAAATTGGGATGTGGTGCCACATTCGGATCCAACAGCTGGACACTTACGGATAAGCCCTTATTCTGGAAAAAAGACTCAAATTCTGCTTAAATGTTCATTGGAAACCAGAAGTTTAATTGTTGACATAAATACCTCATAGGGTATAAAATGTTTTTAGTTCAAGACATAAAGGAGGAACATCATGTCATTTGTAATGATTGTAACGTTAGTCGTAGGAGCGGGGCTTTTTCTTCTTCACCGTTATCTCCCGGTCTCTCACGTGAAAAAAATGAACATGTCCGAAATAACTGCAAAAAATGATGGCATGGTCGTTCCCGTTGATACGAGGGATTATCAAACATCATCTCATGATAAAATGGAACATGCTGTTTGTCTGCCGCTGGCTTATTTAGAAAGACATCATCAAGATATACCACAGCGTCCGATTGTTTTGGTTTGTTCAGATGAAGTTGAAAAGAATTTGGCAGCGAGACTGCTGAAGAGAAAAGGATATGAAGTAATTGGTTATACCATCCCGGCTAAGCACCAGGAATGCCGGGCGATGCCATGTATGATTGAAAAATAAGGGGTGAAACAAATGGAAGCTATCCTCCCTTGGGGAATCGGATTGTTACTCGGTTGGTTCATAATTAAAAAGCTTTTACCAGTAAAAGGTGTTCAAAATATAACCGTCCAGGAAACACAGAAGCGTCTGAAAGAGAAAAATGTGCAATGGATTGATGTCCGGACGCCTGGTGAATATCGAGCGAATCATAAAAAGCCATTTAAAAATGTACCTCTCTCCGATATTGCGAAACGATCTGGTGAATTGGACCGCAATAAAGAGGTTGTTTTAATATGTCAAAGCGGGATGAGAAGTATGAACGCAGCGAAAGTATTGAAAAAGCAAGGGTTTGATAAAATCACCAACGTTAAAGGTGGTATGAGCGCTTGGGGGTGAACAACATTCCCTCACGAAAAAAGATCAGTGGTACTGGTCTTTTTTTTATTTTTCTGAAACTTACCTTGCAGCCTGCTCGTACTTGTAGGTGACAGGGGTGATGATATGTTATGGGGATATATATTCATTGGAGCTGCCGGTATTGGATTGTTCGTTCTGTTTAATTGGTTGATGGGTTACCGGAAAGGCCATATACAAATTGATTTTGATGAGAGGTATATCGATCATCAGGAATATGTCCAGGCAATTGAAAAAGAATTGAGTGAAAGAGGACACACTGTTCGTTATGAAGGTAATCACACTTTTATCGTGGACGAAAAACCGTACGTCTTCTTTGAAAGGAATGTACCCATGGGGGGAGTTCCATTGCAACGGACGATATTGAAACCGGAAAAATATTGAAATCTAAAACCAGTTCCTACAGGGGACTGGTTTTTGTGTGGAGGCACTTTCCGTATTTTAGCTGGGATAAGAGAGCTTTTTACCCGCAAACTAATCAAAAAGGAAAGGGGTGTTTCATTTGAAAACATTCACCCTATATCTTTTGATTGGTCTATGTATTTTCCATATGAATATTGTAAGCGTTTACGCTAAAAACCACCCTCGGAATTATTATGAAGAACAAGGGACGGCGATTTGGGATGTACCCATTTCATCAAAGTATATAGCCATCACTTTTGATGATGGTCCAAGTTCAGAGTACACGCCGGAAATTTTGGACATTTTACAGGAGCATAACGCGAAAGCCACCTTTTTTGTGGTTGGATCAAGGGCTCAGCAGAATCCGTCGATCATCAAGTCGATGGTGAAAAGTGGTCACGAGCTTGCCAACCACAGTTTTCATCACCCGGACTTTACAGGCATAACAAAAGAAGAGCTGATCCATGAAATGGACAACACATCAGAAGTTCTTGAAAGTTTGACAGGGGCCCCGCCGAGGCTGTTTCGTCCACCTGGAGGCGTCTATAACGACATTATTGTCAATACGGCTAATGAAGAAGGGTATATGGTGGTCATGTGGTCCTGGCATCAAGATACGAGAGACTGGAAAAGCCCCGGCGTCCATAATATTGTAAAAACCGTATTGAACAATACGAGGAATGGGGATATTGTCCTTTTTCACGATTTTGGAGGCGATCGTTCACAGACGGTTGAAGCATTAAAGCAGATTCTCCCTAAACTGAAAGAAGAAGGCTATCAATTCGTAACTGTCTCGGAATTGCTTCAAAAACATACGAAATACAACCTTCTGCATGGAGTCAACGGTGTAGATTGATCCCTGATCCCAAACTTTTGGGATCTTTTTTTGTCTTTAAAAAGACTAAGGTGAAGGGGTTTTTAGCAACTTAAGAATCTTTGATCATACCTTATGTTAAGAAACCTGACATTTATAGTTGTGTAAATATTGTGACTTTGATACAATTCTTAATAACATAAGATGTTATAAAATCTAACATAAGGGGAGTTAAGAGAATGGATGCTACTTTTTTGATGAACAATCTTTGGATCATCGTCTGTACAATCCTGGTTCTATTGATGCAAGGGGGCTTTATACTGCTTGAAGCAGGGTCGACACGTATGAAAAACGCCGGCCATATTGCAGGAAAGACGGTTTTTACTGTAGGCATTGTTTCTGTGGTATTCTGGGCATTAGGATACGGACTGATTTATGGTGAAGGAAATGGATTTATTGGCTTTTCTAATTTCTTTTTCGGGGATGCAACGACGATGGGGGAAGGCTTAGCTGGTTCCACAGATTTCCTTTTTCAGTTGGCGTTTGCAGCCATTGCGATGACGATTGCTTTTGGTGGTTTTGCTGAGAGGGCAAAACTGGTCGCCTACGTTATTTTCGCTATTTTATTCTCTATACTCGTTTATCCTGTTATTGCTCACTGGATCTGGGGCGGCGGCTGGTTAGGTGAACATGGAAAACAGGACTTTGCCGGTTCAACGGTTGTCCACTTGACGGGTGCCATGGCGGCTTTAGCGGCAACGATCATTTTGAAACCTCGGATTGGAAAATACAACAAAGATGGTTCTTCTAATGAAATTGCCGGCCATAACCAGGTGTTTACAGCATTAGGTGTCCTCCTCTTATGGGTCGGCTGGTTCGGATTTAATGCAGGAAGTACGTTCGGGGTAGCGGATGCGTTCTTTGGTTATGTAGCCCTTAACACCCAATTGGCAGCAGGTGCTGGTGCCATCGGTGCGATGCTGATGGTTTGGGCAGTGACTGGAAAAGCAGATGTACCGACAACGTTGAATGGTGCCCTTGCCGGTCTTGTTGCGATTACAGCTTCTTGCGCTTTCGTTGAACCTTGGGCAGCCGTTTTGATTGGCCTGATCGGTGGTGGAATTGTATTCTTCAGCATGCGTTTCTTTGATAAAAGGAAAATTGATGATCCGATTTTTGCTCTCTCCGTCCACGGTGTCGTGGGTGTATGGGGAACGTTGTCCAATGGGTTGTTCGCAACCCCAGAGCTTGCCTCTGTGGGTCGTCCCGGCCTGTTTTACGGTGGTGGATTTGAGCAGCTATGGGTGCAGACGCTCGGAGTTGTAAGTAGTGGGTTGTATGCGTTCATCGTTTCATTCATCATTCTGAAAATTATGGATAAAGCAATGGGTGGTCTTCGTGTATCAGAAGAGGAAGAAATCATGGGTCTTGACTTAAGTGAACACGGCGGTTATGGATACCCTGAAAATTTGACGCCTCCACAAAAGACAAAATCAGGAGCGTAAAGACGTAATCATAAAGGATGGAATGGATGTTTAAGACATATGAAGAAATCAGAGTATGGCGAGAAGAGATGATTGAATCTGTATGTGATGATCATTTGCAGTTGAATGCTTTTCACGATCAATTGATCCACCATACTTTCCATCTGGCAAAAGAAAAAGTTGAACGTGAGCAGGGGGAGCCTCCTGCTCCTTTTGCATTTTTTCTGATGGGGAGTGCAGGAAGATATGAGCAGTCGCTATGGAGTGATCAAGATCATGGGATTCTGTTTGATGGGGACGAGAAACATCAGGATTATTATTTATCGCTGGGAGAAGAAATCAGAGAAGGAATGGCCATCGTCGGTTATGAACGGTGTGAGGGGAATGTGATGGCTTCGAATCCTCTATGGTGCCAACCCGTAGACGTATTCGTCCTGCAGATCTCCGAATGGTTGAGGGAAGCAGACTGGCAGTCCCTCCGGCATTTTCTTATTTTTTTTGATTCTAGAGTGTTGGTAGGGGAGTCAGAACTGTTGCTAAAAGTCAAAGAGACTTCTTTTGCGGTGATTGATGAAGAACCAGGGCTTTTGACAAGGTTGATGGATAATGTCAATTACGTAAAAAAGGGTGTGGGAGTTTTCGGGCAGCTGCTGCCGGATTACAGTGGAGAGAAAAAAGGTCATTTCAATCTAAAACAGACAGTCTATTTTCCATATATTAATGCTTTGAGGATCCTGTCCCTTTTTCAACATGTCACCAATTCTTCAACGTTATCAAGATTTGAAGCGCTGCGTTCCCTATATCCCTCTCTTTCTGAATATGAAAATGGTTTTCGACAATTCCTTCAGCAAAGGTTGAAACTGAAAAAAGAAGCTGAAAATTATCAGCAGGTCCACGTAATCAAAGTGGAACAGTTATCAAAAGAAGAAAAACAGCAATTGAAAAAGCAGGTCAAAAGCGCTCAAAAACTATATCAAATGGCGAAAAACATCATTAAAGAGGGTCGAACATGAACCCTTTTGTACAATTTGTTAAAGATCTGTCCGGGAAAATCGGTGGTGGGCTTTCTTCATTGAATCAAAATGATCCATCCAATATGGCGTACTTAAGGAACCTGGAGAGAGAGATGAAGAACGAGAATACTCTTGACCTTCCTTTTGATGATTTGAGTATTACGGTTTTCGATTTGGAAACGACCGGCTTTTACCCATACAACGGCGACCAGATTTTATCCATAGGGGCTGTGAAAGTGAAAGGAGAACAAATTGTCGATAGCCACACCTTTTATACTTTGGTCGGTACAGATGCTACGCCATCTAAAGAGATTGCATCCTTGACTGGAATTACAAGGGAAATGATCGAAGACGCGCCTCCCCTTCGCGATGCTTTGAAGAGCTTTTATAATTATGTGAAGGCGGACTTGCTTGTCGCTCACCATGCCAATCATGAAAAGCAATTCATGAATCATGCCACATGGATCGCCTTGAGAAAAAGGTTCCAGCATAGAATCGTCGATACAGCCTTCTTGACGAAGATTCTTCATAAACAGCAAGGGCTGACGACGCTAGATGAATGTTGCGAGCATTATGGGATTGATATAAAGAGACGTCACCATGCGCTTTATGATAGTTTGGCGACCGCTGAATTATGGATGTTTTGCATAAAAGAATTAAAGAAAGAAGGGTTTACAAATTTGAGCGAGATCTATGCAAGGATCGCCACGATGGAATGAGCGTCTAAACCTTTTCATGTTTTTCTTTTTTCAGCATAAAATTGATAGGACACCATGAAGGGGGGATGACAGCATCATGTATCCATACGGACCTTATTATTATGGTTATGGGGGACCGCCGGATTCTTATGGATATAGGGGTTACCCTATGGAAGGTAATGCCCTGTATCCATACACTCCTTATCAACAGGGCTATTATGGGCAGCCGGCTTACCAAGCTTATCCTTATCAGGTAAATAGGTCATTCAATCCTCAGAGGGACAGTTGGAAGAGGTGGGAAGACCTCGGATCACCTCCAAGAGGTTTTAGAGGGTCGCCGACTGTTTCATCATGGCAGGCAAATCGGTTGGATTGCTTTGTCAGAGGCAGTGATAACCGTCTGTGGCATAAATGGTGGAATGGCTCAAGATGGCAGGAGTGGGAAGACTTAGGTGCCCCTCGTGGAGGAGTAAGAAGCTCGCCCGGGGCTGTATCCTGGGGGCCGAATCGAATTGATTGTTTTGTAAGAGGTACGAATGAACGGATGTGGCACAAATGGTGGGACGGTTCAAGATGGAGAGAATGGGAAGATCTCGGTTCGCCACCTCCTGGATTTGATGGATCACCAGCTGTATCCTCCTGGGAGAGGAATCGCCTTGACTGTTTCGTTCAGGGAGACGATAACAACCTGTGGCATAAATGGTGGGATGGTTCCAGGTGGAGACAATGGGAAAACCTCGGTGCGCCAAGAGGAGGCGTCCGGAGTTCTCCGACAGCTGTATCCTGGGGGCCGAATCGAATTGATTGTTTTGTCCGGGGAAGAAATGATGTCATGTGGCACAAGTGGTGGAACGGAACACGCTGGAGTGAGTGGGAAGATTTGGGGTCACCAAGAGGTGGATTTGATGGTGCCCCTGGTGTTTCCTCCTGGGCACAAAATCGTCTGGATTGTTTTGTGCGTGGGGACAATAATCAGCTATGGCATAAATGGTGGGACGGTAGACAATGGAGAAACTGGGAGAACCTTGGTGCCCCAAGAGGGGGCGTGCGCTCTTCGCCAGCTGCTGTATCATGGGGAAGAAACCGGATTGACTGTTTCGTCCGCGGTGCGAATGACCATATGTGGCACAAATGGTATTCATAATAAATCAAATAAAATCCTGAGGAGTGATCCTCAGGATTTTACTGTTTATGCATTCGCTCCAGGTCCTTGCTTGGGACGATTCTTATTGGTGCGGTGGCCGACTTCTTCTTCAATCGGCAGGCTTTCTTTCGGTGTTTTATTGTTCGTTTTCGCTGCGTTCATTTGTGACGTTCGTTTTCCCATCAACATCTACCTCCTCTTATGGGCATAGTTTGTATATAATGAAGAGAGGTAAAACGAGGAAATTTTTTCTTTCATGAAACCTTCCATTAATAAGAACCGTAGGAATAATGGGGAGGTGGACCGTGTGAGACAATGGTTGAAAAGCAAGAGAGAAGCATTGAAACGACGCAGACAAAATGCTGATAAATCCAGTATTTTTGATTTTTTGTTTGAACTATTGCTTTGGTTGCCTGAGCTGATCATTTTCCCCATCCGAATGGTCGTCTGGTTATTGAAAGGGCTCGGAAGGTTGATCGGTCTTATTTCCGATTTCAATTAATATTGGATATGGCAGGATTGTTGAAGACTTGATTTCGAGACTTTTGTGAGAGTTTAGGAGCTCCGGGAAAAGGTTCGCTTTCCGTGGGCGAGTGATGAGCCTCCTCGAGCTAACGCTCTGCGGGGTCTCATCTACCACGCACTTCCCACAGGAGTCTCACCGTTTCCCTCCGCCCCTTTACCCTATGAGGTTCTTGAAATCCCTCTAATAGTAACCTGCCGAGTTCTGTAAGGAAGCCTAGCCCACTCACGCCGTTATAGAGTCTTTTTAACCATAGATCCTGCACGAATAAGGCGTAGGAACAGGGTCTGGGAAACGTCCGCATGAAAAGCGAATGGAGAAACGAACGTGTGTGTTTTTCTACAAACGGATTCAAAACACCGCAAATCGTCGTTTCCCTGACCCCGTATCCATGGCCAGGAATTCTCTTTTATGATTTCAACTAGCCAAGACTTCCTTTAAGGATGAGCGGTATGTGCTCCTTGCGCTCCTGCGGAAAGCGAGCTATCCCCGCAGCCCCCATCCACTCAACAAAAGCCTCGAAACGGAGTCTTCAAGAATAGGGAGCTTATATAATATAAACGGAAAAGTGAAAAGGGGGAATGACATGCGTACGATAATATTATCGAATGGTGACACGGTGGAAGTGGACTGTCTCAGTTGTGCCTTAACCAGTGGAGAAGTCGAACCGGAAGGGGGAGTCATTGCGGAAACAGAGCATTTCCACGCACACCAGGATGTCGCTTATCCAATCAGAGGGTTAGTCATCGTAGCATCTAAACGGCATATCAAAGGCCTTGATGAGTTGACGGAACAAGAACAACGGGATTATATCACGTTCATAACGAAGATAAGAAAAGCGCAAAGGAAAGTTTTAGGGATTGAGAATGTGTATTATTTCTATAACGAAGACACGACCCACCACTTCCATTTATGGATGGTGCCCCGTTACGACTGGATGTATGAATTCGGACGCTCGGTGGAATCGGTTCGACCCGTTTTACTTCATGCGAGGAAAAATAAAAACGAATGGGATCATACAAAAGTTTTGGAAGGCATTCGCTTGTTAACAGAGGTGCTGAATGAATAGGGACATCCTCATATTCTTTTTCGTGCTTCTTTTTTTAAGTGTAACGGTTCAAGCTTCCAGTCCGTTTGTTACAAGCGAGGAAGGGGCAGTCGGTTATTATTATCAAGTTACCAAAGCGGAAAATACATACACATGGTTGATTGAAGGAAAAGACAATATACAGACCGTGATAGAAACAGAAGAAAATGAAGATCGTCTTCAATCATTCCGGACAGGTGTAGAAAATGCAAACAGTCATTTGTTTACTCTCTGGATTACGGGCGTGTTTTTTATCATCGTCTCAACTCTCACCCTTTACCTATTCAATAAGCGCAGTCATGTGGTTAAGGAATCTTTACTGGTCATCATCGCAGCTTTTTGTATTCCGATTTACATATTGTTTACAGCTTCCATTGAATTGAGTCAGGCGTTGAATGACGCGGAATATTATTTTCAATCGCTTATAAAATAGGGGGGATATGATGTACAGCATTTCTATGGTGCTCTTTACATTTTTCGTTTGTTTAACGATTAGTTCTGTCTTCAATATTTTGTTCAAGACTACGAGAAGGTGGGATTGGGCTGTTTCAATATTGTTGAGTGCCGTGCTCGCTCTGTTTCTTGTAGGGTTTATGGGAGGTTGAAGTGAAAAGGGGAGGTGGGATGATACTCGGTCACGTCTGCGTAAGTTAACAATCATACGATTTATTTTTGGATTGCTTGTATTAAGTTTGAGCGGCTATGGTTTATGGACAGAGGATTTTCGGGTTTTGCCGGTCATGTTATTGATGTTAGGTTTTTTGATGTTTGTTAAAGGAATGGTTGAAATCGAAAAGTGTAAAGGAGCCTATTCGATTCTTCATTTTCTTACCGCTACAGGCGTCTTTGTCTTTCTTTTTTATACATATGTCATATAAAAGGGAAGTCCCTCTGGCTCGCAGAGGGACTTCTTTTCTATGATGAATGCTTTCGCAATCATTCATTTATTATCTCAGAAATAATTTCATAGGAGCGCAAACGCGCGCTGTGGTCGTAGATTTGTGAAATGACCATCATTTCGTCAGCTTCGGTTTCTGCCTGGAATTTCTTTAATTGTTCTCTCACTGTCTCTTTACTTCCTATAATCGATGCGCCAAGTTGTTGTCTTAGTGCAGCCTTTTCTTGTGCTGTCCACACTTCATCCATGTTATCAACCGGTGGCTGGAGCAGATGATTCGTATTTCTTACAAGATTCAAGAATTGTTGCTGCAGGGACGTAGCCAATCTTTCTGCTTCTTCATCCGTATCTGCGGCAATGACATTGACGCCTACCATGACGTAAGGTTCATCAAGTACTTCAGAAGGCTGGAAACTAGAACGATACAAGTTCAAGGCGCCGCGCGTGTTGTTCGGTGAAAAGTGGCTGGCAAAAGAAAACGGCAGTCCGAGTTGGCCTGCAAGTTGTGCGCTGAATCCACTAGAGCCGAGCAGCCAAACCGGAATGTCCAGGCCTTCTCCTGGAATCGCGCGAATATGATGATCTCCGGCAAAATAGCCCCGTAATTCATCTAACATCGCGGGAAACTCATTGGGATCAGAGTCTAAGTTTCTCCGTAAAGCCCGAGCTGTCATTCCGTCTGTTCCTGGGGCACGTCCAAGGCCTAAATCCACACGTCCGGGAAACAGAGTTTCAAGGGTGCCGAATTGTTCTGCGACAATGAGTGGAGCGTGATTCGGAAGCATCACTCCGCCTGAACCGACACGTATGGAGTTCGTATTGTGCAGCACATGACTGATGGCGACGGATGTTGCGGAACTCGCGATAAAAGGCATGTTATGGTGTTCAGCCATCCAGTACCTTGTGAATCCCCACTTTTCAACATGTTGAGCAAGATCCACCGTATTTCGGAAAGAATCCGCCGGTGTTCCTCCCTCAATTACAGGGGCAAGGTCGAGGACCGAGAATTTTGTATTTGCTAAACCTTGTACAGACATAGGATAACCTCTTTTCTATTTCACTTTATAATAAGTGGGCAATATAACCCTTTCCTTCGTATGACATCACTTATCATATCAGCTATATTTCGTGTCTCAAAATAATCTGTTTGAAACTTATTCCATGTTCAGACGTCTATTTTCGAAAGGAGGGAGACGATGCGGCAAATGTTGATTACTCTCTGTTGTTTACTTTTCCCGTTTTTCTATTTATCTACAACGGTTACAGCCACTTCATGGGCCTACCCTTTTGTCGTCTATGACGGTTTCATTTATGTTGTTGAAGAAGAGACGGTAGAAGTGCAAGTGGAAGAGAAGATTGGAGAAGTGACCGCTTATTCGGATATGCACCAGTATGAAGGGGATTTTTCGAATGTTTTTGAAAAAGGGACGGCCTATTATAAAATCGTCGACCATCCTGCCACACAAGTAATTGCCGTTGAGGAACGAGAGGGCGTATTTAGAAGAGCGGAACGGGAAGCTCCCTATACCTACGTGAGTGAAGGGGAAGCAGGAGCGGATTCTTTTCTTGAAAAAGGAAAACCGGTGGAGCGGAACGATCTCGTCATTGGAACGTTGCTATTTGTGTGCTTTATCATCTTCATCGGTGGGGCTGTCTATCTTTTTCAACGTAGTGGGACGTGATTATGTGCACCTGCCATGTAGTCTGGCTGAACGCCGCGAAGGAGGATGACTTTGCTCAAACATTTGAAGTCCTTGTTTACACGAAAGTCTTGTGTGATCTGTAAGAAGAAGCCTGTGGACCCTAAGTCGTATGATGATGATGAAGGAGAAACGGTGTTCGTTTGCAGGTCATGTATCCCTTATGCTGAACGGAGGGCCGTGAGAAAAAGGTAAGTCTATGATCTTGATCATGATTACAGGCTTTTGATGATATAATGAATACAGAAAAACTTTTTAGAAACGGAACATCTTTATACAAGCTCCTCAACTCTTTCCTAGGAGGCTTTAGATGGACAATATTAAAGAGACGTTTCTTGAAGTCGTCCTCTCCATACTCCCCATTACGATTGTCATTACCATCCTTCAATTTACTTTAGTCTGGCTTCCGTTGGACATGTTCTTCCAATTTCTCATCGGCGTAGGGATGGTCGGGGCCGGCTTGGTGTTGTTTTTGCTCGGAGTCAATATCGGGTTGTTACCGATTGGAGAAATGATCGGCTCTGCGTTGTCTAAAACGAAGAGAATCTGGCTGATCGTTTTTTTCGGATTTCTTTTAGGTCTTGTAGTGACCATAGCGGAACCTGATGTCCGTGTGCTTTCCTCTCAGGTGGATCAGGTCTCTGGTGGACAGATCCCTATGGACATTCTTATCCTTTCCGTTGCGATCGGGGTAGGGGTGTTTGTCGCCCTCGCCATGTTCCGGATTATCTTCAGTATCAACATTGTTTACTTGCTTGCAGGGGGTTATGCTATTGTCTTTCTCCTGGCGGCGTTTACACCGAGTGTTTTCGTCCCGATATCCTTTGATGCCGGCGGAGTGACCACAGGCCCGTTGACGGTGCCGTTTATCCTTTCACTCGGTGTCGGTGTGGCCGCTGTCATGCGTGGGAAATCCTCATCCGGTGATGGGTTTGGTCTTGTCGCCTTAGCTTCGATAGGTCCGATTTTATCTGTTCTCCTTTTAGGGGTGATTTATGGGTGAACATCAAAATTTTCGAAGGCTTCTGGCACGTCCTGTTTGATGTTGCGACAGCGCTCATTCCATTATTCTTCTTATTCCTTCTCTTTCAACTTGTTTTTCTTAAGCTGCCATGGGAAAAGTTACAGGACATCCTGGTTGGCTTCATTTTGACTTATGCAGGTCTCGCTCTATTTTTGCAGGGGGTCCATATCGGCTTCTTACCTGTTGGCAGCATGATGGGTGAGAAACTGGGAACCATTGAAAACACTTGGCTGCTTGTACCCATCGGTTTTGTCCTGGGCTTTGTCGCCATTTATGCAGAGCCCGCGGTCAGTGTGCTTACACACCAGGTTGAGAAAGTCTCCGGTGGCTATATCCCACAGAAATTATTGCTCTATACACTTTCGTTTGGCGTCGGTCTTTCGATCGCTCTTTCCATGGTACGCATTTTGATCGGTATACCGATATGGTATTTTGTTGTCCCTGGTTATCTGTTCGCCTTGATTATCGTTCGGTTCTCAAATAAAACATTCACTTCGGTCGCATTTGACTCTGGTGGAGTAGCCACAGGCCCGATGACCGCTACTTTTATACTGAGTCTATTCGTAGGCATTGCCTCTGTCACAGAAGGACGTGATCCGCTTTTGGACGGCTTTGGAATGGTGGCTCTCGTTGCTTTGGCCCCGATTATTTCCGTCCTAACACTAGGCGTGATCTACAGGAGAAAGGAGCAGGAGCAGTATGAAAAAGAACAACTCCGGACAAAAGCTCATAGTAACGATCGTTAAAAAAGAGAAAGCAAAAAAAGTCGTCCATGCCTCGACTCTTGCAGGTGCCCAGGGGGGAACGACCTTTTTTGGTAAAGGTTTCAGAATGGATGAAAAGAAGCGTTTTCTCGGCATACCAGTAGAAAGGGAGCGGGAAGTTATCTTAACCCTCGTTTCCAATTCCATTTATGAATCGGTCATGGAAGCTATCATCCAAGCAGCAAAATTGAACCGACCGAGGCACGGCATAGGATTTGTCCTCGATACGAAAAATATCAGCGGCATCAATCATATGATCGGACTGGGACTTGAACCAGAACAAAACGCAAGTGAGGATGTGATGCAGATGGAAAAGCAGAAGCAGAAATTATCCTATGATCTGATTGTGACAATCGTCAATAAAGGGGATGCGGAAAAAGTCGTAGACGCCTCTAAAGAGGCAGGGGCAGAGGGCGGTACCATCATCACAGGACGAGGTACAGGTATACATGAAAAGGCGAAACTTTTTAATATATTAATTGAACCCGAAAAAGAAGTGGTGCTGACATTGATCGTGAAAGAAAAGTGTGATGGAGTCCTGCGTGCGATTGAACGAGGAGCAAGACTCGATGAGCCGGGCAGAGGGATTGCCTTTGTGCTGGATGTCGAACGGACGGTAGGGATCAACCATCTATTGAATCAACAATGGAGTGAAGAAATGAAGGAGTGAAAGCATGCAAATCAGAGCAGAAAAGAAAGAAGACTTCTCAACCATTGAACTGGTCATTTTAAAAGCATTTGAGAACGCGGAAATGAGTGACCAAACCGAACATCAACTCGTTGGCAGGTTGAGAGATTCTGATGCCTATATCCCTGAACTTTCTCTTGTGGCAGAGGAAAAGTATGAAATCTTAGGTCACATCATGTTAACGAAGATAAACATAGGTGAAGAAGAGTCTGTGAAATCCTTGGCACTCGCCCCAGTTTCTGTTCTTCCTTCTTATCAAAATCAAGGGATAGGCAAATCGTTAATGGAGCACTCTTTGAAAAAAGCGAGGGAGTTGGGTTATGAATCTGTCATTGTCCTTGGACATCCAGGATATTATTCCAAATTCGGTTTTCAACCAGCCTCCCAGTACGGAATAACAGCCCCTTTCGAAGTTCCTGATGAAGCTTTCATGGCCTTGGAGTTGAAAAGAGGGGCGTTAGAAAAGGTTTCAGGAACCGTCCATTATTCCCCGGAATTTTCACAAGAATAAAGGGTCTTACGGAAGATCAGGAGTCTCATCATTTTAGGATGATCGACAGCGTTCAGGTCATAAGGGGGAGAGAAGTTGAGGAAGTTTCTCATTTTTATGTTTGGGATGTTTGTCCTTCTTGCAGGATGCAGTTCTGAAAAAGAGAAGCTGATGGATGAGATAACCTCAGAAGTGGAAGGGCGTTATAGTGTTCTCGCTTTTAAGAGTGAAAAGGATTCTGGAGAAGCGTTTCAAAACGAAATCAACCAGAGGTTCAGTGATCCTGAAGTATGGGAGAACAGGCTCTATTCCTTCAACATCCTAAAAAGAGTGCCAGATGAACCCTATGATTACAAGAAACTATTGAATATCGAGGAGTTACCGCAATTTATCGTAATAGATACGGAGGAGATTGTTTTCCGTACGGCCCATATCGAGGACTTGGAAAGCTTTTTGCTCGGTGACGGTCAACATTCTTCTCATGAGCATTAAAAAAACGGAAGCTGAAGAGCTTCCGTTTTTTGTGATTTTAAAAAGGTTTCGTATGTTTAGGGTCTGCTGATTTCTGGGCAGCTCCTTGGTCGTAATACATTTCTTCAAAGGCTTCTTTGTTTTCATTTGCCATATTGACATGAGGCTGAGCTTTTCTTTTTCGGGCGAAGTAGATGGATAGGCCAATCAATACAATCGGAATCAATAGTAAGAGCCATAACATGTTTCGTTCCTCCTCAATGTTTTTGGCTTACAGTAACCCTATTCCCCTTCTAGCCGCTTTCATGCTGTTTATGACAAGAAATCCGTCTAAGGAACTGCTCCATGTAATAAACGAAATAAATCCTTCATAAGAAATTTAAGGAAACCGGTTTACTAAAAAACACGATTAATTGTGAAAAAATTTAAAAAAACCATTGAAAACGGATACATTTGTCGATATAATCAAGCTAACCTAATAAATCGATTGATTTTTTTTAAACATCAACGAAACCGGTTTCGTTGATGTGGGGGGAAGAGAAATTAGGCAGGAATACGAAAGGAATGGTGAAAGTGAAAAAGAATTTATCTGTCGTTATGTTGTTGGTCTTATCGATGTTTCTTTATGCGTGTAGCAGTGGCGATGAAGAATCGGCTTCAGGCGAAGGCAAAGTCACTTTGGATTTCTGGGTTTTTGGTGCGACGAACTATGAGGCGTTAGCAGAGGAATATGAAAAAGAAAATCCAGACGTAACCATTAATATTAAAAACTCTGAATTGGGCGACCACCACGATAGTTTGTTCACGTCCATTTCAGCGGGCACAGGCGCTCCGGACTTGACGATGATCGAGGTCGATCAGCTGGACCGTTACCGTGAAGCGCAAGATCGTTTTGTAAACTTGTATGACTTAGGTGCCGAAGAAATACAAGATCAATACTTAGATTGGAAATGGAAGATGGCTGAAAATGGAGAAGGAGATTTCTTGTTCGGTTTACCGACAGACATAGGACCGAAAGCGATGTACTTCCACACAGAAGTATTCGAAGAAGCGGGACTACCGACAGATCCTGATAAAGTCAATGAAATGATTTCAACTCCTGAACAATTTAAAGAAGCAGCGACAACCGTTTTAGATAAAACAGGAAAACCAATGGTAGACAGTATGGAAATGGCGTTCCGTGCAAACATGGATGCTCTTGAAGTCAGCTACTTCAACCGTGATGGTGAACTATTGATCGGTGAAGCAGATAACGGGGTAAAAGAAGCTTATGATTACGCTGTAGACCTTCACGAACAAGGTGTTGTAGGATCATTCGAAATGTGGACACCGGAATGGGCGAATGCCTTGAACCAAGGTGGGTTTGCTGTTGAGATGGCTCCTGCTTGGTTGAAAGGTTACATGACAGAAAACGCACCAGAAGGCGCAGGTAAGTGGAGAGTGACGACACTTCCAACGGACTTTGCCGGAAACTGGGGAGGTTCTTATGTAGCGATTCCTTCTGAAACGAAACATAGTGAAGAAGCGTACAAATTCGCTAAATGGATGCTTTCTCCTGAAAATCAATTAGAGTCCTTCGTAGAAAGTGGTTTGTTCCCATCTGCTCCAGAAGTGTACGAAATGGAAGAATTCGTGAACAACTCTGATGAGTATTTCGGCGGACAGAACACAGCTGCTTACTTTGCAGAAGCGGCAAAAGAAATCCCTGAAGTGTACAAAGGACCGAAATATGTAACCGTAAACAATGAAGTGTTGACAGCTCTTAGAAATGTTCAAGAAGGCGCAGATCCTCAAGAAGAATGGGAAGCAGCCGTTGAACGTATTGAAGGTTTAGTGAGTCGCTAAAGGTTTAAGGGCTGGATGGATTCCATCCGGCCCTCCTACATAAAGGAGGGAATAGAGTGGAGAATGTACAAAAACGTCAGCATGCTTCAAAAGTGAAAAAATCCACTACCCAAATGTCTGAAAAGAAAAAAGATATGCTGTCTGGATATTTATATATTGCACCCTTTTTCATCATTTTTGGAATCATAGGTCTTTATCCAGCTGTTTTCAGTATCGTATTGGCCTTCCAGGATTGGAATGGCCTCGGAGAAATGGACTTTGTGGGATTGAACAACTTTGTTGTCGTCCTTCAGGATCCTTTGTTTTGGAAATCCCTATATAACACCGTCATCATCGGCTTAATGGGGACAGCACCACAATTGATCGTCGGAATTATTTTGGCCTACTTCCTGAACATGGCCGTCATCCGTTTCACGAACTTTTTCCGTGTGACGATCTTTATGCCGTACATCACGTCCATGGTAGCCGTCGCGTTAGTATTCGGTGTTTTTTTCAGTAGTAGTGAGACGGCTTTGGCTAACTATGTAATCGGTCTATTCGGGGTGGATCCTGTCAGCTGGAAAACGTCCGAATGGGGTGCGAAAATCGCGATTTCCTTGATGGTTTTCTGGCGATGGGTCGGTTACAACACGATCATCTATCTAGCAGGTTTGCAAAGTATTCCGAAAGATTTGTATGAAGCAGCAACCATCGACGGTGCTGGCAAGGTTCAGCAATTCCTTCACATTACCATTCCAATGCTGAAACCATTCATCATCCTGACGGTTTTCATGTCTACTGTAGGTGCCCTGCAATTATTCGCGGAACCAGCGGTATTCTTAGGTTCATCCGCTTTCAACCGTGATGAAGCAATGACTGTTGTTATGTATCTTTATCGTGATGCTTTCAACTTAGGTTCGTTTGGTACAGCATCAGCGACAGCTGTATTATTGCTCATCATCATCGTCGGTGCAGCAGCATTGAATACGTGGTTGACTTCTGGAGTCGGTCGTAAGCAGAAAAGGAGGGCGTTTACGAAATGAGAAAGTCTAAAGGATTGAAAAAAGGGACGCTTCCCGTTTACATCATCTTATGGATCGCTTCCATTTTATCGATTTTTCCATTCTATTGGATGTTTGTTATGGCGACTCAGCCTAGTGCCGCTTACAACTCGATCCCTCCGACACTCTTGCCGGGTGATCAACTTGTAAATAACTTCATGAAAGTCCTGGATACGATTCCATTCTTTCAGGCGATGTGGAATACGATCCTTTTATGTACCACAGTAACCCTCGCTGTATTATTGATCAGCTCGCTTGCTGGATTCGCATTTGCGAAGTTCGAGTTCCCAGGTAAAAACTTTTTCTTCATCCTGATTCTATTGACCATGGTCATCCCTCCTCAGCTGGGATTGATTCCACAGTTCTATCTCGTTTCCCAATTAGGATGGTTGGATACGTTACTTGGGGCAGGAGTGCTGTTCCTGCTGAATCCATTGGGCATCTTCTTAATGCGCCAATACATCAGTGAATCTGTGCCGGACGAGCTGATGGAAGCGGCGAAGCTTGATGGTTGTTCAAACTTCAGGATTTTCCGGAGCATTGTGCTTCCGATCATCAAGCCTGCCTTTGCAACATTAGGAATCATCGTATTCACCCTTGTATGGGGAGAATTCTTATGGCAGTTCACCGTTTTACGTGACCCGGCATCCTACACATTGCAAGTAGCGCTCGCATCATTGAACAACGCGTTCCGTGTTGACTTCGGTATGCTGCTTTCCGGCGTATTCTGGGCAACTGTTCCATTGATCATCATCTTCTTGATTTTCAACCGCTGGTTCATTTCAAGCATCACAGAAGGGTCGATCAAGTAAATCTATGCCATCCACTCGTAATTGTTGATACAATAGATGGTAATCACAGAGCGGCTAGCTTTTAAGGAGAGAACAAGATATGGATTTGACAATACGTGACATCGCAAAAATGGCAGGTGTTTCTCCAGCCACTGTTTCTAAAATCATCAACAATTATGGAGGCATCAGTGAATCGACGCGAAAGAAAGTCTATAAGATTATCGAAGATACAAAATATCAACCGACGTTTTCAGCCAAATCTCTGGCTACGAAAAAATCGAATCTGATCGGCTTGATTTATGCCGGTAAGATCAATGTTGATTTCACTCACCCCTTTTTCAATGAGGTCGTCAATTCATTCAAGAGAGCAGTAGGGGCTTTAGGTTACGACTTGCTGTTATTCTCAAATGAAAAATTTTATAAAGGGGAAAGCAAGTACTTGGAAAGGTGTAAGCATTTCCATGTTGATGGATGCCTGGTCATCGCCGGTGATGAAATTGAAGAGGCTGTCCATGACATTGCGAAAAGCGAGATTCCTTGTATCGGGATTGACTTGAAGCTGGAAGGTCCGAGATCCAGCTACATTATGACAGACAACGCAAAAATCGGTGCGAAAGTCGTCGAGTATCTTTATTTGAACAAAGTCCGCAACATCGCCTACATCGGAGGAAAGCAAGATTCCCTCGTATCAAGTATCCGGAATATCGGCTTTATTGATGCCATGAACCAATTCGGACTTACGATCAACAAAGACTGGATCTATTACGGCGACTTTTTCGAAGAGAGTGGATATGAAGGAATGAAGGAAATTCTGAAAGGAGACCGGCTTCCAGAAGCGGTTTTCGCAGCTTCCGATATGATGGCCCTTGGCGCATTAAAAGCCATGAAGGAAGAAGGATTGTCTGTTCCTGAAGATATCCAATTGATTGGCTGCGATGATATTGAAGCTTGCCGGTACAGTGATCCACCACTGACGACTGTAAAGCAAGACAAACAAAAACTAGGAAAACTAGCGGCGTATATGCTTGAAGACTTGATCAAGGACGATCACGACATCCAGGATGTCAAAGTGGACCCAGAGCTGGTCCCACGAGCATCTACCAAAGAACGCTAGACTCCTAAAGATTAACTGGAGGTAAAGGCAATGACAACGATTCAATTTCCTGACAAATTAAAATGGGGCGCAGCGACTGCTTCCTACCAGATTGAAGGAGCCGCAAAGGAAGGAGGACGCACCGCATCGATTTGGGACGTGTTCTCCCACACCCCTGGCAATGTAAAGAACGGGGATCATGGCGATCACGCGTGTAACAGTTACCATATGTATAAAGAAGATGTGCAGCACTTGAAGGATCTCGGTGTCGACTTGTATCGCTTCTCGATTTCATGGTCCCGCGTCATCCCTGATGGGACAGGCGAATTGAACCCAGAAGGCGTTGAGTACTACCGCAACTTGATTCAGGAGCTGATTGATAACGGAATTGAGCCGATGATTACGCTCTATCACTGGGATCTTCCTCAAGTACTGCAGGAAAAAGGCGGATGGGAGAACCGCGAAACAACAGAGGCGTTCTTGTCCTATGCGAATGCAATGTTCGAGGAGTTCGGCGGCCAGGTGAAAAAGTGGTTGACGATTAATGAACCATGGTGTGCTTCCTTCTTATCTAACTATCTAGGCATCCACGCACCAGGAAAAACGAGTTTGCAAGCAGCGGTAGATGTTTCCCATCACTTGATGCTCGCTCACGGAAAAGCGGTGCAGTCGTTCCGCGAGCTTGTACCGGATGGAGAAATCGGGTACGCACCAAATGTCGGTTGGCTTGAGCCTTACAGCCCGAATCAAGAAGATATCGATGCATGTAAACGTGGGATGATGTGGCAGAAAGAATGGTTTATGGATCCTGTGTTCAAAGGTACATATCCAGAAACCCTGGTGAAACTTTTCGCTGAGCATAACGCGACCTTGAACATCGAAGAAGGAGACCTTGAAATCATCTCCCAGCCGATCGATATGATGGGAATCAACTATTATACAGGAAGTCTCGGCCGCTATAAGGAAGACGGAGGTTTGTTCCAAGTCGAAGAAATCGCTCTGGACGAACGCCGCACCGATATCGACTGGCCGATCTATTCGGAAGGTTTTTATAAAACCCTTACGGACCTTCACCAGACGTACGGGGATGTTCCGATCTACATTACGGAAAACGGCGCCTGCTATAACCATGGCGTAGAGGAAGATGGAAAGGTGCACGACAAAGAACGCGTGGACTATCTTAAACAACACTTGACCGCTCTGAACCGCGCAATGGAAGCAGGCGTACCGATCGTTGGCTATATTGTCTGGTCCCTTCTTGACAACTTTGAATGGGCGGAAGGATATGAGAAGAGATTCGGAATTATCCACGTGAATTTCGAGACGTTCGAGCGTACGAGAAAAGATAGTTACTACTGGTACAAAAACACGGTAGAGAACCACAAGTTTGAAAGATAAAATTTTTTGACCTGAAGGGAAACCGGTTTCGTTCTATTTTATAGGAAGATACTCGTTTCCCTTTCTTTTTTATAAAATGTCTTCTGTCATTGATAATCAAGGAACAAAATGATGAACCAACACCTCTTAGATTGACTACATACAGCTGAAAAAATTAAAGGAGGAAGCAGATTGAAGAAAATCTTTTATTGTTTGATTGTCCTGTTTATCGTTTTAGGAAGTTTCACTCCCGTTCATGCTGAAAAGTCCGATGGGAAACAAGAAGAAGGAATCCAGTGGTATGAAGAAGGTCTATTTGAAGGGCTGAATAACAAGAAAAATGAAAGCGCATCCATGAGCTATCAAGAATATGCCGTTGTATTAAGTCATCTATTCGGCGTAGATGAGAAAGAAGTCATCAAAAAAACACAAGAAGCAACCAATGATCCTGTCAATCTACGCTCTGCCATTAAACAAGGGGCAGCGAAGAATATTCTTACCGAATTTCTCCCTAACCAGTTGGAAGAACCACTTGATCAATGGGAGCATTCAGACAAACCGCTGAAGCGTAAAGACCTCCTACAGTTGGTGGATGGTTTCGTTAACGCCTACTATAACGAAGCGGGAGAATTCGAAGGGCAGGATATCAAAGGGAATGCATGGATCAATGCATCAGGCGTTACAATCTCTGAATCTACCATTAGTGGAGATTTAGTTATTGCTAGTGGGAAGGACATCCTTTTAAACGAAGTCACTGTAAACGGAACGGTTTATATCGATGAAGGGATTCAGAATGAAGTTTCCACTGTGAATTCAGATTTGAATCGTGTTCTCGTATATGATGCTGATGAAAAAGCTTCCGATTGGTCGCTCGTTTGGAACGATGAATTTTTATCAGACGAAATTGATGAAACGAAATGGAGTTATGATATCGGAAACTGGATTGTCGATGAGAATGGAGAGGGCGTCGCTGCTGGTTGGGGGAACAATGAGAAAGAATATTACACAGATTCCAGCGAAAACTCCTATACCGAAGATGGTCAGTTAGTCATCAAAGCTAAAAAGGAAGAAGAACCGATTTCAGATGAGTTTGGAACCTATGACTATACCTCAGCAAAGTTGAAAACAAAAGGTCTCTTCAGTAAGAAATATGGAAAATTTGAAGCAAAAATGAAACTTCCTGAGGGTCAAGGATTCTGGCCGGCATTCTGGATGATGCCAGAGGATGATGTATATGGACCGTGGCCGACTTCTGGAGAAATCGACATTATGGAAGCGGCCGGAAAAGACACGAGTAAAATCGGTGGAACGATCCACTATGGAGAAGAATGGCCGAACAATACGTACACAGGAAAAGAGTATCACTTCCCAGAAGGCGAGGATTACACAGGTTACCATACGTATTCAGTCGAGTGGGAACCAGGTGAGATTCGCTGGTACGTTGATGGAGAACTATATCAAACATTGAATGATTGGTTCAGCAAAGGTGAAAATCAAGGAGATAAGTATGCATATCCTGCTCCATTTGATCAAGAGTTCTACATGATCTTGAACCTTGCCGTCGGTGGCTGGTACGGCGGGGATCCAGATGAAACGACAGAATTTCCAGGCACAATGGAAGTAGACTATGTGCGTGTGTATGAATTAACTGGAAGAGAATACAAAGAGCCCGTTGAACCTGTCGTAGAAGAAGAGACATTGCCGGAAGATGCGAAACAGCCATTAGAAGACGGAAACTTTATTTATGATCAGAACTATGAAAAAGGAATAAATGTGGTGGATTCTCCAGAAAAAACACTCGACTCAACCTATTGGAATTTCCTTAAACTCCCGGAATTCCAAGGTGAAGGAAATCTAACAATTGATGAACTAGGAGGAGAAAATTTTGCGAAGACGGAGATTATTAACCCAGGAAATGCTCTATGGTCTTTGCAACAAATCCAGAAGCTTCCGGTTCTAAAAGGACACACGTACAAGGTATCGTTTGATGCGAAGTCCAGTACAACCCGGGACATCATGACAAAAGTATCCGGTGGAGCCGAAAGAGGTTATCCGAATTACTCTGGTGAAAAAACGATGGGATTGACGGAGAACCTACAATCCTATGAGTACACATTTAAGTTCAATCAGGATACAGATTTAGCCGCGCGTCTGGAATTCAATATGGGTAGCAATGGTACAGCGCCTGTATGGATTGGCAACGTCCGTGTAGAGGATATTACGGATCAAGCCGGAGAGGACCCATCGAAGCCTGCGTTGGGAGATGGCAACCTTATTTATAACGGTACCTTCGACCAGGGGGATATGACACGTCTCAATTATTGGGAACTGTCCTCGCAAAATGGTGCGGATGCGAGTGTAGTCGTACCGGAATCTTCTCGAAAAGCTGAAATCACCGTTGCAGAAGAAGGGCAGCAGCCAGGAGACATTCTTTTCTCTCAAAGCGGCATTCCGCTTGCAGAAAACCAGGAATATGAATTAACTTTCGATGCGAACGCATCAGAATCAAGAAACATTCAAGTGGAAGTGGTCAGCGAAGATGGTTCTGTCCAGTACTTCAGTGAAGAAGCTGTTTCATTGACTGAAGAGATGGCGGGTTATACGTTAGAATTCCAACTGCCTGAGGAGCTCTCGGGTGAAGTCGGCCAGCTGAGATTTCTTCTAGGTGGAGAAGATGGGGATGTGACGTTAGATAACATTCGTATGATTCAAACGTCCGTAATCGTTGCTCCAATCAATTTCCAAAATGGTGACTTTTCACAAGGAATGGAACCGTGGGAAAGTTATATTCACTTTGATGCGAATGCGGCTGTAGACGTTGTTGATGAAGAACTCAAAATAGCTATCGAGAATGCGGGCAATGAAACATGGAGTGTTTTAGCGGAACAGAAAAACCTTTCCCTTAGCAAAGGGGCTGCCTACAAATTATCATTTGATGCTAAATCAACCCTAGCCAGAGACATCGAGGTTACTCTCGAGAACGCGAATTATACACGTTACCTCAGTGAAACAGTTTCTCTAAATGAAGACATGGAACATTATGAGTTTCAGTTTGAGATGGTTAAAGATGATGTTACATCTTTGAAATTTTTGATGGGTCAATTTGCAGATGCCCATGACATTTATTTCGACAATGTAAAAGTTGAAGTGAAATAAAGGGGTAGACACGCTCTTTGCATAAAAGAGCGTGTCATTTTTTTAGGGGGAAATTGCCCAGACCGACATCTTCCCCTACACATAGGCTAATGAGAGTTAAGGGAAGGGGTGATTGATTTGGATCGAGTCTATCATCACGGTCACGGCACCTATGTCCCAGGGTATGGATACCATCATGGCCATGGGACGTACATCCCCGGCTACGGATATCACCATGGGCAAGGGACGTACTCTCCGGGTTATGGCTATGAACATGGGCACAGCTCATACGCGCCAGGACATGGATACCATCAAGGGCATGGCGGGTATAATCCGTGGTATGGTGGGTATCATCACGGTCACGGTGGATTTTATTAATAAATCGATATGAAAAAGGAACTTTCCATGCGGGAGGGTTCCTTTTTTTATGGGCGGATGCATAGGATGCTTGTACAGAGAATTATAGGGAGGCGATATCATGAAGAAGTTTTATCCTTTCTTACTGCTCTTAGGTGTTTTTGCTTTTATCGGTTATATGGAATCCCCCCAGATGAAACCTGAGGATTCATTGCATTACCCTGTCAGTACAGAAAAGAATGAAACCGAAGCTGTGGCTGCAGATGTGAAAGAAGATTCGAAGCTGATCATGGAGTTGGAACTTGTACATGAGGGTACGAAGATGGTGGGTGGAACGAAAGTGGAAGCTTATCGGGAATACGAGATTTATAAGGATCGGGATGGAAATATCGTAAAAGAAGTACCAACAGAACATTATAATTATTTAGGATATGAATGAAAAAGGTCACTCCGGATGGAGTTGACCTTTTTCCTCTTTCTATATGGATCGTCGGAAAGCTTTCACGATGATTCCGTCATTAGCAGGTTCGAAGTCGTGCTCGGGCAACCGCTCGAATCCGTTGCGCTCATACAAGGCGATGGCGTCTTTCATAAAATCACCGGTATGCAGGCCGATTTCAGAATACCCTTTCGCTTTGGCTCTTAAGATGCATTCTTCTATTAAACTGGAAGCGATTCCTTTCCCACGCGCTTGTGGGATGACAGCAAGTACACGGATTTCAGGATAATCCAGTACATCCACATACCCTTCATATGCGTCTGTCTTTGCCGGGAAGAGGGCGACACTTCCTAGAATGTTCCCATTCACTTCTGCCACGATGAGATCTACACCTGGCTGTTGGTCAGCTTCAGAAGAGACAGCCTTCTTCAGTGCATTCCAATGTTCGTCCGGAATCGAACCGATATGGTCTTCGTAAGCAACCATTCTCAGTTTTCGGATCTCAAGTAATTCTTCTTCTTTCGCATTTCGAATCGTAATGTTCATGTCGTTCTCCTTTAAAACCGAAACTTATCTCTCGTCTGGCTTAATTTTTTACGATGATGAGGGGACTCCCATACAGACAGGTCAGGACCTTTAGGTAGAATTTTCTTTTCTGCGAGATTCGGGTTGATGGTGATCGATAGATGATAATGCTGCTTTATGGCATGAAAATCTGTGGTATCACCAAATCCTTCTGTCTGATACAGGTCGCGGGCATACCCCCAAAGGCTCGGGAATTCACGAATCAGATTTCGATTTGTGTTGAATCCATTGTAATAAGCAACATCAAAACGTGCAAGGGTGGTATAAAAGCGTACGTCTGCCTCCGTTATGTAGTCACCCAGGAGGAAGCGGTTTTTAGATAGATGTTGATCGAGCTTATCGAGGCGTGCAAAAAGCTGGTCATACGCGTGTTCATAAGCTTCCTGGGATTGAGCGAAGCCGCATTTGTAGACGCCATTATTGATGTCGTGGAAAATGACCTCGCTCCAATAATCAATATCTTCTCGCAATTCTTTAGGATACAGATCAGGAGCACCTTCTTTGTGAAAAGAAGCCCAGGCGGTTTCAAAATCTGTGGTCAAGTTAAAATAGTCATTGTTGACAGCTTTTTTCTCATCAATATCAACCATCACTGGTACAGTCGGTCGTCCGGAATAGTTGTTATCTGCATTGAGATAGACTTCACTTACATACTGAATGCCTAGTTCAGGGTCTTTGCCATTTTCATCCAAAGAAAATTCCCAATCCACACGGTCGATCTGCGGGCGAAGAGGGCTTGCGGTTCCAAGACTGATTGAAGTATCAAGTCCAAGGATTTTCCGGACTATGACTGCTCGGTGAGCCCATGGACAAGCGGGAGACCAAAGGAGACGGTATTTTCCTGCTTCTACGGGAAGTTCTTCACCGAAAGAAGCAGTGAAGCGGTTGGTTTGACGTTTGAAGGAACCGTCTTTGTCGATTTCAACAGGTTTATTGGTAGAACTCATTCAAAATCCCTCACTTTCAAGATAATTCAACAGTATCTTTTTTATCGCATGTTTTTTATTAACGGTCAACAAAAACTATCAGGGAAATAGTGATCCAGAATTTATTCCCTTTCGTATGCTTTGTGAAACGTGAAGAATCTCCTTTAAAAAGATATACTAGGAAGACAATGGCATAAAAAGGGGAATTTGAATGAGCAAACCGACGGACTATGAGTTATACGAACAAATCCGTAATAAAGACAAAACGGCTCTCGAAACCCTCTACAACCGATATGAGAAATTATTATATTCTTTTGCTTATCGAATGATGAAGGATCAGCAAGCCGCAGAAGAAGTGATGCAGGATGTCTTCATTAAGTTGTGGAGAGGCAAAGGAGCAGGTCAATACGTGAAAGAACGCGGCAAGTTTTCAAGTTGGCTGTTGACCATCACAAGAAATGCTTCCATCGACTTGATTAGAAAAAAGAAAGTCCAGGAAGTGGAGTGGGATCAAAGAGATTCCATGAATGAGGAAATGCCTGGTGTCGAAGAGGTCGTGACAGATAAAGAAGAACGTGACCAATTGCGAAAAGCGATCGACACGCTACCCGATGAACAGCAACGCATGATCTGCCTTTTTTATTTCCAGGGATTATCGCAACGGGAAATCGCTGAAAAATGTGAGATTCCCCTTGGTACAGTCAAAGGCCGGGTCCGGCTCGCATTGAAAAAATTGCGCGAGCATTTGGATGAGAAAGGGGGGACCACCGATGAATGAGAAACAATGCGAGAATGTTCTTGATTACTTGAATGAACAGCTAACAGAAAAAGAGAGAGAAGAGTTCGAACAACATTTACGGGAGTGTCCCGACTGTCAGGCAGAAGTGCAGGAATTGGAGAACCTGATGGGAGGCATCCCTGCATATATGAAAGAAGCGACACCTCCGGCTGGTATGAGGGAACGTGTCTTAAATGATGTGTTCAAGGATGAAGAAAATGAACACAAAAATGAAACGGAAGAAAAACAGGCGCCGGTCCTCTCTCCTAAAAAGCCGAACAAGTGGAAGGTTTGGGCTGGTGCGCTTGCAGCAGGTCTACTCCTTTCCGTAGGTGGTAATATCTTCGCTGGCCTGCAGCTTCAACAACTATCTTCACAAAATGAAGATCTGGAGTCGAATCTTTCTGACCTTCAAGTCGCTTTATCTGAACTCGAAGATCGTGAAAGTGAGAATGGAGATACGATGACACCGACCGAGCGGACGCAGCTTGCATCAACGGGTGTGGCCGGATCTGGAGTCGCGACCCTTGTTGATCGTAACATCGGTTCTGAACTGCTTGTCCAAGTGGAAGAATTGACTCAACTTGAAGGGGACCAGGTCTATCAAGTATGGCTGATCGAAGGTGAAAATCCTGAACCAGCAGGTGCTTTTACGACAGATGGTGAAGGTAACGGTGCGGTGACTTTCCGGATTGATGAAGAAAATCAGAAATCATGGGATGCGATCGCCATCACCAAAGAACCACAACCGAATAACCAGCTTCCTGAAGGAGAAGTTGTATTACAAGCGGAACTATAGGAAGATATTGAGGAGATTGGCTCATTGAGCTAATCTCTTTTTTTATATTTAAATGATTTATTCCGGCTTCTTCACCCATAAATTCACTTGTAAATGACTAATCGTCACTTTTATGATCGGTTCTTTCTTTAATTGAATCTTTTCCATTTGGTTTGGAGGAAATAAATAAAACCCAAATTTGTCCCCATTCCGGTAATGAAATCCAGATGAGCCAGAAGGAGTTAACTCATAAGTTTCGTCATTATACACGGCTTCGGCTTCCGCTTTAAAATGATGAGTAAAACCGTTAGTATTCCGTGCATGTTCTAATCCGGAAACTAATGTCGCCCCATCCGCATCATAACTTCCACTTGATCTGAATGTTACTTCGTATGTTGAACCACTACGCGTTACTTTCGTTACATAAATTTTATTTTCACTATCCTCAAAGAGCACTTTTCCTTCGTTACTCTCAAGATCACTTAAATTAATTTCTACCGTATATTTTTCTTCCAAAGGGAAGGTCTTATGATAATAACCCTCAATGTTACTAGTTACATAGCTGATCCCTTTGGATTGTAGATGGAAGCCTTCAATGATGCGCGGGATCAGCAGGGTGCCGATTACGATGATGGCCATGAGGATATACAACGTATTTAAATGAAATAATCTTCTTATCACAAATTTTCCTCCTCATAAAACCGAATAGTAATCCATTAAAACTAAACATAAAACTTATGCTCATATTACCATAAAATTACAAATAATTCTTAGTTGGTCTTTATGTGGACACACGCTAATCCTACTGGTGGCTGCCCCTTCGTAAACTTGAAAATTTCTTTATTTCGACAGCCGTTTTCGACAATCATTCCCTCATTTGCCAGAGTATAATGTTTCCATATAAATGAAGGAATTAATGGAGGAAAGAGCATGCTGCTAAAAAAACTTGTGTTTACGCTGGGGTTGTTGTTATTGAGTTCATGTTTGATGGTAAAGCCGGCAGATGCCGCTGAGAAGGAAGCCATTATTATTAACAAAAGCAATAATCAACTAGCTTTTTATGAAAATGGTAAACTTCAGAAAGTTTTTCCTGTAGCAACAGGAAGAACGAGAAGTTTGACTCCGGAAGGGAAATTCTCTCTCGTTAATAAAGTGAAAAACAGGCCATGGTATAAAGAAGGCATCCCCGGTGGTGATCCAAGGAATCCATTGGGCGCGAGATGGCTTGGGATAAAAGTTCCGGGGGACTGGGGACATACTTCTGGGAATATGTATGGAGTGCACGGAACCAATCAGCCGTCTTCCATCGGAACTTACGTATCCAGTGGATGTATTCGTATGTATAACAAAGATGTCATATGGTTGTATGATCGAGCGGATAAGAATATTCCAGTTTATATTACAAGTACCTCCTCATCTTTCACAGCATTAGCGCAGAAATATGGAGTTGGAGCTAATAAAGCAGTTGCAGGAAATGAATTTTTTAATGAAACGTTAAGGTATGGCAGCAAAGGAGATTCAGTTGCAATTCTGCAGAGAAAACTCAACATAAAAGCTGATGGAATGTTTGGTCCACAGACCTTAAGAGCTGTTAAGAAGTATCAAACGTCGAAAGGGTTAGTAGCTGATGGTATTGTCGGGCCAAAAACAAGAAAAGCATTATTCAGTAAATAGTTAAGAGCAGCAAGATCTAAGTTGTGAGCGTAAGAGATAATCCCAAACGAAAAGAAGCTCCTTCTCTGATGAAGCTAAGAATCTTTAGCTTCTTTTTTATGCTCGGAGAAGAAATAGTCATTCAGGATAAATATTCGAATTTTTACTTTTGAACTGTAACTCTTCCATATTATGGTCGTCTTATAGAAGAGGGAGGGATGGTGGATTAGAAAAATTTTAGTAATATCGGTGCTTCTATTATGCGTGCCAGTGGCCATTGGGGTTTTTTATTATTTTTCAACACCTCCAGAACATCCCATTCCGAATGTCACAACAGCTGGAATGAGTGTCCCTGTAACAGAAGGTTCCTATTGTTGGAAAGGACCTCGATCAGCTGAATGTGTAGATAAAGTTTTCACAGATCCCATAGATATGGGAAAACAATATGAACCGACCGGAGTAGCCCCTAATCAAAGGATTAGTGTGAGTTTTGGTCAAGCACCTGCGCAAGAAATGAAAATAGAACAATGGGTAGAAGAGGGTTATGTGAGGGAAATTGATTTTAAGAGAAGTGAAGTAATGGCTCCCATCGAAAAAGGAGTGTATGTCTATTATATTACGGCTCAGTGGAAGGAAGGGGATGGCCATTACGCTTTTTCAATAGAAGTAAAATAAACAAGATTGGAAAGGGGAGATGGACTTGTTAATGACAGATCGGACAGTTATGAAAGAGATTCAAAACATAGATCTGGAAGAGGTAAAGGAACTTTACTTACATCCAGTGGTCAGGAAATATCTTGGAGGTCCACGTGATGAGGATAGTATTGCTGCGCTCTTTGAAGGAATGCAGACCTCAGATGAAAAGTCTCTCTATTTGGTGGTACGTGAATTAGGAACCAATCATTTTATTGGGTTAGTTTCACTTGATCCTCATCATGATGGGGGGAATATTGAGATTTCATATCAATTCCTGCCTCGTTGGTGGGGGAAAGGGTATGGTTCTGAAATTGTGGAAGAAGTCGTAGGCTATGCTTTTAATGAGATGAATCTCCGAAAAATCACGGCCGAAACGCAGATGGCCAATGTGTATTCTTGCAGACTTTTAGAAAAAACAGGGATGAAATTAGACAAGACTATCACTCGTTTTGGCGAAACCCAATGTATTTATTCTATACGTCTAAATGAACGGCATGGATCTACATAGGTTAGATACCTCAGGAAATATAGGCAAGTTTTTTGAGATAATAAAAGAAAGGGATGACAGAGTGAAGAATTCTAAGAAGCATATTTATTCCCATGTAATTTTAATCTTCATTGTTTTCATGACTGCTGGATGTCAAGACATAAAGGGTAAAGAAACAACTTTAACTACAGGTGAAGACGAGTCTGGTGTCAACCATCACACAGAGACGGGGTCAACGGAAAAGGAAAGTGATCAAACAGATTCCAGCGAAGAAAAAGGTACTTCGAAAAACCAACCGGAGAGCGCATCTTCAAAAGGATCCGGGGAAGATCAATCAAAGGCTAACCCCTCAAATAGCGTGAATTCTAATCAATATTCAGAAGGTGAAAAGGTAGATTTGACTCCTTACACGTCCAATGAAATCGAATGGGCAAGAGTTTGGCATCAACTAGCTCCCAACCAACAGATCGACAAAATGTATGTGCGAAAGATTTCCGCTGGCAGTCTAATTAATCCTAACCATGAAGAGAGTGCTGTCTATCCTGAGGATGTGATTCAGTTAGAAGGTACACGCTTAGTCGATGGAGCCGTCACTTATAGTGGTAACGGAGATGGCACAGTGAATGTCTATAATGTACCCGCCCGGTGGAATGAAAAGCTGAATGGAGAAGTGGATAACGATGAGATTAAAAAAGTCACGGAAGATGTAATGAAAACCACAAAGCAAGTGAGGATTGAGGCAGTTTCCAATGAGGACATCGTAGCGTTGATCGAGAAGATACAAATGGTAGATCCACAGTGAATTTTTCCTGTAGGGTAGGCTAAGATCCCTCATAACGTAATCACGCGGGCTGGTGGACACTTAATATGGGTCATGGTAGGGAGAACATAATAGAAGGAGGGTGTCATGCTGTTTGAAAATGGTGATTTACTAGTCAGGCAAGTAGTGAAAGAAGATCATGATGTACTATCCAAATGGCTTTCAGACCCTAGAGTACTTGAATATTATGAAGGAAGAGATCAGCCTTTTAATCGGAGTAAGATTGAGAATGAATTTATTTCCTTTGGTGATGAAAAGACACAATGCCTTGTCGTATATAGAGGGATGAAAATAGGATATATCCAATTTTATGAGTTAGATAAAAAAATGAAAGGTCAATATGGGTATGTGGATCGGGTCGTTTATGGAATGGGTCAATTTATTGGAGAAGTGATGTATTGGAACAAGGGGATGGGCTTCTTGCTTGTTACGTCTATGGTTGATTATTTACTTGAGAATAAATTTGCAGATAGGGTGGTGATGGATCCTCATGTAAGAAATGAGCGGGCTTTAAGATGCTATGAAAAGTGCGGTTTTCGAAAAGTGAAGCTGCTTCCAAGTCATGAGCTTCATGAGGGGGAGTATCAAGATTGTTGGTTAATGGATATCCAAAGAAGTCAATGAAGCCATGAATCATGAACTTTTTTGAATAGGTAAAAGTCATTCCCGATAAAATAGTTGGAATAAAATATCATATTTTTTAGCTTTACGTTTGCTTTATAGCTTATGGCTCTTTATTAATGTTGAAGTATTGATCTGAAACCTATAGATGTTGCAGGAATAGAATTCTTCGTGGAGAAAAGGTTATTAGGAAAGATTTCCTAATGACCATCGTCTATGTCTCTTAATGAAATCAAAAATGAATGTCACTTGGAGGTGAAGAAATGGATCCTAAAATCATAGCACTAGAGGAAAAGACGTTGATTGGAAAATCGAAGCGGATGTCTTTAAATGAAGATTCTACTCAAGAACTTTGGAAAAGTTTTATGCCGTACCGTCATTCCATTCCTAATCGTACCGATGAAATGTTATACAATATCAAGGTTTTTGATGGGGGATTGGGGTCTGAGAATTTTAGTTCTTCTACAACTTTTGTTAAATGGGCGGCTGTGGAGGTTGATCAAATAGATCCTGAAGAAATGTCAGCGATGGAAACCCATCTTTTGAGTGGTGGGATTTATGCGGTCTTTCTGCATCGTGGGCCTGCAAGTGAATTTAACCAAACGTTACAATACATATTCAAAGAGTGGCTGCCATCTTCATCATATGTCTTGGATGATCGGGAGCACTTTGAACGGTTTACAGAAGATTATCGTCCAGCTGACCCTGAAGCCGTGGAAGAGGTGTGGATTCCTGTTCAATACAAGGGATAAGGGGACGAACGTGATGATCGATTCAGCCGGGAGGTGAGGGTTTGAGGATCATTAGGATCAATCTTCACAAAGGGGGAGTCTAGTGAACGACGTAAGGAAAATACATATCATCGGTTCCGTAGCAAGCGGGAAGACGACACTCGCAAGAAAACTATCTCAAGGACTGCACATTCCATATTATGAATTGGATAACGTCGTGTGGGAAAGGCACCAGGCAGGCGATATTCGAAGAACAGAAGAGGAGCGGGCCGAATACCTGAAGCAGGTTGTTAAGAAGGAAGGATGGATTATGGAAGGTGTCCACAATGAGTGGTGGGTGGAAGAAAGTTTCCGTCATGCAGATGTCATCATCTTCCTAGATACCAAATACTCCGTACGGACATACCGGATCATCAAACGGTTCATTTTACAAAAGTTACGGTTGGAAAAGTCCAATTACACGCCAACCTTCCGAATCTTCTTCAAAATGTTCAAGTGGAATAAGTATTTTGAAGAGAACGGGAAACCGCACTTTTTTCAAGCATTTGAGGAAGTTCAAGATAAAGTGCTGAAAGTGAGCACAGTTAAAGAGTTGGAACAGAAATTGCATTCCCTCCGATCGACTTCACAAGTAGAAAATAAGTAATGCTGGTTTTGAAAGCGTCTATGGAAAACCACCGTAAAAAGGTGGTTTTCTTTTTTTAAAAAGAATTTTTGTTGATATAACAAGGGTTTTAGCCTTTTTTAAAACTTTTTTTGTTTTTTTGTGATCCAAAATGCATCTCCTCTCGTTAGCTTAGTGAAATCAAAATTAGAGGAGTGGTTGGAAATGAAAAAACAAATCAATTGGAAAAAGTCTTTAATCGCTTTGCCGATGTCCGCAGCGCTTATGTTGCCGACAGCCACGGTTACGTTTGCAGATGATCACGGTGATCACAATGAAAAAATGTCAGATGTCACGGTATCGACACCGGCTGCTGATTTACGCGCAACACTTGATCAGTCCCTTTCCGAGCACGCCTACCTTGCCGTAGTAACCATGCAGAAAGGAATTGAGGGAGCGGAAGACTTTGATGCAGCAGCTGCAGCCCTTGAAGGAAATACACAAGATCTGACCGCAGCGATTGCTTCTGTCTATGGAGATGAAGCCGGACAGCAATTCGAATCCATGTGGTCAGAACATATCGGTTATTTTGTTGATTACGTAAAAGCGACAGCGGAAGAAGATGAAGCGGGACGTGAAGAAGCGTTAAACAATTTGGACAACTACCGTGAAGATTTCTCCATGTTCTTGGAAACAGCAACAGACGAACGCTTAGAAGCTTCTGCGTTGGCTGAAGGTCTTCAAATGCACGTCAATCAGCTCGTCGGTGCTTTTGACAATTATGAAGAAGGCGACTTTGATGAAGCCTATCAAAAACTTCGTACAAGTATCGATCACATGTACGGAGTAGGAAAAGGTCTATCCACTGCGATTACCGACCAATTCCCGGATAAATTCGAAAACACGAATCCAGCGACACCGGCCGCTGACCTTCGTGCAGACTTGAACCATTTGCTATCTGAGCATGCAGCCCTTGCCGTTTTTGCGATGCAAAAAGGAGGCGACGGTGCGGAAGACTTTGAAAATGCCGCAGCTGCGCTCAGCAACAATACAGAAGATCTTTCTGCAGCCATCACTTCTGTCTATGGAGAGGAAGCAGGACAACAATTTGAAGAAATGTGGTCTGAGCACATTGGTTACTTCGTCGACTATGTAGAAGCGACAGGGGCAGGAGATGAAGAAGCAAAAGAACAAGCCCTGACTGCTTTGGATGGATACCGAGCAGATTTCTCCGAGTTCCTTGATACAGCGACAGAAGGTGGATTAGAAGCTGAAGCAACAGCGGAAGGACTTCAAATGCACGTGAATCAATTGACTGGGTCGTTCGACAGCTATGTAGAAGGTGATTTTGATGCGGCCTATGACCAGCTTCGTGAAGCGTATGCGCACATGTATGGAGTAGGTGAGGGACTATCAGGTGCCATCGTAGCACAAAACCCTGACATGTTCGCATCCAACATGCCTTCTGAAATGCCGAAAACAGGTCTCGGTGGAACAGCTGATGACGGAATGAATGCCTGGATGATCGCCTTTGCCAGCATGGCAGCCGTCCTATTCGCAACAGCCATCGGCGTACGCAAAAGCAAAAACAATGCATAAAAAGTAATTACCAAAAATTTCTACCCCTGGTCATACAGATATTTCCAGGGGTAGTTCATTATAGATGGAAGGTGAATGATATGTACAAGTGGATTCCACTGTTGTTTCTCTGCTTCTTGTTTGCGTGCTCGAGTGCTCAGGAGCCGGAAGCGAGTATGGATGCTGAACAAAAGGCAGAGGATACGACAGAGCAGGCGCAGAAAAAGGAAAGTTTAAGAGAAACGTATGACTCCCAGAAAATAAATGCATCCACAACTTCTGAAACGACCGAAGAGACAGCCATCACACCGAATACCATAACCATCCCTGCCATCGATGTGAAAGCGGATATTGAGAATGTGGGTCGTTATGCAAATGGTCAGATGGGAGAACCGGAAAGTGTGGATGGTGTGGGCTGGTACAAAGATGGTTATCAGCCAGGAGCGAAAGGAAGTGCCGTTCTGGCCGGTCACGTAGATAGCCGGACGGGTCCTGCAGTATTTTATAACCTGGAAGATTTAGAAGAAGGCGATGAGATCATCGTCACAGATGAAGAGGGGACAGAACAAACGTTTATTGTACAAAAATCAGAGGCTTATGATCGAAAGAACGCGCCATTGAACAAGATTTTTGGTTTTTCTTACCGAAGACAGTTGAACCTCATCACGTGCACAGGGGAATTTAATAAAGAAGCGGGAACCCATGATGAACGGTTGGTCGTCTATGCCGTCCATGAAGATGATGTGAATCCTGCAGGCTAAACAGGTATCTATCTTCATATAGATGCCTGTTTTTATTTCCGAATGAAATGTCGTTTTTTACAGGGTTATTCTCTTAAATACTGAAATATTGCTAGAAATACTGATATGATCCTGTAAATAGTGATATCATGGTCGAAATAATGGTAAACCCAACTCTCCATTAATAAAGGTTAAGAAATCGGTACTTCAAGATGAAATCTCACTGAACGCTGAAGGAGGTACGCGGATGCAATACATAGGCATTGACTTATCGGGACCCAGCAACACCAAAGACACCGTGCTCGTGCATTTTCACAAGGAGAAGGACAAGCTCTATTACAAAAAACATGAAACACCGATGAGTGACTATGCTTTAATTACATACATAGAATCTCTAGCGGATAAAGACTCCGTCACCATAGGCGTGGACGCTCCTTTATCCTATGAAGACGGGGGAGGGGACCGGGAAAGCGACCGATCCTTGAGAACATTCGTAACTAAGCTCGGCATGAAGGGAGCATCCATCATGCCCCCGACGATGATGCGGATGGTGTACCTATCGTTGAGAGGCATACGCTTTACAAGGGAAATCGAACGTCTTTCAACCAAATACGAAGTTCATATCGTTGAAGTTCACCCCGGAGCGGCGCTTGGGGCAAGAATGGAAACGATTGATGATGTTCTTCATTACAAGCAAGACCTTTCCATTCGCAAAAGAATACGGAGGTGGTTCGAAACACAGCAATTATTAGATATCCCGGAAGTGATGGCCCAGGAATCCCACACCATCGATGCTTGCGCTGCCGCACTTGCTGCCTGGCATTGGCAGGATCCTGACTTTGAGCCGGCTTGGCTGTACAAAGCATTCTTACCTCTTCACCCTTATGATTTTTGTTGTTGATCTATGAGTGATGATCCGGTAAAGATGAATGAGTCATGTATAATAGAACTTAAGATGAGTTTCAGATAGAAAAGGAGACGAGATCATGATGGAACCTTTTAATGTAAGAGCGGCGATGCGAAAGGAACAACACACTGGTACAACGTCCGGATTATGTGAAGGATACATTCAAACCAATATGGTGACACTTCCGAAAGAGTATGCTTTCGATTTCCTCTTGTTCTGCATGAGAAATCCGAAGCCATGCCCTCTCGTCGAAGTGATGGAAGCGGGGCAGACGGTCCCTCAAGCGGCTGATGCGGATATCCGGACAGACTTGCCCCGCTACCGCATTTATCGCGATGGGAAGTTTGCTGATGAAGTCCTGAATATCTCAGACGTGTGGCAGGATGATTTCGTCACTTTTCTGATCGGGTGCAGTTTCACTTTTGAAAAAGCGCTCCTTGATGGCGGTATTCCGTTGTTCCACCAGGAGCAGAAAAAAGTCGTGCCCATGTTCGATACAACCATTCCATTAGAGTCTGCTGGGATTTTTAAAGGGAATATGGTCGTCAGTATGCGAGCGGTCCCGAACCATTTAGTCGATCAGGCCCTTGCTATTTCGGATCGGTTTGAACAGTCTCACGGGAGCCCTGTCCATATCGGGTCACCAGAAGAAATCGGCATCAAGGATCTGCAGAGCCCGGATTATGGGCAAGCCGTCGATTTTGACCCTGCAGAAGCGACACCTGTTTTTTGGGCGTGTGGGGTTACACCACAAAATGCTGCACTCCAAGCGAAGCCATCCATGATGATTACCCATGCCCCCGGTCATATGTTGATTACCGATCAGTTGGACCCGAATTATAAAAATGGGTAACTCTTACCAAACGAGGTTCCGAACTTGCATCCAACTCCCTGTAGTGATAAGTTTTTCTTAATGAAATCTTTACAAAAACGGGAGCGATACATATGGATACACAATCACAGATGAAGCTATTTACTTTAAACTCCAATGAACCATTGGCTCAAGAAATATCAGAAATTCTGGAAGTGCCTTTAGGAAAAAGCAAAGTCGTCCGTTTCAGCGATGGAGAAGTTCAAATCAATATTGAAGAAAGTGTCCGTGGGGATGATATATACCTGATCCAGTCCACATCCCAACCTGTCAATGAGCATGTGATGGAAATGTTGATCATGGTCGATGCCTTAAAGAGAGCTTCTGCCAAAACGATCAATGTCGTTATCCCTTATTATGGGTATGCACGTCAAGACCGGAAAGCACGTCCCCGTGAACCCATTACAGCGAAGTTGATCGCCAACCTTCTCGAGAAGGCAGGCGCAGACAGAGTCATCACGCTGGATTTACACGCTCCGCAGATTCAAGGATTCTTTAATATCCCTGTGGATCAGCTACAAGGCATTCCCATTCTTGGAGAGCATTTTAAAACGAAGAACATCGAGGACCTTGTCGTCGTTTCTCCTAATACAAGCAGCATGAATCGGGTAAGAAAAATGGCTAATATCCTTGATGCCCCGCTTGCTTTCATTGATAAACGCAAAGCTGAGCCCGGGGAGGCGGAAATCCGTGACGTCGTGGGCGATGTTCAAGGTAAAAACGTCATCATCGTCGATGACATGATGGATACAGCGGATACCGTGACTGTCGCTGCTGACATTCTCCATCAGAATGGAGTCAACGATATCTATGCCTGCGGAACGCACGCCGTGTTATCCGACCCTGCCGTCATCAAAATCGAACAGTCGCCAATCAAAGAATTAGTGATCACGAATTCAATTTTCCAACCGGAAGAAAAACAGATTGATAAAATGACCATTCTTTCTGTCGCTCCTCTGCTCGCGGATGCCTTGTTACGCGTCCAGCACGAGCATTCCGTGAGTGTCCTGTTCGATTAATCGCTTATACCAAAGCACCTCTTTTCGAAGAGGTGCTTTTTTTATGGGTGAAATATTTCTAAGGATACAGTTGCACATCCAATACTGTATGACATATACTAAGTGTAGATAGTGTTTGTCGTACAGTATGTAGAGGAGTGAAGATTTTGAGTCAACTACTGAACTCATTGCTGACGGAACAGCGGAGGGGGAATCTGACGTTAGCGGTTTTAAGTCAGCTGCGTACCCCTCAATATGGGTACTCTCTCGTGAAACGATTAGAAGATTCAGGCATCACCATCGAACAAAGTACACTGTACCCCCTGCTTCGCCGGTTGGAAAAAAAGGAACTGGTCACGAGCAGTTGGGATACTTCAGAGTCCCGTCCTCGGAAGTATTATGTATTGAGTGATTATGGGGAAGATGTTTTTCAAACGTTGAAGGAAGAATGGAAAAAAGCGACGAATGAATTGTTCCGCTTATTGGAGGAGGAGAACCATGAAGTGGATTGATGTCTACTTACAAGAAGTTGAACGACGGCTTCCGGAAAAGAACCGGGAAGATATCTTACTTGAAATCAGATCAACCATCGAGGATATGCTCACTGAAGATCCTACAGAGAAGGAAGTCAAAGATGTCCTTCAGGAATTGGGTGATCCTGTAAAGCTTGCTCATGGATACAGTGAAAAACCAATGCATCTGATCGGCCCGCGTTATTATGATACCTATATCTCCCTTATAAAAATGATCCTGCCGATTGCAATCACGATTTCTTTGATTACCCTCGTCGCTGAGAATATTATTGGGTCTGTTGAGGAAGGCAACATAGCCATGGTGATCCTCACCATTGTCGGTCAAGGCGTCTGGCGAGTGATCTCTGTGGGCATGCAAGTCTTTTTCTGGATCACGATCATTTTCGCCCTCATCGAACGGGTGAACCTCGGTATAGATGAGGAAGACTTTGGTCCGAATCGTAAAAAATGGACACCAGAAGATTTGAAAAAAGTCGCTCTTGTCCCTAAGAAACGTATGATTTCCCAATGGGAAGTCTATGGCGCCTTTCTTTGGACAGCGATTTGGGGTACCGTCTACTTTCATGCCGACCAATTACTAGGGATCTATGAAAACCAAGGCGAAGGACTCACCTTCATCACCCCAGCTCTGAACCAAGATGTTCTGCTCAGCTTTTGGCCGGGAGTCGTTCTGATCATCGGACTGGAAATCGCTTTAGCTCTTTATAAGCTATTGAAGAAAGAATGGACCAAAGGCGTAGTATGGTTCCATACCATTCAGGAACTTCTATCCATAGGGATTTTCGTTTGGATCATTACAGATGAAAGGCTGTTTCAGCCAGCATTCATCAGCTATATCTCAGACCTCTTCGGGGTAAGTGCAGCACAAGTCGAGAACGGCCTTGCTTGGAGAATAGCCTCTATCTTTATCATTTTCGCCGTGTGGAATATCATTGATGGATGGATGAAGTATAAAAGAAGGGTTAAGAAGACGAAGTTGACCCATGAATTTGTTAAATGAATCGGATAAAAAAGGTGACCGGGTTCTATGGGGTCATCTTTTTGTTTGGTAACCAAAATATTCCTGTTAATGATACAATGGGAAAAGAGATTAATATGGGGCACATTAAATCGGAAAAATAAGTGTTGTGAAGGGGTAATGATAGGGGAGTAGTGAATATGAAATATAGAACCAAATGGGTCGTATTAGCATTATGTTCGTTAACGATTGTCATGGGTATTTTCTTAGTTGGCACGCAGTCCTATTTTAATAACAAAGAAATCGAGAATGCCAGTGATCAATGTTATGAGATCGGTGGGACTCCTGAAGTTGAAAGTGATTTTCTGGCTATGAATTATTCCTTTGAATGCCAGACGGATGAGGGCTCTGAGTGAATAGGGCTCTTATGGAAGTGCAACATTCTTTATCTATCTCTTTCGTGGGGTGGAGTACATACATTCACGCAGTTCATGTTAAGACATGAGCTGCTTTTTTTATGTGGTTTCATTCTTTCTCTATGGGCGAAGGGATGCCACGCGATAGATTTACTGCTCACAGTTAACTAGCCTATCTCAGCTAACAAATGCTTCAACATCCTATCAATCTTTACCATACTTCGATTTGACGAGTTGTACGAACATCTCTATAATTAATCCCTATGTGTTAAGAAAAGTCTCAGAACAAGGGGAGTATTCGTTTTCTGAACGTCTAAAGAACAAAGCCATTGTATAAACGTCATTGACTTAAAAATAAATTAACTATCACAGGTTATTAAACCTAGGAGGAAAATAATGAACGAAAAAACGAATAGGAGAACGAGAATTGACTGGATCACATTCAGCATCAGCGGAGGCTTTCTCGTCTTATTTTTACTCATGTCTCTCTTGAATAAAGACCTGATGGGAGAATGGATCTCAAGCTCGTTCGACTTTTCTGTTACATTCTTTGGTGCCTTTTGGCAGCTGCTGCTGCTTGCTACATTCGTAGTTGGTGTCTCGCTGGCCCTATCGAAATATGGAAAAGTGAAATTAGGAAAAATGGATCGACCGGAAAACAGCTGGTTCCGCTGGGTCTCCATGATTCTTTGTACATTGCTTGCAAGTGGCGGTGTCTTCTGGGCAGCCGGAGAACCAATCTATCATTTCTTAACGACACCACCGCTTTTTGCGGATGAGGGAATGACAAGTGCACAGGCCGTCGTACCTGGGTTAGCGCAAAGCTTTTTCCACTGGGGCTTTACGGCATGGGCATGTTTAGGTACAGTAGCTACGATTGTACTGATGTATGCGCACTACCATAAAGGGTACCCGTTAAAGCCAAGGGCGATTTTCTATCCTATGGTTGGAGAGAAAATTTTCCACAAGAAAAGCGTCATCGGAGCTACAGCTGATATCGTTTCTGTCATTGCTGTAGCCGCAGGAACGATTGGACCGATTGGCTTTTTAGGATTACAAGTCGGTTATGCTTTGAACTATTTATTCAATATCCCGGACACGATGTTCACTCAGTCACTCGTGATCATTTTCCTTGTGACAATCGCTGCTATTTCTGCAGCTTCTGGTGTAGATAAAGGGATTCAACTGCTCAGTCGTCTGAATGTCGGTTTTGCCGTCGTTCTTATGATCGGCATGCTCATTTTAGGACCAACCATGTTCATCATCGATTCATTCATCGCCGCGGAAGCTTTTCAACTTCAAAACTTCTTACGTATGAGTCTTTATCGCGGAGATAGTGGGTGGCTCGGTTATTGGACCGTCTTCTTCTGGGGTTGGTTCCTCGGTTTCGGACCGGCGATGGCGATGTTCATCAGCCGAATCTCCAGAGGACGTACCATTCGTGAGCTGATTCTTGCCGTAGCGATCATCGCTCCGATTGTGAGTAATTTCTGGTTTGCCGTTGTCGGAGGGTCTGGCTTGTTTTACGAACTGGAATCACCGGGAGCCATTTCTACAGCCTTGAATAACACAGGAATGCCTGCCGCAGTAATGGCGATTATGGAACAAGTGCCATACGGGATGGTTATGGCTGCTGGATTCTTAATGGTTACGGTCATCTTCGTCGCAACCACAGCCGACACGATGTCCTACTCTGTCGCTGTCACGATTACAGGTGATACTCATCCGCCACGTGTCCTGCGTGTGTTTTGGGCCCTGCTTTTTGGAGGGATCGCTGCAACCCTTCTCGGTATTGGGGAAAGCAGCATTCAAACCCTGCAAAACTTTATCGTTGTTACCGCTGTTCCGGTTTCACTGTTGTTGTTGCCGCCTGTCTGGTTAGCGCCGAAAGTGGCTAAGCGGATGGCGAAGGAACAAGGGCTGATTACGGAAAGAAGTGTACCTGTATCCGTTGAGGAAAAAGAACGTAAAACATCATAATTGAGCTAAGCCGCTATTCTATCGATTTTCTGCGATAGAATAGCGGCTTTTTCATTACTAACGTGTGATTGTTGCCTGATAGTGCTGAATAATTTAATAAGGTTCATGAAAGCTGTGGGACTTTACTCTAGAGATGTAGAGGTATGCGGGGGATTTGAAAAACATACGATAATAAGAGGGAATAGAAGTTTGTTTTAGTCCATTCCAGCTTTTTAAGAGAGACCATTCTCTAGCCACTAGCTTCATTACCTTTTTTGGAAAAAGGAAGTGACAAAATATCAAAAAATCTAACAGAATAAAACTAACATTATTCATAACTATTGGTATAATAGTTATTTTGGTTCTACCTATTCTAACCAACCATCTTATGACGTTTCGTTGGTTCAAAGTTGTCGGTGATGAGGAAACTTGGATCGCTTTTTACGGAAGTTACCTTGGTGGGATCATTGGAGGGTTGATGACTTTGGCAGGTGTTTTGCTAACGTTCAACTACCAAACAAAAAATAAACAACAAGAAGATGAAGTGAATGAACATAAAACGCTGCTTTTGCTATATCCAAAGTTTCTTTTGATAAAATCAAATTTAAAGAACATTAGGTTTTCTTTGGAAAACAATCACCAAATGATAGAAAAGGAACAAGAATGGAATAAGATTGAGCGTGAAATGTTCAAGTGGAGAATAAAAAGGTTAGCTGAAAAACTGAACTTTCTAGAAGAAATTGATTCTAGTAAGCTACTTCCAGAAACGATTGTAAAACTCATGGATTTGAATAGGGAATTAGAAAATATATATGTGGCTGTCTCTGTATTAGAGGGGAACTTTGAAAGTGGGTTTCCGTCTGAATCATGGGAGGAATATTCCAATGGAGTTAAGGATGCTATTGAACTGTTGGATTTAACAATTAAGGACTTGAATATTCAACAATGAAATATTGAAGTCGAAATAGAACTGTATAAGTGATCTCCTCACAATGCACAAGCTCTTCTTATTATATCTCAAGACGCTCTTTCTTACCTGGAATGATCGTTCCGTTTCCATAGAAGAACACTTCTAAAATGAATTTGTGGCAGTTCTTTTAGGAGACGGCTTTTTAAAAACGATCACACCTCATACACGATTAACATTTCATTAGGTGATCGAACATTTTCCCTTCTCAGATAGACATCTCTCGTAAACTCCACATGGGTAGCAGGATTGGATAGTAGGTTTCTACCTTTTCCTATTAGGGAAAATGAATGTTATTAAACAAGTTACTCAGGAGGAATCTTAATGCCTAATGAAAACAAACAAACCTTCCATATCACAGATTACAACGACTTCAACCGCGTCTGCGTAGAAAATGATGGACTAGCTTTCCCAGAACTCAAAAAAATGATGGAAGACTATATACTGAGTCAGGCCACCATGGAGTTCAAAGAATGCTGGATCCAGGATCAGCAAGTGGCAGAAGGTGAAGTCAGAACGGTCCAAGTCAATTTCCTGGATACGAACTCTAATAACTTTATCCGCCTGTGGGGTTCGAAAAACAATGAAACGGAAGAAGTATTAAATATGAAAGTGGATGCCATTGACTTGAATACGGAAGAAGTCGTCTATGAGCGTCAATTAACATGAAATAGATAAGGCGATTAGCTGTTATACAGCTAATCGCCTTAGTTTTTTATGAATTAACCGTCGTACCTTTCACTTGCTTCACAAATTCTTTCATGATGGATGGCAGGTCTGGCCACGCGTGCCCGGATATAAGGTTGTCATCGACATAATTCATTTCATCCATGTATTCAGCACCCATACTCTCTACTTCAGGACGACATGCATGATAGGCAGTCATCTTACGACCTTCTACTACGTCAGCAATCGTCGTCAATACAAGGCTGCCATGGCACATGACAGCAATCGGTTTTTCGGCGATGAAGAAATGGCTGACGATTCCCGGAAGATCGTCATGCATGCGAATATGTTCAGGGGCACGGCCACCTGGAATGATAAGCGCATCGTAATCATTTGGATCGACTTGTTCGAAAGTCATGTTTGAATCGATCATGTAGCCTTTTTTCTCGGTGTACGTTTCCCAGTCTTCAAAGTCGTGGATGACCGTATTCAGTTTCTTCTGGTGAGGTGCGGCAATATCAACATCAAAACCTTCTTCCAAACAGCGGAAATAAGGATAATACACTTCCAAAGCCTCGACAGCATCTCCGGTCACAATCAACACTTTCTTTGCAGTCATCTTTCACCCTCCTAAAGTAGAATTACATAAGGAGTAGTACCCTTATTCTCTTCTTCAATAACCACATTTTTACATCATTTCAAAGAATGTGGTGGATCTTCGTGGAACTGAACCTTTCTCATTTTCGATTTTAGATGAACAGTTGGAAAGAGAATTATAACTTGATAGAAAGTTCCTTTTTTGGAAAAAAACCTGACATCAGGAAGCACTCACTGTCAGGTTTTCATGGTAAAGTATGGATAGAATGAAAGTAAGGGAGGAGACGCCATGACTTGGATCCAATCGATGCAGAAAGCGATTGATTTCATGGAAGAGAATTTATTAAAAGACATCTCCATGGAAGAGATCGCACAAGCTGCTCATGCATCACTCTTTCACTTCCAGCGTATTTTCAGCCTGCTTACCGATATGACAGTCGCAGAATATTTGCGAAGACGTAGGTTGACGCTCGCAGCGCAGGAATTGAGAAAAGGGGAGCGGAAGATCATTGATGTCGCCTACACATATGGCTATGAAACTCCCGAGTCTTTTTCCCGGGCGTTCCGGAAACAGCATGGTATCTCACCGAGGGAAGCGCGAAGTTACAGGGGTAAGATGACTGCATACAACCGCCTGGTTCTCCAGGTCAATTTAAAAGGAGCGGATCCGATGGAGTATGAAGTGGTGGAAAAAGAAGCGTTTAAGGTTGTTGGTATGAAAGAAGAATTTTCCTGCGTGAACGGTGAGAACTTGAAAGGCATTCCGCAGATGTGGGGAAAAGTGAATGGAGATGGTACAGACCAAAAATTGTTAAAAGAAAACAATGGTTCTGTAAAAGGTCTTCTAGGCATTTGCGTCGACAAAACGGCTGAGAAAAAGAACCACATTGACTATTGGATTGCAGCCGCCCGTGATGGTGGAGAAGTGGAAGGTTTGGAAATGATGGAAGTTCCAAAAGCGAATTGGGCGATTTTTGGTGTTCATGGCGCGATGCCCCACGCCATGCAGGATACATGGAAGAAAATCTATTCGGAATGGTTTCCTTCCAGCGGCTATGAAAATGCTGGTGGGCCAGAGCTTGAAGTCTATCACGATGGGAATCCGAACAGTGAAGATTATTACTCAGAAATATGGATTCCAGTTAAATAGTTAGGGAGAGCACAGTCCTTTGTCGGATTGTGCTTTTTCTTATGGAATAAAGGATTTTATTGGCAGAGTGCAGAAGGTAAATAGTATCAATTCATGTCCAATGGGAGGGAAGTCGTGAGATTATTTCTTCTGTTTCTCGCCGTTTTCCTGACCTCATGTTCACCACTTTCGGCACACATTCCTGAGAAGATGACCATTCTTGAGATGGAAAGTTTTGAAGAAAAGAAACAAGGAAAAGCATATGTCATTACTGATAAAGAAGATATTCGGAAATTCCAATCAGGAATCTGGGGCGCAAGAAAGGAATCTGGAGCTGTTGATCTTGATGAGCCCGATCTTTCCTTTACATTAAATAAAGAGTCATATTTTTTATGGTTGGATTCAGGGATAATCATGAACCAAGCGAATACCCATACCCTTTATATACTAAAGGAACGGGATCACGAGAACATAAAAAGGATCATAGTGGAAAGGAATGACAGACTGTGAGCTTTTTTTCAGGAGTCTATCAAATCAATGTGAGAGTAAAAGAAATCAAAAAGGCTGTTGAATGGTATGAGGAAATCCTTGGTTTACGCGTCTTGAAAGATTACGGAAAAACCGTTGTTCTTGAGCATGACAGAGGAGTACCGGTTTGTCTGATTGAAAAGCCACCTCATATCGAACTACCGGACAACCTGGAGGGCACTCATCCTGTCTTCAGTATCTTTCCGACCAGCGTGGAGGATTGCAGGGCAGCTTTAATAGAACGTGGTGTTGAAGTTCTGGAAGGTGGTAGTAAAGGTCATTTCAAATTCAGAGATTTGGACGACAATCTATTAGAAGCTTATTTACCCGGTCTTTATGAGGAAGCTCGTTTCAAGCCATATCGTTGAGGAGGGGAAGATTTGGACATCGGATATACCATTTGTTTCATCAAGCGCGACGAAGAAGTGCTGCTGTTGAACAGAAATTCACCTCCCGTTCAGGGGATGTGGAACGGAGTCGGAGGGAAAATTGAGAAAGGGGAGACCCCGCTTTCTAGTGTACAGCGTGAAGTTGCAGAAGAAACGAATCTTTTTCTAGATGAAAATCTATTCCAATATAAAGGGACCATTTCCTGGGCAATAGATGGGGAGAGAGCAGGCGGTGTGGAGGCGTTTATCGTAAGTATCTATGATGATGGTCTTTACCCTACGCCTGTCCAGATTGATGAGGGCATTCTGGCTTGGAAAGACGTGTCTTGGATCCTCGAAAAAACAATCATGGCGTCAGTCCTATGATTCCTTATTATCTACATACGTTATTGAACAAGAAGCAAGAAGTCCATCATCATTTTACCGTCCATCATGGAAAAATCATCGAATACATCAAAGGGGAGGAAAGAATGCATGTTGTTGTTCCGTGAACTGAAACAAGAAGACTGGAAGAAGATCCATACCTATGCATCAAAACCGGAGGTCTCTCAATACCAGCCGTGGGGACCGAACTCTGAAGAGGATACCCAGGACTATGTCCAGCACTTGGTCCATGAAATCAGACAGGCCGAAATTCAAAAGTTTGCGTGGGCCATTTTACGTGAGGCAGATGAAGAGCTTATTGGTGTTGCGGAATTGACGATTTTGGATACGTATCATAGAACTGGCGAAATCGCTTATATCTTACATCCGGATGAGTGGGGACGGGGCATGGGTACAGAAGTTGCGAAAAGGTTGATCCGTGATGGATTCCAATCGTTTCACCTCAAACGAATCCAGGCGACCTGTCACCCCGATAACAAAGGGTCGGTACGTGTGTTGGAAAAAAGCGGAATGGAGAGGGAAGGAAGACTACGTGGTCATTTAAAAATGAAAGAAGGGCGCCGTGATTCCCTGCTTTACAGTGTGCTGAACGATGGATAAGTGGCTAGGGGCAGCAGCCGTCTGTATCAATGAACAAAACGAACTTCTGATGGTCCTTCAGGGAAAGCCGGAAGAAAAGAAAACCTGGACAGTGCCTTCTGGAGGGGTGCTTGAAGAGGAAAGTCTGGAACAGTGCTGCATGAGAGAGACGTTTGAAGAAACGGGTTATCTTATCCGTGTGGTTGAAAGTCTGCAAACGAAGAGAGGAAGGATAGGGAAGACGGATATCCATGTCGAATACTTTTCCTGCATCTTGACGGGCGGGTCTATGCAGATCCATGATCCTGATCATTTGATTCATGAGGTTCGTTGGGTTCCAAAAGAAGAGCTGAACGAATTGGAACTTTCTTTTCCTGAAGACCAGCCATTCTTAAATCATATGCTGACAAAAAAGAAGGAAGGAGTGGATCGTGCATGAAGCTGCTTGTTATTGGTGGGACGAAATTCCTCGGAAGACACATCGTCGAATCAGCTTTGAACCAGGGTCATGAGGTGACGTTGTTTCACAGAGGGAAGACCAATCCAGGTCTATTTGAAGATGTGAGCAACGTTTTCGGAGATAGAGAAAAACGGGAGGACCTTGAGAAATTGGGCGAGCAAGAATGGGACGCGGTCATCGATACGTGCGGGTATAAACCGTCCACCGTATCCAAAAGTCTGGATGTCCTTGCTGGCTGCACGAAGAAGTATGTTTTCATTTCCACCATATCTGTTTATCCAGACTTCACATCGATTCATCATTTGGAGGAAACGGTGGAACCGATGACGTTGACTCAGGAGGAACTGGAACAAGCGGAACGAACAGAAGCCTTTGATCCATCCTTATATGGACCTTTGAAAGCTCATTGTGAGCAGGAAGTTCAAAGCCGGATGAAAGATAGAGGGATCATCATCCGTCCCGGATTAATTGTAGGGCCTCATGATCCGACTGATCGTTTTACATACTGGCCTTCAAGAATTGCTGAAGGGGGAGAAGTGCTCGCTCCTGGCAGGAAGGATCAACAGATTCAGTTCATTGATGCAAGAGATTTAGTGGATTGGATTGTCCAGCTGTCTGCTACTGAACACACAGGGATCTTTAATGCCAACGGCCCTGAAAACAAGCTGACGATGTACAATTTCCTGGAGACGTGTGCATCAACACTGAATGAAGAGGTGGCGTTTACATGGGTATCCGCACAGTTTTTGACGGATGAAGGTGTCCAGCCTTGGAAAGACCTTCCCGTCTGGATTCCGACCGAACAAGATTTCAGTCAGGATGTGACGAAGGCGATTCAGTGCGGGTTGAAATTCCGACCGTTAAAAGAAACCATTTTGGACACGTATCGCTGGGACGAGCAAAGAGGGAACGGTGTAAGAGGTGCGGGATTGACGAGGGATCAAGAAGCAACTGTTTTGAAAAAGTGGCATAGTCATTGAATTCACCAATGATTTTGGCCAACAAATCGCAACAGGTTTTCATAGGAGATCAAAGTGGCGAATTAATGAATAGAGCAACTAGGAGGCTGTATGGAACGTTATTTTATAAAGATTCGTGATAAAAAGGTCCGTGTGACCGAATGGGGGGAAAAGAGCCACCCCGTCATATTCTGTTTGCATGGACTAGGATCTACGAGTCTCAGTTTTATCGAAATTGCGGAAGCCTTACAACACGAATATCGCATCATCTCTATAGACGCCCCTGGACATGGGCAGACAGAATCTTTTGACTCAGAGCAAGATTATGAAATGAAAGCAATGGTTCGCTGGTTGAAGGAAGTGCACCAAAAGTTGGAGCTTGGAGAATTTTATTTTCTCTCTCATTCATGGGGAAGTTTCGTTGCTTTATTCTATGTCGATGCATTTCCAAACCCTGTGGTAGGCAGCATCCTTTTAGACGGCGGATATCAGACGAAGCGCCTGGGAAATCAAACCGTCGAAGAAGAAGTGGCCTTTTATGAAAAGGACTTCGAAGAATCGGTCGAAAGTTGGGACACATTTTTAGATGTAGCCGTCTTCGCACCTGGTGCACGCCGTTCCGATTCATTAAAGCTGGCTGGAGAGGATCTGGCTTTGAAAAAGGACGGTAAATTTTATTGGCATGCGAGAGGTCTAACCGCGGCAGCAATCGTAAGGGCCATGCACAAAGATGAAACCGCTGACCTTTATCACCGCCTGCCATCAGACTTGCTGTTATTACGAGCCACTCAACCGGTTCACATGGAGGTACAAAGGAAGAAAACCTCCTCTATTTTTGAAAAAGAAACAGGGGCCGAGGTCGTGGAGGTGGCGGGGACTTCTCATATGATGCACTGGGACCGTCCCCAACGGATCGTTCAATACATTAGAAATCAATGGAGTTGAAACCATTCATGATAAACGAATTTCAAAGTCAGCCATTAAAAGGGAAAGTTGCTATTGTCACGGGCGTAAGTCGTGAGAATGGGATCGGAACAAGCACGTGTGAGAGGCTCGCTGAAGCAGGGGCAGATATCTTTTTTACGCATTATCAGCCCTATGATGAAACAGATGGGGAAGGAATGGAAGAGCATTGGCCGGAAACCCTAGCGGAAAAGCTCGATGAGCGAGGGGGTCGTGTCGCTCATATGGAAGCGGATTTGAGAGATGAAGATCTGCCACAGAAGTTATTAGAAAATGTGGTAAAAGAAATCGGTGTGCCTTCCATTCTCATCCATAACGCTACATTCAGTGTGAACTCGAACTATAAGGATTTGACCTCAGAACTGCTGGATAACCACTATGAAATCAATAATAAAGGGCCGATACTAATGACTCAGGCTTTCGCCAAACTTTATGAAAAAACGTTCCAAACGGAAGAAGAAGGAAGCATCGTCTTTTTAGTATCCGGAGGACCGGACCCGAATAATCTGGCTTATATTGCTACAAAAGGGACATTGAAGGCGATCACCCCGCCTTTGGCCACAGGACTTGCACCCATTGGAATCAATGTGAATGCCGTCGACCCCGGACCAACAGACACCGGTTGGATGAATCAAGAGACGAAGGAAGGTCTATTGCCTTTATTCCCTAAAGGGCGGTTGGGAAAGGCGGATGATGCCGCCAAGCTGATTCGGTTCCTTGTGAGCCCGGATGCTTCATGGGTGACGGGACAGGTCATCCATTCAGACGGTGGATTTCTAGGTAGATAATAATAAAGGAGGACGATCTAAATGAAAAGCCCGATTCAAAACGAAGTAGGAGCCATTTTCGTTCCAGTCAAAGACATTGAGAAAGCCCGCGATTGGTACTGTGATTTGCTTGATGTGCCAGCGGAAGATGATTTTCCAGGCGGTCACCTTTACGTTTTACCTATGAAACATGCGGGCGTGGTGCTGGATAGCAAGATTTATTCAGAAGAAGCGGTTTTTGGCGCGCCGGCCTTTCATTTTAATACAGAAGATATTGAAGCTGCTTACACGTACATGAAAGAAAAAGGAATCGACGTGGTTTCTGAAATTCAATTTGGCCATTTTTTCAATTTCAAGGATCCAGATGGCAATCTATTGATGATTTGTAAATGCTAGGAGGGAAACGATGATTTTGCATACAGACATGGTAGGAGAAGGGGAACCTCTCGTTTTCCTGCACACCGGCTTACAGACGGGTAGGACGGATTTTGAAAAGCAGCGGGAGTATTTTTCCTCGAAATATCAGGTGATTTCACCTGATTTAAGAGGGCATGGGAATTCTCCGGCTGACGACTTGGATGACTATTTTACCCATGCCGCCGATGATTTGGCAGAAACTTTACGTTCTATGTATATCAAAAGTGCTCATATCGCAGGATGTTCATTCGGAGCTTTAGTTGCGCTATTTTTAGCAAAAAGACATCCTGAACTTGTTCGGACATTGACCATTTCAGGGGTGACCCCTCTCAAACCGGAAAATTGGGTATCTATGAATGAAGAAGAGTCCAGGGTCCGCATGAATCTATTAAACGATGAAGACGCATGTGCTTACTTCGATTCTCTCCATGGAGAGGGGTGGCAAAGGTTTATTCATATGGGCCAGAATGAAGAATGGTACCCTTTTGAAGCGACGAGTTCCATACAGTCCCTGAATATGCCCGTCCTTTTTTTGATCGGGGAGGGTCAGGAACATGAAGTCAAGGGCGTGACGGTTTACAAAGAACAATCCGACTCCATTCATGTAGCTGTTCTTCCCTTTGCTTCCCATTTGGTCCATTCAGAACAACCGGATCTGTACAATAAGACCTTGGATGTGTTCCTTTCTAACAGGGAATCCTGAAACAAAGTTAAGCATAAAATAAAGGAAACCGAACGCTCCAGGTTCGGTTTTCAAAGACTGATTAAGTGATCTTACGGATGTTGATGGAATTCATATCCGTCATATGAGCCGATTGGTCTTTGTCTTCTACCCATAAGAGAAAATCGTTATTGAGGTTGAGTTCTTCATTTTTTGAACTGAACTGGATAAAGACACCTGTGCCAAGAGATCTTCCGGCAGAAAACACTTCAATGCGGTCTCCCATACGAAATATATCGATCACCTCCTTCCATCATAGAGGGATACTCTATTCTATGAATATAGGAAAGGGAAGCTTGGACGCAAGGGTAAACCTAACTTTTGACAAAAGAAGGAGGGTGTAGGGATGAAACGGCTTGCTGTATTGACTGATGTGCACGGAAATATTTATGCCCTCAAAGCTGCACTTCGTGATATAAAGGAACAACGTGTGGATCATCTCTTTTGTATGGGAGATCTCATCGGAATCGGTCCTTTTTCCAATCAAGTGTGCGAATACTTTTATTCTTTAAAGGATACAGAAATTGTGAGAGGAAATCACGACGAAGCTGTGCTTGCCCTTATGAATGGGAATCCTTATCCTGAAAGCAGAATCGATGTGAAGGAGCATCACCAGTGGATCGCCGACCGCTTGTACAAGAGGTATGCGAATTGGCTGGAAAGTCTTCCGCGGCAGGTGAATACAAAGATTGAAGCACGTACTTTTCAGTTTACACATTATCCGATGGACTCGAAATCGAGTCAGCAGCCCATTAGTGAGGATCCATTCGATCAACTTGTACCACCGAATGAGGAAAACTTTTCGCAGTTAGATGAATTAGAAGCAGAGACGGTCGTATGCTTTGGCCATGACCACGACGTCCATCATTTTTCCATGAACGAGAGAGTGTTTTTTAATCCAGGCTCCTTAGGGTGTTATGATGAGCCCTATGCGCGTTATGGAATCATTGAAATAGATGGTAGAAAAGTTCGATTTATCAAACGCAAGGTTCCTTACCCAATGGATACATATGTAGAATACTTGAATCAGATCGACTTCCCACGTAAGGAAGTGATTCTAAAGATTTTTCAAAAAAACAGGAGGACACATCATGACACCACCGAAGCACATCGTATCAGCAGCAACCATTATAACGAATGAAGAAAAGGAAGTGCTCCTAATCAAAGGACCAAAGCGTGGCTGGGAGATGCCTGGAGGTCAAGTGGAGGAAGGCGAATCCTTGAAAGAGGCCGCCATCAGAGAAACGAAAGAAGAATGCGGGTTGGACATTGAGATCACAAGGTTTTGCGGCGTATTCCAAAATGTCGATCGCTCCATATGCAACACGTTATTCTTAGGGGAAGCGGTAGGAGGAACGTTGAGGACGACAGAAGAAGCGTTGGAAGTAGGTTTTTTCCCCTTGGAGGAAGCACGTGACATGGTGACATGGGGGAATTTCTGGGAAAGAATCGAGCTGTGCTTAGATGAAAGCCGGCAGCCATTCTTGGTAGACTTCTGATTTTCATGCAAAAAGATAAAAGGAACTTCCTCGGTGGAAGTTCCTTTTTTATCTATTAGACCCATTTTACTACATCGTCAAGAGAGCGGCGTGATTTCTCAGGCTGTTCTTGGGCACGGTATCCAAAGGCGCACATGACCGAAATGCCGAAGCTCCCGTCTTCGAGAAGACCCTCTTCTTCCAGAAGATTGTTCATCTTCTCCATGTTGAAGCCTTCAATCGGGCAGGAGTCGATGCCGATTTCAGCTGCGGCTGTCATCATGTTGGATAGAGCAATGTACGTTTGTTTTCCAGCCCAGTCATAAAGAGGGCGTTTGCCTTCAAGAAGTTCAAAGTCTTCCTTTTGGAACTCTTCGATCCGGCTTAAATATTTTTCCAGGAAATCATCTGGCAGTTGTTTGACGTTTTTGAAGTGATCTTGCAAGTATTCGGAATCATACTGGGTATCTTTCCTCGTTCTTGCCAGGAAAATGACGAAGTGACTGGCATCCGGGAGTTTCCCATACGCACCCCAGGCTGTGTCTTTGATTTTTTGTCTCAGTTCAGGATTTTGAACGACGACAAACCGCCATGGTTCGAAACCGAACGAGCTCGGGGATAAGCGGCCGACTTCCAGAATGAATTTGAAATCATCTTCTGGAATGGTTTGATTCGGATCGAATTGCTTGGTCGCATGCCTGAACTTGGCCGCGTCTAAAATTTCCTGCTTTTTCGTTTCTTTGTCACTCATCTTTCTTTCCCTCCTTCTTTGATTTCCAAAATAATATACCACAGGGGAGGGAGAGAATTCATGATTTATGCTTTACACAGCTTCCTGATAAGCGGCTTCTCCACCAGGATGTAAACGATAATAGATCGGATATGCTCTTGTGTAGAAGTATTGAATCACGGGTCCAAGAAAGAGCATCGGTGCAAGGGTTCCTAGTCCGACCGGTCCACCAATGGCAAGAGCAAGGCTTGTCATGACCACCGCGACCAACGTTTGACCTGTCTGAAGACTCAATTGAAACCTGGAACTTACGGCAAGGAACAGCTGATCGACTGGAGCTCTCGGGAACTGAGGGAGGATGTAGATCGCGACTCCCAATCCGATGAACCCGACTCCTGCAAGCAGCGCCAAGACTTGCAAAGCGAAAGGGGCGCTTGATAAGTTGATCGGAGCAAAAACAATTTCCAACCAGAAGTCCAAGATCAAGCTTTCCAGAAACACAGGTACGACCGCCCTCGATTCAGGGAGTGTATTCATCAACTTGGCATTGATGAAAATAATGATCAATTGAAAAGCCCCGTACCAAAATCCGACGGTGTAACCGAAATGATCGGACACTCCGATGAAGAACGAAGTCCAAAACCCAGCTCCCAGTGTCGCGTTGATAAGAAGGGCGACCCCGAAGAAATTGATGAACATGCCGACAAGGTAAACGATGGCACGATAAAGCATGACAAATGCCTCCTTTCCATAAAAAAAGTGGTCACGAGTAGAGGATTCCTCTAAATCGTGACCACATTTTATTAGCGATTATTTTATAGGTCAATCAAAAAAATTTGGAAAGAAAATGGACGCCCACCATAGGGGGATTTCCTCTTTTAAAAGACTTTTGTCGTCCAGTCTTCGCAGTTCCACACATCTGTGACGACATCTTCATAAAATTCAGGTTCGTGTGAGATGAGCAGGACGCTTCCTTTGTACTCTTTCAACGCACGCTTCAACTCAGCCTTGGCATCTACATCCAAGTGGTTCGTGGGCTCATCGAGTACGAGCAGGTTCGTTTCTTTGTTGATTAGTTTGCAGAGGCGGACTTTCGCCTTTTCCCCTCCGCTCAATACTTGGACTTTACTCTCGATATGTTTACGAGTCAATCCGCATTTCGCTAGCGCCGCTCGCACTTCGTATTGAGTGAAGTGACGGAACTCCTCCCATACTTCCTCGATACACGTGTTGTCACCGATTTCCTTCAACTCTTGCTCGAAGTAACCGATGTGCAAATGCTCGCCAAGCTCGACGGATCCTGAAACCGGCTGGATTTCACCGAGAATACTTTTCAGCAAAGTCGTTTTACCGATTCCGTTCGCCCCGGACAAGGCGATTTTCTGACCGCGTTCCATCGATAGGTTCAAAGGCCTGGACAGAGGCTCATCATAACCGATGACAAGGTCTTTCGTTTCAAACAAATATTTCCCTGGTGTCCGGGCCTGCTTGAAATTGAACTGCGGTTTCGGCTTTTCGGCATCCAGTTCGATGACGTCCATCTTATCAAGCTTTTTCTGACGGCTCATCGCCATTTTACTTGTAGCCGCATTGGCTTTGTTGCGGGCTACGAAATCCTTCAGGTTGGCAATTTCTTTCTGCTGCTTTTTATAGGCGGCTTCCAACTGCTGTTTCTTCATATCATAAACGCGAAGGAATTCATCATAGTCGCCAGGGTAGCGGCTCAGCTCCTGGTTTTCCATATGATAGATCAAGTTGACGACACTGTTCAGGAACGGAATGTCGTGGGAAATGAGGATGAAGGCATTCTCATATTCCTGAAGATACGTTCTCAGCCATTCGATATGCTCAACATCCAAGTAGTTGGTCGGCTCATCGAGAAGCAGAATTTCCGGCTTTTCAAGCAGCAGCTTTGCAAGTAGAACTTTCGTACGCTGCCCGCCACTGAGATCATGAACATCACGCTCGAGTCCGATTTCATTCAGACCGAGTCCGTTCGCCACTTCTTCCACTTTTGCATCAATCGTATAGAAGTCATTATTCGTCAGCATATCCTGAAGGACACCTGTCTCTTCCAATAGATCCTGAAGTTCATCCGGATCGACTTCGCCCATCTTTGCAAAAAGATCGTTCATCTCCTGTTCCATATCGAACAAGTATTGGAAAGCTGTACGCAAAACATCACGGATGGTCATGCCCTGTTTTAAATCAGCATGCTGATCGAGGTAACCGATACGGATCCGCTTCGACCAGGTGATCTTCCCGGCATCCGGCTCAAGCTTTCCTGTAATGATATTCATAAATGTCGACTTGCCTTCACCATTCGCTCCGATCAAGCCGATGTGTTCTCCTTTTAACAAACGAAAAGACACGTCATCAAAGATCGCACGATCCCCGAAGCCGTGGCTCAAGTTTTTCACTGTGAGTAAGCTCATTTTAGTTAACACCTTTTCTATCGTTAGATTCGTCCTTCTATATTATAAAGGGGAATGAGGGGAAACGATAGGGGAAAAGTAGGAAGAGTTGAGGAAAGGAGTGGGTGGGTTTGTCTTATGATTGCATCATCATCGGTGGAGGAATCGCAGGTTTGCAGGCAGGAATCATGCTCGGAAGGTACCAGCATAGGGTGTTAATGATCGATAGTGGCCAAGGGCGGTCCAGTCTGTGCCACAGGTATAACAATATCATCGGGTTTCCTGATGGAGTCAGTGGCCAACAGCTCCGTCATGACGGTAAAAAACAAGCGGAATCCTTTGGGGTGGAAACACTGGAAGGGAAAGTCGTCGATGTCCATTCAAATTTCATCGTTGAAACAGAAGAGGGGGAAGCAATCCCGACTCGAACGGTCTTGTTTGCTACAGGGATTGATGAAAAGTTCCCACCTATTCCCGGCATCAAAGAATGCTTAGGCTTATCCATTTATGTTTGTCCGGACTGTGATGGGTATGAAATCACAGGCCAAAAGACCTCAGTTGTGGGGAGTGGAGAAGCGGGGGCGCAACTGGCGCTTACGTTAAAAGACTGGAGCGACGATATCATTTTCTTTAATCATAGCGGGGCGCCTTTATCTCTTGAGATGCAAGGGAAGCTTCGAGACCGCCGAATCCTTGTTCAGCAGGTGGAAGTCAGCAAGTTCGAGCACAACCAAGGCTTACTAGAAGCCGTTCTGACAGCGGACGACCATCGCTGGGAGATCAAAAAGGCTTTTCTTGCTTTCAGTGGGAATCGGGTGCAATCAGATCTAGCGGTCAAACTCGGAGCTGATGCAACAGAGAAAGGACACCTCGTTGTGCATCCAAGGACAAAAATGACCAGTATGGAAGGCGTATGGGCAGCGGGGGATGTGGTAGACCATTCTCAATTCGTGACGACAGCTATGGGGGACGGGGCACAGGCTAGTGTATGGATACACAAATGGTTAAAAGAGAGAAGGTGATTTCTTTGATTTCAACTCATGGATATAGGATAATGATGGATATATCATTTACATTTCCTATCATGAACATTCTACTTTTGTTTCATCTACCCACGCTCCATCTACTGTTTTCAAAGACAGAAACCCAAATCATTCAAATTAAATTGAGTGCATAAGGAGAATCGAAACCTACATGTTTTTTGACGCTTTTGGGACGGATTCATTTTTATTACTTACTGCATTATTATTATTCAGCGGTGTGCTTGTAGCGAAGTTTTCCAGCCGTTGGGGCATCCCTGCATTGATCTTGTTCATCATGGTCGGCATGGCTTTTGGCAGTGAAGGACTCGGAATCGTTTATTTCAGTGATGCCGGTACGGCCCAGGTCATCGGTGTATTTGCCCTCGTCATCATTTTGTTCGAAGGTGGTCTACATACGAAATGGGGGACGGTGCGCTCCGTTGCTGTACCTTCGTTATCCCTCGCTACTTTTGGGGTGTTGATCACTTCCCTTATCGTGGGGCTTGCCGCCTATTTATTGTTCGAATTGAGTTGGTTGGAATCGTTCTTATTCGGTGCCATCGTTGGATCAACCGACGCAGCGGCCGTTTTTGCGGCATTGAAAGAAAGAAACATCAAGGCGAAAATGGGGGCGACCCTCGAGGCGGAGTCTGGAACGAATGACCCGATGGCCGTCTTTTTGACATTGTCTCTCATTGAATTGATTACCTCAGAACAATCATCGTTCTGGATGCTCATCCCGACGTTTTTCATTCAAATGGGCCTTGGCATCATTATTGGTCTAGCATTAGGGAGATTGGCATCTGCATCCATCAATCGCATCAAATTGGATTCAAGTGCCTTGTATCCGATTTTTTCCGTTGCTTTTGCTTTGGCGACCTACAGCATCACCGCTTTTAGTGGAGGTAGTGGATTCTTAGGCGTTTACGTAGCGGCACTTGTAATCGGAAATAGTGAACTGACGTATCGTTATTCGATCTTCCAGTTCAATGAAGGATTTGCCTGGATGGCGCAAATTCTCATGTTCGTTATCCTAGGGCTTTATGTATTCCCAAGTGAATTGTTTACAGCTTCTATCATGGTCAACGGTATTTTGCTATCGATCGTGCTTATTTTAATCGCAAGACCGATTGCTGTTTTCTTATCGATGATCAAGATGAACTATTCAACGAAAGAAAAACTGTTCATATCTTGGGCAGGCTTGCGCGGGGCTGTACCGATCGTCCTTGCAACCTTTCCTATTGTGGAGGGGCTGCAGAACAGTCAGGCCTTATTCAATCTCGTCTTCTTCGTTGTGCTGACCTCAGCACTCGTCCAGGGATCTACGATTTCGCTTGTGGCGAAAAAAATGAACCTGGTCGGACCGAAAAAAGACATCCCGCACCATAGCATTGAATTGATTTCCATGGGGAATGCCAAGGCGGAAATGATTCAATATCAAACCAATGACGAATCAGCCGTCGTCGGCAAAAAGCTTCACGAAGTCAGCTTCCCGAATCGCGCCAACATCAGTGCCATTATCCGGAACAATGAAGTCATCACGCCTTATGGTGAGACGGAAATTAAAGCCGGAGACTTCCTGTACATTCTTGTGGAAGATAAGTACAAGGAACAGCTGAAGAAAACGTTGGAGCAGCGTGTACAAAAAAGTGAACAGCTCATGAAAGAAAAAGACGCTTCTTCCTAAAGCGTCTTTTTCTTATGGATGCATCTTTTCCACTAAAGGTCCCTTTTGTGAAGGGTCAGTTTCGAGACTTTTGTTGAGTGGATAGGGGCTGCGGGGAATGGCTCGCTTTCCGCGGGAGCGCGGTGAGCCTCCTCGGACTGCGTCCTGTGGGGTCTCACCAAGCACTTTTTTCCCGCAGGAGTCTCGCCATTCTCCTCCGCCCCTCTGCCAATATAATTATCTCGAAACCACTTCCGGAATAAGCTGCCTTTATACACATGGTATTTGGTGGGGAATGACCTCCTAAGGAAGCTATTCTTCATGCGAAAAGCTTGTTATAGAGCGCTGTACAGGAAAGGGGTTCGTTTCTCACATAAATTGGATGGGGTGGTTGGGAAGCTGCGAGACTCCCGTGGGAGAAGGAGACAGGCGAGATCCCGCAGGACGCAGTCCGAGGAAGCTCGGCGCTCCCCCACAGGAAAGCGAGCTGCTTCCCAGCCACCCCTTATGCTCAACACGGCAAACGAACCCCGGAACATCTCAAAATCGAGTCTTCCACAACCCTGGCATTTTGAAAATATGTGATAAAATTAAGGCTTTAGGACATATGTCCTTTCCGAAATCGCCGTCATCCTTTTAAATGGATTTCAGAACAGGAGGATGAACGATGAAAGGTGCTTTATTTTCACTACTCGGAGGCTTGTGCATCACGATGCAGGGCATCTTCAATGCGAGGATGAGTGATTCTATAGGCGGCTGGCATACCACTTCGATGGTCCATCTGGTCGCCTTCACGATATCCATTCTCGTTTATTTTTATGTCAGAGATGGAAAAGGGAAAAGCTTTAAAAGAGTGCCCTTCCTTTATTTGATTGGAGGGACGTTTGGAGTTGTCGTCGTTTTTGCAGAATTGACGGCAATCAAAATGATCGGCCCGGCGAGTGCCATCGCCATTCTACTCGTGGCACAAATCGGCACGGCTTTTGTCATCGAATCCAAAGGCTGGTTCGGTGAGAACAAAATTCCTGTGACGAAAAGGCAGGGAATCGGTATCGCTATGATGCTCGTGGGTGTCATCCTTTTCCAGTTGTAAAAAGGAGTTAGTTTTTTATGAAAGAAAACAAAAAAATCAATCCACATCCATATATCGAAAAGTACGATCTGGCACGGATCTTTCCTGAAGAATTCGTTCCAAAAATCAACGTGTTCACATTTACAAAAGGTGATGTTCTTTTTGCACCTGGGGAAACGTTGAATGACATGTATCTACTCGTTGAGGGGAAGATCAAAATTTTCACCCTGACGCCGGAAGGGAAGTCTTTAATCAACCGGTTCAAACGTCCGCTTGGAGTCATCGGTGATGTCGAATATGTAAAAGGTAGCTCGGTCATCAATTCTGTCGAGGCTGTATCTGATGGAGTGATGATTGCTGCATCCTTTGAGAACTTGAAGGATCTCGAAAGCAATCATCCTCCATTCATTCGGTTTTTACTGGAGACGGTGGCGCACAAGTTTTATTCCGAATCCCAGGCGTCTAGCCTGCATATGCTCTATCCTGTCGAAGTGCGGTTGGCCAGTTATTTCTTATCGATTTCTTCAGATGGGGAAGGGACACTTTTTCATCAGGAGATGCGGACGGCGAATCTGACAGAACTCGCCGAATGGGTGGGGACGAGTTACCGCCATTTGAACAGAGTGCTGAAAAAAATGGTCTCAGATGAGATTATCGTACGAGCGAATGGGTCGATTAAGATTAAAGATTTGGAAAAACTCCGAAACCTGGCAAACGGAAACATCTATGAATAAGGAGGGATATAATGCTTGGCGTATTATTTTCTGTCGTGGCAGGTATTTTGATCAGTATGCAGAATGTGTTCAATGCGCGCGTCAGTGAAAAAACAGGAGCGTGGGCGACGACATCACTTGTACTCGGTTTAGGGCTTGTCTGTTCTCTGCCCGTCTTTTATGCCATGGAACAAAGGAGCTTGTTTGAATTCGGAGATGTGAACAAAATCTTTCTGTTCAGTGGCGTTTTCGGAGTAGGGATCGTGTTCTGCCTCATGCGCGGGGTTACACTGATCGGCCCTGCCTATGCGATTTCTATAGCTCTCATATCACAAATCGTCATCGCTTTTGCCGTCAATACGGGAGGATGGTTTGGCTTCGATGCTGCTCCTCTTTCGGTGACGAAGCTTGTGGGAATCGCTTTGTTGATCGGTGGGGTGCTAGTGTATAAATTGGAAAAACCACCTGTGGAAGAAGAAGAGGAAATGGAACAAATGAGAGCGTGACCTCAAATGGAGGATCACGCTTTTTTTTCGTTACATATTCTCCATCAGTTTCTTGGCAATCCGCTCATAATCATCCCGGTCGATGCCAGGTGCGAATTCTTCCGGCAGGTCATCGAGATCCGGAATCGGAGCGCCTTTTGGAGTACCTTGAATGACTTGAAGCGGCTCACCGTTCTCAGGGTTCGTCCCTTTCCATATCTTTTTGATTTCCTGGTAATCATAGTCGCTCCATGTGTACAGGATGTTATCCAGTCCCTGGTCGATGTAGGGGCGGGCATAATCGAACTTAGAGTTGTCGAGATCAGGAACAGGGAGCATTTTTTTTACATCGACACCTGTGGCGATCTCTAAAGCTTTCGCATAAGCAAGGGCATGTGTACCTCCTCGGACAAGTAAGTAGCCGATCATTTCACGTGCTGTCGGGTGATCGGTCATTTCATAGACACGCATCTTATGTGTTCGTGCACCGAGCTCGAGAAAAAAGTTGTGTAATAGATCCAGCACCAGGTTACCACTTGAAAAAACATTGTCTCCTGTCCAGGCCCGTCCCATTGAATCGCCTGGGAGGGCCGTTTGTGCTGTAGCAATGAATTGATACGAATTCCTTTTGTTCAAGCCGTTTTGAAGGGGAGCGATATTAGGATCCCCGGTAAAAGTCACTCCGCGAGTGAGCAGGTTGATGGAATTGTTTACGAGTTCGACATGCCCGAATTCTTCCGCTGTAATACTTGCAACTAGATCGTAAAATGGACGGTGTTTTTTCTTTTGGCGAAAAGCGAAGGACTGGAACATGTAGTTATTCAACGTAGACATTTCGCCGAACTTTCCACCTAAAAGTTCTTGAACAGCAGCCGCCGCATTCGCGTCGCCGTGTTCAGGAATGGTCAGAGCAATCTGCATCCGGTCGAGTCGCTTAAACATGACATCCTCCTTTTACTTGTAGCGTTGATCAGGAAACACCCAGACGATTTGCTGGGTCCGTACGAAAAATGGGGTCCCACTCACCTCGACGACAATATGATCCGGCATGACCGTCTTCAACCCGCCGCGTACAGACCCTTGCGTCGTCTGGACGACGACAGGGGTGCCTTGAATGGACATGAGCGTTTGGTACACATAAGGATCGATAGCGGAATTCATGGATACGTTTTGAGAATTCATTCATTCTGCTCCCTTCGCAGGTAGTCTCACTTAATGATGTATATGTACAAACCTCCGTTTTAGGCATCATTCGTTGGAAAAAGAGGCGAAGGTTTGTATGCCCAATTATGGTTTGCGGTATATTAGCGACTTTCCGGCTTTTATTAGCAGGTTTCGGCGTTTTATTAGCGACTTTCAGAATTATATTATCAACTTTCCTGAATTGCTCAACTCCCAGTAACTAAGGACTGAGCGATAAGTATTTTTTCAATACGAGGAGCGGCCAAATATAGTTGTAGCTGTGATAGTAGATGTAAAAGTTTCCTGGAAGGCCTGCTCCTGTCGGGTATTGATACGTCCAATCCTTCTCTTCCAGTTTTCGAAGCAAACGAGCGATTCCTCTATCAATGCTCGGTACCCGTCTTTCGTACACCGCCATCAGGGCATCCAGTGCCCAGGAGGTTTGCGAAAGGGTACTATCTCCTAAAGGAATGTAGATTTTCTCCTGATCACTTTTACACGATTCTCCCCATCCACCGTCTTCATTCTGAATGCTTTCAATAAAATGAATGCCTCTTTTGATGGAACGGTCATCCTTACTTACTCCTACGGCCCGCATACCCGTGAGGGCGGCCCAAGTACCGTAAATATAAGTGATCCCCCAGCGTCCATACCAGGATCCATCATTTTCCTGATGGGAGCGCAGCCAGTTCAGAGCTTTTTGCACACGAGGTTCCGTTAGAGGGAAACGTGCGTCGGTACCGAGAAATTCGAGTGTCCGGCCCGTCAAGTCTGCTGTCGAAGGGTCGATGCTTGCGTACTCCGCCCCGTCCATGGGGACAAATTTCATAAGAGGATTCGTCTTCCCTTTCTCAAAAGCAGGCCAACCGCCGTCATCATTCTGCATCGCGAGCACCCACTTCAACCCTCTCGTGTAGTGGCTCTGGAGGGTTGGATCTTTACGGAGGGCCCGCAAAACAGCTGTCGAGTCATCAACGTCAGGATGAATCCTGTTGCTTTTAGAAAATCCCCATCCGCCAGGTTCTGTATGGCTGGTCGTTACCATCCAGTCTCCGAATTTGGTCTGTTGGTGTTTCAAAAGAAATTGTTCTGCTTCATGTAAAGGGACATCGGATGCGGGATGAGCTTGAAGGGCATGGCTCAACAATGCCGTATCCCATATATCAGGAGGTGAGTTTTGAATATGGAGACCACGCTCCGTGGAACAAGCATGGTGGATCAGCCCCTGGATGGCTTTTTTGATGATGGGGTCATGCTTTTGATAACCACAACTCACCAAAGCATAAATCATATAAAAAGTGGATGTGAAATAGCTGTATAATGTTCCATCCGACTCGATGCGCTGCAGCATGTAGGTGAGCAGGCGCTGCCTTGAGAGCAGATAGAGTTTATGAGGAAGTCCAGCCAGGGATTTGACGGCATCCTGGACACTTGTCAATAACGACCGGCTTTTTTCAGGAAGCAGCTCTTGATCCTCCCGAATGAAGCAGTCACTCATATCGGGAATTTGTTTGTTTTTCATCACAAAAGGTTGATCGGATAAGAGCAGAATTGGTGCCATGTGGACGCGAGCGTAACTACTGAAATCAAAGAAAGAAATGGGAGAAGAAGGAGGTAGTAAAATGATGTGAACAGGCAAATGGAATAGATTCGGCCATGGATACTGTCCGTGGATGGCCAATGTGATTTTGGTCAAAGAATGAGCACGGTTCAGCCCGCCATGCTTCCGGATAAATGCTTTGGCTTTCTTGATCTGGAGGTCATCACTTGTATAGTATCCAGCGTTAAGAAGAGCGAAAACCGCTTCAATCGTTGCGGAAAGGTTCCCTTCATCGTCCGCATAGAGCTTCCAGTACCCTTCTTCGTTTTGAAGAGAAGAGAGACGCGCGCACAACCGTTTGATGAGCCCTTTTTCTTTCGTAAACGTTTGGAGCAGAAGAATCATATTGGCATCAGTCATCAGACTGTTTTCAAAACAAAAATGCAAACTCCCGTCGTCCGTCTGGTGTGCATGAATTTCAGCGGTCAGTTGAGCAATTGCTTCGTGGATCCTTTCGTTCACAATGATTCACCCTCTTTTATTCCATCCTACTCTTTTATATGAAGCGGATGCTTGATTCAGAAGGAGCTCTTTACACATAAAAAACGAGCTTCCAAGATAGAAGCTCGCTCTTCATTATTTCATATTCTCTCGGATATACTTGATGATCTTTCTGATTTCATCCGGATGCGGACGGCCGAACGGACTTGTCTGTCGCTGCTGGTAAAGGACGCGCCCTTGTTCATCTGTTAAAAAGTAAGCAGGCTCTCCATGCGTTCCGTGATCTTCATAGGGTGCATGCTCATCATGGTAATGAACCTGGTAGTTGGAGAGAAACTTCAGGTTCTCATCCATTAGAATCGGGAAGGTGAAGTCATGTTCGTTCACCATTTTTTCCAAACTATCCTTGCTTTCATGTGTAATCGCGGCGAATTTGATGTCGTGTTCTTCAAAGTAACTTAACGTATTCTGGAACTCGTCCAGCTCACTCATGCACACAGGGCACCACGAACCGCGAAAATATACGAATAAGTACCAATGGTTATTTCCTTTTAAGTCCTCGGAAAAATGGAACTCTTCTCCCTGGACGGAAGACAGTTTGAAGTCCGGGGCATGCTGATATAATTTAAAGCTCATGGAATGACACTCCCTTTTCATTTTTATCGCTCATACATCCCCATACCCTTTTCTAGTTAAAAGTAATTATTTTTTTCGACATCCAATGATATGGTTTCGTTCATCTAGTGTACTTAGGAGAGACATGTAGGAGTAATGGGTTGTTTTCTTCTTAAAGGATTTACAAGTGTTGTATTGAATTTATTAGGAAGGGCGTGACATACTAATGGATTTGTTGTAACGAAAAAACTGACATACCCTTTCTTTCCTTGAAAATGCAAAAGGAGCTCAGCCTTTCATTCTATGAAAAGGAGCAAGGTGGATAACCGTTTAGATGAATAAGAGAAAAGATACCCATATTTTGGTATAATTGAAAAAGGGTGGTGAGAAGGTGAAAGCAATTCTTTGGATCATCGGGAGTATCGGAACCATCGTAATAGCGATCATCTTACTTTTTATTTATGAAATGACCCCAAATGCGAGTTTGGAAACGAAGGCGAAAGAGCTTGGAGAAGATTATATACAAAAACATTTTGATGGACAGGCGGAAGTCTACGACGTGCTCTATGACAATATGGGAAATCACGAATTCGATTACGCTGCAAAAGTAACGCATAAGAAAACAGGGGTCAATTTTCTAATCTATGAAACAAGGGATTCCCAAGTCATGAAGGATACCTATGCAAGTAGTTATTATGAAGAACAACTAGAGAGGGATCTTCAACCATTTGTTAAGGATATGGAAGATGTGGTGTCCCATTTGGTACATATCTCTGATGTACCTGGCAAGTACCAGGGGGACGATTCGCTGCCTGATTTTAAAGACTTGAACCTTGTTCCCAATGTCATTATAGACTTGGAACGATCGGCATTGGAGGAAGATGAAGAAAAGATGGAAGAACTCTTCGTTTTTATGAAAGAGAACCTGCGGATTGAACGAGGGGGTGGGCGTTTTGTGTACGATCCGTCTTCTGGGGATGAGATGCTTCAAATGAGTTATTGAATGGGAGTTAAGAAAAGAAGGCCTTTGAATAGAGTCCTTTAAAATTCCTTCTTCGGGGGTCACTTCAGTCATTAAGAAAGAGTTTCCTTTCTTAGGGAATATTGCAGAGGAGGATGTTATGAAAAAAATTATATGGATGGCTTTATTCATGATGTGTGTAGGCTGTCAGCAGACCGGAAATGAAGAGTCTCCCGTTACCACAAAAACCGAAGATTTCGAAGCCGGATCCTACACGATGAGAGGAATTCCTGACAGAGTCGCTTTCATCGATGCCCCATGGATCGAAGGTGAAACGCAAAAGTACATGTGGCACTTTTGGGGAAGTGAAGAAGAACTGGAGGGTGCATTCAAAGTAAAAGGCACACATACGGAAACGGGGAAAACAGTCACCGTTCTGGAAGCTTCAGAAATCGCGGGGCCGGTGAATGGAGCAGATGCGTCTCTTCCATCGAATATGTCTCTACCAAAGAGCGGAGAATGGAAGTTGGATACGAGAATTGACGGGGAGTCGTTCGGGACAATCCTTGTGCATGTGAAGGAATAAAGGAGGGTTTCATGTGGAAACGGCAGGGTTCGTAATCATTTTAGCGATCGCCATTCTTCTAGATTACCTTTGGTTCGATCATGATCGGAAGCGGTGGGGATGGATGAAAAATTGGACACGCATCCAAAGAGGATTGTTCCTGGCAAGCTTTTTCGTCGCGGCGATGGTCATCTACATCGGTATGAGTCTTTAAGTTTATTTAGAAAGGTTTTTATTTTATGAGAGTCTTATTAGAGTTGGTGCGGATCGTTTTCCTGTTCATTTTCGGAGGTGCGCTGGTCTGGGTCGTTCTTGGTCCTTTCTATAACGTCCATCCTTTATCCGGAGAGTACCAATGGCTTGGCGCCGTCGGTGTGTATGGAATTCTATTCGTGCTTTACAGAAACCGCTGGCAGTTTTCTGGTTGGTACAAGGGGAAAGGAAAAAAGAAACTCTCCAGAAGTATGACTAGAATCATTGTGTTCGGATCGGTGCTGCTTCTAGCATCTCCATGGGTAATAGCCATCATCAATCATTGAGGAGGGAAAAGGTATGACAGGTAGTGAAGTGATCGAGTTGAAGACTACAGAAGAAATTAAATCTGCGTATCCGGTAATGAAGGAATTGAGGTCACATTTAAGTGAAGAGCAGTATGTGGAATTGGTGGAAGAGGCGATGGACGTGGACCGCTATCATCTTTTTGCTCTATATGCGGGGGAAGAGGTGGTTGCCGTTACGGGTTTCAAAGAGATGACCACCTTGTATTATGGTCGTTTTGTCTGGGTTTGTGATTTAGTGACATCTTCTGCGCATCGTTCTCAAGGATACGGCGAAGAGTTGCTGACTTTCGTTGAAGATTGGGCACAAGAACATGGACTGGGAAGTGTCGCTCTTTCTTCTGGGATCAGCAGGCTGATGGCTCATCGGTTTTATGAAGGAAAAGTGGATTACGACCGGGTCAGTTATGTTTATAAAAAGTCCTTTCCTGAAGGATGAGATAGATGAAAGGTGAGGAGTTTGATCGAAGATGGCGGTGGCGGAGAATAAGAGAGAACGGGATGGGGGTTTTCTTGTTGTGCGGCTTGATCGCCAACTATCCTTTGTTATACGGCATCGAACACATATGGGAAATACAGGTGCCGCTGGTGCTTATGGTCTTTTGGCTGGCGTTGCTCTGTGCACCTGTTGTGATTTACATAAGAAGGGCCGTGAAACATGGGAGGACCATCGTGGTTTTTTCCTTAGCTACTTTCTTACTTTCTTTGTTCTTCGGTTCACTTCAATATGTGTATGGATAAGGTGTTTTATCCTGTGCAAACCATCACGACATTCCCGTCCGGGTCTTGAATGTTAAAAAAAGAAATGTCGTCAAACCTTTGAATATCACTCTTGATGATGTAACCAAGCTGCTCGACGAAGCGGTAGGATGCATCGATATCATCTGTATGAAAATTGAAAAGGGGATGCGGCGATGGTTCAACATTTTCTGACCCTCCATCAAGGATGACGCCTGTATGAGTCGTCATCGGGAGATGGTAAACAGGGGGATGGACATTTTCCTCAGTATAAGGTTCTCCAATCAATGCACTGTACCATTGAGCGGAGTGTTTGATGTCAGTGACAGGAATGAATGTCGTATTGAGGCGGTTGTCGATCGGACTTTTCAAATCGATCCCTCCTATAAAAAGTTTATATTACTACCATACCATGAAAGGATGTCATTTTTTTGAAAATGAATAACAAGGTGGAAGAAAAAGAAGCCTTCACTCTCATAGGTTACAGAGTTGTGTGTGATGGAGAAGATTACATTGTAGAAATTCCAAAAGCAGTTGAAAAACTTCGCGGGCGTTTTCCTAATGCGGACGTCCAAGTGGGAGCTTTTATCCCGGGAGAGTGTAAGGAAGAGGATGATGGGTATTGGATCGGAGTCCCTATGGATCAGGACGAAACCATTCCAGATGATATGGACCATTTGAAAATAGAAAAACAAACGTATGTTATGACTACATATAAAGGTTCAAACGATGGAATACGAGAAGCTTATGCCTCGCTGCACGAATGGATGGAGCGGGAGGGATATCCCCGAGACCTGGAGGCTTGGCATGTGGAAGTTTACCATTCATGGCAGGACAAGGAACAGCTCCACATGGAACTTTGGGAAACGGTACGGAGTTGACTCTGTGGTGCACCCCACGGTTTACTATAGGAAGTGGGAGGGCACACCGTGTATAAAGTCAGCGAATTCTCAGAACTGACCGGGCTCAGTAAAGAAACGCTCCGGTACTATGCAGAGGTCGGATTGCTTGAGCCTGCGTACATTCATCCAGATAACCGTTACAGGTATTATGATGATGGCAGTTACTTTTTAGCGCTCATGCTCGGGAAGCTCCGGGCGCTTGGTTTCACCATTCAGGAAATGGTAAAAGTGATGGAGGGTGAATCCTTTTTACACATGGAAGAACTTCTGCTCGAAAAACGCAGAAAGATCCATGAAGAGATTCATGATCTCCAAGAAAGACTTGCTGATATTGATGCATTTTTAGAATCTGGCAGGGAGGAAGATGAATGATCCAATGGGAAAATGATAGAGTGATTGCATCACCCATCGATGAAGTGTGGGAGCTTTTCAGAGACTACAACATCAAACGAATCATGCCAAAAGTGGAAGAGCATGAACTGATTGAAAAAACGGAAACAGAAGTAGGGGCCAAACACCGCCAAACGTATCGGGAAGGAAAGCGCCTGGAAACCTATACGGTTGAGACGCTTGCCTATGAAGAATCTCCTGAGCGCAAGCATAAGAAAATCGCTTTCGTCATCGGACGAGCTTTTGAAGTGACCGCCTCTTTTTTACTGGAGAAAGTGGATGAAGAACATACAAGGCTCACTTATTCCGGCCAAAACAAAGGGGTAAACTTCGTCGGAAAGGCCATGATGAAACTGGCGAATAAAAAGGGGAATGAGCGTGTCGTAGAAGAATTTCTCGATCGTGTTGAAAAAGAAGCGACGCATACGAACGTTTAAGAACCCGTGTGAGGACGGGTTTGTTATGCCTTGTCCATGATATGGAAATGTGTACACGTATGATTTCCTCTTTCCCTGCATAGAAATGTTTATAGTTTGGAGAAGGGGATGAGGTGTATGAGTCACATTCCGTATGGGTATGGATACCCGAATGCTGGGTCGTTTAGAAGTGCTGAGCAAAACACCGAAGATATTTTAGAAGGAATCAAAAAGAAAGATTCTGCCATTCAAATCTTCAGTCAATTGGTTGATGTAGCACCAGATGAGTCGTATAAAAGCGAAATCCGTCAAGCATTAGAGAATGAGAAAAGGCACTTGGACCATTTTAAGAATTTATATACATCATTCACTGGCGAGCAACCGGAATATGAAAGGGAAGAAGCGAACTTCCGCACGTTTGAAGAAGGGTTGAGAGCCGGGTATGACCAAGGGGTCGAAGAATTTGAAAAGTATCAAAAAGCGTATATGGAAAACCAGGGGAATCAGCTGGGGGATGTATTCTACAGAGCCTGTCACGATAAGGCTGTTACGACCAACCGAATCGTAGCACTGTCTCGGGGAGAAGGCCGGATTGTAATCAAAGATTATGGCGGGCAGCCATTCGTCCTCGATATCGAAGAAGCGACGACACAAAATCGTACATTCCGCACAGCTCTATGGACGGGAGACCATTTACAGGTGACGTTGATGAGTATCGCGGTGGGGGATGATATCGGTTTAGAACTCCATCCTGACGTGGATCAGTTTTTGAGGATTGAAGAAGGGCAAGGACTCGTCCAAATGGGGGATACCAAAGATCAGTTGAATTTCCAGCAGCAAGTGTCTGATGATTTCGCTATCATGGTACCTGCAGGTAAGTGGCATAATCTGACAAATACAGGTCAACAGCCGTTGAAACTTTATTCCATCTATGCACCGCCTGAGCATCCTTTCGGCACCGTTCATAAAACGAAAGCAGATGCTATGGCTGCTGAAGAGTAAAAAGAAGGACCTTCTGTAACGGAGGTCCTTCTTTTATGGTTTAAGGAATAGATAGAAAGATGGGTATAGGAGGTTCATCGCGCGGCTATTAGGTACCGCATTGCCTTGGAATCTTTCAATCAAGTACTTTTAAGTTACTGGAGGAAATGACTTCAGGCATGGAGAATCTAATGAATAAAGGAGGTCATGTCGTGGAAGTAAACATTGTTGCTTTACCTGCGTTCAAGGTAAGAGGACGTAAATGGGAAGGAAGTTATGAACAAATCCCTGGATTAAAAGAAGTGATTAGAAAGGTGGGGAGCGAAAAAGAAGAAATAAAACCTGTGGATCCGGATTACCAATGGGGGTTATCTTTTCATACGATTGAAAATGGCTTTGTCCATTTTAGCGGTTTCGAGGTGGAAAATGAGAAGAGTCATGCAGAGTATGAGGAAATGAACGTACCGCATCATACATATATGAACGTTCATCATCCGAAAGGCAGAGAGATCGGTGAAACCTATGCATCGATTTACCAATGGTTCCGAGATGGAAATGCGAAGCCGTACCTTGAATCTGACACGGAATATTACGATGGGCTGCCATTGAAATTCGAAAAGTATCCGGTTGACCGGGATTTTGATGACCCTCATTTTGAAATTTATATTCCGATCAAAACTTAAAGAGCCCTGGGAGGGCTCTTTTTTAATAGACTTTATCTCCATTGAAAATGGAATTTTTGACGATGACATAATCGACGTGGCGGATGCTGTCAAGATCAGTTCCGCCTGCGTAACTGATGGCGGATTGCAGGTCCTGCTCCATTTCCGTCAACGTATCTTGGAGGGCCCCTTTATGTTCCACAAACATTTTCTTACCTTCCACGTTCTTCTTTTCCCCTTTTTGGTACTCAGAAGCGGAGCCGAAGTATTCCTTGTAAAGCTTACCGTCTCTTTCAACCGTATCACCAGGGGACTCTTCGTGGCCTGCGAAAAGAGATCCGATCATGACCATCGTCGCTCCAAAACGGATGGATTTGGCGATGTCTCCATGTGTGCGGATGCCTCCATCAGCGATGACGGGTTTGCTTGCTGCTTTTGCACACCAGCGCAACGCTGCCAGCTGCCAGCCACCTGTACCAAAGCCGGTTTTAATTTTTGTGATGCATACTTTCCCCGGGCCGATTCCGACCTTTGTGGCATCGGCGCCTGCATTTTCAAGTTCACGCACAGCTTCAGGTGTTCCGACATTTCCGGCGATCACAAACGTTTCCGGTAACTGTTGTTTGATGTGTTGAATCATATCAATAACAGCCGTCGAATGTCCGTGAGCGATATCGATCGTGATGTATTCCGGCGCCAGTTCCTTCGCTGCTAACATCTGGACAAACTCGTATTCCTCTGGCTTCACACCGACACTGATGGAAGCAATTAATCCTTGTTCATGCATCTTTTCGACGAAAGACAAACGAGTTTCCGGCTCAAAGCGGTGCATGACATAGAAATAACCTTCTTTTGCTAATTGAGTAGCGATCGTTTCATCAATGATCGTCTGCATGTTCGCAGGTACGACAGGAAGTTTGAATGTATGGTTGCCGAGCTTTACGGATGGATCACAAGCCGAACGGCTGTTTACGACACATTTTGCGGGAATCAGTTGAATATCTTCATAATCAAATACATTTTCCATGGATGTCACTCCTAAAACCGAATATTTTTATGGTTAATTAATTTTATTGTTCGTGCATTTGTAATTTACCTTATCTTTGTTCCGTTGTCAAAGGTTCATGGTAAAATGATGAAAAAGGGGGAGAAAGTATGTTTGTACATAAGGTTGATCGTGGGCTTTCACTCAAACTTGCAGGTCCAGAAGATGCGGATGCATTATTTCAACTGACAGATGGATCTCGCGAGTATTTGCGTGAGTGGCTGCCATGGCTTGATTTTACGAAAACAGTGGAAGACACGAAATCATTTATTGAATCTGGAAGGCGAGGCTTTTCAGAAAACAAAAGCATGACAACTATGGTAATCTATAATGGTGACATTGCTGGTACGGCAGGGTTCAATGAAATCGACCACACCAATAAAATCGTGAAAATCGGTTACTGGCTCGGGCAAGAGTTCCAGGGAAAGGGAATCATGACACGAGTGGCCAAAGCGTTGACTGATTACGCCTTATTGGAATTGAACATGAACCGAGTGGAGATTCGTGTGGCAAGTGGAAATGAAAAAAGCGCTGCGATCCCCAAACGGCTTGGGTTCAAGGAGGAAGGCACAATCAGGTGTGCAGAATGGTTGTATGACCATTATGTCGACCACACGATCTATGGAATTCTAGCAGACGAATGGAAGAAGTAGAATGTTCGGATTTTAAATAAAGAGAAGTAGAGGGATAGAGATGGAAAAGCACTACAATAGAAAAATCATACTCGTTACATTCATGATCGGCGCATTTTTTGCCGTTTTGAATGAGACGCTGCTTAATATTGCACTCACGGAACTGATGGAGGTTTTCGGGCTGGAAGCGCCTACGGTCCAATGGATGGCCACCGGCTTCATGCTGGTCATGGGTGTGTTGATGCCGGTTTCTGCGTTACTCATCCAATGGTTTACGACGAGACAAATGTTCATCGGTGTCATGACGGTTTTCTTAGCAGGGACGATCATTGCAGCATCTGCCTTTAACTTTCCGATGCTGTTGACAGGACGGATGATTCAGGCGGTAGGAACCGGGTTATTGATTCCTGTCATCATGAACGCATTGTTACTGCTTTATGAACCGGAAGTACGTGGTCGGATCATGGGTACGTTCGGTCTTGTCATCATGTTCGCTCCAGCCATTGGGCCGACACTTTCCGGTGTTATCGTAGACGTGCTGGGTTGGAGATGGCTGTTCATTACCGTCATTCCGTTTGCATTGTTTTCGATTCTGTTCGCCATCAAGTATTTGGAAAATGTAGGTGAAGTCACGCGGCCGAAAGCGGATATCCTTTCGATTGTTTTGTCCTCCATTGGAATTGGCGGCATCGTCTATGGGTTCAGCAGCGCTGGGGAAAGTGGAGAAGGGTTCTCTTCTGTTAATATCCTTATCATTTTAGGCGTCGCCTTTCTTAGTTTGATTCTATTTGTTCTGAGACAATTGAAATTGGAAGAACCTTTGTTGGATGTGCGCGTATTTACGTATAAAAGTTATGCAAGAGGGATTACCATTTTCGTAATCGTCATCATGGCGATGTTCGCGTCAGAAATCGTCATGCCGATGTATCTGCAGGGGCCATTAGGGTTCTCAGCCAAGACCGCCGGGCTGTTGCTGCTTCCTGGAGCTCTATTAAATGGTTTGATGTCGCCGGTGATGGGGACGCTTTTTGATAAATTCGGTCCAAGGAAATTAATTATTCCGGGTACATTAGTCCTTGTAGGTGTCATGATTTTCTTCAGCAATATCGGACCTTCCATTCCTGTTTGGTCCTTTATTCTTGCCTATGTGTTATTGATGCTGGCGGTTTCAGCGGTGCTTATGCCTTCTCAAACCAATGCTTTGAATGAGCTTCCAAAGCATTTGTACCCTCACGGAACGGCTATTGCCAATACATTGCAGCCAATCGGTGGGGCCCTCGGTGTTTCCATTTTCGTAAGCATCATGAGTCAGGGAGAAAGAAGCTATTTGAACAACGTATCAGGAGAAGTGACAGGTGAAGTCATGGACCAGGCTATGACAGTAGGGGTGCACCAGGCGTATTGGTTCGCTTTAGGTCTTGCCGTCCTCACATTTATCGTTTCTTTGTTCATTAGAAAAGCCGTGGCTCCGGATTATTCCCCGGAACAGCAATCATAAAGAAGCAGAACCTTTCCAAGAGGAAAGGTTCTGCTTCTTTTTATGCTTTCATTCGTTTTATAAAGGATTCGAGAGGTTCACGGGACTGGATGTTTTCATTGCATTTCTTACTGTCATGGCAAATATAGTTGCCGCGGCTGATCGTTTCTTCATCATTTTTCCCCTTGAAGGTAGCGGTGAACATGCCTACTTTTTCATGCTCGTGGCATATAGAGCAAATGCTTTTTTGCTGGAGCGGTTTGTAATGACCGTACAACCCTGTAAGGTTACCATCCACTGTCGTTATGATGTATTTTCGATTCGCTGACGCATCGTTCCATCCGATATAGGAAAGCTCCGTCCATTCTTCATCAGGGATGGTAGGGACTCTCAGTTTCTTCACTTTCGGAAACAACGTTTGGATATCAGTTTCTGTGAGTTTAGGAAAAGGAACCACATATTGCTTCAATCTGGAGAAGTAAAGAATCGCATCGGTTTCATCTTTGACTTCACTCGCTTGGGCTATCAATTGTTCCTGATTTGGTGAAAGATCCGTAAATAATTCCAACACTTTTTCGTTCGTGATCGATTTGAGTGCCTGTGTCACAGAGGCATCGTTCGTTGTCATATGGCCATTCAGCAGGTTGTGAGCCTGATTTTTTATGAAATGATACTGATCAGTGCGGATGAATCGTTCCATGATCGAACCCCCGTTCAATGGTTTTCATCTTATTATTTCAGAGCATGTCTTTTCTATCAAACGTTTCGCCTTCCATGTTCATGACTGAGCAGCAAACCTGGCACCTGGACTCTTCGGGGTGGTTCCAGGTACACATCCCTTACGTTGGTGTACCGGGTACAATCATAGGGAAGTAGGTACCTGAAGTAGGTACTTGGTACCCGCTCTCGGATTTCTGTACCCGGTACCAAAAAATCGGTCAAAAAAAGCATTTCATCAAAAAACATGAAACGCTTACATGTATGGTATCGTAAAGGTACTTGTAAAGTCGGGGAGTGATAGGAAAATGACTTGGAAACGAACAATGGTAGAAACAAGCCGCGGTACCTTCGAAGTTTTTGAAAAAGGACAAGGTTCCCCGCTTGCTGTCACCCATTTGTATTCAGAGTTCAACGAAACGGGAGATTATTTTGCAGAAGCTTTCGTGGAGACTCACAAGGTCTATTTAATCAACTTGAAAGAGTGTGGCAGGTCTGACAAGGCATCGTCCCCTCATGAAATGACAATGCTTGAGAGCGTCCTGGACCTTGAAGCCATCCGGATAGAGTTAGGGTATGAATGTTGGAATTTTGCCGGTCATTCTACGGGAGGAATGCTTGCCGTCGTTTACGGGATCTATTTTTCGGAAAGCCTTGGTACACTAGTCATTGCGAATGCCGCGGCGCGGGAGTATATGACTTTTTCAAAGGATTGCATCTATAATGAGTCGCACCCGAAATTCGATAAGATGCAATCACTGATCGAGCAGTTAAAAAAGCAGGACCTGTCTGATGAAGAAAGAAAGGAATTAACGATTGAACGGACAAAGCTTTCTTTATGGAATCCTCAAAATTATGACCACTTTTTTAATACATCGATTGAAAAGAAGATGTCAGCCGTCCGGATGAACTTCTTTGCACGGGAGCTTCACACCTTTGATGTGACGAGGAAGCTAGCTCTCATAACTGCAAAAACGATGGTCATATCCGGTTCATATGATGTTCAATGCCCGCCTATTTATTCTGAGGAAATCGCCGAAGGAATCCCAGGTGGTGTTCTTCACAAGTTCGATCGAAGCAATCACTACCCTCATCTGGAAGAGGGGCAGAAGTTTAAACAAGTAATCAAAGCTCACTTTGACTAGCATAAACTGGGAGTGGTAAAGTTACTCATGATGACAGCGTTTTAACAAGGAAGGAGATTACTGATGCAGCAGGAAAAACAACAGAGAAAAAGTGACTTTACGAAGTTCAAAGAACTATGGTTTCTTTTGTTCATGCTTTTGTTCACCCTTTTTCATAACACGATGGTCATCCTCATCGGTGAGGGCTGGAGCTTTATTGGCTACAGCATCTTGTTTCTGGTGATGTATACCTTGTTCCGGTGGTTACGGAAAGTCGTTGATTTCATGAGAAAACCATTATCCTGGGGGTCGCTGATCGGTTTTTACATTGCAGGTGTCTTCGTGCTCGGCGCGTTATTGATTCCATGAACCAAAAGGGAGAGGGATCATATCACCATTCTCTACCCTTCGAAAAGATGATTATGTACAATATGGCCCAGTTTATATATTGGGTGGGGCAAATCTACATAAACGATGATTCGCTTTGAATAATGAAACGATATAGGGGGAGTTGGAAAGTAACGAAATCAAGACTTCCTAATTAGTAGGGGGCTGGACCTAGATTAGAATGATTCATTAAGGAGAGGGAATTTAGATGAATTATGTCAAAGAGCTCAGAAAAGAAGTCGGAACAAGACCGTTAATTCTGCCCGGGGCTGTCGTGATCATCGAGAATGAACAGCAGGAAATTCTTCTTCAACACCGCAAGGACGGCGGGTGGGGACTTCCTGGTGGTTTAATGGAACTCGGAGAAAGTTTGGAGGAAACAGCGCGGCGTGAAGTGAAAGAAGAAACAGGTCTCCAGTTAGGTGAGCTTAGGCTCTTGGATATCTTTTCAGGTGAGGACTACTTCTTTAAAGTTTCCAATGGGGATGAATTGTACTCAGTTACGGCGGTCTATAGGGCGGTTGATTACGAAGGGAGAGTAGAAGTTGATGGGGATGAATCTCGTGAAGTCACTTTCTTTTCTATGAACCAACTCCCCGCCGGTTTAACGAAGGAATATCGTGATTATTTACAACCATTTTTGAAAAAACATGAGTGACGGGGGATTCGATGCTGGAATTTTTCATGCTGACCATAACGGCAGTCTTAGTAGCTGGATATATCTATGTGATCTATACGAAGAGGAAAAAGATAAAAAAAGATTATGGATGGAAGAGTTATGTGACGCCAGGTGCTTTTGTTGTGGCACCATTAGTGGCCTTGTTTTCCTATCTATTTGAGTTTGGTGGCATGATCACCTGGTTCATCCTTGGTATTTGCTTTATCACAGGAGCATTTTTCACAAAATATTTGCCTGAGCCAAGAGAAGGCTGAGTCATAGAGAGCAGTAACCATTCAAGGGTTACTGTTTTTTTATTGGTACAGCGGAAGCGTTTCAATTAAGTTTTCCATTTCAACATAAATGTGACTGGAAAAGAAATAATAAGAGGAGAGGAGGCGGGAGCTTATGGATGAGTGGTTGGAGTTCGTTGGAACAGGAGTCACCGTTTTTATTCTATTGTATGTTTTAGCAAGGATTCTAAGCAAAAAGCTGATTTCACAAATGACGCTTTTCGACTTTATCGCTGGCATCACGCTTGGATCAATGACAGCAACGACCTTCCTTTCCGATAATGTTACGCTCTCAAAAGGGGCTCTTGGATTACTTACCTTCGCTGCCCTTGTGCTTCTCATCGACTATCTTACACTCAAGAGTTTGACGATAAGAAAACTTGTGAACAGCCAGCCCACTCTATTAATGGACAATGGGAAAATTCTTATAAAAAATATGAAAAAAGTTCGTTTTAACGTCGACGAACTGATTGCTGAATTAAGGAAAGCGGGGGTGTTCCAGTTCAGTGATGTACAGACAGCGATTTTGGAAACGGACGGAACGGTAAGCGTTTTAAGAAAGTCAGATGCTTCTCCTGTTACCACCCGTGATATGAAGCTCGAAACCGCTCCTTTGTCGTATTCGCATGTAGTTATGGTGCAGGGGAAAATTCTACAGAAACAGTTGAATGCCAGTGGTTACAGTGAAGACTGGTTGCTGGATCGATTGCAGTCGCATGGAGTGTCAAATCTGAAAGATGTCCTCGTTGCACAAGTCAATCATGACGGGACTTTATTTGTCGAAAAAACGGAATAGGTAGAAAATTGGAGAAATACGTCGAAATATGGAGTTTACCATATGGTGAAAGCGTTTTATTGAACTTTGTACAGGTTATTCTGTACAAAGTTTTATTTGTGTATAAACTTTTTTATGTGTAACATAGATAGCGTTTGCTAAAGAATGACCGATGAAACGTCATAGATTTAGGAGGTGCTCATTACATATGACCGATTTTTTAAATTATGTCCAACGAGAGTGGGGAACCATTTTTTCCTATACGTTGGAACACTTGCAGCTCGTAGGAATTGCAATCGTCATCGCGATTTTGATTGGTGTTCCACTAGGGATTTATCTGACAACGAATAAGTATTTGGCAGAAACCATTTTGCAAGTGGCATCCATCATCATCACGATTCCGAGTATCGCTCTTTTTGGGATCATGATTCCTGTCCTTTCTATGATCGGACAAGGGATAGGATTTTTACCGGCGTTGATCGCTTTAGTCTTATATTCCCAATTGCCGATTATCAGAAACACATATACAGCCATTCAAAACGTAGACCCGAATATCAGAGATGCAGCGAAGGGAATCGGAATGACGACATTCCAACGTTTGACGAAGGTCGAAATCCCGAACGCTCTGCCATTGATCATGGCTGGTGTACGAACAGCTACGGTTTTGAATATTGGGATTGGTGCCATTGCAGCCTTTATCGGCTCTGGTGGCCTAGGGGTATTGATCAACTCCGGAATCAGCCGTGGGAATAGCAACATGGTGTTGGCTGGTGCGGTTTTCGTATCGTTACTCGCCTTAGTCGCTGATTTCATACTTAAATTTATTCAAGCGCGGATTACGCCAAAAGGAATCAAATAAAAGAAAGAGGTGGACGTATGATTGAATTCAATGATGTAACGAAAATTTACGGTGGCGATGTAAAAGCCATCGATGATATTTCGATGACCGTGGAGGACGGAGAATTCGTCATTCTGCTTGGGCCTTCCGGTTGTGGAAAAACGACTTTGCTTCGAATGGTCAACCAGTTGGAGTCGATTTCCCAAGGGGATATTAAAATTCAAGGTCAGAATGTACGAGAGATGGACAAAATCAAAATGCGCCGGAATACAGGCTATGTCATTCAAAGCAATGGTCTGTTTCCAAACATGACGATTGAAGACAATACGATGATCGTTCCTGATCTGCTCGGCTGGGACCGGAAAAAGAAAAAAGATCGCTTCAATTACTTAATGGACCTTGTAGGTCTGAACCCGGACGATTACCGCAAACGATTTCCTCATGAACTCTCCGGTGGTCAGCAGCAGCGTGTAGGTGTCGCCCGTGCGATGGCTGCCGACCCACCAGTCATGCTTATGGACGAACCGTTCGGAGCTCTGGATCCGATCATCCGTGAAAAAGTCCAGGACGAATTTTTAGCGATTCAGAAAGAAGTGAAGAAGACGATTTTATTCGTCAGTCATGACATTGATGAAGCGGTTCGTATGGGGGATAAAATCGCGCTTCTTCGTGACGGAAAGGTGCAGCAATTCGACCGTCCATCTGAGCTGTTGATCCGTCCGAATAATGATTTTGTATCCGACTTCGTAGGGAAAGATCGTGTTCTTCGCAGCATGTCCCTTTACAGCGTAGAAGATCTTGTCACGACTTTCGGACTGAAAAATAAGGAAGACACGATTACGGATACGAAAGAGATTTCCATTGATACTTCCCTTAGGATTGCGATCAGCATGCTGCTCAATCAGGAAGCGGATCAATTGGTGATCGTCGACCGCCAGGGGCAGGCGAAAGGGAGCCTGACTTTCGATTTGATTGAGAAATTTCTGCACCAAGAAGTGAAAGGCGCATAAAGGAGGAAAAAAGATGAACGCAAAAAAAGTGACATCCTATGTCATCCGGCTCATCCTTTGGACCCTCGTCATCGCCTTCTTCTTTTGGGCGATCAGTGAGAACATGTTCGGCAAAATTTTCGAAGAGCCCGGCAAGTTCATGGAGCTGCTTGGCAGACACTTGGAGCTCGTATCCATTTCCGCAGGGCTCGCGATTTTGACATCCGTGCCGCTCGGAATATTGATTACACGACCTTCGTTCCGTCGCTCAGAATGGCTCATCGTAAACATTGCCAACTTGGGACAGACGATTCCGAGTCTGGCCGTTCTTGCCCTTGCTATGGGTTTCTTAGGAATTGGACTGAAAGCTGCCATCGTGGCGCTTTATATTTATTCATTATTGCCGATTCTGCAAAACACGATTGCCGGACTTGATTCCGTCCGTCCGGAAATGAAGGATGCAGCCAAAGGGATGGGGCTGACACCGGCACAAGTTTTATTCAAAATCGAATTGCCGGCGGCCGCTTCATCCATCATTGCAGGCATCCGTACGGCCGTCGTCTTGAACATAGGTACGGCCGCTCTCGCTTATTTGATCGGTGGCGGCGGTTTAGGTGTCTGGATTTTTACAGGAATCCAATTGTTCGATAACCAGACACTGATCAGTGGAGCTGTCCCTGTAACGCTGCTCGCCGTCTTAGTTGACCTATTGTTCAGAGGTATCGAGTACTTGCTCGTTCCAAAAGGAATTCGCTTAGCACGTAAATCAGCAATGGAATCTGTTTAATCAGGAGGAATATTATATGAAAAAATTATGGATCGTTGTGACCGCACTCATTCTAAGTGCATTCGTTTTGACAGCTTGTGGTGGAGATGAGAAAAAAGTGACAGTAGGTGCGAAGAACTTCACAGAGCAATTCCTACTTGCTCAAATGTCTACCATCATGCTTGAAGACAATGGATATACCGTTGAAGAAAAAAGTAATCTAGGAAGCTCAGCTTTACGTCAGGCGCTGACAAATGGGCAGGTTGACGTCTCTTGGGATTACACAGGGACAGGTCTTGTCACGTACTTAGGAGAAGAGCCGATTGCAGATAAGCAGGAAGCCTTCGAAACTGTGAAAAAAATGGACATGGAACGTAACGACGTTTATTGGACGAACCTATCTGATGTCAACAATACCTATACACTCGTCATGCAGCAAGATCAGGCAGAAGAGTTGGGCATTCAGTCCATCAGTGACCTCGCCACATACATCAATGAAAATCCAGGAGAATTGAAATTCGGTACGGATGCAGAGTTCGCTGAGCGTGAAGACGGTCTCCCAGGCGTCGAAGAACTTTACGGATTTGAATTCGGGGACGAAAACGTTTCAGAAATGACATACGGTTTGCAGTACGATGCCATTGCCAATGATGAAGTGGATGTCGCTGTCGGTTTCTCTACAGACAGCCGTATCGAAGAATTGGACTTGATGAACTTGGAAGATGATAAGAGCTTTTTCCCTTCTTATAATGCCGCTCTTGTCATGACGAACGAAACGCACGAAAACAAATCAGAAATTGAAGAAATCCTTGCACCTTTGACAGAACTCGATAGTGAAACGATGCGTAAATTGAACTATCAAGTAGATGTTGAGGAACGTTCGGTGAGAGAAGTGGCTGAGACGTTCCTAAGCGAGAATGTTTACTTGAGTGGAGAATAATGGGAAGAAAGCAGACAACGATGCGTTGTCTGTTTTTTTGTATGGGAAAACTTATTTCTTTAAATGTAAAGTTTCACAAATCCCTTGATGCAATTTGGAAAAATGTGTTTATTTTTGTAGGAGAAAGGTTATAGAAGCCTAGGTGGAAAATAGTGGGATGTACAAGTCAGCTTCAGTCTCTACATAAACCAGCCTCTTTTTTTTACCGAATACAATTCGGGAGTGTTTGGATGTTAAAAAAGTGTAACCTGCTGTTTTTGAGTCTTTTGGTGTTGTTCCTGTTTCCGCTTCAAGTATTCGCGGCTGACATGTCGGCAGAGGAAGTGTTGAAGAAATCGAATGAAGCGATGAAGAATCTGGATAGCTATTCTATGAAACAAGTATCAAAATCGAAAATGCCGATGATGAATGAAGGAGAGGGAATGGAAACAAAAACCATGGCCGATGTTACTATGGATCCCTTCGCCTTTTATTTGAAGACAGAATTGGCGGGTGAGACGACGGAGTCTTATTTTACAGAAGAAGGGTACTATAGTGAACTTCCAGGGCAAGGCTGGGTTCAGCTATCCGATGACTCCAGCCAGGAAATGATGATGTCGATGCTTGCTGAAGGTCAAATGGCGCAGGCGCTACCTCTAGCCAAGGATATGAGTGTGGAAGAAAGTGATGGTTCCTATGTTCTTCAATATGAAGGAGATGGAGAGAAGCTTTTGGAAATGTCGATGAAGATGCTTCAGCAGGGAATGGGTTCTAGTGAAGGTGAAAGTGGTCTAAAGGAATTGGGTGAAGAACTGCTTGATAAAATCTCAATCAATGACGTGACCTATAAAATGACGATAGACAAAGAAAACCATTATTTAACGTCCAGCCACGTTCAATTGGAAATGGAAATAGAAACGGAAGAAGGACCGCCGATGCCTGTCACTCAAGAGACAGAAATGACATTGGATAACTTTAATGGCGTCGGAGAAATCGAAATCCCTCAAGAAGTGTTGGATAAGGCTCAACCGATTGAAGATGCGTTCGGAGGCGAACTTCCTGATACAGCAAGCCCGCATTCAATGTATGCATTACTTGGCGCAACACTGGTGCTGTTTGCTGGAAGTGTTTTATTCATAAGAAAGAGGTCTGTACAATAAAATAAGAGCTGGGCTCAGGCCTGGCTCTTTCATCATTCAATTGACAAGGAGGCCATTATGCTAAATAAAGTTCTGTTCATGCTTGTCGTTATAGGGTTTTCTTGCACCGCTTACTTCACATTTCAATGGTGGGACTCCACCCAGGCTGTTGAAAAGGTGACAGAAGAGGAAATAAACGAATGGGAATCCCATGATCAGGGAGAGGAACCGCCTCAAGTGGTGGTGAAAAATCATGACAAACCGAAACAACCTAGATATTCAAATGAACTACATAAGTTTGACAATGGGGAGAAAGTGGGGCGATTGATTATTTCACTTTTGAATAAAGGCTATTCCACCTATTGGGGCACGGATGAACAGTCGCTTCATCAAGGGGTCGGAATGTTCATTAGTAAATGGACGACGACACCTGATGAAAAGCGTCATACGGTCCTTAGCGGTCACCGGGAGACCGTTTTTACACAGCTTGGGGAAATTGAGAAAGGAGCATCGCTTTTTTATGAATATGAGGGGAAACGGTACAAGTATGAAGTTGAGAAAACCTGGGTCACGGACGAAGACGATCGATCCGTCATCGTCGACCACGAGGACCCGACTCTTACACTTACTACATGTTACCCTTTCGATTTCATAGGAAGTGCCCCGGAAAGGTTTATTGTACAGTCAAGGTTAGTCGATGTCCAGGAAATAGAATGAAACAGTGTTGAACGGAAGAACTTTGGCTCCTCCGTTCTTACTGAATCCTGCACAGGCACGGATCCAGGGTCTTTTACTGGTGAATCCCCACCCTTTAAATGTCAAAGGACATAAAACCTTTTATACTACTGGTGAAGAAAGAGGGTCTGTGAATGTCTGCTTTATTTCTTTTAGTAGGAATTCTAGGGTTGATTGTTTACGTATATTTCACAAGAAAAAGCTTTTTTTCTGATGAGCGGAATGTAAAATTGTGGATCATGCTGTTTGTTTTTTTGCCTCTATTAGTCATGGGGTTGTGTATCTCGTTATCATTTAATTGAATCTTCTTATCTTGTCATCATTCTTATAGGACAGATGCGATTTCACTCTGGCACCGACTGAAAAATGATACATGGATGAGAGAGTTGGAAAAAGGAGTTTCTACATAAGGAAATGCTTTTTGTGCAAACTAAGGGAAAACAGGGAGTAGGTGGAAACGATGACGTTGTACCGGCTCGGTTATGTAGCGATGAGTGTGAATCTGCAGAACGCTTCACCATCTCAAACGATGACCTACAAACGATACTCCGAAATTCGTGATGTTGAGGCAGCCAAGCGGAAGCTGGAACGGATTGCGAAATCAAACCTTCACAACTGTCTACGGTTATTGAAACATAATAAAGCTCATGATATTCATTTTTTCAGACTGAGTTCCCGACTTGTCCCCCTTGCTACGCATGAAGAGTTGCAAGGATGGGATTATTTGAATCCGATCAAGGAAGAACTTGCAGAATTAGGAGCTTTTGCGAAAGAAAACAAAATGAGGTTGGATTTTCACCCCGATCACTTTGTGGTCATCAATTCTCCGACTCAAGGAATTTTTAAGACCTCGATGGGCGTGCTCAAATATCATTATCTGCTCCTCCATCATATGGGGCTTGATCCGACTCATCGATGTGTTTTCCACCTTGGAGGAAGGTATAAGGACAAAGAAAAGTCGCTGGAGCGGTTCATCGAAAATTGGGCAATGGTCCCATCCGGCATTCAAAAAACTGTAATGATTGAAAATGATGATACGTCCTACACGTTAGCAGATGGTCTTTATGTCTGTGAAAAATTGAACATTCCGCTTGTCTTTGACCTCCACCATCATTATGCGAACAATGAGGGAGAGAACTGGGAAGAACACTGGCCGCGGGTTGTCGGTACGTGGAGCCATTCCCCCCATCCTGTGAAAATGCATATTTCAAGCCCCAAGAGCGAAAAGGACTTTAAAAGTCATGCCGATTTCGTCGAGCTTGATATGTTTCTTGAATTTGTAAAGAAAACGAATGGCTCAACGGAGCAAATCGATTGCATGATTGAAGCGAAACAAAAAGATGAAGCCTTGTTCCGTCTTGTAGAAGAGCTGAAGAAGCATCCAAACGTAGAGATGCAGGATGACAGTTCGTTTATTTGGAAAGATTAGGTATCCATTGGAGAAGGCTCACTTATGAAAATCTTCTTGTTTCGCACGTTCAAGTCCTCTTTTGATCAATTTTTTCAGACGACGTTTGATTCTTAGAAAAGGGATGAGTCTGTCTTCTTTCATCAGTTCATAAGTCAGGTGAGCGAATTCTTGTCTTTCTTCTGGCGTCAGAACGATGACTTCTGCAGGTTCTCTTTTAGGAAAAGGAATTAAATCTCCCACACGCATCGCCTCCTTCTTAAACATTTATGCAGAAGGCTACATAAAATGCTCCAAATTAAATGTGGACAGAAAGGAAAGATGCCCCACTTCTACTGAGTATGCGCTTGGTAGGAGGTGGGGCATTTTTTTATGGGAGTAAGAGTGTAGAATGCCCATTCCATCTATGAGAATACGGTTATAGAGAACGGGTTTCCGGACATGGTGTCATAGATTCAGCATGATATAATGGAAAGGAATGGTTATTGTATCGGAATTTATCAACTAGGTTCTAAGGGAGGTTGCTATGTCTGATTTTAAGTTAACCATAGAGATCCGAAAGCCTTCTTATGCGCAGAATAAAACGGTAAGGGATTCAATTCCTCGTTCCTTATGGAATTCTGTACGGTACCATGTCCTAAAGAAAAGCGATTTTAAATGCCAAATATGTGGCTTTCATGATGAAGAGAAACTGCATGCGCATGAAGTCTGGGAATATGACGAAGAAAAGTTCCTGCTGATTCTAAAAGATATACAGTCTTTGTGCAGGTCCTGCCATGATTTAAAGCATATTCACCATGTTGGACATAGAAGTAAGAAAAATAACTTTGTCATGCGAAATTTAAAGAAACATTTTATGAAGGTCAATGAATGTACAGAGAAAGGTTTTCGAAGGCATTATCGAAATCAGTTAGCAAAGAGTACGGCGGAACCAGTGAAAAGGTCTGTGGAAGACTTAATAGAAGTAAGGGAAATAAGGGAAAGAGAAGCGTTTCTGAAGGAACAAGATTGGAAATTTGTGATTGGAAGAGATGTTCCATTAGCTAACGAGATTGAGTCGAAACTCGATAAAAAAGGGTTACTCTATGTGAGAGAAAGTCAATAGCTCGAATTTAATTCATACACGATAGAGAGCGATACAACAACAAGCAAAACAAACGTGCGTTGATATACGCACGTTTGTTTTTTTAGTGAGACTTACCCTTCCCAAGCCGGAAGCATTTGACTAAGCGGTTTATCTTTCCTATAACCGAGCACATATTCCGCCTGCATAATCGTGTGGATCTCACGAGTTCCTTCATAGATGACAGGAGCTTTGGAATTCCTTAAATAACGCTCGACCGGATATTCATTGGAATACCCATACGCGCCGTGAATCTGCACAGCATCGTCTGCCGCCTGATTGGCAAAATCACACGCCTGCCATTTAGCTAGTGAAGTTTCCCTCGTGTTTCTCACGCCTTTGTTTTTCAATGCACCTGCCCGGTAAACGAGGAGGCGGCTCATGTGGAGGCCTGCTTCCATTTTCGCAATCATCTGCTGGACGAGTTGGTGTTTACCGATTTCTTTTCCAAACGTTTCTCTTTCATGACAATAGTCCACACTAGCTTCAAGACAAGCCATGATCTGCCCGCAGGCTCCTGCGGCAACCGTGAACCGTCCGCTATCCAGCGCTGACATGGCGATCTTGAAGCCGTCTCCTTCGTTTCCGAGCAGGTTTTCTTTCGGTACCTCCATCCCGTCAAAAAACAACTCGCCCGTGTTACCTGCACGAATCCCCAGCTTTCCTTTCGTCGCTTTCGATGAGAATCCTTCATATGTTCTTTCAACAATAAAACAGGAGATGCCGTGATGTTTTTTGCTTTTATCCGTATAAGCAAATACTAAAAAGTGATCGGCCACATCACATAGGGAAATCCATGTTTTCTGTCCGTTCAAGACATAATGATCACCCTCGAGTGTCGCGGTCGTCTGCAATGCCGCAACGTCAGATCCGGCCGCAGGTTCCGTCAGGCCGAAAGCTCCGATTTTTTCTCCTTTCGCCTGCGGAACTAAGTATTTCTGCTTCTGTGATTCTGTCGCCCACTGAAGGAGTGTCATGCTGTTCAAGCCAGTATGGACGGAAACGGCTGTCCGGAACGCGGTGTCTCCACGTTCGAGTTCTTCACAAACAATCGCGAGGGAATTGTAATCCATTCCGCTCCCGCCATAGGTTTCCGGAATGCAGACACCCATAAGCCCAAGCTCCGCGAGTTTCTTCAACGTTTGTTGGTCGAAGTGTCCTTTTGCGTCCCATTCTCCGATGTAAGGCATGATTTCATGGTCGACGAAACTTCGGACCGCTTTCCTTAACATCACTTGCTCATCACTGAAATCAAAGTTCATTTCGTTCACTCCTTAAACCTTGTGATCCTTTTTCCATTCTTGGATCGTAGTTTTGTCATACCCGAGTCTCTTAAGGATTTCTTCTGTATGTTCACCTGCCTCCGGTGGGTGCTGCTTGTAATCTACCGGCGTGCGGGATAACTTCAATGGACTGCCGATCATTCCAACATCACCTGCTTTTGGATGTTTGCAGGTGAGGAACATTTCGCGGGCTTTCAGCTGCTCATCTTTACAAACCTCTTCGAGCGATTGAATCGGGCCGAAGGGGATCTGTTTTTCCTGACACCGGCTTTGCCAGTAAGCGGTATCTTTTTTTAAAAACAGCTCCTGTAAAATTCTCGAGAGCTTCTCTCTGTTTTCCACCCTTCCTGCATTCGTAGAAAATAGAGGATCCGCAGCAAGCGAAGGTTGTCCGACGATCGCACATAGTTGAGCGAATTGACGGTCATTCCCGACAGCGATGACCATTTCACCGTCAAGGGAGCGGAACGTTTGGTATGGCACGATGTTGGCGTGATGATTTCCGAGCCGCTCAGGTATTTTTCCGGTCATTAAAAAATTGCTCCCGATGTTGATGAGGGAACTGACGGCAGAATCATATAGAGATAGATCGATTTTCTGACCTGTTCCGGATCGTTCCCGTTCTAAGAGAGCCGTTTGAATTCCGATACAGGCATACAGCCCTGTGAGGATGTCCGTGATCGCCACTCCTAGTTTCTGCGGACCGGATTGGTCATCCCCTGTGATGCTCATCAAGCCGCTCATCGCCTGAATGATGAAGTCATAGCCGGGAAGGTGCTGGTAAGGGCCTGTCTCTCCGAAACCCGTAATCGAGCAGAACACGATTCGTGGGTTAATCTCTTTCAAATGGTCATAGCCGAATCCGAGCCGCTCCATCGTTCCTGTCTTGAAATTGTTGATGACGACATCACTATCTTTAACGAGTTTTTCCATCACTTCTTTTCCTTCAGGAGATTTCAAATCCAGCGTCAAGCTCTTTTTATTTCGGTTGGCACATAAATAATAGGCACTCACCCCTTCTTTGAAGGGAGGTCCCCACGTACGGGTTTCGTCACTGCCCCCGGGAGCTTCGACTTTAATGATGTCAGCTCCGAGATCTCCGAGAATCATCGAACAATAGGGACCGGCGAGAACCCGGGTCAAATCGAGGACGCGGATGCCATCCAATGCGGCGCTCATCACTCATCACACCCTTTCACGATAGAAAAAGCCAGAAGAACCCATACGACGTATGAATCCAACTGGCTTGGGAAACATGAATCAATTCAGATAGGGGAGTTGTCCTTGACGGGCTATATCACACTATATGCACCTCTTTGGAAAAGATGACCTGGAAACTTTGTTTCATAGAATGAGAAATGAATTAATAGGATAGAGCGATGGGACAACCAGAACGTTTGAAGGGGGTCTTTCTATGGTCCAAAGCTCGAAGCAGGTGCGAAGCCTGCCACCTTATCTGTTTTCCATTTTTCATAAAAAGAAACTCGCGTTGACCGCTCAAGGGGTCGATGTCATCGATCTTGGCATCGGGGCCCCGGATTTGCCGACCCCGCCATTCATCATCGATCGTTTGACAGAAGAAGTGCGCAAACCGAAGAATCACAAATATTCCCCGTACGGCGGCTGCCGGGAGTTCAGAGAAGCCGTTGCGGATTTCTATAGATCTCACTATGACGTGGATGTGGACCCAGAGACGGAAGTCCTGACACTAATCGGATCGAAAGAGGGCATCGCCCATTTGATCAGTGCCGTCCTCGACCCGGGTGACGGGGTACTTGCTCCGGATCCGGGCTATCCGGTCTATCAATCGGCGATCCACCTTGCCCATGGCGTCACGGTCCGCTTTCCGCTCGATGAGGAAAACAGCTATGCACCACTTTTTGATCAAATCTCTCCAAGGGATGTTTCCAGGTCGAAAATGATGCTGCTCAACTATCCGAACAATCCGACAGGCGGAACAGTCGAATTAGACACGTTCGAGGAAGCCGTCCGTTTTGCTAAAGAACATAAACTCTCACTCATCCATGATGCCGCATATGATCTAGTGACTTTTGGAGATTACAAAGCTCCTAGTCTACTGCAGGTGCCGGGGGCAAAAGAAATAGGCGTCGAATTCGGTTCGCTGTCGAAAACGTTCAACATGTCCGGATGGCGGCTTGGCTACATCGTCGGCAATAAAGAATTGATCCGCTCGCTCAGCGTGTACAAGAGCAATATGGATACAAGTCAGTTTTTACCGATTCAATTAGCAGGTGTCACAGCGTTGCGAAGTGATTTTTCATCGGTCAGAGCGAACAACCGTACCTACGAGCAGCGGCTCGATCTTATGATGAATGCTTTCAACGGAATGAATATCCACGCTGAAAAACCGAAGGGTACTTTTTTCATTTGGGCTGAAGTTCCTGAAGGATATACGTCGCAAGGATTCTCTGAAAAAATGCTCGACGAAGCTGGCATCATCTTGACTCCTGGAACAGCCTTCGGTCAAAAAGGGGAGGGCTATTTCCGGATGAGCCTTTCTGTTCCGATCGAGCGGCTGCATGAAGCTTCGATCCGTATGAAAAAAGCGATGAAAGGAGGCTGAATTCCATGGACGAACGTCATATGACGAGCGCGGAAGCCATCGTTTCCTGTCTTCAAAGACAAGGCATCTCCAAAGTGTTTTGTGTACCGGGGGAGAGTTATCTTCCTGTGATGGATGCCATTTTGAAAGAGCCGGACATTGAGCTCATTTCGGCCAGACACGAAGGCGGTGCCGCTTTCATGGCGGAAGGGTACGCCAAAGCGAGCGGCACCCCGGGTGTTGTGATGGCGACGAGGGGCGTCGGTGCGGGCAACCTTGCGATTGGTGTTCATACCGCTTATCAGGACTCCACACCCATGGTCATCCTTCTCGGGCAGGTGCATACGAACTTCAGTGGACGTGAAGGCTTCCAGGAAGTCGATCTTGAAGCCTTTTTCCGACCGATCGCTAAATGGGTAGCTGAAATCCGCGAACCGCCCCGGACTCCGGAGCTTGTCCAACGGGCGATCAGGATCGCCATGTCAGGAAGACCGGGGCCTGTCGTCATTGCTCTGCCCGAAGATGTTTTGAAAAAAGAAGCACTCATGTCATTCGGTCCTGTTATAAAAAGGCCGGGACCAAAGCCTTCGGATCAAGAAGTCATCGAGGTGGTCGACCGTCTCCGTTTAGCTGAGCGTCCGCTGATTTTAGCGGGTGGGGGAGTGAAGCTTGCGGGTGCAGAAATGGCTTTGAAACGGCTCGCTTATAAGTGGGGCGCGCCGATTGTGAGTGCATTCAGACGTCATGATGTTTTTCCGAACGATGATATCCACTATTGCGGTCACCTGGGACTCGGCACCCATTCGAACATTCTGGAGACGATCACTCAAGCAGATACGGTGCTCGCTGTCGGGACAAGACTCTCTGAAGTGACGACACAGGACTATTCGATCTTCAAAGGGCAGACGCTAATCCACTGTGATATCGATGACAGCGTCCTTGGCAAAGTCTACCCTCCGGATGTGGGTATCGTAGCGGATGCCAAAGAAATGCTGGAGACTTTAGCTGCGGCCGCTTACGGACGGGATCTGTCTTCATGGACGAGTGCGAGGCGGAAAGCGTATGAGGCGACGCTGGTTACAGAGGGTCGCAAAACATTGAACGGGGAAGTGATTTCACTTCTTCAGGAAAACCTGCCGGAAGACAGCATTTTGACGAATGATGCTGGAAACTTCGCCGGCTGGCTACACACGTATTTTCAATTTAAGAAACATCGATATATCGGACCTACCTCTGGCGCGATGGGTTACGGCATGCCGGCCGCTCTGGGAGCGAAACTTGCGAATCCTGATAAGAAAGTCGTCTCTCTATCTGGCGATGGTGGTTTCATGATGACCTTGCAGGAGCTTGAGACGGCGGTCAGATATGACATTCCGGTCATCAGCATCGTTTTTAATAACCGTATGTACGGAACAATCCGCATGCATCAGGAAATCCATTATCCGGGCGAAGTCATCGGTACGGATTTAGGGGAAGTCGCTTTTTGGAAAGTGGCAGAGAACCTAGGTGCTGTAGGTTTTCATGTAAAAACGGCAGAAGAGTTCAGACATGCTCTGGATCAGTCGCTGGTTTTGGACAAGCCTGTGGTGATTGAAGTGGAAACAGATCCTGAACGAATATCATTATCAAAAACGATCACTCAATTAAGAAAAAAAGGGGGAGAATCAAAGTGACATTGATTCATGAGGAGCAGTTAAAGAATTTCATTGATGGAAAATGGGTGGAGCCTTCTTCTGGCAAGGCGACAGCCGTCATTAATCCGGCGACATCTGAAACGTTGGTAAACGTCCCGTTATCGGCGGCTTCTGATGTGGAGGAAGCGACAAGTGCCGCAAAAAAAGCGCAGAAAACATGGGCCCTCGTTCCAGCACCGCAAAGAGCAGAAGTGTTGTACCGCGTCGGTTTGATTATGAAAGAACGTAAAGAAAGGCTCTCGCAGCTTTTGACGATGGAAAACGGGAAAGTCATTGAAGAAGCGCGTGGTGAAGTACAGGAAGGCATCGACATGGCTTTCTATATGGCAGGGGAAGGGCGCCGATTATTCGGGCAGACGACACCTTCAGAGCTGAAGGATAAATTTGCGATGAGCGTCCGCGCACCGGTCGGCGTCGTCGGCATCATCACTCCGTGGAATTTTCCGATCGCGATTGCGACATGGAAGTCTTTCCCTGCGATCGTTGCCGGAAACGCTGTCGTTTGGAAGCCCGCAACAGAAACCCCGATCATGGCGTATGAACTGGCGAAAATTTTTGAAGAAGCCGGGTTGCCAAAAGGGGTCATCAATGTCGTGTTCGGCTCAGGTTCCACGGTTGGAGAAGCAATGATCGAGCAAGAAGATATCCGCGTCATTTCTTTTACAGGATCGAATGAAGTAGGTCGCGGTATTGCAGGTAAATGCGGCCAGCGCCTCAAAAAAGTTTCACTCGAAATGGGTGGAAAGAACGGCGTAATCGTCATGGATGATGCTGACTTGTCTCTCGCCGTCGAAGGTATTCTTTGGAGTGCCTATGGAACGAGCGGCCAGCGCTGCACCGCCTGCAGCCGTGTCATGGTCCACGAAAAGGTTAAAGATGAACTGGAAGAACGCCTTCAGAAGGAAATCGCCAAACTTTCAATCGGAAACGGACTGGATGAATCGATCAAAGTCGGCCCGATCATCAATAGTAAGGGTCTTGAAAAAGTGAAAAACTATATCAGCATCGGCAAAGAAGAAGGAGCCAAACTTCTGACCGGCGGTTATATCATGGAAAACGGAGATCACAAAAAGGGAAATTACTTCGCTCCGACTTTGTTTACGGATGTGAAACCGGACATGCGCATCGCCCAGGAGGAAATTTTCGGGCCGGTCGTTTCCTTGATCCCTGTGAAAAGTTTTGAGGAAGCTGTTGAAATCAACAATAGTGTGGAATTCGGCTTGTCGAGTTCGATTTTCACACAGAACGTGAACCAAGTATTCGCCGCTCAGCGGGATTTAGATACAGGCATCGTATATGTGAATGCAGGGACGACAGGGGCTGAAATCCACCTTCCTTTCGGCGGTACGAAGGGGACCGGAAATGGCCACAGAGATTCTGGAGTGGCTGCCCTTGATGTGTTCACCGAATGGAAAGCCGTGTACGTCGATTTCAGTGGGAAACTGCAGCGTGCACAAATCGATGTCGAGTAATTTTATAGAGAAAAAGGAGTGCGGACTATGAAAGTAGCTGTTCTAGGGTCTGGATTGATGGGAAAAGAAGCCGCGCGCGATCTCGTCCACAGTTCGGGGGTCGAGAAAGTCGGTCTCGCAGACATCGACCTCGACCGTGCACAGCGAGTCTCTGATTCATTGAACTCTTCAAAAATACAGGGATTCAAAGTGGATGCCGGAAACCAGACCGAACTTGCTGAGTTCATCCAACAATATGATGTCGTCATCAACGCCCTTTTCTACTCTTTCAATGAAATCGTCGCGAAAACAGCGATTGAAGTCGGGGTCCATTCCGTCGATTTGGGCGGACACATCGGTCACATTACCGATAAAGTGTTAGAGCTCGATGAACAGGCGAAAGCAGCAGGAGTCACGGTCATCCCGGATCTCGGTGTCGCTCCCGGCATGATCAACATTTTGTCAGGATACGGTGCAGGGAAACTGGATAAACTTGAATCGATCCGCCTGTTCGTGGGCGGCATTCCGGTAAGGCCGGATCCGCCACTTGAGTACAATCACGTCTTTTCTATGGAAGGATTGCTGGACCATTACTCTGATCCTTCTACAATTATCAGAGATGGAAAACTACGTGAAGTCGAGTCATTGACGGAAATTGAAAACATCTATTTTGAACGATTCGGTCCACTTGAGGCTTTTCATACCTCCGGCGGGACGTCGACGCTGCTGAAATCGTACCCGCACATCGACAGTCTCGAATATAAGACGATTCGTTATCCCGGACACGCAGAGAAAATGAAACTGCTCGTTGATCTCAACCTGACCGGAGCGAATCAAGTCGTAAATATCCGGGGAACGGAAATCAAGACGAGGGAAGTGCTGCTGAAGAGCATCGATCCTCTTCTTGAGCTGAAGGATAAAGACGATGCTGTCCTGCTCCGCGTCATCGTCGGCGGTGAGAAAGATGGAGTGCGAAAAGCCTGTGAATACGAAATGGTTACCTATAAAGACAGGGCGACGAACGTAACAGCGATGGCCCGCGCAACCGCAAACACCATCTCTGTCGTCGCACAATTGATTGGCGGGGGAACGATCACAAAGCGTGGGGTATGCCCACCGGAAACGATCGTGCCCGGTGATGTTTATATTGATGAAATGATGAGGCGTGGGGTTGTGATTAAGGAACAGGCGTAGGTTTAGTGTGTTTGTCTTTTGATGTGGTGTCAGGCACTGTTCTGCATTTTTCGGTGCCTGGCACTGCAGTTCTTTTTTTGGTGACAGGCACCAAACCGAATGCTAATGGTGCCAGACTTTCTGTGAATATAATCACATGAGAGGGCCGGGCTGTTGTCAGGTCTTTTCATGTGTTTTTGTGGTTCCAGGTACAGTTTCCTATTTGTGTGGTACCAGGTACGGAAAAGTTTTTTTCCGTACCTGGTACCAACAGACATGCACCCAGTGCCAGGTTTGATGCTCAATCTTTCACATATAGGTAATGAATTTTTACATGGAGTTTAGGAACTAACGAATGAAAACGGTTATCCTAGGTGTAAGCTGGACGGTTTGTTAAAGCTTTGTGAAAAAACCAACAAACGACAGATAATGGGTTTAAAAAAACGTATGATTAGGAATGTATAATGAAAAACGGGGAGTGCGGTATATTTGCATATAAAAGGGATCGAACATTTGAAGTTTCATAGTCAGTTAAGCTTGAAGCAAGTGGAAGATCGTATCATCATAACGGCAGACTTTCCGAAAGAATTACGGGTAGCATTAGGGATGAGAGAGCCATTTTTGTACGTCACCCTTTATGTCAGGGGAGGCGCACGAATCAAAATCATTGATGAAGACAATGCGACGTTACACATTCCATCCAAAAAGGATTTTGAACAGAAAACCTATAATAAGATCATCACTTTTGCCAAGGAGCATGCGAAGCAATTCCGTTCTTAATGGGTTGAAGAGCTCTGTATGTTATATCATGGACAAAATAAAGCTTTGTTTAACAGTTGAAGCAAAAAGTCAAAGGGACTTTTCCAGTTATTTTGGGAAAATGAAACCAGTAATGTTCTCTCCCTAAGAGGGGAAAACGTTACTGGTTTTTTAAATTATCTCGAAACTGAGTCTTCCGCTAAAGGGCAGGTTAGTTGAAAACTCAGTTTCGAGATAATAGCAATTTTTGAAACTAAATTGGTTTAGTATCGTATGTGTAATAAGAGATATGATTTTAGGAGGACTTAGATGGGAAACGAAACTCCTGAAGAAAGAAGAGAAAGATTAAGACAAAAAGAGTTAAGCAATCCTTCAAGTAGTGGTCACGGAAGTAACCTTGCAGATTTAGTCGGTGGCTTAGGCTGGAAGGGAACAGGTATATTTATTCTCCTAATAGTAGCTGGGTTTATAATTTATGCCTTATTCTTTCGATAAGAGTCATACGATAAAACAATAAGGTATATATCAGATTCAAGTCTTCCTGCATAGGGGGCGATTGTTTTATAAGATGATTGCCCCTAATTCTGTTGTAAAACAAATTTTATAAAGAGTCTGGTTAACTACAAGTTTTTCTTTGGTGTGAGCATACACTTTCAGTACGGAGGTGTTTACATTGAGGAAAACTACTTGGGGGGAGTAATTGCCTCAAGAACTTTGCTTTTATCCTCTACTATTTCATTTTTTGGATAGTTCATCACGGTCTAATGCCCGTGGAGGTTCTTCCATCCACCCATTTTTAATCATGATTTTAGCCCCGTCATCAGCGTATTTTAATATTTCCGCAACTAATCTGCTATACATAACGCCAATATCCCTTCTTGGACTCATGGACATGCTTCCTCCGTAATATCCTACACTAAGTGCAATTAAACTTGTTGTATAAAACATCATTTTCCTGTCAGAAAAAGTGTACGTAATAGAATCAGTAACCTCTGTATCCCATGTCATAGGACAAGGTAAATCACTTTCTTTTAGAAATGAACCAAATATTTCACAATGCTTATTTGCGATTTGCTTTCCTCTTAATAGGAATTGTGTTACTTCTTCATCCTGGGCAACTTGGCTATAACCAATTAAGGTGGCTGCCCCTAATGCGTTCCTTTGAAAGTTGGTATATAGGTTTGTGATTTCGGTACCTATAAGGGGTCTTTTTTCTCCAAAAAAGCCTGCCAAAAAACTTTTCTGTTTTACAAAATCATAGGATTCAGGTTTCGGGAGGTATGGTGACCTGATATACAGTCCTTTCGCCAATAATATATCATTCGTTTGTTTGATAAGGTTATCTGATTCACTTATACATTGACTAAAAAAGCTATAAACATCTTCCCTTACTGCAACAGGTAAAGCAGTGCTATATGCATTTAAACCAATCTTACCCATTTGATTAACATTATTTAAATAATAAGTATCAGAAAACAACCTTGGTGCATTCACATCAACGTCTTCATTTAATTTAAAACCATGAGGAACAGGGTAACCTTCCCGAGTAAATATCTCTGTTATTGTGTTAACGTGCGATTGTGAAATGTCTAATGCATATTGAATAACAGATTTAATTTCAGTATCTTCTACTGTATTGAGATAATATTTTAAATGACAAATGGAACCACTGTCATTCATGTATGTAGCCCATAAATTTGATATCTCGGCCGATGTTAACTTGACGTTTTGTTGAATGAACTCCATTGTCTTCACTCCAAATCAAATGTGGTCTAACCTTCAGTTTATCCATTATGTAACTATATATGTATGATGAAGTTGTGGTTTATCTAAACGGAAAAGACAATGGATCCTAAGCACTTTGAAAGAAGGTGGTATTCAAGGTCTACTTAACCTTTATTCAGGTGAAAAGAATAAAAAGGAATTTGGATGAGAGTGTAAAATGGAGTTTAAGTCGTCTTATGAGAATATGGAGAAGATTAGGAATTTAATAAAAATTATCCATCCATTTGAGGAGCCTGTAATAAATGTTGTGCCATTAATTACGTAGCTGATGAAATAATATCTTGATTTCGAATCTTCTTGTATCAGGGGCGATTACTCAATATGAGTGGTTGCTCTTTCTTTACTTATGAAATAAACAGTTAAAGCGGGTAACCAAAATAATTAATGACTTTAAAATAGGGGATACTAGCCAAAACAAATTGGTTGAGGTGTTTGATGAGACGATTTATTTTGGTTCCAATGATTATTTGATTACTTATTATATCTCCAAGTCAAGTAAATGCAATTTCTATGCCCTGCAGTATGGTTTTAGAACCTGTTGATCAAAATTTAGTACAGCAAGAATGCTGATATTAGTGCGAGCAAAACTAGGTGGGAATAGCTGGACTTTGTATACTAATGCCGTTCCCTTTGCATTTATTACGATATTGCAGTATAGATTTTTAATTTGGATTACTCAAGAAAAACCAGATACCATTTATTTAATAGGGTGGGGGATATCTTTATTAGTCGTAGTTGGGTTACTAATTTACAAAAGGAAACAAGAGAGTAACATAATAGAACTTAAGCAGGAAAATAAACGATTGAGAGAAGCGGTAGAGTATTACCGTAGTAATGCGAGTATTTGAACGTATGTAAAAATGCTCTAATTCATACAAATTGTATTGTGCAGATGGGTGCTAAATAAAAAAAGAGTAAAAGATATCTAGAATCTGAGTCTAGAAACGGGAGCGATTATTCAATAAGAATGATCGCTTTTTTTAGTGAAGAATCGGGAAGGATTGTGGAGGAGTCAGCTACATAATTTTAAGGGTGAAACGAGATAGGTCCTTCTTTCGTAGAACTATTAGAAACGAAATGTAAATATCGAAGTAGGACTGTTTATGAGTCTTCGTGTAAAGGTTAGAGGTGGTCAAAATGATAAGTTATATTAAATTCTTCTTCTGCATGATTGTCGGCCTTTTATTATGGAATGTATTGTTCTCAACTGATAATCAGACGCTCGTTGACATTATTGGGATCTCTTTTTTTACTACATTTTTCAAGTGGTTATATGAGGTGTCTTTTGAAGGGTCAGAGGGTACTGAAGAAATTTAAATTAAGGTCATAAATGGAGATGGAAATAATATGAGATGTTTATGTAAACAAAAAGAAACGAATGAATTAAAAGTTGAAGGAGATGTGGGCGCAGATCCTATCTGGTGTAATCGCTGTAATTGTAACCTTGACATAGAAGAAATTCCAATAAAACTCGATTTGAAGCTGGAGTTATTTGAATGGGTTAAGAAGTATGGGGGATGGATTGATTGGGATAACGATGGAATAGTTCCTAACGGCGTTGAATTTGAAGAAGAGCATAATAAAGAAGGATTGAAATTAACAGAAAAAGTCCAGAAAGAACTTGAAGGAAAATATAAAACAAGAGAGAGGGAGGAGAGTTTTTTATGAAAAGAATCATAATTGGCGGATTCATAATGTTAGGTGGATTATTAATAACACTAACAATAATTTTATCTGGAGCTATATATGCAACTCAAATTACGTCATGGTCTGGAAAGTCAAAGTTATGGCACGCAATTTTTGGTGATAAACAATATGGTGATGAAGTCGTACAGTCATTATTCTTAGGGTTTCCATTCATATTAGGAGTAATCATTACAGTCTTGGGTTTAGTTATTTTAGGTATTGAATATTACAAAACTATTGAAAAACAAGATTAAGAGAATTTTTGTGCAAAATAACATCTTCCCTATTAAGGGGTATCATTTGTTAACTTACTTAATACTCTTATATCATTTGTTAACTTACTTAATACTCTTATATCATTTGTTAACTTACTTAATACTCTTATATCATTTGTGACGAAATTTACTGATTCCTTATAAAAGAAAAGCGTATGAAATCAAGAATGAAAGATCTGATTTCATACGCTTTTTATGTTAGTTTAAATCCTTGAACAGTCCGAGCTGCTGTTGAGTATTATTGAACAGCAGCCTGTACGTCGATCACTCCGTTTCCATAATAGAAGGAATCACCAAGAGGAACAGCTGTGTCAATTAATGTTTGTCTAACCTGATCATTCGTTAATGCAGGATCATCTGCTAATAGTAAAGCAGCTGCCCCAGCGACATGCGGGCTTGCCATGGAAGTACCGTTAAAGCGCTCATAATCATTACCTGGTACAGAACTTAAAATATCAACACCAGGAGCCATTACTTCAAGTTCATCCCCGACACTGGAAAATGATGCTCTATTATTGGCACTATCTACAGCACCAACAGCCATGGCTGCTTCATATTTTGCAGGATAACCGATGGTGTTTTTCTTCCCTCTAGATCCTTCATTTCCAGCAGCAGCTACGACTAATAGGCCCTGAGAATCAGCATTGTTTACCGCTTGTTCTAGAGTGGCCGAACCGCGGCTTCCGCCGAGACTCATATTAATAATGTCCATGTCATTGCTAATGGCCCACTCAATTCCTTGAGCAATTCCACTGTATGAACCGCTGCCTTCGCTGCTTAATACTTTTACAGCGTAGAGCTCAGTAGATGGTGCTACACCAAGCACACCTAGTGTATTATTTACACCTGCAACCGTTCCAGCTACGTGGGTACCATGACCATTTCCATCCACTAAGGCGTTCGGTTCACCGCTGACAAAACTCTCTCCGCCAGCTACGTTCAAGTCTTCATGTGCTCCATCAATACCAGAGTCAAGAATAGCTACCTTTACGCCATTCCCAGTCGTTCCTTGAGCTTGGACATCATCCGCATTAATTTGGGAGATTCCATAGGGCGTCGTTTGACTTGTTGCTTGTGCGGTATGATCTTTCTCTACATAAGCTACATTAGGGTTGTTGGATAAGGCTTTTACTGCTTGTTCCGGCAGCTTGGCATGTACAACATTCATATATTTATATTCATGAAGTACTTTCCCTCCTGCGCCTTTTACGGCATTCTGGTTCACTTTTGATTTAAAGCCAATTAAGTATTCTTCCACCTGTGCCTTTTGCTCAGCCGCTTTTTCAACGGAAGCTTGGGCTATGTTATTGAATGAAAAAACTAAAGCAAACACTAACATAAACCCGGCTACTTTCCACATGTGTTTATGCATCCAATTCCCCCTTTAATTTTTATCCAGAATTAATTTTAAATTCTGAATAGTGTTAACATTATGATAACATGTGTGGTGTGACTGGTGTTTGGGAAATGGGTAGGTGAAAAAGGACGCTTAAAGGCTGATTGAAGGATCAACTTGGGCAAGTTTGATAATGGGATCGTTCTTTCAATGTCATTTCTTTAAAAATAGAAGTCGATAGAGGAAAGAGAGGGTCATCCTTAGGAACGGAAAGGATAAAGAAATCTCCATCAACGCTTGCGGACAAACCTTGTGTTTACATTAAGGTTTGTTTTTTTGGTTAAATGTATGGAAAGAGAACCGGCTAAGGTAAATGAAATCGAAAACTTTAATCGATTAACGTAGTACAAAAGGACTCCCTTTAAACAGTAGAATCGGTTTATACAGTTTATTCTACTAATGGTATAAACTAGTAATTATATCTTTTAGACTAGGGGGTCAATAATGAAAAAAACAGTCATATTTGGAATGGCAGCCATTACGATGCTTGCTGCTCCTCTAACAACCGCAGCAGAGGCGCCTAAATGGCACAATGTCAACGTGAATGAAACACTGCAGGAGGAAGATGGCAGTCTTTTTAACAGTGAAAACTATGATTTTTTGAAGTACTCGAAGGTGGACGACAAATTACAGGAAATCGCCAAACAAAGTAACCGGATTACAGTGGAAAGTTCGGCGGAATCATCCGGCGGCCATGATCTTTATACGGTAACCATCTCCGATCCAACAGCCAAAGGAAAGTATGGGTACCAAAAATCGTTGCGAAAGAAAATGTTCAAGAACCCTGAAAAAGCGCAGGCATTTATTGAAAAACATCCTGACTTTAAAGTGCCGGTGATGATTAATGCATCTATACATGGCACGGAGTTTGTAGGTTCAGATGCTGCGCTGCAATTGATTGAGCGTTTTGCGACAGCCAATGATCAGCAAACGAAGGAGCTCCTTGAAAATCATATTCTTATTTTTAATGTCGTCGCGAATCCAGACGGCCGGATCGATGCGACACGTTTTAACAGCAATGGTATTGACTTGAACAGAGATTTTATTACACAGTCTCAAGCAGAAACCAAACATACCGTGGAGTTGATCAAAGAGTGGAATCCCATGATGTTCCTTGATCTGCATGGCTATGTGAAAGGCTATGGTGGGCCAGGTCATCCAGGTTTAATCGAGCCGTGTACACCGCCGCACAATCCGAACTACGAGTATGATTTATTCTCGAGGTGGGCGCTTGATCAGGCTGAAGCCATGGAAGGAAGCATTGTAGACAATCGTACAGATTATGAAAATACGAATACTTCAGGCGTCGACTACCAATCGATGACAGGTACATACATTCCACAGCGAGATGATCAGGCAGGCTGGGATGATTATCCACCGATTTTTACACCGATGTATGCGATGTACCACGGAGCATATGGGTATACACTTGAAGCACCGACGAATGACTGGGATGGCGTCCAATGGCATTATGACGCGGTTATGGGAGCACTTGAATTTTCCAATGATAACAAAGAACAAATGATCAAAGACCAAATCGAAGTATTCAAACGCGGCATCCAATTTGATCACCCGTACCATAAAGAAGGATTCTTCCCGCAGGCGTACATTTTACCCGTAGATGAAACAGACCCAACGGCAACCGAAAAAGCCGTTGAGCATCTGATGTTCAATGATATTGATGTCTCTGAGTCGAAGAAAGCATTCGAATATGATGGTGTCTCGTACCCGGCGGGAACGTATATCGTAGACATGAGCCAGGCAAAAGCTGGACTTGCAAACACGATGCTGTGGGATGGAGAAGATATTACCGACATCACACCATCGATGTATGATATTTCTGCCTGGAATTTACCAGAACTATGGGGCTTTGATGCGGTAGAGGTTGAAGCGGACAGCTCCTTCAATGTAAAGACAAACGATGTGAACAAAGTAAAAGCCGATGGGAAGTTAATCGGAAACGGTCCATATGTGATTCCTAACTCTTCTGTAAAAGCTATTCATCTTGTGAATTCCTTGGTCAAGAACGGGTTTAAGGTGACCATGGATGGGGAGCAATTCTATGTGGATGCAAACAAGTCACCTGAATTGAGGAAACTTGTGGAAGCATCTGGCATTACCGTCAAATCGGTCGAGGGTGTTGATGGTGAACCATTAACTTCTCAGAAAGTAGCGATTCTAAAAGACGGCGGTATGAACAAAGCTCAATCCCACGCAGGCACCCTTTTAGCTTTGGAACGATTAGGGTTTGATGTTCAAGAAATCACACCAAGAGAACTGGCAGAGCAAGGATTAGGAGATACAGATGTGTTTTTCTACAGTGGCACATCAAGCTTGATTTCATATAACAATTGGTCTGCGAACGCTGAATTCGGGCTCGAAAATGAAGCACAGTACCAGGCCTTTAAAGAAAACATCCACTCATTTGTTGAGGATGGAGGAAAATATATTGCTGTTGGAGCTGGCGCTTCCGATGCCGCGAAACAACTGGGGTTGACGGATGTGACTGTGCATAAAGGCAGCTACAATAGTAATGGGATCGTCCGAGTGAATTACGATTCTGGTTCTCTGACTTCTGGTTATGAAGAAACCGATTATGGTTTCGTCTATCGCCCTGTTTGGTATACGGATGTGGAAGGAGCAGATGTCCATGCCACTTATAAAGACAGTAGTAACTTCTTTATGGCGGGGCACTGGGAAGACCGCGCGGGTGCTCAAGGACAGCCGGTCATTATCAAAGAACAGGAGCAGGACGTAACACTCATTGGACTTGAAGCAGGCTTCCGTGATCACACGGATTACTTATTCCGCCTCTTCTCCAACGCCATTTACACTAAATAGCAGTGCTTTATATAAACCACCCATAGTCAACCAAATTCTGGATGACTATGGGTGGTCTTTTTTTGTTTCTGCACTCAAAGAAAGGTAGGTCCTTTCTGACTAAGCGTTTATATTATTTTGTCGATTGGAATAAACTATCTCCATAAAGGAGTTGGTAGCGTGGATGTTAACGGAAAAATAATTCGAGGAGAGTTTGATCGTGTCAACGACGAGTTTGTACTAAATCAAGTGAAGCATTTTACGACTCAATCCACTCTTAATAAAGACCAATTGGATACAATTTATGAGTATTTGAATAATCATAAAGATGAAGAAGATAGCCAAATTCTTACGTTGAATGAACAGATGCTCGTTCGGTTGAGTCAAGAAGAATCGAGTCAATTTATAGAAGACTTGAACCAGATTCGTGATTTGTACCACTAAGTTCGTGAAAGGATTGTCACAAGGCAAAAGACCAAGCATAAAACCATTCACTCGGACTCATAAACGAGCACGAAGAACGGACTACAACAAGTGTATCCATTCATCGTGCTTTTGTTCTATTTATCTTTTTTATGTTTTGGCGATTGATATGCGGGGAAATAGTGGCGTATTCGGAGGTGCAGCTTATGAAAAAACATCGGAAATGGTGGATCGGATTGCTCGTACTGGTTGCCATTGGCCTCGGAGTCTTCGGGTTCCAATCATCGATGTCACATCAAAAAGAAGAACAAATCGTCGCTCTCGGTGATTCATTGACCTACGGAGTGGGAGATGAAAGCGGCCATGGGTATGTCGAGAATCTACAACAGTGGTTCGATAAAAACCACGACGATCCGGTCACTGTTGATAATTATGCTATTCCCGGCCAGCAAAGTGATGGAATGCTCGGCCAAATGAACGAAGCAACCGTAATGAAATCGATTGAAAATGCGGACTACATTCTATTTTTTATCGGAATGAACGATATCATTAAAAGTAATGGAGGAGACCTTTCTCCATTAAATGAAGATAAAATCGCCATTGGGAAAAAGGATTATGAGAAGAATGTCAAACGAATCCTGGATCAGATCCGCGAGGAAAATCCAGAGGCACCGGTTTTGTTTCTCGGTTTGTACAATCCTTATCCGGACAAACCTGAGATCGGTCAAATCATCAAAGACTGGAACGCAACGAGTCAGTCGATCGTAGCGTCTTATGAGGGTGTCACGTTTATACCAACGAACGATTTGTATGAAGAAAAGTCGTCGCGTTATTTTAGTGATGCTGTCCATTTGAATGAACAAGGGTATGAAAAGCTGACGATGCGGATCATCAAAGCGTATGATTTCGGTGAATAAAAAAAGGGCTTCCCTGTGAGGAAGTCCTTTTTGATGGCTTTCAACCGGCGAATAATCTACCCAATTGGAAGCCGGTCCAGGCTAAAGTAATTCCAAGCGTGTAGCTGAGGACGGTGTACAAGATGAACGTTTTCCAGTTCTTCTTGAAACGGAGCTGGATCGATTCCAACTTGAAGGTAGAAAAGGTTGTAAATGCACCGAGGATGCCTGTCCCCAAGAAGAGCACCCAGAATTTTGAAAGATCAAGTCCTGTGATAAGACCGAGGACAAAAGAGCCGAGCAGGTTGACAAAAAGGGTGGCGACAGGGAGAGCGGATACCGTACGCTTACTGATCCACTGGCTGATCCCATGCCGGAGAATCGCTCCGATAAATCCTCCCGCGCCAACAAGTAAAAGTTTAGTAAGCATCAGGAAGCCCTCCTTCGGCCGAGGGTGAATCCGAGCATAGAGAAGGCTAGACCGCCAAAAATGCTGATGGCTATGTAAAGAAGGCTGAGTAATAGGTCTCCACGTTCATAGAGAGAAACGGCGTCCATGCTCAAGGTGGAGAAAGTCGTATACGAACCGACAAGCCCTGTTCCGAGCGCTGCTTTCCATTTTGCAGAAAGGGAATACCTCACAACAATCCCCATGGTGAACCACGCCAGGATGAAGCTTCCGGTCAAGTTGACAGTCAGCGTGTAATAAGGAAACCACTGGTCGGGTTTCTTCAGCCATTCACCGATCAGAAACCGAAAAGATGCGCCAATCATCCCACCTATTCCGACATAAAAATAAATCATTCCACAAACCTCCTACAAACCTAATCGTTATTATATAGACTTTCGGAGTAATTTGAAAGGAATGCTTTTTTTACAAGGCAAGAAGCCTTATAATTTACATAATAGTACCAAACGAAAGAGGGTTACGCATGATACGCAGAATTTTGAAGAACGTTGATTTTACAATCCTATTCGCCGTATTGGCTTTATCTGCATTCGGCACAGTGATGGTGTACAGTGCCAGTATGGTCAGTGGTGTCATGGTTTATGAAGTAACCCCTGATTTCTTTTTCAAGAAGCAGCTGATGTCCTGGGGGCTTGGGTTGTTCGCCCTCTTTATAGGGATCATCTTTCCTTACAAAAACTACCGCCGCTTATTCAAGCTGATTTTGCTTGGAACGGTCATCCTCCTTGCCTTGGTATTCGTATTCGGACATACGTCCAACAATGCTCAATCCTGGCTGCCTGTTCCAGGGCTTGGAAAATTCCAGCCGGCTGAATTGGCCAAGATGTCACTGATCATTTACATGGCGACGATTTTTACGAAGAAGAGTGGGTATATCGAAGATTTCACGAGAGCCTTATTGCCACCGATCATTTTGATGATGCTGGTCGTTGCGATGATCTTAAAACAGCCGGATTTAGGGACAGCCCTGATTGCCCTCGCTGTTTCAGGACTGATCATCATGTCAAGCGGATTAAAAAAGGTTCACCTCTTTTCCATGATCGGGATTGCTCTTGCAGGGGCGATCTTCATGTACAATTTCGGTCTCAGTGAAGAACAGCTTTCCCGTTTCGACGGAGCATATCAACCGTTTGAATACGCCGATGATGCCGGGTACCAGCTGATCAACTCCTACCTTGCGATACATAATGGAGGGTTGTTCGGCACAGGACTTGGTGCTGGCGTCCAGAAACTCGGATACTTACCTGAAGCTCACACCGACTTCATCATGGCCGTCATTGCTGAAGAACTAGGCGTGATTGGTGTCGGCGTGGTGTTATTATTACTTGGATTGATCGTGCTGCGTGGATTCTATGTCAGTATGGAGAGCCATGATACGTTCGGACGCCTGCTTGCCATCGGAGTGTCTGGTTTGATCGGCATCCAGGCGATCATTAACCTCGGTGGTTTAACCGGACTACTGCCATTAACCGGTGTGCCACTTCCGTTCGTCAGTTACGGGGGAACGTCGCTACTCATGATGATGTTTTCTGCCGGAATGCTGATCAACATCCATGCCATTTCAAAGATTAAAAAAGGACAAGAAGAAAAAATAGCTGCATAAGTGGAAAACGTCACCGATTACGGTGGCGTTTTTTTGTTTGGTTATGGTGCTTATCTCGAGGAATAGGTGGATCGCGCGAAAGAGAGGGCGAGTCGCGCCAAAGGAGGGGAGAATCGCGCGAAAGAGAGGGCGAGTCGCGCCAAAGGAGTGGAGAATCGCGCGAAAGGAGTGGAGAATCGCGCCAAAGAAAGGCGGAATATACTAAATAGCAACTGGATTTACTAGAATAGGAAAAGATAATAGAGAGAAAATTCAAAAAAGATGAAACGTAACCCCACGCTCATTCGTTAGTATAGTAACCGGTGAGGGCAACACTGCCTAAAGAATTTGGAAGAACCGTAAAAGATAACGGATTGGTTTTTCACTGTAAAAGGAGGGAGGGGTGCTTATGGAGATCTTGATCTTTCTCGTGCTTTTCACTCCATTCTTACTTATTGGATATTTTGCCTACAAATCTTCTGGTTATCAGAAGGGCAATATTGTCATGCATTTGGATGAATGGTACAAAGATCATACGAACTATGTGAAGGCTATTGAGTTGGAATTGAAAAATCAAGGAAGAAAAGTGACGAGCGATGGAAAATACACATTTAAGATTGATGGGAAAACATATACGCTGCACCCACAGATTGTCACTAATGCTCGTGTTCCGACTCAACGAACAGTTCTAATACCTGAAAAATGATTAACCTCACTTTGTTGTAGTGAAAGTTTTTATAAGAGGATGAATATTAAGGAGGGACCTTATGAATTTCATCAATTTGATCATGGCTATCGCGATGATTGTGGCTCCAGCCATGTTTCTAATTTACTGGGGGAAATCAGGCTTCGGTTTTGGTGGGAGAAAAGATGAAGATTAGGCGGGGCTTTTCTCCATATTTACGTAGCGATTTACTTTTACCATCATAGAAATCAAACGATAAGGAGGTGAGTCATGAAGATACGGAAAGCTGAACGGGCGGATGTTCCGACCATAGCAAAAATCCATGTGGATGCCTGGATCGAGACTTATCGAGGACTGGTCCCAGACACTTACTTGGATCGTCTGACCTATAAAAAAAGAGAAGCTCTTTGGACGGAGAACATCCAATCTTCAAACATCATCTTAGCGGAAGATGAGGAAGGGACCGCCGGCTTTGCTACATGGCACGATTCCTCAACTTACGGGACTTACGATGCCGAATTGAGTTCATTATACATACGGCAAAGGTTTCAGCGCCGCGGGGCAGGAAAAGCTTTGCTCTCTTTCATCCTTCATGATTTGCAGGAAAAGGGTCACCAAAAGATGAGGGTCAAAGTATTATCAGAAAATCCTGCCTGTCGGTTTTATGAAGCGATGGGCGGTGAAAGAGTGGAAGAGGTCACGATCACCATTGATGGAAAAAGGCTTAAGGAAACGATTTACTTGTGGACTTTAACAGAAGAGAGTATGTCTTGATCGTTCGGATGGATTCATAAGGTTGATAAGAAAAGGGCCCTGAGTAATCACTCAGGGCCCTTTCTTTGAATGTTCCATGACCAGCACCTTGGCTCAACCTAAAGGTCCTAGAGTATGAATGCAATTTTTCATAGAAAAATGAAAATGTACACGTTTAGAAATTCATCGAAACAGGTATGGATTCTGTACGAATACGATGTGTAAGGACGTTCACAATAAGTGTTTCAGCCCCGTAATGGCTTACATAGTTGGAAGAGTACATGGGCAGCTGAACGTGTTCCTGAGTGACACAAGTTCCGTCGCATTTTAATCAAGGAAGGGAGAATGATGAAATTGAAAAAAAGAATGATCCTATATATTCCGTTAACCGTACTTGTGATTCTCTTCACTTGGGGAATGGTGGAGCCCTATACGATAGATGTAGAAGAAGAAGAGGCTGTGATTCCTAATCTACCTGAAGAATGGGAAGATAGAAAGATCATAGCGATCGGTGATTTTCAAGTAGGGATGTGGCTGGATAACGATGGACTAATTGAAGATGTGGTGGACCGCATCATAGATCGATCCCCGGATGCAGTCGTTCTCCTCGGAGACTATGTCTATCAATCCGTGAATGACCACCAGAATGAAATGGAAAAAGTTCAATCCTATTTAAAGCCTTTAACAGAGGAAGGCATTCCTGTTTATGCCGTGCTCGGAAACCATGACTACAACATGAGCAGTCGTAAGGTAGACCCGAGCGAAGAGACAGCTGAACGAGTGAGAAGGAAACTGAAGGACATTGATATTGAAATTCTTCACAATCGTTCTGTAGCTCTGGAAAATGAGAGGGCAGATGAACCTCTTTATCTGACAGGAATCGGAGCTCGGTGGCCGGAAAAAGATGAGATTCCCCGCGCGTTTGAAAATATAGAAGAAGAGGATGCGCGTTTCGTCATGATGCACAATCCTGAATCGTTTGATGAAATTCCAGAGGGAGCTGCATCCACCGCGGTCGCCGGTCACACGCATGGCGGGCAAATACGAATCCCGTTTACCCCGCACTGGTCATGGAAAGATCTTGTTGCTAAAGGGAAGGCCCGTGTAGATGGGTGGACGAAAGAAGAATATGGCAATGACGAAAACAGCCTGTATGTCAACCGTGGCATCGGCTTAAGTATGATTCCGGTAAGGGTGAACAATCCACCGGAAATCACAGAATTCCAATTAACCGGGGCAGAAGAATAAAGAAGAATTTCGATGGAAGATTCCAAGTATTCACTTAAATCTATGTATATATTATGGGATTCTTAACCTTAGATTACAATAATTTTATTATGTAAACATATAATCAAAAGAAAAGCGGTACTACGCGATGAGTACCGCTTTTTTCATATTTTCAACGGATGACAATATGAATCTCATCCATATCTGACGTTTTCGCATCATTTTGCAGGACAAGTTTAGTTTGAAGGATATAGGTCGTCTCCGGATCATCCAAATCCAGTGTCTCTGGTAAAATGAAATGAAACGGATATTCACTTTCTTCTTTTGGATCGAGCTCACGGTTCATTAAAACCGTCGTTACCGGCTGTAAGAGGCTTGGTTTTTCTCCTGGTCTTTTTTTCATCAAGTCACATTCGAGACGCTGGATGGTCTGTTGATTCAATCCACCGATTAGATGGAAGGATCCGGTCACTTTTTCTCCGGGAACATATTCTGTTTTAGAGAGAACCAAGTCGACCTTGGGCAGGCCAGGTCCGAACCAGTTAAATAGCTTCGCTAACATTGTCAACGCCTCCTTATCTCCATCGTTCAAAACGGCTGCTAACCAACAAGCTTTGAACTCTATCATTTCAATTTATAGTTGTATCATATTCGAGCGTGTACCTCCCGTCAATCATTTTTCGAAAATTCAGCAACCGACTATAAATTACATGAATAGAGGTTAATCTTGGAAAAAATCTATGATAAAGTAAATACATCAACAAGGGGGACGTTCCATGGATGGCATCATGAATTTACTCCATTACATCCTTTCCAATAAAAAGACACTCATTTATACGACATTTATTCAAGAAGAATATTATAAAGCAGCTTCGAAATTATCTGCAGATGGCGTGAAGTATCGGGTGGCTACGGTCAGCAATACGCCATCCGTCGGTTCACCTGTTCACAGGTATGATTACAGCGTAGAATTCAAATTTTATGTAAGGAAAATCGAGCGTCATAGAGCGGAAGAAGCGATTCATAGTTAGGAGAAAAGGAGAATGGCGAAAAAAGACTGGTGCGGTATTTTATTTTTTATCTGCGGCGTGATCCTTTTTGGTTTCACATCCGTAGGAACGGTTGTATCTATATCCTTTTTAGAGGGGTGGGGCAATCCTCCAGGAAAGTATTGGAGTGCGATTCAACAGGGGCGTCTCATGTTTCCGATGATTTTCAGTTGGGTTCTCATGAGCGTGGGTCTCGTCTTTATTTTTTCGAACGAACTCAAGAATTTGTACATTCGACTGAGCAATTAAAAAAAGCCGGGAAGGGCTCCCGGCCTGCTTTTATTTGAAAATGCCGAACGGTTTGCCGATCGGCAGGGTGACTTTTCCGAAATGGACATTCAAAACACTTGCTGCTGAACCGTAAAAGCTCATGATCGCAATCATTAATTCAGCTAAGGCTGCTACCATGTGTGTGGCATGTGGAGCAACTCCCAGCGTAGACAGGGAAAGGCCGATGAACAGGAAATCGATCAAAACAAAAATGATGAACAACACTTTGTTCGTTTCCATCGCACCCACAGTCATGAATATGGAAAAGATCAGGTAACCGATGTAGGCGATGCCCAGTTGATGGGGATCCACCGCTTGGGCCGCTGCTTCTCCGAAGACACCAAAGTCGATGAGCCAGGACGTTCCTACACCGAACCAGAAGAGTCCGAATGCAGCAAAAGCTGTCGTTCCAAACGTGTTGTTATGTTTCGCATCCTGAATGGCTGCGAACAGCTGGGCAAGACCTCCGAGAAAAATCGCCCATGGAAGAACGAAAGATACGCCGTCCGTCCATCCGAGTTTGGCTGAAGAAGCCACAAGTGTAACCATAGCGAGTCCAAAGAGTCCGATCGCGGAAGGGTCTGCGGCAGTCATTTGTACCCGTTGAGTCGTTGTTGATTGATTCATAGATGATCCCTCCTAAAAACATACTTGTCTAATTTACATAAAAAATAGTGGGCATGCAATGAGTTTTTTTATGTAAGCGAAACTTTCATAGATTTCAAGGGATGGAGAGGAAGTGGATGATGTTCCAGCATGTGATTACAGATGAAAAAGAACTGCGCAGGATCACAGGCGAACCGAGTAAACTTGTGAACAATAAGGTGATCCACCATTTGGATGAAAACTGTGTCCAGTTCATTAAACAATCCCCGTTTTTAACATTGGCGACTTCAGATTCATCAGGGAGCTGTGATGTTTCACCTCGAGGGGACGGGAAAGGATTCGTTCATATCCTGAATGAAAAATACCTCATCATCCCAGAGAGGCCGGGGAATAAGCGAGTGGATTCGATGAAAAATCTGTTAGCTAACCCTCATGCAGGTTTGATCTTTTTCATCCCTGGACTTGAGGAGACGTTGAGGGTCAATGGAAAAGCCTGCATCATTGCTGATGAGGATCTCCTGGAAAAAATGGCGCATAAGGGAAACGTTCCTTCTCTCGGAATCGCCGTAGAAGTCCAGGAATGTTTCATTCATTGTGCAAAAGCATTCAAACGTTCAGGTTTATGGGATCCGGGCACATGGCTTGCAAAAGAAGAACGTCCATCCGCTGCAAAAATGCTGGCGGAGCACGCCAAACTTCCTGACTTGGATGAAGAAGCGGTCACTAAGCGTTTACACGAAAGGACACAAAACGACTTTACTGAGAGGTGTGGGGAACATGGATTTTTACGAATTGGAAACAGATCGCTTGAAGTTGGTCGAAATCACGGACGAATATATTGACCGCTACTATGCCATCATGTCGAAAGATGAGGTCACAAAGTATTATGGAATGCCTTCCCTCACAGAACGCGAACAAGCGGAAAATATTGTTCGTTCTTTCAGGGACAATTTTGCAGTGAAAAAGAGTATCCGCTGGGGAATCATCTGGAAAGAGACGAATGCATTCATCGGAACAGTCGGACTGAACAATTGGAGTCCTTATAGTAGAAAGGCGGAAGTGGGCTATGAACTCGATCCCGCATTCTGGAGGAAAGGAATGACATCAGAAGCTGTATCCGCTGTCGTCGACTATGCTTTTCGTGAGTTAGGTCTATATAGGCTGGGTGCCGTGACTTTTCCTCAAAATGAAGCTTCTTCAGGGCTTTTGAGAAGATTGGGATTCAAAGAGGAAGGGGTTTTGAGAGGGTACCTCTTCCAGAACGATCACAATCATGATTCGCTCATGTTTTCCCGCTTGCGGCAAGAATTTCTGATGGAGGGATACTGATGGAGATCAACCGTTTCTTCCTCATGTTCGCTACAACGATGATGCTGATTTTTGGAGGCGTTTTCTTGATCCGATACCTTCGCAGTGGTGAATACCTCATCGCTCATCTTCTGAGCGCTTTGGCAGGCCTCCTCATTCTTGTCATCGCTCTCCTTTGGAGGCAAAAGAATAAAGAAAGGTGATTCATACATATGTGGAAATTTCTTTTTTGGGTAATAGGCGTTGGTGTTGTCTTCGGTGGAGGGTATCTCGTTGGTGTCGTCACATCTGATGAATCCTCCTATCAAATCATGATCCAGGAAGAGGGGGGAGAAAGTCAGCCTCCAAATGGGGCGGTCCTGACAGATGTCGACCAACCAGCAAAGTTGGATTCTTTACTTGGCATTCTTCTGCAGAAACAACCTGCGGAAGGGGTCACGGTAAATATCACTGAACCCGATGCTTCCCTTAAACTGATGAGCCCGCAAAGGTCCGTCGGATTGGCCGATCACAGAATATGGTTCACGGACGATGGGGCGGTCTTGGCAGAAGAACGAAACGGCACATGGCAGGATGCCGCCTTTTTCACGATTTCAGAAAGAGATGCATCGTATATACAATCAATCATACAGGGAGAGGAAGATTAACGTGGAAATGGAAAAGCTTCGCGGTCCGATCTATTTTCTCGGCTTATGTATCCTGTTCGCCGGCTGTGCCGCTTCGAGTGGAAATAACGGTCCAACGATTCCACAACAGGATTATTCCTATGAACTGGAAGGCATCCAACAGGAGCTTCAGATGCTGAGACAGGAAGTCGAAGTATTGAATGAACAGTTATCGGAGGACGACTCAAGCGAAAGTGAACGTACGGGTACAAAGCGCACGTATTAAGGATGGAGGGATTTGGGAATGAAGGACGAATTCAAACGTTATTTCTGGAAGCGTTTCTGGTTGATTTTTGTTCCTCTTTATCTATTTGCCATTGGAAATGAAAGCTACATTGTCTCGAATCCTTTTTCAGAACTCGAGGATTATGGATCTTTTCTTTATTTCATCGTTTTCTATTTTATCGGTTATGGAGCGATTACAGCCGGGATCCTTCATCTTTTATGGAGAGCCGGCAGGAGAATGGGAGCTCTGAAGCGTGAAGAGAAAATTAGAGAGTAGATTTTTTCGATTATTTACAGGGGAGGGGACGGCCCTCACCCTATTTCTACTGATGTATGTTTTCATATTAGAAAGAATAGCTCTCATTGAGGCAATCCTTTTTACTCCTTTGTCCGTATTCTGTTTTTTTCTCCTGGAATGGATTTTACTTCAAGGGACGGTTTACTGGTTTCTAAAATGGAAAAGGATTTCTCGAAAGAAAAAGACAGAACTTCATGAGTCACATCATGACTGGTTTTGGAGGTTGAAAAAGACCAACCTTGTGCTGCTTATCCTTGCTGCAGGGATCTGGGTAACTCACTGGGTATTCACAAACTCTGCTAACTGGTGGGCGTTGTTCCTGCTTGTGTTTGCTATCGGCGAGCACATCAACTATTATCATATTCGCCTGTCTTACCAAACCTCTGATGAATGGAAAGATTGGAAAAAGAGAGGGTGGCAGCGTTCAGTACTTGCTCGCGAATTGAGTAATCATAAAAGGGTGAAGCAGAAACATTAGTAAGGAATATACTTGGCATGTGCACGACTGACCATACATAACTTTAAGACCTTAAATAAAGGGAGGAGGGGGAGGCTGTGTATTTTCCGCCAATGGAAACCGAACGCCTCAATCTGGTGAACGTGAGCCGGAAGCATACGAACTTCATTTTAAAACACTTCAGTGACCGCAGAGTCTGTGAGTTTTTATATGATGAAGAAGACTTGGAGAATTATGACCAGGCTCATGCCTTAGTCGAATGGTTCGCAAACCCCGAAGAAAAAGGGTACAACCGCTGGGTAATGGAAAGTAAAGAGATGGGCGGGATTCCTGTGGGGACGTGCGGTTTCCATTTGTGGGACCGTCAGAATCGAACGGCGGAAATCGGATATGACCTCTATCCTGACTTTTGGGGCAAAGGTCTGATGAAAGAGGCTTTGGTGGCCTGCATCAACAGCGGGTTTCAAAACATGGGCCTCAACCGGATCCACGCTTATGTAGCGGTTGAGAACCAACGTTCTTCCGATTTGCTAAAACGATTAGGGTTCACTTGTGAAGGTATATTCCGGGATAAACATTACTATAAAGGCACCTATTATGACCATTATACCTATTCTCTGCTCCGTAGAGAGTGGTAATTGAGTGGTAAGGTGAACTGATGTGAATTAGCATAGATGGACAAGGGTGAAGCTGGATGATAAATAGATGAAAGCTTCTCCCTTTACAAAATCAAAATCCTGTTATAAGATGTAATTCGTAATCGTTACTATTACAACTGAGGTGTTGTTTCTTAATGAAAGAGCATCCTATTTTTTTGACCGTTTTTAAATCGTAATAATTACTATTTGTTGAAAGGTGTGAAGATATGGCTAAAAAGTCAAAAGTGGCAAAAGAGAAGAAACGCCAAGCGATGGTTCAAAAATATGCAGTCCTGCGTAAAGAGTTGAAGGAAAAAGGGGACTACGAAGCGTTAAGAAAATTACCCCGAGATTCCTCACCCACACGCCTCACAGGACGCTGTGAAGTGACAGGAAGACCACGCGGGTACATGCGTAAATTCAACATGTCCCGCATCGCCTTCCGAGAATACGCCCACAAAGGCCAAATCCCAGGCGTGAAAAAATCCAGTTGGTAATATACAAATGCGCAGAGGCCTTGCTCAGCCCCGACAAGCATAAGAGGTTCAGCGGAGTGAAGTGCATTTTCTTCACGCAGCTGAAACACTTATGACCTCGAGGGGCTAGGCCTCGGAGCTGGCCGGAGAGCAAGTGTGGAGACACCCCGGTAGATGCGACAAGCATAAGCAAAATCACGTCGTGGCGGTCTTTGCCACAGAGTGAGGTTACTTATGTCTCGAGCATCTGGGTGTCGGAACCGGATAAATACAAATGCGCAGAGGCCTTGCTCAGCCCCGACAAGCATAAGAGGTTCAGCGGAGTGAAGTGTACTTTCTTCACGCAGCTGAAACACTTATGACCTCGAGGGGCTAGGCCTCGGAGCTGGCCGGAGAGCAAGTGTGGAGACACCCCGGTAGATGCGACAAGCATAAGCAAAATCACGTCGTGGCGGTCTTTGCCACAGAGTGAGGTTGCTTATGTCTCGAGCATCTGGGTGTCGGAACCGGATCATATACAAATGTGCAGAGGCCTTGCTCAGCCCCGACAAGCATAAGAGGTTCAGCGGAGTGAAGTGTATTTTCTTCCTTCCGCGCCCTTACATAACAAGAAAGAGGAGGTGGCTCGTTGTATAAATGGGTCATCATTGGTGGAGGAATCCAAGGCTGTACGGTTGCCTCCTACCTTTTACATTCAAAAAAAGCAGACACCCCGAGCTTGAAAGTGATCGATCCGCACGAGGATCCACTTCACAGATGGAAGACACTCACCAGACGCGTAGGAATGAAATATCTGCGTTCAACTTCGGTCCACCACTTGGATCCTGACCCTCATAGCCTGAGGAAATTCAGCAAAAAAGAGGAGTATGCACAACCCTTCATCGGCAGGTACGACCGCCCAAGGCTTGATTTGTTTAATGATTACCATGAAGGTCTTTTCCAGCGATATGAATGGAATGACTTTTGGATGCAGGCGACGGTCACGGGCTTGGAGAAGAAGACAGACGGTTGGGAGATCAACACAGATGGACGTTCGATTTCTGCTGAACGGGTCGTGCTTGCCATCGGGGTCAATAATCGTCCTCACCTTCCAGAATGGGCAGATCTGTCTGATAAGCGCATGGGTCATCTGTTTTCATCAGATGAAGTTAAGATAAGTGGCTCGTTGGTCATCGTAGGTGGTGGGATATCTGCAGCTCATTTGGCTAACACGTATGCGATGGATGGGGAGAAGGAAGTGACGCTTCTGAAGAGACACCCATTCAGGATTAAAGATTTCGATAGTGATCCTGGGTGGCTCGGTCCGAAGTATATGAATGATTTTCACAAAGTGACGTGTTATGAAAAGCGCCGCGAAATGATCAAAGCTGCACGTCATCGCGGATCGATTACGAACGGCCTTTCCGTGAAACTGAAACGCCATGAGCGTGAAGGGAGATTGAAAATCATCACTGACCAAATAGAAGAGGCTGCGTATGTTAAGGATCACATTCATCTTTCTCTAAAAGAAAACGATGGAATCAAGGCGCAGACAGTGCTGCTTGCTACGGGTGCTGATCAATGTGTTCCGGGAATGGAGTGGCTGGAGGGTGTCATACATTCTTGCGCACTTCGGACAGCTCCCTGTGGTTTTCCTGTTGTAGACGCCCATCTGGAGTGGGGACCTGGTTTGTATGTAGCAGGAGCGCTTGCCGAACTTGAAATCGGCCCTTCTGCGAGAAATATAGCTGGAGCGAGAAGAGCAGCGGAAAGGATTGCTGCTATTTAGGAGGAAAGAATATGAACAGAAAAATACCAGTAACCGTGCTGAGTGGATATTTGGGCTCGGGAAAGACGACATTACTCAATCACCTTCTTCATAATAAAGAAGACCGGAAGATCGCCGTGATCGTAAATGATATGAGTGAAGTGAACATTGATGCTTCCATGGTTAAACAAGGGGGATTCTCTCGGACAGAAGAAAAACTTGTGGAACTGCAGAACGGCTGTATCTGCTGCACGTTAAGGGAGGACCTGATCAAAGAGGTCGAAAAACTAGCAGAGATGGATATTGATCACATCGTCATCGAATCGACGGGGATTTCTGAACCGATCCCCGTCGCTCAAAGCTTCACGTATATCGATGAGGCGCTCGACATCAATCTGAGTGAAACGTGTCGCTTGGATACAATGGTGACTGTCGTCGATGTCTATCGCTTTTGGGACGATTACGCTTCGGGAGAATCGTTACTCGACAGGGAAGAAGCTGCGAATGAAACCGATGAGCGGGAAGTCATCGACCTTTTGATTGATCAGGTCGAATTCGCCAATGTATTGGTTTTGAATAAAATTGACCTCGTGGATGAAATCGATCGAAAAGAACTGAAAGCTGTCCTTCAGCAACTGAACACTGAAGCAAAAATCATCGAAACATCGTTCAGTGAGGTTCCACTGCAAGAGGTGCTGGACACGTCATTGTTCGACTTTGAGAAAGCGAGCCAGGGAGCAGGCTGGATCAAAGAACTCAACAATGAACATGTCCCAGAAACAGATGAATATGGGATTGGATCCTTCGTCTATCGTAGAAAGAGACCTTTCCACCCTGAACGTTTCATGCACTGGCTGGAAAACTGGCCTCCGGGCATCGTCCGTTCAAAAGGTTTCTTCTGGCTTGCGACAAGGAATGATGATGCCGGACTCCTCTCCCAAGCTGGATCATCCTTGATGATCCAGGGAGCGGGAAATTGGATCGCCACCTTTTCTGAAGAGGAGAGGGCGGAGCTGCTTGAAGAAGATCCGCAGCTGCAGGAGACATGGGATGCCCGCTACGGAGATCGTCAGACGGAACTTGTGTTCATTGGGATTGATATGGACCGTGAAGACATCATCCAAACGCTGGATCGTTGCTTGTTGACAGAGGAAGAGATGGACAGGAACTGGTCTGATTTTCAAGATCCGCTGCCAGCGTTTTCGACACAAGAATAGAGATCATACAAAAGTAGGGACTCTTAAATTAGAGTCCCTACTTTTTACATACAGCAACACCCAAAGGATAATAGACTCCTTCACGTGGAGGTTCAATAGTGACGCCGCGCTGATTAAAGATTTCTTTTTCAGAAAAGCCTTCGAATAATTCCTCGAACTCCTCCGGTGTCAATTGAAAATAGTGGAAGGGCTGCCCGGATGCGTAATCCCTTCCTTCGCCGAATGGAGTGGAGAGAATAAGGGTGCCACCTGGCTTTAATAAATTGTACATACGCTCCACGAACAACCGGTCATCTTTAACATGCTCGATCGTTTCAAAACTGAGGATCGTATCAAATGTTCCGATTTCCTGAGGGAGGGAAGCATCCATCGCGTCTCCTTGTTTGAAAGTGAGCAAAGGATGATAGTAGTTGTGAACCGCATATTGCAGGGTATCTTCACAAATATCCACGCCTATGATTTCATCAATCTTCTCTTTTGTTTCTTTGGCTATTTTGAGACTTCCGTAGCCGGTGCCACACGCAATATCCAATACCCTTCCTTTTACATAAGGGGTGGAAAACATGTACCGCGCAATGTGCTCAAGGAGCATGTTGTTCATCGGGTCCATTTTTTTCGGTATGACCCGTTCGCCTGTATCTTCTAACATAACCCGTTCACCGCTTTGTCTGATTTTTCTTACTTCAGACCAGTATAACATAGTCTGATCTCAAAATTGAGCACCATAGGCTTACAGAAAAGGGCAGCGCTAGGATGCGCTCCCCTTTGTTTGTTCCTGACTTTTAAGGTGAAGAATCGTCCTCAACAAATCCCCTGCACAAGCCCTGCCGAATGGACCGGTCTGTTTTTGTTGATAAAGCAATTCTCCCGAGTGATTGATGAGGAAACAGGCAGGCTCACCGAAGGCGCTGATAGCTTCGTTGTTACCAGGTCTATGTTCAGTAAAAACCCCGAATGCTTCAATAATGGAGAGGAATTCATCAGCTAAGATGGGAAAGGTAAGCTTCTCGTTCTCTACCATCCTCTTCAATTCCCGCGTGTTTTCTGCTGCAATCGCTATCATCGTGACATTCTCTTTAGAAAATTCTACGAGATGGTCCTCGATTTGTTTCAACGCGCGTACGCACTCTTTTGACCATGACCCTCGAAAGAAAACGATCAAGTGCCAGCAATCTTCATTGTTTTCCTTATGGGACTCTAATAAAAATTGTTCTCCGGTGACAGTAGGCAAAATAAAGTTTGGAACACGATCCCCAAGCCTCAACTCAGACATAGCTGCTCCTCCTTTCCTGATGGTACTCCTTCAAGATCATCCATCCGCTTCGCATTTGTGACGATAAAATTCTCGAACGATTCCATTATATAGACTCTGAAGTGAGAAAAAGATCCTTTTTCCATAGGTTAACCAAATTTTAAGATAATTATAATAATTGAGCGGATGCTTATGAAACTTTTGCCATTTTTAGTCGTATACAAAGATAGATTGTAAATGAAAGAGGTCGATTTAAATGGACAAGGAACAACGACTATATGATGAAGCGAGAATGTTAGTTGAACATAGGTATCCAAGCGGTTGGGGAGGGGCTGCGGCGGTGAGGATTGAGGACGGAACCATCCTGACGAGTGTCGCTCCAGATGTGATCAATGATGCCGTGAATCTCTGCATGGAAACAGGGGCGATCCTTGAAGCTCACAAACGGAACCAACGGGTCACACATTCCCTGTGTATCGCTCGTGACGATGAAAGTTCTTCTTTCAAAGTGTTGTCGCCTTGCGGGGTTTGTCAGGAACGGTTGTTTTACTGGGGAGATGATGTGAAAGTCGCTGTCACACATGAAGGTGAAGAGCTCATGTTTAAAACACTTGCTGAAGTTCAGCCCCATCACTGGTCCAGAGCCTATGAGGGAGAAGAATGAATCTTCGGATCCGTGATCAAGATTTGGATGTGTTGAAGAAGTGGATAGATGTATCTATTTAAGGAAACAAAGCAACGAGGATTTATCAATGGCTTTTGAGCTTTTATCAGTGAGTTTGCTGATTTTATCAGTCGCTTTCGCCATTTTATCGGTGACTTTCAAACCTTTATCATTAACTTCAATAATAAATCTTATATCCTATAAACATTTACAAAATATGACTAAAAACCCATGTCAGTATTTTCAATTTATTCCAGACATGGTACGCTTTTAGTAATAATACAACGGAGAGCGCTGTCGTAGTGTGCTCGAATTCACAGAAAGGTGAGACATCATGAAGAAATTATTTGTCGTTCTTTTACTTTTAGTCGTGGGGTGCAGTGTAGCAGGGAAAGACGTCAATGCTTTCGAAGGTCATGTGACAGAAGTCAAGGTCGGCGGTCTGGAAGTCGAGTGCTCATCGGCAGTGGAAAATGGAGAGGTGGATGATGAGACAGAAGAAGGGTGGCCTTGTCTCGTTCTCGTTCCCCATGATACCCCGATCCATACAAATGATGGCGAGAACTTGAAAATGGAAACGTTCAGAGAACAAGCAAGAGAGGAGAAACTTCTCAAAATTCGAGTGCAGCTCAGTGAAAGTACAGAAATCACGGAAGATCCTGAAAGCAGGAAAGTGACAGCGAAGGAAATCACGGTCCTTGAATAAAGGTCATACATATAGTTGAGGTGTTTTTATGAAAAGACTATTGTTTCATCTGGGATTTGCTGTATTTCTCATTGCCGCGATGATGGGGATGTTGAGTATTCGCGGAGGACTTGTTGATCAGGCGGAAATGGAATTCGAGGTTGTGCCTCTCATCATTTTTGATCTGGTATTCCCGGTGGTGTTTGGGATGTTATTCGCTCTTCCTTTTTTATGGCGCAGATATAGAGAACATAAATCGAAAGGTTTCATGTGGCCGGAGTTCATCGGTATCGGTGTACCGAGCCTGTTCGTAGCCGTATCACACTGGTTGTATTTCACAAACTTTCCGCTGAATCCGGTAACCAGATTTTTTGCGATGCATGCGATCAACGGTCCGATCCTTTTTGGATTCATTTTTGGCTTCACCCTGATTCATTCCATTAGAAAAAGGGAAGACGCAGAATGAAAGGCATCCTTGCCTTATTGCTTGTTGCTCTATTCCTCTTTCCAGCCTGTTCTCCTGGTGCAGGCGAAGGAGGGCTTTTGGACAAAAGGCAGGTGCTCCACATGAATCCTGACGCTGATTATGTAGAATTGGAGAACGGAGAGGTCTACACGCATGGAGCAGAGTGGGTCTATGAGAAGAGCCTGACCAAAGGTGCAAAGATAGCAGAAGTGGAAAAAGGGATGGCGAGCGATCTACACGTTGGAACCATCCTATATGAATCCAAAGAAATCCCAGCGATATTGATTTCAGAATATGACGGCAAAACGAAACGTTATCATTTGGCCATGGGAGAATAAGAGGAGGAGAAACAATTTCTATGAAAGAGAAAGTGGCTTTAGTTACAGGAGGCTCCAAAGGTCTTGGAAAGGGAATTGCCCAAAATCTGGCGGCCTCTGGTGTGACCGTGATCATAAACTATCATCGTGATCAGGAGTCGGCCGATGAGGTCGTTCATCATATCCGTGAAAATGGAGGACAGGCTTTCGCTATTCAGGCCGATGTGACGAAAGAGGAAGAAGTGCACCGTCTCGTGGCAGAAGCCGAACAACAAGCAGGCCGTCCCGTTAATATCGTCGTAAACAACGCCACAGGTCCTCAACCGGAATATTCTCTTGAAGAAGTGACTTGGGATGATTATCTTGATCAATTGTTATTTACGACGAAGGCCCCTTTACTGTTGACGAAAGCTGTCATGCCTTCGATGAAGGAGGAAAAGTGGGGACGGATCATTAATATCGGAAGTGAAGTCGTCGAGCTCGGCAATGCGCATTTTTCCAATTATGTAACCGCAAAGTCTGCGGTCGTCGGCATGACGCGTTCATGGGCCAATGAACTCGGGGAACATGGAATCACTGTCAATGCTGTCCACCCTGGCTTTACCCCGGTTGAACGGCATGGAGATGTAACGGAAGAGACAAGAGCTTCTTACTTAAGGGATGTTCCTTTGAAAAGGATAGGGGAGCCGCAGGATATCGCGAATGCTGTACGGTTTTTAAGCACCGATGATGCGTCATTCATTACAGGTCAGAACATCAGCGTCAATGGAGGGAAAACATTTTAGAGGGGTGTGTGATGGGGATGGAAAAAGAGACGATGGCACTTACAAGCAAGTGGATCAAAAGGAACGCACGACCACTGGAAGCGGCACGCTGGCATGCCTTGATGGAGGGCGGTTTGAAGAGTGAGGTCATCCATTACATACGCGCCTTCCAAAATGAAGATGGTGGTTTCGGGCATGGCATTGAACCGGACTTTTGGCTTCCGGAATCTTCTCCGATGGCGACATGGGCCGCCGGACAGTACTTGTTCGAATTGGATGTCGCTTCTAAAGAACGCGTCGTCCTTGATATGATTTCCTACCTGCTTGAAACGTACGATGAAGAGACAGGGATGTGGCCATCAGTACTTCCTGAACACAACAATCACCCTCATGCCCCTTGGTGGCATTGGAAAGAAGGCGTCCAGCAAAATTGGATGTTCAACCCTGGTGCGGAACTGGCAGGATTTCTCATCCACTGGTCCTATGAAGACAGTGAAGCAGCAAAAACGGGTTGGGCGAGTGTAGAAAAAGCCGTTGCTCATTTGATGGCGATCGATCTGATGGATTTTCATGAAGTCAACTGTTTTCAACGGTTGATGGATGTGCTGTTCCGGCATAAGGACAAAGTCGCTGCCCATACCCCTTTTACTTTCGAAGAAGTGAATGCAAAAACGGTGCTTCTTGCTGAGAGGTGCATAGAGAAAGATCCGCACAATTGGGGCAGCAGCTACAAACCGCTGCCGCTCGATCTCATCCATTCACCAAAACATATCCTTGCTGAAAAACACCCAGAACTGCTGAAGGAAAACCTGGATTTTTATTTGGAAACGATGAATGAGGATGGGGTCTGGGACCTAACATGGGACTGGGGTGATGGATCCGAAGCTTCCGCCGTCAGCAAAAGGCAGTGGCAGGGGATCCTGGCTGTGGATCGCTACCAGAAATTGAAAGCCTTCGGTCGTTTGCCGGAGTGACATCGGACCCTGTCATTCAAGGGGCTGTTCACAATTGAAACAAAGGAGAAAAGAAATGAGAATCATAGACTTGAAGCACATGTCCACCGATGACAAGGTGGATTTTTTTCATACCCATTGGGGTGGAACAAAGATGGTCATCTCAAGCGGTATTTATGAATGCCCGGAGCTTGCCGGATATGCAGCATTGGAAAATGAAAAAATCATAGGGTTGATCACCTATGTGAAAAAGGAGAGGGAGTGTGAAATCATCTCCCTCGACAGTTTGATAGAAAACAAAGGCATCGGAACGTCGCTCATCAAGGCTGTAGAAGGTGAAGCAAAACGAATGGGGTGTCGTTCGTTGAACGTCATTACGACGAACGACAATATAAGAGCCCTTGCTTTCTATCAAAAGCGCGAATTCCGTATCCTGGAAATCTTTCACGATGCTGTTCAGCGAGCACGAGAAATGAAACCGGAGATCCCGGCGATCGGTGATCATGGCATCCCGATCGTTGATGAACTTTTATTGAAAAAGGAGATTTGATTGGATGCGGAAGTGGCATGTCGTAGGTTCGCTTCTCGTTGTAACCGGACCTGTGCTCATTCTCTCTGGCGTTCAGAATACACTTCTCATCCTTTCCCTTATGGTACCAGGGGTTCTGATCGTCATGGTGAATGCTCTCTTAGAAAAGGAAGAGACCAGCATAAGGTGCAGACTGGGCCTCCATACATATGAACGCGTTCGTTGGAAAGAGGATGGACCTGGGGAAATCATCGAATGTCAGCGATGTAAAAAAAGAAAAGAAGTGATGAGAGGCTTTTAAATTTGTTTTGAGAATAGGGGGCCTATATTGAGACCATTGAAACTGGTTGAACCTGACATAGTACTAGAAGAATCCTACCTTAGTTTTTATAAAGAGTGGAAAGATAGCGGGGAAACGATGATTCCATGGGTGATTGAAAAAGATCCTTCGAATTTTCAAGCCATGGTTCAGGGCTTACATAATGACGCCAAGGGGATCGATCTGCCTGAAGGGTTTGTACCGGGCTCGACCTACTGGCTCATCGATCAAGAGAACAAGGTCATCGGAGCTGTGAATATCCGCCATGCCCTGACGGAACCGCTGCGAAATGCCGGCGTCACATCGGCTACGGCATCCGCCCTTCTGAACGCAGGAAAGGCTATGCGACGGAATTGTTACGTTTGTCTTTAGAAAAGTCCAAAGAGCTAGGCATTCCGAGAGCTCTCATCGTCTGCGATGAAATCAACACTGGATCGATGAAGACCATCCTGAATAATGGTGGTGTGGAAGATGAAGATTTTATCGAAAAAGATGGGAATGTCGTCAAAAGGTACTGGATTGAGTTATGAGATCATCCTGAAGGGGTGAGGCGATGGAAGTACAACAGAAAGGCGTCGATGGAGCGGAAGGTAGAATCGCTTATACCTATATCCAAAATGGATCCGATCGCGTTTGTTTCATGTTTTCGGGAAGAGGATACAGCTACGATCACCCGATTTTCTATTATACGACGATGAAATTGATGGAGGATACTTTGGATATTGTGCATGTGCATTATGATTATGACTCCTCCTTTTTTGAACAACCATGGGAGGTTATAGCCAAACGGATGGAACGGGATGTCTCTTCGGTCATAAAAGATGTATTCATGCAGAGGGATTATGGCCATCTGACTTTCCTTGGGAAATCGATCGGGACACTTCCTATAGCAGAAGGGCTGATCCAAAAATACTCTGAAGCAAGGTTTGTCCTTCTGACTCCTTTATTCAAGTATGACTTCTACAAAGAACCTCTCATACATACAAACGCGGAGTTGTTGATTTTTGTAGGAGATGAGGATCATCACTATATCAAAAGTGTCGTGGAAGTTTTGGAGAGTCGGGCGAACATTCGAATGGAAGTCCTGAAAAATGCGAATCACTCTTTGGACGTATCTGGGGGGGATACGGCAAGCTCTATCGAGGTCATGAAAAGAGTCGTCGAATCCATCGGGACGTTCGTGAAAAATAGGGGGAATGACTTTTGAAAGGTTTGTTAGTGAAAGAGCCGTGGATCGACCTGATCCTGAGCGGGGAAAAGACATGGGAAATCCGTGGTACGAACACGAAGCACCGAGGAACGACCGGGTTGATCAAAAGTGGGACCGGTCATGTTTTCGGAACGGTGGAAATCGTAGACAGCCAACCATTGACGAAAGCAGAGTATGAGAGGAGCACAAGCCTGCACGGCATCCCGGAAGAAAACTGTCAGCAGCTGCCCTACAAACGTACCTATGCATGGGTGCTCCGGAATCCGTTCTTTTATGAAGAACCGATCCCCTATACTCATCCGCTTGGAGCGGTCATCTGGGTCGACTTGGATAAAGCAATGAAGGCGGAAGTTTAAAGATTTACATACTGCGAAAGCCCATCTCTCACAACGAGGAATGGGCTTTCGCTTATCGTGGAATCCATATCTTTGAAAAGTCGAAGTAACCGAATGACTGAAATCTGACGTCCTGGATCATCGGGTGGAACGTGCGGATTTTCACGGGATGGTATTGGAAAATCAACAAATTCTGCTTTCGTATGTACGTTTCAATCTCATCCATGACCTGCTCGCGTTCTTCAGCCGTATCCTGTCTTTTGAAAACCTCGAGTTTGTCATGGATCCACTGCAATCCCCAATCCGGGAAGAAGCGCCGGAAAAATAAGTTTTTATTATAAAAAGCTCCTAAAAAAGAAAGGTGTGGGTCCAGTGATGACACTTCCCCCATGAAAATCAAATCCACGTCCTTGTCCATCTCTTCTGTATAGAAATTGGAGAAGTTGAAGGGGTGGCGTTCGAAATGGATACCATATTCCGCTCCTCTTTTCTCAAGCCACTCGGCTTCTTTCACGGCATTTGGGAATTCAAGATGAAACAGTTTCAACGGTTCCCCCTCATAGCCGGATTTTCTCAGCAGCTCTGGAATCCATGTGTTCTTTTTATCCAAGTGGGCTGATCGTTTTGGTACGAAGCTGCTGGCCTCCACGTATTTATTTTCACCGGGCAAATCATTAGGATCACCGAAGGAATGCCAGCCAAAAGAGTCCGCCATCTCTTGGATATCCAGGATGTGATAGATGGCTTCCCGGAAATGAGGATCCTGTACGATGTTGTCTTTATGAAAATTGAACGTGAGGAAGCGGAAGCCGGTCTCGACTTCATGTTTTTGAGCAGGGTTCACGTCTTCGCCGTCTTCCACCGTGAAATTAATGATACTTGCAGCTTCCTGTGAAACTTTGAAAAATTGCACCTCATCGAGTAACGGGCGTTCTTTGAAATACCCATCGAAAGCGGCGAGGACGAGCTTGTGCTCCGTAAGCTCCTTCAAGTAAAAAGGCCCTGTCCCGATCCACTCGTATTCATCGAAGGGTGTTCCGGAAGGGAGAATGCACAAATTCGATGCCGCCATGTATCTCGGGAAAAATGGATTCGGTTCGTCCAATTGAATGATGACTTTATAACGGCTGGGACATTCGATGCTCCGAATGCCTTCTGTCAGCCATGAAGTGGAGGCTTCCGTATTTATCGCTCTTGATATGGTGGAGTGGACATCCTCACTCGTCAGCTCTTCGTCATTATGAAACCGGACCCCTTTCCGCAAATGGAAGGTCCACGTGCGGGCCGAATCGTCCACGTCCACATGATGGGCGATATGGGGGAGGACTTCATCTATTTCAGCATCATATTTCAGCAGCGGGTCCCCGAGCTGTTCGATCATATGGGCTTCGAATGTGATGGAAACTTCCAGTGGATCAAGTGTCGTCAGCGACCGTGCAATGAAAGCATGGAGCACGTCTTTCGGGCTGCTTTGTTCCCTGTAGCTGAACATTTTACGGATATCGTAAGACGCTTTGGCGATCCAGGACTTCGGAATCGGCAGGCGCAGGAGGTGGGCCGCTTCATCCAGCTCGTCCCGCTCCACGCAGGCAGTGACGAAATCTTCCACTTCCTTTTGGAACGGTTTCGGAAAAAGGAGGGTGGACGGTTTTCCGCGCCCTTTGCCGGGAATGTACGTCAGCCTTCCATCCGCGTCTAGTTCTTTCAAAATTCTTTTCACGTTTTTTTGAGAGCAGTACCAAATGGTCTCAAGCTCCTGTAGCTTGAACGCGATCGTTTGGGCCTCTTCCCGTTCATACAAATGGGCCCTCAATGAAAAATAACGTTCGTCGAGCATCAGCGCACCTCCTAAAAGGGGACAGATTTTTCTAAATTGTACCCTTTTTACCCCTTTTTGGAAACCCCATAATAGAGGGAGCGAAGGGGGAGGTCATATGTTCAAAGAATTGCATCCCAACATCCGGATCCGCATTTATACATCATTTCTGAGCCGGGTCGTAGGGGCGGCTGTGTTTCCATTCATGGCCATCTATTTTACAAAAGAAATCAATGCGACGGTCGCAGGCGTTCTGCTGCTCATCCAAGTCGCCGCTCAGTTCCTGACAGGTCTTTATGGCGGGTACTTGGCGGATATCATCGGCAGAAAACGCTTAATGGTGACAGGGGAAGTCCTGAAGCTCACGGCTTTCATCGGCATGTTCCTCGCCAACTCGCCGTGGTTCCAATCGGCGTGGGTGACGTTTTTCATGCTGCTGCTCGTCGGGATCGCCGGAGGTCTTGTGAACCCAGCGGCCGAGGCGATGCTCATCGATGTCAGCACGAAAGATTCCAGGGCATTCATGTATGCGATCAACTACTGGGCGATCAACATGTCGATGATGATCGGACTCATGATCGGCGGCTGGTTTTTCGAAAGGAACCTTTTCGACTTGATCGCCGTTCTCTTAGGCATCAGTTTGTTGACGCTCTGGATGACAAGTACGAAAATCACCGATACATATGTCGTGAACGAAGAGAAGGTCAGGGAAGGGTACGGACTGAAGCCGGTTTTGAAAAATTACAGCCTCGTCATGAAAGACATCCCTTTCCTCGCGTTCACGATCGGTGGGATCGCGATCTTAGGCATCGAATTTCAACGCAACAATTTCATTTCCGTCCGTTTAGAGCAGGACATCGCTTCAAACATGATGGATCTTTTCGGTCTGTTTTCTTTTGAACTGGACGGCATCCGGCTGCTCAGCCTGCTGACGGTCGCGAACACGTTGTTCATCGTGCTGTTCACATCGCTTTTCTCGAAATGGATCAAAGGGAAAAAAGAAGAACCGATCATGTATGCCGGTTTCGCCTTGTTCGGACTGGGATACGCTTTCCTGGCGTTCAGTAATCATATCCCCGGCCTTTTCATCGCTGTCATCGTTCTTTCGATCGGTGAACTGCTGTATGTGCCAACGAGGCAGTCCATCCTAGCTGATATCGTCGATGATACAAGGCGGGGAGCGTATATGGCTTTCAACGGACTCGTCTTTCAGTTCGGAAAAATACTCGGTGCTCTAGGGATCATCATCGGTAATGTCATCGGAGGTTACGGTATGGCTGTGCTTTATGTCGGGCTTGTGTTCGCTGGGATCCACTTTTCCAGAATGGCGATCCGACGCAGGAAATCACCTGAGGAAATCGTCTTTGAGGCGAGTGGTTCTTAGAAGGCAGGAGAGGGAGTCCTCTTCTGTCTTTTTTGTATCGTTTGCATTGAATTACCACTATTTTGAAACAAAATCTCATAGTCTTTCGTATGGAATGAGTAAGAAGAAAGAACGGAGGGGGAGTTTATGGAAATCATCAAAAATTATCTAAAGCCATTATTCTTTTTAGGAATTGTACTATTATCTGTAGGTTGCACCAGTTTAGAGGACGTAGGGAGCAACGTAGAAGAATCTGAAAGTGAACAGAACATTCGCACGGTTTTGCAGAATACTTTTACGGGTCCCAGCAAGGAACAGGAAAAGTTATTAAACGGACCTGATGGCCAATTGCAAACGTACGCTGAGGAGCTAGGTGAGTACCACATGGAACATTTCAAACCCTATTTAAGCGATCGTTTTTTCGAGAGTTATATAGTAAACAGCAATATGGCTTTATCGTTCCTGCGTTTAGCACACCCGGATTATGAGGTGAAAGTCGATGAAATAGAGATTGAAGAAAAAGAAAACTATTACACCTTCACTGTGGACTTATACAAATAACAAAAGTAACAAAACGAATAAGATGAATGTGAAAGGGAACGTACAAACGAATGAAGATGATAAATTAACGAGTATTCAATATAGTAGTGACTTCGAAGATATACGCACAGCCTTAGAATGAGGAAAATAAAGCCAGGGAAACCCGCCCTTAATGGAAACTAAGGGCGGGTTTCTATGACCATTAATTTTAAAGCTGTCCATCATACCAGGAAAAATAACCGAAATAGAGCGAAACCGCAATCGTTACCCCGAGCATCCCGAACATCATCACAGGAAAAAGCCAATCCTTCCGCTGCACTTTCATCGGGCGGTAAAACGTGCGTTCCTTCGCACCGGTGAACCCTTTCGATTCCATCGCGATTGCTGTCCGCTCCGCTTTCCGTATCGCACCAGCCAGAAGGGGAATCGCGAACCGTTGATACTGAAGAAGTTTTTCCTTCCACGAATCCGGTCGGTTGACACCGCGGATTCGGTGCGCCGCACGGATCTGCTGGAATTCCGTCTTCAACATAGGCAGAAAACGATATCCTGCCATAACCCCGTAAGCGATTTTCGGTGGCAGCTTCAACTGTTGGATCAGGCTCAAGATGAAATGGACCATGTTCGTCGTGAACAAAAACAGCAGTGACAAACTGGCGAACGCAAGGACCCTGAGACCTAGAGCAGCCGCCGTCCAGATGTCTTCCGTTGGGAACTCCATCCCGAGGAATGAGACGGTTCCGGTAGTCCCAGAAGCGGTGTCCGAAAACACGATCGTCGTCCAGAACATTCCAAAAGCAAACAGCGTGAACGGAATGAAATAATACAGGTAGTATCTTTTCTTGAACGTCCCGAACAGGAAGGTGACGATCACGGTCCAAACGATGTAGAGCAATGGCGTGACAGGATCGAACACGAACGCGAGGAGGAAGACAGTACCGATGATCGTCAACGCTTTGACCGTCGGATTTACGTTATGAAGAAACATACGCAGGCTCCTTTCGCTCCGAAACGGATCGCTTCCATTGCTCTCTTGGAGGCAGCTCCAGGTGATGGGCGGCCAAATCTGAACGGGACCAGAGTCTTTCCGGCTGACCATCAAAGGTGATTTCACCTTCGTTCAGGACAAGCACCCTTGTCGCGTATTTGTCCACGAGCTCCATATCATGCGTAATCATGACGATCGTCGTCCCGTTTTCATGTTTTTCTTCCAAGAGCGACATCAAATCCGAGGTCGACTTTTCATCCTGTCCGAACGTCGGTTCATCAAGGAAAAGCATACGCTGATTCTCGACAATCATCGTTGCAACACTCAAACGCCGCTTTTGTCCCTGACTTAGAAGAAAAGGATGCTGGTCCTCCAGTCCCTCCAACCGGCAGAACTTCAATGTTTCTTCGACGATCCTGGTCCAATCCGCTTCCTTCATCCCGGCATGCCGGAGACTGAAGGCGACTTCATCATAGACCGCATCCGTAATGAACTGGTGTTCCGGGTTCTGAAAAACATAACCGATCTCTTGCCGAAGGTCATTCTCTTTCCATTTCTTTAACGAGCGGCCGTGCAAAGAAACCGTTCCTTTTCCCGGAGGCTGGATGCCTGCAAGGATTCTCGATAAGGAAGATTTCCCGCTCCCGTTTTCCCCGACGATCGCAACCCATTCTCCCTCATGAAAAGTAGCGTTGTTATTTCGCAAAATCGACTTCCAATCCACATCTTCTGCTTTCAACAATACCTCACTCGCAGGTTCCTCTCGATGAGGGTGCGCTGGTAAAGAGGCGGACGGCATTTCTTCGATGTGAAGCGGATAGGGAGGCGTCCACCCCCGTTCAAGAGCTGTCCTTGTAGCGTACGGAAGCTGGATGCCCATCTCATGAATTTCTCTGGCGTACGTTTTCAAATGGTCGTGGAGTGGACCATCGTAGGTGAGTTCTCCCTCTTCGTTAATGATGAGGACTCTTTCCAACAAGTCCAGCCAACCCTCCAGCTTATGCTCGATCACAAGCAGGGTGAAAGACAGTTCCTCTTTCAATTTTTTCAAAAGCTGGATGAATTCCTTCCTCGCTACCGGATCCAAATTCGCTGTCGGTTCATCGAGAATCAATACTTCCGGTTCCATCGCTAGGATGCAGGCAAGGGCGACTTTCTGCTTCTGTCCTCCGGAGAGGTCGGAGATGTTCGATGTCTTGTAATCTTCCATCCCGACCCAGCTTAAAGCCTTCTCCACTTTTTCCACCATCGACTCATATGGGGTATTCAAGTTCTCCAACCCGAAGGCCACTTCATCCTCGACGGTGATCATGCAGAACTGCGTCTCCGGATCCTGGAAAACGACGCCGACGTGCTGCGCCATTTCACCGGCAGGATAAGAGACGGTCCGTCGTCCCTGTACATAGACTTCTCCATCCATGGAACCGTCGAGTTCTCTCGGGTAGAGTCCATTCAAACAGTGGGTGAGGGAGCTTTTCCCCGATCCACTCGGACCAAGGATGAGCATGTTTTCTCCCTCTTCCATGGAAAAATTCAGACGGGATAAAACAGGTTTCTTCCTTTCCTCATAATGGAGGGTGAGGTTCTCGACTCGTATCACATCTTGACTCATGCGGCTCGCTTCCTTCGGTATTCTTTTCCAAGAGCGAAGCTTGAAAGGACACCCGTTTTCGCTAAAGCGTCACTTAGGACTTTCCCTGCGACACCTGAAATGATGGCACCACTGATGATGCGGGCGATGAACATGGCGAGGACGTACCCTGTGCTGAGAGCTGCGAAACCGGATAGGAAGTAACCCCAGACGAAGCTGAACACGGCAGCCATGACACCGGCAAGCATGAGGGTGAACAGATCATAACGTTTGTACCTCGTCATGGCGAAGGCCGATTCTGCCCCGAGCCCTTGAATCATCCCAGAGACGAGGAGCATCGGACCGACCGCATTTCCGAGCAGCACTTCGACAGCCGCAGCGATCGTTTCTGACAAAAAGGCAGCGCCGGGTTTACGGATGATATAAGCCGTGATGATCGACACGATGAACCAGATGCCGAAGATGAGGTCATAGCCGATCGGTCCGAAAAAGCCGACGAGGATTTTTCCGACCGGAAGGAATGCCAGATAAACGACCGCAAAAACGACAGAAAGCACGGACATGACGACGATCTCTTTCAGTTTCCAGTTGTTCATACCTGATCATCCTTATGAGAAGGGCTGTTGGCAGAAACCGTCACGGTCATCACTGTATGGGAAGAGCCGCTCGCCTCCGTTTCCCTGAACACATCCTCAAGTCCTGTGAAAATATCACGGGTGTCTCCATCGAGGCGCGTAGAATAGTGGGCGGGCGTGACTTCGACTCCCTTTTCTTTCATCGCTTCGATTTGACGGTAAATCGTATCCATATAATCACCGCCACCCATTGGATACAGCGAGAATTTCGCCGCGATCCGCTGTTCGATTTCCTTGGATTGAGGTTTATTCAACGGTTCCTCCGATTCATCCATATGGACATCCCCGGTTGAATCTCCCGGGCAGCCGATGGAAAAGGTCCCTTGAAAAGCGACATGGACCCCTGTTTTCGCGATATGTAATAAAATCGCTTCGGTGACATCGAAGACATGCTCCATCCGGCCGCGCACCGTCGTCGTGACATCGTCCGTCTTCATCCACACTTTCGAGCTGTCCACCTCATTAAGGCTCGCCTTGATATAATCCACGAATTTGTCCGACATCGGGTGCACGGAAAAAGAGCACCCCGCGATTCTTGAAGTTCCACAATGGTTTTCCATTTCTTATTCCTCCTTTTTTTGAGCACAAAAAAACTGCATCCCACGGGAATGCAGTCTACCAAACATAAAGGAAGAACCAGTCAGGTCCTTGTGAATGACGACCGCACTTCCCCACGCTAGTATTATCTAGTTCGGGTTCCAAGGGTCGGAATTTCTCCTCTCAGCCGCTTATAGCAGCTCCCCCAGTGCAAAACGCGTATGCAGTTCTTGTACGTTGCTTTCATCGTAGCGGAGAGTCATAGATTTGTAAACCATCTTTTTTGTAAAAAACAAATGAACCGGATCGCCCTGGGGGATCCGGTTCATTCCTTATGCTTTCGACAAGCGTAACTTCATCACATTCTGGTCTATGAAACAATCGATATACGGCACGCGTTCATAAGGGTAATAACTGACGGAGGTTGGTGTCACTTCCATCATTCGATACAGGTCCTCTGTTGAAGCTACATCATTTAAAACCAATCGGACGTCTTCACCAGTCAACGAGGAGAACTTAGCCGAAGTGTAACCTTCATTTTTCATAAATTGGAGTAAATCCATAATAGTCTCCTTATTATCTGACCTTGAACCATAAATTTTCCCTGAATAACAAAAACCGAAACATATGTCATAGAAAAGCTTTTACAGCTTCCTTCTAACTATTATTCTACTATAATAAGGGTAGGGAAGGAAGCAAAGAGTTTCGACAAAAAAACATGCGCTTCTACGCTTCTTGTCGTTTATCAATAATAAGGGGAGATCATCAAATAGACGATGACTCCAGTCAGACTGACATATAGCCAGATCGGCATCGTCCATCTCGCGATTTTCCGGTGTTTATCCACTTTCATCGCAAGCCCGCGGAACAAAGTAAGTAGAGCGAGGGGCACGATGAGCGCAGCCAATACGATATGCGTGATCAAAATGAAATAATAGATTCCCGCAATGATCCCTTCACCGCCGAATGACGTGGACTCTGCCATCGAGTGGTACGTCAGGTACGAAACGAGGAAGAGCGCCGTCGACGTGAAAGCAGCGAAAATGAACCGCTTATGCCACTTGACGTTTTTCCTGATGATCATGAACAACGCAGCAAGCAGGAAAACGAACGTAAAGGAATTCAAGACGGCATTCAAGAGGGGAAGGAGTTTAATGTTGAATCCGAGATCCCCGTCGATTTTCGGTAAGAACAATAAGGCCACAACGATAAGGTTGATGGCGATGGAAAGTCCCACGACCCATGGGACGTAATTGAATTTTTTCATGGTATCGATCCTTTCATACATCTTTATATAGAATCCTAGTTAAGTATAAAGAAAGTAAGAGTAGAATGCTATGACAGAAAACGCACAATTTGTCGAAGGAGCATATTACGGTTGAAATATCCGATAATCAGGAAACGACCAGGGCTTTAAAAGGAAAGCATTGAAAAAGAGATGGGGCAAAAGCTCCATCTCTTTTTCTTCTTCCTGGGTGAATGGGCAAACCGATGATACTAAAAACCCATAGGATATCGTACAGAAAGGAGGGACTTCGATGTCCGAAAGAAACTTGTTCCTCAGGTTCATAGGCACAGGACTGGAACTCATCGTATCCGGCTTCCTCGCCATCCTCTACACACAAACACAGAACACAGGACGCGGCTTCGATCCAAACCCCGTCTTTTGGAAAGCCTTCATCATCATCCATGTCGCGCTTCTCATTCTCATCCCGCTGCTGGCAAAAGGAAGAACACTCGGCCTGCTTTTGACGAATCTCACCATCGAATCCAATTCAGGTAAGCCGCCGAACATCCTGCAGATCTTTCTAAGAGCCGTCTTAGGCTTCGGTCCGGTCATCCTTACCCAGGGAATGTGGTACTGGGTTTCATTCGTCACCGGTTTGATGGATTCGAAAGGGAGAGGGTGGAGTGAACTCATATCCTATACAACGATAAAGTGGAAAGAGCCTCCATTGGAATAAGAGGCTCAGGTAACCGCTGCTTTCCGATAACGGAACAGGCTTGCACTTATAAAAATGAATGTGATCAACACAAGGATCCAGATTGCATCCCTATAGGCAGAATACGATAGGGGCTGTATCCAATCATGATAAAGTTCGAGAACGAGCCAGCCGATCGGGAAAATAGGTGCCGCTTTTGCGTACGAAGCATTCAGCACCGCTTTTCCTACCTCCGTTTTTCCTTTCTTCCCCCATGAAAAGCGTAAAAGATAAACGAGCGCTACTAAAAAGACAGGTGTCAAAATGATTCCTACGATTATCATTTCCGTTCCCCTTTCTTCAGATGTTCCCTTATGGTTTGATCGAGGTGTTCATCCATGGGATCTCTTTGTCCAAAGTTCTTTAGTCCGTTTCCGATAAAATAACCGGCTAAGGCGATTCCTGATGCCAGGATGACGGCATCGAGTGAAAGTTCCATATTTAACAACCTCCGTTCAGTTCTTTCTCTCTATTCTATACGCTTAGGAAAAAGTAAGGTTTCAAGGTAGGGCTCTTTTTCAGGAGTTCCATCCATGAACATGAAACCACTCTTTGTTTTCTCATCATTAAAGTGGACGCTCTCCATGACTTGTTAAGAAGATTAATGAATATCAAAAAGACAGAAAATTCCCTCTAATTTCATTTACGAAGCTATCTTAGAATGGTAAAATTTATCATTGTAATGAACTAATGAACGAAAGAAAACAAAGGAGTGAGGACAATGGGGAAAGATGTACTTTATGCAAAATCATATTTTGAGAGGCTGCCAGAACTTGGAGATTTGGCACCAGAAGCGTTCAAAGCTTTCGTAGAGTTTGATAAAAAAGCGCTCGCACCGGGAAAGCTGGATGGTAAATTAAAAGAATTAATTGCTGTAGCTGTTGCTCATGTGACAGGATGCCCTTATTGTATAGATTTGCATGTGAAAAATGTGAAGAAACAGGAAGCGACAAAAGAAGAAGTTTCAGAAGCGATCCTTGTAGCGACAGCGCTAAAAGCGGGTTCATCCATCGCACACAGTGTAAACGCTTTGAATACATACGATGAAAAAGGTGACGATGCACTATATAAAGCCTCTTATTTTAACCGTCTTAAAGAACTTTCCAATCTTCATGAAGGTGCTTTTCACGCGTTTGTCGATTTTGATCAACAATCAATGAAAGATGGAGCTATTTCTGCTAAAGACAAAGAGCTCATTGCCGTAGCTTCCGCACATACAACAGGCTGTCCTTACTGCATCGATGTTCATACGAAAGGCGCGAAGCAACAGGGAGCTACAAAAGAAGAGGTAGCCGAAGCCATTTTTGTGGCTACGGCATTAAAAGCAGGTTCGGCCATTGCTCACAGTGTAAATGCGTTAAATGCATATGATGATGAGTGAAGGATAAGTTATTGCAAATATAGGTTTCTCATAAAAGAGACGATTACTCGATCCAGTAATCGTCTCTTTTACATCATATTGATAATTTTATTAAGGCTGCTTTATCTTTAATTGATGTTGCTCGAGGGAAAAGTTAAGTTTTTAAGTCAGTACGTTTATGAAGAAAGTTGTTAATATAAGTGAATAGTTATCAATGCATAAACGCTTATAATTATTCAATTTCTGAGTTTTTATCTTGAAACTGAGTCTTAAAGAAACGGGCAGGTTAGTTGAAGACTCAGTTTCGAGATAATTGGAATTTTATTGTATGAAAAATAGATTATACGTATAATAATTCATTAAGTAGAAAGTTGTTTGTACAAAGGAGTGAGAATGTGATTATTAAATTTGCAAGTGTCACAGATGCTTCCGTTATTCACGATTTAATGATTAAGGCATTTATGGAATATAAAAATGAAGTGCCTCCGTCCAGTGCTTTAGAAGAAACAGTACAATCTGTCTCTAATGCATTAGTGAAAGAGGAAGAAGGGCTGATAGCGTATGAAGAAAACGTTCCAGTTGGTATGGTGCGTTTTTTAATTAATAACCAAAGCATATACTTTTACCGTTTGTCAGTAATCCCTAATAAGCAAGGAAAAGGAATCGCCAAAAATTTGTTAAAGTTTATAGAAGATTATGCAAATAAAGAAGGTTTCTCGTCGATTCGATGTAAAGTCCGTATGAGTGTGACAAAGAATCTAAAGTTATACAGATCAATAGGTTACGATGTTTGCGATGAGGAAGTTGTACATAAACCAAATGGCATAAATATTAAAGTAGTGTCAATGAAAAAAGATCTTTTGTTATTGCAATAAAGGGGGCATTGCTTAAGAAGTAATTGACCTTACATCGGTGTAACTAAGGAGAGAGGTAATGCAGGTTTGTGAAACAATAAATTTGGAATTACAATATAAAAACTATTTTACTAGTATTGAGGGGGACTCGGGTTATGGAGTCGGTAACTGTTTATCATTACGATGCTTTTAGTAAAGAACCTAATAAGGGGAATCCAGCGGGAGTAGTTTTAAATGGTGATGAATTAACAGATATAGAAATGCAAGAGATTGCTTTTAAAGTTGGGTTTAATGAGACAGCATTTCCGGTTAAATCGCATCAAGCCGACCTTAGGATAAGATATTTCACACCTGGTCATGAAATGAATTTATGCGGTCATGCAACAATAGCAACTATCTATGCTTTAAAAAGTAAAGGGTTATTGGGAGATAAAACAGTGTTAACCATTGAAACAAACGCTGGCATCCTACCGATTAAGATCAACACATCTGCTTCTGGTGAAATATTGATAACTATGCAGCAGTCTTCACCCCAATTTAAGCTATTTACAGGTTCAAAAAAAGATTTAGCTAACTCAATTGGATTAACAGAATCAGACCTTTATGCTGATTTACCAATACTTTACGGAAGTACAGGTACTTGGACTCTACTCATACCGATAAAACAACTTGATGCCTTTAAAAAAATGGAACCAAACAATAAACAGTTCCCAGAAATTTTAAAGGAAATGCCTAAATCATCTGTGCATCCTTTTTGTCTGGATACTTATGATTCAAATGCTGATATGCACGCTCGACATTTCTCATCGCCATATTCAGGAACAATTGAAGATGCAGTAACTGGTACAGCTTCAGGGGTAATGGGGGCGTTTTATGCAAAATACATAAAACAAAACTTTAGTGAACCTATAAAGCTTACTGTTGAGCAAGGGCATGAAATTGAAAAGGATGGCCGGGTTATAGTAGATGTTTCAAAAAATAACGAATCATTTAATGTTCAAATAATTGGAAGTGCTGTTTTAGTTAAAGATTTTCAAGTTTTGTTAGAAAAGTAAGTTTGTGAATTCACTTACTTAAAGTAACAGGTACGTTAGTTTAAGTTTCAATATATCTCGAAATCAAGTCTTATAAAAACGGGGGCAATTCCTCAATAAAGGGGGCCGTCATTGAGAAAGCTCAGTTATTAGCTGGTTATTAAGTTTGTACTATCTGAGGAGGTGTAGACTAATTTGGATATTTGGGTTACAAATTATGATGATGACCCCTATAAATTAGAGGATATTGATGAGCAAACAATTAATGCTTTTGAGAGAAATCTTAAGCTTAAGTTGCCACTTAGCTATAAGAGGATACTACAAAATCAAAACGGCGGAATTATTAAATATAATTCAATTCAAGCAGGTGGGTTTCAAGAAGAGGACGTTTATTTAGAAATTAACCACATTTATGGAATTGGACATCCTGGGTTATTAGACAGTCCATATTTGATTAAGGAGTGGGACCTTCCTCAAAACATTTTAGTCTTTAATGGAGAAGGAAACGCTTGGTTTGCTTTAGATTATTCCTCTGAACCACCCCGTGTCATATATATTGAAACAGATAGTAAAGAAGTAATAAAAGTAGCTACCAGCTTTGAAGAGTTCTTGAAAAAGCTTACTTATAAAGAATTGAGTCAAGAATATGAAAACGACAGTTGGTCGAAGGAAGAAGCTGAAACGATATTTTCAGGCCAAGAGGAATTCCTAATAGAAGAGGTGCTGCTTAGCTACCAGGACACGGAGGATATAGAGTGGTATTTAGTCAAACTATTGCAACTTACTGAGCATTCAAGTTTATTAGTTAGGGAAGCAGTGGCTAGTGTCATAGGAGGGAATACAGAATATTTCCTTTATGAATCTCCAGAGTCTTCTTTGAAAATTCTTAAACGGATTATAAACAATTTGTCTAGGGATAAAAGCAAAGATATAAGGAGGGAGATGAAGGAAGTAAAAGTACAATATGGTCTGTAGATTATCTTGAAACTGAGTCTTTCTGTAAAGGGGGCGTTTCTCTAATATAGAGAAGCGTCTTTTCTGGTCGTTACCCTTAAACTCATATGATACGCTAATATAACTAGAAATTTTTTACTGAAAAGGGACCTCAATAATTCGATAACTTGAGTATATGAAACATTTCATGTCCAAAAGGATCGCCAAATACGGTAATTGATGGATAGACTGATGTAACTACTAGACTAAACTAGACAGACTATAAAAGAGGAGGGGTGTACTTGTGAAAAATGCAATACAAATTACCAAACACATACTGTTACTAATATTTGTTTTTATACTTACAGGGTGTAGCAACGAATCACCGGAAGAGGCCATAAAAAATGGTTGGTCTAGTGAAATAAAAGTAAATGATATAATTTCTAGACAAAAAACAGATGTTGGAAGAGTAGTTCTTTTTACTGCCCAAGGAACAGACGAGGGTGACAGATTTGAAAAAGTGGGGTTCGCATTACTAAAGCGTCAGGGTGATAAAGATTGGGATTTCATTGTTTCTAATATGACCGCCATCACTGATGACTCATATAGTGCAAGACACAGCGTATTACATTATAAAACAGATAATGGAAATGTAAAGGAGCTGCCTATAGCGTTCGGATACGTGAAAAATGAAAATATTACTACTGTAACAGCAGATGTGAACGACCAGATAAAAGAAATAGAAATAATAAACACTAAATTAGGTCGATATTTCTATCAGGTAAATGCATGGGGTCCAATAAAATTTTTAAATGATAATGGAGAAGTTATTGAGCGTTACGGCATCTGAAATTCAATTATAGCGTGTGTAAATTAGAGGTTTGTACTAAGGTGTCTTGATTTCGAGCCTTCAAGTAACAGGGGCGATTATCCAACAAGGGTAGTCGCTTCTTTAATTGGAAAAATGATAATAAATCAATAAAACAAGTAGGCTTATGACACCAAGATATAACCAAATTATGTTAAAATTCCTATGACACTAATTGAGTAGGAAAAGAGGTTTTTTCTTGGAGTTTCTTACGGATAAAGTAATATACATATCTCTGTTTATTTTAGTAATACATACAATAGAAACCCTTGCATACGCTGTACGACTCTCTGGGGCCAGAGTAGGGCTAATTGCATCTGCTTTATCTCTCTTTAATTTGATGGTTATAGTATCAAGAATGGCTAATATGATGCAGCAGCCTTTTACTGGAAGTTTGGTGGATACTGCCCCGAGCTCAAATACTTTAGAGTTTGTCGAATCACAATATAGGATCATAATAGGAGCTTCCACTTTAGGGACATTAGTAGGTATCATTTTATTACCAACATTTGTAGCGTTATTTTCACGATCCATCATTCATCTTTCCAAACAAGGAGGCTCCATTCCTTCATTGTTTAAGACAATATTCTCACTAGAGTATATTAAAAGAGGCTTGAATCAATTGCACTTTCCAAGTAGAAATGATCTAACAGGGTTCTCACTAGCTCATATTCCAAAAAGGTTATTTCTAATAAATATGGTTGTAACTTCAATTTATACTATAGGCGTTTTGTCTGCTTTATATGCAGCACTATTAGCGCCAGAGAGAGCTTCTACTGCTATTATGGCCTCTGGGTTGATAAATGGGATAGCTACTATCTTATTGGTGGTGTTTGTGGATCCTAAAATCTCAGTAATGGCTGACGATGTGATAAATAAAAGAGGTGACTATCTTAAATTAAGGAATGTTTCTTTGATGATGGTAAGCTCAAGGCTCTTTGGAACTCTATTGGCTCAACTCTTATTTATACCGGGTGCTAAATACATTGCTTGGTTCACTAAGTTTATCGTTTGACTGAAAGACTCGAGCATCTTTTAGGGTAATGAAAATATCTTGAAGCTGAGTCTTCCGGTAACGGGGGCTTTACTTTAACAAACTTCTCGAACGAAAAAACCTTCAATTTACATCATTTTATACATTGATGATAATATTGAAGGTCTTTTTAATTTCGAAAAATATACTGCTATTTAATATATGGAATAAAGTTCGAATACAATAAGGCCCTAATTTTTGAAACCTTATAGTGGACTTATTAGTCATAAGAGTGAAAAGGGAGGGAGAAGAGTGAATGAGGTGACCATGAAAAATAAAGATGTTACATACAATTCTAAGGAATATGCTCTAGATGAACTTATGGATTCTCACTCCAAGAAAGTTTACTTATTAGCTTATTCTTATGTTAAAGACCAGGGCACTGCTGAAGATATTACACAAGATGTCTTTATTAAACTGTATAACAATCTTTCTAGTTTCCGAGGAGAAGCGTCTATTTCATCTTGGATTTATCGAATTACCGTTAATCGGGCAAAGGATATTCTACGCAGAAGAAAACTAGCTCACCTAAAATACCCTTTGAAGTATTTTGAACAAGAAAATCAGACAGAGAGCACAGAAGAAGCTTACCTAAAAGAAAGCAAGAAAGAACAAGTATTGACTGCTATATTATCCTTACCGGTTAAGTATAGAGAAGTCCTTATTCTTCATTATTTCCATGATCAATCCATTGAATCAATTCGGAAGACGATAAACGAGAAAGAAAATACCATTAAGACGAGGCTTTCTCGAGGAAGAGAAAAGCTAAAATCTAATCCACTCCTACGAAAGGAGTTGTTGTAAGTGGAAGATTTATTTAAACAAGCGAGAAAGGAATATGAAAACAAACAGTACACTGACGAACAGCATAAACGAATAAAGCAAAATGTGCATAATGCATTGACCGTAAACCCTAAACTCACAAGAAAAAGAAATAATTTTGTATATATAGCTTCCGCTGCGGCTATTTTCATGGCCATTCTAATCGGAACTAGCTTTTTATCACCTACTGTTTCAGATGTCATGGCTAAAATTCCAATCATTGGATCCATATTTGATTCTGAGGATGTGGAACCAGTAAGTGAGGAGATCCAAGACCTCCTGAACTCTAAAAACATTAAAGTTCATGCCGTTAACAATCACGTCCTGGAAAAAACATATGAAATTAGTATCGAGGGAGGAGATAGATACTTTAGCACTGTTAATGAGAAGGTAAAAAACCAGGTTGAAAACCTGCTTGAAGATAAAGGACTAACCGCTTATAAAGTAGATGTTGTTCAATACACGGGACAAGACATTATGCAGTTGCCCGAGAAAGTAACGAAAGACGAGAAAATGTTAAGCGAAGAAAAACAAATAAAAGAGAAGCTTGCAGAAAAGGGTTATTCACCTGGATTAGCTTTCTACCTTCCAACTGAAGAGATATTTACTGTAGGAATCAAAATGGAGAAAGAGACATTTCAGAATAATTATTCTGAGTTGAATCAAGACGTTTCTTCTTTGATAAGCTCTTTTGGTAGGGAAAACTACAACGTTGAGGTTTTCCGTTATATTGAAGGTACTGTTATTGAAAAAGTATCTTATGACACGTGGGGAGATATGACCGGTCCCTTTGCAGCGGGAAGGAAGCAGCAAATATTAAATAGTTATCTAGAAGATGAAGCTGATATTAAAGGAGAAATAGACTTTTCCTTTAGTCCTGATGTGATAACGATATACGCTGATAATAAAGAAATGGATGTGAAAGCTGTAAAAGAGGCTCTTCCTGAAAAATTAGAAACCGTAACCTTCGGTACACTTGCAATTAAATTTAGAGTAATGGGAGGAGATCAGGCTTCAAAAGAAACGATAGCTCTAGACATTTCCAGAAAACTAACTATTGCTTTAGCCGGACAAGAAGGATTACATGTAAAGAACGTGGGTGCCAACTACAAAAATGATCAATTTAATATTTATGTAAATACAACATTGGAAGCTAGTGATGACAACAATAGCACGATTACTGAATTAGAGAACCAAATCAATGAATATTTCAATTCGTCAGAAGGACAAGAATTTCTCAATAACGAGGAGTACCAAGTGATTTTTAAAGATAAAGAGGGAGATTCCTTCCCATAAACCTCCTTTGTTTGTGGGGTGAGTGATATTTTAATTCAATGTCATGGCCCTTTTTCAGGGAAAGTATATGGGTTTTAATTCCTTTTTTGGTAGAATATTAATTATGGTATTAAGTGGTCATACGAAAGGAGTAATGGAGATGCCAAAAACCTTTTGGGGAATATTATCAGGAATCATACTGGGAGTTTTCATTATCCAATTTTTTATTTTTGTTACTTCAATTTTAGGTGATAATCCTTTAGGAGCAATAGTGAACTTTATCCAAATAGCCCCATTTACAGCTTTATTGGGGATCTTCATTGGAGTGAAGGGTCTTAATAAAGAAAGGGGCAAGAAAAAAGTTATTCCGATTTCTACTTCAATCATCAGTGTGGTTTATGCTGGTTTTACAATGTTCTTTTTGTTTGGCTGGTCTTTTGGAGGATAAATAGGAGGGGCTAAAATTAAAAAATTACTGTACTTAATTATTGGAGTAGTTGTATTGTCAGGATGTAATACAAAGCCAGAAATATCTTATAATGAAGTTGGTAAAAAAACCCTTAAAAAAGATATTCAGCATTTCATCGAAAGTGTTAAAGAAGAAAATGGGGTTCATCTTTACATTGATAACCAGAATGCATCTATATTTGTATATTTGAATGAGTCCAATGTTGTTCAAGGTGAAGAAGCTATGTACTTTACTGGATTTGATGTTGAAGGAGTTAATGAAACATTAAATTTACTATATAAAAGTGAAAATACATTTGACTCTTCCAATTCATCATTGGAACACGAGCTTTTTTATAAAGTAAGTTTAGATACAGATTATGAGACGGTCAAACTTTTTAAAAACGGTAAAGAGACACACTTCGGTACAATATCAGGAAATTACTAATTTCAATAATGAAAAGAATGAGTGCTATAGTTAGGAATTTCAATAGTTATATCTCGAAATCGAGTCTTACATAAACGGGGGCTTTTCTTTAGTTAGTTAAATTGTCCTCTATACTAATAATTGTTGAGAGTTATTCCGGGAAGCTGTTTTATTGAAAGGTAGTGTAGGGCAGTTGTACAGGAATTTAGAGAAACTGAAAAAGAGTGAAGGTCCTGCAAGAAACAATATAAAATATAGGCGATGTTTTAAGGAGGGAATGATATGCAATGGGAGACATTGGCTGATTGGATCTGGGCAATATATTACTTATTTATTATTACGACTTTATGCACTGCAGTATTTAGTATTGTTAAAAAGGGTAATAAAAGTTGGTCCATTGTTGCCGTTTTATTTACTATTACAGTTCCGATAGTTAGTCTGATATATAGTATTGGAAGACCAAGAGGTTTGAATGAATTTGATTATTTAGTTAGTCAAATACAACATGGTGCTTTTTGGTCAATTTTCGTATTGATTGGCCATTTCTTTTTATTAGGATGGTGGGGGTTATTCCTGTTTAAAATTAGGCTAATAAATACCTCCTCTTAAAGTAAAGTTTAGGAGCGAGAGTTAGTCAATGGAACGGTCTTGGAATGGGTCTTCAAAAAATAAAAAGTAAGATAAATTAGAGAAATGAAAACTTAATACCGGTGTTTTAATCAACATCAATTAATTTATCTCGAAATCAAGTCTTTCGCTAATGGGGGGCGATTGTTCAACAAGAGCAATCGCTTTTTTACTAATGGGCAGGTTTGCGGAAGACTCAGTTTCATCCATGGATTGTGAATTTTTAAGAGGATTGCTACTCTTTATGTTGAATGTGAAAAATAGGTAGTTCCGTTGGGAGGGTGAAAGATGGAAGAAGATTGGACTACATTTTCTCCGCTAGGATTAGTGATTAAATATGATTATGTGAAGATAGATGTTCTGAACAATTATGGTGAAGTGAATATAGTAGACCTAAGAAATGAAAAAGTATTAATGAAGCTGTTCATTAATTTAAAAAAGGATGTAGTAGAGAAAAAAGGTTCATTGGAAAATTACGATATGGATGAAGAGGCTACTATTACAGAGATTAAAGGTAATGTTGAATACTTCATTAGTAAGGGGATAACGAATCCTTTTAATTAAATGTGCTCTTTTCTTATTCAGTATAAGGGGGCGATTGCTTAAAAGAGTACTCGCTCTTATTACATAAGCAAAGTGAATAATTATGAATGTAACTTTATAATGAAGCGATCTGTAGAGTTTAATAATGTATTAAAGGTAGAGGAAGGAGCCTAATATGGAGCCGAAATGGGAAGCTGTTGTTTCGAATGGATGGGTAATAAAGGCAATGAGACTAAACTAATAGAGTATTTCATGGAGGTTGTAAAGAATCACCCAAATTCCTCCAGGGCAAAATTTGAATTGGCTAATGCTTATGATTTTATAGGGCAAGAGGAGAAGGCGATAACACTATATGAAGACGCAATCAGCACAGGTCTTAATAACGAGTATGAAGCGTATGCGTTATTACAACTAGGTAGTTCTTTAAGGAATGTCGGACGAATAGATGATGCTATAAGGGTGTTATCTGATGCAGAAAGTCGTTACCCTGAATTCCCTTCTATTACTATGTTTCTCAGCATGGCAATGTATGATAAAGGTATGGATTCAGACGCACTACAAAATACTTTAAATGCGATGTTAAAATATATTAAAACCTCAGATATTGAACGATATAGAATGGGGATAGAAAACTATATTAAGGATATTTAGTCGTAGACTTTGATGTAGCAATAATAGGAGCTTTATAGTCAGGTCTATACAAAGATATCTCGAAATCGAGTCTTATGGAAACGGGGGGCGATTGTTCAATATAGGCAATCGCTTTTTTCTAACTACGAAGGACGATCGAGTAATGTAGAGAGTCTTACTAAGGGGAGGGAAATTCAATGGCAAATTCTGAGGAAGAAGAAAAGCTAGCTGGAGGGAATGTCTCAAATGTATATCGATTTGAAGATACTGTTCGAAGAGAAATAAAACCTGGCAGTTTGAAGATACATAGATTGTTACAGCATTTAGAGAGTAAAGGTTTTAATTATGCCCCGAAGTTTTTAGGTATTGATGAAAAAAATAGGGAGATATTATCCTTCATTGAAGGAGAAGCTGGAAATTACCCTCTGAAAAGATATATGTGGTCAAATGATGTATTAAAAGAAATAGCACAAATGCTTCGTCTTTATCATGACGCAGTTAGTGACTTTCCGTTGATAGATGAGTGGAGTCCAATTGACAATACTCCAAGTAATAGAGAGGTTCTATGCCATAATGATTTTGCTGTGTACAATATTATTTTTAATCATGAACAGCCAGTAGGCATTATTGACTTTGATGTTGCAGCTCCTGGTCCAAGACTTTGGGACATAGCCTACACCCTTTATACATGCGTCCCTTTAAGCAGACTTTATCATAATGAAGCAGGTGAAGCCGTCTATTATAATGTTTCACATGATGCAGAACGGATCAAAGCAAAAATTAAGATATTTTTTGATTCTTACGGTATTGAAGGTATAGATCAAGGTTATTTAGAGATGGTGTTGTTGCGGTTAGAAGGGTTATGTAGATACATGAAGAGAAAGTCAAATGAAGGAGATACTGCATTTCAAAAAATGATAAACGAAGGTCACCTGGATCATTATAAAAAGGATATTGAATTCATTCGTGAACATGGAAGAGAGTGGATTTGATCAGATTAATTAAGTGAATCATGAGTGGCTAGTGCTAGATTTTTTGATATCTCGAATTCAAGTCTTACAGGAAAGGGGGCCATTTTAATTATGTGGATCATATTAGGAGTTATTGCTATAGTAGCGACTTTTATAAATCTTTACATGTATAAAGCAGGAAAGGATTATAAACTTGCTATGGCGATGGGATTATCATTTACAGCATTAACAATTTGTGCAGATTACAGTTATCTATCCCGGTGGGTAAAAGCAGAAGATTGGGCGGCTTTATCGGATGTCATACCTGGTATGGCAAGGGTATTTTGGTTTTTGACAATTGTTTCTATTTTACTGAATATAGCACCCATATTTTTGGAACGAATACATAATAAATAATGAATTATTACACATCATTTATTTAATATTCAACCATTGTGTAAGTCCTTGTATGTAACTTAAGGGTGCGTTAATTCAAGGTAAACTCGAAGACATCTCGACTTCGAGTCTTCAAGTAAAAAGGGCCTTTCTTGAATAAACATACACAAGAACATCACAGGGGAGATATTAAATGATTAATGGAATATATGAATGTATAAGTGAAGCACAGTTAAAAAAGTATGCAGAACTTGCTGTACGAGCTGGTGTAAATCTGCAAAAAAATCAACTATTGATTATTCATAGTGATATACAAAATGCTGCGTTTGCACGTCTAATCCAAACGGCAGCTTACGAGGCAGGAGCTTCAAATGTATTTATAGATTGGACAGATGAACAGTCTACCAAAGAATTTTACCTAAGGGCAGCAGATCGCGTCATTGATCACTTTCCTGATTGGCAGGCTGCTCGTTTTAAGGAATGGGACGAGGCAGGTGCTGCTTACATACATATCATTTCTGAAAACTTAGATGTCTTTAAGGAAGTTTCTACAGAAAGGATCAATCGTTTCCAAATAGCTTCTCGTACCAAATTGAGGGATTATTATGCAAAAATTAGATCCCACGAGATACGCTGGTGTCTTTTAGCTGTCCCAAACGTTGAATGGGCAACTAAAGTATTTCCCAACCTGAGTAAAGAAGAAGCTTTACAATCATTATGGAAATTAATTTTAAAAGGATCTCGGGCAGATGGGAAAAATCCTATAAAAGATTGGGAGAGTCACAATAGAGCCTTTGAGTCTCGAAAAAAAATCCTAAACGAGAGCCAATTTGAAGCCCTGCTTTTTATAAATAGCCGTGGAACTGATTTATTAGTTGGTCTACCTAAAAATCATTTCTATATCGGTGGGGGTGTCACAGATAAAAATGGAATACCTTTCTTTCCGAACATTCCTACGGAAGAAATATTTACTGCTCCCCATAAAAATAGGGTGAACGGCAAATTGGTAGGTACTAAACCTCTGATCTATGGGGGAAGTGTCATCGATGAATTTTATCTTATTTTTAAAGATGGCCGGATTACAGACTATTATGCCGCAAAGGGACAGGAAGTGTTACAAAATCTCATCGAAACAGACGAAGGTTCACACTATCTGGGTGAAATTGCCTTGGTCTCTAATAAATCTCCTCTTGCTCAGGCAGATACTCTTTTTTACAATACCTTGTTTGATGAAAATACGTCCTGTCATATTGGAATCGGAAATGCATCTCCCTCCAATATCCAAAATGGCATTGACCAATCCGAGGAAGAGTTGAAGGTAGCGGGTCTGAATACTTCATTATTGTCAGTCAATGTGACCTTTGGTACCGAAGATATGAAAGTAGTAGGTATTAAAAAAGGTGGAACTGAAGTCCTGCTAATGGAGGATGGGGATTTCCAATTCTAATAGACGAATTGGCAGTGACCTATATTTAAGGTAATTGAAGAGGAACAACAGTATCACACAAACAAAGAGAAAGGAACGACCTTTCTCTTTGTTTGTTTACTTATTTTCTTTACCTATTTCAGGAAGGACGGTTCTCGCTACTTTTTTGTCCAATGCTTCATAATCGTAATACTTAATGGTTTCATATAGTTCTTCACGTGATTGCATATCCTCAAGTTTTTCTTTTTGAGTATCGGAAGTCATAATCTCTGTAAAGATTCGTTCATAAGCTTTGGCAGCTACACGAAGGGAGGTGACTGGATAAATGACCATGTCCATCCCGAACGAGCTGAAGTCTTCGCCTGTGAAATATGGTGTCTTGCCGAACTCGGTCATGTTTGCTAGCAGGGGAGCTTGAATGGCGGAAGAGGCATGGCGAAAATCTTCCTCACTCGTTAAAGCTTCCGGGAAGATCGCATCAGCCCCTGCTTTTACATATTGGTTCGCACGTTCAATGGCTTTGTCCATTCCTTCTACAGACTTGGCATCCGTCCGTGGTATGATGACAAGGGTTGGAGCGACTTCTTTGATTGTGCGGATTTTTTGCATCATTTCTTCGGGGTCAATCAGCTTTTTACCATTTAAATGACCACATTTCTTCGGTAATAGCTGGTCTTCGATTTGTACAGCGGCCACCCCGGCTTCGACCATTTCCCTTGCTGCTCGGGCTACATTAATGACTCCGCCATAACCCGTATCGATATCAACAAGCAGGGGGAGGTCCGAGGCTCGGATAAGTTCCTGTGCTTTTTCCGCCATTTCGTTCGAATAGATGAGTCCTAAGTCTGGAAGCGCTCGACTTGCTGTATAGGCAGCTCCGGATAAATAAATGGCTTGGAATCCGACATCTTTTGCAATTTTTGCTGACATACCATCGTGAGCACCTGGAATTTTCAACAGTTCTGGTTGATCAATCAGGCGTTTGAAAACTTCTGCTCTTTCTGGCTGGGTAGATGTGGATTCGAATATCCATGACATATGATTTTCCTCCTTACCATTTAAATTCTAAACAGCTCCATGAATTGGTTGACTGGAGTATCCGTCAGCTCATCATAATCCTCACAAAGGTTAAGGATACGGTTCACTTGACGGAATGGAAAGCGTGTCTTTAAATTATTTTGAAATTTATTCAACAGGAGCGGGATTCCTTCGTCACGGCGACGTCGATGGCCGATCGGATACTCGATAGCGATCTCTTCTGTAGAGGTGCCATCATTAAAGAACACTTGAACGGCATTGGCGATGGAACGTTTGTCAGGATCAAGGTAGTCTTTGCTGTACTGTTCATTTTCAATGGTAACCATTATGTTTCGCAGACGGTCGATTTCAGGATTCGCGGCTACGTCGTCTTCATAATGGTCTGCATTCAAAGATCCATATAATAGACCAATGGCTGTGATGTATTGCAAACAGTGATCACGGTCTGCAGGGTTATTTAGTGGTCCTTTTTTATCAATGATTCGGATGGCAGATTCATGTGTCGTAATCGTTACACGCTCGATCTCGTCGATTCTCCCTTTGACTTGGTCATGAAGTTCGATCGCTGCTTCTGCTGCCGTTTGGGCATGAAATTCAGCTGGGAATGAAATCTTGAATAAGATATTTTCCATCACATAAGAATCGAATGGACGTGCTAAGGTGAGTTCTTTTCCGCCGAAAAGTACATCCTGAAATCCCCAGCCAGGTGCAGACAAGGCAGTTTTGTATCCCATTTCTCCGTTCATCGTCATCAAGGCGAGCCTTACACCACGGCTTGTTGCATCTCCGGCCGCCCATGATTTTCGGGAGCCTGTGTTTGGTGCATGGCGGTAAGTACGAAGACTCGAGTTATCAATCCAGGCTTGGGAAACTGCGTTCACTACGTCTTCTTTACTGCCACCTAACATGGCTGTTACGACTGCTGTTGTGGCTATTTTTACGTAAAGAACATGGTCAAGCCCCTCACGGTTGAGGCTGTTTTCTAAAGCTAAGACCCCCTGGATTTCATGAGCTTTTACAATATTCTCAAGAACATCATCCATCTTCAGCGGTTCTTTCCCCTCTGAAATTCGTTTACGGCTGATGTAATCGGAAATTGCCAGGATTCCCCCTAAGTTGTCGGAAGGATGCCCCCATTCTGCTGCTAGCCATGTATCATTGTAATCGAGCCAGCGGATCATGCATCCTATATTAAAAGCTGCGTGGACGGGGTCCAATTCATAGGACGTACCGGGTACACGAGAGCCATTCGGAACGACAGTGCCAGGAACAATAGGTCCTAAGTGCTTCGTACATTCCGGATAACGTAAGGCTAAAAAGCCGCAGCCTAATGTGTCCATCAGCACGTATTGGGCGGTTTCTAAAGCTTCCTCGCTTGTGATGTTCCCGTAAACCGCGTATTCTGCAATGCGATCCATAACTTGATCCGTAGACTGAGCCGTATTTATTTTCACTTCTGTCATTTTCATCGCCACCTTTTTTATTTTTAAAATGATGTTTGTAAAAGCCGACCGGGACCAGCCAGGCAGCTTGCGATTAAGGGTGCAGACCACGAGGCCCCGTATAGAGAACTCTCGGCCTGAACAATTTGTTGTTGGCATATTGTTCGGATACGTGAGCACACAACCCAAGCGTGCGGGCAGCAAAAAATATCGGGGTGTACAAATCAATTGGTATACCTAAGAGATAGTAGACGGGTGCGGCATAATAGTCCAGGTTCGGATATAAACCCTTTTCTTCTTTCATCAGCTGTTCTCCTGCTTCGCACATCTCAAAAAGATCTTCGCGTTTTCTCTTTACAGCCAGTTCACGTAACGCTTCTTTCATAAGAGCTGCTCTAGGGTCCATCTTCTTCATGTACACACGGTGTCCGAAACCCATGACTTTTTCTTTATTGTTAAGTTTTTCATAGAGAAGATGGCGGAATCCATCCGTTGTTTCTCCTTCTAACAGCATGTGCATGACTGCTTCATTCGCTCCACCGTGGAGGTTTCCTTTCAATGAAGCCACTGCTCCAGTGAGGGCTCCATAAATGTCAGCGTTTGTCGAAGCGATCACACGTGCTGCGAAGGTCGAATTTGGCATTTCATGTTCGCTATATACCATCAAAGACTGATCAAAATAGTCTGCTTCCGCTTGAGTCGGCTCTTTTCCTGTAATCATGTATAAGAAATTGGTACTATAGGGAAGTTCCTGTTTGGGTTCAACGACAGCTTCATCATGAAGGATATGATAGCTGTTCGCCACGATATTTGGAATTTTTGCCAGCAGCCTGAGAGCGGTCTTGCTGATTTCCTCCTCCCGCCGTCCATCTAAATTTTTTTCGTACCCTGCAAGGGCAGATATCCCTGTGCGTAAAGCGTCCATCGGGTGGGTTTCTTTAGGCAGTTTGCTGAATAGGGAAAAGAAATCAGCAGGCAGGTCATATTCTTTTTTCAATTCTTGTTCAAGAGAGGAGCGTTGTTCGTCATCAGGGAGCACACCTTGAAGTAAAAGCTGGACTAAATCAAGATATTGTTTGTTCTCGGCTAGCTCAATGAGTTCATATCCACGAAGGACGATTTCTTCCGCATCAACATCTAAATAAGACAGTTTTGTTTCGGTTGCAATGACACCGTCTAAACCTGGTTTGTAGGCTGTTTGCTCTGCCATGAAAATTCCTCCTCTTTTTGTTAACGCTTTCAAATAAGTATTTAAACTTTTGAAGGCACCTGCGGATATCCACACACTTCCTCATGAACAAGGGTATAGGCGGCATCGAGGTTATCCATCTCCTGCGCTTGGCCGTCCTCGCTGGGTATCTCTTTTTTTAATTCGTTATAGGTCGATTCGAGTGAACAGGAAACGGAGGAATACAGGCGATTCATAATACAAGCTTTGAATCTATTCACGTAATACTCGGTTGCAATGGTCAAAGAAAAACACCTCTAATCAAATGGAAATGAAGGCAATAAAAAAACAACTTTCAGAGAAAGTTGTTAAGTTGAGATTTGCAATTTAATAGAGTATAAAACCAATACATCAGGTATAGAGCACCCACTGGTCCAAACTCTTTCACTCGCACTTAACACCTCCTATCCTCGTAGGTATGGATGTTCGCTGACAAAGGCAGGTCTCCTGGCTTATGATCATCGCTCCCTGGCTCCTTCCCATTCCCGTTTTTAACGGAGAACAGTGGTCTTTCCAGTTTGCTCCCAAATACAGTTGCGGGACAGCATCGGATTTACACCGATTTCCCTTTTAAGCAAATAAGCTTGAACAAGCTTATTTGCACCTGAGTCTGAAACATATTCAGTTATGACCTTTTCAATATAACAAAGATTTTGAAAATAGACAATTATTTCTAAAAAATGAGTGGTAAACAAGGTGATTGAAATCTTTTAGTAAGACGGAAAGTGAAATTATTGAAATGTTTAAACCTCATGGCTGTAAGAATGGAATCGATTCTATTATGAAATCTATTTTAAAAGCCGAGTGTTACTATTCAAAAAAAGTGCCTGACCCCCACTTCTAGTGATAGAGTGGAGGGGAAGGCATTTTTTAGGCTCATTTGGGAATAAATTATTTGCTTTTTTTCTTCTTAAGGTAACTTATATATATGGCTATTACTCCACCTAATGTAAAAGCATGTACAGTAAAAGCTGAAATCTGAGTACTAGGAAGGTCTCTGTTAAAAATGTTATATAGTGATATAGCTGCTATTAATAATAAGCCTATTAGACTTAGAGTCAATTTCAATTAAAAACCTCCTGGTAAATATTTTCTTGTCTCACTATACAATAGACTAATTCACACGTAAAAACAGTAATGGAATTTTGCGAAATAACGCATAAAAAAGTGCCTGCCCCCATACTGCTAAAGTTTTAACGTGTCGTGGTAGGGGAGCACTTTTTTTCATGAATTCAAAGTCATATTTCTATTTCATAAGCAAAAAAAGATGTCAAAAACACATTGACGAAAACGTTTACAAGGAGTATAGTTTACACAAGGTAATCGATTACGTAAACGATTAAGTGAGTTTTAGAAATGAGGATTAACCATGGTTTCCATTAAAGATGTTGCAAAAAAAGCCCAAGTCTCTACAGCAACCGTATCTCATGTGATCAATGAGACCAGATTTGTAGCCGATGAGACCAAACAGAAAGTTTACCTGGCGATGAAGGATCTGAATTACCAGCCGAACCGGATCGCAAGAAGTCTCAGAAGTCGTAAATCGAATACGATCGGACTTTTGGTTCCGTTAGTTGCCGAAGATACATCGAATTTCTTCTTCATGAGCATTGCGAATGGAATTGAAAAGGTATTGAAAGAGAATGGATATAACCTGATCCTTAGTAATTCCGACGAAGATGAAGGAACGGAAAAAGATCAAATCCGCGTTTTTAATACGCAGTTGATTGACGGATTGATCATTGCCCCTGTAAACGGGAAAGATTCAGCATATAAACAGGAATTAACCGGTGACTATCCCGTCGTTTATATTGACCGTCATCCGAGCGGTATTGAAGGGGACATGGTTCTTGTTGATAACCTTCGCGGGTCGTATGAGGCTGTCACTGCTCTCCTTAACAAAGGGTACGAGCGGATCGGCTTTATCACAGGCACCCTTGGGATTACGACTAGTGATGAACGCTTGAATGGGTATAAACAAGCCCTGGAAGAAAAAGGGCTTCCCGTAAGGAAAGAGTTTATCAAAGAAGGGCCGGCCACCTTTGAACAAGGCTATCAGTTAGCGAAAGAGCTTCATGAAGCAGGAGTTTCTGCTTTGTTTATCGCCAATAATGTCATGACGATGGGAGCTGTTTCTTACCTTAAGGAACATCAGGTCAACATTCCTGAAGAAATCGGCATCATAGGCTATGACGATTATGATTGGATGAAGATCACGTCACCTCCTTTATCTGTCGTCAGGCAGCCGGCGTTTGAGATTGGAAAAGTCGCTGTTGAGCAGCTGCTTAAGAGAATAAATGGATCACAAGAGAAATATACAGAAGTCATGCTCGATTCAGAGTTGGTACAGAGAGGTTCCTTTTAAAGAGAACCTTCTCTTTTTAACCATAAAGTAAACGATTACGTAAACGTTTTTATGGAATGGAAGGTTGGTTGTCAGCGTTCAATTATGAAATGGGAGGTACGGAGGATGAAAAAATTATCATTGTTGTTGGCAGGGGTTTTAGTCATGTTGATGCTTGCGGCTTGTTCAAGTGACAGTGACGCGAATTCAGAAGCAGATGGTGGGAGTTCCGGGGAGAACACAACAAGTGACACTGTAGAAACCGGCTCTGTTGAAACAAGTGTTGAAGCTACAGGGGACGAAGAGGTGATGCTTGATTTCTGGATTCACCAGACAGGTGAAGACGAGACGAATGCGTACATTGAGTTGATTGATGCTTTCAACAAAGAGCATGAGGACATTCATGTCAACGCAGAAGTCATCATTGATGACGGAGCAAGTGCTTACAGTGACAGCATCAATGCTGCACTTGTAGCAGGGAACCTGCCAGATGTGATGGCCGTCGACGGTCCTTACGTCTCAAGCTTTGCTGAAGCTGGAGTGATTCAGCCGATCGACGAATATATCGACGAAGAAACGAAAAGCCAATATGTCGATTCGATCATTCAACAAGGCACATACAACGATCAATTGTATTCCTTAGGCGCCATGGAAGCTTCCGTCATGCTTTATTACAACAAAGACTTGTTGGATGAGGCAGGGATCGAGCCGGCTGATTCTATCGAAGAAGCGTGGACATGGGATGAATTGATGGAGAATGCCAAGCAGTTGACGACCGAAGACCGTTATGGACTGAACTTGTTCATGAACTATGGCGTTGGTGAATGGCTGACGTTCATGGGAGCCCCGCTTGCCTGGTCGAACGGGGGCGCGTTGATTTCCGATGACGGTAAAACAGTGGATGGATATTTGAATAGTCCTGAAACCATTGAAGCTTTGAACTATGTGAAAGAGCTATTCGCTGAAGGTGTGGTTACTGATAGTCCTGGGGAGATGCAGTTTGAGGAAGGAAATGCAGCCCTTGCTTTAGGCGGTCCATGGATCGCTGTTTCTGCTGAAGACGCCGGCTTGAACTGGGGAATGATGCCGTACCCTTACAAAGATGAAAAAGTCTCTCCATCCGGAAGCATGGCTTATGCGGTAACGAACAACACAGAAAATCCTGAAGCAGCTGTCGAGCTTATGAAGTGGATGACGAATGAAGAAGCAACGATCAAAATTTCGAAAGCCACAGGCATGCCACCGGCACAGAAATCTGCGTTCGAAACCATGGAAAAATTCAATGAGCTTCCATGGAGTGTTATGAAGGAACAAGTGATCCAAACCGCCCATGCCCGCCCGTCTACACCGGCTTATCCGGTATTGACAGATGCATTTGCTCAATCTTTCCACGCTGCTGCTCTGGGTGAAGATGTAGAGAGTGTGGTAGAACAGCAGGTCCAGCGTGTCGAGCGTGAATTGAAACGTTTTGAAGAATAGTCCGACGAATGGCCGGGGCCTGTGAGTGCTGCAGGCTCCCTCTGATTTTTAACGACCGTCTACGGGTTTGAAAGAGAGGGTGAACACATATGAAAGGGAACAGTTCTTCTGCAAAACCACTGACCGATCACGATCACTATAAGGCTCCGTCAGAACCATCGATCAAAAAGGTGCCGCCAAAAAGGAAGAAAAGAAGAAGGTCACAGGCCTTCCAGGAAGCTGTGACAGGCTACTTCTTTCTAGCTCCTGCCTTAATTCTTCTGGGCGTATTCCTTTTGTATCCGATGGGGGCCGCTTTCTATTATAGTTTTACAGATTTCTATATTTTAAAACCGGATGATATTTCATTTATCGGGTTCGAGAATTTTTCTTATATATGGCAGGATGCTCAATTCCGGCAGGCCTTTTGGAATACCGTTTACTTTTCTGTCATCGTCGTTCCTGTCCAGCTGGCGGTCGCGTTAGGGCTAGCCTTGCTCATTAATAAAAAATTAAAGTTCCGCGTGTTTTTCCGAACAGCCTTTTTCTCGCCTGTCGTGATGTCTTTGGTTGTGGTATCGATTCTCTGGACGTTCATGTACAATCCAAACGAAGGTTTGATCAACCAGCTGCTCGGACTTATAGGGATTTCCCCACAACCATTTCTTACAAGCCCAGATCAGGCCATGAATTCCATCATTGTCATGTCTGTCTGGCAGGGGGCCGGGTTCCAGATGATGATTTTCCTGGCAGGCCTTCAAAACATACCGAACCATTTGTATGAAGCGGCAGATATTGATGGAGCAAGCAATTGGCAGAAGTTTTTACATGTCACTCTGCCAGGTTTGAAAAACATTGCACTGTTCATTTTTATCACCATCAGTATTGCTGCCTTTAAATTACTCGTTCAGCCGATGATCATGACACAGGGCGGACCGCTTGGGTCTACCAAGTCTCTCGTCTATCACATCTATGAAACGGGATTCAACTACCGGGATGTCGGTTATGCCTCAGCCATGGCTGTCGTATTCACATTGATTGTCCTTACCATCACCATTATTCAGCGTGTACTTATTCGTGAGGAGAGGGGGTAAAAGCTATGAAAAGAAAGAAAGGAATCCAGCGAGTCGTCTTATATGTTTCTTTGACTTTACTCACATTCATCTTTCTCTTTCCCTTAATATGGATGCTTGTTTCATCGTTGAAAGATGAGTTTCAGATTTTCAGGGATATGAAATCACTGAAAGCCTTTCTGCCTCCGGCTCCGAGTGAAGTTGAAGGGGGATATTTCGCCAACTATATCGCCGCTTTTCAACGTGTCGATCTTATGAAGTACATTTTGAACAGCTTGATTTATACAACCGGCATCATTATCTTTGGGCTTATTGTCAACTCCATGGCTGGGTATGCCCTGGCACGGTTTCGTTTTCCACTGGCCGGTTTCTGGCTTGGTGTCATTATCGCGACCTTGATCATCCCGCCGGAAAGTATTTTTCTACCCCTCTACGTTTTGGTGTATGACCTTGGATGGGTGAATACGTACACAGGGTTAATTGTTCCATTCATCGCGAATGCCTTTGCCATCTTTTTATTCCGACAGTTTTTCCTCGACTTTCCTAAAGAATTGGAGGAAGCGGCCAAAATCGATGGCTGTTCTCAAATCGGAATCTTCTTCCGAATTATTGTCCCGCTTTCTAAACCCGTGTTTGCGACTGTGGCGATTGTCTTATTTATCAACCACTGGAATGACTTCCTCTGGCCGCTTGTTGTCGCTTCAGATGAGAGCATGCGTACGATCCAGATTGGGCTGCAGTACTTCATGAACGAACCACCAATCAAGTGGGGGCAGGTGATGGCGGCGTTAACGATCGCCACTGTGCCGATGCTGTTGATTTTTGCTTTTCTGCAAAGATACTACGTCCAAGGTTTAACACACACCGGTTCAAAAAACTAAATGATTTTATCGTTAATGTCAGGCGAAAAGTGGAAAAACGCCGACTGATAATAAGGACTAATGATTGTTGGAAGGAGTGCCATAACATATGATTCAAAGCCAGCCTGTAACGACGAATGGATATTATGAAGAGAGGTACCGGCCTCACATCCATTTCACCCCCGAACAAATGTGGATGAATGACCCCAATGGTCTTGTTTACTTTGAGGGGGAATACCACCTCTTTTATCAATATCATCCAGATAGTAAACAGTGGGGGCCGATGCACTGGGGCCACGCTGTCAGTAAGAATCTAATTACTTGGGAACATCTTCCTGTCGCTCTCTATCCGGATACTCTCGGCATGATTTTTTCAGGGAGTGCTGTGGTCGACCACAAGAATACGAGTGGTTTTTTCGATGGAAAACAGGGGCTTGTGGCTGTGTTCACCCACGCCGATGGAGATTTGCAAAGGCAGAGCATCGCCTACAGTAAAGACCGTGGGCGGACATGGGTAAAATATGACGACAATCCGGTGATTCCAAACCCTGGCATCAAGGACTTCCGTGATCCGAAGGTTTTCTGGCATGAGGATACAGAAAAGTGGGTGATGGTGCTTGCAGCAGGGAGAAAAGTTCAATTCTACACCTCTCCCGATTTGAAGCAGTGGACGTATGCTAGTGAATTTGGAGAAGGGTGGGGCGAGCAGAAAGGAGTCTGGGAATGCCCGGATCTGTTTTCGCTCACGAATGAAACGACCGGGGAAAAGAAATGGGTGCTGCCGATCGGGATAGATGCAGGTGCGCCTTCAGGTGGATCCGGCACGCAGTATTTTATCGGCTCTTTTGATGGCAAGCACTTTGTTCCACATCAGTCAAAAGAAACGGTGCGCTGGCTTGACTATGGCAAAGACTTTTATGCGTCGCAGTCCTTTTCCGATCTCCCGGGGAGAAGAGTAGTCCTTGCCTGGATGAGCAATTGGCAATACGCCAATGACGTGCCGACAGATCCGTGGAGAAGTGCGATGACGATCCCAAGGGAATTGACTTTATCGATGGTGGAAGGTCAGGAACGCCTGATTCAGAAACCTGTCGCAGAGCTGACAAGCTTGATAGAAAAGCGAATGGAGAAGGATCCTTTCTTCCTTCAAGAAAAGCAGTCCATCGAGCTGGGCCAGCCTGCTTCTCCTTTCCTATGGGAATGGGATATGGAAATCGAAAAGGACGGCGTTTTCGAAGCACGCTTATTTGGAAAGCAGGATGGAGGTCTCCGGGTTCGCATTGATCGCGAGAAAAATACGCTATACGTTCAAAGAGACAGGGCGGACCTTGATTTCTCCAAGGAATATGCGTGTACTTGTCAGGCACCTTTGAATGGTGATCTTTCGTCCTTCAATCTCAAGCTGGTCTGTGACCATTCTTCGGTCGAAATCTTTCTTGGCGACGGGGAAATAAGCATGACGAATGTGTACTTACCGGCAGCTGACCATGAAGCGAAGTTAAAGATGGAAGCTGTCCGCGGAACGGTAGAAGTGAAACAATCGTCGGTTTCAGAATTGAAATCGATCTGGAAGCCCAACGCTTAAAGAAAGAAGAGGAGGATGAACATGAAAGGTACGGGGAACCTTATCTACCTTGTTTGTGACTGGTTGATGCGGCTTGCGATTTTAAATGTATTGTGGATCACTTTTACACTTATGGGCGGCGGAGTTTTCGGTATCTTTCCTGCTTCTGCCGCCTGTGTCGCTTTATTGAAAGAGTGGATCGCGGACCGGCGTCCTCATCCGGTAGCGTTTTATTGGAATATCTATAAACGTTCCTTTCTTTCTGCGAATGTCGTGTTCCTATGTACGTTTGTTTTAATGATTCTTTTAGGGTTCAACATCTATACCAGTCTTCAATTCACAGGGGTATGGTTCTACCTTTTCTTCAGCGGTACCGTGTTTTTGGGTGCGGGGGTGTTGATGACGGCCATCTTAACGTTCAACCCGCTCAGTCAAGGTATGATGGCAGTAGAAGCATTGAAAAACGCAATTCATCTTCTTTTGCTTTACCCTGGTCGTCTGCTTTCTTTTATCGCCGGGTTTGCCCTGCTTCTCGTCTGTATTCGGTTCATTCCTGGCATCCTGCCGTTGTATTCCGTCAATATCATTCTATTGTTAACCGTCCTTTTGTTTCCTTTTCAACAAGAGGCTCAAAAACCCGTCTGACTGGATGCAAGAACAGACGGGTTTTCTTTTACATGTGTTTTAAAAAATTCGCGCACTATTTTTTGACAGCGCTTACAATTATAAAGGAGGAAGATTACTTGAGACGTACGATCCGTCGTTCCACCACCGTTTTGACGATTGCCCTATTAATCTTGGCTTTATTTCCGACCTATCCAATGGCTGAGGAGGGGGCGCAGGAGAGTCAGGAAACTTCGCTTGATCCATACCGGTCCCAATTTCATTATTCACCAGCAGAAAATTGGATGAATGACCCGAATGGGATGGTCTTTTATGACGGGGAATATCACTTATTCTATCAGCATAACCCAACCGGGAATCAATGGGGGCCGATGTACTGGGGCCATGCGGTCAGTAAGGATTTAATCAACTGGGAAGAACTCCCGATCGCGTTGTATCCGGATGAAAAAGGGTTTATCTGGTCAGGGAGTGTCGTCGTAGATGAACAGAATACCGCAGGGTTCCAAACGGGTGAGGAAGCGCCTATGGTCGCTGTCTTCACTCATGAAAAAGCAGGACACCAAACCCAGAGCCTTGCTTACAGCAATGATAAAGGACGAACCTGGACGAAGTATGAAGGCAATCCGGTCATGGACATGCCTGACGATGCGGATGTTTTCAGAGATCCAAAAGTCTTCTGGCATGAAGAGACAGGTCAATGGAAGATGGTTGTGTCCGCAGGGCAGAGCATCGAATTTTACCAATCTGATAATCTAAAAGACTGGCAGCATACCGACACCTTCCAACGTCCGGCAGATGCTGAAGGGGTTTGGGAGTGCCCGGATCTTGTAGAACTGCCGGTCGGCGGGGATGGAAACGAAAAGAAATGGGCGCTCATCATGAGTGTGAGTGAAGGTTCTTCTGCCGGTGGTTCTGGTATGGAGTATGTCGTGGGAGATTTTAATGGAGAATCTTTTTCCACAGAAATGAATCCGGTTCCTTTGGATTATGGGGCAGACATGTATGCCGGAGTCACGTGGAACAACCTGCCGAAAGAACAAGAGCGTACGGTTTTGCTTGGCTGGATGAACAATTGGCAGTATGGGCAGGACATACCGACAGAAAACTTCCGTGGAGCGATGTCCATTCCGCGTGAGTTGAACCTTCGTACTGAAGAAGATGGAACATACCAGCTGCAACAGCAGCCTGTAGCTGAATTTGAACAATTGAGAGGAGAAACCGTAGAGCGAAAAGATGAAATAGTGAAAGAAGGAAGTCAGAAGCTTGGCGATTCTGTCAATGACTTGCTTGAAATCACCGCTTCTTTTGATATCGATCAGTCGTCTGCGGATTCTTTTGGGTTTACGTTGACGAACGAAAGCGATCAATCGACGACAATCGTTTATCACACCAAAGAGGAGAAGATCGCCCTTGACCGTACGTCATCAGGGGAGGACGACTTTTCAGCAGATTTTGCCGCCGTCCATGAAGCACCGATGAAAGTGGAGGACGGGAAAGTTCAGATGAGAATCCTTCTGGATCGCTCGTCTGTGGAAGTGTTCGGAAATGAAGGGACGACCGTTCTGACTGACCAGATCTTCAGAGATGAGTCCTCTTCCACACTGGATATGTTCAGTACTGGAGGAGAGGTGTACCTTAGTGAATTAAATGTGACGGATTTAAACAAGGCGAACGTGGAACCTATGAAAAGGATGATTCCTGAAGACGTTCCGAACACCTTGGAAAATGGGGGCTTCGAAACGGGCGATTTAACAGGATGGACGCCGAGCGGAAGTGCTTTTACCCACGGCGTTTCTCAAACAGAAACGTACTGGGACGGTATCCCTTTTGAACAAGAAGGAAACTACCACCTTTGGGGTTTTTCTGAGGACGTGAGCGATTCCGATTTTAGGACGGGGACGCTTCAATCTGATCTTTTTCAATTAAGCGGAAAAGGGCAGGTGGATTTTCTGATCGGTGGTGGGGAGGATAAGGAACGCTTATATGTAGCGCTTGTCCGAGCATCAGATGGAAAAGAACTCTTCAAAGCTACAGGAGCGAACGACGAGAAATACCGCCGCGTTTCCTGGGATGCAAGTGCTTACCTTGGTGAAACGCTGTACTTGAAAGTCGTGGATTACCATAATGATGGATTCGGCCATATTAACGTCGATGATTTTCAAGTGTACACAGAAGGAGAGCCTATCGGAGAAGAGCTTGAGAACGGTGATTTCGAAACGGGTGATTTAACAGGATGGACTGTCGTTGAGGGAGATGCTTTCAGCCCGGCTGATGTTACCAATGATACGGATTGGGGCTGGGGTGGACCTTTCAACCACCAGGGAGACTACCACCTTTGGGGTGCTAAAGATGGTGGGGATGAGCAAACCGGCATCCTGCGTTCCTCTTCCTTCGTTTTATCTGGAACAGGGACAATCTCTTATTTGATAGGTGGGGGAAATGACCCTGAACGATTGTATGTAGCCCTTGTACGGGTGGCCGATGATGAAGAATTGATGAAGGCAACCAATACCGAATGGAATGACACCGAAGAGTATTCGAAAATCTTTTGGGATGCGTCCGAGTATGTAGGGGAAGAAGTGTATTTGAAAGTCGTGGACAATTCTACAGAAGGATGGGGACATATCAATGTAGATGACTTCCAAGTGAAGCAGACCGGCCCGCTTGCTCATTGGTCATTTGATGAGCAGGAAGGGAAGGTTACGAAAGAGGAAGTCAGTGGACAATCTGATCCTGTTCACTACGTGTTTAATGACGCAGTGTATAAACCATCAACGGATCCGTTATGGCGGCCGGGACTGGTAGGAAACGCCTTATTGTTTGATGGCTATTCCACATGGGTGACGCGTGAAGACGACCAATTTGTACAGCCCGAAGATGCCCTTACGATCGAAGGATGGGTAGCTCCGCGAGCGTATGAGTGGGGAGATCTTAATCAAATATCAGCGATCGTCAACAAGCATGATCAGTCCAAAGGCGAAGGATTTATTTTAGGAATGGGACGTCACGGGAAACTTTCCTTCCAGGCAGGCATCAATGGCGATTGGCAGGAAGTTGCCACAACGTCTGACGAAAGGTTGGAAAAGGATCAGTGGTCCCATGTGGCCGCTACTTTTGATCGGAATGACCAATCGATGAAACTTTACTTGAATGGAGAACTCGTCGGCCAGACAGAAACGCCTAATGGAAGGATTACATCATCCAGTGAAGACCTTTTGATTGGGAAACACAACCAGGCCGCTCTTATTAATGGAGTATTTGATGTCAATATGTTCAATGGTTTGATGGATGAAGTGAAAATCGCGAATGAGGCGAAATCAGCAGAAGAGATTCAGGAAGAATATCAATCTATGATAGAGAGTTTCGACGATCAGACGCTCCCTGAGCCAGCACTGGACTGGGACCGCACGCGGTACGATGGCGATCAGCATCGGCCACAATATCATTTCATGCCTCCGGAACATTGGATGAACGAACCACACGCACCGATCTATTACAATGGCAAGTATCACATTTTCTATCAAAAGAATCCACAAGGACCGTATTGGCACCACATTCACTGGGGACATGCGGTTAGTGAGGATCTTGTGCATTGGGAAGAGCTTCCTACGGCTCTTGCACCTGAAGCGGGCTCAGTGGCTCCAGACGGGGTATGGTCCGGCAGTGCGACCCTCGATGAGAACGGGGCACCGGTCCTATTCTTCACGGCAGGGGATGACAGTAAATTTCCGAATCAAATGACGGGGCTTGCCGTTAGTGAGGACCCAAGTGATCCTGAATTGAAGGAATGGCGCATGCTTGATGAGCCCGTAACGGTACAGGAAGAAAACCTTCCGGCTGAAGAGGGCGAAGTGATGTACGGACAGTTCCGCGATCCTTTCGTTTGGAAAGATGGAGACACCTGGTATCAGCTGATGGGGTCTGGAATTGATCAAGTGGGTGGAACCGCGCTGTTATATTCTTCGAAGGATTTAGAGAACTGGACCTACGAGAAACCTTTCTTTACCGGAGATTCAGAAGCCTATCCAAAAACGGGAGATGTATGGGAACTGCCTGTCTTTCTTCCACTCGGAAAAGATGAATCCGGAGAAGAAAAATATGCGTTCTTTATCAACCCATGGTTCGATGGATACAGTCCGCATAATGTTAAATACACTTTTTACTGGGTAGGTACGTGGGATAAGGAAAACCTAGCGTTCGTCCCTGATCACGAAGAACCGAAAACGTTCGATTATGGCGAGCATTTCACAGGTCCAAGCGGGATGGTGGATGAAGACGGCACGCCGATTTTATTCAGCATTGCCCAGGACAGACGAAGTGAGCAGGAACATTATGATGCAGGCTGGGCACACAATGCCGGGCTGCCTGTGGAACTTTCCTTGAGAGACAATAACGACCTCGGATTACAGCCGATAGAGGAACTGGAATCTTTAAGAGGGGAGTCACTGGTATCCTTTGAAAACAAAGAAATGAAAGAAGCGAATGAGATGATCCAAGATGTGGAAGGCGACATGCTTGAAATCATTTTAGACGTGGATCCGAAAGAAGCGGAGAAAGTGGGCTTGAAAGTACGTCAGAGTGAAAATGGCCAAGAAGAAACGCTCGTGTATTACGATGCCACAGAAGAAACGTTTAATATCGACCGGAATCAATCCAGTCTGGACCCCGATGTGAGCAAAGGCGTCCAAGGTGGAGAATTGAAATTGAACGGTGACCGCTTTCAGCTTCATCTTTACTTGGATCGTTCGATGGTTGAAGCATACGCAAATGGACAGAAGAGCATCACCTCCCGCGTCTATCCTACAAGCTATGATGCGCTTGGCATAGAACTTTGGAGTGAGGGAGGGGATCCAGAGATCGTGTCCATGGATGTCTGGGAAATGAACGGTGCCTTCGGTGAGACCGTCCCGGTGTATGAAAAAGAAACAGAAACGGTCCCACCACATGGGGAGCTTGAAAACCATGATTTCCAAATCGGTGACTTAACAGGCTGGAACATCGTAGAAGGGAATGCTTTTTCTGATGAACATGTAACAACGAAAGATGATTGGGGCTGGGGCGGTCCGTTTGATCAGGCCGAAGACCACATAGACCCTGAGCGTTATCACCTCTGGGGATTCCTTGATTCCAGCGGAGGCGACGCAGCCACAGGTATTTTAGAATCGCAGGCCTTTGAGCTTGGCGGTAATGGAAAGATCGACTTTCTGATCGGCGGTGGCAACAACATCGATCAACTATCTGTGTCCCTGATCCGGACCTCGGACGGAAAAGTACTGAAGCAAGTGACAGGAAGAAACCAGGAAACGTACCGTCGAGACGAATGGGATGCTTCTGAATATGTGGGAGAAAACCTCTTGATTCGCATCACAGACAAGGCCGAAGGTGGCTGGGGTCATATCAATGTGGATGACGTCAACGTCCCCGTCGCCTTGAGTGAAGAAGAGAAACTTCTCGGGCAGCTGAAAGGGATGGATCTGCAAACAGGAAAAGATCTTGATGAGAAAATTAAACTCTATCAGGATGCAAAAGAAGTAATAGGGGAGAAAGAAGAGACATTCGTTTCAATCAAGAACGAAATGATAGACTTCCTTGAGAAGAAACTGAATTTGAAGAAAAAAGAGTACACGCTTAGTTCGATCCAGCTCCATTTTTATGTGAAGTATGCGATTGAAGAAACAGGAGCACAACAACCTTCGGATGCAGGAGAAGTCCAGGGGTATGTGATGAAAAGAGTGAACAAACATGCGACAGGGAAAGAGGTGCGAGGTGTTATCAAGGAATATTTGAAATAGGGGAAGTGGTTCTGTTCCGATGTGGGACAGAACCTTTTTTTTTGCAAACAGTCATGTTTCTGTCATTTGCAAAAGTGGCTGCTGGACCTTCCAGTGTCCTTATGGAAAAATGAACCATTACTTTAATACTAGGAAATATCTGAACTTTACGACAATTACTACTATTATCGCATTTACCAAAAGCTTATAGTTTTGTACACTTTAATCGAAACGTTTCACCAATTTCTGAAAGGGAGTGTTTTTTTGAAAAAGAAGGTTTCTCTATTATTTTTATCACTCATCCTGATGATGAGTGTAGCCGTACCAACCACTTCACTAGCGAAACAGGCACCGAAAGGAAAAGAAATTGCTTTATCGAAACAATTGGAAGCGATTTCAAAGAAAACGTACCGGTATTTTGAAGATTTTACAGTGGAAGAAACAGGACTGACTTATGATGCTGTAAGATATGATGAGGACGGGGAAATGACGGCACAGAAACATACCTCACCAACCAACATTGGAATTTACATGATGAGTACGATTGCTGCAGAAGAAGCGGGGCACATTTCCCGTGATTCAGCCGTTGATAAAATCAAGACGACTATAACAACACTTGAAGACATGGAAAAATGGAATGGGTTGTTTTATAACTGGTACAATACATCAGATGGATCTCTCTATACGGACTGGGGGGAGTTCATTTCAACAGTAGACAATGGCTGGCTGTCTGCAGGTTTGATCGTCGTAGGACAAGCTTACCCGGAGCTCTATGATCAGTCCAATGAAATCGTACAGGATATGGATTATTCCACCCTCTATACGCCTGAAGTCGGGCAGATGAGAGGCGGATATGATGTCGCGGCAGAAAGCTATACGTCCCACCATTACGGAGCTTTCTACACGGAACCTCGTGTTGCCAGCTACATCGCAATTGGTAAAGGGGATGTACCTGAAGAGCACTGGTGGAAGATGTACCGCACGATGCCTGACAGTTGGGATTGGCAAGCCCAGAAGCCGGAAGGATATACAACCACATATGATGGTGTGGAAGTGTTTGAAGGACACTACTCGTACAACGGTAAAAAGTATGTACCAAGCTGGGGTGGAAGCATGTTCGAAGCTCTCATGCCGCCTCTTGTATTAAAAGAAAAAGAACTTGGTAAAGATGCACTAGGACTGAACAATAAGCGTCATGCTGACATTCAAATCGAATATGCCAAAGAGCAAGGATACGAAGCTTGGGGAATGTCGCCTGCCGCGACGCCGGAGGATTATTCTGAATTCGCCGCTACACCGCTGGGGATGGATGGATATAAATCAGATGGAACGGTAACCCCTCACGCAACTTTCTTAGCTCTTGAATATGCACCTATGGAAGCATTCAAAAACATCCAGGAATTGAAACGTTTCGACACTTATAGTAAGTATGGCTTCTTAGATTCTGTTAATGTAGAATCAGGGGAAGTGACCAACGCTTATCTCGCTCTTGACCAGGGCATGACAATGGTCTCGATCATCAATTATCTCGAGGATGGGGTAATCAGAGACTATTTCCATGAATCAGAAATTGGTCACGCTCCTGAAGAGCTGCTGATCAAAGAAGAATTCTCTATTAAATAAAAAATAACCCGGTGATTCCAGAGAGGGAATCACCGGGTTATTTTTATCTACTTCGTACAGAAGAACGTTTCACAAACTCTGTGGAAAGGTCAAACGACTTATCAACTTTCTCTCCTGCGAGCATTTGAAAGATCGTATGGACCGCTAATGCGCCTGCTTCATACTTCGGTTGCTTGACGGTCGTCAAAGGCGGGTTTACATACTCAGATAACTGGATATCATCAAACCCGACGATAGAAACGTCATCCGGAATCGAAACACCTTTTTCTGAGAAAGCCTGAAGGCCACCGATAGCCATTTCATCATTGGCATAAAACAGCGCATCTGGCAGTTGCTGCTGGGCAATGAGCATTTTGGTTGCCCGGTAACCACCATCACGAGTGAAATTACCACTGATTTTAAAGCGGGATTGAAACGGGATCTCATAGTTTTTCAAGGCATCTGAAAAACCTTTGAAGCGTTCCTCATTGTCATGGGAGTCGTGGGGACCGCTGATATACCCGATGGATCGGTGTCCGTTTTCGATCAAATGCTCTGTGGCTTGATAAGCTCCATGGCGGTTATCGACTTTCACATGGATGGCAAAAGGGTTTTGAACGTCACGATCCAGTACGATGATCGGAAAGTCTTCACGCGCAGACTCTTCAATCAACTGGGTGCTTACATTATTCGCAAGTATGATTGCTCCGTCCACTCGTTTCTCCCGCAGGAATTTCGTGGCTGTTGATCGATCGCCTCCCAAGGAACTGCAGGCGATCAAATCATACTGATGGCTTGCTGTCACTTCCTGGACCCCTTTGATCAATTCAGAAAAGTAGGGCCCTGACATATCACTCAATATCAAGGCGATCGTATTTGTTTTGGTCCGCTTCAGATCGGAAGCGAACCCGTTCTTTTGATAATTCAACTCTCTAGCGGCTTTAAGCACTTTTTCGATCGTAGAGGCACTCACTTTTTGATTGCCATTCAATGCATAGGAAGCTGTCGAAAGAGCGACCCCTGCTCGCTTAGCCACATCTTTAATTGTAGCCATTTTAAATCCTCCACCTGTCTATTCATATACTTAATTATAACAGTTTTCACAAGAAAACCGGCTTATTTGATCCCTGACATCGTAAAACCTTCCACGATGTACTTTTGGAAAAAAGAGAAGATGATGATAATCGGTACGACCATGAAAGCAGCACCAGCCATTTGCAGGGCAAAATTATTCGCATACTGTCCCTGAAGGAGGGAGAGTCCGACGGATAAGGTGTAAAGACTTTCATCATTGGCGATGATCAACGGCCAGAGGAAGCTGTTCCACCCCGCAATGAAGGTCAAAATCCCCTGCACAGCAAAAATCGGTTTTGCAATCGGCATGACCAGCCTGAAAAAGATATAAAATTCCCCTGCACCATCAAGCCTTGCCGCTTCAATTAAATCATCGGGTATCGTCGTCATAAACTGACGGAATAAAAAGATGCTGAAGGCGACAGCCAAACCCGGTAAGATAATGCCTGTCATCGTATTCGTAAGACCCATAGCATTCAACAAAAGATACACAGGGATCATGGTTACTTGACCAGGAATCATCATAGTGGCTAATACGATATAAAAAACCTTATCCCGCCCTCTAAAATTATATTTAGCGAAGCCATAACCTGCCATCGCGTTAAATAATAACCCTAAAAAAGAGAAGAGGACAATGACCAGGGTATTCCTCAGGTAGACGGCAAAATTCATATTGGTGAACAGGTTGATATAATTATCAAGTATCGGGTTATCCGGGATGATGGTGGGTGGGATGGACAAGACTTCACTTTCAGGCTTGAAAGAACTTGAAATCATCCATATGAATGGAATCGAAACGAGAACTCCTCCCGCTACCATAATAAAGATGACAAGCGCTTGTTCCCACTTGTTTTTCTTAGTCGCTAGTGCCATAACTTCTGGAACTCCCTTCTATTAATATTCCGTATCTGATTTTCTGAACTTGAATTGGATCATCGTTACAAGGATGATCATGGCGAAAAGCACAAAGGAGGCAGCGGCCGCATAGCCGAATTCACTGAATTGGAAACCTTCCTTGTAAATGAAGAGAGCAATGGAAATCGTTCCATCCAAAGGTCCGCCATCTGTCATGACGAATGGCTCTTCGAAAAACTGCATCCATCCGATCAGAGTGGTAACGGTCACGAAGAAAGTGGCGTATCGCAACAAGGGGAGCGTCACATTAAAAAGCACCTGCAAGCGGTTCGCTCCATCCATTTCGGCTGCTTCATAATACGATTTCGGAATTCCCTGCAATGCTGCGAGGAATATAATCATATTGATACCGATTCCTTTCCAGACCGCTAAGATGATCAGGGAGATTTTAGCGATGGTCGGTTCGTGCAGCCAAGGAACGTTTTCAACCGTAAGTAATGAAAGTAAATAATTAAACAAGCCGTACTCTGTATTGTATAAATAACCCCAAATAACAGCGACAGCAATGATATTTGTGATTGAAGGCATATAGTAAACGGCACGGAACTTGGTGAAAAGTTTGCTTGTCCCGTAATTGAGCAATAAAGCGATGGACAAAGAACAGATAATCACTAATGGAACTCCAATAACTACATAAAAGATCGTGTTGAAAATGGACTTGATAAATTTATCGTCTGCGAATAGGGACTGGTAATTTTCCAGGCCGACAAATGAAACGGAAGACCAATCGGCCAGGCCTTTCAAGTTCATATCTGTGAAGCTGATAAAAAAAGCAATTAGGATCGGAATCAAACTGAATAATGATAACAATAGAACAGCTGGAGATATGAACATATAAGGGTGTCTATTTTTTAATTTCATGAAAACCCACCTATCTTGTCGTGACATGGATAAAAGAAGATGGAATGGGGTTCCATTCCATCATTCCATGTTGTGTTTTATTCCTCGATCAAGCTTTGAGCTTCCTGATTGAACTCCTCAAGCTCTTTTTCTACGTCAGCTCCACCTACGGTAATGCGTTCGATATGAGCCAGTAGTTCCTGGGCAATCCTTTCAAATTGTTCGGTCTGTAAACCAGGTTTTGTATTTTCGAGCTGTTCTCCGAATGTCGCGTACATCGGATTTTCCTGCATCACTGGATCTTCCCAGGCTTCCGTGCGGGATGGCAGAGTATTGGACTCTTCCAACCAGCTCAACTGTGTATCCACATCTGTCATATAGGAAATGAACTCCAAAGCGCCTTCGACATTATCGGAGCTTTCAAATATAGATAGATTGGCTCCACCCATGCTGGATGTATTCGTTTCTTTTGTCGGCATGACAGCTGTCGCCCATTTTCCTTCAAGGTCAGGAGCCTGGTCATTGATGATATTAATCATCCACGGGCCACTGAAAAACATTGGTTTAGAACCATCTTTGAAAGCTTCGACGATGTCTTTTCCTTCCTGCTTCTGACTGATTCCCTCTTCGAAATAACTGGTATAGTATTGGATCGCTTCTTTGAATTCCGGAGAATCGAAATTCAGGTTGCCTTCTTCAAGGTTCGCTTCATAACCATTCTGCCACGCGAAAATGAATGGAGTGATCTGATCATTTCGATCGATGTCAAGACCATAGGAATCTTCCCCGCGGTCTGCTAATTTTTGAGCAGCTTCCTTAAGCTCATCCCACGTTTTAGGTGCTTCTTCATAACCCGCTTCTTTCAATATATCTTTCCGGTAGTAAATGACTCGTGTATCTGCATACCAGGGAATTCCTACGACCTGGTCTTCGTGTTCCATCGTTGTTACAGAACCGTCGAAGTAATTTTCTTTTGCAAAATTAGGGTAGTCTTCCATGTGTTCGGATAAGTCTAATAGTGCTCCTGCTTCTGCAAATTCCGGAACCCAAGTGGTGCCCAGCTGAACGACATCCGGCCCATTCCCTGAGGCTACGGCTGTCAACAATTTGTCATGAGCTGTATCCCAAGGAATAGCCTGTACATCAACCGTCAAACCTTCGTTCTTTTCCTCGAAATCTTTACTGAACTCTTTAAGTTTTTTACCTTCTTCACCCATCGCCCACACCGTTACGGTGTTTTCATCCCCTTCGGAGGATGAACTATCCGAGCATCCTGCCAATGTCAACGATGTCAAAACAACTGCGATCAACAACCATAGTTTTCCTTTCACTTAAAGCACCCCTTTTAAATAATTTAAGTTTATTGAAACGTTTCGATAACTGTATTATAATTTACTTTGTATCCGCTTTCAACTACTTATTCAATATTTCTTGTAAAAATAAGTAACCCTTATTTAGTACCGTTATATAGAGGTTGACGGATAGAGTTGGCGGGATTATACTGCAATTACATTTATTCGAAACGTTTCACTTATAATTCAATTGAGGGGGATCATTCATGGGAGAACATCAACTGAAAAACTTATTGGATCAAATGACAGTAGAAGAAAAAGTAGGGCAGCTCGTCCAATTGGCCACACCTTTCTTTAAAGGAGCTTCCGATCGAGGGGAAATTACAGGTCCAATGGTTCACATGAACATAGATGAAGATGATATCAAGCGTACAGGTTCGGTATTAGGTGCTTCAGGAGCTAAAGAAACGATCAATATTCAAAAGGTTCATATGGAAGAGAACCGTTTAGGCATTCCTTTGTTATTCATGTCGGACATCGTTCATGGGTTCAAGACCATTTTCCCTGTACCCTTAGCGATCGGCTGCTCATGGGATTTGGACCTTGCTGAAAAGAGTGCTTCGATTGCAGCTAAAGAAGCGGCTGTCGCCGGCGTCCACGTCACATTCGCTCCGATGGTGGATTTATCCCGGGAACCGAGGTGGGGACGTGTCATGGAGGGCACAGGGGAGGACACCTTCCTGAACAGTCGATTTGCACGCTCCTTTGTCAGAGGTTTCCAAGGAGATTTGGAAAACGATCCTCATAAAGTTGCCTCCTGCGTTAAACACTTCGCAGCTTATGGAGCGCCGGAGGGAGGCCGTGATTACAATACCGTGGATATGTCAGAATGGCAGCTGCGGGAAAACTACCTTCCGGCCTATAAAGCTGCGTTAGACGAAGGTGCTCAGATGGTTATGACAGCCTTCAACATCTTAAATGGCATGCCGTCAACTGGAAATGAACCCTTGATGAGGGGACTTCTGCGAGATGAATGGAACTTTGATGGCGTGCTCATCTCTGATTGGGGAGCGGTGAAGGAATTGATCCCTCACGGAGTCGCTGAAAATGAAAAGCAAGCAGCAGAAAAAGCCATGAAAGCAGGCGTCGATGTCGAAATGATGACGTCCTGTTACGTCAATCATGTGGAGGAATTAATCGAAGAAGGGACATTGGAAGAAAATATCCTTGATGAAGCCGTGCTGCGCATCCTTCAATTGAAGCAGAAACTCGGCCTGTTCGATAATCCTTACAGGGGTGCAAGTGAAAAAGAGGAAGAGGATTATATTCTCTCTCCTGAAAACAGAAAAGCTTCTCGTGAATTGGCCTCCAAATCGATGGTTCTTTTAAAAAACGAAGGGACCCTGCCGCTGCAGAAGGATCAGAAAGTCGCTCTGATCGGTCCTTTCGCTGACAATACCGATATACTCGGCCCATGGTCTTGGGGAGGTTCAGCCGAAGACACCGTTACGGTTGCGAGCGGTTTCTCCCAGTATTTGAATGAAGACCAGCTTCTAACTTCAGCTGGATGCGGCATTGAGACTGGAACAAACGAACAATTGGAAGTCGCATTGGAAAAAGCAGCACAAGCGGAAGCCATCGTCGTAGCGCTTGGGGAGCATTCCGACATGAGTGGGGAGGCTGGATGCCGTGCAGACATCCGCATTCCTGAGGTCCAGTTAGAGCTTTTGAAAAAAATTAGATCATTAGGAAAACCTGTCACAGCCGTCCTCTTCAATGGCCGTCCCCTTGATTTACGCGAAGTCACCGAGAACGCAGATGCCGTCATTGAAGCCTGGTATCCAGGAACAGAAGGTGGGAACGCGCTCGCAGATATCCTATTCGGTGAAGTGAACCCTTCAGCTAAGCTGACGATGTCGATGCCTTATTCCGTCGGACAAGTGCCGATCTACTATAATCGTTATAATACAGGCCGTCCTGAAGGTGCACCAGATGCGCAGGAGCGCTATGTATCTCAATATCTCGATATCCCGAACGAACCGCTATACCCGTTCGGTTTCGGGTTGAGCTACAGTCGATTTGAGTATGAGGAACTTACGCTCTCTTCCGAGCGGATCCGGCAAGACGAGTCTTTGTCTGTCTCTGTTAAAGTAACCAACACAGGCGACTATGCCGGAGAAGAAATCGTTCAATTGTATGTAAGGGATCTAGTCGGAGAGGTTGTCCGCCCGCTGAAAGAGCTGAAGGACTTTGAAAAGGTTTATCTCCATCCTGGTGAGGAGAAGGTCGTCCATTTCACTCTTACAGAAGAGCAGCTCAGGTATTATCACGCGAACATGGAACACAAGAGTGATGCAGGGGAGTTTGAGGTTTTTGTAGGGCCGAATAGTCGGGATACGAAGTCTGAAAGGTTCAGGCTTGATCGAAAATAATTTCTCTTTAGAACCACATGGAATCTTTCCGTGTGGTTTTTTTGTTTAAGAAAGATGCGAGGGGATGGTACTTTTTTGCAATATTAATTATCTGGTTTGAAAATGCCTGACTACGCTAAGGTGCTGATTTGATAGGTGTTGGGACCATCACTCCATCAATGTATTGAACTAAGGGGTTCTGTTTTAAGAAAAAGCGCCTGACCCGCACCGCGTTAACACTTTAGCGTAGCGGGGGTCAGGCACTTTCATGAGCGTAGAATTAATAAACATGAATACTGTTGGTGAAGGGGCTGTTTGGCTTCATTATAAAGTAAAGAAATAAATAATCCATTATAGGGTACAAAAGTAAAAGCTTCTCTAGGAGATATCTCAAATTTAAGTTTCTCACGACAGGGGGCGTTTCTATAAAATACTTTATGGATTTATTCTCAAGTTTTTCATATGTCATCGGGTGGTTCGTAGTAGTTGTTGCTACATGTTACCTTATTCCATCCATAATTCTTGGAGGAATGTTTTTATTAATTTCTGTTTTGGCTATTTTATTCGGAGTCTTCCTTGTTTGGGTATCAAAAAGTATTTAGCTGATAAACGGCAATCACGTGATAATGAATGATCTTTAAATCGAGTACTACATAAACGGGAGCTTATCCTTAATAGGGTAGGCCCCTTTATAGTGTTTAATTATTGATGCATATCTTATATTTTGAAATAATTGGAATGGCTAAAGGTAAGAACAACTTACTAATAATTGCTATGGAGGATAATCCCTTTTAAATATATATATATACAATTAAAGAGACAAGGGAAGTGAAAATGATGAAAAGCCTTAAGGTGGTATTTGGAATACTTGTAATAGTTCTTGTTATATCCGCATGTCAAACGGAAGAAAAAGAAACATCCTCCCCAACTAATGATGATATTTCTGAGGATAGAGTTGTACTGGAAGAAAAACCAACAATCATTCTTCAAACGAATTCCAAAGATCTTGCTATTGACACTGTCTTAGAATGTTGGGCGGAGAATTGCAATGAGGGGACAGCAACGTCTATGGAAGGCACATCAATAGAGAATGAAACGGAAGGAATACCTTCTACTGTGGTTCTTAGTGGTACTGAAATTAAAGTTGAATTTGAGGGAAGTCAACCTGAACGTTTGAGTTATAGAATGAAAGAAGACAGCAGGGTCGTAAGTGAATATTTGGAAGATCAAGTGATAGAAGTTTATGGGGAAGGGAAGCAGCATTATTTATTATCAGCCGAATGGCGAACGGAAGAAGGAAAGTTTCAAGGCTCAAAGACAATAGGATTTGTGTTAGACGTGGAAAAGGAAAAAGGTAAAGAAGTGAAGGAAGTAGAACTAAAGGATACAACGTTTACACATAAGGGAGAATCTTATCCAGCCGAATATCATGTGAACTGCTTAAATGAAACTGCTTGCGAAGCACCTCCTACTAATGCTATTGATCCATACAGTGAATGGAAAGATGAGGTAAATCCAGCTGAGGTTAATGCCAACATTGGTGATGAAGTGAAAATTGCTTTTCCAGAAGATGTCCCAGCTCCCAAACGACTTTCCATACATAAACAACAAGGCGCAACAGGTGTGCAAGAATATTTACAGGACAATGTCATTGAAATCATGGGTGAAGAAAATACCAAGATTATCTACATCGTTCACGCTGCATGGAGTGAAAAAGGAAAAAAGACAGCTGATGTACAGTTTGCCTTTATTGTACCTCGTCCATCATTGGCCGAGTAACTGTGAATTGAAAAATATCTTTATTTCTAGTCTTCAAGAAACGGGAACATTTCATGAAGAACATGTTGATAAGGATGGAATATGATATGGGATTTCTATTGGTATAGTCATTGCAAATTTTGTTTTATTTGTACAGATGGGGGATTTTAATGAAGAAACCTATAATCGTGATTTCATTTTTCATAATTCCATTTATATCTGGATGTAATCCTAATGAACACCTCACAAAAGGACTGGTGGAGGACTATTACAATGCAGTAATACATCAAAATTATGAAAAGGCTTTTGAGGTTTCGAGGATTTATGATTTAGGAAGTAGAAACACTGTAGAAACAAACTTCACTGAAAAAGAAGCAAAGGAATTCTTCAAGAAGAAATTGAATTATTTGAAGAAAGTGGATTATAAGGTAAAAAGCTATGAAATTGTTGAAATACAACAACACGACGGTCACACCTTCATATACGATGTGTCATTAGAAATACAAGTGAACGGAGAAACCATGAATAGAAGGGAAAAAGTTTGGCCTAAAGTAGATCATGAGAACATAGCAATAACCCAAAGTGAAGACCCGTTGGCTAAATACCGTGACGGAAGAGTGAACTTTGAGATTGAAGAACATTGGTTGAAAGATATAAAGAAAGAGTCCAATAACACTCTTAACATCTCAGACTCGAGTATTTAAGGATCGTAAGAAAAAAAGTGCCTGACCCCCACCACGTTAACGCTTTAGCGTAGGGGGCAGGCACTTTCATTATAAATAAATTTCTAACATATGTACGAGAAAAAGCACAGAGTGATCAACTCTGTGCTTCTTTTTTTGAGAATAAAGTTTTATAGATGTTTTTTGCCATTATTCCAACACCGCTTGGCATTTGATTGATTAAGATGGTTAGGCATGCATGCTCGTTTGGGAAATAAAGGGCGAGCGATTCGTATCCTTGGATTCCTCCATGGTGACCGACTGCATTTGTTCCATCATAAAATTGAAATTGAGCTAGTCCTAATCCATATTTTTCTGTCTCATCGCCAGTATATGAAAAACTCATCATTTCCTTCAGTGACTCGTCTTCAAGTAATTCTCCGTTCATGAGCGAATAAAGCCATTTATTAATCTCATCAGGGGTCGACACCATTGCTCCAGCTGTCCAGGGGATAGAAGGGTTGTAAAAGGAAAGTTCTTTTCTTTCACTTGTTTCCTCTGTTAAATCATCCGTTAAACTGGAATGTCCATGAGTAGATAATCGCCTGGCCTGCTTTGGAAGACTGGTATTCTCTAGTTCTAGAGGGTGAATAAATAACGCATCCAAGAAATCGGATACCGATTGACCGGTGATCTCTTCAATGATCATACCGAGGATAATGAAGTTCGTATTGGAATAGTTAAATGGAGCTCCGGGCTCTTGATTTGGAGATCCATCTGCTGCCGTCTTAATTAAAAGGGTCGGAGGCAGATAGTAGTCTTGTAACCCATATGAAACCAGTGCTTTGCCTTCATGCTCCATGGATATGTAATCTTTTAATCCACTTCTATGTGTAAGAAGGTGACGGATCGTTAAGGCCGGGTGTAGATTTGGGAGATGGACAAAATCCAATACTTTTTGATCAAGGTCTACGCTGCCTTCGTCCTTTAATTTCAATATAGCCGCCGCGACAAACATTTTCGTCAGGCTGCCGACTTGAAAACGATCGTTAGAAGAAACCGGTCTTTTGGTGCGAGCGGATGTGTACCCGCTCTGTAAAAGTATGTGATCTGTATCTGAACGCAGACTCATACTAATTCCGGGAACGTTTTTCAAGTGCACGGCTTCGTCAAGAATGTCCTGGAGATCCTGCATCGTATCACTTCCCTATAGTTGATCCTTTCATTATAAGGGAATTCCTTCAAGAATCCATCCGTCTAGAAACTGAATGAAGGACATCCTTCAGATGGTTCAAAACAGGAAGTTTATGCGTCCACACGATATTTCCTCTATTATTATGATTATTATTTATTGAGAAATCAGAAAGTTTCTGACTAATATTTATTTCAGTACCTTGTATTGTTCAGTACTGAATGGTATATTATGGATGAGGAATGGAGGAACATGCTTCCATTTTTGTAGGAGGAAATGACGATGAATACGCAATTTAAAAAAGGAGCACTCGAGTTATGCGTGTTGGCTCTGATCTCAGAGAAAGATCGATATGGATATGAACTCGCTCAAGACATCATGGGTTCTATCAATATTGCTGAAGGAACTTTGTACCCTTTGTTGAGACGATTGAACAAGGAAGGTTTTTTGGAGACTTACTTAGCGCCTTCCACAGAAGGTGCTGCAAGAAAATACTACTATATAACGAATCATGGAAAAGAAAGGATGGATCAACTGGTGGAAGAGTGGAAAGATTTCACAAGTTCTGTTGAGCATCTATTAAAGAATGTGGGGAGGGAGTAGTTATGAGACAGGAACTGTTTTTACAAAGACTCAAGCACGCATTATCAAATTTGCCAGAAGAGGAAGGGGAGGAGATCATCCTCGACTATAAAGAGTATATTGATTCGGCCGTTGGGGAAGGAAGAGGCGAAGAAGAAGTGATCTCACATCTTGGAAAACCTGAAAAAATCGCCCAGGAGATTAAAGCGGAAACGATTTGGGACAGCGCCGAGAAAGATCGTTCGGTTACACAGTTTCTACGAGCCTTGGCAGCGTCATTAAGTATCAGCTTTTTCAACATTATTTTAGTATTAGGCCCGGCGGTTGCGGTATTTACTCTATATGTAGGATTTCTTATGGGATCCATTGTCCTTTCCTTATCTCCATTTGTGTTTGGTTTCTCGCTTCTTATGGAAAATGCAGTTTTCATACCTGCTGAATTTTTTCTCTCTATCGTCTTAGGAAGTCTCGGAGTGATGTTGACTATGGGATTGTGGTTTGCCGGGAAAAAATTATATCTACTTAGCCTCATTTACTTAAGGTTTAATAAAAAAATGATTATGGGGGAATCACATTGAAGAAATTTTTAATTGGCGTAGTTAGTGTGTTTATTGTAGGTCTCGTTGGCCTGGGTGTTTCCCTTTTGACAATGGATCGTTTCAAAGAGGAGGTACGTGCCATGGAAGCATACCCTGTAAAAAATGTTCAGCACATAGATATCCAATTGTCCTCGATGGATGTTGAATTGTATCCTAGTAAAGAAGATGAAATTCATGTCTTTGCCAAAGGAGAAACAAGGAAGGAAGAGGAGCCTTTTTACCAAGTGAAATTAGAAAATGGTGGACTGGAAATTCAGCAGACCGAACAAAAAGGGTTCCATTTATTTTCTTTTTTTAGAGCGAAGGATGCAACGCTTAAAATGGAAGTTCCTGAGAAAATGTTCAATCGCCTCACTATGGAGACGACTTCAGGTGATATGATGATCTCGAACGTGCAAGTGCAAGAAGCCAATCTAACTTCTACATCGGGATCGATCGATATAAAGGAGAGCATGTTCGGGAAAGACTTCGCTTTGAAAACAACCAGCGGGGATGTGAAAGTAAATTCGAATACTATTCCTAATGGAAGTTATCATACAACAAGTGGTTCAATTTCGGATGAACGGACACAAGGGGAAAGGATAAATTATCAAACGACATCTGGAGATTTGGAAGTGGAGCGCCGCCATCCTATCCAAGGGACAAAAGTACAAACAAACAGCGGGGATGTATCTTTTCTTTATCAATCACCTGCTGGGTCATTAGCCGTAGACTTTGGGAGTAATTCGGGTGAACCGGTTATAGAGTGGGATAGTATGGTTTATAAGGATAAATCAGATCACAAAGTTATTGGAATGACTGGTGAAGAGAATGCTGCTAACCAATTAAAAGTCCGTACCCAATCGGGAGATTTTAATTTGAAAAAGGAATAAAGGGAATTGTCATTAGAATACATTCTTTCTCATCTATACTCCAGCATAGTACTTGTTATAAAAGTGGTTGAAGTTAAAGTAGTTGTATTCTTCGTTCTTGACTAAAGTGAGCTCATCCTTTAAAGGATGAGCTCACAGCTTTCAGAAAACCCAGAGGTTTCTATACAATCTAAGGTTCTGTTCCGATGTGGAACAGAACCTTTTTTAGCAATGATCATTAGCAATGATCAAAAGCAAATAGGAAAAGGTTTCCACACTAAATAAAGAATGATGGTTAAAGCTCCCACTCAGAGTTTTTCATCATTTTTTTTAATGGATCGTCCAATTTCTATCGTGAAATTAAGGGATTTTGCCAACATTTGTCGAACGTCAGCAGGTAATATTTTGAAATTATTATTATTTTCAAAATATTGTTGAAATTACAAACAACTCTATGTATAATTCAGTCTAAGAAAGCGTTTCCACATTACTTGAAAAGCAAACAGCTACCTGTTTGTGGAAACGTTTTTATGTTTAGGAGTTTTGCAAAAATCGTTTAAGGGGGTGGATCTAAAAAAAGGAGGTTTGTTTATTCGCTTTTATAATAGAGGAGGGACATAACGAATCATGATGAAAAAGAATTCCAGTTTCATTGTTGCGATGATTCCAGCCGGTATTGCATTAAACTGGGTAGCGAACTCGATTGTAGAGATGCTCAAGCTGCCATTGTTTCTGAATAATATCGGAACCGTACTTAATGCCATCGTTTTAGGTCCGCTTTGGGGTGCGGCGACCGCTTTGATGACCAACGTGATTTTGGCTCTTATTGTTCGATGGACGTACTTACCTTTTGCTCTTGTCGGAATATTTGTCGCTTTTCTGGCCTACTTCTTCTATAAAAAAGGATGGTTTAAGAAAGCTTGGAAAGTCATGACCGCAGGTGCTGTGACGGGAATCTTAGCATCAGCAGTCGCCACCGTCATTTCGGTATATGCTTTCGGTGGATTTTCAGGACATACCGTGGATGTGTTGACCGCAGGGTTAATCGCGTCTGGACAGGAAATTTTCAATGCCGCTTTTGTTGCTAACATTCCAGGTACGGTCGCTGACAAATTGCTGACGTTCTACATTGTGTGGATGATTCTTAAAATCTTCCCGGTCCGCTTCCTTCCGAATGCCAAAGACATCCGGGAGAAAATCGGAATTGCCCCGAAGAATAGTACAAGCAAGAAGAAAACGGCATAAAAAAGAACATCAATACAACAAAATTTGGGAAATCGCGTTGTATGATGCTCCATGTACTTACTTGTAAGGATATAGAAAAAGAGATTAGAAATCAAAAGTTATGACTTGGTTGAATGTGTGGAAAAGGATTGAATACCTGTTGTAGCCTATTGGGTCCTTTTCCAACTATATGAGGAGGGGTGCCGTTGGATTTGCGCAGAGATGCTTTGGAGCTCCATCAAAAATATCGCGGGAAACTGAGTGTGGAAGTAAAAGTACCAGTGGAAAGCAAGGAAGACTTGAGCTTAGTTTATTCTCCTGGTGTCGCAGAACCTTGTAAGGAAATTCATGAGAATGAAGAAGCCATCTACGATTATACGATGAGAGGAAATCTAGTTGGTGTCGTCACAAATGGAACAGCGGTTTTAGGGCTTGGGGATATAGGGGCTGGTGCTTCCTACCCTGTGATGGAAGGCAAAGCGGCACTATTTAAACTATTTGCTGATGTCGATGCCTTTCCGATTTGTATCGACCGTAAAGATCCTGATGCATTCATTGATGCTGTAAAGGCGTTAGAAACGACTTTTGGAGGAATCAACCTCGAAGATATATCCGCCCCGAACTGCTTTTATATTGAAGAAAAGCTGAAAGAGACCCTTGATATCCCTGTTTTTCACGATGACCAGCATGGGACGGCCATTGTGACTGCAGCCGGTTTGATCAATGCTTTGAAAGTCGTTCAAAAGAAATTTGAGCATGTGAAGGTCGTCATCAATGGAGCCGGAGCAGCAGGGATTGCTGTTGTCAAACTGCTCGTGAATATGGGCGTTGGGGAGATCATCCTTTGTGACTCGAAAGGTGCGATCTATGAAGGGCGTCATTATCGGATGAATCCTTTGAAAGAAGAGGTCGCTGCCATCACCAATGAAACAAGAATGTCAGGAGAGTTATCAGAGGTTTTGAAAGAGGCGGATGTCTTTATCGGCGTTTCTGTTGCCGGAGCTCTCACCAGGGAAATGGTCGCTTCGATGAATCGTGATCCTATCATTTTTGCGATGGCGAACCCTGTACCGGAAATCATGCCGGAGGAAGCCGAAAAGGCTGGGGCCGCGGTGATGGGGACAGGGAGATCTGATTTTCCGAATCAAATCAATAATGTATTAGCATTTCCAGGAATCTTCAAAGGTGCCTTGAGTGTTTCTGCAAAAGAAATCAATGAAGAGATGAAGGTTGCTGCTGTGGAAGCCATAGCTTCCCTGGTGGATGATGAGCGATTGAGTAAAGATTATGTCATCCCCGATCCATTAGACGACCGTGTCGTTGATATGGTGTCAAAAGCTGTCGCGGATGCGGCCATCCAGAGCGGTGTAGCCAGAAAGACTAAAACAACGGATAAAGTGGAGGTTAAACGATGAAATTTTTGCGTTTTATGATCGAAGGGGAAAAGAAAAAAGGGGTCCTGGAAGATGGACGTGTAAAAGAGGTTTCAGGAGATATCTTTAAAGCCTGGGGATTCACAGGCGAAACGTATGCAACAGAAGAAATCGAGTGGCTGGCTCCCTTAGAGCCGAATCAAGTGATCGGAATTGGAGCGAATTATGTAGCAGAGGTTGACGATCTGCCGGAAAAAGGGCCTGATATGCCGGTGTTTTTCTTCAAGCCGAACAGCTCTGTCGTGGGTCCTTCTGACACGATTCAAATCCCTGGAACCGTTGATGAGGTGAAGTTTGAATCCGAATTGGCAGTTGTAATTGGAAAAGAAGCGAGTGGACTGAAAGAAGAGGAAGTGCAAGAACATATTTTTGGTTATACGATTGGAAATGATGTGACGGCACCTCAATATTTCCATGAAAACGGTCATTGGACGCTGGGTAAAGCATTCGATACGTTTACACCTCTAGGCCCTGTCGTAGAAACGGAATTTAACCATAAAAAGGCCGTTGTAGAAGCTGATCATAACGGGGAGAGAAAGCAGAGCAGTTCTACTAAATTAATGATCGTCACGATCGAACGAATGATTTCCTATTTGAGCCATGTGATGACACTCCAGCCTGGAGATGTCATTCTTACAGGAAGCCCAGCCGGAGCAGAATTTTTGAAAGAGAACGATGAAATCGATTGTCGGATCGAAGGGATCGGCTCTTTGAAGAACGCGGTAAGTAAGGCGAAGCAAACGACAACGGTTTCCTGAGTCTATTTAAATTCCTTTATAAAAACGTTTCCACATATCAAATAGGATTCAAAGATGAAAATGTAAAAATAAATATCTTTATTTTCTGAAAATTATTGAAATAAACCCTTCCTTTCCCGTATAATAGACACAAACAGAAAGCGTTTGCATGCGATCACACAAGAGGTTGAATCGGTTTTTTTATCTCTTCGCATAAAAACGTTTCCATAAAGATAGGAAGTGGTGACAATGACTACGATCAAAGATGTAGCTAAAGCGGCGAATGTATCCATCTCCACGGTTTCGAGAGTATTGAATAACAGTGGATACTGCAGTGTGAACACAAGAGAAAAAGTGTATAAAGCGGTAGAAGAATTGAAGTTTCAGAAGAGCATGGTGGCAACGGCCATGATTAAGAAAAAAACCTCGACCCTCGGGTTGATTATTCCGGATATTAAAAATATATTCTATGGAGAATTGACGCGGGCCATCGAGGATCAGGCTCATCAACATGGCTTTAACGTGATCTTATGTAACACGGACAATGATTTGGAAAAAGAAGCAGACTACCTGAACTTCCTGCTTAGGAAAGGCATTGACGGGATCATTTTTTCTACACCTGAAATGAATGATCGAAACATCAAAGAGGTGATGAAACATCGGCCCGATCTCCCAATGATTTTATTAGGAAGCCAAGTGGAAAACGTGAAATTGGATGAAGTCCTCGTCGATAACTTTGAAGGTGGCTATCAAGCGACCCAGCACCTTTTGGAATATGGGCATGAAAGGATTGGCTATATCGGTGGCCAGGAAGATTCGTATGCCACAGTCGAAAGGTATAAAGGGTATTCTAAAGCACTGGAAGATCATGGTCTTCAACCCACCGATCATTATGTGCGGCTGGATGAATTCAAAATCCATAGTGGGTATCACAAGGGGAAAGAATTGTTGGCGCTTCCTGACCGGCCTACAGCCATCTTCGCAGGAAATGATGCCATTGCGGTCGGGGTTTACAAGGCAGCAAGGGAACTGGACATTTCTATTCCCGATGAACTTTCTGTCATCGGTTTTGACGACTCACAATTCGCGGAAATTGTGGCTCCTGAATTGACGACGATCCGCACCCCGACGGCCGATATGGGAGAGAAGACCGTGGAATTGGTTGTCAAAATCATAACGGAAGGCAAGAATTTCAAGGAAACGATTACCTTTCAGCCGACGCTGATTGAACGGGGATCAACAACTGTGTTAAATGATAACCACCTCGTACAGAAATACCCATCCTAACTTATGAAGGAGGAAAAAGCGTGAATAGTTTGTACCTGCCCAAAGATAGCTTGATTCACAGCTTGGACCCAAGGACGAAGATGATTTTTGTAGCATTTGTCGTAGCCAGTTCATTTATCATGAATGATCCGGCCCTCCAGCTCTTATTGTTGGTTGCTCTTTTCCCGCTCGTGGTTATAGCGAAACTCGTAAAACCCTATTTGATTTCCATTCAATTTTTGCTGCTCTTTGCTGTCCTCATCATGACTGTTCATGGAATCTATAATCCGATAGGCGTCACACCGGTATTTGAAATTTTTGGCGGTTTGACTTTTAAATATGAGTCTATGGTCTATGCGTCTGTGATGTCTTTCAGAATTCTTGTTATTGGTACAGGTGCTGTTCTCTTCGTCATGACGACCCACCCATCTGACATGGCTTCAGCACTTGTGAAATGGAAAGTCCCTCATTCTTTTGCGTTTATCTTATTATCAACCTTCCAGATCATCCCGATCATCGCCCGTGAAGCGAAAATCGTCATGGAAGCCCAGCAGGCGAGATGTCTGGATGTGAAAGGAAACATCATTCAACGTGTGAAGAATCTCGTCCCCATGTTTGCTCCATTGTTCATCATTACATTTATGAAAGTGCACCAACTCTCTTACGTTCTTGAATGCAGAGCCTTTAGTAGAAAAGGAAACAAAACAAGCCTCCGCGAGACGAATATCGGATCGCTCGATTATTCTTTCCTCCTTGGGATGCTTGCAGTACTGGTCTTTGAAATTTACTTGAAGCTGTTCATGATGGGATCCTTGCAATGGACAACCGATGCTCTATTAACCTATTCCCTTATCGGAACATGGGTCGTATGCGGGCTTATGCTCGTTAAGTTTCTCGTCAAACGAGTCCAAGGGAAATTCGGAGGTGTGAATTGATGCCTGAAAAAGCGATACAAGTGAAAAATCTCACATTTGAATACCCGGATACGGAAGAACCTGTCTTGAAGAACATCAACTTTTCCATCGACAATGGTGAAATCCTCGGCATCATCGGTCCTACAGGTGCTGGAAAATCAACATTGGCCATGTGTGTGAATGGCCTTGTGCCTCAAGTCATCCAGGGAGAGATCGAAGGGGAGATCCGAGTCAAAGGCATGGATGTCCACGAAAGCAATGTGGCTGCGATGTCTGAGCATGTCGGCTTTGTTTTTCAGGAACCGGAGAATCAATTGAGCCAGATGACGATTGAAGAAGAAATCGCCTTTGGCATGGGGAACCTTGGCGTCCCGCGGGATGAAATGCTTGTGCGGATCAAAGATGCCCTCTCTCAAGTCGGTTTGGAAGGTTTCGAAGAACGCAGCCCGCTTGCCTTATCTGGTGGACAGCAGCAGCGGCTCGCGATTGCTGCCGTGCTCGCGATGAGGCCGACCATCATGATTATGGACGAGCCGACATCCATGCTTGATCCAAAAGGGAAGAATGAAGTCTACGATGTGTTGAAGAATCTAAAAGCCTATGGAATGACAGGAATCATCATCGATCATGAGGTAGAGAGAATCGCCGCCTATTGTGATAAGGTCTTAGTTTTGGATGAGGGGGAAGTCAAAATGTTCGGTACGACAGAAGAAGTTTTTACAGAAATTGACCGCCTGCATGGATTGACTTTACACGCCCCGCAAGTGACCGAATTCCTATCCCAGTACAACAAGAAGTTCCATAAGAATGCCGCGCTTGCGACAACACTCGAAAAAGCTGTTCAATCTTATGAAAGCGCAAACAAATAACGTTGAGGGGGCAGAAACGATGCAACCATATATGTCTGTGAAAAATGTCTCTCATGTTTACCCGAACGGTGTGACAGCGATCAAAGATATCAATCTCGATATCTTTGAAGGAGAGGTCGTCGCGATTCTTGGCAGTAATGGCTCAGGAAAGACGACACTCGTGAAGCACTTCAACGGGCTGTTGACCCCTACGAAAGGGGAAATCACCGTAGGCGGGTTGAACACGAAGAAGGAGAAAATATCCAAACTTTCAAGCTTAGTCGGGTATGTCTTCCAAAATCCGAATCACCAGACGTTTCTTCCATCAGTGAGGAAAGAATTGGAATATGGCTGTACCAATTTAAAAATGTCGGAAAGTGAGATTGAGGAAAGAGTCAACAAAGCCATTGAGCTGTTTGAACTGGAGGACAGCCTCGATGACAATCCATTTGATTTGAATTCAAGTCAGCGGAAAGAAGTAGCGATGGCATCAATCATGGCGGTTTCCCCTAAAGTGATCGTCCTGGATGAACCGACGACAGGTCAGGACCATAAAGGTTGTAAACGTGTCCTTGATTTAGTGAGGATGTTCAAAGAACATGGCCACATCGTCGTTTTGATTACCCATGATATGCACCTGATCGGTGAATTGAATTGCCGTACCGTCGTCATGAACCAGAGTAAAAAGATTGCCGATGACCAGGCGGATGTCGTTTTTTCCCACAAAGGAGTCATGGAAGAGGCGGGCCTTCAGCCACCGCAAATCACAAGCTTTGCTAATCAATTATCAAATTTAGATGCAAACAAAACGTACTTGACGATCGATTCTATCCTTACATGGATCAAAGAAAACAAACCGAACGAAGAGAAAAAAGAGGAGGCTGTTCAAATTGGCTCAGGATCTTAAATGGAAAGCAAAAGCAAATCGACCAGAATCAGCAGATCAATCGCAATATCATATTCGGTGCCGTCCCGGCGATGTGGAGAAATATGTATTGCTCCCTGGGGACCCGGAGCGTGTGGGACAGATGGCTCAGCTTTGGGATGAAAAAAAACACATCGCCACGTACCGTGAACACGTTACATACACGGGGAAAGTCGGCGGTGTAGGAATCTCGGCCTGCTCGACAGGAGCGGGTGGTCCATCGACGGCCAGTGCTTTGGAAGAGCTCGCAGAAGTAGGGGCAGAAACCTTCCTGCGTGTCGGGACTTGTGGAGCGATGCAGGAGGATATCGCACCAGGTGACTTGATCATCTGTGCCGGTGCTGTCCGCTATGACGGGACAAGCGATCAGTATGTCGATCAGAAGTTCCCGGCGATTGCGAACCAGGAAGTGGTGATGGCGACGATCGAGGCCGCTGAGCGGTTAGGCGTAACTTATCATGTAGGCATCGGCTACACGGCCGCTTCCTTCTTCTGTGGCCAAGGACGCCCAGGATACAACAATTATAACCAAAGCTGGATGCACACGATCATGGATGATATGCAGCGGGCCGGTGTCCTCAACTTCGAAATGGAAGCCGCAACGGTTCTGACTTTGAGCAGCTTGTTCAATTTGAGGGCAGGAGCTATTTTTACAGCGGTTGCCAACAGAGTGAAAGATGAATTCGAGTATAAAGGGGAAGGCGTGGAACAATCGATCGCCGTGGCGACAGAAGCTATCAAAATCCTGAGCCACTGGGATCAGTTGAAAAAAGAGTCAGGTAAGCCTTACTTTTACCCGTCTCTATTAAAGCAACAAACCAAAATTGAAGGAGGAAGTGTTCTATGAAAATCGGAATTGTGGGAGGAACAGGCTTTTACAATTTAGTTGATGGTATGAAGGAAGTGCAGGTATCTACAGAATATGGGGATGTCGTTGTCTATGAAGGAGAGTATGCAGGAAAAGAAATCTATTTCCTGCCGAGGCACGGGAAATCTCATGACAGCCTTGCCCACCAAATCAATTACCGGGCAAACATGATGGCATTGAAACAGCTCGGTACCGACCATGTGCTTGCGATGTGTGCCGTCGGTTCTTTGAATCCTGATATTCCGGTCGGAGCGCTTGCCCTCCTGGATCAATTTATGGACGTCACGACAAAGCGTGTCACGACTTACGATAAATACTCCGTGGAAATTACGCAGCCTTACTGTCCGGACTTGAACGCAACGTTCTTAGAGGCAGCCAAGGAGCTTGACATGGAGATTACACCAAAAGCGAATTACATTTGTGTGGACGGCCCTCGTTACGAAACGGCATTGGAAATCAATATCTACAAGCAGTGGGGGATGGATGTCGTCGGCATGACGAATGCGACAGAAGCGATTCTAGCTAGAGAACTCGGCATCGCTTATGCGGTCGTTACGATGTCTACAGACCTCGCGGCAGGGACGACGGACGTTCCGCCGGATCTTGATACACATAAAAATGTGGTCATCGATAACCAGGATAAAATTAGAGATCTTTTCCTGAAGACGATTGAACTTGCCACAGATGATAAACCGTCGATTGCGCATGAAGCTTATGCGAGAGCATTGAAGGCGCGTAAAGAAAAACTTGAGAAATTAGAAGCGACGCAGGCATAAGATGAGCCTTGTCATCAGTCAGGCGGAATGGATCGACAAGGAAGGTTCACTGAAGACGGGGGATATCCTGATCAAAGAGGGGAAAATCGAGAAGATTTTTCCTTCTGGATCTTATTCCGGCGGCCCTGAAACCCAAAAGGTGGATGCCAGCGGGCAGTTGATCATCCCTGGCATGACGAATGCGCATTATCACTCGTATTCCAACCTGCTCAAAGGTACAGAAACCGACCTGCCTTTAGAACTATGGTCCTTATATACAGTTGCCTATGGCCATTCCTTAACAGATGAAGATATCTATTTGGCGGTCTTGCTGGGAGCAGCCGAGATGATCCGTAGTGGGGTGACTTCCTGTCTGGACCATTTCCCGCATATTCCGAAATCAGAAAGCGCATTGGAAGCCTATCTCGATTCGGGGATGCATGTATCCTTCGCACCGATGATCCACGATGTGCCGGATCATCAGTTTCTACAATTGGATTTACCTGATGATCTAGGAAGGAAATTGGAAGTCCCACCCCGATCGCCAGCCGAAATGAATGACTTTTACAGCGACTTGATCGAGAAGTGGCATGGAAAAGAGGGGAGGATCCAGCTGACGGTGGGTCCGAATGCCCCGCAAAGGTGTACCACTGAAGCGTTGGAATTAAGTGATCATCTCAGCCGAACCTATGACCTTCCAATCCATACCCACCTCTTGGAAACAAAGATTCAAAGAGATTTCGGAAGGCGCTATTATGGGGAGGGAGGGGTCCTTCAACATTTGGACCATGCCGGCATTCTCGATGACCGCCTCACCGTTGCTCATGCAATATGGCTGGATAACTGGGAAATGGAACTTCTCAAGGAACGTGGGGTATCAATCGTTCATAATCCGGCAAGTAACATGATTTTGGGTAGTGGACAAGCGCCGGTCTTTGATTATTTGCAAAAAGGATTTTCCGTTGGATTAGGAACCGATGCTTCCAATTGTGGAACCACTCACAGTCTCTTTGAAACGATGAAACTGGCAGCCATGATGCCGAGAATGGGAGAGAGAGATCCAGGAAGATGGCCGGACGCCTCACAAGTTTTCGACATGGCCACTGTGCAAGGGGCCTGTGTATTAGGAAATGAAAATCGTAAAGGTAAGATCGAAGAGGGTTTTGACGCCGATCTTGTATTCCTTAACAAAAACAGCACGACATGGGCGAGCACCCATGATGCCGTCACCCAACTGGTCTTCCATGAAAATGGTACTTCCGTCGATTCTGTCATGATCCGGGGAGAATGGGTGATGAAAAATAAGGAGATTACAGCATTTGATGAGAAACGAGTGATCCAGCGGGTGCAGGAACGAGCAGAAACACTCCGTGAAAACAGTTCGGCAGCTGTTGAATTCGCAGACAGGATGAGGGTTCATGTGGAGAAGTTTTACCATCACTTTTATAACGGGAGGAATGAAAGATGAGTTACGAATTATTGAAAAAAGAACTGCAGCATGTATCCCATAAGGTTTATCAAAAAGGGTTTACCCAGGCGACCGGTGGCAACATCAGTGTGAGAATTCCAGGGACAGACTATGTGCTTATTAAAAGAAGCGGGGTCAGCCTTGGAGAAGTGAGCAGGGAAGATGCCCTCGTAGTCAATATGGACGGGGAGGTCATCGAAGGGGAAGGAAAGCCATCAAAAGAAATTGGTTTTCACCTCGGCGTCTATAAAGTCCGCCCTGACGTCAACGCGGTCGTCCACTGCCACCCGAATTATGCGATTGGATATGCCTGTTTAGGAGAAGAACTCCCTCTTCCTACCGTGACGGCAAGGAAACTTCTCGGCCATGTTCCAGTGGCGGACGTCGCTCCGTCAGGTTCCAAGGAGCTTGCGCAACATGTGACAGACGTTTTCACACAGTACCCGGATATCAAGATCACGCTGATGAAAGATCATGGCGTCTGTTCGGTCGGCCCGACCCTTGAAGCGGCTTACAATGTCGTCGATCTTGCCGAAGCAACAGCCAAACAGGCGTTCATACTCACTCAATTGCGCGCAGGTGTTCCAGTAACAAACTAATGGGGGGATTATCATGACGGATATTCAACAATTGGTGCAGCGTTATCAAGAAGAAAATCTCGCTCTTCCGATCTGGTTGGAAGAGGGGACGTTGAAAGTCATCGACCAGACAAAGCTTCCTTTTTCTGAAGAGATTATGACTTGTTCTACGGTTGAAGATTTGGGAGAAGCGATTCGTTCCATGCAGATCCGCGGTTCAGGTGCGATTGGGATCTGCGGTGCTTACGGACTTTACTTAGCGGCCCTCGTCTCAGATGGTGATCCAGAAACTGTTAAGGAAGCGGGTGTTTTGTTAAAAAGCACACGCCCGACGGCTGTAAACTTGATGAAAACGGTCGATGAAATGACGGCCTCCATCGAGGGGGCCGGGCAGGATCTCATTCGCACAATGGAAGCGAAGGCTGTGGAGATTCTGGAACGCCAGCTGGCCTTTGAATATGAGCTCGGCCGACATGGAGCCGAGTTGATCGAAGACGGCGATACGGTGATGACCCACTGTCACTCCGGGGCCCTTGGTGGAGCAGGGTTTGGAGGCAGGGCTTTATCTGTCATCCGTACTGCCCACGAGCAGGGGAAGAAAATTCACGTCATCACTTGTGAGACACGTCCCTATCTGCAGGGGGCCCGGATCACGGCCTATGAACTGAAGAAATTCGGTATTCCGCATACATTGATCACCGATAATATGTCCGGATTCTGTATGAGTACAGGGCGGATCGATAAGGTTGTTGTAGGATCTGATCGAGTGTCGGCCAACGGGGATTTAGCGAATAAGGTAGGAACGTACATGCACGCACTGGCCGCTAAAGAACATGATATCCCGTTTTATACAGCGACCTCCAGTCACACGATTGATTTCGAAACACCGAGCGGGGCCGACATTGAAGTGGAAATGCGTGATGCAAGCGAAGTCACCCACATGAAAGGCATCGCAATCGCCCCTGAAGGAACGAACGCGCTCTATCCTTCGTTTGATATCACGCCGAATGCGTTGATCAGCGGAATCATTACCGAAAAAGGTGTCATCACGGCCCCTTTTTCAACGAACTTGAAGAAGGTGAATGCCCAAGCGGATAAAGTCTCCCAGTAAGTACGGGAAGGAGGAACTCTTATGGTAAAAGAAGCGATTCTCGCGTTGATTGCAGGAATCTTCATTGGTGTCGTTTTCAAATTGATCAAACTTCCTTTACCTGCCCCTCCTGTTCTCGCTGGTGTGCTTGGTGTAGCAGGGGTGTATATCGGCGGTAAAATCATCGAAATGCTTTTTATGAGAGTACAGTAAAGAAGACTTAAAGGAGGACGAACGTATGAGTCAATATGTACAAATCGGAAATTTGAACGTGGACCAAGCCTTGTATGAATTCATTGTTTCTGAAGCTCTTCCGGAGAGTGGTGTGGCAAACGAACAATTTTGGAGTGATTTTGAAGACCTGCTGGATGAATTGACGCCCGCCAACCGATCGTTGCTGGAAGAACGCGAAACCATTCAAAACCAGCTGGATACGTGGTACAAGGACCATCCAACAGGCTATGAATTTGCAGAATATAAAGGGTTTCTCGAGAAAATCGGATACCTTGAACCGAAAGTGGAAGACTTCAAGGTCACGACGGAAAATGTCGATCACGAAATCGCTCACCAAGCGGGTCCCCAACTAGTTGTCCCTGTAGATAATGCCCGTTATGCCTTGAATGCAGCCAATGCAAGGTTTGGAAGTCTATATGATGCGTTGTATGGAACAGATGTCATCAGTGATGCGGATGGAGCGGAGCAGGGAAGCCGTTACAACCCGGTAAGAGGGGAGAAAGTCGTCACTTATGCCAAGGAATTTTTGGATCGGGTCGCCCCTTTGACCGCATCCTCGCACAAAGATGTGGTTACATACAAGGTTACGGGGGGAGAACTGAGCGTAACACTCAGCGATGGTTCAGAAAGGACATTGGTTGAGCCTGAGAAATTCAAAGGTTACCATGGTGTTCCTGAAGATCCTTCAGCGATCCTGCTTGAAAATCACGGGCTCCATTTAGAGATCCAACTGAACCGAGAGCACCCGATTGGAAAAGATGATCCGGCAGGGGTGAAAGATGTTCTGGTAGAATCTGCGACAACGACGATCATGGATTGTGAGGATTCCGTCGCAGCCGTCGATGCCGAGGATAAGGTGCTCGTCTATAGAAATTTGCTCGGGCTCATGAAAGGTGACTTGACAGCATCCTTCAACAAAGGAGGCAAGGAAGTGACACGTCACCTCCAACCTGACCGACGTTACACAACCCCTGAAGGTGGCGAAAGGGTGCTCAAAGGTCGTTCACTGATGTTCATCCGCAATGTCGGCCACTTGATGACAACCCCTGCGATTTTGGACAAAAACGGAGACGAAGTGCCGGAAGGGATCGTCGATGGTGTCGTGACCTCTCTCTTAGGTAAACATGACCTGCTTCAAAATGGGAGATACCAGAACTCCGTTGAAGGGTCGATCTACATTGTCAAACCGAAAATGCACGGTTCAAAAGAAGTTGCTTTTGCAAATACACTCTTCAACAAGATTGAAGATATGCTCGGCCTGGATCGCCATACCATTAAAATCGGGGTGATGGATGAAGAGCGCCGGACGACGCTTAATCTGAAGAACTGCATTCATGAAGTAAAAGAACGGATCGTCTTCATCAATACCGGCTTCCTTGACCGGACAGGGGATGAAATCCATACCTCCATGGAAGCGGGAGCGATGATTCGAAAACAGGAAATGAAAACATCCACCTGGCTGCAGGCGTATGAACAGTCCAATGTCAATGTAGGAATCGAAACCGGACTGATCGGCAAAGCTCAAATCGGAAAAGGCATGTGGGCGATGCCTGAGTTGATGCATAACATGATGGAGCAAAAAGGGAGTCAATTGAAAGCGGGAGCGAATACAGCCTGGGTACCATCTCCAACTGCAGCCTCCCTCCATGCGCTTCATTACCATGAAATCAATGTGAAAGCGATACAGGAAAAGATCCTTGAGAATATCACAGACAACATCGATGACATTCTCCAAGTGCCTGCCGCCTCATCGAAGAATTGGAGTGAGCAGGAAATCCAGCAAGAACTCGAAAACAATGCCCAGGGAATCCTCGGTTATGTCGTACGCTGGGTGAACCATGGCGTCGGTTGTTCCAAAGTCCCTGATATCAACAACATCGGCTTGATGGAAGACCGCGCGACACTAAGAATATCAAGCCAGCATATGTCCAACTGGCTGCATCACGGGATTGTCACCGAAGAACAAGTGGGACAAACGTTGAGAAAAATGGCGAAGGTCGTAGATGAACAAAACGCTCATGATCCAGAGTATAGACCAATGGCACCCGATTACGATCAATCGATTGCTTATCAGGCAGCCAGAGACCTGATTTTTGATGGGACCAAACAGCCGAACGGTTATACCGAACCGATTTTGCATAAGCGGAGAAGAGAGCTGAAGGAAAAAGTTTATATCAAATGAGAAGGAAAAGCTTAAGGCTATTTACAGCCTTAAGCTTTTTTTAGTGAACATGCTTGATTCCACCACACTAAAGAGAGTAAAGAACTATTTATCCGTGAGAGAAGCATTTTATATTGGCTTTTTGTAAATATTAGAGGTTGAATACAGGAGGTGAAGGAATGAAAATCAAAGGACCGATTTTATTAGGCATATTAATTGCAGCTGTTTTGAACGGTTGCGCTGGCAACGAACCAAATGAACCGGAAGATGTGAATTACCAACCAACACGCTATGACCAGGACGATCAAAGAAACCGTTTGGACAGAAATAACGGCGAGGATACAAGGCCTGACGTTGATTATCCGATCATCGATAGAGAGGATCAGGAGATCGAGTTTGGTGACCGGGAAATTGATCTTGAGGAACCTTTTGAAGAAAATAACAATAAGGACGATAACCGGGAAATGGATGAATAAAAGCATCGATCCGCCTTTGAAAAAGCCCCTGGCCTCTGCCAGGGATTATCTTGTTCTGTTGTATTTAGATTAATATCCGTTGTCATTTTTATCTCAAAAATCTCTACCTCTTCACTGAATTCCACAAGTCTTCCTTTAAAATACAGCGGCTTCGGCTGAGGGGCTGCATGAACATATATACTTGATCGTTCCGCACCTGTTTCTCCATCTTTTTTGCGTATTTTTAGCACGTTCATTATAAAAGATTGCCATCAATAAACCCCTGGGTATTGTCATTTACGAGACCTTCATTTACCAGTTTACTTCTAATGCGCGTGTGGTAACATATACATAAATAGAACAAACGTTCGTATTTATGTTAAGGAAGTGATGATCAATGAATGGAGTATTGAGAAGGGCTCTAGAGGAGAAGCAACAACTTGAACTCATCTACATGGCCGACAAAGGGAAGATCTCACAGCGGGTCATCCGCGTTGTATCCATCAAAAAGGAAAAGATTCTGGCTTATTGTTATACCCGGAAGACGGTCCGGTCATTTAAGCTTGCCAATATTTTGTCTGTAACCCCTTATAAAAAGTGGGAGAAGTATAAGAAAACGCCTTGAAATCCAGCCATGGAAATATGATAAAGGTATGGTTGCTTTAGCCGGGACTATAGGAGATCCATTTGGATAGTATAGAGCTGCAACATAATAAGTGTAAAAAAGAACCACAGAAATAGTGGTTCTTTAGTCTTTCATGGATCCTGCCTCACGCGATGTCATGGCGCCTACCCCTGCGCTTACATCCTTCTGAATTTCCTGCTTTACTTTTTGTGGATCTCTTCCGGAACGAGCCGGGTTCATCGCTGATTTCGGATTCTCAATTCTTCCTTTTTTGACTTCAGTTGCTCCCTTTGGCGGGTTCTTTGCCATAATCAATCACCTCCATACCTGTAGGTTTAGCCATAATCCAAATATTAATCGGATTTAAAAGTTCCTGGCTCCAAGGCGTAACCCCGGAAAAGTGATTAACCCTGACGTCGTTAAAGTATTAAAGAGGCAAGGGGGGCGTTTTTTCCATATCTAGGGATTAATCAGTTTCGAGATATTATCCTGAACAAAATGACCTTCAATATACATCATTCTTTACAATGTTGAGTTATTGGAGGCTTTTTAAATAAAAAATTTCACTGCTATTTAGTGAAAGTGCCTGCCCTCGATGCGTTAAAGTGTTAACCAGCAGGGTCAGGCACTTTTTTTAATCAACAATTCTGCAATCACCATTCTTGAAGAGAGAAAGAGAATAAAATAAGAGTAATGATTACTATTTACAAATCGTAATGGTTACGATAAAATCAAGTCTGCAAGTAAAGGAGGAGAGCAGATGTTTAAGAAATTTTTAGCATTATTTAGTTTATGTTTCGTTATCTTTACCATGGCTGCATGTAATGGGGAAGAGGCAAGCAGTAATGGTAGTGAAGAAGAATCTGAGGATTCAACAGAAGAGCTGAAGGTGTTCACAACGGTTTATCCTCTTCAATTTTTCACAGAACAAATCGCTGGAGATCTAGCTTCAGTAGAATCTACCCTGCCACCGGGAACCGACCCACATACTTATGAACCAACGACGAAAGAAATGATCGAAATCGCTGAATCCGATGCTTTCATATATAACGGTGCAGGATTAGAGCCTTATGCGAAGAAAATCTCTGAATCTATCGAGTCGGAAGATGTTAAAATCCTTGAAGCATCCAAAGGAATCGATTTAAAAGATCACAGCCATAACCATGGCGAAGAAGATAGCCATGACGACCATGCCGACGAAGAAGGTAGTCATGACGAACATGCAGATGGTGAAGGTAGTCACGAAGGGGAACATGAGGGGCACAATCATGGCGACCAAGACCCGCACGTGTGGCTGGATCCGATTCGATCTATTGAAATGGCCGAACATATTAAAGAGACACTGGTTGAAATAAACCCAGAGCAGGAAGAAGTACTTAATGAAAACTTTGAGAAGCTGAAAGAAGAACTTGAACGTTTAGACGAACAGTTCCATACGAAGTTGGAAAGCCTGCCTGGGAATAAGATTATCGTATCCCATGCCGCCTATGGATATTGGGAAGAAAATTACGGAATAGAACAGGTGGCGGTGTCTGGACTAAGCCCAGCGAATGAACCTTCACAGAAGGACCTGGAAAATATCGTGAAAACGGCTGAAGAAAATGGCTTGGACCATGTACTTTTCGAACAGAATGTAACCCCTAAAGTAGCCGAAGTTGTACGCCAGGAAATCAATGCCGAGACGTTACGCATCCATAACTTATCTGTTTTAACGGAAGAAGATATCGAAAATGATGAGGATTACTTCAGCCTCATGAAGCGTAACTTAGAAGTCCTTTCAACCGCTTTAGCGAATCCTTCAGCCGCTTCAGACAACGCGGACGAATCGGAGGAGCACGATCATGACCACAGCCATGAACATGGGCATGACGAAGAAGCGGAGAAAATTTATGAAGGCTACTTTGAAGACAGCCAGGTGGAGGACCGGAAGCTTTCCGATTGGGAAGGGAACTGGCAGTCGGTGTACCAGCACCATCAAGACGGAACGCTTGATGAAGTCTATGCTCATAAAGCAGAAGACGGGGACAAGACAGCGGAAGAATACAAGGAATATTATGAGCAGGGGTATAAGACAGATGTGAATCGCATTGATATCCACGGAAAGACCGTCACTTTTTATGAAGATGGAGAAGAACGATCCGGGGACTATGTCTCGGATGGGTACGAAATCTTAACTTACGAAGCAGGTAATAGAGGGGTAAGATATATCTTCAAACTGGAGGAAGAAGCGGAAGGTCTTCCGAAGTATATTCAGTTTAGTGACCACAGTATCTATCCAACAGAAGCGGATCACTATCATCTTTACTGGGGTGATGACCGTGAGGCTTTGCTTGAGGAAGTGACGCACTGGCCGACCTACTATCCATTAGATATAGATGGACAGGAGATTGCCCATGAAATGATGGCCCATTAACTTTCTTTACGGGTTAAGAAAATGCTGGCTGTTTAATATAAGAAAGGTGAAGGTTGGCCACGGTCTTCAGTTTCCTATACCTTTGGTTTTGGACATAGAAATTAATCCATAAGGGTGGTCAGGGATTCTTTTTATAAATAACACCAATCTGGAGGATGGAGAAAGATAAACATGAAACAAACTCAAAAAACGATTGATATTACACGTAAAAGTGATTTCAACATGCCCGTTAAATGGAGAAGGAAATTACAGATAGAAGACGGAATGAGAGTCGTGTTTAAGGTCGAGAATAATGATATCGTTATCAAGCCCGCTTCCAACAAAACCCTTGATGTGATGAGCACGGTGGGTAGAAAAGGGCTGATCTACCTTCCGAAAGAAATCCGTACCTACTTTGAACAAAAAGGATTGAAAAGCTTCCATATTGACATAGAAGAAGTAGAGAAGGCGATGATCCTGACACCTCTGGAAGAATAGGGCAGGGCTCATGCCTTTTTCATACTTTGTGATAACGAAAAGAGCGAACCATTCTGCTGTGGTTCGCTCTTTTGTTATGTAGTGGGTCCATCCTCTCCGAAAAGATGGTCGAATGGATGATAAAAAAATTCTCCAACTCGATGATGCTTCTGTATTTTTTATTGTGTCCACCAATGTCCAAGGGGCCTATGATCATTGTTCTGACTGAACACCCACCTTCATCCTTAAATTTGAAGTCCTCAAATCGAATGAGGCCTTTGACTTAATTTCAGAAAAAGCCATGACCATACGTATATTTTTCATTTTCAACTAATAGAGTGGATTAAATAGTAACAATTACTATTTGATGATTGGAGGAGGATGTTGTTCATGCCTATACCAACTTATATGTTAAGTGGTTTCTTAGGAAGTGGAAAAACCACCGTATTATTAAAAATGATAGAAGAATGCGAGAGGAAGAACCAACGGGTCGGGGTGATTTTGAATGAACTCGGAGAAGTGAATATAGAAAAACCTCTCTTTCAGAAACAAAACGTGAAAGAACTATTAAATGGCTGCATATGCTGTACTATCAAGAAAGATTTAGAGACGACGCTGAATGAATTGATAGAGGAGGCGCAAAAGAATAAACTGGATCTTTTAATCATTGAAGGCACGGGCGTTTCCAATCCTCTCGAAGTGAAGAAAGTATTAGAGAATCCTATGTATTCGTCTCATTTCCGTTTGTATTCGATGATTAGTTTGATAGACTCAAGTACCTTTTTAGAGTATCAGAGTGTATTTTCAAGTACTGCGGACATACGGAAACTGCTGGAAGAACAGATCACCAGTGCCGACCTCATTCTATTAAATAAACAGGACCTGACCAAAGGGAAGACGTTAAATAAAACCATCAGGATAATCAAGGGACTTGTAGGGGAGTCCGTCCCGATCTTTCAGACATCCTATGGGCGTATTCCATCTCTGGAGTTATGGAAGAAGCGAATACAACCTTCGATCCACTCTTCAGCGGAAAAGAGAGAAGAGGAAGATCATTCCCATCACCACTCCGGGTTGCGTGCCGTGAAGATTGAGCCCGTACCAAAGATGAAGAAACGAGAGTTGGAGAGTTGGTTGAGCCACTTACCTAAAACCATTTTAAGAGGAAAAGGAGTTGTGAACCTTGAAGGTCATGAAGGCCTTTATTCCTTTCAATTTTCCTCCAATATGCTTGAGTTTGAAAAGATCCAACATCCGGCAGGTATACATCCTGCTATCATTTTGATTGGTGATCAGCTCCAGCGAACAGAACTCATGCACAGCTTCAACCGGTTAGGAAAGGTCTGAATTGGTGAAGCAGCTAAGACGATGCAGAATGGATGCTCGAAGATAAAGGTAGAACGAGAAAAAGTACGGGATAGGAGGAAGCTATGACTTTCAGGCTTTACAACACCGTATTGGATGTGACAGCCGTTTTAGCTTTTGTTATTGTTGCTTACTTTGTTACGTATAGTCAATGGCTTGGAAAGAGTGCTTCCATGATTCTTCCCGGTTCTTTCAACCAGCTGAACACGATCTTTCTCAGTCTCATCATTGAGGCCATTCCTTTTGTACTCATTGGCGTTCTCATTGCCGGGTGCATTCAAATGTTTATTACAGAAGAACATGTGAAGCGGTGGATCCCGCAAAATAAGTACCGGGCGATTCTGATGGGCTGCCTGGTAGGATCTGTTTTTCCCGCCTGTGAATGCGGAATCGTGCCCATCGTCCGGCGATTAGTTGCAAAAGGAGTACCTTTGCACGCGAGTATCGGATTTCTTCTGACAGGACCATTAATCAACCCGATTGTCATTTTATCGACGTATATGGCCTTTGGAAATGATATAAGAATGGCAGGTTTACGGATGGGAGTGGGTTTTGTTGCGGCGCTTCTGATCGCCCTCTTGATCAGCACTTTATTCAAGTCGAACCAGCTCAAACACTCGGTTTCCGGTTTGTATGGCTCTGAAACGCTCCCGCAATCAGAGGTATCGTTCATGAAGAAGCTTAAGGGTATGTGTATTCATTCCATTGACGAATTCTTTGATATGGGAAAGTACTTGATCATTGGTGCTTTCGTTGCTGCCTTTGTGCAAACCTATGTACAAGCCCAGTCCCTCTTTTTGTTCGGAGAAGGGTTGATGGGGGCGACGATCGTCATGATGGGACTGGCTTTCTTTTTATCCTTATGTTCGGAAGCGGACGCTTTTATCGGAGCTTCCTTTAGTAGTCTGTTTCCATCCGGCGCAGTTTTAGCCTTTTTAATCTACGGACCTATGATTGATTTGAAAAATACCATCATGCTGCTGAGTGTGTTTAAATCCAGGTTTGTGTTTACATTATTCCTTTCCATCACGGTCATTGTTTTCGTATGTACGATCACTATATCTATGGTGGGCAGGTGAGTAGGCGGTGCGCTTTCACTTTTATCAATTCCTAAAACTAATCCTATTAGCCGCCTTTGCATTTTTTCTTATCCAATTGCACCATACCGGGGAAATCGTGAAATTGATCAACCCCAAATATGTCCTGATGAGTCAGGTGGCCGCAGGTGTGATCATTCTCCTGTTTTTCGTCCAGTTAGGAAGGGTATGGCAGGGAAATGACGACGAACATGCCTCCTGCGCTCCCGGGTGCACCGAGGACCACGATCACAAGCAGTCGTATGTAAAGAGGTGTGTGAGTTACCTTGTTCTCCTTTTTCCCTTATGTACAGGGTTTGGACTTGACCTCACCTCATTGGATGCAACGATAGCCAAAAATAAAGGTTCCCTTCTCCCACAAGGAGAAAATGCTAATCAAGAGGATTCATCATCGAAACCACCGACTCTCGATGAGAACAAGCCGATTCCCAATACCAACTATTTGACGGATGAGGAATATGAACAGAAAATGGGCCTTCTCAACGATGAAGTGATTGAAATGAACGAGGATATTTTCGCTTCGTATTATCATGAAATAGAAGAAAATCTCCATCAATATAAAGGGAAAACAATTCAAATGAAAGGTTTTGTGTACAAAGAGGAAGGATTGGATCCCAATCAGCTCGTAGTGGCAAGGTTCCTGATCACCCATTGTGTCGCCGATGCCAGGGTGATTGGATGGTTGAGTGAATCTGACCAGGCCGTCAATTTTAGTGAGGATACGTGGGTGGAAGTACGTGGTGAGATCGATGTTGGAGAGTATAATGGTGTCGAACTTCCAATCATTCAGATAAAAGAAATCAATCCTATCCCTGAGCCGACCAATCCTTACGTTTTCCCTATTTTGACGAAAGTTCTTTGATGTCAGTTGTGACAAACCATTTCAAAAAAAATAAAAAACTTTCAAATTCATAGACACCAAACACACACTTCCTTCGATTATAGAATTGAGGAAGTGTTTTTCTATGCACAAATCCTCCATCTTTCCATAAGAATAGGAGAATCGAAATGAACTATATCAAAGCGATCAACGCCTTCTATGATCACCAGGAATTCAACCCTCTAACTTCTGCCGCCATCAACCTTTGGCACAGCCTCATGCATGTGAACAACAAATCCCGTTGGAAAGAAGAATTCTCGGCTTCGATGACCGTGCTTTGTCTGAAATCCAACTTGAGTGAAAGCAGCATTCGGAAAGCACGCAAGGAACTCGTGGAGAAAGGGTATGTGACGTTCACTTCGAGATCAGGCAACCAGGCTCCCATTTACCGGATCCTCCCTTTATATGAAGAAATGGACAATGAGAACGACAGTGTGGAGGAGAACAGTGGCGGCAAGTCGAACGGCAACGATAGCGGCAACTCGAACACATTAAGTAAACAAAACGAAACGAAAGAAAAAGAAGAAATAGTAGAAAAGCCAGCCGACAATCCCCACCATTTTTACGAAAACAACATCGGGACGCTGTCACCGTTCATCGCAGAAAAAATCAGCCAGTGGTGTGATGAGATGTCGGATAAGCTCGTCATCCAATCGATGAAGCTTGCGGTGGAGAGCAACAAGCCTTTCTTCAGCTATTGTGAAGGCATTCTGAAACAGTGGCAACAAGCGGGCGTCCGCACTTTGAGAGGAGCGGAACGAGCGCAGAAGGCTCACAAGAAAAAGAGGACCACTTCGAAGCATGAGAAAAACAAATCACTGTTCGATAAGTTGAGAGAGGAGGTGCAGGCATGAAAAGAGATGAAGCCATCGAAGTGCTCGAGACGATCAGTGAACTATATCCGCAGAAATTCGATATCACCGAGCGTGTCGCGAATATGCTGATTCCGAAGCTTTTGGAAATGGATTATAGAGGGGTGATGGCCAAGCTTTCCGATTTTGCCGTCCGGAGTCCTTTCCCGCCGACCGTCGGAGAAATCGCTGTCTATCAACCGGAGGAAAACCGTCACTTGGAGCAGATGAAAGTGTGGGAAGCAGAAGCAGCGGAAGTATCTGATGAGATCCGCCAGCGGTTCATGGACAAGCTCCGAACGCTCGCAGAGGAGAAGTCCCATGAGTCATAATCTACAGACAGAACAGGCCGTGTTAGGTATTTTTCTCGTAGAAGGGGAGAAAATCAAGCAGACAACGCTCGCGCCTGAGCATTTCTCCCGACACGACCATCGACGCATTTTCTTGGCAATGCAGCAGGTGGACAACAACGGAACGCCGGTGGATATGGTGACGGTAACCACGAGCCTCGGGGAAGAGATTGCCCAGGTGGGGGGAGTGAGCTACTTGCTCGGGCTGGCTGAATCCGTCCCGACGACCGAGAACTTCCACTTCTATGAAAAACTCCTCGTCGAATCCTACACGAACCAGCAAATGAGACAATCGGCGATCAAGTACATCGAAAATCCTAGTACTGATGCGCTGCTTGGCTTGAAGCAGCAGCTTCATCTCATGGATCAGGACCCGGAAGCGGATGAGCAGACGGTGAAAGAGCAACTCAGTGACATTGCCATGGAGATGATTTCCTCCCCCGTACAGACGGGTTTAGCCACAGGATTCGAAGACTATGACAAAATGACCGGAGGCGCGCAGCGTGGCGATTTGATCATCGTCGCAGCCCGCCCCTCGATGGGGAAGACAGCCTTCGCCTTGAATATCGCCATGAACCATTGCAAGAACGGAGGAACCGTCGACCTGTTCAGTTTGGAAATGGGATCCAAGCAGCTGCTACAGCGGATGATTTCATCTGAAGCACGCATCGACGGTCAGAAGTGGCGCTCGATGTGTTTTTCCGCCGAAGACTACAAACGATCCTTCCACGCCATTGGCGAAATCGCCGAGTGGAACCTGTCCATACACGAGCGCCAACAAACAATCCAGGACATCACGACAAAAATCAGATCCTCGGTAGTATCCGACCCCAATCAAGATCACCTCATTATCATCGATTACTTGCAGCTGATGAACGTCAAAGGCCGCTATGAACGCCGCGACCTCGAAGTCGGCGCCATCACCCGCGAATTGAAACTCCTCGCCCGTGAACTCAACATCCCGATCATCCTCCTCTCACAACTCTCCCGAAGCGTCGAACAGCGTCAAGACAAACGCCCGATGATGTCTGACTTGAGGGAATCCGGAAATATCGAACAGGACGCCGATGTTATTAGCTTCTTGTACCGCGATGACTATTATTCGCAGGAAGGAAGTGATGTGGTGGAGGTGATTTTGAGGAAGCAGAGGAATGGTCCGGTGGGGACGGTGATGTTGGGGTTTGAAAGAGAGTTCGGGCGGTTTGCGTGATTTGGATTCGATGAGTCATAAAATGAAACGTCTAGTAATGTTCAGATGACCGGTTGTACTTCGAGAAGAATACATCCTCCGTTCAATCCTTCACGGTTCTATACATATCAAGAAAACTCCATTTATTCCGGCTGCTTCCTGTATTATACTGGAAGGAGATTCGAAATAGGGGAGGCCGTATCATGGAATTGAACAACAACACACGACTACTCAAACTGAGGGATATCCTTTTCGAAGAGACGGATGAACATCATGAACTGAGCATCCAGGAAATCTGTGAAAAACTGAAGCTTTACTTCGGACCTGATGCGAAATTCGATGCCCGTACGCTCAAGCGTGATATGGAAGTACTCGAAGATGCGGGAATAGAAATTATCCGCAATACCGGACGTTTCGGTAAGGTGTATTACAGCTATCAGGACCGCGTCTTCGAGACCTATCAGCTGCGGCTCATCAATGACGCCATCCTATCCGCGAAGTTCATCACAGAAAAAGAGAAGAAGGATCTGATCGAGCGGAACAAACAGCTCACAAGTAGACATATCGCAAAGACACTCCCGGATCCGCTCCTGTATTCCCAGTCTGCGAATGACGATTATGAACTCGTCAAATTGAGCATCGATAATGTGCACAGGGCGATCTCAGAACAGAAGGTATTGCATTACCAGTACGGAAAATACAACATGGACAAGGAATTCGAATACCACCGGAACGGCGATACATATCATGTAGAACCTTATGCGCTCATCTGGCAGAACGATTTCTATTATCTGATCGGAAGGTTCCGCGGAAACGGGGAAATGCGCCACTACCGTTTGGATCGGATGCGGAACATCGAAATATCGGAAGAACGTTTCAAGCGGAAGCAGGACTTTTTAGTAAAAGAATACGTCGACCAAAGCTTCCACATGTTCGCAGGGGAAGAGACATGGATCAAAATCGAATTCGATGCAAGCCTACTGAACGTCGTCCTCGACCGTTTCGGAAAAGACGCCTCAATAAAGGCAATCAGTGACGACCGGTTCATCCTTTCGACGAAGGCGAAAATGAGCATCGGACTCATTGGCTGGATCCTCACCTGGGGACACAAAGCGAAAGTCGTCTCACCAGAATCCCTCGTCGCTCAAGTGAAAGAAGAAGTGCAAAAGATGTCCAAGCAGTATGAATAGAGAACGTGTGTTGGGAGTGCAAATTTTTGATCACCCCATCCGTTATCCTTGAGTTAACACAAATCAAGGAGGAACAAACATATGGCAAAACAAAAGAAAAGCTTCATCAAAAAATGGTGGTTCTGGGGAGTCGTAATCCTCGTAGTCTTCGCAGCAGCACAAGGCGGAGGAGAAGAACAGGACCAGGCAGAAGCAGAACCGGAAGGAACTCCAGTCGAGGAAGTGGAAGCGGCCAGCACAGAAGCCGAAGAGACCTCAACGGAAGAAAACGAAGCATCAGCTGAAGAGGAAACCGAAGAACCTATAGTGGAAGAGACGGAAGAAGAAGTACCGGCAGAAAATGACACCGTAAAAGTCTCTACAGGCATGCACGAAGTCGGAACGGATATCGAACCAGGCCTCTATAAATCAGAAGGATCCGTCTACTACTGGGAACGCCTCGCCGGATTCAGCGGTGAATTCGACGACATCATCGCAAACGGCAACCCACAAGGCCAAGAATACGTTGAAGTGAAAGAATCCGACACCGCCTTCAGCACTCAGGGTACAGGCAGCTGGACGTTGATTGATGACACCTATGCTCCGGAAACACAAACGAGTTTCGGTGATGGCACGTACCTGGTTGGAAAAGACATCGAACCCGGCACGTACAAGAGTGAGAGTGGTGGAGGCTACTGGGCTCGTTTGAGCGGGTTCAGTGGAGAGCTTGATACCATCATCGCGAATGATAATCCTGGTGGTTCTTCGATTGTAGAGATTCAAGAATCTGACCGTGGTTTCCAAACGTGGGGGAATGGTGAATGGACGAAGGTAGAGTGAAGTTAAAGGAGGCCATCTGAGCCTCCTTTTTCCATTAATTGATAGATGATAGAATGTAAATAAGCATATTACAATTGAATGACATAGGTTACATAAATGTTAATTTACTAATCATTCAATAAAAAAGAATAGTTGTGATTTATCAGTTGTTCATGGATGATCATCAGGGAATATCTCGGAGTTGCTGTTCAGTCTTTCGTTCATTAGTTTGAAATCGAAGTGCCTGTAATGTCGCCAGAAACACTGAGCGATATTGTGGGCACTTTTTCATTTATATAAATGGGGGTCATGTAATGATTTTTGAAACTGAAGGAATGTTGCTTGAGTACACTGAAGGCATTGTAGGTAGAACTTTCCGCGAAATAGATAAAACAGGTATTTTGGAAGGTAAGAACAGTGATAAAGGAAGGTTGGGTAAGGCGGTCGAAGAGGGCTTTTATGGATATGAATTGAACAGTAATCCAGAAGCTGATTTCGATAACCTGGGGATAGAGCTGAAGGTTTCGGGTTTCAATAGGTTGAAAGACGGTTCATGGTCAGCGAAAGAACGCTTATCTTTGAGCATGATCAATTACAATGAAATCATCCATGAGGAATTCGAGTTCAGTAAACTGATTGCGAAAAATAAGAAGATATTGATCATTTGGTATGAATACGTCAAGGGAGTAGAATATGCTGATTTCGTTATCAGAGACTACCAGATATACGATATGACGAAAGATGAAAAAATCATAGAGAATGACTTCAATACTATCAAACAAAAAGTCATTGAAGGCGAGGCCCATAAATTGTCAGAAGGTGATTCGGTAATCCTCGGCGCAGCAACAAAAGGCCAGAAAGGTCAGAAGGCTGGTCAGCCCAATTCCCATGTCCTGGCCCCTACGAGAGCATTTTCATTGAAAAATTCATTCTTCAGGGGAATACTCAGGGATCATCTGAAGGGTGTTACATATCACCATAGGAACCTTGAGTTTGTCACCCCTGAAAGTTACGTATGGAACAGAATCACCCGATTCAGAGGGATGAGCCAATTAGAAATCCTAGAATCGCTGACCGGTCGGGATGTCAGTGAAAAAGTACCGAAGCAAATCGGGAAAATGGTCTCTGACGCTTTGATAGGTAAAGATAAAGATTTGGCTGACAGACATGAAGTCTTCAGCAAATCCACGTATATGATCAAGAACATTCCAGTGAAAAATGGGACGATTCCTATGGAAAAGGCAACCTTCAGCACATTGAAATTCGAGGATTTCTCGACCGACTGGGAAGAATCCGAATGGAAGACGTTCTTCGAAGAGGTGACTTTCCTATATATAACTTGGGTAGGTCAAAAAGACGGAGTGAAGTTGAAAAATGGAGAAAGGCTGTTGGATCGAGTATATAAAATTACATTCACAGAGGATGAAGTAGAAAGTTTCAGAAAAACGTACGACTTGATAAAGAAGGCGATAGAACAAAGGGATATCAGTTTCTTACCGAAGTCATCCTCTGAAATCTCGAATGGTCTGGACCTTGTGATATCCACCAAAAGCAATAAAGGTGGGGTATATGAAAGGTTCTTTGAAGATAAAAAGGAAAATTGTTTCATGTTGAATAAAGATTTCATAAAGAGAAAATTGGAAGACGCAACTAGGGAATGATAAGTCCTATTGAGTAGGGCCTCCCGTTTTTCATCTTGATGTCGAATTTTTGTTACAATGATTCTTAGGAATGTTAATAAATATATTGAAATGGAAGTTCTTCAGGACAACAGAATGAGGTGTAGGCATATATGATAAAGCAGAATCATGCTTTCCAGTTCTTGACTCATGTTTCAGATTCATGGGCACGAATGGGTGAAAGTATTGAAAGATCGATTTATAAAGATAAAGAAACGGCGATATTCAAGTCCAGGAAGCTTGCTGAACTAGTGCTGGAAGAAATCCTGATAAATGAAGAAATAGATGTGCCTGATCGGACAACTGCAGCCGAAAAAATGAGCAGGCTGTATCATATGGGTATCATCACAGATGATGTCAATAAATCTTTCCATAGAGTGAGAAGAAGAGGAAATCAGGCGGTCCATGAATTGAGGGAGCTCCCGATGATGGATGCGTTGAAGGTCCATAAGAGCCTTTATGAAATCTGTGCCTGGTATGTGGAAACATATGGACCGTTGGATGCAGATATACCTGGTTACCAAGATCCTGAACCGGAAGATGATGAACAGAGGATGTATGAAATGATGAAAAAGCATTTCAATGATTTCCTCAGTAAAGGATCCACCAAAGAAGAAACGGAAAGTGGAGTTGAGGAAGACTCCGTTTCATCAGAAGGTCCATACAAAAAGTATTATGGTAGCCATCTTCTATATCAGTTGAATAAATTACGCGAATCATCCCAAGAAGCGATTGAAGGGTATCAATCTTTGAGTTCTTTTAAAAAGTATCTCCATATAAAACGTCCTATCCAGGAAGAGTTGGAAGAGAAGCTCGAAAATGCCTCGTCTACAGATCAATCACAGTTAGTCTTTCTATGCGGTAGTGTAGGAGATGGGAAATCGCACCTGCTTGCATACTTGCAGTCGACATATCCGGACTTGATGGACAATTTCGAGATTTATAACGATGCTACAGAGAGTTTCGATCCGAAAAAAGATTCACTCGATACTCTAGCGGACTCCCTGACCCCCTTTGATGATGAACATATCCATACGAGTTCGAAGAAAATGGTTTTGGCTATAAATCTCGGCGTGTTGCACAACTTTTTGGAAACCGATTACGCAAAGGACAGGTACAAAATCCTCAAGACATTCATCGGAGAAGCGAAAGTCTTTGATGAGACTTCCATCAACCGTGAGGTGGAACATGAGAATTTCAGTCTCGTGAGCTTCGGAGATTATCATGAATTCGAGTTGACCGAAAATGGGCCTGTATCTCCATATATAGAAACAATGCTCGAGAAAATCGTGGCAGAAACAGAGGATAACCCTTTCCATAAGGCATACTTGAAGGACCTGAAAAATGATTGGAATCATCCGATACTCATGAACTATAAGTTCCTGAAAGCGGAAAGTGTCCGTACATCTATCATCAGAATCCTTATAGAAACCATCATGAAAGATAAAGTCATCATCTCTACCCGTACTTTATTGAACTTCATATACGACATTCTGGTACCTACATTCGTCGAGGACATAGATTCTTCGGACATGTTCGATATGATTCCTTATCTCCTTCCTGCTTTGCTGTTCGAAGGGGAACAAAGGTCTACGTTGTTGAAGGCCGTATCAAACCAGGACCCGATTCACTACCGCAGTCAAGAAGTGGATGAGAAGATAATAGGGCTTCACAACACGAACAACTTGGGAGCCTTCATGAGGAGCACTATAACGGATCCCTTTGCAGAAGAATGGATCGATATGATTTCTGACGAACCTATGCACTTCATTGACAGTAAATCATCCAAAAAGAGCATAGGGGAGATGTTCATCAGATGCTCGTTCTTATTCCGATCCACTTTGAATTCATCATTCAAAGACGTCGTCTACGATAAATATACGAGTTACCTCTATGCTTTCAATAGCGGAGATATGCAAAAACTCAGTGACATGTATTACGAAGTCCAGAATTCCATTTTCCTATGGAAAGGTTCACCTCAGAAGAATTACATTTATCTTGACGATGAGATGGAGAATATGAGGATTGCTGAAGAATTGAAACCGAGGAAAAGCGACGTCTTCACTATTGAAAAAAGGGAAGGGACGTTGAAGCGATTCCTCATGTATGTAGTCCTCGGGTACAGAGTCGGGTCTGAGACGATTCCAGTAGACATCGATTATCCATTGTTCAAGACATTGAGCAAGGTTCGTGAAGGATATAGATTGAGCAAAAAAGACAAAGAGGACTCTATCAAGTTCGAGGAGTTCATCGACAAATTACTGCCGCTTGGCAACCAGAAAGAAGAAATCCTCATCCAGGATCATGAAGAAGGCCTGAAATTCTTATTGGAATACGAAGGCTACGGTGAGTATTCATTCAGCAGGGAGTCGTGATTCATTTGGAAAGATTGGAAGAGTTGAGAAAATCGCTGAGAGTAAAAGGCGAAGGCGAAAAGAAAGAATTATCACACATCATAAATAAAAGGGCCCACATGCTACCGTTCCAAACACGTAACCCCGAACGTGCCAAATTCAAGAACGGATTCCTTCCGGTCATCGGCCAATTCGTAAGATACGCGGATTCAAAGAAGCTGGGAGCCGATATCGACAATAGGGAAGTCATACAGAATATAAAAGACAAAGTCCGTATGGATGAGTCCGATGCTCCACACTTCGAAAAAGTGCTGGAGAAATTCTTGTTGCAATCAGAGAATTTCAGGATATTGCATCCTTTCATGTTATCCTATGTTCCTCTATCCGATTCGCAAGAAGCTACCGGAGAAAAGAATATCGCTTTATATATGCATAATGCTCTTTTGAAGGGAGATGAATCGGTCTTCCATGATATTCTGCATGGCTCAGAGAAAGGGCATGTGCTTACGAAACTGGTCCGGGATCATATGCCTGAATTGGAAAAGGAAGCAGCTCAGAACAATTATCCTCAGCCACTGGATTTCATCAGTGGATACTTCAAGGAAGACTTGCTGTTCTTGGCAAGACATGAAGAGTATTTCCTGCAACACATCGAGCTTTTCCTTGCCTATTATTATTTCTTTTCAATCTCGCAACTGACATTGAAATTGAACCAATTTGACAAGGCTGAAGATGATCGACCTACTGATTTATACTATAACCTCGATTGGGAAGCTTCCAGCAGGAACAGAGCTGCATATAAGAGAGGGTATTCCCAAGTGAAGGAATCAGCGAGGAATCTCCTGGTCCATATCAACACTCTTGAACATCTGAATTTCATTTTCGATGTGAAAAACCAGGATTACTTGAGGTTGTTGACCACTTTCGAAAACAAGGACGAAAATGAGCGGAAAGAGGTAATAAGCGCTTTGCGCCATTGGATCAAGGAATATTCTTCTATCGCTATGAAAGAAGAGGTAAGTGTCCAGGATGATATGACAGTCAATGACTTGATGAGGGAATTGTTCAAAACCATCAAAAAAGTTTATGGACAATCCACTCGTGCCGGTACAGAGTCGAGGTACGCATTGGGTATCGAGGAAATCGGAAAAAGATACTTCCTCAAAACTAGGGGAGCCCTTGGACATACTTTGAATGTGACCCAGGACTTTTTATTGCTGATGGCAGCATTGGTAGTGAAAGATGAGAAAATCTCCTTGAAAAAAATGTTCAAAGAACTGGAGAAAAGAGGTCTGTTCTTTGATAGACAATCTCAAGAAGAGATACAGGAGATGTTCGACAAACTTAATCTAATAGAGAAGAAGAGTGATAGTGGTGATGCTCAATATGTCAAACCGATTTTATGATTATCTTACAGGTAACTTGAAGGACTTCTTCAAAAGGCAGAATCTAGAAGGTGGCGAAAGGTTTTATCTGCAACTCGAAGAAGAACCTGAGGTTGCTGATTTTTTCAATAGCCTTTCCCAGTCAGAGTTCAGTCATGAATTCAAGTACCAACATGAGCATGGCGAATTGTACCGTACGATAGCTCTCCACATAGATGGTGTCAGGATTGTGGTAGCGGCTACGATCGATGAAGTGAAACCCGATTTCCTCGTCACTTTGAGGAATAATGTAAGTGAACAAAAAGGGGAATGGGAACGTACAGCTTTGCTCAGTATCTGTCATGAAACGCTTGACAGTATCCGAGGCGGGAGCAGCGACTTACAAAGAGAAGGCATGCCTTTCCATGTGAAGTCGATAGCCAATAAATTGAAAAGTGACTTGGAAAAGGATACTACCTTATCGGTTCAAGAAAAAGAGGTCCTTCATTTCCATTTGGACAGGAAACTCAAAGATTCTCTCCTCCAGCCGTCAATCTGGGATTATGAAGAAGTTCTGAGCCTACTCCATAAAGGTCGTATCGACAGGGAGGATTTCAACAGTCTTTCCCTTTTCCCTGATAATCTCATACACCAAGAACCTAACATGAAACGGAACGAAGTCAGAAAGCGTTTGGATGACAACTCGAGCCTGTTCGAGCGCGTACAAAGAATACATGAATACGGAAATGAAGAAACAGAACTGGAAAAAGTCTTTGATGATAAGATTGCAGCGAGTTTGAAAAAAGAGAGTTGGCAGAATACAGAATTCAAGCCGATCATTGATTCTTATTCTCAACGGAAGTCCAAAACCCTCAATTATAAGGACACTGAAACTAAGAAATTGAACAAAGATGTTTCTTATTGGGAAAAACCTTTGTCAGAAACGAAAGCGGGCAACAGGAAGAGGCATATCATCATTTTCGCTTCACCTGAGGAATCCAAAGTGGAAATGTCATTCGAATTCGACGATTATCTGTCCAAAAATTATGTAGATAACAAGAATAAAGACAAAGAAGCTCAAGCGAATGCCAGCGGAAAGAAATTCAATGTCAAATTACCTGTGTATCCTGATCACGCAGGTTTCTTCAAAATGAGATATAAACACAAAGAGGAAAACAAGTCCACTTATGAATTCATGTTCTGTGTATTGCCTATCTCTGAAAAGACGTTGATAGGGATAGAAACCTCCTATGAAGTCAAGGTCACACAAAGCAAGTCACATATCTCAATCAACTATGAAGGTCAACTTATGAAGCTGGGTGAGGGTGTTGACGTCGTAGAGAGAAATATCACTGAGTCCGGTGAAAGCATCGCATTGGCAGAGGATACGGTTACGAAGCTGGAAGTGGATACTGCTGCTTGGGGTGAAGGACCACTTCCTGTGAATATCATCGTTGATGGAATACAGATACCTATGCAAATCAATGATAAGGAGACCCGCGCAAGGCCGATTCTAGCGAAGAATGTATGGAAGTTGAAGAGGGAGAGAGAGCAATCCTTCCATCTAGTGGAAAACCGTCTCAAACAAGGTACTTTCGAAGCGTATATGCATAATGATTTCAAGGGGAAAGTCGAATTAGAACAGAAGTGGATCCAAGAAGGTATGGCATCAGGAACGATGGAGTTCGGAGAATTACAGGCGATAAGACTGAATTTGCCCCATGATGTAAAGGAAGCATATGATAACCTATTGGATATCATGGATGAAAAAGAATTCCTACCTAGTTTGGGGTATTTGGATGGCGATATCAAAGAAGCGGCTGAGAAGTTCGTCTTCAGTTACCAGAAAGAAATCTCGGAAATCCAAGAACATGTCTTGTTGGACGATTCGCAAAAGGGTCTTATGAATCTGGGCTTCATAAGGAATAAGGAAGACATTTGGATGACTCCTTTCCATCCTCTGAACCTTTCATACCAATTGTATCTGAATGAAATTCTGGGTGCTGAAGAAGTGGATGCGCATATCTTGGACAGATTGCACCCTCAGAACCTTTTACCTTTCATTTATGGACAAGGCGATTCCTTGTATCGCCCTACAATGGAATCGGATACTCCAGAATGGATCGATTATAAGCCTGAGAACCAAGTGACGGTAGGTAATGCGAATGAATTCATGGCCAAGGTGGTCCGTGAAAAAATGAATCAATTCGTCCAGCATTTCGATTACCTTTTCCTGGATGCTTCAAAATCGCCTTTATTGTTGAATATTATACAAATCCATAATGATACGGAAATAGTGAAGGGGGTATTCAATTATTTGAAAGGAAAACTGGAAAAGGATGGACCACATTCCCTTTTCCCTGTCAAATTGGCTTTATATAGGAACACACACTCCATGAGCGCTTTCGAGTCCTTTTCCATCCTTGAGAATCCTGAACAAGTGGAAGAGGAATTCGGGTTATCCCTGAAGTCGAAGGACTATGATAAATCCGACGTCTTACGCCATATAAGAGAGAACATCTCCTATTATAAACTTGAATTGGAAGAGAAGACCAAGTTCGATTATGCCCATATTTCGTTCTTCAAAATGCCTACTCAAGACAGTGATGCCTTGCACAGGGTGGACCAGATAGAGAGCGGGATGTCCTTGGACGGTCTATTATCATCCGTGAATTCGATCGCCAGTGAAGCAGATTACCGTTCCGGTTTCGGTTTGAAGAATAGTCCTGCTGGGTCGAACATTCTGATTGAGACGGCGACTTATGTGAATGAGCTTGCAGCGAATATGAAAAACGAAGCGAGCAATTCCTATAGTAAAAATGAATCCATTGTAATCAGGACGTCTACCCAGGGTTATGCGATGCTCGATGAGATATACAAGTCTTCAGCGTGGGTGACTTTCATCGACCCTGGAGTGGATTTGGAGTTTTTCCAGAAACCTGCCAGCAACTTGTTGGTCATCCATTACAGTGATCAGTACTCCTCATCGGATCGTTACGATGCTATAACAGTGACGGATAAGTCGGATCAATACAAAATGGTCATCGAAGAGTACCTGAAAGAGCATAAAGTACCTGTGAACGCTGAAAGAATCGATTCAGCCATCCAGACATTCAATGCGATAAACGGTGAATGGCTATTGAGGATAATAGGTAGCAAAGGGCAATTCGCCAGAGAAAAAGTGAGTATAATTTCCGCTATGAAATATGCTGAAAGCTTCTTCCATCATGAAAACATCCAATGGATTCCGGTTTCTCTCGAAGAAATCCTGAGGGTCGCCGGGGCAGTCAACTTGACTAAAGGAGACGGGTTGTTTTCGACGTCGAACCTGCAATCCAGAGGGAAACACAGTGATGACGTCTTGTTGATAGGTTTAGAAAAACGGGATGGAAATCTATACGTGCACTTTTATCCTATCGAAGTCAAAATAGGAGGAATCCAGAATAGTAAAGCCCGATTGCAGATCGATCAGACGGCGAAACTGTTTCATAAGCACCTCAGGCAGGATGAGGATGATTCTTTCATCAACAAATTCTATAGGAACTTTTTTGCTCATATCCTGCTGGCTAATGCTAAAAAGCTGCATTCGAATGGTTTATGGGATGATGTCCGGTTCCACTCTGTCGAAGACCTAAAACCCATGTTATTGAATGATGATTTCATCATCGCTGAACATCTGGAAGATTCAATCGGCAAAGGCGCCGTCCTGACTTTCAGAAAAGACCATCATTATCGTTCCGCAGTCAAAGAGGAAGATATCCTGATGCTGACTCTTCTCGAGGATGATGCATATAAAGGAATAGTGACTCCTATAGAAGAAATCAGAGATAAGATGGAAAAAGGATATTTCGATTTGCCGGCAGACAAGTTATTATCAAGCCTTTATACAAGTTGTCCAGAGGATCCTAATCATCAAACGGGGGTGTCATATGAGGAAACCCAGGAAGCGGATGATCATGATCCGATTGAAAGTGGATCTATTGGAACCACCGATGGACAAACTAAAGGAAATGATGACCAAGAGAAAAGTTCGCTTGAAGGTACAACGCCGCCAGAGCAAGATGTACAAAAATATTCGAATGGCACAAGCGATGAGGTTATTCAACAAGGAGATGGGGAGTTAGTGGAACCTGCTCCCAAGTCTGCAGTTGAATTGGAAGACATTCGGATTCCGATAGGTAAAGTGGAAGGTTCTGAAGCGGAAGTCCATTGGGAATTCGGTAATCCAGGCTTGGCGAACAGACACATGTTCACTGTAGGTAGATCCGGCCAAGGGAAAACTTATTTCATCCAATGTATGCTTCTGGAATTGGCCAAGCAAGGGATTTCCAGCATCATCATCGATTATACGGACGGGTACAAAAAGTCACAGCTGGAGGAAGAGTTCAAGGAAGAATTGGGTGATGATCTCGAGCAGTTCATCGTCCGTGCAAAGAAATTCCCTGTGAACCCGTTCAAACGCAATATGAAAATGCTTGATGAAGATATCCATATTCCCGAGGATGATTCCGACGTCGCTGAACGGATTAAGAACGTCATCGGCTCTATCTATGAATCCCTGGGTATCCAACAGCTCAATTCCATCTATCAAGCGGTCATCAAAGGGATGAGGCAGTATGACGAAGAGATGAGTCTGCCGAGGCTCGGAGAGATTCTCGAAGAAGATGGATCGGCCACTGCGAAGACAGCTCTTTCACAGATGAATCTTCTCATCGATAAGAACCCTTTCGATTATGATGAAAAGTTCGATTGGTCATTCCTCGGCCGGGATGAGGGGAAAGTGTTCATCGTCCAATTGACTGGGTATTCGCCGGATGTACAGAACATGATTACCGAATTCATACTATGGGATCTGTGGTACTACAAATTGCAACACGGAAATAAAAACAAACCTTTTCCGATAGTATTGGACGAAATGCAGCGTTTGGATATGAGCGGAGATGCACCGACATCCAAAATATTGACCGAAGGAAGGAAATTCGGTTGGTCTGGTTGGTTCGCTACACAGTTCACCAAAGGTTTTGCTAGTGACCACCTGAGCCGTTTGCAGAATGCCGCACAGAAAATCTATTTCAACCCTACTGAAAATGAAATAAGCAGTATCGCGGCTACATTCTCCCAGGACACACCTTCACGAAAACAATGGGAGGAAAAACTCAAAAACCTTAAAAAGGGACAATGCGTGGTTTATGGACCTGTACTGGGGAAAGATGGTGAACTGAAGGGCTCCATGCCGGTAGTCGTAAATATTTCGTCAATGAAGGAAAGACTATGAATAAGACCGGAAGTCTATCTTCCGGTCTTCTTGATGTCAGTGATAGTGATACCAATCATAGGATGATGTTTGTCCGCCCCAACTGTCTTGACATTTGAGGAAACAGGAGAAGCACTTATATCACAGGTACAGGCTACCATTCCAGTACTCAAAAGAGGAGGGACATCTTGCTTGATGCGATTCTTATGCGGGATACTTTCGGGCGGTGAGGATTATCTGATTCAATTCAAGGATTATCCCTCCAATCAGATGATGGTCTAGCAAACTCATTTATGATAAAATATTCTTCTGGACGACAAGATTTGATCTTTACAGACATTTCGATTATAATGTATAATGATATAAAAACCGAAAGGATGTTCGGTGTCATGGACGTAGTAGAACTATTCGCCGGTGTCGGCGGCTTCAGGATAGGTTTGGAAAAAGCCAGTCACGAATTCAATACAGTATGGGCGAATCAGTGGGAACCATCAACGAAATCACAGCCAGCGTTCGAGTGCTACACGAACCGGTTTCATACAGGTGAGCATTCCAACGAGGATATAGCAGAAGTCTGGCCGCAAGTACCAGAGCATGATTTACTCGTAGGTGGATTTCCTTGCCAGGATTACTCGGTAGCACGGACTCTGTCAGGGGAGAGTGGCATCCAAGGTAAGAAAGGTGTCCTTTTCTGGCAAATCATGAATATCGTTCAATCCCGTAAGCCGAAGTATTTGCTTCTTGAGAACGTCGACCGTCTCCTGAAGTCCCCCTCAAAGCAAAGAGGACGAGATTTTTCCGTCATGCTCGCCAGTTTGAGAGATGAAGGATATTATGTGGAGTGGAGAGTCATCAATGCCGCGGATTACGGTTTCGCACAGAGAAGACGACGCGTATTCATCTTCGCCTTTCACAAATCGACTTTGATAGCACAACGTCTTCAGAATGAAGGGCCTGAGGATATCCTTCATTCAAAAGGATTCTTCGTGAAGCAATTCCCTGTGAAGGAAGAACACAATCATCGCCACCCTGATCAAGAAGCGATACTCCCTACAGACATTGTGGAAGTTTCCGATCACTTCTCGCTTCCATATAAGAACAGCGGTATTTTGATAGGCAGTGATGTCTACAGTGCAGAACTCATTCCAGATTCGGACGTTTCCCCGGTCACATTGCGGGAAATACTCGAAGAAGCGAATGCGATCCAGGGAGAAGTGGATGAGAAGTATTATCTTAAGGAAGACAATGAAAACAAAAAAGGCCGTTCTGATTTCGAAGAGATGAAGTATCAGAAAGGTGCCAAGAGAGAGAAAAGGGTCTCCCAGACCGGACATGAGTACTATTATACGGAAGGTGGCATGGCGTTCCCTGAGAACCTCGATGCTCCCAGTCGTACGATGCTTACCAGTGAAGGGACCAAAAATCGGAGTTCCCATGTCGTAGAGGACTTGAATACCGGAAGAATCCGTTTTATCACTCCGCTCGAAGCGGAACTGCTTAATGGATTCCCACCTGACTGGACGAAAGGTTTCATGCCTGAACGGACAAGGTATTTCTGTATGGGCAATGCCTTGGTTACAGGAATCATAGAAAAAATAGGACATGAAATCCTCAAACTTCATAAAGAAGAAGAGGCAGAGGACCATGTCTCACAACTGGATTTATTTGAAACGGGAGTCGATTGCTGAGAGCGATCGGCTTTTTTTTGTGTCGGTATATTCAAATGTTATAGGGCCAGATAAAAAGGGCAACATGAATACAAGTGTACGAAAGGAGTGATATCTTGGCTGACATCATGACTTCGGAGCAACGGAAAAAGACGATGAGCAGGATAAGGGCAAGGTCCAAGCTAGAAGATAAAGTGAGCAAAGCTTTATGGAATAGAGGTTATAGATTCAGGAAAAATGTCAGGAAATTAAGAGGTACACCTGATATCGTCATCCAGAAGTACAAAGTCGTCATTTTCATCGATTCCTGCTATTGGCATGCTTGCCCAGTACACGGTACTACCCCGAAATCGAATACGAAGTTCTGGAAAGATAAATTCGAGAGGAACAAGCAGCGGGATCAACGTGACAACCAGTATTACGAGGATAAAGGTTGGAACATATTGAGAGTATGGGAACATGACTTGAAGAAAGATGAATTCGAGGATACGGTACAGAGGATATCGGAATTTATAGACAAAGCGAAAGAGAAGGAATGAAATCCTTCTCTTTCTTAGTATGGAAAACCATAGATGATGTAGGAAATGTTCAACATCAGATGGAATGGTCTTCTCTTATGAAACTTAAGACTTCGTTTACAGCATAAGATTTGCAAGAAGACTCTGCTTTGTAGCTGATGGAGTTGAAATTGCAAGTAGCTATGTAAAGGTCAGCTTCCATTACTTCGATAGTGACCTTATGTCCGCTCAGCGGAAAATATATGATTTCAAATTTACTGAGCAAGATACTTGATCCCCCTTTGTAGATTGCCTTTGGCTTGAAGTGCCTCCTCCTTATTCTATCATCAATCTTTGAAAAATGAATCCGTATTTACATCCAGTGCATCTGCTTGACTTTCAATGGTAATCAAAAAGGGATTTTTCAGTCCCCGTTCCATCCCGCTGATATACGTCCTGTCGAAGCCGGATCGGAAGGCCACTTCTTCCTGTGATAATCCTTTTTCTAAACGAATATTCTTTAAACGTTGGCCGAATATCTGTCTGACTTCTGCTTCTCTTTTTTTGTCCATACCGGCATCATCGTATGAACTAACTTAGAGCACCATGGACTGACAGTCACTATTTTACATTTTATTACATATAATCAGTAGATGTAAGAAGTTAACATTTGATTAGAATATATTTAATTCTTTAGTATTAGTTATTATTGTTCAATCCATACCAAATATTATCATGATTTGTTATAATTTTGTTAAATAAAGCAAGTGAGGTGATAGTTTTGGGATCGACATTCAACTCTGATATAGATGTAGAAAAAGAAGTTTCCAAATTCATTGATTCATATATGTACTCCCTCCTAGGCTATCGTTACGAAAGAATGTACGATAAGGACAGCCAAAAAAAAGGAATAGACGTGTATATGAGAAAGCAGGAAGAAGAAGTTTTCATTGATGATAAATGCGCAATCTATTTTGCCAACAAGGATTTGAAGACTTTCACTTTCGAGCTCTCATATATGAGAGGGCCAGTTATGAAGCAGGGATGGTTCCTGGATCATAACCAAGTAACAACACACTATAATGTGATGTGGATGAAGACCAGGGATGGAGTTGAAGACACCCGCTCTATCAAATTCAATGACATTACAGAAATAGAAGCGATGATCATTTCTAAAAGGGAGTTACAGAAATGCCTTGAAACCATGGGGTACACTACAGACGATTTGATCGAGTTCGATAGCTTATTCAGAAATTCAGGGCTTCGTAGTAGAGAAATGTCAAGTGGCGTAGATATGATTATCTCTCGTCAACTACCTGAAAAACCGGTGAACATTAAAATAGAAAAAGAGATTCTCTCCCTTATAGCAGATGACCATTACATCGTGACTCCATATACATTGAGGGATTTGAAGAAAAAGAAGTACATAAGTAAACCTGATATCCCTGAGTGTGCATACTCCTATGTTTTACAAGCACCTACCTCAGAAATCGATAAGAAAAAAGAGGTCATCCGCTATTTGATGGAGGAAGGAGTAAAAGTCTTAATTTTCACTGATGGCCCGATTACATCAATCGGGGATTCTTATATAGAGAGTAAGATGCTTCAAGTTTTTATCAATGAGCAAATAACTTTAAACCGGTTGTCAGAGGTGTTCGATGGTGACAGGGTCGATGAGGTACATAGAATCTCATCAGATTACCCTGGATTCAACTTCGAACAATTCAAAATCGAACACGCTGCTGCAGAAGAGAATATGATTGTACAGGCAGGAGCTGGTACAGGGAAAACGACGGTGATGATTGATAGACTCCAATATCTGATGTTGAAAGAAAAAGTGAACCCAGTCGACATCGTCATGATCACCTTTACAAGGGACGCAGCCAAGCATATGTACGACAAATTGAAGGAGGCTCTCCTTAAAAAGTATAAATGTACTCACAATCCCCGTTTCTTGCACATCATTGAAGGATTGAATGATATGCGCATACAGACCATCCCTTCTTTCGGTAAAGACCTGTTGAAGGAATTGGGACAGTTAAGTGGTCTAGGGTTGAATTTCAAGTTGAGAAGTTTCAAAAGCGATAAGAAGAAATGGCTAGAAGAAGCCCTTGATGATCTTTTGGATGGCCGTGGAGTGGGAGATGACCTCAATGCACTTTTCAAACCTTTACAGTTCCATGAGTTCATAGATTGCGCCTATGATTTTTGGGAGAAGTTCGAGCAAAAAGGTTTTACCACAGATGAAATCGCTTCAGCTGAATTCGGAGAGTCATCGAATTATAGTGAAATGAATGAATTGGTGGAAAAAATGATAAAGAACACTTTGGAGAGATATATCCAGGTCAAGGACAAGACGAATTCTTTATCATTGAATGATTTGACCAGACATATTGATGAAATCCATAAAAAAGATGGATCCTCCATATTCGGCCACCTCCAGAAACCCGTAGACTATCTGTTCGTCGATGAGTTCCAGGATAGTGATGACTCTCAAATCAGATTATTCTCAGCCATACAAGAAGCTTTCCAGTCAAAAATGTTTGTGGTCGGCGATACGAAACAGTCCATATATCGCTTCAGAGGGGCGAACCATACAGCCTTCAAAGTCTTGTCTAAGCAACTGGCGAACAGGGGCATTCTGATAAACGATAAGGATTATAGACTATTCAAGAACTATCGTAGTACGACACAGTTGTTGGAAGAAATGGAGCGGTTTTTTTCATTCTGGAAACAGAAAGGCTGGTTGGATGACAGCATGGAAAGGCTGCAAGGGATGAATGATGGTGATGTGGACACTGAACACTTGACTATCACCAAAACGAATAAAAAGGATAAGAAGCAATTACGGCAAGAAGCGATGCAGTTGATTATGCAGAGGTTTCGAAAAGTAAAGCAGTTGAACAAGGAAAAGAATGAAGGGCATAAAGTAGCTGTCCTAACGAGGACGATTGCAGAAGCGAGGTTGGTGGACCGGTGGTGCCGGGAAGAAAATCTGTTTACGGACCTCAAAGTAGGCGGGGATTTCTTCACAAGTCCTTCCGTACGTGAGTTTCACAGCCTCCTTTTGTTCCTGCTGCACCCTGATGAACCGAAGTTCGCATTCCCTGTTATCAATGGTCCATACGGAAGGGGACGTATCCGAGCATCGAGCTTGGTCCACCCCGGTGGATTCCATCGTGATCTAAAGAGTTCTTTGCGGAATCATTCCCGGAAACTGTATGAGTATGTGGATGAATTGAAGTTCAAACCTGTCTTGTCTGTTTTAAGGACTATATTGTCGGAAAGTGAACTTTATGATTTCGTCTTTTCAAGGGAACGTAAAAGGCTTGAGAAGGATGGTTACAGTGATGAATATTCCGAGGAACAGATTAAGGAAATGGCTCGACTACACACTCTCAGATACAAACGGAATTTGGGGAAACTCTTCGAAAAAATCCATCAAGTATTTTCAGAAGAGTTCGTGACTTTGAATCAGATACAAAGTTGGCTTGAAATAAATATCGCTACTAACAGGGATGAAGACCAAGTTTTTGTAGAAGATGGAGACAGCAGTCTCCTCGACCGGATAAATATTCTGACGGCTCACAGGGCGAAAGGTTTGGAGTTCCATACAGTGGTCATCCCCTTCACGGACAGGATATTCGAAAATGTCTTCAATGAAATCCTTTTCGGAAAAAATGAAAGTTCAGACAGGGTCAAGGTAGGTTGGAGGATAAAGAAAATCAATGAAGGTGAGAAATACAATGATAACCATGGATTCATGTCCAAAGGTGAAAACGAGGAAATGAAAATGGAAGAGTCTCGCCTTCTTTACGTAGCTATGACTAGGGCGGAAAGGGAACTTTGCATCATCAGGAATTGGAAGAACGATAGACATCACTATACATGGTCCAGGATATTGGATATTTACAACAGGGGGTAGGGACATGGGCACAGTCAAAGTTCTGACTTATGAGAACCCGAATGGTTTTCATTTCATGGAAGAATTCGAGCCTTATGAGAGTTGTCTACACATATGTGCTACGCAGTCATTGAAAGGAAGTCTTGAAAAACGATTGAGAAAAGCACGGGTCACAAGTGCGAAGGCACTGGTGGACTCGTTCTACCCAGGATGGAACAATCCGGATGAAAGGTTCAGTCAATATGCAAAGCTCTCAGACTTTTTACGCAAGGGGTATAGAAGGTTGAATCCGAACATACTCAAGTCATTCAAACGGAACAAGCTGGATTTATTGATAACTATGAGGAACCTCACAGAGATAGGTCTGAGGCCGGAATATGTTTTACAGAAGGTGCAAAAGGAAGAAGAAGAGATTTTTTGTATGGTATGGAAGGATATGCTTCCGCACTTCGCCCAGTTCATGTCCGAGGCTGAATACAGGTTGAGTCCAAAAGGTATGGAATCCGTAATTGAACCATATCAGAATTCTAATCAAGCTAGAACCATTGTATTACATGGCTTTTACTATATATCACCAGTCCAGCATCATGTATTAACTAAAATGAAAGAAAAGGGATTCAATCTGGTTTTCCTCAATATGTACAGCAGGAGGTTCCCTTCCGTATTCAGTTTTTTGGAAGAGAATTTTTCAGAAACCTATGGATGGGCAACGGATGAAGATTGGATTTATGGAAGTGATGATGCACGGCCTAATGCAGATAAGTTTGCTTCCAAAATCGAAGGATCTTATAGACAAGGAGATATGGAAGGCATAGACACGAAATCTTACGAATTTATATTGGATTTTGTAGAAGATATCAACAAGACCAAAATCACTGGTAAAGAGAATATGGTATCTCCTTCGGCAGATGAATTGAATGAGAGGATAGAGGAATTCAATAGTGGGCTGAACACTAATAAACATCTACTATCTTATCCGATAGGCCAGTACCTTTTCCATCTCCATTCGATGTATGACGAGGACTATGGAGATGGAGGAGCATACCTTCTTCAAGGTTCTACACTGATGGAGTTCTTTTCTTCCGGGTGGTTGACTTTGGAAGGGGAAAACGCTAGAGACTATACCTACCAATTGAAAAAAATCCTTCCTTATTTCTCCGGGTGTGAAACTACGGAGGAATGGACGCGGAGAATGAAGGATCTGGTTTATTTCAAAGAAGGGTTGCAGGAACGTCACGAAAGGGAAATGCTAGAAGAAGGCTTAGGTGACTCTAATCACTTCAAGAAAGTCAGATTAAACCAGTTTAAGAGATTCTCTTACTTGTCAGTCCCTCTAAAAGAAATCAAGCTGATTGAAGCTTTCATGGAACGTATCATCGATGATGCGGCTTGGATGATGGATATTGAGCGGGAACGTTCTACAATAAGGGATCATTTCCTTAAGATACAAGACCTTGTTAAAGAAGCGGGTGTCAAAGAGAATCTTTTGCTGGAAGAGGAAAGAAGGCTTGTGGATGAATTGGAACAGGCCCTGAAAGTATATGGGGATGATGAAGATTACCATGTGGCCGATTTGGCTGATGCCTTGACCATCTACCTTGGTGATGGGTTCAAAAGTCCAGATGATAAGAGGGATGACGGATCTCCAGGAAAAGTCAAGCCGATGGAGCAGCTGGACGGTATGATATTGTCCGGCTCCAGGAGTGTCCACATTTGTGCTTTCGATGAAAAAAGTTACCCTATGAAGAGTGCACCGATGCCTTGGCCATTGTCCAAAAAGACGATTGCGGCATTAGATACTCAAGCGACAGATATGTATCTGTTCAGAGAGAAGCACCAAGTTTCCATCTCCAGATATCTGTTCTTCCTCGCTTTGAGTTCTGAAAAAACACTCAAATTATCTTGGATCAAAAACTGGAACGATCAGGAGGACCTTGCACAGAACGTTTATATGGACCTACTCAATCTGGAGGTAGCCAATCATAGTGATACACCACAAGAATTCAATCCTGTTGATATCGACTACGACTTCGATTTGCTAGGTGGACAGACTTCGAATGTGGTCCAATACCCAAGTGAAGAAATGGCCGAAGCTAGTTTATGCGCTAGAAGAGTGTATTATAGTTCGGTATTGCAAACACATTCCTCTTATCAAAACGACTTCCATCAATCTTTTCTGATCGGTAACCTAGTCAAACAGGCCGGAGCTTCAGGCAAGGACAAAGGTGTAATACTGAGTTGGATGAAAGGGATGTTCCCGCATTTCAGCGAAGTCAGGTTGAAATCGATTATTGAGTCCAATTCATCAAAGAAATTGTTAGAGAGTCAAAGACATTTCGGGAAACAGAAAAGGGATTATGACGGCTTTAAATATGATACTGCCATCACTTACTTCCAATTCCTCACTCACAGAGGAGGCTTCACGCAGGAAAAATGGAAGGAGTCCATGACATATTTGGGGGAAGACCCAGTGAAATCTTATAAGAAGCTGAAACTTGAGGACAAGTTCGATGCTGATTCGATGCCCGAGGCTTCTCCTTCTGCACTTTGCAAGTATTGCCCTCACTCTTATCATTGTGAAGCTTCAATTTTCCATGCGGATATGAGAGGGCAGGAGGAGGAAGTTTGATATGAACTCTTCATTACATTCAGCCCTCGACTTCTATTTAGGGGAGAGGCGTATCGAGGGAAACGAAACACTAGATATAAGGGGAGCCAGAGATGGAATCCTTGAAGGTATCACCCTTAGTGGAGAACAGATGAAAATCACACATCTTCCCGTCAACCAACTCATGATAAAAGGGGCGGCCGGTAGCGGGAAAAGCATCACCCTGGTTTCAAGGATGATAAAGAAGATGGCGGAGAGTACACGACGTAATTTCCTATTCGTCTCCTTCAACTATCAATTGGTCATGGATGCAAGATACAGATACAATAAATCTCCGGTGCGTGCGAAATTGGAGGCTCTTGGGAACCGTATCGAATTCCTGACTTTCCATGAACTTGCCTATCAGATGCTTGGGCGTTGCGGCCAAGAAGTACCTAAATTCGGCACTGGACACAAAAACCTTTATAGACATGACGATAATATGAAAGCGAAAATGATGATACTCCTCGATAAGTTGGGAGGGGAGGAGTTCAAGGACTGCGCCCCACTCCATACTATAAAGCGGAACAAGAACATCGAGTTCCTGATGGATGAGTTCTCTTGGATGAAAGGGACAGGTTTCGTGTCCTTGGAGGATTATCTTGAGTGTGAACGTAAAGGGAGGGGAAGGCTGCCGCGCATATCAGTGGAGCAGAGGAAGACGGTATTCAAATTGTTCGAGGAATACCTAGCACTTCAACGACAGGACTTTTCAAACAGGATAGACAAGGACGATTACGCCCTCCTCATTCTGAAGAATATGGAGCGTTTGAATGTAGAAGACCTCTTCGACTTCATATACGTAGACGAGGTACAAGATCTCCAGCCGATGCAACTGAAAGTTCTTGTGGATTTGTGTAAGGAAGAATTCATCATGAGTGGAGATGACAAGCAACGCGTGTACAAAAGCAGCCCTTTCTCTTATAGGGACCTTGGCCTGGATATCACGAACCGGAACAACATAGTACTGGCGAAGAATTGGCGGTCGACCTATGAAATCATGAAAGTGGCTAATTCACTCAAATTCGATAAGACATCAGATGATACAAAGTATGAAAATGAAAAGTACTTCAGGAAAGGCGGGAATAAGCCTGAAATCACCGCTTCGAAAAGTAGAAGGGTAATGCTCGATAAGGTCGCAGAAAAAATCCATGTCATTTATGAAGATAACCCTGGGTCCCATATAGCCGTACTTCACAGATATAACAATTCCGGTAACGAATACAGCACCAAAAGTTATTTGAGCAAACATTTCAAGGTCAGGACATCAATACAAGAAAATGTAGAAAAGGGCAGCCTTTATTTCATCGAAGCTAAAGCAGCAAAAGGGCTAGAATTCGATTACGTGTTCATTCTCGACTTCGATAAGAACTATTACCCTCACCTAGAAGAAACAATAGAATTGGAAAAGAAAAAACAGCCCACTCAATCTTATAAAGAAGATTATGAGGAACTTCTGCAAAAGGAAAAGAGGATACTGTATGTCGCGATGACCCGGGCTAAAAAAGAGTTGGTCCTCCATTACTGTTATGACAGAAATGCTGAGATTGAAATTTCTCCTTTCATCAAGGATATCCATAATAAGGACTATGTGGCTAAAGGATTCAGGAAAACCTTGGTTTGATGTCAGTAAGCTGCTGGTGCATGGCTTATCTTGAAATAAACAGGTTGAATTAGGGGGGCTTTATCCCCCCGGTTCTAGTTTATTACATATAGAAATTCAAGTGTATTTATATAGAGGTGATAATGTATGAGAACGATGGACCCTGAGGTACTGGATGAAGCATTGAATTTTTATTTCAGTATTGAAAGTTCAAGGGGAGATCGAGAGGCGATGAAAAATACAAATGTTGAAAAAGGAGTTATTTTTCATGACGAGGATTCTCTTGTTGAGGAACTGAGGGGAATGGACCTTCAGTTTATTGATAAACGTCGGAAAGGTGGATGTTTATGGGTCGTAGGAGGGGCAGAGCTTGATTCAGTAATGAATAAGTTTGCTGGTAGAGGCATTAGATTCATTTTTAAACCCAATGGTGGTAGGGCTACAAAAAAGAAACCTGGATGGTTCACTAAGTGGCGAGAATAAAATAGAGTGAGCCACGCCTATCTATAACCAGGAGATATTGACCTGTATGCTTTTCTTTACTAAATGAAGTAAATAACTGAATTAATCTCTTAATGTAAAGTGGTGTTAAAATGCAAACAATCGTAAAATTTTCAGAATTGAATAACTCAAACCTTACAGTAGAAGCAATATATGAAGGAGGGCCACAGGATAATGTCTCTGCCGATCCTATAAGTAAATTGCTGAATTGTGAGAACATGGGTGGTTTCCGTATATCAGGTCAAAAGAAACTACATAAATACAAGTTATGTGGAATATACACAGACATGGTCAATGCAGACTGGCCAGATATGATAGAAAAAGAAACAGGAAAGTTTATTTACTTTGGGGATAACCGCAAACATGGCTCGGAACTTCATGATACTCCTAAGGGTGGCAATGAGCTATTAAGATATTCCTTTGACCAATTGCATTTAGGAAAGAGACACCAAATTCCACCATTTTTTATTTTCAGTAAATCAGGCAATAGAAGGGATGTTGTGTTTCAAGGTTTGGGAGTGCCTGGTCATCCAGATGTCAATTATTATGAAGACTTGGTAGCAATTTGGAAATTGAGGGAAGGGAAGAGGTTTCAGAATTACAAAGCAGTTTTCACTATACTTGATGTTTCAACAATCAGTAGGGAGTGGATAGAAGATCTTAATAAAGGAAAAACCCTTACAGAAAATGCTCCAGAAGAATGGGTGAAGTGGGTTGAGGAAGGTATATATAAACCACTGACTGCTGAGAGAACGATTGAACATCGTTTGAGGAAGGAACAGATACCGACTTCTTCAAGAAGATATGAGATGGTAGAGACAATCATCGAGTATTTTAAAGGACATCCCAATGGTGAGTATGCTTTTGAAGAATGTGCAGCTGAAATAGTTAAGATGATGGATAGTAACATTGTTGAGTGTATAGTTACTAGACCGTGGAGGGACAATGGACGTGACGCTGTAGGGAAATACAGAATAGGTTTACCCCAAAACGCTGTTAAAGTGGATTTTGCACTTGAGGCGAAGTGCAAAATATTCACGAGCGGTTGTGGTGTTTCTGAAACCTCCAGATTAATTAGTCGATTGAGACATCGTCAGTTCGGTATATTTGTTACGACCTCATATGTAAGTGATCAAGCATATAAAGAGATAAAAATAGATGAACATCCTGTCATAATCATCTGTGCGGATGACATAGGTGCTATTTTAGAAGGGCAGGGATTCAGGGAACGTGGAACAGTAGAAACATGGTTATGCACTAATTTTCCTTACTAACTGCATACAATATAATAAAAAATATATAGAAAGAATCTCCAATAAAAATTACTCCACTAACTCACTCAGTTGACTAAATACAGGATAGAAGCGGGAATCATTGATTTATTGACTAAAAAAGAATTAACAGTTTTGGGAAAATGGGATTATATTTCTCACCAAGTAGTTGCTTCACCATTTAAACCTATTGATTATATGGATAAGATGGATATATTCGGATATAAATTCATTCCTGATTTAATACGCTAGGTAATATTCATAGTATATCCAAATAATCTAGAAGTTTGATAAATGGCATTCCTAAGTCCCTACCAGATGGGGCACTTAGCCGGGATTGGTGAAGGAAAAGTCAACGGAATTCCGATTCGCATTGAACCAGTAATCACGCGCCATGATTGGAAGACCATACATAAAGGATGGATAACGATGCCCATTTACAATAAACTCGTCCGGGACAAAATTCCGGACATTATCGCAAAGTCAGGCAAGTCTTATGAAATCCAGCATCTATCTGATAAAGCCTATGTTAAAGAACTAGAGAGGAAGTTGGTCGAAGAAACAGAAGAATATCTAGAAACAGGAAATGACGAGGAGTCAGTCGAAGAACTTGCTGACTTTCTAGAGCTGGTGAGGGCTCTAGCTGTCCGACACGGTTGCTCGTTTGATGAGCTCGAAGACGTAAGAAGACGTAAAGCGGAAGAAAGAGGCGCCTTTAAGGAGAGAATCTATCTGGTCGAGGTAGAAGATGAGTCATAAATTGAGAGTAGGAGAGTTGCAAGCTTTCTACTTGACCGAAGAGGAAGTGTGGCGGTTCTTCACGATTGTGCTGACGACCAAATCGAAGAAGTCGGCTACGTATAAGTACGGTCTGTTGAAAGCGATGATTGAGAACTTGTACCAGGTCGACTCCGAAGGCGAAGTGACGTACGACCAGCTCGCTTATTCGTTCGCCAAAATCTATTGGAACCTCGTCATCCACCACGACTTGGAGCAGGGGACGAGAGGCTCCGCTGTCATTAAGAGATTGTTAGAAATCAGTGAGGAGCACCAGATTCCGAAAGATATCACCTTCGACAGGCTGGATCCCCCCATCCAGATCAAGGCAGCGAAACGAATAAAATCCGTCATGAAGACGAATGTATTCGGCGCGCTTTACGGAGATACGCGAGGGTCATTTTATGCGTTCGATCATAAGAAGGAGCGATTCCGCTTCAATGGGTATGTTCTTACGTTCATGAGGAAATATCAGCGACTACTGGTCGATCTCGTTAACTACCATATGGCGAAAATGATTGAGCAGTTAAACGCTGTCCCCCATATCAACTATCTCTTAGGAAAAGTCGAAAGCATTGCACAGCGCTCTACCTTGAAACCGTTCGAGCGGGTGTTAATGCAGTATTTTGAGGAAAGATGTTTCTATTGTAAAAAGTCTCTGGGTAAGGGGAACGTGCAGACCCATGTCGATCACTTCATCCCTTGGTCGTTTGTACAATCCGATCACCTGTGGAACCTTGTATTATCCTGTAGCACATGTAATACGTCGAAGAACGACAGGCTCCCGGTCCGGGAATTCCTGGATGATGTGGTTACGAGGAACGAACAGCTGCTCAATTACGAGGACCTCGTCATACGAGATCAGGACCTCTCGAATTATGAGGAGAAAAAAATGGTACATCTCTACGAATATTCGATTCAGAACGGTTATGAAGGCACCTGGTTTCCGTGATGGATGTAAGGAGAATGAGTAGGTATTTTGTTTTATTCTAAAAAACTTTAATGCCCGGCTTACTTGATTCTAATCTTTTATTTTATGGAAATGATTCTTTTGTTCTAAATAGAAGAGACCGTCCACCGCATGCTTAAGTGGATGTAAGAGACTTGTGACTAGGAAGCGTGGGGACGGTTCGTGCGCTTCCTAAGTATATAAATGTTACATGATTGTATGATCTCGTGAAGATAGGCGAATTTCAGATTGAATTCTTTGGTCTAAGGGAATGGAAATATATAAATAGGAGGTAGATAAGATGAGTAAATTGAAAGCCCTCGTGCTCAATGCATCTTTAAAACAGACGAGTGCTGGAGAACCTTCTAATACAGGAGGACTCAGTCAAGAAGTATTAAATATAATGGAAGACGAAGGTGCAGAGACGGAAATGGTGCGGCTGGCCGATTATCATATTCCTTTCGGGATTAGTGCTGACCTGGGGGGACAGGACGAATGGCCGCTGATCTTAGAGAAAGTGAAGGAAGCAGACATCGTCATGATCGGAACCCCGATATGGTTGGGAGAGAAAAGCAGCCTGGCTAAACTGGCGATTGAAAGACTGGATGGAAGCAGTAGTGAAACGAATGAAAAAGGACAGTCCATTTTCTATAATAAAGTCGGTGGTGTAATCATCACAGGAAATGAAGATGGTGCCAAAAAGGCAGCCTCTTCGATTTTATATGCCCAATCAAATCTCGGCTTTTTGATTCCGCCGAATGTGGATACGTATTGGGTCGGAGAAGCCGGTCCAGGGCCATCCTATTTGGATGTGGATGGAAATGACAATGAATTTACGAAGGGTCATGTGAAGATGCTTGCTTATAATACGCTGCACCTCGCCCGGATTTTAAAAGAGAATCCGATTCCGGCTGTAGGGAATGTGATGCAGTAAGCACTAAAAAGGGAAGCGCGGGGACGGTTCATGCGCTTCCTAAGCATATAAATGATGATTGTTACAGGAGAGGGGAGCCATTCGGGCTTTTCTCTCTTTTTTGCTGTTCTTTAAATGGATCTGAATGAGCAAAGTTCCTCCTGCACCTATTAAAGGTCCCAAAACCTATTCTTTTTGACCCATAGGGACCTTATATTTTCATACTTCAATTAGATTCGAACCGAACTTGGGGAAGCGCAAGAACCGTCCCTGCGCTTCCTATGTTACCTTAATTATAAATCAACTAAAGGAGGATTCAGATTCTATGTGTCCTAAAAGTACTTATAAGAGCGAGGAAGAATTGATCGATCAGTTGAAAAACAAGAAAGAAACGTACTGGTCCAATGAATCACTTAAACCTTATTACACGCTTGAAAAGAAGCTGTCTATTCCTACCGAAGACCTTCATGAAGCAGAAAAGCTTCTTCAAAGGTTTATTCCATATTTAGAAGAAGTTTTTCCAGAAACCAAGAAAATGAACGGAATCATTGAATCTCCCATTCGCGGCATCCCTTCTATGCAGCAGGAATTGGAAAAGCGATCTCAACAATCCATTCCTGGCCATTTGTATGTGAAGTGTGATCATGATCTTCCGATAGCTGGGTCCATAAAAGCGCGAGGAGGTATTTATGAAGTATTAAAATACGCGGAAGGGCTGGCGATAAAACATGGAAAGCTTACAAAAGATGACGACTATTCTAAATTAGCCAATCCCGAATTCAAGCAGTTCTTTTCTAACTTTTCGATAGCTGTAGGATCCACAGGAAATTTGGCTTTAAGTATAGGCATCATGAGTGCAGTTTTAGGCTTTGAGGTAACGGTCCATATGTCCGTGGACGCAAAAGAATGGAAGAAAGAGTTGCTCAGGGAAAAAGGTGTAGTGGTAGTGGAGCATGATAAGGATTTTTCTTTTGCCGTAAACGAAGGACGAAGACAATGTCAGGAGCAAAAGAACTGTTATTTTATTGATGACGAAAATTCCAAGGATTTATTCTTAGGCTATGCCGTGGCTGCTTTGCGCCTTAATGAGCAGTTAAAACAGGAGAATATAACGGTTAATGCGGAACATCCGCTAGTGGTTTATTTACCTTGCGGTGTAGGAGGAGGCCCCGCGGGGATCACTTATGGACTGAAGTATGTTTTCGGGGATCATGTGCACTGTTATTTTGCAGAGCCGACCAGTTCTCCGTGCATGATGCTTGGTCTTGCCACAGGAAAACATGAGGACATTTCTGTTCAGGATATCGGGCTTGATAATAAGACAGAAGCGGATGGATTAGCTGTTGGACGACCATCAGCTCTGGCTGGCCGGCTGGTAGAAAATATGGTGAACGGCATTTATACGATCAACGACGAAAACTTGTACAAGCTATTAGCTCTTTTGCATGAATCGGAAGGTATTTCCCTCGAACCATCGGCACTTGCCGGCATGTACGGGCCTTCTTCCATTGACATTCAAAAACAGTTAGACCTTATTTACGGCTCCCGTTTAAGTCATGCTACTCATTTAGTCTGGGCAACAGGTGGAAGTTTGGTGCCAAAAGATATTATGGAAGGTTTTGTTTCTAAAGGTACATCATTTCTTCGTGAGGAAGAATAGAAGAAACTAACCTGTTGTAATGATCCTGTGAAATCAGTTAGAGAAAATTTTGCCCCTATGGTTTTATGGTGGGGTGCGAATATATAAGTTATTAAAAGACTGAGAATGTCATGGAGAGCTCTTGACGAACATTATTAAATGCATATAAAACCACAGGTCTGGGATCAAACTCAGTCTATGAAACAAAGAAGAATCCTACGAACCAAAAAAGTTTGTAGGGTTCTTCTTTGTTTCATTATAAGGAAGGAATTGATTTTGGCTTTAGCGTACAAGTTTGTATTTCTACCAGCAAAACAATTTCAGCTGGCTCGCCTTCATTTTTCTTCTGTTCGCTTGCAATGTGTCCATGATCAGCTATGTCATCAATGAAAGAGTAGGGGCCCTTGTTTACAATATCTTTCATAGTTACATCCTTTCGGTCACGCTCATACTTGTATCTACTATTATAACGTTAGATTGGTTATTGATGGTCAGCCTTATTTGGACGGCTCATATCGGGATGGATAGGATGATTGGTTACGGTTTGAAGTATCATAGTGGTTTCAAAGATTCACATTTTCAAAAGGTCTAGGAGGGAGGAGAGATGGTCGAATCTTTTCTCGAAGAATGTACGGAACAAATACGTAAAATCAAAGGAAATCATTGGGTTGGCGTATTTCTTTATTGTTCCATTGCATGGGGGCGTCCCTGAAAAAAGAGTTGTGCCCTTTCGTCGTGATGGAAAAGCAAATGACAAGGGAACAAGCAGAGTAACTCACAGCTTTTTTACTCCATAAATCAAAATCTCCATTTCCGATGGAGTTATCAATCTTGAGTTGGAATCAATTGAACCAATAGCAGCATCCCTGTCTCTATGATCATAATTATTATAAAAACCTATTGCATCGTTTCGAATCGCATGATATATTATTACTTGTCGCTTTAAGAGAGCGGCTAGCCGCAAACGGCTTAACAGAATAAATCAAAAAAATTGTTGACACAAACAACTGGACATGATATATTGATTGAGTCGCTTTTTTGAAGCGGCAAACAAAACATTGATCTTTGAAAACTGAACGAACCAACCAGTACGTCAAAACATTTCTTCTTTATAGAAGAGATTTGAAACAAGCACATTCGGTGTGCAAATGAGCAAGTCAAACTTAACTTTTATGGAGAGTTTGATCCTGGCTCAGGACGAACGCTGGCGGCGTGCCTAATACATGCAAGTCGAGCGCGGGAAGCGAGTGGATCCCTTCGGGGTGAAGCTCGTGGAACGAGCGGCGGACGGGTGAGTAACACGTGGGCAACCTGCCTGTAAGATCGGAATAACCCCGGGAAACCGGGGCTAATGCCGGGTAATACTTTCTTTCGCATGAAGGAAAGTTGAAAGATGGCTTCTTGCTATCACTTACAGATGGGCCCGCGGCGCATTAGCTAGTTGGTGAGGTAACGGCTCACCAAGGCGACGATGCGTAGCCGACCTGAGAGGGTGATCGGCCACACTGGGACTGAGACACGGCCCAGACTCCTACGGGAGGCAGCAGTAGGGAATCTTCCGCAATGGACGAAAGTCTGACGGAGCAACGCCGCGTGAACGATGAAGGTCTTCGGATCGTAAAGTTCTGTTGTTAGGGAAGAACAAGTACCGTGCGAATAGAGCGGTACCTTGACGGTACCTAACGAGGAAGCCCCGGCTAACTACGTGCCAGCAGCCGCGGTAATACGTAGGGGGCAAGCGTTGTCCGGAATTATTGGGCGTAAAGCGCGCGCAGGCGGTTCCTTAAGTCTGATGTGAAAGCCCACGGCTCAACCGTGGAGGGTCATTGGAAACTGGGGAACTTGAGGACAGAAGAGGAGAGTGGAATTCCACGTGTAGCGGTGAAATGCGTAGATATGTGGAGGAACACCAGTGGCGAAGGCGACTCTCTGGTCTGTTTCTGACGCTGAGGTGCGAAAGCGTGGGTAGCAAACAGGATTAGATACCCTGGTAGTCCACGCCGTAAACGATGAGTGCTAGGTGTTAGGGGGCTTCCACCCCTTAGTGCTGAAGTTAACGCATTAAGCACTCCGCCTGGGGAGTACGGCCGCAAGGCTGAAACTCAAAGGAATTGACGGGGGCCCGCACAAGCGGTGGAGCATGTGGTTTAATTCGAAGCAACGCGAAGAACCTTACCAGGTCTTGACATCCTTGGACATCCCTAGAGATAGGGCTTTCCCTTCGGGGACCAAGTGACAGGTGGTGCATGGTTGTCGTCAGCTCGTGTCGTGAGATGTTGGGTTAAGTCCCGCAACGAGCGCAACCCCTAATCTTAGTTGCCAGCATTCAGTTGGGCACTCTAAGGTGACTGCCGGTGACAAACCGGAGGAAGGCGGGGATGACGTCAAATCATCATGCCCCTTATGACCTGGGCTACACACGTGCTACAATGGATGGTACAAAGGGCAGCGAAGCCGCGAGGTGTAGCAAATCCCATAAAACCATTCTCAGTTCGGATTGCAGGCTGCAACTCGCCTGCATGAAGCCGGAATCGCTAGTAATCGCGGATCAGCATGCCGCGGTGAATACGTTCCCGGGCCTTGTACACACCGCCCGTCACACCACGAGAGTTGGCAACACCCGAAGTCGGTGAGGTAACCTTTTTGGAGCCAGCCGCCGAAGGTGGGGCCAATGATTGGGGTGAAGTCGTAACAAGGTAGCCGTATCGGAAGGTGCGGCTGGATCACCTCCTTTCTAAGGATATAACGGAAACGTACTGTGTTGGTTGTTCAGTTTTGAGAGATCAAACGATCTTTCAACTTGTGAACCTTGAAAACTGGATAAGGAATCATTGTCTTCATCTAACGATGAGACAATTGATGACAAGACATCTAATTGAAATTGTAAACGTCTTTTCACGAAGATAGTTAAGTGAATAAGGGCGCACGGTGGATGCCTTGGTACTAGGAGCCGATGAAGGACGGGACTAACACCGATATGCTCCGGCGAGCCGTAAGTAGGCTTTGACCCGGAGATTTCCGAATGGGGAAACCCACTGTTCGTAATGGAACAGTATCCTATACTGAATACATAGGTATAGGCAGGCACACCCGGGGAACTGAAACATCTAAGTACCCGGAGGAAGAGAAAGCAAATGCGATTTCCCAAGTAGCGGCGAGCGAAACGGAATCAGCCCAAACCAGAAAGCTTGCTTTCTGGGGTTGTAGGACACTCCATTGGAGTTATCAAAGAGGAAGATAGGCGAATCGATCTGGAAAGGTCAGCCAGAGCAGGTAACAGCCCTGTAGTCGAAATCTTTCTCTCTCCGGAGTGGATCCTGAGTACGGCGGAACACGAGGAATTCCGTCGGAATCCGGGAGGACCATCTCCCAAGGCTAAATACTCCCTAGTGACCGATAGTGAACCAGTACCGTGAGGGAAAGGTGAAAAGCACCCCGGAAGGGGAGTGAAAGAGAACCTGAAACCGTGTGCCTACAAGTAGTCGGAGCCCGTTAATGGGTGACGGCGTGCCTTTTGTAGAATGAACCGGCGAGTTACGACCGTATGCGAGGTTAAGCAGCAGAAGCGGAGCCGCAGCGAAAGCGAGTCTGAATAGGGCGAGTGAGTATGCGGTCGTAGACCCGAAACCGTGTGATCTACCCATGTCCAGGGTGAAGGTCAGGTAACACTGACTGGAGGCCCGAACCCACGTAAGTTGAAAATTACGGGGATGAGGTGTGGGTAGGGGTGAAATGCCAATCGAACACGGAGATAGCTGGTTCTCTCCGAAATAGCTTTAGGGCTAGCCTCAGAATAGAAAGTCATGGAGGTAGAGCACTGATTGGACGAGGGGCCCCTATCGGGTTACCGAATTCAGTCAAACTCCGAATGCCATAGACTTTGTTCTGGGAGTCAGACCGTGGGTGATAAGGTTCATGGTCGAGAGGGAAACAGCCCAGACCGCCAGCTAAGGTCCCAAAGTGTGTGTTAAGTGGAAAAGGATGTGGAGTTGCTTAGACAACCAGGATGTTGGCTTAGAAGCAGCCATCATTCAAAGAGTGCGTAATAGCTCACTGGTCGAGTGACTCTGCGCCGAAAATGTACCGGGGCTAAACACACCACCGAAGCTGCGGATTGATCTTATGATCAGTGGTAGGAGAGCGTTCTAAGGGCCGTGAAGTCAGACCGTAAGGACTGGTGGAGCGCTTAGAAGTGAGAATGCCGGTATGAGTAGCGAAAAAAGAGTGAGAATCTCTTTCACCGAATGCCTAAGGTTTCCTGAGGAAGGCTCGTCCTCTCAGGGTTAGTCGGGACCTAAGCCGAGGCCGAAAGGCGTAGGCGATGGACAACAGGTTGATATTCCTGTACCACCTCCTTTCCGTTTGAACGACGGGGGGACGCAGGAGGATAAGGAGAGCGCGCCACTGGATGTGCGCGTCCAAGCAGTGAGACGGTCGGATAGGCAAATCCGTCCGGCAACGTCAAGCTGTGATGGGGAGGGAAATAGAGTACCGAAGCTCCTGAGTTCACACTGCCAAGAAAATCCTCTAGTGAGGAAAGAGGTGCCCGTACCGCAAACCGACACAGGTAGGCGAGGAGAGGATCCTAAGGTGAGCGGGAGAACTCTCGTTAAGGAACTCGGCAAAATGACCCCGTAACTTCGGGAGAAGGGGTGCTCCTCTGCCGAGGAGCCGCAGTGAAAAGGCCCAAGCGACTGTTTACCAAAAACACAGGTCTCTGCGAAGCCGTAAGGCGAAGTATAGGGGCTGACACCTGCCCGGTGCTGGAAGGTTAAGGGGATGCGTTAGCTTATGCGAAGCGTTGAACCGAAGCCCCAGTAAACGGCGGCCGTAACTATAACGGTCCTAAGGTAGCGAAATTCCTTGTCGGGTAAGTTCCGACCCGCACGAAAGGTGCAACGACTTGGGCACTGTCTCAACGAGAGACCCGGTGAAATTATACTATGTGTGAAGATGCACATTACCCGCGACAGGACGGAAAGACCCCGTGGAGCTTTACTGTAGCCTGATATTGAATGTTGGTACAGCTTGTACAGGATAGGTAGGAGCCTTAGAAGCCGGAGCGCTAGCTTCGGTGGAGGCGCTGGTGGGATACTACCCTGGCTGTACGGACATTCTAACCCAGGACCGTGATCCGGTCCGGAGACAGTGTCAGGTGGGCAGTTTGACTGGGGCGGTCGCCTCCCAAAAGGTAACGGAGGCGCCCAAAGGTTCCCTCAGAATGGTTGGAAATCATTCGCAGAGTGTAAAGGCACAAGGGAGCTTGACTGCGAGACCTACAAGTCGAGCAGGGACGAAAGTCGGGCTTAGTGATCCGGCGGTTCCGCATGGAAGGGCCGTCGCTCAACGGATAAAAGCTACCCCGGGGATAACAGGCTTATCTCCCCCAAGAGTCCACATCGACGGGGAGGTTTGGCACCTCGATGTCGGCTCATCGCATCCTGGGGCTGTAGTCGGTCCCAAGGGTTGGGCTGTTCGCCCATTAAAGCGGTACGCGAGCTGGGTTCAGAACGTCGTGAGACAGTTCGGTCCCTATCCGTCGTGGGCGTTGGAAATTTGAAAGGAGCTGTCCTTAGTACGAGAGGACCGGGATGGACACACCGCTGGTGTACCAGTTGTTCCGCCAGGAGCATCGCTGGGTAGCTACGTGTGGTCGGGATAAGTGCTGAAAGCATCTAAGCATGAAGCCCCCCTTGAGATGAGATTTCCCTTTGCTTTAAGCAAATAAGATCCCTCAGAGACGATGAGGTTGATAGGTCCGAGGTGGAAGCGTGGTGACACGTGGAGCTGACGGATACTAATGGATCGATGACTTATCTATCTGATTTAATCATTCGTGAATGGCAATTCCTTTTCAATAAAAGATGTTTCCTTATCCAGTTTTGAGGGTTCACCTGAACTTATGGGAATAAATAAATTTTCATATTATGGGAGCAAAAAATTTTCCCACACTATCGCGGGGTAGAGCAGTCTGGCAGCTCGTCGGGCTCATAACCCGGAGGTCACAGGTTCAAATCCTGTCCCCGCAACCAATAATAAGTGAAAACATTGAAACTAGTTTTGAGAGTTTACTTCAAACTTTATATTGATGTGGTGGTGAAGGCGAAGAGGTCACACCTGTTCCCATGCCGAACACAGCAGTTAAGCTCTTCAGCGCCGATGGTAGTCGGGTTTACCCCCGTGAGAGTAGGACGCCGCCACATGATCCCTTAGCCCTTCAGGATTTATTTCCTGAAGGGTTTTTCGTATGCTCATTTTGGTGTGGAGGGACAGCCAGGGTGTAAAAAAATTATTGCAAGTCCATTTGTTTATTAATGTCACCTTTATATCTTTCGTTATGGTTATCTTTATCGCAAGTATGTATTTCTACCAGCAAAACGATTTCAGCTGGCTTGCATTCATTTTTCTTTTGTTCGCTTTCGATGTGTCCAGAGCCGTCCCTGCGCTTATAATTAGTCTACCAAACAAAAGAACCTACTTTCCTTATGGAGAAGCAGGTTCTTTCTTTATCTTACATATAGTATTTATTTGCACATTAGTGTAAGAGTATGTCGGTGCCAGGCACGACATCATTATTGAACTATGATCCGAAGCAAGTAGGACTGGCCTCACTATTGTGCTTGTCTGAAGGGTAAATAAAAGGATAGAATAGGGAAAGAAATTGGAATCATAGATGATTCATTTAGTTCAAAGGCATAGCCACAGATCATAATAGCATTTGTACAAGGAGTTCAACTATTAGCCGGATTTTCAGGGGACCTTGACTTATTATGACATGATGGTTCAAAATCTGATAAATAAATGAAGACGATTAACAAGCCTGGAATCAGGTGAAAAAGTTTGGTTTTAAAGCATATTCACCATTAACAAACCATGGAAAGGAGGAAGGAATGTGAAAAATCCTGTAGTCATTGTTGGTGCTGGTTTAAGCGGTCTGCGTGCTGCATCTCTACTTGCTGCCCAAGGCGTAGAGTGTAAGGTGCTGGAGGCACGAGATCGGATTGGCGGCAGGGTCTTGAGTACTTCAGATCCAAATAGACCTGATCTGGGCAAATTCGACCTCGGCCCTACATGGTACTGGCCGCAATATGAAAGCACGATTACCAACCTTGTTAAAGAACTGAATCTAGAAACGTTCGTCCAGCACACAAAAGGGGCGATGCTTTCAGAACGATCCCAAAACATTTCGCCAGAGCGTTTTGTGCTCCCAGAAAATTCGAATGAAAGGTCAATTCGCCTCAAAGGCGGGGTGCAGTCTCTTATCGATGCTGTAGAAGATACGATTCCTTCCGGGTTCATTGAGCTTGGAACCCGAGTTACAGCCATTCAACTTGATCAAGATGGGGGTATTACTGTGGAAGCAGATCTTGCGGATGGAAGGAGAAAAAAAGTTTCAGCAAGTGCTGTTATCTTAGCATTACCACCACGGATGGTGGCGCATCATATTGATTTTTCTCCTTCACTACCTCAAGATACGATCAATGACCTAATAAGCAAACCTACGTGGATGGCTGGACAAGCCAAGGCAATAGCAGTCTATGATCGTCCCTTTTGGAGGGAGGCAGGCCTCTCTGGATTTGCAACAAGTTGGGTTGGACCGTTACAAGAAATCCATGATGCTTCTCCTGAAACAGGGTCTGGTGCATTATTTGGATTCTTCGGCATGCCACCGAAAGCGCGCCGGGAAATGGGGGAGGATCAAGTGTTACAATTGGTCATCGATCAATTGGTCAGGCTTTTTGGAACCTCCGCTCAAAACGTGAGGGCGATCCTATACAAAGATTGGTCCAAAGATTCCGAAACCGCTGCTGAGGAAGATTTAGAGCCGCTCAGAGATTTTCCGAGCTATGGTCTGCCACAGAATACAGGGGTATGGGAAAAGAAAATTATATTTGCTGGTACAGAGGCCGATTCAGAGTCTGGTGGCCATCTTGATGGTGCCCTCCTGGCAGCTGAAAAGGCAGTTAATGAAATCAATATTCTAAATAACAACTTTTGAATGAGTATTAGAAAGTCGCGTAGGAGATTCTTTTTGGAGGAGCATAGTAACAAACGTCCGATTGTCTTATACTCGTGAACGCCCCATTCGAAACTAAAAGATTACCGGACAATGTTTATAAATAAAAAAACCAATCTACCGCCATAGATTGTTTTTTTCTTTTGAGATATCTTTACGTATAGGTTTTCTTTTAATGGAGTTTTTATTGTAATGTCTTAACATAAGAATAAGATCATCACGGTCCAGCAACTTCACTTTGTTTTTATGTGCTTGTACAATTGCTGCATTCGTATAGAATTGATTAGTTATGACCCACTTCTTATTGGCTTTATAATACCCTGAAGCACCAACTATTTCATTTACGGCTGATATACCTATATGGTTAGAGGACCTTTTTGCTTGGACTACAATGACATCTGATCCTTTTCTTAAGACAAGGTCTGCTCCATAATCACGAGACTTAGGAGTTCGTTTTACATCATATCCTTCACTTCTAAATAAGTGAGAAAGGACGGTTTCAAACTGAATACCACTCATTGAATCGATTTCTTCCATTAGATCATTCAATTGATTGCTGTTATTGGATAAGTTGTTGTATTTCTTCAAAATTATTTTGATGACCAAAAAAGCTAAGTAAATAACCGAATAAAGGAAGAAAAGAAGGAAGGAAAGATATATGATTCCATCCGTAGGAAATAGACAAACAACACAGTAATAAAGCAAGTTTGAAATTCCAATGAATTTCCCCTTCTCTGATAATGACCAGTCCTTGAATTGTTGTATTTTTTTCCATTGCATTATGTAGTATTTAAATATTATAATCAACCACCTTACATATAAGATCCGATGGTATGTTGCCCAATGATTAGGAGATTATACGGCTTTGGAATTACTCTTGACGAAATGGATGAAAGTAATAAAAATATTGGTTATGTGAATGCAGGTGGTTGAAGAGGATTGTCGCATAAAGAAGGGAAGAGAGGTGCGATTCCTTAGCATATAAGTGGTACATCATTGTTCGCCATTTGAAATGTATGATGAGCGCCTCTCTAAAAACAGAAGCAAAGTTCACTATGCACTTAGAAAAGGTCCAAAAATCTATTCTTGCTTTATGATCCATGGGAGATATTATGTTATCATAATCAAACGCTCTTATTACTGAATGGAATCGTACTTGAGGAAGCGCTAAATCCGTCCCCGCGCTTCAGGAACTCTTCTAACGCTATGTTATCGTACAAAGATAATGATGGAAGAAAGATAAGGAAATAGTGATACGTTTAGTTTAAATAAGATATCAATGCCTGAATCCCTCCACTCAAAAAGTGCTGGGGATCAGGCATTTTTAATGTCTAAATTTATCTTCTGAAATTCCCTATGACTTCTACCGTTTCACTGACACTAACAAAGGCTTTGGGGTCTATGCTTGTAATCAGTGATTTCACTAACGCAAGTTCATAACGTGTAATAACCGTATAAAGCACTTTACGTTCTGTGTTTGAATACCCACTTTGACCGTACATGACAGTGATACCGCGTATTAAATTATCCAGCAGCTCACTTTTCACTTCTTCCCCACGATCGGAGACAACCATTAAGCTAAGCTTCACATGGCGGGTGTGAACACGGTCGATCACTATTCCGGTAATATAAATGGATATCATGGTGTACAAAGCTAATTCCCATGAAAAAACAAACCCGGAGATAAAAACAACCACACTATTGATAGCAAAAATCAATACTCCTAGCGGGATATCACGCTTCAAAGTGAGGAGAAGCCCGATAATATCAGCTCCACCACCGGATCCGTAAAACCTGATGATCAGACCAATGGATCCGCCAGCAATCGCTCCTCCGAATACACAGGCTAACAAGGCATCTTCTGTTACTTGAGTGACGGGGAGATATTGCATCGTGATGGAGGTGACAACGACAGAAAATATGCTATTCGCAATAAACTCTTTTCCCAGCTTCATCCATCCTAGAATAAAGATCGGGGCATTCAGAACCACTAACCAAATCCCCGCACTTATAGGAGTAAGTATACCGAACACCATAGCCAGACCGGTTACCCCACCAGTTAAGACTTCATTGGGTATCAAAAACAGGTTGAAGGCTGCTCCTAATATGATGGAGGCGGCAAACAGTATTGCTAAATTTTTCAAGCGACTCATGAGAACACTCCAATTCATTTATAAAAAATACTAAATGAATTCTAGGGGCCATGAATTTGGAAGTCAATGATATTTTATTTCATTAGCTTTTTCAGGAATGTTTTGACAATGATTTAGAACATGTTACGATATCAGTGAAAGCAAAAAAACATAGACGATCCACTAGGGGTGCCTTCTCATAAGGCTGAGATTAAAGTGTAGCTTTAAGACTCTTAGAACCTGATCTGGTTGATACCAGCGTAGGGAAGTGGCGGTTACGTGTATCTTAAGCTACATATAGATATTTACACCTGAAACCACTATCTTTACGCATATGAAGATAGTGGTTTTTTTAGTGTCTGGAAATAGATGCAGAGAGTGCTTGCGTCTTATTCCTTTTTTCCTTGCTCGTGGATCGTCGGGAAAAGGAGAGATTGATCATGAAATTTTCACAGCAGATTCGAGAAGCGGTGGATCCCATTTGGGAAGCAAGTTTCCATCATCCTTTTGTCAAAGGGATTGGAGAAGGGACGTTATCGCTCGACCAGTTCCGCTACTACGTTCTTCAGGATTCTTATTATTTATCCCATTTTTCCAGAGTCCAGGCGATGGGGGCAGCAAAGTCAGAGGACATGAAAACGATGGCCAGTATGGCTTCTCATGCTCAAGGGACGTATGAAGCAGAGATGGAACTTCATGAGAACTTTTCAAAAATACTCGGAATTACAGAGGAGGAGCGCAACCAGTTCACTCCTTCTCCGACGGCGTATGCGTACGCCTCCCATATGTACAGAGGAGCCTATCACGGGGATTTGGGAGAGATTATCGCTACGATTCTTCCGTGCTATTGGCTTTATTATGAAGTTGGGGAGCACTTGAAAGATCATCAGCCGGAAGAACCGATATATCAGGAGTGGATCGGCACCTATGGCGGGGATTGGTTCCGGACACTTGTAGAGGAGCAGATCCAGCGGCTGGATGATTTGGCGGAATTGAAACCGGAAGCTGGTCGTGAGCGGATGAAAGAGTTGTTTGTGATCAGCAGTCAGTATGAGTACAAGTTTTGGGAAATGGCTTATATCATGGAAGAATGGCCGTTTGATATGCGAACTTCTCTCTTGGCAGGAAAAGGAGAATGAATCGTGAGGCCATCCATTCACTTGATTTCGACAGGAAAGCAGACGTTTGCTGAACTAACCGAGACAGTGAGTGCGGTCCAGCAGGAAATCGATTTTCTCCACATTCGAGAAAAGCAACGCTCCGCTGCTGAAATTTTTGCTGGCATTCAACAGCTGACGGACGCCGGTTTTCCAATGGAGCGTATTATCATCAATGACCGGGCAGATGTAGCCGCTGTGTCAGGATGCTTCGGGGTGCAGTTGACTCATCACAGCCTCCCGGTCTCACAAGTGAAGCAAACCTTTCCCGGCCTGAATGTAGGGAAATCGGTGCATTCTTTAAAAGAGGCCATAGATGCGAAAGAGGAAGGAGCGGATTTTCTCCTATACGGAAATATCTATCCAACCGCCTCCAAGCCTGGAAAAGCGGGGGAAGGATTGGATTCGCTCTGTGAAATTATCGAACATGTCGGGTGCCCGGTCGTTGCTATCGGTGGAATAACGCCAGAGCGGGCAGGGGATGTCATTCGTACGGGAGCTCAGGGGATTGCAGTCATGTCCGGCATTCTACAGGCAGAGGATCCTGTGAAAGCAGCGCAGGCTTACCGGACGGAAATCGATGGAGGGAGGATGTTATGAATAAGCATTATGAAACGATAGTTGTCGGTGCTGGTGTGATCGGCAGTTCCATCGCGTATCATTTGGCCAAGCGTGGACGACAGGTTCTTCTCCTTGAGCGAGAGACAATCGCCGGCAAAGCTTCTTCAGCTGCCGCTGGCATGCTTGGCGCGCAATCGGAACTAAAAGACGGGAACGATTCGTTGTATTCTTTCGCTACAGCCAGTCGAGCGATGTTTCCGGCGCTGGCTGAAGAGTTGAAAGCGTATAGCGGCATTGATATTGGGCTGCAGCAAAAAGGCATTTATAAAGTGGCTGCCAATGAAGGAGAAAGGGAAGAGTTGATCGCCTATGGGGAAGTTCAACGAAACCCCGGGCAGGAAGCGAGATGGTTGGAGCCTGCTGAATTGCAAAGGGAAGAGCCGGCGGTGTCTTCTCAGTTGAGTGGCGCGTTATTTCTCCCCAACGATGGCCAAGTGTCCGCTCCCGATTTGTCGAAGGCTTTTGCCATGTCAGCGGTAAAGCTTGGGGCAGAACTTCTCGAGTACACCGATGTACAAGGTTTGATTAAAGAAGGAAATCAGGTCACGGGAGTAAGAAAAAATCGAGAAGACATAAGCGCCGACCATGTCGTAGTCGCCTGTGGGGCCTGGAGTGAAGATTTGCTTGGTAAACAGAATTCCGGGATGGCTATGTATCCGGTTAAAGGTGAATGTTTTTCTGTGAAAACGAAGCGCAGGCTCATTCAAGGGACGTTCTTTTCTAAAGGGTGTTACATCGTTCCAAAATCGGGAGGACGTCTGGTGATCGGCGCGACAGAAAGACCTGGCACTTTTGATGAAACGGTAACTTTAGGCGGATTATTTCCATTAATCAAAGCAGCGACTCAGTTAGTTCCTGAACTTGTTTTTGCGGAGTGGGAAACGGCTTGGACAGGGCTTCGCCCACAAACGGAAGCTGCTATTCCGTATCTAGGCCCGCACCAGGAGTATGCCGGACTTTTTATTGCTACCGGTCACTATCGCAATGGTATTTTATTGTCACCGATAACAGGAAAAGTGATCGCAGATTTAATTGAAGGCAAGCATGTTCCTCAGGAATGGATAACCACTGGGAATTTATCACATAGAGGAGTGAATCTATGAAACTACGAATCAATGGTGAATGGCTGACTGTTCCGGAAACAGTCGATACGATCGGTGAGCTTCTGGGTCATTTTCAATTGGATCAGCGGGTGGTCATCGTTGAACAGAATGAAACCATCTTGGATAAGGATTCACGATCAGAAAACAAGGTGCAGGATGGAGATATCATAGAGATAGTACAATTCGTAGGAGGCGGATGAAGATGTTGAAAATCGGTAACCAGGAATTTCAGTCTCGTTTATTGTTAGGTACAGGAAAGTATCCGGATTTTGATGTACAGAAGAAAGCAGTGGAGGCATCAGGGACCGACATCCTTACCTTTACCGTAAGGCGGATGAATATTTTCGAACCGAGCCAGCCGAATTTCCTTGAACAGCTTGATGTAGAGAAATATACGCTCCTCCCGAACACGGCGGGTGCGAAAACGGCAGAAGAAGCGGTCCGACATGCGAAATTAGCCAAAGCTTCAGGGCTTTGCGATATGATTAAAGTAGAAGTGATCGGCTGTGACAAGACGTTACTGCCGGATCCTATAGAAACGCTCAAAGCAACGGAAGAACTGATCAAAGAAGGTTTCACAGTTCTTCCGTACACCTCCGATGATGTCGTCCTTGCCCGCCGGCTGGAAGAATTGGGTGCCCATGCGGTTATGCCTGGGGCTTCACCAATAGGTTCTGGACAAGGGATCATAAACCGTGAGAATCTTCGTTTCATTATTGAACAATCCACGGTGCCTGTCATTGTGGATGCCGGAATCGGATCGCCGGCGGATGCGGCGCAGGCGATGGAGCTTGGTGCGGACGGTGTGTTATTAAATACAGCTGTTTCAGCAGCGGAAGATCCAGTGAAGATGGCCGAAGCGATGAAACTAGCGATCGAAGCCGGACGTCTCGGTTATGAAGCTGGAAGGATTCCGAAAAAACGCTATGCCACAGCAAGCAGCCCGATGGAGGGAATGAGCCGGACATGAATGAACGCTATTCCAGACAGACGCTTTTCTCTCCCATTGGAGAAGCCGGCCAGAAAAAAATCAGAGAGAAACATGTGCTGCTTCTTGGAGCAGGCGCACTTGGGACTGGGAATGCAGAAGCCCTCGTTCGCGCAGGAATCGGACGGTTAACGGTGGTCGACCGTGACTATGTGGAGTGGAGCAATCTCCAAAGACAGCAATTGTACTCAGAGCGGGATGCCGAAGACCGTCTCCCAAAAGCAGTTGCGGCGAAACAACGTTTGTTGGAGGTGAACAGTGACGGAAAAGTCGATGCCTACGTCATGGATGCGACGCCATCTGAAATGGAACGGTTGTTGGATGGCGTCGATCTCATGATCGATGCCACCGATAACTTTGACGCCAGAATGATGATGAACGACCTTTCTCAAAAATATCAGATTCCCTGGATTTACGGCGCATGCGTGAGCAGTTATGGCATCTGCTATACCATTCTTCCGGGAGAGACCCCTTGTTTGGACTGCCTGTTGGATCAAGTGCCTCGTGGCGGTATGACCTGTGATACTGCTGGTATTATCAGTCCTGCGGTGCAGATGGTCGTGGCTCACCAAACCGTAGAGGCGATGAAAATTTTAGTGGAGGACTGGGGGGCCGTCAGCAGGAAGCTTGTTTCCTTTGACCTGTGGCAGAATCAGCATACATCCATCAACGTATCCAGGATGAAAAACGAAAGCTGCCCTTCTTGTGGAGAGAACCCCTCCTATCCATTTTTAAAATACAGCCATCAGATGAAAACGGCTGTATTATGCGGGCGTGATTCGGTCCAAATCCGCCCTCCGGCGAGCAGAGAATGGAGTTTAGAGGAGGTAGCCCGAACTCTTGCTAAACAGAAGGTGAAGGTTGAACAAAATCCATACCTCGTTTCTTTTACAACGGAAAATAGAAGGATGGTTCTCTTTAAGGACGGTCGTGCTTTGATACATGGAACGCAGGATGAGACAGAAGCGAAGACGCTTTATCACCGGTACTTTGGATAACAACCATGGCTATGATGCATGGATCCCCTAAGTGGAGGTAACGCACTGATACGAAAAATACATTTTGAGAATAAAAGAATATTCCAGATCGGAGAAGATAGATTAGGAGAAAGTGCCGACCCCTTATAACGTTAATATTTAGCGAAGCACGGGTCCGGCACTTTTTCTTTTGCATCGAAACAAAATGAAAGTTACGCAGTGTGGGAAATCAATGATTCCAGCGGAGCGGTTGGCCTGGCTTATGATATTAAACTCATTCCTATTAAATGACAGCTTTCTAGGTCTAATCATTCTGTTTTTTACTCTCATTGTATTAGCAGTTTTTTTCTACAAGTCATTTATAAAACCAAGGAACGTTAGTGGTACAACTCATAGGAATGATTGTAGTTGATTGAGAAGTTTATCCAACTTTTGAGAGATCTTCAAAACTTCATCATCGTCTGCTCCATTTAGATAGGCATCATACATTTCCTGTCGAACAGCTTCTATTCTTTCTTCTAACCATGAAATATCATCCATATGTAATCCTCCGTGTTTAATCTACCTAATAAAGGTTAACACATGTCTTTACAATCTTATGTTATCGTTGAAGATTATTGTAGTGGCTGTTTGAAACAGGTAAAAAGTGACAGGGACTAAATTCCTCTGTCTAAGCTGCTAAAAGCTTAAGGGTAAAGCAAAGTTAATATTGAAAAAAGGTCAAAGAATAATTCTCTGACCAGTGGGGTGAAATGGGTTACTTTATAAAATCTGATTTGAACCTTGTGATGACTGTTCCTAAACGTTCAAAATAAGGTTTTTGTATGAAGTCATAGGCTCCGTGTTTCGCAAATTTCTCAATCGTGTATGCATCACCTAACGAAGAACAGACAATAACCATTACATCGGGGTTAATCCTTTTTAGTTGCATGAGAGTTTGCAGTCCATTCATCCTAGGCAAGACAAAGTCTAATAGAACCAAGTCGGGTTTATGGTTCTTATACTCCATAATCCCTTCGATCCCATCCGCAGCCTCGGCGACCACATAAATGGATTCTATTTCTAATACTTTTTTTAACCAAGTTCTCATAAATGAAGAATCATCAATAATTAGTGCGTTAATCATACCTTCGCCCTTACGTCTTTTTTTTCTCTTCTACCCTTTATTGTTCACCCTCACGTTACTCTATCAAATAAAGTTATCTTAGTATAGTGAAAAATAAATCGAACATTGATGGATATAAAAAAGCCAGAGCAATGCTCCGGCCGTATTTAAGAGGTGACTCATCGCAATAGCTGTAAAGGATGTATGTGAGAGTCACATTCAATATTGTGAACATTGGTCTCGTATATATACATAAAAAAGGCCAGTGCAAATCATGCACTGGCAAGTCGGGGTGATTTAGTTGTCATTATCTAATTTCTCTAATGCTGATGAGAGTCTATGAAGGAGTGGTTTTTGAATGAAGTCCATAACTCCTAGTGAAGCACACCGGTCAAGGAGTCGGATATCACTGAGCTCCGAACAAACGATGAACTGTGCTTGTGGATACATTTTGTGTAAATCCTCTAAGCATTCTAAACCTTTCCCATCGGACATTGAAACATCAATGAGAACGAGATCTGGATGATAGCGATCATACAGAGCAAGGACTTCCTTACATTCTTCCGTTTCCGCCAAAACTTTATAAGAATGCCTTATTAATATTTGTTTTAATCTAGGTTTATCTCGAGAATTATCTACCAGTATTGCTGTAGGCATATGATCTTCCTTACGTCGAATGGTCTCCCTAACCCTATCTTTATACCTATGTACATTTTCACCCCATCCATATCATAACAGAACAGGGGATTTGATAATAGGAAAAACTTGTGAACGTGGAGTTACCAGTAAGGGGGGATGGCTTTCGGGCGTTTAGCTCCAATGATGTTACCAGCAGATACTTCAAAGAATTCAACCGATATCTAGACAAACAACAACATTTTATATGGCGCAATGATTCGTCCAGCCAGCCTAGGTTGAAAAGGGAACGCTGGGAGATCAATGGTATGTTGATGAAAAAAAGAGAAGTGCAAAAAATATCCATAGTAATATATAGAACGGTTCATTTTGTATAGGGTTCTTTTTTTGGCTTGGGAAAGTAAGAGAAAAACAGGAAGGGGAAGGTGGGATATTCGATTGTTATTTCCCAATTTGAAACCCCTTGAAAACCAACAGCTTTTCACAATAAATAGTATTAAAGGGATTACAATAAATCCTGTGCCTTATGCAACAGTGATCGAGTGGTTTATTTTGATGAACATGGAAATTCCACTGTGTTCAAAGAAGACATAGCCATAAAGGAAAACGAAAGCAAGTATATTCCAATTGAAAAAGCAACGATAGAAAATTTTATAGAAAAGAATAGCCGGTAATTTATCATGGTGACTAATAATAGGGAATTTCAATTGTTGAACTTAGCGGTGTTATTGACCCCTATTTTTTGTTCGAAAAAGTGGGGGACATACTATTTGATGTGTTTTTATCCTATGGATTTTCTATAATGATTCAAGTTTATTTTGCTCTAGCCATTTTGTTATCACTCAGCTTGAATTATTTTGGGATTTATTGTCAGTTGAAGAAAAGCGGCAATAATATCTTCAACACAAGTTTTGGAAAACGGTGGAAAAGTATTAGGACTTTCCCTTGCCGTTTTAATCATTGCGATTCTATTATTTGGGTTTACTGGTGACATCTTTGTAGTAGTTGAGCAAAATCGCTGGGTCTTGTATTTAATAGCTACGCTTTTCATTTCTAATACTTACTTTATGGTTGTCTCGATCGTTTCTAAATTTGAAAACTCCCCTTTTCCATTATCAAAATGAGTTTTTATGCAACCTATATCCTGCTTGTCCTATCCATTTTTATGATGTAGCTATCGCAAAATAAAAAAAGTAAGCCGTAATAGTGGCTTGCTTTTTTTGTATAACCGTAGGGGAAACGACAAATCAAAATGGAACTCCTATTTAATACCCTATGGTCTTTTGGTTCAGTTAGAAAATAAAGGGTGTTCAGGATAGGCGTGCTGCCAGAATGGCAACAACTCAACTTCAAGCGGGAGTCGATCAGTTTTATTAACTCCTGAAACGGGGCTCGAGATCACCAAGAAGGCATAAATGTAAATGAAGAAAAATGAAGTGGAGCTCATTACCTAACCTGACCCAATGATCTTTTACAAAAGAGTAATTGTTCATGACTGGTTGGATTGGTATAATGTTCCTCTATGTCTAATTTATTCAATGGGGGTGATGGTATGAAGTTTAGCGCACTGCAATTCAATGGAACAAGAGTAGATATATCAGGACAGTATTCTCAAAGGATAGATGGATCATTAATACTGGAACTTGATAAAAGGATTCCTTTCAGAGAGGTATGCAGGTTAACCAGAGAGTGCATTTCCTACTTATGGATAGGACGAACGGGTGGAGGAAATTGGCTTGTACATAAAGGACCGTACACTTTGAAAGAACAATATGGGCTGATTATCCTTTCACCGGATAAAGAAGATCGAAAGGTGTAAACGATAGCTGGACGGATAGGCAATGAGACTGAGCTGTATTGGATGAATAACAAAGGGGAAGGTGCTCTTATTAGTCCCAAAGCTTTATTTCACAGTAAGCCGGTTCATATTATGTATAGGTACATATCTTTATCAATTACATTTGACTATGAAGGATAAAAAGGGTTTTTGACCACTATTGAGGAAACAGAATCCTTATCTTGCTTTGGTTGGTAAGACATAGTTTTATTTGCTGGCTAGTGTACACGAACAGATGATTACCCGCCATATAACTCCTTGCGAGCCTGTTTTGTCAAAATAAGTGATCATGCATATTATGTAATAATCCTTCTATAGTTAACCTCATTTTTTTCACTTCTACTATCGATAACGAATGGGCCTATCTTTTTTCAGGATGGGCTCTTTTTTTATGTCTCAACAATGACATCGAAATCTTCCACATCCTCACTGAACACCACAGCAACGCCCTTGAAGCTTTTCAATAGTCCGAGTGGTGTATTCCTTTGTTCCTCTCATGCGGGATTCTTGCGTACCTGCTTCTCCAGCCATTTCTCATTTATTTTTACCTTTGTAGCATCATCATTGTTAAGATGGTCATTTTTAAATCCTGGAATACCCTCATTATTACCCCTCCGCTTTAAATAGATTCAGACCCGTTTCCAATTTTAAAAATAAGACATAAGGATATGGTATTATTTTGTAGGTATTTAGGTCTTTTTTACTCAAATAGATGTTCTTGGTACTATCCCCTAAAAAAGGTAGATTCATGGTCGATATATAGGGAGTGCAAAAGGAATTTTCGTAATATAACTTTTAGGAGGTATAACTTTATGCTTATAACCGATGGAAAAATCATATCACCAGTCCTAGTTCAAACAGCCCTTTTTAATCAAATCCCTATATATTACTTGAATGACAAAAGGCCCCTGGATCTTGAAGCGGGTTCAAAAGTTCTGACGACTTCAGAAGACTGTTTAGAACTGTTAGAGTTCAATAATCATCATCATCCGAATGTAAAAGCTTCGAAGTTAGTAAAAAACAAAGCCGAATTCAGAAGGATCTCTGCTTCTATTAATAAGGATTTGTACTATAGATTGTTAAATATAGAAGATTTAATGAAAATGAATAAGGAGTCCCTTCCATTTCCGGTCGTTATTAAACCGAACAAAGGATATGGAAGTATAGGAGTCTACATCGTCCAAGAGGAAAAGGATTGGGAACAAGCCGTCCAGGACCTTTATTGTGATATTTTACTAGCGAAAAATTTATATTCTGAAAGTGTCATAGACAGTGGTCAAATCATTATAGAGGAATGGATCAACGGGCAGGAATACGCCTTGGATTGCTATTACGATCAAGAAGGCGAACCTGTCATTTTAAACATTCTGAAAAGACGTTTCATGGATGATAAGGATACGTCCGACCGTATTTATTATACGTCAAGTGAGATTATTGAAGAGGTGAAAGACCAAGCCCTCGACTATCTCCGCCAATTAAATACAAAATTATCTTTGAAAAACTACCCGTTTCATATAGAGATGCGGCATTCCGTTAAAGGGATGGTTCCAATCGAAATGAACCCGCTTCGTTTTGCTGGCATCGGTACGACGGATGTCAGCTACCATGCTTATGGGATTAATGCTTCAGAGAGTTATTATTTGGATAGCAAGCCCGATTGGAATCCGATTATTAGTCGTGAGGATCAATCTCTGTATGGATTTTTCTGTGCTGAAATACCGAATCATATAAGTATGAACCTTGTGGATGGTATCAATCACGAGTTGCTGGAAAAGGAATTTAGTGAGGTGCTTGAATACAGAATTATAGAATCAACGACAGATCGTACGTTTGCCGTCATCTTTTTCAAAGCAGATGATATCGAAGAAATCGACCGATTATTACAGCTCGATTTATCTTCCTACATTCATTTAAAAACGGCGGAGGTCATCAAATGAAGAAATTAAAATCATTTAATCCGAAGAAGTCACTGAAGTCACAATTATTTTTGAACTTCATCACTCCGATTATTATCTTAGGTGTATTGGTTTTTGTGTTCGTGAAGTTGCTTGCGGCACATATTATTAGTGATTATGTACTTCCGCAGTTCGAACAAATCCTTCAAACGAACGGGGAGGAATTGGTTCGTTCAATTGATGGCGAGGATGTCAATGCCGTGATCAACAATCCTGAAGCTGACCATTCAGCTCTGATCAATTCGTTAGACGCATTTATGGAAGGGAAAGAACGTCTTGAATATGCCTATCTATTGACCAAACAGAATGATAATGATTTCATCGTAGGTTTGAGCGGAAGTGAAGACGTCATGGTTGAGTCTCCTTTTACCGATGAACAAAATCAGGCCTACAGCAACGACGAAGTAGTCATCACATCCATATATGAAGATGAATGGGGCGTGCACAAATCAATTTTTCTTCCTCTGGAAGGTACCGATACGATTGTTGGCCTTGATATGAGTACACAGTTCGTCAATGAGCTTCAGAATAGTATCAATCTGTTTTTAGCTGCTTTTTTAGTTGTTGCTTTACTCCTGGGAGCTTTGTTCGCTTATATTTTCGGTAACAGGTTAAACAAATCGATTACATCTCTACTGAAGTCCATCAAGCGGGTGAGTGATGGAGATTTAACGGAAGATATCGAGGTCAACCGCCAAGACGAGATTGGTCAGCTCGCTGAATCGATAAATAGAATGACTGACAATTTGCGCTCCTTAGTAGCAGGGGTGCTTGGCTCATCCAACCAGGTAACGGCTCAAAGTGAGGAATTGACGCAGGCTGCAAGCGAAGTGACAGAAGGCAGCCAGCAGGTAGCTTCAACGATGCAGGAAATTTCTTCAGGAGCTGAATCTCAAGCTGATAGTTCTACGGATTTATCCGAAATCATGAAAGACTTTGTTCAAAAAATTGAAGAGGCTAATGAGAATGGTAAAAATATTTCCTCTACCTCTAAAGAAATCCTCACCATGTCTGATGAAGGGCAGCGGATGATGCAGGAATCCGTGAACCAAATGGACACCATCAACACGATTGTTAAAGAATCGGTTGATAAAGTTCGTGGCTTGGATCAACAATCACAAGAAGTGACTAAGCTCGTCCAAGTGATCGAAAACATCGCCGATCAAACGAACTTGTTATCATTGAATGCAGCGATCGAAGCAGCTAGAGCTGGAGAACACGGCAAAGGCTTTGCGGTCGTCGCCGATGAAGTACGGAAACTGGCAGAACAAGTATCCAACTCCATCGTTGATATAACGTCGATTGTGGAGAACATCAAAACCGAATCAAGCGGTGTCGCTGAAGCATTAGACGCGGGGTATAAGGAAGTGGAAGAGGGATCCAAACAAATCGAGCAAACAGGACGGACCTTTAGCCATATTCATACCTCCGTCAGTGATATGGCAGAGAGAATACAGGGGATTTCATCACATTTAACCAATATTGCTGGCAACAGCCAAAGAATGGATACTTCCATTGAAGAAATTGCTTCTGTTTCAGAAGAGTCGGCAGCGGGTGTCCAGCAAGTGGCCGCTTCCACTCAGCAGAGCATCAGTTCTATGGAAGAGGTTTCGAATAGCGCACGTCAGTTGTCCGAATTAGCGGATGAGTTAAATGAACAAGTAAGGAAATTTACCGTATAGATATTATAAATAAAATAGAAGATGGTGTTAAGGGTGGGGCAGGATTTAATTATTACTGCCCTGCTTTTTTGTGTCATCTCAAAAAAAGAATGATATACGGCATGTATAAATATGAAAAATTTCTGACCCTGCTTCGCTAAAGTGTTAACGGGGTGGGGCAGACACTTTCTTTTTTATGCTGCTGCAATCAAAAAAAGCGGGGTGTATGAACGACTTTTGTAGTCAAGTGATAATAATGGCATTATTCTTTGAAGCGCTAACCAAAAACTTTCTATGGGCCGTTATTGGAACCTTAGTATATCTAGCATGTCTTTGGGATCTGAATTAGGAGATTTTAAAAAAGGATAGGACAGGGTTGGTAGTGGTATAGCACCTGTGGTTAATATTATAATTTTTAAATTCTTTACTTTTCGTAATAAACTTAGAAAGAAATCTATGGAAGGTGAACGTAAAAAATATATGTTATGGTACATACATCTATGGATCAGGAAAGAGTGGTGAGGATGATCGGCGCAGAGGTTAGTATTTTAGGTGTGTTCGTGGCAATGACAATCACTATTATTTTGATATTCAGGAGTATTAACCCTCCGTATGCGATGATGGCAGGTGCTATTGCCGGGGGCCTCGTAGGCGGGCTCAGTTTAGCGGCTACCTTGGAATTCATGATCGGCGGGGCTCAATTATTGACCCCGGCTGTGCTACGGATACTGGCAGCTGGAGTGTTAGTTGGCGTTTTAATCGAATCTGGCGCGGCCAACGTCATTGCCAACACCATTGTGTCAAAAATGGGAGAGACAAGGGCATTATTAGCGATTACAGTATCCGCGTTAGTATTAACTGCAGTAGGGGTGTTCATCGCAGCAGCAGTCATTACGGTCGCACCGATCGCATTGATGATCGCCAAGCGGACCGGAGTTTCCAGGTTAAGTGTGTTAATCGCTGTCGTATGCGGGGCCAGGGCAGGAAATGTGATGTCCCCGAACCCTAATACCATTGCAGCGGCTGAAAGCTTTTCCATCCCATTAACGAGCGTCATGTTTGCTGGAATCGGGCCAGCTATCATTGGCGCAGGGTGTACTTATTTTATAGCAAAAAAATTGAATAGTAAGGGATCTAAGGTTACTAAAATTAAGATGGAAAAGACAGATGAGATCAATCAACCTTCTTTTTTAGCAGCCATTTCAGGACCTTTGTTTGCGATTTTCATCCTATCTTTACAGCCATTATTAAATATTGAAGTGGACTCATTAATTGCATTGCCAGCAGGGGGTATTTTCGGGGCCATAATCATGAGGAAAACAACGGATTTAAAGTCTTTCATGACGAGCGGACTTCAAAAAATGTCTGGAATATCCATTTTAATACTCGCAACGGGTACCTTAGCCGGCATTATCGTGAATTCCTCACTCAGTAGTATGATTATGAGCGGCTTAAATGCCTTTGATTTACCCATTTCTTTCATCGCACCTCTATCAGGTTCGTTTATGGCACTCGCCACAGCATCAGCCACGTCTTCGGCAGCGATTTCCAGTAATGTGTTTGGAGAAATATTGTTAGAAAATGGCGTCAGTGCTTTAGCGGCTGCCACGATGATTAATGCGGGAGCTATTGCTTTTGACCATTTGCCACACGGTCCACTCTTTCACATTTCACGGGATAGTCTGTTCATGGAAATGAAAGAACGATTGAAAGCCCTGCCTTATGAAACGTTGATAGGATTGGTCATTGTGATTGTTTCTACAATTATTTATGCAGGATTGCTGTAAAAGCAGGGACGGTTCGGGTGCTTCCTGAAATTCATACGTATAAAAGAGCGCTTCAGTCACGAAGCGCTCTTTTGTTATGGGATATCATTTAAAATTTAAGGTGATGCGTTACCACGGTTTAAATTTTAGAACGGTTACATAACCCGAAGGAAAAAGGAAAGTATCCCATTTTTCTAAATATACTGGAAGGAGGTGTTATAAAAATCAGAGGAGGTTATTTGTGGACGCATTCTTACTGATTTTAATGTCATTGGCGTTAGCAGGAACGATCGTCTTTTCTGTTTTTGCTTTTGTAAAAGGGAAGGATCACAGGCGCCGGAACTTCCTGAAGTCTGGTGGGTGTCTGTACGCCTGTTTCGTCCTGGCTATGTTTGTAGGATCTGAGGACGGAGCTCTTCTAACTTTCTTAGTGATTTTAATGGTCACAGCTTTAGCAGGTATGGTCGTCTTTTTCATATTAGCCTTCGTGAAAGGGAAGGGAAACAGGCTGGGAAACTTTTTGAAATCAGGGGGCTGTCTTCTTGCATTACTAGCCTTTGTCCTTATTGCGGGAGCGATGAGCGAGGATGTCCCGGTCACGGAAGAGGTTAATGCTTCTATAACAGACAAAGAAGCTGAGGCGAAGGCGAAACAGGAAGAGGAAGATAAAGAGCGAGAGGCTAAAGAACAAGAAGAGAAAGAACGGGATGAACAAGAAGCTAAGGAACAAGCGCAGAAAGAGCTGGAAGAACAAGAGGCTAAGGAACAAGCGCAGAAAGAGCTGGAAGAACGAGAAGCTAAAGAACAAGCCCAGAAGGAACAAGAAGAACGGGAAGCTAGGGAAAAAGCTCAAAAAGATCAGGAAGCCAAAGAAGCTGAGGAGCAAAAGAAGAAAGAAGAAGAGGAGCGTAAGGCTAAAGAGGAAGCAGAACAGAAAGCAAAGGAGGAGGAAGAGCGTAAAGCTAAAGAAGACAGCGTAACCGTTTCTCAAAAGCAGGCGGTAGCTATGGCTGAGCACTATCTTAGTTTCATGGCATTCTCGAAGTCAGGTTTGATCGATCAATTGGAGTTTGAGGGGTTCAGTACAGAAGATGCCACCTATGGTGTAGAACATATTTCGGTGGATTGGCAGGAACAAGCGGTGATCAAGGCTGAGGAGTATCTTGATTTTATGGCTTTTTCAAGACAGGGTTTGATCGATCAATTGGTTTTCGAAGGCTTCAGCCAAGAACATGCAGCGTACGCGGCCAGTCAAGTGGGATTGTAATCGAAGGTGGAAGGGGCAGGCACCATCAATTAGATTCAGCTGCCCTTGTGACAATCCTTTATGTAAAAAAGGATGTGTGCTCTTCGTAAGACGGATTCGTGAAGTGTTTCCTGTCATTCCACAAAAAGAATACCTGGATGCGATCATGAATGACTATGAGGTTTGTTTAAGATGATGTGGAGGATGACCCTGTTTATTGTGTATTGAATATCCTCCGGGTCTATCTTTATTTGAAATAGGGTGAAATTCTTTTGAAGGATGAGGCTGGACGGTGGGAAATGAGCTCTTTTCTTCTTCTACGGTGGAGAAGGTGCTGAAAAGAAGGAGAGGGGAAGAAGCTGTTTTTTCTAAGAACTGCTTGCATTCAACGGGCATTTTACCGGAAAGAAGTAGATGCTTGGATAAAGTGATACGCTTCTCTTTCAAAAAGCTCCCTAAGATTAGGGAGTTTTTTGAAAAACAGTAGTGTACCAGGCATTTATAGGAAAACTTAAGGCATCAAAAAATGGCTGCTATCTAGGTGTCAATACTCTAGCGGTATATAAAATTTAACTATATAAGAAACAACTACACTTGAATCTTATTTACTATTTCCACTCACTAGGTATGTAACTTATGTACCACTTTTGGTAAATTATGTTGTTTTTGTAAAATAAGGGTGATAAAGTTCTTATTGTGTTGCAACATAATTACAAAAAAAGGGAGAGAAGTCATGTGAAGAAAATTTTAGTTTCTATGATGGCTATCACACTTCTAGCCATGCCATTTGCAAACACAGCTACCCCAGTAAGCGCAGCTTCTACATTATCTGGTGATTGTGAGGAATGCCAAGGTGCCAATGTTGATGAATTGATTGCCCAGCTTGAGGAAGATGGGACTACAACAAATATGGAACCTGGGGAAAGCGTTGTAAATGAATTGGATCATTTGGTTTCCGAAAAAGATGCTGATTACGCCATGATTTTCGACCAGTTGGAAGCAGAGGGGTATACTAAGGAAGAGGAAACGTCTAGTTACATTAGTTTTAAAAACCTAAAGGATGACGAGAAGGTTTATGAACATGTAGGAATCGTTACAGAATTCTACATTAAAAATGAAAATAAGCTTGCACAAAAAGCTGTGTGGGTAGACTTAGCAAAGGATGAGGTAATCAGGTACGAGTTTAATAAAGTTGACACTACGTTAGCTGAAGATTTCCAAGTTCAAAGTTTAGCGTCCTATGATGTTAAACAGGAAACTTCCAACACTGAGGGATCTGGTCAGTTCCAAACAGCTGACTTCACATTTAACGGAATCAGTTTTGCTTGTGGCGCTTCTGGTTTGCTGGCATGTACAGCAGCTACAGGTGGACTTGCAGTATTTATTCCGGCTGCTGGTGTTGCAGCTTCCCTGGCATGTAATGCAGCTTTCCTTGTGGGTTGCTCCTTTACTTAAAATGATCAATTTAAAACATAAGATTAAGAAGCGCATCTAATTAGATGCGCTTCTTTTATTTTGGTTTAATTACAAGAAACGCTATTAATATTATTGCAACTGTACTGCTTTTCTTTGATAAACTTTATTTAAGGCTAAAATGTATAGGGCTCCAATAGCCAAATAGAATAAAGTATAATAAATAACGAAATTGTCGAGCTCTCCTGAAATGATCAATCTAATTGCAAAGAATCCGAACCCTAAAGCAAGATACCCAAATGTGGAATATCTTATTGTCTTCTTAAAGTAACTAACCATCTGTTGATTCCAAAGTACTTTCTTATTTACTATTATTGTTACTGTACCGATTAGTATAGCGATAAGAAATGGAAGGGTGGCAGAAATATTTATAAAGCCGATAAGTATAGGAACGGATAAAGCTCCTAGGCCCCCGACACTAAACCCAGTGAAAAGTTGAGCAGTAGATTTATTAGCTTTATGATTATCAGCAAAATCATTTTTATGTTCATTGAGTATTTCGTCTGCCAAATTTTCCGGTGACATAAACGATTGCAATGTTTCTTTTGCTAGAACTTCTTCACTTTCAATCTTATTGTTTTCCTCGATATCCAAAGCACTAGCGTGTATATCTGCTTTTATTTCTGCTAAGTATTTATTTCTCTCTTCTAATGGTAAGCTTTGCAAATTTTTGTTAAGATCATCAAGATAGCTCCTTACACTGCCAATAGAAAAGAATTGTTTTTTATCCATTTTCCAGCTCCTTTTTCCTTACTCTAGGGACGAAAGCGTATCGTTCAGTGTTCTGTAAAACTCAATTCGATCCTTTAAGATCTTACCTCCTTCTTCAGTTATTTCGTAATACTTACGCTCTGGTCCACTCGATGACTTCATCCAATAAGCAGTAGCCCATTCGTTTTTAAGCAATCTTCGAAGTATGGGATAAATGGTGCCATTTGGAATTTCAAATTCTGGGAATTCGTTAATGGCTGCATTAATTTCATAGCCATACATCGGCTTCTTGCTAATGAAGGAAAGGACTAAAATCTCAAAAACACCTTTACGTAACTGCACTTTCCAAGAATCATTTGTTTTCATATTTGTATTGTACAACAAAAATCACTATGTGTAAAACATATATAGTGAAAACTTATCTACTGATTTATTTTTGTGGTGTTTAAGTATAAATCCTTTAGGTTTCCCTAACTGAAAGTGCCTGCCCCCCACTACGCTAAAGTGTTATCGTGGTGGGGGTCAGGTACTGATATTATGTCTAATCAACAGTTCTGCAGGCACCTTCCATAGTTTTTTTAAACTATTGGAAGTTTTCGGGTGTTTTTAAGAAAATTCTCTCTTGTATGTGGATCCTATTTATCCATTTCACTCTTCCACTTCAAAGCCCTAACAATACACTCTGCGGCCATGCAATGTTTAGTAAATTGCTTAAAACTGTAATAATAACTAAAGCAATGCCGGTAGAGTAGAGAGCTTTGACGAAAGTGAACTTAGATTCTATAAGTAAAAAGGCGATAAGGTAAATAGTAGAAGCAACAAACAACCCCACTAAAGAAATAGTGATGACGTAACCTACAATCCATCCTATATATACAATCGGTTTAACAATTAATACTTTCGGATGCGAACCTTGGTTTTTTTGTTTTATTATTTTTGCAACTTCCTTTACTAGATAAATACCCGATACAAGACTCCCGGCGATAGAAACATATAAAGGGAAGAATTGAGCTAAGCGGGAAAAAGTAAGCGCAGTAACAGCGGCCCAGACAAAAACAATAAATATACAAAAAGTAAATATTACATTTAGGGTTTGTTTAGTCATTTATACACCTTCTCTCTGCAGGTTGTTGCTGATTTTTTTCATTATCGATCCTCCTGTAAGAAGGATGACGATTAATACACCGATCGAAATAACGATAGGATTGCTGAGCCATTCCCAGCCGTATCTTTCAATGGAGATCCAATAGTACCTTTCTGCTGATATGGCTAATACAAACCCGATAAGTAATGGGGGACGCGGCCAATCAAGGATCGTCATGATATAACCCAATAAACCGATTGCGATAAAGGCTATAATGTCACCCCAGGCAAAATTACTCTGGTAAGCTCCAATTAATAACAGGATGGTTAGGAAGGGAACCAGCTTCTCTCCTGGAATCAAGCTGAGTTTGGCAATAGGTTTAACTAAAGTCATACATAAAATCGCTCCAATAATGTTGGCAATCACAAGTGTCCAAACAATAGATAAAGTGAGAGATAAATCGGTTGTCAACATTCTTGGTCCTGCTTCTAACCCCATTAATATTAATCCGCCCAGCAGGATTGCAGTTGTTCCACTGCCAGGAATGCCAAATAACAGAGTCGGGATGAGTGATCCGCCTTCTTTCGCGTTGTTTGCACTTTCAGGAGCGATTACTCCACGAATGTCTCCCTCACCAAACTGATTATTTCTTATCGTCTTTTTACCTGCTCCATAGGCAAGCCAGTCGACGACACTTCCTCCCAAACCGGGAATGAATCCGATCAGGCTTCCTAAGACAGCGCTTCTCATGATTAAGAACTTGTTCTTAAGAGCATCACCCACGCCTTTTAAAACCCCGCCTTTTAAGTGATTCGCTTCCGCTACGCTTCCCTTATGGGTCAGCATTGTAATGAGAATTGGAAAGGCAAAGATCGCTAAGGCGACAACAGGGAGGGAAAGACCATTAGAAAGATATAGAAAATCAAAGGTGTACCGGTATTCCGTAATAGCCGGAGCACTTCCGATGGAGCCGATCATTAAACCCATTAAACCTGACAAGGCTCCCTTAGCAGGTGAATCTCCTGCTAAAAGGCCGGCCATGCTCAGTCCAAGCATTGTTAACATAAATAAAACCGGTGAATTGAAACTAGTAATAAGCGGAGCAGCCATTGGAATCGCCAGATAAAGAGCAACCCCGCCTATAACTCCACCGATCATAGAGCAAAATAACGCAGCCCCCATCGCCCTGGATGCTTCGCCTTTCTTAGCTAAGGGGAATCCGTCCATAATGGTTGCCTGTGATCCGGAAGAGCCAGGGATTCCAAGCAATACAGAAGGAAAGGTATCTCCAGTATGGACAACGGCTACCATGCCGATCAACAGGGCCATGCCGACAAAGGGGTCCATCCCAAATACAAACGGAAGTAAAAGAGACATGCCTACGGTTCCGCCTAAACCTGGGAGCAGGCCAACGACGATGCCAAGCCCAATACCAAGGCACATGAATAAAATTCTCGATCGATCTAAAACAATACTTAAGGCTTCTATTGCACTTTCAATCATAATATCCCTCCGCTTCTATAGTTTTCTGACATCAACTCCATGTTCTCTTAAAAGGAAATCATAAATCCAATTGATTGTTTCCTGATTCATATTTTTCTCTAAGTTTTCTATCCTTTTTTCTAACTCTGCCTGGGAGTATATTTCATAATCTTCTAGAATAATAGAAGACTTTTGCTGGAATTGTTCATCTTTCATTAATTGGTTGGCTGCTTTTTTCAATTCTTCTTTTGCACTCTCAGGCGCATCCTTATGAACCCATATCACTTTTTGTAGGGTATAGGTAGCGTTTAGAAAATGTTTGTAGGTTTCCCATGCTTGTCCTTTAGGTTCGCTCCCGTGAAGTTCTTTATAAATTTCTTTTACAGTTGGAAGGTCAGGGAATTGCGGATCTCTCACAACTTCACCGTTTTCATCAATTTGCCCTAAACTATAGAGGGGAACCGCTTTCCCATTCTCCACCTTAGGCTCTATGTTCTGCTTATAGGATGTCGTTGTTTGAAAGTCAATATTACTTTCTCCTTGTTCAAAAGCTACTCTTGCTGGACCTCTTCCTTCGTAACCCAGTACTGCTTTGGCATCTATTTCCAATACCTCAAAAGAGAGTAGAGTCGTTAAATCCAATCCTGTGGGAGACATGCCTGCATAATAGAGCTTTTCTTTCACTTGGCCGAGATCAAAACCATCTTGAATATTTAAATCTGTTGATCCATAAACAACACCTCCTGTAGGTGCGCCAACAAGGGGGGTTAGTTCATCAAAACTATACTGAACAGATGATTGATTCAGTAAATAGGGGATATGAGTGGAAGCACTTGTTGTTACTAGATTTGTCCCATCCTTATCATAAGAATTTACATATTCATTTGTTCCTGTAATACTTCCACCGCCAGGGACGTTCTCAACTTGAATACTCGGCTGGTTCTTTATGTGGTTTGACAGGGGGGCTGCCATAAACCTGGCAAATACATCGGTTCCGCCTCCTGAACCATAAGGAACGACCATTGTCAGAAGATCCTCATTATAACCTTGCTCTTCTTTACTACTCGTTCCAATAGAACTGACAACGGATAAGGGTTGGCAACCTGCTAAAAAAAGGTTAAGAACCAGCAACAAAGTAAGCGCATACATTTTCCTCAATGCGATGTCCTCCTTCTTTTTTGTGTTGTCATAAGGTTATAAAAATCATTGTTATAAGTAAAATAGATAAATATTATTGTCATCTATAAAATATTTTTATATTTTTACAGTCTGCTGTTTGATTAGGAAATCGATAAAAGCTTTTACAATAGTAAGCTGGATAAAGTCTGTCCGGTACATTAGCCATGTATCACGCAAGACAGGCTCTCCATTTTTATAGGTTAACCCTTCCTTATACAGGTCATCGGAAGGGGTTAGGCAGATTTCGGGAACAACAGAAAATCCTAAATCATTCTTTACCATCTCTTTACTCGTTTCCTGTCTGTCCACTTCCATTGCAGTTAAAGGAGATTGAGAAAATTGATCATTCCACCATTTGCTGATCAGCTGTTTTAGTGAATTATCGGTTTTGTAATAAATGAAGGGAAGCTGAGGGAGTTCATCTAGTGAAATTTCGTTTTTAGATATGATATACAATTGCTCTTTCGTTAAAAGTGATTTTTCACCTTCCCAATCATAATCCCCCCTGAGAATTCCCAAATGGATTTGAGATTGATTTAATAAGTTCATGATTTCGGTACTCCATCCGGTCTGTACCTTAAATTGAATATTGGGATAAGAGGTAGAGAATTTCTTCAATAATGCGGGAAGCTTATATTGTGCAAAGTTACTTGAAACACCGATCCGAAGCGTGCCTCTCACTTCATTACCAATGTTAAAAATTTCATCTTTTAATGTAAGATATTCCTTAATCCGTTCCTTTGAATAATCTACAAGAAGTTCGCCTTCAGAAGTAAACTCAACTCCTTTTTTTGTGCGAAAGAAAAGCTTGGTCTGAAAGGACTCTTCCAGCTGCTTCAATCGGTAACTAAGAGCAGGCTGAGTGATAAATAATTTTTCAGCTGCTTTTGTTAAGCTTTTTTCTTCTGCAATTGCATTTAAAATCTGCCAGTCTTTTTGATCCATAAGATGAAACTCTCCTTATTTATAAAATATATTTATATACATTCATATAAAATTTTGATTTTTCTTATAATTATTTCCATTGTACGCTATGGGTACCATCTGGACAACATTCATTTTTCTTTAAGGAGGGCATTAAAATGAATAAAGTACCTATAACTTTAATGCGTGGAGGAACCAGTAAAGGGGTCTTTTTGCAAAAGAGAGATTTGCCTGCACATGACCTGGAAACAGAGCAGTTTTTACTAGATATCATGGGGAGTCCAGATCCCAATCAAATAGACGGGTTGGGAGGAGCTAATTCTCTTACAAGCAAGGTGGCTATTATCAATAAAAGTAGCAACCCTTCCTATGATATTGAATATACTTTTGCTCAAGTAAGCTTATATGATCAAATGGTGGATTATAAGGGGAATTGTGGGAATATTTCTTCAGCAGTCGGTCCTTATGCAATAGCTAAGGGACTTGTTTCAATAGAAGAACCTATCACCAAGGTAAGAATATACAATACAAATACGAATAAAATAATTACAGCTGAGGTAGAAGTGGAAAATGGAAAAGTAAAAACAGAAGGGGACTATTCGATTCCTGGTGTGCCAGGGAGTGCTTCTCCTATATTCTTATCCTTTGAAAATCCTGAAGGAGCTGTTACAGGAAAAGTTCTTCCTACAGGTAGACCAATCGATTTACTCTCGTGCTCTTTAGGGGAAATCCGCGCATCTATCGTGGATATAGCAAATCCCCTGGTATTCGTCCGTGCCCAGGATATAGGTCTTCGTGGAGATGAATCACCAGAGGAGTACTCAAAGGAGCAGATCGACCTTTTAGAAGAAATACGGGCGGCAGCAGCTGAGAAGTGCGGCTTCGCATCCAAGTCTGAAGCTACGAGGATTTCCCCGGCAACGCCTAAATTAACAGTGGTTTCTAAACCTTTTGATTATAAGGATACTGACGGCAAGTTTCATAAGGGAAAAGATTTTGACGTATTAGTCAGAATGATGTCCATGCAGCGGCCTCATAAAGCTCTGGCTATAACAGGTGCGGTATGTATCACAGGTGCCAGTAAGATTGAAGGCACGATCCTTTCTGAAATAATTGATAAGAACAACAACAACATTTCTATAGGTCACCCAGCGGGGGTTATGGAAACTATATATAATGAGTTTCCGTTGTCCATTAAGGTCGGCAGAACCGCGCGCCTTTTAATGGAAGGGAAAGTTTACACAAAGAGTAATTATGGTGAAGGCTATGGTGCCTGACGTTCAGTGCGTTAAAAGTTAATAGAATCGGGAGCAGGCACTTTCAATACTTTCAATAGCAATTTAAAAATAACCCGCCTTCTATTTTAAAAGGAGACGGGTTATTTTTTGTGATCATGCTATTTATTCGTTGTAATAAGGGTAACTGATTAAATTGGTAAAGATCCGATATCCACCAGGGACCTGGTTTTGGATTTGTCGGTACCAAACGAGGTTTGAATAGATATAGGTTCCTTCTCCGTAATCTGTCATAAGAATTCCACCTTCGAAAGGTTCCTCTCCCGGATCTGCTACACTCACGAATGTTTCAAATTCGCTGCTCCAGTCCATTGGGAAATAGAGGCCCCGTTCTTGAACCCATCCATCCCAGTCCGACTGTTGGATGGTGTTAGGGAAATTAAACAATGGAGATTCTGGTTTCAGCACTTCTACAGGCGCATCTTCGCGGGTGACTCTCCATTCAATAGATGGCTGACCAATGACCAATTTGTAAGGAGCGGTTGTTTCCGGATTCCAATTATCCCAAGGTTTATTATATTGAACGACAAGGTGACCGCCATTCTCTACATATTCAAGTAGGCGTTCATTATGTTGAAGAAGATCTTCTCTGGAAAGATAGGCACGGATTCCTGTCACGATGGTGTCGTATTGAGAAAGGTCGGCGCTGGATAGATCTTGTTCGCTCAGTTTAGTAATATCCATGCCCACATTCATTAACTGATCGGCGACTTCATCAAAGCCACTCTCTACATAGCCTACCTTAAGGCCTTCAGGGTATTGAAGAGGGAAAGCTACACCTTCTACATCTGCATTGGAAAGATAGTAGTTTGTGCCAATATGGTCGTACTGGATGGTTTGTACATTCGTAGTGATAGGAACATCATTCACGTGAGCTTCGGGTGTTATGTTGAATGCTCCTTCGTCCACATCTTTTGGTGGGATCAGGTCGAATGTAATCACCTTTTCTTTCTCAGAAGCTTCAAAGTTAACCGACTGGGTGGCAGGTTCTGACTGCCAATTCTCTGGTAGGTTCAAAGAAACGTCCATCGTTAATTCTCCTTCGGCAAATTTCTCTACCGTCACTTTTAATGGGAGAGTATCTTCAATGTCTTTCGTATTGATGACGAGATTCTCCGGGTTTGGTTTTAAAGAGACTTCAGGCAATAAGGCTACTCTTTCTTCAGGAGTGTACTCATTCGTTGCCGTACTGTTTCTCGTTTGGAAGCTCACCTCTGCTGTTATACTGCTAGAATCGTAAGCATCATAATAGTCTCTCGAGGATGCTTTTACTTGATATTCAAAAGTCTTCGTCTGGCCAGGTTTTAGAGTTGCTTCCTTATCATTGTCTTTCATTTCCCACTCCTCGGGGATGGAGAGCGACGCATCTAGATTGCGCACATTCTTAGAGCCGTTGTTTTTGATGGTCACACTTACATTTGTCGTGTCGTTATAAGTGAGTTGAGGGTCATCCACTTCGACTTCAACATCAAGTTGACCCGCGACAAAAAGGGTTTGGGTTAGTTGTTCTTCTTTAACTTCAAGTTTGTGTTGAAGAGTATTCTTTAATTGTTCAGGAAGTTTGTGTTCTTTTGCCATTTGTGATTGAAGTCTCTGTAAGTGTTGATAAGCTTTTTCGGCATGACTAAGTACTTGATTATGATTCGGGTACGCTTCTTTGACTTTCTCTAAGTTATGTTGGAGTTTTTTCAGGCTTTGTTTATACTTGTTACCTGATTTTGTGAGATCGCTTGTATACTCTGAGAAGTCATAAGGGATTCCTTCATATAAATGATCCTCTTTTTCAGGAATATCTCCAACAGTAGATTTAACGAGTTGAAGATCAACGGTGACAGGACCATCCCCGACTTCTCGTCCCATTCCTTGAGATTCATGTAAGTATCGGGCCTTTTCACCAAGTTGAGGGTAGGTCATATCGTAATGCTCATCGTATGCTCCAATTTCGATGGAGATGGTCGTTTGTTCTTCGCTTTCTGCTGGAAGGTAAAGCTTTTTAGCCTGCCATGTGGTTAAACCATCTTGGAGCTGTTCTGGGAAAACTTTGGGGTCTGCAGCATCATCAAATGCTTTTTCGGTAAGCATGGTCATGGCACGGTGGTGGCCATGTTGAGAGTCTACGTTGCGGAAGGAAGGCATGAGAACATCGGGTTTGAACTCACGGATGTGTTGAATTAAGCGCTCATAAGTTGCTGTTTCTCCCCATTTCTCAAGGGTTTCCTCTGGAGATTTGGAGAAACCGAAATCCTTGATATCATCCTCGAAACCTTGGTTCAGGAAGAAGATGTCGATACCTAGAACATCGGAGGATGCTTGTAATTCGTTTGTGCGGATAATACCAAGACCATCACCAAGCTCACTTCCTATTTCATTCTGGCCTCCTTGCCCTCGAGTAGACAAGAGGAAAGAGGTCTCGATTCCTTCTCCTCGTGATAAGTAAGCGAGAAATTGGCTTCTTTCATCATCCGGGTGTGCACCGGTATTCATAAAACTTGCGGTAGTCGTCAAAGGCACCACTGACTCCCATAGTTCCAATTCCGAAGCGGTTGATTCTTGAGCAGAGCTGATTGAGGGACTGGAAGTAAATCCTGAAATCATTAACAACATAATCAACAACACATAGCCAAGATTCTTCAAAAAATTCCTCCTTAAATAGATTAGTTAGTTAAGTTTGCTAACTAACTTGTTGTCATTATAATTCATTTTATACAAATATTGGAACTACCTTTAGGCCTGTTTTGTATGAGTCAAAAGGATTAATTTGACAAAATATACAAAATATTATAAAAACAAAGGAAATTAAAGGGAATAAAAGGTAATAGAAGCATAATCCAATTATTTACTATTTTCAGTTAAATACATGATTTTACAATTATGGAAGGCGCAAGTATAAATGAAGTATAGTTAGTAAGTTGTTCTAACTAACTAACACAATCGTAATAAAGGAGCACATGCCATGCAGAAGGGTGATGCAGCATACATCAAAAACATGAACAAAAAATTAGTATTGAAATGTATTCGTGATCACGAGCCGATATCGCGCTCTGAAATCTCAAAAAAAATACATATGAGTAAACCCTCTGTGTCCTTGTTGGTGGAGAACCTGATCCAGGAAGGGTGGGTGCTTGAAACAGGCCCGGGTAAATCTACCGTAACTGGTGGAAGAAAACCTGTACAACTTGTATTCAACCCTAAATCTTCCTACGTCATTGGTGTGGATATAGGAGGAACAAAAATAGCTTCTGGCATTACCTGTTTAAAAGGCCATATTTACGCATACAGGGAGTTTGCTACAAAGGATTATTTGGAAGGAGATCTCCTGAAGCGTTTGAATGAAGATGTTCACGATATGTTGAAGGAACTCAATCTATCCGTCCATGACATCATGGGGATGGGCATGGGCGTACCTGGAGTGACCAATGTAAAGGAAGGAATTGTTGTAGACGCCCCCAGTTTGAAGTGGGTCAATTACCCTGTTAGAGAACGGGCCAGTCAATACTTTCCTTTTCCTATATATGTAGAAAACGATGTGAACACAAGTGTATTAGGCGAACATTGGGTAGGAGCAGGGAAAGCATTGGAGAACATCATCTATATCGCGGTGGGCACAGGTATTGGAAGTGGAATGATTCTGAATGGAAAACTCTATAGAGGAAGTAGTTACAGTGCAGGTGAAATGGGATACCTTGTAACGGATGCCCAAAAGGCGAAAGGGTACCAGCCAACCTTTGAAGGATATGGCTTCCTGGAAAGCATAGCAAGCGGGGCTTCTATCGGAAAGCGCCTCTCTGAGCGTAAAAATAAGCATGTGACAGCAAAAGAGGCGTTCGAGTTAAGGAGACAAGGCGATCAAGACGCGATGGACATCGTAGATACAGCAGTCGAACATTTAGGCTTCGGAATCGCTAATTATATCTCACTGTTTAACCCGGAGTTAGTCATTATAGGAGGTGGTGTAAGCGGTTCATTTGATGAATTCGAACAAACGTTATCAAAGATTGTAGAGGAGTTTACACCAGAGAGCTGCAGAGTAGTCCCATCCACATTTGGGAGAGAAGCCGGTATTGTCGGAGCAGTCGCTTTATTTCTGAAAGAGTATGAATCAGTGATTCAAATCTGAAGGGGGCATTTCTAATGAAAAAGAAAACTCATTGGGTGAAGGTTTGGGCTTTTTTACTTGTCTTTGGTTTTATACTTACTGGTTGTATGGCTGGAAACGAAGAGTCCAGCAGTACGGATGGGGATTCAAGTGAAGGATCCAGTGGTGAAAATGGAGATTTAGAAGAAAAAGTAGTTGTTTACTCTCCGCATGGGAAAGACATTTTGAGCGAATTTGAGAAACAATTTGAAGCAGAGTATGACGTCGATATGGAATTTCTCGATATGGGTTCGCAAGAGATACTGGACCGTGTCCGCTCGGAGGAAAATAATACGCAAGCCGATATTTGGTGGGGAGCTCCACAGGTAATGTTCGATGAAGCGAAAAATGAAGAACTTCTGCAGCCATATGAACCAAGTTATGCAGACGCGCTGGATGAGATGTATCACGATGAAGAGTGGTATTGGACAGGAACGTCACAAACGCCTGAGGTTATCCTATACAACAACAAAGAAATATCGGAAGAAGAAGCGCCTAAGGATTGGGATGATTTAATTGATCCGAAGTGGGAAGATGAGTTGATCATCCGTTATCCGCTGGCTTCTGGCACGATGCGTACCATTTACTCAGCGATGATTTATCGCGACTACAAAGATACGGAGAGCCCTGAAGCGGGTTATGAGTGGCTTCAAAAATTAGATGAAAATACGAAAGAATACGCCGCAAATCCGGAAATCATGTATAACCAAGTCGCCAAAGGTGTCGGGAATCTTTCTGTCTGGAACATGCCTGATACCGTCATGCTCGCTGAAGAAAAAGATTATCCGTTCAGCTACGTTATTCCTGAGAGCGGGACCCCTGTACTGACAGAAGGGATCGCTATGATTAAAGGCGCGCCTCACCCTGAAGCGGCAAAAGCTTTTTATGAATTCGTCAATACTCAGGAAGCCGCAAAATTATTAGCAGATAAATATTACCGCATACCGACAAGAGATGATGTGGAAGACCTTCCACAGTGGATCGAAGAAACGGAAATTAATGCGATGGACATTGATTGGGCCGTATTCCAGGAAAAATCTGAAGAGTGGATGGAGCATTGGGACAATAATATAAAAAATAGTGAAAAAGAAACAGGTAACTAAACCAACGGTAGAGGAGTTGTTGGAATGTCGTCTGTCACCCTTTCAAACATAACAAAGCGATTCGGAAACTTTACAGCTGTGAAAGATTTAGATTTAGTCATAGAAGAAGGAGAATTCTTTACTTTTCTAGGGCCCAGCGGGTGTGGAAAAACAACGACTCTAAGAATGATTGCCGGATTCTATTATCCTTCAGAAGGAAAAGTTAAATTCAATGAGAAGGATATGACAACCGTCTCTCCTGAAAATAGAAATACGGGCATGGTTTTTCAAAACTATGCCCTTTTTCCACACATGACGGTTTATGAGAATGTGGCTTTCGGTTTGAAAGTAAGGAAGAAGAAGAAAGCTGAAATCAAAAAGCGGGTGGAAGATGTTTTAGAGAAAGTGAGATTGAAGCCATTCATCGATCGACAAGTGAGTCAATTGAGTGGTGGGCAGCAACAACGTGTAGCTTTAGCAAGAGCCCTAGTGATTGAGCCTGACATCTTACTTTTAGATGAGCCGTTAAGTAATCTGGATGCTCGTCTAAGAGATGAGATGAGAAATGAAATCCTAAGGTTGCAGCGTGAATATGGAATTACGACGATCTACGTTACCCATGATCAGGTGGAAGCTCTTACGATGAGCGACCGGATTGCCGTATTTAATGTTGGAAACTGCCAGCAAATCGGAACACCGACGGAGATCTACAATCAACCGGTCAATGATTTTGTCGCAGAATTTATTGGGGAAACCAATCTATTGGATGTGGAATGGAAAGAAGATAAGGAAGAGTTTTATAGTGAAGGTTTAAATAAAAGCATTGCTGTCATTCCTCCTGAGCCGGAGATGAGTGAGGGGCCGTTGAAAATGTCCATCCGTCCAGAAGCCATCCAAGTGTCAGAGGAAGAGTTGTCCGGGCCAAACGTTTTTGCAGGCGAGGTCCATTTGGTTCAATTTACAGGGGAAGCCGTGCATAGTTTCATCGCGATTCATGAGAGTGATGTCACGTTGAAAGTCACAGACCTTAACAAGGGGCCGAGTACGTATTTGAAAGAAAATGCCCAAGTATATGTGCAATTACCACCTTCTCAAGTGCGTGTCGTACCCAAGGCTAAGAAGGAGTGAGTCGCCCATTATGCTGAATGCTGAAAAAAGAAAAACCCTATTCTTGCTTATTCCTATTGTCCTGATCTTAGTGGGTTATGTCCTTTATCCTTCTATAGAGACATTGCTGGAGAGTTTTAAGAGAAATGGATCGATGACACTCCAAAATTATATTGATTTTTTCGGTCCTAAGGCCCAATCGAATCTGGAAGCTTTATGGAATTCTGTCTACATATCTTTACTATCTGTACTGCTCAGCGCTTGCATCGGGATTCCACTGGCTTTCATTTTCACCAGGTATGATTTTCCAGGGCGATCCTTCTTTTCTGGAATTGCTATCATGCCCATCGTTCTTCCATCTCTGGTCGGGGTTATGGCTTTCATGTGGCTTTATGGAGAAGCGGGGTTAGTCCCAAGTGCGATCAGAGATATTTTCGGTCTTGAAGAAGTTCCCTTCAGCATTGGCGGTGTGTCAGGAATATTGATTGTGCACGCCTATACGATGTACCCCTATTTCTATATGACGGTATCGTCGGCATTGAATAATGTGGATCCATCCTTGGAAGAATCAGCGGCCAATTTAGGATCCAGCCGGCTCGGAGTTTTTTGGAAGGTTACCTTTCCATTGCTGACTCCGGCCTTAGTGGCTGCTTCGCTTCTTGTATTTATGGTATCCATGGCATCCTTCAGTGCTCCTTTTCTGCTTGCTGGAGGATATCGGGTACTAAGTCTGCAAATCTACTTTTCTAAAATTAATGGCAATTTGGAGATGGCGGCCACTCAATCTGTCATTCTCTCGATCATATCCATTTCCTTTCTGCTCTTTATGCGCTGGTTTCAGAGTCGGAAGGATTACAGAATGGGAACCAAAGGGATCGGAGCTCACCGAAGTGAAGTCAGCAATCCATTACTGAAGTGGATTATGGTGAGTTTAGGGGTCATTGCTATGATCGTCCTGCTTCTGCCTCATACCGTTCTGGCTATTCTATCCTTTGTCCCTGAAGGATCATGGACGTGGCAAACCTATCCGACTTCTTTTAACCTTGAGAATTACCGGCTGCTATTTGAAGACCCGAACATATGGGATCCTGTAAGGAATAGTTTATTTATGGCCTTTGTCGCCTGCTTAGGATGTTTCGTGTTTGGAATGATCACCTCCTACGCATTAGTGAAGAGGAAGTTCATCGGAAAAAACTTACTGGATATTCTTGTGATGATTCCTTGGGCTTTGCCCGCCACTGTCGTCGGGATGAACCTTATTTTAGCTTTTAACAAGGAAACCCCATTTTCATTCGGTCAAGTTTTAGTAGGAACCTATTGGATTCTGCCACTTGCTTATTTTGTCCGTTTCATTCCATTAGTTGTCCGTTCAACATCTGCCGTTTTAGAGCAGCTGGATGACTCGATTGAAGAAGCGGCCCAAAGCCTTGGGGCTAAATGGTTCTATACATTTCGAAGAGTCGTCTTACCTATTATTATGCCGGGAGTCTTAAGTGGGACATTGCTTGCGTTTGTGCAGGCTGTTGGGGAATTCCCGACCTCCGTATTGCTGTACACATTAGATAACCGCCCGATATCCATAGAGATTATGAACCAGCTCAGACTCTTCAATTTAGGGCAGGCCGCGGCCTTCGGCATGATCCAAGTCGGGTTAATTGCCATCGTGATGATCATTTCGTACAAGTTTTTCGGTGTAAAATCAGAAAATACTCTTTAATAGATGAGGTGAAGAGATGAGTAAACTGAAGGCAAACTTTGAATCGGAAGATGGCATCGGATTTCCAGGGAAGACGTATGTCGATGAGTTGTTAAAACCAGTGTTCAAAGATCAGCATGAATACCTTTTCGATGCGATGTTCATGGTTCACCGTGCTCACACCACGATGCTTAAAGAACAAAAAATTATCACTGAAGAAGAAGCAAAGGAAATCATCCATGGGGTAAAAAAAGTGTCACAAATGAACAAAGAAGAATTCCAATATGATCCTGTCTACGAAGATTTATTTTTCTTAGTTGAATCAAAAATTGCTGAGCTTATAGGCCCTGACTTGGCAGGAAAAATGCACATTGCGAAAAGCAGGAACGATATGGGAGAAGCCATGTACCGGCTGGTAATTCGGGAACATTTGCTGGAGTTGATCGCTCATACACAAGCACTCGGGCAAGCCTTAGTCGAACAATCGAAACATCACGTAGATAACGTGATGCCTGCACATACTCATACACAACCAGCCCAACCGACGACATTTGCCCACTATCTCTTAGCTATCTCAGATAACCTTTATCGTGATGTACAAAGGCTGCAGAATGCCTATGATGTGGTCAATCGTTCACCAATGGGAGCCGCAGCTATTACCACGACTGCTTTTCCGATTAATCGCCACCGTGTAGAAGAACTGTTAGGTTTCAAGGGAATTATGGAGAACTCCTATGATGCTATTGCCACGGGGGATTACCTGTTAGAATCCGGGCTTTCCATTGTCAGCCTGATGACAAATATGGGGCGGTGGATTCAAGAGTTTCTAAGAATGGCCTCTCGAGAGGTAGGGTTGTTAAAAGTGTCAGATGCTTATGTTCAAGTGAGCAGCATTATGCCGCAAAAAAGAAACCCTGTTTCCTTGGAGCATTCAAGAGCCCTTGCCAGCAGTGCAGTGGGGGAAGGGTTAACGATTGTGCAGATGATTCATAACACTCCTTATGGAGATATCGTAGACACAGAGGATGATCTGCAGCCCCACCTCTATGAAGGTTTCGGAAAAGCTTTACGAGTAGTGAAGTTGATGAGAGCTGTCATTTCAACGATGTCCTTCAATAAAGAAGAAGCGAGAAACCAAGCCGCTATGAACATGATTACCATTACAGAACTGGCTGATGTTCTTGCTCGTGATTATGATGTCCCCTTCAGAGAAGCTCATGGACTCTCAAGCATGGTGGCAAAAAAAGCCTCCAGTTTAAATAAGGAGCTTTACGAGCTTAAGGTTGATGAGGTAAATGGCTGGATTCAGACGGTGGAAATTACTGAGGAAGATTGGAAAGCCATTGTAGATCCTCAACAGTTCGTTGAGAAAAGAAGCATTCATGGCGGCCCTAATTCTAAAGTGGTGAAGGATATGATTGAAGAGCGTGTGGAAAAGTGGAGGACGATTGATGAAGATGCGAAGTTAGAAATGAAACGTATTGAAGGGATAAAACTAGATTTAGATAAAATTTAGTATGGGAGTGCCCCATCTTACAATTTGAGATTTTCACGAAGTGGGACAAGCATTTTTAATTTATTTATGTAATTAGTGGTTTCAAGGATTTCTGTTTGTCCTAATCAGCGTTACTTAATTCAACTCGTTAATTGAAACGCTGACGATGAAAAGTGCCTGAACCCCACAACGCTAAAGAGTTAAGGCGGCGGGGTTCAGGCACTTTCTTTAGGGCGAGGACACCACCACGCTTTAAAAAATAACAAAGAGGTGAACAAAATGGATAACACTTTAATATCGTCCGACAATACGTGGGCACTCTGGTCGTTTCTGACAGGGTGGGCTGCAGTCAGTATTTATTTGGAGCAAAAGTACAAATGGGCATCGAAAATTTCCGGAGCAATCATTGCATTAATCGGTGCCATGGTATTGGCCAATTTAAATGTGATCCCGCTTGAGTCAAGTGTGTATGATGCTGTCTGGAATTATGTCGTACCGTTGGCAATTCCGTTACTGTTGTTTCAGGCGAATATCAAGAAGGTTTGGCAGGAAAGCGGACGTATGCTGACGATCTTCCTGTTAAGCTCCATCGGTACAGTCGCCGGTACCATCATCTCATTCATGCTCTTAAAAGATGTGATTCCCCATCTGGATAAAATCGGTGCCATGATGGCAGGGTCCTATACGGGAGGTGGCGTAAACTTTGCAGCAATGGCCGCAAAATTCCAGACGCCAAGTGAACTTGTTTCGGCTACCGTTGTTGCAGACAATATGATGATGGCCACTTTCTTCTTTGTTTTGATGGCCATCCCGACATTTTCATTTTTTCGTGACCGATTCAAAACCCCTCATATTGATGAGGTAGAAGCGGGCGTTACTGGAGATGAGAGTGAAACGCAAGCCGCTTCTTTCTGGAAAGGAAAAGAAATATCCTTAAAAGATATAGCGATCAGTGTGGCGAGTGCATTCGCCCTTGTTACAGTATCTTTTAATCTCGCAGACTTTTTTGCCGGAGTCCTTCCTGGTGGCGAGGATGTAAATATCATTTATCATGTGTTGGGCGGTATCATTGGCGATCGTTATCTGATGCTTACGACACTTACAGTCCTGGCTGTTTCCTTGTTCCCCAGACAGTTCGAAAGCATCAAAGGAACACAGGAACTTGGGACGTTCTTGATTTATTTATTCTTTGTAGTCATCGGGGTACCGGCTTCCATCGCAATTGTAGTAACAACATCACCTTTATTACTGGTATTTGTTTTAATCATTGTTCTGATGAATGTGCTAGTCTCTCTGGTTTTGGGTAAACTATTTAAATTTAATCTGGAAGAGACCCTTCTTGCAAGTAACGCAAACATGGGAGGTCCCACAACAGCTGCAGCCATGGCGATTGCCAAAGGCTGGCATAAATTGATCGTGCCCATTCTTCTTGTTGGTACGCTCGGGTATATTATTGGAAACTATATTGGCACAGGGCTTGGGTTCTGGTTTCAAAGTTTAATGTAAATGAGGTTAAGTTGGGGGTTGTTATAGCGTGAAGTTAGTTTATGCTAAAAGTAAGTTTATGAATATTCATTACTGGGTTGAATTAAGCAGTATTGTACTGAGAAAAAGTTAATGATTTTAATGAATTGAAAGGATAGATCCGTACGTGGATACAGCAGAATTTATGATTTCATTAATTGTAATGGTAGCTACTGCCATCGCAGCAATTGCAGCTATGTTTTCTGCAAATGCTGCCAATAAAAATACTGAAATTGCAAAAGGACAGTTAGAAGAAATGGCTGCTCAAAGAAGGGATGATGTCCGTCCTGACATTTATTTATATCCGAGCAAAAACACATATGAATATGAGATGGAGCTTGGCTATGGGAGAACAGCAAATGACCAAGTAACTTTTAAAATGCTGAATATTGGAATTGGACCTGCAAAAATTGTTAAGTGTGAATGGAATGAGCTGAACTTTGAAGAATGGCTAACGCTCATTCAACCATTTAATTTAGACAATCGATTTTATGAACTAAGTAAAAGTTATGTGCAATTTAATGAGGCAGGTAGAACATACTTTGATGAAGATTTTGCTATTCAGATACTTCCTTTAATTATGCCTGACAACAAAGATGTTATAAATTTACCATTTACTTACAGGCGCTTCTTAGGTATTGTATATCAACTACTAATAGAAGAAAACATCAAAAAAGAAGATATACCACAAATTGAACTTAGGGTTACTTTTCACAACATTTTTAATGAATCAGTTTTTAGAAAGTTTACTATATCTCCTGAAGTTTTTATTGGTGGTTCTCAAACCTCAGATGGAGAATTAGTTAATTATCGTGGAGAAATTAAGTTAATGCCACGGGAGCTAACTAGATAGAATTTAAAGAAAAATTGCAGGTCACTCTAAAGAGGTAATAGTGTATAATAAATGAATTGCATCAGAAAAATCGTATATGAGCTTCTCCTTTTAATGCATTCAAAATTACTAAAATGAAGAATTACCTGCCCCTCACTTTGCTAAATTGTTAACGTGGTGGGGGTCAGGCACTTTCACCCGAATTGAGTTCTGGTTACTATGCAGAAAACAATTAACGTAGGCAAGTGGTTTAATAATAAAGGAGAGGATATAAATTTATTTATTAACAAAAGTAACTCATGAACCAAATAGTGAAGGTAAGAGAACCCACACTTATGAAGTTAAAAGAGAAATGCACCAGAAAGAATTTGATGATTTATTTTCAAGTAAAAAAGTAATCGGGTTCCATCAAGCAAATAAAAAAATGAGAGAAATGGTTATTGGTAATGGTAATGAACTATATTCCTACTTGCGAAGATTACAAGACAATGACGAAGTTTTTAATGATATGGATGAACTTGAAATTATTTTTGAAGGGAATCGTTTATTGTTAAATTTCCTTAATAGCTTCAGAGCCTTTTTAGATCACAGTTCACAGGGTTATTTAACTAAGAACCACAAAAAGGATTATGAAGATCTAATTAGTAGATTTTACGACTCGAATTTTTCCTACCGTTTTTTCTATAAACTAAGAAATTTCATTACTCACTATTCATTTCCTTTCACAACCGTAGAGCAAAGTTATGAAAGGACATTTTTGAAGGTAAGGAAAGAGGATTTGTTGGAATTTGAAAAATGGGGAGCCATAAAAAATGAAGTAGAAGAATTAGAGGAAGAAATTGATTTGGTTCCATATATAAAAGAATTTATCCCTATAATCAATGCGCTAAGTATTCAGAAGATGTATTATTACAAAGAACAGATAATGGAAGCGCACAAAACGGCTGTAAAGTACGTTCAAGAATGTGGGGGAACATTTGGTTTTATTAACACACCTTCCCGATCAGAATTTAAGAATAAAAACTTCAATATAATCCCATTTACTTTAAGTGATCTTCATGAAGCAGCAAAAGACTTAAACGATCATCCTCATATTAATGTGAATTTTAACTAATGTTTAACCTAAGTTAGTATTTGAATGTAAAGTGTTGAACAAGAATTGACTCCACCTCCATTGTTCAAAGAAGTTAGACAAGTAATTCCAAATGAATTGAAGAAATGAAGGACTCCAGATTTGGAGTCTTTTTTTTCGAGTTTCTTCATTAAAATAAATTCCTATATTTTATACTTATGTAAATCAACTAAAAAAACAAAGTTTTTCTTACCATGCACTGCTCATAAAAAAGGAGCCTGACCCTCACTACGCTAAAGTGTTAACGTGTTGGGGGTCAGGCTCCTTTTACAGAATGTTTTCGTAGAATATGATCACGACAATCAGCATGGGGATTGGGTTTATAGAGTATATGAAGTGGTAATTGATGATCCTGAAACAAAAGAGGGACATACGGCTACTTGGGGATGGTACGCGGTCGACCCTAATACAGGATATATATATAACAATATGCAATGAGAATTGACAGCCGCTATTACTTTTATGAAGGTGCCTGCCCTCCATTGCACAAGTAACGCAAACATGGGAGGTCCCACGACAGCTGCAGGCATGGCGATTGCCAAAGGCTGGCATAATCTGATCGTTGCCAGCCTTCTTGTTGGTACGCTTGGGTATATCATTGGAAACTATCTTGGCACAGGACTAGGTTTCTGGTTTCAAAACTTAATGTAAATCAGGTGAAGTCGGGATTGTGAAGGTATTCTAAGTTAGCCCATATTTAAGAGTGGAGATATGGGCTGTTGATTCTGAAGCTAGGGGGTTTTTGTGTTTAACAGACTCAAAAAGTAAGTGCCTGACCCTAGCACTTTAACACTTTAATTGAGTGGGGGTCAGGCACCAACACATGAAATTCAACACATAACACAAAGCTCTCCCGAAAGTGCCTGATCCTCACTCCACTAAAGTTGAAATGTGGTTTAGTCAGGCACTTTCTTTTTTTATGTGATGTGAGCATGTACTCGCGAGCAAGACTGCCGAATTTAGCAACTATACCTTTGGTCATCAGTAGATACTCGAATATAAACACCAACATCTTCCATTGATTAACTTCCTCCTAGCATAACAGTGCCAAACGTTATGAGATGTATAACGCTTGTGGACACAACCGTTATATTTTAAAAGATTTTACTATAGTAAAAGGAAAAATAGTAATTGGTAAATTATGCTACAATAAATTTGAAAGTTCAATAAGTTCAGCCATTAAATTACAGCATAAGAACTACTTCGTTGCATTATCGATATTGAAAGGAGTAATATTCCTTGGATAACGAAAGAAAACTTGAAAAGTTTGCTAAACAGTATAAAGAAAGTAAAGAAGCATATGAAAAATTTACGAATGAGGTAAGTGCTATTCTAAAGTCGGTATTAAAAAGCCATTCAATTAAGCACCAAGTGGTATCCGAAAGAGTTAAAGAATATCCGTCGCTTCAAGATAAAGTTTTAAACGGGAAAATTCCGAAGCAAATACAAACAATTTTTGATATAGACGATATTTCTGGTTGTAGAGTTATCTTCTATTTAGAAAGTGATATTCAGAAGTTTACAAACTTAATATTTGATGAATTTACAATAGAAAAAGATAACCTAATCTATACAGATGATGGGTACAATGCTCGACACCTAGTAGTCAGGAATAAAACTGATAGCCAAGATTGTACTGAGGATGAAGGCATTAAGAAGATGAAGTGCGAAATCCAATTAACTACTGTACTGTTCCATGCCTGGTCAGAAATGTCACATAAAATTTTATATAAGCTTCCTGAAGAAGCATCTGAATTTGATGAGCAATCAATAAGTGCTATCAAAGAGCAGTTTAAAGGTGTTATGAAAAACCATATTAAACCTGCTAGCTACACTTTTGATTACCTTAATGAAAGATATCAAAAATTATTACAAGGTAAAAGAATTTTCGGGTTTGATTTCTTAAAAACCATCTTACTTTCAAGTTCTAGGAATGAAGTGTATGAGAAAGTTAATTTGTTAAGTAAATTTGTTGTAGAGTTTGGTGACAAAACACCTGATGAATATAATTTGGTTGAATTTATACCAAAAGTAATTAACCATTCTAAAACACTCTCTAGTGAAGGGGTAGATAGGCCTTTAGGAAGACTATTTAGTATTGAGCATTATCATATTGCTGAAGTCTGCTTAGATATAATCCACCAAATTAGGTACATTAATATTGATGAAACTATAAATATTTTAAAAGAACAGATTTCAGCTGATGAAGAGAGGATTAATAAAAAAGCAATTGAAGTATTAAATAACTTAACACAGTTTAATTTAAAGTTAATGGATAAAGCAGGATACCTTCCTCAATTAAAAATACTCTCTAAAATTGAAGAACATCCATTTACCATAGAAAAAAATGAATGGGATTTTTATGAAACAACTATATCAAATCTTCTAAAGTTAGAGTTTGATGATACGACTTTAACAGATTATAAAAAACTTAGTATTACTACTGGTTCTTTAGGAGTAAATGCACACCTTAAACAATTAAGAAATCGTGTTATAACCTTACTTGAAGAATTGTACAAAAATAATTCAGAAAGAAACGTTCGAATTAATCTCATGAAAAAGTTTACTGAGGTTAGTAATTTACCAAGGAGAACAGAGTATGACGGGACTCTCGAAGAGTTAGTTAAAGAGAATACAGTTAGAGTTTTGAGATGGTTGTTAGAAAACTTTGAAGGGTTGGACTTGCAAGAAATCCAAGTGGTTGATGAAAATTTATATAAGTATAGAAATATGATGCCTGACGCTGAAGAGACAAAAAAATTAGATGATTTAATAAAGGATAATAATGAATACGAGATATACAAAACCTTAGTAGGAAACGATTTAAACAATAGGGACATTGGATGGCGAGAGGCAGAAAAAATCAGAAAAGAAAAAACAAATGTTTTATTAGAAGATATTTCATTAGAAAACTATTATGCATGGGAGCGGCGAATATTATCTATAACAGCAGGTTATGACAAAGAAAATGATTGGGAATTTAGGAATTTTAAACGTTTTTTATTTGAAATAGGTAAACAAAAAACAGAAGTAGCACAAAGGATTATTACTAAGAATGAAAATAGTATTGAACACTTTCTTTCAAATTTAGTTGCGGGTTTGTGGACTGCTGGAAGAAGGCAAATAGTTATAGATATATTATGTAAATGGATTGATGAGAAAACATATTTAAGCGAATGCGCTGAATTTTTCCTTCTAGTTGATACACCAGATATTTCACTTTTAGATAAACTTCTTCAAAGCATTAAAGAAAAAGATGACCTTAATTCGTTGTTTGTGTTACTACAAGCAATACTTAGACATGAGGACTTTTATCAGGACCTAAACACTTTATTTATGCAGGTAGTATTAAAATTTGCTGAAAATCAGCATTACTATTGGACTAATTTAATCTGGTTTGATGAAAATTCTATTTTAAATCACTTAACAGAGGATGAATTTGAAGAGATATTATCCCTATTAACTTTGGCTAATAACATTGATATTCACGAAGAAGAAGTAATAAAGCCAGTATGTTCAAACAATCCTAAAAAGGTCATTTCATTTTTTAGTGATAGAGTCGAGAGAGCAATAGAAAAGTCTAAGGATGGTTTGTTTGGCACGTATTCTGCTATACCACACAGCTTTTATAGTATAGGAGATGTTTTGAAAGAGAATTCCCAAGAAGTGTTAACTGAAATTGTAAAGTGGTTCTATAGAGAAGAGTATTTGTTTAAAGCCGAAGCTGCACAACTGATAAAGAATATCTTTCCAAATTTTGAAAGTGAGCTAGAGGATTTTCTAAACGCAAAAATAAGTCATGGAAAGAGAGAAGATGCTAAAAATATTCTAAGTATTATTAAAGAATACGAGGGTGACATACGAACTCATGAAGTATTAAAAAATATAGTTAGAGAGTATTATGGTGACTCTGAACTAATAAGAGAATTAACTGTAGTATTAACACAAACCGGCGTAGTTTGGGGGGAATACGGATTTGTAGAAAGTTATAGACAAACGAAAAAAGAAGTACGAAAGTGGCAGCGTAATGAACAAAGTCAAGAGATAAAGGATTTTGTAAAAGATTTCATTGATATGGTTAATAAGAGAATAACACAAGAGCAAAGAAGGGCAGATAGGAATATAGAAATGATGCAAAGAGAGTTTGAACAAAAAAATAAAATATAGTTTACTATAAGGATTGAATGTAGACTAGATCAGTTCTCTCATTTAATTTAACATACCATATCAATGTTTACTTGGTTACTTAATAAAGGTTATGGGGATAAGTTGACATATACTGTTTTTATAAAGCCTCATTCCGCTAAGAGTTTCTTTAGAAGAGGTGCTTTAAAACTTTAGGGTATTAAATTTAGTTATTATCATGTTAATAGTGCCGTGCCTTGCGGAAAGAATGTGAATAAGTAATCTAATAATGGATGGAATCATTAACTCCAGAGAGGCTATATGAAATGCGTTAAGCGTAAAGAATATAATAAAGGTCGTACCATACATGAAACGGGAGTCGTTACGAGATAAAACGGCTCTTTTTTATCTTTTGGTGTCATAACTTCTAAGCTATTAACATATTTAATAAATGCTGCATATTTAGAAGGATAAACAAGAGGTTATGGAGTATACATTAATGGAAATATATTGAAAGGGGCTTGTGTTAATGAAAATCGAGAATGTAGAGGTTGAAAATTCACACGAAGTAGATAATTTTGATGGTTCAGATCTTAGAGTTTTTGTTACAGATGGTGAGAATGGTAAAAGGTATTGCTTTGTTTATGATAGAAAAAAGAAAGTTGGGGCAGATTTTGACAAGGTGCATAGGGTAGATAAAACAGGAATGCTGGTTCATCCACCAGAACCTAGAAAAGGTTATGAAGATATAGCTGAACAAATAAAGCAACACCCTAAAGTGCGGCTTAGAGCTCTTATTAAAGGCAATCCTGAGTAACAATTAACCTCATTTGTTTGTGGGGGCTTCTTTCTGATACAACGCCTGTTGGGGAACAATAAGTAAACTGAATATCGGATATAATCAAACAAAAGTCACATAATCTTCGAAGGTTGGTCCTCGGAGGTAACGCATGTCGCTAGCTGGACGTTGATATCATCGAGTACTACTTGAATAGGCTATCGGTAGAGTTTTAAACGACTCAAAAACGTGTGTCTCAAGGAGTCAGGAATATAAGAGTGTCAATACAAAATGCCACGTAAAAAAGAGCGCTTTAGTCACGAAGCGCTCTTTCTCTATAACTACCAGTCTGCGACAACTTCTTCCGCACATTCTCATTCAAAGCATCCATCTCTTCAATAAACTGCTCACTAGAAGCAATAATCCGCTCCGAAGACTGCTCCGTCGTTTTCAATGCATCAAACACATTATCAAAAGACTCCTGAAGAGCTTCCATACTAATCGCTGGATTCTCCATCATCTCTGTCGTCTCTTCAGCATTCTCCTTCAGGTTCCTCGAGTTCGAAAGCAGCATTTCCTCGGTCGCTTTATTGACGCCGTTAACCGTATCAATCACTTTTCGCTGATTGTTCAAAGCGAGCTGGATCGAAGCGGACACGGTAATGATGTTTTTAGTCAGTGTCACCGCGTTGCGGATCGATTCCTTCAGCTTTTCATTGTTTTTCTTAATGATATCGACAGAAGAAATGCTCTGATGCAGCACACTCTTCATCTGTGTCATGTTTCTCGTACGCGTAATGATTTTCTCTTTTCCTTCTGTAAGCAGGGCCAGGTCGTATTCACCTGTCGCTTCCTTTTCCTTCAGAAGCTCAAACAGTTTCTTACCAAGATAGATCTGCTTGTCCAAGTCATAAATCCGCTTCTGGGCGTTTTCTTTGATGAGTTGCAATTCGACGCTGTCTTCCTCAAGGCGGTCTTTCCCGGCTAAGAGACTGCGGACGACCATATCGATCTTCGAGTCGACCGTTTCATACTTCTTAATGTAGCGGTCGATGGGCTGTTTTTTGCTTAGCTTATAAAAGAACTTCTGCATGCCGTTGCCTTCGGTCCGCTTCGGATCAAGATCTGATACGATCGTCTCGAGTTCTTTCAACGTATCGGGGATGTCGTTGTTGCCTTTCGTCATAAGGTCGTTGACCGGGCGCTTCAACGTTTCCATCGTTTCCCCGGCGACGCGCTGTTCTTTTTCTCCGAGGTCTCCGAGTTCTCTCATCACATCAGATAGGGAGTCGTCTCTGGATGAGTCGAACCTTCCTGCGTAGGCTTCTGCCTCTTCGTTCAGGCGGTCGATATCTTCTTTTTCAATAAGCGTCATTGCTTCTCTCAGGTCCTGTTGGTTCATTTCTGCTTCTTTATCTTTATAGGGAGAATGTTTACTCATGTCCATACCTCCTGTATGTCATTCGTTGGTTTTAAGAAAAAACAAAACGGGCGTTTACTTTCGCGAAAGGAAGTTTTCGTCTTCCTTATTATATTTGGAAGCAATGATTCCTTTGCTTCTGGCAAAGTTCTGCGTATGGCTTTCTTCTTCTTTTCGCTCCAGTGTTTCGATGAACTTCTGTAGATCATACATTGTTTCCACCAGTTCATGTTTCCGATTTTCCTTATTCTCATCTGACAATCGCTGGAACGAGGCGATGAAGTCAGGGACGTCTTTATCCATCATCGTCTCAAGGGCGTATTGTTCTTCGATGTCGAGTTCTTCCATCCGTCGGAACTGTTTCTCTGTCCGTTCCTTCAAGGATGCCCACTCCTGTTGAAGGTCCGGGTGGTTCTCGAGAAACGGGAAGTCCCAGTTTTCGAAGATCGGCTCCTCAGGATGTTCAAACATTGTACTCTCTCCGGATACTTCCATGTGGTCGACATAGGTATTCAGATGTTCAAACAGTACGTCTGAAAAATCTCTCAGCGTGCCTCCGAGCCCTTTTTTTCTCGTGAATTCTTCTTTCAAGAAAGTAGGGAGGAAGGCTTTTTCTTCTTCAATCCATTCAAAGCGGCCCAGCAGCATTTTCGGCGGCTTGCCGTAAAACTCGAGGGTCCCCCGGAATGTGTTGGACTTGGGGATCACGGCGGAGAAGAAGACACCGTTCCAAAATCCGTCCATAATATATCTCTTCTTCATCTCTACCAGTTCATTTATATCCAGATCGAAGTAAACAGGGCGTTTCCCTTTGATCACCTGCTTCATATCTCTCATCGTTTGAAAATCGATGTAGCGCTGATATTCGGAAGTATGTGGCATGAATGCTCTTTCCAAATTCTCAAGCATAAAAGAATTGAGGTTTTCCATGCTTCGTCAGCCCCTTTTCCGTCTTTCCTTTTTCCGCGACTCCATGTATTTATAGATACTTCAAGAATACCACAAAATGGGGTTTCAGACTAAGATATGCCTACGTCACTTCCTAATGAGAGGGAGGGGTGGGAGTCATTGTCTGGTGCTTCTTTGTAGGGAATCTATCTGCCTTTTGATATGAATATACGTAAGAAGGTGGGACAATGTTTCACAATTTCACATAAACCTCTATGAAACAACTTGAGAATCTAAAAGAACTCAACTGGAGGATATGAAAAAACCTGCTATATATAGTCCTGTTTAAGTGAATTTTCAAGGATCCTCTGAGAAACAGCCATCCAATTTACTGCTTTTACAGTGTCTATTACTTATTAATTACAATAATGAATAATTTTTCCTATTAAGGGAACGGGAATCAATAATAATAAGCCTTTGTAATAAAGGTAGAAGGAATGTAAGGAGGATTTTTAAGGTGAAAAGAATTTTTTTAGTCGCAGCAACTATACTATCCATCTTCTTCGTCATCACAGCATGTTCAAACTCAAATTCGAGTTCTGCGGGAGAAGAGGACTCAAACACGAAGTCTTCTAATAACACATCTCCTAACAATCACGATGAAACTACCAAAAAAGTGCGGGAATTTCTGAAACATGAGTTTACCGCTCCAAATGAAGAGGTAAAAGAACTCTTTTCTGAGGGGACCAGAGAAGAGTTAAATGAATATTTAGAGGATACGTATAAACCTTATTTCAGCGAAAAAGGCTATGAGAATTTTATGGACAAGGCCAAGGGATTGCCATTTATCAGGCGTGCACATAGTAAAGATTATCAATTGGAAGTGACAGACATAAACATTGAAGAAGATGAAAAAATAACGCCTACGCTTTTGAAATCGATGTCGACTATAGTAAAGATGGGGAAAGAAATTCTACAATCGTTAAGGGTAGAATAAATACAAATGAAGAAGGAATGTTTACTAGAGTTAGATATACAGATCGAGGCGGACTGCTCCAAATTAGGTAATGACGCCTTTGTAGTAAACAAAAAAGCGTTTGGGATTCCATCACCCAACGCTTCTTTTGTTTAAAATCCCGAGCTATCTGGAGGGAGATATCACCGTTCATTTTCAGATCGATGAACATAAACAATTTGTTAAGGTTTATCAGGATATGAAGTATTCATGAGTGAAAAATGATATCTTTGACATACAAGGATTTCCATCAGAATAGGAATGGATGGATATTGATACAAAGATTGTTCCATAGGAGGGGATAGAATGCCGAGATTCCTCCTGCATGTAGAAGGGGCCCTCGTATTCATGACAAGTCTATATTTCTACCAGCAAAATGATTTCAGCTGGCTCGCATTCGTATTCCTTTTATTGATCTTCGACATTTCCATGCTCGGATACCTCGTCAATGAGAGAGTAGGGGCGGTTGTCTATAACCTTTCCCATAGTTACGTTCTACCGTTATTGTTCATCGTAGCTGCTAATCTCGCATCCCTGGATGGGCTCCTGATGATCAGCTTGATCTGGATGGCACATAACGGGATGGACAGGATGCTCGGGTATGGGTTGAAATATCCGACCGGTTTCAAGGACACTCATCTTCAAAAAGTCTAGGAGGGTAAATCAATGGTTGATTCTTTTCTCGTAGGTTGTACGGAGAAGTTCTATGATATTTTCGGTGAGAATTTAACAGGCGTGTATCTGCATGGTTCGCTCGTATTAGGCGGGTTTGTGCCTGCGAATAGTGATGTCGATTTGATCGTCGTGACGGAAAGGCCGATGTCCCGGATGGATGCCGTCCAGCTGACAGATTTTCTGCTCGAGCGTTCGGGCTCTCCTTATCCGATTGAAATCTCTGTATTGAACCGCCGTCAACTGGACGAATGGCAGCACCCGTGCCCGTTTGATTACCACTATAGCGAGGACTGGAGGAATCGTTTCCTTGCAGGAGAATCTACTTTTTCTGACGAAGAAGTACGTAAAGACGCAGACTTGGCCGCTCATCTGACCATCATCCATCACAGCGGGTGTGTGTTGTTCGGAAAGCCGGCCGATGAAGTATTCCCTCCCGTTCCGAAAGAGGACTATGTGAATTCGATCTTGAGCGACTTTGAGGATTGTCTGGAAAATGTCGAGAAGGACCCGGTTTATAGTGTGTTGAACATTCTCCGGATCTATTATTATATGGAAGATGAACGCATCTACTCGAAGGATGAGGCCGGCCAGTGGGCGTTGAATTCTCCTTTTTCAAAAACCGTGGAGAAAGTATTGAAGCGGAGGCGGGGGGATGAGATTTCGATCTCAGATGAAGAACTTTCATCATTCAAACGGCATTATCAAGGAAAAATAGAGGCTTCCCTTCTAGAGAAGGTGGGGAGGCAAAAATAATGGTAGGCTTTCGTGAAGTTGGTTCGTTGCTACAGTCGAATGAGAGGGAGGAACGATGAGTAGAGGCGAGCAGGCGATATCTTGAAACCACTCAAATATTGATCTCACCAGAAAAACACCGCTTATATAAAGACTACACTGCGTCCTACTCCACAGAATGGTTTATTCCTAATCCCAGGTCAAAAACGGACTATCATCTTCCCTCTAATTCATGTATAGTAGATAAGGCATTCTTTGGCTTCTTGAGCAGAAGATTAATTATTATTAGAGGTGAAACAGATGGATTACAATCAAATTACACAAAAAATAGAAGATATTGGCGGAAACTATATCACGATCTCTTACTTGCAGGCGACCGAGGAAGATGACTCGTTATATGACGTATTCGTGAATGTATGGCCCAATAAAAATATGAAGAGAAACTTCGAAACGATTGTCGTTAAAACCGATACGTCGATGGAAAAGGCGGAGAGTATTTCTAAACGTCTCCATACATCCTTGGGGCGTGTTTATGATGATGTTCATTACACAGGGCTTGAAGCTTAATATCTTAGGAAAAAGCATGGATGGGGTCCATGCTTTTATTTTTTGGTTCTGTTAAAGTTTGTTGTTGATCATCCGCACCAAGGGGCTTTATCACATCCAGAACGTTCAATAACTACCACCGACGGCTGAAAGCGTGGATCCAGCGTTTTAATGGTGTAGCAACGAAGGATCTCAATCATTACCTGACCTGGTTTAAGGAGTTAGAGAGATTATCCATCATCAGGGAAATGAAGTGACGATGAATGATATGATGGTAAAAGGGAATATATTTCCAAATATCGAGACCTATGATACCCTTAGATTATCTAAATTTACTTTATAAAGGTTATTTCTTAATTCAAGTATTTGAACATATTCTTTAAAGAAGGAAAAATTATGAGGAGTGTCTCGATGGGATTTTATTATTTATTCTTACTCGTTATCGGAATTGTACTAATTATAATTGGAGCACTTAAAAAGGATGTGCCTCGTTCAGTTAAAATAGTGATTTTTCTATTTGTAATTGGTATTGGGTTTATAGTATTGTCCTTATCATTATTATTGCTTCCCGGTAGCTCTGACGTTATTGCTGAACTTTTGAAATGGGATGAATAAGTTTCAATTTTGCTGAAAGTCCTAAAAAAAACAGAACTTCCAACTTTGCGGAAGTTCTGTTTTTTATTAAACTTTAACAGAGTCTATCTTCTATAAAAATTACTTCATGGATTCTACCAGAGCCAAATGAAAAAAGAGAGAAAAGCATCGATGGCTTCTCTCTCTAGATATTGGTTGTTATAAATTAAGAAATCGAAAAACTTTGTTCTTCCTTAACTCCTTCATTCTCCGTAAACTCATCCAACAGCGCACGTACTTCATCCGTAGATTCCGTGTTCATCAGCTGATTTCTGAGCTCACCGGCTCCACGGAATCCGCGCACGTAAATCTTGAAGAAGCGGCGGAGCGGTTTGAAGAGACGCGGCTCGAGTTCTGCGGAGTACTTATCATGCAGGTCGAGCTGCAAACGTAGCAGATCGAGCAGTTCTTCACTGGTATGCTCTTTCTTCTCTGTTTCGAAGCAGAACGGGTTGTGGAAGACCCCACGTCCGATCATCACTCCGTCTACGCCGTACTTCTCCACGAGTTCAAGCCCTTTTTGACGGTCAGGGATATCTCCATTGATCGTCAGAAGCGTGTGTGGAGCTACTTCATCACGGAGTTTCTTGATCTCCGGAATAAGCTCCCAGTGTGCGTCGACGTTACTCATTTCTTTTTTCGTACGAAGGTGGATGGAAAGGTTGACGATATCCTGTTCCAATAGGTGCTTCAGCCATGTGCGCCATTCGTCCACTTCGGTATAACCGAGACGTGTCTTCACACTGACAGGAAGTCCGCCGGCTTTGGATTCTTGGATAATCTCCGCTGCGACATCAGGACGACGGATCAGTCCGCATCCTTTCCCTTTCGTTGCAACGTTCGGAGCAGGGCATCCCATGTTGATATCGATTCCTTTGTAACCCATTTCGGCCATCCCGATACTCATTTGACGGAAGTATTCGGGTTTGTCTCCCCAAATGTGGGCGACGATCGGCTGTTCATCTTCTGTGAACGTCAGACGCCCGCGTACGCTGTCTTTTCCTTTTGGATGGCAGTAGCTTTCCGTATTCGTGAACTCTGTGAAAAACACGTCAGGTCTCGCCGCTTCACTCACGACATGACGGAAAACGACGTCCGTCACGGCTTCCATCGGTGCCAGTACAAAAAACGGTTTCGGCAGCTCATGCCAGAAATTTTCTTTCATATATATCTGAACCCTTTCTTTATAAGAATGATCGTAGTTGTTGTTGTTAATATTCATGTTTCTTCTATATCCATTACCATTTCGGCAGGATTTGAACCATTATATACTTTAATGGTATATAGCAAAAAGTGCAAGGGGATAAGCTGGTATCAAAGATAGAGCCTTTAGATGAATGATGATTTTACAGCTGTCATTGAAAAAATGGATCAGTGAGGCTGGGAATGGACGACTAAACGATTGAGAACATTTATTCCTATTTATTTTAGGGTATATAAAAACATAAAATCCAATGATCCGAAAGATTAACCATATATGAAGGTAGGATAGGGAGGAATATATAAAATTGAAAAAAATCTTAGCGTTATCTATAACTGCTGTTTTTTTAATAGCAGGTTGTTCTGAAAATGAACAACCTGATTCTTCTGATCACCCGGAAGAAGAATCGTCACTGCCTGTTGAAGGTGTAGAAGTTATGGCAGAAAATCTGAAGGTTCCGTGGTCGATCCAAAAATCGGAAGATACATTCTATTTAACAGAAAGATCAGGGAACATTGTCAAAATAGAAGAGGGGGAAGTAGAACGACAAAGGGTGGAGCTTGAAGAAGAAGTATCCACAGCATCAGAGGCAGGCTTACTTGGGTTTGTACTAGCTCCTGACTTTTCCGAATCGAACCTTGCCTATGCTTATTATACGTATGAAGATAAGGAAGAACAATTTAATCGGATCGTAACCCTTCGATTGGAAAATGATGGGTGGAGGGAAGAGGATCTGCTCCTTGACCAAATTCCCAGTGGTACTTACCATCATGGAGGAAGAATTAAGATCGGCCCTGATGAAAAACTTTATGCAGCAACAGGAGATGCTTCTGAACGTGAAATCGCACAGGATCTTGATTCATTAGGCGGTAAAATTTTAAGGATGAACGTAGATGGATCGATCCCGGATGATAACCCATTTCCGGATTCATACGTCTATAGCTATGGACACCGAAATCCTCAAGGGATGACTTGGTTATCGGATGGGACGATGTATGCAAGTGAACATGGGGAGAATGCCAACGATGAAGTAAACCGGATTGAAGCTGGTCAAAACTACGGTTGGCCGATGATTGAAGGAGAAGAAAAACAAGAAGGTCTGATGTCTCCTATATTTACTTCCGGAAGCAAAACAACATGGGCTCCATCCGGAATGGACGGTGATCAAGACAAATTATACGTTGCCGCTCTTAGAGGAACGGCTGTTTTGGAATTTGATTTAGAAACGAATGAACATCGAGAACTGATCACAGGTCTTGGCAGAATTCGAGATGTTTTCATTGAAGATGGATATCTTTACTTTATTAGTAATAATTTAGATGGTCGTGGAACAGGGCAGGAAAATGACGATCGGTTATACAGAATGGCGCTTTCGAATTAATACGAAACGTCTTTTCAAGATTCAGTGTTCTCTTTTGGGCGCTTCAGCGATCCAACGAAGTGAAAGAAAGGCACGATTCACTCTTTCACTTATTTCATGTCTAACGCAGTCACTTGAATATAGTCCAACTTTTCACCCTGAGCATTTTCTGTCCAAAGCCCACTTCTTTTAGCATGAACCTCTATTTAGCTTATTGTAGTTTTGTAAGCGAACTTTCCAGGTAATAGAGTTCTATGGAACAGTAAATGGAGGGCTATTATGAATGATTCGATTATGTCAGTCATCATTATTCTATTGGTTGTTGCAGGTTGGGGAGCGATTATTCTTAGGGACTTTGATATTGCAAAGGGGAGAATGAAGGGGAATTGGGTTCACCTCGTAGCCGCTATAGCGTTTGCGTTCTTACTCATTTGGGTCGCAACCATCTTTTAATATACATGTACAAAAAAGCCAGTACTCCTTGAAAGGAGACTGGCTCATTTTTATATCTCATCAAGCACATCATTCAACTGTCCCCGCTGCTCATCCATCTCTTCAAGTGCATGATTAATATTACGCTCATGAAGCTGCAATATCAGCTGACCATACGTGTCCCCTGGAACAGCCCATCGGCCATTCAAGCGGGTCCACGTCGGTGCGATGCCACGCGTGACGAGGTCGAAGCGCGGGTCGACTTTTTCCAAACCGGCTGGGATCGGATCTTTTGATGCATAGGCGTAAAGGTGCTGGATGTGGGCGTGGACGCCTTCTTCTGGTGTTTCGAAAGTGGCTCCTCGCGCGCCGCCACCGGTCGCCCCGATGCCGGCGAAGTTGTTCTGATCTGCTCTCACATCGCCTGTGAAACGGAAGTAGTTCGTTTCATTGAGGGCCTGGGCGAAAGCGACATCGCCGCGGATGCCGTAAGCTTCTCCATATTTCAAATAGAAGCGGCCGAGGTCCGGGGCGTCCGGGTTGACGGTTTTCGCGTAAGCATCGAGCTGACAGGCCGTCAAATACATATCGCCTAGGATCTTATAACCGCCATCGTCGACAGGAGGTTCCGGTTCCGGTTCCGGTTCCGGCTCAGGCTCTGGATCTGGCTCACTCGGTGGGCCACCGATGATGAATGCACCAGAGATGCCGATGGACTTGAGGCGTTCCACTTGGGCCTCCGCGTTTTCCCTGTCTGAGTATGCTCCGGTCTGGACGCGGTAATAGGTCACTCCGTTGATCTCTGCCTCGACGATGAAGCCGTCGATGCCTTCCTGTGCGAGAGCCGCCACTCTTTCTTCGGCATTCTCACGGTTTCGGAACGATCCTGCGATAACGCGGTGCAAGCCGTCTTCAGGCTCTTCCGGTTCCGGCTGTGGAGGAGCAGGGGCATCTTCACCGCGTATGATGAAGGCATCCGCAATTCCGATGCGCTTCAGACGCTCCACCTGTTCTTTCGCGTTTTCTTCACTAGAAAAAGCGCCTGTTTGCACACGGTAATACGTCGTGCCTGAGATCGTCGTCGGTACGACAAAGCCAGGGAACCCTTGGCCTGCGAGCGACTCGATCAGCTGCTCGGCATTCTCTCTATTACGGAAAGATCCTGCAATGACCCTGTATAACGTGTCATCCCCAGGAGGCGTTGGGGCAGGTGTAGGCATTTTCGGCAGATTGAGGGCATCCGCAACTCCTTCTGCGATACCACGGCTTACATCATTGATGAAGGCGGAATTTCTGAGCAGGGCGAGGTCGCCGGGATTGTCGACGAACAGCACTTCGACGAGCAGGGAACTCATATCCGTTTCCCTCGTTACAAAAAGGTTGGCACGTTTCTTCCCACGGTCGCGTACATTGTAACCTCTGATTGCACGATAAGTGGTATCGTGAATGATATTTTGATAGGTGCGCGTATTCGGACTCAACGGGCCGTTATAAATATACGTTTCGAATCCGCTTCCTCCAGCTGCATTGTTGTGGATCGATAGGAAAAAGTCGGCGTTTTCCCGGTTAGCAAGACTTGTACGGGCGCCGAGGGATAACGTAACGTCTGTCGTTCGTGTCATGAGAATTCTCACTTGGTAATTTTGCGAAAGGATGCGTTGGACATTCATGGCGATAGACAAATTAAAGGTCTTCTCCTGGTAACCGCGATAAGTCGCACCCGGATCCGACCCTCCGTGACCAGCATCTATGACAACAGTTTTCATAGTAGTCAGTCTCCTTTCTGGACTTCCCCTTATTATATGAATATATCAGACCAAAGGTATGGTCACATATAAGGGGATCGGAGCAATTCTTTTAATGATAAAACTTAATTCCCGGGTAGGGCTCACTTCCAAACCATGGAGGACCTATCATTTATTAATAGAAGAAAAAATCATGTATAATGGATACAGATAAAGATGAAGAGCAGGAGGGGGACATATGGATCCACTGGATATCTTAGGCAATTTACATAAAATAAGACCGGTCTTCCAGCCGATCGTCAGCGCGATCAATCAAGACGTCATCGGCCACGAAGTTTTGGCTCGTTACGAAGAGGATGGAACATGGCATAGTTTAGGTCCCTTTTTCCTAGACCCCGACGTTCCGGAAGAATTCAAAGTCGAAGTCGATCAGCATGTACTAAAGCTTGCGGTCGAACAAATTTTAGAAAAAGGGACCGATGGGCTGTTGTTCATCAACCGCAATGCGAAGCAGCTGATGATCAATGATGGGGACGACCTGTTACAATCTCTGCTTGATTATGAACAAAAAGGATTGGATATGAAGCGGATCGTCATTGAAGTGACGGAGCATGATTTCGATGAAGAATTCGAGACGTTGAACCATCTGCTCCTCTATTACAAAACGTACGGCATCCAGATCGCTGTCGACCATGTAGGAGCAAAAAGCTCGAACATCGACCGCATCCGGCAGCTGGAGCCGCATATCCTGAAGATCGACTCGAGGATCATCCGCCAGCAGAACGGCGACACATTCCATGACATCATGTTCTCGATGTCGATGCTCGCCCACAGGATCGGTGCTGCGCTCCTTTTTGAAAACATAGAAGATGATTATCAGCTCTATTTCGCGTGGAAACATGGCAGCCGCTATTATCAAGGATTCTACCTCGGTTATCCCGCTTTCCAACCGGTTGACCGGGAGTCACTGGCTCTGAATATCGGGGAGAAGATGGCCGGCTACGTCCAGCGTGAGAAAAGTCTCTTGCAAAAGCGCCATGATTTCATTAAAGCATGGGAGAAAAAAGTAAAGGATCTGCTGCCCAAGTGGGAAGGGCCGAAGAAAGCGGATGTTTTCATCGAAGGGGTCACCGAAAAGTTCGATGAAGAAAGCTTCCGGATGTTCATCTGTCATATGGACGGGCAGCAAGTGTCCTCAAACTTCAGGAAAAAGACGGATGTATGGGAACTGGAGCCGCATAAGCGGGGATCCAACTGGGCGTTCCGTCCGTATTTCCTCGAAAACGTCATGCAGATGAAAGCCCTCAATACCGGTTTGCTTTCTGGCCTTTATTCAGATATCGAAACGAAAGAAATGGTGAGGACGTTCAGTTTTCCGCTGACGGATCAGCACTTCCTTTTCATCGACTTGAGGTATGCGTACCTCTATGAGCACGAGTGTCTGCTCGCCTGATGCATACGGAGGTGTAAATGATGATGAAAACCACGCCATTTGATACGTTCCTGTAGGGAGAGGGAGTTCCTTGATCCTCCTTATGGGATCGTGTCAAATCTCGAGGAACAGGACGTGGAACCATGAAAAACAGAAGTACCGATTATTACCGCCATCACAGGGAGCGCATCATCCGGAAGCATCTGGACTTTCTTGTGAACGTGAGACAGTATGAGGAAAGTGACCCCAGGCATCCATGGCTGAAGCACCCTGGAAAGTTGGCGAAAGCGCACCGGAAAGGCGCGTATCGGTATGAAAAGAAATATAACATCAAAAAAGCACCGGAAAAGTCGTGGCTGCAGATGATGCTTGCTGAAATGGAACATTACGAACAGGACTGGTGCTGAAAGAGGGGGAGCAGGGTGAAGCTTTCTGTACAGGAAATGACGAAAGAGTATGCGGACGAATCTCTCCAGTGGACGTACGATCCGCCTTATGATTTTTATAACGTGGAACTGTCAGAAGAGACGCTTGCCGAGCGGATGGACGGAAGTTATCGTTCGGTTTTGGATGAGACAGGAGCACTCATCGGCTTCTTTTGCACAGGAGAGAGCGCGAAAGTTCCGGCTGGAGAGAAGGATGGCGTCTATGATGAAGCGGCTGTCGACATGGGCCTCGGCATGCATCCATCGCTTACGGGGCAGGGGAACGGGAATCTTTTTGGGAAAACGGTCCTCGCCCAAATTGAAGCGGAACATGAAGGGAAACCGGTGCGACTGTCGGTGGCCACCTTCAACAAGCGGGCCATCCGTCTGTATGAGAACATGGGTTTTGTTAAACGAGCTTCTTTTCAAACGGATGTGTGTCCTTTCATTACCATGATTAAAGAATAATCGAAAGTCCGGGACTGTTGTTCCGGGCTTTTGTTATTGTTTTGTAAAGTTTCAGCTATATTCCCTTCGTCTCAAACATTATAAATTGCCAGACATCTTTCCTCTGATTATAATGAACAAATACAGAGATAGGTATTATGGATTATTAGACGGGAGAGGACTGGTAAAATGGTGCATAAGTTAGAAGAGTCTGTTGTGAGAAAAGACCTGATGTTTGAAGCGGCTGAAAAGAATTTGGCGATGATCCAATTCGGTACAGACCGGAAAGTTTCCTATGTAAATGAAATTTTCTCATCCACGATGCAGTTCAGATCGACCGATGACATGATCGGTTTGCATCATCAGAACTTTTGTTTTGATGATTTTGCCAAGAGCAGGGATTACGATACGTTCTGGAACGGCTTGTTGAGAGGGCGCAGCTACCAAGATAAAATCGAGCGAAAAGATGCGAAAGGAAATCGTGTTTGGCTTGAAGCGACCTACATGCCTGTTTACGATGGCGCTAAAATCGTCGGAGTCATGAAAGTCGCGACAGATATTACGAAGCGTCAAAGTGAAATCACTGAAGTGGTGGAACGTTTGAAGGAGATGTCCGTCACATTAAATGCAAGGGCCGAAGAAGGGGTCCGCCAACATGAAGAACTGAATGACAAAATCAATGAAATCGCTGTCAAATCCAAAGAAAACACGGATATTCTCATAGATTTGCGTAAACAGGCGGAAGAGATCCAGGGCGTCGTGAAGACGATCCGCGATATCGCTGCACAGACGAACCTTTTGTCATTGAATGCAGCCATTGAAGCAGCTCGTGCCGGGGAGCATGGTCGCGGGTTTGATGTCGTCGCGAAAGAAGTACGGAAGCTTTCGACGAAAGTGGAAGAATCGATTGGAGAGGTCCGTGAAAATATCGATAATATTACAAAAGAGATTTCCAATATTACCTCAGGAACCGAGCAGATCAGAAAAGAAGTGGAAAGCGGTCAAGTACAGATCAACGAAGCGTCAGCGGGTTACAAGGAAGTCGTTGGGTCGGCGGAATCGTTGAAAGAAGAAGCGGAGGCCTTGTCCGGAATCATTTGAACATCCGAAAGTTTCAAATGTAGCAGGAGGGGTATTTTCATCTTAGAGTAAATATGCCTAGGTCTAAATGACGTCTAAGAAGCGTATTTATTCGTACCCTTTTGGAAAGGTCGTCTTGATATGAAATCGAATTATTTAAGGTGGATGCTCGTCATCTATATCGCTCTTGGGGTTCTGATGGGCATCAGTTTTTCGCTTGTGCTCGATCAGTTCATTCCGATTCCCGAGCAGCTGTTCATATACTTCATGATCGCTTCAGTCTTTGCGGGGTCACTGTTAGGAATGGTGAACTATTTGGTTTATTTTTACTTTACAAAAGTATTCATCCGTCATGTGAACCAGGTGTTGAATTCAGTTAGAAACGGAGACTTGTCAGCAAGAACGAAGTTTCGTTCCGGAGGCATCATCGGTGAATTGAACAGGAACATCAACAAAACGCTCGTCAATCTGGAGCACTCCCAGAACACCATCCTTCATGATGATCTGACCCGTATCCCGAACAGGCAGGCCCTACAGCAGCGTTTCCTCAACCGGGAGGAGAGCGGTGCATGTGCGCTGTTATTCATTGATGTGAATGAATTCAAGAAAATCAATGATACCTACGGCCACATGACAGGAGATGAGATGCTCAAATCCATCGCTACCGTCCTGCAGAAAATGGTGAAAGAGACCGCACAGGTGTACAGGTTGAGCGGCGATGAATTCGTTATTCTGCAAAAAATGCAGAATGGGGAGGGTGCCGAAGAATTATGTAGCCGCATCCACCATGCTTTCGAGGCGCCTTTTTTCCAAGATGGACACCACATCCCTGTCAGCCTCAGCATTGGAGTATGTGAGTTCGAGTTTGGTCAAAGGGATTTTGTTAGCATTTTGGATGAGGCGGATCAGGAGATGTATAAAGCGAAAAATATGCGCAAAGTTCGACTGCAATCTTAAAGTCGATAAGAGGAAGCCGCTTAGACATGGTCCAAGCGGCTTTCTTTGTTTTATAAATTTTTTCATACTAAGCTTGCGCTTTACCGTTCCAAGAAAAGTCCAATAGATTTTATCTTACGATGAACTTCAAGTCTCCGACTCCCATTTCAGCATCGATATGAATGCGTGTTTCACTAGAATCATACACTTCGTTCACCCATGAATCTCCCATTTTTGTGAGGCCATCCGTACTTATATCCCCGATCCCTTTCTCTGCAGTGATTTTCACGCCTGTTTCTTTAGGTACGTAAACAGTACTTTCCCCAACGCCTGTTTCGATTTTTGCATCAAAGCTTTCCTCATAATCACCGGATAGATCGACAGTCATTTCCCCTACACCAGCCTCGATGGAAAGGTTTTGCAATTTCGCTGCTGTTAGATCCAGAGTGGACTCCGCTGCACCCGTTTGGATGGAAAGATCGACAAGGATCTTATTCGTTAAGAGAACGTCCCACTCACTCTTTTGATTGTTGATGAATTTCTTTTTTTGTTTCGTTTGGGAGAGCATGATGGTGCCGTCTTGATAAGAAAGCTCTGGAGTCAAACGGTTTTCAGGATAAATGAACGAACCTTCCAGCCAGTCTTCAGGTCCTGTACCCAATGTAAGCTCTCCGACACCCATATCAATTTCCACTTTCAGTTGATCTGCATCATCTTGTTGGACTCGTTGTGTCTCTTCCACCTGTTCGCCAGCATGGACGAATGAACATCCAGCCAATGTCATCAAAGCACTTGCGCCAACAAGGGTTTTGTATAACTTCTTCATTATCACCGCTCCTTTTTTGCATCTAAAACCAGTATAGAATTTTTCCAACAAATGGATCAGTGGCTGTGGGTGTATCTTTCGTAGGTCTCGAGATGTATTTTACTTCCATAAGTCCTTGAAAGGGGCGTTCTACTCTTTTGGATGGGGAATAGATTGGAAAAGAAGGAGGAGATGTTGTGAAAGTTGTAGCATTGAAAGATGTGATCGGGACAAGTCAGGATGTCGATGGAGGGACATGGAACAGCCGGCGTCTCATCGTCAAGAAGGACGGGATGGGCTATTCGGTCCATGACACGATCATCCGCGCAGGTACCGAAACGCACATTTGGTACAAGCATCACCTCGAATCGGTCTACTGCATCGAAGGAGAGGGGGAAGTCATCACGCTCAAAGACCAAAAGACATGGCCGATCGAGCAGGGCGTCCTCTATGCGCTCGATGAACATGATGAGCATTTGTTACGGGCGAAAACGGATATGAGGATGATCTGCGTCTTCAATCCACCCATCAGCGGGGATGAAGTCCATGATGAAGATGGGGTCTATCCGGTCGATGAAACGTAACCTTTCCTAGTTCAGGAAGGGTTATTTTTTTCCATAAAAACGGAAATTTTTGTTACAATAGGACCGGGATGGCTTGAGGAGTGATAGCATATGAACAAGATATGGAAAAGAATCGGCGATGCATTTTTCATCGTTGCAGGTGTGGCCCTGATCTTGCCACTGTTTACAGACCTCCCTTTTCGCTGGGAATTGACATGGACTTTCTTAGCGCCGGCAGTGATCATTCAAAGACTGAGAGAGGTGAATGAAAAAGGAAGAAAAGTAGAACCGATCCTTACTATCGGTATGAGTCTCTTGCTCTTTGGGATTTCCTTTTACAGTTTACTATTTAACAAAATGTGAGGGATTGATATGGAAGAAGCGCTGGAAAAAGAAAGTGTGGATCAGAAAAAGATCAGGAACAAAGCCCGCAGCTCTATGTGGCATCTATTCTTGTTGATGGTATTGTGTATCGGTTTTGGGCAGATCTTTTTTGAAATGATACCAGGTCTTTTTTATCTAGGGGCTGTTATCTTTTATGGATTTTTTCTTTATGAAACGTATATGAGTAGAAAAACGAATGAAGAGTTGTGGCAGATTTGGGATGAACGGTGGAGGGACCGCCGGTTTCTTTTTCAATTCCGATCATCGCTATCCAAAAGTTTAGAAGTGTTGTTCCCTGCAATTATCGGAGCCAACGCTTCATGGATGATGTTTGGTCTATTCCTGGTTATTGGGCTGGCTGTGGGATTTAGAGATGGTATTAAGAAATGGAAAGCGAAAGAGCATTACTATGAAGAATACATAGAAAAAAGGAACATGGCGGCATGAAATTGTTTAGGATCTTTAACGTTCTTTATGGAGCCGTTGCTCTCATCTGGCTGACGGTCAGTTTATTTCATGAAGGGTTCAATCCTTCTGTGAAAATCAATGCTGGGATTATTGGTGGTCTCTTTTTATTGCTTGGGGTAGATGATTGGATGGATGATCGAAAAAAGTATGCGGCTTATTATTTCTTCCTTGCCGTCGTTTCCATGATTGCGGTCATGATATAAAAAAAGAGCCAATGAAGCTGGCTCTATTTGTGGTGATAAGTAAGATCGATCATTAACGCTGTACATAAGATTAATATCACCTGTTCTTCGGTCCACTCGCGGCCTCGTACATGGTAAAGGTCTCCGGAAAGCCAGGCTTCTTTTGTGGTCGGTGCTGGAATCGATCTTTTTTGAATCGTAGCGATTTGTCCTTCACCTGATTTGACTTCAAAATCAGAAGCCATGTTTTTCCCATCCACTTCAAAAAGGGTTTTTCCCGCAGATTCGGCTATGATTTTTTGTGAAACGCTCCCTTTGAAATGAAGGTCGAACGTAGAATCTGCCGTTTGAATGGAGACATCGCTTGTGAACCCCTTTTTGCGATGAATATGAGCGATAACCTCTTGTTTAGGAGATAAAAGCTTGATATGTAAGCTGGCCATTTGATCAAGATTGAACAATTTCAAAGCATGGTTCAGCCAATGACCAGATGTAGAAGAATCTTCTTCAAATGTCGCGATTCTCTGATTCTCGCTATCTGAAATGCTGTACTGGGCGCTTTGATGAGCCATGATGGTTTCGGTCTGCAGTGTGTAGTAGGTAGAATGATGGAACATAATCGTCTCGCTTTCTATATAAGTATTACTAAACAGTACGGATGACTGAGTGTGGTGGTTTCATCCATTTAAAAAATGCGAGTCGCGCGCAGGAAGTCTGAGTCGCGCACAGGAAGTCCGAGTCGCGCGCAGGGAATCCGAGCCGCGCACAGGAAGTCTGAGTCGCGCGCAGGGAGTCCGAGTCGCGCGCAGGAAGTCTGAGTCGCGCGCAGGAAGTCCGAGCCGCGCGCGGTCATGAACGAACAATCACGGCCAACGAAAAGATTAAAAGTTAGGAAGATACATATGAAAGGAAAAACATTTATACTCGCACTGCTGATCATCGCGATCAGTTGGGGAGGCAACCTATGGTTCTATCAATCCAAGCAATTGGAGGAACCGATTTTTCTTGAACACTATTACGGCGGTGCCGGGGTGTTCGAACTTTATTACTTAACAAATAGAGATGAGTCATCTCATGTGATGAGTGTAGAGTTCAGTGATGGAACGACTTTACATGCGAAATCAGATTACTACGGATTTCATAACGGAAATCCTGCATATGGGCCTGATGTCCAAAGCAGGTCTACGCACTACCTGCTGAAAAAAACAGGATTTGATGAGCAGCAAATGAGAGAATTGGAAGTCGATCATGAAGGAGAAGCCACGATCCATTTCAATGATGGAAAAACAATGATAGCGGATATTGGCACGGTTGAATCAAGTGAGTTGAGGGAGGGAAATGGAATATTCCGTTCACAAGGAACTTCAAGTAGCAGTAACGGACGGTCCTTTCGCACTTATACAGTAAAAGAAGATTTGAAAATAGATTCGATGTCCTCACCGTTTCCTGAAGTACAGGATGATTTAAAGATGAAATTTTACGCGCCATCGATCGATTCAACAGGTACGCCCGATGATGGAGGACCGCGTTCATATTCTAAAGAACTGGATGAGGAATGGAGCCAGGTGGCAGGTGCTCCACTGGAAAACATCGATTTTCCTATCGAAATGAAGCAGGGCGATCGAATCAGATTGACGATGCAGGAAGATCCAGACGCGATTCGCGCTTATTCCTATGAGATCGAAATGACAGGCACGACGGAGAATGGCAACCCATTCACACAGCCTTTTCTCATCTCGAATCATCCGCAATTCACACCACAGCAGATGGAACTCCTTATTGAAAGGAGGGGAAGCCAATGAATCCTTTTCATCGGATCTTCGGAGGATTGCTTCTTGTTTTAATCGACATTCATCTTGGTCAAATTGAGGTACTGGCTGATTTTATCGGGTATATCCTCGTATTAAGTGCATTGAATGGAATGGATGGGAACTTGAAAGGGATGAAAGGGGCGAGAACAACAGCCTTGATTATCAGTGTCCTTGCTATTCCACAATCCTTTTTAGGTCAGCCGTCAGGTACGAACGAAGGTGTAAACATTGGCTTCGATCCTCTTACGATTTACCATCAATCTTTAGGTTTGATTAAACTCGTGCTAATCTTCTACCTTTTTTATGTGTTCATCGATTGGGCAAAGAAAAAGGGAGATGAAGATCTTGAGAAGAGAACACAGAAGCTATTTAGGGTATATCTGATTGCTCACATTTTTTATTATGCTCTATTGCCTTTTTCCATGAACCTTCCGGAAAACATGGCCATCCCACTATTCATCGTAGGAATAGCTGTGGTTATTATCCTTGAGATTATGTTCCTAGTCTTAATTCGGGCTTTTCATAATGAACAAAATAGAATCGAATTCTATTAAAAAAGACGCCTCGGCCTGAGGCGTCTTTTTTATGCCGGCTGCTTTTCCATTTCCGGATCTCTTTCCGCCGCATCAATGAATAAAAAGATCGCTGTCAAAATGTGCATGACCATACCGACAAAAGGAACCCAGCCGACGCATGAGGTGACGATTCCGAGGATGCTCCCTCTCGTTTCTCTCCCTTTCTTCTGAGAGAGCACAAGTGTGATGATATGAAGGATAAGCATGACGGCTAAAGGAATCCATAATAATGAGATGACAAAGGTTCCGCCAACAAAAGGGATGCCTAAACATGCTTCCAAAGCAGCGGTCACCCACATGAGAATACGTGCTGCTGACATACAAACACCTCCAATTAATCCTCCATCATTTTATTCAGAGAAAGCAGGTTTAGAACTCGGGACTATCGAAACAGGACAATCGTTTCCTTTTCGATCATTTTCTGAATATTTATTCACATACAGGAAATGTATGGTATATTGGTTTGTGAAAGCGTTTGCACTAATTGGTGTGCATCGCACTCAGATACCCATTAAAGGAGGAGAATAATTTTGAGGATAAGGAGACAGTGGTGGAAAGTGGTCATCAGCGTTGTGCTTGTGTTTTTGCTGGCGGTTCCGACATCTTTTTCGTCGGTCAGTTCAACGAAGACTTTTGCGGAATCAAATGAAACCGTTACCATCCATTACAAACGATTAGATGGAAACTATGAAGGGTGGGGACTGCACCTGTGGAATCAGGACGGTTCCAATCCTGCGATTGAACAAGGGACGGATTGGTCGGACCCGGTGGAGTTTACGGATGAAACTGACTTCGGAATGTCCGTGGAAATCCCGGTCATCGACATTAAGAACGGATTGAACTTTATCGTACATAAGGGGGATATGAAAGATACTCCGAATGACAGAAGTTTCCCGGCGACCGGTGAAACGGAGTTCTGGCTGGTCCAAGGAAAGGAGGAAGTCTATTTGGAAGAACCTGTCCTGACGACTTACGTCGAGTCAGCGAAAATCAAAAATGACACGCTCATTTCAGCGAAGATGAGCCAGGTTGAGGAAAGTGCGGATCGTTCTGATTTTGTCCTGAAGGGGGCCGATGGAGAACGCGTCACCATTGAGTCTGCTGAGGTAGATGGACAAGACGTTCGTCTTCAAACGGCAGAAGCTCTTGATCTCACTCAAACGTACACTATCCAGTATGGAGAAGAAGAAACGAATGTGATTGTAGACTGGAAGCTTATGGATGAGAAGTTCGCTTATGATGGGGACGACCTCGGAGCGACGTTAAACGATGACGGTACAGCTGAATTAAAGCTTTGGTCTCCGATCGCGACTGATGTTTCTGTCGTTCTTTATGATAAAGACGATCAGTATGAAGTCGTGAACAATGACATCCCGATGGAAAAAGGGGACAATGGCGTCTGGACTGTGAAGCTGGATGAGTCCAATACGGGAATCAAAGATCTCACCAACTACTATTATCAATATAAAATCGAAGCCTATGGCGAGGAGAAGCTTGCCCTCGATCCTTATGCCAAGTCCATGGCGGCTTCGAACAATGAAGATAACGATGATGTAGGAAAAGCGGCGATTGTCGATCCTTCAGACATCGGGCCAAAACTTGATTTTGCCAAAATCAAAGGCTATGAAAAGCGTGAAGATGCAATCATTTGGGAAGCACACGTGCGCGACTTCACTTCTGATCCAAGTATCGAAGGGGAATTGGATTCGCAGTTCGGCACGTTCGATGCTTTTGTAGAAAAGCTCGATTATGTGCAGGAACTTGGTGTGACACACATCCAATTGCTGCCTGTCATGAAGTATTATTTCGGTGATGAGCTCGACAGCAGCACACGTGAACGTGAGTATTCCGCTTCAGGAAACAATTACAACTGGGGCTATGACCCTCACAGTTATTTCGCTCTTTCCGGTATGTATTCCGAGCGTCCGGAAGATCCGGAAGAAAGAATCAAAGAGTTCAAGCAGCTGATCAAGGAAATTCACAAGCGCAAGATGGGCGTCATTTTGGATGTCGTCTATAACCACACAGCCAAAGTGAGCATCTTGGAAGACCTTGTCCCGAACTATTATCACTTTATGGATGAGGAAGGGAATGCCAAAGTCGGTTACGGTGGAGGAAAAGTGGGGACGACTCACGAAATGTCCCGTAAGCTTATGGTCGATTCGATCAAATATTGGGTGGATGAATTCAAAGTCGACGGTTTCCGCTTCGACTTGATGGGTGACCTGGATGCAGAAAGTGTCCAAGCCGCATACGACGCAGCGGAAGCTTTGAATCCTGACATTTTGATGTTGGGAGAAGGATGGAGAACGTACGCAGGTGATAATTCAGGAGAAGGCGTTCAACCTGCTGACCAAGATTGGATGGATGAAACAGATGGAGCAGCGGTCTTCTCTGATGAAATCAGAAATGAACTGAAGTCCGGTTTCGGAAGTGAAGGCGAGCCGCGCTTCATCACGGGCGGCGCTCGTAATATCGATACCATTTTCAATAACATCAAAGGACAGCCTGGAAATGTGACGGAAGACGACCCGGGCGATATCGTCCAGTACATCGCAGCGCATGACAACTTGACGCTTCATGACGTCATCGCACAGTCCATCAAAAAGGATCCAGCGAAGCATGAAGAAGAAATCCAAAAGCGGATCCGTCTCGGTAATTCTATGATTCTGACTAGTCAGGGAATCTCCTTCCTTCATGCCGGTCAGGAATACGGCCGCACGAAGCAGTGGAAAGCAGATGACGTTCCAGAAGCGAAGTCCACATACATGGTCGATGAAAACGGGAACCCATTTGAGGATCCTTACTTCATCCATGATTCCTACGATTCTACGGATGTGATCAACCAGTTCGACTGGCAGGCTGTATCACAGCCGAGCATCCAACAGGAAACGATGGAATATACGAAAGGCTTGATTGAACTGAGACGCTGGACAGATGCTTTCCGCCTCGGTTCTGAGGAAGCAGTCGAAGAAAACGTGACGCTCCTTGATGCACCTGAAATCCAGGAAACGGATTTGATGCTTGCTTATAAAGCGGTCGATCCTGGTAAGAAAGCAAAAGGTAGCTACTACGTGTTCATCAACGCCGATGACGAAGAACGTACGTTGACGCTTGATGCTAATTTGAAAAAAGGAAAAGTGCTCGTCGACAATGACGAAGCTGGACGCAAAAAAGTGAAAGCCCCATCCGGTTTCGAGCTGAGTAAAGATGGGATTACCATCGATCCATTGACGACGGTCGTGATTCATACGAAATAAAGAGAAACCAGCTTCTTTTTGAGGAGCTGGTTTTTTATCCGTATTCGAAAGTGACTTAACGGAGAGCAATAGTGTCCTAACACATGACCAAAGTGACTTAACACTAAGCCAAAGTGTCCTAACGTAGAGGAAAGTGCCCTAACGCCACCTCAAAGTGACTTAACGATCAAGAAGCGGACTTTTCCCTGTGTTGAGCAGGCTTCTTTTTCGCCTCCTGCACAATGATCACCGATAAAAGGACGAGCACGACCCCGGCATATTGGTAGATTGTCATGACCTCCGCATAAACAAAGTAACCAACGAGTGTCGCGACGACTGGTTCGATGGTGGCGACGATGGAAGCCCGGCTCGATTCCACATGCTCGAGGCCTTTCGTGTATAGGAGGAATGGCAAAACGGTCGAGATTAGTCCCAGACCGAGAACGAGCAGCCAGACGCGGATGTCAGTCAGGATAGACGCATTGTTCCATAGTCGGCTGAAAGGAACCACCGCTAAGGTTGCGAAAACAAAAGTATATAAGGTCACCGTCAATGACGGATACTTTTTCAAAACGACCTTACCGAAGATGCTGTATAGAGCGTAAAACAGTCCGGAGCCAAGTCCGAATAAAAGGCCGGCCAGTGACAAGGATGCTTGAAGTTCGGGAAGTAATCCGATGACGAATGTACATCCGATAAAAGTTGTGAAAAGCGCGATCAGTTTTCTCCCTGTCCAAGCTTCGTTAAAGAATATCCTTGAAAAAATAGTCACGAAAACAGGCGCTGTATAAAGGAGTACGAAGGCGATCGACATGGAAGTCGCTTCGATAGCGCTGAACAGGCACCAGTTGAACAAAGCGATGCTGATGACCCCTGTCCCGAAGAAATAGCGCGAGTCTGCTGGTTTTATTTTCAAAAGCTTTCTATTGGAAACGAGGATGTAGCTGAACAGCATGACCATCGCTGAGGTCACTCGGAGAGCGACGACTTGAATGGGGGAGAACCCATACTCGTACAATTCGTTTACAAACAGACCGATGATCCCCCACAGGGATGCGCCAAGAAATATCATGATAAATGCGCGGTTTCTCGTCATCCGATCCCTCCTTCATACGTGAATTTCCGTCTATTATACAAAAATTTAGAAAGGTTTGAATATAGTTGTTGCAAAAAAATAGAAATTCTTGTTTGATAGAGGATAAGGATGAAATCGAAACACAAGGAGATGGGACTATGAATCCAGTAATGCGAGACGTCAAAACACACATAGAAACAGAACGGCTGATCCTGAAAATGCCGGAGCCCGGCGACGGGACAGCGGTCAATGCAGCGATTCAAAGGTCTGTGAATGAACTGAAACCATGGCTCGGATTCGTCCAGGAGACGCCGACCGTCGAAGACACAGAATCAAACGCAAGGGAAGCGCACGCAAAATTTTTGCTGCGGCAGAATTTAAGGTATCTCGTTTTTCTGAAAGAGGACCGAACGTTTGTCGGTTCGACAGGTTTTCATCGAATGGACTGGGATGTGCCGAAGTTTGAACTTGGATACTGGATGGATACCGCTCACAGTGGAAAAGGATACATGCGGGAAGCGGTGGAGGCATTGACGGCGTACGCGTTGAATGATTTGGGAGGAGCAAGGGTGGAAATCCGCTGCGAATCTGAAAATAAAAGAAGCCGCGCCATTCCGGAATCGCTCGGTTTCGAATTGGAAGGAACCCTTCGCAACGACGATCTCTCTGTCGATGGAAAGCGTTTAACCGACACGTGCATCTATGCCAAAGTCCGTGAAAAAGGGGCGTGATCCTGTGTATGACGTGACGATCATTGGTGCCGGCGTCAGTGGTGTGTTCCTTGCTTATACGCTAGCCAAGGAACATCCGGACTTGAACATCCATGTCATCGATAAAGGAAAGCCACTGGCTGAACGGACGTGTGGATTACAGCAGGAAGCGTGCACTTGTGAAGGCCCGTGCGATCGGTACATAGGATTTGCAGGACTCGGAAAATCAGAAGGGAAATTCAATTATACGAACGACTTCGGTGGACAGCTGGGAAGGAAGATCGGGGAAAAGGAAACGCTTGCGCTCATGGAAGAAGTGGATGACCTTTTATGTTCCTATGGAGGCTACCTTGTAGAGAAATACAGTACTGAAAATGAAAAACTTTCCAAGAAAGCAGCCGAGCATTCTTTACGAGTTTTCTCAACAGAAGTGCGGCATTTGGGGATAAGGCTTGCGCGTCGGATCTTTCAAAGCATGTACGAGGATATGTATGAACAGATGACCTTCACTTTCAAAGCAGATGTCACAAGAGTCACAAAAGAAGAAGGTTTGTTTTCGATCGATACAAGTCACGGACGGTTCCAAAGCAGGAAGGTCGTCTTTGCTACAGGCATGAGTGGGAGTGACTGGCTGAAATCCATGTTAGCAGAATTAGGGTTGAAGGCGGGGGAGACACGATTGGATCTAGGGGTACGAGTGGAGATGCGCGGCAATCAGCTTGATGCCATCCTTCAGGAAACGTTTGAAACGAAACTGCATTACATAACCGACCGCTTCTCCGCTACCACTTACTGCATGAATCCGCATGGAAGAATCATACGCAAGTATCAGCATGGCCTCGTGATGCCGGATGGACAGAATCAGAACGAGGAAGAACCGAGTCAGAATTTGAATTTTACCCTTTTCGTTCCGCGGTACTTCAAAAATCAAACAGAGGCCATGGCAGAAGCTCATCATGTGATTGGCGGCATCAATCAAGGGACGGGCAGGATTGTGGCGCAAAAGTTGGGAGATTTAGTGGAGGGAAAACCATCGGACCATCTTTCCGAAGGCGTTATTCACCCCTCGCTTGAAGCAGAAGCGGGAGATCTCCGCAAAGAAGTTCCGTCCCTTTATATAGAGGCACTGATTGAGTTTTTTGAAGCGTTGGAAGGGCTGCTTGGCGAGGAAATCGATCGGGATACCATCCTTTATGGGGTGGATAGTAAATTTTATGAAGCGAAGATCTTCACGGATGAGCATTTTGAGACGGAGCTGTCAGGTTTGTACTTGATCGGGGACTGTTCCGGGGAAACGCACTCCCTGTCTCAAGCGGCGGCGAGCGGAATTTATTTAGCCCGCATGATAGCTTAGCCTTTTACAATGAGGCTAAGCTATTTTCAACGGCTAGGATCGCTTCTCTCACCTGCGTTTGATCATGAATCCCCATAAGGTGGATCGATTCACTTGGCCGTGTGGAATAGTAGGAAATTGTCTCTATATCCTCCGGTGAATCAGCATCCAGATCCTTGAGTGATAAAGGCAGCCGCATGGATTTGTAAAAAGGAATCAGCTGCTTTATTTGTTCTGTTTTTCCTTCGAGTGCTAATTGTACGAGAATGCCGTAAGCAACTTTCTCTCCATGCAAAAACTTATGAGCCCCTGGCACTTTGGTCAGCCCATTGTGGATGGAGTGGGCACCGGATATTCTTCCGTAACCATCTCCAAAGCCTCCGACCATACCTCCTGCCATTATGATCGTTTCAGCGACACGTGTGAATGCAGTAGTGCATTGAGCTTTTTCATTGCCGTGCACGGCATTTTTTCCCTCCTGGAATAGAATGTCTCTACACAGTTTTGCAGCGTGAAGGGCCATTTCTAAAGGGACAGGCTTTTCTTTTATATGTCTCGTCAGAACATCGGCTTCATACCATTTGGCAATCGTATCTCCAATTCCCGCACGGAGATATTCGACGGGAGCATGAACGAGCATGGCAGGGTCGACGATGACCATGTATGTACTTCTCTTGTAGATCGTATATTCAATGAAATTGCCATTTTCATCATAAAACACACTCAAAGGTGTCCAGGCTGCACAATTGGATACGAGTGTAGGAATCAGGATGACTGGAAGATCAAGCGCCTCGCCGCACGCTTTAGTGAGGTCGAGAATTTTCCCGCCTCCGACACCGATCAAGACGTTCGTAATAGGAGAGACGTTTTCCTTGATCCTTGCCACTTCCTGATGGGTGCATTCCCCGTCATACGAAATGGTTCCGATGCTAAACGGAAATTCTGGCATATAAGATTCGGCCATGGCCCATGAATCTTTTCCGTGGATGATGGTCCCATGTTTGAACGGCTCATCTTTGATAAGTTCCGGTAATTCTTTCAGTATACCGGGTTCACACTTGTAAAAATTCGGAGATCCTTGAACATTTATAGACTCCATCTCAATCCCCCTTTCAAGATATGCCCATTATTATCCATACCTTAAAATTAAATGTCAATGTTGAAAAAATATAATTTAAAAAATTGAGAAAATTATTTACAAACCCTAATACATACGTTAAAGTGTTAAAACATAAACGAAAATTCTTATCGAGAGTGATGGAGGGAGAAGGCCCGTAGATATCACAGCAACCTTCCTTATGGAGTGGTGCTACATCCTTCAGAATGTCCTATTCTGGGAGATAAGAGTTTGGCAGTCTTTCATGCGAAACTCTCTCCCGTAAAGGGCGGGAGTTTTTTTGTAGGAACTTATTTAATCAGGGGGGAAGCCGATGATTTCATTGGAACAACTGAGCAAAGTCTATCAATCCAAGGGGAAAACCGTGATCGGAGTCGATGACGTCTCATTGGATATCAAAAAAGGTGAAATTTTTGGAGTCGTCGGGTACAGCGGGGCTGGGAAGAGCACCCTTTTAAGATGCATGAACATTTTGGAACGCCCGACCGAAGGGAAGGTCATGGTCGATGGAATCGATCTCATGACATTGAATTCCAGGGACTTGAGGAAGGCCAGACAATCAATCGGAATGATCTTTCAAGGTTTTCACCTCGCGATGGCGAAAACCGTTTTGGAAAATGTGGCATTCGCTCTAAAGGCGTCCGGCGTCAACCGCCAGGAAAGAAAAAGAAGGGCACAGGAATTATTGGAGCTTGTCGGTCTCTCAGATAAAGCCGATCAATATCCGGCCCAGTTGAGTGGAGGGCAGAAGCAGAGGGTGAGCATTGCGAGAGCGCTTGCCAATGATCCCAAGGTGCTTTTGTGTGATGAAGCGACCTCAGCACTTGATCCGAATACGACGCAATCAATTTTGAACTTGTTGAAAAGGATCAATCGTGAACTCGGCCTTACCATCGTCCTGATCACCCATGAGATGGAGGTCGTCAAGGAAATCTGCGACCGTTGCGCCGTTATGGAAGACGGAAAAATTGTTGAGCAGGGTTCTACATATGAAATCTTCGCTGCTCCTGAAAACGAATTGACGAAACGCTTCATCCAAACGGTGATTGACTTCCGTATCCCGGAAAAGATCCTTTCAGAAAGGAAAGGGACCATCGTACATATGACGTTCAAAGGGGACTCGGCCAACGAATCGATTGTGTCAGATCTCTTACAGGGGTATAACGTACGGGCCAATATTCTGCATGGGAAGATCGATTACATTCAAGACCAGGCTCTCGGTACCTTTGTGATGGAATTGACAGGAGAACAAAAAGTTGTCCACCGTGCCATACAAGATTTGAAAGAAAAGCTTGGAGAAGTGGAGGTGCTGCAAGATGATCGATCAGCTGATCAATCTCTGGCCAGAGCTGAATAAATCATTCATCGAAACACTGATCATGGTAGGCATTGGACTGGTCGTCGCTTTAATCGCAGGCCTTCCGCTCGGGTTGCTCTTGTTTGTGACGGACCGGGATTTGTTTCTCGAGAATCGCACCATTAAAAGCATCGTGGGCGTCGTGGTGAACTTAATTCGTTCGGTCCCGTTCATTATTTTGTTAGTGTTCTTATTCCCTTTTACTAATTTCTTGATTGGGACGACGACCGGTCCTGTAGCAGCTTCGGTCGCGCTTTCGGTTGCTGCCATCCCTTTTTACGCAAGGATCGTGGAATCGTCTGCACGGGACATTGACAAAGGGGTGATTGAAGCAGCCATTGCCTGCGGAGCTTCCCCTTGGCTGATCATCAAGGATATCATTTTCCCTGAAATTAAACCCGGGCTGATCAGCGGGTTGACTATAACTGCTATCAGTTTAATTGGATATTCCGCCATGGCAGGAGCTATCGGAGGAGGCGGAATCGGGGACTTGGCGATTCGATATGGTTACTATCGCTACGATAACTTTGTCATGTTCACGACCGTCATCCTGCTTATTGTCCTCGTCCAAATCGTGCAATACACCGGCGATTATATTGCCAAAACTGTGAAAAAGAATTGAATCATATTTAGGAGGAACCATCATGAAAAAAATCATTTTATTAGGCGTCACTTTATTATCGATCGCATTTCTCGCTGCATGCGGGGAAGAAGAAGAAAGTGCAGATGCTTCTGGAAAAGAAACGATTCGCTTCGGTGCTACTGCCGGACCCTACAGTGATATGGTCACGAAAGCGATTGCTCCACTATTAGAAGAAAAGGGATACGAAGTGACGAACAAGGAATTCACTGATTATGTCCAGCCCAACAAAGCCCTTGCAAACGGAGATTTGGATGCAAACCTTTTTCAGCATAAAATTTATTTAGAGTCTTTCGCGAAAGAAAACAACCTGGATCTATCTGAAGTCATCATTGTACCAACAGCCCCGATGGGAATCTATTCCAATACATACGAGGATATCGGAAGTATTGAAGAAGGAAGCACGATGGGCGTACCGAACGATCCGACAAACCTTGCTCGTGCATTGATTGTGCTTGAGGATGAAGGTCTTGTTGAGGTCGATGACAGCGTCGATCCATTACGCGCATCATTGAACGATATTACGAAAAATAAAAAGGATATCCAGTTTGTCGAAGTGGAAGCAGGACAACTGCCGCGTCTAGTCGATAGCGAAGATTTGTCCATGGTCCCAGGAAACTACGCATTGGCTGCGGGAATGGATCTCCTGAATGCACTGGCTCTGGAAGACATGCCTGATGATTACCGTAACCGTGTAGCCGTGAAAACGGAAGATCTTGATGCACAGTTTGTGAAAGATATTAAAGAAGTTGTGGAGTCAGAGGAGTTTGAAAAGATCATCGATGAAGAATTCAAAGGTTTCGGGAAACCACAGTGGATGAGAGAATAGAAAGGAAGGCTGACGTCCATTCGTCAGCCTTTTTTATGGTAATTTCTCAATAGGGCGGGATGAATCGTAAAATACGGCACTGTAAAGCACTCATGGTTTTGACTTTTCTTCTTCTTTGATAGGTTATTATCCTCAATGATTTTATGAAAATATTCGAAACTTTCCGTCTTTTCCTTCGTAAAGTAAATAAAGCAGTCAATAAGATACATAGTTGGAGGGGATGATGATAGGAAAGAATATCATTTGGGCAATCGTTACTGTCTTTGTCATGGTACTGATCAATTACGGAGTCGCTTCTTTTTTTAGCGGTGAATTTATTGAGTATTCCTTTTTGCTTGGCGTTGTAGTCATGACCATCGTGTGGTTCTTTAATTCAAAAGGTGGTTTCGCTTCCAATACGGTCAGGTTGGGGGTCCAGGCCCGGACTGGATTGAAGATCGAAGAGGAAAAACAGAAATTTAACCCCACGGTTGTATTTTATACCGCGGTCGTATACACCATGGTAGCGCTTATCATCACAATCATCTATTACAAAGATTATTTTACTGGTTGAACTTTTGGGTTGTTTGTTTATGTATAGAAAAAGAAAACGCTTGGTTGTTAAAAATCCAAGCGTTTTTCGTTTCCTTTATTATCTTCAATGTAAAAGAGTTGTTGATGCTGCCAGGATAAAACTTAAAAAGGATTGGTCGCCCATTGAAGCGACTGCTTGATGAAAATACGAGGGTGTAATTTCAATTGAGAGACCATGTATTCAGCAAGATCCTCCGGCTGCATGTACTTCTCTTTATCCTGTCCTTCCATGTCTTCGCCTAGAGCGAGTTCTGTAGCGACGAGACTCGGATTCAATGTGAAGACGCGGATGTTGTCCCTTCTCACTTCCTGCATCAAGGCTTCCATCATACCTTGAAGAGCGAACTTTGATCCACTATAAGCCGTGGAACCGGCGGTGCCTTTAAGGCCGCTGCTTGATGAAATATTGATGATGTCCCCTTGGTTCTTTTCCTTCATCATTGGCAGGACCGCTCTCGTGACATGATATGTACCGTATACATTCACCTCAAACGTTCGTTTCCATTCTTCTGGCTCCAGTTCAAGGAATTTTCCGTACACACCGATGCCTGCGTTGTTGATGAGAATGTCCGCTTCACCAAGCTCTTCTTTTAACTGCTGGATCGCTCTTTCCACTTGGTCGATGTCCGAAATGTCAGCGGTAGCTACAGCTGCCTGGACTCCGTAGGAACGTGCTTCCTCGGCTACGTCTTCAAGACGGCTTTCTGTCCTTGCGATCAGCCCGACATGGACTCCTTCTTTCGCCATCTGCAAAGCCGTAGCCCGTCCGATGCCGCGACCTGCTCCGGTCACATAAGCGATTTTTCCTTTGATTTCTTGTGCCATGAACTTCACTCCTTTAACTGTTCTTCATTCAAGTCTACGAGTTTCCGTTTTTGAAATCAAAAGATAGCGTCTACCTCTGAATGGTTCCTATGATAAACTCATGGAGGGTGGGATTTTATGGAAACATTTGTTATGTTGAGACCCGTATTCATATTATTAGTGCTTGTATCGATTCTTGTTAAGATTTTCCTCATTTTTCAAAAGGAAGAGAAGGTGAGTGGATGGACGCTTTTCTTCGTCACATCCATGAGCGTAATCATTGGCAGTGTCTGCCTTTATAGCAGTGGGTACATCGTGGATGAGTTTGGTCTGGGTGGTGATCCTCTTTCATTTTATCTGTACATCGCTTTATTCCCGGTAAGCTTATTGAATATTTTACTGTACTCCTTCAAACCCAGGCCTTTCATAGAAACTTGAGACTTGAAATTCAATCACATTTTTTCTGTGGGATTTCCTGGAAATATTAGATCTTTGTTATAAAGATAGTTACAAAAAACAGCTAGTGATTTTTTATTTTTTGATAAGGATTATTAATACTTTGTTTATAAAAAGGAAGATGAGTTATATATCTTGAAACTTAGTCTCCCGCAAACGGGCAGGGTTGTTTAAGACTCATTTTCGAGATAATTAAAGGTATATACGACCAACATGGTAATTATTTCCACAAAACTGTAATTTTGATATGATGTATTTGCTTACCTATTATTAATTAATTTGTTTAGAAAATGTGAAATGAAATAGCACTTGCTGAAAGGAGAATGTGGATGTTCTCAAATAGGAAAACCACAACAGGAAAATGGCTTGCTTATTTAGGTTTATGGATTTTTGCTGCTGGATTAGCATTTAGTGAGATTTTTGGTATCGATGACATGCCACATTTATTAAAATCTGCATCAATCCCTATGATCGTAATAGGATTATTGAAGATAATCACATCAAATTTCTTTAATAAGAAAAGTTCAGGTATAAGTTGAGGGTATCACGAATTCAAGTCTTCCGTTATTGGGGGGGAATGCTTAAAAGAATGCTCGCCCTTATTGCATAAGTATAAAGATCTTTTGGGAATTTAGATTGTATAAATTTGGTTATATGGTAAAATATTCTACCGGGTAAAATGAGGGAATTATTTTGAGGAGAAATCTAAAAATACCAACAGTAATTTCAACTATAGTTATGTTCTTATTTTTAATAGGATGTGAACCATTAGCGAAGGAAACGATGGATTTTTATGAAAGCACAGAGAGTATTGAGCTCTCTGGTGAAAATATCAATTCTATATCAATAAATTCATATGAAAACGATGTAATAAACACTTTTGGGAAACCAACTGAAGTCGAAAAAATAGAAGATCCTAAGTCAAAATATTTAAGTTACGATGGTGTGGAGTTTGGTTTTGTAGATGACATGGTTATTCGATTATTCATTCGAAGAACACACGAAAACTCCAAAATATATGAGACTGTTAAAGAAATTAAAATCGGAGATACAAAAGAACAAGTAATTAAAGAATACGGTGAGAACTATTATGAAAGGGTTGAAAGTGGCTTAGATACCCTTGGATATTTTGATAAAGATAATAAAATAAATATAGAGTTTGGGTTTAATGAAAATAAAGTTATAGCTGTTATTATTAAGAAAATAGGTTGGGAGGAAGATAATTAAGCTAACAGGAACATTAGTGAAAAATCTGGTTCATTATATCTCAATTTCAAGTCTTCAAGAATCGGGGGCAAAACTGGAGTAAGACTCTTATTAAGACAAGTGTCTTCAAAAAACCTCTAAAAAACGTGAAGTCCTTAGCTGTTTCGAGAGGCTTTGCACCAAAGAATTCAACATGAGGCCTCGATAGAAGCATTTTTACAAAGATGCAGAAGCGCGTTTATAGAATAACGCATCTTGGGAGTTTTGTGCACTTATGATGATTCGGTATTGAAACTGTTCTTCTCGGTGGGATTATAAGTTTTACTAAAAGAAATAATCTTCCCAGTTCTGAATTGAATTCTAAATCTTACCTAACCAAAGCCCATCTATAAAAAAAGAGACTTCCGAATTCGGAAGTCTCTTTTTTAACTAGTAACGATTATTTTTGAACGTTAGCAGCTTGTGGTCCACGGTTACCTTCAACAATTTCAAAGGAAACTGTCTCGTTTTCTTCTAATGTTTTGAAACCTTCGCCTTGAATAGCAGAGAAATGAACGAATACATCATCTTGCCCTTCTACTTCAATAAAACCAAAACCTTTACTTTCGTTAAACCATTTAACATTACCTTGTAACATAAATTGTTACCTCCTGCGTGGAACTGATCCACAATGTATTACTATTATTGCTCTGCATATTCATTCCAGACGAAAGTGACTTACTAGTTACTTTTGCTTTCAATCGTAAACGAACAAGAATAATTAATTTTAAGTATACCAACAAAGGATCTTCCCGTCAACCAGGGGGGTCTTAGTAACCAAGCCAGGTGGGGGTCAGGCACCAAAATTAACTTCATAAGTCTTTATACAAAAGCTTTCCTGTTCAAATATTTTAAGTGGAATATCTTGAGTCTACAGTTTTTGGTGATCAAGAGTCTACTCTCGTAACCGAGGTGGGGATATGGAGTGTATTCGATCCATGGATTTTTATGAACCAGATTAAAAATGGAAGCCCAGTTTTGAGGTCGTGGAGTGAAAAAAGGAGTTTTTTCACAGATAATTTCTATTTTATTACCATTTTTTGAAACTTACTTCGTTCGTAATCGTACTTGTAGTAAAGAAGGCAGAACGGAGGTTATCTTTATGATGAAAAAATTTCTATTTATTGCGATTACGCTCTTTATTACAGCCGGCTGCGCATCTACCCAGTCTTCGGGTGAGAATACGGAACAGGAAAATACGACGGAGGATGATGTGACAAAGGTACTGGAGCAAATATTTTCAGGACCTGAAAAAGAATTAGCACAGTTGTATGAAGAGGAAAATCATGAAGGAATTTCTAATTATTACATGGACCAATTTGAACCTTACTTCACAGAAGAGTTTATGACTCAGGCGGTGGACACCAATCTGCTTAGCAGCTTTCACCAAAAGGCGTATGGAAACGATGCTCACATGGAGATTGGCAATATGAGCGTTGAGCAGAGCGAGGAAACAGACACCGCTTATAATTTTGAGATGCAAATCCTCATAAGCAATGGTGAAACAGCTGATGTCAGTGGAAGAGTAAATACGAACGAAGAAGGGGAAGTTACTCGAATCCACTACAATGACATTCAAACACTATTGCACGCTTTCGATAAGGCCGTTGAAACAGAAGATGGACTATTCGAATACGATCGTTCCAAGTTAGTGAGTCGGACTGAGGATGAAGCCTATCAGCCTAAGTATCCGACGATCATGCCTTTTGAAGTAGACGGTGTAGAAATAGAAGCTGGAGTTATGGAGCAAAAGGATACCGTACTAATCTTCATCTTTCATGCTGAAACGAATGAAACGATGGAATTGATGACTGTTAAAGATGCCGAAATCTCCTCTCAGGATATAGAGACAGAAGAGGTATCGATCGGTGACCAAACGGGGCAATATGCTGGGAATGAAGGCGAGACTCAACGGTTGATTTGGAAAGATGAGTCGATTATGTATGAATTGAAAGGGAATGTAGACGGCTTATCAAAAGATGATCTGATCAAAGTGGCGGAGTCTTTTAAATAAGGAATGCTACTATACTGTTAAAGAACTGTTGAGTTAACGAAGAATTTTTCTCATGTAGTAAATCCACTCCTTTCATTCAAGGGAGTGGATTTTTCCTTTTGTAGTCTAAAATAAACGGAGACGTTAGATTAAAGCTAAACAGAAAAAAGTTCGTAACGCATGGATGTCCAAAGAAATATGGACACTGAATTGCCTGTCATTTATATGGTGAATCTCTATTACATACAAAATACGGGTAAGGGTGGGGACACATTTAAAAGTAACATTCTATATATGGTTCATTTTCCTTATTAGGGAAGTCTTATTTTTTATTCATTTGAATTCACAGCTTGTTATTTAAAAGGTGAGAAAATTTGTAAGGGACTAACAATATCCGTTAGAAAATCTTGTATAATGGGTATGAAGTATAAATCGGTGTTCATGACAAAATACATTTAGTTTTAGAAGGTAATCTTGCTTTTTCGTAGTATTTTCTTTTCAGTGTTATGCGCCCGTGCAGTAAAATCCAGAGGAGGTGCCGACGATTGATTATGATGAACGAAAAAGAAAAAGAAACCTATGACGATCTTATGAAATCCTTAAAAAATGCTGTATCGATAGAGGAAAGCCGCTATTATTTTGGAGAAATCCAAATGTACTTAGACAATCTTCAATCAACCGATGAGCTACCCATAACGAAGCCCCAATTGGAAGAATATCAACAATTAAGAAAGGATTTAGTTGATTCTACATCGAAAAAGGAAGTCAAGTATTATGAAGATCAGATCCATGAATGGTTAAATAAAATCCATCGTCTAAGCTGACATAAGTTGTTATTGCAGACATTTTTTTGAAAAATAGTATTTATTTTCTGATAATAATAGTGTAAACTGTAGCTAAGGTGTTCATTATAGTAGCACATTTGTTTTTAAAAAAATAACAGACTTAAACGGAGCGGCGAGCTTGGTTGAGGATTTAGTGCATAGTAGCGTATGTTTCTAAGTTTCTACCAACAGCCGCTTTTTTAGTCTAGGGGGAAAATTTCTTATGAATACGCTAATTCTTGCTGGGTGTATTGGAGGGATGACAGGCATTGTCTCTCATTTAATGAGAAATGGAAAAGTGTTGATCTTCCCTAAAAAAAGAGCCCGTCCCAAGGGGATTTATTTAGGATTCCTGGCTGACTTCCTTATTGGGGCGGCAGCTTCAGTTTTCGCCGTTACCTATATAATCTCTGAGCCAGACGCATTAAGAACGCTTATTGGAGTTTCTATATTAGCAGGGATGACAGCAGAAAATGTTTTATTAAAAAGGGAATTGAATGTAGAAAAAGCGAAAGTAGAAGGATTGGATCGTATCAATCAGCGAATTAAATAGATTTTTACTATTCCAATCCTTACTTTTTTCTTTAAAATTGCTTTCCTCTCGAATCCTTTTCTTTATCTACTCATACTCCAAAACCCTCTCCTTTTCCTCTTCAAGTGGTATTTTGAACCAATTTGTATAAACTGCCTTAATTCCTCGTATCATTATTTTTGTTGAATCGTATGTGAATATTCCCCAAAGAACAGAGCTTAGATTAGTTTAGGTTCGTAGTGTAGGAGTAATAAGAGGTTTTCCCTTGGCTGCAGCAGGCGAAAAGTCCGGCGGTAACTTCAAGCACTTACCTATTGCATAAAAGAGCAATCATCCTTATTACATAAGTATAGTGACTACCCTGAATATGACTCTAAATCCAGAGTATAGGAGGGATCACTGGTCTATCTTGATTTCGATTATTTCAATAAAAGATCCCGATACCTGCCACGTTCGAAAAAATCTATGAATAACGCCTGTCCTTATTTTGGGACAGGCGTTTGAGTTATGCTTTCGTCTTATAATTTGTAATGTGATCCTGCAGCGTGTCGTCACTGCCGAACAGGAAGTGTTTTTTCATATCCGGAGAATACGTGGAGTTAACGGCTGTACGGCCGACGGTTTCTGCTACTTCACGAAGCATAGCCGGAGAAGCTCCACAGCAGAGTCCGAGGTAGTTTACACCAATGCTGTGCGCTTCTTTAGCCCACTCAGCAAGCTCATACCGGTTCGTGTAGAGCGGATCCAGGGACGTTGGGAACGTTGTTTCCGTTGGAAGTGTACAAGCACAGCCTCCGTCCGGAAGGTTGAAGAAGGTAGGGTGTTCTTCCGTCGTGCGGTAAGGAATGGGAAGAGCACCTACATAGCCGTCCACCGTATTACGGATTTTCTCTACATACGGCTGCATTGTCGCTGGTCCGCGGAAGCAATTCATCCCTACTACAAGAGCGCCTTTTTCTTCTAATAAGCGGCAGGCTTCTTCTACTTCGTAGCCATCTCGCAGAATGTTTTCGCCCATCAGACCGAATGTGATTACAGCAGGGAGATCTTGTTTTTGGATTTCTTCGAGAGCAATCAGTGCTTCTTCATAGTAATAGAAGGTTTCGCCGTTCACAAAGTCTACGCCTTCTTCCTTACACCAGCCGATCATCTCCGCAAACATGCTTCTCGTTTTTTCAACTGCTTCCGGATCATCCGGGTTGAACAGGTTCGTGTTGGAAACGTTCCCAGCTACGAGTGCTTCCTCCTCAGGGTGTTCCTCGGCAACCTCTTTGGCTAGACGGATGGCCTGACGGTTAAGCGGCTCTAACAAATCCTCTTTGCCAATGATTCTCATTTTTTCGCGGTGGCCGTTATAGGTAAAGGCTAAGACGACGTCGGAGCCTGCAAGCATATAGTCACGATACGTCTGTTTTAGTGCCTGGGGGTTATCCAGGGCTACTTCAGGTACAAAGGATCCGGCCTGTAAATAGCCGCGGCGCTCCAATTCAAATAAGTAGCCTTCTCCACAAATAACGGGTCCATCCTGTAATCTTTGTTCTAATGATCGTTTCATTTCATTCCACAACCTTTCCTTTTATTAAGAGTCATTCATTTATAAGAAAGCTAATGCCCTTTTTACAGAGACACGCTGACTTTCAATCTGGTATGGGCTGGAATTGTTTGAATCCTATTGCGCCCCACGGTCATTCTTCTTCAAAAAAATAAAGGACCTCCTTGGATAAGGGGGTCCTTTATGTATAAAGAGTCTCCTTATCTTCAAGGTATCACTACTACCTTCTGGAGTTAGCACCGTGCCAATGGCTGGTTGCTGAGGTATCAAAGGGCCAGTCCCTACACCTCTCTGGATAAGTTTTATTCTTATGTAGTTTTTAGAAAAACAGTTGCGCCCTTTACGAAAGACGTATGCCTCGATCAGGGACCCAATTGAACATTCATGTTGAAAATTAGATTTTAATATTTCGCTTGCGATTTACAATACAGGAAAATGAAGTAAGAATCAATGGAATTTTCAGAAAAAGTTTGGTTGAATTTTTCTGAAATTGCCTGCAAGACAAAAACGAAATTTCCATTTAGAATCGTCGGATAGAGCAAGAGGAGCAGAAATGTCTGTAATTTTTATACTTTGTTTGAAACTTTACCCAGAACCATCCGTATAGATAACTAGAATTCCGGAACGATCCTATTATGAAGGGAGGGATAGAATGAAGCTGATTGTGTCAGCATTGGCAGCGCTTTTTCTGCTCATTGGTTGTCAGCAAAATGTCAATCTCGAGTTCAACGATGTATCCATTCAAGATCAGGAAGGAAATGTTCTGGTGTCTTCCTCGGATTTTGAAGAAGCAAGTATTCAAGAGGGTCAAAACCGTGTACTTGTGAATGTAAACTTTAAGAATAGTGATACACCTAAAGAGATGACAGAGAATCACCTCCATGAGAAGGTGTATATTTATTTAGGAGATGAGAAAATAGCCTCTCCAACTATTCGAAAAGTCATCGATCGTGATTCCATGCAAATTGCTGGTGATTATACGAGAGAAGAAGCAGAGCAATTTGTAGATTTTATCAACCAATAGTCTCTAACTAGAATTGAATGGAAGGTCATAGGTATGGCCTTCCATTTTTAAAGCTTTTATGAATTCCGTATAGAGGTTGACCCAATGATGAGTCGCAGTCAAAGTGATGTTCAATGGCAACGGTTATGTTTTCATGCTGACCTAGTAAATTTGGGGTTACTACAACTACATATTTTGATATTTAACAAGAAATGTTGTGAGAGGCTGGGATCATTGAATGAATCATGTCATTCCGATGGGAGAGTCAAAAATGATTGGTGAACTTGATAAAACCGAATTCTTTAAATGCACAAAGTTAATAAATGAAGAGGGACATGTAGAAGTTAAAGCGGTAATTGAAGGGAATAACCCAGGTCGGATTTTTGTAGATGATACCACTTCTCCTAACACAGGACTGATCTGGTTGGGGAATCATGATGGTTTTTTCTTTATAGGAGATGAAGAAAATGAGAGGTTTAATAACCATATCAATGATTTTATCGATCAGGTGATTTTTCCAGAAGCGAGGAAGCTGAAGATAAACAATTTTATTGCTATTGGCCATCATCCCAGATGGGAGAAGACGATAGAGAGAGTATTTGAACATCGCAGCATGCAGAAATCAAATCAGAACATTTATAAGTTGGAGAGAAGTCATAGGAAAGACCACAATGTCCCTTCAATTAGCGGGCATTATCAAGCATTTCAAATGAATAAAGAACTTTATGACAATACGGACAATTATCTGGAAAACATAGAATTTTTACGATCCAAAATATTAGAATTCTGGACTTCTCCTCAGGAGTTTTTTCAAAAGGGGCTGGGTTACGGGATCGTTTATCAAAACAAAATTGTGAGCTTATGTTTTTCAGGATTTGTAGCTGAAAATGTTCACGGTATAGATATAGAAACGCTGGAGGATCATCAGGGGAAGAAAGTGGGGCAGAAGGCAGCCCGTTGTTTTGTGGAAGACTGTATAAATAAAGGGATGATTCCATACTGGGATTGTGAGGAGACAAATAAACCTTCGAATGCCATTGCTGGAAATATAGGATTAGAGCACTTTTTAAATTATTTTGTTTACATTTTTCCGATGGATTAACACTCATGTGTTATGCAATACATGGTTAAGGTGTAAGGGCTTAGTAAAAGCAGCCTGTCTATATTCTGTGAATTGACTTAGTAGATACATGAGAAGTAAGATGCCAATTCCTAAAAGGCTGTAGCCCAGACGTTTACGTTCCGACAAAGGCTCGCCTTTTATTGCTTTCCAATCAGGATAAAAAAAGCTGATCACTCGGACAGCTATGATTCCGAGAGTGATTAAAACAACAGCTAGTACTTCCATAAGAATGACTCCTTTTTACAATACTAATTTCCTTACACCTGCTAAGTAAAACAAAAAGGAGAAGACAGCTCGATCGTATATTAACGAGAACGAATAGAGAAGGAGATGGAGAGATTGGATGCCAAGATTCGGGAAATAGTAGAAAAAGAAGGTTTTTCAGGTTCGGTTGTTGTTAAACAAGGAGAAGAAGTCGTCTATTCAAAAGGATTTGGTTATAGAAACTTTTCAGAAAAGCTGCCTAATAAAAAGGATACAAAATTCGGAATCGCCTCTGGAAGCAAGTTGTTCACAGCTGTCGCCATCGCTCAACTCGTTGAACAAGAGAAGTTTGCTTACGATACTCCTGTCCATCAGTTGTTGGAGTTGTGCCTTCCTTGTATTGATGAACGTGTAACCATCCACCATTTGTTGACGCACACGTCAGGGATCCCTGATTACTTTGATGAATCGGTCATGGACGACTTTTCGGAACTGTGGGAAGAGAGGCCGATGTACAAGATGGAGAAGCTCGAGGATTTTGTGCCCATGTTCAGTGATAAAAAGAAGATGTTCGAGTCGGGAGAGAAATTCCACTACAATAATGCAGGGTTCATCGTTTTAGGTTTGGTTGTGGAAGCAGTCGCTAACAAGCCTTTTACAGAGTACGTAACAGAGAATATCTTCAACGCTGCAGGTATGCAGGATTCCGGTTATTTCCGTTTGGATCAATTGCCAGAGAACACTGCTCTCGGGTACATAGAAAAAGATGGTTCTCTAAAGTCGAATGTGTATGCTGTTCCGGTCATCGGAGGAGCCGATGGGGGGGCGTACGTAACAGGGCCCGATATGATTGGCTTTTGGGGAGCTTTGTTGAATGGAAAACTTGTGAGTAAGGACCAAGTTGAACGGTTGTTAACCAAACACGTAAAAGTTAAAGACGGCCTTTCATATGGGTATGGACTATGGGTGGATGATGTTAACAAAAAGACAGTTTATCATGTGATGGGCTATGATCCTGGTGTCAGTTTCCATTCATGCGTTTATCCAGAGGATCAATGGATGATAACGGTTTGTTCCAATCATAGTTCGGGGGCTTTCAAGGTCATAAAAGGGGTCGAAGAACTGTTCGTGAAGTAAATAAAGTGGAGGGGAAACCTCCACTTTATTCTGTATTGAAGTTCTGGGTGCCGGAGTCTGTGATTTCGGTCGTCACTTCCACCTTGAAAGTCATGTCAGGAAAAATCTCGCTCCATTCTTTTTCATGTTCTTTCCAATACCTCGGTTCGTGGATATGTACCCATTTGGATACATTGAGAAAATCGATTTGGTATTCCTGCTGGGCGAGTTTCAGCACCCGCTCCACTTTTTCTTGGATGACTTTGTTCGCCGCATCTTCAATCTCTTTTTTCCAGCCTTTATTATAAACATTTCTTCCCGTCCCCCAGTCTTCCGCCAGTACCGTGGATGTCTTAATCTGAAACGTCATCTCCGGTTCATCGCCGCTCACTTTTGTCTTGAATTTCGTTTTCGAACCTTTGATTTCAAGTGCAATTGGTCCGTCATCAATCACTTCTTCGTCTAAATATAGGAAACCGCCCTGCACCGTATTGTGGATATACCGGACGCCTTCCATATCCTCAATATCGATCCAACCTACATACTTTGAACTCTCCGCTTCAATGATCGCTGCTCCTGATGATTTGATTTTCCCTTCATTTAATGTAATTCCAGGAATTAGAAAGCTTTTCATTTCGGAAATCAATTGGGACATGTCACCAATCGTTAAATTTGTTGGATTCTTATTATTTTTATTGGAATTTTCACTGAGAGACTTGATTTGTATAGACGGGAAAAATTCCTTTGCTGGATCAGTACTTAGGATATCAAGGACAGGATCTCTGGTCAGGTATACAGGAGTTGTCCTTCTGAATTCATGGTCACGGATGAACAGGTCAATCACTTTGTCTGCGCGTTCTTTTTCAAATAATGTCGTAGAAGCCAGAATTGATTTTAAGTGCGTATAATTGGGGGGTCTATTACTTTCCAAGGAGTTATCCCGGATAATTTCAAAAAAGGTTTTTCCGGATTGCGAAATGTTTTGATAAGGAACACTTTGCTGGGAACTGCTTTGCTGTGTCGGGATTTTACCAGGAACGACATACTGGTTGATCATCGTCAGTTCATCGTTTTCTTCGTCCACATCAAGACCCATGCCCGTGATGATTCCAACATCCTCAATTTCTTTAATATCCCAACATCCAGTCAATACGAAGAGCATCACCAAACCTGGAAAAATGATTTTACGTGGCATACGTATTCCCCCTGATCAAAGATACAATCAATAGAAGAGCGGGTAAGACGACGATGGCTGCAACCGAAATCAATTGGATGTAGGTCGAGTAGTGGAAGACTTCCGTAAGGCCTTCAGGAAATAAGGTCAAAGCGAAAATCAGTGCACCAGCAATCGGTAGGAACCACCGGCTGGGTGTAAACATATTTTTCAACCCCAAAGTCAACGCGTACATATAAGCTGTGAAGGAAGTGAATGCCGTCGTCAACCATCCGAATATAAAGATCAATTCAAACCGTTCGAAAAAGAACCCTTGAAATTCGATGCTTTTTGCCATTTCAATCGTCGGAAACGTGATTTCTTTCAGTTCTTCTACTCCAAGAACTCCGATCGATATAATGTGGAAAACCACATAAATGAGGGCGGTCAAACCGATGCTCGTCCACATCGTAACAAGCAGATGTTTGGTTTTCTTTTTTTTGATTAATTTGGCGAAGATCAACAAAAGCTCCATGCCTAAAAAAGAAAAGAAGGTGATTTTTGCTCCACTGATCGTCGCCCATATATTGTTTTGCAGGATGGGGCGTACATTGTTGATATCAAGGTTTTTGATACTCAATAAACATAAAACGATGAACATGACCAACATGATGGGAAAATAGAGTTGGAAAAACCGAACGATATCTCCGGCCCCGTTATAGATCAAATACATGCTGACGAGCAGAAATGTTCCGACGACCACATACAAGGGTGTTGTATCTAACAGGTAGTTTTTTATGATGCCTGCGGTCACTCTTAATATATAGGCTGCAACGATGAGACTGTAGGCTGCGAATAAAAAGTTGAAAACGTAGCCTATGATTTTGCCCATGATGGTTGTAGTCATTTCGAAAAAAGTGAGGCCGGGATAGCGGACAGCCAGGGCTACATAAATACAGGAAACGACAGAAACGGCGATGGCCCCAAAAATGATGCTCAGCCATAGGTCCTGAGAATCTACAGTCTTGGCTAGATCGCGTGGCATGAGGATGATGCCGATTCCAATCATTGAAGATATGAATACGACGACAAGCTGCAGCATCGTCAGTTGTTTCAAATCACTCAATGCGCCCGCCTCCTTTTTTTAACTTGAATCGGATCAAGGAATCTTTCCAACGTTTCACGTAAAAAGGTGCGAAAGGCTCCAAATATGGCACAGAGAAGCTTTGCAGATGAATCAGGTGGATGCTGACAACGAAGACAGCTAGAATCAATCCATAAATACCTAGAAACGCTGCAGCAAACAGCATGACAAAGCTGATGGTTCTGAGCGCCAGACTTAACGCATAATCTGCGATCGTAAAAGAACAAATGGCAGCGAACGAAACGACGATGACCATCAAAGGACTGACGATGCCAGCTGTAACAGCTGCTTCACCCAGGACGATCGCTCCTACAATGCTGACGGCAGGGCCAATCGGTTTCGGTAAGCGGATGCCGGCTTCCCTTAAAGTCTCAATCGTCAATTGCATAATTAAAGCTTCCATGAATGATGGAATGGGTACACCTTCACGTGTTTTTGCAATCGATATAGCCAAATCTGTGGGGATCAATCCATGGTGATAAGAAATCAAAGAGATATAGACGGATGGAAGCATGACCGATAAAAAAGCAGCCATGAACCGCAATAGTCGAATAAGGGAGGCTGGAATCCATTTGAAATTGTAGTCGTCGGCCTGTTGGAACAAACTGTTTAGTGTCGTAGGCGCAAGCAGTACAGAAGGAGACCCTTCTACGAAAATGGCTACTTTTCCTTCGACAAGGGCGCTGGATACTTTCGTCGGCCTCTCTGTTTCCTGAATCTCTGGAAAGAGGGAATAATTGTTCTTTTCCAGCAATTGTTCCATCACTCCACCATCGGGAATGTAATCTTCCTGTACGGCGTTGATCCTTGCCCGGACATCCTTCAACAATTCCTCATTCACGGAATGATCCACGTAAGCGATGGAAATATTGGTGAAGGACCGGGTTCCGATGGTGAATTCTTCAAATTTCAAATCTGTCGTTCTCAGGTGCACACGCAAAAGGGCTACATTTTGTTCCAATGATTCAATGAAGCCATCACGCGATCCTCGCAGAGTCATTTCTGATACAGGTTCTTGTATGGAACGATAGGCGAACCGGGATGTATCTACGGCATAGACCGTCTTTTGTTCGAACAAAAGGGTATAGCCATCGAGCAGGTAGCGATCGATGTCGTTTTTCTTCTCCAGCTGCAGCAAAGGTTCTGCGGAAAAAGCATGAGGAAGAGGACTCTCTTTGTGATTCCATTCTTGAAGTGGAAGCAGGATCGCGTCCTGGACTTGCTTCGTATCCGTGATGGCAGGTATGTAGATGACGTGGACGGGATGATTTTCAAGATCCAGTTTCTTGATGGTCACATGGTGGTTTTTCTGTTTTTCGCGAAGGATTTGATCGATGTCTAACGTTTGATCCATGTGCTCACCTCGAATCCCGACTGTTTTTTCATAGTATGTACAGTTGTTTTTTATTTACACTGACGTAATATTGTTCATTTAGTGTATATTTACACTTAACTATGTGGTAACATATCCCATAAAGAAGTAAAGGAGAATCTATATGGGGAAAAGAAAGGTAGCGGCATGGATTTTTACTGTAGTCTTTGGATTGGTCGGATGGTTTGTTTATGGTTTGGCTCGAATCCTGTCCTCAGGAAATGAATACATCTACATCGGTTTTATGTGCATCGCTATCGGTTTGATGGTCAACTACTTTATTTTGGACATTCATAAGAGAATCACCAAAAAGTGGACATGGATTCTGGTGGTTGTGGTATTCCTTGTTCCTTCTGCCCTCTATGGAAGTTATGACTGGTATATACGAAGTATCGAAATTGCGGATGCAGAAGTCGATCTATCCAATTATCAACCGCACAAGGAAGGTTCTGACCTTGCGCGCCTGGAAGAGCCTGCTGACTTGCAATTGGAAGAAAATCTTCCTGAGTTAGATGGGGCGACAGCTTTATACCCTGTTTATGCAGCTTTCGCTGAAGCCGTTTATCCAGAAGGTACATATGTTCATGCTGATCGGAGTGAAAGTCCTGTCATCGTCTCGAAAACGAACGGAGCATATCAGCGTTTATCCAGGTTTCAAACGGATATCATTTTTACGGCTGGACCTTCCGAGGAACAACAGCAGGCCTTGAAACAGATGGAGAAAACAGCTATAGGTAAAGAGGCTTTCGTATTTTTTGTACATAAAGATAATCCGATTGATTCTTTAACATTGAACGAGCTGAGAGGAATTTATTCCGGTGACCTTACGAATTGGGAACAAGTGGGCGGAAGAGATCAAAAAATCATCGCTTTTCAACGGCCGGAAGGGAGCGGCAGTCAAACAGGATTGGAGAACATGATGAAAGGGACACCCATCATGGACCCACCCAAAGACCAGAGAGTTGATGGGATGGGCGGGGTGATTGAAAAAGCTTCTGATTACCGGAACCATCGCAACAGCATAGGTTTCAGTTATCGGTTCTTCGCTACGAAGATGGTGGAAGGACATAACATCAAGCTATTGAATGTAAATGGCATCGTACCAAGTGTCCATCATATAAAAAGCGGTGACTACCCTCTGACCGGAAACTTTTATGCGATTACGAATGGAACGAAAAATCCTCACGTAGAACCGTTCATCAAGTGGATCCTGTCGAGCCAGGGACAAAGGCTCATTGAAGAAACGGGATATATCCCTGTAAAAGAAACCCATCTTCCTGCGGAGTAAGGCTACCCTTTTAGCAAGGGAGTTTCTTCTGCTATTTCATTATGTGGATGTTATTTCATTACATGGATTTTCATCAAAGTTCACAAAATAGGGGAGAAGGGAGGTCTTCCGACATGGGTGAAAAAGCGAAAAACAAAAGTAAGAAAGACCTGAATGCACTTCGTCGTGAAAAAGGGGAAAAGAACGGTACGGGCAAACAAGACCCATATCGTTAAGGACGATAAAAACGCCTGCTTCCAATGGGAAGCAGGCGTTCCTTTTTTATACCGTTTGCGGCCGTTCTTCAATCGTATCGTTCAGCTTCCTGAACTTATTTTTGATGACGGATGTATCTGCAAAAAGATCATGGATCCCCTGATGGCGTTTTGTGAACGCAACAACCAGATAAGGAATACCGAGGATTGCCATGCTGATGTAACGGCCGATGCATTCACGAAATATGATTTGCCCATTCGACAAGGCTTCTCCTTTGAATGAAACGACTGACAAACCTAAGATCATTTTTCCTAGCGTAGCCCGGAAAAACTTCGTCATCAAAATGAAGTAAGCGAAAAAGATGATCGATGTCGTAATGTTTGCGGCGCTGAACATGGGTACCCAAAGCTCTGCGTCTTCCAGGTTCACAAGCCGCAGCAACGGACGGGTCACAATGGTATTGACGCTCCAAATGACGATCAAGTCGATGATGTAGGCAAGGAATCTTGAACCGAATCCAGCGTACAGCAGTTTTTGGAGGTCGTTTTTCTGATGATGGATCAACGATGATAGCTGCCCATCGTTTTCGTTATGATTGGTGTAATCCATATCGTTCCCTCCTTAATCTGTGTACATATACATCATGCGTGGTCCTTGACGCTGGCTGATCAATTCTTCGATGTAGCGGATTTCACTATTCGGCATCAAACTTTCAGCGAGCGGCAGGTTGAAAAAGGATCCCATTGTATTTTTGTATTGGAACACTTGTGGGTCCCCGCCGATTTCTTTTTTCAGTGCCTTCAACGTGTCTTCACGGAATCCGATGTCATCGACCAGTCCGTTTTCCACCGCCTGTTTCCCTGAATAGATCCGGCCGTCTGCCAATTCTTTCACACGGCTTTCCGGCATATCACGTCCCTCAACGATGACATCGACGAACTGCTGGTAAGATTCATCGACAAGTGTTTGAAGAATCTCTCTATCCGCTTCGGTCATTTCCTTCGTCGGGCTCATGATATCTTTGAACTCTCCACTTTTAATGGTATTGAACTTCACACCATATTCATTGGCCAGTTCCTGATAATTGATGCTTTCCATAATGACACCAAGAGAACCTGTGAATGTATCATTACTTGCGAAAATACGGTCAGCAGGCGCAGAAACATAATACCCGCCGGAAGCGGCCATGTTCCCCATGGAAACGTATATCGTTTTTCCAGCTTCTTTTACTTCAAGCAGTTTGTCATGGATTTCGGCACTTTCATAGACGCCGCCACCTGGTGAATTGACATAAAGGTGGACCCCTTTGATGGAGGCATCTTCTTTGATCGCCTCTAATTTTTTCATAAAGCGGTCATGCTGATATCCGCCGCCCCCGAAAGGATTCGGGTTCGTGCCTGGGTTGTCGATGATGGCTCCTTCCAGGTTCAACTCAACAATCCGTTTGCTTCCTGTACCTCGTTCGACGACTTTTTCTTCTAATTTCTCATTGCTTGCGAAAAGGCCCATTGTCTCATTCTCTGCTTCATCACCAGTGAAGACCGTTCCGATCAGCTGGACGACAAGAGCGAGAATCAATATCGTGGCTGCAATGATACTTGCCGTTATTCTTTTGCTCATATGTAAACTCCTTTCCATCTGTTGTTCAGAATTCAACCATACCATAAGGAGATGTCCGAATGATATGAAACGAACCTTCCAGTATTTCTGAACACCTCTTCTACGATTGAAGGTTTGTAAGGTTTCATATTTGGTTGTAATTTTTATAATGGCTTCATTTATTTTTTTTGAGGAAATGCTCCTTGACCATAAAAGTTTAGAGTCGAAAGTCTAAGCTTAGTTGCTTGAAGGAACGGGTAGAGAAGGGGAGGAGGGATTGGATTTTGAGTCGAAATAAATTGAGAGTCATCATCATTACGATCATTATTGTATTTTTAGTCGGACTTGTTGGATTATCCATCCGCATGGCGCTCCAGCCGGAGGTATTGGATGAAAAAAGGACGGAAGCCATTTCCGTCCTTCAATCCGGGTTCACGTGCACAAGTTGGAACCTCTCACAAACGAGCTCCATATCTTCGCTGTATTCATAACCGATTTCTTCTGCTTCCTTTTTAAAAAACTTTTTATGAACCTCTAACCAATGTTTATAGGAAAGGTCACCTTCTCCTTCCGCTCTGGCAAACGCTTCGGTTACTTCGTTAAATGGAACCACTTCCACTTCTGTCGTTCGGATAATCGCTGCAGGTTCATCTTCTCCATTTAAAATGATGTTATATTCTCCGACTTCAGGGAGCGCTTCTTTTTCCACCTCATAAGCTTGACGTGCTGAGCATGTGGCTGTCTTGACACCGTCCATCACCAGTCTTGCCATGCGATCAGGGGCAGTTCCGAATGACCATGCTTTGACGTTCTCAGGTTTTTCTTTTCCTTTCCAATAGGAATCCCAGTACTCTTTTGCCTGTTCGTTCATGTGTGAACACTCCTTTTCCAAACTTTGGTGGAATTATCATTTACTTTCATTATGGGATGTTATAATGAATTCCATGCACTTTTTCCATTTTCAAAAGGGGGAGTTCCATGTATCATGCCAGACCGCCGCGTTGGGTCATACCCTTATTTGCCCCCATTTTCATATCGGACCTACGTGAACAGGAGATTACCATACTTACGGTTTTATCTTTTGCAGTAATACTTCTTATCTTTGGTATTTCTTATCAGTTAAAGGCGGATCAAGTAATCGTATACCATTTATGTTTTTTTCATTTTAGAGTTTGGGGGAAAAGGTTAAACCCCGAGGATATACATAAGATTGTCTTCAAGGATGCTGGCTGGGGGACACCTGCTGGATCCATCAAAAAGAAGAGAAGCTTCCCTATTCGTGTGGTGAACTTTGACTCGGTGGAAGTCTTAGCTGACCTTGAAGATTTTGCCGAGCGTTACCACATCAGAATAGAAGAAAGGAAATATTACAGAACGGTTTATGACAAGAAAAAGAGTAAAGAAAAGCAAGGCGCCTAATAATGAATAAGGAGGAGAATGTTCAAAGGGCTCTTATACTTTTTTCCTTCAGACTGAACAGGCGGTGGGGCTTATTTGACCTTGAAGCTCTCCGGATAGTATAAAGCTGATTTCCAAATTATTGACGGTTATATTAAGATTCATTTACATCTCTTCGACAATCCGCCTACGCCGGTGTATTTTCCATTAAAATAGGGCATGCAACACGTAACATACATCAAAGGAGATACCGACGATGAACGTTGAACAGATCATGCAACTACTCAATCAAAAAACGAATAAGAATATAGATCCCCATTCGCTCATCACCGGTGTCACAGACGACTCGCGGAGCGTTGAGGAAGGTTATGTCTTCGTAGCCGTAAGAGGCTATCAAGTCGACGGTCATGACTTTATTGAAGAAGCAATCGAAAAAGGGGCGTCTGTCGTCGTCACAGAAGAAAAGATGGAGCACGACGGCGCGGTTTGTCTGCAAACGGAAAACTGCAGGAAAGCGCTTGGGCAGATCGCGACGGCTTTTTACGGAAACCCTTCTGACGATAAAATCGTGATTGGTGTGACAGGGACGAACGGGAAAACGACGACATCCCATATGATTAAACACCTATGTGAAAAGAACGGTTATTCATGCGGGATGTTCGGAACCATCGATTATATGGTGAATGACAAAGTCGTTCCTGGCATTCAGACGACACCGAGCGCCCCCTTGCTGCAAAAGCTCCTCTTTGAAAGCAAGGATGATGTCGTCGTGATGGAGGTCTCCTCCCATGGACTGGCCCAGTACCGCCTTGAGGGAGTAAAGTTCGACTATGCGGTATTTACTAATTTATATAAAGACCATTTGGATTACCATGACTCAATGGAATCTTATTTTGAAGCGAAATCGAAGTTATTCCATATGTTGAAACCTGGAGGGAAGTCTGTCATCAACACGGATGATCCCTGGGGTGAAAAATTGGCACAGCTTTTGGAGGGGAAAGGTTCTTCTGTTTGTAAGGTCGGCCACCATCTGGAAAATGAAATCATTCTGAAGGATATCGATACCGATGATTTCGCAGCCTGCATTCATTACGGCGAAGAAGACAGGAAAGTAACTTCCCCGCTCAAAGGTACTCACAACGTCTACAACACATTGGAGGCATTTGCTGTTGGTCTTCAACTCGGGTTCTCATTTTCTGACATGGAAAAAGCGATGACTTCCTTACCTGGCATCCGCGGACGTTTCGAACTCTTTGAATTTGAAAATGGCCCGACCGTCGTCATTGATTATGCCCATACGGCAGACAGCATTGAACATGTGCTGGATACGGCAAGACAACAAGGAGCCGCGTCACTGACGCATGTCTTCGGTTTTCGTGGGGATAGGGACGTATCAAAAAGAGGGGAAATGATTGGTGCTTCCGCTATAAGAGCAGACGATTATATCCTCACGCTTGATGACTTGAATACGGCTACGTTTGATGAAATGGTATCCACACTGGAAGACCTGCAGAAAGAGTACGGTGACTCGTCGGGCAGGATCATCCCGGATCGGACGCTCGCGATTGAAGAGGCGATCGTGAACAGTGGAGCGGGAGATTGGGTTGTCATCACTGGTAAAGGCCATGAAAGTTACCAGCAGCATTATCATTATCCTGTGAATTCGGACAAGGAAATGGTAGAAGATATGAAACGGAAGTTGAAGTCAGTGAAAAAAGATATCATGGCATGAACCTGCTTTTTAGAGCAGGTTTTTTTCTTTGAAAATCATAGCCATTGATAACCATTATAACAATTTCCGGATGAATAACTGGAACTATCTCCCATTACTCTTACATCCTATGGAGGAACTCTGAACTCTTTTAGAGAAAAGTAATTAGAGACAACGAAAAAGGATGTGAGCGAATGGGGAAAGAAGTTCTAATCGTCATTGATGTGCAAAACGCCGTCATGGAAAACGCGTATCAGTGTGAAGAGAAAATTACCAATATGAATCGAGCGATCCATCGGGCGAGAGAAAAGCAGATTCCAGTGATCTACGTTCAACATGAATACCCGGAGGGTCCGATGAAACGGGGAGCAGAGGGGTGGCAGCTGCATCCGGATTTGGAGAAGCCGTTGGAACAAGATGCTGTCATCTTCAAAACGGTTCCGAACGCTTTTGTGCAAACATCTCTTAAGAAGACGCTTGATAAAGTTGAAGCAGGTCACCTTTTTATATGTGGGGCGCAGACGGATTATTGTGTTGACTCTACTTCCCGAGGCGCTTTTGATCATGGTTACCGTGTTACATTGATATCAGATGCCCATACCACATGTTCCAATGAGCATTTGACAGCTGAGCAGATTATCGTGCATACACAACATACGTTAACGAACTTTTGGAGTGAAACGACAACGATTGATTTGAAGTCTTCCCATGAGCTCGGATGGGAGAAAGTGAAGTAAACATAAAAAGGTCACCGTTTTCGACGCTGACCTTTTTTGAGTAGTTAAGATGATCAGCGTAAAAGTGATTGAAGTTTCGTCTTTTATCTTGAAAGGAGTTGAACCCATGTGGAAGGAAAACACAGTCATTGATCGGTTGAACATCGATTATCCAATCATTCAGGCCGGCATGGCAGGGGGAGTGACGACGTCTGAGCTTGCCTCAGCGGTATCAAATGCGGGAGGCTTAGGGAATCTGGGGGCAGGTTATATGACTCCTGAAGCTATGGTACATACGATCAAGGAAATCAAGCGGTTCACAAGTCGAACGTTTGGTGTGAACGTTTTTGTACCTCAATACCCTCAAGCGACAGAGGAAGAAACAGCCGGGGCGAATAAGTGGTTGGAACCATACCGCGCCGAGCTAGGGATCGAACAAGAACCGACGCCGAATCAGGATCTTTCTCTTTTTGAAAAACAAATCGAAGTACTGATGACAGAACAAGTTCCTGTCGTCAGTTTCACATTCGGGGTACCGCCGCTTGAAGTGATCAAGGACTTGAAAAAAGAGGGGCGTGTTGTAATCGGAACGGCTACCACGGTGGAAGAAGCCATCATCAACGAAGAACATGGAATGGATATGGTTGTCGCACAAGGAAGTGAAGCGGGAGGTCACAGAGGGACTTTTTCCGGAGCTTTTGATCAAGCCATGATCGGAACGATGTCGCTTGTGCCTCAGGTGGTCGATCACGTGAAGATACCTGTCATTGCTGCTGGTGGAATCATGGATGGCCGTGGGGTTAGGGCCGCCCTCGCTCTGGGAGCTCAAGGCGCCCAGCTGGGAACGGCCTTTGTCACTTGCCAGGAGAGTGGTGCGAAAGCTCAACATAAAGATGCGATTTTGAATACTAAGGAAACGGAAACCGTTGTCACTTCTGTTTTCAGCGGTAAGCCAGCAAGAGGTGTTCGGAATTCGTTTATCGAAGAAATGGAGAAAGGGGACGGCCGTCACCTTTTAGCTTATCCTCTACAAAACATGCTCACAAAAGACATACGAAAGGAAGCGGCCAGCCAAAACCGTCCTGAATATATGTCTTTATGGTCAGGGCAGAGCCCCAGGCTGAGCACGAGCCAATCCGCTTCCTCTATTGTGGAGTCGATTGTTTTTTATCTGGAAAACGAATAAATGTATTAGATTCTTTCTTCATTCATTGCTGCTATTAACCAAAAGGTAGGTCAATCAAAAAAGAGATCATGATGAGAACCTGCACATGTGGCAGGTTCTTTTTTAGTTCAAAACTTAGGTGTCAAAAAAGTAGGAGGAATGGGGACGTAGGATGATTCCTACTATTTATGTAATATATTTCTATTATTGCGTAAAATTAAGGAATAGAATGATAGGAAAGCAGAACGGGAGGGGGATCAAGTGCTTGAAATATATCAAGTTTGTATAACACCGTTTCAAGAAAAAAGAAAAGTACGTGTTTATCTACCTGAAGGGCACACTCACAGAAGACGATACCCTGGCACCCTATATGCAAGGTGGCCAGAACGTGTTTCGGGATACTGATGCGATCTGTGCATTTCATTTATCATTGGAAAAATACTTTAGATAAAAATCGTTTGAAAGTCATTGTTGTAGCGATCGAAAAGAACCCAGAAGAGAGAATCAATGAATACTGTCCTTGGATCAATGGGGTCTACAGTGAAGGAATGCTGAGGTCCATGTAACCTTAGGAGGTAAGGGGAAGCAATATGTCGCTTTCATTACAAAAGAGCTTAAGCCTTTCATAGATCGTAAATACCACACTTTAACAAGAGGATACATCCATGGTGTGAGTATCCTTAAAGGTCTGGTTTCTCTTCAGCTTTTTGGGGGAACCAGGAGCAAATGGAAGAACTGATTAAAAAATCGGACCTTTCATCAATCCATAGTCTTTACTTGGATGGGAGATCGTGAGGGAGAAGATGAAGCAAAACCAAAGAAATGTTTGAAGAGGGGTCTTCAAGGTCTCGTAGCGACTGTACAATAGGAAAATTCTTTATTTTAAGATACACGATTGCTTAATATGAGAGGATTTCAGTTAAAGTGGAAAGAGAGAGAATCCGTTGTCCCGTTTTTTTCACTTCCAACCATTCGTTATGATTCCAACGAAGCAGGTTATCGTAAGTATGTAAGCTAGAAAAAGTGGTACATCCTTAAGTTCAACTGTTTTGAAACAGGGCTGAGGAAGACAGTAAAGTCATGACGATCTACTGAAAGAACGAGAAAACTTGGAAAGACAAGGACCGGATGAAGTTAAACGATACGATTGGTCGTGGATGACTGGGAATTTCCCTGTCTCCATTAAACTAGTGAATTTTTTTGACTCAGTGATAAGTGTTACGGAATATCAATCATGCAGCGTCAGTCCCTGGAATGTTGAGGATAATAAAATTGACCATACTTGCTTAGTATTTTTTTCTTTTTATTAAAAATGCCTGGACCCCCTCGTTCTAGAGGGATCCAGGCGCCTTTCATCCTTGAAGGAATGAAATTATTTACTATTCAATTCATCTTTCAATTCTTTGAGGAGAAAGATGTTTTGTTGAGCTGTTCCTTTATATTCCTTGACTTCATAACTTTCTGCAATTTTACCGCGAAACATCAGATTGGAATGGTAGCCGTGGGATTTTAATAAATCTACCACACTAAAGGAATCCCAGCCCCCTGTAGGGACTGTGTATTCCAAGTTATTTTGGTCTTTCCAAGAGGTACGGTCATGATCTTTTTTGACATCAGCTGATAATTTAACATTCATAGCGGAAGCCATTTTTTGCGGAAGATCCGTGTTGTTAACCAAACCCGAAAAGCTATCAGCAGATGGGCCGAAAGCATAAATAGGTACATCCACCCCTGTATGAGCAGAACTTGTCCAGCCAATAAGAGCTTGATCGCTTACCATATCGTTTATTGCGTTATTTGGATTTTCAGAAGAACGGATATCTTCCACTTCTTTTTCTGAGAGTTCAAGTCCTGTATATTCTTTCACGACTTCCTTGATATTCGACATCTCATCGTCGAGTTGTTCGGCCATATGATCTCCGGTTGCCGTTACATTCTTTACAACCTCTGTTTTTACATCGTATTCGCCGTTGGACCCCACAGTCATTCCACCTGTTTCATGGTCTCCCGCTATAACTACTAATGTATTTTCATCCTTTTTAGCAAAATCCAGAGCTTCTTTGACGGCCTTCTCAAAGGCTTCCGTATCTTTCATTGCCCAGGCAGCGTCGTGTGCGTGACCAGCCCAGTCAATTTGACTGCCTTCTACCATAAGGAAGAATCCGTCTTCGTCTTTAGAAAGGGTATCAATGGCAGAGGATGTCATTTCTGCCAGACCAGGCTCCATAGTCTCATCCCTGTCTAGTTCAGAGGAGAGCGGACCGTCTGCGAATAACCCAAGCACTTTTTCACTGGAGCCAATATTCATAAGCTGGTCTCTGTTTTCAACATAAGTATAGCCCTGTTCTTGAGCAGCTTCGACGAGGTTGGTATCTGCCTGTTTTCCACCTTCTGATTCAGGCAAGAAAAATTCTCTTCCACCGCCTAAGATGACATCAACATCGTTCTCTAAATACTGAGGGGCAATCAGTGATTGATCATCTCGGTCATTAACACTTGCACCAAAGACGGCAGGAGTCGCGTGAGTGATCGTGGATGTAGCTACAAGACCTGATGATTTACCGGCTGCTTCCGATGCATCAAGAATACTATCGATCTCTTTTCCATCAGGGGTCACGCCAACCATGCCATTATTGGTTTTCTGTCCTGTAGCCATAGCTGTGCCTGCAGCTGCAGAATCCGTTACTTCAGAATCATTAGAATAAGTCTTCATCATACCTTTGAGGTAAGGGTCGAATATGGAATCTTCACCTTTGTACCATCTGTAATTCGTTGCATACCCTGCAGAAAACCCATCAGGAATCATATAAATCACATTTTCGACTTCTCCCTCGGTCTTGTGGTTTCCTCCAGCGTGTACGGTGTGATCGCCCCCGATAGATGCACCTGCAAACATAATCGTTGAACTTACTAGTACAACAGCAGTTTTTTTGAACATAATAATCTCCTCTCGAAAATGATTTGAATTTCTACTTAAAACTATATAGAGACTTCGTTAAAGAGGATTTAAAAGAGTGTAAAATAGTAGATTTATGTAAAAATAGGTAATATTATGCAGGTTATGTGGGGGAACCGTCTTCTTTAATACGCGACAATCTAAATTTTTTACAATCCTTAGCGAAAGAATGTAGCTACCATATATGGAGTATACCAGGAAATAAGTGCCATAAATTTCTTCATTAAATTTACAATGGGTTAAAAAGCACACTTTTAAAATAGAGGAACAAGCCTATCATCTACTAACTTCATAATGGGTGGAGGATCTTGTGACGGCATGAACGCCTATAACAAGATGTTGGGTTATGGATCTGGATTCATTATCAAGGGGAATTGGTAGTGGAACGGTTTAATGTATCGTTTTATACGAAGACAGGATGGGAGAGATCAACTCTCCCGCTTTTTCCACTTCCAACCATTTGTAATTACACCGATAAAGCCTGAGAAAGTGAGGATATACGCTACGATCAGTGGTATATCCTGAAGCTCTTCTGTAAACAAACGGAATAAGCCTACCATGAAGATGAGAAAGCTGCCAATCAATGCGATACCTATTTTCATCTCTTGATTCATAGGGAATCCTCCTTTACTGGCTATACTAGATTAACATATTTCATCGTTTTGGTTCATGATATAGTAGGGGTAATGGCCTTTTAGAACATAGGTTGTGAAGAAATAGTCGAGGAAGTTTACTTCAACACATCCGTTTAGTGAGGAAAAGGGCACACAGTTCTTTACGCTACAAAAGAGAGAATGGTGTGGTTTTTAGGCAGAACGTGATCCAACAAGGAACGATCTGTCCCGAAAAGACAACAGGTGTAGAAAATTTATTGATGTTGTAAAAGCTGCTTAAAGACTTCACAGAAAGAGGGTTCTTTAGGAGTTTTAATCGTCTCGCTGTTAACAGATAAATCATTTTTTACGTTTGTCTACTATTTTCTAGTTGGATATACCCTTTTACATATCATCAGGGTTCTCCCTGATGGGAAGGAGTTGGATTATGGAACGAGCTGGATTTTGGAGTCGGTTGTTCGCCTTGATCTTGGATGGGATCATCATTACCGTTCCGATGAATCTCTTATGGTCTTGGTATCAGGGAGATTGGAGTACGGATGTAACGGACGGATGGTTATGGCAGGTCATTTACGTGAGTTATTTAACAGTACTTCCCGTAATATGGAGCGGTTATGTCGTAGGGAAAAGAATACTTACAATCAAAATCAGGAAAGAAGGAGATCACCCTGTAGGTCTATTCCAGATGTTTATTAGAGAAGTCATCGGTAAATTTCTCCTCGGAGTGATTACATTCGGAATCGCTTCTGTGGTGAGTGCTTTTATGATCGCATTTAGAAAAGACAAACGAGCCATTCACGACCTGCTTGCTCAAACCTATGTCAAAAACATCCCCTGAAAAGTCGATGGAACTTCCCATCGACTTTTCCTATCCATCCCCATAACACCTACCACGACCTCTTATAAAAAGCTCCAGATCGTGGAAGACTCCGTTTCGAGATAACAGGGGTTCGTTTTCCATATTGGAAATCAGGGGTGGTTGGGAAGCAGCTCGCTTTCCGTGGAAGTGCAAGCAGCCCCTCCAGAAAACCCCTGAAGAAATCCTTGCCTGGTTGAAATAATGAATGACGGATTCCTTGCCATGGATACGGGGTCAGGGAAACGACGATTTGCGGTATTTTGAATTAGCTCGTAGAAAAACATACACGTTTGTGTCTCCTTTCGCTTTTCATGCGGACGTTTCCCAGACCCTGTTCCTTCACATTATTCGTGCAGTTGCTATGGTTGAAACTACTATATCGGCGTGGTTTATCAGGTCTTCATTCAATCACGGTCGTTTAATTTAAGAAGGATTTCGAGAACCACATATGGTAAAGGGGCGGAGGGAAACGGTGAGACTCCTATGGGGTGTGCGGGACAGATGAGACCCCGCAGGACGAAGTCCGAGGAGGCTCAGCGCCCGCCCCATGGAAAGCGAACCTTTTCCCGCAGCCCCCTAAAACCTCACAAACGCCTCGAAATCAAGCCTTCAAGAATCCTCCCATAATGCTAAATCAGTCTACAATGAAAGTTTCCTATGTTTCTTAAAGGAATGAATAAAATCAGGTGGACTCTAGTACTCTCTAATAGAAGGTTGAAGGGGGTACGTTATGCATAAATGGAAGAGTCGTTCACCACTTGGTCAATTACCGGCATTCAAAAAGGATCCACTCGCATTTCTTATGGAAATGGAAGAGACACAGAAGCCTGTGGCAAGGTTCAGATTTGCTCATAGACCGGTGTTCATGTTGATGCATCCGGCTCTGATTCAAGAAGTACTCGTAAGAAAAGCAGACTCTTTTTATAAGTCCAAGCCTTTTCAGGAGTTAGAACCACTTTTAGGTAAAGGGCTTTTATTAAGCGAAGGGCAGCATCATAAACAGCAGCGAAGAAAAATCCAGCCTTTCTTTACTCCGAAGCATATCCAACGCTATTGTGACACGATGGGGAGGGTCGTTACGGAACATACCTCTCTCTGGAAGGACGGAGACCGACTGATTTCCGAAGATATCAGAGGGCTTACGCTCCAGATCATCACAGAGACGATGTTCGGTACAGAGGTGAGAGCGGACCATGATCAAGTGGGACAGCAGTTGGATACCGCAATGGAAATCGCCACAGAAAGGATCCGTAGTGTTTTTAAATCGCCACGTTTATGGAAAACGGTTCGGAACAAGCTGTTCGATGATGCGGTCGATAAGTTGGACGAGGTGGTTTATTCCATTATCCAACAGCCTCAGGTCTCCGGGGAGCACCTTCTCAGCGTCATGAAGGACGCTGAAGATGCAAATGGGAAGAAAATGGATGCCAGGCAGCTCCGCGATGAAGTGATGACCGTATTTCTGGCCGGACATGAAACAACAGCTTCCGCATTGCTATGGACGCTCCACTTACTCATGGAACACCCCGATTGTTATCAGAAAGTGGAAAGTGAAATCGAACAAAATCTTTCAAGTGATACGCCTTCCGTGGAAGAAACGGGGAACCTTTTGTATACGAAAAAAGTGATTCTCGAAAGTATGCGCTTGTACCCTCCGGCATGGATGTTTGGCAGGCGCGCCAAAGAAGATGTGAACATTGGATCCACGTTCATTAAAAAAGGGGCGACCGTTATGATCAGTCCTTACCTGATGCACCGGCACCGGAGGTATATCGATTATCCGGAGGAATTCCTGCCAGAACGCTTTGAGGATGGACGTCTTCTTGGGGGGCCTGATTATCTGTACCTACCATTCGGTGGTGGACCCCGCGTATGCATCGGACAGCACTTCGCCATGCTTGAGATGCTTGTCATCCTCTCGTCTCTCATTAAATCATTCAAGTTTGATCCTTCTTCAGAGGCTTTCCCTGTCAAGGCCGAACCATTAATCACGCTTAGAATGAAGCATGGCCTGAAGCTTCACCTGTCAAAAAAGGGAACAGGGATCAGGTAAGTCGTTATTTTCTGTACCCTGTCTTTTTGTTCATGTACAATAACAACAGATGAAATGACAGGGATAGAAGGTGTTACATTGAAAACAATCATTATAGGAGCAGGAATAGTAGGGGCGTCGACAGCGTACCATCTCGCGAAAAAAGGGGAAGAAGTGATCGTCATCGACCGGAATGATCCGGAACAGGCGACGCGGAATGCAGCAGGTATCGTATGCCCGTGGCTTACAAATCGAAGCAATAAAGTGTGGTACCCTCTCGTCACAGGTGGGGCGAAATATTACCCTGCATTGATGGAGGAGCTTGCAGAGGCTGGCGAAACACAAACCGGCTATAAGCAGGTAGGAGCCATCAATATATTCGATACGGAAGAAAAATTGGAAAAGAAACGAAAGGTTGCGCTCGAAAGGAAAGAGAAGGCCCCGGAAATGGGGGAGATTTCCTGCCTTTCCCCAGAAGAAACGAAAGAGATGTTTCCGCTTGTAGCAGAACACTACCGAGCCCTTCACATTTCAGGAGGAGCTCGAGTGAACGGAGCAGAAGTGACATCCTCATTACTAAGAGCAGCCAAGAAAAGTGGAGCAGCTTTTATAAACGGAGATGCTGCATTTCTTTATGAGAACAAGCGTGTCGAAGGCGTTTATATTCATGGAGAAAAGATTTATTCTGACCGGATTGTTGTTGCTAACGGGGCATGGACGAAACCGTTGTTCGATCCTATTGGGATGAGTCCCAATGTGACCTTTGAAAAAGCGCAGATCGTTCATGTGGATATGGAAAACTACGACACGGAGAATTGGCCAGTGATGCTTCCACCGTTCAACCACTATATTCTCACTTTCGGGAAAGGGCGGATCGTCATTGGCGCGACGAAAGAAAAGACGCCTGACTCCAGAGTCACCGCAGGTTCTGTCCATCAGTTGATGGATAAAGCTCTTCGTGTAGCTCCTGGACTTGCAGATGCTACTTATGTCAAAACAAATGTCGGATTCCGGCCTTTCACTCCAGGTTCAACGCCGGTCATCGGAAAGGTTCCCGGTCATGAAAACATAGTGGTGGCCAATGGTTTAGGAGCTTCCGGTCTGACAAGCGGCCCTTATATTGGATCTGAGCTTTCAAAGTATTTGTTAGAGGAAGATACCGAACTCGATTTTACCAACTATACAGCAGATCATTTATTCGGATAAACACAAAAAGGTTCCCTCATCGAATGAGGGAACCTTTTTTGTTTAGTTCTGCTTTTTTAAGAGAAGTTCTTCCCTATTAAAGAAAGTGCTCTAATAGAGACTACTGCTTATTAGTGGTTTGCTGCTTTTTGATTTTCCCTCTTTGCTTCAGGTTCATTTACTTGCTCTTCATCAGGAGGATAGGTCCGTTTGACGAAGAAAGCGAGAACCAACCCGGCAAGGGACAAAGCCGTGACGATGAAGAATGCGATATTCACTCCGTAAATCGAAGGGTGATCGATCGACGGATTGCTTTCGGCGGATTGAGCGGTTGTCGTCATCACTGTGACAAGGATCGCTGTACCCACTGATGCCGCTACCATCCGCATCGTGTTGCTCATCGCAGCCCCGTGTGGAATAAGTTTCTTAGGCAATTGGTTCAATCCCGCCGTCGTCACAGGCATCATGACCATCGATAACCCGAACATCCGGATCGCGTACAAGACAGTGATCGCTGTGAATGTTGTTTCGATATTCAAGAATGAAAAGGCGAGCGAGGCCCCTGTAATAATCGTGAGTCCGACAACGGCAAGCAGACGCGCGCCTATTTTATCAAAAATACGGCCGGTGATCGGTGACATGAATGCTGTGATGACCGCTCCCGGAAGTAAGGCGAGTCCGGATTCGAAGGCAGAAAAATCACGCATGTCCTGCATGTATAAAGGAATCAAGGTTTCTGCACCGATCAACCCTAAGAAAGTAATCATCGCGATGACGGTCGTGATCGCAAAGACCGGGTACTTGAAGACACGGAACTCAAGCATCGGGTGGTGCATCCGTAACTGTCTTCGAATGAACAACGTCAACGTGACTGCACCGATGATCAAAACGGTTACCGTGTCGATGCTCGTCCATCCCTGGTTTCCAGCTAGTGTGAAACCGTATAAAAGTCCTCCGAAACCTATGGATGAAAGGATGATGGAAACCGGATCGACTTTAGGATAGGATAGTTCGGTTACATTTTTCAGGATGAAGTAGGCGAGAACAATAATTAAAATGGCCAAAGGTAAAATCATCCAGAATAAATATCTCCACGTGTAGGCGGATGTAATGTAACCGCTGAGTGCCGGTCCAATCGCAGGTGCGAATGAAATGACAAGTCCGATGTATCCCATTGCCGCCCCGCGTTTATGGACAGGGAAAATCATGAGAAAGACTGTCTGCATCAATGGAAGCATCACACCTGCTCCAGCAGACTGAACGACCCTGCCTAAAAGAAGAAGGGGGAAATTCAGTGCCAGTCCACCAAGAATCGTTCCGAATGCAAATACACTCATAGCAGATATGAAAAGCTGCCTCGTTGTAAATCGTTCAATAAGAAAAGCACTGACAGGGATCATTACACCGTTCACGAGCATGAAAACGGTAGTCAGCCACTGGGCTGAGTTCGCTGTCACATTCATCTCATCCATAATGGGAGGAATGGCTGTAATCATTAGCGTCTGATTTAATATCGTTATAAAGGAACCAGCCAGTAAAAGGGCTGCCATCAGCACTTTGTTGGGGCCTTTGGATGTCATAATGTCGTCCTCCTATGAATCAACTAATATAACATTATACTCCTCGCTATGATGAGAGGACAACTCATCCAACTCAGTTTACTGGTTTAATATTATGTAAACTAAATGGTTGCTTTTCAACGTTACATCTCAGGGAAAACAATCGTGGATAAGGGAAGGAGAGAATAGGCTTATCCAGTATCATCTTCGAGGCAATCTAATAAGGAGAACCTCAATGGAAGAACACATCCATTGAGGTTCTCCTCATTTTTTAAGATGCTTGCAGAAGTCATCTTGAACAAGTCAAATCTTATTGCTGAAATAAACAAGCATGAAAGAGAGTAGAAAGAGCGACCTCATAAGAGCTTAATGCTTGTGTGTCTTTTTATTTTCCCGGAGTCCCTCATACGCTTGCCGCCCTACAGAATGGTACTCGATGTTTCTACCTTTAAAGTCCTCTGGTGCATAACAGTTGCGGCCATCAAATAGCACAGCTCTCTTCATGGTAGTTTCATATACGTCTAAAGATAAGTCACAAATCGAAGACCACTCGGTGCAGATCATCGCAAAGTCGGCACCTGTTAAGACCTCATGGATTGAATCACTGACAGGACAGAAGGGGATGCTTTTGACGACAGGGTCATAAGCGGTTGGATTGGCCTCGAGTTGTTGGAGACGTTGAATCAGCGAAACGGCCGGAGATTCACGGATATCATCGGTATTCGGTTTAAAAGCAAGTCCAAGGACCGCCACGTTCTTCCCTTTCAAGCTTCCATAGCGTTTTAAGGCTTTTTCAATCAAAAGGTTCTTTTGTCTTTCATTTACATCCATGACCGTAGACAGGAGATTGAAGGGATGAGCGGTTTCCTTTGCGACCTGGACCAGTGCTTTCGTGTCTTTTGGAAAACATGATCCGCCAAATCCGATTCCTGCACGCAGGAATTGTTCCCCTATGCGGCTGTCCATTCCCATCCCTTGTGCTACTTGCTCTATATCACCGCCTAACTTTTCACAAATGGAAGATATTTCATTGATGAAACTGATTTTCGTCGCTAAAAAAGCATTGGATGCATATTTGATCATTTCCGCACTTAAAGGGTCTGTCAACAATTGGGGTGTTTTGAGTTTGCTGTAGATCTCTTCAAGGAATTGTCCTGCTTTTGAGTCTGTAGAGCCGATGACAATGCGGTCTCCATAAAAGAAATCATTAAGAGCAGATCCTTCTCTAAGAAACTCTGGATTGGATACGACATGGAATATTCGTTCAGAACGGGACTGCATCCATGAATGTACTTTTTGATTGGTTCCAGGAGGGACCGTACTTTTGATGATGATCAGTGTTCCATCGTTGATATAGAGGGAGAGGTTTTCGACGGCATTCTTTACATAAGAAAGATCAGCCGACCCGTCTTTGTTTTCCGGTGTTCCGACGGCGATGAAAATGGCTTCTGCCCCTTGAACGGCTTCTTCCAGGACCGTCGTGAATTGCAGACGATTTTCAAGGAGATTGGACTGCATTAAAGGGGAGAGACCGGGCTCATGGAGAGGACAATGTCCATCTTGTAAGGAGGATATTCTTTTTTCATCAATATCCACGCAAGTGACTTTATGACCGAGACTCGCAAGGCACGTTCCAGTGACCAATCCGACGTAACCTGTACCGATGACGGCGATTTTTCTCATATTCATCTTCTCCTGTCCCTAAGCGAAAGAGGCGAGCTTCACTTCGCCGATCGCATCTTTGTAATCTCTGAGCAGTTGTTCGAATATTTCTTCCCATGATCTATCGAGCGCCTCTTGCCGCGCCTGTTTCCTCATCGATGCCAGTTTTTCTGGATCAGAAAGAAGATCTAAGATTCCTTGAGTGAAAGAGAGAGGATTGTAAGGTGTACATAACAAGCCTGTCTTTCCATGGCTCACAATTTCTTTCACACCACCTGCGTTTGCCGCGACTACAGGTGTTCCTGAGGATAGGGATTCAAGAACGACGTTCCCGAACGTTTCCGTGGCTGAAGGAAAAATGAATAACGTAGAAGATGCGTAAATGCGGGCAAGACTTTCTCCATCCTGATAGCCCGCGAACGTCATGTTCTGTGGGGCCACCGATCGAAGATGATTCTTTAAGGGGCCGTCTCCTACGATGAGCCAGTGAATGTTTTTATTCATATGATGGGGGAGGGTTTTGGCCACATTCATGAGGGTATCCAATCCCTTTTCCGGCGCAAGACGTCCGACATAGGTTAATAGAATAGGCGCGTTGATTTCAAACTGATTTCTCACGCTGCCATCATTGTGATCGGGAGAAAAGAGTTGATGGTCCACACCCCTCTGCCATAGTCCGATATTATGAAGGCCATGAAGCTCTAATTCTCTTTTCGTATGAAGGGAAGGGACAAGGGTTTTTTTGAAGGACTGATGAAACCATTGCATATATTTCCAGACAAAAGGGGAGAGGAAAGATAATTTATAATAGTCTAAATATTGATCGAAATGCGTATGATAAGAACCCACGAGTGGAATGCCCATCTTCTTACCGAAATGCAGTCCCGCAAGTCCGATGTTGAAAGGAGTGGCGATATGGATCAGGTCGGGCCGGAAAACTTCAAGGTCTCTTTTGATTTTGATTAGATTAGGAAGGGCAAGACGGCATTCTGGGTATAGCCAGAATGGGACGCTGTTAAATCTGTGGATATGATCGATATACTCCTCCTTACTTCTCATGTCTGGAGCATACACCCTGTAAGGGATGCGTTTCTTTTCAAGATATCCGGTCCACCGTTGTAATGTACGAGCGACTCCATTGACTTGTGGTACATACGTATCTGTGAAAATCGCCACTTTCATGTTCCATTCCCCCTTTAACCGAAAAACGTTGCTCCCTGTCCTTCGGTACTTATCTATTCGCTGGAAAAAGGGTTTATGCAGGAGAGGGTAGAATGGAACACAACTTTACATGAGATTGACAAAAGAAGAGAACGACAAAAAACCTGCCTATGCAGGTTTTGTCAGAAGGTTATAGAGGCTGCTTTCGGGTTGTGATGGAAAGTATGGCGATGGAATGAAGAGAGTTTTGTGGAAGGCTGTGTATATTTACGCTGATTTTTTTGTAAGAGAGTGTTGGCTTACGGCTTTTAATAGGGTCATCTTGTCTTGATTTGTCAACTTGTTCCAAATGCCCACTTTAATGTTCATTTTTTGTTTCCTCCTCAGAATTTAATGGAGCTAGCAAGTTATTGACGAACAGACATCACCGCTTTGTTCATACTTAGCATATACCGTCATTTAAACAAGATTAAACAACAAAAATATCTACAATATTCGAGGGTCTCCAAGTTTTGAAGAAGGTTCAGACATAAAAGTGTCGAATATGTTTAAGGAGCCTGTAAAAAAACAAAGAATGTAGGCTCAAAACCTGAGAAAATGTAAAAAAGAAGAGGAGGAAGTTTTCATGATTTCTTATCAAGTTCAATCAGAAAAAGGTTTTTCTGAAAAGATCGGGGAACTCGTATGTATGCTTGAACATGCACGTGCGGTGACGATCCAGGAAGTAGCGGACCTCACGCAGGAAGAACTTGATGAGTGCGAAACCGATGGAAACTCCATTGGTATGCTTCTCTCCCATATGGCAGCGATTGAGTTTGTCCATCAGGTCATCAGTTTTGAAGAGAGGGATTTAACTTCAGATGAAGAGGAAGAATGGGGAGCGGCACTTGAACTGGGGAGCAGGGCCCGCGCGAAATTCCATTCTTTAACGGTGGACGACTATTTGGATCTCCTGGAGACGACGAGAGATATGACGCTTGAATACTTGAAAGAAAAGGACGATGATTGGCTGTTTGAGGAACGCTCCTGGCCGAACGGAGTGAAATACAACCCTTACTACCTCTGGTTTCATGTCATGGAAGATGAAATCAGCCATCGGGGACAAATTCGAGCGATGATCCGTTCGAAGAAACAAAAAATAGAACCTCTGAAAAAATGATTGAATGTGAAAATTAACATATTGATTAAAAGAAGCGAACCGGGGACATTTTGCACCTGGTTCGCTTCTTTACCTATGGATTCCTTTAGAGTTTAAGTTGCATACTAATAATCGTGTGCATTCTTATCGGTTGGTTTTAAGCTTTTATCGGTAGGTTTCGGGTTTTTATCAGTGACTTCCAGGCTTTTAACGGTGACTTTTGCACTCTTATCAGTGACTATAATGATTTTATCAGTATTAGAGTATAGGTTGAGCAGCGGAACATCATTTTTACGATACATAGCTTTCTGTTCTTGTGATGTATTCTTCAATCGCCTCCTTTAAGGGACGGAAAGACTCGTTCCAGAACGTCTGCTTGTTAAGGTCTTGCCCAAGGAAGTCTGCACAAAGCTCATCCATCGGCAGATCCCCCGAGTGACTTAAAAGGCCATCGTACTTCTCAGGGAATGACTTTGGACTTTCTTTGTATTGTGAGTAAATCCCATTACTAAACAGATAGCCGATCGTATAGGGAAGGTTATAAAAAGCTTTCTCGGTATCATAAAAATGAGGGATGCTCATCCAATTATACGCATTCACATGTTCCAGATGATCTCCGAACCATTCCCGTTCTTTTGCTTCCATCAAATCGATGATCTCTGAAGAGGAAAGCTTTCCTTGTTGCCGTTTTTCATAAAAATCCTTTTCAAATTCAAATTTAGCTGGAATGAACGTGGTGTATTTTAGTCCGTTGATGATTTTCATTTCTAAGAGGGAAAGGGCGTCTTCTTCCGTTTCTGCCAAATCAATGGCAGCGTCCAATACAAGATTTTCCGCGAACGTGGACGCTGTTTCTGCAAGCCCTGTCCCTGCATGCTGGGCGAAGCCGGGTTGTTCATGGAGCAACGTATTGTGGTAGGCATGTCCAAGTTCATGAGCCATTGTAACAACATCCTGATACGTTCCTTGGAAGGAAAGGAGCACGCGACTTTCTTTCGCATTCGGAAACGATGCACAAAAGGCACCGTGACGCTTATTTTCATGTGGCTCCGCATCCACCCATCCATCATGGAAGGCTTGTTTGGCGAAGTCTCCCAGTTTCTGACTATATCGGGAGAACTGTTTGATCACAATTTCCGTTGCCTCTTCATATGTAAGTGTTGTCTTAGTAGTGAAAGAAGGTGCATATAAATCATACCAGTCCGGTTTTGGGATGCTGTCGACCTGTGCTTTCCTTATTAAGAATCGATATAAAAGGTCCTTATGCTCATGTAATGCTTTCATCATGCTATTGACGGAGGATTCCAAAATTCTGTTTTGTTCATACATTTCTTTAAGTGGATTCGTCCAGCCTCTCAACTCATATAAATCATTCCGGAAACCGGAGAAATGGTTAAAGATCAGGGCAAACCGCTCCTGATTCTGTTTGCAAACCTCAATGATGGACGATGCAATGGAAGCCCTGACAGAACGATCCTTGGATAACATCGCTTTCATGAACGCCATATCGAACGACAATTCTTTTCGCTCACCATTTTCCTCCACAGGTACTCGAAGGCGGGCAAATTCCTGCTCATAAAGGTCTTCCCATCCTTCAAAACCATTCATGGACAATGTGTGTATGGCCTGTTCCAATTCAGGTGCTAACCGATCTTTCACCTGTTTTCTCCGCTCCATTAAAGAGGTGCGGATATCAGCCAGTTCCTCTGCTTGAATCCATTGATGCCAGGAAGATTCATCAATCGCTGCGATATAGTGGTTGAATGTCAGCAGCAGGGTTTCCATTTTTGCTTTTAACTGTTGACTTTGATCCATAAAGTAGTGGCCACTCTCATCATGAACATCCTGTGAGGATAGGCAGATTGCGTATTCATCGATGGCAAAAACATCGGAGTAAAGTTCTTGTACTCCTTCTACAATGAAAAGAAAATATTTAAAGTTTTCAGGAGTTTTGGAGTTCTTTATCTGCTCTTGAAGTGTTCCTATTTGTTCATTTTTAGTGAGCAGTGCATGTTCAAGCCCGTCAGGAAAGAGACGCTCCAAATCCCATTTTTTCATCACCGTGTTCTTCATATGATTCCTCCTAAGGTTTTGATAGTATTAGTGTAATAGACTTTGGAAAAATCTTCATCATCCTCAAGGCGGACTCCTGCTCCTATTCCCGTCGCAGGATCTCTCAATGATGCTATGTGGAAGGCTCGATAATTAGATAACCGGGGTTCGTTGACATTTTTGTGAGTCAGGGGTGGTTGGGAAGCTACTCGTCTAGCTCCATCGCCCAGACACTCGCGTCATAAGCAGAACAGCAAAGGAAAAATAACTGGTTATTCTGGAAGTTGTTTCGAGATACTTATATGGAAAAGGGGCGGAGGGGAATGGGGAGACTCCTACCTTAAGTGTGCAGGCGCCTTGATCAGCGGCGTATGGACTGGACTGAGCTGGCGGAGATAAAGGAAACACGAAGAACGAAGTGATTCGATGTTGACTTATCGTACAGAAGCGAGGGAAGTCTCACTAGCCGCTAGGCGCCGGAACCGGATATCTAAGAGGCAAAAAAGTGCTTGGTGAGACCCCACAGGACGCAGTCCGAGGAGGCTCACCGCGCTCCCGCGGAAAGCGAGCCATTCCCCGCAGCCCCCATCCACTCAACAAAAGTCTCGATAACGAGTTTTCCGCAATCGGGAAGAGTTAATGGAGCAAAATGTTGATTTTAAAGGAGGAGAAGTAGATGAAAGTGCCGTTCATAGATGGGCATAATGATACGATGATGAACTTTGAAAATGGGGTGAAGCCCTTTTTCAAAGGGACGAAAGAAGGGCACATTGATTGGCCGAGAGGGAACCGTTCTGGTCTGGCCGCAGGTTTCTACGCCGTTTTCTGTCCGAACCCTGATACCGATCCACTCCCTGTCGCCTACAAAACAGATAAGGGGTATGAAAAACCGTTTCCGCGTCCGTTGTCTTATGCTTATGCTTGCGAGTACACCAATAAGATGGTCGCCCGCTTCTTAAAAATGGAAGCAGAGTCGGGTGGGAAATTCAAAGCGGCACGTACCGTTGGGGACATAGAAGGGGCCATTGCGGGAGAATACATGGCCGGCATTTTACATATCGAAGGAGCAGAGGGCATTGATCAAAACTTGCATGCGCTGTCTGTCTTATATGAAGCAGGGTTACGTTCTGTGGGTCCTGTCTGGAGCAGAGCGAACGCGTTCGGTGAGGGGGTTCCGTATCGTTTTCCTTCCTCTCCAGATACGGGGCCCGGCCTTACGGAAGCCGGGAAAAATCTAGTTCGCGAGTGTAACCGATTAGGAATTATGATTGACCTTTCCCATTTGAATGAAAAAGGATTTTGGGATGTCGCCTCCATCAGCGACGCTCCTCTTGTTGCTACTCATTCCAATGCTCATCAAATATGCCCGGTAACTAGAAACCTGACAGACAAACAAATCGATGCAATCGGAGAGTCGGATGGATTGGTTGGGGTCACCTACAGTATTAATCCCAATATGGTGACAGAGGATGGTGCGAATAACGAAGGAGCCGCTTTAACTGATATCACGAAACATATCCATTACATGATCGATCGCATAGGAATCGACCATGTCGCTTTAGGTTCGGATTTCGACGGAACCCGAGTGCCGACGGCTCTTAAGGATGTGACCGGCGTGCCGAAATTGTTAAATTTATTGAAAGAGGAAGGATTGAGCAGGGACGACATTGAAAAGATCGCCTATAAAAATTGGCTTCGTGTTCTTAAGGAAACATGGAAAGACAATAGCTGATCCAAGCTTCCCATAGACAAAAGACGAGGATGCCCCTGCGAAGGGCATCCTCGTCTTTTGTTTGTCATCCATTATTTGGATCTGTGTTTTTGATAGGTGATTCCTTTTGTCAGTGCTTTCATTTCCTTATAAATCTGCTCCGTCAATGGAGGAGACTCAAGGTAGCGCAAGTTGTCGTTCAGCTGCTCCACGGAGCTTGCTCCGAAGACAGCGGTCGCGACGGTAGGATTTTGCAGGACGTATTGAAGCGCGAGCGTCTCTGCCGTTTTCTCATCACTAGTGAATGATTGCCATTGCTTCGTGATTTCCAATACTTCTTCCTGGCTGTACTCTAAAAATCCATTTTCTGCTTTTTCTTGGGCTTTCTCTTGTCCTTTCGAAGATAACATCCCTTTAGCCAGCGGCCCCCTTGCCAGGACACTTATTTCATTGTCTGCGAGCAGGTTGAGAATTTCTTCTTCCGGGCGGCGATCCAGCGCATTATATTGCATCATGACACTTACGATGTTGGATTTTTCCACATATTCTTTAATGACATTCGGACGAATCGAAGAGATGCCGTATTCTCTGATCAGTCCGTCTTGTTTGAGCTCTTCAAAAGCTTCGATGCTTTCCTCTATCGGATCATCAATGGTGCCGCCATGCAGCTGATAAAGATCGATATAATCGATGCCCAGTCGTTTCAGGCTGTCTTTCACACCTTCTTTGATGTGCTTTTTGGACGGGTCCCAGTGCCAGTCCTCTTGATCAGGATTAAAGTTGTTACCGACTTTCGTTCCGATTAATAGGTCGTCTCTTTTTCCTTTGACCGCTTCTCCTACGATTTTTTCGTTTTCGCCAAAATCGTATAAGTCGGCCGTATCTAAATAATTGATGCCGGCATCGACGGCGCGGTCGATGATGTCTTTGGCTTTGTTATGATCCGTCCCGAGCGACATGCACCCAAGACTGATTTCTGATACGTATAAATCTGAAGATCCTAATTGACGTTTGTTCATGTAATCATCCTTTCATCTGAGCTCTTATAAAAAGTTTAAAATGTAAATACTTTAGAAAAAACAGAACTTCCAATAATATGAAGGTGCTATTGGCTTATAAAACAAATGCTACTTTTTCTTGAAGACTCAGTTTTGAGATGTTTATGTGCGCTTAGGGGCTCCGGGAAAAGGTTCGCTTTCCATGGGGCGGGCGGTGAGCCTCCTTAGGCTGCGCCTACCGGGGTCTCACCTGTCCCATAGCCATTCATGTATCGCAAAAAACAGCTCTACACCACAGAGAATGAAAATGGTTATGGTATGCCTATACTGATTCTACGGCTGGATGAGGAAGGTCGAGACTCCTTGGTGCGTGAGAGCCCTCCCCATAGTCTGACTCCTTCGACCACGGTGCATCACAGACTGTTGCTCCTTTATAGGAAGCACTCATGGTAGATTAACCCTATTCTGGTTGTTGCGCCAGCCTCTACAATTACTTGCCGCAGAAAGGATGTTTTCAATGGATGTAGTCATTGAGAATGCTTGTGGTATGGATGTCCACAAAGATACCATTACTGCTTGTGCCATTACACCGGAAGGAAAGGAGATTGAAACATTTTCAACGAAAACCATCTATCTCATTGAGTTGGTGGACTGGGTTAAGAAACGGAATTGTACCCATGTGGCCATGGAAAGTACAAGTGTCTACTGGAAACCTATTGTTAATCTACTTGAAGCCGAAGATATTGAATTTCTAGTTGTGAATGCTCAACATATTAAGGCTGTTCCTGGACGTAAAACCGATGTGAAAGATGCCGAATGGATTGCCAAACTTCTTCGCCATGGGTTGCTTAAAGCGAGTTACATTCCTGATCGAAATCAGCGGGAATTACGTGAACTTGTTCGTTATCGTCGGAGTATTATTGAAGAACGTGCCAGACAACACAATCGAATGCAAAAAGTGTTAGAAGGAGCTAATATCAAGCTTGGGTCTGTTGTTTCTAACGTTTTAGGAGTTTCTGCTCGTGAGATGCTTCGTTCCATAGCTGAAGGAAATGATGACCTTGAAGAGTTATCAAACTTGGCGAGAGGCGTTATGAAAAATAAAAAAGAGGACTTGAAACTCGCTCTTCAAGGATGCATTAAAGACCATCAACGATTCATGATAAAGACGATCCTGGATCATATCGATTTACTTACGGATCAAATTGATAAATTAGACAGTGAGATATCAAAAAGAATGGAAGAATCTCAAGAGGATATCGAACGTTTAGATTCCATTCCTGGCATTGGGAGAAAAGTGGCGGAACAAATGATTGCCGAACTTGGCACAAATATTAAGGAGCAATTTCCTACGGCACCTCAAATGTGTTCTTGGGCAGGGTTAGTTCCCGGAAATAACCAAAGTGCCGGGAAACGGAAGTCTTCTAAAACGTTGAGTGGAAACAAATACCTTAAATCATCACTGGTTGAGTCAGCTCATTCCGTCCGAGGATCCAAGAACTACCTTGGCGCTCTTTACCGGAGAACGGCTTCACGTAAAGGTAAAAAGCGCGCAGGAATCGTTGTAGCTCATGCGATGTTACGAATCTCCTACTACCTCTTAACACGAAAGGAAATGTATGTAGATTTAGGAGAAGATTACTTCGATAAACAAAAACAACAAGCCATTGTTAAGCACTCATTGCGTAGGTTAGAGGGGTTAGGTTACACCGTGAGGATTGAGGAACCAAAGGTATCTTAAATCCACCCTCCAACTCACTAGCCATTTGTATGAGACGCTCTCCTCGAAAAAAGAAGAATGAGCTGCGTCTACTTTAGTATTGCCATTTTTCCATATTATAGAACTTTATTTTCATGGTAGGAGTCTCACCGTTTCCTTCCGCCCCTTGCCAAATAAGTGTCTCGAAACCATTTCCCGAATATGTTGTTTTTATGCATAGAGTAAATGGAAGACACTAACTTCCTTTTACTATTTCAGGTGTTAAAAAGCTTGTTATAAAGCGCTCTATGCCTATAACAACAGAATAGTGGAGACACGAACCCCTTCGCACAGTTGAACATTCTCCCAGTGTCAAGTTGATGTACCCAGGAAGCTCTATATATAAAGCATTAGGAACCCAAGTAACTGACACGTGTGCTTAAATTACTCATTTGAAAATGATCTGATTTCAAATGTGGTTTCGAGATACTCACATGGTAAAGGGGCGGAGGGGAATGGCGAGACTCCTGCGGGAAAAGAGTGCTAGGTGAGACCCCGCAAGGCGTCAGCCTGAGGAGGCTCATCGCGCTCCCGCGGAAAGCGAGCTATTCCCCGCAGCCCAATCCACTCAAATAACATCTCGAAACTGAGTCTTCAAGGATCCTGGCGGTTAGTTTTAAAAGCTAATCAATAATAGACTTTAACGGAACCTCCATCTTAATTGTAGCGGATTGTTCCGGTTCCACGCCACTCCTGTGATAAAATGACGATAGTAACAAGAGAGGATGAATGTTTTGAAAAAATTTGAAGAAAAAACATATGAAACCGAAACGATTTATAAAGGGAAAATTGTTCAATTGGATATCGACAGTGTTACTTTACCCGATGGGAATACATCTAAACGAGAATTGATCCGTCATCCAGGTGCTGTAGCTGTCATCGCAATCACGGAAGAAGGAAAGCTTGTTTGTGTGGAACAGTACAGAAAACCGATGGAGAAAAGCATCATCGAAATCCCTGCAGGCAAGCTTGAACCGGGTGAAGAACCGAAAACATGTGCGCTTAGGGAATTAGAAGAAGAGACGGGGTACACGTCCGATGACCTTAAATTCATTACATCTTTCTATACTTCTCCTGGGTTTGCCGATGAAATCGTTCATCTTTACTTTACGGACCAGATCAAACCGATGGAGGAGCAGCCGGACGGGGACGAGGACGAGTTCGTCGAACAAATAGAACTGACGGTGGAGGAAGCAGAAGCTTTGGAAAAAGAAGAGCGGATCCATGATGCGAAAACGGCCTATGCCATCCTTTACATGAAATTGAGAAATGCGAGATGATGAATACGTTTTTCGTCGATCTACATATTCATATCGGCAGGGACTGGAACGGAAAGCCTGTGAAAATAACAGGTTCCAAATCGCTGACACTCTCGAATATTTTTAAAGAGGCAGCGAATCGAAAAGGGCTCGATATGATCGGTGTCATCGATGCTCAAGCTCCTGCCGTGCAGGAAGAAATGATGGATCTGATCGATCGGGGTCAAGCCGTGGAATTAAAGGAAGGGGGCATCCGTTATAAAGATACGGTCCTCCTTCTAGGTTCTGAAATTGAAGTATATGATGCGGCTTGTTCCGGTCCGATCCATGTGCTCTGTTATTTTCCAACGATGAATCGAATGCGGGCCTTCACCGCATGGCTTTCACAGAAGATGAAAAATGTAAATTTAAGCTCTCAACGTTTTTATGGCACCGCTCGCGAACTCCAGCAATATGTGAAAGAACATGATGGAATCTTTATTCCCGCTCATGTGTTCACTCCTTTTAAAAGCCTTTATGGAAAAGGGGTGAAGGAAACATTACGAGAAGTTCTTGATCCTGACAAAATCGATGCCATAGAACTTGGGTTAAGCGCTGATACAGATATGGCTGATTTGATTGGGGAGCTAGAACCGTATACTTACGTGACCAACTCGGACGCTCATTCCTTAGGGAAGCTTGCCCGCGAGTATCAGCGAATGGCTTTAAAGGCATTGAATTTTGAAGAACTGCGCCTGGCTTTACACCATCAACAGGGAAGAAAAGTCCTTACCAATTATGGGATGAGTCCCACCATGGGGAAATACCACCAGACCGTTTGTGCCAAATGTCTGTCGCCTGCTGAGGTTTCTGCTACTCAATGTGAAGAATGTGGATCCAAAAAAATCGTCAAAGGCGTGAAAGACCGTGTGGAGGAGTTGAAATCTAGTTCTCAGAAGAAAGAGAGACCTCCTTATATCTATCAAGTGCCTCTATCATCTCTCCCTGGAGTAGGGATGCGTACCTACGAGAAATTAATCGATGCTTTTGGTACCGAAATGGCCGTCATTCATGAGGTTTCTCAGGAAGAATTGACGACGGTTATTCCTGAACAAGTGGCTGAGCGGATCACAGCCATGAGAAAAGGGACACTCACCATTCAGGCGGGTGGGGGAGGACGTTATGGAAGAATTCAATAGAAACTGAGCTGGAAATGGTCTACTTTTTCCATCTCTCTCATAGATTGGTCATAGACCGGTGAAGAGAAAGGTGGATAAAAGATGCAGCAGGGTATGCGAATGGTTAAAAACGACGTTCAAACACATATGAATATTTTCGTGTTCATTTTCGTTCTATTTCTTATGGGGATGATTTTCGGGGCGGTCATTGTAAACAGTATGAACTTCGTCCAAAAGCAGGATCTCTTCTTCTATTTGAAGCAGTTCTTTGAGCAGCAGACGATGATCGGGGGAACGGGAAAGGCTACCCTGTGGAAAGATAGCGTTCTTTACCATCTCAAGTATATGCTTCTATTATTTTTGTTAGGAATCTCTGTCATCGGGATGCCGATCATCACGGTTTTACTTTTTATCAAAGGATTGGTGATCGGATTTTCCGTCGGTTTTCTAGTCAATCAGATGGGCTGGTACGGTTTGTTGATTTCATCGGTTTCAATTGCCCCTCAAAATGTCATTATTATTCCTGTATATCTGATTGCAGGCTCTCTTGCTTTGATTTTTTCACTCACCTTGTGTAAACAGCTGTTCATTCGTCGGGTTCACCAGCCGATCATGAAGGGCTTTCTAAGGTATAGTGCACTGTTCGGAGCGTTGATTGCAATCCTGATGGTTTCTTCCGTTGTGGAAGTCTTTCTTAGCAACACTTTTTTGGAATATGTCTTGAAATGGATATACAAGTAAATGATATCAGATAATAATGATTATCGTTAACAGATTAAAATAATTATAATTTGACACTCGTTCTGTCTCTGATTATAATGAAATTGGTATTACGAGGGAGGGACGAACGATATGGAACATCGTATAGATAGAATTAAAAAGCAGCTGCATTCCCAGAGTTATAAGCTGACCCCGCAGCGTGAAGCCACAGTACGGGTACTTTTGGAAAATGAAGAAGATCACTTAAGTGCGGAAGATGTTTACCTCCTCGTAAAAGAGAAAGCACCAGAAATTGGTCTAGCAACCGTCTATCGAACATTAGAATTACTATCAGAACTTAAAGTTGTCGATAAAATTAATTTCGGAGATGGCGTCTCCCGATATGACTTGAGAAAAGAAGGTGCCGAACACTTTCACCATCATCTCGTATGTATTGAGTGTGGATCTGTGGAAGAAATCGATGAAGATCTCTTAGGGGATGTAGAAAAAATCGTTGAAAGTCAGTGGGGTTTCGAAGTGAAAGATCACCGCTTGACATTCCACGGCATATGCCGTGTGTGCCAAAAACAGGCCGTAACGACATCATCTGCAAAATCAAACGAAGATTAAAAAAGACCGCCGCTATGAGGACATAGTGGCTTTTATTTTGTTTTCTATTCGTTCAGCAAAAGCAGAGGAAGAACTCTTCAGGGCAGCCCGTGTATACGTTTTCTAAAATCTCTGACTCTTGTATTTTTATTTACAAATGAACGAAAATCGTGTACGTTAAACCTAGATGGGACTTGATCTGTTTTTCAACGGCTCTGTCACCGCATTCTCTCATCATTCTACGTATATTTGTAGGGAATTTAGGCATATCCTTTACAAAAAGGTACGGAAGTGAGGGGAGTGCCAATGACTCGTTTGAAGAACAGTTTAAGAGATTTAATCAAAGTCCTGATTGTATTCACTGTTTGTACTTGCGTTTTTTATATGGCTTTACGAATGGTGCATGAAGAATACGAGCGCCAGCATCGATACGATCCTCCAGGTGGTACGGCAATCAAAGTCTATCAACCCCTGGAGCAACCATGGACGGATCGGCTGTCGATATTTTTTCGGTTAGGAGAGTAGATGGACGATGCAGCATGCGCTGGAAGATTTTTTTCATTATTTAACCGTAGAGCGCGGATTATCACCTAACACGATTCAATCTTATAAGCGGGATTTGTCTCAGTACGATCGATTCTTACAGCAGGAATTAGGAGTAAAGAGTTGGGATGAAATGACCCGCTCCCATATTATGAAGTACTTGCATCACCTCAATGACCAGGGACGTTCGTCAGCAACCATCGCACGGTTATTGTCATCCATTCGTCTTTTTCATCAATTCCTGATCCGGGAAAAGGTGACAGAGCACGATCCGAGCTTACATATAGAGACACCGAAGAAAGAAAGGAAGCTTCCGAAAGTGCTCTCTTCAGACGATGTGGACAAGTTGTTGAACATTCACGCCAAAGACCCACTTTCGGCAAGGAATAAGGCGATGTTCGAAATGTTGTATGCCACTGGTCTAAGAGTGACGGAACTCGTTTCTCTCAAAGTGACGGATCTGCATTTGACGATGGGTTTTGTCCGCTGTCTAGGAAAGGGGTCGAAAGAGAGGATCATCCCTCTCGGTGACATGGCTAAAGATGCGGTTGAAAATTATTTGCAAGTCGGTCGCGATGCTCTCGTGAAGCATAAGCAGACCGAAGAGCTTTTCGTCAATCACCACGGAAATGCCTTATCCCGGCAAGGTTTTTGGAAGGTATTGAAAGCGGTTGCTAGGGATATGGGCGTGAATAAAGAGTTGACACCACATACGCTGCGCCATTCTTTCGCTACACACCTGTTGGAAAATGGAGCCGATCTGAGGGCTGTGCAGGAAATGCTTGGGCATGCAGACATCTCGACGACGCAAATCTATACCCATGTCTCCAAGACAAGGTTAAAAGACGTTTATCGCTCGTATCATCCACGGGCATAAACTCTTTTGTGTTTTAAGTTGTCTGACATCCTACATCTTAAGAATATGGGGTAGTTTTTCACGAATTTGGGAAATTAAACATTAGGAGGGATCTTTGATGAATTCATTCAAACGTGTATTTTTAGTAGTTATGGACTCTGTAGGAATAGGAGAAGCTCCGGACGCAGAAAAGTTCGATGATAAAGGAGCCCACACTCTGGGGCATATCGCAGAACATATGAACGGGTTGGACATGCCGCATATGGGATCGCTTGGACTGAGCAACATTAGCCAGATTCAGGGGATTGACAAGGCGGAAAAGCCGAAAGCGCATTACACAACGATGGTGGAAGCGTCGAACGGAAAAGATACGATGACCGGTCACTGGGAAATCATGGGCCTATATATCGACCAGCCTTTCCGTACGTTCCCGGACGGTTTTCCTGATGAGCTGCTGGACCAGATCAAAGAAAAGACTGGTCGCGGTATTGTTGGGAATAAACCGGCATCAGGGACGGAGATCCTTAAGGAATTAGGAGAACATCACATGGAAACGGGAGATTTGATCATTTACACTTCTGCCGATTCTGTCTTACAGATTGCTGCCCATGAAGATGTCATTCCGCCGGAAGAGCTCTATGAAATCTGTGAGTTCTGCCGTGAAATCACAAAAGATGAAAAATATATGGTTGGCCGCGTCATTGCCCGCCCATTCATCGGGGAACCGGGAGCCTTTGAACGTACATCCAATCGTCATGATTATGCCTTGAAGCCATTTGGACGCACAGTCATGAACGAGATGGCTGATGAAGGACTAGATGTTGTCGCGATCGGTAAAATTTCTGATATTTATGACGGCGAAGGCGTAACAGAAGCGATCCGCACGAAAGACAATATGGACGGGATGGATCAGCTGGTGAAGACACTGGATAAAGATTTCACTGGCATGAGCTTCTTGAACCTGGTCGATTTCGATGCGAAATTTGGTCACCGTCGTGATCCACAAGGATATGGAGAAGCGCTGCAGGATTATGATGCCCGCCTGCCTGAAGTGTTGGATAAGATGAACGATGATGATTTGCTGATTATCACAGCAGACCACGGCAATGACCCTGTCCACCACGGTACAGATCACACACGTGAACTTGTTCCATTGCTTGTCTATCACAATGGCATAAAAGAAGGACAGGAACTTGATCAGCGCCAAACGTTTGCCGATATCGGTGCGACCGTTTCTGAAAACTTTTCAATTCAAATGCCAGAACACGGCAAGAGCTTTTTGAAAGATATTCGATAAGGGAGGAGAAACAAAATGAACCAAACGCAAGTAAAAGAAGCATCTCAATTCATTCAAGGAAAATTGACTCATGAACCAACTGTCGGACTGATTCTAGGATCCGGCCTTGGTGTACTGGCGGAGGAGATTCAAAACCCGACAACCATTCCTTATACGGAAATCCCTCACTTTCCTGAATCTACGGTTTCAGGACATAAAGGACAGCTGGTCGTTGGTGAATTAGAAGGACGACAAGTTATCGCGATGCAAGGACGTTTCCACTATTATGAAGGTTACGATATGAAACAGGTGACTTTCCCGGTACGTGTAATGAAGGCTCTTGGTGTTGAAACACTATTCGTTACAAACGCTGCTGGCGGCATTAATGAAACCTTTAAGCCGGGGAACTTGATGATCATCACCGATCATATCAACAATATGGGAGACAGCCCGCTGATCGGCCCGAATGATGAGGATCTTGGTCCACGTTTCCCTGATATGTCTGAAGCGTATGATCGCGCTTTGATTGATCATGCAAAACAGTCAGCCGAGCGTTTGAACCTTCAAGTACAGGAAGGGGTTTATGTAGGAAACACAGGACCTGCCTATGAGACAGGCGCAGAAGTACGTATGCTGCGTACACTCGGCGGAGATGCCGTCGGAATGTCCACCGTCCCAGAAGTGATGGTCGCCAACCATGCAGGAATCCGAGTGCTTGGTATCTCTTGTATTTCCAATATGGCTGCTGGAATCTTAGATCAGCCGCTTACCCATGATGAAGTCATCGAAACGACGGCTCAAGTGCGTGAAGATTTCCTAGGGTTCGTGAAAGAGCTTCTAAAAACATTACCAGCATAAAAAATCGAAAGCGTCTTTGTGAGGCGCTTTCGCATTTAAACTTTTAAGTAAAGGGTGATCGAGATGAGAATGTACGACATTATTGTAAAAAAACGCGATGGCGGGGAACTGACGAAAGAAGAAATTGAATTCTTCGTTGAAGGTTACACAAAAGGAGAGATTCCTGACTATCAGGCATCTGCTTTCACGATGGCGATTTACTTCCAAGGCATGACTGCAGAAGAAACAGCTACGCTGACACAAGCGATGGTGGACTCTGGAGAAACCATCGACCTTTCAGCAATCGAAGGTAAAAAAGTCGATAAGCACTCCACAGGTGGTGTAGGTGATAAAGTAACATTTATCGTTGGACCACTCGTTGCTTCTGTCGGCATCCCTGTTGCTAAAATGTCAGGCCGTGGCCTTGGGCATACAGGTGGAACGCTTGATAAATTAGAGTCCATCAAAGGCCTTGAAATTGAGATGACTAAAGAGAAATTCATTGAGAATGTTAATACACACAAGCTTGCGGTTGCAGGTCAAACTGGAAACCTGGCCCCTGCAGACAAAAAATTGTACGCTTTGAGAGACGTGACGGGTACCGTGAATTCCTTACCATTGATCGCTGGTTCTATCATGAGTAAGAAAATTGCCTCAGGTGCAGACAGTATCGTCCTTGATGTGAAAACAGGTTCTGGAGCTTTTATGAAAACACTTGAAGACTCTGAAGCCCTGGCTCGTGAGATGGTGAACATCGGAAACAACCTGGGACGTAACACCGTAGCTGTCATTAGTGACATGAATCAGCCACTTGGCTATGAAGTCGGGAATGCGAATGAAATTAAAGAAGCGGCAGAAATTCTACAAGGGAAGAATGTAGAAGACTTACGTTTGCTTTCACTTGAAATCGCTTCCCATATGGCTGTGCTTGCTGAGAAGTTCTCTTCATATGAAGAAGCGTATGAAGCAATCGAAGCCAATATTGAAAACGGGAAAGCCTTCCAATCCCTTCGCACACTCATTGAGGCTCAGGGTGGAGACGTTTCTATGATTGATGATCTGGATCGTTTACCAAGAGCGGCTCATGAAATTGAAGTCACAGCTGATCAAGATGGTTTCGTATCTGCTATTGATGCAGAATCCATTGGTATTGCCGCCATGTATCTAGGAGCCGGCCGTGCGACGAAAGATGATGAAATCAATCACGGAGTCGGAATCAGCCTGAAGAAGAAAATCGGCGATCCTGTCAAGGCAGGGGAAGCTCTTGTCGTATTAATCAGTGATGATGAGCAACCGAATGATTCTATCCAAAAGGTAAAAGAAGCTTACACCATTTCTGGTGAAAAAGTCGAGAAACCAACACTGATTCATAACATCATTAAATAAGATTTTGAACTTAGAAAAGAAGCGAACCATCTACACCCGTAGGTCGGTCCGCTTCTTTTTTGTCTATCCAGGCATGGGATTGTGGAGAGGAACAATAGAATGCGAAAGGGGGATTGGATATTCATAAACAGGGCGGTTCATGATATTATTCTTGTAGAAGGGGGCGAATGCATGATTCGGTTTTTGGAGTTGCTCGTCGCGCTAGCCGCTCTTGTTCTTGTCTTGTTCAATTGGTTTTTTTCATTGAATGTAAGCTTTGATCTCGTAGCACTCGTGTTGGCTCTTTTATATTTTTTTACAGGCATTCATTATCTAAGAGACGATCGCGTCATCAGAGGAACGGTCATTCTCGTAGTTTCTTCCATGATGGCCTTTATTTTTATCGAAAGCTTCATACCGATTACATAGGGAGGGGAAGACATGGATCAGTGTGTTTTATGCTCACCAGAAGCGGATAAAGAACAGAAAATCATTTTTGAAAACGACTCCTGCTACTTTGTCCAAAAAGACCAGCGTATATTAAAGGGCTCAGGGTTGATCGTTCCCAAATCACATAAAACAACCGTATTTGACCTTTCCAGAGAGGAATGGATCGATACGCAGGAAATGATTCAACAAGTTAAAAGCTGGCTTGATGAAACACTTAAACCGGACGGGTACAACATCGGTTATAACTGTTACAAAACAGGTGGGCAGCATATCTTCCATGCTCACATGCACATCATCCCCCGCTTCCAGGACGAACCCCACGCCGGCAAAGGCATCCGCCACTGGCTTAAACAAGAAGAAAACAAACGCCACATCTAAAACACGACCTACCAAGGTCGTGTTTTTTGTTGTTCTCCTACCCGTAGTCTTCAATAAACGCTCCCTTTTCTGGAAGACTCAGTTTCGAGACTTTTGTTGTGTGGATGGGGCTGCGGGGAATAGCTCGCTTTCCGCGGGAGAGCGGGATCCTCCTCGGACTGCGTCCTGTGGGGTCTCACCCTGCACTTTTTTCCCGCAGGAGTCTCGCCATTCCCCTCAGCCCACTTGCCGGAAAAAATTCTCGAAACTACCTTCCATCAATAGGGGTTTTTATGGTCGATAATCCTATATCGACGCGGTTTAAGCAGGATTTAAAACAGTTTTTTGCAGGGTACTATAAGAGGGATTTCGAGAACCTCACATGGCCAAGGGGCGGAGGGAAAAGGTGAGACTCCTGTGGGAAGTGCGTGGTAGATGAGACCCCGCAGAGCGTTAGCTCGAGGAGGCTCATCACTCGCCCACGGAAAGCGAACCTTTTCCCGGAGCCCCTAAATTCTCAAGAAGTCTCGAAATCGAGTCTTACACAAACCTGCCATATGGTTGAATACCTAATGGTGCTGTTTTGCATTATGTATAGAAGATGATGGTAAGGGAAAGCTAGGGGCACTTAAAGCAATGGGAGGTTTAGGTTATGAAAAAAATGATGGGTGTGTGTCTCGCTCTTTGTTTAGTTGTCTCACTTTTTCCGTTAAACATGACTTTTGCAGAAGAAAGGGATTCAACTGAGATCGTCAATTCGGCGAAGTCGGCGATATTGATGGAGAAGAACAGCGGGATGACGCTTTATGATAAGGATTCAAATAAAAAGCTGCCCCCTGCGAGTATGACGAAGGTCATGACGCTGTTGTTGATCATGGAAGAACTTGATAAAGGCGGCATCAAGCTGGATGAAAAAGTACGTATCAGTGAACACGCCGCTTCTATGGGAGGTTCTCAAATTTTCCTTGAAGCTGGCGAAGAGATGACCGTTGAAGATTTGCTCAAAGGGATTGCTGTCGCATCTGGAAATGATGCGAGTGTCGCTATGGCTGAACGGATTGCCGGAAGTGAAAAAGAGTTTGTCGCTCAAATGAACCAAAAAGCAAAAGATCTCGGTTTGAAGAATACACAATTCCAAAACCCGACAGGTCTGCCGGCTGAAGGTCATTACAGTACGGCTCGTGATATGGCGGTCATGGCAAGAGAACTGCTGCTTCATGATGAAGTGACAACGTACACAAAAATTTATGATGATTATTTACGTAAAGGGCAGGACAATGAATTCTGGTTAGTCAACACGAACAAGTTAATTAAGAATTATCCAGGAATGGACGGACTGAAAACAGGTTATACAAGTGAGGCGAAATATTGTCTCACGGCCTCGGCTAAGCGCGATGATATGCATATGATCGCTGTCGTGATGGGAGCAGAAAATCCGAAAAAGAGGAACTCGGATGTGACAAGTCTTTTGGATTATGGTTTCAGTCAGTATGAGGGCGTCAAACTCTATTCGAAGGATGACACGATGAAAACCATGAAAATGACGAGAGGGAACCCTCTGGAGCTGAACCTTTCCCCTGAAAAAGACGTCGTCGTCCTTAAGAAGAAAAATGATAAGAAGAGCAAGTATGAAACAGAGCTGAAAGTAGTGGAGAAATCAGACCTTCCATTGGAAAAAGGGGCCCATATGGGATGGGTGATCGTGAAGAATGGGGATCAGGAAGTAGCTAAAGTTCGTCTCGAAACGGTCGAAACCGTGGAAAAAGCAGGCTTCCCTGCCCTATGGCAGCGTTCGTGGAAGAATTTGACGAGCTTTCAGAGGTTTTAGCATTTTCTCACTAGTTATGTTTTTGAGCAGGAAATGACAGCGAAAATTACGAAAAGACATAGTGACTCTTATAAAGTCAGAGGAGGTAATTCACTTGAGTCTTCAAGTTAATTTTGCTGTCAGAGAGAATGTTTTGCTCGTCAGGTTAAATGGAGAGCTGGATCATCATGAAGCCACAACTCTTCGGGAAGCTTGGCAGAAGGAGCTCGCGAACAACGGTGTCGAACATGTGATTGTCAATTTACAAAAATTGTCCTTCATGGATAGTTCAGGCCTTGGTGTGATGCTCGGTCGTTATAAAGAGGTACAAGCAAAAGGGAACGAAATGGTGCTCTGCTCGATTTCGCCTGAGGTTCGGAGATTGTTCGATATGTCGGGAATGTTCAAAATCATGAAGCTCGTGGATGATGAGGCATCCGCGCTTGAGATGTTGGGGGTGGCATCATGCGAAATGAAATGACGCTGGAGTTTACGAGTGTGAGTGAAAATGAATCCCTTGCCCGTGTATCGGTAGCCGCTTTTGTCAGTCAAATCAATCCGACGATGGAAGAGCTTACGGATATTAAAACCGTCGTCTCTGAAGCTGTCACGAATGCCATTATTCATGGTTACGAAGAGAAAAATGATGAAAAAGTCATGCTTACTTGTGCCATTGATGACGGAGAAATCGAACTGATCATTCAGGATCGCGGTCAGGGTATTGAAAATATCGATATTGCGAAAGAACCGCTATACACGTCGAAACCGGAATGGGAACGCTCGGGAATGGGTTTTACCATCATGGAGAATTTCATGGATCGCGTAGACATTACATCAGAGCCCGGGGTCGGAACAACGATCCGAATGACGAAGCAGTTGACGTCAACCCGCGCTTTGTGCAATTGAGGCGCCGCCTATGAGCGATACGACAAAAGAACGTCTGTCCGACAAAGATGTCAAAGAGCTGATCAAAAAGAGTCAGGCGGGCGATCAAGAGGCGAGGGATTATTTGGTAGAAAGAAACACCCGTCTCGTATGGTCGGTCGTCCAGCGATATCTCAGGCGTGGATACGATCAGGATGATCTGTATCAAATCGGCTGTATCGGCCTGCTCAAATCGATCGACAAATTCGACTTGAGTTATGATGTGCGTTTTTCTACGTATGCCGTACCGATGATCATTGGTGAAATCCAGCGCTTCATTCGTGATGATGGCAGTGTGAAAGTGAGCCGGAGTTTGAAAGAACTGAATCATAAAGTCCGTGGCAAGAAAGAAGAGCTGTTAAAAGAATATGGCCGCTCTCCGACGGTTAATGAACTGGCAGATGCGTTAGGGCTTACAAGGGAGGAAATCGTCCAGGCGGAGGAAGTTGGACGAACTCCTCAGTCCATTTATGAAACGGTATATGAAAACGAAGGCGACCCGATCACGCTCGTCGACCAGATTGCCGAAGAGGAAAGCAACTGGTTCGATCATCTAACCCTCCAGGATGTGATGAGTAAACTGGACAAGCGGGAGCGGCTTATTATTTACTTGCGTTATTACAAAGATCAAACGCAAACCGAAGTGGCGGAACGTTTAGGCATATCGCAAGTACAAGTATCGCGGTTGGAAAAGAAAATCCTTGCTGATATGAAGGAAACGATGAATGATACAAGCTGAGGGCTGTACCTATAATGGTACAGCTTTTTTTATTTTCTGGTAAAAAATCGTGTGCCTGAACCTTCTTGTAGCAGCTTCAAATACACGATATTTTCCATTATCCAATAACCAAGGACTCTTCGTATGATTTTTCCGATCTCACACATAATAAGTCTAAGAAAATTTACACAGGGGAGGCGGTAGGATTGGCGACTCCTGTCTATATACGTACAAAACAATCGATCTATGTTCAACCCTTGGCAAAAATCCGTTTGCAGGATGTGGCTCGTGTGACGGGTCAAAAGCGTCATAAACCTGTCTTGGAGCAGATGGTCTTGCATCAAGTGACCGAAGATGACCAAAACATCGTGGTTATCGATTCGTTCATGATCATTGAACAAGTGATCGAGAAATTTCCGGAGCTTGAGGTCGAACTGATCGGCCCGAATCAATGCGTGGTTCATGTTGAAAAACACCAAAAGCAGCCGTCCCCTCTATTGATTAGTGCGATATGGGTCCTGCTTTTTATTGGAGCAGCGATGGCGATTATGAACTTCCATTATGATGTGAGCATGCAGGCCGTTCAACAGAAGCTGCACTTCATGTTGACAGGGGAGAAAGTGGAACATCCGTTATGGATCCAGGTGCCGTATTCCATCGGTCTTGGGATAGGAATGATCTTATTTTTTAACCACTGGTTTCAGAAACGATTCAATGAAGAGCCGAGTCCGATGGAAGTAGAGATATTCAATTACCAGGAAGATCTGGACCATTATGTAGCCATTAAGGAGAATAAGGTGGAAAAACAGGATGTGGATCGTTGAAGCACTCATTGGACTTGCTGCTGGCATTGCTGTTGGAACAGGCTTCGTCGCTTTTTTGACAGTCCTCGGGATTGTCCCGAGGCTCATGCAGTTGAGCCATTCGGAATCAAAACTCCGGAGTTATGAAATGGCCGTGATTCTAGGCGTTTTCGCAGGGATTTACCTTTCATTTGGGGATGGACCTGTGAAGATGACCTTAATTGGCCTCGTCATATGGGGACTTTTTCATGGGGTCTTCATAGGAATGCTGGCCGCTGCTCTGACGGAAGTCTTGAATGTATTTCCACTTTTATTCAAACGAATCGGTGTGGATGGTTTTCTCTTTACGCTATTAATGGCTCTGGTGCTTGGGAAAATTGCGGGATCTTTATTCCAATGGATCATTTTTGTCAGGTGAACGATCTGTGATTAGGAGGAAGTAGTGTGGCTAAACAACCGCTCAATGAAAAGAACTTTGATAAGGCGAGAAAATCCTATCAACCGAAACCGCCTTATGTCATGAATTGTTTGAAAGCATTTATTATAGGTGGGTTGATTTGCGTGTTTGGTGAACTTTTGACACAAATGTATATCCACTGGTTTGACTATAGTGAAAAAAATGCCATCAACCCGACGGTAGCGACTCTAATACTACTCTCTGCTCTCGCTACAGGTTTCGGTGTGTATGATAAGCTCGGACAGTTTGCTGGTGCTGGTTCAGCGGTTCCAGTCACTGGATTCGCAAACTCGATTACCTCAGCAGCATTGGAGCATAAATCTGAGGGGCTCGTGCTCGGGGTTGCCACCAACTTATTCAAGTTAGCAGGATCTGTCATTGTATTTGGTGTTGTCGCTGCTTATGTATTAGGAATCATTCGTTACGTATGGTCGCTTATTTTTTAGGAGGAAAAGCATATGGCTAAAACTGGAACACATTCGTGGACGTTTACCGATCCGGTCTACTTACAATCCACGGGCACGGCTGTCGGTCCGATGGAAGGAGAAGGTCCACTGAAAGAAACGTATGACGTCATTCATGAAGAGCTTCACTGTGGTGAATCCAACTGGGAGCTTGCTGAACGCAAACTGATGACAGATGCGGTTAACACTTGTCTGCAAAAAGCAGGGGTCGACCAATCCAATATTGATTTGTTTTTAGCTGGAGATCTTTTGAACCAAAACGTCACAGGAAACTATGTAGCGAGACAGTTAGGTATACCTGTTTTAGGTATGTTCGGCGCTTGTTCGACGAGTATGGAGACACTCGCCACAGGTGCTGCGCTCGTCTCATCAGGGTACGCCACCCAAGCATTAGTAGCCGTCAGTTCTCACAACTGTACAGCCGAACGACAATTCCGCTATCCAACGGAATATGGGGGACAAAAGCCGGGTACCGCTACGTTTACCGTTACAGGAAGCGGGGCTGCCCTTCTTTCGAAAACACCATCGAAGGTTAAGGTCGAAGCGGCAACCATTGGAAAAGTCATGGATTATAGCGTCAAGGACCCGTTTGATATGGGATCGGCGATGGCACCAGCCGCCTGGGACACCATCAAAACGCATTTGGAAGACATGGGGCGTGTTCCGGGGGATTATGATGTGATCGCAACGGGGGACTTGTCCTCTGTGGGAACCCCTATTCTTAAAGATTTGATGAAACAGGATGGCTATGATATCAGTGATGTCCATAAAGATTGTGGGCTGCTGGTCTATCATAGCGACCAACCTGTGTTTGCAGGGGGAAGCGGATGTGCGTGCTCAGCGGTCGTGACTTATGGGAAAATTGTGCAGGATTTGATGAGTGGTAAATATAAGCGTGTGTTAATTGTTGCGACAGGTGCGCTCATGAGTCCGATGATGCTTCAACAGAAGGAATCGATTCCGGGAATCGCTCATGCCGTTGTGCTCACGAGAGGGGAGGAAGGATCATGACATTCTTATGGGCGTTTATCGTCGGGGGGAGCATTTGTGTGATCGGGCAGATTTTAATGGATGTATTCAAATTGACTCCAGCCCACGTCATGTCTTCCTTTGTTGTAGCAGGCGCGGTCCTGGACGCGTTCGATCTCTATGATAACCTCATTGAATTTGCAGGTGCAGGAGCCACTGTGCCGATTACAAGTTTCGGGCATTCGCTTTTGCATGGAGCTATGGAACAGGCGGATGAACATGGCTTTATCGGCGTGGCCATCGGTATTTTTGAACTGACATCTGCCGGTATTGCATCCGCCATATTGTTTGGTTTTATCGTTGCTGTTATTTTCAAGCCTAAAGGATAACTCGAGATCAAGGAGTGGAGGTTTATGCCTACGAAGAAACAAGGAACGCCCATCGTCATGAAGCTCGACCAAAACCGGAAGACGATGAATGAACGCATTGGCGTAGACCAATCATTTGATGCCGGTTTCCGTACGTTGACCTTACTAGGTGTGGAAGTGAACTTCTATTATGTCACAGGGTTGGTAGAGACACCCATCGTTGTAGAAGTGATGCGCCAATTAATGGAAATGAATGATTCGGAGGACCACGTCGATTCCGTATTTAAATCCATAAAAGATGAAATCCCTCATCAACAAGTAGAGACGACTTCCGACATTGATAAGTGTATCACCCAGATGCTTTCCGGATTGATGGTCATTTTCGTCGATGGGGAAACAGAGGCCTTCATTGTTGATGTGCGGACGTATCCTGGAAGGACTCCAGAAGAACCGGATACGGAAAAGGTCATCCGTGGTTCGAGGGATGGGTACACAGAAAATATCATAGAAAACACAGCTCTTACACGTCGTCGTATCAGAGACGAACGGTTAAGAAATGAAATTATGCAGGTCGGGAATCGTTCGAAAACAGATGTTTGTATTACTTACATCAAAGACGTTGCCGATCCAGGGCTTGTTCAATTGTTAAAAGATGAAATACAAAAAATCGATATCGACGGCTTGTCGATGGCGGATAAAAGTCTTGAAGAGTACATTGTCAATCAGGGGAGGAATCCGTTTCCGCTCGTAAGATATACGGAACGGCCTGATGTCGTCGCTTCGCATTTATTTGAAGGACATGTAGTCATCATGACCGACACGTCACCAAGTACGATCATTACTCCGACCACGTACTTCCACCATGTGCAGCATGCGGAAGAATTCCGGCAGTCTCCTCCTGTCGGAACTTTTGTACGGTGGGTACGTTTTTTTGGGATTTTTGCATCTGTTTTTCTTTTACCATTATGGATGTTGTTCGTCATGCAGCCGCATCTGCTTCCAGAACCGCTGGCCTTTATAGGTCCCAACGAAGAAAGCAGCATTCCCATCATCTTTCAAATATTGATTGCCGATTTAGGTTTGGAGATGCTCAGGATCGCAGCCATCCATACACCGACTCCTTTATCGACGGCTATGGGACTTATCGCCGCTGTTCTCATAGGGCAAATCGCCATTGACGTAGGGATGTTCGTACCTGAAGTCATCCTTTACGTAGCTGTTGCAGCCATCGGATCCTATTCAACGCCGAGTTATGAATTATCTGTGGCTAATAAAATGGCACGAATCGTATTTGTGATTTTAGTCGCGATATTTGGGATTAAAGGGCTGATGGGTGGATTCTTAGCTTATATTCTGCTTTTAGCGAATACGAAGTCGTTGAACACCCCCTATTTGTGGCCATTTCTCCCGTTCAATGGAAAAGCGGCGATTCAAATTATTCTCCGTCTAAGTATGCCATCGTTGAAAGTGAGACCGAGCGTTGTTCACCCTCAAAACAATCACCGTCAAAAATAATCGTATTGCCCGTTCTTTAGCAATGTGATAAATTAAAATAAATCTTGATGTCCTTTGATCTCCAAGGGGCATTTTCTTTTTATCATTTCTCCGTTTGTAGAAAAGGTGGGTTACGATGAATCATGATGTTAATGAAAATGGGCAATTGTTAATCGGACAAGTTCCAGCTACAGACCTTGCCGAACAATATGGCACCCCTCTTTATGTATATGATGTTGGTGAAATCAGACAAAAGGCACGGGCATTTGTGCAGACATTCAAAGAAAATCAGGTAGCAGCTCAAGTCGCCTATGCAAGTAAAGCTTTTTCTTCTGTCGCGATGCTTCAGGTTGCGAACCAGGAAGGTCTCAGTCTGGATGTCGTTTCTGAAGGAGAACTACATACAGCCCTTGAAGCAGGCTTCCCCGTAGAGAAGATTCACATGCACGGGAACAATAAAAGTATCCGTGAATTGGAAATGGCCGTAGAACATGGAATCGGATGTATCGTCGTTGATAATTTTTATGAAATCGAACTCCTGCACTCCATCCTCAAAGAGCAGAAGAAAGAGATGGATGTCTTGTTGAGGGTGACACCGGGGATCGAAGCCCATACCCATGATTATATTTTGACAGGGCAGGAAGACTCGAAATTCGGTTTTGATTTGAGCAGCGGCCAGGCTGAAGAGGCATTCATGAAAGTCCAGGATGATGCCAATATCCGTTTAGTCGGACTTCATTGCCATATTGGTTCACAAATCTTTGAGACGAGCGGTTTCGAAATGGCAACGAGAAAACTCTTTACTACTTTGAACGATTGGCGTGACCGCTATAAATATGAAGCGACCGTACTGAATTTAGGCGGCGGGTTCGGGATTCAATATACGGAAGAGGACGAACCGCTTGATTTGGATCAATATGCTCACGCCCTTATCCGTGAAGTGAAAAACCTCTCATCGCAGTACGATTATCCTATGCCGGAAATCTGGATTGAGCCGGGGCGTGCAATTGTCGGGGAGGCAGGTACTACGATCTATACCATCGGTTCCCTTAAGGAAGTCCCTGATGTAAGGACGTATGTATCTGTGGACGGAGGGATGACAGATAATATCCGTCCAGCCCTTTATCAGGCAAAATACGAAGCAGCGCTGGTAGAAAAAATGGACCAAAAGCCGGAAAAAGAGTATTCCATAGCTGGAAAGTGCTGTGAATCTGGAGATATGCTAATATGGGATGTGGCGCTTCCTGCGGTTGAACATGGAGACAGACTTGCAGTTTTCAGCACAGGAGCGTATGGTTATGCTATGGCTAACAATTACAACCGCTTTCAAAAAGCGGCCGTCGTGTTTGTCGAAGACGGAAAGCATCAGCTTGTCGTCAGAAGAGAGAGCTATCAAGAGATGACACGACTAGATTTATCTTATGAAAAATGAGAGGGGTATGAGAAATGAAACAAGCAACGATTGAATTTGAAAATGGAGAAAAAATGCTGATTGAACTTTACGATGAAGCAGCACCAAACACGGTAGCGAATTTTGAGAAACTGGCCAATGATGAATTTTACGATGGATTGACATTCCACCGTGTCATCCCAGACTTCGTGATCCAGGGCGGGTGCCCGAAAGGAACAGGAACGGGTGGTCCAGGCTATACGATCAAATGTGAAACCGAAGGCAATCCTCACAAGCATGAGCGAGGATCCCTTTCCATGGCCCACGCTGGAAAAGATACAGGAGGAAGCCAATTCTTCGTCTGTCACTCTCCTCAGCCACACTTAGACGGCCGTCACACCGTTTTTGGCAAAGTGGTGGATGGTGTGGATACGGTCGATCGTGTTCGTGTCGGAGATGTCATGCAGAAAGTCCGCGTTGAGGACAAGTAATCATTAAAAGAGCCCTTCATGATTGTCACACTACTCGTATTGATTTTTTTAGTGGCACCTTTGAGTCTGTTCATCCATGAGCTTGGTCACCTATTCCCCGGCCTGTACTTCAGGGCAGATCATAGTGTCCTTCACCTTGGCCGGGGAAAAGTAATCGGGCGATGGGAAAAAAGCGGGGTACATGTGTACATCCACTTTTTTTTCTTCCAGGGAGCTTACTCGGTGAATGAACGGAAACCTCCGTTCAAAGATATCGAAAAAGCTTGGATCAGTATTGGCGGTCCTTTACTCAATGCTCTAACAGCTTTCGTTTTGTTCTTATGGTTTAAGGAGCAGGGCGGTGATCTGCTTCGTATTTCTTTTCTTTTTAATACGTACCTTGCCCTCGTGAATCTTGTACCGTTTTCTATCAAAGGAAAGGGTTCTGATGGATATCAGCTTTGGTCGATTGTGAAAAGACGGTTTTAAACAGGCTTGAATAATCCAGGGCTATGCTATATTCTATGTAGCGGGGCAAATCACAAAAAAACGGGGGCAGCGTATAATGAAAATGAAAAATTGGATGCTGTTTACGTTTTTATCGTTGTTCAGCATCGGTTGGGGCTTATACTACTGGTTCGTCATCGTCATGTAAGCTTGACATATAGGAAGAATTAGACAATGATTGAAAGTAACCATTTTCTCATCTGGAACTCTAGGAAAGTTATTTTCATAATTGAGGGGTTAATATGTTAATTCGTTATAAAAAATCATTTGAAAAGATTGCGATGGGTTTGCTTTCTTTCATGCCTGAAGTTTCAGACGTGAAGACACTTCAGGAAATTATAAAAGAATACGATTCCAATCCGAATTGGAATCTGTTTTTGTGGAAAGAGGAAGACATCCTCGGAGCGGTCGGTGTCCGTTTGGAAGATGGCAAAGCCATCATCCAGCACGTGTCCGTCAACCCGTCTCATCGTAATGCTGGGATTGGTCGGCAGATGATCCATCGTGTCCGTGACCATTTCAAAGATGATTGTCATGTATGTGCTGATGTAGCCACAGAGTCATTCATCGAGAAATGTGATGAAGAAAGTGCCTCTTCACAGTTATAAAAGATAAGGAGGTGTCGATTCACGGCACCTCCTTTGTTTCGTTTATATAGGAATTTAAAGTGATTTTCTTCTCATTTTATGTTTCATTAGAAGGAATTCATCAGACATGTCACTCGGAGACCCGTAAGCGACGTTCCATTGTTGGCAGAGGAGATGTACTTCTTTACGGAGTTCATTATCTATGATGGGCATATTCCAGCTACGGTAAGGGACCTCTTTGTCCAAACGTGCTTTGAATGCTTCCAGCTGTTTTTCCAGGCGTTCTCCATCCAATCCGAGGAGGGGGAGTTCTCTCTCATGTTCTACTTTCTTTCTTAAACACCGTTTAATGAGGGTCTTTGCACCATTTTGATTGCCTCTGCGATCATGGTACATGGCTACAGCGATTTGGATGAGCCATACCCAGATGGAAGAACGGTTGCGAGGATCAACTTCTTTCCAGTATTCCTCAAGGATCTCATGACACTCGAAATAATCTCTCGTACCGTGGAAATGAGCAAGAAATTCTATATAAGCTTTAGGATACATATAAACCATCCATTCCTTTGATACAACCATGGAAAGCTTGGTTGTTGATTAAAATAAGGTTCTTGTACTTCTATCTATAGTATAACTTAAAGGAAGATGTAAAACGAAAGACATTAATCGCCATTAAATACATGCTGTCACAGCAGGATGTTTTTTGATACCATTATAAAAAGAACATTGGAACGTAAAGGAAGAATGATATGAAAAAAAGCTACCAAGTGAAAGTGGAAGGTTTTGAAGGACCTCTTGATCTTCTTTTACACCTGATCAATCGATACGAAATCGATATTTATAATATTCCCGTTTCCCAAATTACCGATCAGTACATGAACTATATCCATACGATGCAGGAGCTTGAGCTGGATCTCGCGAGCGAATATCTGGTCATGGCTGCTACATTACTTGCCATGAAAAGTCAGATGCTTCTTCCTAATCAAAACATGGAAGATGAATTCGAAGATGGGGAGCTTGAAGATGACCCTCGCGAAGATTTGATGCGACGTTTGATTGAATACCGAAAATATAAACAAGCAGCAGAAGAACTGAAAGAAAAAGAACTCGATGCCAACCGCATCTACACCCGACCTCCATTGAATATGGAAGGCTGGGAAGAAGAGGTGACGGAAGTGCGCCCGGGAGAAGCCTCTGTTTACGATATGATTCAAGCGATGGGCAATCTATTAAAGCGGGCCAAAACAGAAAAACCACAGGAAGCGAAGGTCCGGAGAGATGAGATTCCTATCCAAATGAGAATGGAAGAAATACTCGGTAAAATTGATGTGCAAGCAGGTGGCACTCCTTTTCATCAATTATTTGAAAAACGAACACGACCGCATATCGTCGTCACTTTCATCGCTTTACTTGAGTTGATGAAGAGCAATGACATCGTATGTGTCCAACAACAACATTTTGATGAACTAATCGTATATAAGACGGAGGATGCACCATGGAGTTAGAAGACTACAAAGCGATAACCGAAGGTCTGCTTTTTGCAGCCGGAGAAGAAGGGATCACAAAAAAGAAACTGACCGACCTACTAGAGTTGGATGCGAAGACGTTCAAAACATTGTTGGAAGAAATGATGAAAGACTATCAATCGAAAAACAGAGGTCTCACCATCATGGACTCACAAGGAACCTTGCATTTGACTACGAAGCCAGAGCATGCTTCGTATTACAAGCGTCTTCTAGATTCACCAGGATCGACAAGGCTGTCTCAAGCGGCTCTTGAAACGCTCGCAATCATTGCCTATCAACAACCGATTACAAGAATAGAAGTCGATGACTTGAGAGGGGTCAAAAGTGACCGTGCCATCCAGACACTTGTCAATCGCAGTTTGATTGAAGAAAAAGGCCGTAAAGATGCCATCGGACGCCCGATCCTATATGGAACGACCAAAGATTTTCTTATCTATTTCGGCTTGACTTCCATTGAAGAGCTTCCGCCTCTTTCTGAACTCAAGCAAAGCGAAGGGGAAGAAGAAGGAGAAGCTGATCTCTTTTTCGAAAAATTCAACGAAGACCCCTTCGCCGACGACTAAAAAGCTGTTCCCTACCAGGGACAGCTTTTTTCTATATAAATCCCGATTGTGGAAGACTCGATTTCGATATGTTGGTGAGGTGGGGCGGAGGATGACTAGTTTTCCGTGGGAGTGCAAAGAGCACCTACCGAAAATTCATAATGTGAACCTTACCTAGTTGAAATATTGGAAGGCGCTTCCTAGCCATGGATACGGGGTCAGGGAAACGATGATTTGCAGTGTTTGGGATCCGTCAGTAGAAAAACACACACGTCCGTGTCTCCTCTCGATTTTCATGCGGACGTTTCCCAGACCCTGTTCTCTAACCTTATTTGTGCATATTCTTTGGTTGAAACTATTATCATGATATGGCAAATCAGGGCTTCCTTACCTAACATCGCGATTCATTTAGAGGAGTTTCGAGAGTCATTTATGGTTAAGGGGCGGCGGGGGATGGGGAGACTCCTGTGGGAAAAAAGTGCTTGGTGAGACCCCACAGGACGCAGTCCGAGGAGGCTCACCGCGCTCCCACGGAAAGCGATTCATCCCCCGCCGCCCCGATCCACTCACACAAACATTTCGAACTGAGTCTTCCAAAATCCTGCCATAATTGGATTTTTCTATTACTCATAAGCTTGTACGCTTTTGCATAAGTTGAAGCAAATGATGTGAATAGGAGGAAGTCCTCTTGAGAAGGTTCTTTTATGTAGCTGTGGTAATGACTTTACTACTTCCAACCTTTATGGTGGATAAGGTAAAAGCGAACCCTAATATATCGGTATCTGCTGAGCGGGCCGTTCTGATGGATGCAGAATCAGGCCGGGTCTTGTATGAAAAGAATGCTTATGACCCTACACTGATTGCCAGCACCACGAAGATAATGACCGCTATCATAGCGATTGAATCAGGAATGATGGAAGAAAAGGTGAAAGTAAGTAAAAGGGCCGTTTATACAGAAGGGTCCTCCATTTATTTGACAGAGAAAGAAAAAATCCCTTTGAAAGATTTGGTATATGGGTTGATGCTGAGGTCTGGAAATGATTCAGCTGTAGCGATTGCTGAACATGTAGGCGGAAGTGTCGAAGGTTTTGTGCAGCTGATGAATGAAAAGGCGGCTTGGCTTGGTATGAATAACAGCCACTTTGAAAATCCGCATGGCTTGGATGGAGAAACCCATTATTCAAGCGCGTATGATTTGGGGCTGCTCATGGCCTACTCTATGAAAAATGATACGTTCCGCGAAGTGACAGGCAGCGAAATGTATCGTTCTGAAAATCGAGAATACTCGTGGAAGAATAAAAATAAAATGCTGACCCAATATTACGAACCGACGAACGGTGGGAAAACCGGATTCACAAAAGCCGCAGGGCGAACCTTAGTGACAAGTGCCCAAAAAGATGGAATGGAGCTGATCGCTGTTACTTTGAATGCTCCTGATGATTGGAATGACCATACACGGATGTTCGAGTGGGGATTCAGTAATTTTGAAACGGTGAAACTACAAAGTGAGGGTACCGTTGAAGTGAACGGGAAATCCCTTTATATTCCAAGAGATATCTATTATCCTCTCACCCTATCTGAAAAGGAAGACCTTCAGGCAACATTTTACCGTTATGACCAGCAAGGGGAGTCGAATTTAGCCGGTGTGACATACTTCATGGTCGGACAAACACCGTTAGTTGAAGCGCCTGTGTGGAATGAGCGCCCTTCTCAATCCTTCTTTTCAGAAGTGAAGAACTTCTTGAACAGGATGATGGGGGTAGCGCCATGGTCAACTTAATATGGGCGTTCCTTGCGGTTACGGGGATTATCTATGCGGCTTTCAATGGTACGATGGAGGACGTAAACAAAGCGATTTTCTCAACATTGGATGAGGCAATTATGATTACTCTGAGTCTTGCAGGGGTCCTCATTTTTTGGCTTGGATTGATGAAAATCGCTGAAGAGGCAGGGCTTCTTGCCGGATTGGCTAAAATTTTCCGGCCCTTTGTCAAACGCATCTTCCCTGAAATTCCTGAGGACCACCCGGCGCTTGGTTACATCCTGTCCAATATGACGGCCAATATGTTCGGTCTTGGAAATGCTGCCACGCCGATGGGGCTCAAAGCGATGAAGGAATTGAAAAAGCTATCAGGTTCGGATAAAGCGAGCAGGTCTATGATTACACTCCTTGCCATCAACACCTCATCCCTGACGCTCGTACCGACAACTGTGATTGCCATTCGGATGAAGTATGGTTCAGAGGATCCGACCTCCATCGTAGGTGCTACCATTTTGGCAACTATTATTTCTACCATTGCCGCCTTATTGATCGACCGCTATTTTCATTATAAAAGGGAGAGGGCGATGCGTTTATGATCAGCATATGGCTCATCCCATCCATCATCCTGCTTGTACTGGTGACGGCAACCATTAAAAAGGTACCTTCTTATGAAGTGTTTGTGGAAGGGAGTAAAGAGGGAATCCAAATTGCCATCAGTTTGCTTCCTTTCTTATTGGGGATGATGGTGTCGATTGCTGTTTTTCAAGCGTCAGGTGCGATGGGGGCGATCGTGAAACTGTTCGAGCCTCTGATGTCATTGTTTGGAGCTCCAGCTGAAATTCTCCCTCTCGCTTTCATCCGTCCTATCTCAGGAACGGCCGCACTCAGTATGACGACAGAGCTGATCCGCACGTTTGGTCCTGATTCTTTCATCGGTCAACTCGCATCTGTGATGCAGGGGAGTACCGATACGACACTATACATTATCACTGTCTATTTTGGGGCCGTTGGGATAAAAAGAATGGGAGATGCTTTGAAAGTTGGACTGATGGCCGATTTGGTTGGTATAATAGCATCAATTGTCATTGTCATCATCCTATTTAGTTAATAGGATGATTTTTTGTTCAAACCTTTATAGAATGTGTATAATGTAGAGGAACGGACGAGCCGCGCTTTGTGAGCGTGGCTTCGTTTCATGAAAAAAAGTGATTTCAAAGAAAGTTGGTGACGGTCGTATGGCAGATATGGAACGACTACAAAAGGTGATCGCCCACGCAGGTGTCGCATCACGAAGAAAAGCAGAAAAATTGATTGTTGACGGCAAGGTGACAGTCAATGGAAAAGTAGTAACAGAATTAGGAACAAAGGTTGGTAAAAACGATGATGTTGAAGTAGAAGGAGTCCCGATCGATAAAGAAGAGCCTGTCTACTATTTGTTATATAAACCACGCGGTGTTATTTCAAGCGTCAGTGATGATAAGGGACGTAAAGTAGTCACAGACTTTTTGCCCGAAGTTAAAGAGCGGATTTTCCCAATAGGCAGGCTGGATTACGATACGTCTGGATTAATTTTGTTAACAAACGACGGGGAATTTGCTAATTTACTCATGCACCCGAGTCATGAAGTGGACAAAGTGTACATCGCAAAGACAAAAGGCATTCCTACTAAAGATCAACTGAAGCAATTGAAGAAAGGGATGACCGTAGACGGGGAGTACTTGAAGGCCGTTCACGCTAAAGTCACCTCCACGGATTCGAAGAAGAATACGGCGATTGTACAAATTATTCTTCACGAAGGAAAGAACCGTCAAGTCCGTCGGATGTTTGAGTCTCTTGGATACCCTTTAGACAAATTGAAACGTGAACGGTACGGGACGCTGGACCTACATGGAATGAATGCAGGAGATTCCCGTCCATTGAAACCGTTTGAAGTGAAACAGCTCCGTGCACTTGCTGAGAAAACTGTTGAATAACGTTCAAATTTACAGCCTTCAATCAATGTTATAATGGTTTGGGAGTGAGTCATAATGAAGGAAGAAACCATTAGAAAAAAAAGAAAGCGCCTCATCTTTAGAACAGCTATGCTTGCCGTGATGGTCGGACTTGTCGTGTTCGCTCTCGTTGCAAACGGCAAGGACGAACAATCGGTGATCGCCAAAGGGGAGAAAGCCCCCGACTTTCAATTGAAAAAATTCGGTACAGATGAGACGGTTCAATTGAGTGATTTGAGAGGGAAAGGCGTCATGGTAAACTTTTGGGCGACGTATTGTAAGCCGTGTAAAGATGAAATGCCTTATATGGAAGAGTTGTATCCGGAGTACAAAGAAAAAGGTGTCGAAATTCTAGCTGTCAATCTAGATTCGACCGAGCTTGTGGTGGAGAATTTTGTGAACGAATACAATCTGACCTTCCCTATTCTGCAAGATAAAAATGGTGAAGTGATGGATCTTTATAACATCGGTCCGATTCCTTCCACGCTATTCATCAATCCTGAAGGTGAAATTGAAGAGCAGGTTATCGGCCCTCTGACGTTAGACAAACTCGAAGGCCACTTGCAAAAGATTGCACCGGAGGAATAGAGTCTACTTGACATTGTGAGGTTTTACTATGAAAGAGATTACCTGTGAATGTGGTCATGTGAATCCTGAAGGCACGGTGCTTTGTGAAGCATGCGGGAAACCTGTGGAACAGAATCAGCATATCGACGGCAATGAAAACAAAAAGCTGCTCAACATGCGCTACGATGGAAGTGCCCGTCGTTCACAAACATATAATCGTACGATCGTTGATAAAGTATGGAACTTCTTTTCCTCTGTGAAGGTCGGGGTCACCTTGATCTTTATCACCGTCGTAGCATCTGCCATCGGAACGATCTTCCCTCAGGCTGTATTTATTGGCGGTGCCGATCCTGCGACCCATTACAAGGATCAATATGGGATCGCCGGGCAGATTTATTATCAACTTGGATTTCATGACCTCTTCAGCTCATGGTGGTATATGCTTTTGATTGCGATGATCGGCATATCCATCGTCATTGCATCCATCGATCGTTTCTTCCCGCTTTATAAAACGTTGAAAAGACAGAAACCGAAGCGTCATGAGCTCTTCATGAAAAAGCAGCGTGTGTTCGGTGAGACGAAGTCAGATGCCATCGATTATGAAACATTCAAAACCAATTTGAAAAAAAGACGCTTCAAAGTTTATGAACAAGACGGCCATTTGCTGGCAGAGAAGAACCGCTTTGCAAGATGGGGGCCTTATGTCAATCATATCGGTCTTATTATTTTCCTATTAGGCGCTTTACTCAGGTTTATCCCTGCTTTCTATGTTGATGAACATGTTTGGGTAAGAGAAGGGGAGACAACACTAATCCCTGGTACAGAGGGCGAATACTATATCAAAAATGAGGCCTTTACTCTAGAAACCTATGATAAAGACGACCCGGAAGATGCGAAATTTAAAGAAGCGATTGAAAATCAGGATGGAGCGATCCCGAAGACATTCCGGACGGACGCTGTCATTTATGAGCGGACAAATCAAGGAGTCGCTGGTGCTGATCCTGAGCTGGAAACGATCAAAGAAGGCTCAGCCACGTTGAACAACCCATTAAAATTTGAGGACTTTGCCCTCTATCAGGCGAGTTATCAATTGGATGAATTCAGTGAAATGTCTTTCAAAATCCACGACAAGGATGATGAAGATACCAACTATGGCGAGTTTACCGTCGATTTGACGAACCCACAATCTACATATGAGCTGGACGAAGGGTTCCGGGTGGAAGTCGTAAACTATTTTCCTGAGTATGAAATGCAGGACGGTCAGCCGGCTTCGGTCTCCAAGTATCCAAAGAACCCAGCTTTCGTATTCAACCTGTACCCACCAGGTGAAGAAACACCTGAAACTAGTTTCCTAGGTATAGGGGCGAATATCGATGCTGGAGAGAATAACCAATATAAACTTGGCCTAACAGGTTTCGATACGCGGGACGTCACAGGTCTGACTGTGAAAAAGGATCATACGTTAGGAATCATCTCTCTCGGAGGCGCGATCTTCATGATCGGCGTCATTCAGGGAATGTATTGGAACCATCGTCGTATCTGGCTACAGCCAAGATCAGACGGAGCCTGGATTGCGGGACATACGAATAAAAACTGGTACGCCTTGAGAATGGAAATTGAAAAATCAATTGAAGGCACTCACATCGAGGCCCCTCAGGACCAGTATGAAATGAAATCATAGAGTCAGGAGGATGAAATATGGGAGATTGGACAGCCATAAGCGGCAATCTGCTCTATGCTGCTTTTTTCATCTATTTAATTGCGACCTTCTTCTTTGCGGGAACCATACGCGATAAAAAGAAAGGGAAGAGCCGCGTAGCAGGAAATATCGGAATTACGCTTGCGATTATCGGGTTCCTCACTCAAATCGGATATTTTATTACTAGGTGGATCGCAAGCGGTCACGCCCCGATCAGTAACTTGTTTGAATACACGACGTTTTTTGGAATGATGCTTGTCTTCGCATTCATCGTTCTCTACTTTATTTACAGAGTGGATCTCTTAGGGTTATTTGCTTTACCGATTGCCCTACTATTGATCGCTTTTGCAAGCATGTTCCCGACGGAAATTTCACCTCTAGTACCATCTTTGCAGTCCCATTGGTTATACATTCACGTAACTACTGCATCACTTGGTCAAGGGATTTTATCGGTTAGTTTTGTCGCAGGCTTGATCTTCTTGATCAGCCAGGTGGACCAGAGCAAGCGCTCCAAGCATACGGTTTGGCTCGAGTTTGTCATTTATGTCATTGCTGTGACGCTTGCTTTCATCATTGTTTCTTCATCCTTCAGTGCGATGAATTACGAAGCGAGTTTTGAAGCACCGATTGAAGGACAACAAGCGGAGATCACGTACAACATGCCAGCCATTGTAGGACCTTATCAAGGAGAATTGATAAGTGAAGGTAGCATGTCTCCATTGTTCCAAGCGCCAGAATGGATGCGCGGGGAGGATGCGGCGAAGAAATTCAACACCTTCCTATGGGCACTTCTTGGTGGAATAGTCCTTTACTGGGGTACAAGGTTGATCTTAAGAAAACGAATCGCTGCAGCTATACAGCCACTCCTAAATAAAAAAGTGAACCCTGAACTTGTCGATGAAGTATCCTACCGCGCTGTTGCCATTGGTTTCCCAGTGTTTACATTGGGAGCACTGATTTTTGCCATGATTTGGGCTCAGCAAGCCTGGGATCGTTTCTGGGGATGGGATCCGAAAGAAGTGTGGGCACTGATCACATTCTTCTTCTATGCGGCTTACCTTCATTTACGCTTATCCAGAGGTTGGCAGGGAATGAAGTCCGCATGGCTTGCAGTCGGAGGCTTCGGAATCATTATGTTCAATTTGATTGCGGTCAACTTAATTATTTCAGGCTTACATTCTTATGCATAAAAAACAAAAGGCAGGCGAGAATTCTTTGAACTCCGCCTGCCCTTTGTGTAAAGGATAAAGATAATGAATCCATAAGAGTATTATTTCTATGATGTGGAGGTTTTTAAATGGATCAAGAAGCGAAAGTGTTAGTAGTGGATGATGAAGAACGTATCCGCCGCCTGATTCGCATGTACCTGGAGAGAGAGGATTATATCATTGATGAAGCGGAAGACGGGGAAGAAGCCTTGCAAAAAGCGCTTCAGAATGAATATGATGTGATCCTGCTTGATTTGATGCTTCCAGGAAAAGATGGGATTGAAGTGTGTAAAGAGCTGCGTGAGAAGAAAGCCACTCCAGTGATCATGCTTACGGCCAAAGGGGAGGAAGCCAACCGCGTGCAAGGGTTTGAAGTGGGAACCGACGACTATATCGTTAAACCATTCAGTCCAAGAGAAGTCGTTTTACGAGTGAAAGCGCTCCTGCGTCGTTCTTCTTCTACGAAGTTTTTAGAAACGGAAACTTCCGCGCGGAATGTACTTGTTTTCCCTCACATGACGATCGATAATGATGCTCACCGTGTGACTGCTGATGGAAAGGAAGTGGCTTTGACACCGAAAGAGTACGAACTTCTTCACTACATGGCGCAGTCTCCGGATAAAGTTTTTGACAGAGAACAATTGCTGAAAGAGGTATGGCAGTATGAATTTTTCGGCGATCTTCGGACGGTCGATACCCATGTTAAACGACTCCGCGAAAAATTAAGCAAAGTTTCTGCAGAAGCGGCAGGGATGATTGTTACGGTATGGGGAATCGGCTATAAGTTTGAGGTATCTGGTGACTGATGTTCTGGCGTAGTGTAGTCGGGAAGTTATGGTTCACCATCTTATTATTGGTTTGCTTTGTCCTCTTTATATTGACTGTTCTTCTCCTCGAGTTCTTTCAAAACTATCATGTCGTAGAAGCAGAAAGGCATCTGCTGCAGACGGCGGACCGAATTTCAGACGTCGTGGATCGCTATGAACAAGAGGAAGACCTTTTACTATCGACAACAGCCCTTGTCAAAGATCCGGCTAGTCGAGCCGTCATTGTAAAAGGAGAGGATGATCCGCTGGTTTCGGAAAGTGATTCCGATTCACTGCCTGTGCTAGATTATGAATGGTTTAAAAATGACGAAGATACAGCAACCGTTTTGAATGAAGGCGCAGATGTTAAAAAAGTTGCCGATCTAGGAAATGGCGAGACTGGAGTCATGGTTGTCGGCACTCCACTTAATAACCAGGACGGGGCTGTTTTTGTCTATCAATCACTGGATACGATTGAAGAAACGTCCGAACAGACGACAAAAATCATATTCCTGGGTGCTGGAATTGCCATCGTATTAACGACCATTTTCGCCTTTTTCCTCTCCACTCGAATCACGGCACCTTTGATTAAAATGAGAGAAGGTGCCCTCGAACTTGCCAAAGGCGAGTTCAACACGAAGATACCCATACGTACACATGATGAAATCGGTGAACTGGCGATGGCCTTTAACCGGATGGGCCGGGAGTTGAAGTTTCATATCAATGCTTTGAATCAGGAAAAAGAACAGCTCTCGGGTATTTTGAGGTCGATGGCAGATGGCGTCATAACGTTTAATCGCGAAGGGGATGTGCTCATTTCCAATCCCCCCGCACAACAATATTTAGATGCCTATGCGTTTGAAAAGAACGCTGCATCCACGTCTTCTGATCAAACGTCCCTTCCAGAACCGCTGAGGGATTTGTTTAACAATGTTATCACGGATGAAAATGAATCCATGATCGAGATGACATTACAAGGCAGGTCCTGGGTGATCATCATGACACCTTTGTATGACAAAGAAAAAGTACGTGGAGCTGTCGCGGTCCTTCGGGATATGACGGAAGAAAGAAGACTGAACAAGCTCCGCAAAGACTTTATCGCTAATGTATCCCACGAATTGCGTACCCCCATTTCGATGCTGCAAGGGTATAGTGAAGCCATCGTGGATGACATTGCGGAATCAAAAGAAGACAAAAATGAACTCGCGCAAATCATCCATGACGAGTCGCTCAGGATCGGTCGTCTTGTCAATGAGCTTTTGGATATAGCACGGATGGAAGCGGGACATATTCAGTTGAATGAAGAATCTGTTGAAATTGAGCCATTTTTGAACAAAATCATTCGGAAATTCAGTGGGATTGCCAAAGAGAAGTCTGTAGACCTTCATTTGAAAGTAGAAGGGGAGTTCGGGTTCCTCGATTTCGATCCTGATCGTATTGAACAAGTGTTTACAAATTTGATTGATAATGCGATCCGACATTCCGACCCGGGCAGTCAGGTACAGGTGATTCTTGAACAAGATGAAAAGGAATGGATTGCAAGTGTCAAAGACTCCGGGTATGGAATTGCCGAGGAAGACCTTCCATTCGTCTTTGAGCGTTTCTATAAAGCAGATAAATCAAGGAAGCGTGAAGATAAAAATTACAAAAAAGGCACAGGGCTCGGACTTGCGATTGCGAAAAACATTGTAGAAGCCCATGATGGGGCCATTAGTGTGCACAGCAAGTTGAAAGAAGGAACCACCTTTACTTTTAAAATTCCTTTTACACATAAGGAAAAATAAAGTTGCTATATTCGGAAAATTGTTGTAATCTTGTTTATGGAAACTTCATAAGAAGAGGATTCAGGTGTCTGAAAAGACTTGATAGGGAATCTGGTGGAAAACCAGAACTGTCCTCGCAACTGTAAGTGTAGACGAAAAGGAAATTCCACTGTACCTTCAGGTATGGGAAGGATCCTGATTAGGATGACGCACAAGTCAGTAGACCTGCCTGATCCAACGTTTCAAAGCTTCGGGGATTGAGCATTTGAGACAACCGATCGGTATGACGTGGAACGTAGATCTTATCCTTTCGTTTGTCTTAAGCTTACCCTTGTAGAAGGGTAAGCTTTTTTTGTGGTAGGAAAGATATAACGATTTCTACATACAGGTGACTTGGTTGTCTTCGCTTTTCTCTCCTCCTGGCCGTGAAACAAAAAGAAAGGGAGAGATTGTAATGAAAAAATGGAATACGTTACTAACAGCAATGATTCTCGCTGTAGGCATGCTGGCTGGATGTGGGACTCAAGAGGGTAGTGAGACATCAGCTACTCAAGAAGAACAAGTGCAGGAAGTTACTGTACAAGTGCAGCTATCTAAAAACGATGGCGAAGAAATGATTGCGGAAGATGAAATAACAGTAGAAGAAGGAACCACCCTCATGGAAGTCATGGAAGATAACTATGAAGTAGAACAATCCGAAGGGTTCATTAACAGCATCGAAGGGATTGCCGGCAACCAAGAAGAAAAAATGGCTTGGATGTACACCATTAACGGCGATGAAGCAATGGTTGGAGCCAATGAGTACGAAGTAAAGGATGGAGACGAGATCGTTTTTGATTATCAATCTTGGGAATGATGAAGGATGAATACCTATAAGTTAACATTGATTGCCATGCTCGCATCCTTAGCCATAGCAGGAAGGATGGCTTTAGCTCATTTTCCTAATATCCAGCCGGTGACTGCAATCATTATTATTGCCGGTTTCTGGCTCGGACCCAGTGCAGGAATCCTCATTGCACTGCTCACAACCTTTGTGTCTAATGTGTTGTTGGGCATGGGGATATGGACCATCTGGCAGATCATCGCCTGGTCAATTATAGGAATCATTGCCGGTCTCCTAGGGAAATATTGGTCAAAAATGCCATTCTGGGGTCTTTCCATCTATGGCTTTATCAGCGGACTTTTTTTCGGCGTCATTCTTTCCTTAACGATGCGGGCTGCGGGCCAGCCATTTTGGGCGTATTATTTAGCTGGCCTCCCGATGGATATCAATCATGCAGTTTCTAATACTGTGTTCATATTGGCACTATCTCCAATACTCGGAACACTTTTCCAACGCTACGAAAAAAGAAACGCCATATCAAAAGTATCTTAGCTACCCGAACAAGGGTAGCTTTTTTGTTCCCTTAACCCTACCGTTTATTAAAGTTAATGGCAGGATTGTAGAAGATTCAGTTTCGATATAATCGGTGTTCGTTTGCCGTATTGAGAGTCAGGTGTGGTGGGGAAGCAACTCGCTTTCCTGTGGGGGAGTGGCAAGCTTCCTCGGGCTAACGCCCTGCGGGATCTCGCCGATCTCCTTTCTCCCACGGGAGTCTCGCAGCTTCCCCACCACCCCATTCGATGAGTGTGAAAAACGAACCCCTACACTTAGAAAGAGCGTCTTCCAACCCCCTTGTCCAGGAGTCATAAATCGCGCTGTATCAGCATTTCAATAGAGAAGCCACAGACATTTGCATTTCGACAGAGCTTGGGAATTCCGCTATTCGTGGTAGTAGTTTCGAGACACTGAATATGGCAAAGGGGCGGAGGGGGATGGCGAGACTCCTGCGGGAAAAAAGTGCATGGTGAGACCCCACAGGACGCAGTCCGAGGAGGCTCATCGCGCTCCCGCGGAAAGCGAGTTATCCCCCGCAGCCCCGAATCTCTAACCCAAAAGTCTCGAAACTGAGTCTTCCACAATTGGGAGCTTTAGTTGAAGTTGGGATAGAGGTATTGGGCAGGTGATTTTCTTTTGAAAACCCGGTTCCTTTTTCTTTTTTTGCATATTAAGATAGAGAGTGTAACTTTTTTCATACATAAAACGACTATTAAAGTGACCCAGGAGGTACCACCATTGCGAACGTTCTTTGACGAACTATACGAAAACTATCACCATGACCTGTTTCAGTTTCTCATCTATATGGTCAAGGACAGAAGTCTTGCTGAAGACTTGGTTCAGGATGTTTATGTGAGGGTCATGAAATCATATGATTCATTCAATGGAAAAAGCTCTGAGAAAACATGGTTGTTTTCCATAGCCAGGCACGTAGCCATTGACTATTTCCGTAAACAAAAAAGAAAGAGGAACCGCTTCATGGAGTTCTTTGATTGGACTGAGAAAGGTGAGCAAATCAAAGATCAGAATAAAATGCCTGAAGAGATTGCCGTGCAGAATGATGAAATTCAACAAGTGTATCAAGCGCTCGACAAATGTACGGTCGATCAGCGAAGTGTGTTGATTTTCCGTTTCATTCAAGGCATGTCCATAAAAGAAACAGCAGAAATCTTAAGCTGGAGTGAGAGTAAAGTGAAGACGACTCAACATCGAGCCATGAAAGCTCTGAAGATGATACTTGAAGAGATGGAAGAGGGGAGGGGAGATCGTGAAGAAGCGTAATGACGAAGATATCAAAAAAGTATTAGGTGAACTCCCTTCTATGGATGATCGCCAATCGAAAGAAACGCTCTACCAAAAGGTTTCATCACGCGTAAATACACCAAAAAGGAAAGTAGCTCCATGGCTTTTTCCTGGATTAGCTACGATTGCTGTTTTGCTAGTACTTGCCGTGTTCATTCCTGTCTTTTTCAGTAACAATGGAATGCTTACCGTGGAAGAGTCTGCCGATCGTGCGAATGAGAATGCAGAATCCTCGTCGGCGACTGAAGAAACAGCTCCATCTCTTGATTCATCTACCTCAGAGAGTGAAGAGGAAAGTGCTGAAATCAAGGAAGCTGAACCTTCCAGCGAGGATAAGGACCTTCCTCCTGAAGAAAATGCAGAAGAAGAATCCCAAGAGAAAGAGGAAGAATCAAAGCTTGAAGAAACACAAGAAGAGCCTGAGGCAGAGCTTGAGTCACTGGTTTTAAGGAGTGACGAAGGCGGTTATGATACGGTGTCTTATCCAGGGAAAAATGCTGAAGTCATCCTTCCTACCCTCCAGAAGCAGCAGGAGGTCGACACATTTTCACCAGAGAGGTACGGTTTAGCTGAGAGAGCTGTAGAAGGAATCGAATATGAAGTGGATGAAACAGAAGGTTCGGCTGTCGTTACGTTTCCTGATGGTTTCACCGTTAGTGGATCTGCTTGGGCAAGCGCGATTGTTGAAAGCATTCGATGGGACTTGGAGAACTTTCAACTAGAAGAAATTTTTGTTCAAACCGAATCAGGTAATCCCGTCAACCTGGGAAGCTACGGAGAAATGTCCGAAGTTCCTGTCATTCAACAAAGGGAGTACATCTTTCAATTGTATCAATACGAAGGTTCCTCTGAACGTTTATTAGCTCCCATTTCTGTTGATGGTTCTCCGACATTCCAGGATGCTCTATCTTTGATGAAGGAAAAAGGGAGAGGTCTCTTTGTGAGCCCAGCCGTGCCAGAACATGTTCAGTTTACTTCAACGACAGTAGATGAAGGTATAGTGAATATAAATCTTCAACATGAATCATGGGCAAGTGAGCAACAGCTTTTGACGATGGTTGAAGCCATCCTTGTAACAGCAGGACAGTTTGGTTTTGAAAAAGTCAAGTTCACTGGTATAAACGTAAGGGAGTTTTCCACCTATGATCTTGAAGAGCCAATTGATGTTCCAGATAGAATCAATCCTGTCGTTGAATAATGGCCAGGAACCCTCTGAAGTATTTGCAGGGGGTTCTTATATTCGTTTAGGCAATGATCCTCCATTCCCTCACGATACAAGCCGACAGCCTTGCGAAAGGGAGGCAACCGTCCCCCTGATTTTGTTTCTAGTCTATCCGGGAGCACCAAAGCCTTTGTTCTAGGATTGTCCCTCTCGCTCATGTTAAAATAAAGGAACGTAGAAAAGGGGACGATAGGTTATGGATAAACACGACGTGCGGAAACAGGTTTCTGAAAAAATTAAATTGATCCGTGTCGAGCATGGATATACCCAGGACAAAATGGCAGAAATCCTCGGATTATCTAAAAAGACGCTTGTCCAAATTGAAAAACAAAGAACGCTGGCAGGCTGGACGACGGTTGTCGCCGTATGTGCTCTTTTTCAAGAGAGTGATGTTTTGAAAGGCGTATTGGGTGATGCCCCTGTAGAAATCGTGGAAACCATTGCCCATGAGCAAGTGGAACCTCAAGGGAAGAAGACGCTCGGTGGAAAAGTATGGTGGCAGACGATTGCGGAAGGAGAAAACTACATCCTTCAGCAAAATCTCATTAGTCATCACTATAGAATCATTGATTCCGAAGATTATCGTATGTTTTCAACGATTGACCGGGAAGAGGCGGAAATCCGTTTTGAAGAATTAGTAAAATAAAAAAGCCCCTTTCTTCAAGGGGCTTATGGTCAAAAGGTCTATCACTCTTCGTATTTCAAAGGGTCCCCATGAAAGGGAGACGTAGAGATCTTTATAGAATCTGTGGGACACCCTTCCAATGCATCCTCCATGTCCTCTTCGTACAGCTCAGGAACTTCCTCTGTACCCTCGTTATCATCAAGGACGACATAAGCGATTCCTTCATCGTCGTAATCATATAAATCAGGGGCAGCAGCACCGCACGCCCCGCAGGCAATGCAGGTCTCTTTATCTACGATTGTATATTTGGCCACAAAACGACCTCCTTCATGAGACTTTCTGTATGATCGAGGCATTGATTACATAAGTACAACGTTTATTGTAAATCGGACGTGAATGGTTTTCAACTAAACCATGTTGAACAAGTAGGAAAAGGGGGGAAGAAGATGTTCGATCATGTGGTTTTAACATGTGTGGATCGATTCAGAGGAGAGCGTACAGTGTCCGGCATTTATCATTTACTGACAGGCAAACGGTCTTCCCAAACATTACAGGATGCCAAGGGGTACGAACTTGATATGCTTTTTGGTATCTATCCATCACTAAAGCGTGAGTCATTGGAAAAGCGGGTTCAACCATTGATTCGTGACGGGTTGATCCAAATAAATGAACAATCTTTCCCTTCTATAACTTCTGAGGGGGCTCGGCGATTGTCTTCTTTCCCGATTCAAGAGCTTACATACTTTGACGGTATGGTCTGGCATGATGTGATTCCTACTTTCGTCAGAAGAGTTTATCTTATGTTACAAATGATGGCGAACACCAATGCTGGTATTGACCATTATGTACCTATCGTGGATGACTTCGGTACTCAGAATTGGGTGCGAACGGTCCATCATCAATTTCAGGATAAATTGCCGAAGATGGTAGAATCGATGTATGAAGAAATTCACCATCTACTAAAAGAACATCCCTCTCTTCAAGCGGAGTTGTTTGTCCATCGTTTGACAGGGGGAGGCGTTATCGGCATGACGATCGATCAGCTCAATCGGGAGTTCGATTTGAATATAGAAGATGTAGAGCTTATGCTGCAACATACCCATTATTATTTGTTTCTTGAATCCAAAAAGAAAAAGGATCGCTATCCTGTGCTGCACCTCTGTACAAAAGGGCTCGATGCGACACATCTCATTACAAGGTCGGCAAGAAAGACATATCAATATATTCAACAAGGTTTGAGCATGCAGGAAATTATGAATTTAAGAAGGTTGAAAAAAAGCACGATCCAAGACCACATCGTAGAGTCAGCTTTAATCATTCCTGATTTTTCGATCACTTCTTTTTTGAGTGAGGAAGACGTACGGGAGATAAATAAAATGGGGAGTCAAATGAATACAAAAAAGCTGAAGCAGATCTATGAAGCTCTGGATGGAAAGTATGATTATTTCGAATTGCGCCTCGCTTTAGCGAAAGGACAGCACGTAATAAAGGAAGGTATGACGCAGGATGAGGCATGATTTAGGTTCATTACTTAAAGAGAATTTTGGCTTCGATGATTTTCGGGAAGGGCAGAAAGAAGTGATTACAGATGTCCTCGAAGGCGAAGATGTATTAGGGATCCTACCTACCGGAACAGGGAAATCGCTATGCTATCAACTTCCTGCCAAGATCCTTGGTGGAACAACACTTGTCGTATCTCCACTCATATCTTTGATGGTGGATCAGGTGAAGCAATTGAAAGCTTCCGGTTATAAGGCGGTTACTGCTGTGAACAGTTTCATGGATCAGCATGAAAGAAATGCTGTATTGAGGAACCTTCATAAGTACTCACTCGTTTATATTTCACCAGAAATGTTGCAGAACGATTGGTTGCAGAACCGTTTGAATCGCATGCATGTCAATCTCTTCGTTATTGACGAAGCCCACTGCATTTCTCAGTGGGGGCATGAGTTCAGAACCGATTATCTCAAGCTGCATAAGACCATCGAAAACCTCGGGCACCCAACCGTGATGGCCTTGAGTGCAACAGCTACACCTGACGTACAGCGGGATATCATGGAAAAGTTGAGGCTCCCTCATATGAAAAAAAGAATTTATCCCATGGATAAACAAAACATTAGTTTCGCTGTTGAAGAATGCACAAGTCCAGAAGAAAAAACGGATCGGATTGTCCAATTGCTCAAGAAAAACCAGGCCCCGACGATGATCTATTTTTCCAGCCGGCAGTGGGCAGAAAAGGTCAGCTTTGAACTGAGGGATCGTTTGAAGCAGAGGGTCGCTTTTTACCATGGTGGCATGGAACAAACGGATCGAATGCTGGTGCAACAGCAATTTATGAATAATCAATTGGATGTTATTTGTTGTACGAGTGCCTTCGGTATGGGTGTAGATAAAAAAGATATACGAATCGTTATACACTTTCATTTGCCCCCTCAACTAGAATCCTTTATCCAAGAGGTTGGCAGGGCAGGAAGAGATGGGGGAGCGGCCTTCAGTCTTCTGCTCTTTACACGTCAGGACCACTATCTTCCTCAACGGCTCATCCAGAGTGAACTACCGGGGAAAAATGACCTTCAGCAGGTATTTTCCTTTTTAACGAAAAAGCAGGGCGAAAAGGTTCCGGAAGATGATGTCATGATCGAACGCTTTGAATTATCCGAATCACAATGGAACTTTATCAAGTTTCAATTAGAAGAGGATGGAGCGTTACAAGACGGAAAATTAATAGGTGTGACGCCTGAACTCATTCAGGAAATTCATCGCTTTTTAGAGGAGAGGTGGATGTATAAACACAACAAACTGAATGAAATGTTAAAGTGGATCCATGCCTCCGAATGTCGCAGAGAAGCGTTGTATAAACCATTTCAGGACATGATCCGAAAGCCAACCGTCCCGTGCTGCGATGTATGTGATTTCAGCATAGGTGACCTATCTTTCCAAGAGGAGAGACAAACGTATGATACATTCAGCTGGGAAGATCGGTTAAAGTTGATTTTCAAACAAGGAGCCGGTTTATGAAACGAAAGAGTCAATCAGAACTGATTATGGAAATGAACGACCGGGAAATTACATTACAATTGGTTCTTACTCAGTTGAGTATACTGATTCTCGCTCTCATTGGCAGTGTTTTTCTTTTTGATGCCTTTTGGGCCGATTGGAGTAGTCAAATTTATTTTCACCCCAGCGAGCTGCTGGTTTATGGGTTGATACCAGGACTTATGGTGCTTCTCATCGATCTTTTTCTCGTGTATCGTTTACCTCGAAGGATGTACGATGATGGCGGTATTAACGTCAAAGTATTTAAAAACCGTTCCAGTATAAGTATTATAGGAATTACTTTGTTGGTGGCGGTTAGTGAAGAAATGTTATTCCGCGGGGTCTTGCACGCTGAGTTTGGGTATGTCGTAGCGAGTGTCCTCTTTGCCGTTATGCATATCCGTTATTTGACGAAAATCGTGTTATTAGTTTCGGTATTATTCGTCAGTTTCTTTATTGGTTATATGTATGAGCTGACCGGTAATTTACTTGTGACCATCTTGGCACATTTCCTTATTGATGTTGTATTAGCCTTTTGGATCCGTTTCGGAAAATGGGGGGAAGCCGATGAGTGATCAGCATTCATCAGAAGAACAAGGAGAAAATTTGAGAGGAAACACAGAGGATGGCGGGTTTGAAAACGAAGAACTAGACATCCTGGATCTGCCGCCAAGAAAAGATGTTCATGAAGGCAGGAAAGAAAAGACGAGGTGGCGGGTGAATGCGATTTGGATGCGCTTCCTTTTTGTGATTCTCCTTATCTTGATCATTGTGATTCTATCCTATCCTTACTGGGATGTGTGGTTTGGACAAACCTTTCCCAAGCCGGACATCATAGAAGAATCGCCCTACCATGAACAAATCACAGTAGAGCGGTAACATTTAGAAAAATTGTTTACGATCCTTTTCGAACTTAAGTATTTCAACCGCTTCTCTGAACCTCTGGGAATGAACCACTTCTCGTTCACGCAAAAATTTCAAACTGTCATTCAAGCATGGGTCATCCGACATGTTAATGATCCACTGATAGGTAGCTCTGGCTTTTTCTTCAGCAGCAATATCCTCATAAAGGTCAGCAATCGGATCTCCTTTTGCTTGAATATAAGTAGCTGTCCATGGGCTCCCGGCTGCGTTATGATAAAACAACGCTTTGTCGTGGTTTGCATAATGGGCACCAAGTCCAGCCGCTCTCATTTGTTCCGGGGTAGCATCTTTCGTAAGTTTATAGATCATCGTGGCAATCATTTCTAAATGAGCGAATTCTTCTGTCCCGATATCTGTCAAAAGTCCAATCACTTTATCAGGTATACTGTACCGCTGGTTCAAGTAACGAAGGGCTGCGGATAATTCGCCGTCCGCTCCTCCATACTGTTCGATCAAATATTTTGCAAGCCTCGGATTGCATTCTGTTACTTTTACAGGATATTGTAACTTCTTTTCATAATACCACATAAGCGCCCTCCTATTTCCTTCATGAATGAAGGGTTATAATTGCCATGGCCACGGGCTGTCTCCCCAATTCCATGGATACCCTGAAAAACTGGCTCCATACTGCCTTAATGGCCCGAATCGCTGCTCATAGGCAGATTTTAGATCCCTGCTTTCTACTGCAAGCTGATTGAATTGCTGGATCGCCTGGGTGTCCTGCGGATGGGTATCCAGGTAAAGAGTAAGTTCCACCAAAGCGAAATCCACCATCTGAATTTTTTCCATTAAAGCATAACGCTCTTTTGCAGGATCGGCCGCTTGCTTCATCGTTTTGCTCCTTTCTCTAAAGGTGTCGGGTATGGATCGTATAATACCGGCCAAAGAGTTCCTTTATACAACGCTTCTTGAATAGGGAATTGTTGCAAATTTGGAGGCTGAAATCCCAGATAAAGATTCGGTGGTGTCTGGTAACAAACCGTCCCTCTTGGCGGGCAAGGGTCAAAAGGGCCGTGGTAAGGCTGGTAGCATTTGATTGGTGTGTACACCTAAATCACATCCTTTTCCTTGGAATTTTATGTGCTCCTTTCTTGTCCTATTCGATTTAGGCAGGAAATTCGTAAGCTGATGGCGAAGTTATTACCGTGCAAATCAAAAGAAGAGGTGAGTGTATGTTTGTTAAAGGAATTATGAAACCCGCCCACAAATCCTTCACGGCGGAAGCGTCCGCTTCACTTTCAGAAGTTTTGAAAGTGCTTGATGAGAAAGATATTGAAGCCATGCCTGTCTTAAAATCAGGACAGTTCACGGGGATGATTTCTAAAGAAATTATATTCCGGGCTTATTTTAATTCAGAAGAAGAAATGGATCGGAAAACGTTTCTTCGTGAAACCACTGCTGGTGATGTTGCTATGTATGAGGGTTTTTATATTCATGATGAAGAGGTTTTTGAACATACGCTGCCATTGTTCAAGGGTTTTTCCGTACTGGCTGTCGTCAACGAATCCAAGAAGTTTCTCGGCCTCGTCACGAGGTTTGATGTCATCGAACAATTCGAGAGTGCGTTCGGAGTCAAAAAACAAGGAGTAAGAATTGCTTTCACTTCCGAAGAGTCATCAGGAAGGATTGAAAGACTGGGGGATATTATTAAGAGTTATCACGAAAACGTGATTTCACTTGCCACTTTTGATGAAACCGATAAGCTTGCCAGAAGAATTGTGTTGAAGATTGAAGACAATGATAATATTGAAGCCTTCACGAGGAAGCTTGAAAAAACGGGTTTTAGAATTTTAAGCGTAAAGAAAGTGTGAGTAAGGACTTTCACTTTCTTGAAATTTAAAAGCGTGATATATAAATGGGACAAAACCGCTCAGGATGTGTGTTTTTTGAGCGGTTTTTTTGTATTCATTGTTCATGTGGCCTGTATGTTATGTATTTTTAGAGGTACTTTATCAGGCTTGTATGGGAAAGAACATACGTGCGAACAAAACTATGAACAGGATCACCTGCTCACTTAACGACCACCCAAGGCCCTCAAAACTCTCACAAAAGTCCTGAAATCATAGAACTTCATCATATCATCACTTCTTATTATGGTTTTTTAGTGGGAAGCTTTCTTTTGGATTCGTTTTATCATACTTGGGCGTTTGTGATAATATAAGGGTTCTAATACTATGAAAGGGGGTGTCCGGATGGTATGGGTGCTGCTATTTGTCCTTATTGGCGGAGTCATCCTGTTGGGGTATATGTATTTTTTATCAGGAAACGACCATTTACAAGAAAAACAATTGCCCTGTAGGGGTTTGGATGCTCACCAAAGGATTCAACTGTTATTCATAAGTGATATACATAATCGAAAATTGAAGGAATCGACGTTCAAAAAAATGCGCTCCGTCGATCTTGTTATCATCGGCGGTGATTTTGTTGATAAACGAACATCTAATGAACGTTTCATGCACAACCTATCCATATTAAAGCAATGGGGGGCTCCCGTTTATTTCGTTCCTGGTAATAATGATCATGAGTGGAAGTTTGGATCATTTTTGGATGACTTGATTAAAGAAGAAGTTATCCCTCTTTCAAATGAGGATGAGTATGTGGAGTTACCAAACGGCACTCCGGTTGTATTAAGTGCTTTAGATCCTTATTTCATGAAGCCTAACCGAAATGCATCCTACTTAGAGGATGAAAATTGTCTACAGATCCTTTGTGTACATGATCCGTATGTTTTTAAAAGAATGAATCAAGTGTACAAGGGAAGGTTTGATATCGTCTTAAGTGGACATACACATGGTGGGCAGATCCGGTTGTTTGGCTTCGGACCTTATGAACGTGGTGGGTGGAAGATCGAGGGAAACCAGTCTGTTCTTGTGAGTGAAGGGTATGGTACATCTTTATTACCTCTCCGTCTAGGGACAAAAGCAGAATGCCACTGGATAGAATTAACCCCCAAACATTAAATCGAATTTCGAAACATATAGGGAGAATATTGAAATTTTACACACATTCTTGACATCCTATATAATAGAGGAAAATGGACGGGTGGAGGCAGACTTATGGCGACAACAAAAGCAAAATACAATATTAAAGCTGTGTCACAGTTGTTAGGAATTCAGCCGGGTACGCTCCGTGCCTGGGAAAGAAGATATAAAATGATCCGCCCATCAAGAAATGAGGCTGGCCATCGTCTGTACACTGATGATCATGTCCGAATTTTAAAATGGTTAATGGAAAAAGTGAATAAAGGATTTACTATATCGCAAGCCGTTTCCTTGTTAGAAAGTAATGAAGAAGCGTTGTCGAGTTCTAATCATTCCGAACATAAAACCGAGCTGGATAAAATCGGTGATGAGCTGTTGAACAGCCTTCTCTCCTTTAATGAAAATGATGCTCAGCGCCATTTGGATCATGCATTTAGTTTGTTTACCCCAGAAACGGTGGCCATTGATATCATCGGTCCTATTCTTGTGAAGGTCGGTGACTTATGGGAAGAAAACCGGATTACAAGTGCCCATGAACATTTCGCCAGCCAGTTCATCCGTTCAAGGATCGGCATGATGCTTCTGTCTATTCCAGCAGATGGAATGCTGCCAAAAGCTCTGCTTGTATGTGGTCCTAATGAACGTCATGAATTAGGGTTGCTCATATTTGCTCTGTTTTTGAAACGGAAAGGATATGATGTCATTTATCTCGGTCAAAGCATTGCTGGTGGAGATATTGATATTGTCATTGATGAAATTGAACCCACGTACATGTTCATGTCCTGTACGCTTAAGAAAAATATCCCTATAACGGTAAGGCTAGCAGAATCATTACAAAAACAATACCCTGACTTAAAAATTGGTCTTGGTGGATATGCTTATGATCGCCTTTCTGAACTAGATAAGAAACGGATCCAGCCATTTATCGTAGGAAACTCTAAAAAAGCATGGGAACGTTGGTTGCAGGCAACATAACGTTTAACATTTCCATTTGAAACGGGATGCACACTTAATAATGGAACGGAACCTTGTTATAATGGGGGGCCGTTCCATTATTAATGGAAGGCCGTTTTGTACCTTAGCGTCTTTCTGAAGTTACAGTTCAGACCAGAAGAAAGCATTAGGATTGGCGTATATGCCAGTTATGTATCGATTAAATGAACCCTTTTGAGAGGATGTTTCATTTACATAACGCCTTATATGGGATTGGAAAATGTTTGCCCACGCCCAAATCCTTAGATATAATTTGAAAAAAGGTGCCATAATCGCATCAGTCATCATAAGATATAGATAACACATCGTGACAGGGGGGCGATCATGTGCGAGTGGAAAGAATGACAAATGAGAAATTTAAAATTTTCCTTACGTTTGATGATCTAATGGATCGGGGGTTGTCTCGTGAGGAGCTTTGGAGTGATTTGCCTAGAGTGCATCGTATTTTCAGCGATATGATGTATGATGCAGGAATCGAACTAGGTGTCGAACTGTCAGGTGTCCTGTTGGTGCAGGTATATCTCCTGCAAGCACAAGGCATGTTAGTGGTCGTAACGAAAACAGAGCCCGCTGATATAGAAGACGATGAAGATTACATGGAAATGAAGGTCACTTTGGATGAAAGTAAAGAAATGATGTTCTCCTTTGAAGACTTTGAACATGTCATCCGGGCAGGGCACCAGCTTTATCAGCTTAATGTGACCGGAGGCAGTGTTTTCTTTTATCATGACTCCTATTATATGCTTCTTGAAGATGAAGATATCTTTCATTTAGATCAGGATCAAGTGATTGCGCTATTGTCTGAGTTTGCTTCCGCTACAGCAGCGACTTCGCACCGCTTGATTGAATATGGAAAACAAATCATGGACAAAGATGCATGTCGAACCATCTATAAACATTTTTCATAAACTGCAAGAGCGACGCTTCATAAGAGTCGTTCTTTTTTTATGACATAACGATGGCACTGGACTGAAGGGCATTCCACTGTTTGGCAGGACTCTTAAAGACTTGATTTCGAGGCTTTTGTGTGAGTGTATCGGACCGGCGGGGAATGACTCGCTTTCTGCGGGAGCGCGTTGAGCGTCCTCAGGCTTACGCCTTGCGGGGTCTCACCAAGCACTCTTTGCCCGCAGGAGTCTCCCCATTCCCCTCCGCCCCTTGCCGTATGTACTTCTCGAAATTATTCAGCTGAGGACCTGCCTATTATAGTAAGATAATCACGCCCCAGTACCGTGGTTATAGCATTCTCTGTCGCAAAATATCTTGTCCCTTGAAAGTAGTTTCGAGCACCTTTCAATCCTATGGTGGTTGGGAAAATGGGGAGACTCCTGTGGGAATGGATTGGCTAGCGAACGAAGCCCGAGGAGGCTTGCCGTCATCCCCACGGAAAGCGAGCCGTTTTCCCAACCACCAAAACCACTCAACAAAAGTCTCGAAACTAAGTCTTCAAAAAAAGGGTGCAAATGTTTGGGTTTGAGGCTTAGGGTTTATTGTGGTTTATAAAATAATTCAGAGCTTTATTTTTAAATAGAAGCTTGAAAGGGAACATGTTAAGATAAGAGTTGGTGTAAGTTAATTATTATTTAGTGGTCTATGAAATGGAGTGTAACAAATGAAGATTGCGGTTTTATATGGTGGTACGTCAGGGGAACGAGAAGTTTCTCTCTCAACTGGAAAGGGAATCATTAAAGCATTGGAGAACAAGGGACACGATGTTACGCCGATCGACTTTTCTCCTGAAAAAATGGAGGAAGTACTGAATTTAGATGTGGACCTCGTTTTTATCGGTTTGCATGGACGATTCGGTGAAGACGGAAAGATCCAAGGTCTCTTGGATATGCTCGGCATTCCTTATGTCGGTTCAGGCGTTTTAGCTTCAGCCCTGGCTATGGACAAAGCAAAATCCAAGCAAATATTCTCCTTGAATGGTTTACACACAGCGAAAAGTGAAGTGTTTGATGTTACGGATCAACATCAATTTTCGATGATCGAAGATAAAATCAAACGAACGTTCACTCTCCCATTTGTCATAAAACCGAATCAAGAAGGTTCTACTTTAGGTTTAACCATCGTCAAGAAAGAACAGGATATACGTCAAGCGATTGAAACGGCTGCACATTCTGACTCTATGATTCTAGTCGAAGATTATGTCAAAGGTAGAGAAGTGACTGTACCTGTTATGGGATACAAAGGAAAAGAACAGGCACTTCCTGTTATAGAGATCATTCCTAAGAATGATTATTATGATTTTGATTCAAAATATAAACCTGGGGGCAGTGAACATATCGTACCAGCCAAACTGAGTGACAAGTTGACAGCTCAACTGCAACAAGACTCCATCTTGGCTCACCAGCTGCTCGGGTGTGATGTTTATTCACGTGTTGACTTCATTATTAATGAAAACGAAGAACCGATCATCTTAGAAGTGAATACATTGCCTGGAATGACACCGACAAGCCTTTTCCCTGATTCTGCTCAGGCAATCGGGTTAAGTTATGACGACCTTATCCAAAAATTCGTAGAGCTATCGTAAAAAATAAAGCCACACAGGTGTAAACGTTTACATTTTTTCTTTGAAAACGGTTAGAAAAAGCCGCATTCAGCTTTCCTAATTAGTAGTGAACGTGTATACTAATCACTGAAGAACGAGCCCTAATCGAATGGATTGATATAGGAGGTAAATGGATGGTAGCCGATAAGCCAACAGATTCTGCAAACCAAAAAAATGAGAAACTTGATGTGTTAAAATCCACTCAGACGGTGGTCAAAAAAGCACTTGATAAATTAGGTTATCCCAATGAAGTATATGAGTTAATGAAAGAACCTGTACGAATGATGACGGTAAGAATTCCTGTACGAATGGATAACGATCAGATTAAAATCTTCACAGGCTATCGTGCCCAGCATAACGATGCGGTCGGTCCAACGAAAGGGGGCGTCCGTTTCCACCCGAACGTATCTGAAAAAGAAGTAAAAGCGCTCTCTATTTGGATGAGTCTGAAAGCAGGGATCGTTGACCTTCCCTATGGTGGAGGGAAAGGTGGAATCGTATGTGATCCTCGTGAAATGTCCTTCCGTGAACTTGAAGGAGTCAGCCGTGGGTACGTGCGGGCCATCAGTCAAATTGTAGGCCCTACAAAAGACATTCCTGCACCAGACGTTTTTACAAACTCTCAAATCATGGCCTGGATGATGGATGAGTACAGCCGGATTGATGAATTTAATAATCCTGGTTTCATTACAGGGAAACCTCTTGTTCTTGGTGGTTCTCATGGCCGTGAAACAGCGACGGCCAAAGGTGTGACCATATGTATTGAAGAAGCGGCCAAGAAGAAAGGAATCAATGTAGAAGGGGCAAGAGTCGTAGTACAGGGCTTCGGTAATGCAGGAAGCTTCCTAGCGAAATTCATGCATGATCGAGGGGCAAAAGTTATTGGTATTTCAGACGCCTACGGTGGACTTCACGATCCAGATGGACTAGATATCGACTACTTACTAGATCGCCGTGACAGCTTTGGTACAGTCACAAATTTATTCAAGAATACCATCACAAATGAGCAGCTATTGGAGCTTGATTGTGACATTCTCGTACCCGCAGCGATCGAGAATCAAATTACGGAAGATAATGCCCATAACATAAAAGCAACAATCGTTGTAGAAGCAGCTAATGGTCCGACGACATTGGATGCTACAAGAATCCTATCTGAACGTGGAATTCTACTCGTACCTGACGTTTTAGCTTCCTCAGGTGGAGTGACTGTATCCTACTTCGAATGGGTCCAAAACAACCAGGGTTATTATTGGACGGAAGAAGAAGTGGAAGAAAAGCTTCACAAAGTCATTGTCAAAGGATTTGATAATGTCTATCGTACCGCTGAAACACGTCGTGTAGATATGCGACTCGCTGCTTATATGGTCGGAGTTAGAAAAATGGCGGAAGCATCGAGGTTCCGTGGATGGATCTAACTTGATTCTAAGAATGCAATCTCCTATCATGGTTATGGTAGGAGATTCATTTTTTATGAAAAAATAACTCTCCATAAGTTGTCATTACTCGAAAGTATTACACTCGGAAACGTAAACTTTTTAGCATGAATAGCGTCTGGAGCATAGATTTGCCAAATTGGAATATGGAAACCATACCAGATCTGATGAATTAGAGAAATGAGCTGTATCGGGAAAGAAAGAGGAGTGTTGGTCGTGCAAGAAGAAAAAGTCATCATCATCGGTGGTGGGCCATGCGGAATGAGTGCAGCCATCGAATTGCAAAAAGAAGGAATAGAACCACTAATCATAGAAAAAGGAAACATCGTCAATTCGATTTATCATTACCCTACACATCAGACGTTTTTCAGTTCGAGTGAAAAACTTGAGATAGGGAACATCCCCTTCATTACAGAACGTCAAAAGCCAGTCCGCAATGAAGCCCTGGCTTATTACAGGGCCGTCGCAGGAAGAGAAGATTTGCGAGTGAACACGTATGAAAAAGTAACTCAAGTGGAACGCAATGACCACGGATTCATCATCCAATCACAAACAGGGGACGGTGAAGGTAAGAGTTACCGTGCGAACCAAATCGTCATTGCTACTGGTTATTACGATCAACCGAACTATATGAATGTTAAAGGTGAAGATCTACCAAAAGTGAAGCACTATTTTAAAGAGGGACACCCGTATTATAAAAAGAAGGTCGTAATCATTGGCGGCAAAAATTCAGCGGCCGATGCTGCACTGGAATTAGAAAAATCAGGGGCTCTCATTACCGTTCTTTACCGTGGGGAAGACTATTCGAAAAGTATTAAGCCATGGATTCTTCCTCAATTCGAAGCATTGGTCAAAAAAGGCATCATAGACATGGAGTTCTGTGCGAACGTTAAAGAAATCACCGAGGATGAAGTTGTCTATGAATGTCATGGTCAGGAAAAACGAATTGAAAATGATTTCGTGTTTGCCATGACTGGCTACCGTCCTGACCATGCGTTTCTCACTAAAATGGGAGTAGAGATGGATGAAGAAACAGGAAGGCCTGCGTTTGATGAGGATACGATGGAGACGAATGTCGAGGGAATCTATATTGCAGGGGTTATCGCGGCTGGCTATAATAACAATGAAATTTTCATTGAGAATGGCCGTCATCATGGAGGAAAAATAGCAAAGGCTGTAACAAATAAATAACCAAAAAAAGCCTGGCGTCCATGGATGCCAGGCTTTTGTATGGGCACATATCATTGATTCCTCGATTTCCTCAGCTGAACATATGTTCCAGTTCAGTCATATTTGTGGTCATTTCAAGTGCGACCATCAATTTAATTCGGGCTTTTGGTCCAGTAAGACCATTGGCAAAAATGATTCCCATTTCCTTCAGTTGACGTCCGCCACCCGGATATCCGTATGTATCCTGGACAATTCCTTGATAGCAGCGGGAGACTAGAACAATGGGAATGCCCTCATTCAGGGTGCGCTCTAAAGCATCTACCGTTTCTGGTGGTAGATTCCCTTGTCCTAGAGCCTCAATAACAAGGCCATCCACATCGCTTTCCCGGACGGCGTCGATCAAAGTCCCATCCATACCTGCGTAGGCTTTGATGAGGGCTACTTGCTTTCCAATGTTTTGAATCGGGTAGGAATCACGGCGTGTCATTTTATGATGGAAGAACACTTCTGTTTTTGTAGTAATTCCGATGGGACCATATTGAGGACTTTGGAACGTTGCTACATTACTCGTACTGGTTTTGGTCACGTTTTTAGCTGTATGAATTTCATCGTTCATGACAACCAGCACACCTTTGTCCTGCGCCTCGTCGCAATTGGCTACTCTTATCGCGCTTAGTAGGTTATACAGGCCGTCGGATCCGATTTCATTACTTGAACGCATAGCCCCGGTGACTACTACGGGTTTTCTCGTCTGCAAAAATAAATCCAAAAAATAAGCGGTTTCTTCTAATGTATCTGTACCATGAGTGATAACGATGCCATCATAGTTTTTCTTGGACATTTTCTCATGGATGGATCGGCCCAGTTTCAGCATATGATCCGGCCGGATATGGGGAGAAGGGAGATAAAACAATATTTCGTCCTCAATCACCGTGTTCCCTTTAAGCATGGTGGAGATCTCGTCCAATGGGTGTTTGGACGAAGTGTTCACTTCACCTGTTTCTTTGTTTTCCTTCATAGATATTGTGCCACCTGTGTGAATGACTAGTATACGCTTCATATTTACACCATCTTCCATTCAAATGTTCCTTTTCTCATACCTTCATGATACGATGAAACGTAGGTGAATGAAAGAGAGAGGGTTGAGAAACATGGCCATATTGACTGCCGCTATATCTCCTGCCGTGGCCATCATGACATTTATATATTTAAGTAAACGGATCGAATTAGAGCCCCTTCCTCTAATCATCCGCATGTTCATCATAGGCGTAATCATGGTTTTTCCTATCATGTTCATTCAGTATGCTTTTGAAACAGAAAATGTATTTCATTCGTCATTCCTGAAGTCTTTTTTCCTCGCTGGATTACTTGAAGAATTCTTCAAATGGTTCTTTTTGTTATTTGTGGCGTATCGTCATTCTGATTTTGATCATCATTACGACGGGATTATATACGGGGTGGCTGTCAGTTTAGGGTTTGCAACGATAGAGAACATCATCTATATCTTCCAAAACGGAATTGAAATCGCCATATTACGTGCTGTTTTCCCTGTTTCTTCCCACGCCCTTTTCGGCCTCATTATGGGGTACTACATGGGAAAAGCGAAGTTCAGGACGAATCGTTCGAACTGGTGTTTAGCGTTAGGCCTGGTCATTCCCGTAGGATTACACGTCATTTATGATTATATTATTACCGTGAAAGAAATGACATGGATGTATTGGATTACCCCTTTTATGATTATTTTGTGGCTGATCGGGCTTCGTAAGATCAAAATAGCGAATCAACATCATGAAAAATTATTAAAACCATGAAGAACAGCCACCGAGCTGTTCTTTTTTTATTTATTTAATACTAATACTGATGCAAATTAGTTATTGAACAATATGGCAGGATTGTGGAAGACTTGATTTCGAGACTTTTGTGGGAGTTGAGGGGCTCCGGGAAAAGTTCGCTTTCCGTGGGCGAGTGATGAGCCTCCTCGAGCTAACGCTCTGCGGGGTCTCATCTACCACGCACTTCCCACAGGAGTCTCACTGTTTCCCTCTGCCCCTTTACCATATAAGGTTCTCGAAATCGCTCTAGCAGTAACCTGCCAAGTTCGGTAATGAAGACCTGCTCACCCACATCGTTATGGAGTCGTTTTAACCATAGATACTGCACGAATAAGGCGAGGGAACAGGGTCTGGGAAACGTCCACATGAAAAGCGAAAGAAGACCCGAACGTGTGTGTTTTCTACGAACGGATTCCAAACACCGCAAATCGTCGTTTCCCTGACCCCGTATCCATGGCCAGGAATTATCATTCATTATTTCAACTAGACAAGGCTTTCTTTAAGGATGCCCGGTATGTGCTCCTTGCGTTTCCGCGGAAAGCGAGTTATTCTCCGCAGCCCCCATCAACTTCAACAAAAGTCTCGAAACTGAGTCTTCCACAAAACAGAGCATATATAGAAGATGCGGATAATAATGTGTCTTTCTTAGTTGCTGAGCTTAGAAATGAAAATATGCATAATCTTTTGGTTCTGTTAAAAACTACCCCTATAACAAAACTATTGGGTCAGGGGTGGATATTGGATGGTATGGAAGAAGACGATGGTCGTTTTTTTGGGTTTAGCCTTGTTGCTTTTCCCTTTATCAGAGTTGACCTATGTCAAACCTGTCCTAGGTTTTTCAAATCAGGTCATTCAGCAAGGGGCCACGGGTGATGATGTCATTGAACTTCAATCCAGGCTGCAGTACTTAGGTTTTTACAACGGCGAAATCGATGGAGTTTTTGGTTGGGGAACCTATTGGGCAGTTCGTAATTTTCAGTATGAATTCGGTCTGGAAATTGATGGGCTCGTGGGTCAGGAAGTGAAAAATAAGCTGAATAAAGCAAGCAACTATGATGAGGGTTATGTGAAAGAACAGATCAGAAAAGGTAAAGATTTTACGCACTATGGAGGTACTCCTAAAACTCAACAAACAGAACAAGGAAATCAACAGCAGCAACAAAATCAACAAAAAAATCAGCAACAACAACAAAACCAGCAGCAACAGCAGCCAGAGGAACCGACAGCCGTCAATGTTCCAAGTGGCTATTCACAAAATGATATTCAATTGATGGCAAACGCTGTTTACGGTGAAGCTCGCGGTGAACCTTATGTAGGCCAAGTGGCAGTAGCAGCGGTCATACTGAACAGGATCAAGAGTGCTTCATTCCCTAACAATGCATCTGGTGTCATATTCGAACCTCGTGCTTTTACTGCCGTAGCTGATGGTCAAATTTGGCTGGAACCAAATGATCAGGCGAAAGATGCAGTTATGGATGCGATTAATGGCTGGGACCCTTCTGGTCAAGCCTTGTACTACTTCAATCCAAACACAGCTACATCGGACTGGATCTGGTCAAGACCACAAATCAAACAAATCGGCAAACATATTTTCTGTAAATAGGAGGTGGGCGTATGGGAAAATGGATCGCCATCATATTACTGAGCATAACTACGATCGGTGCAGGTGTGTGGGGGTATAAAGAAAATCAGGATAAAAATGCCGTCCTGATCCAAGCTGAAAACAGTTATCAAAGAGCATTTCATGAACTGACTTACAATGTCGATCTTCTCCATGACAAAATCGGTTCAAGCCTAGCGATGAACTCTCGAAACCGATTATCTCCTCAACTCGCTGAGATATGGAAAATTTCTTCTGATGCAAGTTCAGATGTAGGCCAACTGCCACTGACGCTTCTTCCTTTTAATAAAACTGAAGAATTCTTACACGACATCGGTGAGTTTACTTATCGGACAGCTGTTCGAGACCTGGAAAAGAAACCCCTAAGTGAAGAGGAAATTCAAATGCTGGAAGAGCTCCACAAAAAGTCCGGTGAAATTGAAGGGGAACTCAGAAAAGTACAAAATGTCGTAATGAAAGATAATTTAAGGTGGATGGATGTTGAACTTGCCTTAGCTACAAACGATGAAGTCGGTGACAATACCATCGTCAATGGATTCAAGACGGTAGAAAAATCTATGGATGGCTTCGAAGAATCCGTGACTAAAACAGGATTCGGTTCCTCCGGCCCAGAAAAAAGCTTTCGACACCTTGAAGGTGAAAAAATCGATGAAAAACAAGCGAAAAAAATTGCCAGTCAGTGGCTGGAAAAAGTATCCACAGATAAGCTCACGGTTACAAAATCAGGGAAAGGCGCAGATGTACCTATGTACACAGCTTCCTTCCAAAACGGTGATAAGAATGGGTACATCGATTTAACGGAAAAAGGCGGACATCCTTTGACCATTATGATCAGCCGTAAAGTGGGAGAGCCTGAAATTTCGCTATATGAAGCTTCTGAAAAAGCGAAGGAATATGCGGAAGGCTTGGAAATATCTGATCTAGAGCTCGTCGAAAGCAATCAATATGACAACATGGGGGTCTTCCGTTTCCTCTACACTCAAAATGATGTCAGGTTCTTCCCTGATTCTGTTGTGGTAAAAGTGGCGCTTGATAACGGGGAAGTGTTAGGCATGAGTGCTCGTGATTATTACAATTTCCATAGTGAGCGAGAACTCAATGAACCTGAAATCTCATTGGAAGAAGCAAGAGGAAAAGTGAATCCAAATGTTGAGATACAGGAAAATCACCTTTCTGTAATTGAAAATGATGTCAATGAACAAGTCCTCTGTTATGAATTCCTGGCTACGATGGAAAATACGACCTATCGTATCTTTATCAATGCGACCAATGGACAAGAAGAAAAAGTGGAAACATTGAAGAAAGCGGAGATGAAGTTCAACCAGGAGGTCTGAAAAAGAACCCTTTGATTAGGGTTCTTTTTCTCTGTCTTTAGACCTATTATCTTCCATTTTTTAAAAAGACGTGAGATAATATAATCACGTTTATAGAGGAGGAGCATGATGCAGAATTTGAAGGTGGGGACACCTCTGACACTGGAGTTGAAAAAATCAGAAGTGGATGAAGTCGATCATTATAAGTGTAAATTGGTGGACTTTGAAGATAGTAAAATTTACATCGATTATCCTGTACATACTAAAACCGGCCGGACAGGTTTTTTTCTGGATGGCACACAATTCCAAGCAAGCTTCGTCGGTCAAGACCAATCCGTTTATTGGTTTAAGACAGAGGTGGTGGCAAGGGAAAAAAGAAACATACCAGTTATCGCTTTATTCTTTCCAGGCTTGGAAGAATTGAACAGGGTCCAAAGACGTAAGTATGTCCGTGTGGACGCATCTGTGGATGTAGCTATAGAGTGGGATACTTGTTCTTTTCCTACCATTACGAATGATATTAGTGGAGGAGGAGTCATGGTCGTACAATCGCCCTCTGATAAATTAGAGGAAGAGAATAAGATCGACTTGACTCTGGTCCTTCCCATGAATACAGGGGAGACCCATTACGTGTTTGCAATCGGAAAGGTCATCCGCGTCATTCCGGCAAAAGTTTCCCAGCCTGAAAGGGTTTCTATTGAATTTATTGATATTCATGAAAAGGACAGGCAGTTGATTATCAAATATTGCTTTGAACAACAAATGCAATCACGGATGAGAGCACTCAAATAAAATGGATTTTCATAGTAGAATTATGTTATTCTTGACTGTGATCATTTAGCAAAAATTTTAGAGAAAACGCGCTGTGCCAGTGCGTTTTCTCTTTGATAAGACAGATGGAGGATACGGATCGTATGAACACAATGACAATTGCCATTGACGGCCCAGCGGCAGCCGGAAAAAGTACTGTAGCAAAAAAAGTCGCAGAAAAGCTCTCTTTTATTTATGTAGATACAGGTGCAATGTATCGAGCATTAACATGGAAAGCCTTGAAACAAGGCATTTCGCTTGAAGATGAGGATGGTTTGGCTCAGCTTCTAAGTCAATCTGATTTAAATCTCGTTCAAAGTGATGCCGGACAAAGAGTCATCCTCGACCAACGTGATGTTTCTGAGGAAATCAGGACAGCAGAGGTGACCAATCAAGTGTCAATCGTTGCTAAGCACAAAAATGTTCGCGAAGAAATGGTGCAAAGACAACAAGAACTCGTCAAGGACAAGGGTGTGGTCATGGATGGCCGTGATATTGGAACCCATGTGCTTCCAGACGCGGAAGTGAAGATCTTTATGATTGCTTCTGTCGAAGAAAGAGCAGAAAGGCGTCATAAAGAAAATCTTGAAAAGGGTTTTCCTTCTGATTTGAAACAATTGAAAGAAGAGATCCGAAAACGTGATGAAATCGACTCCAATCGAGAGATTGCCCCGCTGGTAAAAGCAGAAGATGCCATCGAGATCGATACAACATCCATGAATATCGACGAAGTAGTCGAGGGGATTCTAACTATCGTGAATGAGAAATGGGAGAAGGGGGAGAAGGGATGAATCTTTATAAAATAGGAAAAGCCTTATGTAGTGTGATCTTATATCCGATGTACAGAATTAAGATTGTCGGAAAAAAGAACATTCCTGCAGAAGGTCCAGTCATTATTTGTTCCAACCATATCTCCAACGTGGACCCACCGGTTGTAGGCATAACGAGTAGTCGGAATATTTACTTCCTTGCGAAAGAAGAGTTGTTTAAAAACCCTGTTATCGGGGGTATATTGAAAAAAGTCCATGCTTTTCCGATCAAACGTGGCATGAGGGATAGGAACGCCTTAAGAAAAGGTCTGGATATATTAAAAGAAGGCCATGCCCTTGGACTATTTCCTGAAGGGACAAGGCAGAAAAATGGTGAAATCGGCAAAGGCCTTGCCGGAGCTGGTTTCTTTGCTTTGCGTTCTGAAGCGGCGATAGTTCCTTGCGCGATTATCGGTCCATACAAAAAATTCAAGAAATTGAAAGTGGTTTATGGTGAACCGATTGATATGACAGAATATCGTGAACAGAAGGCTTCTGCCCAGGTTGTTACAGATCGGATCATGGAAGAAATCAGACAATTGCATAAAATTCATCAATCATGAGGCGTAATCACTTGACAAAATGCTCTAAATATTAGAAGTTAGACAAAAGGGCATTTCTGTATTATTAGGTTGTGTCGGAAATTGAAGGAGGTAGCTTGGTATGGATGAAATGAATCAAGAAGTATCTGGAATGAAAGAATTCTCTGCAGGGGACATCGTGACTGGTAAAGTCGTGAAGATTGAAGAAAAACAGGTCCTCGTAGATGTTGGATATAAAGTCGAAGGTATTGTACCTATCAGTGAATTATCCAGCCTTCATGTAGAAAAAGCTTCAGATGCAGTGAGCGAAGGAGACGAGCTCACTCTACAAGTGAAGAAAGTGGAAGATGATGAAATCGTACTTTCTAAGCGTGCCGTTGATGCTGATCAGGCATGGGAAGATCTGGAAGCTAAGTTCGAAAGCGGAGAAATCTTTGAAGCTGAAGTTAAAGATGTTGTAAAAGGCGGGCTTGTTGTCGATATCGGCCTGCGTGGGTTCATTCCAGCTTCTTTGGTTGAAACGTATTACGTTGAAGATTTTGAAGACTATAAAGGAAAAACGCTTTCCCTAAAAGTCGTGGAATTGGATCGTGAGCAAAACCGTGTAATCCTTTCCCACCGTGCCGTCGTTGAGCAAGAGGAATCAGCGAAGAAGCATGAAGTGCTACAATCTCTAGAAGAAGGACAAGTCATCGAGGGTACTGTACAACGTTTGACTGACTTTGGTGCTTTCGTAAATCTTGGAGGTATTGACGGACTTGTACATATCTCCCAGTTATCCCATCAGCATGTGGAAAAAGCATCTGATGTTGTGGAAGAAGGCCAAGAAGTCAAAGTCAAAGTACTTTCCGTCGATCGTGACAATGAAAGAATTTCTCTTTCACTGAAAGCTACTCAACCAGGACCATGGCATGACATCACTTCAAAAGTGAACCCTGGTGAAACTCTTGAAGGAACCGTTCGTCGTCTCGTAAGTTTCGGGGCTTTCGTAGAAGTGTTCCCGGGAGTCGAAGGTCTTGTCCACATTTCTCAAATTTCCAACCGCCACATCGGTACACCTGATGAAGTGTTAGAAGAAGGACAAACGGTTGAAGTGAAAGTTCTGGATGTTGACGAGGATGCTAAACGCCTTTCATTAAGCATGAAAGAGTTAGAGCGTGACGAAACTCGTGCTGAAATCCAACAGTATGAGAAAGAAGATGACAATTCCGGTTTCTCTTTAAGTGACATGATTGGCGACAAACTTGATAAATATAAAAAATAAGCTCTTGAGCAATTAATTACTGGTCTTTTAACCAAGTTTAAATGGTATAGAGCTTAATAGAAGTAGGGATGGATATGAGCAGATCTGAAAGGAAGATTGACCATATCCGCCATGCCATCAGTCACGAACGGGAGATTCATAATCATTTTGATGATATCGAAATTGTTCATCAAAGTCTTGCCCGTCTCAATTTCGAGGATATACAGATGAATATACAAGTAGGGGAACTTTATTTAAGTTCCCCTCTTTTTGTTAATGCGATGACTGGCGGTGGCGGAGAAGAGACCATGGCGATCAACCGTAACTTGGCTATAGCAGCAAAAGAAACTGGAATCGGTATGGCTGTAGGTTCTCAAATGTCAGCTTTAAAAAATGTTGAAGAACGAAAAACTTATGAAATTGTTCGAGAAATGAATCCTGAAGGGATCATCTTTGCTAATGTAGGAAGTGAAGCTACTTTAGACCAGGCAAGGGAAGCGGTTCGTATGCTTCATGCCGATGCTCTGCAAATTCATATCAACACTCTTCAGGAAATGATTATGCCTGAGGGGGATCGTGATTTTTCACAACGGATGCACAGGATTCAGGACATCATTGACCATATCGATGTTCCAGTTATAGTAAAGGAAGTTGGCTATGGGATGTCTAAAGAAACCGCTGATACACTCTATCAAATGGGAGTTCGTCACCTTGACGTAGGTGGAAGAGGTGGGACGAATTTCTCTAGAGTGGAAAACATGAGGCGCGAGCGTGCGTACACTTCGTTTAATAATTGGGGCATCCCCACTCCAGTATCTGTTCTTGAGACGTCTATTTCTGATGATTTGCATGTTTTCGCATCAGGAGGAGTTCGGAACGGCCTTGATGGAGCGAAGGCGATGGTGCTCGGTGCAAAAGGTTTCGGAATGGCCGGTTCACTGCTGAAGATACTGGTGAATGAAGGAAGGGAAGCATTAACTGAAGAGATCCATCATATTCTACATGAATTCAAAATAGCTATGATGCTTCAAAATGCTCTCCACCCTAAGGAATTGAATGGAAAACCACACGTAATGCTCGGTTATACGAAGCAATGGTATGACCAAAGGATGAATTAAGCCTATGACAAATTTGTCATAGGCTTTTTTATATAGCTTTTTTCATGCTTATTTAATATAAACTTCCGATTGTGGAAGACTCAGTTTCGAGATGTTTTCGGGCTTCGTTTACCATAATGGGAGTCAGGGGTGGTTGGGAAGCTACTCGCTTTCCTGTGGGGGAGCGCAGAGCTTCCTCGGACTGCGTCCTGCGGGATCTCGCCTATCTCCTTCTCCCACGGGAGTCTCGCAGCTTCCCAACCACCCCATTCCATGTAAAGGAGATACGAAGCCTTATACCGAGAGGGAGTGTCTCCCACTCTCCCCTCCTAAGTTGGCATCAAGCGCTCTGTATTTAGCTTTTAAGTTCTGGATGCTTCGGGGGAGAGGTTTACATTATCCACTTCTCTCAATCATACAAGCTGATTTTTCCAGAAGTGGTTTCGAGAATCTTCCATGGCAAAGGGGCGGAGGGGAATGGCGAGACTCCTGCGGGAAAAGAGTGCTTGGTGAGACCCCGCAAGGCGTCAGCCTGAGGAGGCTCAACGCGCTCCCGCGGAAAGCGAGTCATTCCCCGCAGCCCCATCCACTCAAAAACATCTCGAAACTGAGTCTTCAAGAAACCTGCCATATTCTTTAATAACTAATAATCACAATTACGGGCTAACAAACCCTTTCTTTATATAAAATGTTTAAAGCTTTCGTGAACCACACATAATAAATGGTGAAGCTTGGGAGGTGTGGGGTCTTGGAGGCAACGTTTTATTGGTTTGCTTGGTCATTAACGGTCATAGCTGTCTTTTTCATTCAACGTCGGAAACTGAAACGCGATTTGTTACTGATTTTGGGTGTTTTTATGTGTACATATGACATACTTTCTTGGAGTCAAAAAGGTCAATTTTACTTTCACGTCCTTATCCTTCTCGTCTTCGGAACTTATCTTTTTATATCGATTAAAAGAACCGTGTTTGATTATTTCTGGCCGTTCATTCTTAGCGTTGGCTACGCAGCGATTTGGATGTTTCTCATCGTGCATCCTGTGTGGGTGAACTTCCCGGGAATTTCTCTGTTTCTCTTTGTGATCGTGGGAATTCTTCGAATGTTCGTTAAGGATGTCGGTGGCCAGATGGGTTTATGGATGTTAACCAATGCTGGTGGCTCATTATTTTCTTTCATTACTTTCGCCCTTTATCAAAATGAAGGGATCATTAATACTCATGTAATGCTTTCTCTGTCGATAAAAGGGGTGTTTGTGCTGCTCCTTTTTCATGGCGTAGATCAATTGAAGAGAACTATTCGTAAAAAGAGAAAATCCCTATCTAAAGGAGCTGCTTTTGTGTGAATGAATACACCTATCCAATCATTTTAGGAATCCTCGTCGGTACAGCTCTTCGAGTCTTTATGTTGCGTACTGATTACAGGCAATATCCGACTTACCTTCATGGGAAGATCATCCACTTATCCTTAGGGTTCATTGCAGCTGCGCTTGGGACTATCGCGATCCCCTCTATTATGGAAAAGGAATTCACCGCCGTGACTTTTTTGACGTTAGCTGCTTCTCAGTTCCGGGAAGTACGCAATATGGAGAGGAATACATTGACGGAAATGGACTCTTATGAACTTGTCCCACGAGGCAATACGTATATTGAAGGAATAGCAGTTGCTTTCGAGAGCAGAAATTACCTCGTTATTTTCACTTCTTTTGTCGTCACCCTTTGTTATTTAGCACTTAATGTTTGGGTGGCTTTAGGGGCAGCTGTCATATGCTTTCTTCTATCTGGAATGTTGATGAGCGGTTCGAAGCTCTCGGATATCGTCACGGTAGAGGAGAAATCCATTTCCTTCGACGGAGCCGGATTGTATGTCGATAACATTTACATCATGAACATTGGATTGCCTGAGCGGCAGGAAGAGATTTTGAAATATGGAATGGGCTTCGTATTAACCCCTAAAGAATTCAGTGTCCGTTCTACCATTGCAAACCTTGGGCAGAGGCAGGCCATCTTGCATGATGTATCTGTGACCCTGGGGGTCTTCAGGGATTCAGGTACACCCGCTCTTGTGCCATTGATCAAAAGAGACTTGAATGATGGAAGGATTGGAGTGTTCATTCTTCCTCAAGAAAAGGATTCAAAACGGGCGAAAGAGATTATTGAACACGTACCCGTTCTCGAAAATGCCATACAAATGCCTTCGAAGAAAGGTAGGAGGAAACATTCATGAAAATGGAGAAAGCGATACTGGCTTCCGTTACGACACAGGAAAACAAAGTCCACGGCAGTGCAGCTGTATTCAAGTGTGAAACGAAAGAGGAAATGGAAGCTGTTGCAGCAAACTTAGAAGCTATTTTGGATGGAATCGCTCATGCATTAAGTGATCAACTATATATTATCGTCAAGCATTGAGAAAGAATTGTTTCTTTTTCTAAAGTTTGCTAAGATAATAAAGTTAATGGCTTCCTGCTGTTCTTCGGAAGATGGGCTGTTAAACCATCGCACGGGGGAGAGCAGTATTTTTTTGCTTTTCACTACTGAGGAAACATGGAATAATGAAAATAGAAATAAAGAAAGGATGATCCTTTCATGAGAAAATCAGTAATTGCTATTGTAGGACGACCGAATGTTGGGAAATCAACGATATTCAACCGACTTGTCGGAGAAAGAATCTCTATTGTAGAAGATACGCCCGGTGTCACTAGAGACCGGATTTATGCAGAAGCCGAATGGCTGACAACACGATTCAATGTCATTGATACTGGTGGGATTGAACTTGGGGACGAGCCGTTGCTCGTGCAAATGAGAGCACAGGCACAGGTAGCTATTGATGAAGCAGATGTCATCGTTTTCATGGTGAACGGCCGTGATGGAATTACCGGTGCTGACGAAGAAGTCGCCAAACTTCTATTTAAATCAAATAAACCGGTTGTTCTTGCAGTGAACAAGGTCGACAACCCTGAAATGAGAGAAAACATTTATGAATTCTACTCTCTCGGTTTTGGTGAACCTTTCCCGATTTCGGGGACCCACGGATTGGGACTTGGAGACATGCTCGATGAAGTTGTGAAACACTTCCCTGAAAAAATTCAGGAAGAAATCGATGATGATACCATTCGTTTCAGCTTAATCGGCCGACCGAATGTAGGGAAATCATCGCTCGTAAACAGTCTCCTTGGTCAGGAACGCGTGATTGTCAGTGATATCGCAGGTACGACAAGGGATGCTATCGATACTCCATTCACGAAAGACGATCGGGATTATGTGATCATTGATACAGCTGGAATGAGAAAACGAGGCAAAGTTTATGAAACCACCGAAAAGTACAGCATCATGAGGGCATTGAAGGCGATTGAACGCTCAGATGTTGTCCTGACTTTAATTGATGCAGATGCAGGCATTCATGAACAGGACAAAAAGATTGCGGGCTATGCCCATGAAGCTGGAAAAGCTGTCATTATCGTCGTCAATAAATGGGATACCATAGAGACGGAAGAAAAAACGATGAAAGAGTTTGAAGATAAGGTTCGGGATCAATTCCGTTTCCTTGACTATGCACCTATTGTCTTTTTATCTGCGAAAACAAAAAAACGGATTCATACGTTGATCCCTAAAGTTCTGGAAGCAAGTGAGAATCATGCGAAGCGTGTGCAGACGAATCTGCTTAACGAAGTAATTATGGACGCCCTTGCTATGAATCCTTCTCCATCCATCAAGGGTCAGAAGCTGAAAATCTTTTATGCGACTCAAGTTTCTGTCAAACCGCCAAGTTTTGTGGTATTTGTTAATGAACCTGAGTTGATGCACTTCACGTATGAGCGATTCTTGGAAAATAGGATCCGTGAGGCCTTCGGTTTTGAAGGAACTCCAATCAAGATTTTTGCAAGGAAACGTAGCTGATTCATTCAGGAAGGGAGTAGGTAGCATGGAGAAAGTAGCTGTACTTGGTGCGGGGAGCTGGGGCACAGCTCTTGCCCTCGTTCTTGCTGATAATGGGCATGAGGTTCATCTCTGGACACACAGGGAGAACCTTGCTGAAGAAATCAACCAAACGCATCGGAATGAAAAATATTTGAAAGATATTGATCTTCCTCAATCGATTACTGCAAGCCATGACCTAGGAGCGACTGTAGAAAATGCTAAGCATGTGATCTTAGTCGTTCCGACAAAGGCTATGAGAGAAGTCTGCGGCCAGTTAAAGGAAGTTCTAAATGACAAAGTGATCATTACACACGCTTCAAAAGGGATCGAGCCTGGCTCTTACAAGCGTGTATCTGAAGTGATTTCCGAAGAGATCCCGAAAGAAAAGTATGAGGATATCGTCGTCCTCTCCGGTCCAAGTCATGCGGAAGAAGTAAGTCTCAGGCAGCCAACAACCGTAACTGTTTCTGCAGAAGAACTAGAAGTAGCGGAGAAAGTGCAGGACCTCTTCATTAATCGTCAATTCCGCGTGTATACATCTCCTGATTTGGTCGGCGTGGAACTTGGAGGCGCGTTGAAAAATATTATCGCTCTTGGTGCTGGTATTTCGGACGGGCTTGGTTACGGGGATAATGCCAAAGCGGCTCTAATTACGAGAGGGCTTGCTGAAATTGCCCGTCTTGGAACTTCAAAGGGAGCGAACCCGCTCACCTTCTCCGGTTTGACAGGAATCGGGGACCTTATTGTAACTTGTACAAGCTCTCACAGCCGAAATTGGAGGGCTGGGAATAAGCTTGGACAAGGATATCCATTGGAAGAGGTTTTAGACCAAATGGGAATGGTCGTAGAAGGAGTCAGGACGACAAAAGCCGCTTTTCAACTTGCACAAGAGCAAGGGGTGGAAATGCCGATCACTTCAGGGATTTACAGGATTCTATTTGAATCGGCTGATCCAAGAGATGTCGTCGACGAATTGATGACAAGGATCCGTCGACATGAAATGGAGGATTTGACAAATATTCTTGATGAAAAGATGAATGACTGACACATATCGACTCTCGTGCATATACTACACAGAACCTAACGCACGAGGAGGTCAATTGTTCATGAATGATTTTCAAAAGAATATTTTTGATCATCTGAAGAAAAAGGCAAACATCGACCCAGAAGATGTCTTCAAAGTGGCGAATTCTGTACAGAATGCTGATTTCAGTGATGAAAAGACGGTCAGACGTCTTGTTCGCCAGCTCGCAAAGGTTGCTAATAAGAACGTGTCAAAATCGAAGGAAGATAAAATCGTTGAAGCAATCACCAAACAAAACATGCCTTTGGATATGAATACCTTAGGCAAGTTTTTAAAATGATTACGAACCAATAGGCGCCTGAGGAGGCGGTCCTTCATTCGTATGCATAAGATATTACGCAGCAATCATTACACATGAGCTGGTCAGGGAATTGTTTAGTCAACCGGGGCAAACCGTTTGCCCCGGATTTTTTTATGCTTTTTTCAATTGAATCGCTCCGTAAATCTCAATGTTTATTTCATATAAGCTCCCGATTGTGGAAGAATCAGTTTCGAGACTTTTGTTGAGTGGATGGGGGCTGCGGGGAATAGCTCGCTTTCCGCGGGAGCGCAAGGAGCACCTACCGGGTATCCCTAAAAGAAGCCTTGATTTGGTTGAAATAATGAATGACGAATCCTGACCATGGATACGGGGTCAGGGAAACGACGATTTGCAGTGTTTTGGATCAGTGAGTAGAAAAACACACACGTTGTTATCTCCTTTCGCTTTTCATACGGACGTTTCCCAGACCCTGTTCCCACGCCTTATTCGTGCATTTTCTATGTCGGAAACTATGAAGACGACATGGTTTATTAGGACTTCCATTCGACATAGGCCGTTTACTATATGTAGGGTTTCGAGAACCTCATATGGTTAAGGGGCGGAGGGGAATGGGGAGACTCCTGTGGGAAAAAAGTGCATGGTGAGACCCCACAGGACGCAGTCCGAGGAGGCTCACCGCGCTCCCACGGAAAGCGAGTCATTCCCCGCAGCCCCATCCACTTACACAGAAGTCTCGAAACTGAGTCTTTCACAATCCTGTCATATTCTTTAATAACTAATCATCGACTCAATGATTAACAGAGCATACTAAAAAGGTTATAAAAATGGATTATAAGACTGATAGACTCTGTTTTCTCATCTGTCCGTATAGAAAGACTTGTGGTATAATACCATCAGCAAAGTGTGCTTTGAAGGAGGAAGAGCTGTGTCAGAATCAATGCTCAAAATGTACATATCCTTCGCAGGGATTATTTCATTGTTCCTGGCTGTTGGTTTAATTTACTTAAGCAGATATAAATTAAAGGGCTTTCTATCAATAATGATCGCTGTTTTTGCTTATTTGTTTATGATTTTCGGAGGAATTATTATTCTTTATATCGTCCTGAGCGGACCGACGGCCTAACAGGAGGGAGACACTACATGAAACGCTTTTTATTCATATTATTGCCCTTGACGGCATTGTTGCTTTCCGGATGTCTATATCCGCAGAACAAGTTGGCGAAGAACCAGGTGCCGAATGATCAACAGCTTGAGATGGTTCAAAATGCTGTAGACACCTATCAGGAAAAGAAAAACGGCCTGCTGCCTATAAAAACGAAAGATCAAGACACGCCGATCTTTCAAAAGTATCCAATTGAATTCAGTAAGTTGAAGGAATTGAATCTTCTCAATGATTTACCGGGTACATCCTTTGAAAACGGCGGCCATTATCAATATGTGATCATCCACCCTGAAACAGATCCGACAGTGAAAGTACTGGATCTCCGAACAACGGAAGAGGTACGTTCTTTGCAGGTCAAAGTGAAGTTCTACAGAGATAATAATAAATATCCGCCTTTCGGTGATTTCGTCGCTCCTGGGGTTTATGAACTGGATCATGAGAAAATTGGAATGGACGAGCCGCCGATGGTCAACAGCCCCTATTCCGACCAAAAACTTCCCGTTTACCTGGATGAACAGGGGAGAGTGTATATTGATTATCGGAAAGACTTGTACACATACCTAAGAAAAGAAGAGCACAGTTACGAACAAGGGGAAGATATTCGTTACTTATTAACTGATCATACCCCATTTGTCCCTGCCTATTCGACTACCTATACAGTAGAAAATGGAGAGCCTGTGTTTTCAAAAGCTCAGCCATCGACATGATTGTGAACCGTTCCTGCATAGAGGGACGGTTTTTTTCATAGATTTTTAGTGAGCATAAACTAAACTTGATTATACCTTACCTATCCAGCGTTTCTCTTCTCCTGTTTATGCGAATCATCTATGATTGTTCGTCCAGTATGAGTTTCCGTACTTATAATTTCTTGCATATTTCACTAGGACAACGTCATAGAATTAGATTGTCTAGGCTTGTATGAAGGTGAAATTTTATTTGGGAGGGGATCCTTTGGAAAAGGTTGATATCTTCAGTGATATTTCCAAACGGACAAATGGAGATATTTATTTAGGAGTCGTCGGGGCTGTTCGTACTGGAAAATCAACATTCATAAAGAAATTCATGGAGCTCGTTGTTTTACCAAATATGGAGGAAGAATCAGAGCGTGAGCGTGCATTAGATGAATTGCCTCAAAGCGCGGCAGGGAAGACGATTATGACGACAGAACCTAAGTTTGTCCCTAATACGGCGGCAAACATCAATATTGATGATCACCTTGACATCCGCGTCCGCATGGTTGACTGTGTCGGATATGCCGTGAATGGTGCGGTTGGGTATGAAGATGAGCACGGACCAAGAATGATTCATACACCCTGGTATGAAGAGGCGATCCCTTTTCATGAAGCAGCGGAAATTGGTACGCAAAAAGTAATCCAGGAGCATTCGACCATTGGAATCGTTGTGACTACGGACGGTACCATCGGTGAAATCGCCCGGGCTGATTATGTGGAAGCAGAAGAGAAAATCGTAGAAGAGTTGAGAGAAGTCGGAAAACCTTTCATTATGATTGTGAATTCCGCACAGCCGCATCATCCGAATACGGAAAAATTGAGGGCGAACCTCTCTGAGAAGTACGATATACCCGTCCTTGCACTGTCCGTAGAGAGCATGCGGGAAAACGATGTTCAAAATGTTCTACGTGAAGCATTATTCGAATTCCCTGTGCTGGAAGTGAATGTGAATTTACCAAGCTGGGTGATGGTTCTTGATTCCCGCCACTGGTTAAGGAACAACCTTCAAGAGGCGATTGAAGATACAGTTAAAGATATTAAACGATTACGTGATGTGGATACAGTCGTAGGTAACTTCGATCAATACGAGTACATTACAGGTGCTCATATCTCAGGGATGGACCTTGGGGAAGGGATTGCTGAAATCGATCTTCAAGCGCCGGAACATTTGTATGATCATGTCTTAAAAGAAATTGTCGGAGAAGAAATCCGAGGGAAAGATCATTTACTTGAGATCATGCAGGATTTCTCCCATGCGAAGAGAGAATATGACCAGGTGGCAGATGCCTTACAGATGGTCAAACAGACGGGTTATGGAATTGCTGCACCGACCTTAGAGGATATGACTCTCGATGAACCTGAAATCATCAGACAAGGCTCGAGGTTCGGGGTAAGGTTGAAAGCTGTCGCGCCATCGATCCATATGGTTAAAGTGGATGTCCAATCAGAATTTTCGCCGATTATAGGAACAGAAAAACAAAGCGAAGAACTCGTGAGGTATCTTATGCAGGACTTTGAGGAAGACCCACTATCCATTTGGAATTCAGATATCTTTGGCAGATCTTTGAGTTCGATCGTCCGTGAAGGCATCCAGGCCAAACTGGCACTCATGCCGGAAAATGCAAGGTACAAACTACAAGAAACGCTCGAGCGTATCATCAATGAAGGTTCTGGTGGTATGATCGCAATCATTTTATAACGGCTCCGTGTGAGCCGTTTTTAATTTTGCTTTTTTCAGGGATTTGAATAAGACTTAAATGATAGAAATGTGGGTTCTATTTTCACTCGAAGAAACTGTATATCCTCTCCTTTCCATTCTCAAAAACACCAGAAATGCTTACTTTTCAGTGTTTTTAAGAAAAAAATTACGAAGTTTAAAGGATTTTTTAAGGTGGGTGTCGTAATTACCTATGTGAAGATCATTAAAGTTGTGGAAATGCCGTCATATCAAGGTTTTAGAGGGTTTGCCACTTGAAGAAGATTATGGTAGGCTACACCTGAAATGAAGCGGAATTCAGCTCGGAAATCGCGTTGTTACGCGTTTTTTACAGGATTGTCTATTGAATTTCGCTTTAAACTCGTTTATTATAAGGCTTGTCATCATAAAGATGGCACCTAAATAAACATTTGAAGTGGATGAAACCACTTGAATGAGTTAAACCTTCTTGGGAGGAGGTGAATGGCATGAATAAAACAGATCTAATCAACGCTGTATCTGAAAAAGCTGATCTTTCTAAGAAAGATGCTACACAAGCTGTAGATTCTGTATTCGAATCTATCATGGATTCACTTAAAGACGGTGATAAAGTCCAATTAATTGGATTCGGTAACTTCGAAGTACGTGAGCGCGCGGCACGTAAAGGCCGTAACCCACAAACTGGAGAAGAGATCGAAATCTCCGCGAGTAAAGTACCAGCTTTCAAACCTGGTAAAGCCCTTAAAGATGCGGTTAAATAATAGCTACATAGGGCTTCGGAAAAGGGTGCATGTGCACCCTTTTTCTTTTTATTTTTTTAAAAATCCTGCATTGAGGCCATAATGATGGAAAGGCTCTTCATTCGCAGTGTTCAACAAGGTGGATGTTTTGACAAAAGTCCCCTTTGTAAGAGATAGTAATGATACTAGAAGGAGGCGATCCTATGACTACATCCAACAATGATTTCTTCGTCATAAAAGCCCTTGAAGATGGCGTGAATGTCATCGGTTTGACCCGCGGTACGGATACGCGTTTCCACCACTCCGAAAAGCTTGACAGTGGAGAAGTAATGATCGCTCAGTTTACCGAGCACACTTCTGCCGTGAAAGTACGTGGGAAAGCTGTCATTCAAACAAGCCACGGCGAAATGACGAACGATGCAGAGTGACCATTCGCTCTGCGAACGTATACATAGTAAACAGTAGAAGGTCAAATATGCTATAATGGGAATGGTTTAATAGTGTTCAGGAAGGGACAAGGTGATCAAGTTGAATTCTTCAGATAATGACATCAAACAACTCAAACGAAAAATTGCATCGAAAGTTCGCCACCCTTATTTGGTACGTTTTATCCCTGAGCCGACGATCGATGAAGATAAGCTTGTGATCCTGTCTTCAATCATGGATCACACGAAATTGTCTGAGGTGAAAAAAGAACAATATATCATTACAACGATGCTCGTTCAGATTGCTCTTGATACACACGATCTTGTTACATTATCGGATGAAGACGATGATCGGGAGATTGTTCGCAGCCGTCAATTGACGGTCCTTGCCGGCGATTATTATAGTGGCCTATATTATTATCTCCTCTCTCAACTTGACGACATTCCTATGATTCATACGCTTGCGGGCGCAATTAAGGAAATCAACGAATTGAAGATGGAACTTTATTATAAAGATGTGGAGTCATTCCAAGAATTTTTAGAAGGTTTGAAAAAAATCGAATCCCTTCTTATTCAAAGGGTTGCTTCGTATGTCCAAAAAACAGCCATTAATGATATGGCGGGTGAATGGCTTTTAGCTAAAAAATTGCTGGAAGAAAAACGCAGCTATCAGGAAGGTAATTTTTCCCCTCTCATTGATGCACTTATCAAACGTCCGGCATTGCTAGGAAATAGTGGACAAGTATTGGTGAACATTGAACAAATGCTACAAAACCATATGCACCGGTTGGAAGCGACAATCACCCAGCTTCCCGTCCATTTCAACTGGCTGAAATCTTACATGCATGCTGCCATTCATCATCAATTCAACCATAGACAGATAGCGGAAGAAGGGTGAACATGGAACCACAATCAAAAGAAGAAAGAGTACATCACGTATTCGAAAAAATATATGATCGATATGACAGTATGAATTCAATCATTTCCTTTCAACAACATCGGTTATGGCGTAAAGATGTCATGAAACGAATGAATGTTAAAAAGGGTGACCGTGCGCTTGATGTCTGTTGTGGTACGGGTGATTGGACGATGGCATTAGCGAATGAGGTCGGTACAGAGGGAAAGGTCATCGGCCTTGACTTCAGTGAAAATATGTTATCGGTTGGAATTAAAAAAAAGCTTGCTGGCAGAGTGAAGCAAGTGGAGTTCCAGCATGGGAATGCCATGAGCTTGCCCTATGAAAATGACCAGTTCGACTTTGTCACCATCGGCTTTGGTTTAAGGAATGTACCTGATTATCAACAAGTTTTAAAAGAATTGCATCGTGTTGTAAAACCTGGAGGGAAAGTTGTCTGTTTAGAAACATCACAACCAACCAACCCGGTCTTTAAAAAGCTCTATTATTTCTATTTTGGAAAGATTATGCCTGTATTTGGCAAGCTTTTCGCCAAAAGTTATCAAGAATACAGCTGGCTTCATGAATCAGCTAAAGACTTTCCTGGAAAAAAGGAACTGAAAGCGATGTTTGAAGAAGTCGGATTCAAGAATGTAATAGTAAAATCCTATACGGGCGGCGTTGCAGCCATGCATATGGGGGAAAAGCAATAACTAAGGATGAAATGCCATGAAACTAGCAATGATTTACTCTTTTCTTAAAAATGACCTAGCGGTAATCGAAGAGGCTGTAAACGATACGATTCAATCTGACAATCCAGTACTCAGAGAAGCATCCAGCCAATTGTTACAAGCAGGAGGGAAACGGATCCGTCCTGTCTTTGTCTTGCTTGGCGGTAAATTCGGGCATTATGATATTGAGCGTATGAAAGCAGTCGCTGTTTCTTTGGAGCTCATACATACCGCATCCCTTGTTCACGATGATGTGATCGATGAAGCTGAACTGAGGCGAGGGGAACCTACGATTAAATCACGTTGGGATAACCGGATTGCTATGTACACGGGAGATTACATTTTTGCCAGGTCGCTTGAAAATTTATCTGTGCTTGAAAACCCACGTGCTCACCAGATTCTTGCTGGGACAATGGTTGAGTTATGTTTAGGGGAAATTGAACAGATCCGGGATAAATATAATATCGAACAGAACCTACGCACCTATCTCAGAAGGATCAAAAGGAAAACCGCGTTGCTCATCGCTGCCAGCTGTAGACTCGGTGCCATAGCCGCAAATGCAGATCCTGCTCATGAGCGTGCGCTTTATCAGTATGGCTACTATGTCGGTATGTCTTATCAAATCATCGATGATGTTCTGGATTTTACAGCATCTGAGAAAGAATTAGGTAAACCTGCAGGCAGTGATCTTCTACAAGGGAATATTACTTTACCTGTACTTTTTTCTATGGAAGAAATAGAGTTCAAGAGGGAATTGGATGTTGCTTTCCAGGAGAAAGAGGATCTGACATCTGATCAACTTCAACACTTGATCAAAAAAGTGCAGTCTAATGGTTCGATCGAACGGTCATTAGAACTGAGCGACCGCTATTTGGAAAAGGCCTATCAATCCTTGAACAAGTTACCGGCGAACCGTGCTAAACAGACCCTGAAAGGGATTGCGAAGTATATTGGTAAAAGAAGGGCATAAATCTATTGCCTTTCTTGCCTTTGTTTGATAGACTTTTTTATGGCACTTATTAAAAGCGCTTTCACACTATACATAAGATGGGGTGTTTGTCATGGAAAAGACATTTTTGATGGTTAAGCCAGATGGTGTACAACGCAATTTGATCGGTGACATTACAGCAAGATTTGAACGCAAAGGGTTTAAACTGGCAGGGGCCAAGTTGATGGCTATTCCTACAGAACTTGCAGAAGAGCATTATGGTGAACATAAGGAAAAACCATTCTTCGGTGAGCTCGTAGACTTCATCACATCAGGTCCTGTCTTCGCAATGGTTTGGGAAGGCGAAGATGTAATTGCAACGGCACGTACAATGATGGGAGCTACAAAGCCTGCTGAGGCTGCTCCAGGAACCATCCGTGGTGATTATGGTGTAACAGTAGGGAAAAACGTCATCCATGGCTCTGATTCGAAAGAAAGTGCTGAAAGAGAAATCGGTTTGTTCTTTGATGAAAAGGAACTCGTCGATTATGAAAAAGATTCACTCAACTGGATCTACTAATGAAAAAAGCCACCTTCCGAAGGTGGCTTTTTTCATTTCATCAACATAAAAAATACTGTTCACAATATGGCAGGATTGCGGAATACTTATTTTCAAGATAACCGGGGTTCGTTGCCATGCAAAGAGCCAGAGGTGATGGGTAAGATACTGGCTTTCCTGCGGGGGTGACGGCAAGCCTCCTCGTGCTTCGCACTGCGGGGTCTCGCCAGCTTCCCAACCACCCCATTCAATGGATGTGAGAAACGAACCCCTTGGCGGAGTGTGAGGGTCTTCTATGATCCATGTCCTATAGTAATCAAGCATTCTGTATCAGGCTTTCAGTGGAGAATATACACTCTTAGGGTCTACACGCTAATAAATCTCGACTATTTATTGAAGTGATTTCGAGATACTTAAAAGGGGCGGAGGGGGGATGACCCGGCCCACCTCACAAACATCTCGAAACCGAGTCTTCCACAATCGTGAGCTTTTTTTGAATGATAGAGGTTACTCGTTTACAACCTGAAGATGCTGGAGTACGCTTATAGGGAATAAGCAGAGGGAGTTTTGGGGATGAGTCAGGATTACATACAATTCATAGAGAAAGTCCATCAAAAAACAGGAATCGATTTATCGCAGTACAAGGAAGCTCAAATGAAGCGACGGCTGACTTCTTTACGGGAAAAGCGAGGCTATCATAATTTCAAAAGCTATTACAACGCCCTGGAAAACGATTCATCGTTGTCAGATGAATTACTAGATCGTATGACAATCAATGTGTCTGAATTTTACCGGAATAGGAAGAGGTTTGAAGTACTTGAACAAAAAGTCATTCCGTATTTGCTTCAACAAAAGAAGAAGTTACGGATATGGAGTGCTGCATGTTCCACCGGCGAGGAGCCGTACACGTTGGCTATGATATTGAGTCGATACATACCTCTTCAACAAGTGGAGATCCTTGCGACAGATCTCGACGTTAATGCCTTAAGGAAAGCAGAACAAGCCCTGTACCATGAAAGATCATTGAAGGAAGTATCACCAGATATACTTAGAAAATACTTCAGAAAAGAAGGAAGCTCTTATCGAGTGATTGATGAGATCAGAAATAGTGTCACCTTCAAAAAGCACAACCTTTTAGCTGACCGTTACCAAAAGGATTTTGATCTCATTGTCTGTCGCAATGTGATGATCTATTTTACGGAAGAAGCGAAGAAGAGCATCTACAAAAACTTCAGCCATTCTCTCGTAGATGGGGGCATCTTCTTCGTCGGGAGCACGGAGCAGATTTTTTCTCCACAAACCCACGGATTTGAAATTTTTGACACGTTTTTTTATAGGAAATGGCAAAAATAAGTGATCGTAAACGCTTTCTAATCTTATTTTATAAAAATTCCGATATTTTGACGACACAAATATACATCCATATGATATAGTAGTATCTAAAATTTAGAACACCCCCTACAAGGGGATGAATACATAGGAGGTACGTTTATGCGCTACTTAACCGCTGGTGAATCACATGGAAAGCAATTGACAACGATTATCGAAGGAATCCCCTCTCATCTTCCTTTATTGAGAGAGCAAATAAATGAATCACTGATCAGACGCCAAGGCGGATACGGGCGTGGGAAACGTATGCAAATCGAAAAAGACTTAGTAGAAATAACAAGTGGGGTTCGTCATGGATACACCCTTGGCTCTCCCATCACTTTGGTCGTAAATAATGATGACTTTAAACACTGGACGGACATTATGGGCGAAGATCCTCTACCTGAGGAAACGCAAAAGATCCGTCGTACGGTAACGAAACCTCGTCCAGGTCATGCAGATTTGAATGGTGGAATGAAATACGGTCATAGAGATATGAGAAACGTACTCGAACGTTCTTCAGCAAGGGAAACGGCAGCACGAGTAGGGGCAGGAGCCGTTGCTAAGGTGCTTTTGAAGGAGCTTGGCATTGAAGTGACAGGCTATGTGCGTGAAATCGCAGGTATTGTGTCAGATGTTGATGAAAACCTAACTTTACAACAACGGAGAGAAATTTCAGAGGCATCGCCTGTCCGTACTTTTGACGAAGAAGCGGCAGAGAAAATGATGCATGCGATTGATGAAGCGAAGAAAGAAGGAGACTCGATCGGCGGGGTAACTGAGGTGTATGTAGAAGGAATGCCACCTGGAATCGGTTCATATGTTCAATATGATCGAAAGCTGGATGCGAAAATCGCTGGATCTGTAATGAGTATTAACGCCTATAAAGGGGTTGAATTCGGGATCGGTTTCGAAGCCGCTCGTAGAAACGGAAGCGAGGTCCATGATGAGATCTTATGGAGCGAAGAAAGAGGATATTACCGTCGTACCAATCGCCTCGGAGGCTTTGAAGGTGGGATGACGACGGGTATGCCGATTGTCGTTAAAGGGGTCATGAAGCCAATCCCTACCTTGTACAAACCTCTACAGAGTGTGGATATCGAAACCAAAGAACCGTTTAATGCAAGTATTGAACGGTCCGATTCCTGTGCCGTTCCGGCTGCTTCTGTCGTAATGGAGCATATCGTAGCTTTTGAGCTGGCTAAAGCCATTACAGATGAATTTCCAGCCGATTACTTTCCACGTCTCAAACGTGCTGTCGATGATTACCGCAAGGAAGTACGTGAATTTTAATGGCTTCTGTCACGGTCCGATCCAGTAGTCATGACTATGAAGTATTGATTGGAAAAGGTCTACGGCATCATTTGGTTGAATTCATTTCATCCGGTTACACGTCTATATTAGTTATTACAGACAGTACGGTTAAGGATTATTACTTGCAGGATGTGAAGGAAAGTTTATCAGAAGCAGCTCCTGTTTTTACGGCAGTCGTTCCTGCAGGAGAGTCTTCGAAGAGTATGGTCAGGTACGAAGAGCTCCTTGACAGTTGTGTGGATGTAAAATTGGATCGCAAATCTCTTATTATCGCCCTTGGTGGAGGGATGATCGGGGATTTGGCAGGGTTTGTATCATCCACGTATTTACGCGGTATTGATTACATCCAGATGCCTACTACGATTTTAGCCCATGACAGCAGTGTAGGCGGTAAAGTGGCCATCAATCACCCTAAAGGGAAAAATCTAATTGGTTCCTTTTATCATCCAGTGAAAGTAATCTATGACATTGAAACGATGGAAACCTTGCCCGAGAGCGAAATTCGTTCCGGGTATGGGGAAGTGATCAAGCATGCTTTTCTCAGTGACGAAGACTGGGCGCATCGCCTGCTAAAAGGAAAACTTTCCGAACTTTCAGTGAACCAGTTAGAGAGCGATATAATGAAAGGGATCCAGGTGAAGGCTTCGATCGTAGAGAAAGATGAAAGAGAAGCTGGAATCAGGAAGTATTTGAATTTAGGTCATACCCTTGCTCATGCGATTGAAGCGGAGCTGGGTTACGGGGAGATCACCCATGGGGAAGCTGTTGCCGTAGGACTGCTATTTATGATGAAGTTGAGTAACGAACTTAAAGGGGCCCAGCTTCCTATACAAGCGTATAAGGAATGGCTGGATAATAATAATTATCCAGTTTCCGTTTTAACCAGGATCCGACCTGATCGAATGTTGGAGAGAATGAGGTTGGATAAGAAAACACTGAGGCGGAAAATCAATTTTGTCCTCCTCCATGAACTGAGTGACCCTTATGTGGTGGAAATCGAGGAGGCGCAATTACTAGAACAGATGTCTCTTTTAATTAATGAGGTGAGTGGAGAATGATGATTCGAGGTGTAAGGGGAGCGACAACGGTTGAAAGAAATGAACATGATGAAATTGTAGAACAATCCTATCAATTGCTCCAAGATGTCATAGCTTCCAACCAAATTGAAGCAACGGATGTTGTTTCGGTCTATTTTACAGTGACAGAGGATTTGAATGATGCCTTCCCTGCAAAGTCCCTGAGAAAAATAGATGGATGGACGTATGTTCCGGTGATGTGCATGCGGGAAATTCCGGTGCCTGGTAGTCTTGAAAAGTGTATCAGGGTCATGGTGACCGTACAGACGGAAATTGCACAAAAAGATATCCAGCATATCTATCATAATCATGCAAAACAACTGAGACCAGATTTAAAGAGTTGAGAGGAGTATCCCAATGAAAGCCAAAGACATTCTAAAAAACATGAAACCATACAAGCCGGGTAAAGGGATAGAGGAAGTAAAGAAGGAGTTCGGTTTGGATCGGATCGTTAAGCTTGCTTCCAATGAAAATCCATTTGGTTTTTCTCCCGTGGTGGAGAAAGAATTGCCGAAACTAATCTCGAATTTAGAAATCTATCCTGATGGATATGGCGCAGAAATTAGAAAGAAAGTCGCTCGTTTCATCGGTGTGGAAGAGAACCAGTTGATCTTCGGAAATGGTTCAGATGAAGTGGTCCAAATCATTTGCCGGACTTTTCTTGAGCCAGGTGCCAATACAGTTATGGCGACACCAACTTTTCCACAGTATCGCCATAATGCGTTGATTGAAGGTGCGGAAGTTAGAGAAGTCCCACTGGTTGATGGTCACCATGATTTAGAAGGCATGCTTCAAAATATTGATGAACAGACACGTGTACTTTGGATTTGCACGCCGAATAATCCGACAGGTGTCCATATCGATCAAACGACATTACAGTCTGTTCTGGAACGGACGCCTGATCACGTTCTTGTTGTCATTGATGAAGCTTATTACGAATATTTGGAAGCGGATGATGCTTTTGATTCCATAGAGGCATTGAATCGCTATCCAAACCTGATGGTACTCCGTACTTTCTCTAAAGCATACGGTTTAGCAGGTTTACGAATCGGCTATGGTGTCGGTCACCCAGAGGTCATTCAAATTCTTGAACCATCCCGCGAGCCTTTCAACACTTCAACAGTTGCACAAGCGGCTGCTCTGTTAGCTTTGGATGACCAGAAGTTCATTGAAGAAACGGTTGATGAAAACCGAAAAAACAAAAAAGCTTTGATGCAATTCTGTGATGATCATGGATTGAAATATTTCGACACTCAGGCAAATTTCCTTTTGATTCATTTGCCTTGCAGTGGTGATGAAATGTTCGAATACTTGTTGACAAAAGGGTTTATCGTACGCTCCGGGGAAGCGCTGGGTTTACCGAATACCATTCGATTAACCATTGGGAAGAAAGAAGACATGCAGGAGATCCAGGAAGCGATGAAGCAAAAGCTCGCTTCTGTTGATGAACAATGAAGCAGAAAATACTCATCGTTGGTTTAGGACTCATCGGTGGTTCTATAGCTATGAACGTCTCTAAGAAAGAGGATGTATTCATCATTGGAATGGACGGGGATGAAGAAACCCTTAATATGGCTCTGAAGCAAGGGGTCATTGATCAGGCCTCGTTCAATTTTGAAGAAGCAGCTCAGGAAGCAGATATCTGCATTTTAGCTACACCCATTTCCATTACCATCGACTACATTCAAAAGCTCGAGTCTATGGATTTGAAAAAACCGTTGCTAGTGACAGACGTTTCTTCTGTGAAAAACCAGGTGCTGGAAGCGGCGAACCGATTAACACATCCTTTCCTTTCCTTTGTAGGTGGACACCCGATGGCAGGTTCACACAAACATGGCTATACGGCTGCGAAACCACATCTGTTCGAGAATGCGATTTATGTGTTGACCCCATCTGTTCATGCCGATGAAAAGGAAGCGGATGTGATTAAAGATTTGTTATCAGAAACGAAGGCTCGTTTCGTGACATTTACAACGAAAGAACATGATGAGATGACCGCGGTCATCTCTCATTTTCCGCATTTAATCGCTTCTTCACTTGTCCATCAGGCAAAAGAGTGGGAAGTCACACATCCATATATTAAACAGATGGCGGCAGGGGGATTCAAAGACATTACTCGAATCGCCTCCAGTAATCCGAAATTGTGGCAGGATATTTTCTTTCAAAATAAAAAACTCCTCATTTCCATGCTTGATGACTGGATCGGGGAGATGGAGAGAATAAAAACCTATCTTTCCGAAGGTGAGAAAGAGAAAACGTACAAGTATCTATCTGATGCTAAATTGTACAGAGACGGCCTCCCAACAAAAGACAAAGGAGCCATCCCATCTTTCTATGACATCTATGTTGATATCCATGACCAACCAGGTGCGATCCGTGATGTGATCGGAATCCTGGCGGAAGAAGCCATCAGCATTAAAAATATTCAAATCCTTGAAATTAGGGAAGGGATTACCGGAGTGTTGAGAATCAGCTTTGCTACAAGTGAAGAACAATGGAAGAGTAAAGAAATATTAGATCACTACCAATACGAAGTAATGATCCAACAGTAGAGGAGGATTCCTATGTCCAGTATTGAGTTGAAACCAACAGATAAACGACTGAAAGGGGAATTATCTGTTCCTGGTGATAAATCCATCTCCCACCGATCCGTCATTTTCTCAGCATTGGCGCAAGGAACTTCTGTCATTACGAATTTTCTTACCGGTGAAGATTGCTTGAGAACGGTCGAAGCCTTCCGCCTCATGGGGGTAAACATCGAGCAGGAAGGGAATAAGATTACGGTTCATGGAAAAGGGATTTCCCACCTAAGAGAACCTTCCCAACCGATTAATTTCGGAAATTCGGGGACAACGGCACGGCTAATGAGCGGAGTGCTTGCAGGTCTTCCTTTATTCACGACAGCATTCGGAGACGAGTCATTGTCCAAGCGCCCCATGGACCGTGTCATCCAACCGCTTAGAGTGATGGGAGCGGAGATCCGAGGGCGTGAAGATGACTCCTTGCTCCCACTTGCCTTCCGCGGGAAAAAACTTGAGGGGACTCGCCATGAATTGACAGTGAAAAGTGCTCAAGTGAAGTCTGCTTTGCTATTAGCAGGTATGCTGGCAGAAGGAGAAACTGAAGTGATAGAGCTTGGGGAAACCAGAAATCATACGGAAATGCTTCTTCCTGAATTCGGGGTGGATGTAGAAGTGGAGGGCAGGTCTATTAAAATCAAGGGTGGACAAAAGCCTTTTGCTTCCGATATCAAAGTTCCTGGTGACATCTCTTCGGCAGCCTTTTTCCTCGTGGCCGCTTCGATTGTTCCTGATAGTGAATTAATAATTAGGGATGTCGGGCTCAACCCGACGCGTGACGGGATTGTAAGAGCATTGAAAGAAATGGGAGCGAATATAGAGGTCCATGTACATACACATATCGGAAGTGAACCTGTTGGTGACATCGTTATCCGTCACAGCCGGCTAAAAGGAATGACCTTAGAAGGAGACCTTATTCCGAATGTGATTGATGAAATCCCGATCCTTGCTCTGGCAGCGACGCAGGCAGAAGGAAAAACGATCATTAAAGATGCGGAAGAACTGCGTTACAAGGAAACGGACCGAATTGAAGCTGTCGTCGAGACGCTTACTACTTTAGGCGCGGATGTTCAAGCCCAAGAAGATGGAATGGTTATACAGGGAGGTTCACCTTTAAAAGGGGGATCCGTCGATTCTTTTGGAGATCATCGTATCGGTATGATGGGTGCGATCGCTTCCTTAATTTGTGAGGGAGAAGTCATCGTCAAGAACAAAGATTGTATCAACATCTCTTATCCTTCATTTTTCACAGACTTAAATCAAGTCCTGAATTAAATTAACTTCATAGTTTATGTAAAGCTCTCATACGATATAAAAAGCCTACTTGGAGGTTTCATCGTATGGGAGCTTATTGGTTTCAAGGATATGTTGAAAATGACAAAGGCCCCTGTTTTAGTGAATGCACAGTTAAGGAAGAGAAGTTTGTCAGAGACCGGACTGGAAAAGAGCCTTATACGTTGATGGTCGTGGATGGATTTCACGTCAGCCCAGGACATGTGATGATGGATCTTAACGAGCCGCTTGCTTTTTCACCCTCCGTAACCGACACAGGGAATCGCTACATAAAAAGAGGGTGTACCTTGTTACTCACACAACACCTAGTGACTAGTTTACGTCACTACCGAAATCAATATGACCAATTTTTAAATCGATGTCAATCACTGCCTCTCGATTATATGGTCATACCTGTTGTGCCGGCAAAGATGCTGCGGCCAGAAATGGTCCGTTTTTTTGCCAGAAAAGGAAGCCCCTTTTTATGTGTGGAAGTGCAGTCTGTAGGAGAACTAACTGAGGTTTGTTGGGAATGGGTAGCTCAGGCGCAGGCTTATAAACGAATGCCGTTGACAATGTTCGTCAAAGATACAGAGAATACGTCGAACAACTATGCAGAATTGTGGTCTTCACTTTGCGAACAGTATGGTATCATAAAGCTAACAGATGTACAGGATGATGAAATACTCTCTTTGAAAAATTTAAAAGACAGCGGGATCTACCCTCACAAAGGCGGAATCGTCCCTGGAGGGTATGCGGATTATAACCTTTATCGCTTTTCAGAAGACCGAACGTTTGAAGAGGCGGATGATTTTAGATATCATAATTCTGTTCCTAATGTAACGGTTATGAATGGACAGGTGAAACAGGTGAACCAGAAGGTCATCGATGAAAAGCCTGGATCCCACATACAAGTGAAGATTCACAAGCATTTTGTTTAAACGGAAAGGATGTCATCATGGAGGAAATTCAAAAAGCTATCCGTCAAATGGAAGCCCACAAGACGGAAGATGCGATAAAAACTCTAACACAATATTTGCCAGAAGCAGATGAAGAAGAGAGGTTCACGATTGCTGAACTATACATGCAATGGGGGATGCTCGAAGAAGCTAAGATGGTGTTGCACGAACTGATACAACGCTATCCTAAAGAACAAGAACTGAAAGTCATGATGGCAGAGATCCACATTGACCTTGATGAAGATGACGAAGCGATTGAACTGCTGGACCAATTTGGGCCGGAAGATGAAGACTACTTGCAAGCGCTCGTGCAGCTTGCGGATCTTTATCAGGCTCAAGGGCTTTATGAAGTAGCTGAACAGAAGTTACTAATGGCTAAACAAGTGGAGCCGAATTCAGCCATCATTGATTTTGCTTTAGGAGAGCTCGCATTCTCCAATGGGGAATATTCGAAGAGTATCCCTTATTATGAAAATGCCATGCACCATCAGCCGGTCATTGGTGATATTGAAGTTGCAACAAGACTGGCCGAGGCTTATGCAGCTAATGGAGAATTTGAACAAGCACTTGAGTATTTCCAAAAAGTCGAAGAAGATAATCCTGATGTCATGTTTCGCTATGGTTTCGTAGCTTACCAGGCAAATCGTAATGACATTGCCATCCACGTTTGGGAAGAGTTGATTGAAAAGGACCCTTACTTCCAATCGGTTTATCCTCACTTGGCTCAAGCTTATGATTCAGAAGGTATGCCGAAGGAAGCATTGGATATGGCTAAACAAGGACTCGCAAAAGATGAATTCAACAAGGAACTCTATCATCTTGCCGGTACGTTATCTCATAGACAGGGAAATAAAGAAGAAGGTTACGAGTGGATGAGAGAAGCGGTTGCTTTGGATCCTGGATATAAAGAAGCCATTCTTTTCCTGATTGAAAATTATAAAGCTGATGATATGAATGATAAGATCATCGATTTGATCAACGAGTTGATCTCGATGGGAGAGGAAGATCCGAATTACCTGTGGGAACTCGCTCAGGCTTATGAAGAGGAAGAGAGATTCAAGGAGGCTTATGAACAGTATCAACAAGCGTATCCTTCCTTGAAGGAAGACACAGACTTCTTGAAATCTTACGGTTATTTCCTTGTAGAAGAAGGAAGGATGTCTGAAGCACGACAGATTTTTGAAGAATACCTGGCGATCGACCCTACAGATACAGAAATTGAGGACTTCGTAGAGCGGCTGAAAGAACAATGAGCTGATTAATAAAGCGCAGGAGGGGCGCCCATATGCAAACACCAATCTCTGTGGATGAGAAAAAAGACTTTGTCCGCTGGTTTTTGAATCACTTTCAGTTGAAAAAGCGAGAGAGTGTTTGGATTCTGAATTATTTAATGAACCATGAATCTCTTTTGTCTAGTGTCCATTTTGTCCAGGAAGTGAAGTTTTGTCCGCGTGGCATGGAAATCAGTGCCCAGGGTGTTTCTGACCCACCTTTCCGTTTTTATAAAGGCCAGGTTATGACGAATGACGCCGAGAAGTCGTTTCATGATTTAAGGATGAATCAAGGAGAACCTGTCTATATTCAAATGAACTTTGAGAATGCACAGCAATGCTCGAAATATGCTCTCGTACTAGAGGAAAACCCTTACCTTCCAAAAGACTACTACTTAAATGACAGAGATAAAAATGAAGCGGAACGCCTGTTGTCTGTCAGTCTTTTACAACATAGGCAGAAAAGCATAGAAGATCGAATCGACGAAGCTCTGATCAATGGGGAGCGAGACGAATTTAAAGCATTATGCGGAAAGCTTGAGAAAGTCAAGCAGGATTTGAATGCATTTTTATGAGATATGAAAGCCGGAACCTTCAAATGAAGAGGTCCCGGCTTTCATTTTTGTTTAAATATAGTAAAATAAAAAGAAAATGATACATAGATAAAGGATGAAATGAATTATGAGATGGACAAAAGCAGATACTACGCAATACATACCTGAAAAACAGTATATTGATACCGTAATCATTCCCTTGATTCCATTTGATCCGGGGAACGACCAACACATGGTAAAGCAAGCCTTCCAGCGGGAGTTGAACCAAGTGTTTACGAACCTGATCGAAAAAGAATACAAGGGGAGGATCTTCCTAGCGCCTGATTATTACTATCTTGAAGGATCACAAGCTGACGAAAAAGAGAGGATCAATCGTTGGATTCATAAGTTCAAAGAGCAACCTTTCCATCACGTTTTTCTTTTTACTTTCGACAGTAAATGGAAAAAATACGAAGGAGAACTTGAAGGACACGTCCTATGGGTGCCTGGCATGGGTTCTGGCGATATTCAGTCTACAGAAACACAGTCGTTCGTTCGGGAGCAAGCCCATCAGATCAGTGATTTGATCCAGGCCTATTGGTAACTGGATAAAAGTTCCGACAAGGTTTGATAATTTATTGACCGCGCCTTAAGATTGCGCTATCATGGTAATGTCCTAGTAAACTGTGTGTAATCAATCCATGTCGCATGGATTACAGCATAGAGGGGGGAAAAGAATGAGCGATAAAAAACGAGTATCCCGACGCCAATTTCTCAACTACACACTTACTGGTGTAGGCGGTTTCATGGCAGCCGGAATGCTTGCACCGATGGTTCGTTTTGCAATCGATCCAGTATTGAAAACGAAAGAAGGTGGAGATTTCGTCTCCGTAGCTTCCGTTGATGAACTTACGAATGAACCGCAGCGTTTTGAGTGGACGATCGATCAAGTGGATGCTTGGTATGAATCAGAAGTTCAGAAAACGGCATGGGTGTACAGAAACGAGAATGATGAAATTGTAGCACTATCACCAATTTGTACTCATTTGGGATGTACGGTCGACTGGGCTTCCAACGAGGAGTACCCGAACCAATTCTTCTGTCCTTGTCACGCTGGCCGTTATACGAAAGACGGAACCAACGTGCCAGGAACTCCACCGACGGCACCACTGCCACGATTCGAGTTTAAAGTTGAAGAAGGTATGCTTTACCTAGGTGAAACGAAAGATTCAGGAGGGGGGGTATAATACATGCTACAGAAAATTTACGACTGGGTGGACGAGCGTGTAGATATCACCCCGCTTTGGCGTGATATCGCTGATCACGAGGTTCCTGAACACGTAAACCCAGCACACCATTTTTCAGCATTTGTGTACTGTTTTGGTGGATTGACTTTCTTTGTAACGGTCATTCAAATCTTGTCAGGGATGTTCCTGACCATGTATTATGTGCCGGACATTGAAAACGCTTGGAAATCTGTTTATTACTTGCAACGAGAGGTTGCTTACGGTCAAATCGTCCGTGGTATGCACCACTGGGGAGCGAGTCTCGTCATCGTCATGTTATTCTTACATACGCTACGGGTATTCTTCCAGGGAGCTTACAAAAAGCCTCGTGAGTTGAACTGGGTCATTGGTGTACTCTTGTTCTTCGTCATGTTGGGACTTGGCTTCACAGGATACCTGCTACCATGGGATAACAAGGCTTACTTTGCGACTCAGGTCGGTCTTGAAATCGCTGCAGCAACACCATTTATCGGTGACCAAATTCGGACGTTACTAGCCGGAGATCCATCGATCGTTGGTGCACAAACGCTTACACGTTTCTTTGCTATTCACGTATTCTTCTTGCCGGCTGCACTTTTCGGATTGATGGCGTTCCACTTCATTTTAATCCGTAAACAAGGAATTTCCGGACCACTATAAAATGTATCGTTAAAAAGGAGGGAAAGCTGTGCATAGGGGAAAAGGGATGAAGTTCGTCGGTGATTCACGAATCACGGCTGAACGAAAAGCCAACTTACCAAAAGACTATTCGGAATACCCAGGCCGTACAGAAGCCTTCTGGCCTAACTTCTTGTTGAAGGAGTGGCTCGTAGGATCTGTCTTCTTGATTGGATTTCTTATTCTGACTGCTGCTCACCCATCACCACTTGAGCAACAGGCGGATCCGAACAACGCAGGTTATATTCCATTGCCGGACTGGTATTTCTTATTCTTGTATCAATTTCTAAAATATCAATTCGCAGGTGGAGATTACATCGTTCTCGGTGCCATCGTTATGCCAGGCCTAGCCTTCGGTGCTTTGCTGCTGGCTCCATTCCTGGATCGCGGGCCAGAACGTCGCCCTCATAAGCGTCCGATTGCTGTCGGATTGATGCTTTTAGGCTTTATCGCAACATTCTGGTTGACTTATGAGTCTGTTTCTCATGCTGATTATGAAATGCGTGCGGAAAAGTACGGAGTCAACGTGGAAGCGGTTGAATCAACGATCGATAAAGAACATCCTGGATATGCAGTTTATGAAGCGAACTGCTTGAGCTGTCACGGGGATGCTCTGCAAGGACAAGGAAACTATCCATCCTTGATTGATGCTGAATTGACTGTGGACCAAGTCAAAGATATTGCTGTAAACGGTGTCGGTGAGATGCCTTCAGGTATTTTTGGCGGAAGCGATGAAGAGCTTCAGCAACTTGCTGAATTCGTCGTTCAAGCTGGCGGCGGTGAAGCTGGTGGTGAAGGCGGAGAATCTTCCGGTGAAGGATCCGAAGGGGGATCTGAGGAAGGCTCTTCTGAAGAAGGATCTGAGGAGGGTTCTTCTGGTGAAGGTTCTGAAGAAGGATCTTCAGATGAAGGCTCCAGTGATTCAGAAGGTTCTGGATCTGAAGAGTAATTAGATACTTAATTCAATGTAGCCGCGCTTTTCAAAAGCGCGGCTACATTTGTATTGGAGGTACGAGGTAACATGAAACAAATGATCACCTACCTATTGACTAACCGATCATTTTTAATCATGCTTTTCTTCATTAATTTATTTGGAACCATTTACGGATACATATGGTATGAACCTCAGCTTTCTGTGACCGAACCTATATTTCTGCTGTTCGTTCCTGATAGCCCGACAGCCAGTTTGTTCTTTACTATATTCCTGGGGTTTTATATTTTTGGAAAAAATGTTCCCTACATAGAAGCACTTGCCATCATTACCCTTTTAAAATATGGAGTATGGGCAGTCGTTATGAACGGTTTGACTTTATTAGAATATGGATCGCTTCCATGGACCGGTTATATGTTAATTTTTTCACATGGAGCTATGGCTGTTCAAGGGCTTCTGTATGCTCCTTTTTATAAAATAGAAATGAGGCATATTGCCGTTGCTGCCGTATGGACGCTTCACAATGATGTGATTGATTATGTATTCGGTCAAATGCCTGTGTATCCAGCTATTGTAGAGTATATGGACGAAATCGGATATTTTACATTTTGGCTTAGTATCGGATGTATTCTTTGTGCCTACGTCTTATCTGTAAAAAGAAAATACCCAGTCTAAATTTCCTTTCCTTCTCATAAAATGAAATAATACTTGTGAGAGGGGAGAAGTGAAATGGGACGTGCCGTGTTATTGTTCATTTGTTCCCTTATTTTCACACTCGTACCATCGGGCCTTTTACATTCATGGTCGGAGGGACCTTCTGATTGGGAAGCTTTTGCATCACAATACCGCCGGTTAGCTGCTGATGAAAAGTTTGACCTTGCTGAGCGGCTTTGGAATAGTAAATATGCGGAAATGGAACAATATGTCCAAACCCTGCCGGATCACCATAAAGAAACATGGACACACCTCGACCTCTATAGTTCAACAGATGAGCTTGAAGAAACCAAGTGGGAGGAGGGGCTCCTTACTTTTCTCGAAGTTACTTCGTCCGAAAATCCCTATCCCGTCATAGCAGAAAAGCTGGAGCATTTTTCAGACCGTTCTGTTTCTTCTGTTCCTCTTGAAGACATCGAAGAGGAGTGGAACTTGATACGTCCTGTTGTTAAGAATTATGTAGACGGGGCAAAAATGAAAGAAGCCAATCAAGCGCTGCATGAATTATCGGTTATTGATTCTATTACTGGTCGGGAAAAGTTCAGTGGAAAAATTACAGAGCTCGTCAAAGGAAAGTCCCAGCAAGACTGGAATGCTTTCTTATCGACAGCCATTTTTATAGGTGGCGCGATATTAGTTACATTGCTTTATGTTGGCGCAATCAATTATAGAGAAAGTTCGAAAAATAGACACAGAATGAAGAGTGGTCATAGTTGATTTTTCATGCATTTTTGACTAAAATTGACCTATATACTCACATCCAAGATGGAGGAATGAAAGATGAGTTTTATTATTTACTTTGCGCTAATATTGATTATTCCACTGTGGGCGCAATCAAAGGTGAAAAGCACCTACAAAAAATATTCAAAAGTTCCAACATCATCTGCCATGTCAGGAGCAGAAGTAGCTAGAAAAATTCTTGATGACAATGGATTATACAATGTTGCTGTAGAAGAAGTCCGTGGACATTTAACGGATCATTATGACCCTCGTTCGAAAGTGATCCGTCTTTCAACAGATATTTACCATGGTCGGTCAACAGCAGGAGCTGCTGTTGCCGCACACGAAGTCGGTCACGCGATTCAAGATGCACAGGATTACGCATTTTTACGCTTCCGAAGTGCTCTTGTTCCCGTTGCGAGTTTCGGTTCTAACATTTCCATCTTCCTTATTATCGGTGGATTTCTACTTGGAATGGCAGGACTTGCTCTGGCAGGAATTGTATTCTTCGCGGCTGCTGTGTTGTTCCAATTGATCACGTTGCCTGTTGAATTCGATGCTTCAAACCGCGCGATGAGCCAGTTGGTTTCAACCGGAGTCATCCGTAATGATGAAGAGCGCAAAACGAAGAAAGTGTTGAACGCTGCAGCGATGACTTACGTTGCCGGTGCTCTCGTTGCACTTGCTGAATTGCTGCGTTTTGTATTCATGTTCGTTGGCATGAATGAAGAGTAAATAAGAAAAACCGATCCTTGTAGTAGGATCGGTTTTTTCATTGAGATTATTTTCATTTAAAAATTTAGTCGATAGGGTTTTTGTTCTCATCAAGAGTGAAGCCTTCGCCCATCACATCATGTACATGACTAACGGCGACAAATGCATGAGGATCAATATGGTCGATAATTGACTTGAGTCTTACAATTTCATTTTTTCCGATTACGCAATAAAGCACATCCCTCTTCGAACCAGAAAAGGAACCTCTTCCTTCGAGCACGGTTACGCCTCGATCCATCTCCTCCATCACGCGCTTTGAGATTTCTTCACTCTTCTCAGAAATGATTGTGGTACCTCTTGCGGCATATGCCCCTTCTTGGATGAAGTCTATGACTCTTGCTCCGACAAACACAGCTACCAATGTGTACATACCTCTTGTGTATTCGAGATATGTAATAATGGATACAAAAATGACAAGGGCATCAAAGAGGAACATGGCTCTTCCCATACTCCAGCCAAGATACTTATTGATAAGACGGGCGATAATATCGACTCCACCTGTCGTCCCACCGTACCGGAAAATAATGCCCAGCCCTACGCCAATGAACACTCCTGCGAACAGGGCAGCCAATGTAAGATCATCGGCCAGGTTGAATTCAATCATATAGTTTTGAGAAACTGAAATGAAAACGGAGACGGCAAGGATGCCGATTAAGGAATAAAAAAATGTGGTACGACCAAGTATCTTCCATCCGATGATGAGGACCGGAATATTGAGCACAATATTCATAATGGCCGGATCCCATTCAAATAGGTATAAGAGCAGCAAGGTAATTCCAGTAAATCCGCCTTCTCCTAATTCATTTTGAATGTTGAAATGGACAAGTCCGAAAGAAAAGATAGCGGATCCGATTAAGATCCATATGATATTTTTCAAGCGTAGTCCGAAGATTTTCATATGTACACCTCCAATATTTAATCACACGACTTCAATTATAGATAATTCAAGCGATTGCGGCAATAACATCATTTTTCTATTTGGATTTTGCTTAAGGTTAGTATTGATTATTCATAAGGAAGTTATTGAAGTATATGGCAGGGTTCTGGAAGGCTTGATTTCGAGACTTTTGTGTAAGTGGATGGGGCGGAGGGGAATGAGTCGCTTTCCGCAGGAGCGCGCCTGAGCCACTTCGGACTACGTCCTGCGGGGTCTCACCAAGCACTCTTTTTCTCTTAAATATCCGGTTCCGGCGCCTAGCGACTAGTGAGACTCCCCTCGCTTCTGTACGATAAGTCAGCATCGAAACACTCCGTTCTTCGTGTTTCCTTTATCTCCGCCAGCTCAGTCCAGTCCAAACGCCGCTGACCGAGGCGCCTCCACACTTAAAACCGCTTTTTCCTATAATACAGAGATGGTTGAAGACATCCCATCTTGGTCTAGGGGTTCGTTTGTCTCCGATATCAAATGGGGTGGTTGGGAAGCTGCGAGACTCCCGTGGGAATGGATTGGCTAGCGAGACCCCACAGAGCGAAGCTCGAGGAGGCTTGCCGTCATCCCCACAGGAAAGCGAGTAGCTTCCCAACCACCCCTGACTCCCAATATGGTAAACGAACCCCGTTTATCTCCAAAAGGAGTCTTCCACAATCGGAAGCTTATATAAAATAATCAATAATTTTTAAAGGTTTAAACTAAAAAATTTGTCAAATGGCGGCCTTTTGGCTAACATTTAGAGAGAGTCCTTAAAGAAGCGAGGGTTTTTAATGAACTACACGACAAAAGATATCCAACAAAGAGTGGATGAGTACATATCGCAATTTAAAGAAGGTTATTTTTCTCCTCTTAGTCTTCAGGCACGGTTGACAGAAGAAGTGGGAGAGATGGCAAGAGAAATCAACCATCGATATGGGGAGAAACCCAAAAAGAGTACGGAAAAAGATAAAGCTCTTGAAGAAGAGCTTGGCGATGTTATTTTCGTCCTTACATGTTTTGCAAATTCACTGGACATCGATCTCTCTGATGCTTTTGAACAATCCATGAGTAAAATTGAGACGAGAGACAAAGATCGCTGGACACGTAAAGAAGGAGGAACGAATAGTGAGTAATATTAAAGTGATTGTCGCAGGCCCGCGTGGTAAAATGGGCAAAGAAGCATTAAAAATGATCGATAATCAATCCACGCTTACACTTGTGGCTTGTATTGATCGAAAGCACGAAGGAATGACTGTGAAAGAACTGGATGGTTTTCCTGATATGGAAGCGGTCATCTATACGGATGCTGCCACATGTCTGAGTGAAGTCGAAGCTGATGTTCTGATTGATTTGACGACACCTGAGAATGGGTACAAACATACAAAGCTTGCTATTGAAAACGGCGTCAGACCCGTCGTTGGTACTACAGGATTTTCAGAAGATGAACTATCCGAGTTGACTACCCTGGCATCGGAACGAGGGATCGGGACCATCATTGCTCCTAACTTCGCTATCGGGGCTGTTCTCATGATGCAATTTTCAAAGTGGGCAGCCAAACATTTTCCGGATGTGGAAATCATCGAAAAGCATCATGATGAAAAGCTTGATGCTCCTTCAGGGACCGCACTTAAAACCGCTGAGTTAATTAAAGAGGTTCGCCATCCTCATAAACAAGGACACGAATCAGAAACCGAAACGCTTGAAGGTGCCCGCGGGGCGGATGTTGATGGAATGAAAATTCACAGTATGAGGCTTCCGGGTCTTGTGGCTCACCAGGAAGTCATCTTTGGTGGACACGGCGAAACACTGACTGTAAAACATGACTCCATTCATCGTGAATCATTTATGAGCGGGGTGAAACTTGCTGCAGAACGTGTGATGGAACTTGACGTCCTCGTTTATGGTCTTGAACACATACTTGACTAACAGGGAGAGGTTTACAATGAATATCGCATTGATTGCGCACGATAAAAAGAAAGAAGATATCATCCGTTTTGCGAAAAAATATCATTCCATCTTATCGAAGCACCAATTGTTTGCTACAGGTACGACAGGGATGAGAATCGCAGACGAAGCAGACTTGAAAGTGACAAGGTTTCAATCCGGGCCGCTCGGCGGCGATCAACAAATCGGAGCTAAAATTGCAAGTGAAGAGATGCATATGGTTGTCTTTTTCCGTGATCCGCTTACAGCACAGCCACATGAACCTGATATTAGTGCTTTGCTGAGGTTATGTGATGTTCATCAAATCCCTGTAGCGACTAACCAAGCAATGGCAGATATTATGATTCAGGCCTTGGATCATGGAGATTTCGATTGGAAAGGCATCATTGAAATGAACAGATAACAGGAGTGATCGATTATGGCTAAAATAGGTATCACTTGTTACCCGACCGTAGGGGGATCAGGTGTCATTGCTACAGAGCTTGGGAAGTTGCTGGCAGAGAAAGGGCATGAAATCCATTTTGTGGCATCTCAAGTCCCCTTCCGTCTGAACCGTGTATATCCGAATATTTATTATCATGAAGTGGAAGTCAGTAATTATCCAGTATTCCAGCACCCCCCTTATGACCTAGCTCTCGCAGCTAAGATGGCAGATGTAATTAATAGAGAGGAATTGGATATTCTCCATGTCCATTATGCGATGCCACATGCCATTTGTGCGATTTTAGCCAAGCAAATGTGTGAACGTGATGTAAAAATTATTACGACGCTTCATGGAACAGATATTACTGTCCTGGGCATAGATTCCAGTCTTAAACAAATGATTCGGTTTGGGATCGAACAGTCGGACAGAGTCACGGCTGTCTCGCAAAGCCTTGTTGACCAAACGAAAGAAATGTTACATACAGACCGGTCCATTGACGTCATCTATAATTTTGTAGATGAAAGGGAGTATTATCGTAAAGATGAACAACGTCTTAAGGAGCACTATGGAATTCATGAAGAAGATGCGGTACTCATCCACATTTCTAATTTCCGAAGAGTAAAAAGAGTGACAGATGTCATCAAAACCTTTGCAGCTGTCGCAGAGCAAATGCCGGCGAAGTTGTTGCTGGTTGGAGACGGTCCGGAATATTCCGAATGTCATCAACTTGTTCAACAGCTAGGGTTAGATGATCGCGTCCTCTTTTTAGGAAAGCAGGAAAACGTTAGTGAACTCCTTTCTATTTCAGATTTGAAATTATTGTTATCTGAGAAAGAAAGTTTTGGACTTGTCCTTCTTGAAGCCATGGCGTGCGGCGTGCCTTGTATCGGAACAAATATCGGAGGGATCCCAGAAGTTATCGATCATGGGGAAACCGGTTTTATCGCAGAACTTGGAAATGTTGAACAAATTTCCTACTTCGCCACAAAAGTATTAGAGGATAAGGATCTGCATCAAACGATGGCTGAACGATCGAAAAGAGTCGTTCATGATAAGTTCGCAACAAACACAATCCTTAGACAGTACGAAACTCTTTATGAACAGGTGTTGAATCATGAGTAATCACGAAGTATTCGAACCTGCCTTTGAAGTAATTCAAAAGATTGAGGAAGCTGGGGGCGAAGCTTACATCGTCGGTGGTGCTGTTCGTGACTATTTAAGCGGCATACCTGTCAATGATATCGATATTGCTACTTCAGAAACCCCTGAACGGATCCAGGAAATATTTGAAAAAGTCATCCCTGTAGGAATTGAGCATGGCACCGTGATCGTGCGCCATCGTTCTGTTTCATACGAAGTTACGACATATCGTGTAGAAGAAGGTTATGAAGACTACCGTCATCCAGATGAGGTGACCTTCGTCCGGGATATCACCCTTGATTTGGCGCGAAGAGACTTTACGATTAATGCAATCGCTATGAGTAGAAACGGCAACCTTATTGATCCTTACCACGGACATGATGCAATACGCAAGGAAAGGATTGAAGCTGTTGGTCAGCCAGCTGAGCGTTTTCAAGAAGATCCGTTACGAATGATGAGAGCTGTCAGGTTTGCCAGCCAACTTTCATTTCATATTGAAAAGAAGACAGAAGAAGCATTGAATCGCTTGTCTCATTTACTTCAATACATTTCCATTGAAAGAATTGCAGTGGAAACGGAGAAAATTTTCAGAGGCTCGGATTATGCATTAGGATTACACTTACTGCATACGACAGGGTTGAAGAATCATCTGCCAATTCTTAAAGACTTGGACATCCATAGAAATGTGCCGAATTCACCTCTAGTTGGATGGCATGAGATTATCGCTTTTTATGTGTTACAATTTCCACAGTTATCAGCAGAAAATTTCATGAAGTCATGGAAACTTTCAAAGGATACAAAGAAAAAAACAATTCAGTTATTGTACGCCTATAAACAGTATGAAATAGAGAAGAATGTGACAGCATGGCTTGTTTATCAATTAGATGAAGAACTCTTCCCATCGTTCTCTAGATTGTTCTCTGCTTTACACCAAGAAGATGTAAACTTGGACAAGACTTTGATGGAGATGAAAGAACGGCTTCCTATTGTTGACAAAAGGGAGCTGACTTTCCAAGCCAAAGACCTTCTGCAATTGTTCTCAGATTTACCGAAAGGTTCATGGATCTCAGAATGGATGGATACGATTGAACACCATGTGGTCACAGGGGAAATGGAAAACGATTATGAAAAGATAAAGGAGTGGGTGAGGGAATGGAATCCACCCGCAAGGAATTAATCCAGTTACTCAATAACGTAGAGGGCCATATATCAGGCCAGGAACTTTCCGACCAGCTGGGAATATCAAGGACAGCCGTCTGGAAGCATATGAACGAATTAAAGAAGGACGGATATGAAATTGAGGCCGTCCAACGTAAAGGTTATAAAATTTTGTCTTCCCCCGATAAGATCAGTGAGAACACTCTCAGATGGGGGCTGGATACAAAATGGATCGGTCATGAATTGCATCATTACGACCAGGTAGAATCCACCCAGGAAATTGTGCATCAGCTTGCCAAACAGGGAAAACCGCATGGAACTGTAGTCATTGCAGATGAGCAAGTGAAAGGAAAAGGGCGAATGTCGAGAAATTGGGATTCACCGAAAGGAAAGGGGATATGGATGAGTGTCCTCTTACGCCCGCATCTACCTCCTGTGCAAGCACCTCAAATCACTCTCCTGGCAGCAACCGTATTAGCAAGGATGATTGCAGAAAGGTCTGCGTTGGCTCCGCAAATCAAATGGCCGAATGATTTATTAATTAATCATAAGAAGGTATCAGGAATTCTTACCGAAATGCAAGCGGAACAAGATACCATCCAATATATTGTGCTGGGTATGGGAATGAACGTAAACCAAGAAGATCGTGAAATCCCTGCAGATATTAAATACAAAGCTTCTTCACTGAAAATCGAATCCAGACAGCATTGGAATATTCAACATACGGTTCAGCACATTCTCCGTCTTTTTGAAGAAACGTATGAACGGTTTGAGGCCCATGGGTTTTCATCCATTAAAAAAGATTGGGAGCACTTCGGATACAAAATTGGCGAAGAAGTGACCATATCTACAATGAAAAAAACGTGGCAAGCGACCCTTATAGGAATTGAGCCTGATGGAGCTTTGCGCGCGAAAAGCAAAGACGGAGAAGAAGAGAAACTATATTCAGCGGAAATTCATTGGGGAGAGGGAGGATATCATGCGTAATAAGGCACAGTTCCTGCGTATGAAGCATGACAAAGATAAAATCGTCATGATCACAAGTTATGATTATCCATCAGCGAAAATGTCAGAGGAAGCGAATGTTGATATGATTCTCATCGGAGACAGCTTGGGAATGACGGTACTTGGTTATGACTCAACGATCCCGGTGACGATGGAGGATATGATCCACCATGGAAAAGCGGTCTATCGTGGTGCACCTGACACATTCAAAGTCATTGATATGCCCTTCATGTCCTATCATATTTCCACAGAGGACACCTTGAAAAATGCGCGTAGACTCTATCAGGAAACAGGTGCTCAAGCATTAAAGCTTGAAGGGAGCGGTGAAGTCTCTGAAGTGATGAAAAAGCTTGTCCATGCCGGGATTCCTGTGGTCGGTCATATCGGTTTAACTCCGCAATCGGTCAACGTTCTCGGGGGTTACAAGGTTCAGGGGAAGGATCAGGGGTCAGCGGAACGACTCATCGAAGAAGCGCTTGAAATCGAAGCGGCAGGTGCAATGGCTCTTGTTCTTGAATGCGTTCCTAGGCAATTAGCAGAGCAAATTACAAACCGGTTGTCTATCCCTACGATTGGGATCGGTGCCGGGGCAGAGTGCGATGGTCAGGTTCTCGTCTACCACGATATTCTAAAGTATGGGGTTGATCGATTACCGAAGTTCGTAAAGCCTTATATCGATAGCAACCATCTTCTAGGAGAAGCGGTGCAATCTTATGTAAAAGAAGTGAAGATGAAGGCTTTTCCGGAAGAATCCCACACATTTACTATGAACCTTAATGAACTGCCAGAGGAGTAAGGTGAAAAATGGAAGTACTAAGAGAAATTGATCAAGTGAACACATTGATTTCCGAGTGGACGAAGAATGGGGAGACCATTGGATTCGTTCCAACGATGGGCTACCTTCATGAAGGGCATATCCGCCTTATTAAAGAAGCAAAGAAGGAAAATGATAAAGTGATTCTCAGCATTTTCGTGAACCCTCTGCAATTTGGGGAGGGGGAAGATTTGGATACATACCCTCGTGATGAGGAACATGATCGAAAGGCAGCAAAAGAAAACGGTGTTGATCTTGTTTTTCTTCCTACCAATGAAACGATGTATCCGCAGTCATTATCCGTGAATATGACGGTTACCAAACGGACGAATGTTTTGTGTGGAAAGAGCCGTCCAGGCCACTTTGATGGGGTAGTTACCGTCCTCACTAAGTTATTCAATATTACAAGACCTGACAACGTCTACTTCGGAATGAAGGATGCACAACAAGTAGCTGTCGTAGATGCGTTGATCAAAGATTATAATATGCCTGTCAATCTCATCCCTGTCCCTACGGTAAGAGAGGAAGACGGTCTTGCGAAAAGCAGTAGAAATGTCCGTCTCTCCGATCAGGAACGAAGAGAGGCTCCGTCCATACAGGAAGCGCTCCAGTATGGCAGGAGACTTGTCATGGAAGGACAAAGGTCCAAAGAATTTATCATTGAGGCGACAGAGAAGTTTCTTGAACAGAAAACTCGTGGTAAGATAGATTATATTGAATTATTATCTTATCCTGAGTTAGAATTTATAGAGAAGATCGATCGTCCTGTGATTCTCGCTGCGGCTGTATTTTATGACAAGGTGAGGTTGATTGACAATGTCGTTTTCGATCATGAAGGACATGTCATCTATGGGTGATCGTCAAGGAGGTCATTTCATATGTTACGTACAATGATGAAAGCAAAAATACACCGGGCGCGCGTAACTGAAGCGAATTTGAACTATGTTGGAAGTGTGACGATCGATCAGGATTTGCTTGATCAAGTCGGTATACTTCCCCATGAAAAAGTGCAGATTGTCAACAATAATAATGGTGAACGTCTTGAGACCTATGTGATTGCTGGTGAGCGTGGGAGTGGTGTTATCTGCCTGAATGGTGCAGCGGCCCGCCGTGTACAGCCGGATGATATTATCATTATTGTTTCCTATGCGATGCTTAATGAAGAGGAACTTGAAGAATTTCGTCCAAAGATTGCCCTGATGTATGAGAATAACAAGGTTGAGAAAATCATCGAGGAAGAACCACCTTTACAAGCATTGCCATTATAAGAAGTGACTAGCGAGTGAAGAAAGGATCTATGCCACGGTCTTAGGCAAGGTCCTTCCTTTTTGTTGTGAAAGTAGGGATGAACATGAAAAGATTTGCAATTGTGGATTTAGAGACAACAGGAAATGCGGCTTCAAAAGGGGATCGCATCATAGAAATCGGTGTCGTTGTTATGGAGGAAAATGGGACCATAGTGGAAGAGTTTTCTTCCCTTGTTTATCCAGAAAAAGAGATCCCTCCGTTTATTCGGTCATTAACCGGAATTGAAAATGACGATGTTTTAGATGCACCGCTCTTTTCTGAAATTGTAGGGGATGTCTATCCTCTGTTTCAACATGCTTACATTGTGGCGCATAACATCGAATTCGATCTGGGTTTTCTAAATGATGAATTGGTACGGTGCGGTTATCAACCTTTACATAATCCGATTATTGATACCGTGGAATTCGCACGCATTCTTATGCCGACTTCTCCTACTTTCAAGCTGGGACAGCTAGCAGAACGGTTAGAGATGGGCCATGATCGACCACACCGAGCATTGTCAGACGCTCAAGTAACCGCTGATTTGCTCCTTTATTTATTGAAAGAACTTCAGCGTCTCCCAGAGCGCACGATCCAGCATCTGTTAAAAATCGAAGGGAAATTGAAAAGTGATTTCAGAGAGTTCTTTCTGAAGTATTTGGAGGAAAAGCGGTATGGCAGCAACAACGAATCTGATGTGATGCTTAAGCACGGGATTGCCGTCCGTAAGCAAGTGCCGGACCGTGCACCTAAAACCATTCAACTTCCACCGTTCAATACGTGGAAAACGCAAGTGTTTGAAGGAGAAAATGGCCTTGGGAGTCTGCTTCCTGATTATGAAATCCGCAAAGGACAGCAGGATATGACAGCAAGTGTCAAGCAAGCTCTTGAAGAGAACAATCATGCGATATTAGAAGCAGGTGCTGGAACGGGCAAGTCAGTCGCTTACCTACTATCCGCAGCTTTCCAGGCTATGGAAAGTGGAAAACGTGTCGTCATTTCCACCCACACGACGAGTCTGCAAAAACAATTGCTGGAAGAAGAAATACCTAAGGTCGAGCGGATGTTTCCCCGCCCGATTAAGGCTGTACTTTATAAAGGGAAATCTCATTATATTAGTTTAATTCACTTCCATTATGAGCTTGAGAGGTCGTATCAAGATAATTATGATATTGCACTGACAAAGGCGATGATTCTCGTTTGGTTGACCATAACCCGTACGGGGGACGTGGATGAAATTCAACTTCCGTCAAATGGCAGACAATTTTGGCATAAAGTATCATCTGAACAGTCAAGCAAAACCGTAAGGCTCGGTATTACTGACGACAGCTTTTTCCAATGGGCCCAGGAGAAGGCGGCTCAAGCGGACCTAGTGATTACAAATCACGCTCTTCTTTGCATGGATATAATGAAAGAGGAATCAGCCCTGCCGGATTATGAGCATGTAATTATTGACGAAGCTCATCATTTGGAAGCAGTGGCTAGTCGGTACTTTGGAGTACGAATGAATTATCGTGAACTTCAACGGCATTTGACCCAATTTGGAGAGATCTTTCATAAGAGTCTTTATAAGGAATGGTCTTTGCAGGAAGATTTTTATATGAACCTGATGAGAGGCCAACAATCTATTGATGAGGCGAAGGAAGAACTGAGTCATCTTTCGCGTTATATTTATCAAAGTGTCAAAAAGCAGAAGAGGTTTGGGAAAGGGAAGAGTGATGTTGGACGTACCCAGCTTCTGTTAAAACCTGGAGAGATGCCGGCATTCATTGACACAGCTAAAGAAATGTCCCATCGTTTCTTAGCTATGATAAAAAAATTGATTGTCCACATGGGAAGAATGGAAGAACAACTGAGAATGCAGCTTGCAGTTAGAGAAGACTACAGTATTCCCATTCTTCTCTCCCGGTTGAACAATCAAATGGATGTATGCCAACAGATTCGCTCCCAGCTCATTCATTATTTTGATTTCACAAGAGAAGAAGAAGTGAAATGGGTGGAAATTGAAGGAGAAGGAGCCGTAAACGCGATCTATTTATTCAGTGAACCTTACGATGTCGCTCACCTTCTCGAACAACGGCTTTTTAGTAGAAAGCGTAGTGCAATTTTGACGAGTGCCACTTTATCAACAGATGGTTCTTTCGAGTACATTCGAAAGTCCTTGGGGTTAAAAGATTTTGCCAATACCATAGAAGCTGTCATTCCATCTCCTTATCAGTTTAAGGAGCAGGTCCAGCTTATGGTACCGAATGATTTCCCAAACATAAAAAATGATCCCGACTCGTTTGTTGAAGCGCTTAGTGAAGCCATTTATTCTGTTGCTGAAGTGACAAAAGGGAGAATGCTTGTTTTATTTACTTCTTATGAAATGCTTCGTCAAACCTACACACTTCTAAAAGAGTTTATTGACCCAGAAGAGTTCATGGTTTTCGCACAAGGCGTATCAAGTGGAAGTAGAGATCGTTTGAAAAAAAACTTTCAAGCGTTCGATCAGGCTATTCTCTTAGGGACGAGTTCTTTCTGGGAAGGTGTGGACATACCTGGAGAGGATCTCTCCTGTCTAATGATGGTCCGTTTACCTTTTCAACCACCAGATCAGCCTATACAATCGATGAGGAACGAACGATTGCAAAAAGAAGGGAAAAATTCCTTTATGGAGAAATCCCTGCCTCATGCAATCATTCGGTTCAAACAAGGTTTTGGAAGATTAATTCGAAGCAGTTCTGATCGAGGAGTCGTCTTTATTTGTGATCAACGGTTGATAGAGGCAAGGTATGGGAAATACTTCCTGAATTCCTTACCAGAAGTCCCCGTATCTTATGAGTCCACCCGTCAATTGATTAATAAGATTGAAAAATGGCTCTGACGCTAGCGCATTGGACTAGACGAACCTGTTATAATAAAAAGCGGACCCCGCACAATGGAGGTTTTTAACCGATGGAAAATAAGATTGAAACGTTATCGACGGTCAGAATCCAAAAGTCTGATGATCTTTATAAAATTGTCGATACATTGAACCGCACACTGAAAGAAAATAATCTGATGTTTGGGTTGGCACTGGATGATGACGATGCTGAGACCGCAGTCTTCACCATTTACCGTACCTAGTTGGTTGAAGTGGAGCCTTGCGATAGTAGGAACCCTCTTTATTCTAGCTTTTATCCTTTTCCTATGGGTATATATAGATGTGAATCAGGACCGGAAAGAGGGTCACCCTCAAGCAGAAGCGATTGCTAGAGAACAAGGGGACCTTACAAGGATCGACCATGTTTCTACATACCATGGCGAAAGAGAATTTCATATCGTCCAAGGAATCAACGAATCCAAAGAAGCATCTATTTTATTCATAGACATCAAGGAAAAAAAGATCCTTGATGAGGTTCCTGAAGAAGAAGCGCTGCCTTTGGAGGAGATGCGCTCCCGGTGGGGGAATACATGCTCCAATTGTACATTCAAAGATATACAATATGGTTTTGAGGAAAACGAACCTGTTTTTCAATTGACTTATATCGATGAACAGAACCGTTACGTACTGGATTATTTTACATTGCAGGGTGAAGCGTTTGATCAGCGTTTTGCTTTCAGACAGAATGAGTAAAAGGAGTGAACGTTTATGGAATTAGCACAACGCGTGCAAGCTTTAACACCATCAACAACATTGGCAATCACAGCCAAAGCGAAAGCATTGAAGGCAGAAGGTCATGATGTGATTGGATTGGGAGCTGGCGAGCCCGATTTCAATACACCCTCTTATATTTTGGATGCTGCCAAGCGTGCGATGGATGAGGGAATGACGAAATACACACCAGCTGGCGGTGTTCCTGAGCTGAAGAACAGCATTACAGCAAAACTGAAACGCGACCAAGACCTAACCTACACAAATGAACAAATCATCGTTACCACAGGTGCGAAACATGCATTGTTCACTTTGTTCCAGGTCCTCTTGAATAAGGGGGATGAAGTCATCGTTCCGGCTCCATACTGGGTCAGTTATCCAGAACAGATAAAACTCGCTGAAGGTACGCCTGTGATTGTTTCAGCAGAGGAATCCAATGACTTTAAGCTTACACCAGAGCAACTCAAAGAAGCCATCACACCTAAAACGAAAGCTGTGATCATTAATTCACCAAGTAACCCGACAGGTATGATGTACTCGGAATCAGAATTAAAGGCGCTCGGCGAAGTGTGCCTTGAGCATGATGTCCTCATTGTATCGGATGAAATCTACGAAAAATTGATCTATACAAATGAAAAACATGTTTCCGTAGCTCAGCTTTCAAAAGAACTCTATGATCAAACGATTATTATCAACGGGGTTTCCAAGTCCCATTCTATGACAGGGTGGAGAATCGGTTTCGCTGCGGGAAATAAAACGGTCATTAAAGCGATGTCCAATATGGCTTCCCATTCGACATCTAATCCGACGACCATTGCCCAGTACGCAGCACTCGCTGCTTATACGGCATCTGAAGAAAAAGTAGACGAAATGAAAGAAGCGTTCAAAGAGCGACTGGACGTGCTTCACAAGCGTCTTGTACAAATTCCTGGTGTGAACTGTGCGAAACCATCAGGCGCTTTTTACCTTTTCCCGAATGTGAAAGAAGCAGTTGAACAGGGTGGCTTTGAGAACGTGGATGCATGGGTGAAAGCTCTACTAGATGAAGAAAAAGTTGCGCTCGTACCTGGGTCTGGATTCGGAAGCCCTGATAATGTGCGCCTGTCCTATGCGACATCTCTGGATCAGCTTGAAAAAGCAGCTGATCGAATCGAACGTTTTGTAAACAAACATCAATCTTAAGCTTTTGGAGGTTTTAGTGTGAAAACAACTATTTCTGAAGTATCAAAATATGTAGGCGAAGAAGTGACGTTAGGAGCTTGGCTTAGTAACAAACGCTCCAGTGGTAAAATTGCATTCTTGCAACTTCGTGATGGAACAGGGTTTATGCAAGGGATCGTCGTTAAAGCAGAAATCGGGGAAGATAAGTTTCAAGATGCTAAAGCTTTAACACAGGAGTCTTCTCTTTATGTGACAGGTGTGATCGTGGAAGATACTCGTTCGCCACTTGGGTATGAAATGCAAGTGAAAGATTTTGAAGTCATTCACGAAGCTGTCGACTATCCAATCACACCAAAGGAACACGGTCCAGAGTTCCTGATGGATCACCGCCATTTGTGGTTACGATCTAAGCGTCAACATGCCGTCATGAAAGTACGAAATGAAATCATTCGATCCACTTACGAATTTTTCAATGACAATGGGTATGTCAAAATTGACCCTCCTATTCTTACGGGATCATCGGCGGAAGGAACGACAGAACTCTTCCATACGAAATATTTTGATGAAGATGCCTATTTGTCTCAAAGTGGTCAGCTTTACATGGAAGCTGCGGCGATGGCGTTTGGACGAGTATTCAGTTTCGGACCAACGTTCCGTGCTGAGAAATCAAAAACCCGCCGTCATTTGATTGAATTCTGGATGATTGAGCCTGAAATGGCCTTCATGGACCATGAAGACAGTCTTCAAGTACAGGAACAGTATGTTTCTCATGTCGTTCAATCGGTTCTTAAAAACTGTAAGATTGAACTTGATGCACTCGGTCGTGACACAGAGAAACTTGAAAAAATTCAAGCTCCATTCCCGCGCATTAGTTATGACGATGCCATCCAACTTTTGAAAGATAAAGGATTTGATGATATCGAATGGGGAGAAGATTTTGGAGCCCCACATGAAACAGCTATTGCTGAAAGCTATGATAAGCCTGTTTTCATAACGAATTATCCTGCTGAAATCAAAGCATTCTATATGAAGCCAGACCCAGAGCGTCCGGAAGTGGTCCTATGTGCCGACTTGATCGCTCCTGAAGGGTACGGTGAAATTATCGGTGGATCTCAAAGAATTGATGATCTCGAGTTAATGCAACAGAGGTATGAAGAACATGATCTCACAGGGGATGCGTACAAATGGTATTTACAATTACGTGAGTACGGTAGTGTTCCGCACTCTGGCTTCGGACTAGGACTTGAACGTACGGTCGCTTGGATTTCAGGAGTCGAGCACGTTCGCGAGACTATTCCATTCCCTCGTTTATTGAATCGACTTTACCCGTGATCACCAATCATGTGGATGAACGAACACCGATTTAACGCCTGTGGCGTATCGGTGTTTTTCATTCCATGAAGATTAAGAATGGAGGGATTGATTTGGCTAAATACCAAAGCTTTCAGAACATCATGGATAACCAAATGGTCGTTCCAACCAAACTTCTTGAACATTTTCATCAGCTGAAGTTGAATGAAACAGAATTGGTCGTTCTTTTGCAAATTCACCGTTTTCGCACAGAAGGCAACGGTTTTCCTACACCTGAACAACTGGCAGCTCATCTTTCCATTACAGCGCAAGAATGTTCACGAGTGCTTAGAAGCCTGATACAAAAAAGAATGATGACGATTGAACAAAATCAAAATGAAGATCGTGTGCTTAATGAGTACTATTCATTGGAGCCTTTGTGGGAAAAACTTTTTGCTGCATCACCGAAACCTCAAACGAATGACCGGTCGTATGATGAGAATATTTTTCCGTTGTTCGAGCAAGAATTCGGGAGACCCCTGTCTCCATTTGAAATTGAAACCATCAATATATGGCTTGATGAGGAAGATCAATCCCCTGCATTGATCAAGGCCGCGTTAAGAGAAGCTGTATTAATGAGCAAATTGAATTTTAAATACATTGACCGCATCCTGAGGGAGTGGAAACGTAAAGGTGTCAAAACGGTGGAGCAAGCCCGGGAACAGGGCAAGCAGTTCCGCCAAGGCCAACAGGCACCAAAAACACAAAAGCAGGAAAATAAGAAGCGGGATATCTCCCTTTACTATAACTGGTTGGAGGAGGATTCTTAAAACATACGATGTTGAATAAACAGCAAATCCGTCATTGTTTAGATACGTTTGAAGAAATGTTTCCTGAGGCCGAGTGCGAATTAACACACAGCAATCCTTTTGAACTCCTCGTTGCTGTCGTTCTCTCTGCTCAAGCGACAGATGCATTAGTGAACAAAGTGACCCCTCACCTTTTTGAAAAATATAAAAAGCCCGAGGACTATATCGCTGTTCCATTAGAAGAGCTCCAGGATGATATCAAACGGATCGGCTTATACAGGAACAAGGCAAAGAACATAAAGAAGCTTTCCCAAACACTTGTGGAGAAATTTAATGGGGAAGTTCCCCCGACAAAAAAAGAGCTGGAAAGTTTAGCAGGAGTGGGGAGGAAAACGGCAAACGTCGTAGCTTCCGTTGCTTTTGATGAACCTGCAATAGCAGTGGATACACACGTGGAGCGTGTTTCCAAACGCCTCGCTCTTTGTCGATGGAAAGATTCTGTGTTGGAAGTCGAAAAGACGTTGATGAGGAAAATACCGGTGGAAGAGTGGAGTGTGACCCATCACCGGATGATTTTTTTCGGCCGCTATCACTGTAAAGCGCAGCGTCCGAATTGTGAAGAGTGTCCTTTATTATTTCTGTGCAGGGAAGGACAAAAACGAATGAAAAAGAAAGAGAAGTCCTAATAAAAATACCCTCTCGAATTTTCGAGAGGGTATTTTTTGTTTAGGCCGCATCTTGTTGATTATCCTGATCCTCTTCAGCTGGCGGTTGTTCTTCATCAGAACCACTATTTCCTTCTGAACCACTGTCTCCACCTGAACCAGAACCATCATTTTGATTTTGGTCATCGTTTTCACTGTCATCATTATTTTCAGATCCATCGTCTTGTCCATCGTTTTGTCCATTGCCTTGACCGTTGCCTTGGCCGTTGCCTTGATCATTACCTTGACCATCACCGTTATTGTTACCGTTTCCGCCGTTATTTCCTTGTCCGTCTCCCTCGTTGTTTTCTTCAGGAGGACCTTCACCTTCAGCGTTTTCTTCTTCATCTTCCTGATTTTCTCCGTCTTCGGATTCTTCAGGATTTTCCTGTTCAAGAGAACCTGGAGCTTGAACTTTGACGGTAGCCGGATCACTATTTGCTGTATTATCGTCATCACTGATGACCACTACAGCAAATTCGTAGGAAGCACCCGGATCAACGTTCGTAATCTCGACACTCGTTTCTTTCGTTGTTGTCAATTCTCTCATTTCTCCACCATCAATAGAGGCAGCAATACGGAAACTGACTCCATCTGTATTTCCGTAGGACCAAGAGAGATCTATACTGGATGTTTCTTCATTGAATTTACCTGCCAACGATTGGACGGGATCCAGCTTCTGATAAGTTTCTGATACTTTAGAAGGCTGATTATCTACATGGAATAGTTCTGTCACAATCCGGTCCGAAGGTGTATATTCACTAGGTAAACGTGCTGGTCTGGAACCTTTTTCTACATCTACCCATGCAACGGAATCCGGTTTAGTAAAGTCAGCCGTTTCTATTCCTTGCGATAATTGACTCATCAGGGGCTTGTAAATCTGTTTGGGTATATCTTTTGCCGCCTGGGACATTGGATCTTCTCCATCGTAACCAGACCAAATGGATATGGAATAGTTCGTTGTGTACCCATTGAACCAGGAGTCTGATGCAGAATCTCCACGGTTTGTCGTTCCAGTTTTACCTGCGTCATTAATACCCGGTACATTGGCAGCTGTTCCTGTACCTTCACTCATAGTTGTTTTCAGCATATCAGAGATCATGAAGGCCGTGTAGCTGTTCATGGCAGACTTAGGCTCCGGAGTCAGTTCAATCGTTCCTTCACCGGGTACTTCGACTTTTGTTACAGTATGCGGTTCATTATATACACCTTCATTACCAAAGGCAGCGTAGGCAGCCGCCATTTCTTTAGGGTTTGTTCCCACTCCGCCTCCAATGGCATCTGAAAGCATAAAACCTTTCTCAGGTATTTTAAAGCCGAGTCCACTTGCGAACTCTTCAGCTTTATCGACCCCTGTTTCTTCCATTAATTTAATGGTTGGGATATTTAATGAACGGCTTAAAGCATATCTCGCTGATACCCATCCTCTGAACTTATTATCAAAATTATTGGGTGTCCATCCGTTATTGACGTCAAATTCAGTTTTTTCATCTTTAATCTGATGATAAGTGGACATTTTATTATATTGAATCGCTGGTCCATAGGCTGTAATCGGTTTGAATGTTGAACCTGGTTGACGATTGATTTGTGTGGCCGTATTGAATTGACCTTTTTGGTAGTTTCGGCCTCCACCAATCGCTCGAATGGCACCTGTCTGTGTATCGGTTACAGCAACTCCCGCCATTAATTTTTCATCCGGCCACGGAGTAGGGCCTTCATTACTTAAGAGCTGCTGAACTTGTTCCTGAGCTTTAGGATCGAGCGTTGTATAAATTTTCAACCCGTCCTTATATATATCTGAACCATCCATTTTCTCTTTAATTTCACGTTCCACTTCATCCAGGAACGCTTGGAATGGTGCTTCTTTTTCAGGTTGTCTTTCAATCAACATGTCTTCGACCTTCACTTGTCGTGCTTCTTCTGCTTCAGCTTCTGTTATTTTCCCATGTTGTACCATCAAACTAAGAACCGTGTTCATTCGATCCTTCGCTAAATCTGGATTTTCAAATGGCATGTACCCACTCGGCCTTTGAGGGAGACCTGCCAATAGGGCAGCTTCAGGCAATGTTAGCTCACTGAGCTCTTTCTTACCAAAATAAGTTTCCGCAGCTTCAGCAACCCCGTAAGCCCCAGCACCATAGTAAATCTTATTCAGGTACATTTCTAAAATCTTTTCTTTGGAATATTCCTGATCTAACTTAATAGCCAAATACTGTTCTTGCACTTTACGTTTTATGGTTTTATCTTTCGTCAAAAATGATTCTTTGACGACTTGTTGTGTGATTGTACTCGCTCCTTCAGCACCGAACCCGCCAGTGATGTTCGCCAGTACGGCGCCTCCGATTCTACGGAAGTCAATACCGATATGATCGAAAAAGCGTACATCTTCTGTCGCTAATACAGCGTCTTCAAGAACGGTAGGAATGTCGTTGTATGTGATTTTCGTCCGCCGTTCGTCTCCGGCTAAATCAGCAAACAAGTCTCCGTTTTTGTCATAAACTTTGGAAGAGAATGGATCGGATAATTTCGATTCATCTAAACTTGGAGCCGTAGCGACATAATAGGCGAATAGTGCTCCAACCCCTAACATCAGAACAACTCCGATGGTTAAGAGGGTCATAAAAATCCTTTTGAATTTTGAATTGCTTTTTCCTTTTTTCGATGATTTCTTTTGTTTTCTTCTTGCTGTACGTGACTGGCTATCGTTGGCCATTTACATTTCCTCCATTTCAGAAATAAAGCTTATCGATGGCAGTGGCATAGTGAACCCTGGCCTGATAATGAAAAGGGATTTTGATTCCTTCATTTGTGATATAAGCATAAGGAATCGATTTCCTTCCACCATTCCACTGATCTTCCCAAAAAGAAAAAATCGCTGAGGATGGCAGGAGGTATGTCTCGTCCAGAGGTGTGAACTTTATGATCATAAAGCTAATTCCACCATGTGCTTGGACAGCCCTCATATGGTCAATCTGGTGTTGGTGAACGTTACTTAATGGAAAAGACGTTTTGTTTTTCGTTTCTTTAGCCTCAAAATCGATGTACTTCCCACGATAAACTCCATTAAAGTCTGTCGTTGAGGCTTGTTTGAAATACGCTTCTTTAATGACAGCGGCGCTACGCTTCGGGTAATCCACTTGTACAATTTGAACAGGCGTGGGTTTTTTATGGACCACCGCTACTCCTGCTTGCAGATAATATTCATTTGTTACATTAATGTCTTCTTCCAGTGACATTCCCCTGTTACTGAAATCCGGTTTTGTTTTTCCTTTGGGAGCCAAATTTGTCTTGGAACCACGTCTCCCATTGGGATAATTCACAACCAATCCCTCCCTATAGCCATGAGAGTATCATACCAAATTTTCGTGTCCAAGAATATATACATGCGACTCATTTTATTTAGACGTATAAAAGAAAGGAAAGTTTCACCTGTTCACACGATTGACACATATAAGGAATCCGCCATGACTATCTTCCCTTCCATATTCCATTCAAAACCCTAATCATATTCCTTCGATAATGGAAGGGGTTTTTTGTCTCGTGTAGTGAGTGAATGGTATCCTTTACTCCCGAAATTATTAAATCGAAAGAAGAGGGAATAGAACATTGTTGTTTCTGCTGTTTCAAATGTTTTTTATAAAAAAAGCTGCTGCTATAAAAAATAGCAACAGCATCTGTCCAATCACGTAGAAGGACGGTTCTCACCAGCTAATTTAGGATTGTCCGTTTTTGCTGGTGTCGGTTTCTTATTTTTCTGTTCTTTTTTCTTAGCCATATGCTTTTCTCCTTTTATGTCGAAGATTAAAGTCTGGTTTGACTTGTTTTGTTGCTTTAGTTCTAGTCTTGTCATCCGTAGAGGAGTTATGCATGCAATAGAGAATTTGTATAACACCAATAAAAGGGGGAGTAGTGTATGAAGAAAAATAGTGTCATCACACCAAATGAATTTGAGGAACAGCTCTCGCACTTACAGGAAAAATTCTCCTTACTTGAGCGCAGGTTGTCGATCAAAACAGATGAAATCGTGTTTAATATGGCCGTCTCCCACCGTAAAGAAATGGATGAATTGAAGAATGAAGTCTTCGGGCTTCGTGATGAATTAAGGAAGATGAAAAGAGAACGTCGGTATGAATATATGGGTAAGGTTGCTCAACAGGCCAGACGTCGTTCCGTAGGTTGATTTTGATGCCCTTTGTTCCCTCATGATATTATGAAGGAGGAAAGGTGTGGGAAGTAATGAATTTAAAAGCCAATACGAATGAATTGAAGCGACTAATTGATGAACGACATCAACGCTTTTTAAATACGGAAGGTCCCGTGGAAAAAAAGAGCTATGACTTTTTTAATCAGGTTAAAAAAGAAACGGATCCGATGTTCCATTTGACCAACGAATGGGTCAAGGAAGCAGAAGCCTTCGTGAAAGACCGAAAAACGAATGTGCATCCGAACCAAGTGAAATCAACACATGAAAATATTGAAATGATCATCCTTCATAGTTATTACTTGGATGTCCATCGCAAAAGGTTCAAAGAATTATATCAATCCTCCCATTATGTTTTGGATATGGTACTTGACGATATAGAACGAAATGAAAAAAGCTCCCAATAAGGGAGCTTTTTTCATTTGAATGAAGTTTTAAAGGGTATCCTTTAATCCCACATCCGCCAGTTATTTTCTGGATATTAACAAGTAAAACGATGGAACAAGCAAAAGTGTGAGTACTGTTGAAAAGGCGAGACCGGATACAATCGATACCGCCAGTGGCTTGAAAAGTACATCTCCTGTATAAATGATTGGTGCAAGGGCTGCAATTGATGTTAACGATGTCAGGACGATTGGGCGGATTCTTGCTCGACCTGCTTCAATGACAGCTTCTACATTACTGGTATATCGTTCCCGGTTCTGCTCAATAAACTCGACAAGGATGACGGAGTTCCTTACAACAATACCAGAAAGGGAGACGATGCCTAATACAGCTAAGAAACTGAGCGGTTCCCCTGAAACGAAAAGTCCGATTATGGCCCCTGTTACGGCTAAAAATACGGTTCCTGTGATCAGTAAAGGCATAAGCAGGGAATTGAACTGGATGGCAATCGTCAAATAGATTAAGAACAAGACGATGACAAATAGCTTCGTTACTTCTACAAAGAACTCGGAACGTGCATCCGATTCGCCGCTTTCAACAAGCGAATAACCTTCCGGAAGGTCATTTTTAATGTCGTTTATGACTCCCGATGATTGTTGACTGAAGCTACTTTCCATTCCCTCTTCAGGATATGCTTCAACTGTGATGGTGCGTTCTCCATCCAAGTGCGGAATTACACCGATCCGTTCAGTTGAATCTGTTGTGATAATTTCATCAAGTGTAAGGATTTCTGGTGGGCCATCACCTTGACTCGACTGCTGGCTGACAACGTTCAGCTCAGATAGGGCTACACCATCCTCTACGCCGTCGTCGACCATTACTTCTATCGGTAAGCGTTCTACACCATTGTCGAAAGTGCCTAAAGGTACTCCGATATTTGCCAATTGGAGTTGAGATGTAATTTGGTTGATCGCAATATTATTTTCCGCAAGCAGTGTACGATCAGCATTGTATTCCGTGAAAGGCTGTGTCTCGGCATTTAGTGTAGCTATTTCAGCACCTTCCAGCTCACTTAATCGATTTCTTGCTTCCTCTGCCTCGGAAATCAATGTTTCAATTTCAGGACCTTGGATTTGGATCTGGACAGGTGGTGAAGGTGGTGGACCAGAAACAATGGTTTCAAGGAAAATTTCACTTTCCGGGAACTCTTCCCTTAAAGGCTCCTCCCATTCCTCTATAAAGTCACTAGCACTCGTCTGGTCCCTGTCTACCCGGACCAGCACTTGACCTGTATTCTCACCGGAACGCTGCAATCCTGAACTGAATAAGTTAGGAAGGCCACTACCTGAATAGATGGCTGTTTCAGTAATGTTTTCTTCAGATTCCTCTAGAAATTCGGTTAATTCTTGTAACCCTTGTTCTGTTTCCTGAATCGTAGTTCCTTGAGGGTTCTCAACAGAAATGGTGACTTCAGGACGATCAGCAGCAGGGAAAAACTCAAACGGAATCCGAATGGCGAGTGTAGCTAATAGGGCACACACAACAAGACCAATTAAGGAAGTGACTAGTGGCTTTTTCGTAGTAGTAGGAAGAATCCTGTCAGCGTAGATACGTTCTACTCGATCAAACAAACCACCAAGAAGTCCCGATTTTGCTTTTTTAGATTTTTTCCTCCGTTTTTTCCTTGCATATTGAACGGTAGGTATGAAGGTCAGAGCAATGATGGTGGATGCCAACACCGTAAAGATTAAGACAGATGGCAGGGCTCTGATGAAATCCCCGTTCGATCCCGATAGAAACGTCAAAGGCAGGAAACTGAAAATGATCATGAGTGTGGAAGTAATGATGGACTTGCCGACTTCCCTCACACCCCGGATTGTACCTTCCATCGGGCCATCTCCGAGTTGAAATCTTCTTTGAATGTTGTCATTGACGACAATAGCGTCGTCTACCAAAATACCAATGGCTATAATCATTCCAATGACTGAAATTTGATTTAAATCCACTCCGACATATGGAAGAGGGATTAAACCAATGAGAATGGATATTGGGATCGATAAAGCAACGAGAATCGCTGACGATAACGGAAGACCCAGTACCATAATGATGATGACAGCAAGAAACGAAATAGCAAAGGAAGTAATCAGATTCGAAAAGACTTCATCAATGATTGTGCTTTGTGTGTAAAATCGATCGACCTGAATTTCTGATGGCAGCTGTTCTGACAAAACATTAATCTTGTCTGTCAATTCTTTTTGAAGGGCACTAATGTTTACCCCTTCTTCAGTAAGTACGGTGACAGATAGAGCAGCCTGGTCTTTATAAGTAATAAGGTCTTCAACTTCTTGGTTTGTAATCTCTATGGACCCAATTTCTGCGAGGGTGACAGGCTCTCCTTCCGAGCTATTTCCGACAAATAAACTCTCCAATCCTTCAATGTCTGAATATTTCTCGAAAATTAGTTGATGGATGGTGCCATCTCTTTGTTCTGAACCAATTGGTGAAGGTCCTAATTCTTCACTCAAAGAACTGATTACGGAAGATGGAGATATTTGCAACTCATTCAATTGGTCATTATCCAAACTGACAGCTACTTTTTGATCGGGCAGGCCTTTGACTAAAACGGAATCGACACCAGGGGTCTTGGTCAATTCTGCCTTCCATTCTTTTAATTCTTCGCGTAAGTTAAATAATTCTGTTCGCTCATCACTGTATAAGTGATAGGAAGCAACGGCTGACATCGTAGTGTCTGTGTTCACGTCAGGGGCTTGGACTTCCTCTGGAAAAGACCTTGATACTTCTGATACGGCTTGCCGGATCTTGGCATTCGTTGTATCTGTATCTTCATCCCCGGATAGAGTAGCGGTCACTGTACCGAATCCTGTTGTGGACGCAGAGGTGATCTCATCAATCCCTTCTGTATTCGAAAGCTCTTCTTCTATAGGATTGATGATTGTTCGTTCCACTTCTTGAGGTGTTGCTCCAGGATAAACCGTGGAAATAGATGAGACATTTACATTAATTTCAGGAATTTCCCTTTTTGGTAGTTGCAGATAGGTGAAAATCCCTGTGAAAATCAATAACAAAATAAAAATCCAAATGATTTTGTTGTAATTTAAAATTGACTTCATTTTGTTCCTCCTAACCTATATGATTTTAATGCTCTTTCAGTATAAACTTTTTTCCGACACATGTGTCAATTAAATGCTCCCCCGATGTGCTACACCAAAGCGAATATGAAACCGCTTTACATTTTGCTAATATTCATATATAATGACCTTCCCATGAGTAGGGAGGGATGTAAATGGAATCAAACCAACTAATCAATGAAGCTAAAAAGATAAGGGAAAAAGCTTATGTACCTTATTCTAAATTCCCCGTAGGTGCTGCTCTAGTCACAAAAGATGGAACCCTTTATACGGGATGCAATATTGAAAATGCCGCCTATCCGGTTACCTGTTGTGCTGAAAGAGTGGCAATTTTTAAAGCCGTTTCTGATGGACATGACAAATTCAAGGAACTGGCCGTTGTCGCTGACACGAAAAGACCGGTTCCGCCATGTGGATCTTGTCGTCAAGTCATGAGTGAATTCTTCCAGTCTGATGTTAAAATTCACACTACGAATCTGCACGGGGATACTAAAACATTTACAATGGAAGAAATACTTCCATTTTCGTTTTCTTCTGCTGATCTATCAGAAGAAGAGGCGGAATAGGCAGGAAAAGGATGAGACTCTCATCCTTTTTTTATTTATCCATTTGAAGAAATCACTAATTAGATTGAGAACTTGTTCTAATCCCATCCCTCTAGTCCAAATGCTTTAAAACAGGATGCTTCTGCAGGAGGTTAACAAATGTTTATTCAAATGATTGGGTATCTGTCATTAAGAAAGTAAAGGATATGATGATATCGCCTAGTACATTCACGCTCTTTGTGACATACGCTGATAAGGAATAAAAAGAACAAGGAGTGAAAGCACAATGCATCAACATTCTATGCAGGACTCTTGCGGCTGTGGACCTATGTCTCCGATGTCTTCTCCAGCCGGAAACCGTAGACCGATCGTCTGTCCTGTCCAAAATTGTGTAGTGGATAATTACTTCTGTGAAAACCAAGATTACATTCACCCTACGCACATTCTCGTGCGAAACAATCACACGTTGAATAACAACCACTATTTCCCATATATGGTTTCTGAGCAAAACAACTTCCGAACTCAAGACTTCGCTTTTCCTCAAGGGTCTTCACCAGACTATAACTGGATGGATTATATGAATCCTCAAGACATGGGTCAAATGCCTTCGGGTCAAGGCCAAATGCCGATGATGAACGAAGAGGATATGGAAGAGATGGAAGGTATGATGGGCCAAGGTGGTCAAATGCCAATGATGGGTCAGGGCCAAATGCCGATGATGGGTGACGGTCAGATGCCAATGATGGGTCAGGGCCAAATGCCGATGATGGGTGACGGTCAGATGCCAATGATGGGCCAGGGCCAAATGCCGATGATGAGTGACGGTCAGATGCCAATGATGGGCCAGGGTCAAATGCCGATGATGGGCCAGGGACAGATGCCAATGATGGGTTCAGGCTCAAATAGTTAAGATGAGATAAGCCACGAAACTGTGGCTTATTTTCTTTTTTTTATGAAACATATTAAAATAAATGAAGGATAAGGAGGAAGAACATTGAAAACCATTGTTGTGACGGGTTATAAACCGATGGAAATGGGTATTTTCAAGCATAATGACCAAAAAGTCGATTTCGTAAAAGAGACCATAAAAAGAAGATTACTTACCTACATAGAAGAAGGTTTGCAATGGGTGCTCATTTCAGGACAAATGGGAGTCGAGTTATGGACGGCAGAAGTCGTGCTCGATCTAAAAGAAGAGTATGATGTGAAATTAGGCGTTCTTCCACCTTTTGAAAACCAGGAAGAGCGATGGCCTGAAGATCTTAAGCTTGTTTATGAAGAAATAACAATGACCGCCGATTTCTACCAGCCGATTTATAATAAAGGGTATGAAGGTCCTTATCAATTCAGAGCAAAAGATCAATTTCTAATCGATCACTCGGAAGGATGTCTCGTTTTGTATGATGAAGATACAGAAGGTAGTCCACAATATTTCTTAAGAGTAGCGAAAAAGGCTCAAGATCAAGGAGGGTATGAGATCGTTTATATTACTCCATTAGACCTTGAAGAGACGGTAGAAGAGCTTCGGATGGCCGATCCAGATTTCTGGAGTCAATAAATGTTCCAGATTTGAAATTGACATTTTGGTGACCTTTTGAAAAAATGGATATAATGTGTGAAACAGAGGTGAGAAAAATGAACTTAGAAGAGTATCATTTAAGCGGAAAGGATATACTTGAGAAAGACTTTAAAACGTCTATGAGAGGGTATAACCAGGAAGAAGTAGATGAGTATCTGGACTTGATTATTCAGGATTACGACCGTTTTCAACAGGAAATTGAACGCCTGCAGCAGGAAAATGATCGTTTGAAGAAAATGTCATCACGGGAAACGACACAGAGACAAAGGCAACCATCCACGAATAATCATCAAGTGAATTATGATATTTTGAAGCGTGTTTCAAACTTAGAGAAGGCTGTTTTTGGCAATAAATACGCTGACTAGTATTCAATTTTTTCCAATGACAAGCGAGTAAGTGTCTGTTATAATGGTTTAGCACGTCTTAAGAGACGCAGTGACAAATGATAATGCTCATTTGAATACTCGGGTAATCGCTGTATAGGTTTCTATACAGAGGAAAGTCCATGCTCGCACAAGCTGCGATGCTTGTAGTGTTCGTGCTTGACGAAACCATAAGTCAAGGGAGTTCTTTAGAACTTACGGCAGGGAAAATTCCTAAGTCTCTGATATGGAATGACTACCTTGAAAGTGCCACAGTGACGGAGCCGGAGTAGAAATACTTCGGGTGGAACGAGGTAAACCCCACGAGCGAGCAACCCAAATATAGGTAGGGGCACTTTTCAATGGGAAATGAACCAGAGGAGAGGCCGTTTGACGGCAGATAGATGATTGCCACCGGAGTACGAGGTTGACCACCGTTTGCAGTACAATGGCACAGAACATGGCTTACAGAGTATTCAAAGGTCGCTAATGATACAGATGACACCCTTCTGAAAAGCCGTATGCTTTTTAGAAGGGTTTTTTCTTTTTGTAATGCATTTATTAGTGAACGAAATCGTTTTTGTTTGTTCATGCTACATATGAAGGAGGTTCATTATGTCGAAAAAAGTTACGTTGATTGCAACGGCAGCTATGGGACTTGAAGCCATAGTGGGTAAAGAGGTTAAAGCTTTAGGCTATGAAGACATTCAGATAGAAAATGGAAGAGTTATATTTGAAGCGGACGTTTCAGCAATACCGAGAGCCAATCTTTGGCTTCGGACAGCGGATCGTGTCAAATTGTTGGTTGGAAAGTTCAAAGCCACATCATTTGATGAACTTTTTGAAAACACGAAGGCATTGCCGTGGGAAACTTTTATAGAGGAAGACGGAGAATTTCCTGTTGTTGGTAAATCGGTGAAATCGAAGCTATACAGTGTTCCGGATTGTCAATCGATTGTTAAGAAAGCGATAGTAGAACGATTGAAGGTCAAACATGGCATTGATTCATGGTTGAAAGAAACCGGGGCCTTTTACAGAGTAGAAGTGGCGATTCATAAGGATGAAGCGTTATTGACAATTGATACATCAGGAAGTGGACTGCATAAGCGAGGATATCGCGTAGGCCAAGGGGAGGCGCCATTAAAAGAGACACTGGCCGCTGCACTCGTACAGATTACAAATTGGACCCCTGATCAACCGTTTGTGGATCCGTTTTGTGGTTCAGGGACGATTGCCATAGAAGCCGCATTAATTGGTCAGAATATCGCACCTGGTTTTAACAGGGAATTCGCTTCAGAGAATTGGAGTTTCATACCGCAGAAGGTTTGGGATGATGCGTTTCAAGAAGCGGAAGATTCAGCGAATTATGACCAGCCACTTCAAATCTTCGGCTCTGACATTGACCCCGACCTGATTGAAATCGCGAAAAAAAATGCAATGGAAGCAGGACTCGGAGAATTGATCACTTGGAAACAAATGCAGATGAGTGATTTCAAACCGAAGCAGGAAAACGGGTACCTCGTGTCTAATCCTCCTTATGGAGAGCGTATGGGTGAGCGGGAAGAAGTGGAAGAGATGTATCGCAACCTTGGTGCGATTATGCGTGATCATCCATCTTGGAGTGTGTACATTCTTACTTCTCATGAAGGGTTTGAGAAACTTTACGGTAAGCCTGCCACTAAAAAACGGAAGCTCTTCAATGGCTTTATCAAAACGGATTATTATCAATATTTCGGCAGGAAGCCAAAATCGAAGCCTGACAATGGCAAAGGATTCGGTTTCTAATTTGTTTGATAAAGTTATTCATTTAGGTGAAGGGGAGAGGTAGATTTGAGTCATACAACCGAACAGAAATTTATGGATCTATTAAAAGAACAATCGGCTTATGGGGAAGCGATCGGGCTGATGGCTTGGGATATGAGAACAAAAGCCCCACGAAAAGGAATCGAAGGTCGTTCGGAAGTGATCGGGGTCATGTCCCAAAAAGTTCATGAGATTCAGACCTCGGAGGAAATGCGCCATTATATTGATGAACTCAAAGGAAAGACCCAAGATCCCATGTTAAAAAGAGCGGTGGAAGAAGCGGAGGAAACGTACAACAAAACGGCTAAGATTCCAGCCGATGAGTATAGAGCTTATGTTACGCTCCAAACCAAAGCTGAATCCATGTGGGGAGAGGCGAAAAGCAACAACGACTTCGAAAGTTTCCGCCCATACTTGGAAAAGTTGGTCGAGTACAACCGCAAATTCGCAGATTATTGGGGATATGAAAACCATCGTTATGATGCTTTGTTGAACAATTACGAACCGGGCGTAACTGTGAAGGTCCTGGATGAAGTGTTTCCAAAAGTGAGGGAAGCTTTATCTTCTCTTCTTAAACAGATCAAAGAAGCGCCAAATCAACCTGACCCCTCAGTCCTGAAGGGCCGCTTCCCGAAAGAATGCCAAGCTGAGTTCAGTGAAGCGATTTTAGAGCGCATGGGTTATGATTTTGATGCCGGACGTTTAGATGAGACGGTGCACCCTTTTGCGATCGGACTGAATACCAATGATGTGAGGGTAACAACGAAATACGACGAAAAAGATTTCCGGACAGCTGTCTTTGGAACGATTCACGAAGGAGGCCATGCCCTTTACGAACAGAACATCGATCCAAAGCTTGCTTTTACACCACTTGCGGACGGGACTAGCATGGGTATTCATGAATCACAGTCTTTGTTTTGGGAGAATTTCATCGCTCGTAGTGAAGGCTTTTGGAGAAATCATTATGAGTTGTTCAAGAACTATGCCCCTGAGCACTTCCAACACTTATCCCTTGAGAAGTTTTATCCAGCTGTCAATGAAGTGAAACCATCCTTGATTCGGATTGAAGCGGACGAGTTGACGTATTGTTTGCACATTATGGTCCGCTATGAGTTGGAAAAAGCTTTGATTGCTGGTGAAATTGAAGTGAAGGACCTCCCTGAACTGTGGAATCAAAAGATGGAAGACTACCTTGGAATCACGCCTGAGAGTGATTCTGAAGGAGTCCTTCAAGACATTCACTGGTCGGGTGGGGATTTCGGCTACTTTCCATCCTATGCATTAGGATACATGTATGCGGCCCAGTTGAACTCCAAGATGAGAGAAGAAATTGATGTGGATCGATACATTGAAGAAGGCGACTTTCACAAAGTAAAGGAATGGCTGACGGAAAACGTCCATCAGTATGGAAAAATGAAAAAACCGCTGCAAATCTTAAATGACATTACTGGTGAAGGATTGAATCCTGATCATCTTATAGATTATTTAACAAATAAATATAAAAAAATCTATCAGTTTTAACATGAAAAAAGCCCGGCTGGATAAGCCGGGCTTTCTGTTATTTAAGACATTTCTTCCATCAGATCTGGAGTTGCTGGGAAGCCAGCTTCTTTAAGGATTTCATTGAATTGATCGTTGAATTCTGTGAATTTCTCTTCCGCTGCCGTGAAGTCTGCATTTTCCATGTTTTCATTTAATGCTTTCTCCACACCTTCATAATAGGCTTGAAGGGAAGGGAGTGTTTCTTCGAATTTTGTCATGACATCTTCAGGTAGATCAGCTTCAACTGTATAATTGTCGACCATGGAAGAAGCTTCGCTTGCTGCTGTCTTAGCTTCTTCAGCTGCAGATTGGATCGCTTCTGGATCAGGTTCTTCTGCTGAGACTGCTGCTTTATAAGCAGAAATTTTCTGTTGGTATGGTTTGAAAGTGTTCGTCAGAGCAATTTGAGCACTTAGCAATTCTTTCTTCACCTTTTGTTCATCATTTTCCTGATTTTCTGTCGTGTCTTCTGTCTGGTTTTCTGTGTCTGCGTTTGTGCCTTCTTCCGTGTCATTGTTACATCCTGCTAAAACAAGTGCTCCGGAAAGGCCTAAAGCTAACAACCATTTTTTCATACAGACAACCCCCTTTTTTCTATTGACGATTTTCATTCTATGTCAGGCTTTCCCTTATGTAAAGAAATTGCAAAAATGTTATACTATACTGAAAATTCAATACTATTGATGGAGGCTATTGCAATGTACTTACCAGACTTTAGATTAGAAAAAAAACTTGCTGTGATTACAGGAGGAACGAAAGGAATTGGTAAGGCCATCACTCTCGCTTTTGCAGAATCTGGTGCGGATGTGATTGTGATCGCCAGAAACTTGAAAGACCTTGAACAGACAAAAAAAGAAGTGGAAGAGCTTGGACAACAGGCGTCAATCATCTGTAAGGATATTAACGATTATAAGGAGATCACCCAGGAGGTTGAGAACGTTCGTGATGGGCGGGATCTTGACATATGGGTCAATAATGCAGGGATGAATATCAGAAGTGAAGCAGAAAGGGTAACAGAGGAAGAATGGGACCAGATTATATCGACGAATATGCGCAGTGCTTTCTTTCTGTCTCAATATGCAGGTCAAGTGATGAAATCCTCTAAGAAGGGGAAAATTATTAACATCTCTTCTGTCGGGGGCCATACAGCTTTACGTACGGGAGTCGTTTATGCCATGACGAAAAGCGCGCTTATCCAAATGACGAAAAACCTGGCCCTTGAATGGGGGAAATATAATATCAATGTCAATGCGATCGGCCCCTGGTATTTTCCAACCTCGCTCACAGAAAGACTCCTTCAGGATGAATCCTATGTCCAGGAAATTCTTGAACGAACACCACTGAAAAGGATTGGTAAATTAGAGGAATTGAGCGGTGCCGCTGTATTCTTAGCTTCAGACGCTGGAAATTATATGACAGGTCAGACGTTGTTTGTTGACGGAGGTATGACCATTTACGGATTTTAATCGAACCCATTACTTACCTGGGTGTGAGCTCCATAGAGTGACATAGCAAAAGCGCCATAAGAAAATGGCGCTTTTGCTATGTCATCCATGGTTTTTCTTCAATCATTAAAATCAAAAAAAGTTGATGTTCCTGTTCAATGCTCAAACGGATCAGAAATCCTTTACTGAAATCTTCCACCTATCTTTTTCTTACAATGACCGTCGGTGTAGTGATATCAATGGACAGTTCATGCTTAGAATTGAGTCAGGCAGTAATAGACTGTTTTAAAGATCTCCGAATCCTCTCCAAAATAGATTGATTTGACATAGGATCATCGTGCCGCGAAAGACGCCATTTACAGACATAATTTCCTCTTTTTTGTACATAGTAAAAAAAAGGAGGATGAAAATGCCATACATACTATCTTCAGGCGTTCAATGTGCTGACTATTCCTGTAATCAATCCGATGTTCAAGAGCTCGTTTATGAATTGTTTCCTCTAAAAGATCACGAGAAAAAAAGGTTGATGCCGATTTTTGAACACGCAAATATTGAAAAGCGGCAATTCGCTGCTCCATTAGAGTGGTTTAAAGAAAATCATGGATTAGAAGAGAGGAACCATTTATACCATACGAAAGCATTAGCCTACAGTTTACAAGCGGTCGCTTCTTGTTTAAAGAACCTAACGGGAGAGAAGGAATTTTCTACAGCAGATATCGATCATCTCATTTTTGTTTCTTCCACTGGCATTTCCACCCCTACTCTCGATGCTTATATTATGAATGAACTCGGTTTCAGGGAGGATACGAAACGAACGCCTTTGTTTGGGCTTGGATGTGCAGGAGGAACAAGCGGTGTCGCTAAAGCTTATGAATGGCTGCTCGGCCATCCGGATCAGAATGTTCTTGTTATTTGTGCAGAACTTTGCAGCTTGACCTTTCAGGCGGAGGATGCCAGAGTGAGCAATTTCGTAGGTACTGCTTTATTTGGGGACGGAGCTTCCGCTGTTTTAGTAGCGGGGGACCAATCCCCCTTATTGAAGAAAAAAAAGCATCCTCTTCCCAGAATTATCAATTCCAGTTCCAGAACAAAAGCTCACAGTACAGATGTGATGGGGTGGAGGGTTGTGGATACAGGTTTTGAAGTTATTTTTAATAAAAGTATCCCCCGGTTAGTCAAGGAATTTTGGAGTGTACATGCGGAACAAGTCGTACACAACAATGGATGGCTCGTTAAAGACCTGCCTTTCATTGTTGCTCATCCCGGCGGTAGAAAAGTGTTGGAAGCCTACGAGGAAGTATTTGATTTGAATGAGGAGGCTTTAACTATTCCGAGAAAGGTGTTATCCGCTCATGGGAATATGTCCTCCCCAACGGTACATTTTGTGCTGCATGAAGTCTTAAAGACGAAACATGAAAAAGGGACGAAATCGATCATGACTTCTCTCGGACCTGGATTTAGTTCAGAAATTGTCAGTTTGGAGTGGGAATAGAATGGAGATTTTTTTATGGATGATCTTAGCTTTTTTAATATTTCAGCGGTTAGGCGAACTTGCCCTGGCTAATCGGAATCGTAAGTGGATGGTGGAAAGAGGTGCAAAGGAGTGGGGGCAAGGTCACTATTTCTTGTTCATTCTTTTACACAGCTCATTTTTTGTATGTGTCATTGCGGAGTTCGTTTGGACGCCATATGTTCAGCAACCATTTTTTTATATCGCGCTCATCGGGTTCTTCGTGTTACAGATTCTTAGAATCGCTTGCATTCGAACTTTAGGAAAACGGTGGAATACGAGAGTTCTCGTATTACCGGATGAAGAGCCCATTCGAAAGGGGATCTACCGGTTTGTGAAACACCCGAATTATGTAATCGTTTTTTTTGAATTGATGGTCATCCCTGTGTTGTTTCATGCTTATTTAACGGCACTGATTTTCCCATTCCTACACTTGCTTGTCCTCACGGTGAGAATTCCTGCCGAGGAAAGGGCATTACAGGAACGAATGTAAATGTGCAAAAAACATTGCTCATTTCTTGAGTGTCTGTTAAGATTCTAATTAGAAATGAAATTCATTTTCAATTAGAAAGGTGAGAACAAAAATGGTGGTTTTCATAATGTTAACAGTCGCCGTTTACAGTAGTTTGATGATTTTCGTATTAGCTAAGTTGGGAAGCGTCCCTGCTCAAACCGTGATGAATGTCTTCAGAATGAAAAACCAAAGTTCTCATTTCTACCACAAAAAAAGATATGAACGGACCCTTTCGGCCAGGTGAATGCACCTGGCTTTTCTTATGGTTGAAATTCTTGAAAAGGGAATGAAAAAATCGTGAAAAATTCAGGTCGAACAGCCGATAACTTCGAATTTTTTGTTATGATATAGAAAAATGTCGAAAATACAGACCGATGACGGATAAGGTTAGGAGAGTATTATGGATAGAAACACGTTAGCTTACTTCTTAGAAGATCTTTGGAGTAAGGGGTTTAAATTGAGTGATGAGGATGTACAATTTATTTATTTTGGGAATAACTCTTCTAATGCTCCTGAATGGAAAACCATTGTAGCTGTAAACATGACTTTGAAAATTCAACAGTCCTTTGACCCCAGTTTCTTCATTAGCATTTTAGAACTTATTTCGAATCCATCCATTACTAGTAAAAGAAAGGCTTATGAATCCATCGAAGAACAGCTTTCCATTGCAAGGACCACACACAAATAAAAGAACCCAGATCACTGCTGATCTGGGTTTTGTTTCGTCTGCAGACACTCTCTGGCAAGGCGGTCTGCATTTTTGTTTTGTTTGTCAGGAATCCATTTATAAAAAACATAGGAAAAGTTTTCTTCAAGGTTCATAATCTTTTCAAGCAAGGGAAGGAATTTCTCATTCTTTGTATATCGCTTATCCATGGTATCTACGGCGATTTTTGAATCAGACCTGATCGAAATGATTTCTCCGGGATACTTCTCCTTACAAATTTGCAAAGCATGGATGATTGCGAGGAACTCCGCTTCATGATTCGTCCAAGTCCCTAAGTGAAATTGATACTCTTCCGTTTTTTGATTTTGTTTAATGACCACTCCTGCAGCACTTGGCCCAGGTTCTCCACTGCAGGCAGCGTCTGTGTACACTTCTAACATGGCACATGACCTCCTCATTCAGAATGCGGCATTTTTTTGGCCATATAAAAGAATGGTGTATCCAAAGCTGCCACAATGAACTTGATGATATAGGTTGTTATGAAAATCTCAAGCCAAACCTCGAAAGGATACAAACCGAAAAAAGCGATGAAACAAAAAATGCTCGTATCTAACAATTGACTGATCATCGTACTTCCATTGTTCCTGATCCAAAGCGCACGATCAGACGGGAAGAGCTTTTTCAGTTTGGCATATAACCATACATCAAAATATTGGCTTACGATATAAGCAAGCATGCTGCCAAGTGCAATTCTTGGAACAAGACCAAATAAAGCCTGCAACGCTGGTTGAGCGATATCGTTTTCGCCAGGATTGAAAAGAATGGCGAACTGCATAATGATTGTCATTATGATTAATGTGGAAAAACCCATCCACACAGCTTTTCTCGCCTCTTTTTTTCCGTATTTCTCGTTAAGGATATCGGTAGCTAGAAAGGCTGTTCCATAGACAATATTTCCTAGAGTGGCATTTAAGCCGAACATCTCTACTGTTTTGACTACTTGGATATTGGCAAGGACGGTGGACATTCCGATCCACACAAATAAGCCAGGTTTTCCGAACAATCGATAAACTCCAATTAGTAATGCGAAATTAATTAGTGCAAATAATATCCAAAGGACTTCGTTACTCATCGTATTTCCTCCTTAGTTTTGGTATCGCGGGAGTTCCCGAACCGCGGGTAAATAGAACCAACAGCGATCCATTATACGATGGTACGAGCCATTTGACAAGCACCATTGCCCTTATTCAATAATATGGCAGTATTGTGTAAGACTTGATTTCGAGACTTTTGTGGGAGTCTAGGGGGCTCCGGGAAAATGTTCGCTTTCCGTGGGCGAGTGATGAGCCTCCTCGAGCTAACGCTCTGCGGGGTCTCATCTACCACGCACTTCCCACAGGAGTCTCACCTTTTCCCTCCGCCCCTTTACTTTATGAGTGTCTCGAAAACCACTTCTGGAATAATCAACTTTTATGCTGAAGGTAAGGAGTAAATATAAACCTCTATATAGCATATATTCCGAGCGTGAAAGCTTGATATAGAGAGCTTTTTATTTGTAACAAAGAGGATAGTGGAAGTCATCCCATCTTGGTATTGGGGTTTGTTTCTCTCTACATCGAATGCCGTGGGAGAAGGAGATAGGCGAGATCCCGCAGGACGCAGTCCGAGGAAGCTCGGCGCTCCCCCACAGGAAAGTGTTCAAATACGGAATCGCCCTGGTAGACGAGTTGCTTCCCAACCACCCCTGACTCCAAATATGGCATACGGCCCCTGATTATCTCGAAGCTGAGTCTTCCACAATCGGGAGCTAATATTGAATATGGAGTGGGGGAGTTATGTGGGTTGTTGGTCGTTAGAGGGTAAAGAAAAAGCAATCTCCGGGGAGATTGCTTTTGATGGAACATCTATTCTTTCACAACGTTCGCAGCTTGTGGGCCGCGGTCGCCTTCTACGATTTCGAAAGTAACTGCTTGACCTTCTTCTAGAGATTTGAAGCCTTCTTCCTGAATAGCAGAGAAGTGTACGAATACGTCGTTTCCACCCTCAACTTGAATGAAACCGTAACCTTTTTCTGCGTTGAACCATTTGACTGTACCATTTTGCATGATTTGTTCCTCCTAAATCTTGCACGTAAAACGTGGAAATTACAAATATCAGATCGAAAAAAAACCTCATAGAAGGTCGGAACAATAAATTCCGAAGCACTTCTATGAGGAGTTACCTGTCATTTATGTTCCGATCGTGTTATTTGCTTACCTCAAATATATCGTATGAAAAAAGGAGCGTCAACATTCTGACTCTAATAAATTTCAACAACTTGTAACCGCTTCCCAGGATGGGATACTATAACTCATAACGAGAGTCAGGTACAATGATAGAAGATACATAAGGAAAGGAAAGATCTTCAATGAAATCCGATATAGAAATTGCTTTGGAAGCTAATATGAAACCAATCCATCAGATAGCTGCACAGTTGAACTTATCAGAGGAAGACTGGGAACCTTATGGACATTATAAGGCTAAATTGTCGGACCAACTGTTGAATAAACTTTCGGATCGAAAAAAGGGGAAAATCATCTTAACGACATCGATTAACCCGACACCTGCTGGAGAAGGGAAATCCACGGTAACGGTCGGATTGGGACAAGCCTTGAACAGGCTGAATCAACGTGCTGTGATCGCACTGAGAGAGCCTTCCCTTGGACCCACAATGGGAATTAAGGGTGGGGCAGCGGGAGGAGGATACTCCCAAGTTGTACCGATGCAGGAAATCAATCTGCACTTCACCGGGGATATCCATGCCATTACATCAGCGAACAACGCACTTTCTGCTTTTATCGATAATCATATTCATCAAGGAAATGAACTCAACATCGATCCCCGAAGAATTTCATGGAAGCGTGTGATGGATTTAAATGACAGAGCTTTAAGGGAAGTTATTGTCGGTCTTGGTGGCCCTGTGAAAGGAGTTCCGAGAGAAGATGGTTTCAACATCACTGTTGCTTCAGAAATTATGGCCATTCTTTGTTTAGCGAAAGATCTTACTGATATGAAGCAAAGACTTGCTGAAATTGTCATTGGATACACCTATGACAAAAAGCCAGTTCAAGTCAAACAACTAGGAGTGGAAGGGGCTTTGACACTTCTTTTGAAGGATGCGATCAAACCAAACCTTGTCCAGACCCTTGAGAATACACCAGCCATTATTCATGGAGGACCATTTGCGAATATTGCCCACGGATGTAACAGTGTGATGGCCACAAACTTAGCTGCAAAACTTGGAGATTATGTGGTAACAGAAGCTGGTTTCGGAGCTGACCTTGGAGCAGAGAAGTTTTTGGATATTAAAACGAGAGCAGGCGATCTTGAACCTGATGCAGTTGTTATTGTAGCTACGATAAGGGCCTTGAAAATGCATGGAGGTATGGAGAAAGGGTTGCTTGAGAGTGAAAACGTGAAAGCTTTAAAGGATGGGATCGGAAATTTGAAAAAGCACATGGAAACCATCCACCAGTATGGACTTCCTTTTGTTGTGGCGATCAACCAATTCCCTTCAGATACAGATCGGGAAATCGAGTTTCTTACTCAATGGTGTGAAGAACAAGGGGTGGAGGTATCTCTTACAAACGTCTTTGCCGAAGGTGGCAAAGGTGGTTTGGACCTGGCAGAAAAAGTGATGGGTGCTTGTGAGAAGAAAACCGCTCCTATGAAATATATTTACGAATTGGAAGATTCGATCGAAGAAAAAATCGGTAAAATTGCGACGAACGTATATGGAGCTGAAGGTGTTGATTTTTCATCAAAAGCTGAGAAACAGATTCGGCAACTGAAAGAACTCGGATTTGGAGATCTGCCTGTTTGTATGGCTAAAACTCAATATTCCTTGTCTGATGATCCTAAAAAGCTGGGCCGTCCGCAAAATTTCAGGGTAACCGTCAGAGAGATCTATCCATCGGTAGGGGCCGGTTTCCTTGTCGCTTTAACGGGGGACGTCATGACCATGCCAGGGTTGCCTAAACAGCCTGCCGCTTTGCGGATGGATGTAGATGACAAGGGCATTATCCATGGTTTATTCTGATACAAGGCTCGGCAATGATCTGCTATAATCATTCAAGCCGACCCTTTTATATATGGGTTTGAAAATGAAACAGGTAAAAAACGGTTAATCGAAGGTAAGGGGGATTAAAGGTGACAATACGCATTGGTTTGACTGGATGGGGAGACCACCCCGCTCTTTATTCAGACCGGACAAGACCTGAGGAGAAACTATCTGCTTATGCTTCCCACTTTCCTGTGGTGGAAGTAGATACAGCCTTTTATGCAATCCAACCCGTTTCCCGGTATGAAAAATGGCTGAAGGAAACGCCTGAGTCCTTTTCATTTGTCATTAAAGCATTTCAACAGATGACAGGTCATGACAGAGAATCAAGGACGGTTCAGGAAGCGAAGGATTTGATGAAGCGTTATGAAGAATCGATCCAGCCCGTATGGGAAAGCGGACAAGTGTACGCTTTATTATTTCAATTTCCGCCATGGTTTGATGTACGAAAAGAGAACATAAGGAAACTTCGTTATATCCGGGAGTGGATGGAAGATTACCCACTGGCACTGGAGTTTAGAAACCGTACGTGGTTTGAGCCTGCCTATTATGAACAAACGTTATCTTTCATGAAAGATCAACAATGGATTCACAGCATATGTGACGAACCACAAGCAGGAGAAGGCTCTGTACCACGCATTCTTGTACCTACCCATCCTGAAAAGACATTGGTCCGTTTTCATGGACGAAATATTCACGGCTGGAACAAAAATGGTCGTAAAGACTGGCGGAGCGTCCGCTTTTTGTATAGGTACAATGAGGAAGAATTGCAGGAGTGGAAAGATCAGGCGTTAAAGCTCGAAAAAATGACACCTGAGGTCACTCTTTTGTTTAACAACAATTCAGGTGGCGATGCCGCAGATAATGCTAAGCAAATGCAGGAGCTTCTGGATATCAAGTATGAAGATCTTAATCCACGACAAATGGACCTTTTCAACTTTTAGGAGGATATCATGGACAAAAGGGAAGCACTGGAAACAATTAGGCATTTCGTTAATGATCTATTTCGTGATGATACGAGTGGCCACGATGACATCCACATGAAACGCGTGGCCGCATGGGCGAAATACATCGCGGTCAATGAGGGTGATGATCCATTTTTATGTGAAGTGGCAGCCCTCCTTCATGATGTAGGAGATCATAAATTGTTCTCCAATCCGGCACAGGCGATTCTTCAAAGGGATAAACTCCTTTTGGATGTCGGTTTTTCAGAAAAAGAGGTCGATCTGATTGCGGATGCGATCCGAACGGTATCTTTTTCAAAAGGAGCTGTTCCGAATTCGAGAATCGGAAAAATCCTCCAAGATGCTGACAGGTTAGATGCCATCGGAGCGGTCGGCATTGCACGAGCCTTTGCTTTTGGTGGTACCATCAATCAACCGATATATAAGGAAGAGGAAAAGGATGCCATTGACCATTTTTATGAAAAACTTTTGAAACTAAGAGAATTGATGCATACCGAAAGTGGAAAGCAAGAAGCGGAAAGACGTCATCAATTTATGCTTCAATACTTAGAAGAGTTCTACCGTGAACAAGAATGCAGAGAGGAGACCAGCCATGTCAAAGAATGAACAGGCTTATTTAAATATGTGTGAACACGTGTTGAAAGAAGGAAACTCAAAAGGAGACCGAACAGGAACCGGTACCCTTTCTGTTTTTGGCCATCAGATGCGGTTTGATCTTCAAGAAGGTTTTCCGCTCATGACCACAAAGCGTGTTCCTTTCAAGCTGATTGCTAGTGAACTGTTATGGTTCATGAAAGGGGATACGAACATCCGCTATTTATTGGAAAATAAGAATAACATTTGGAACGAGTGGGCCTTTCAAAAATGGGTGGAGAGTGAAGACTATCAAGGCCCTGACATGACTGATTTTGGACGCCGCAGCCAGAAGGATGAGGAGTTCAAAAAACAATACAAAGAGCAGATGGACACATTCAAAGAGAAAATCCTAAAAGACGATGCCTTCGCAAAAGAGTTCGGTGACCTCGGCGCGGTTTATGGAAAGCAATGGAGGGAATGGAAAACAAGCAGAGGCGAAACCATCGATCAGCTTCAAAATGTGGTAGAAAGCATCAAAAATAACCCTGACTCAAGACGACATATCGTAACCGCATGGAACCCGGAGGATGTTCCCTCAAACATGGCTTTGCCACCTTGTCATATCCTTTTTCAGTTTTATGTCGCGGATGGTAAGTTATCCTGCCAGTTGTATCAAAGGAGCGGGGACATTTTCTTAGGAGTACCGTTCAATATTGCAAGCTATGCGCTGTTAACCCACCTGATCGCCCATGAATGTGGGTTGGAAGTCGGTGAATTCATTCACACTCTTGGAGATGCTCATATATACAGCAACCATATGAATCAGATCCATGAACAATTATCGAGAGAACCTAGAACATTGCCGTCCTTAACCTTGAACAAGGAAAAAGAAAGTATATTTGATTTCGATATGGAGGATATCACCATCGAAGGTTACGATCCCCATCCAAGCATTAAAGCTCCAGTAGCTGTTTAACATGAAGTCATTTATCGCGAATTTAATATAAGCTTCCTTTAGGTGAAGACTCAGTTTCGAGACTTTTGATGAGCGGGTTGGGGCTACGGGGGATGACTCGCTTTCCGCGGGAGCGCGATGAGCCTCCTCGGACTGCCGTCCTGCGGGGGCTCACCAAGCACTCACTTCCCGCAGGAGTCGTAGCCCCTTGCTGTAAGAAGTTCTCGAAACTACCTTCCAGGAACAGGAGCTTTAATAGTTAAGAATCCTATACCGACACGGTTTAAACAGGACTTTACAACATAACTAGGCAGGGTACTATAGAAGGGATTTCGAGAACATCATATGGTAAAGGGGCGAAGAGAAACGGTGAAGACTCCTATGGGATGTGCGAGACAGCTGAGACCCCACAGGACTAGTCCGAGGAGGCTCAGCGCCCGCCCCATGGAAAGCGAACCTTTTCCCGCAGCCCCTAGAATCTCACAAACGTCTCGAAATCGAGTCTTCCTTAATCCTGTCATATACTTTAATAACCAAAAAATAAAACCAGCGTTTAATAAAGCAAATTTTAATAAAAGAGGTGTTAAGGATGATTTCATTCATATTTGCAATGGATAAAAACAGATTGATTGGAAAAGACAATGATTTACCATGGCATATTCCGAACGACTTTAAATTTTTCAAGGACACCACATGGGGAAAAACAATCATTATGGGAAGGAAAACATTTGAGTCCTTTCCACAACCTCTTCCTGAGCGGGAGCACATCGTTATTACAAGCAATGAGAATTATGATCGTGAAGGATGTACAGTGATCCATTCCATTGATGAAATTCTTCAAATGGAGAAGAATAACCCGGATAAAGAATGGTTCGTGATCGGTGGAAGTGTACTTTTTGAAAAAATGCTTCCTTATGCGGACCGTATGTATTTGACTTATATCGATGCAAGCTTTGAGGGGGACACTTATTTTCCGGAGTATGACGAAGCCGAGTGGACCCTTGTTTCTGAGACGAAGGGTCTGAAAGATGAAAAAAACCCGTATGACTATTATTTCCGTACCTACGACCGGAAGAGCTCCTAATGAAACAAAAGGAATTGTGTGGAGTGATTCTCAATGGGGGAGGATCAACAAGAATGGGGACCGCTAAATCTTCTTTGACTTTTGATTCTATAACCTCATTGGAGTTGATTGCTTCGACTCTTTCAAAGGTGACCGACAACATCATAGTGAACCAGAATGCACGAAAAAACGTCCCCTACACGGTCGTTGAGGACATTTACGAAGATGCTGGCCCCCTTGCTGGATTGCATGCGGTTATGAAAGAAAAGCCGGCCACATGGTTTATCTTGGCTGCATGTGATACTCCTTTCGTAAGTGAAGAAGTTTATCGTCATTTGATTCAAGAGGCGGATGAAACGGTAGATGCGGTGATTCCTGTCTATGATGGTCGATTTCAGCCTGTCTCCGGAGTGTATCATATCCGGATTTTAGACAAACTGGAGTCTTATCTATCTCAAGGCGGCAGGAAAGTCCGAGGGCTTTTTGATAATATTAAGACAAAAGAATTGACTACTTATCCAGGCATCGATCACGAGAAACTTTCCATGCACTTTTTTAATATGAACACACCAGGGGAATACGCGTTAGCAAGAGATTTGTTTAAAAAGTGGAAGAGGTAGAGACAATAGAATACAGGGCATGATATGATAGGAAAGATAAAGATGGTAAGAAATTTTAGGTGAAGTTGTTTCTTTTCTTTGTCTACTCTTGTAAAATAGATTTAAAGTACGTGTTGAAGGCGGTGAATGGACATGCTGTCAAGTATCGGAATACCAGGTCTGATTTTGATTTTGACGATTGCGTTAGTCATTTTCGGCCCGAAGAAATTGCCTGAAATCGGGAAGGCTGCTGGAGAAACGTTGAAAGAATTTAAAAACTCTGCTCGTGATCTAACAAGTGACTCTAGTGAAGAAAAAACGAATAAATAACATAAGCATAATTTTCTTAAGACATAACTAATGGAGTGATTGACCATGTTATCAAGCATTGGTGTACCAGGTCTCATTCTGATTTTAATCATCGCACTTGTCGTTTTTGGTCCTTCAAAACTTCCTGAAATCGGGAAGGCGTTCGGTAGTTCCCTTAAGGAATTCAAGAAAGCTACAGGCGACATTATGTCTGATGATGAAAGCAGTAAGACAGAAAAGAAAACCAAAGAATAAAATGAATAAAGAAGGTGTAAGGGGCTTTCCCTTACATCTTCTTTTTGTCAGGCTCCTATCAGCCTGGAGGTGAATGTAGTGTCAGAACAAAAGATAACTCAGGATATCGAAATGAATGTCACCGATCACTTGAGTGAGTTGCGAAAACGCGTATTATGGACGTTAGCTTTTTTTATCACTTTCTTCATTGTAGGCTTTATCTATGTTGAAAGAATACAGACATTTTTTATTAAAGATTTACCGTTTGAATTGAATATGACGAGTCCTGGTGAAATCATTTGGATCATTTTTACGATTGCAAGCCTTGTAGCGATCGTTGGAACATTGCCCATTTTATCGTTACAAATATGGTTATTCGTTAAACCCGCCTTAACACCGAAAGAGCGGAGGGTTTCGCTTTCCTACGTGCCCGCGATCTTTTTATTGTTCCTTGCGGGTCTCACGTTTGGCTACATCGTATTTGTTCAGCTGATTCTGCCGTTTCTCTTGTCACTTAATAATGGAATGTTCAATGAAATTTATACAGTTGAACGGTATTTTCGATTTCTTTTCAGGGTAACGATTCCTTTTGCTGTTTTATTTGAAATCCCGATCATCATCATGTTCTTAACGAGTCTTGGCATCGTCAATCCCGTCTTTCTGGTGAAAGTACGAAAATATGCGTATTTTATTTTGATCATTATCGGAACCATCATTTCCCCACCGGATTTCATCCTGCAATTGGTGGTTGCGGTTCCTTTGATTCTCTTGTATGAGGTAAGCATCATCCTATCGAGGATTGTCTATCGTAAGAAGCTTAAAAATCACCGGGAATTCATGGAATCTGATGAATAGATATTCAATGAATAAAGAGGCACTTGGAGTGGCCCAGAGATGTACATCTCTGGGCTATTTATTTTAACTTTTTCAAGAAGGTCTAGATTTCTGTTTTTACACTATTATCTTTTGCTGTACAGGCCGGAACATGATAAAAATAATGTAGGAATATTCGAGGAGGAACAAAACCGATGAGATCTTTTTACCACTATATGATGAGATACAGAGGGAACAAGAAAAATAATGATGAAAAACAACTCGCTGAATGGATGTTCGATGACCACAGCTTCCCAAAGCAGGCGAAATCTTATGATGAAATCAGTTCCTATTTAGAGTGGAATGCACCATTTCCTTCTGCTTTATCCGTTTTTGATCAATTATATGAGAAATACAAAATAGAAGAAGAATAAAAGAGAGGTGAACCCATGAAAATTTTACACACGGCTGACTGGCATTTGGGAAAAATCGTGAACTATGTACATATGACGGAAGACCAACGCTATATTCTTCAGCAATTCGTTGAAATAGTACAAAGAGAAAAGCCGGATGTCATCATTATTGCAGGGGATCTCTACGATCGTTCCATCCCACCAAAACAAGCGGTGGAATTACTGAATGAAACGTTGACGACTCTCGTTAATGACTACCAGGTTCCTGTTCTTGCGATTTCGGGTAACCATGACAGTCCTGATCGGTTGAACTTCGGCAGTCAAATGTTCAGGAAACAAGGGCTCTTCTTAGATACGAAGTTACAAAAAGAGAGAGAACCTGTCACGTTGTATGATCAAGACGGACCTGTTCATTTTCATCTCATCCCTTATGTAGAGCCTGCTGAAGTGGCGTATGCGTTTGAAGATGAAGCTATTAAAACTCATCAACAGGCAGCAGAAGTTCTGATCCGGGATATCGAGCAACGCTTTAACATGGATGATCGTCATGTTTGGATTGGCCACTCTTTTTTAGCCGGGGGGATGGAATCGGAATCTGAAGAGCGCTTGTCTATGATTGGTGGGAGTCCTTATGTGGATGCCCGTTTATTCAAAGCTTTTTCTTATGTCGCCCTCGGTCACCTTCATCAGCCTCAGAGAGTGACGGAGGATTATATAAGGTACAGCGGATCGATTTTGAAATATTCGTTTTCTGAAGTCAATCATGCAAAATCTGTGACGCTGATTGATATGGATCGGGAAGGTTCTTGTGTATTAGAAAAAATCCCACTTACGCCGTTAAGAGATTTCCAAGTCATTGAAGGTTATTTTGAAGACCTGCTTACTGGAGAAGCCACTGAAAATCCCGAAAACTACTTACATGTGCGCCTCTTAGATGATGGTCAGCTTGTGGATCCGATGGGCAAATTACGAAAGGTGTACCCGAATATTCTTCACTTGGAAAGACGTAGGTCAAAGACGAACCTGCAAATGGAAGAACTGCAGGAAGTCAAAAAGCGTCAGAAACTCTCACACGCCGATCTTTTCGCTTCTTTCTATGAAGACATTAAAGGGGAACGGATCCCGCTAGAACGGAAAGAATTGATCGAACAAGCCATAGATAAGCTGAGAAAAGAAGAGAGGGGGAGATAAGATGAAAGCACTCACTCTTACGATGGCAGCTTTTGGTCCTTATCGTCATAAGCAGGTGGTTGATTTTACAACTTTAGGAGAAGAGTCGATTTTCCTCATTACCGGTCCTACAGGCGCAGGAAAAACAACGATTTTTGATGCGATGTGCTTTGCCCTCTATGGACGTGCGAGTGGCAGCGATCGAGACCAGGACTCGATGCGCAGTCATTTCGCAGATTCAGGAGAGCCAACCTATGTAGAATTCACTTTCGAACTAAGAGGTAAAACGTATCGCATTGTGCGGATGCCAAAACAAATGAAAAGAAAAGAGCGTGGTGAGGGGTGGAAAGAAGACCCTGCCCGTGCCGATTTTTATATCATTCAAGACGAAGAAGAGAAACTGGTAGCATCGAAAATCAAAGAAGTGAATGAATACATTGAAGAAATTCTCGGTCTTGATTATGAACAATTTCGGAAAATGATCATGATTCCACAAGGAGAATTCCGAAAGTTAATCTCTGAAAACAGTAAAGAAAGAGAAGAAATTTTACAGCGCATTTTCAAAACGGAGTTTTTCGCAGAAGTGACCGACTACTTCAAAAAACAGTCGAAGGCACTGGAATCGGAGATCAATCAATTTGAATGGAAAATTTCTCAGGAGAAAGAGAGAATCGTTTGGGGCGAAGAGGCAGATGCTGATTTGGAAAACGAGGAACTCTCAAAAGTCCGGGAACGATTGAATGAACGGATCGATCATCAGAAACAAATGGTTTCTGATGAAAAAGCCTATGTAAATCAACTTCAGCAAACTACAGATTCCTTGCAAAACCAGTACTTCGAATCAAAGCAGCTCCTGGATCTTTTTGAAGAAAGGGACAGGTTGTCCATTGAACATCAGAAACTCGAAGAAAATTCGACTGCCATCAAAGGTTTGGAGAAAGAGTATGCTGGTGCTAAACAGGCAGCGGAGGTCCGTCCGTATGAAAAGCAGTACGAAGAACGAAAAAGAGAACTTGATCAACTTCGCTCGACACAAAAAGAGAGAGAAGAGACATATAATCGTGTGAAATCAGAGTTTCATGATATTCATGAAGAATATGTAAAGGAAGCGGATCAACAAGAAGATCGTGACAAGTTAAAAGAAGCCTGGCAACAAAAATCAAGAGAAAAAGAGCATTTGGAAGAGTTTTTGAAAAAGAATCAAGGACTAGAAGATCTCGAAAAGGATATGGACAAGAAACGTCGTTCCCTCTCAGATTTAAAGGAAACGGAACAAAAGATACATGAAGACACGAAATTGATGAAAGAAAAAATGAAAGGCGAAAGGTCTTTAAGAGAAGCGGCTTATGAGAAAAAGCAGTCTTATCAGAACTTGAAAATCAGAAAAGAAACCGTTGAACGCTTATCCAAAGAGTGGTTCCAATTGGCCAAGCTACGCACAAAATATCAGTCTATTTCTAAAGGCTATCAAGAAGAAAAACAAACGTTACAGTCAATAAAAGAGACTTATGAAAAAGCGCTGGATGATATTAGAAAACATCATGCGTACACCCTATCCTTACATTTAAGTGATGGCACACCGTGTCCTGTGTGCGGCTCACCTGAACACCCTGATCTGGCAGGAAAACCGGATGAGGTGATGAGTGAAGAACAGGTGGATCGTCTTAGGGAGCGTCATAAAGAAGCAGAACGATCCTTCGAGAAGGTACAGGATGAGTTGATCCAGGTGAAATCTGAAGGAGAAGCACAGCGTCAATTGACGGAAAGCATCTGGAGCGATTTAAAAGTGGAACACGAACTCTCCGAAGATTCAATTGAAGAAGAAAGACAGACCTGCTCTGATGAGATGAAAAAAATACTAGAAGAATATAACGACCTTAAAGAAAAAATAGAAGCTATTCAAACCATCGAGAAGAAAGTAGACCAGATGGATCAGCATTTGGAATCGCTAAAAAAAGAAAAAGACGCGCTACAGCAAACCATCAATGACCAACAACAGGAGCAAACAAAGCGAAAAACAGAGTTGGAATCATTAAAAGAAAACGTGTCTTCCACGACCGATCATCCTGGTGAATTAGTTGAAGAAGCGGCCAAGCTTGAAAACTTATATAAAGATGCAGATAAGAAATGGAAAGATATCCAAAGCTTATATCAAAGAAAACGGGACGAATGGCAGAAGATCCAAACTTCTGTAGAAGAAGGACAGAACTACTTGGATCAAGGAAAAAAGGCTCTAGAACAACGGAAAACGGAATTTGATCAAACGCTTGTTCAATTTTCTTTTGTATCGGTCGAGGAATATCAATCCGCCATTCGAGCGCCTCAAAAGATGGAACAAATGATCAACGAAATCCAGCAGTACCAACAACGGGTGCACGTCGTCAATGAGCGGCTGGAAGAGTTGAACCAGAAGCTGAAAGAAAAAGAAAGGCCAGAATTAAACGCCGTTCAAGAGAAATTGGAAGAAATGCAGGAAAAACTGAACAAGCAACGGGAAATTGTTAATCATCTAAACGTGTCTCTGCAACAAAATGAATCCATACGAGAAAATATCCGGACGCTTGTAGAAGAACAAGGGGAATTGGCTGCGGAATATTATGATATCGCTGAGTTAGCTCAGATTGCTAACGGGGACAATCATTTGCGCCTATCATTGGAGAGGTATGTGCTGGCTTCTTATTTGGATGAAATCCTCATACAGGCCAATTTGCGCCTCGATCAGATGACGGATCACCGTTACCAACTCATCCGGAGCGATTCTATCGCTAAGCGCGGGGCTCAAAGTGGACTTGATCTTGAGGTGATCGATCATCATACAGGGCAGCAGCGTTCAGTAAGGACATTATCTGGCGGGGAAGGATTCAAAACATCCTTAAGTTTAGCTCTTGGAATGGCTGATGTCGTCCAGGCTCACGCCGGTGGTGTGCAGTTGGACACACTGTTCATCGATGAAGGTTTCGGGACACTGGATGACCTTTCGTTAGAACAAGCGATTGGCTGCCTGAGAAGTCTGCAGGACGGCAATCGGATGCTCGGTATTATTTCTCACGTGCAGCAATTGAAAGAGGAAATCCCTGCGAAATTGCAGATTGATGCCGGCCCGGAAGGATCGAAAGTTGAATTTGTCTTTCAATAAAGGTAGGAATATTTCCTACCCTCCGAATTGTCTTGTCTGAAAAGCGCCAATGTTCAACAGTAGTCCCCAAATTCTCTGTTCATGATAAACAAATAAACAAAGATACGTGTCATATTCTGCGCTTGCCCGGGAAATATCTGAACTTTCCAGCGGGAAATGCTCATGAAGGAGGTGTTCAGATGATCCAACTAGCCACTGATTGGGCAGATCGCCTGAACGAAGAGTTTACAAAAGATTATTTTAAAAAATTGCAGAGTATTATAGAGACGGAATATAAAACCCACTCCATCCATCCTGCCTATGATGATGTTTTCGCAGCCCTACGATACACACCTTATTCGTCAACAAAGGTAGTGATTCTTGGTCAAGATCCTTATCATGGAAAGAACCAGGCTCATGGGCTTAGTTTTTCAGTCCGACCCGGCAGCCGTATCCCACCATCCCTTCGTAATATTTACAAAGAACTGAAGGAGGATCTGGGTGTTCAACCACCAGATCATGGCTCCCTCCATTCTTGGGCAGAACAAGGGGTGCTTCTTTTAAACGATGTATTAACAGTGAGGGAAGGGGATGCAAATTCTCACAGAGGGTTAGGATGGGAAACATTCACAGATGCAGTCATTCAAACATTGAATGAAAGAAAGATGCCGGTTGTATTCTTCTTGTGGGGGAAACATGCACAAAAGAAAGGCTCTTTCATTAATCGTGAAAAACATCTGGTGCTGACTTCGTCTCATCCCAGTCCATTTGCCGCACATAGAGGCTTTTTCGGTAGTCGGCCATTTTCTCAGGCGAATACTTTTTTATGCAACAACGGGATGGATCCTGTGGATTGGTCGTTACCACCAGCTAACATAGAGACAGGAGCCCAAACCAGTTCATAAAAAAGGCATATGCTAGAGTATTCTAACGTTTCGGAGGGGTTTTTATGTTTCCGACAGGTCAACCGCCTTTCCCTCCTATGGGCCAGTTCCCAGGGTTTCAGCAAGCTGCACCGCAAATGATGCGCTCGATGGCCCCGTATCTAAATGCGGGCAGCCGGGGTTTTGGCGGTTTTGGAGCTCCAGGCTTTTTAGGAAATACAGGTTTCGGCGCCGGATTCCCAGGAGTTCTCGGTGGAGGTGGAGGTACTGGTTTTGGTGCGCAGGCTCTTGGTGCTGCAGGGACAGCTGCAAAAACAGGAGGAGCTGGATGGCTTGGTCATATGCAGACTGCCCTGAAAGCCATGCAATCGGCAGCACCAATGATGCAGCAATACGGACCGATGCTGAAAAACATTCCTGCCATGATCAATATGATGAAAATCATGAATGAGCCAGACGATGATGATGAGAGTCTTGTACCATTGGACGAAAGCAGTAAGAAACCGTCTGTTTCTCAGGAATGGGAATCAACAAGTGTTCTCGATAAAAAAGAGAAAAAACGATCTCAAGGTGCATCACAGCCTAAATTATACATTTAGGCTGTGCGTGTAGCTTGATTTTTTTTGTAGAGTTAGCAAGAATAAGAACATATCTAATTATAGAAATGAGCACCTATGCCTTAGGAGGTTATATATTGAGTACACAATTAGAAAAAGCGACATTTGCCGGGGGATGCTTCTGGTGTATGGTCGAACCTTTCGATGAACGTCCTGGAATCGAATCCATTGTATCAGGCTATACAGGGGGACATACAGAAAACCCGACGTACATGCAGGTGGTCACGGAAACGACGGGTCACAGGGAAGCGGTACAGATCACTTTCGATCCGGCCATTTTTCCTTATGAACGGCTGGTTGAGCTTTTCTGGCAGCAAATCGACCCCACCGATGCCGGAGGTCAATTCGCCGATCGAGGCCACTCCTATACGACAGCCATCTACTATCACAGTGAGAACCAAAGGCAAGTGGCTGAAAAGAGTAAAAAAGAGCTTGCATCATCTGGAAAATTCAAAGACCCGATTGTAACGGAAATTTTGCCGGCTGAAACGTTTTATACTGCAGAAGACAAGCATCAGGATTATTATAAAAAGAATCGTTTTCATTACAAACGGTATAAGAAAGGATCCGGGCGAGCTGATTTCATTAAAGATCGTTGGAGTTATGAAAAAGATCCGGATGAACTAAAGCAACGCTTAACTGACATCCAGTATAAAGTCACACAGGAAAATGCAACTGAGCGGCCTTTTCAAAATGAGTTTCATGACCATGAAGAAGACGGTATCTATGTGGATATTGTTTCGGGCGAGCCATTGTTCAGTTCCAAGGATAAGTATGATGCAGGCTGTGGTTGGCCAAGCTTTACGAAACCTATTGAAAAGCAGCAGGTGAAAGAAGAAGTTGATAGGTCTCACGGAATGTTCCGTACGGAAATCCGAAGTGACCGGGCGGACTCCCATCTCGGCCACGTATTCGAAGATGGACCTAAAGATCGGGGAGGATTGCGTTATTGCATCAATTCTGCTGCATTGAAATTCATCCCTAAAGAAGAGATGGAAGAAAGAGGATATGGATATTTGACGTACCTTTTTCAATGAGTTTCTCCGGATACCCCTCTTTCCTTTGATGATGATATAATGAAGGAAGCTTGAGGAGGTACCGAATTGGGAAGAAAACGAATTCTTACAAAAGAAGAGATTTTAAAAGAGACAGGTGCTTTGCTCAGGAAAGAAGGGATCCACGGGGTTCATTTTAAAAAACTTTCGACGGAGCTTCAGGTGAGCAGAAGTACCCTCTATGAATATTTTAAAAATAAAGAAGACCTCATTCTCTCTTACATGAGAAACATGATGGAAGAGATGACCAAACAAATCGAAGCGATACCGGAAGAGGAAGCGCCAAATAAAAAGCTTTACAGTCTTCTATACATTTTTCTTGACCATGCAGAAACCCATCATATTGATCAGATGATCCGGGAACTGCAAAACAGTGATCAGACCTTAGCCTTATTCTATCGCACAAAAATCCATGAAGATCTAATGGGAACGTATAATCAAATGTTGGATTGGATCGATGATGCGAAAAAATCAGGCATATGGAAAGATAAGATAGAAAGCGAGATGGTTGCTGATCTCATTTTCCATTCCATATTATTTCCTACCAGGCATAAATATGGAGTGAAAGAAATGACGGATCAACTTTTTAGAATGATCGAATATGGTGTTAAAAACGAATAGGTTAACCGCTTCCCGAATGGGGAGCGGTTTCTTATATTCCTCTCATTCTTCGTTAATCTTTTTAGATTTCTGAAAGGAGCGGTGGCTCCATGAAACCTTCGAACAAAATGAAAACTTATTTGATCGCATTGCCAGGCGGTCTTTTGTTCGATTTTTTGAACATCCCGATCCCATGGATATTGGGACCGGTCGTGTTCGTTGTACTCGCTAAATACTTCACGGCATTGGAATCGGAAACTGTACCGGCAGCAAAAAACATTGCCTTTGTTTTACTAGGAATCCAGATTGGTCTTACATTCAGTGCGGAAACGTTTCGTTCTATCGGTCCTTATCTCTTCCCTTATACCATTCTTACATCAGCGATGATTGCACTCAGCTTAGTAGCCGGTTTGTACATAGCCAAGTTTGGGACTGTAGACAAAACGACCGCGCTTGTAGGAAGTTCTCCAGGTGGGCTGTCTGCCATGATTGCCGTTAGTGAATCTATGAAAGGAAATAGCGCGCTTGTGACGATTTTTCATACGTTACGTTTGATCAGTGTTCTTTTTATCATTCCTTTTTACGTCACTCATGGAAATTTCGATGTTTCAACAGCTGTCGTTGCTGGTGTCACGGAAGGGGTGAATAAAGGCTCTTATTATACCATTCCTTTATATTTCGTAGCTGCCTTCATAGCCTGGAAGGTGAGAGACTGGATCCCTGCTTCGCTCGTCATCATACCCATGCTTATTATAGGTTCATTAAAGACAGCAGGTGTCCCTTTCTATCCCTTACCTGGCATAATTTTTACTCTTGCTCAATTTTTCTTAGGCACGTACTTAGGACATACGGTTTCTTTAAGAGAGATCATTTCAGCTGGAAAGACCTGCATTGCTTTCTTAGTTTTGGCTGTTTCCATGATTGGAGTGGGAATTGCGATGGCCTTTGTATTAAGCTGGTGGACAACCATGGACATAAAGACAGCAGTTTTGGCCTTGGCACCTGGCGGCCTTGTAGAAATGGCCATCACTGCAGAGCAAACGGGTGGTGAACCTGCCATAGTGAGCTCTTTGCAGACGATTCGTTTATTGATGATCGTACTCCTGCTCCCCTGGTTGTTCAAAAAACTAAGAATATGATTTTTTGACATTATCTCGAATTAAAGATAAAATGAAGGTAGGTTGAGATTAGTTTTCCATAAAAATATTATGTAAATTAGAATGAAAGGGATGAAGCACAATGAATATGAAACATATTTTCCAAAAAGGTAATTCAGAACGGACCTTGTTGCTTCTTCATGGTACAGGGGGAACAGAACAAGATTTGCTGCCTATAGCAAAGATGATTGACCCGGATGCATCTGTTCTATCTGTAAGAGGGAATGTATCGGAAAATGGAATGCCGCGGTTTTTCAAACGTCTAAGAGAAGGAGTCTTCGATGAGGAGGATTTGATTGCAAGAACGGATGAACTGAACGCTTTCCTTGATGAGGCCAGTAAAGAGTACGGGTTCGATCGCAACCATATTATCGCTGCCGGATATTCCAATGGAGCGAATATCGCAGGAAGCCTTCTTTTTCATTATAAAGAAAGCTTGCGGGGAGCTTTGCTGTTCCATCCGATGGTGCCGCGGAGAGGTATTGAACTCCCTAAACAATCAGGTCTTCCCGTATTTATCGGTGCGGGTGAAAATGACCCGATCTGTCCAGCTCAAGAAACAAAAGATTTAGAGGAGCTATTAACTGAGGCTGGAGCGGATGTCACCGTCCATTGGGAGCGTATGGGACATCAATTGACAGAAAATGAAGTGAAAACAGCGGCAAATTGGTATAAAGGCCAATTTTAATCGTCTATAATATTGAGTCATCCCTTTGTTCATTGTATGATAGGTACACAGAAACCAAGGAGGATGTCCTATGATTCACAAAAATTGGGAAAACAATGAAACCATCAAACAAATCGAATGTGTTCATAACGATGCAAAAAAATTCGTCGTGAACAATGTACTTACTCTAGGCAAAGTGTATGATGTAAAAAACGAAAGTGAAGAGTTTTACTTTGTCATTGATAATTCCGGCCGCATGGGCGGTTTTTATAAGGAGTACTTCAAAGAGGTATAATTGACTGTTAAGCCAGGGACTTGATCCCTGCCTTTTTTGTATGGCTGAAAATCTCCTTATCAAATCCCTCTCGAAAAATAAAATCTTTACTATAGAGGGATTTGTTCTCATGTTTATACAAAAGATTAAGTGGGGTAATGGTAATTAAAAAGTTCTTGAAAGGAAGCGTATGCCATGATTTTGGATAATATTAGGATCTACCAGCCTTATCAAACTTGTGAGAGTGACCGCACTTATGCGATTAAAGTGGAAGGGGAAAAGATCGTGGCTATTTATGACTCCCCTTACAATGGAGAGGGAGATGTTGTAGATGGGAGAGGACGGACCCTTTCTCCTTCCTTCAGTGATAGTCATATGCACCTGCTCCGTTACGGGCTGTTAAAAAAAGAATTAGACCTTACCCAAGTAACGAGCTGGGAAGAAATGAAAGCTGTTGTCGAGAACCATTATGATGAACTTCAACAGTACGATTGGATCTTTGGAAAAGGATTCAATGATGGAAACTTTGATGATATCGATCACCTTTTAACAGCAAAAGATTTAAATGAAATTCAAGTGAATGCATATATGTACTTCATGCATCAGGATGGGCATGAATGTGTCATCAGTGAACAAGCAATGGAATTGTTGAAAAAAGAAGAGGACTTTAAGAAAGAGCCAGATGAATTCAAAGAAAAAGATGAACATGGTCACTGGAATGGCCGCTTCAAAGATACGGCGGTTCATTACATCAAACACCATTTTTGGGGACGTTCTGCTGAAGATGCAAAAGAAGCCTTAAAAAAAGCGCTGCCTCATCTTAGCGAACATGGCATCACATCTGTTCACACAGATGATATTAATTTTATCGGATCTTATGAACGGTTGTGGCAGGCTTACACAGAGCTTGAACAAGAAGAAGCATTACCTATCGATGCTCAGCTTCACCATTATGTATTCAATATCAATGACATGAAAAAGTATATTGAAGAAAATGATATTCGCACAGGACAAGGGACACCTCAAGTAACGGTAGGTTCTTTCAAAATCTTCTTAGACGGTACCCAACGGCTTTATACGGCGGCCATGAGGAACCCTTATCCTGTTGAGCCAAGTGCAGACGGCCGTTTGATTTATACACAAGAACAGCTCGATGAGATGGTCAAATATGCAAGCGACAATAATATGCAGGTTGCTATGCATGCGATCGGCGATCGAGCTGTAGAACAGGCGATCACAGCGCTTGAGAAATCCAAGGGGGCTACGAAACGTTTACGACACCGGATCATCCATGCCCAGACGCTTGCTCCCGATCTGATTGCCAGGTTGAGAGAGTTGAAACCTTACATTGAAACACAACCTTCTTTCCTTCTGGATGAATGGAGTGAAAAAGGAAAATGGACACCGGAAAGCCTTCTGCCTTACTGTGATGCGTATCAAAGCCTTTTGAAAGAGCATATTCCATTAACGTTGAGCTCTGACCTTCCCATCGGTGCACTGAATCCTTTCACGACCATATTTACGGCTGTCAATCGGACAGACCTTAACGGAAACCCTGAAGGCGGTTGGATGCCGCAAGAAAGGTTGAGCCTAAAGGATTCCTTCCTAGGGTTTACACAAACACCAGCAGAGCTCGAATATAAAGAAGAAGAAAAGGGTAAAATAGAACCTGGTTATCAAGCTGATTTTTTAATCCTAGATAAGCATCCCGAGGAAATAGAACCTGAAAAGTTGAAGGATATAAAAGTACTGGAAACGTGGCATAGAGGAAAGTGTGTCTATCGGAAGTGATGTCTTCTACAACTTTCCTTGTCAACACTCGTTCCATCAGCCATAATGGACATAAGTGATGGAAAGGGGAGGATGGGTAGCAATGGAGAAATTATTTTTAGTGCGTCACAGTGAAACAGAAGGTCAACATGAAGATTCCCCGCTGACAAAGACGGGCATCAGGCAGGCCCAAATGCTCGCGACTTTTTTAGAGAATTATGGGCACAGCATCGATCGCATACTATCTAGTCCGTATTTGCGGGCGATTGAAACAATCAAGCCTTTTGCCAGAAAAAATAATGTAACCATCGAAATGGATGACCGCTTAGAGGAGCGTGTCCTCAGCCGTGAACCACTGGATGACTGGGAAGAAGTCCTTCATGATACATTCGTCGATCCTGAGCTGAAATTAACGGGAGGAGAATCCTCTACAGAAGCGAAAAAACGTGTCCTTTCTCTGATTGACGAACTTGAAAATGAAGATTGTGGGAACGTTCTCCTTGTTACTCATGGGAACTTGCTCGCCTTATTACTGCAAAAATATAACCGTGAAATCGGTTTTTATGAATGGAAGCGTCTCTCCCGTCCAGATGTTTTTCTTGTGCAAAAACAAGGCGGAGAATATACTGTCGAACGTATTTGGGAAGACTGACTTCATTCTTTCCCTTTTTTTCAGTTCGATGCAAAAATGGTCGAACGACTACAGGAATTGCGATTTTTTATCAAAATCGTTATAGTATATTGTGGTGTTTATCTTAGCCAATAAGGGTGAATAGTATTTTATAAGCACACGAAATTCTATTAAAGGAGGAGAAATAGATATGGCCTTTGTAATCACATCCCCTTGTAAAGATGAAAAAGCTGGAGAATGCGTGGATGTGTGCCCAGTTGATTGTATCGAAGAAGGGAAAGATATGTTCTATATCGACCCTGCGATTTGCATAGATTGTGGTGCGTGTGAAGCGGTGTGTCCAGTTGAAGCGATTTATATCGAGGACGAGGTACCAGAAGAAGAAACTCCATACATCGAGATTAACCGTAAGTTCTTTGAAGAACAATAAGTATCATAACCAGACCGTCTCTTTCCCAAAGAGGCGGTCTTTTTCATACCACCCTTTACTTTCCTTCTTTCACTGAAGCTCCTGCCTGTGGAAGACTCAGCTTCGAGTTAACCGGGGTTCGTTTGCCGTATTTGGAGCCAGTTGGTTCTTGGGTGAATAATTTTTCTTTATGCAGGGTAGATAGAAAAGGAATGATCACAAGGGAGGACATAATTCATGACAAATCTAAAAAACCAGACAGCGATTATAACAGGTGCAAGCAGCGGAATCGGCAAAGCGATTGCCCATCATTTAGCAAATGAGGGTGCGAATGTCGTATTAGCAGCTAGAAGAGCAGAAAAATTGAATGAACTGGCAGAGGAAATTACTGAACAATACAATGTCGAAGCAAAAGTTATAGAAACAGATGTGACGAAACGAGAAGATGTAGAGAAGCTCGTTTCCGAAACGAAATCAGCGTTTAATACGGTGGACCTTTTCATTAATAATGCAGGAGTCATGCTGCTCTCCTTCTTAAAGAATGACCATGTGGATGAATGGGAACAGATGGTTGATGTTAATATAAAAGGGGTTTTATACGGCATCCACGCAAGCTTGCCTACGATGATTGAACAGGAGTCCGGTCATATCGTCAATGTTTCTTCTGTTGCGGGTCATGAAGTTTTTCCATCCAGTACCGTTTACAGCGCGACAAAATATGCTGTGAAAGCTCTTTCGATGGGAATGGAAAAAGAACTTTCTAAATCGGGAGTCCGGGTGACGAACGTTTCACCTGGGGCGGTGGATACAGAGCTGACTGACCACATTACGGACGAAGATGTTATTGAAATGTTCAAAAACCGTAGTATGAATCCATTGGAAGCGGATGACATTGCCCGTGCAGTCGCCTATGCCGTGACTCAGCCGTCATACGTGAATGTGAATGAAGTCATCGTTCGTCCCATGCATCAAAAGTAAATGGAAAAAAAGATGACCGCAGGGGTGCGGTCATCTTCATTGTACGACTTTAAATTTTTTATAGTCATTGATCTGATCATTATTTTTAACGTCGAGAGCTTCCACTTTACTGAATGGCGTAGGGCCCTCATCGATTTTTTTTATTAACTCCTGTAACTTTCCATGTTCTCCTTCCGCTTCAATAAGAACGGTACCATCTGGCTGGTTTTTCACCCATCCTGAAACACCGATCTGTTCAGCGATCTGTTTGGTAGCAGCACGGAAACCGACTCCTTGAACGCGGCCGTGAACAGTTATTTGATTGTTCTCCATTCTTCCACCTCCTCATCTATCCTCTTGTTTCCCCATAAATAGAATTCGGCAAACCTTTAGAAGGAGTGGATTTATATGAAAGAGATCGATATCACGGAAATTGAGGGATTTGTTTTTGGTCAAAAAGAAAGTGAAGATCATCACACAGGGTGTACTGTCATCCTGAGTCAAGATGGCGCCACGGCAGGTGTGGATGTCCGGGGCGGGGCACCTGGTACTAGGGAGACCGATGCGTTGAAATCCGAAAATCTTGTTCAGCAGGTTCACGGCCTATTTTTGTCTGGAGGCAGTGCCTTTGGCCTGGATGTTGGAGCAGGAGTGATGAAATATTTGGAAAAGGCAGGAATCGGTTTTGATGTAGGGGTCACTCGAGTACCCGTCGTCCCAGGTGCCATTTTATTTGATTTAAGAGAAGGTGACCAAGGGATGCGCCCGGATGCTAAAATGGGGTTTAAAGCTGCAGCATCCGCCTTTGAGAATTCCCATTTGAAACAAGGGAATTATGGTGCTGGTGCAGGGGCAACTGTTGGAAAAGGAAAAGGGCCTTCTTTTAGTATGAAAGGCGGATTGGGGCACTATGCCATTCAAATCGGAGACGTGAAAGTGGGAGCTGTCATCGCCGTTAATTGTTTTGGTGACGTCATCAACCCTGAAACTGGCCAAATCATCGCCGGTTTGCAGAAAGATGGAAAGTTTTTAAATAGTGAAGAAGTCATGATGAGTCAAATTATGGAGGGGCAGACCAATCGCTTTCGTGGGAATACGACCATCGGGGCCGTTGTTACGAATGCGAAGGTAGATAAACCAGCAGCAAATAAACTTGCGGACATGTCGCATAACGGGCTCTCCCGCACTATCCGTCCTTCCCATACGTTCGTTGATGGAGATACGATGTTTTTTGCGGGAGCAGGAAAAGTAACATGTGACTACAACAGCCTGGGAGTCGTGGCTGTAAGAGCTGTTGAAGGAGCGGTCCTAAATGCAGTGACTCATGCAAAATCAACAAAGAGTTTCTTATCAGCTAAAGATTTACAGTAGGAGGAACATTGAAATGAAGGTTTTTGTTTACGGTTCACTTTGCAAGAATCAGGAAAATCATTATTATATGAAAGAAGCGACGTTGCTTTCTGAACAGGCTTTTGTGAAAGGAACGTTATATACGGGTCACTCTTATTATCCCCTTTTTCTAAAAGATGCACAGGAAATCACCTATGGAGAATTGTACGATATTCCATCGTCTTTACTAGAGGAATTGGATGAATTAGAAGGCTATTCCAAAGAAACGGAGGACCCTTATTTCGTGCGAGAGACGTGCGAAGTTTCCACCCCGGATGGAGTAAAGGAAGCGTTTGTTTATTATTGGCCGCGTGAAGCACAGGGGGAAGTGGTCCACAATCACGATTGGAAAGTCCATCGGTACATTCAAAGCGACCATCTCTACTATTTTGCTTATGGGTCATGTATGGACAATTCCAGATTATGCGACCATGGAGTTGACCATTTATTTACTACAATTAAAGGGAAAGGAAAGCTCAGCGATTACAGGCTCGCTTTTTCCACTCATTTTGAAGACGGTTCGAGAGCCGACATTATCGAAGATCCCAGGGCTCACGTGGAAGGCGTTGTCTATGAAGTCGGAAAAGAGGCACGTGAGTATTTATATCAAAGGGAAGGGGTAGAAACGAAAGTCTACAGACCAACGATTGTCCATGTGGAAGGAGACGACGGAATCACCTTCCAGGCCCTTTCGTTTACGGTCATTGAAAAGCGTGCTGAAATCGCACCTCCTTTTCATTATGCTGAAGAAATTCATCGTGGAGGATCGAAATACCTGTCAGAAAATTATATGAAATCCATCGAATATAAATTTTTGGAAGAATGGAAAGTGCCTGAATTCAGAGCGTACCTGCAAAGAAAGGGATGGAAAGAATGACAGAGACCAAATGGTCGAGTTATATAGCCAGGGATTTTACTCGTTTGCAATATGCGGTTCTTAAGAAAAGAGCCTCCTTCAAGGAAGCGATTATTATCGTACACGGAATTACCGCCGAGTTTCATCATCATGAAGCGTTTGCTGATGAATGTTTACGCGACACTGATATTTATTTCCCTGTGTTGAGAGGCTACGACAAGAGTCCCAAGAGAGGGGACATTGATTATATAGGGCAGTATGATGATGATTTATTCGATTTCATCCATTTCATTGAAAAGAAAGGATATGAAAAAGTTACCTTGGCCGGACACTCCATGGGATGTGCCAACCTATTGAGATTAATTCAAAAAAACAAGAGGGCTGCCAGCGAATACTTGTTTATTGCTCCCTTCTTTCATCCTGCTTTACCGGTGTACCATCAGGATGCGACAGAACAGTCCACTGATCGAACTGATGTGGATTATACAGTATTCGACAAAAAAGTCATGCTTCTCATGACTTTGTATAAGATGAATATCCATCGATTCAATGACAGGACAGTTGCGGAGATTCCGGACGAATTCAACAAAAGTGAAAAACTAACCTTGAGTTTCCGGCTCCTTGCCTCGAGGTTTCTCGAAAAAATTCCTCCAGAATTGCTGAGTGATATAAAAGATAGAGTATCCATTTATGTTGGGAGTAAGGATGAAGTTCTATTACATGACGAGTTCAAACGTTACGTGAAAGAACACTGGAATGTTGAGGTCCACATCATTCAAGAAACAGATCACAACCATATCCTTCATCATCCTCAGTTACATGAGGAATGGGCGGGAAAATGAAACCTTTTTATTCCCAGTTGATCGCGTTTCGCGGTCGTTATGATGACTTTGGGTACGAACAAGGAGAACAATTAAAACGTACGCTGTTATATAAACATCATGAACAAAGACGGAAACGCTCGAGGCTTCGATATGATGTGGACATTCAAGTTGTTAAAGAACAAATGGACCTTTACTGCAAAGGCCTCTTCGATGAGCTTAGGGGTCTTGCTGAAGGATTACAATGGCCGCTTGATGAAGTCATTCATGAATACAGTGGGTATCAGCAGGATTGGGAAGGTTCAGGCTGTTCCATTTTAACGGGAAACGGGTACTTTGCCAGAAATTACGATTACCATCCCAAAACGTATGAGGGTCGTTTAGTTTTGTTTCAGCCCAAAGATGGCTATGCGAGCATTGGCCCATCCCAACGCATCATAGGACGCACAGACGGGATGAACGAACACGGACTTTGTATTGGATATAATTTCGTAAACAGAATTCACCCGGAAGACGGGTTTATTTGTTGTCTGCTGACTAGGATGGTCTTAGAAACATGCAAAACAACCAGCGAAGCGGTTCTCTTATTGAAGAAACTCCCTCATAGACATTCGTTTAACTATGTCGTGTTCGATGCAGAAGGCACATCAAAAATTATTGAGGGCTCTCCTCGCGGGGTCATCGTGAAAGAGGGGGTGGCTTGTACCAATCACTTCACAGAAATTGCCCGGGAAAACCGCAGGCATCTGTCCAATTCACAGGAAAGACTGGATGATCTGAAAAGTCGTCAAGCTTATACCCTTGATGAATTAGAGGCTTTTCATTTATTGAATGACTCATACGGTCCGATCTTTTCTCATGGGTATAAACAATGGACCGGTACGATTCATACAGCTTGTTACAGTCCTGAATCATTAACTCTTCATTTCGGACTCGGTGGAGATACAGTACCATCCGTGATTTCATTACGGGGTTGGCTGAATGGAAGAACAGCTCTTCCAAATAGAGTTTATGGGGAATTGAACACGGATGCAGCGATTCCCTATATGGATGACCCATCGTTTTGAGTATCTCCCTCTTGAGGAAACATAGCTCTTAAGAGTAGAATGAGGGAGGACATTGTACGGTAAAGGAGACGAGACATGAGCCATTTGACGGATATAAGCATCGATAAAATTCAGAATTTATACGCTTTTTTAAAAGATCAAGGAGATGAAGAACAACAAGAGAAGGTATTGGATTTATATGAAAAGTTGATTCATGAAGAAATGATGATTGGCTTTGCTGGTCACTTTTCAGCTGGTAAGTCGACATTGATTAATACGTTATTAGATAATGACCTTCTCCCTTCAAGCCCCATCCCCACTAGTGCGAACATTGTCCGGTTGAAGACAGGCGATCCCTATACGCTTGTTCATTTCCAGGATGGAACGGTCGTCCGGTATGATGCGGATATCGATCTGGAAACGATTAAAGCGCTCTGTAAAGATGGGGAGAAAATTACAGGACTTGAAATCTCACAACCAGGGCAGTCTTTGCCTCCTCATGTATCGATCGTCGATACACCCGGGGTGGATTCAACGAATGACGCCGACCGATTGATTACCGAATCATCTCTTCATTTGATGGATTACATGTATTATGTCATGGATTATAACCATGTCCAGTCTGAAGTGAATCTTATGTTTCTATTGGAAATGCAGCGGCGTAAGACACCTTTTTCAGTGGTCATCAACCAGGTGGATAAACATGTAGAAAGAGAGCTTTCTATTGAAAGCTATCAAAAAACGGTAACGAACGCCTTTGAAAAGTGGGGCATCACCCCTGAAGAAATCTACTTCACATCCTTGAGAGATTATTCCCTTCCTTTCAATGAGATTCAAGCGTTGAAGGAAGACTTCCGTATTCTCCTTTCGAAACCCCAACTTGAGAGACAAGCGGAAACACAAGTGGGATGGATTGCCGATGAAGCGGTGATGCATTATTCGGATCTTCTCGAAGATGAGATGGCACAACTTCGAGAAGAAAAGGAAAAGTGGGAGGAAATAATCGAAGAAAGTCCTTTCCATTCCAAAGAACTAGAAAACCAACAAGCTCTCCATGAAAAAGCAGAAGCAGATTTTCAGGAGAGAGTCAGTCAATTCATTTCGAACGCCTACCTTATGCCGAGCGCTCTTCGTGAATATGCAGAGGCTTATTTAGAGTCCGTACAGCCGGACTTTAAAGTGGGAATTCTTTTTACACAAAAGAAAACAGAAGAAGAACGGTTGGCAAGAGAACAGGCGTTTTACACGAAGCTCACAGAGTCTGTGGAGAAAAACCTGTACTGGCCGCTTCGTGAACGAATGCTTCAGTTGATGGAACACTATTCTGTCAGTGACCAGAAGCTTCTTGAACACGTGCAAAAGGAGACCTTCCATTATCCGAGAGAGCGGTTATATGCGCTTGTCGAACGAGGAGCGTCTGTCACAGGTTCTTATGTTTTACGCTACACCGATGATGTATCCAAAGATATCCAAAAGGAAGCGCGGCGTTTCATACAAGAATGGAAGCGTTTATTCCTCGAAGCAATTGCAGCCAATCAACAAGAAATGGTCGAACAGCATAAAGAAGTTTTTGAAGCGGCTGATAAAAAGCAAGAAATGGATAAACAACTAGAAGTTTTAAATGAAAGAATCAAAGAATACCGTTACAACCTAGAAGAATACCTGAAAGAAGAAAGCACGGAAGAAAATACGTTATGGATCAGGGATGCATGGAAGAAGCGGAAAGAGAAGGTGATCCGGAGGAGTGCGGATGAAATTCCTGCTGAACATTCGATCGTTGAAGAAGAGGAGATTGATCCTCGTCCTACGCCTTCTAAAAAGAGTGGATCTTCCATCGAACAGGCGCTCCACAGGGCGGATGAAACACTGAAAAACATCCATTCACTAGAAGGTACAAAGCGACTCTATGCTCAATTAGAGAAAAAACGGAACCGTCTGGATGACAGACATTATACCATCGCCCTATTTGGAGCATTCAGTGCGGGGAAATCCAGTTTTGCGAATGCTTTGCTTGGAGACCTGGTCCTGCCTGTTTCACCCAATCCGACCACGGCGACGATCAATAAAATATCTCCATCCAATGAGGAGAAACCGGACCGCTCGATTGATGCTTATGTGAAGATGGAAGCGGAGATGCTTGAAGATTTATCTCCTATTCTGGAGGACCTTGACCTCAGGGCTCATACACTTCAAGATGTACACACGAAAACTAAAAACTTGAAAGAAAAAGACTGGCAGGCGCTTGATCATAAGAAACATTCTTTTTTACGTGCCTTCATAGACGGTTATCCGAGTATGAAACCGAATCTAGGGAAACGTATCGATGTTTTATGGGATGATTTTTCTACGTATGTTTCTAAGGAAGAAAAATCCTGCTTTATCGAGTCTATGGAACTTTTCTATGACTGTCCGTGGACGGAAGCGGGAGTTACTCTCGTTGATACACCTGGAGCGGATTCCGTCAACGCGCGTCATACAGATGTGAGCTTTGAATACATCAAGGATTCTGATGCTGTTTTATTTGTCACCTATTATAACCACCCATTCTCACATGCTGATGAGACGTTCCTTAAACAACTAGGCCGTGTGAAGGACAGCTTTACTCTTGATAAAATGTTCTTCCTCATTAATGCAGCCGATTTAGCCTCATCTGACGAGGAACGGAAACAGGTGGAATCTTATGTGAGAGCGCAATTGAATGAATTCCAAATTCGTCATCCGAAACTTTTCTCTATTTCGAGTTTGCAAGCACTGGAAGAAAAGATGGAAGGCAAGGAAATGGATTCAGGCATTCAAGCGTTTGAAGAAAGTTTTCACTCCTTCCTTCATGAAGATCTCGCACAGATGATGATTCATGCGATTGATGAGGATATTAAAAGTATAAGGCAAGTCGTCGAGAACTTCATCGCTGCAAGTCAGCTAAGTGAACAAGAACGCCTTGAAGAAATAGAGAAGAGTAAAGAAGAACAACATCACATTTCCGGAACCCTTGAGAAGAGCTTCGACCAGGGAGCGGAAGATGCCATCCATAACAAAGCAGGTAAACAGATTCACTACGTACATGAACGAATGATGTTGAATTTCAATGATTTGTTCAAGCGACATTTCAATCCAGCGACCATTCAAAACCATGGAGATGCCAAAGAGTCATTGAAGGCTGCTCAGATGCAGCTCCTCGATGAATTGAGTTTTGAAATGCTTCAGGAAGTCAAAGCAGTCTGTGTCCGTATGGAGCGCTTCATGGACCAGTTAGTGAATCAGACGAAAGAACGGATCGAAAGTGATCTATATAAAATCCGTCCGACCCTTCAACTGTCAATGATCGAAGAAGGAACATTTCCTCTTCCAATCCTCAGTGGACATGTTGATATGGAGGAAAAAGAAAAAGCAAGCCTGCGAAAATTGTTCAGAAACCCTAAAGCGTTTTTTGAAAGAAATGAGAAAGAAGAGATGAAGGATTCCATGTCAGCCATCATTTCCAGAGAATTGAAAGCTCAATTGGAAACACTCGAATCATTAGTTGTCGATCATTATACAGAGTTATGGCGGAGAAGATACATGGAATGTATGAATATATGGAAAGAAGATGTATCGGATCATTTTACCCAGCTTCAGTCTCACCTTGAGCGACCAGAAAACACCCAGGACCTTGAACACATCCTTTCTCAAATTCCGAAGTTCTAATTCACTGAACCAACACATAAGGTAATACATCAGCATCCCCCTCTTCTAAGGATTTCTTCCTCCTCCTCGGAAAAGGGGGATTTGCTATGCACTGACTCCATTGGTCTAAGGGCGAAGCGGAGGTCATAAGAATAGACAGAAAGGAGGGTGTTGTTTATTGTATATCCAAAACGGTCCGTATAGACAAACGTATGCTTCTGAAACGGCACAGGCAAAATTTTTAAGTAGTCCACTTGCTCCCAACATGAAAGGGACCATGCAATTTTACCAAATGCCTTACGGAGTCGAAGTCTTTGTTCAGGTGGAAGGGCTGCCTGATTTTAAAAAGCCAAAAAACGGAAAGCAGGTCGGACCTCATGGGTTTCACATCCATGAAAAAGGAGTTTGCGAAATCGGGGACGGCAAAGATCCCTTCGCCTCTGCCGGGGGACACTGGAATCCAGACGAGCAGCCGCACGGGAATCATGCGGGAGACTTCCCTGTATTGTTTTCCAATCAAGGAAGAGCAAGAATGATATTTTTCACGGACCGCTTTAACGTGGGTGACATTATCGGGAAATCGGTGATTATCCATGAAGGGCCTGATGACTACGAGTCCCAGCCAAGCGGAAATGCAGGAAAACGAATCGCTTGTGCCATCATAGAAAGATCATAATTTAATGGAATAATTCGCCTTCACACTGTATATACTAGTCGTGTAACGTTAATAGCGCACTCTGCTTGACTTCACCGGTGAGTCATAGTATAGTGTATAAAAGGATAAAATTTACCAATATTCAGAAGTTCGCACTTCCAATCACCTATTATAAAGAGTGATCAATCTTATTGGTACTTTTTATAATATGTGATTTTTTCTTTATTGCAAAACGCATATTAATTTTTGAAACATTGGAGGATCCATCCCTATGAAAACAGGTACAGTGAAGTGGTTTAACGCGGAAAAAGGTTTTGGTTTTATCGAGGTTGAAGGTGAAGACGATGTATTTGTACACTTCAGCGCGATCAACGAAGAAGGCTTCAAGTCTCTAGAGGAAGGTCAAGCTGTAGAGTTTGAAGTGACAGAAGGAAATCGCGGACCACAAGCTGCAAACGTCACGAAACTATAATAAAAAATAGAAAGAGACTGGCTTTTGAAGGTCAGTCTCTTTTATATCATGACATTCTAAAGGGGGGGCTACGCCGATGGCTTTCGGAAAGAAAAATCAGGCTGAGATCAAAGAAGAAGATACGAAGATATGGGTTTGTACATCCGAAGATTGCAACTGTTGGATGAGAGACAACTTCAGAACCAATAATAACAAGAAGTGTCCAATGTGCGGAAGTGATATGGAAGAAGAAAACAAAGTGCTTCAAGTTGTAGAAAACAATAGTTTATACTATAAAGCAGAGTCATAATGAAAAAAGCGATTGCTTCTCAGGCAATCGCTTTTTCTTATATCTAAGGGAGGAGAGACGATGGACCAAAAAGTAAAGCAGATGCTTGAAACAAAACAAATGTTAAGAAAGAATTCGCTGTCTACTGTTTTAGACAAATTTGATGGGGATATAATGGCATTAACGGAGAAAGAGCGAAAGAAGAAATATAACAAAATGAAAGCCGATCCTTACAGCTTTTTCAGAGGAAGCGCCTACCTGTTCTTTCATGATACGACAGATCTGCCTTTTACCTTTCATACACCGAGGGACAGACCGACATGGATCATGGGAGATTTACATTTCAACAACTTCAGTGTTTTTCAAAACGAAAACAAGCAGATCGTCTTTGATGTGGACGACTTCGATGAAGGATACCTTGGTTCTTATCTTTACGATGTCTTACGCATGGTTGTTAGTATACGTCTGATGATGCATTCCTTTTCGTATGACGATGAGGCTAAAGAACAGATGGTCCATCGTTATTTGAAAACGTACTTAAAACAAATGCAAGCCTACAATGATCGAGAATTAAGTCCGGAAAAAGTCCAATTTACGAAAGAGTCAGCGAAAGGTCCTGTTAAAAAGGCGATAAACAAAGCGGAGCAAAGAAGTTTGTCACACGAACTGAAAAAGCAGACCATCATCAACCACGATTCCATTCGGTCTTTCGATATCGGGAAGGACAAGCTGTCTTCTGTTCCTAAACACGAAAAACGAATGTTAGAAAAAGCGTGGGAGGACTATTATCATTCTCTGGACGCAAAGAAAAAGAAGTCGAAGGACTATTACCGGATCAAAGATGTGGTCAAAAAGACAGGAGCGGGAATCGGTTCGACAGGTTTGAAAAGATATTACATTCTCATTGAAGGCGAGTGTCACGAAGACCATGAGGATGATATTATCCTTGAAGCGAAAGAAGCACGAACTCCAGTACCTGCTTACTTCTTTCCTTATGATGAGGCATTTTGGAACGATCACAAACACCAGGGAAGAAGAGTCATTCACACCCAGCAGGCGATGCACCACCTTTCCGATCCATTTCTCGGATATTTCACGATGGACGGTAAAGACTTTTACGTCCGGGAACGCTCGCCTTTTTCCAAGGATGTAAAAGAAAAACATTTAAGTGATCTTAAGTCTGTCAAACAGACGGTAAAGACGATGGCAAAAGTGAGTGCGAAAATCCACGCGAGGGCTGATGTGGATATTGACGAAGGAATGCTCGACTATCATAGTGAAGACAGCATTATGGAAGCGGTCGGGACTGAGAAAAAGAGGTTCCGACAGCAGCTCAGTTTATGGGCCGAGCATTATGAAAAAAAGGTATATGAAGATTATGATTTGTTTCTTGAGTGGGGAAGTGAGCGTGGATATTTTTAATATCTCAGGCGGCTATCATACAACGCTCAAGAATGATATAATTTCTATGTTATAGAAACAAGAGTACTGGAGGATTATCACATGTTAACAGTAAATAATGTAAGTCTTCGGTTCGGCGACCAAAAGTTGTTTGAAGACGTAAATATAAAATTCACTCCCGGCAATTGCTATGGGCTGATTGGTGCGAACGGTGCAGGGAAATCTACATTCTTAAAGATTTTGAGTGGTGAGATCGAGGCTCAAACGGGTGATGTAAGTTTGAAGAAGGATCAGCGTTTGGCCGTTTTGAAACAGAACCATTTCGAATATGACGAATATCAAGTACTTGAAACCGTCATTATGGGGCATACACGTCTATATGAGGTGATGAAAGAAAAAGATGCCATCTATATGAAAGGCGACTTTTCAGAAGAAGACGGCATGCGTGCAGCGGAACTTGAAGGAGAATTCGCTGAAATGAATGGATGGGAAGCGGATTCTGATGCGGCCCGTTTATTGAAAGGGTTAGGCATTGGCGAAGAGCTTCATGATAAGAAAATGAGTGAACTGCAAGGGTCTGAAAAAGTGAAGGTTCTTCTTGCACAAGCGCTGTTCGGTAATCCGGATGTTCTTCTTCTCGATGAGCCGACCAACCACCTCGATATTAAAGCGATCCAATGGTTGGAAGACTTTTTGATTGATTTTGAAAATACAGTCATTGTGGTTTCCCACGACCGTCACTTCTTGAACAATGTCTGTACTCATATCGCAGACCTTGACTTTGGAAAAATCCAGGTTTATGTCGGAAACTATGACTTCTGGTATGAGTCCAGTCAATTAGCGCAGAAAATGGCTTCAGAACAGAATAAGAAAAAAGAAGAAAAGATTAAGGATTTGAAAGAGTTCATTGCGCGTTTCAGTGCCAATGCCTCCAAATCCAAACAAGCGACGTCACGTAAAAAGCTACTAGATAAAATCACGCTGGATGATATCCAACCTTCTTCCAGAAAGTATCCTTACATTGCATTTAATGCGGACCGTGAAATCGGAAATGACTTGCTGACAGTTGAAAACCTTTCAAAGACGGTGGATGGAGAGAAAGTATTGGACAATGTCAGCTTTACCCTTAATAAAGACGATAAAGTGGCCCTTGTTGGTTCAAATGAAGTTGCCAAAACGACACTTTTCCAAATCCTTATGGGTGAGGTTGAACCGGATGAAGGTACCTATAAATGGGGGGTAACGACTTCTCAAAGTTACTTCCCTAAAGATAACTCGGAATTCTTCGAAGGTTCGAATTTGAACCTTGTCGAGTGGCTGCGTCAGTATTCACCAGAAGATGAAACAGAAACGTTCCTACGGAGCTTCCTTGGACGTATGCTGTTCTCAGGAGAAGAGGCACTTAAGAAAGCGAATGTCCTTTCAGGTGGAGAGAAGGTGCGCTGCATGCTTTCTAAAATGATGCTTTCTGGTGCGAACGTTCTTCTTCTAGATGAACCGACGAACCACCTTGATCTAGAGTCCATCACTTCCTTGAACAAAGGATTGATTAATTTCAAAGGTTCTGTCATTTTTGCATCCCATGACCATGAGTTCATTCAGACGATTGCTAATCGTATTATAGAAATTACGCCTAATGGTAAGGTTGTCAATAAAGAGATGACATATGATGAGTTCTTGAACGACCCGGAAGTTCAAAAGCAAGTAGCAGCTAAATAAGAATGTGATAAAAGCACAGATCCTCTAAGGATCTGTGCTTTTTTTCGCTAAAATATGTTTTTTTCTATCATTTTCGGGTAAAAAATCTATGAATAATCAAATATTCCTTTTTGTAGAATGATGGCGAAATCAAGAAAAACACGGGCATTTTTGACCGTTTGACGGTACAAATGCTCCTTTTGTAATGGCTGTGAAATATGGATGTTATGTTTGCAAACAAACTGTTGCTTGTTTGTTCTTAATTTATCCTGAGATTCTGTTAATCTTGTAATTGTGAACGGATCACCTAAATACATAGGGATCGACCAATCAAGAGGAGGCAGAATTTCATGAAAAAAACTGTATTTTCTGTGGTAGCAACTGTCGCATTAACTGGAGCATTCGCCACAACGGTAAGTGCCCACGAAACGGAATATAAAATCGATAAAGGGGATACTCTTTGGGGAATCTCCCAGAAATATGACGTCAGCGTTCAAGACTTGAAGACATGGAATGGTTTAAATTCAAACCTTATTTACCCAAATCAAACATTAAAAGTAGCTAATGAGTCTAAATCCAGCACACCTTCATCTACTACGTCTTCCAACACATCCACTTACACAGTGAAGTCTGGAGACACGTTGTTCGCCATTTCTCAAAAATTCAATATTTCAGTCGATCAGCTGATGGCGTGGAACAACCTGACTTCCACCCTCATTCATCCTGGCGACCAGTTCAAAGTTGATGGACAAGCTGTACAAACGTCTGCTCCAAGTTCGAACAGCAGCTCAAGCAATAGTTCTAGCAGTAATTCAAGTGACAGCACATCAACAGCAACGCAAACAAGCACAAGCGAAGATACAAGCAATGATGTGGTGAAAGAGTTTACGGCTGAAGCTACGGCTTATACCGCTTACTGCACAGGATGCAGCGGTGTAACAGCTACTGGAATCGACTTGCGTGCGAATCCGGATCAAAAAGTCATTGCTGTAGATCCGAACGTCATTCCACTTGGATCTAAAGTATATGTCGAAGGTTACGGAACGGCAATCGCTGGAGATACTGGCGGTGCCATCAACGGCAACCGTATCGATATTTTCATGCCTTCCCGTGAAGAGGCACTTTCCTTTGGTAGACAATCAGTTAAAGTTCAAGTACTAGCAGACTAATTTCATATAGTATAGAAAAAACTCTTTTCTGTGGATTCAGAAAGGAGTTTTTTTATGCGACTTATTTTGATAACCAGGCACTTATTGGTAGACTGAAGACAATTGTAAAAGAAGGGAGAAGATATGAATGAGAGCAATTGTACATGAAGAAAAAGAAGGACTTGAAGGTTTGAAGGTAAAAGAGATGCCAGAACGTCAAATCAGTGACAACGAAGTGAGAGTAAAGGTACATACAGCAGGGATGAACCGTAGGGATTTAGCGGTCGTCACGAAGCGGCATAAAGCAGATGATCCTGCTTTGATACCTGGGTCAGATGCTTCCGGCATTGTAGAAACAGTAGGAGGAAATGTCACCAAGTTTCAACCAGGTGACGAAGTCATTGTCAATCCTGGACTCGGTTGGCAGGAAAACAGCGATGCACCTCCAGAAGGATTTGAAATCGTCGGCCTTCCGGATCACGGGACATTTGCAGAATATTACACATGTACAGAGGACCATCTTGAACGAAAACCTGAGCATTTGTCTTTTGAAGAAGCAGGCGTTCTTCCATTAGCCGCACTGACCGCCTATCGGGCCTTGTTTACAAGAGGGAATCTTGAAGCGGGTCAAACGGTCATGCTGCCGGGAATTGGCAGCGGAGTCCTTACCTTTTGCCTGAAGTATGCGAAAGCAATCGGGGCAAGAGTCATCGTAACTTCCCGATCAGAAAGCAAACAAAAGGAAGCCTTGAACCTAGGAGCTGATCTAGCCATTTCTACAGAAGAAGATTGGCAGGAGGCTCTAGCTTCTGAACAGGTGGACCTCCTCATCGAAACTATTGGTAATGCTACGTTTAATAAGTCATTGGGGGTTGTTCGTAAGGGAGGAACAATTGTCACTTTTGGGTCGACGACAGAAGATGAAGTGACATTTAATATCCGACAGTTCTTCTACGGGCAGTATAATTTGCTTGGTTCCACGATGGGAAGTGCCGAGGAATTGCGTGAGATGCTCGGTTTTATAAGCGACCACAAAATAAAACCTCAACTGGATAAGATTTTTACGATGGATCAGTATAAAGAAGCTTTCGAATACATTCAAGAATCCAAAAATTTCGGAAAAATTGCCATTAAAGTACGTTAACTCGTTCTACTTTAAACTTAGTAGCAACTCCGAAATTAAAGCAAAATCATAATATTTAAGCGAACGAATGTGCGTATAATTGGACAATTCATCCATCTTTTGTTGTAGAATGATAGAAAGACCATTTTATGACAAGGGGTGGATGATTTTGTCTCATAAAAACAATCCGAAACGATTTGCTTTAAACATGAGTGCCGCACAATTTACGAAGTTTTATATCATGCACCTGTTACAAGTTCATCAGCCGATGATCAGTGAACATTTCAAAGCAGAGTTCAAAAAACTTACGAAGAATTGGATTCCCGCACCTTCCACATTACTAGATACCCTACATGAAATGACAGAGCAAGGTTTATTATACCGTAAGGATGATTACAAATCACATGATAAGAAAAGACAAAAGGTTTACTGGTATTACCTTACGGATGATGGCAAAGAAGAATTCGATGTATTAAAGAAACGTTATAAGCTTTTATTCGAAGAACAGATGCAAATACTAAAACAAATTATGGATGACGTGTACAAATAAAAGAAAGGTGAGCTTGCATTGAAACTAAGTGTGCTTGATCAAAGCCCGATCTCCGAGGGGGACTCTGCTCAAAAAGCGTTACAACAATCAGTGGAATTGGCAAAATACACAGAGGAATTAGGATTTCACAGGTATTGGGTTGCTGAACATCACAATACCAATGGCCTTGCCAGTACGTCTCCTGAAATACTTATATCCATGATTGCCCAATCCACAATAACGATTCGAGTTGGATCAGGTGGTGTCTTACTTCCACAGTACAGCCCATTGAAAGTAGCTGAAAATTTCCGCATGCTTGAAGCTTTTTTTCCTGGAAGAGTCGACCTAGGTCTCGGCCGTTCCCCAGGAGGTGGGCCAAAGACAAGGCTTGCCCTAACTGATGGAATTGAGAAGCCCCTCAGTTCTTTTTCGAGGCAAGTGAAAGAGCTGAAACAGTTCTTACAAGGATCCACTCCTAAAGATGATCGATTCTTCGGTGTAAAAGCTCGGCCGGAAACCGAACATCAGCCTGAACTATGGGTTCTTGGATTGACAGAGCGAGGTGCCAAACATGCAGCTCTGAATGGGACAGGGTTCACTTTTGGTCATTTCATCAACCCTGATCATGGAAAGGCATCCATTGCCACCTATAGGGAGCGATTCAAAGGATCGGATATGAAAGAACCAAGCGTGAATGTGTGTATATTCGTCGTTTGCGGAGAAACAGAAGAAGAGGCAGAGGAGCTGGCCAAAAGCCAAGACCTCTGGTTGCTTCGGGTGGAAAAAGGGCTGGATACCCGTGTACCCTCTATAGATGTGGCCAGAGACTACCCTTATACAAAAAAACAGATGGAGAAAATAAGTAAAAATCGAAGACGCTGCATTATCGGAAACCCAGATCAAGTGAAAGCTCAATTGGAAGAACTGTCTGAATACTACGGTACGGATGAGTTTTTAATCATTACGAATATATTCGACTTTGAAGAAAAGAAAAAATCCTACCACAGAATCGCTCAGTCGTTTCAGAATTAATTAAACCTCATTATAAATAAGCTCCCGATTGTGGAAACCTCAGTTTCGAGATGTTTTCGGGCTTCAATTGCTATAATGGGAGTCAGGGGTGGCTTGAAAGCGAGTCATTCCCCGCAGACCCCATCCACTCAAAAAACATCTCGAAAATGACTCTTTGGTTGATAGCATTTATACGCCTAATCCTCAGGTAGCTAAGCCTTTTACCCATACCGATTCTTACCCATCTTCATATAAAGAAGTAAAGGGGGGAATTGGAATGAGTAAAGGATATGGTGGAGGCTTTGCGCTAATCGTTGTTTTGTTTATTCTCCTAATTATTGTAGGAGCTTCTTGGTGGTATTAATCACATCAAAGCGTGGCAGATGCCACGCTTTTTCATTTATAATAAATCATCGTTTTAAAATGGATCGATGTAAGCTATAATAAGTACCATTACGTTACGAAAAAGGATGAAATTACATGAAAGATGTCAATATATTGGGAACAATCCAACAAGGAAAAATTAAAAAGAAAATCACAGAAGGCTTCATTGTTGATATTCAAAATGAAGAGTTTGTACTCCTGGACGAAGATGTAACCGAAGAGATTGAACTGGACGAAAGCAGAGACATGTTCATTTATGAAAATAAGAAAGGACAAGCTTCTGCGACAATGGAAATTCCGGAAGTTACCAAAGATACTTATGGATGGGCTGAAGTCGTAGAAGTTGTTCCGAATATGGGTGTATTCGTTGATATCGGCTTAAACAATAAGGATATTCTTGTTTCCTCCGATCATCTACCTCTTCTTAAATCCGTTTGGCCAAAAGAAGGTGATCATTTATTTGTCAGTTTAGAACTAGATAAAAAAGGTCGTCTTTTGGCAGAACCTATTTCTGAACAGGAAGTCATGGATGATCTGGAACCTGCCCCCAAAGAAGTTCTTGGACAAGAAGTGACCGCTCGTGTGTATCGAGCGACGAAAGCAGGTTCAACGGTATTATCTGGAGAGGGCTACCGAGGGTTCGTCCACCCAAGTGAAAGGAAAGAAGAACCAAGACTTGGAGAAACGATTACAGCTAGAATCATTGATGTAAAAGACGATGGGACAATCAATTTATCTCTTCGTCCTCTAAAACAAGAGGGGATGAAGGAAGATGCAGAGGTTATCTATGAATATTTACAAGAAAACGATGGTGTCATGTTCCTTCATGATAAAAGTGATCCAGAAGACATCCGAAAAACTTTTAAAATCAGTAAGTCAGCATTCAAACGAGCCCTTGGACAATTGATGAAAGAACGAAAAATTATTCAAGAAAATGGAAAAACAGTAATCAATCATGATCGCACTTAAAACTTAGTAGCAACTCCGAAACTAAATAAAATATAAAAAACAAGCATCTAAGTCATTTAACAAAGGTGCTTGTTTTAGTTTACATCCCTTAATCTTCGTATTCTGCCTCTAAGCCGTTGCTGTAAATAACCCTTAACTTAAATTCCTTATACGTTTCATCAAGACCGAAAACTTGTAAAACATCTTCAATCACTTCTTGTTCAGATGAATCTTCATCAAAACTGAGTTCCATGAAATGAGGAGTCAGTTGATCAAGCGCCTTTTCTCCTGAAATCTTTTCTTCCCCGATTTCGTGGATCACAGCACGGGTTTGAGATTCATTCGATACGTATTGGATTTCATAAGAGAGTGTATCTACATAATCAATTTCCAGATCAAATTGTTGAAACGGAAGAGCTTTTCTCGCATTATCCACCTTTTCATTCGTTTCGTAATTCATATCATTGAGTGAATCGGTGGTGGGGGAAGTAGATAATTGTTTTTGTTCATAATCCTTCATTTCTACTCCAGTGTTATCAGCCGTACATCCACTCATGACGATGAGGCCTATGGCCAATATTGAGGTTACAGTTTTCATTGAAGATCCCTCCATTTATATCCTTTTCTTAGGATGGACAAATATTACTGATTTCATAACTTTCGTTCATATATGATGAGCACTGAAATTTTTTGAACACTAGCTAGCATGGTAAGATTGAGATACAACACTTTAAAATTAGGGAGGAGAAGGAATGAAAAAGATGACAGCAGGAGCGATCACCATTCTATTACTATTGAGTGTCGGCGTCCTTTTCTTTTTCAATAAAAATTCTGGAGCTTCTACAACCAGTGAATCTGAAGACGCGAAGAGAGTAGAGTTATATAACGGTGAAGTGGTTGAGTATTCTGACCAAGACTTAAAAAAGAAGCTTACGGATATCCAATATGAAGTAACACAAGAAGACGGCACAGAAAAAGCTTTTGATAATGACTACTGGGACAATAAGGAAGAGGGGATCTATGTAGACATCCTCTCAGGAGATCCGTTGTTCAGTTCGACAGATAAATATAAATCAGGCACAGGATGGCCGAGCTTCACGAAGCCAATCCTTGAGGGAAATATCACGACAAAGGATGATCCAGGGATTTTCGGAATGAGGACAGAAGTAAGAAGTAAACAAGGAGATAATCATCTTGGTCACGTATTTGAAGATGGCCCAGAACCAACAGGGTTGAGATACTGCATGAATAGTGCAGCCATGGAGTTTATTCCTAAGCAGGAGATGAAAAAGCGTGGATATAGAGAGTTTTTGTATTTGTTTGAAGAAGAAGGGTAATGCGCCTTTCTTCTTTTTTATTGAAAATGATTCTCATTGACGGAGTACGATCCTTCCTTTACAATAATATTGATAATGATAATCTTTATCAATTATTTAGATGAAAGGGAGTTTTTTTATGAAAATATGGCAGATACTATCATTATTATTGCTCGTTCTTTTCTTAGCCGCATGTGGAGAAGAGGGATCTAGTGATGAAACTGCTTCTTCTGAATCCTCAACGTCAGAAGAAACGAGAACGGTTGAAAGCAGCACAGGGGAAGTGGATATTGAAGGTACACCAGAAAGAGTTGTCGTTTTAGAGTGGTCCTATGTTGAGCATATGCTTCCCTTACATATTCAGCCCGTTGGAGTAGCAGATAAAGAGGGGTACAACAAGTGGGTCAATGTAGGTGAGCCGCTTGCAGATGAGGTGCAGGATGTCGGTACGCGTTCAGAACCGAATTTTGAAGCCATTTCACGCCTGGACCCTGACTTAATCATTGGTGCGAAGTACAGGCACGAAGGATTTGAAGACCAATTGAACGAGATTGCTCCTACTATTATGTTCGCACCTTATTCCGAAGAGGGAGCAAGTGATCAATATCAGCACTTAAAAAATGAATTCAAAAAGATGGGTGAACTATTCAAAAAAGAAAAAGAAGCTGAAAAATATCTAACCCAAATGGAACAAAGAATTTCTGCATTGGGTAAAGAAATTGGAGACGGCAGTAAAGTGGAGGCCGTTGTAACGCAAGCTTTCACCTCTCAAAACACACCTACGATGAGGTTGTTTACAGACAATTCTGTAGTAGCTGGTGTTTTGAATCAAATGGGCATCAACAACGCAGTAGAAACTGAACAACCTGAAATTTATGGGTTTGTAAATTCTGATGTAGAGTCCCTTCAGAATTACCAGGATTCTCATTTCTTCTATCTTGTTCAGGACGACGATCCCATTTTTGATAACTTGGCCGACAATCCAGCATGGACGAATTTAAACTTTGTAGAAGAAAACCATACGTACAAGCTTCCAGGAGATATGGGTACCTTTGCCGGTCCTCTATCTGCGGAACGACTGGCTGAAGAAATCGCTGAAAATTTAGAATAATAGATGCAAAAAGCTACCTCAACATAGGTAGCTTTTCTTTTGTGTATGCATGGATCAACCTTTTCATGATTGATTATTTAAAGGAATAAACCTTGACAAAACCACTGAGAACGATTATCATTACCGTAAATAAAACTTTAGATACGTAGGTGAGAGGTATGGAACAAACAAAAACAGAATTAGCTAGAATCATTCGTGAACGTCGCTCCGTGAAGAGTGGATACTTAGATAAAGAAGTACCAACAGAACTTGTTACTGAACTGTTAGATGATGCAAGATGGGCACCAACACACGGCTTACGTGAACCTTGGAGATTCATTTTCATTCCTTCTCACGAAAAAGAAGAATTCGTGGAATCCCTTGTACAAACATTTCCTCGTGACATGCAGGAAAACCGCAGAAACTATTTCAGCCAGCCGGCTGCTTTCCTTATAGCGATTATGAATGAAGACCCCCGTCAAAAGCAGTGGGAGGAAAACTTTGGAGCCATCAGCAGCATGCTTCAAAATTTTCAATTACTAGCCTGGGAACGTGAATTAGGTGTATGCTGGAAAACAAATCCACAAATTCACGAGCCGAAAGTTCGTGAACTTTTAGGTGTTCTTCCTGGGGAAAAAATTGTAGGTTTCATCCATATGGGCTTCTTTGAGCAACAGCCAAAACAGAAAACCCGTACACCAATTGAAGAAAAGTTAACGATTTATAAAAAGTAACGATTCACTGAAGATAAACGATGCCATTCAAAAAGACGCCGATACCGGCGTCTTTTATTTAATCTTTATACTTGGAATCGTAGGCGATCAAAACAACATTCAGTTGATTTTCAAGCTCTTTTACCCTTTGCAGCTTTTCTTTCGGCAGCTCTGCATAATCAAAAGCCATCCTCTAACGCCTCCTTGGGCTTTATCTTTTGCTTTTCACACAAGGAATATTCCGTCATTGGACTAATTTTATATGGCAAGCCTTTACAATAGACGCGCCTATGCTCGCCCATTTATTATTAAGATAACACTATAAATAAAGGAGATCGACATGAACTTTGTAGCTCTTGATTTTGAGACAGCTAATTCTTCAAGAGGATCTGTTTGTTCCATTGGTATGGTGGAATATGAACAGGGCTTTATAAAAAGAGAATATTACAGGTTAGTGAAACCAAAGAAAAACTATTTTGCACCCATTAATATCCGTGTACATGGAATAACTAAAGGCGATGTTGAAGATGCCGAGGAGTTTGATGTGTTATGGGAGCGCGAGATCAGGTCATGGCTTGAAGGAAAGTTTGTCGTTGCTCATAATGCTCAGTTTGATATGGGGGTTTTGCGTGCTGTATTGGATCAATACAACCTCAGCTATCCGATGCTTGCGTATAACTGCACCGTCAACATATCTAAGAAAACGTGGCAACTGCCGAAATACAAGTTAAATATCGTCTCCAGTTATCTTGGTTTTACCTTCAGTCACCACCATGCATTAGAAGATGCGAAAGCTTCTGCTCATATTCTTATGTCAGCTAAAGAAGAGCTTGGAGCGACTGATACTAAAGACCTTGTAGACAAAACAGGTACAACAAACGGGATGATGTTTGATGGGGGCTATGAGCCGGCGAGAGTAAATAAAAAGAAACGGGCAAAAAAAGCACATCCATCTTCCTACGTGGCAGCAACCAATCAGTTCGATCCATCACATCCTTTTTATAACGCAGCTGTTGTGTTTACCGGAAAGTTAAAAGAAATGAAAAGAGATGAAGCCAGTCAAAAAGTCGTTGATTTTGGTGGAACACTTCACACGACGATTGAATCCAATACAAACTTTGTGGTCGTAGGCGAACAAACGTTTGAAGGGTATAAAAATGGCAAAAAAACAAGTAAACTCGAAAGAGCAGAAACACTGCTAAGCCAAGGTTATCCAATTGAAATTATTTCAGAATCTGATTTTCATCAATATTTAACAAGCTCATCCAATAAATAAGGATGAGCTTGTTTTATTTCTTAGATAGATATCTGCGATCTTTTAACCGCTCTGGGTGCACTGATTTAGAATGAGGAGAAATTTTGCCTAAATTGACACCTGCACCAAAATAATAAGATTGCCACACGATTTTTGTGCAATACTGTTCTTCGTCGATCCTGCTTATAGGCGTCCATATCTTATATTTGGCATGAGGATGCTTTTTTTGCAGTTTCACCACATAATCAGCAGCCTCGTCCCCTGATTTCCTATCCTGGGGGGAATAGATGCGTATATTGCTGAATTTGTTGAAATAAGCCTCCATTTGATCTTGCACGACTCCTGAAGGAATGGAATGAATAACTTTATTATCTTTCGTTACAATCCCTACATGACCTATATAACGCGATTCTTTTTTACCGATTGGAGAAAACAGCAAATCCCCAGGGGCAATGGAGAGGTTTGTACCAGGATACAGATGTTCATGTTCTTGAGTAACTGGTGCAGTAACTTTCTTCGGCTTTATAATCAATGCTAAAAATACAGTACTTACGAAGAGGAGCAGCTTTTTCATAAACACCTTCCTTAGTCTTCTTATATCATTATCCTAGCTGATCAAATGCGAAATAACAAAGGGAAAGTGCTAAAAACTACCCCACAGAACACATGTTCGATATAATTGAAATGAACGAACATTTTGAGAGGGGAGCATAAATGAATAGACCATTGAGAAAAAGAACAATGTCCAAAGTAGAAATTGCTCAAATGTATAAGGCCGGCGAGAGTACAACTATCATTGCTAAAATGGCAAATGTTTCACCTGGTTATATCCGTATCGTACTAAAAGAACTAGAAGTTCCATTAAGACCTAGAGGCAGCTGGAAGAGGAAGTTTAAGGTCAACGAAGACTATTTCAAAACGTGGTCCAACAACATGGCGTATATTTTAGGGTTTATTGCAGCAGATGGAATGATTTCAGGTCATGCGCAGTTAATTAGCATCGCACAAAAGGAAAAAGAAATACTTCTGGATATTAAGCGAGAAATGGATTCCAGCCATCCGATAACAAAAAATGAACGGACAGGTGTACACATGCTTAATATCGGAAGTAAGATTCTCAAAGAGGATCTCATTCACATACATGGAATTAGACCAAATAAAACAAAACATCTATCTATGCCCAATATCCCTGATCTACACTTAAGTCATTATGTAAGAGGTTACTTTGATGGAGATGGAAGTATTAACTACCAGAAGAAGCAAATTGTGTTTGTAGGCGGCTCACATCAATTTTTTGAAGAATTAAACAAACTGATAAAAAGAAGAGGTATTAGAAGTTATCTTAAAGTATATCAAACGTACACAAGGTTGATCATTAGTGGAAGACAATCAATAAAAGGTTTTGGAGATAGGATTTATGCAGATAGCGACTTAAGATTAGACAGAAAATATGAAGAATATCTAAAAGAAAACCAAAATTATGATGACCTCGAGGATGGTAAACATGTGGTATCCAAGGCAGCTATTAAGGAAAGAAAAAACAAATTTCTTATGAAGTTCATTAAAAGTGGATGTATAACCAAATGCTGTGCTGAAATTAATATAGAGCCAACCACGTTTAAAAATTGGATGAAAAACGACTTGGAATTTCAACAAAGATGGAATGAACTTAACAAGATAAAAGAAAGAGGGGGATAACTCCTCTTTTTCTTTTTAGATTCTACTTTACATAATATTTATTATACTTACTCATTTTATAATTGTTCATTTTGTCTCATTACAAAAGTATACTCATGATATTGAGACAAAATAGAAATAAATAAGCTGAAATTCAACATCGGACTTAATCGATCTTATTTATGTTTAAGGATCATTTGTCTTTCAATATTTTTGGCATTGTGATTACTACAAAAAATCTGACTTAGTATTGTCCAGCGCCGATTAACTTAATGTGATCTTGTAACACCCATAACACTTCATAGCAATTTCATAAAGTTTGCTCTAAGATCTCAAGCAAACTGCTATATCATTATTAAATATATCAGTTTACATTTCAGCCTGATCATACTGGATTTTATACCATTCAACTTACGTACTGCCGGATATAAACCGCCGATTCACAAATTGATTGTAATTACATTAATCTTTGTATTTGTGACACACATTTTGACATTCATACTCTCGAAGCTTCGTTTGGTTAACACTTGTATTAAGGTCATTAACCTAACAGCCATGATTCAACTTAAATAAGGGCGTATTCCACATGCTGATCTTCTCTTCAATAGAATCATTGCAAATCCGTGCACCTCCCTCCTTTCCTGCTCCGAAAATGTCGCGTTAATTGCTATCCGTCTTTTGTAGGAAGTTTACATTGATACTTGTGGATTGGATTATTGATTGTTTTTTCTTAATTTTTCGGAGTTGCTACTAAGTATGAGTAGAAAATATTTCAAGGAGGTGCTAATTTCACGGGGGTCAGAACGTATGTTCTGTTATTGGGTGTTGTTTAATGTATTTGGAGTTACTACTAAGTTTTTGGTTTGAACAAAGCAAAAGAAAAGTCACAGAGCGTTTACTCTGTGACTTTAACCTTTGATTTTTTTGACGTTGTTGCTGCCTGCTCTTCATACACCTTTAACGTCTTGTAATAATACTCAAGGATCTGCTCCGAAGGTTTTTGCCAGCTATACTTTTCAGCTTCTTGCCGTGCATTTTTGCAAAGTCTCTGATATAACTCTTCATCTTCCAACCTTTGTATCGCTTGAATCATACTGTCGGTGTTCTCATTTTCAAACAATAGACCAGTTTTGCCATCTTCTACTTGCTCCATGGTCGGACCACTCTTTGCCGCAATGACAGGCAAACCAGAAGCCATAGATTCCAATATGACGAGGCCCAGCGTTTCTGTAACCGATGGAAAAATCAGAGCATCAGAAGAAGCGAAAGCTTGAGCAAGCTCCTCTCCGTGCATAAGCCCAGTAAACACCGTATTGGTATCCTTGAAAGTCTCCTCTAATTCATCTTTCACCGGACCATCTCCAACGATGGCAAGAGAGATGTCGTCCCTCTTTTCCAATAATGGTTTGATTTTATGAATTTCTTTTTCAGGAGCCAGTCTACCGACAAAAACAAGCAGTTTGTTTTCTTTCCTGCCTGCGGACAATCGCTCCCTCATTTCTTCACTTTTATGTCCAGGATGGTAATGATCGACAGCGACTCCACGGTCCCATACACTCACATTATGGAAGTTCTTTTCATCCAGCTCCGCCTTAATGGCTCTTGATGTACACAAGTTCACGTCTGCGTAGTTGTGTAACTTTCTGAAATACCACCAGACAAGAGGCTTAAACGGATATAATCGGTAATAATCCAAGTATTTAGGAACGTGAGTATGATAGGAAGCAATTAACGGATAGTTCAGTTTATCAGCATAATAGACGCCGGAAACCCCTACAAGAGCTGGATTGACCACATGGACGAGGTCAGGATCATGTTTTTGCAGCAAGTCCTTCACTCGTCGCTGTGGTAAACTGAATTCTCGATACCTGTAGAAAGGCATTCTTGTCGTTTTGACCCCTTCGACGATCGCCCCTTCATATTCCGTCACACCAAAGTCTGGAGCAATGACGACGACCTCATGATCTTGGTTTCGCAAGTATTTGATGGACTCTTTTAATCGTGTGACGACTCCATCTGTTGATGGTAGGAATGTTTCTGTAATGATGGCGATTTTCAAAGCGGAAAACTCCTTACTTCCAAGTGATTGACGGCAATACGTTCTCTTCAATGATACGGTTTTTATTTTCGACGGCTGTGCGCAAAATGTCACGAATGACATCGTCTGTCAACAAGTGAGGTTCTAGACCAAGGTCACGCAGTTTTGTATTAACAGCGTTGTAATAATGGTCTTCATTCTCAATCCGAGGATTCTCGATCTTTTTCACTTGTGTATCAAGGCCTTCTTCTTTGGCGATTTTTTGAACGCGTTCAGCAAGATCCTGAACAGAGAACCACTCAGTAAATTGGTTGAACACGCGGAATTCACCTTTGTCAGCTGGGTTCTCAGCCGCGATCTCTACACATCTTACTGTGTCTTCAATATTCAGGAACGCACGTGTCTGCCCCCCTGAACCATAAACCGTGATGTCATGGCCGATGGCTGCCTGGTTGACGAAACGGTTCAGAGCCGTCCCGAATACGCCATCGTAGTCTACACGGTTTACAAGCATCGGATCAAGACGCGTTTCGGCTGTATGTAAACCGTATACGATTCCCTGATTCAAATCTGTGGCACGGATGCCCCAAATTTTACATGCAAACATAATATTATGGCTGTCATGAACTTTGGATAGGTGATAAAAGGAACCAGGTTGTTTTGGATATGGAAGGGTATCCTTCCGTCCCTTATGTTCAATTTCAATATATCCTTCTTCGATATCAATGTTAGGAGTTCCATATTCGCCCATTGTACCCAGTTTGATCAGGTGACATTCGGGAGCGAATTCTTTGATCGCATAAAGAACGTTCAAGTTCCCCATGACATTGTTCGTTTGTGTATAAACCGCATGTTCGCGGTCGATCATTGAATATGGAGCTGAACGTTGTTCAGCGAAGTGAACGAATGCTTCAGGTTCCGTTTGGCGGAAAACTTCGCTAAGGAAATCATAATGGTTCAAGTCACCAACGAAAGTTTTGATTTCTTTTCCTGAAACTTCTTTCCATTTAGCTACCCGGTCCTCTAGTGATGCAATCGGTGTAACTGAATTCGAGCGTAGTTCATCATCATACTTTCTGCGTACCAAATTATCTACGATGGTTACAGCATGTCCTTGTTTGGATAGGTATAATGCTGTTGGCCAGCCGCAAAAACCGTCTCCCCCTGCTACAATAATTCTCATAATCTACCTCCTAGTTACGTCTTGCATACTCGTATTCCATTATAGAATGACTCTAATGACTGTTCTATCTTCTTACCAATCGTCCTTCGCTTGAAGACGGAAAAAAAGTCAAGGTCTCTACGTTTTTGACTTTACCATTAATTTAATTTTGAAACAATTAATTCTTTGTTAAACCGTCGATTCTATGTAGAGATATGCACGTGAGACCTGAAACCTATTTACCCCAAATGAAGAACGCTTCAAACCTACTTTACAATAAAAGCCTGCAGAACAACAAGTTCTGCAGGCTCAGCAATCATTTTTCCTCTTCCGGATCTTTGGGAATGGAAGGTCCTTCTTCCTTATCCTCCTGATCTTCTTTTGTAGCAGCCGCTTCCTCCATTTTATCACCAGAAGCTCCTCCAAATTCATGGACAGCTCCTCTTGATACGTAACTTTCAAGCATCGCTTTCAAATCCATGCCTGTCGTTTCTTTTAATGATTCCTGAATGCCAAGCATTGTGGAAGTCACACTGTTTGCTACTTTCGCAGAACCACCGCGTGAATCGCTTCCTCCCATATCGATAACCTTCATGTCTTTAATTTGACTGATCGGTGCCGATACTTTTTCAGCATACTCAGGCAATACTTTAATGAGCATTTCCATAATGGCCGCTTCGCCGTAATGTTCCATCGCTTTCGCCATACGTTCTTTTGATTCAGCTTCAGCAATTCCTCGTTGACGAATAACTTCCGCTTCGGATTCCCCTTTAATTCGTTCATTATCAGCTTCTGCCTGTGCGCGTTTTGTCACTTCATAAGCTTCAGCATCAGCGATGGAGCGACGTCGTTTGTTCTCTTCTTCTTCTAATTCGACCGCTCTCTGTTTTTCAATGTACTGAACTTTCAACTCTTCTTCTTTGATTTGCTGGGCTAGTTTCTGTCTTTCCAATTCCCCTGCTTGATCTGCATTCGCTTTTGCACGGTTCGTTTCTGTCTGGAATTCCGCTTCTTTGATGTCTTTTTCCTTCGTCGATGCAGCAACGGCAGTCAAACGGCGGTTTTCTTCATCTTGTGCTTCCTGGTCGTTTTTCGCCTGGTAGATACGAGTCTCTTTCGTTGCATCGGATTCTGCCATGTTCGCTTTCTTTTGCACCTCAGCAATATGAGGACGACCGAGCGCATCGATGTATCCATTTTCGACATCCACATCCTCAACATCATTCAATGCGAAAGAAGTGATTTCAAACCCCATGCCTTTCAAATCGGATTCAGCGATTTTTTTCACCTGAGTGTTGACTTCCTTAAAATCATTATAGATTTTTTCAATCGGAAGCGATGCGATGATTGAACGTAAATGACCATTGAGGACATCTTTCAACTCCGATTCTCTTTCTTTTTGTTTTTTCCCAAGGAACTTCTCAGCAAAATTGGCCATGATTTCAAGCTCACTGCCAATACTGATGACGGCAGTACTTGCAACTCTGACCGGTATCCCTTCCTTCGTATAAGCTTTGTCTGAATTGACTTGCAGCTGAAAGGATGTCAAATCAATTGGAGTCGCCGTCTGAAACATTCGCAGGCGGTACCCTCCACCACGAATAATTTTGACCGAACGTCCATTATCATCCTCAAATACATTCTTTTCTTGTTCCGGATCCCCAAGCTTCGGCCCTGTAACAATCAATGCCTCATTCGAACTTGCTGTCTTATAACGCATACGGAAGACGATAAAGGTTATGATTCCTCCAACGAGAACAACAGCTCCAATCACACCTAAAATGACTAAAAGTAACGCACCTTCAAACAAATGATCACTCCTCTTTTCTTTCTCCCTATTTATGTAACAAAAGGGGTTATATTACATAACGATTACAACTCTATTAAAGTTTCAGGAAATTTTCAATGTTCGACTAATTTTTTGTTAAGGAAAAGAAATCCATGAGTCCATTCAAGAAGGAGATTCCGTTATAATAGTAATTAGAACATTCTGAAAAAAGGAGGCGCATTTATGAGTACATTCTCCAATGCATGGACCCCTACAACAGAACAGAAAGAATCGACGCGATTATTCCAATGGATGAAAAAGCATGGCTACAGCTGCTATGATAACTTTCACTCTAAATCCATTGAGAATATTGAATGGTTTTGGGAAGAAGCAGTCAAAGAGCTGGACATTAAATGGTACACCCCTTACAAAAAGGTATTAAATCAATCCCATGGACCTATGTATCCTCAATGGTTTGAAGCAGGAGAGCTGAATGTCGCACACATAGCCCTTGACCGCTGGGCGGAACATCCGTCCAAAAAGAATGACACCGCTCTTTACTGGGAAGGAGATAACGGACAAACGGCCGCCTACTCCTTTAAAGACTTACAAAAGGAAGTGGATGCTGTCGCTTATGGACTTGAGAATTATGGAATCACTGAAGGCGATATTGTTACATTGTATCTGCCAATGCTCCCTGAAACGCTCATCGCTATGCTGGCCATTTCCAAAGTGGGTGCAATTTTCTCCCCTGCCTTCTCTGGTTACAAAGCAGATGCCGTCACCACAAGAATCCATGCAAGTAAGTCGAAAGCGTTGATTACAGCTGATGGTTTTTACCGTAGAGGAAAAATGATTCCTATGAAAGAAGAAGCAGATCTTGTTGCAGATCAATGCCCTTCTTTAGAACATGTTTTCGTCGTTGAACGTACAAGAGTGAAAGTAAACTGGAAAGAACCTCGTGATGTTCGCTGGACTGATTTGAGAAAAAAAGAGACCGATTACAACGCTAAAGTGAAACAAGCGAATGACCCTTTTATGCTCATTTACACCTCAGGCACGACAGGAACTCCGAAGGGAGCTGTCCATACGCACGCAGGATTCCCCATTAAGGCTGCCTTCGATGCTGGCCTATGCATGGATGTCACGAAAGAAGATACTTTATTCTGGTACACGGATATGGGATGGATGATGGGGCCTTTCCTCGTGTACGGAGGATTGGTGAATGGAGCATCCATCGTCATGTTTGAAGGTACCCCTGATTATCCAGAACCCAACCGTTTATGGGAGCTTGTGGAAAAATATCATGTGACCCATTTAGGAATATCCCCCACCCTTGTCCGCTCCATGATGAAGCATGGGGAATCTTGGCTCGAAAAACATAACCTTCAGTCCTTGAAACTTATTGGATCAACAGGAGAGCCGTGGAATCCGGAGCCGTGGCATTGGCTTTTCAAGCATGCGGGAGATTCGCGTATTCCGATTTTCAACTATTCAGGCGGAACAGAAATTTCAGGTGGAATCCTCGGGAACGTACTCGTCAAACCGATTCAACCGGTAACCTTCAACGCTGCTCTTCCGGGTATGGATGTCGATGTCTACAATGAAAAAGGGCAATCCCTTGTCAATGAAGTTGGCGAACTGGTTATCAAATCCCCATGGGTCGGAATGACGAAGAGCTTTTTTGAAGACGACGAGCGTTATGAACAAACGTATTGGAGCCGCTTCAAAGATACGTGGGTTCATGGCGATTGGGTGATCAAAGATAAAGATGGTTACTATACGATTACCGGACGGTCCGATGATGTCTTAAACGTGGCAGGTAAGCGTTTGGGGCCTGCTGAAGTTGAATCCATCCTCGTTGAGCATAGGGCTGTTATTGAAGCAGGAGTTATTGGAATTCCTCATGAAGTGAAGGGAGAAGAACCAGTGACTTTTGTCGTCCTTCAAGATCACCGTCATTCCGAAGACCTTATTGAAGAATTAACGATGTACCTCTATCAAAAACTAGGCAAAGCGCTCGCACCCAAAAAGATATTCTTTGTCGATGATCTTCCAAAAACAAGGAACGCTAAAGTTATGAGACGCGCCATTAAGTCTGCATATTTGAACAAACCTTCTGGTGACTTGAGTGCACTCGTAAACCCAGAAAGCGTCAACCAGATCCAGAGCATTGGTCAAAATGTTTCTCCAACATGATAACAGTCAGAAGCTTGAGTGCGGTGTCGCTGGTATGGACAATTGATCTACAGCTTAGAATTAAATCATTCCCTATATAACCAAAAAAGTTCCTGGACTTTGATCGTCCAGGAACCTTTACGTTATACCGGATATACGCCGTGTTTTCTTTCTGTAAACAAAACATCTTTCGTTTCATAGGCATCATATCGAGTGGAAAGCTCTTCGCGCAGCTTATTCGGCTGAACGATATCATCGATGACCATTTCAGAAGCCAAACGATAGATGTCAATATTCTCTTTATATTCTTCATGCTTTTCTTTAATGAAAGCTGGTCGTTCTTCTTCAGGCAGTGCGGCGATCTTATTGGCATACACCGCGTTTACAGCCGCTTCCGGCCCCATGACAGCGATTTGTGCGGTAGGTAAGGCAAGACATGCATCTGGCTCAAACGCCGGCCCTGCCATCGCATAGAGCCCAGCTCCATAGGCTTTGCGCACTACAACGGAAATTTTAGGAACGGTCGCTTCACTCATCGCAGAAAGCATCTTCGCCCCGTGACGGATGATCCCAGCGCGCTCCACCTTTGTTCCAATCATGAACCCTGGAATATCGGCAAGGAAAAGCAGTGGAATATTAAAAGCATCACAGAGCTGGATGAATTTCGCAGCCTTATCTGCGGAATCAGGAAACAGAACCCCTCCTTTTGCTCTCGGCTGGTTGGCAATAATTCCGACAGGCCGTCCTTCAATTCTCGAAAGCCCTGTAATGAGCTCAGGCGCAAACTTTTTCTTAATTTCACAGAATGAATGATCATCAATAAGACGATCAATCAACTGATACATATCAAACGGCGCATTTTGGTTTTTAGGAATCAATTCTTCCACACTTTTTTCGAATGGAGCAGGTTCTCTCGAATCCGCCTTTTTCGGAAGTTCCCTGTAGGATTGTGGGAAATAGCTCAAATATTTTCTGGCAAACGCAACCGCATCACTTTCGTCTTTCGCTAAAACATCTCCGCATCCAGAGACAGAACAATGCATGTTCGCGCCGCCCATTTCCTCAAGCGTCACTTTTTCACCAATGACTTTCTCTGCCATACGCGGAGATCCTAAATACATGGATGCATTTCCATCGACCATGACGACGATGTCGCAAAAGGCAGGTATGTAAGCCCCGCCCGCTGCGGATGGTCCGAATAGCAAACAGACTTGTGGCACACGGCCGGATAGTTTGATTTGATTATGGAAAATACGTCCTGCCCCGCGGCGGTTAGGAAACATTTCAACCTGATCGGTAATCCTTGCACCCGCAGAGTCGACAAGGTAAAGCATCGGTACATTCAGTTTTAATGCGGTTTCCTGGATCCGTATGATCTTCTCAACCGTCCGGGCGCCCCAGGAGCCTGCTTTTACGGTTGAATCGTTGGCCATTACGCATACTTTTTCCCCGTTGATTCGCCCGATACCTGTGACGACACCATCAGCAGGCAGGGAATCATCCTGGCAATTGGCAAAAAAAGCATCCTCGATATCGATGTTGTCATCAAACAAAAGCTGAAGACGTTCACGGACGAACATTTTCCCTTTTTCCGCGTTCTTACTATGGTATTTTTCAGCACCACCTGAAGCAATTTTCTTCGCTCGTTCTTCTAACGTTTCATTTGTAGGCATCGTTTTTTCCACCTTTTATTCTCCTTTGTATTCCGGTTTCCTTTTTTCCTTGAACGCTTGAAGTCCTTCCACCCGATCATCGGTTGGAATCGTCTTTTCATAACAGGCACGCTCAATCTCAAGGCCTGAAGACAAATCGGTATCATATCCTTGATTGATCGCTTTTTTCGCCTGCTTCATGGCGACCGGTCCATTCCGTGCGATGCATGCCGCCAGATCCTTCGCTTCTTCCATAAGGAATTGCGGTTCGTGAATATATTCGACAAGACCGAGGGAATAAGCGCGCTTCGCTTCCACTGGCTTCGCTGAATAGATTATCGCTTTGGCCTGACCGATTCCAATAAGCCTTGATAGACGTTGTGTTCCACCAGCCCCTGGTATGATGGCAAGCGATGTTTCCGTCAGACCCACTTTCGTTGATGTGCTCATCATACGTAAGTCGCAGGCAAGTGCGAGTTCTAATCCTCCGCCAAACGCGACCCCATTGATGACAGCAATCGTCGGTACATGAATGTCTTCGATCATTCGAACCGTATCTCCGATTTTTGTTACGGTTTGGACGACTTCTTCGTCACTCATTCCCCTTCGTTCTTTCAGGTCAGCACCTGCACAAAACGCTTTGTTTCCTTCCCCAGTCACAAGAACGACCCTGATCTCCTGACGACGGTTAATTTCGTGTGCTTTTTCCTGCAATTGATTCAGCAACTCAGAAGAAAATGCGTTCGCTGCATCAGGCCGGTTCAATTTCAGTACATACACGTGAGGGGAAAGCTCTTCTAACGTGACAAGTTCCTCCATCCGTTACACCCTTTCTTTGTTTACCACCTGCATTTGATGACTCGGCAATGACTTATTCAGCACACGCTGGATATAAACAGCCGCTTCCTTCAGTTTTTCTTCATCGATCCCTGTTTCAATGCCCATTTGATGGAGCATGTGCACAAGGTCGTCTGTTGCTAAGTTTCCGGAAGCTCCCTTGGCATATGGACAGCCTCCGAGCCCTCCAAGGGATGCATCAAAAGTGGTGATGTTATGCTGCATGGAAACTAGGACGTTGGATAAGGCCATCCCTCTCGTATTATGAAAATGCATGGCAAGCTTATCGAAAGGCAGCCATTGCTTCCATTCGTGAAGGGCTTGATCGACTTGTCTTGGATTTGCGACACCGATCGTGTCTCCCAAAGATAGTTCATCAATGCCCATATCCAAAAGACGTCCACTGACCCTCGCGACCTGGTCTGTATCAATGGCTCCTTCATATGGGCAGCCAAAAACCGTAGATACATAACCTCTTACACTCTTTCCTTCTAATTTTGCTTCTTGGACGACTTCTTTAAGAACCGGATAGGTTTCTTCGATGGACTTGTTAATGTTTTTTTTGTTGTGCGTATCGGAAGCGGACATGAAGACAGAAACTTCATCCACGTCCGTATCAATCGCTGCTTCAAGCCCCTTCCGGTTGGGAACAAGGGCGGCATATGTGATCCCTTTTTTTCGTGAGATCATTGCTGCCACTTCTTTTGCATCTTTCAATTGTGGAATCCACTTCGGATGGACGAATGAACTGAATTCGATGTATGAATACCCTGCGTCAGACAAAAGATTGATCCAGGCAACCTTATCTTGAAGCGGTACTTCTACAGGTTCATTCTGCAGGCCATCACGCGGACCCACTTCTTTAATTGTGACTTTTTCAGGCCATTCCAACATAAGAACCTCCTGTTTATTCGATGATTGCGATAACGTCCCCTTCGTTGACGAAATCCCCTTCACTCACTTTCAACTCTTTGACCGTCCCGGATGTTTCTGCGGAGATTGGAATCTCCATTTTCATAGATTCCAGGATGGCGATGTCCTCCCCATCGTTTACTTGAGCTCCTTCGCTTGCAACAATTTTCCATACACTTCCTGCCATGGATGCTTTGATTTCTGTCATGATTGTTCCTCCTTAATGATTCGTCAATGTTGGTAGGTAATAGTTTTCTACAAATGTGGTTTTCGTTTCGCCTTCCTTGAACTTCTCATGGGTGACGACACGCTTCAGCATCGTCAAGTTGCATTTGATGCCTTCAATCTCGTATTCGTGAAGGGCTTTTGTAAGACGTTCTATGGCATCTTCTCTGTTCTCTCCATGAACGACGAGTTTCGCAATCATAGGATCATAGAATGGAGTCACTTGTGAATCTCCTTCGACCGCTAATTCATGCCGCACTCCTGGACCTTCAGGCAGCACCATTTTCGTCAATTTTCCTGGAGAAGGATAGAAGGTGTTCGGATCTTCCGCATAGATTCTCACTTCAATCGCGTGTCCGTCGATGATCAAATCTTTTTGTTGGATGGATAAATGTTCTCCATCCGCTACCCGCAGCTGTTGTTCAACAAGATCGATCCCTGTGATTTGTTCTGTGACGGGATGCTCAACTTGTAAACGTGTATTCATCTCAAGAAAGTAAAAGTTCTCTTCATCATCCACGAGAAATTCAATTGTACCGGCATTGGAATACCCGAGAGAAGCCACGGCCTTCAGTGCGCTTTCTCCCATTTTCTCTCGTGTTGCCTCAGAAAGGACCGGTGATGGAGCTTCTTCGACGACTTTTTGGTGCCTGCGTTGAATGGAGCACTCTCTTTCAAACAAATGAACAGCGTTTCCGTGACGATCAGCAAGCACTTGGATTTCGATATGACGCGGATGCTCGATCAATTTTTCGATGAACATTTTCCCGTCACCGAAAAAGGCCTGCGCCCGTTTAGAGTTTCCTTCAAACGCTTTTTCAAGCTCTTCATCATTATAGACCGCCTGCATGCCGATGCCACCGCCTCCAGCAGCCGCTTTCAGCATGACGGGATAACCGAATTCACCAGCAATTTTCTTGGCATCGTCTGTGTTCGCGACAGCATCTTCCGTTCCAGGGATAATCGGAACGCCAGCCGCTTTCATTTCCGCCCTTGCGGCAATTTTATCTCCCATTTTCGCAATGACATCCGCATCGGGTCCGATAAACGTGAGGCCGGCTTCTTCGGTTCTTTTTGCGAACTCAGCATTTTCACTCAGAAGACCGTATCCCGGGTGAATCGCTTCTGCTCCGGAATCCTTAGCTACTTGTAAAATTTTATCGACGTTCAAGTACGATTCATTCACGCGCGGCTTACCAATGAGATAACTTTCATCCGCCATTTGTACGTATGGAGCCTGTTGATCAGCTTCCGAATAGACAGCGACCGTCTGGATGTTCAGCCTTTGACACGTCCGAATGATTCGGGAAGCAATTTCTCCCCGGTTGGCAATTAGAATTTTTTGAAACAACAGTGATCACCTCTCTATTAGGATTTTAAGTTCATCATTTCAAGCGCATGTTCCCGGAGTCTGAACTTCTGAATTTTTCCGCTCGCCGTCATTGGGTACTCATCCGTGAAGCTTATATAACGAGGAATTTTATGTTTCGATATTTTCCCTTCGCTAAACGACTTGATATCGCTTTCATTTAATTGCTTGCCATCTTTCGGAATGATCCATGCCATGATCTCTTCCCCGTACTTCTCATCCGGAACTCCGACCACTTGCACGTCGAGAACATCTGGATGCTGATACAAAAATTCTTCAATTTCTCTCGGATAGACGTTTTCGCCTCCGCGGATAATCATATCCTTAATTCGACCGGTAATTTCAATGTATCCGTTTTCATCCATGACTGCAATATCCCCTGTATGAAGCCAGCCATCCGGATCAATCGCAGTCATCGTCGCTTCCTCATTTTTGTAATAACCTTCCATGACGAGGTACCCTCGAGTACAAAGTTCACCAGGAATCCCCGTTTCGACTTCTTCACCTGTTGCGGGTTCGATGATTTTCACTTCAACATTCGGATGGGCACGGCCGACGCTGCTCACTCGTAAATCGATCGGATCATCGGCTTTCGTCTGTGTAATGACAGGGGAGGACTCCGTCTGTCCATAGGCAATTGTGATTTCTTCCGCTCCCATATCCTCAATCACACTCTTCATGACTTCCATAGGACATGTGGATCCCGCCATGATTCCTGTTCGTAAAGTCGTCGGCTTCAAATCTTCATATTCCGGATGGTTCAATTCGGCAATGAACATGGTAGGCACTCCATGGAGGGCTGTACAGTTTTCCTCTTTCACAGCCTGCAGCACTTTTTTCGGATCAAATTGTTCCAAGATCACCATCGTCGTCCCCTTGGAAACGGCAGCCATCGTTCCTAGCACACATCCGAAACAGTGGAAAAATGGAACGGGAATACAAAGGCGATCCTCTTCTGTTAATCGCATACAATCCGCTACCTGGTTTCCATTGTTCACGATATTGTAGTGACTCAACATGACCCCTTTTGGAAAACCTGTCGTTCCAGAAGTGTACTGCATATTGATGACATCACGATGATGAAGGGTTTCTTTCCGTTCTTTTAGTTCCTCCTCACTCACGGTCATCCCCATATCAAGGATATCCTGCCATGAATAACAACCGCGATAGGACTTGTCACTCAGGACGACGACATTCTTTAAAAATGGCAGGCGATCGCTTTGAAGATCTCCTTTTTCAGAGGTTTCAAGCTCCGGACAGATTTCTTTCAAAATATCAATATAAGAAGTTCCTTTGAAATCCTCAGCAAGAATCAATGTGGACGCATCGGATTGTTTTAATAGATATTCGAGTTCCTGTGCACGATAGTTCGTGTTGACGGTGACAAGGACGCCACCCATTTTCCCAGAAGCGAATTGAGATTGAAGCCATTCTGGTTTATTATCAGACCAAATGGCGACATGCTCTCCTTTTTCAATTCCAAGAGCCATGAATCCCTTAGCTACTTCATCGGTCATATCATTGAATTCAGCATAGGTTTTTCTAAGACCTAATTCAGGATAAACGAACGCCTCATGGTCGGGATAAGCTTCTGACTGCTGTTCTAACAATTCACCAACCGTCTGCTCTAATAGGGACATAACATCTCCTCCTTTAAAAATTTTAACAGCCTAACTGACGGGCAATGACCAAGCGCTGGATTTCTGATGTACCTTCACCAATTTCAAGAAGTTTCGCATCACGTAGAAAACGCTCGACTTCGTATTCTCTCATGTATCCGTATCCACCATGAATTTGGATGGCCTGATTGGCAGAGCGGAAAGCCGTCTCTGAAGCAAAGAGTTTTGCATACGCCGATTCTTTCGTGAAATTCCTTCCCTGATCTTTCAACCATGCTGCTTTCAGGACCATATTACGTGCAAGCTCTACTTCCATAGCCATGTCGGCCAACTTAAACTGAATCGCCTGGAATTTTGTAATCGGCTGACCGAACTGTTTTCGTTCTTTGGCATAGGCGAGGGCGCGATCCAATGAAGCTTGTGCGATTCCTACCGCCAAGGCAGCAATGGAAATCCTTCCGCCATCAAGCGTATATAGGAATTGCTTGAACCCTTTTTCCGGATCGCCGAGAATATTTTCTTTCGGTACTTTTACATCCTCTAAAATAATTTCAGATGTGTTCGATCCACGGACGCCCATTTTGTCGTATGGACTCGTTATAGTCATGCCTGGTGTATCTTTTGGAACGATGAAAGCGGAGATAATGTTTTTCCCGTCTTCGCGTTTTCCTGAAACTGCCGTGACCGTGATGGACCTCGCATATTCAGCATTTGTAATCCAGCACTTTTCTCCATTGATAACATAGTGGTCACCTTTCAATTCGGCACGCGTCTTCGTTCCTCCTGCATCTGAACCGGCATTCGGTTCTGTCAATCCAAAAGAAGCCAACCCTTCTCCTTTAGCCAGAGGGGTTAAGAATTCTTGTTTTTGTTCTTCTGTCCCGAAATAATAGATAGGACTCGCTCCTAGAGAAACAGCCGCTGCGTAACTGAGGCCCGTAGAGCCACATACACGACCGATTTCTTCAACAGCCAGAGCATAACTGACCGTATCTCCACCTGATCCGCCATACTCCTCAGGGAATGGGATACCAAGAAGTCCAAGTTTGCCCATTTCATCGAAGATATCCTTCGGAAATTCACTGTTGATGTCGATATCCACCGCTCTTGGTGCAATCACATCCTCTGAAAAATCACGGACCATCTTCCTTGTCATTTCCTGCTCTTTCGTTAAGTCGAAGTTCATATGATTCCTCCTTAGGGAAGTAAAGACCGACTGGTTGGTCTGTTGTAATGATAAATATAATGAAAGCGGTTACTCGCTTTCATAAAAAAAAGGAACTTTTAACATATGACGGAAGTATTCACTGTCTTCTTTACCTGGAAGCAAAAAGTGCAGCACCAGATCAGTAAAAACTTCTGCGATTTGATCGATGGTGTAAGTCCCATCCCTCCGGTACCATTTATAGATCCAGTTGACCATACCTAAGATAGCCATGCCTGTGATCTCAAGGGGCAGTTCTCTGCGGAAATGGCCGGTTTTTTGACCTTCTTCAATGACATTGAACACCATGCGTTTGAATTCATCACGTTTTCCCTTGATCTCTTCCTCATACGCCGGTTTTAAATACAGGCTTTCCTGATAAAACACCGAAATATGCGGTTTGTACAAGTCAAAAACTTGGACAAACGATTGAATGATTGCCTGGACTTTCGGTATAGGGGAAGAATGAGTAACGTTAGCGGCCTGTGCTTCTTTCAATACATATGTAATAAACGTGTCGTGAATGACGAATAGAAGTTCATCCTTTGACTGAAAGTGATGATAAAAGCCGCCTTTCGATGTATTTGTTTCCTGGACAATTTGTTTTACTGTGACGCCGTGAAAACCATGGCGGTCGAACAGCTCTAAAGACGTCTGGATAATCTTTTCTCTCAAATCGCTCATACATCAACTCCCATCTGCTGAATATACACTCATTTTATCACATTTTTCTGAAAATACAACGGTCTAAAGAATGACATCATTCGTGTGCATTACTCCCCATTACAAAATCCCCCAGTTATCAGCATGAACTGATTTATCCTCTTTCCCTTTCACTACATAATGATCTTTTCACTCATGGAATAGAAAAAAAGATTTCCCCCGGGCAATGGAAAGTCGCTTACTCCTCCAACAGATCCTTTTTCACCTAAGTAAAAAAGCCCTCTGGATTCAGAGGGCTTTACTCATCATTCTGTATCAGATTCTGTTTCAAACGGTACACAGTAGACCGGCTTGATCCACGCTTCTTCCGCTTGTCCTTTTTCTTCGGTATCCAGGACATAAGAACCATTGCTGTAACGATCATTCGCTTTAAAGTCCATCGTGTTAACGACGATGGTCTCTTGTTTTTTCGTCATGATCATCACTTGATCATCTCTGTTTACAAGGTGCACATCCACCAATTGGTGCGGATTCTTTTTCAACTCTCTTAACATGAGCACCCCGCGTTTAGCACGTGTTGTTCGTTCAAACTCTTTCAACCGCATCCGCTTCACCGCGGCACGGTGGGTCGTTAGAAGGATCGATGGATCTTCGGACGCTCTGAACAATTGTCCAGACACAACTTCATCGTCTTCCTTCAAGTTGATCGCTTTTACCCCTGCCGCTCTTTGACCGACGGTGTTCACTTCCTCTTCATGATACCAAAGACCATAAGCTTTCTTTGTAGCAATAAACAAATCCGACTGCCCATCCGTTTTGTGGACATCCACCACTTCATCACCATTTTTCAGATTGATGGCAACGAGTGCTTTGGAATGGCGCTGGGCTTGATAGAGCTGTAAATCGCTCTTCTTAACCATTCCGTTCTTCGTGAAGAAAAGAAGGTATTCTTCAGATGTGAAGTCGCGAACAGGTATGGCCTCTACAATATATTCGTCCTTTTCCACCTGTACGATATTGGAAATGTACTGACCAAGGTCTTTCCAACGAATATCCGGCAGTTTGTGTACAGGCAAGAACAAATATTTTCCGCGGTTGGTAAAGAGTAAAATGGTATCCGTCGTATTGATTTCAAATAGACCTAACAGGTGATCGCCGTCTTTCATGGCGAAATCTTCCCCGTTTGATGCTGCATAGGAACGCAGGCTTGTCCGCTTGATATACCCATCTTTCGTCACGGACACGAGCACATCTTCACTCGCAACTGTCACTTCAAGGTCTACTTTCAACTCTTCTACCTTTTCTTCAATCTTCGTCAAACGATCATCATTGTATTGTTTTTTCATGGAACGAAGATCCGCTTTAATGACCTTCATCATTTCGTTTTCACTGGACAGCAGTTTTTCTAAATATTCGATTTGCTTTTTCAGTTCATCTGCTTCTTTTTGCAAGGCTGTAATATCTGTATTCGTCAAACGATACAGCTGCAAGGTAACGATCGCTTCTGATTGTTCTTCTGTGAAATCGTAACTTGCGATGAGCTGTTGCTTTGCATCCGCTTTGTCTTTGGAGCTGCGAATCGTTGCGATGACATCGTCCAAAATGGAAATCGCTTTGATCAGACCTTCCACAATGTGAGCACGAGACTTTGCTTTATTCAAGTCATAAATGGATTGTCTTGTGACTACTTCCTTCTGGTGCTTGATATAGGCGTCAAGCATCATCGGAAGACTCATAAGGCTAGGTGTCCGCTCATGAATGGCGACCATATTGAAGTTGTAAGAGATCTGAAGGTCCGTATGCTTGTAAAGGTAATTGAGAACTCCTTCACTGTTTGCATCCTTCTTTAGATCAATTACGACACGGAGGCCGGTACGATCCGTTTCATCACGGACTTCAGCGATTCCTTCAACTTTTTTATCGATTCTCAGTTCATCCATTCGTTTGACCATGCTTGCTTTATTCACTTCAAAAGGAATTTCGTCGATGACGATTTGTTCCCGTCCTCCACGCTGTTCTTGAATTTCTGCACGACCGCGCAAAACGATTTTTCCTCTTCCTGTTTCATAGGCTTTCTGGATCCCATCGATTCCCTGAAGAATCCCGCCTGTTGGGAAATCCGGACCTTTTAATTTCGTCATCAGTTCAGGTACAGTCGCTTCAGGTTTATCGATCCTCATGATCACCGCATCAATCACTTCCCCGAGATTGTGGGAAGGGATTTCTGTCGCATAACCTGCGGAAATCCCCGTAGAGCCGTTGACAAGAAGATTAGGAAACTTGGCCGGAAGCACGGTCGGTTCATCGATCGTGTCGTCAAAGTTCGGAATGAACTCCACCGTCTGCTTTTCAATGTCCCTGAGCAGTTCGGATGAAATAGCGGAAAGTCTTGCTTCTGTATAACGCATAGCGGCGGGCGGGTCACCATCGACACTTCCGTTATTTCCGTGCATTTCTACTAAGGACTTTCTCACTTTCCACGTTTGGCTTAAGCGGACCATCGCATCGTAAACGGATGTATCCCCGTGGGGGTGATAATTACCGATAACGGTACCGACCGTTTTCGCGGATTTCCGGTAAGCTTTGTCGTGCGTGTTCTTTTCCTGGTGCATCGCATAAAGGATACGCCGCTGTACAGGCTTCAACCCGTCCCTGGCATCAGGGAGGGCACGTTCCTGGATAATGTATTTACTATATCTCCCGAAGCGGTCTCCGAGAACCTCTTCTAATGGTAAATCTAAAAACTTCTCTGCCTCTGCCAACAGAAGGTCCCCCTTTTACGTCTGTATTTTATCGTTTTCCAGTATGCTCGCTTCATCTTCAAGACCAAAAGCGACATGGGATTCAATCCATTTTCGGCGAGGTTCAACCTTATCTCCCATCAACGTCGTCACCCTGCGTTCGGCGCGGGCGATGTCGTCAATCGTAACCCGAATCAGAGTACGTGATTCCGGGTTCATCGTCGTTTCCCAAAGCTGATCAGCGTTCATTTCACCTAAACCTTTATATCGTTGGATCGAATAGCCGTTTTTGAATTCCTTCAATATCTTCTGCATGCCTTCTTCATCCCACGCATATTCGACTTTTTCTTTCTTCCCTTTTCCTTTTGAAACTTTATAAAGGGGAGGAAGTGCGATGAAGACTTTCCCTGCTTCTACAAGTGGTCGCATGTATCGATAAAAGAAGGTTAGTAAAAGCACTTGAATGTGTGCCCCATCGGTATCGGCATCGGTCATAATGACGATTTTATCATAGTTACAGTCTTCCAGCGTAAAGTCCCCACCAACTCCAGCACCGATGGTATGAATGATCGTTGAGATCTCTTCATTTTTGAAGATATCCGCGATTTTCGCTTTCTCTGTATTGATTACTTTTCCTCGCAAAGGAAGAACGGCCTGGAATTTACGGTCACGGCCCTGCTTTGCTGATCCGCCCGCTGAGTCTCCCTCCACGAGGTACAACTCATTCTTTTTGGCATTTTTAGATTGAGCAGGGGTAAGCTTCCCGCTTAAAAGGGTATCCTTCCGTTTCTTCTTCTTCCCTGAACGAGCATCTTCTCTAGCTTTTCTGGCGGCTTCTCTCGCTTCTTTCGCTTTGATCGCTTTTTTAATGAGCATAGCAGCGACATCCGGATTCTCTTCGAGGAAATAGGATAACTGTTCAGCGACGATTCCATCAACGGCGGAGCGGGCTTCAGATGTTCCGAGTTTGCTCTTGGTTTGACCTTCAAATTGAAGGAGTTCTTCTGGAATTCGCACAGATATAACCGCGGTAAATCCTTCTCTGATATCGTTTCCTTCTAAATTCTTATCTTTATCCTTCAGAAGTTGTGCTCTTCTGGCATAATCATTGAACACTCTTGTGATGGCCGTTTTAGCTCCGGATTCATGGGTTCCTCCATCTTTCGTGCGTACATTATTGACGAAGGATAAGATGTTCTCTGCAAACCCGTCGTTGAATTGAAAAGCGAAATCCGCTTCAATTCCACTATGACTGCCCTCGAAAGAAACGACCGAATGGAGCGTATCTTTTTCTTCATTTAAATACTCGACGAATGAGACGAGTCCGTCATCATATTGATACTCTTCTTTGACCGTTTCTTTTCGTTCGTCCACAAGGATAATCCGGAATCCCTTCAGCAAGAAGGCTGCTTCTCTTAAACGTTCGGATAATGTTTCAAAATTAAACTTCGTCATTGAAAAAATGGAAGGATCCGGTTTGAAGCGGATCGTTGTTCCTGTTTTGCGGGTGGCTCCTTTATTTTCTAAAGAAGTGACAGGGACGCCCCCGTTCTCAAATCTCTGATAAAATTTCTCGCCATCTCTGCATATGTGAACTTCTAACCATTCGGATAAAGCATTCACCACAGAAGCACCAACACCATGCAGGCCCCCTGAGGATTTATAACCTCCTTGTCCGAACTTACCTCCGGCGTGAAGAACGGTCAAAATCACCTCAGGTGTCGGTTTTCCTGTTTTATGCATCCCTGTAGGCATCCCACGGGCTTCGTCCTGAACCGATACACTACCATCTTTATGGAGCGTGACAGTCATTTTTTCGCCGAATCCAGATAACGCCTCATCGATAGCGTTATCTACAATTTCGTGAACGAGATGGTGCAGACCTCTATGATCCGTGGATCCAATATACATCCCCGGTCTTTTCCGAACGGCCTCCAATCCCTCCAGCACTTGAATAGAATCATCTGAATACGTTTGATTTTGACTCGACAATTTACCATCGGCTCCTTTCTCTAACACACTGCTACATCAATAATAGAACAAACGTTCGATTATGTAAACGATGAGTGCAACTCCAGGTGCTTCAGCACTCACGACATAAGTCAATCAACGGTGTGGAGGATCTTCCACTCCATTGATTGGCTTATGATCCAGAAAAGGCTGAAGACCCATGCACAATGCTGGGATGAATAAAAGCATCCCTGCTGATTTCGCTTACATTTCTTATTCTTTCTTAGACAACCGCTCTGTTAAACCATAGCTCTCCTATTATTCTTTCTTAGAAAGGTACCTTTTCTGGTTTATTGAGCTGATCGATGTCCATAATAAAAAACGCCGCTTGTTATATTGTAGCGATTTTATAAGGTTTCGCAAACATAAATCTTCCAAAAAACATGAAAAAACCCCTGGATGAACAGGGATTTTTTCATTTTCATCGTTGTTTTATTAGCGGTAAATCGCATGGGCGACCTTAATGCAAGAGTCCATAATGACAAGCTTTGAATCATTATTCAAGATGCGATCTGCTTCTTCTGAATACACCCCTTGCTGAGCCCAAAAGGCTTTAGCCTCAATATTTTTCGATTCCTCTGCAATTTGCGGCAAATGTTCGGATCGTCGAAAGACATTGATAATGTCGATTGGTTCTTTGATATCTCGCAGGCTCGCCACTGCTTTTTCACCAAGGGACTCCGTGATTTGAGGGTTCACCGGGATGATTTTATACCCGGCGTTCTGCATCGCTTCACTCACTTGATAGGATGTGCGGTGCGGCTTATCCGAAAGGCCTACGACAGCAATCGTCTTCGATTGTGCCAATAGATCCCGGATCTCTGCCTGAGATGGATTCTCAAAACTCATCTTTAAACCTCCTATTCGTCGATTAATCCTTCATTGACCAGATACTCTCTTGCCACTTCTTCAGGAGCACGGTCTTCAAAATCAACCTGGTAATTCATTTCCCTCATTTTATCGCCAGTAATCTTTCCTCCCAATTGATTCAGGACATCTTCTAGTTCTGGATATTGGTCCAAGGTTTCCTGTCTCATCAATGGAGCGCCCTGGTATGGCGGAAATAGATTTTCCGGATCTTCTAATACTTTTAAGTTGAGGTCAACCATATAACTAGCAGTAGCGTAAGCGTCGATGATGTCAACTTCACCACCTTCAATAGCTCCCTGCCTCAAGCCAGGGTCCATCGTACGGACTTCCCCTAGGTTCAAGTTATATACTTCTTTCATACCCTGATACCCGTCTTGACGATCATTAAATTCCAGTGTAAAACCAGCGGTAATTTGATCTTCAACCGGCTTCAGATCCCCGATCGTCTCAAGATCGTATTGCTCTGCAAGCTCCTGGGTAGTCGCTACAGCGTAGGTATTGTTGAACTCCATTGGTTGTAAAAAGGACATATCATAGGTTTCTGCCATGCCTTCTTTCGCCTGTTCATATACTTCTTGTGGTTCATTGCTGTTTGCTTCCTCTTCTAGGAGAGATACGATGGCTGTTCCTGTAAATTCAGGATAAATATCGATACTTCCTTCCTGCAAGGCACTGAAAACCAAATCTGTTTTTCCTAAGTTCGGTTCAAGACCTACACTCAAGTCTGTTTCTTCTTCTATTAAAAGCTTATACATATTAATGAGAATGGCGGGCTCTGATCCAAGCTTAGCTCCCAATGTTAAGTCATTCTTCACTTTTCCACCGAACGCTAATGGACCAACAGCAATCAATGCTGCAATCACTAATAAACTGACGAGTGAACGGAAGCCGGATTTGGCTGAAGTTCGTTCAAATAGACGAAGAATAAGATCCAAAATAATTGCTAGTAACGCAGCCGGAATAGCTCCCAGCAAGATAAGATTGGCGTCTCCCCCTCTATCCAAACCAAGTAGGATTAAATCCCCGAGGCCTCCTGCACCAATAAGGGCAGCAATGGTAGTTGTCCCTACGATCAATACCATGGATGTGCGTATTCCAGCCATAATGACAGGCATGGCGATCGGTAGTTCAATCTTAGAAAGACGTCTGAATGATTTCATGCCCATCCCCGTCGCCGCTTCCTTTAAAGCTGGGTCAACTTCCTTGATTCCTGTGTACGTGTTTCTAAGGATAGGAAGGAGCCCGTAAGCAGCAAGGGCAATGATGGCTGGTGTTTGTCCAATACCAAAAAATGGAATAAGGAAAGCCAGCACAGCAAGGCTTGGAATCGTCTGCAAAACGGCCGTCATGCCGATAATCGGTTCCGCAACTCTCTGCTTTCTCGTCAGCCATAAGCCGAGGGGTACGGAAATTAAAGTAGCAATCACTAATGCAATAATGGATATTTGTAGGTGTTCCCATATTTTCTCTAATAGAATGCCCTGTCGTTGGTTAAAAACTTCTAGAAACTCGCTCATTTATTCTCTACCTCCTCTTCCTTTTTACGTGACTGTTCTTTAAGGTAGAGGACAATATCCCTATAGGATAAGGTTCCGATCAGTTGATCACCTTTGACGACTGGTAGAATGGAAGAGTGGTCTTCTTCAAAAATCCGAACAGCGTCTCTCAGAATCATATCATTGGATAATGGAGGTGCCTGCACCTGATTCCCATCCTCGATCATTCCTCGATACGTTCCGTCGTGACTTTTAAGGGCAAAAGGCCCGTCCAGGACAACATGACCTTCCTTGAATTCTTTTTCGGATAAGACACGCTTTTCGGCATGACTCATAATGACATCAACAGCTGTCTGCCATGGAGTTTTTCTTCCTCCGATGAAATCTTCAACAAACTCATTGGATGGATTCAGTATGAGGTTTTGTGGAGTATCCAACTGGACGATTTCTCCTGCTTTCATGAGACAGACACGATCGCCAAGCGCGAGAGCTTCGTCCATATCATGAGTGACAAAGACGATCGTTTTCTTAATTTCCTTCTGCAATTGACGGATGTCGGTTTGCAACTGATCTCTGCTGATGGGATCGAGTGCACTGAATGGTTCATCCATCAAAATAATATCCGGGTCTGCAGCTAAAGCCCGTATAACCCCTACTCTTTGCTGTTGTCCGCCGGAAAGTTCACTCGGCTTTCTTTTCCGGTGTTTTTCCGGATCCAGTCCCACCATATTCATCAACTCATCAATACGTTTTGACAGGTCTTTTTTCTTCCACTTTTTCATTTCCGGTACGACCGAAATGTTCTCTTCTACCGTCATATGTGGAAAAAGAGCAATTTCCTGCAGCACATAGCCGATATTCCAACGTAGTTCGTGAATGTTGTATTCTCTAATATCTTTGTTATGTATGGTTATGGTTCCTTCCGTCGGATGAATCAGACGGTTAATCATTTTCATCGTTGTTGTTTTCCCGCAGCCACTAGGACCTATAAGCGCAAGTAATTCTCCTTCTTGCACTTCCAAGTTGATGTTTCTCAACGCTGTAGTTCCATCCGGGTAAGTCTTCGTTACATCAGTGAACGTGATCATCGTTTTCCCCCTAAACAAAAAATAAAAGACCTATTTCTATAACCACATTTCCATAAGTTGAAACATTTTGCAATTCTCCTGCATTCTAATCATGCCCGAATCTCTAAAACGTCATCCGGCTGGTTCTCTTCCCCTCTCCTGTAAAACAACTTGATACCTGGTACTAAATTGATATAATAGAGAAGCTGCCTTATGAAATAAGAGTTCTTTATCTATCTAGCCCATGATAAAATAGTAGAAAGCGCAGAAGGAGTTGAACTTATTGGAATATGTACTCTATATCCTCATCGCCTATCTCCTTGGGTCCATCCCTTCAGGGTTAATTGTAGGTAAAATCGGTTACGGTACGGATATACGCGAACACGGAAGCGGAAACCTTGGAGGCACGAACACATTCCGAGTTTTAGGGATCAAAGCAGGTTTAATTGTTACGATCGCTGATATTTTGAAAGGGACTGCAGCCGCCGCTCTCCCTTACTTTATGGGAGCTGAGGTCATTCCTCTTGTGATTGGGATTTTTGCGGTAGTTGGTCACATGTATCCTGTATTTGCGGGCTTTAAAGGTGGAAAAGCAGTTGCTACATCCGGAGGCGTGATCCTTGGTGTCAACCCAATCATATTTGCCGTGCTCTTATTATCCTTTTTCATTGTCCTCTATTTAAGTAAATACGTCTCCTTATCTTCGATGATAAGCGGGATCGTTGGGATTGTCGCGACTTTGGTCGTGAAGGATTACGGCTTGACCATCATCATATCCTTGTTTACCATCTTTGTAATCTACCGCCACCGCGCAAACATCAAGAGGATCATCAATAAAACAGAGCCAAAAATCACATGGATGTAAAAACGATTCAAGTTTAAAAAGGGTAACGATTGCGGAGATAGTCTATCCCATGAAAGGATAGGCTTTCTTTTATGGTGTATTCTATAAATGCACACTCATCAAGCAATCCATTGTATATTCAGAAATACATATTGTATACTTTGACATAGAAAGAAGGCCTGAAAGGAGTCTTTGTTATGAATAAGACTGAATTGAACCAGAACAAACAATTGCCATCAAAAAAAGAACGCCATAAATTATTCGGCTCAGTAGAGCCGGGTCCTCGGACAAAGCCTATGGAAAAAGACCAGATGGCTGACCTTCAAAACTCGAAGAAAGACTTTTTATTTGATATCGATATGGTTGGGATTTCCAGTGTCAAACACCCCATTCGTATTCCAAGCACAATGACGCCTGAAATTCAAACAACGATTGGAACCTTTTCATTCGGATCCTCGATTGCTCAAGGAAGTAAAGGCACAAACATGAGCCGCTTCACAGAGCAGCTTGATAAATACCACAATGAAGGATTCGCCGTGGACATTGCAACACTGAAACAATTCACCGAAGAGCTAGCCGGCCGCCTAAAGCAAACGGATGCGGAATTGGAAGTGACATTTCCATGGTTCTTTGAACGAAAAGGCCCATACTCGGGTCTTGCAGGGATGAACCACGCGGATGCAACCATCCGCGTGGAATATGACAAGGAAACGGGACATGATGTCACCGTTACTCTTACTGGAAAAATTACGACGCTCTGCCCTTGTTCCAAGGAAATCAGTGAATATAGTGCGCACAACCAACGCGGAAACGTGACCATGAGTGTGAAATTGACAGATGACTTCAAGGAGCAGGAAATCGATTGGAAAGCGGCGCTTTTAGAAGCAGCAGAAAGCAATGCAAGTGCCCGCATTCACCCAGTATTGAAGCGTCCCGATGAAAAGATGGTGACAGAACAAGCCTATGAAAACCCTCGATTTGTCGAGGATATCGTACGACTTGTCGCTGCCGATCTTTATGAGTATTCATTTGTAGAAGCGTTCACAGTCAAGTGCCGCAACGAAGAATCCATTCACCTGCATGATGCAGTGGCGAGCCTCAGTTATGATAAGAAAAAGGAAGCTGAGTAAGTGACCCGATGAAGCAAATCATGATTGCATTGATTCAATTTTACCGCAAGGGCATCAGTCCTTTTTTTCCACCATCATGCAGGTTTCAGCCGACGTGTTCAGAATACGGCCTGGAGGCTTTTCGACGTTTCGGTTTTTTCAAAGGGAGCTATTTGACTGTCAAAAGAATTCTCAAGTGCCACCCATTCCATCCGGGAGGATTCGACCCTGTACCCATGAAGCAATCGAATCATAACTCTGATCCGTCTTCTCGTAAAAAATAGGTTTATGAAACGACGACAGAGGAAAGAGACAAACACGGAACCCCATTACAGGAGTTGATCTAATGAACTTAACAGTAACAGAAGAAGCAGCGAAATGGTATGAAGAGGAACTGGATATCGATGGAAACGTCGATTTAAGATTTTACGTCCGTTATGGCGGCGTCGGTGGTCTTCAACCTGGCTTTTCTCTTGCCATCAAACTGGAGGATCCTGAAGAACCAATTGCAGAAACGACGACCGGACCAATTCATTTCTACATTGAAGCGGATGATGAGTGGTACTTCGATGATCATTCATTGGAAGTTACCTTAGACGAAAAATGGAATGAGCCATCCTTTGAATATAAAAAATAAGACGCCACTATGGCGTCTTATTTTTGTGTAATTGGAAACGATGGATGTGCTCCCAGTACCCTTCTTCTTCCAATATATGCAACTGCCGTTCTCCAAATAAATCAAAATGAGGAAACCGAGGATCTTTATGAATCCACTCCGGTTCTAAACCGTATTGTTCTCCCCATGCCTTCAATTTGTTGAGGTCACAGCAACCGACTTTTGTGACTGTATCGCAACCAGGAAAACGATCATCCAGCCAAAAATGAGTCAAAAAAGCAATCTCTCCTCGCTTTACTTTCGCTTTCCAATCCATGAGTTCCGACTTTTTCACACCGAAAGCCATTAGGATTGCGTCTCCATGGCAGCCAAATAAGCTTCGTGCCATTCAGGAAAACTCCGCCTGATCGATACTGGTTTGAAGTTATCTTTTTTGACGATGACGTGTTTCGTTACACCCGTGACCGCTATATCCCCGTTTTTAAACGCCACTTCGTAGCCGTAGGAAACACGAAGACCATCATAATTTTCCACCCATGTCCGTACATGGACAGGGTCTCCGTATTTTACAGGTTTTTTAAAACTCATTTGAGCATCAATGACAGGAGAAACGACGCCCTGTTTTTCGATTTCAGAATACATAAATCCAAGGTCTTCAATGAAGGATGTTCGTCCAATCTCAAACCAGACTAAATAGTTGGCATGGTAAACGACACCCATCATATCTGTTTCCTGATACCTTACTTGAATCGGTGTTTCGACAACTTTCATTAGGAAGACTCCCTTCGCACCATATGCCATGCTTTTTCTAAATCGACGAGTTCAAGTTCATTCATATCTTCCGCTTCATCCTCCATGATTCTAATCGCCTGGAATTGAATCGCTTCGTTCACAAGATTATTGATGAAGCGTCCGTTCCCCCTGACTTTGTGATCCGTGTATTTTTCTAAGAGGAATGACTCGGCCCACTCATTGAAATGATACCCGTATTGTTGTGCCTGATAGTGTGTCATAGCAATCAGCTCTTCCTCTGTATAATCCGGGAAGTGGAAATACTTTTTAAACCTTGAAGAAAGACCCGGATTGCTTTCCACCAACTGCTCCATTTCGCGTTGATAACCAGCAAGGACAACGACGAGGTTTTCATTGTGTTTCGTCATTTCGTCGACGAGGGTTTCAATGGCTTCTTTGCCAAAATCATCTCTGCCTCCGTTGTATAGCGAATAGGCTTCATCAATGAACAAGACACCGCCGAGTGCTTCCCGGATCTTCCGTTTTGTTTTGATGGCTGTCTGTCCTACATAGCCGGCGACAAGATCGCTTCTGGAGACGACCACGGTATGGCCCCTCTTTAACAACCCGCATTCTTTCAGGACATCTGCATAGATTTCTGCGACCGTTGTTTTTCCGGTCCCTGGATTTCCTGAGAATACAGAATGCAATTGGATAGGAACGACAGGATACCCTTTTTCTTTTCTCTTTTGTTGGGCTTGAACGAAGGATGACAGTTTTTTCACTTCTTCTTTGACATTAGACAATCCAATCAGTTCATCCAATCGTTGCATAGGAGAACGTTCGTCTTCATCCGTTTCCCTGTCCCATGCAAGGTCCTCGGCAGATATCCTCATATGATCCAGCCAATGATGTTTATCCTGTTCTGCTTCCTTCGCTCCTTTTTGGAATACAGTTTTTAATACTAAGTTTTTGACCGTGCGTGCATTACCGAAGGAGTCATCCACACGCTCTCGATCAATGAGTGAGGTGAATTCGTTTAATGCATGTGTTGTGAAAAAGAAATCATTGTCGGTTGCCGTCTGCTCAGCAATCGTCAACAGTTCATCCATGTGATAATCAGGAAGTTCGATATGATTTTGTTCAGGAAAACGACTCCGAAGGCCTGGATTTGACCATAAAAATTGGCGCATTTCTTCAGGATAACCAGCAAGAATGACAGCGAACTTGCCTCCGTATTCTTTGCTCGTCATCGCAGAAACAAGGGTGTCAATGACCGCTTGTCCATAATCATTTCCTGTTTGACCTTCCCTTTTCAGGCTGTAAGCTTCGTCAATGAACAAAACACCACCGATCGCCTGTTTGACGTAGTTCATCGTATTCTCTTCACTTTGCCCAACATAAGACCCGACAAGGTGGGACCGATTCACTTCCACGACTTCTTTCGTATCTAAAATTCCAAGCTCATGATAAATGTTAGCGAGCAGCCGGGCAATCGTCGTTTTTCCGGTTCCGGGGTTTCCAGTAATAATCATATGTAATCCAGGCTCATCGACCATGGAAAAACCATAGTTCTTTCTTTGCTGCTGGTATCTTAAGAAGTGATAATAACGCCGAATATACGTTTTCACATCATGCAGTCCTACCATTTGATCGAACGCTTCCAATGGATTTTGAAACGATTGATTTGTCAGAAAGCTTGGCAATCGTTTGTAAATCTCATCCTGATTATCGGAAAGACGTCTAGTACGCTCGTTGATTTCTTTCACAGGAACACGGATCCGTCTATTTTCTATAGAATTGATGGCTTCTTCCAACATCTCTTCCAAATCAGACAATTCCTCATAAACATCTCGATACAAGGTCAACCGGCTGGAAGCATCGATGATTGTTTTTTGGGCTAGATCTTCGTCCCACTGCTCCTTCAAATCACAAACATCAGAGTATATAGCTTTCGCTTTTTTTGCTTTTGCAGAATCATGATCGGTTTCATGAAGAATCCACTGATCAAGTGGCGTTTTTTTCAATAATGTATAGGCCTGCATCAACTGTTGAGACTCATACAATTCCGCCACTAAAGGATGCGAGGGATTGAGAACCCGTGCCTCATCGATGAATTGCTCCGCAAGAGGGTCATCTCCCGGGTGTCTCTTAATCCGGTGGTAGGCAAGCGTGACATAAAGCAAAGCTTTTGCTTCTTTCTCCTGCTCCCCATCCGTTTGGTCCATATATCGTAAAGCCTCCACTTCGGAAATAGGAGGCTGTTGTTCTAAACTGTTCCACTGTTTCAGTTGTTCTAACATCTTCATCACTTCCTTTTCTATCGCCGATATCCATTTTATCATAGTCAAGATTTGATGTAGATGAAGATGCCTTCAATCTATAGACAAAAAACCGCTCCTCTTGAGAGAAGCGGTTGATCAGAACGTTAATATTGTTGATGACGAGCTTCGTCCTTAATTTCGTCACGCATAGCTTCTAACGATTGATTTCTTCGTTTGTTTTTCTTTTCGATATTTCTCTTTTCTTCTTCTGATGCAAACCGCATTGCATCATGGGATTCTTCGATGTTTTCAATCGTGTTCGTCACTTTTTCTTGGAGACGATCGACGTTATCTGCGCGATTGTCAGGATTTGGTTTTTGGTTCGCCATATGCTGTTGTTTATGGGACATGTTCGTTCCCCTCCTGTAAATTTCAATGGACCCTTGATGAGTCATCCCTTACTTTTCCCAGGAAGGAGACGAATTATGAAAAGAAAAAGGAAGGAGCATGCTCCTTCCCTCATGATTTACTCTATGTACAAAACAAACCCCACTTACGATGGGATTTGCTTCATACGTTCATTATGACGCTTCTCAATCCGTTCATCGATTTGATCCAACAGCTTTTGATCAGCTTTGATGGATCGGATATTTTCTTTCACACGTTCTTCAAAAGATATGCTTTTGTGTTTTCTCATGGATATCTCTCCTTTTATAGGTAGGATTTCCATGATTTGATAAAAATATTCCTATTCCAGTGCATCTTTCTTCTTTTCCATCATTTCATAGGTCATCGGGCCAACAATTCTTGGTTCTTGAATGACGCCATCTGTACCGATGAAATAAGTGGTAGGGATGGATAGGATCTGGTATGTCTGATTAATCTCGAGCTCCTTGTCCAGTAGTATAGGAAAAGTATACCCTCCGTCTTTGACAAAGCGGCCAACATCTTCCCTTTTTTTCTCTGTTCCGGTACCGTTAACAGCGAGCATGACCACTTCATCCCCATATTTTTCATGGAACTTCTGCATTTCAGGCATTTCTTCGCGGCAAGGTGGACACCAAGTGGCCCAATAATTAAGAAAAACTTTTTTTCCTCGAAAATCAGAAAGCTTAACAGTCTCTCCGTTCAACGTCTCTAAGGTGAAATCCGGAGCCTGCTCCCCTACTTGTAATCCATCGGGTGCATTAGGTGCAACCATCCCTGTTTCCTGACTTGCCGAAGATTTTTGTTGTTCCACCTCATCTTTTTCAAAAAAGGTTGTAAAAATAATGAGACCTAAAAGGATAACTAGGAAAGCTGTTGCCAACCATTGTTTCATGATGATAGCCTCCGTCCATGATCCAAAACGTTTCTTTTTATGTATAAGAATAAAGAAAACCATTTATGCTTGTAAAGCTTTAATGGAAATTGTAAGAAAATCGTTATTGATGTTTTTGGTTTTTTCAATATATTTCGGAGTTGCTACTAAGTTTAAAGAGATACCGGTGCTTTCCGTATGAGTTTGTACTTTCTTCCTTCATCATTAATCGCACACATTTGCGGTTATCGAACGCCTGGTTTTGAGAAGAATAAAAGGATCGCCCTTTTTAAAGGGCGATCCTCAGAAGGAAATTTAGTTCAATTTGTTACGTAGAACCATTTGTAGAATACCACCGTGGCGGTAGTAATCGACTTCCACTTCACTGTCGAAGCGGGCAATTACTTCAAATTCTTTCTTGTTGCCTTCTTCGTCTGTAGCAGTCACTTTGACAAGGTCACGTGGTTTAACATCTTCACCGACTTCGACGTCGAATGTCTCACGACCTGTCAAACCAAGAGATTCGATGCTGTCTTCCGGCTTGAACTGCAATGGAAGAACACCCATCATGACAAGATTTGAACGGTGGATACGCTCAAAGCTTTCTGCGATGACTGTCTTAATTCCAAGAAGATCTGTCCCCTTGGCAGCCCAGTCACGGGAGCTTCCCATACCGTAATCATTACCGGCAATGACCATCAATGGTGTCTGGTCTTCCTGGTACTTCATAGCCGCTGTATAGATCGGCATCACCTCTTCAGTCGGCCAGTACGTAGTGAAACCACCTTCAGTACCTGGAGCTAACTGGTTACGGATACGGATATTTGCAAACGTACCACGCATCATAACTTCATGGTTACCACGACGGGAGCCATAGGAGTTGAAGTTTCGAGGACTTACCCCATTGTCTTGCAAGTACTCCCCTGCAGGCATATCTTTTGGAATCGCACCTGCTGGTGAAATGTGGTCTGTTGTTACGGAATCACCGAATTTACCGATGACACGCATACCTTCTAGTGGCTTAACCGCTTCAGGGTCACTGGAAAGCCCTTCGAAAAACGGAGGATTCTGAATGTATGTGGATTTGTCGTTCCAATCATACAATGGTTCATCCGTTGTTTCGATTTCGTTCCATTTCTCATTCGAGTTGAATACATTTTCATACTCTTTACGGAAAATTTCAGGTGTAACAACACGGGAAATTTCTGATTTGATCTCTTCTTGAGAAGGCCAAATATCATTGAAATAAACGTTGTTTCCTTCAGTGTCTTTTCCGATCGGCTCATTTTTAAGGTCAATATCCACAGTACCTGCAAGCGCATAAGCAACCACAAGTGGCGGTGAAGCCAGATAGTTGGCTTTTACAAGAGGGTGGATACGTCCTTCGAAGTTACGGTTACCAGACAAGACAGAAGAAGCTGTCAAGTCACTGTCAGCAATCGCTTTTTCGATTTCCGGAAGTAACGGTCCGGAGTTACCGATACATGTTGTACATCCATATCCAACAAGGTTGAATCCTAGGTCATTCAAATAGGTCATCAGGCCTGAATCTTCAAGGTAGCGAGTAACAACCTTGGATCCTGGTGCTAAGGATGTTTTCACGTAATCAGGAACCTGTAGCCCTTTTTCAATCGCTTTTTTAGCGACAAGGCCCGCCCCTAGCATAACGTGAGGGTTGGATGTGTTCGTACAAGAAGTAATGGCAGCAATTGCAAGAGCCCCTGTCTTCATGACGGACTTGTCTCCATTATTGAACTTCACTTCAACTTCTTTGTCGAACTCAGATTTATCCAAGCCAAAACCGTGGTTTCCTGCTGGACCTGTAATCGCCTTTTCAAATGATTCTTTCATTTGAGAAAGAGGAATCAAGTCTTGAGGACGTTTTGGTCCAGACAAATTCGGCTCCAACTCACCGAGATCGATTTCAACAAGTGACGTGAATTCCGGGTCCTCAAAGGACGGATCATACCAAAGGCTGTTCTTCTTGCAGTATTCTTCTACAAGCTTGATTTGCTCTTCAGTGCGTCCTGTAAGGCGAAGGTACTCAAGAGACTCCCCATCAACCGGGAAGAAACCACATGTCGCACCATATTCAGGAGCCATGTTGGAGATCGTCGCACGATCAGCCAAAGGCATTTCCTGCAACCCTGGACCGAAGAACTCAACGAATTTACCAACAACGTTTTGCTCACGAAGTTTTTGAGTAACTTTAAGCGCGAGGTCAGTAGCTGTTGTCCCTTGTGGGAAACTTCCGTTCAGCTTCACTCCGATAACTTCTGGAGCTGGGAAGTAAGACGGTTGGCCGAGCATTCCAGCTTCTGCTTCTATACCACCAACACCCCAACCTAGCACACCAAGACCATTGATCATCGTTGTATGTGAGTCGGTTCCGACAAGTGTATCAGGATAAGTATCATAAGAGCCGTTCTCATTTTCTTTCGCGTGAACGACGTTTGCGATGTATTCAAGGTTTACCTGGTGAACGATACCTGTTGCAGGTGGAACAGCACGATAGTTATCGAACGCTTTTTGAGCCCAGTGTAAGAACTCATAACGTTCTTCGTTTCGTTCAAATTCCAACTCCATGTTCACGTTCAGTGCATCTGGTGTACCATACTTGTCTACTTGTACAGAGTGGTCAATAACAAGATCAACAGGAACTTCCGGGTTGATTTTGTCTGGGCTCCCCCCCATATCTACCATCGCTTTTCTAAGAGATGCCAGATCGACCACGGCAGGTACGCCGGTGAAGTCTTGCAAAATAACGCGGGAAGGCTTAAATGGAACATCTTCCCCTTTGGATTTCTCCGTTCCCCAGTTTGCTAGACTCTCGACATGATCATCGTTGATGACGCGTCCGTCGTGTTGACGTAATAGAGATTCTAGTAGGATACGGATGGAGAAAGGTAGACGGGAAATCTTACCATGTCCCGCATCTTCTAAGGCTTTCAAATCGTAATAGTTGTACGTTTGGCCATTGAGTTCAAATTGTTTGCGAGCATTAAAAGCATTGCTAGCCATATTCCTTTTACCCCCTCATCAATATTCAATAGTGAACCTTTTTTAAGGTTTCACCATTCCCCAATTTCTTACATTTGTTCCCTTTGTATAAAACAAGTTCACAAATCTGCAATCCTTATTGTAAATGAAAACGATTTATAAGTAAAATGAATGACCACAAATTTTTCTGAATTCCATAAATTTTATACAATTATCTACAAAAACGCATGCTTGTATTTAAAGGATCAACCTTTTATAATGAAATTAGAGAAGTCTAAGACAATGAAACAGGTGATAGTATGTCAGGTGGATTTGCCCTATTTATCGTTGGGTGGATTGTCATCATGATTGGTCTGATGAGCATTGGCGGTTTTTTTATGTTCCGCAAATTCCTGAAGCGTCTTCCAAAAGAGGACGGAAAATCAATCATTGATTGGGAAGAATATTACGTGGACAAGACAAAACACATGTGGTCCGCGGAGCAAAAAGACTTATTAGAAGAGTTGATCTCTCCTGTTCCTGAGCTTTTCCGGGATGTAGCAAGACAGAAGATTGCTGGACGCATCGGGGAAATTGCCCTGCAGAAAAAGAAAAAGAAAATCACGCAGGAGATTTTAATCGAGGGCTACATACGTGCGACCCCGAAGCGAGACCATAAATTTCTCGTTAAAAAGTTAGAGGAGAAAAAAATAGACATGAGCCCTTACGACCCATTGATCGAACGTTAAAAAGGACCTGGCTTAAGCCAGGTCCTTTTTAAATTCCAACTTTTTCTCTAACTTTAAGTATTGTTTCAACATGGCGATCCGCCAGGTCATGATCATACCGAATGCAAGCAGAAAGAACATTCCACTCGTCTCCCCAAAGGAAACATGCTGCCCAATAATGAGCTTGAAAACGACTCTCAAAATCAGTAGACCGAAAAGAATAAAAATAAAGGCCCTTGATGGTTTTAAATAAATATCTCCATCCCTCACCTCAAACTTGGAAGTGCGAATGAGGAAAATAGAAAAAATAACACCTATGAGAATGGCTTCAAACACCTGGTTCCATTCGACTCTGAACACCGGAAATACAAACATGAGGGCTCCTGTGCTCATCATAAAAGGGGGAAGAATAATTTTTTTTACACTTGCCGGTTTTTTTGCCGCTCGCAATCGGACAAAAATCATCGCTGTAGCCATACCAGCAGCCACAATGGTACTTGCAATTAACCAAAACATAAAGATTCACTCTTTCTACTCTGTCCTTAATATCAGTTCAACACAAGATCGATGGCATTCAGGACCTGAGCTTCATCAAAGGGTTTAACAACGAAGTTTTTCGCTCCACGTTTACTAGCTCGTAATACCCTCTGTAACCAAATCTGGTTGAAGTGAAGCATATTTTCCCACCGCTTCCCCTGCAATTAAAACTTTAGCCATGACGACCTCCCGCTTTTATTCCCTATCGTAGGCAATGGTCAAAATGATCGTCATTGTTACCCCTACAACAGCTAGATAGACACCTAGGTCGAACAAGAGAGCCGTAGCAAGTTCGGTCTTGCCTAAAATCGGTAGTTGAAAATAAGCGAACGTTTGGGTGAGGAAAGGCGCGTCAAAAACCATTCCACCAATCCCTGTTGCTGCCGCTACCATCAATCCAACAGGAATTAGAAAACGGAAATTAATCGGCAGAATCTTTTCCATCGCCTTACTTCCATAGGCCATATACATGAGGATAATTGCTGCAGCAGTCATTAAACCACCGATAAATCCTCCACCTGGAGCATTATGGCCAGCAAAAAATAAATAAACGGAAAACCCTAGTAAGATAAAGGCTATAAGTGTGGTTGTTGTTCTTAATATAATATCGTTGGTCTGGGTCATAAAAAAGCTCCTTTAATTTTTCTCTAGTATCATCTTAATATAAATCCTCTCTAAAATCCACGGCTTAGAACCCCTGAAAATCAAAGAGTCCTGCAAGATAGGAAGTAAGCATGGTCATCCAATCAAAATAAAGAGCAATTCCGACGAGGATCATAATATACCCGCCTATCTTAACAATTCCCGTACTATGGTTTTTAATCCAACTCAATTTGCCAATAAAGAACGACAAGGCTAAGAAAGGAATGGAAAAGCCAAGGGAATAAGACAGCATCATGACTAAGAAAAGTTCCGGAGAATCAGCCGCTAACGAAAGGACGGCCGCTAGTATAGGACCTGTACAAGGCGTCCAACCAAGTGAAAATGTAAGTCCGATAAGAAACGTGCCTATGTAACCAGAGGGTCTATTCTTGAAAGTTATCTTCCGGTCTTTCATTAAAAAATCAAAGTTGAATACGCCAATAATAACAAATCCGAAGAAAATAATCAGAATGGATCCTAAACGTCGGATCACGGATTCATATTGTATGAAAAACTGTGCAAAAAACGACCCTGAAAATCCTAAGATCAAAAAAATCGTCGTAAATCCTAATAAGAATAAAACCGTATGGATCAAACTTGCTCTTTTCAACATCCCATTGTCTTCTTTTAATTCATGCACACTCATCCCAGTAATATAGGAAAGGAATGCAGGGTACAGAGGAAATACACACGGGGATATAAATGATAAAAACCCTGCTCCAAAAGCAAGGAAAAGATTCACATCCATTCAATCATCACACCTTCATTCATAGTCGCCTCCTATTGTATCAAAGCTTCAGGCCTAACACGATGTTTATCTTGTGAACATCTACAGAAGTTCCCATAGAGAAAGCCTTCTTTCATTCGCGAAAGAAGGCTTAGTGTCATTATTTCATTTGATTGTTCATTGAACGCATCATCTGATTGATTTTCTTCTGAGACGGCTTCTGGCCCATCTGCATCATCAGTGTGCGTAACATTTGTTCGTTAATTGGCGGGTTCTTTTTCAAATAGTTCATCATATACTTTCTTGCGATGAAGAAGCCTAGAGCTGCACCACCGACAAGAGTCAATAAAGCAATGATGATGACCCAAACGATCCCCAATGTCATGACTTCGTCTTCCTCCTTCGTGTTGTCTCCCATAACAGTATAGTAAAACGTTCTCTAGAATACAATAGTCGTTTCAATATGACCGTAATCCAGACGCTACTAAACGAATCAACCGTTCATTAGATAAGCAAAAGCCTCCCACATGAAAAAAGGATCTCATCTTCTAGGAACGACGATGACCGTACCAGAGACAACAATCATTCTTATGCCTATTATATCACATAGAGCAGGGAAATCGAAAATGGTTGTCCCTACTATTTACCGCGAATTTTCAAGAGCAGATTGAAATTCACGGCATAAAAAGAAGCTGCCTTAGGAACAGGCAGCTTCTCCCTAGTTTATTTCATCAAGTTTTCCGCATGCTTCACTACGTTTTCTACAGTGAAACCATAGTTCTCAATCACAGTATTCCCTGGAGCAGAAGCACCGAACTTGTCGATTCCGATGACGGAACCATCCAAACCTACATAACGGTCCCAACCGAACGATGCGCCCATTTCAACTGCCAGACGTTTGCGGACAGAAGAAGGAAGGACTTGTTCTTTGTATTCTTTAGGCTGAGCTTCAAAGCGATCGAAGGAAGGTACACTGACAACACGGACGTCGTAACCATTCTTCTTCAATTCCGCTTGAGCTTCAACAATCAATTGTACTTCAGAACCTGAAGCAAGTAGGATCGCATCCGGCTCTTCTTTATCGGAATCGCTAAGGATGTACGCCCCTTTCTTCATTCCTTCGTATGCAAGTTCCTCTGTACCTTGAAGGGTCGGTAACCCTTGGCGAGTTAGGACAAGTGCTGTTGGAGTCGATTCAGACTCTAAAGCAAGTCTCCATGCCGCATTGGTTTCGTTCCCATCCGCAGGACGAAGGACGGAAAGGTTTGGCATCGCACGAAGAGAAGCCAATTGTTCCACAGGTTCGTGCGTCGGACCATCTTCTCCAACGGCAACAGAGTCATGAGTGAAGACGTAGTTCACAGGTAGGTTTTGCAGAGCGGACAAGCGGACCGCTGGACGCAGGTAGTCACTGAAGACAAAGAATGTACCCGCATATACGTTAAGTCCACCATGAAGACCCATTCCGTTTAAGGCAGCCGCCATGGCAAATTCACGAACTCCGAACCAGATGTTTCGACCTGCGTAGTTGTTACGTGAAAAGTCTTCTTCATCTTTGACGGCCGTTTTATTTGAACCTGCAAGGTCGGCACTACCACCAAAGAAGTTAGGGATAGCTTTTGAAAGAGCGTTGATCGCATCTCCAGAAGCTGCGCGTGTCGCAGGGCTGTCTTCGCCCACCTGATAAGTTGGAAGACTTTGATCCCAGCCTTCAGGAAGCTCTCCGCGAATCGCACGCTCAAACTCTTCCGCAAGCTCTGGATGTGCTTCTTTGTACTGAGCTATTAGGTTGTTCCAGGATTCTTCTTTATCCTGACCATTTTGCTGAACCTTTTCTTTAAAGTCCTGATAGACCTCTTCAGGTACGTGGAATGGCTCGTGATCCCACTTGTAGAACTGTTTAGCTGCCGTTCCTTCCTCTTCTCCTAAAGGAGCACCGTGGGAGGCAGACTTACCAGATTTATTAGGAGATCCATACCCAATAACCGTTTTCACTTCGATCATTGTTGGTTGATCTGTATTCGCTTTTGCTTTCTCAAGTGCCTGAGCAATATCCTCTGTGTTCGTACCATCCTCTACGCGAATCACCTGCCATCCATAGGCTTCATAGCGCTTTTCAACACTCTCGCTGAAGGAACGATCAAGGTCGCCATCAAGAGAAATATCATTGGAATCATAAAGAACGATCAATTTACCTAGACCAAGGTGACCGGCAAGAGAAGCTGATTCCTGGGATACCCCTTCCATCAAGTCCCCGTCACCACAAATGGAATAAGTGTAATGGTCAACGACATTATAACCTTCACGGTTATATTTCGCTGCAAGGTGAGCTTCAGCCATTGCCATTCCGGTCGCCATTGCAATACCTTGTCCAAGGGGACCTGTAGTTGCTTCTACACCGTCTGTGTGACCAAACTCTGGGTGACCAGGGGTTTTGGAATCCCATTGACGGAAGGACTTAAGGTCGTCCATCGTCACGTTATAACCGGATAAGTGGAGCAAGCTGTAAAGAAGCATAGATCCGTGTCCAGCAGATAGGACGAAACGGTCGCGGTCGAACCAGTTCGAGTTTTTCGGATTATGATCCATGAACTGAGTCCATAGCGTATATGCCATCGGTGCTGCACCCATCGGCATCCCCGGGTGTCCGGAGTTTGCTTTTTCTACTGCATCGATTGTTAAAGTTCTAATCGTATTGATTGATGTTTGTTCAAGGCTGTTTGCCATGTTCAACATTCCCCTTTCGTTTCAGGTATATGTACCATGTATTATCCTATAATGAAATTCATTTTGAAACAAGCGTTGTGCGAAATCTTTGCACAACCTCCCACCTAATTTCCCCCTTATTAAGGGTTTTAAACAAAAAAACCGCATTCGAAAATTATCGAACACGGAGATTTAAAAATTAGTTCTTTTTTTCGTTTTCCTGCATTTGACGGAGCTTCTTAGGTGTCACGTCATCCCCATTCGGGTCGATGACGGTAACTCCTTTCAGCTGATTCTTGAAAGATTGACGAGCATTTTTCAAGTATTCCTGACGCAGTTTCTGCTGTTCCGCTTTTTCTTCCTTCGAAAGTTCTTCCTGCTTGGATTTATTCGCTAGTTCATTTATACGATTAATTTTTTCTTTAGATAACATAGATCCTTCTCCTTTACTCATAGTCTGGATCGTAAAAACATGAAAAAGACAAGAAATCCACAGATCCTTGTCCTTAAACTATATATTACCGTGATTCTTCTTCTTTTTCAAGCGATAGGTATTCCTTGTATCTGCGATGAACCGTAGCCTTCGATACATCATATCCAAGGCCTCTTAGTGTCGCAGCGATATCTTTAAACGTCAGCTCATTTTTCCTTAACCGGACCACTTCTTCAATAGGAAATTCGATTCTCTCACGACCTGGCGCCTGGTCCCGATTGGATAAATTGATTGATGGGTCATAGCCGCCCTCAACAGCTTTTCTCATTCCCCGGCGTATTTTCATATTATGTATTTTTCTCTGGTATTCCTCTACGATCCCCACAATCTGTAAAACCATAGAATCCGACTCTGATAACTGCAACTCTCCCTGATTTGATAAAGAATACACCTTAATATTCAACCGATTCAATTGATGAAACAATGCGATTTTCGTATTCCCACGTCCCAATCGAGTCTCATCCTGAATCACCAGAGCTTCCGCACGCCCGGAAGAAAAATATTCCAGCATACGGAAGATCCCGTCCCGCTCAATATCGTAACCACTCGCTTGTTCTTCAATACATTCCACAACTTCAAATTCGTGACTCTCTGCCATTGAAGTCAACTCGGTTCTTTGGCGGTTTAATGATGTCACTTGAGCTTCTTTTTCCGTACTTACCCTGCAGTATAAAATCACCTTCAATTGAATGTTCCTCTCTCTTTCTCTATTAAACAGCTGTGACCATAGAATAATAGAGAATGATAAAACTAACAATAAAAAGAATAATGTAGGTGTAGTCCAGCTTCGATAATTTGTTAAACATACATAACCCCTCCGTTTTCATAGAACGAACGTTCTTAAGAACCTGTGTTCGCGTTTGTTAATTTTATTATATACGAACACAGGTTCTTGTCAATGGTTTTTTTCGAACGCGTGTTTGTATTTTTGAATCATAAGTGGTACAATGTGGTTACTATAATCCTATGTACGAGGTGCTAATCTATGAGTAAACTTTCAAAACGGCAGCAGGAAATACTAGATTTTATTAAAGAACAGGTTTTAATGAAAGGATATCCACCATCCGTAAGGGAGATCGGTCAATCCGTTGGTCTCGCTTCAAGTTCAACAGTACATGGTCACTTATCCAGATTAGAGAAAAAAGGCTATATTAGACGCGATCCGACGAAACCTCGTGCCATTGAAGTAATTGAATTGGAAGAAGATCACAGTATTCCGAGAAGTGAAGCCTCCTACGCTCCAGTAATCGGTAAAGTCACGGCCGGTTCCCCGATTACAGCTGTAGAGAATATCGAAGAATATGTCCCGCTTCCAGATACACTCGCAGGATCGGATGACAACACGTTCGTCCTGATCGTCCAAGGGGAAAGTATGATTGAGGCAGGAATTCTAGACGGCGACATGGTCATCGTCAGACAACAGCAAACCGCTCAGAACGGTGACATCGTCGTGGCGATGACAGAAGATGAAGAAGCAACTGTAAAACGATTCTTCAAGGAAAGAAATCACGTTCGTTTACAGCCTGAAAACGCAACAATGGAACCAATCCTATTACAGGACGTATCCATTTTAGGGAAAGTCGTCGGTCTATACAGAACCGTACATTAATTGAAAGAGGCGAGTTTTGTTAAACTCGCCTCTTTCTTTATTTTTTGTCATGCTCCATAACTTTTCCGGATGGAGGTTAAAGGAAATACAGACAATATATTATTTTTTCTGAACGTTCTCACTTGTTTTCGTTCATAGCAGTAAGCAATTACATATTCATCCTGAATGTCGACCACTCTAACCACCCGTTGAGACAAATCGCCTTTGTGGTTGATATAGATCCATTCCAACTTCATCTTTTCGAGTTTTGAACGTTGGATTAATGCTTCCATTGGTGACACCTCCATAACAGGAACGTTTGTTCTTACTAACATTATATGTAACACATCCCCCAAAGTATACGACCAAAATCTTGGAATTATCTTCACCCCATTCAAATTGTTCCGTGAGGCAAAGAAAAACCCTTGAAGCTATTAGCTTCAAGGGTTTTAAGGTTTAATACGTCTGTAAATATTGTTCGCGTTCCCAGGGATGAACCTGTGTACGGAACATATCCCATTCAATTTCTTTCGCTTCGATGAAATGTTCAAATAGGTGTTCGCCGAGAGCTTCTACCATGATTGGATCTTGATGCAGCTCTTCCAATGCATCATACAAAGTAGCAGGTAGGTCTTTAACTCCGTGTGCTTCACGCTCTTTCTTATCCATCACGTAAATGTTCCGATCGACAGGAGCTGGTGCTTCCAGTTTATTTTCCACACCATCAAGTCCAGCAGCAAGAAGGACTGCCATCGCCATGTATGGGTTCGCTGATGGATCCACACTCCGAACTTCGATTCTTGTGCTCAAACCACGGGATGTTGGAACACGTACGAGCGGACTACGGTTCTGACCGGACCATGCTACATAACATGGAGCCTCATACCCTGGTACAAGACGCTTGTAAGAGTTGACAGTAGGGTTTGTCACGGCTGTGAAGTTCGTTGCATGCTTGATGATGCCTGCTGTAAACTGGTAAGCCACTTCTGACAGTTGTTCCTTCCCTTTCTCATCAAAGAAAGCATTACCCTTTTCGTTGAAAAGAGACATGTTCGCGTGCATACCAGATCCATTCACGCCAAACAACGGCTTAGGCATGAACGTTGCATGCAAGCCATGTTGACGTGCTATCGTTTTGACGACAAGTTTGAATGTTTGAATATCATCACAGTGCTTGACGGCATCCGCATATTTAAAGTCGATTTCGTGCTGACCTGGAGCGACTTCATGGTGAGAGGCTTCAATTTCAAAGCCCATTTCCTCAAGCTCAAGGACGATGTCACGACGGCAGTTTTCACCAAGATCGGTCGGTGCCAAGTCGAAATAGCCGCCTTTATCATTCAATTCCATCGTCGGTTCGCCTTTTTCATCTAATTTGAATAGGAAAAATTCAGGTTCTGTACCAATGTTGAAAGCAGAAAATCCGAGTTTCTCCATTTTTTTGATGTTACGCTTTAAGTTATAGCGTGGGCATCCTTCAAAAGGAGTTTGGTCTGGGTTGTAGATGTCACAGATGAATCGTGCGACCTTCCCTTTTTCTGAAGTCCAAGGGAAAACGACGAAGGTATCCAGGTCTGGAACCAAATACATGTCCGACTCCTCGATACGAACGAATCCTTCAATGGAGGACCCGTCAAACATCATCATGCCATCAATAGCTTTATCCAACTGGCTTAGTGGAATTTCCACGTTTTTGATCGTACCAAGCATATCCGTGAACTGAAGACGGATAAACTTGACGTTTTCCTCATCGATTTTTTTGTAGATTTCTTCTTTTGTTAAACCCATTGAATTTCTCCTCTCAACACAAAATTAATGGAAGAACCTTGACATTTCTCCCTGTCTGATTGCTAATTTACCTTGTCTTCCCGCTGTGAATAGTTCTCGTTGCAGCATACGACGTAGTTCTTTTTCGGTAAGTTCATTATGAACTTCCTTCACTTGATCCTCGTCATATACTTCATTATCTGGCTGATCGTTCAGCTTCAGAACTTTCTTGATTCCGGCCATGTTCACACCTTGATCGATCAAGTCTTTGATTTCAAGCAGCCGATCAACATCATTAAATGAGAACATGCGACGGTTCCCTTCTGAACGGGCCGGCTGAACCAGCTCGTGCTGTTCGTAGTACCGGATCTGCCGTGCAGTAAGGTCTGTCAATGATTGAACAATCCCCATCGGGAATAACGGCATAGAACGACGAATTTCATCACTCATCGATGTGCCACCTCCCCATAAGAATGATACTTTAATTATACGTCACGCAAGGGATATGTCAACATATGTGAGGAATGTTCACACAATTTGGGGCTATTTTTTGAAAGGGTTATCATTCCCTCCGCTTCAAAGTTTAACCATACCCTCTTCGATCAACTGCTCTACCGCTTGTACGACAGCGATCTTTACATGCGCGTAGGTCAATCCACCTTGAACGAATGCCGTATATGGGGGACGAATAGGACCATCGGCCGTCAATTCAAGACTCGCGCCTTGAATGAAAGTACCCGCAGCCATAATAACTTCATCCTCGTATCCAGGCATGGCGCTCGGTTCTGGTTTGAAATGAGAATTTACAGGAGATGCCTGCTGAATGGATTGACAGAACCTGATCATTTGTTCAGCCGTATTGAAATTTACGGATTGAATCAAATCCGTCCGCTTCACATCATAAGCCGGAGATGTGTCGAAGCCCCATTCACTTAAATATTTAGAAGTGAAAATAGCTCCTTTCAAAGCTTCTCCTACAACATGTGGTGCGAGGAAAATCCCTTGATACATCTCTTGCAGGCTGTTTAAACTCGGCCCTGTTTCTTTCCCTAACCCCGGAGCCGTCAGTCGATAGCTGCATTTTTCAATCAGGTGTTCATGTCCCGCAATATAACCCCCGACTCTGGCAATCCCGCCTCCCGGGTTTTTTATTAATGAGCCAGCAATCATGTCAGCACCTACTTCAAGCGGTTCTTTCATTTCTACGAATTCACCATAACAATTGTCAACAAAAATTATCACATCGTCTTTTGTGTCACGAACGAACTGAATGATGGATTGTAACTCGCCAATAGTAAATGAAGGACGATCCTCGTATCCTTTGGACCTTTGGATGGCTACGACCTTCGTTTTTTCATGTATAGCTGCTCGGATTCTATCATGAGAAAAAGCCCCACTTCCTTCTAAAGGAACGGTTTGATAGCTGATACCAAAATCACTTAAAGAACCTGTATCCTTATTGTCTTCAGAACCAATGACATCTCTTAGGGTGTCATAAGGATCTCCAGATATGTAAAGCAGTTCATCCCCCGGGCGCAGGACACCGAATAAGGCGGTCGTGATCGCATGCGTTCCGGAGATGAGCTGAGGTCTGACAAGGGCATCTTCCGCTTTGAATATTTCTGCATACAATGCCTCTAGTGTGTCTCGCCCAAAGTCATCATAGCCATAACCTGTCGTCGGATTAAAGTGAGAATCGCTGACCCTCAGTTTATGGAATGCCTTTAATACCTTTTCTTGATTGTACTCGACAATCTCATCAACCATCTCGTGTTGGTTCTTGATCTCTTTTTCTACATGGTGTTTCAATTCTTGAATGTTCATGATGAGTCCTCTTCCTATCTTGCAGAATTTCGTTGAATAAACGTTTTGTTCAAATTTATAATATTTGATGTTTCAATGGGTGCTCAGGATGGATGAAACCATGAAGAGCATAGCCTTCTTTTTCCTCATAAAAATGGATGCTCGTGATCATACTGTAGGCCTTGAATTGCTGCAATCGTTTCCCTTCAGAAGCTGGCACGAAAACGTCATACTCATACCACTCATCCTTTAAAACCTCTTCGATTTTATGAAGAACACGTTTACGGTCAATCGGATCATGAACGCTCACTGTCAACGATGGGAAGGAGTGTGGAATGAAATCCTCCTGCAGTAGATCTTTTTTATTATAAACGGTCAGGATCGGCAGTTGACCAGCTCCAAGTTCGTCCAACAATCTCAATACGGTCTTTTCCTGCTGCATGTGATCAGGGTGTGAAGCATCCACCATATGAACGATAAAGTCCGCTTCTGTTAATTCCTCTAACGTCGATCGGAAAGCCGCGATGAGCGTCGTTGGCAAGTCCTGAATAAATCCTACCGTATCAGAAAGGAGAGCCAAAAAACCAGAAGGAAGGCTCATTTGCCTTGTCAAAGGATCGAGTGTAGCAAACAATAAATCCTCTTCAAAGGACTGGCTGTCGGTCACTCTATTGAAGAACGTTGATTTACCAGCATTCGTATAACCGACGATTGCGACTTGAAAGGCACGGTTTTCTTTTCTCCGTTTTCGATACTGCTCCCGTTGTTTTACGACCGTATCCAACCGCTTCTTGATATCATCAATTCTACGTTGGATATGACGACGGTCGGTTTCCAGTTTGGTTTCACCAGGACCACGGGTACCAATCCCTCCACCTAACCGGGATAACGCTGTCCCTTGTCCGGATAGCCGTGGAAGTAAATATTGCAGTTGAGCAAGTTCCACCTGCAATTTCCCTTCCTTTGTACGCGCCCGTCCTGCGAAAATGTCCAGGATCAGCTGACTTCTGTCAATGACACGCACGCCGACCCTGTCCGCTATATTTCTAAGCTGGCCAGGTGATAACTCATCATTGAATATCACGAGTTCAGCTTCAGATTCCTCTGCTGCTTCTTTTATTTCTTCCAGTTTCCCCTCACCTAAATATGTAGCCGGGTGAACCCGGTCACGCTTCTGAGTAATAATTTTGCACACTTCTCCATCAGCGGTTTCCGTCAGTGATTGAAGTTCTTCCAAAGAGGACTGAAACCGTTCTTCTTGTTCGAATGGATCTTTTCGCGCAACTAACACGACCAATTCTTTTGACATCTGTCTCTTCACCTACTCTTCCGTCTACCTGTATCTTTCTCATCATAACAGAAAAATGTTTCCTATGAATGTACGACCGTTTAGATCAAGTCTGGTTCTTGTAAAGGAACATCAAAATCTTCCGCCTGAAGGGTCATCAGTGTTTTTTTCTTCGGATTCGGGGTGCTGATCACTCTCCAAGCATGTTTTCGAATCGCTTCTTCAATGAGGTTCCTTACATAGCGGGCATTTGAAAAGTTCTCTTCACGTCTGGTGTATACGTGGGCCAGATGCTGAAAAAGTTTTCGCTCCGCTTCTTTTGTTAAACAATATTCCCTTTCTTCAATCATTCCAAAAGCAATTTGCGTAAGTTCTTTCGCAGAATAATCCTTGAAAGAAAGCTGGATGGGGAACCGGGAAGCAAGGCCTGGATTTAAGGTCAGAAAATCCTCCATCTCATCCGGATATCCAGCAAGGATGATAATGCATTCATTATGATGATCTTCCATACATTTAACCAATGTATCAATCGCTTCTTTTCCGAAATCTTTTTCTCCACCTCTTGCTAATGAATAAGCTTCATCAATAAAAAGGACGCCCCCCAATGCTTTATGGATCAGGTCCTTCGTCTTTTGAGCCGTATGACCGATATACTCTCCTACAAGATCACTCCGATCGGCTTCGATGAATTGGCCCTTATCAAGCACCCCGACATCGCGGAATAAAGCAGCAACCATCCGCGCGATGGTCGTTTTTCCCGTGCCGGGGTTTCCATAAAAAACCATGTGCAGAACTTGCGCATTCGACTTCAATCCTGCTTCTTCTCTTTTCTTAGAAACGAGCACCTGTGCATAGATTTCTTTTACCCTGGTCTTTAAATCCTCCATCCCAATGATGGAATTGAAAAATTCCTCGATTTTCAGAAAAGGGGCGCCTGTCTGCTTGAGGGCGGCTGCTTTCCGATCAGGAATCGCTTTTTCTTTAGAATCATTCAACACAATATTGATTGTGCTGTTTGGTCTCACCGTTTTAGCCTGGGGTTGCACATCGATCCCTCCTCATTCTTCTTCATCATACGCATAGGTGGGGTTACCTGTGACAAACGCCCAAGGATGATTATGCAGATCATTTCCTCCATCCATGAAAGAAGCGGATGCCTTTAAAGGCACCCGCTTTTTTGCTTCCATTTACACTATTCTTTATCCAATGAAACATTTTTTACAGGAGCAAATGTTGAAATTGCATGTTTGAAGATCAATTGTTGCTTTCCTTCCGTCTCCAACAAGACAGTAAAATTGTCGAAGGCTTTAACGATGCCTCTCAATTGAAAGCCATTGAGTAGAAAGACAGTCACCTGCATGCGTTCTTTCCTTAATTGATTCAAATAATTGTCTTGGATATTAACCGATTGGGCCATGGATCTTCCTCCTCTTTTCTATCTGTAATAATACGATTCTACGCATTAGTCTATCTTTCCTGCTAAATCGCCTAAAATTGTTTCAAATTTCTCCTCATAGTTCGAAGGAGATACTTCATACCAGTTGATATCCATTTTGTTCTTGAAGTACGTGTACTGACGTTTGGCATAGCGCCTGGAATTACGTTTAAGCAATTCAATAGCTTCCCCAAGTGTACATGAACCTTCGAAGTAAGGAATCAATTCCTTATACCCAATCGCCTGCATTGATTGAGAGTCCTTCAATCCTTGTTCATAGAGATTTTGAACTTCTTCTAACAAACCCTGTTCAATCATTTGATCGACCCTACGATTGATACGATCGTACAGTAATTCCCGGTCCATCTCCAGCCCGATTAACAGTGGGTTAAAAGGAGATTCTTTCTGCTGCTGATGATGGCGCTCACTCATCATCTGGCCTGTCGTTTCATAAACCTCAAGGGCTCTTAGTACACGTCTTTCATTATTCGGATGAATTTTTTCTGCTTGTTCGGGGTCAATTTCAACAAGGCGTTTGTACATATAATCTCTGCCATTTTCCTTCCATTCTTTTTCAAGCTTCTCCATGATGGAAGGATCCTTTTTTTGTTCTGAAAAATGGAAGTTAAAAAGTGTTGCTTGTATGTATAAGCCTGTCCCCCCTACCAAAACCGGAAGCTTCCCCCGCTCATGAATTTCCCAGATTAACGCTTGCACATTCTCCTGGAACTCAGCAACTGAAAAGTGCTCCGCAGGATCTTTAAAGTCAATCATATGATGCGGGATGCCCTGCATCTCCCCTTTGGTCACCTTCGCTGTTCCGATATCCATCGTCCGGTAAATCTGCATAGAGTCTCCACTAATCACTTCTCCATTAAAACGCTGAGCGATTCGGATCCCCAGATTCGATTTTCCGACTGCTGTAGGACCGACCACTGAGATCACCAATGGTTTCACACTCCCACCTCCTTCACACGTCTCTATTATACATGAATGGCTCTACAATCATACCTCAGCTCATAAACTAACGCAATCCGTTACCACTACTAACGAGTTCCGTTACAAATATTCAAAATATTCGTTAGTCGTACTATCGCATTTCGTTAGTCTGTGTTATAGTATAGAAAAGGAGGCGTCTTAAAGTGGTTCATGAAAGAATTCGTTCACTTAGAAAAGAAAGACGTTTAACACAATCGATGTTAGCTGAAAAAGTCGGTGTGTCCCCACAAGTCGTGTCGAATTGGGAACGGAGTTACACTTCACCAGATCTTGAAGATCTCACGAAGATCGCTCACGCTCTCCATACCACCGCAGATTATCTCCTCGGGTTAAGTGATGAACAAGAGGATGAAATGCGCGAGATTAAGCAGCTCCTGGAAACGAAGGGATACACAAAACCTGTTTTTTTTGACAAGAAAGCATGGTTTGGAATTCAGCCGGAGGATATTAAACAAATCGATAACTATTTTCGTTTTCTTCTCCAGCAGAAGAACATCTCCTAATCCCCTACTCTGTCATTCGTACTTATATATAAGTTGATTATAAAAACATTATGTAAACAAAATAGCAAACAAAAAAGAGAGACTCCCGCTTCGGAGTCTCTCTTTTAATTACATCACACGTTTGAACATTTTTTCCATCTCATACTCTGAAAAGAAAACGATGATTGGACGTCCATGAGGACAAGTAAAAGGATCGGTCGACTTTCTCAAATCTTCTAAAAGATGAAACATATCGGTTTGGTTCAAATAATGGTTCGCTTTGATCGATCGCTTACACGACATGAGTATCGCCGCTTCTTCTCTTAGTTTAAGAATATCAATCCGATCTTCTTCCATCAGCTGCTGAATCATTTCATCAATAACTTCCTCTTCAAATCCTTTCGGGAACCACTGGGGGTGACTGCGCACGATATAGGTCGTGTCTCCAAATGGTTCAAAAAACAATCCCACTTTTTCCAGTTCGCCTTTGTACTCTTCCATCCTTAACGATTCAGCCTTCGAAAATTCAAAAGTCATCGGTACAAGGAGTTCCTGTACTTCATGGTCCACTTCCGAGAGTTTGTCTCTGAAGAATTCGTATTTGATCCTTTCTTGAGCCGCATGCTGATCGACGATATACATACCTTCCTCATTTTGAGCAAGGATGTATGTTCCATGCAGCTGACCAATCGGATGCATGGTCGGGACTCTTTTCTGTTCACGAGGAGGTCCTTCTTTTTCGACTTTATCTTCGGACTGTACGCTCTCTATTGAAGCAGAGGTATCTGTGTCGAATGTCGGGTTCATCTCTTTGATTAACTCTTCCTGTTTTTTTTGGAAACCGTCGTCTTGGAGTAGTCCTTGCTCACTTTTCACTAAATGGTCCACCGTGGATTCCCGCTCGCGATGAGCATCCTCCTCCCTCGTATGGTAGAGGTTAAAGGATTCCTGTGTCGTTTTTTCTTTTGCAGGCTTAGATGCCGGCTGTGACACATCAGGAATGAGTGTTTGTTTGCGAAAGGCCTGCCGAACGGTCTCTTCTAATAAATCATACAATTCCTTTTCTTTACTAAAACGCACTTCCATTTTAGATGGATGAACATTGACGTCGACTAGGATTGGATCCATGTCTATATTTAAAACGACAATCGGACTTTTCCCGATCGGCAACAGGGTATGATAGCCTTGCAAAACAGCTTTATTTAAAGGAATGCTCCGAATGAAACGACCGTTGATAATCGTTGACATATAATTTCTTGATGCACGGTAAACTTCGGGTTTCGCAATATATCCATCCACCTTAAAGTCCGCGGTTTCCATCTCTATCGGGATCATTTTTTTAGCGACATTCATTCCATAAATGTTCGCTATGACTTGGAGGAGATCTCCACGTCCATTCGTCTTAAAGATCTGCTTTTCATTATGAGTACAAAGGAACTGCACTTCCGGATGGGCTAAGGCCGTACGATTTAAAACATCCGTCACATGACCTAGCTCGGTATGAATGGTTTTCATATATTTCAACCGGGCCGGCGTATTGAAAAACAATTCCTCAACCGTAATGTCTGTTCCTTTTCTCGCATCACTTTTTCCTCTGGAGACGAGATGTCCTCCTTCGAGATTCATTTTCGTCCCAGCACTGTTTCCAGTAGAGGTTTGGATACTCAAGCGGCTCACTGCAGCGATACTTGCTAATGCCTCTCCCCGAAAACCGAGGGACCGGACATGGAAAAGGTCATTTTCATCAAGAATTTTACTCGTTGCATGGCGATGAAAAGCAATTTCACAGTCCTCTTCATCCATTCCCGCACCATCATCGGTAATCCGGATGCGCTGCAATCCGGCTTCCATTAAATCAATCTTCACCCATGTGGCACCTGCATCAATACTGTTCTCTACCAGTTCTTTGACGACAGAGGCTGGGCGTTCAACAACTTCTCCGGCCGCTATTTTGTTGGCTAGGTGGTCTGGCATCAGTCGGATCCGCGCCATCTCTGTTCCTCCTTTACGATTTCAAACGTTTTTGCAATTGGTACAATTCATTCATAGCGTCCATCGGAGTCATTTCCATTAGATCTAATGACTGTAGACGCTTTTCTATATGAGAAGCCTGCGGTTCCATTGTCCGCTTTTTCTCCGGCTTCGATTCTTCAACAAACAAACTTAGCTGCTCCTCTTCTTCTGGGGAGGTTGAGGCTTCATTTTTGACGGGCCCATTTTCAAGCTGATCCAGAAGGGCGGTTGCTCTGTTGATCAGCGGATCAGGCAAGTGTGCAAGCTTCGCTACATGAATACCGTAACTTTCATCCGCAGGTCCATCTTTAATCTGATGGAGAAAGACAACATTGCCTTCATACTCTTCCGCTCGGACATGGACATTTTTTAAACGCTCAAGCTGTTCATCCAATGAGGTCAATTCATGATAATGGGTAGAGAATAGCGTTTTCGCTTTAATCTCCCCATGAATATATTCCACAATAGCCTGAGCCAGAGCCATGCCATCATACGTACTTGTCCCTCTTCCTATCTCATCAAGAAGGATCAAGCTGTTTTCCGTCGCATGCGTCAATGCATGGTTTGCTTCCAGCATTTCGACCATGAATGTACTATGACCAGAAACAAGATCATCGGCCGCACCAATTCTTGTAAATATCTGATCAAAAACTGGTAAACTCGCAGACTGGCACGGAACAAAAGAGCCCATTTGACCAAGAATTGCCGTCAATGCAAGCTGACGCATGTACGTACTTTTACCGGACATGTTTGGTCCTGTAATCAGTAACACATCAGTCTCTTCATTCATGTAAATATCATTCGGTACAAACGTTCCTTCCTGCATCACTTTCTCTACAACAGGGTGACGACCTTGACGGATGTCCACCACACGTTGCTCCCGATATTCCGGTCGTACATATTGATAGGATTCTGCTACTTGAGCAAAACCTTGGAGAACATCAATGCGGCTGATTTGGTCTGCCAGCTGTTGAAGTCTTTTGACGTACGCCTTCACCTTTTCACGGACCTCGAGAAACAGTTCATACTCAAGCTCCACACTTTTCTCCTGGGCTTCGAGGATCATCGTTTCTCTTTCTTTCAGCTCTGGAGTAATGAAACGTTCGGCATTTGTAAGGGTCTGCTTCCGCTCATACCTTCCTTCAGGTAGATGCCTCAAGTTCGCTTTTGTCACTTCGATATAATAGCCGAACACACGATTATAGCCGACTTTCAAGGATTTGATTCCTGTTTCCGTTCGTTCCCTTTGTTCAAGCTCTGCAATCCACTGCTTTCCATTCTTGGAAGCACATCTATAGTCATCCAACTGTTCGTGGAAGCCGTCCCGAATCAAGCCCCCCTCTTTTACAGAGATCGGAGGGTCATCGGCGATGCTTTCTTGAAGAAGTTCTTTTAAATCATGAAGCGGATCAACATTGTCATATAGCTTTCCTATGGAAGGATGGTCGAATTTTGAAAGCGTCGTTAAGATATCCGGAATATGACTTAATGAATTTCTCAACTGGATCATATCCCTGGCATTCACATTGCCAAAGGCAACTCTTCCAGCTAAACGTTCCAAGTCGTAAACATTCGATAGCTCATCTCTCAAGGTCTCTCTCTCAAAAAACTGATCAAGAAATCCTTCGACCTGGTCATGCCTCATAGCAATAGCATCCGCTGATAACAACGGACGCTCCATCCACTTTTTAAGCATACGCGCGCCCATGGAAGTGATGGTTTTATCGATGACAGAAAGAAGGCTTCCCGCTTTTCCTTTCTTTCTAAGAGTTTCCAACAATTCTAAGTTTCTTTTGGAATACATATCGAGGGTCATAAATTGCTTCAATTCAATCACTTTCACAGGCTGCAGATGATCGAGTGACCTTTTTTGCGTATGCTGGATATAATTGAGAAGCCTCCCGAAGCCGACTAAAAGCTTATCCTGATGAACCTCCTCAACAAGAGGTTGAAATTCAGGAGCAATCTCCGTCACGTCCTGATGAGAAACCGTGTAATCCAAACGATCGATCAACATCTGTTTATACTCGACATCAAAATCATTGGATACCACCACTTCTTTGACCGGCCGGCTGTACAATTCACTCATAGCCGCGTCAAAACCTCCCGGAATAAGAGCTACACTGTTTTCTCCGGTCGTGAGATCATTGTAACTGACGACGTATGAGCCATCTTCAAATGCACTCAGTGAAGCCAAGTAGTTGTTTTCCTTTTCATCGAGCATGCTGCCTTCCATGACCGTACCTGGAGTGATCAGTTGGACAACTTCCCGTTTCACAACCCCTTTCGTCGTTTTCGGATCCTCGACCTGCTCACAAATAGCAACCTTGTACCCTTTTTCAATCAACTGCTTTATGTAATTGTCTGCGGAGTGATAAGGGACACCGCACATGGGGATTCTTCCGTTTGAACCTCCGTCCCTGCTCGTCAATGTAATTTCAAGTTCCTGGGATGCTTTCGTTGCATCCTCAAAGAACAATTCATAAAAATCGCCTAACCGGAAAAACAGAAAGGCATCTTTTTGGTCTGCTTTAATTTTTAAATACTGCTGCATCATGGGTGTGTATTGTGCCATAAGGTTAAACCTCCAAAACGTGCATAAGATTCTCCACCCATTATAGCATACGAGGCAAATAATCTTACACGGAAGAGCATGACATTATTAAAGTATACGTCAGGATGCTTGAAGACTCAGTTTCGAGATGTTTCTTGAGTGGATGGGGATCCGGGGAATAACTCGCTTTCCGCGGGAGCGCGGTGAGCCTGAAAGGGAGCTATTATATAATTATCATAAAATATTTGAAAGCAAAAAAAGAAATCCTCGCTGTAGCAGCAAGGATTTCATCATTAATCGTGACTATCGTGATCTCTGTCTGAAGAAGATGGAAGGAAGTCCGTTTCGATGGCTGAAAAATCATCGGAAGACAAATCATAATCGTAATCATCATCATGGCCGCAACCATGAGGATCCACTTTCACACACAATTTTGTTTCACCTATGACATCTACAACAAACTCTCTCTCTACTTCCACAACGATCTTTTGCCCATTTCCTGAGATGTTCGCTTCTAAACAGTTCGGTTGCTGTACGACCTTAGCGATTACCTCAAAGTCATCATGTACACAATTATCATCTTTCACTGCCAACTTGACGTGATCACAATAACTGACACGCTCTGTAACGACTTCTGTTTTTGTATTGTCGTTATACGAATACCAGACGTTTACATCGTAACTGCCAGAGATTTCAACGTGATCTCCTTTCTTTTTGGCATTGTAGATGTGATTGATGACCCAACAACCTAGGATACTTGTCGGACGGTGCGAAGGGCTGATGGTGTGTGTGGATTCTGTAAACTTTTTACCTTTAGCGATTACAGCTTTTGTAATGATCTCTCTGTAATCTCGTTCAAAAAAAGACATAGGGTTTCACTCCTCCTTATTCTACCACCCATCCTATGTTTGGTTGGGCGAATGGTGACTAACGGGAAAATGGCCTAAGGACGTGTTTAATTCATTCTATGCAATAGCCTATAAAATTGTACAAAAAAAACCGCCAGAGGGGGAAAACCCTCTGACGGAAGTGTATGCATCAATGGCTGCAACCATGACTTGATTTATTTGAACCTGTTTCTCCTTGCAGGATATCCCCGCCCGTAGAACGGATAACCTCATTTGTAACTTCACGTGAAATCGTGTTCGAAACCATTTGAAGGATATCATTAATAATGGTTTGTGAATCTTTGAATTCTGCAACGACCGGAATCTCATCGAGCTCATCTTGAAGACGATCGATTTCTTTTTCAATCTTCTGAAGAGCTTCCGTTTTCCCGTAAGCTTGAAAGTTAACCGCCTGCTTTTGCAAAGCTTTGATTTTCTTAATATGAGATTGAACCTTTTGATTGTCATTTAATTTCGCTTCCAATTGCTTGAAACGATCGATTTCTTCAATATCAGCCATCATTTTAGCCAATTTTTTTGCTTCTTCTACAACTTGTTGTCTCGTATACTGTGCCATTTATTTCACCTCTGCGTTGATTTCTACTAACTCTCCATCAAGGGACCAAGTTTTCGCTTTGGTCACTCTTACTGGTACAATTTGCCCGATTGTAGACTCAGGTGCACGGAAGTTGACCAACTTGTTCCGCTTCGTGTACCCTGCTAGCACATCCGGATTATTCTTACTTTCTCCTTCTACAAGGACATCTACAATTTCACCTTCGTATGCTTTCATGGCGTCTGCAGATTGCTGGTTGACGATTTTATTCAACCGCTGCAAACGATCCTTCTTCTCTTCCATTGAAACGTTATCTTTCATCTTAGCTGCGGGTGTATTTTCTCTTGGAGAATAGATAAACGTATAAGCAGCTTCAAAGCCGACTTCTTCCACAAGGGATAACGTATCCTGAAACTGTTCTTCGGTTTCGTTCGGAAACCCGACGATGATATCCGTCGTAAGGGTTGCATCTGGCATCGCTACACGAATTTTGCGAACAAGTTCAAGGTACTCTTCCCTCGAGTATTTACGGCCCATGATCTTCAAAATATCGCTATTTCCTGACTGGACCGGTAGATGGATATGGTCAAGCATATTACCACCTTTAGCAAGCACTTCAATTAAACGATCGTCAAAGTCTCTTGGGTGGGAAGTTGTAAAGCGAACCCGTGGAATATCAATACTCCGCAGTTCATCCATTAAGTCACCGAGCCCATAGGCCATATCCAAGTCTTTTCCATACGCATTGACGTTTTGGCCAAGGAGTGTAATTTCTTTATACCCTTGAGCCGCCAAATGCCTTACTTCCTGAATGATGTCTTGCGGTAAACGGCTTCTTTCTTTTCCTCTTGTATATGGAACAATACAGTAAGTGCAGAATTTGTCACAGCCATACATAATGTTTACCCAAGCCTTGATTTTTCCTTTTCGTGATCTTGGAAGGTTTTCAATAATGTCCCCTTCTTTCGACCACACATCAATTACCATTTCTTTCCCGAACATCGCTTCTTTTACCAGCTGCGGGATTCTATGAATATTATGTGTACCGAAAATAAGATCGATAAATGGGTGTTTTTTTAGAATCCGGTTTACGACAGACTCTTCCTGTGACATACATCCACAGATTCCGATAATCAAATTCGGATTTTCCATTTTCAAAGGCTTCAAGTGTCCGATTTCACCGAACACCTTATTTTCTGCATTTTCACGGATGGCACAGGTATTCAATAGAATGATGTCCGCTTCTTTTGTATCCTTTGTGGGTTCATAACCCATTTCTTCAAAAATCCCTGCCATGACTTCAGTATCATGTTCGTTCATCTGGCATCCGTATGTACGGATCAAATATTTTTTACCCTTGCCTGCTTGATCCATATCTTCAGGAATTTCAAAATCATAATGTACATCTGTTTCTTTCCGCTTCCGGCGTTGTGCATCCCTCATGTTCGGAGGTTGGTATGTCGTTTCAAAATATTTAACAAAATCTTCACTAGTTTTTTGTTTCAGTCGATTTAAGTTATCCTGTTCTGCTTTAGCATCAGCCGTGGAAGACTGACGAATTTGTGACATTTCCTTACGTTGCTGTTCGTTCATAATGATCTCCTTTCAAGCCGAACCTTCTAACTGTACCATTATATCAAGTTTTACATGATAAATTAAGCGTAAACATGAATTCCACCTTTTTTCATCCATTTTCCAAGTAGTTATTCAACAATATGGCAGGATTGTGGAAGACTCGATTTCGAGACTTTTCGGGGTTCGATTGCCATGTTGAGCGTCAGGTGTGGCCGGGAAGCTACTCGCTTTCCTGCGGGGGAGTGGCAAGCTTCCTCGGACTTCGTCCTGCGGGATCTCGCCTATCTCCTTTCTCCCACGGGAGTCTCCCAGCTTCCCAACCACCCCATTCCATGAAGGGGAGAAACGAACCCATTTACTGTGGGAGGGCGCCTTCCACTATCCTGTTATTATAAGCATAAAGCGCTCTATAACAAGCTTTTCGCATGCAGAATAGTGTGCTTAGGAGTTCATTCCCATCCAATAACCATGTGCATAAAAGCAGCTAATTCCGAAAGTGGTTTCGAGATACTTAAATGGCAAAGGGGTGGAGGGGAATGAGGTGACTCCTGCGGGAAAAAAGTGCTTGGTGAAACCCCACAGGACGCAGTCCGAGGAGGCTCACCGCGCTCCCGCGGAAAGGGAGCCATTCCCCGCAGCCCCCATCCTCTCAACAAAAGTCTCGAAACTGAGTCTTCCAGAAAAGGGAGCGTTTGTTTAATTGGGGAAGTGCTGTTTTTATCAATTAAAAGAAGCCAGCTATGCGATTTCATAGCTGGCTTCTTCACTATTACAAGATCCCTAATTTCTTACCGACTTTTTCGAAGGCATCGAGAGCTTCTTGTAGTTCTTCTTTTGAATGTTCTGCTGTAACGATTGTTCGGACGCGTCCCTTTCCACGCTGGACTGTCGGGAAGACGATTCCTTGTGCGAATACTCCTTCTTCGAACAGTTCATCGGAGAATTTGTGTGTCAAGGCATCATCCCCAACCATGACAGGAGTTACCGGTGTTTCACTGATTCCCGTGTCAAATCCAAGAGCGTTCAGACCATCTTTGAAGAATTTTGTATTGTCCCAAAGTTTTTCGATCAGTTCTGGCTCTTCTAACAATACATCAATCGCTGCATCATTCGCAGCCGTTACTGCTGGCGGGTGGGATGTACTGAACAAGAACGGACGTCCTTTATGAATTAAGTAATCTCGAAGGGTCTTTGTACTTGCCACATACCCTCCAAGTACTCCAATCGCTTTACTGAGTGTTCCCACTTGAATGTGGACGCGGCCATCCAGGTTGAAATGGTTGACTGTTCCACGTCCGTTGTCACCAAGAACCCCACTCGCATGAGCATCATCCACCATAACAAGAGCATCATACTTTTCAGCGAGTTCTACGATTTCCGGTAGAGGAGCAATATTTCCATCCATGGAGAAAACGCCATCGGTAACGATTAATCGTGTACGATAATCGCCACTTTCTTTCAACGCTGATTCTAATGACTCCATGTCGACGTGCTTATAAATTTTACGATCCGCTTTTGTTAAACGAATCCCGTCGATGATTGAGGCGTGATTCAACTCATCAGAGATGACTACATCTTCTTTACCTAGAATAGAAGATAAGACACCCTGGTTCGTTGTGAAGCCGGATTGGAATACTAACGCAGCTTCTGTATGTTTGAATTCCGCTAACTTTTCTTCAAAATCTTCATGCATTTTCAATGTACCTGCAATCGTACGAACAGAACCTGTTCCGACGCCATATTCTTCATTAGCTTTTTCCGCTGCTTCTTTCATCTTCGGGTGTGAGGTAAGCCCTAGATAGTTATTGGAAGAAAGTTGAATCACTTCTTTTCCTTTGATTGTCACTTTGGAACCTTGTGCAGATTCCAGAGGGATTAACGTACGGAACGTCCCTTCTTCCTGCATCTCGTTTAGTTCTTTTTGCAAGTATTCAAAGCCTTTCATAAAACATCCTCCTTACAATTATGGGTGTAAAACTACTTTTCCACATTGGCCCTGATTCATCAAGTCAAAGCCCTTCTCAAATTCTTCAAGCTTTAAATGGTGAGTAATCAGTGGAGTCACATCCACCTGTTGAGATTGAAGGAGCCTGGAAACCTGCTGCCACGTTTCGTACATTTTTCTTCCAGTAATCCCTTGAACCTCTACGCCTTTGAATACGATATCATTCGTCACATCGAGGCTTACCCTCTTCGTAGGTAAACTTAGAATGGAAACACGGCCGCCATTGGTAATCATTTTAAATCCTTGGTCCATTGCTACAGGATGTCCACTCATTTCACAAACGACGTCTACCCCATGGCCATCTGTTAACTCTTTAGCTTTTTCAACAGGATCGATTTCTCCAGAATGAATCACGGTTGTAGCTCCCATTTTCTCAGCAAGTTCAAGACGATATGGATTCAAATCAAAAGCAAGTACTTGAGATGCCCCAGCTGCCTTGGCTACGCCTACAGCCATCAAACCAATAGGTCCACAACCGATGATGGCTACTGTTTTCCCTGCTACATCGCCATTTAGAACCGTATGTACAGCATTCCCCATCGGCTCTTGAATAGAAGCGATGTCTGTTGGCATTTCATCAGGGTTCCTCCATAGGTTATCTGCTGGAAGCGCTACATATTCTGCAAAACACCCCTGCGTATCCACACCAATAATTTTAGTGTTTTCACAAATATGGAATTTACCCGTCAAGCATTGCGGACAGTGTCCACAAATAAGGTGAGTCTCTGCACTCACATAATCTCCTGCTTGGAAATTATGAACCTTACTTCCTACTTCCATAATCTCTCCTGAAAATTCATGCCCGAAAACGTAAGGTGGTTTGACGCGGCTTTCAGACCACTCATCCCAATTATATATATGGACATCCGTCCCACAAATCGATGTCGCTTTCACACGAATCAATACTTCATCATCACGGATTTCCGGAATCGCAACTTCTTGCATTTGCGCTCCTGGAGCTCGGTGATGCTTAACGATCGCTTTCATCGTTCCATTCACAGTGAACACTCCCAACCTCTAAAAATCATTATTAAACCTCTTATACAGACAATATTAACATGGATTGAGGAAAACGCAAACTCACCTGTCCACTGTGAAGATACAATCGCTCATATCATACCACGTTCTATTAACCTCTATTAAATATCCATTTCCACTGCATACAAGCTCCCTATTCTTTCAGACCTGAATGGAGAGATGTTTGATGAATAGACCGGCTCAGTCGGCGCGGAATAGCACACTCTCCAACCACCACTGCATCTTAATATGGTAATAAACACCCGTTAGCTTAAAGATGAACCTCACATAAGCTGCTATATTGTTGAATATCTTTCTTTTGAAAAACCATTTATACTAAAAAACGATCTCTATTAAAAAAGGGCGCACTCGATTGTGAGTACACCCTTTTCTTTCCATTCTATTTTTCTTTCATCCATAAAGACAAGGTATTCGCTAGCAAACATCGTAAGTACGCGAAACTTATAAAAACGCTTGTTTTTTTACGCTCATCGAGGTTCGACGATCAACTTAATCGCTGTTCGTTCCTCCTCGTCGATCATGATATCTGTAAATGCCGGAATGCAAATCAAGTCCATGCCACTCGGGGCAACAAACCCTCTTGCGATGGCAACGGCTTTAACTGCCTGATTCAATGCTCCGGCTCCGATCGCTTGAATTTCGGCCGTTCCGCGCTCTCGTACTACGTTGGCCAAGGCTCCTGCTACTGAATTAGGTACGGATTTGGCTGATACTTTTAAGACTTCCATTACTAGCTCCTCCTTCAATCACTATAGTTGTTCCATAACTACTATATTCTTGGAGATGTAGGATATTACCTTTTCATTATGAATGAATTTGTCGCAAAATTCAAATAATCAATGAAAGAATGGATGGTCATCGTTAATTAAAATACGCTGGACTTTTGTAGATTTTCCTGTCTTATCATCTACATCCACCAAGAAAGCACTCAGTTGTGCTCTTCCCTTTTTTGGAACTTCAAAACGTACAGGTAAGTTTGTAAGAAAACGCTTTAAAACCGCTTCACGTTCCATTCCCAGAATTCCGTCATAAGGCCCTGTCATACCTACGTCAGAAATATAGCCCGTTCCTCCTGGCAGGATTCTTTCATCTGCTGTCTGTATATGGGTGTGTGTCCCTACATTCACACTCACTCTGCCATCTACATACCAGCCCATTGCCTGCTTTTCACTTGTTGCTTCTGCATGAAAATCCAGAAAGATGATAGACGTGCGTTTTTTTGCTTCTTCTATCAGCTCATCGATTTTTCTGAATGGATCATCATTTGGAGACAAGAACGTACGCCCTTGCAAGTTAATAACGGCGACCTCACCCTTAGGGGTTTTGACAAAAGTAATCCCCTTACCAGGCGTGCCTTCAGGATAATTGGCAGGGCGGACAAGGTATTCCGCATCATCGATAAATTCAAAAATCTCCTTTTTATCCCACGCATGGTTGCCAAGTGTTACGGCTTGGGCACCTTTTTCAAGGAAGCGACGGTAAATTTTTTCGGTAATGCCTTTCCCTGACGCTGCATTTTCCCCGTTCACAATCGTCACAGCAGGCTGATATTTCTGCTTCAGTTTCGGTAAGTATTCGTCAACCATTTCCCGTCCTGGTGAACCCACGACATCACCTATAAATAAAATTCTCATAAAACAAAACCCTTCCTTCCGCAATTGTTTCTTTATTGTACCCGTAAAAACAGAAATGAAGCGACCAAGAAGGCCGCTTCATTCATTTTATTTCGCATACTCCACAGAACGTGTTTCACGAATAACGGTAACTTTAATATGACCTGGATAATCGAGTTCTCCCTCGATGCGATTTCGAATATCTCGTGCTAATCTTGTTGCTTCAAGATCATCAATTTCATCAGGACGAACCATGATACGAACTTCGCGTCCAGCTTGAATCGCGAATGACTTCTCTACGCCATCATAAGACTCTGAAATCTCTTCCAGCTTTTCAAGACGTTTGATGTAATTCTCTAAGGTTTCACTTCTGGCTCCAGGACGTGCCGCAGATAGAGCATCGGCAGCAGCAACAAGTACAGAAATGATTGAAGTCGGCTCTTCATCACCATGGTGCGATGCCACAGCATTGATGACCGTTTCATTCTCTTTGTACTTCATAGCCAGTTCTTTACCGATTTCCACGTGGCTTCCTTCTACTTCATGGTCAATGGCTTTACCAATATCATGAAGCAGTCCTGCACGACGGGCCAGGGTTTCATCTTCTCCAAGTTCAGCAGCTAACAAACCGGAAAGGTATGCGACTTCCATTGAGTGTTTCAAGACGTTTTGCCCGTAACTAGTACGGTACTTCAGACGTCCTAAAATCTTAATCAGATCTGGGTGGAGACCATGAACACCTACTTCAAAAGTCGTCTGTTCACCAACTTCTCTGATGTAATCATCAACTTCTCGTCTGGACTTGTCCACCATCTCTTCAATACGAGCTGGGTGAATTCGTCCATCCTGCACTAACTTCTCAAGGGCCATTCTTGCTGTTTCTCGTCGAATTGGATCAAAGCCTGAAAGGATGACAGCCTCAGGAGTATCGTCAATGATTAAGTCAATGCCTGTCAGTGTCTCTAATGTACGAATGTTCCGGCCTTCACGTCCGATGATGCGGCCTTTCATTTCGTCATTAGGAAGGTTGACAACAGAAACGGTCGTTTCAGCCACATGATCGGCTGCACAACGCTGAAGGGCAAGAGAAAGAATGCTTTTCGCTTTCTTATCCGCTTCTTCCTTCGCGCGGTTTTCCGCTTCTTTGATCATAAGGGCTGACTCATGCGATACCTCTTGTTCGACGCGTTCTAAAATCATCTGCTTCGCCTGGTCTGATGTTAAGCTTGAAATGCGTTCAAGCTCTGTTTGTTGTTCTTGAAGCATAGCTTTCACTTTGCTTTCCATTTCTTCAATTTGTTGTTGTCTCTCGGCAAGAGTCCCTTCTTTCTTTTCGAGTGAAAGATCACGTTGGTCAAGCGTTCCACTCTTACGATCAAGATTCTCTTCTTTCTGAGTTAAACGATTTTCAGTTTTCTGCAGTTCCATGCGGCGCTCGCGGATCTCGTTCTCCGCTTCCTGGCGAAATTTCTGGTTCTCTTCTTTTGCTTCAAGAAGAGCTTCCTTCTTGGCTGATTCAGCATTGCGATGACCTTCTTCCACAATCTGTTTCGCAAGGTCCTCAGCACTGGAAATTTTCGCTTCCGCAATCGATTTCCGAATAAGATAACCAACAACAGAACCGATGATAAGGGCAAGCAAAATGAAGATGAGCGAGGATATTATATCCATAATTTCACCTCCTCTTGCTATGAACTTGGTCCGTTTGTCGGCAATTACAAACGTTTCATTTTCAGTTTCATTTGTTTAAGATAAGGGTATAAAGATGAAAATGATACACATTCATTTTATGCTTGACTATACGGAATGTCAAGGAAACGCCCTATGTATCTGCTAACATATTCAAATATTTAAAAATGTCAGTCTATTAATTTTACATTTCGAGACCGGAGCGCTTTTAAAAAAGCCCTGAATAACCCTAAAAATAGTTCTTGATATTGACTTCGAAAAATCAAACATATTAAAAAATCGAGGATGAAACAATTGTTTCATCCTCGATTTTTATACTAAAACGATTAAACGTCCAACGTTTCCTGACTTTCTTTATTATCGGCATCTGCAGTTTCTGGATCAGCTTCCATGCCATAATGGTCTCGAATCAATTTTTTCACTTCTTCGTAGACCTCTACATTTTCTTTCAGGAATTGTTTCGCATTCTCACGGCCCTGGCCAAGTCTATCATCCTTATATGAATACCAGGAACCACTCTTCTGGATGAGATCGAGGTCTGTTCCGATATCAAGCAGTTCCCCTTCTCGAGAAATTCCTTCTCCGTACATAATATCTACTTCCGCCTGTCTGAAAGGAGGGGCCACTTTGTTTTTGACTACTTTCAAGCGGGTTTTATTTCCGACCATTTCGTTTCCTTGTTTCAAAGTCTCCGCACGACGTACTTCCAAACGAACAGAAGAATAGAATTTCAGCGCACGGCCACCAGGGGTTGTTTCAGGGTTACCGAACATAACTCCTACTTTTTCACGAATCTGGTTAATGAAGATGGCCGTCGTTTTCGATTTATTTATGGCTCCAGAAAGCTTACGAAGCGCCTGGGACATTAAACGGGCTTGCAAACCAACGTGTGCATCACCCATTTCCCCTTCAATCTCAGCTTTCGGTACAAGTGCTGCTACAGAGTCGATGACAACCATATCAACGGCCCCACTACGGACAAGAGCCTCCGCGATTTCTAAAGCCTGCTCTCCTGTATCCGGTTGAGATAGTAGAAGTTCTTCAATGTCTACACCCAATGCTCTTGCATAGACAGGATCAAGGGCATGCTCTGCATCGATGAAAGCTGCCTGACCGCCTTTTCTTTGAGCTTCTGCAATAGCGTGAAGCGCAACAGTCGTTTTACCTGAAGATTCTGGTCCATAAATTTCTACAATTCTTCCACGCGGGTAGCCGCCGACTCCAAGGGCCACGTCAAGAGCGAGTGATCCACTCGGAACCGTGTTCACTTTCTGCTCAGCGCTTTCCCCCAGCTTCATAATAGAGCCTTTTCCGAATTGCTTTTCTATTTGACGTAATGCCATATCTAATGCTTGTTTACGATCGCTCATTATATACCGCCTTTCAATTTTTCTATCCCTATCATAACTTGTTTTTGATCGTTTGCCAACTAAAAAGCGAATAAATGTTCCCGTTTTTTAAAAGAATAAAAGGTGCAATTTTTTTATTTCCTCTACGTGAAATTATCAAAATTGCACCTTTTCAGCAATGAAAATTAATTTTTTAATCTATGGAAAATCATTTCGTACGCTTTTTTCACAGCTCTCACTCTCACCTGTTCCCGTCCTCCATCGAAATGAAATTTATGAACTTCAGGTTTTCTCTCCCCTATTTGAAGACCGATAAAGACGGTACCTGGTTCATGTCCTTCGCTGGCATCCGGACCTGCCACACCTGTGAAACTGACAACAACATCGACGTCTAAGTTCGCTTGTGCATTTAAAGCCATCATTTCCGCACATTCATGGCTGATGGTTCCGTATTTCTTTATTAGAAATTTGGGTACTTGAAGAATTCTCTCTTTCATCTCAGGAGTATAAACGGTATATCCGCCTTGACAGACGGATGAAGCACCGGGCAGTGCAATCAGACGCTCAAGAAACCTCCCACCGGTAAAGCTTTCTGCTGAGCCGATTTTGAGACTCTTTTCTTTAAGAAGATCTCGTACTTTCTCTTCAATGGTAATCGCATCACTGCCGTAATAATACTTTCCGACATGGGTTAGGATTTCAGTTTTGAGCGAGAGAATTTTTTCCTTCGCCTGTTCTGTGGATTCCCCTGTGGCTGTCAACCTTAAACCCACTTCCCCTTCAGAAGCGAGCGGGGCAATGGTTGGATTGGTTTGAGATTTAATCAAAGACTGCAGTTTTGTTTCCAAATCCGATTCACCGATCCCGATGAAACGCATCATTTCTGAAACGATTTGGGATTCAATGTGGTAATTATTCTGTAAATACGGAATGATATACTCATCCATAATATACTTCATTTCTCTAGGGACCCCTGGAAGGAAGACCCACAGGGTATCCTCATGCTTTACCAGTTGACCAGGTGCCATCCCTTCTAAATTTTGAAAGACGGAGGCATTCTCAAACACACGCGCCTGTTTACGGTTGTTCTCTGACATAAACTTTTGGTTTCTTTGATAATAGCTCTTGATCTTTTCCATGGAATCTTCATGTTCGACCAATTCCTGATCAAAAACGAGCTGAGCGGCATCCAGTGTCAAGTCATCTTCTGTAGGACCGAGACCACCTGTGACAATAACAAGATCAGCCCTCGACTCGGCCAATGCAAAAGAATCTGTCACTCTTTTCAAGTTATCTCCGACAACGGTGTGGTGATAAACCGAATGTCCGAGGGTAGCAAGCCGACTTGAGATCCACTGAGCATTTGTATTCGCAATTTGACCTAATAGTAATTCTGTACCGACACCTATAATTTCTGCTCTCATTTAGAATCCCTCATTACATGCCAATTTTTTTTGAAGTAATCATAACCAGAGTACACGGTAATCAATAACGCCAAATATAGCGCAATCATTCCCAGAGGGAAACCGATGAAAGCGAATGGCCAATTATGCAAGAGCAGAAGAGAAATGGCGATGATTTGGATCCATGTCTTCAGTTTCCCCATTTGGCTTGCAGCAAGGACACTTCCTTCTCCAGCGGCCACTAATCGCAGTCCCGTCACAGCGAATTCTCGGCTGATGATCAAAATGACGATCCATGCTGGTGCAAGACCGATCTCGACTAGTAAGATGAGGGCTGCACTGACTAAAAGCTTATCAGCCAAAGGATCGAGAAACTTCCCTAAGTTGGTGACAAGGTTATATTTCCTTGCAATATACCCGTCGATCCAGTCAGTTGTAGAGGCTATAATAAACAGTAAAGCACCTGCTAAGTGGGCGACAGGTAATTCGCGTTCTTCCATTTGAAAAGTCCCCCAATCAAATGGAACACTCATAAGGATGATGAAAATCGGAATAAGAAAAATTCTGGATAATGTAATTTTATTTGGTAAGTTCATAAGCTCACTCTCCTAACATTCATTTCAATACATGAAAGGCTGCCCGTCCACGAAGAGTGGCTTTGCACTCTTCCAATGAAACGCTTTGGCAGCCTAGTCATGATTATATTCAGTTTCTTAGTTGAATTGCAACAATAACTTTTGTGTGGATACTTCTGGGTTAGGATAAGGAACTTTCTTCCCATCAATCGTAACGGTTGTCCCCGGTGCATTCCCAGTCTTAATATACAATTCAGCTTTGTCTCCTAAATCAAAGGAGATAGGCGAATCCTCCGCGGTATATTCCTTCGCTGTCACAAGGTCTTCACCACTCTTAGGAGCTTGCACTTCCATGTAGGCTCTCCCTGTCAACTCGATGGTAACGGAACGTTCAGTTGTTCCACTGACATCATAGGTGTGCTCTGGAAAAGAACCTGTCCCTTCCTGAACCAGTTGAATGGCTACTTCTTCTTCATCCTCCGCAGGGGTTTCTTCTTCCTCTGGATCTGGTTCTTCTTCTGAAGCTGGTTCTTCAGATTCACTTCCATCTTCATTACCTTCCGCTTCTTGCTGATCTTCGGAAGTTTCACTTTGAGAATCCTCAGGGACACTGATTTCATTGTTGGAACCATTGTCTGTTGCTGTACTGCCATCCTCTGCCCCGCTCATATTCTGCCATACGAGCCAAATAACAAATATTAAGCCAATGATCAATCCAACGGTTAAGATCGTCGGCAGCACCCGGGAAGATGGGCCGCTTTTCTGTGTCGCTTCCTTCTTTGTCCTCTGGACACGGCTGTATTGTACCGTACTTTCCTCATCAAAAGTCGGAAGCTCCCCTTTATGTTCTTCCATGACTACTTCAGGGTCTAATCCGACAGCAGAGGCATATTCCCTGATAAACGCTCGGGTGTAGAATTTTCCAGGCAGCACTTGAAACTCATTCTTTTCAATCGCCTGAAGATAGCGTTTTTGTATTTTTGTTGTCTCTTGCAACGATTCTAAAGAAAGCCCCTTTGATTCCCGGGCTTCCCTCAGTCTTTCTCCAATCTCCATGTTAACACCATCCAATTTCTAAAAATCGAACATGGAAAAACCTTCATTCATTGACATTTCTTGTTTTTCCACAGGTTCATAAGTAATTTCTTCATCTTCGTTATTCCGAAGTTCAATAATATAATCAAAGTCATCCATTGTATATTCCGTTTCCTGAACGAAAATGTCTGGGTGTTCAATAACTTTCGTAGCAGGAAGTCTCATGATTTCACGTACAAGCTGCCAGTGCTTTTCATTCGCTCGTTTAGCAGACACAATCCCATCTATGATGTAAAGATTGTCTTCATTATATTCTTCATCGATCAGCTGGTTTCGTACCGTCTGCTTTAAAAGTGTACTGGATACAAATAGCCATCTCTTGTTTGCACATACACTCGCTGCTACGACAGACTCTGTTTTTCCTACTCGTGGCATCCCGCGAATCCCAATCAATTTATGCCCATCCTTCATGAAGAGCTCAGCCATAAAATCAACTAGTAATCCCAAGTCCTCCCGATTGAAACGGAAAGTTTTACGATCATCCACATCACTATGTATATATCGTCCATGCCTTACTGCCAAACGATCTCTTAATTTAGGACGGCGCAGTTTAGTCACTTTTATTGTATCCATTGTATTTAAAATCGATCTCAACCGAGTGATTTGTTCTTCATCTTTACATAAAAGCAGCATTCCCCGGTGTGAATTTTCCACACCATTGATGGTGACGATGTTAATCGCCATCATCCCGAGCAGTGAGGAGATGTCCCCAAGCAATCCTGGGCGGTTATATTGGATTTCATATTCTAAGTACCATTCTTTTTTTTCCATAATACAACTCCTCTGAAAAATTGTCGTTATTTGTCAAAGTCGAGTGATTTATGGAATTTTTCACTCTCTATCTATCATAAAGGATTTTATCTAAATAGGAAAGGTTCGATCCTACATAAACATACAAAAATTGAAAAAGCTTGGTTTTATCAGAAAAAAATCCGCACAGACGTCTGTGCGGATTGATGACGAGGTTATCCTTGATTTCCTTCGTTTTGAACCATTTTCACCATCATATTGGCAATGGCGTGTTGTTCTTTTTCATCTGCTACATTCCAAAGATCACGCAAGACAGCTTCCTGCTCGTTCTTCGCATCAACAGAGTTTGCTAAATAACCACCAATTTCATAAGCAAGCTCAGAAACCGCTTGTTCTTGCATACCTTGACCTTTCGCCTGATGTAAGCGATCACCCAAGAAATCTTTCCAAGAATCGAAATTATCGAGAACAGACATGATGTAACCTCCTCTGAATTTTTTCATGCTTAGTATGAGAAGGAAAGGCCGATTTTATGCAACAGAATTAAGACCAACCACCATCGACTTGGATCACTTGTCCCGTTATATAGCTTGATTTGTCACTCAACAAAAAGTCGGCCATGTGTGCGACTTCCTCAGGCGTCCCAGACCGTCCAAGAGGAATATCGTCCTCAAGGAAGTCCAGTTCTTCCTGAACCAGATGGGCGTTCATCTTTGTCTCAATTAAGCCTGGGGCAATACAGTTGACTCTTATTCCACTTGGAGCGACTTCTTTCGCAAGCCCTTTGACAAAGCTGTTTTGTGCGCCTTTCACAGAGCTGTACACAACCTCCATACTCGCACCTTCAAGTCCGAAAATAGAACTGATAACAAGAATATTGCCTCTTTTCTTTCGGATCATATAGGGAAGCACCTTCTGGGTGATCATCCACAAAGATTTGACGTGAACCAAATACAGTTCGTCTACCTCATTCTCTTTCATATCCTGGAATAAACCGCTATACATATGCCCGCCAGCAAAGATCACAGCATCCCATTCTTCATTGATTTGACCTAAAAATGAATGGATGCCATCCAACGTGGAAAGATCAGCTTGATATACTCCAGCCCATTGAGAATCAGGGATCTTTTTACTCATTTCTTGAATGATTTGCTCACTTTGATTGTAATGCAGGCCAACGGAAAACCCTTGATCGACAACACGTTGAACGATTGCCTGACCAATTCCTCCGCTGGCCCCAATGATCAAGCACTTTTTATGCATTGGCTTGTGGTTTGACTTGGAAGACGGTGATCGCGTCTTCTTTCAACCAGTGTTGCAAGTATTCTTCCGCATCATCCGCGGTCAAGGATTCAATGATTGGCAGCACTTCAAATAAGTCTGTACCGAGCGTGTGGTAATGGGTGAATTGATTGGCGATAAACTCCAAGGAGTTCATCGCTCTCATAAATTGACCGATTTTCTTCCTCTTCATCCTTGTGAAGTCTTCATCAGATATACGTTGCTCTTTTAACTCATGCAACATTTCCTTAATACGTGAAGCCATTTCGTCCGGCTTTCTAGAATCTCCGCCAAGAATGGTGAAGCCAAACTGGCGATCAAGTTCTGTTTCAAACTGGAAACTGTCATCGATGAGATCGTTTTTGTAAAGCTCCTCATAGAACACACCGCTTCTTGAGAAATAATAATCAAGAATCATCCCTGATAGAAGTTCTCCACGAACCAATTCTTCGCCAGTTAAGCCATCGACGTTTTCCTTGACCCCGACCATCGCTTTCGCTGTTGTCACAGGCATCGTAATTGAATGTTCTTTTTTAGCAGCAGAAGCTGGTTCTTCAGGATAGGAACGGTTGATTTCCGGCGCATCAGGAAATTCTTTCTTCGCTTGATTGTCCCTGATCATTGTCATCATGGACTCAGGGTCGATATTTCCAGCAACGAATAAGACCATGTTCGAAGGGTGATAAAACGTCTCGTAACAGGTGTAGAGGTCATCTTTCGTAATTTTTTGTATACTGTCAACTGTCCCAGCGATGTCCACCTTTACAGGATGGTCGTGGTATAAACTTTGGATCGTTCCAAAAAAGGAACGCCAATCAGGCTGATCATCGTACATGCGGATTTCCTGAGCGATGATTCCCTTTTCTTTTTCCACAGACTCCTCTGAGAAATAAGGGTCCTGTACGAAATCAAGCAGTGTCTGTACATTTTTATCAATTTGACTAGTTGCAGAAAACAGATAAGCCGTTTTCGTAAAGGATGTAAAGGCATTCGCTGATGCACCGAGTCTCGTGAAATCCTGGAATACATCACGATCTTCTTTTTCAAACAGTTTATGTTCAAGAAAGTGTGCAATCCCTTCTGGTACCGTCACTTTCTCACTTTTCCCAATCGGTGTGAACGTTTGGTCAATTGATCCATAATTCGTCGTGAAGATCCCAAATGTTTTAGCCATTTCGGGTTTAGAAAGTAAGAATACCTTCAACCCATTATCCAATGTTTCCTGATAAACCGTTTCGTTCAGCTGAGTATAGACCAGTTCTTCCATTAAGATTCCCCTCCTTCTTTACTCGTCAAAAAGTAAATCGTGTCCAATTCAATCTTTTTGGCCATTTGGACGACTTGGTCTTTCGTAACTTTTCGGATATTATCGATTAACTCATTCGCAGGCATTTCAGCACCTGATAACATTTGATGATAAAGAACTTCGATCATCCCGTTCGCATTGTCCATCGTTTCTTGAAGTTGATGAATGACCTGTTCTTTCGTCTCTTCAACTTGATCCTCTGTGAAATCCCCATTCTTCATTGCGTCCATCTGCTCCAATATGATCGATTTCGCTTGATCAAAATCTTTAGGATCTACGCCACTGAAAACAAGCAGAAGGCCTTTATGACTCTCAAACCTTGAAGCAGCATAATAAGCTAAGCTGTGTTTCTCACGTACGTTCATAAACAGCTTGGAACTTGGGAACCCTCCGAATATGCCGTTGAAGATCTGCAAGGCATAGTAATCATCGTCACCGAACTTCGTATAAGTCCTGTAGCCAAGGTGAAGTTTGCCTTGGTTCACTTCTTCCCTTTCGATAACTTCCCTTGCTTCGTTAACTTCTTTCGTGACAGATACTTGGTCGTCATCGGCATTAGTACTTCCTTTTCTAGAGAAATACTGATCTGTAAGCTTTTCAATCGCTTTTTGATCCATATCACCAATTACATACACATCAAGCATGTCTTTTGCGATCATTTCTTTATAATAAGCGTAGAGCTTTTCAGATGTAATCGTTTCGAGGTCTTCTAAGTATCCATGCACATGCAAAGCGTATGGTTCGTCTTTGCACATATGATCCATGAGCCTCATATTGGCATAACTCATTTTGTCATCTTTGATGCTGGTGATTTTTTGCTCAAGGGTCTGTTTTTCACGATCGACGATTGAGGAATCAAATCCTTCCCCTTCCGTCTTCGGATCAAACAAGACTTCATTAAACAACTGGACCGCTTCCTCGAGAATCGGTTCCTGATCATTCAAGTACGCTTCATTGACGACTTCCATACGGAAGCTGATGACATGGTTCTCCCCCTTTTTAGAGCCGTCGCTTGAAAGGGCGGTTCCGTAAAGGTTTTCAAACGCAGATTGGAGTGATCGCACATTCGGGTGATTGTTCGTCGCTTTTTGCAAGACATGTGGTAAAAGCGCACGTTCAGTGATTCCTTCTCTTTTCAAAGGGGCTTTGAATTTTGCAACAATTGTAATGGTTTTGTATTTTTTGCTTGGTAAAATATGTAGACGATACCCTTCTTTTTCGAGTAGCGTTTCTTCAGTTATTTTCATATTCATCCTCCTTGTCAGTCTCTTCTATTATAGACCTACATGTCCATATTCATCCATTCTAACTAAGTCTTATGCTAAGGTATATGTGTGAAAAAGTAAAAAAATTAAGTCCGGCACTTGCGTACCGGACTTGAAAGCCTTTATCGATTTCCTTTTACATAAGCTTCTCCCAATGACTTTGGTGCTTCCGCTCTTCCGATAAACCCTGCCAGAGCAAGGATCGTCAGTACATAAGGAGCGATGAGCATAAAGACAGAAGGGACATTTTCCAAAAGGGCAATATCTGATGAAACAATACTTAAACTCTGAGCAAATCCGAAGAAAATAGCTGCGCCGAGCGCTCCAAGCGGGTGCCATTTCCCGAAGATGACCGCAGCCAGCGCAATAAACCCTTGCCCCACGATTGTACCATGAGAAAAGTTATGGGTTACTGTCAAGGCGTACACAGCGCCACCAAGACCACCGAAGGCACCAGAAAGCATAACTCCGATGTATCTCATCTTGTAGACATTGATTCCGTTTGTATCTGCAGCCATAGGATGTTCACCTACAGAGCGAAGACGAAGTCCAAATGGTGTTTTAAAAATAATGAACCACACAAGGAATGCCATGGCAATAGCTAAGTAAGAAGTCCAGTACCACCCGGTGAAAAACATGTCCCCTAGGATAGGGATTTTATTAAGTAGAGGAACATTTGAAGAATAGATCGGACTTTCAATAAAATCCGTCTGTCCTTTGTCATACCATTGCTTGGTAAGGAATAACCCAATTCCTAAAGCCAGGAAGTTTATAGCCACCCCACTCACGACTTGATCCGCCCGGAAAGTAATCGAGGCAACGGCGTGGACAAGTGCAAAAATAGCGGATACGATCATCGCAATGATTAGGGATACGACAGGAGTCGCTGCGCCGAAAACACTATGGAAAGTCAAGTTGGAAACGATCGCTACGAAAGCTCCCATAATCATTAAGCCTTCGAGACCAATGTTGATGACCCCGGATCGTTCACTGAAAACTCCCCCTAAAGCGGTAAAAATAAGAGGGGTTGCGAATACAACAGATGCGCCGAGAATACGGCTGATCAGTTCAATAATCTCCATTTATTTCCCCTCCTTTTTAAACCGAAGAATGACCCAGCGGATCATGTAGCTTGAAGCTACGAAGAATATGATTAAAGCAATAATAATTTCTACAAGCTCTGTCGGGACACCCGCAGCTGTCGGCATATTCAATGCACCGATTTTCAGAACACCGAATAGGAAAGCTGCGAGAATGACACCAAATGCCGTATTTGCACCAAGTAAGGCGACGGCGATCCCGTCGAAACCGATGTTTGTAAAACCTGCTTTAATGGACATGAAGCCGAACGTACCGAGTCCTTCCATAGCCCCGGCAAGTCCTGCGAATGCACCGGAAATGACCATAGCAAGCACAATATTTTTACTTACGTTCATACCTGCATATTTTGATGCATGCTGGTTGAAACCTACAGATCTTAACTCAAACCCGGTCGTTGTCCGGTTGATAATGAACCACATGACAAACGCCATAAGGATGGCGACAATAAAACCATAGTGGATCCTCGAGTAAAATGTCATTTCTGCAAGCCAGTTGGATTGTAACGATGCTGTTTCTGCTACTTTCTCTGTTCTGTCAGCCCCGTCACTCAATAGATTACGAACGATGGAGTTACTCAAATACAAAGCAATGTAGTTCATCATTATGGTGACAATAACTTCATGAACACCCAGTTTCGCTTTTAGAAGACCGGGGATAAAGCCCCAGAAAGCTCCAGCAACAGCTGCAGCCAAAATCGCCAGTGGCAAGTGGACAATCATGGGAAGGTCGAAAGAAATTCCAATCCAGACCGAAGCGATCCATCCCATGAACACCTGACCTTCAACACCAATGTTCAAAAGCCCTGATCTTAAAGCAAATGCGACCGCAAGCCCTGAGAGGATGTAAGGCGTCACTTGCCTGATCGTCTCTCCGAAAAAGTAAGCATCTCCAAAGGCTCCATTCCATAGTGCAGCAAAACCTGCAATCGGATTATAACCGAAGATAAGCATGATGATGGCACCAGAAATCAGGCCGAGCAACACAGAAATGATCGGTACCAATATATTGAATAGGCGATTCGAAAACATTATTGCTCACCTGCTTTCTCTGTTGAATTACCAGCCATGAGCAACCCGAGCTTCTGCTCATTCGTTTCTTCTGGCTGGACATCAGCAATGATCTGTCCATCGAACATGACGGCAATCCGATCACTCAAGTTCATGATTTCATCTAGTTCAAATGATAGAAGAAGAACGGCGCGACCTTTGTCTCTCTCTTCAATTAATTTTTTATGGATAAATTCAATAGCTCCTACATCCAGGCCACGTGTGGGTTGTGCTGCAATAATCAAGTCCGGGGACCTGTCCACTTCACGACCGATGATCGCTTTTTGCTGGTTCCCGCCTGAAAGCGATCTTGCCGGCGTATATACATCCGGCGTGCGGACATCATACTCGGCAATCAAATCTTTTGCTTTTTGATAAATGTTCTTAAAATTCATGACGCCCTTTTTCGAATAAGGTTTCTGGTGGTAACTTTGCAGTACCATATTTTCACCAATGGGAAAATCGAGTACAAGACCGAATTTATGACGATCCTGCGGGATATGAGAAACACCGGATTGCGTTACTTTACGAGGTGTTAAATTGGTAATTTCCTTATCATGAAGGCGGATGGTACCGGATTCACTTCTTCTTAAGCCTGTGATCGCTTCAATCAATTCGGATTGGCCATTGCCATCAACACCAGCAATCCCGACAATCTCTCCTGCACGGACTTCCAAGTTTAATCCTTTGACCATTTCGACACCGCGGACATCTTTCACGCGTAATTCCTTGATAGAAAGGTAAGCTTCTTTTGGATCTGCCTTTGTTTTCTCAGTCGAAAAGCTGACATCACGACCTACCATCAAAGAAGCAAGCTCTGTTGGGTTGGTTTCCGAGACATCAACCGTCCCGATTCCCTGCCCTTTTCGTATAACGGTGCACCGATCACAGACCTCCATAATTTCCTTCAACTTATGGGTGATCAGGATGATTGATTTCCCTTCTTTCACAAGGCTATGCATAATATCAATCAACTCTTTGATTTCCTGAGGAGTAAGAACCGCTGTGGGTTCGTCAAAAATTAAAATTTCCGCTCCTCTATAAAGCGTTTTCAATATCTCGACACGCTGTTGCATCCCTACGGATATATCACGGATCTTCGCTTTTGGATCGACATTTAGACCGTATCTCTCCGAAAGTTCTCTCACTTGTTCTTCCGCATGTTTTAAGTTCACCGTTCCTGCTTTCTTCGGTTCGCTACCTAGAACAATATTTTCAGTGACAGTAAACGTGTCTACGAGCATAAAGTGCTGGTGAACCATCCCGATTCCTTGTGCGTTCGCTACGTTGGGATCTGTGATGTTGACTTTCTCTCCACGCACTCTAATTTCTCCTCTTTCCGGCTGATAGAGGCCGAACAGGACGTTCATCAGTGTAGATTTACCCGCTCCATTTTCCCCAAGAAGAGCATGGATTTCACCTTTTTTCACTTGCAAATTAATATTGTCATTCGCTACAATACCCGGGAATTCTTTTCTAATGTTCAACATTTCAATTACATAGTCCATTCGTCTCTCTCCCTCCCCCGTTCACCTTAAAAAATCACCAAAGGAAAAGGGCCGGAACAATCTTTTCATTTGATGATTTTCTTTTACAGAAGAAAAGGCCGGCTCTCACCAGCCCTTTCTGACAGTTGTTACATGGAATCTAAGAATGTTTGTAGATCTTCACGTGTGCTTGGCACTTCCACTTCGCCGTTGACGATTTTCTCTTTCCACTCTTCAACAGCAGAAACGATTTCTTCTGTCATCGCTTCCTCGTTTGTGCGAGCAATGCTGATCGCATCATCAGCAAGTCCAAACTCAAGGACTTCCCCACCAGGGAACTCTCCGTCCATCGCTTGGTTTGCTACTTCTTGAACAGCTATGTCTACACGTTTAACCATGGAAGTAAGTGTGACGTTGGAGTCACCGATTTGACCTTCTTCGTGTTGGTCACGGTCGACACCAATGACCCATACCTCTTCATCAGGATTACTGTTCTTGATGTCTTTCGCCTGAGCGAATACACCGTTACCTGTACCACCAGAAGCATGGTAAATGACATCGATATCTTTGGAATACATGTTGGATGCAATCGCTTGTCCCTTTTGAGAATCGTTGAAGCTTTCTGCATACTCTACTTCTACTTCGATTTCAGGGTTCACAGATTTAACACCAGCGACGAATCCTGCTTCGAACTTGTTGATCAAGCTTCCATCAACACCACCGATGAAACCGATTTTATCCGTGTTCGTCTTGTTTGCAGCAGCTACACCTGCAAGGAAAGAACCTTGGTGCTCTTTAAACATGATGCTTACTACGTTATCTCCTTCTTGAACAGCGTCAACAAGGGCGAAGTTCGTATCCGGATATTGCTCAGCAACTTCTGCGATGGCCGGTTGAAGAAGGTACCCGATCCCATAAATCAAATTATAGTCCTGACGTACAAGACGGTTCAGGTTTGTTGCGTAATCTGCATCACTCTCAGATTGAGCGTAATCGATTCCCTCACCTTTGCTCATTCCATTTTCTTCACCAAAAGCCTGTAAGCCTTCCCATGCGGATTGGTTGAATGACTTATCATCAACCCCGCCCACATCGGTAACCATAGCTACAGAGAAATCGCTGTTTTCTTCTCCGGAAGATTCCTCACTGCCAGAATCATCACTGCTGCTTCCACTCGTTTCTTCCTCTCCTCCAGAAGAACCACAAGCAGCTAAAAACACACCAAAAGTTAATAGAAATACTAGAACCATAAGAAAACGACTTTTAAACAAAAAAATTACCCCCTAATTTTTTAGTATGACGATAATCAAAATCCAGCAGATTTCAAGTATCTATAACCAGCCTCACCTCCCTAAAATGAATCTGACACACTTTTGTAAGCCCTTACACTCTTTTTCTTAAGACATGGAAGCTGAACTTGTCAGCCCGGAAGTAATTGGAGGAAAGCAGCATCGGAACATCATCCTGAGAGTAATGCATTTGTCTCAAAAGTAAGAGAGCCTGGTCAGGTTCACAATTCAAAATCGGAGAAATTCTCTCATGAAATCCGATCGGTTCAATATGAGTTACCGCATAGCCAATCGTTTTCCCTGTATATCGTTCTAAAACATTAAATAAAGAATCCGCTTCTCTAATCTGATCGATCGGGAGTAAGCCTTCTGGGATTTTATCTGTACAATAAACCACTGGCTGGTCGTCGGCTGTTCGTACACGTTCAACCTTTGCAATGCTATGTACCTCCAGTGGAGAGAATCGTTTTCGATCTTCTTCTGTAGGTTCGATAAGCTCCGCAGATAGATACTGAGACCCAGGGGTCATTCCTGATTTCGCAATCATCCCTGTGACACTGTCTAATTCCTCGATCCCTGATGTGAACAAGGGTTTTGGATTAACAAAAGTACCCACTCCATGCCTTCGGGTAACCACACCTTCTTCTTCTAGTATTCTCAATGCTTCCCTAAGCGTCGCTCTTGAAACCCCAAGGGATTTGGAAAGCTGGAATTCGGATGGTAGTTTTTGCTTTTCTAAAAAGATACCGTTTTCAATATCGCGTTTAATCTGCTCGATCACCTGTAAATAAAGATGTCGAGTATCTTGTCTGATGGACATCACTTTCACCCCAAGTCTATTGAACTATCTGTCTAGAGATCTGACCTCTGACGTTCGACACATCACATTTTGACAATAATATAACACTATTCGATAAATAAATAAATAGAATTAGGACATTTTTATGAATTTTGACTCATTTCCATGGAAACGTTTGATAGATTTCGATAAGCACTCCATCCATGCAAAATTTCTAAATTTATTTCAGAAAAGCTCCCGTTTGCGGAAGACTCAGTTTCGAGACTTTTGATGAAGTGGATGGGGGCTGCGGGGAATAGCTCGCTTTCCGCGGGAGCGCCATTCCCCGCAGCCCACTTGCCGGAAGAGATTCTCGAAACTACCTTCCAGTAATAGGAGCATTTATGGTTAAGAACCCAATATCGACGCGGGTTAAGGAGGATTTTACAACAGAACTAGGCAGGGACTTTAAGAGCGATCTCGAGAACCTCATATGGTAAAGGGGCGAACCTTTTCCCGGAGCCCGTCAACTCCCACAAAAGTCTCGAAATCAAGTCTTCCACAATCCTGCCATTTAGTTTAATAAGTAAATATGAAAGCTTAATCATGCCCAATCAGAAAAAAGGATCCACCTAGTTAGGTTGGATCCTTTTTGAATTTATGAAGTATGTTGTTCTTCAGCTTGCTGTGAAACAAGGACAGCACGTGGTTTACTACCTTCATAAGGTCCGACGATGCCGTTGTCTTCCATGGCATCGATCAAGCGGGCTGCTCTCGTATAACCGACGCGAAAACGTCTTTGAATCATAGAAACACTGGCACTTTGCATTTCGATGACCATTTGGACTGCTTCAGGATAAAGATCATCATCCACTTCCTGCTTCACTTCGCTTTCCTCTTCAGGAATCATCTCTTCTTGGTACTGCGCTTTTTGCTGCTCTACACAGAAGTTGACGATCCTTTCCACTTCCTCATCGGATAAGAAAGCGCCTTGCACCCTTGTCGGCTTGTTGGATCCGACTGGCGTAAACAGCATGTCCCCTCTTCCAAGGAGCTTTTCTGCTCCTCCAGAGTCCAAGATCGTTCTCGAATCGGTCTGAGAAGATACACTGAAAGCAATTCTTGAAGGAATGTTTGCCTTGATCACACCTGTGATGACATCCACAGAAGGACGCTGGGTGGCGATAATTAAGTGGATGCCGGCTGCGCGGGCCATTTGCGCAAGACGGGTAATGGCATCTTCCACTTCGTTTGAAGCAACCATCATTAAGTCTGCAAGTTCATCTACAAGGACAACGATGTAAGGAAGCTGAGGCTGTGCGTCTTCATTTTCCTGATTATGTTTTTTAATATATTCATTGTAGCTTTCGATATTTCTTGTTCCTGTATCTGAAAAGAGGTCGTATCTTCGTTCCATTTCGGATACTACTTTCTTCAATGCACGTGAAGCTTTCTTAGGATCTGTGACAACCGGAGCTAAAAGATGTGGAATTCCATTATAGACATTCAATTCAACCTTTTTCGGATCGATCATCATCATTTTCACTTCATGGGGCTTTGCTCTCATCAAAATACTCGTAATGATCCCGTTAATACAAACACTTTTACCACTTCCGGTAGCACCTGCGACAAGCAAGTGAGGCATTTTATTCAATTCTGACATGACTGCCTCACCTGAGATGTCTCTTCCTAAAGCAAAGCTTAACTTGGCTTCCGGTTTTGATTTGCCCGTTTCTAATACTTCACGTAAAGAAACCATAGAGACTTCTTGGTTTGGTACTTCGATTCCGACCGCTGATTTGCCTGGTATCGGGGCTTCAATCCGGATATCTTTTGCCGCTAAGGCTAAGGCAAGATCATCATTCAAGTTTACGATTTTGCTAACCTTCACCCCTACGTCAGGGTACACTTCATACTTCGTTACCGACGGACCAACATGGACTTTAGTCACTTTTGCTTTCACACCAAAACTTTGGAAAGTCTTTTCAAGCTTCCTAACGGTTGCCTGAATGTGAGAACGCCCCTGACTTTGCGGGGTTGATGTAGGTTCATCCAACAATTCCAGGCTCGGTAACTGGTAATCCATATTTTCAAGTTCAGCTGTTGGCATCGACTTTTCAATATTTACCTCGTCGACATCCTGCTGTTCTTCCGTGCCACCTTCTGCCGGCTTATTCGTGTTCCCAGAAGCATAAGCGGTATCTGTAAAGTCTTGTATGATCGGCTCTTGGTCCTGCTCTTCTTCCTGATCATTAGACGTATCATTCAATTCATAAACCACTGTATCTTCTTCCTGCTCTTCCAATGCCTGCTTTTTCTTCTCTGCTTTTTGCTCTTTCTGATCCTTCATCTTTTGCACTTGCTCTGTGCTCATCTCTTTCACTTTACGCCCAAGCTTAGCAAAGAGCTCACCTATTGATTTCTCACTGACGAAGATAACACCGATAATAAATAGGAAAAAAGATAAAATAGCTGCTCCAGCTTTTGCAAAAAGGTAATAGCTGATGGAAAGAAGGATGGCACCCGTTAAACCTCCGCCAATGCTGTAAAACGGAAGTTCTCCTCTCATCATTCCTGTGATTCTGTCCCAAGTCATGGCAAAAATAGAACCTTCGCCAGTCCCGAGCTCAGCAGAAAGTGTTTCAAGGTGTGTGAACAAAAGTAAAGCCGTAACTATGGTGTACACGCCCAACAGACGTTTATGTAAAAAAGTAGGCCATTTTCTTTTTACCATCAAATACACACCAACAATTAAAAAGAACAGGGAGGCGATAAAGTACCAAACACCAAATAAGAACTGCCAGAACCTCTCCAAACCTCCTGGAACCGCTCCATCACTAATAGCAGAAGCCCCGCTCCCAATGACAGCAATGAAGAGGAAGAACAGCCCTAAGAGTTCAAATTTCAAATGGCTTTTCATATTCGATTGCTTTTTCTTCTTTTTTCTTTTCCTAGCCATGGTCTTTCCTCCCCTATATGTAAAACTTAACGAGAAAAATGCCGATGGTTCCTTCAATATTCATGAAGAAATACAGCACCGGCATCCAGTCACTCATTTATTCTATTATACCATAGCCATCTACAATGTTACGAGTCCAACCATTGTCCTGGTTGAAGATCTGGATCCATGTAATGGGATGGGTCTGTCGATAGGACTTGCATGATCTGTTTTTTACCATCTTCTGATTTGCGACACATTAACGGACAATTGTTATGCTCATGATACACGACAGACATTTCTTCTTCCATTGGAAAAATGTCATGTTCACTTAAAGGAGTGTATAGTATGGTCATTGAACCACCTGCTGATCAGAACCTTTTGTCTGCTCAATAAGTTCATTCAATTTAGACATCGCTTCTTTTACTCCGCCTACAGCATCAATAAGACCATGATCCACCGCCTGCTGACCGACCACATTTGTACCAATATCACGAGTTAAATTCCCCTTATCAAACATGAGCTCCTTGAATTTTTCTTCTGCAACATTGGAATGCCTTGTTACAAAGCTGATGACACGGTCCTGCATTTTATCCATGTACTCAAACGTTTGAGGGACACCGATGACAAGACCGGTCATTCGGATCGGGTGAATCGTCATCGTCGCGGTTTCGACGATAAACGAATAGTCTGCAGAGACAGCGATCGGAACGCCGATGGAATGTCCCCCTCCTAACACGATGGATACGGTTGGTTTGGATAGGGAAGAAATCATTTCAGAGATGGCAAGACCAGCTTCCACATCTCCTCCAACTGTATTTAATAGAACGACCAAGCCTTCAATTTTAGGATTCTGTTCAATCGCAATCAATTGAGGGATCAAATGCTCATACTTCGTTGTCTTATTTTGTGATGGCAACTGAACATGCCCTTCCACCTGCCCGATGATTGGCAGCACATGGATATTGGAATCAGCCGGCTGAGGTACACTGCTTTGTCCCAGTTGCTGAATTTTGTCAACCAGAGAGGATTGCGATTTGGATTGATCTTTTTCTTTGGAATCGTCTTTCATGGATCGATCTCCTTTCGCTCTTTTCCCGTAGTATGACTCAAACCATGTGAAACATACTAAAACATGACGCTCATGTTTACATTCTTCACAATTCCCTCATTAAATTTGTTTTAAAGTATATGCTCAGTTTCGAGATGTTTCTGGGTTCGTTCTACGCGCTGAGTGTCAGGGGTGGTCGGGAAGCTACTCGCTTTCCTGTGGGGGAGCGCCGGGCTTCCTCGGGCGGGCTGCCGCACTAAAGGGATCTCGCCTATCTCCTTCTCCCACGGGAGTCTCGCAGCTTCCCAACCACCCCATTCGATGGAGAAGAGAAACGAACACCTTCACTATGGGAGTGTGCCTTCAACTATCCTGTGTTATAAGCATAAAGTGCTCTATAACATGCTTTGCGCATGCAGAATAGCGCATTTCGGAGTTCATTATCCTCCAATTACCATTTGTATAAAAGCAGCTTATTCCGAAAGTGGTTTCGAGATAGTTATATGGTAAAGGGGCGGAGGGGAATGGCGAGACTCCTGCGGGAAAAAAGTGCATAGTGAGACCCCACAGGACGCAGTCCGAGGAGGCTCACCGCGCTCCCGCGGAAAGCGAGCTATTCCCCGTAGCCCCCATCCACTCAACAAAAATCTCGAAACTGCGTCTTCAATAAAAGGAAGCTTATCTTTAATAAGCCAATACAAAAACCAGGGTGACCCACCCTGGTTTAAGTAAGTTGCTGCAAGCAGTTTGCAACGGCTGCTTCTTCGTTTTTTGTTAAGGGAACCAATGGGAGTCTTACACCACCGGTTTCAAGACCCTGGATTTTCAAAGCTGCTTTTACAGGAGCTGGGGAAGGAGCGCTGAACATTCCATTGAACACTGGTAACAACTTTCTATGGAGATCTCCTGCTTCTCTCCATTTACCTTCTTCAAAGAGAGAGAGCATCGCTTGCATCTGATTTCCTATGACATGCGAGGAAACCGATATAATGCCGTTTGCACCGACAGCGTAGGCTGGAAGGGTCAAATGATCATCTCCACTGTAAATGGAAAAGTGTTCATCAGTGAATGCACGAATTTTGGCCATTCCTTCTAGATCTCCGGTCGCTTCTTTTAAAGATACAATGTTTTCGATCTTGGAAAGTTCCATGATAGTTTCTGGTTGGATTCGTACAACCGATCTTCCCGGAACATTATAAATCATCACAGGGAGTTTCACGGATCCTGCAATGGTTTTGAAATGTTGATAGAGACCGTCTTGATTCGGTTTATTGTAGTATGGGGCGACCAGCATGATGGCATCTACACCTGTGGCTTCAGCTCTTTTGGATAATTTTATGGAGGATTCTGTGCTGTTGCTTCCTGTTCCTGCGATGACTGGTACACGCCCAGCGACTGTTTTCACGACATGACTCCATAAGCTTACTTTTTCATCCGCTGTCAACGTCGGAGATTCCCCCGTCGTTCCAGCAATGACAAGTCCGTCAGATCCATTGTTTAATAAATATTCCACCAGCTCGGTCGTTTTATTGAAATCAATCTCACCATGCCGATCGAACGGTGTCACCATGGCTGTCAAAACCTTTCCGAAATTCATGTCAGTTTTTCCCCTTTCTTAGGTGCTTTGCTCAATCGGAAAGTTTTATGGAGAGCGTTGACCGCTTCTATAAGATCATCTTCTTTCACCAGTACCCAGATCGTCGTATGAGAATCAGCGGATTGGAGAATCTGAATTCCCCGATCAGTCAATGTTTGAACGATTTGTGCTGTTACCCCGGGAATGCCTGTAATACCAGCCCCGACTGTGGAAACTTTTGCACAGCCTTCTCTCACTTCTGGTTCATAACCGAGTTCTTCAAGAATTTGGATGGCTTTGTCAGTAAAGATATGGTTAATGGTGTAAAGGACACCGCTAGGAGATATATTGATGAAGTCTACGGAAATATTGGCGGAAGCCATGGATTTGAATACATCGGATTGTAGTTTGGAAGGGTCTTCTTTCGATTGAACTTTGATTTGCGTGAGGCCATCCATATGAGCGATCCCAGTTACTGTGCGTTCTGATATGTCTCTTCCTGTTCGATCTTCTTTTGTTCCCGTCACAAGCGTCCCGGGAAGGTCAGAGTATGTGGAGCGTACACGGATGGGAACCTTCGCATACATAGCAATTTCTACAGCCCTTGGATGGATGACTTTTGCTCCTTGGTAGGCCAAGTTGCATATCTCATTGTAGGTAATGGTGTTCAGAGGTCTCGCTTCTTGAACCAGTCTTGGATCGGCGGTCATGATGCCTTCTACATCTGTGAAAATATCGATAAAATCTGAATGCAGTGCCGCTCCTAAAGCAGCAGCCGTAGTATCACTGCCTCCACGGCCAATCGTGGTGACTTCTCCGTGAATGGTTTGACCTTGGAATCCTGCAACGACAACGACTTCATGTTTCTTCAGTTCTTCTAAGATCCTGCCAGGGTTTACTTGAGTAATTTTAGCTTTTGTAAAATCCCCATTTGTCATAATCCCTGCTTGGGCTCCTGTTAACGAGACGGCGTTTACACCAGCCTGATTCAACTCATGAGCAAAAACAATCGAAGAAATCGTCTCTCCGCATGACATCATCAAATCCTGCTCTCTTGGCGAAACATTTGTTTTAGGAAAGTCAATTAACCCGAGCAGTGTATCTGTGGCATATGGACTTCCTTTTCTCCCCATAGCTGAAACGGTAACAACGACTTTAAATCCTTCTTTCAAGCCGTTTTTCACATGGTGGATGGCCCGGGACCGACTCTTCTGGTCCCGGACGGACGTTCCACCGAACTTTTGCACAAGTAGCTTCATTTGGCCACCTCAACTCAATAAAAGTTTACAGCCACTTATTCGCAACCAAGCGTTCTGCAATTTGCACGGAATTCCATGCTGCACCTTTTAACAAGTTATCTGATACAACCCATAAATGGAATCCTTTTTCATCATCGAGATCTTTTCTGATTCTGCCGACAAAAACATCTCGCTTTTCTGCCGCACTCAATGGTGTCGGGTATGTTTGGGTAGAAGGATCGTCTTCGAGAACGATTCCAGGCGCTTCATTCATCAACTGTTTCACTTCTTCAACCGTAACCCCTTCTTTTTCTACTTCAATATATACACTCTCCGCATGAGATGTGAAGAAAGGAAGGCGTACACAAGTAGCTGCCACAGAAAGATCAGGTGCATGCATGATCTTTTTCGTTTCATTGATCATTTTCATTTCCTCGAATGTATAACCATTATCCTGAAAGACATCAATTTGAGGCAGGGCGTTAAATGCGATCGGATAATGCTTTTTATCTCCTTTGACAGGAAGTAGGTTGGCTTCAAGCTCTTCCCCATTCAAGAAAGATTGAGATTGTTCTCTTAATTCATCAGCTGCTTCATTTCCAGCGCCGGAAACGGCTTGGTAGGTTGAAACAATGACACGGTTCATGCCATAAGCTTTACGGACCGGCTCAAGAGCAGCAACCATTTGAATGGTCGAACAGTTTGGATTGGCAATGATTCCTTTATGTTCCTTGATATCTGCTTCGTTCACTTCAGGTACCACAAGAGGTACACCTTCCGCCATACGGAAAGCGCTCGTATTATCGATGACGACAGCACCGTGTTTAACAGCTTCAGGAGCCAGTTTCTTAGATACAGAACCTCCAGCAGAAAACAAAGCAATGTCCACACCTTTGAAGCTTTCAGGCGTCGCTTCTTCAAGCGTGTATTCTTCACCATTGAACACCATTTTCGATCCTGCTGATCGACTTGATGAGAGAAGCTTTAAGTTTTCAACAGGAAACTTTCGATCTTCCAAAGTTTCCAACATCTTTTGTCCTACGGCTCCAGTCGCCCCGACGACCGCTACATTATATTTTTTCGTTTCACTCATATTAGGCATCCTCTCTTGTATATCATTTGTAAGAATAGTAAGACATGTCACTATTTTTGTTATTTTATCATATTTACAAGAACACCTGGTATGAAAAAAAAGAATTAATTCGGATACCTTTCAATTAAAACGGGTTGTCGCTGCTTTCCTTCGAGCGCTGCTTCAATCGTTTCTGGGATTAAAGTCATATCCGCTACCAATGAATTGGGCTTTTTGAAAGGATGATCCTGACCTAGAGGTACAAAGTAAATATTTTTTGTTGCCATAAGACGCATAATGTTCACACCATTCAATCCAAGAGCATCATTTGTTGAAACGGCCACGACAACAGGACTTTCGTTTCTCAAGGTTGCCTTAGCAGCCATCAACACAGGGGAGTCCGTCAATGCATTTGCGAATTTACTAGTCGAATTCCCCGTAAGAGGTGCAATCAGCATGCAGTCCAAAGGACGTTTAGGTCCGAGGGGTTCTGCATCAGGAATCGTCAAAATCGGTTCTTCACCTGTGATTTCTTTTATTTTTTCTAAATGATCGGAAGCATCACCAAAGCGGGTATCCGTATTTTGTACAGTGTAAGATAAAACAGGGACTACGGTGGCTCCGAGATCGACGAGCTCCTGCATGACAGGAAAAACCTCATGGTACGTACAATGGGATCCAGTTAACCCGAATCCAATCACTTTCCCTTTTAACTTAGACATTATTCATTCTCCTTTCGTGAACCTTCCTGAACAATTCGTGACACAACATCTGCTATGATTCTCCCAGCCGTTTTTGGAGCTACGATTCCCGGCAGACCTGGTGCGAGTAATGCTTTAATTCCTCGTTTATCTGCATAACGGAAATCGGTTCCTCCCGGTTTGGATGCGAGATCCAAAATCATCGCATGAGAGGGCAACTGTTTAATGACCGAAGCATCTACGACCAGATGTGGAACGGTATTCAGCAAGATGTCACATGACATATCTGCATTCTCTATGTCATTCATATCAATCGTGTCCAGCCCCATTTCATAAACTCTTGCCGCTGCTTTTGAAGAACGTACTCCAACAGATACTTTGGCCCCGAGGTGGTCAAACGTGCGTGCAAGACTCATTCCTACCCTTCCAAGACCGAGTACTATGACTTTAGATCCGTGAATCGTAAAATCCGTATGTTGAATGATCAACATGAGCGTCCCTTCTACGGTAGGAATAGAATTATAAATGGCAACATCATCCCGATCCATTAAGGGGATGAGTGTACGATTGGTTTTAGCTGCTAAATCTTTTAAATGATCATTGGCAATTCCAGAAAACACTTGGCAATGGTCGGGTGTCCTTTTCAACCATTCTTCTGACAAATGGATCAGCTGGTTGGAGAATATCCCTTCAATCTTTCCGTCCGAATCCGTCCCCGGTACAGGAAGGATGATGGCATCCAATTTTTCCACCTGCTCGCTGTCGAAGTCAAGGTCAATGGCTTCTCTAAAGCTTTCATTCAGTTGGTCGAACCCAGCCAAATAGACGGTGGCATCCCACTCATTCAACCTTCGAATAAGTTCGATCTGCCGGGCATCGCCCCCTATGACTGCTACATGATATCCTGTTAGCATCCCGGATGTCTCCTTTATCTAGTATCTTATCTCCTTGTATCCTATGCCGGAATGCGGAGTTAGTGATTTCGATTAATAAACAAAAAACACTGCAGCACAGGCTGCAGTGTTCATCGTTTTTTTAAGAGGATCGTTTCCTCACCAATGGTCTCAATTTGACTCCAATCGATCGTCATTGCTTTTTTTGAAGATCCAAACCCAATGAATCCTTGATTCATAATGACCAATGACTTGATCACTCCCGAATCGGGATCAATGATTAAGTCCGCTTTTCCTAGAATTCCTAATTTCTCCCCATTCTCTACATCAATCACTTGTTTTTGGGCTAGAGATTTCATTCTCACTTGGGCTACTCTCCTTCTTCTCTATCTCTCTTCACTCAATAATTTTTGCAGTGAAGCCAGTTTATACCCTTTATCTTTAATTCGTTCAATTAGTATTGGAAGGCTTTCCACCGTCACCTCGGTCGGATGCATAAGGATGGTAGCACCATTATGGACCTTGCCCATGACCCTTGTGATCAGTACATCTGAAGTTGGCTTTTTCCAATCGATCGTATCCACGGTCCACAAGATGGTTTCCATGCCCATTTCATCTGCCGCTTCAACGGTAGCGGTATTAAAGCTTCCAGATGGAGGAGCGAAATACTTCACTTTTTCCTTTGTTAGGGCGAATAAAAGCTCATCCGCTTGTTCTAAATTCGCTTTCGCTTGTTCTTTCGTCATTCTTCCCATGTCCTTATGTCTATACCCATGACTTCCGATCGTATGCCCTTCTTCTTCAATCATCTGCACGAGGTGTGTAAAATCGTTCGCAAAGGCTCCATCAATGAAAAAAGTGGCTTTCACTTGGTGCTCATTTAAAATTTCCACCATATCTGGAATGTATTCTTCCCCCCAGGAGACGTTAATAAGAAAAGAAACGGCTTCTTTATCCGGATGACCTCTATAGATCGGAGAAGCGGGTAAATCCTCCAGAGAAACCTCAGGCTTGATCAATTTATAGACATACAATTCAGGTTTGTACTTGCCGTATTTTTGCATTTTCTTATAAGAGGCTTCGACATCTACTTTCCGGCCAACAATCCCGGGTGTCTTTTTCCATACAGAATCGATCTTCGCATCCTGTGCTTCCCATTCAAATTCTTCTTTTTCGGCCTGGATTTTTTGGTAGATGGTATCTTCTTTATTGACGGTCACGACATGGTCTGCAGTCAAAAAAGCCATGCCAAACCCTATAAAAAAACAGAGATTGACGCTGAATAATACGATTAATCTGAAGCTCATGGACCATCACCCCTATCTCCATTCTATGGGGCATGTCCCCTTTCTAGACCAATTTTACTTACCATTAGCCATTCCTCCTGCGCACCGATCGCATCAAAAGATCTTCAAAATGGATTTTAGGCATAAAAAAAAGAGACTGGCAAGCCAGTATCTCTTCTTTACGTAACCATATTAGGATTGTTCAACGTTTTCTTGCTTTTTCTTCTCATCGAGAAGGATTGCTTTTCTAGAAAGATTGATTCTTCCCTGGTTATCGATTTCTTTGACCTTCACTTTAATTGTATCACCAAGGGATACGATGTCTTCCACTTTTCCAATACGCTCTTCAGCCATTTCAGAAATGTGGACAAGCCCTTCTTTTCCTTTGAATAGCTCCACGAAAGCACCGAACTTCTCGATACGTTTCACTTTACCATCGTAAATTTCGCCGACTTCTACTTCACGTACGATATCCTCAATGATTTTCTGAGCTGTTGCATTCATGCTTGCATCTGTAGAAGAAATGAACACCGTTCCATCCTGTTCAATATCGATCTTCACACCAGTATCATCAATGATTTGGTTGATTTGTTTCCCGCTCGGTCCAATAACATCACGAATTTTGTCTGGGTTGATTTTCATCGTCATGATCTTCGGAGCATGTGCTGAAAGTTCTTTGCGTGTTTCAGGAATCGTCTCAAGCATGTGTCCAAGGATTTCCATGCGGCCTTTTTTCGCTTGAGCCAATGCTTCTTCCAAAATTTCTCTGGAAAGACCTTCAATCTTGATATCCATTTGAAGGGCTGTTACTCCTGTTTCAGTTCCTGCAACTTTGAAGTCCATGTCTCCAAGCGCATCTTCCATGCCTTGAATATCTGTAAGGATGGTATAATCATCGCCTGATTTCACAAGACCCATCGCAATACCAGCCACTGGTGCTTTAATTGGAACACCAGCATCCATCATAGCAAGCGTACTTGCGCAAATACTCGCTTGAGAAGTAGAGCCGTTTGATTCTAGAACCTCAGAAACCAGTCGGATAGTGTAAGGAAATTCATTCTCAGAAGGAATGACGACCTCAAGTGCACGTTCACCAAGAGCACCGTGCCCGATTTCACGACGACCAGGTCCACGGATCGGACCTGTTTCTCCGACAGAGAATTTAGGGAAGTTGTAATGGTGCATGAAACGCTTGGACTCTTCAAGATCGAGACCATCGAGGATCTGTACATCTCCAAGAGCTCCAAGGGTACATACACTCAGGGCCTGGGTTTGACCACGTGTAAACAAACCGGAACCATGTGTACGTGGTAGCAATCCTACACGGGAAGTCAGTGGACGGATAACGTCGACACCACGGCCATCCGGACGAATTTTATCTTTCGTAATGAGACGGCGCACTTCCGTTTTCACCATATCTTCTAATATGGATCCTACTTGTTTGATTGTCTCTTCATCTGCTTCCTGCTCTTCATAAGAAGCGATAACGTCAGCTTTCACTTGTGCAATGGCTTCTTCACGAGCTTTCTTTTCTTCTGTTTTGATGGCCTGAACAATAGCTTCTGTTGCTTCTGCTTCTACTTTCTCTTTCAGTTCAGCATCCAGGTCGAACAATTGAACTTCCATCTTTTCACGACCTACAGCTTCAACGATTTCTTCTTGGAAAGCAACTAAGCGCTTAATTTCTTCATGTCCAAACATGATAGCTTCAAGCATGTCCTCTTCAGAAACCTCATTGGCACCCGCTTCAACCATATTGATGGCATCCTTCGTACCCGCTACTGTAAGGTCAATATCGCTTTTCTCTTGTTGTTCAACGGTAGGATTGATGACAAATTCACCATCTACTCGTCCAACGATCACCCCTGCAATCGGTCCTTCAAAAGGAATATCAGACACGCCTAAAGAAATGGAAGACCCTAGCATTGCAGCCATTTCTGAAGAACAATCCTGATCCACACTCATTACGGAGCTGATCACTTGTACATCGTTACGGTACCCATCAGGGAATAGTGGACGAATCGGACGGTCAATCAAACGGGAAGCAAGGACAGCCTTGTCACTTGGACGACCTTCACGTTTGATGAATCCTCCTGGGATTTTACCTACTGCGTAAAGACGCTCCTCATAATTTACTGTCAATGGGAAAAACGGCAGGTCCTTCGGCTCTTTACTGCCGGTAGCTGTGGATAGGACTGTCGTATCTCCGTAATGAATGAGTGCTGCACCATTCGCTTGTTTCGCCAACTCGCCAATTTCTACAGAAAAAGTACGACCGGCAACATCAATGGAAAACACTTGTTTTTCTTCTGCCATAAAGAACTTAACTCCTCTCGATAACTCTTCTTATTTCATTATAAGGGTTTATTGTCAGTTTACACCCTTCTGTATGTAAACATACAGAAAAAGCGGGAATAACTCCCGCTTTTCCCCATACATTAGCGACGCAAGCCAAGGCTCTTGATTAGCTCACGGTAACGTGTAATGTCCTTATTACGAAGGTAGTTCAATAGGTTACGACGCTTACCTACCATTTTAAGCAATCCACGACGAGAGTGGTGGTCCTGCTTGTGTGTACGCAGGTGCTCGTTCAAAGTAGTGATCTGCTCAGTTAGTACAGCGATTTGTACTTCTGGAGAACCTGTGTCGTTGTCATGAGTTTTGTACTCATTGATTAGTTCTTGTTTACGTTCTTGTGTGATAGCCATTATAGCTACACCTCCTGGAAAAATTTAGAATTCCCTTTCCCCGAGCGGACGTCGGAGTTACGTTCCGCCAAGCGAAGGTTCCATATTAAAGGGTACATTTTTTTTGGATGAAATGCAAGGAAAACCAACAAACTCTGATAAAAAACTATGGCTATGTCCCCTAAAGAGGTCCATCTAAAAGTGAAAGCGTTAAAATACACGTACCGGCTTTATGAGACCGGTTTTTCGTGGATGCTGCTGGTAAATCGCCAAGACCTCACCAGCGTTCATCACAGTAAATTGCTCTTGATGGATATGAGTAGGTTTTTCAAATACTTGACCGTGTTTGATTTTTTCGATCTGTTCATCATCCACCTCCCAGGAGGCCATATGGGCGAGACCCCTGGATAAAGGAAGGAGTAATTGTTCTCCAGAGCTTTTATCTACGACCTGCTGGATTTCATCGAAAGAATAGCAGTCTTCCTTTGTAATGTCTGCGGTCTCAGTCCGTACCAAAGAGGACATGTGAGCGGCATATCCAAGGGCTTTTCCAATGTCTACACATAGCGTTCGCACGTAGGTGCCTTTTGAACAGATCACTCGGAACGAAAAAGTAAAGGTGTCTCCCTCTTGTTTCGGTTCAGGTGAAATCAGTCCGATGTGCTTAATGCGCACCTCTCTTGATGGCCTCTCCACTTCCATCCCTTCCCGGGCATATTCATAAAGCTTCTTCCCGTTAACTTTTACAGCAGAGTACATGGGCGGTGTCTGAGTAATCCAGCCTTTAAAAGTTCCAAGTACGCTTTTGATCTTTTCTATGGAAATGAATTCATTTACCGGGGTCGTTTCAACCGTCGCACCTGTTGCATCCTCGGTGTCTGTCGCATACCCGAGTGTTACAGTAGCTTCATACACTTTATCTGTCTCCGTTAAAAAAGGAACGATTTTCGTAGCCTTTCCTACGCAAAGGGGCAATACCCCTTCCACTTCTGGGTCAAGGGTCCCTGTATGACCGACCTTTTTCGTTTTCAACATTCCACGGGCCTTACTGACACAGTCATGGGATGTAAAACCCTTTGGCTTCCATAATGGAAGAATCCCATCCATATACCTCTCACCTCGAAACTTTTTTATCCTATATAAAATCCGTGCTGAACCAGCACGGATTTTTCTGTCAATCTTCCGTATCGTTTAAATCACGAAGAATCGTTTCAATACGATTTCCTCTTTCGATCGCTTCATCAAACTCAAACATGATTTCCGGTGTCTTACGAAGACGGATTCTCTGGCCGATTTCAGACCGGATGAACCCTTTCGCTTTTGCAAGACCTACGAGGGTATCATGTTTCTGTTTATCATCACCCAATACAGAAATATAAACTTTCGCTTGTTGTAAATCTCCTGTCACTTTCACTTCTGTGACGGTGACGAACCCTACGCGTGGATCCTTGATTTTTTTACTGATGATGTCACTCATCTCTTTTTTCATCTGTTCTCCAACGCGGTTCGCTCTTAAATCGTTCATGTTTTATTCACCTCTTCTAACCAGACATCATAGCCATTCCTGGTGGGTTTCTGTCCGTTCAAATTCAGGAAATGAATCGATGAAAGCCAAAGCTTGCTGCATCGTTTGTTCCGCAATCACTTTATCACTAGCGATCGTGACGAGACCGATCCGAGTTCTTTGCCACAAGTCTTGATATTCAAGTTCACTTACAGCTATGTTGAATTCGTTTCTGAGCCTTGTCATGATGCGTTTCAAAACTGCACGCTTGTTTTTCAGTGATTGCGCATCATAAATGATACCATCCACTTCTGCGCTTACAATCATTTACGCTCGATTTCCTGCATTTCAAATGGTTCAATGATGTCGCCCACTTTAATGTCGTTGAAGTTCTTGATAGTAATTCCACATTCGTATCCTTTTTGAACTTCTTTTGCATCATCTTTATAACGTTTTAGTGCATCGATTTCACCTTCGTAAATGACGACACCATCGCGGATGACACGGATACCGGAATTTCTGCCGATTTTACCATCCGTAACGAAAGATCCAGCAATCGTACCAATCTTAGATACTTTGAAGATTTCACGCACTTCCACCTGACCGATGATCTTCTCTTCATATTCTGGATCGAGCATCCCTTTCATAGCTGCTTCGATCTCTTCCATCACCTTGTAAATGATGTTATGAAGGCGGATTTCTACATCTTCCGCTTCAGCTGCTTTTCTAGCATTCCCGTCTGGACGGACGTTAAAACCAATCACGATGGCATTGGAAGCAGAAGCGAGTGTAATGTCAGATTCTGTAATGGCCCCGACACCTGTGTGAATGATTTTAACTTTCACACCTTCCACTTCAATCTTCTCAAGAGATCCGGCAAGAGCTTCTACAGATCCCTGCACGTCCCCTTTAACAATCAGGTTAATTTCTTTGACTTCGCCTTGTTTAATTTGATCAAACAAGTCGTCAAGGCTCACTTTTGCTGTAGAGCCGCGGTTTTCTTCCAATTGTTTTTGAGCACGAGCTTCACCGACAGAGCGCGCTTTCTTCTCGTCATCAAAGACTAAGAAACGATCGCCTGCCTGCGGAACATTGTTCAATCCGGTAATTTCCACTGGTGTAGATGGCCCGGCAACTTGTACGCGACGACCAATATCGTTCACCATGGCACGTACACGTCCCCAAGTATTTCCTACTACAATGGCATCACTGACATTCAAAGTACCGTTCTGGACCAGCAATGTAGCAACAGGACCACGTCCTTTATCCAACTCAGCTTCAATAACCGTACCATAAGCAGCACGTTCAGGGTTTGCTTTCAATTCTTCCATCTCAGATACAAGGCCGATCATTTCAACAAGATCGTCGATTCCTTCACCATTGACCGCTGACATTTTGACAAAGATCGTTTCTCCACCAAAGTCTTCAGCAATCAGCTCATACTCCATAAGCTCCTGCATAACACGGTCAGGGTTCGCGCCTTCTTTATCCATCTTATTGACCGCAACAATAATTGGTACTTCTGCAGCTTTCGCGTGACTGATTGCTTCTTTCGTCTGCGGCATTACACCATCGTCAGCAGCAACGACAAGAATGGCGATGTCTGTTACTTGAGCACCACGGGAACGCATGCTAGTGAATGCAGCGTGACCAGGCGTATCAAGGAAAGTGATTTTCTTGCCTTTATCTTCAATTTGGTATGCACCAATATGCTGAGTAATTCCACCCGCTTCGCCTTCTGTCACCTTCGTGTTACGGATCTGGTCAAGAAGCGTCGTTTTTCCGTGGTCTACGTGTCCCATGATGGTAACGACAGCAGGACGGTCCTTCAAATCTTCCGGTGCGTCATCGAACGTCAGGTTCTCAATGTCTGTCTCGTCAACAATGACCTCTTCTTCTACTTCTACTCCGAACTCTTCACAAATCAATTCGATCGAATCTGCATCCAGTTCCTGGTTGATGGTAGCCATTGTGCCTAGGAACATAAGCTTTTTGATGATTTCTGAAGAATCCTTGTTTAGCTTTTCTGCAAGCTCACCAACCGTCAGGCTGCCTGAATAAGTGATCTTTTCAGGTGTCTGCTTTTTAGACTTTTTAGGTGCTTGCTGCTGGGAAGGCTTTTGGTTCTTCTGGTTGTTGTTTCTTTGCTTTTTGTTGGCTGGTTTTTTGTTGTTGTTCGGTTTTTGAGACTTCGATTTATTCTGGTTTTGACCTTTGGATGCTTGCCCTTTTCCAAATGCTTGATCCAGCTTCTTCGCTGCATCCTCCTCCAAAGTGGACATATGGTTGTTCACTTCGATATTCAGATTTTGCAGTTTTTGAATGACTTGTTTACTAGATAGTTCATTTTTCTTTGCATATTCATATACGCGCATTTTACTCATAAAATCTTCACCCCCGAATAGATTCATCGAGTAGCGATTGCAACTTTTTCGCAAATCCTTGGTCAAGAACTGCGATCGCGACTCTCCCTGCCTTTCCGATAGCCTGTGATAATGTCTCTCGATCATCGACTTCATAGCAAGGTATTTCATAGAAACTGCATTTATCTGTCAGCTTCTTCTTTGTTTGTTTCCCTGTATCATTGGCAATGAGAACGAGCTTAGCTTTTCGCTTTTGGATGTCTCGTACGATCGATTCTTCACCGAGCGTACACTTGCCGGCTCTTAAAGCCAGACCCAACAGGTTCAAGTAGCTGCCCTTCATGATGGGTCAGCCTTTACTTTTGCTCTCAATTCCTCATAAATGCTGTCATCCACCTTCGTTTTAAGGTGACGGTTCAGCACCTGCTGCTTTTCAGCCTGTTCAATGACTTGAAGGTCTTTCATGAGATAGGCTCCACGCCCATTCTTTTTTCCTGTGTCGTCCACAAAAACCTCTCCCTCTTTATTGCGTACAACACGGATCAATTGCTGTTTAGGAACCATATCCTGTGTGACGACACATTTTCTTAATGGTTGTTTTTTGGAACGGGTCATCGTTCTCCCCCTCCTTAATCTTCAGACAATTCTTCGTCAAAAACGTCTTCATCTTCTATATCGGTTTCTTCTGTAGAAAGAAGACCTTGTTCACGTGCTTCACTTTCACTCTTAATGTCAATCTTCCAGCCTGTCAACTTAGCCGCAAGACGAGCGTTTTGACCGCGTTTACCGATCGCAAGGGACAGTTGATAATCAGGAACGATCACTGTTGTCGCCTTATCCTCTTCATCTACAAGCACTTCCACGACCTTTGAAGGGCTTAAGGCATTCGAAACATATTCAACGGGATCCTCTGACCATTGAACAATGTCGATTTTTTCACCCTTCAGTTCATTAACAATGGCTTGTACACGCTGGCCTCTTTGACCTACACAAGAGCCGACCGGATCGATTTCTTGATCTTCTGCGTAAACCGAGATTTTCGAACGGTCCCCTGCTTCCCGGGCTACAGACATGACTTCGACAGTACCGTCATAGATCTCAGGTACTTCCATCTCAAACAAACGCTTCAAGAGACCCGGGTGTGTACGGGAAACATAGATGTGTGGACCTTTGTTGCTGTTTTCCACCTTTGTCACAAATACTTTGAGGCGATCGTGAACTTCATAGGTCTCTGTCGGCATCTGCTCTCCTTCTGGAAGACGTGCTTCAATTTTACCTAGATTCACATAGACGAAGCGAGGATCTTTTCTTTGGATGATCCCTGTCATGACATCCTCTTCACGATCGACATACTCACCGTAAATGATGCCTCGCTCTGCTTCACGGACACGCTGCGTAACGACTTGCTTAGCCGCTTGGGCTGCGATACGGCCGAAGTCCATAGGTGTTACTTCCACCTCGATGACATCTTCAACCCCATAGTTCGGATCGATGTCTTTCGCTTCTTCTAAAGAAATCTCCTGCTGCGGATCCATGACTTCTTCTACGATTTCTTTTCGCGCAAGGACTTTCATGGCACTTTCTTCTTCATTAATATCCACGCGTACGTTCGTCGCGGAATTGAAGTTTTTCTTATAAGCAGAAATCAATGCTGCTTCAAGTGCTTCCAATAAAAGATTTTTGTCGATGCCTTTTTCCTTCTCTAAATAATTCATGGCATCAAATAGTTCACTACTCAACAGTTTTCTCCCCCTTAATTAAATGTGACAGCTAAATTGGCTTTAGCTATTTTTTGGTATGGTACTTCCAGTTGTTTCTTACGTGTCTTAATACGAATCTCTACGGTTGCCACGGAATTTTCAAAGGACTTCAGTGTCCCTTCGAACTCCTTCTCCCCATCAATCGGTTCGTAGAGTTTCATGTACACATATTCACCGACAAACTTTTCAAAGTCTGCTTCTGTCTTTAGAGGACGTTCCGCCCCAGGTGATGCAACTTCCAGGAAATACGCAATTTCAATGGGATCTTCTTCATCTAATTTTTCACTCAGCTGTTCAGATACTTGTCCGCATTCTTCTATGTCCACACCGCCTTCTTTATCGATAAAGACGCGAAGGTACCAGTTCTGACCTTCTTTCTTGTACTCGATATCCACAAGTTCGAGGTTCATCTCCTCAAGGATCGGCTGGACAAGACGTTCTGCAACGGATGTAACATGATTGCTCATGCTCTTCCCTCCTTCGAACACAATGTAATGGTTAGTATTTATTATTATGGGATGTATTCGCTCATTTCATTTAAGTAACAGGGGCCAGAATTGCAAGTACCATGAGAAACCGCTATGACATAGATCATAGCGGTTCGTCTCGCGGGTACTAAAAACCCCTCATGCATCGAAGTTTCTCCACAAGCAAGAGGCTGGAATATGACGAAAGAGTGGGTTGCCCCACTCTTTCGTCGTTCGTATCACTCTTCTCACCATAAAAAATATATCATAGATGCGTATTCTATGCAACAAAGGAAGAAATCAACAGCTTCCCTCCGCCTCTCAAATGTAGTTGTTTCATGAATTCTTCCGATTGGGAAGACTCAGGTTTGAGATATTTCCAGGATTCGTTAGCCATAATAGGAGTCAAGGGTGGATGGGAACCTACTCGCTTTCCTGTGGGGGAGCGCCGAGCTTCCTCGGACTGCGTCCTGCGGGATCTCGCCTATCTCCTTCTCCCACGGGAGTCTCGCAGCTTCCCATCCACCCCATACCATGTAACGGAGAACCGTACTCTTATACCGAGAGGGAGTGTTCCCACTCTCCCCTTATAAACAAGCATAAAACGCTCTGTAGCAAGCTTTTACGTTTTGAGTGCCCGCTGTGGAGACCGTCATATTATCCACTTCCCTCAATCATACAAGCTGATTTTTCCAGAAGTAGTTTCGAGAATCTTCCATAACAAAGGGGCAGAGGGGAATGGCGAGACTCCTGCGGGAGAAGAGTGCTTGGTGAGACCCCGCAAGGCGTCAGCCTGAGGAGGCTCACCGCGCTCCCGCGGAAAGCGAGTCATTCCCCGGCGCCCCATCCACTCAAAAAACCTCGAAACTAAGTCTTCAAGAATCCTGCCATATACTTTAACAGTGAATCGGCAGTTTTAGCTGTCGTTGAGCTGAGAAATTAGAAAAGGGACAGTTGGTTTTCATCCGGCATTCCCTCTAAGCATCCGAAGTTATCCAGGTATTCAAGTACCGTTTTGGAAATACGGCTGCGTTCTCTCAAGTCCTGCTTGGATAGGAATTCGCCTTCTTTTCTTGCATTAACGATATTGATAGCTGCGTTTGTTCCTAAACCATCGACTGCGTTGAATGGAGGAATCAACTCATTCCCTTCAACGAGAAAGTCTGTCGCACTGGAACGGTATAGATCCACGTTCTTAAATCCATATCCTCTTTCGCACATTTCAAGGGATAGTTCGAGGACGGTCATCAAACTTTTTTCTTTTGGAGTGGCATCGAAGCCTTTTTCCTGAATCTCTTTCATGCGCTTACGAATAGCTTCGGAACCTTTCATCATCGTTTCCAGTTCAAAATCACTCGCTCTCACCGTGAAATAGGCAGCATAGAAATAAATCGGATAGTGGACTTTGAAATACGCAATTCTTACCGCCATCAATACATAGGCGGCGGCGTGTGCTTTCGGGAACATGTATTTGATCTTCTTACAAGAATCAATGTACCAGTCCGGCACGCCGTGTTTTTTCATTTCTTCGATCCACTCATCTTGAAGGCCTCGGCCTTTACGAACGAATTCCATAATCTTAAAGGCAAGGGAAGGATCGAGACCTTTATGCATGAGATACACCATGATATCGTCACGGCAGCCAATGACTTCTGGAAGAGTACAGATACCATCATTTATCAGCTGTTCGGCATTTCCAAGCCATACGTCCGTTCCATGTGATAGGCCGGAAATGATGACGAGTTCTGCAAATGTTTTCGGCTTTGTATCTTCAAGCATCTGCCTTACAAAGCGTGTACCAAACTCAGGTACGCCGAGGGTCCCTGTTTTACACATAATTTGATCCGCCGTCACTCCGAGCGCTTCAGGACCGCTGAAAATCTTCATCACTTCAGGATCATCAACCGGGATTTCCTTCTGATCGATTCCACTGAGGTCCTGCAGCATACGAATGACGGTCGGGTCATCGTGTCCAAGTATATCCAGTTTCAAAAGATTATCGTGAATGGAGTGGAAGTCAAAGTGAGTGGTCTTCCACTCTGATTTCGTATCATCTGCTGGAAATTGGATAGGAGAAAAATCATAAATCTCCATATCATCAGGGACAACGATGATCCCCCCTGGGTGTTGTCCGCTTGTCCTTTTCACACCTGTACAACCATGAACAAGACGATCGATTTCAGCATTTTTATAAAGCAGCTGATGATCTCCGGCGTAACCCTTCACATAGCCATAAGCGGTTTTCTCCGCTATCGTACCGATCGTCCCGGCACGGAACACACTATCTTCACCGAATAACTCTTTCGTATAGTTGTGCGCATGGGGCTGATATTCCCCTGAGAAGTTCAAGTCGATATCCGGGACCTTATCCCCTTTAAAGCCTAGGAACGTTTCAAATGGAATGTCCTGCCCGTCTTTTGTTAAAGAAGTGCCACATTCCGGGCAATCTTTTTCTTCGAGGTCAAATCCGCTTCCGACCGATCCGTCTGTGAAAAATTCATTATATTGACAAGACGGACACACGTAATGCGGCGGAAGAGGATTCACCTCTGTAATATCCGTCATCGTGGCAACAAAGGATGAACCGACAGAACCACGTGATCCAACAAGGTACCCATCTTCTAAAGACTTGGTTACAAGTTTTTGTGAAATGAGATAGATTACTGCAAATCCATTTCCGATGATACTATCTAGCTCTTTTTCCAAACGTTTAACGATCAAATCAGGGATAGGCTCTCCATAAATGCTTCGTGCTTTATTGTAGGACATTTCACGGATTTCCTGGTCTGCCCCTTCAATATTAGGCGTGTACAAGTCATCTTTAACGGGTGAAACTTCACCGACCTGCTCGGCTATTTTATGGGTGTTTGTTACGACTAACTCTGTGGCTTTTTCTTTTCCTAAGAAATCAAGCTCATCGATCATTTCATTCGTTGTTTTAAAGTGAACCTCCGGCAGTGTCTGCCTGTTAAGCGGGTTCCCGTTTTGGGACGAAATGAGAATCTGCCGATACTGCTTTTCATGAGGCTCTACGTAGTGAGTGTTACCAGTAGCAACAATTGTTTTACCCATTCGATCCGCCATAGCGACAAGCCTTTTCAAAATATCGAGGATTTGCGCTTCCGTCTGGACAAGATCTTTTTCCAGCAGGTGATAATAGTTTCCTGGTGGTTGAATTTCGATGTAATCATAAAATTCAGCCACCTTCTCTGCCTCTTCCTCGGATTTCTGCATCATCGTTTCAAAAACTTCCCCTTTGTCACACCCGGAACCTACGAGGATTCCCTCCCGGTTTTTGGCCAAAAGGGAGCGTGGGACGCGTGGAACACGGTAGAAATAATTCACATGCGCTTCTGATACGAGACGGTAAATGTTTTTTAATCCTGTGCTGTTTGTGGCAAGCAGCGTACAATGAGAAGGTCTGGAACGTTGGTACGCTTTTCCCTCACCCATATAATCATTCAAATTTTTATGGTTCGTAATCTCTTTTTCCATGGCTCGCTTCACGAGTTTCCATAATAAATAACCCGTTGCTTCTGCGTCATAAATCGCCCGGTGGTGCTGGGTCAACTCAATATCGAATTTCTTACAAAGCGTATTTAAACGGTGGTTCTTTAATTCAGGCACTAGGAAACGAGCAAGCTCTAACGTATCGATGACTGGATTCGTAGACTTTTCCAGGCCGATGTTTTGATAACCGGCATTTAAAAAGCCCATATCGAAACTGGCGTTGTGAGCAACGAGGATGTCTTCTCCCGTCCATTCGTGGAAGTCCTTGAGGACCTGTTCGATTTCCGGGGCATCCTTTACCATGTCATCCGTGATTCCTGTAAGGTCGATTGTTGTTTGGGACAACGGTTGATGGGGGTTGGCGAAGGATTCAAATCGATCGATGATTTCCCCACCCTGCACTTTGACGGCCGCTAGTTCGATGATTTTATCGTACACTGCAGAAAGACCGGTCGTCTCCACGTCAAAAACCACGTAGACGGCGTCCTCAAGCTCCCTGTCCTGTTCCTCGTAAGCAATGGGGACTCCATCATCCACCAAGTTGGCTTCCACACCATAAATGATTTTCACACCATTTTTCTGGCCTGCGGCATGGGCATCCGGATAGGCTTGAACGACCGCATGGTCTGTGATGGCAATAGCTTCGTGTCCCCAATCTGCTGCTTGTTTGATCAGACGTGACGGGGAAACAGGCGCATCCATCGCACTCATCGTGGTATGGGCATGCAATTCAATCCTCTTCTCCCCTTCAGGCGCTTTATCTTCTCGCAATTTCGGTTTCACTTCATTGATGTCATTGGCCATCATCGTTAATTCGTTCGTGAAATTATCTGTCTGGATGCCACCACGCGCTTTGATCCACATGCCCTCTTTCACGTGCTTGAACAGTTCAGCATGATCGTCTCCGCGTGAGAACATTTTGATCGAAAAGGAATCCGTATAATCCGTCACTTTTAAGAGTAATAAATGACGTCCGGAGCGAAGTTCTTTGATTTCGACATCGAAAATATATCCCTGGACAGCAATCTTCTTCTCTTCTTCCTGGATTTCCTCCATTGGGATGATGTCATCTTGAATCTTGTAACCAATCTCAAGCGGCCCTTTTGGTTTGGAGTCGTCTTTATCTTTGGCTCTCTCTTCTTGTTCTTTCACCGCTTGCTGGACAAGTATTTTATCCTCTTTTTGACGTTCTTCCTGGAAACGTTTAATTTGTTCCGTTTCTTCTTTCACTCGTGTTGAAAGCATGAACGAAGGAAGGCCGCATTTGAGACAAAAACTTTTCAAAGGTTCTTCTAACTTTTTCTGTATGGCATGACTTTCGGCTAAGTTCCTGCAAGTTAACATAACCTTATTCCCGTTCACCTCAGGCTGCTGCTCCATCAATAAATCTTTATAGCTTGGTGTTAGGTTCGTTAATGTTTTGATGAAGCTCTGCCAGTATTCAAGCACATCATTAACTGAAAGTTCTTTTTCAGATGTCTCGATCGTCCAGGTCACATCAGCAATCGAACGGAAAGTCGCTACAAGTTTACTTGTAAATAAATCATAAACAGAAGGGGGCAGCGGTTTTGGCATAAGAAAGTGAAAATGCCACAATTTTTGTTCGCGATAGACCACCAGCTTCTGCATGCTGCTGTCTTTAAAGTGAGGCTCTATTAGATCATGCGGGAACTGGATCTGCTCCAGCAAATAGTGCATTTTTTCTTTATTGCTGACACTCAAACGGAATTCCTCCTCTTTCCTAACCCAACACCTGACATGGAAAAACCCTTGCTCTTTCCTTTAGCAAGGGTATAGTTTTCCAAAGAAGTATTAGGCTTTGTACCAGTTCTTAATATATTCTAAGACTTCACTAGTCTCTAATTCATTTTGATCGCCAGTTGCGCGTTCCTTCACTTCAACAACGCCTTCACCGGCACGCTTTCCTACCGTGATCCTTACAGGTACACCGAAAAGGTCGCTGTCGGCAAATTTTACGCCGGCACGTTCTTTACGATCATCATATAAGACTTCGATCCCTGCATCAAGCAGTGTGTCATATAATTGATCTGCCAATTCTTTCTGTTCTTCTTTTTTAGGATTCAATGAAAGCAAATGGACTTGATATGGGGCAATATTCTTCGGCCACGTGATCCCTCTTTCATCGTGGTATTGTTCTACGATTGCTGCAAGTGTACGGGATACACCAATACCGTACGAGCCCATGATCATCGTCTTCGCTTTTCCTTGATCATTAAGGAAGGTCGCATTCATCCGTTCAGAATAAAATTCACCCAGCTTGAAGACATGTCCCACTTCAATGCCCCTGGCAAACTTAATGATGCCCTCTCCATCCGGTGATGGATCTCCTTCTTCGATAAACCGTAAATCGGCATACGTTTTGACAGCAAAGTCTCTTTCTGGTGTTGCATTCTTAAAATGATAGCCCTCTTCATTCGCTCCACAAGATACGTTCACCATGGCTTGTACAGCATGATCAGCGACAACTTCCACTTCTTCAGTTACTCCAATCGGTCCAAGAGAACCGAACCCTGAACCAAGCAGTCGTTTAGTATCTTCTTCAGAAGCAAGTTCAACTATATCCGCATCATAAAGATTTTTCAATTTAACATCATTTACTTCATGATCTCCTCGGGTAAGCGCAAGAACAAATCTCTCATCTACTTGGAAAAGGATCGACTTGATGCCTTCCTGTAAATCATGACCCAGGAATTCAGCAACATCCTTCATCGTCTTTTGACCTGGTGTTTCTACTTTTTCCATCGTTTGAGGAGTCGCTGTAGACTTTTCATACGCCGCCACGACCGGAGCCATTTCAATATTCGCCGCATAGCGAGAAGTATCTGAATAGGCAATGACATCCTCGCCTACTTCAGATAATACCATGAACTCATGGGTATCTTTCCCGCCCATGGCTCCGGAGTCTGCGATGACAGCACGGAAGTTCAACCCGCAGCGTCTGAATACATTCGAGTAGGCTTCGAACATTTTGTCATAGGTTTCATCAAGGCTTTCGTAGGATTCATTGAAAGAGTAGGCATCCTTCATCAAAAACTCTCTTCCACGTAGAAGACCGAAACGAGGACGGGCTTCATCACGGAATTTATTTTGAATTTGGAAAACCGTCAAAGGAAGTTGCTTATAACTTTTCACTTCATGACGCACGAGGCTTGTGATGACTTCCTCATGGGTGGCACCAAGGGCAAACTCCCGATTGTGTCGGTCGTTCAAGCGCATCAGCTCGGAACCGAACGTGGTCCAACGTCCCGTTTCCTTCCAAAGTTCTGAAGGCTCAAGGGCAGGCATCGCCATTTCATGAGCCCCGATTTTCTCCATCTCTTCCCGAACAATATTCTCAACCTTGCTTAATACTCGGCGGCCGATCGGCAGGAAGCTGTAGATGCCTGATGCAATCTGGCGTATGTAACCAGCACGAACGAGGAGCTGATGGCTCTTGATTTCAGCATCAGCAGGGTTTTCTTTAAGGGTAGGTATTAACATATGACTTTGTCTCATAACATGCACCTCAGTTCTATTTAATTGAAGTTTATTAAAGGAGGAAATCACTAGTCTCAAAGATTCCACTTCTTTATTTGACGTTAATAAAAAGAAGCCAGAAGCCTAGGAATCACCGATCACCTCAGGACTTCCAGCTATAAAAAATCACAAGAATAAACGTTGGATATCGTTCCATGTGACGACGAGCATCAATAACATAAGTAAAGCGAATCCGATGAAGTGAACGATCCCTTCTTTTTGAGGATCGATCGGTTTCCCTCTGAGCCCTTCAAGCCCTACGAATAAGAGACGTCCTCCATCTAAAGCAGGGAGAGGCAGCAAGTTTACAATTCCAAGGTTGATACTCAAGATGGATGTCCACATGACGAAATTCGTGAATCCTGTGCGGACGACCTGGTCTGTGGCATCATAAATTCCGACAGGCCCTGAAAGCATATCTAATGAAAATTGTCCGGTCACTAATTTACCTAGATTCGTTAATATCAATGCTGACCACTCATAGGTCTGCGTAAACCCGAACGTTAATTTCTTTGCAAAAGACTCTTCAAAAGCACGGGCGACACCCACTTGGCCGATGGTCGTTTCTCTACTTTCAACGGCGGCAGGAGTGATGTTCAACTGCTGAGTGGCACCCTCACGATTGATCGTCAATGTCACTTCTTCGTCAGGATGAGCTCGAATGATGGTGGTGAACTCTTCCCATGTACTGACAGATTCGCCGTCCACAGCAACGACTTCATCACCAGCCTGTAGATCAGCCTGTGAGGCCGGGGAGTTCTCCTGGATCTCTCCGAGTTTTGCTTCGTTCGAAGGGACCCCTTGAATGAAGCCAAGAATCATGAACAAAACAATCGCTAAGACGAAGTTCATCATTGGTCCTGCGAAAAGCTGCATCGCACGCTGCGGAACAGATTTTGATGCAAATTGACGGTTGTAAGGAGCAATTTGTGTTTCTTTTTCATCCATGACGAACATCGCTTTCGGGTCGACTTCAAAGAAGAGCTTTTCATCTTCATCGATTTCGTAACCTTCAATGACAAGGCGATGATCTAAGTCCGCGCGTTCGACTTCAATGACTCGCGCATGTGGATGCTTGTCTTTATTGTTTACGATAATTTTATTTACTTTTCCAGCTTCATTGAATTCAAGACCGATATGGTGGCCTGCTTTCAATTCAACGATTTCTGGATCTTCGCCAGCAACTCGAACATAGCCGCCAATGGGAAGAAGACGAATCGTATAAAGAGTTTCATTTCGAGTGAATGCAAAAATCTTAGGTCCAAATCCTATCGCAAATTCCCTTGCGAGCATTCCCGATCGTTTGGCAAATATGAGATGCCCCCACTCATGCACGAACACCAAAAGTCCGAACATAAGAATAAATGCAACCACTGTAGTCAAATGAAGCACCTTCCTTTTTCAGCTCTAATCGTTCTACAGGATGTGTATAGCGGAAGTGAACCATCATCGTTAGACGGTCGCATGAACTTCTCCAACAACCAGAGCTCTTAATTTATTTGGAAACGAACTCTTTCCCTCGTTTCCTTATCAATAGAAATTATGGTAGACAAGTCAGGGTTATGAATCCTGTCATGGTTTTCTAATGCTTGGTCGATGTATTTTTCAATATCAAGAAAAGAAATTTTGCCTTCTAGGAACTGCTGGACAGCTTCTTCGTTTGCCGCATTCAAGACCGTCGGCATCGAGCCCCCTGCTCTCCCTGCTTCAAATGCCATCCTTAAACAAGGAAAACGATCCATGTCCATCTTTTGAAAATTCAAAGTAGCGATCTCTTCCAAGTTCAAGTTTTTCGTGATTGGAAGCTCTTTTCGTTCAGGGTAAGTCAATGCGTATTGTATAGGCACTTTCATATCCGGCGTTCCCAGCTGGGCAATGACATTACGATCCACATATTCAACCATGGAATGGATGACACTTTCTCTATGAAGAATAACATGAATCTGGTCATAAGGTACATCGAAAAGCCAATGCGCCTCAATAACTTCTAATCCTTTGTTCATCATCGAGGCAGAATCAATGGTGATTTTCGCTCCCATCTTCCAATTCGGATGGTTCAATGCATCATCCACCGTGACTCCAGCTAATTCTTCCCTTGTTTGATCACGGAAGCTTCCACCAGATGCAGTAATGATGAGTTTATTGATGTCTCTCCTCTGTTCCCCATTCAGAGCCTGAAAAATAGCCGAATGCTCACTGTCTACAGGGAGGAGGTTAACATCATGTTTTTTAGCTTCTTCCATGACTAGATGGCCAGCCGTCACGAGCGTTTCCTTATTCGCAATTGCGATTTGTTTCTTTGATTGAATCGCTTTTAAAGTAGCAGGTAAGCCGATACTCCCCATGACTGCATTAACAACCACATCTACAGGTTCGGCTACACTTGCCTCAATTAAACCCTCCCCACCACAAAGAATCTGTGGATGGGCGACCTCTTTTTCCAGCTTTCTCTTCGTTTCTTCATCTTGAACGACGATCATGGAAGGTTCGAACTCTCGGATCAGAGGAAGAGCTTTTTCGACGTTTCTGCCAAACCCCATGGCATATAAAGAAAATTGATCTGGGTGCAAGCGAAGAACATCAAGGGTTTGAATACCAATCGAACCCGTTGCCCCAAGTAATGATACTTGCTTCATTGTTCCACGGCCCCTCTCTCCTATGAAATAAAGTTAATCAAATGCAGGATCGGTAAAATGAAGATCAAACTGTCGAACCGATCCAACACACCCCCGTGCCCGGGCAGGATTTTTCCGGAATCTTTGACTGCATAGTGACGCTTGAATGCAGATTCCACGAGGTCACCGATCTGACCTGCAATCGATACAAGTACAGTGACGAGTAACACGATAATCAAGGAATGCTCAAGAGGATGAACCAACTGGAAAATTAAAGCGACGACACAGGCAAGGATGATTCCTCCGACTGAACCCTCAATTGTTTTCTTCGGACTGATTTGCGGCCAAAGCTTGTGTTTGCCTAAAGCACGGCCGAACAAGTAGGCGCCTGTGTCTGTCGCCCACACGACAAATAATGCAAAGAAGATATATTCCAGCCCTTCTTCTCGTGTTTCCATTAGATAATTGAATCCCATTCCAATGTAGATCGCTGATAATAAAAGAAATCCAGCATCATCAAAAGTGAAACGGTTTTTGACGAGCACTGTGTAACTCAAAAGTACAAGTACCGCCAGCAATGTAATCTCGGATTTTGTAATGATGTCCCCAGAAGTAATGGATTCATCGAACACTTCATATGGAAACATCAGGGCCCACATGAGAAGCAAGCCGAGTCCAGAAGCTACCGAATAGCGGGCAATCTTTTTCATACGTACGAGCTCAAGTAGGGCGATGCTTGCAATGATATACACAAAAGCCTTAAAAGGCCATCCTCCCAACATGACGATCGGAAGGAAAATGAGTGCTGCAACGATGGCTGTAATTGTTCTTTGTTTCATAAGTCTTTTTCACACCTTATACTCCGCCGAAACGACGTTTACGATTTTGGAAGTCATAAAGAGCTTTTTCAAAATGACTTTCATCAAAGTCCGGCCAATAAACTTCTGTAAACCAGAATTCAGCATAGGCCAGCTGCCATAATAAGAAGTTTGACAACCTTTGTTCTCCACTTGTCCGGATAAGCAGATCAGGTTCAATCAACTCTGACGTGTACAATTCCTTAGAGAACATGGATTCATCGATATCGGATATGTCCACTTCTCCGTCTTGTACTTTAGAAGCAATTTGCTTGACTGCATGCACCATCTCATAACGACTTCCATAGTTAAGCGCAAAATTGAGGATCAGCCCATCATTGTCCTTCGTTTTTTCCATCGCTTCTTTGACAGCCTTTTGAGTATGTTCAGGAAGGACGTCAAAATCGCCGATGGTCCGGACTTGGACATTTCTCTCGATCAGTTCAGGCAAATATGTACTTAGAAAATCGACAGGGAGCTTCATAAGGAAGTCTACCTCATTTTTCGGGCGTTTCCAATTTTCCGTAGAAAAAGCATAAAGGGTAAGAACCTTCACACCGATATCTGAAGCATATCGAACGATTCTCTTCACAACACCCATGCCCTCTTTATGACCGGCAATCCGAGGCATTCCTCTATTCTTCGCCCATCGTCCATTTCCGTCCATAATGATCGCCACATGTTTTGGAATATGGTTTTCTTCAAGGCCTAATGGCTCGGTAGTGGGCTGCTTTTTATCTTTTTTGAATGGAAACTTGATAGGCATGTTCAATCCTCCAGTCCAATTGTTCCATCTATTTATTATATACTAAATCCAATAAAAATGCCGATATCCTATAAAGTGAGTGTATAAAACAAAGGCTCAAGATACGCACTAGACAACATGGAACGCATAATTAAAAGGCCCTTGGGAAGAGCTCTTCTCTTCCACTAGACAGGTGGGTAATGTCGAGGGTGTCTGTGCTCTCTTAGCGGATGCCTTCTTATAGGACAATGAATGTTTAATTCCCTAAACTAAAATAAAAGCCGCGCTGCCAAACATCTACAGCGCGGCTTGATACACCTTAAGGCATATAGAATTGGAGAATCAAACTTCCATGATTTCCTCTTCTTTTGTTTTTGCAAGTTGATCGATTTTCTCAACGTGCTGGTCTGTGACCTTCTGAACGTCATCCTGATAAGAACGAAGATCATCTTCCGTTAGCTCACCATCTTTTTCAAGCTTTTTCAGACGGTCGTTGGAATCACGACGAATGTTACGGATTTGTACCTTCGCTTCTTCTGAATATTTCCCTACAACTTTGGCAAGGTCCTTACGACGTTCTTCTGTCAGCGCAGGAATGTTGATTCGTACAACATTACCATCACTAGAAGGAGACAAGCCAAGATCCGCTTTCTGGATCGCTTTTTCAATTTCTGCAATTGCACTCTTGTCATAAGGTGTAATGACAAGCAGACGTGGTTCTGGTGCAGAGACTTGTGCTAGTTGATTAAGTGGAGTCGCCGCTCCATAGTAATCCACATACACGTTATCAAGGATTGAAGGATTCGCACGACCCGCGCGGACCGTTGCAAGCTGACGAGAGAAAGCTTGTGTGGCTTGTTCCATTTGTTGCTTCGTTTCATTAATTACAGCATCAGACATGATTATTTCCCCCTCACAATTGTTCCAATATTTTCGCCCATTACGGCTTTCTTGATGTTTCCGTCTTCTGTTATTGAGAATACCAATAAATCGATATCGTTGTCCATACATAATGATGAAGCTGTAGAATCCATAACCCCAAGACCTTCGTTCAAAACGTCCATGTAAGAGAGCTGATCGTACTTCACAGCATCTTCATTGGTTTTAGGGTCATCTGTATAAACACCGTCTACATTGTTCTTCGCCATTAAGATTACATCCGCTTCCACTTCTGCGGCTCTTAGAGCAGCTGTCGTGTCTGTAGAGAAGTATGGGTTCCCTGTCCCAGCCGCAAAAATGACGACGCGTTTCTTTTCTAGATGACGAATCGCTTTCCTGCGGATGTAAGGTTCCGCTACTTGTCTCATTTCAATGGAGGTTTGGACACGGGTCGGAATCCCTAAGTTTTCCAGACTATCCTGAAGGGCAAGTGAGTTCATGACCGTTGCCAGCATCCCCATATAATCAGCGTTTGCGCGATCCATTCCCATCTCGGCTCCTACTTTACCGCGCCAGATGTTTCCACCTCCGACGACGACAGCGACTTCCACACCGAGTTCAGCCACTTCTTTGACCTGACGGGAGACTGATTTAATGATGCTGGGTTCTAGTCCAAACCCTGCTTCTCCACTTAAAGCCTCTCCACTTAGTTTTAATACGATACGACGATAGCGAGCAGTAGTCATAGTTACCTCCCGTGTTTTAACTGTATTCCACTACATTTTCTTGCATATGGATCTGCAATTATGTAGCATGTTTGAAAATAGGGAACACCGGCAGTGTCCCCTATTTTTCATGTTCATTATTTTTTAACTTGGTTCATAACTTCATCAGCAAAGTTTTCTTCGCGTTTTTCCATACCTTCACCAACTTCGAAGCGATCGAAACCAGTGATTTGACCACCAGTAGAGGCTACGAATTGTTTTACTTTCTGGTCTGGATCTTTAACGAAGCTTTGGTCAAGCAGGCAGATTTCTTCGAAGAACTTGTTCAAACGGCCTTCGACCATTTTCTCAACGATGTTTTCAGGCTTGCCTTCGTTCATCGCTTGAGTCTTAAGCATTTCACGTTCTTTATCTGCTTCTTCTTGTGGAATTTCGTCACGGGAGACGTAACGAGGGTTTACAGCGGCTACATGCATCGCAACGTCTTTCGCTGCAGACTCATCTGTAGAGCCTTCAAGGACAGTCAACACACCGATGTTTCCGCCCATGTGAAGGTAAGCACCAAATGCATCGTTATCGGTCTTTTCTTTAATTACGAAACGACGAAGGGAAATCTTTTCACCGATTTTCGCTACGCGTTCAGTAATATAGCTGCTAAGTACTTCTCCATCACCGTGAAGCTTCTGCTCTAGAGCTTCTTCAACTGTTGCAGGCTTCTGAGAAAGCAAGTGCTGACCAAGATCTTTAAGCAAATCTTTGAACTGATCGTTCTTCGTAACGAAGTCTGTTTCACAGTTCACTTCGAAAAGTACAGCCGTGTTACCGGAAATTTCGATTGCAGCAGAACCTTCTGCAGCAATACGGTCAGCTTTCTTAGCTGCCTTGGAAATTCCCTTCTCACGCAACCATTCCATTGCTTTGTCCATGTCACCATCTGTTTCAGTGAGTGCTTTCTTACAGTCCATCATTCCAGCACCCGTTTTTTCACGAAGTTCTTTTACCATTTTAGCATTTACAGCCATTGTAAAGCCTCCTTATTAGTTGCATATAAGTATAGCTCTTGCGTTTCAGGACGCTTGAGCTGTTACGGATTCTTTAAAAAAGGTGATAAAGGTATACCCCCTTATCACCTTTTGACCCTTCTTACTCTTGAGCAGCTTCTACAGCAGCTTCAGTTTCTTCCGTTGTTTCTGTTTCTTCCCCTTGTTTCGCTTCAAGGACAGCGTCTGCCATCTTAGAAGTCAACAATTTAACGGCACGGATTGCATCATCGTTCGCAGGGATGACATAATCGATTTCGTCTGGGTCACAGTTTGTATCAACGATACCTACAACTGGAATATTCAATTTGTGAGCTTCAGCAATCGCGATGCGCTCTTTACGAGGATCGATAACGAACATTGCGTCCGGAATGCTCTTCATTTCTTTAATACCGCCCAGGAATTTAACAAGACGATCTTTTTCTTTAAGCATATCGACCACTTCTTTTTTAGGAAGTACATCGAAAGTACCGTCTTCTTCCATGCGCTCAATGTCTTTAAGACGGTTGATACGCTTACGGATCGTTTCAAAGTTTGTCAGGGTACCACCCAACCAACGTTGGTTGATGTAATACATGCCACAACGAGTCGCCTCGTCACGAACTGTATCCTGAGCTTGTTTTTTAGTACCTACAAAAAGAATGTTACCGCCGTCAGCAGCGACCTCTTTTACATAGTTGAATGCTTCATCAACTTTCTTGACCGTTTTTTGTAGGTCGATGATGTAGATCCCGTTACGCTCCGTGAAGATGTACTTTTTCATCTTTGGATTCCAGCGACGGGTTTGGTGTCCAAAATGAACACCAGCTTCAAGTAGCTGTTTCATAGAAATTACAGACATGATAGTTCCTCCTGTTTTGGTTTTTTTAGTATCCTCCGCCTCTTTCATCTTCTCTAGTGAACTCTAAAAAAGAGCAACCTCACTTGAGAATCCAAAGGCGTGCGTATTGACACCGTCAGTAAATATATCATAACACACGGGGCCATTCAAGTTTTTTTCGTAGGTTTTTGATGAAATTTGAATAGTAATTCGATTTCTGTCTTCCCTTTATCCAATTTTCTCGCAATTTCTTCATTACTATAACCTTTTTCTTTCAATTCAAATACCTGCGAATGAAAAGATGGCTGATAGCTTTCCTTTTCATTCAGCTCAGGCAGGGTGTAGCTGGGGGAAGCTTCTTTGTCCGCGATAACTTTCTTTTCTGAGTGACTGTTAACTTTATCATTTCTGTTTTCATTTTGAGTGTTTTGAGAATCAGAAGGGGCACTTTTTTTCCTGACGAGGCTTTCCATTCGTTTATTTTCTTCTTTGATTTCCATTAAATACGAGGTGAAAAGATCCTCAATTTCTGATGCCACTTGTTTTTGTCTAAGTTCAAGTTCTTCAGTCTTGCGTACCTTTTTCATCATGATAAACAGTGCAAACAGTAGTACACCGTCAATGATAAAGCTGAAAATCAATAAAAACACTGTCATGTCTATCCTCACCATTCATTTCTGATCCTATTTCTTCTCATTTTCCATAACTCTCACTACTGCAGAACATCATTTCACCCTGCTCTAAAAACAACATTCACATCACGGTAACCTTTACTGGTCCGTATGTGATACTTGCCGAATCCGATATCTAAAAATAATTGCTGCGTCACTTTTATGTAGGTGTTTCTTGAAGCTACACAATCGCTGTGAAGGATCGAATTCTCAATGAATAGATCTTGTCCAGCTTCCATTGAAGCCTGGTTGACAGATCCTACTCTTCCATCCTGGGCTGTTTTTATGAGAGCTTTCCCCATCCACCATACCATAAATCGTAATTTTTTCGTGAAAAACAGATAGTTTCGCTTCCTTCAGCTTCATACCCTGACCTGCCTAAACGGTTACAATTTCTTGCAGCGCACCTTTCAGCTTATAGATCGCTTTCGCATGGATTTGGGAGATCCGGGAGGTGGTCAATTCTAAAACCTGACCGATCTCTGTTAAAGTAAGCTCTTCATGATAGAAAAGACTGATGACGAGTTGCTCCTTCTCGTTTAATCGGTCGATCTCTCTCGCTAATTCTTCATAGTTTTCCTTTTTGATCACTGATTCCGATGGAGTGAATGTTCGATCATCCGGAATGGAATATCCGATCCCTTCTTTTTGATCCTCTCTTCCATCATTCGGTTTTTCTTCCATAGAAAGCACATTTGCAAAAAGAGAATCCTTGACTGTCTCCTCCACTTCTTCTGGAGATATGTTCAGAGATTCAGCAATTTCATTGGATGTTACCGGACGTTGCAATTCCTGCTCCAGCTTTTCTGTCATCTGTTCGATTTTTTTTGATCGGTCTCTTACTGATCTCGGAAGCCAGTCTTCTTTTCGTAAACCATCCATGATCGACCCTCTGATACGGAAGGATGCATACGTATCAAATTTCAGATCTCTTGTTCGATCAAATTTTTTCAGTGCATCATAAAGCCCTAACATTCCTAAACTTCTCACATCATCTTTGCTTACGCTCTTAGGTAAATGAGCGGAGATCCGCTGGACATGGTAGCTCACTAAATAGTCGTACTGCTGTACCAATTGATTTGCGGCCTCTCCATCCTGTTCATGTGTCCATAGATTCCACCACTGTTGTTCTTGAGGAGATAAACAGCTGGCCATTCCAATCCTCCCCGTCCTTTAGTTGGTTATTATTACTAAGCTCTTTACGAGTCTTCATTCAATAATTCACGCACCATTTTCGATGTTTCCTCTGCATCCATTTCCGTGGATGATGCTGTTTGAGCCGAGTCTTGACTGTTTTCTGTTGTTTCGTTAGGTGCAGTGACGAGACTCCAAAATGATCGAAACACGTAAGATAGTACAAAAAAACTAAAAAAACCTATGGTTCCTCTGTAGATCGCTGTATCAAAAGTTGTCACTTTAGCGCTGATTGTACATACGAATAGAAAACCAAAAACAGCCGCCCATAAATTCCACAGAAGTGTCCCTTTCATCAAATCACACTTTCCCCTTGATTCACTTTCCTTATATGCAGGTCCGTTGTTTCAGGATTGAATTCAATCGTGCGCCCGCATCCCCCGCCGACGTCTTCAGCCAAAATCGGTATATGAAGGGATTGAAGATTCCCTTTCACCGCTTCCACGTTTCTCGGGCCTATGCGCATCATGTCACTGGAAGAGGTGAATTGGAACATTTGTGCCCCACCTGCCAGTTTCGCTTTTAAACGGTAGGATGAAGCTCCAGCACCTTTGAGGGCTGCCATCAAATCTTCGATGGCTGTATCTGCGTATTTCGCCCTTTTCAGCCCCTGCTTTTTCGCAAGGGAAGACTCAGGCAGCATAATATGAGCCATCCCCGCCAATTTTTTCACTTCGTCATAAAGGACGATACCAACACAAGACCCAAGCCCTGATGTACGGATCAAATCTGGAGAATGAACAATTCCCATATCTCCGATACCAATTCTTACAATCTGTCCTTCCTTAATCATCTTCACGCACTCCTAAGGAAGAAAAAATCTTCTGATAGGAGGAAGGATCGGGAAAAAGGAAGAAATGACCTTCCAGGAATTCACCTTCCCCTCCTTCTCCATCCGTTAGAGAAGTCTTGATGACAATGGCTGCATCACTCACTTGGGAGAGTTCAATTAACCCCATACTTAAAATAGCCCCCACCATATCTTGAGAAATCGATGGAACCGTTGATTGAATATCCAATTCTGTGAAATCGCAAAGCGCGGTAAGGTATGCACCTGATAGGATATTCCCTAATTCCTGGAGAGCAGACAAAGCCATTTCAGAATCCCCATCAAAACCCACGGAGGCGTTGGTCATAAGCTCTACAAAGTGACGGGCTTGGAAAGGAGCCATGATAAAGAACATGGTGCCCGGAGCCTCCCCTTCCATCCTTTGGAAAATGCTGACCACTTCTTTATCTGCTCCACCAGCAAGATCCATCACTTGATCAAAGTCCACCACTTCCACCCCTGGGACATGCATCTCTATTTTCTTATGAAGCAGTTTGGACAGAGATGTAGCCGCATGACCTGAGCCTATATTACCGATTTCTTTCAAGACGTCCAATTGAATCGGACCAAATCGTTCAGTGAAATTCTTTGAATTAGACATAAAGCTCATTCAACTCATGAACGTCATCTTTGGCAAGAACTTTTTCTAAATTCAACAAAATGAACAGCCGCTGATCCATTTTGGATACCCCTTGGATATACGCCACCTCAACCGTGCCTACCACTTCTGGCGGAGGCTCGATGCTTTCTTCATCAAGATCCAAAACATCGTTTGCCGCATCCACGATCAAACCGACATTCATATCATGTATTTTCACGGTGATGATCCTTGTCGCATCAGTATCGTTTACTTCTTCGATCCCGAACCTCTCTCTCAAGTCGATGACTGGTGTAACAACCCCCCTGAGGTTCAATACCCCTTTTACAAATGATTTTGTGCCTGGGACACGGGTGATTGGCATCATCCGCTCGATGGAACCCACCAGATCAACCGGTACGGTGTATTCCTCATCATTGATTTGAAATACGATCACTTTCAGTTTTTTGTTTTCTTCTGTCACTTTCTGTTCCCTCCTTTGTTACTTGATTAAAGCATTGCTATCCAGGATTAATGCCACTTGTCCGTCTCCTAGAATGGTCGCTCCTGAAATGGCGAAAGCGCCAGATAAGTAATCACCAAGAGACTTCAAGACGACTTCTTGCTGTCCAATGAAAGAATTGACGACGAGAGCGGCCATCTTTTCTCCTTTTCTAACGATAACCACGGAATAGTAGTCCTCTTCTTCCAATTCTTCCGGTACATCCAGTACATCTTTTAAAAAGAGGAGAGGAACGACTTTTCCTCGGAAGTCGATGACTTTTTTGTTATGGGCGTGCATGATCTCTTCTTTTTTCACAATGGCCGTTTCAATAATCGATGAAAGAGGAACAGCATATTTTTCTTTTTGCACTTCTACAAGCATGACGGAAATGATTGAAAGGGTGAGGGGCAACTGGATAGAGAATACACTCCCCTCATCCGGCACTGAATCAACAGAAATATTACCGCCAAGAGACTCAATCGTGCTTTTCACAACATCAAGCCCTACTCCTCTACCGGACACATCAGAAATCGTGTCAGCAGTGGAAAAACCGCTTTCCATGATTAAATCGTACACTTGAGAGTCTGTCATTGTCGCTGCCTGTTCTTCTGTGACCACATGATTGCTTACCGCTTTTCGGACGACTTTGTCCCGTGCTATGCCGCCGCCATCATCAGAGATTTCAATGAAAACATGATTTCCACTATGATAAGCTTTCAGTTCTAGCTTTCCTGTGGCAGACTTGCCTTTGGCTTCTCTTTCTCCCGGACCCTCAATACCGTGATCGATCGCGTTCCGAATGAGGTGGACGAGTGGATCACCAATTTCATCGATGACGGTCCGATCCAGTTCTGTTTCTGCCCCGACCACACTCAAATCGATTTTCTTATTCAAATCCTTAGAGAGCTGGCGGACCATTCTAGGAAATCGATTAAACACTTGCTCGACCGGGACCATACGCATGTTCAGGATAATGCTTTGCAAGTCCCCGGAAATCCTTGTCATTCTTTCGACCGTTTCACGCAGTTCGATGTGCTTCAGATCATCAGATATTTGTTCAAGGCGTCCCCGGTCAATGACAAGCTCCTCAAACAAATTCATAAGAGCATCCAGTCGATCAATGTTGATGCGAATCGTTTTGTTCCCTACCTGCTTTCCATCTTTCTCTTCTTTTTGAGCAGTCGGCTTTTCTTGTGCCGCCATTACTTTTTGTGAGGGCTTCGATTCATCTTTCGTTTCTTCAGAAATTTGATAGACAGTAACATAAACATTTTCAATTTCGGATACTTTTTTAATTTTACTCTCTATGTCCTCTGCTGCATCTTCTGTAACAAGTAAAACGTGAAAGGTGGTTTCAAATTCTTCGTTTTCCAATGCTTCTACAGAAGGGGAAGACTTGATGACATCTCCTGCTTGCTCCAATATTTCAAAGACCATATAGACACGTGCGGCCTTTAAAAGACAATCCCCCCTTAATGCCACTTCAATCTGGTAATTGTTTTTTCCTAGTTCACTAGATTGTTCCAAGGCTGCTTTTGTATATTCATCAATCGAAAGCGTGGGGATGGTTTCATCCTGCTGTGGTGCGACTGCCACCGAAGCGACGGCTGAACCTCCGCTCCCGTTTTCAATATTCTTTAAAAGCTCGACGACCCTCTCGACATTTCTTTCTCCTGATCCGCCTTCTGAAATATCGATGACCATCGCTTCCAAATCATCGACAGAATCAAAAACGACATCCAAAATGCCTTCGTCCACCGTCACTTTCTCATTCCGGACCGCATCGAGGACATTTTCCATTTTGTGTGTCAAATTAGAAAGGTCTTGGTAACCCATCGTTGCCGACATGCCTTTTAATGTATGAGCAGACCTGAAGATTTCATTGACAATGGAAAGGTCCTGAGGGTTCTTTTCCAAATGTAACAGTTGGTCGTTGATGGATTGCAAGTGCTCTTTACTTTCATCAATAAAAACTTCCAAGTACTGATTGGTTTCCATAGGACTACCTCCTTTTATTTTGAAGAGATTCTACAATACTGCGACTAATTTCATTTAATTTCTGGACATCATCGGCAAGACCTGATTTCACAATCGCTTTTGGCATGCCGTACACGACGCAGGTGCTTTCATCTTCTGCGATTGTGCAAACCGCTCTTCCTTGTTCCTTCATGGCGAGGATGCCTTCTAAACCATCAGCCCCCATCCCTGTCATGATGACAGCGGTGGTGGAGATCCCTGGCAGTTTTGCAATGGAAGAAAACATCACATTCACCGAAGGTCTATGACCATTCAGAGGTCTGGATTCATTTAAATGAATGACGAGGCGCTGGTTATGCTTTACAACTTCCATGTGGTAGCCACCGGGTGCGATATAGGCAACACCGTTATGTATTTCCTCCCTATGTTCGGCTTCCTTCACTGAAATTTCAGACAGTCGATTGAGACGAGAAGCCAAGGATTTCGTAAATCCTTTCGGCATATGTTGAACAACTAAGATCGGTGCAGGAACGCTTCCGGGAAGAGATGTCAAAACTTCCTGCAAAGCTCTTGGTCCCCCGGTGGAGGTGCCGATGGCAATGACATGGCCTTCCTCTTTCATATCGTCAGGGACACGAACTTTTTCACTAGAGCTTTCGGATGGTGGATTCACCTTGGCCTCCCCTGCAATAAGAACCTTGCGGACGACACCTTTGTCTACCTTTTCCATATCAAGAGAAATGGACCCGGATGGCTTTTGTATGAAGTCCACTGCTCCAAGACTCATGGCTTTCATCGTGCTTTCCGCCCCCTCTTGCGTCAAACTGGACACCATCACTACAGGAAGGGGGGAACTTTCCATGATCTTTTTTAATGCTTCTAATCCGTCCATCACCGGCATTTCAATATCCATCGTTACGACATCAGGACATAAGACATCCAACTTTTTCAGACAATCTTTACCGTTCCTCGCCGTCCCAACTACATGAATCCGGTGGTCTTTTTTTAAAATATCCGTCAAAACACGCCTCATGAAGGCGGAATCATCGACGATTAATACCCTAATCTGCTTCATCTCTCTACCTCTCAAAAACAAATCTCTTTAATTTATCTACGAACGAAAGAGGGGACTCATGAGAGTGGCTTTCGTTCAAATAATCACGCACCAACTCCTCAAGGGATCGGCTTACTTTGCTTTTAGGCCTGTCGATCACAAATGGCCGCTGTTTATTGACCGCTTCAAGTACAGACCTGTCATCAGGTAAAACACCTAACAAAGCCACTTCCGCTTCTAAGAATCTCTCGACCACAAGGGATAGTCGATCGAAAGTATTCCTGCCATTTTTCTCGTTAAGCGAACGGTTCACAAGGATTTTTATCGGCAGACTTTTGTCTTTATGTACAAGATGCTTAATCATCGCGTAACCGTCCGTTAACGAAGTGGGTTCAGGAGTAGTAACAACGATCGCCTCATGGGCCGAGCTGATAAAATGCAGGCTGTCCTGAGTTGCTCCAGCTCCCATGTCGAAGAGGATATAGTCGAAAGACTTGGTCAGCTCTTCGAATTCGCTTTGAAAATAGGCGAATTTTGTTTGATCAAGTTCAAAAATGTGAGAGAGCCCCGAACCGCCAGCAATATAAGATAAGGATTCTGGTCCTAGTTCGATAATATCACGAATCGACATTTCTTCCCGAAACAAGTCGACAAATGTACGTCTTGGTGATTTCCCCATCAAAATATCTATGTTACCCATGCCGATATCCAGATCAAAGATCAAAACCTTCTTGTCATTTCTCATGAGCTGCAACGCAAAGTTGATGCAAAAATTCGACTTCCCCACACCGCCTTTCCCGCTAGCAATGGCAATGGTTTTAGCTTGTTTTTCTCCTTCCATTTCTTGTATTCGCCTTCGAAGGACTTCAGCTTGATCTTTCATTTGCAAACCCCTCCATAATCTCTCTTGCAAGACCCATGGCCGAGGCTGTCTTAATGTCATCCGGTACATTTTGACCATCTGTCAAATAAGCGACTCCTACATCATGAGTAAGGACCATGTTTACGGCATTGCCCTTCCGTGCGGTTTCATCCGCTTTCGTGAAAATCAACTGATGGATAGGAATATCGTTGAATTGTTCGAGGATCTCGCTCATGTCGGCGAATTTACTCGTCAATCCTAAGACAAGGAAATTATCCGATTCCTCGTCAAAATCGATCATCTTCTGAAGTTCATGGATGAAGGATGAATCTCTGAAGTTTCTTCCTGCCGTATCGACAAGGACGAGGTCAAAATCCTGATAACGTTCTTTTGCCTTCTTATAGTCCTCCATGCTATAAGCAACTTCTAGTGGAATATCCAAAATTTTTGCATATGTCTTCAACTGATCGATGGCAGCAATGCGATAAGTATCTGTTGTAATGAAAGCTACCTTTAGTTGGTGGTTTAAAGCTGCATCCGCTGCAAGTTTCGCTAAAGTCGTTGTCTTCCCAACACCCGTCGGTCCAACTAAATGGATGAACTTCTTATTATAAGCAGGCTTTCCAAACTTCTTTTGCTTCATAGATTCATACAGTTCCAGTCTCAGGAGATTTTCAACCTCGGCTAAATCGTCAAGGCTGGCTCCCTTTTCTAATAGACGTTCAATCATATTTCCCGCCACATCTTTAGAGATTTCCTGTCCTAAAAGGAACTGATAGGCCATTTCTAGCTTTTCAGGATAGGCTTCTTTACGATTTTGAATTAAAGACCTTAGATTTTTCAATTCTTCCATGATTTCAAGGTTCGGGTTGAAAGGCGACACCGGTTCTTCATTTCTCTCGACCGGCTTTGTCTCATGCTTCGTTTGGTGCTCATCAGACGGATCAATGGCAGCAATGACTTCTGTAATATCTTTTTTGAACAGGCCTAAAAACCCACCCGACTTCTTCACTTTGGAATTTAGGATCACTGCATCTGTCCCCAATTCGGTTCTCACTTTTTTCATGGCTTCCGGCATTGTCGCAGCTTGAAATTTTTTTACTCTCACGCTACATTCACCACCCCTACACTCTGGACTTCTACCGTTGGTTCTAATTCGTTATAAGATAAAACAACGACTTGTGGTAAGAAACGATCAAGAAGTTGCTTCACATACATCCGTACCGCTGGTGAGCATAGAAGAATGGCTGTTTCTTCCTGTAAGGACATTTGTTCCACCTGTTCCGCAATCGCTGTAATAATGGTTTGCTGACTCTCAGGATCAAGGGCTAGATAACTTCCATGCTCTGTCTGCTGAATATGATCGGCAATGATCTTTTCCACTTTTCCAGAAACGGTAATGACTTTCACTAATTGATCGTCTTTTTTATACTGGTTCGTAATTTGCGCAGATAAAGATTGTCTCGCATATTCAGCTAACAGCTCTGTATCATTGGTCATTTTGGCAAAATCAGCGAGCGTTTCAAAAATGACAGGCAAGTTTTTCACAGAGACATTTTCTCGTAATAATTTCGCCAGGACTTTTTGTACATCTCCGACACGAAGCGGTTCTGGCGTTACTTCTTCAACGAGTATCGGATAGGATTCTTTCAAATGATCGATCAACTGCTGTGTTTCCTGTCTTCCGAGCAGCGCATGAGCCTGCTGTTTAATGACTTCAGTAATATGTGTCGATACGACAGATGGCGGATCCACAACCGTATAACCAGATAATTCCGCTTCATCTTTCTGGTCTTCTGTAATCCATTTTGCCGGAAGACCAAACGCAGGCTCCTGGGTATCAATGCCATCGATGCCATCATCATCTCCTGGACTCATCGCTAAGTAATGGTCCAATAAAAGCTCACCTTGAGCTACTTCGTTCCCTTTCACTTTCAGGCGGTACTCATTCGGATTCAGCTGAATATTATCTCTGATCCTTACTACCGGGATGACTATTCCTAGTTCGATTGCCAACTGTCTTCGTATCATGACGATCCGGTCAAGGAGATCCCCTCCCTGGTTCGTATCCGCAATCGGGATCAAGGCATATCCGAATTCAAACTCAATCGGATCCATGCTGATCAAGTTCACAACGCTTTCTGGTGATTTCATTTGATCGCTCTCCGATTCATCCATCTCTTCAGGCTCTTCGAATTCCGGCTCTTTTTCCTGTCGGGATAACCAATACCCCCCAAAAGCGAGAACAGCAGCAATCAAAGTTGTCAGGAAGATTGGAATCGGTGTCAAACCAAGAAGGAAGATGGTTACAGCAGCAATGTAAAGCAACTTCGGATACCGAAGCAGCTGACTCGTGACATCTGTACTCAAATTACCTTCAGAGGCCACCCTCGTTACAACAATACCCGTCGCTGTCGAGATGAGAAGGGCAGGAATTTGACTGACGAGACCGTCCCCTACCGTGAGACGCATGTATGTATCAATCGCTTCACTGAAAGACATCCCCATCTGCACCATACCGATGATCAGCCCGAAGATGATGTTGATCAAAACGATGATGATTCCAGCGATGGCATCCCCTTTAACGAATTTACTCGCCCCGTCCATCGCTCCATAGAAGTCGGCTTCATTTTCAATTTTTTCCCTGCGTTCTTTTGCCTGGTGTTCGTTGATCATTCCTGCATTAAGGTCTGCATCGATACTCATCTGTTTTCCCGGCATCGCGTCCAATGTGAATCGAGCCGCAACCTCAGATACCCTTTCGGCACCTTTCGTGATGACGAGAAATTGGATGATGACCAAAATGACAAAAACAACAAACCCGACTAGTGGGTTACCACCAATGACGAACGTTCCAAATGTCGCAATGACTCCACCCGCTTCTGCTTCTGAGAGAATGGAACGAGTGGTTGAAACATTCAATCCCAGGCGGAATAAAGTTAGTAATAATAACAAAGTTGGGAAGACGGCAAACTGCAGAGCTTCATCCATGTTCATAGACACAAGGATGACAATCAGGGCTAAGGTAATATTGATTAGGATAAAAAAGCTAAGGAGCCAACCCGGCAATGGTATGACAAGCATGACGATAATTAAGATCACGCCGATAAGTACAGATAAATCTCTTGCTGACATAAGGGTTTACTCCTTTCTTACATTTTTCTTTCTAATTGATAGACATAAGCCAGCACTTCAGCAACAGCTTTATAAAACTGTTCATTAATCGGCTGGTCAATTTCTGAATGCTGGTACAAAGCTCTCGCCAACGGTCTATTTTCCACGGTGACCACGTCATTCGATTTCGCCACTTCTTTGATTTTTAGAGCGATAAAATCTACGCCCATCGCGACAACATATGGAGCATCTGACTTCGCTTCATCATACTTGATGGCGATCGCATAGTGAGTGGGATTGGTAATGACAACATCGGCATCCGGCACCTCACTCATCATCCTCGCAGCAGACATCTGCCGCTGCTTTTCCTTGATTTTAGCTTTGATTTGAGAATCACCTTCAATGTTCTTATGCTCATCCTTGATGTCTTTTTTGGACATGCGGATATTTTTTTCATGGTCGTATTTCTGATAGGTATAATCAAGGACGGATAAGATCAACAAGGCTAAGGCAGATGCCAGTCCCATGATAGTCGTAATCGTTCCGAAAAATGCCAGTGCGTCTTCCACCGATTTTTGTGACATCATCATCATTTGATCTTTGTTAACCCAAATGATGGCAAAGGTGATGACGCCGACCATACTGATTTTCAAGAGCGATTTCAGGAGCTCGACCAATGCCCTTGCTGAAAAAATCCTTTTCGCACCTTTGATGGGATCCAATTTTTTTAAATCCATTTTCAAGGGTTCTCCTGTAAACATGATCCCCACCTGAAGTAGATTCGAAGCAATCCCAGCAACGAGCGCTACACCCATAATCGGCGCGATGATTTTTGATATTTCCACGGTCATTTCTACAAACATGGCATGGGTCTGTTCTTGAGAAAGATCTTTATGTATGTACTCATTAAAGGCCACTTTGTACATGCCTTTCAGTGTCCCTTCCATATAACCACCGAGTAGGAAAAGCGTTCCGAATATAAGGAGCAGCAAAAAGCCCGTATTCACATCCTGACTTTTCGGGACCTGCCCTTTTTTTCTCGTATCTTCACGCTTCTTTGGTGTCGCTTTCTCTGTCTTTTCATCCGCAGCAAAATACTGGAGATCAAGCTTTAACCAAACCATTATTCTCAACCTCCAAATACTTGCATAAGATCACGCATCGTCGTCAGCATCGTTTCAAATAAATTCCTTATGAGCATCACATAAAAAGTCATCGCAATGACAAGCACAGAGAGTGCAACAAAAATTTTCAAAGGTAAGCCAACGACAAAGACATTCAACTGTGGGACGGTCCTCGCGATGATGCCGAGAGCGATATCCACTAAAAACAGACACCCTACGATCGGTATGGCCATGAGAAAGGCGATGACGAACATTTGGTTGAAAGATTGAATGACGAAAAGGATCCAACCTTCTTCCCTTAAAGGCAAAAATTGATCAATAGCAATCACTTCATAGCTGTAGAACACACCATCAATCATCAAATGATGACCATCAACTGCTAATATAAATAAAAGGGTAATGATATATAAATACTGCCCAATCAATGGACTTTGAGCCCCGGTTTGCGGGTCAATCACGTTAGCAATGGCAAAGCCCATCTGAAAATCGATGAAACCTCCAGCGATTTGTATCGCGGAAAGGATGATGTAGGCTAAGAGGCCGACACCGATCCCTACAGCCATCTCTTTGAACAATAAGAGAAAATACTCCCCGTCAATGATCAGTTCAGGTGCAGGAACCGTGAAGTACATGATCGCAGCCAAGAAAAAGCTGAACGCGACTTTATGTCTTGTCGGAACTGTCCGATATGAAAAAAGAGGAAGCGTGACGAAAAAAGACGTCACCCTGACTAATATAAGCAAAAACGCTGGCACATTGGCCAAATCTATCGTATCCAGCATGTTATCCCACCAGGATATTCAAGTTGTTAAAGATATTGGCGGTGAATTCAACCATATTGGTCAGCATCCACGGCCCAAAGACAATGAGACCGATCATAACCGCTACGATTTTTGGTATAAACGCAAGCGTCTGTTCCTGAATTTGCGTCGTTGCCTGAAAAATACTTACAAGCAATCCGATGGCAAGTGCCAAAATCAATAAGGGGCCGGATATAAGGAGGACGGTATAAATGCCTTCTTTCGCAAACGATATCACCATATTACTGTTCATTCTCTAAACCTCCGATCTTAAAAGCCTTCCAATAATGATTTTGATATTAAATACCAACCATCCACTAAAACAAAGAGTAGAATTTTAAATGGTAAAGAGATCATGACTGGTGGAAGCATCATCATTCCCATGGACATAAGGACACTAGCGACCGCCATATCTATGACGAGAAATGGAACAAAGATCATGAATCCCATTTGAAATGCCGTTTTCAATTCACTGATGGCAAATGCGGGAACAAGAGTCGTCAACGGGACGTCCTGTATGCTTTCAGGTGCTTCCAAGCCTGAATAATTCATAAACAAAGCCAGATCCTTTTGTCTCGTATGTTTTCCCATGAATTCTTTCATAGGTTCACTCGCTTCCTCATAGGCTTCATCCAACGTAATCTCTTCATTAAAGAGCGGCGTCAATGCTTGTTCATTCACTTCCTGAAACGTAGGAGCCATAATGAAGAATGTTAGGAATAATGCGATACCGATGAGGACTTGATTGGGGGGCATGGATTGAGTAGCCAATGAAGTCCTGACAAAAGACAAGACGATCAAAATCCTTGTAAAGCTTGTCATTAATATTAAAATTCCCGGCGCCAAGGATAGGACCGTCAGCAATAGAAGCAATTTGACAGAAGTTGCCACGCTCTCCGGGTCGGAGCTTGAGAAGATATCAATGAATTCATTCATAATCAGAATCCCTCCTCTTCTCATCCATGACTTTTTTCCTTTTATCTTTCATATCGTTCAATTGATTTTCAAACAGCTGCTGAAATTGTATAGAAGAATGGCTTTCTGATTCTTTCCTGTCTTTCCATTTGTCTGTCCATTTTTTTATGTTCAATTGAGGGGAGGGACCACCATTCAGATCTTGATTTATCAACGTCTGTTTCGTCTCTTCTTCAGTAATTTCTGTAATGATCTGTACCGTTTCCCCTACTCCTAGAATAAAGACCTGCCCTCCAATGCGGACAGCCTGGATGGAGCGGTTCGGACCCAGGTTCATCCCACCGAGATTTTCCATCGTGCGGTTTTGATTGAACATTTTATTTTTTTGATTAAAGAACTTAAGCAATCCATATAGGAGAGCCACCACAAAAATCAATGCAAAGATGAGCTTAACCACATTCCACACAAGACTGCCCCCGGTATCCATTTCAACAGGGGAATCTGATGTTTGCTGATCTTCCTCCTGCCCACCTTCAGACGAAGGACAACCCTCGAGTTGAGGGTTCTCCAAACATTCAAAGGCCGTGGGCTGTGCAAGTCCTTGTCCAGGAAACACACCCATCATCAGGATGAACAGAATAGCTGCAACTGTCACTCTTGATGTATAAACCATGTGCATTCCTTCTTAACTCAACGCTTTTTGGATAGCCTCGATCACTCGATCAGCCTGGAATGGTTTTACGATAAAATCTTTCGCTCCAGCTTGAATGGCATCCACAACCATGGCTTGCTGTCCCATAGCCGAACACATAATTACTTTGGCATCCGGGTATTGGCCTTTGATTTCTTTCAATGCCGTGATTCCATCCATCTCCGGCATCGTAATATCCATCGTGACCAAATCCGGTTGCTCCTCTTTATATAGCTCGACTGCTTTCTTACCGTCTTCCGCTTCTCCAGCAATTTCATAGCCATTTTTCGTTAAAATATCTTTCACCATCATTCTCATAAATGCCGCATCGTCTACGATTAATATTCTTTCTGCCATGTTAAATCCTCCCTAGTAATCCATTGTTTATCGTAATTTTGTCAAACGTTCTTTCGGACTCAAAATATCCGTCACCCGTACGCCGAAGTTCTCATCAATGACGACAACTTCTCCTTTGGCCATCAGTTTCTCATTGACATGGATGTCCACGGGCTCTCCAGCTAATTTATCAAGTTCGAGCACGGAACCTGATGATAATTCCAATATTTCTCTTACGGAACGCTTTGTACGTCCAAGCTCTACCGTTACCTTCAATGGAATGTCCATCAACATATCCAAGTTCTTTTGCTCGGACCCATTCAATTGAACAGGACTGAAACTTTGAAATTCTGCCGTTTGGACATTTGCATCTTCTGCTGTTTGGCCGGCTGGTCCTCCTACATATTGCGGGGAATGAGGAGCCTCCTTTGTAGTAGAAGATTCATAGAATGTGTTGTCAGGCATGCTTCGCCTCTGTTCTTCTTGCTTCTGTGAAGAAGGCTGTTCTTGCACCTGTTCAGGTTCACTCTTTGAAGATGGTTCTTCTGAAGCCCTGAAGCTCTCTCCAACCGTGGGTTCTTCCTGCTGTGGATTCATTAATTCTTCTACAAGCTCTTTCGCAAAGCTCACAGGGATGAGCTGCATGATATTTGAATCAATTAAATTTCCTACTTGAAGCTGGAAGGACACTTTTACAAGCACTTCCTCATCAGGAATCTTATGCGTTCCTTCCTCCTCCTCCAAATCCAGCACATCGATGGCCGGCGGAGATATGTCTACTTTTTTGTTGAAAATCGTGGACATACTTGTAGCCGCAGATCCCATCATCTGATTCATCGCTTCCTGTACGGCGCTCAATGCAATTTCATTCAAATGTTCATCTGGATCTGTACCGTCACCGCCCAACATCAAATCAGCAATAATTGCGGCATCCTTCGTTCGAATGACGAGTACATTTTCCCCTGAAAAACCATGGGTATAGGTAACGCCGATCGCTACGTGCGGCTTCGGAAATTCATCAGGTAGATCTTTCCTTTCCAACACCGTAATCTGCGGCGTCGTAATATCAACCTTTTGATTCAATAGCGAAGAAAGTGCAGTCGCTGAACTTCCGAATGAAATGTTGCCGATCTCACCTAAAGCGTCTTCCTCCAGCGGCGAAATCGTTTCTTCCTCTGCTAAACTCGAGGGTCCCTCTTCGTTGTCCGTGTCACCCCCGCCGTTCAATAGCGCATCAATTTCATCTTGGGATAACATATCATCACTCATTTTCTCCGGCACCCCCTTGATATTCCTCTAACACTTGCACAGCCAGCTTATTTTTGGATTTCCCTGGCTGTATGTAAAATTTCACTTCATCATCAACTTTCATTTTCAGCGGTTGGTCGATCGGCTGGTCGAGTCGAATGACATCTTCTTTACCTAAGCCCAAAAATTGCTCTATGCTCATGTCGGCCTCTCCCAATACCGCCCGAACATCCAACTCCGCTTCCTTAATCGTATGGCTGATCGCTTGCACTTCCTCTGGATCGCGATTTTTCGGCTTTTCTTTTTGCATCCAATAGTGAACGGATAACCTCGGGATAATCGGTTCTAATACGACATGCGGTATACATATATTGATCATTCCGCTAGTCTCGCCTATGGTCGTGTTCAATGACACGACGACTACGGTTTCATTTGGTGAAACCATCTGCAAAAATTGCGGATTCACTTCAAATTCTTCCAGTAAAGGATCGATATCGACAATCGAGCCCCATGCTTCTTGATAATTTTCCAAGGACCTTTCAAAAAGATGGGACATGATCGTTGTTTCAATTTCGGTCAGATTCTCCACTTTGTTGACGCTGCTTCCTTTACCTCCAAGCACACGATCCATCATGGCATAAGAAACGTTTGGGTTTGCTTCTAACAAAATCCGTCCTTCAAGGGGAGGCACGCTGAAAATATTCAGGATCGTCATCGTAGGGATCGATCGGATAAATTCTTCATAAGGCAACTGATCCACCGATGCCACTTCAATGTTCACATAAGTTCTCAGCTGCGCTGAAAAATAGGTCGTCAACAATCTAGAAAAATTTTCATGTATTCGTGTTAAGCTTCTGATCTGATCTTTAGAAAAGCGGAGCGCTCTCTTAAAATCATAAACCCTTACCTTCTTTTCCTTTTTTTCTTTCTTTAGCTCTTCTGCATCCATCTCCCCAGTAGACAGGGCTGAAAGCAATGAATCGATTTCATTCTGCGAGAGAACCTCTTCTGCCAAAACCTCACCCCCCTTTCTTTTTCTCTATTATTGAAGGACTTTGTTTACCGTGTAGACGTCTGTGACTTCTCCTTCAGACATGAATTCATTCAGTTTCAATTTCACCTTCGCTTCAAGGTCTGATAAGCCGGACTGAAACGTCTCTGAATCCATGGTCGATAATTCTTTCAGCAAAACATTCTGCATTTGAAAATCTCTCTTTTTTAATTCTTCCATAGACTCTTTGCTGTCCGTCACGACACGGAAGCTGATGCGGACATAATCTCCGTTTTGCAAGTCCGTGGTAATCTCTTCTGTTAAAAAAGAGGCTTCACGAATATCATCGATCGATCGATCTCCACTCGCTTCGCTTTCCCCATTAAAATTGAGCACAAGCACAAGCGCTACGACACCGATGACAGTCAAAGTACTTAGCGTAATCACCATCACTTTAAATCCATTCATTTGTCTTCACCTGCCTTGTCTGACGCCCTGATCAGACCGATTTCTTTGTAAAACCTAGTGACCTGCTCAACCACCTGTCCTTCACTCTCTTTCACAAGGAACGTCCGGCCGGTGGTTGTTATCACTGTCGTATCAGGGTTCGATTGGATCTGCTCTATGTAGATTGCGTTGAAAGTAAAAGGCTGACCGTTTAATTTAGTTAAAGTAATCATCGTTATATAGAGAGGGGCGTTTATTCAGGCCCCTCTATCCCCTTTTATCGTTTCAAGTTGACGAGCTCTTGTAAGATTTCATCCGATGTCGTGATGATTCTTGTGTTGGCCTGGAACCCACGTTGAGCGGTGATCATTTCAGTGAAAGATTCAGCAAGATCGACGTTGGACATCTCCAGGGCCCCGGATACCATCTGCCCCGTTCCGTTTTGCCCAGCAACAAGAAGGTCATCAAACCCAGCGATAGGCTCTCCAGCATTTTGTGTATATTGGAAGGTATTTCCACCTAGTTTTTCTAGTCCGCTTGGGTTAGGGAAGTTCGCCAATAGTACCCGGCCGGCAACTTGCGGGTTCCCATTTTCATCAACATAATTAACCGTACCATCTGTTTGAATGCTGAAACTTTGAGCATTCTCAGGAATCGTGATAATTCCTGCGGCTTCTTCATTTGCAGCGTTTAATTTGGGTTGTGAACTAGTAGTATCATCTGAAGTGTCAGCAGGAGTATCATTATCATCTGTAATAGATTCATAAGGCTGCCCGATCAGATACTTCCCTTCGTTACTTACGATCGCTCCATCAGAATCAAGGTAGAAATTACCTGCCCGTGTAAAACTCTGATTTACACTTCCAAGGTCAATTGTTTTAACACTTGGATCAATAAAGTCGCCCCCCGCTTCAGCGAGTACGAACATTCCATCACCCTCAAGAGAAAGGTCTAGTGGACGGTTCGTTGTTTGTCGGTTTCCTTGGGTGTGTATCGTATCGACCGAACCGACCTGTGAACCCAGCCCGACTTGTGAAGGGTTGAGCCCACCTCTTACATTTCCATCATCTCCAGCAATCGGCCCTTGAGCTGCAGACATCGTCTGACTCATCATATCCTGAAAAGTGACCCTTCCTTTTTTGAAACCATAAGTATTGACGTTAGCGATGTTGTTTCCAATCGTATCGAGCTTTGTCTGAAAACCTTTCATACCAGAAATCCCTGAATACATTGAACGTAGCATTTTGACGACATTCCTTTCCTTCGGTAGATTCATCTGCATCGATCGGTCAGCAGATGGACAAGGCCTCCCGTTCAGGGTCCAGCCTATTCGTTTACAAAAATCGTTCCATTAATGTTCGTGAAAATTTGAGATTGCGTTTCACTGCGGTCCATAGCTGTCACGACCGTTCGATTCTTTGAGCTGACCACAAGTGTTGCTTCGTTGAGCACAACTAATGATTGGTCCACACCTTTTTTATTAGCTTCAGTCATTTTCTCTCCGATTTTTGACCAGGCTTGTTCACTGATCTCAATCTTACGGTCTCTGATCCGCTCCATCGCATGTTTACTCACTTTGATCTCTTTCGCTTCTTGAAGAAACTGTTGAAAGGGAACGTTAGGTTTCTGATTCAGCGGTTCCTTTTTCGGTATGGGTAACGGTCGATGTAATGATTGAATGCGCGGGTCCATGTTATTCCTCTTCGACTGGGGTCTCAGAATTACCGTTCACTTCACCGACTTTAGTAATGTATTCTACTGAGATTTTCTCCCCTGATTTAAGTTCTAAGTACGTTTCTGCCCCATTCTGATTGACTGCTTGAACAACATCTGTTTCTGTGCGATCCAATAATCCTGTTTCCTGATCATAAACAGGATAAGAGACTTCTTTTCCAATCAATCCACTATATTGAATAAGCGGAGGGAGATTCTGATTGTCCATGAATCTTTGAAAAGACTGCGACATATTGGTCATCTGTTCCAAGCTTGAGAACTCTGTCATTTGAGAAATGAACTCTTTGTCTTTCATAGGGTCCAACGGATTTTGGTTTTTAATTTGGGCCATGAGGATTTTCAAGAAGTCATCCTTACCGAGCGTACTACTTCCAGAACTACGAACCTGCTGGCTTTTCAAATATAGAGAAGGATCAATACTTGTCATACCATCACCTATACTTTCTCATTCATTAATATTTCGTGGAAAGAGAGTTCTTCGTCATTTGAATCTTCCACGTGGTCCTGTTCAAAATCATGCTTTTGTTCCCGCTGCTGATCCTGGTCTTTTTTGCCGCTATCCAACTGCTCATGCATCTGTTGGTGCAAAGCGGAGGCTTCCACTTTCTCTATCACCACTTGCTGCGGGGAAAACATATGTCTCAACTGCGATTTGTTTCCTTCCAGCATCTCTTTGGCTGCTTGACTCGTTACGAGTATTTTCACAGCCAATTCTCCATTGATTTGAGCAAATCTTACACTAAGATCCCCGAGGTTTCCTGGTTTCAACTTAATCAGCATTTCCATGTTGCCTTTGGGATTTGCAAACATGCGACTGGATTGAATGATTCTCTCCATCTCACTGATCAACTGTTTTTGAGAAGATGAGCCGTCTTGAGTCTGATTCATATGGATGACATGCTGTTCCACTTTTGTCATGGGTATTGTTGAAACATTAGATAATGGCTGATGCTTGGATCCTTGAAGGTTAGAATCTTGCTGAACTTCCTCTCCCAAAGCTTGCTTCACCCATTTGACGATGTCCTTACCTGTCACCGGTGTTTGTTGATGATAGGATTTAGGGACATCCATTCGGTTTTGATACATATGGACCAGCTTATAGAACACCTGTCGTTCTTGAATAGAAGCTTCTTTGGAAACCCGTTCCAGTGCCCCCTGTCCTAGTCCTTTTTCTTTGCTCGGTAAAGACTCGACGAGTTGCATGAATTTCTGCATCAACTCTTTCATTTCTTTACCTGCTTTATGAGGAACCTGAGACGAAGAATGATCTTCAGTAAAGGTCTGAATGATTTTTCTCATCTCCTGCCATGTCTTATGTATGTCTTTTTCTGTGTTGACAGGAATTGAATTGGATGGGATTTCTTTTCCAGTGAATGATGATGAAACAAGGTTGAACATTGAGCTTTCACCGTTCTCATTGACTGCCTTCATCAGTGATGTCAGTTCCTTGAATGTCAGGGCTAGTTCTTGATTCTCAACGGATAAGTCGGAAAAAGTTGCTTCAGGTATGAACTGTTGTTCCAACTCTTTCATGGATGAAACCACCTTCGAGAATAGTCCTCCGGAAGCCGCTTCTTTAGCTCCTCGGATGGTTTCTTTCCAATCCATCCCTTTGCCATGAGGCCCTTCCCCTTGTTTAACCAAGTTTGAAATCATCGCCTCGATTTTTTCGATCAGCTTTAGAAAATTCTCTTCCATTTCTTCTGCATGGATTTCTTTCTCATCCATCATTGCGGACATCCCTTGGAGTTCGATGAGAAGAGATCCAAAAAGTGCTTTTTCCGGCTTTCCCTCGACATTTTGTTTCGTATTAGGATTCATTACCATTTTTTGATAATTCCCTATCATTGTCATCATAGCTATATTCATTTTTCACACCCCCTTTCAAGGAAGAATTATTCTTCGATAAGCATACTCGCGATGTTTGCTGCAGCTTCAGGATCCATCTGACCTAGGATTTCTCCTCTTTCTTCACTAGCTACATCATTCAAGACTTGCACCGCTAAATTTTGGTTCATATTTTCAAGAATAGGAGCCGCTTCTTCTGGATCCATTACCTGAAAAGATTGAGCCATTTCTGCCGCTTTTGAATTTTCGTTGTTCCCATCTTCTGATCTTGCCTCTTCCAAATCGGCTCTCAACTGCACTACCTGTTGTTCCAACTCATTGATTTGATTTTGCTTACTGTCAGCTTCTGATTGCAGTTCTTCCATCTCAGCTTCTTTGTTGGCAATGACGGCCTGTAATCGGTCCATTTCGCTGGCCTCTGAATTTTGACCTTCGGATGAAGCTGGAGTGGATAGACCTGGAATACGACTGGCATACTTCTCAGCTTCTTCAAAAACATTCACACCACTTAACGTAAGAACAATCAATAACAGCGTAATTAGGAAAATCAAGGGAAAGAAAATGGCAGCGATGATTTTAGAAAAAGATTTCTTGTTTTTTTGCGTATAGGCACTCTTTGCCATTACATCACCTATTCTGAAAATTTAAGTATTGTTGCATAGATAATTCATCCATCTGTTTATTTTCTTCGTTTTTAATAAGATGCCATTGCTCGTCCCGCTTATGCTCTACAATTTTTTCAAACTTTTTCACCTCTATATGAGCAGCCGAAAGTTTGACTTGTTTTTGCTGCATATTTACTCTGGCTTTCTGGACAGCGGGCTGAAGGTGATCGATCGTCTCTTGTAAACCTTGTATGTATCGTTGATGTCGGACGATGGCCTCCGCTCTCACGGTATGGTTTTTCATCTCTTCCTCAAAGCTTTTTTCCGCTACTTCTTTCTTCTTCAGACATTCATAAAGTTTTTCTGCCTGTTTTTCGAAATTGTTGACAGCATCCTGATATATCTTCTGAGTCTTCTGCTTCTCTCTATCTCTCAGATCTCTGATTCTTTGGAATGTTTGAATATCAGCCATGTTTGCAGCCTCCTATACGAACAGATTTCTCAAATCTTCCACTGACTTCTCAAAACTTGCCGGTTCGTGAATCCCTTGTCTTAAAAATTCAATGATCGCAGAGTGATAGGAGATCGCTTGGTCGATTTCCATACTCGACCCTTTTTTATAAGCTCCAATTTGGATCAATTCACTATTCTCTTCGTAGGTAGCTAAAAGGGCCCGAAGCTTCTCAGCAGATTCTTTATGTTCAGGAGAAGCAATCTGCTTCATCACACGGCTGATGGATCTTAAAATATTGATGGCTGGAAAATGTCCTTGTTCTGCAAGTTTACGATCGAGAACAAAGTGACCATCGAGAATTCCCCTTACAGTATCGGAAATCGGCTCATTCAAATCATCGCCGTCAACTAAAACCGTATAAAAAGCAGTAATCGTTCCGTTCGTACTTGACCCTGTTCGTTCTAACAATTTTGGTAAGAGGGCAAAAACGGAAGGGGTATAACCTTTTGTCGTAGGTGGCTCGCCGGTAGCGAGACCAATTTCACGCTGCGCCATAGCGAAACGCGTAACAGAGTCCATCATTAAATTGACGTTATACCCTTGGTCGCGAAAGTATTCACTAATGGCTGTCGCGGTATAAGCTCCTTTCACTCTCATCAAGGCAGGCTGATCGGAGGTGGCCACTACGAGGATCGAATTTTTCAATCCATCCTCTCCCAGGTCATTCTCAATGAACTCTCTCACTTCTCGCCCTCTTTCACCGATCAGAGCGATCACATTCAAATCGGCTGAGCTGTTTCTAGCGATCATTCCCATCAAGGTACTCTTACCAACCCCACTTCCTGCGAAGATGCCGACTCTCTGTCCTTTACCGACAGTCAACAAGGTATCAACAGCTCTTACGCCGACTTGAATCGGTTCATGAATCGGTGGGCGCATGAGAGGGTTTGGAGGATTTTGATCTGTCGGATACCCCTTTAAACCAAGTGGCATTGCCGCTCCATCTAACGGGTATCCCGTAGCATCCAGGATCTTACCGACAAGTCCCATCCCTACTTTGACTCGCATGGGTTCACCGGTTGCTTCGACAATGCTGCCAGGTCCTACTTCTTTCAATTCACGAAAAGGCATTAAAAGGATGTTTTCATTGTTGAAACCGACAACCTCGGCCGCGATCTTTTCTTTTTGCTCAGACGTATGGATATAACACAAATCACCGACAGAGGCTTCCGGTCCTTTTGATTCAATCATGAGTCCGACAACTCTATGAATTTTCCCGTACCTTTTCATAGATTCTGCACTTGCGATCGCATCAAAGTAACGCTGACTATTCATTTCCCATCTCCTCATTCGCAACCGAGAGCAGTTGCTGTCTGAGTTCTGATAACTGTGTATCAATACTTCCATCAAGCCTTCCAAACTGTGACTCCACGATACAGGCGTCAGGGTCTAACTCTTCTTCTGCGTAAATGCTCAAATGCGAAGATGGAGTGATTAACCGTTCAAGTTCGTCAGACTGTTTATGGACAAAATCGTATTTTTCTGGATGGACATACAAAGCGACTTCGGGTTGCCCTTTGACCTCTTCAATTACTTTTTTAACCACTGGCAAAAACAATGTTGGGTCTTCCTCGAGTTTCACGTTGAGAATTTTCTCGGCTGTTTTCATAGCCACTTCTACGATCGACCTTTCACTATTTGTAACCATACGGTCATGCGAAGCTTTCGCTTGCTGGATAATATCATTAGCCTGGGATAGTTTGTTTTGTAAGGCGTCGTATCCTTCTTTATGACCTTGCCTGAAACCCTGGTCCATCCCTTTTTGATAGGCTTCATTTTCTATCACTTTTTTCTCTTCTTGCCAAGTGGCTTTCAGAGACTCTATTTCTTCTTCCGTTGATCGAATCAACTGTTCTCTTTGATTCCTTGCTGCCACTAAATCTTTTTGCGCCTGTTCTAACTCTTGATTGATTTGGAGACTTTTTTGCTCCTGTTCATTTTCCTGGACGTACGGTTCTTGAATATGAACGGGTCTTAAGCCAATGACTCGGCTATTTAGTGAAGGTCCATCCTTAGACAATGATGTCATCTCCTCCACCTCTTGCTATCACGATTTCACCAACATCTTCTAAACGGCGAATCGTAGAAACCACTCTCGTTTGGGCCTCTTCCACATCCCGAAGCCTGACGGGTCCCATGAACTCCATCTCTTCTTTGAAAGTAGTCGCCATCCGTTCAGACATGTTACTGAATACGATGTCTTTGACTTCTTCACTCGACACTTTAAGCGACAGACGCAGATCATCATTTTCAACATCACGGATGATTCTCTGAATTGCCCGGTTATCAAGAGCAACGATATCTTCAAAAACGAACATCCGTTTCTTAATTTCTTCCGCCAATTCCGGATCCTGTATTTCAAGAGAGTCAAGAATCGTTCTTTCTGTACTACGATCAACACCATTCAAAACTTCCACGACGGCTTGTATCCCACCTGTTTCTGTATAATCCTGGGTCACCGTTGTCGATAACTTTTTCTCGAGGATTTGTTCAACCTGACTAATCACTTCAGGGGAGGTGGAATCCATTGTCGCAATTCTGCGGGCCACGTCTGCCTGAAGTTCTTGTGGAAGTTCTGATAAGATCTGTCCTGACTGTTCAGGGTCAAGGTAGGACAAAACGAGCGCAATCGTTTGTGGATGCTCGTTTTGAATGAAATTAAGAATCTGATGAGCATCTGCCTTTCTTGCAAAATCAAACGGTTTCACTTGCAAAGAAGAAGTGAGGCGTCCGATGATATTAGAGGCTTCATCTGAACCTAGCGCTTTCTCAAGAATTGTTTTTGCATACCCGATTCCACCCTGCGAAATATAATCCTGTGCTAAAGCAATTTGATGGAACTGGTCTAGAATTTCTTCCTTTTCTTTACTATCTACTTTTTGAACAGAAGAGATTTCCAATGTCAATTGTTCGATCTCTTCTTCATCTAAGTGTTTGTACACCTGGGCAGCAACATCAGGCCCAAGGGAAATCAACAGGACAGCGGCTTTTTGCTTGCCTGTCAACTCTGACTTTCTCAAGGCCATACAAAGACCTCCTTAATCTTCCGCAATCCATGATCGCAATAATTTCGCAAAATCTTCCGGTTTTTCTTTGGCCATTTTTTCCAACTGTTTACGTTTACGCGTCCCATCATCTTCTCGTTCTTCTATGGAAGGGACTTCCCGAGGCTTAGATTCTTGTACCTCTTCTTCAAACATCATGTACTCTTCTTCTTCATCTTCCTTTGCCCTCTTCTTGCGGGTAAGGACGATGAGAAGTACGATAATCGTAAATAGGAGCAGACCTCCTATAATGTAAGCCCAAAGAGGAATGCCTTCACCTGATTCAGGGAATTCTGGTTCTCCGTTGAACTCCTGGAATACGATCGATACTTTTTCTTGTGTATCCACTTCTCCGTACTCACCATTAATTGATGTTGTAATCATCGAATCCACAATGGACTGGACGCTCTCTTGTACGGTTTGTTGCTCTGCGGCGGTCAGGTATTCGATCTCACCCTCCGGTCCGACGCCTTTGGTATTATCGATTGCTACTTGAATGCCTAAGTCCCTTACCTTATACGGGCTTTCTTCAATATTCTTCTTAATTCTGTTGAACTCGTTATTAATGGTTTCCCGGTTCATCTCGTAATCGCCGCCAGCGCCTTCTGCCCCAGCAGGATATTCCGGAATGTCCCCTTCTTCCGTACCTACAGGTCCACCTTCAGGCACACCGCCTTCGTAAGTCTCTTCGATTCTTTCTACACTTACAGGCAGCCCTTCCATCGTTTCAGGATCTACCGGCTCTACCAGTTCCTCTACGCGATTCTCTTTAGTGAAATCGATGTCTGCGGTTACGGTAGCAATCACTTTCTGCTGACCGATCATCATTCCGAGCATGCGTTGCAAACGTTGCTTAATGTCTCTTTCAATGTCTTTTTTTACATTTTGTTGATATGTATAAGCATTTTCAGAGCCACCCATCGGTGAATCATTTATGTCAAAATAGTTAAAATTTTGATCCATAATGACGATATTATCTTTAGGCAGGTTCGGTACTGACTTTGAAGCTAAATTATAAAGAGCTTCGATTTGTCCATTTTCTATTTGATATCCAGGCTGGACATTGAGCACAATCGAGGCGGAGGCCGGTTGCCCAGATTCAGAAACAAAAATCTGCTCTTCCGGCATGTTGATCATGACTTGAGCATCCTGAATGCCTGTGATGCCTTTCATTAAATTTGCAAGTTCGGTCTGCATCGCATCCAGTTTGATGACATCAAACTCATTATCCGTCATCCCCCAGGAAATATTTCCACTGAAGAAACCATAATCGATTGTTCCACTATTGGGCAGTCCAGCGGCTGCGAGGTCCACGAGCAACCCTTCTGCCTGTGTGTCTGGAACAAGGATGGTAGATCCTCCTTGATCAAGCTCATATGTAACCCCTCTTGTTTCAAGTTCCGTCTTAATTTGTCCAATTTCCTGTAAAGTCAAATCTCTGTATAAGGGAACCATTTTCGTACTTGAGGCGAAAACACTTGTCAGGACAAGGAGGATAATGATGGCAGCCATTCCGCCGATCATCCACCCCTTTTGTGATTTTTTTCGCTCTTTCCAAAAGGTTGTCAGTCTTTCTTGATATTTTTTTATTTTTTCTTTCATAGTTGCCCCCAAAAAAAGCACGACCTAAGCGAATGGTTTAGTGCGAATTAAATATAGTAGCGTCACACCTGCATACGCATGACTTCTTTATATGCTTCTACGACTTTACTTTGCATTTCTACAGCAGTTTTCATCGTGATACTTGCCTTTTGTGAAGTAATCATTACATCATGCAAATCATTGATTTCTCCTTGAGCAAGAGCCTTTGTCTTATCATTAGACAAAATTTGAGCTTCATTGACCCCTGCAATTGCACTTTTTAACTGATTGGCAAATGTAGCATGAGCTTCGCCAGGAGAAACATTTTTCTTCCATTGTGTTTGAGAAGGTTGGCTTAAGGGGATAGTGTTCACTAGATGGTTTGACATTTTGAATTCTCCTTACCTTATCTTCCGATTTCCAAAGCTTTCATTAGCATACTTTTCGATGCATTGACGGCCGTCACATTCGCCTCATAAGAACGCGTGGCGCTCATCATATCCACCATTTCCTTTAAAGGATCGACATTAGGCAGTTCTACATAACCATCCTCGTTGGCATCTGGATGATTCGGATTATAAACGAGTTTAAATGGCTCATCATCTTCCATGATTTCTGTTGCTTTCACACCACTTCCTTGCGAGGAATCCGTGGCTGCTTTATGTAAAAAACTTTTGAAGTTGTTTTCAGCCGGCTCAAAGACGACCATTTTGCGCCTATATGGCTGCCAATCCCCATTCTCATCAATTTTGGCTCTTGTGGTGTTTGCATTCGCCATATTCGATGAAGCCACATCCATTCGTAAGCGCTGAGCTGTAAGTGCGCTTGCGCTATTATTCATAGCATGAAAGATACTCATCCGTTAATTCCCTCCCCTGATTACGGATTCCAGGCTTCGGAACTTACCACTCATTCGGTCAACCAAGGCCTGATATTGGATTTGATTTTGCGCCAGTTCATTCATTTCCTTATCAATGTCCACATTATTTCCATTATGATTGTATACCGTATTCGTTTTAGTAAACGTCCGATATGGTTCACCAGCATCGTTCATAAAGGGTAAATGCCTATCATTCGTTTTCTTAGCTTGAAGAAATGAATGTTCTTGATCCAAAACATCCTTAAAAGCGACACCTTTAGCTTTGTACCCCGGTGTATCCACATTGGCAATATTGTTTGAGATCGCTCTGTTTTTAGCTGAAGAGTAGTCCAAAGCATTCTCTAAACTTGTAAAAGTGCTACTGAAAAGAGTCATAACTCCACCTCTATTCGACATTTTTCCATACTCACAGACACAATTGTAAAAAAATTCACGTACTTGTGTCTATACAAAAAGCTACTTTTTTACGAGAGTATTACAAACACTCCAAAAGAATCAGGGATATTTTACTACCATTTGGCTTTTGTTTCCATGTGTCGAAATCTTTCCCATAATGAACATTATTACATAACTTTTTGTCGAATAGTGAATATATTATGGATATTTTTAAAACATGACAGAAGATAGTGAAAATAGGTTAAATCTGTTAAAAAAATCACTTTGTTACTTTAAGGTGCTACTTATTAGTTAATAAAGGAAATGGCTGTATTATGGAAGACTCAATTTCAAGAATTACTGTGAGGGGCTGCGTGAAAAACTTCGCTTTCCATGGGGCAGTCGCTCAGCCTCCTCTCTTTTGCCATATCATGTTCTCGAAATCCCCTTCAAAGGAAACTGTCGAGTTTGACTGGCAATCATATAAACAATTTGTAGGTCTTTTCATAAGTTCTCTTCTTATCAGGAGAACTTTTCGAGAATCTTTTTATAACAAGGGGCGTTGGGCGATGGGGGAGACTCCTATAAGTGTGAAGGTCCACGAACCGGATAAATAGTAGGAATAGAGTGCTTGGTGAGACCCCCGCAGTATGGCAGTCCGAGGACGATCAATGCGCTCCCTCGGAAAGAGATTCACCTCAAGACGGCCCACCTCACTTACATCTCGAAACTGAGTCCTCCACAATCTGGAGCAATAATTTAAATAACAATTAACCTGGAACTACTAAAAGCACAAACATCCCCAATGAAATTAAATTTACACATAAAAAAACCGCCACTTTGTACAAAGTGGCGGTTTGATTTTTATTAATTGGTACGGAGTTTTTGAAGCTCCAGTAGGAAATTATTATTCAATACTTTGATATACGTTCCCTTCATTCCTAATGAACGGGATTCGATCACCCCTGCACTTTCCAGCTTTCTCAGTGCATTAACGATGACTGATCTTGTGATGCCTACACGATCGGCGATTTTACTTGCTACAAGCAATCCTTCATTACCTTCCAGTTCTTCGAAAATGTGCTCGATAGCTTCGAGTTCACTGTAGGATAAGGAACTGATCGCCATCTGAACTACAGCTTTACTACGAGCTTCCTGTTCGATTTCTTCAGTTTTCTCGTGAAGGATTTCCATACCTACAACGGTAGCACCGTATTCAGCAAGTAGTAGATCATCTTCATTAAAGTTGCTGTTCAGACGGCTCAAAATAAGCGTACCTAGACGCTGGCCACCACCGATGATCGGAACAATTGTAGTCAGACCATTTTCAAACAGTTCACGATTTTCAACAGGGAATGCTGTGTATTCACTATTGATATCAATATCTGGTGTTGTTTCTTCAATGTTGAAAAGGTTTTGTGTGTACTCTTCTGGGAATTGACGCTCAGAAAGCATCGCCTTCATTCGCTCATTCTCAATCTCTTGATTAATAGCAAAGCCCAAAAGCTTTCCTCGACGGCTTAAGACGAATGTATTCGCCTCAATCACATCTCGCATCGTTGCGGACATATCGTTGAAGTCCACGGATTTGCCTGTTGTCTTTTGCAGCATTGCATTGATTTTACGTGCACGGTCTAGTAGTTTCATGTTCATTTCCTCCTTGTTGTTCACCCTATAGAATAAATCGACTCAAATCTTTGTTTTTTACGATCGATGATAGTTTGCTGTCTACATACTGTGGTGTGATCTCAATGGTTTCCATCGTTACGTCAGGAGCTTCAAAGGATAAATCCTCAAGCAGTTTCTCTAAAATCGTATGCAGCCTCCGCGCCCCGATGTTATCTGTTTCCTGATTTACTTCATGAGCGATTTCTGCGAGTCTAGTAATAGCATCGTCAGAAAATTCAACCTTTATACCTTCAATTTCAAGTAATGCCTTATATTGTTTCAAAAGAGCATTTGAAGGCTCTGTTAAAATGTTCTTGAAGTCTGAAACACTGAGCTTATTCAACTCCACGCGGATTGGAAACCTTCCTTGCAGTTCTGGAATCAAATCGGAAGGCTTCGCCATATGAAAAGCTCCGGCAGCAACGAATAGAATATGATCAGTCGCTACAGGTCCGTATTTTGTGACGACCGTCGAGCCTTCGACGATCGGAAGGATGTCTCTTTGGACACCTTCACGGGATACATTCGCCTGGTTGTCACCCTTCGCCGCCACTTTATCAATTTCATCAATAAAGATCATACCGGCCTGTTCCACTTTAGCTACGGCATCCTGTCCGACTTCGTCCATATCCACTAATTTACCTGCTTCTTCCTGTGTTAGTACTTTTCGCGCTTCTGAAACAGGAAGTTTTCGTTTCTTTTTCTTCTTCGGCATGAATTGACTGAATGCATCCTGCATGTTCATGCCCATTTGCTCCATACCGGATCCTTGCATCATATCAAACATGGAAGATTGAGATTCTTCCACTTCTATGGTTACCATCCGGTCTTCCAACTCACCAAGATCTAATTGATGACGAATACGGCTTCTTTTTGTCTCTATTTCCGCTTCTTCACTCTTTTCATCAGTATCCACTTCCTGCTGAGTGCCCTGATTAAAGATCATCTCAAATGGGTTTTTGAAGTTATTGGACTGTTTTTTCTTAGAAGGAACAAGCAGTTTTACGAGTCGTTTGTTTGCTTGCTCTTCTGCCCTGTCTTTCACAGCCTCCATTTTCTCTTCTTTCACCATACGCACGGCCATTTCCACTAAGTCGCGAACCATGGATTCAACATCACGACCAACGTAACCGACTTCAGTGAATTTCGTGGCTTCCACTTTAACAAAAGGAGCCCCGACCAATTTTGCTAAACGACGGGCAATTTCTGTTTTCCCTACCCCTGTAGGTCCCATCATCAAAATATTTTTCGGTACGATTTCATCTTTCAGATCATCCGTCAGCTGCATGCGACGATATCTGTTACGAAGAGCAATGGCTACAGATCGCTTAGCGCTTTCCTGGCCAATGATATATTGATCGAGCTTTTCAACAATTTGTCTAGGAGTTAAGTTTAATGACATTCATGGTCCCCCTTAATCGAGAACTTCCAGGATTATTTGATCATTTGTAAACACGCAGATCTCCCCTGCAACCTCAAGCGCTGCTCTAGCAATTTGAGAAGCAGATTGTTCCGGTGAATAACGTTTCAAAGCTCGCCCTGCACTTAAAGCGAAGTTTCCACCTGAACCGATGGCAAGAATACCATCGTCCGGTTCTATTACTTCCCCAGTACCCGATACAAGAAACATATTTTCTTTATCCATGACAATCAACATTGCTTCTAACTTCCTTAGAACACGATCACTGCGCCACTCTTTGGCAAGTTCTACGGAAGCTCTTGCCAAGTTGCCGTCATAGCTTTCCAATTTTCCTTCAAACTTCTCAAAAAGAGTAAAAGCATCGGCAACAGAACCAGCGAAACCTGCTAATACTTGATCATTGAATAGTCGGCGAACTTTCTTTGCCTTATGTTTCATAACTACTTGATTGCCTAAAGTTACCTGCCCATCTCCGCTCATCGCACACTCTCCATTGTGCTGGACGGCAAAGATCGTTGTTGCATGAAATTGCTGTTCCATCACTTTCACCTCTTATTCGCTCGGGGATGACTGTTCATATATACATTTTTCAACCGATCTTTTGATACATGCGTATAAATCTGAGTTGATGACAATCGTTCATGTCCTAATAATTCTTGTACTGAGCGCAAATCTGCTCCTTCATTCAGCAGGTGGGTAGCAAACGAATGTCTCAATTTATGGGGATGAATATCCACCGTCATCGCTGCTTTTTCCACCATCTTTTTCAAAATAAGCCTGATTCCATCAGCTGTCAGCGGCCCACCTTTAGCATTTAAGAACAATCGTTTACTCGAATCATCCTTCTTAGAAGCCAATTGCTTTCTGCCATCATTTATATATGTCTGAAGTGCTTTTGCAGCAAACTGCCCGTAAGGAACATAGCGGTCTTTACTCCCTTTTCCATGAACAAGAGCTGTGTTCAATGAAAAATCCAGATCTGGGAGTTCCATTTTCACACATTCACTGACACGTACACCCGTTCCATAGAGAAGTTCGATAAGAGCCTGGTTTCTCTGTCCTAAGGGCGTATGCAAATCACTTACTGTGAAAAGTTTCTCTAACTCTTCTTCATAAAAGAAGTTGGGAATGGGGCTTTCCTTCTTTGGTAATACCACATTCAAAAATGGATTCTGAACGACAATTTCCTCTCGTTCTAAAAAACGGAAATAGCTTCTCAAACTTGATATTTTCCTGGAAACTGTCCTTCTTGAGTACTGCGCTTCATATTGCCTTGATAAAAAGATGCGGATCACAGGGTATTCACATTCATGAATCGTCAATCCCTCTGATGTGAGAAAGGACTCAAACTCATCTAAATCCCTTCCGTAATGCTTTAATGTAAGAGGTGAAGCGTTTTTTTCAATTTGAAGGTATTCCATAAAAAGCTCTTTGTAAGACTGCATAATTCCTTCCACCTCTCAAAGGCGTCTAAATTTTATCACAATACTTATTGACATAACAATGCATTTAATAAAAATGTAACAAAATTCTGAATTGTTTCCAACTCTAATGTATCAAGTATTTAAAGAAATCGTACTTTAGGATGAATATGTGTCAAGTATGTACACTTACCAAAGCGTAATTATAGCGCCCCACATAATCACTGTCAATCAAAAAATAATGTTTCATTAAAACTCATCGTCTATTTCCACAATCGCTCCCGATTGTGGAAGACTCAGTTTCGAGATAATCAGGGGTTCGTTTGCCACATTTGGAGTCAGGGGTGGTGGGGAAGCTACTCGCTTTCCTGTGGGGGAGCGCCGAGCTTCCTCGGACTACGTCCTGCGGGATCTCGCCTATCTCCTTCTCCCACGGGAGTCTCGCAGCTTCCCAACCACCCCATTCGATATAGGTGAGAAACGATCCCCTTTACCAAGTTGGATTTTCCTCCACTACCCCACTGTTGAAGTATAAAGCGCTCTTTATCAAGCTTTGACGTTCTTTGGAAAGGTCTATATTAACCACTTCCCTCAATCATTCAAGCTGATTTTTCAAGAAGTGATTTCGTGAACCTCATAAGGCAAAGTGGCGGAGGGGAATGGCGAGACTCCTGTGGGAAAAAAGTGCTTGGTGAGACCCCGCAGAGCGAAGCTCGAGGAGGCTCACCGCACTCCCGCGGAAAGCGAGTTATTCCCCGCAGCCCCAATCCACTCAACAAAAGTCTCGAAATCAAACTTTCAACAATCCTGCCATATACTTTAATAACTAATGATCATTCCAGCATTGAATAAAGCCAATAAGAAAAAGAGTCTACAACTAAAAGGATAGTCATAGACTCTTGGTTTTATAACTAGATCATGATTGAGGTTCTTCTTTATAGTCACATTCGGTACACTGAATCTGTGTCCCCTTCTTCGACTTCTTCTCAACAAGCAGAGATTCACATTTCGGACAAGGTCTGTTGATCGGCTTATCCCAGGATATGAAGTCACACTCTGGGTAGTTTTCACAACCAAAGAACTTGCGGTTTTTCTTACTTTTCCGTTCGACGACTTCTCCATCTTTACATTTCGGACAAGTGACTCCGACTTTCTTAAGAATTGGTTTTGTATTACGACAGTCAGGGAAATTTGAGCAGGCAAGGAATTTTCCGTATCTACCCATCTTATATACCATTTCATGCCCACACTTCTCGCAGTCAATACCTGCAGGTTCATCTTTAATTTCAATTTCTTCCATTTCTTTTTCTGCTTTCTCTAAGCGAGGCTGAAAACCCTCATAGAAATGGCTGATGATGTTCACCCAGTCCTCTTTTCCATCCTCAATGGCATCAAGGTCATCTTCCATGCCCTTCGTAAAGTCGACATCGATGATTTCCGGGAAGTACTCTCTCAGTTGTTCAAGGACAATTTCTCCAAGCTCCGTTGGAATAAAACGCTTATTATCCAGGGAGACGTAACCACGGCGCTGAATGGTATCAAGGGTTGGTGCGTAAGTGGAAGGACGTCCGATCCCAAGCTCCTCAAGTGTCTTAACAAGACGGGCTTCCGTGTAGCGTGGAGGAGGCTGTGTAAAGTGCTGATTCGGTTTGATTTCTTCCGCTTTTACGGTCATGCCTTCTTCAAGGTGTGGCAGAAGTTTGTCTTTTTCTTTTTTGTTATCATCCCGACCTTCTATATATACTTTCATAAACCCTTTGAATTTCACTTCAGAACCTGTAGCTCTGAATTCTACTCCTTCATTGTAAAGGTGGACGGTCATCGTATCCAAAACTGCTGGAGCCATTTGGCTTGCAATGAACCTGTCCCAAATCAACTTATAGAGACGATACTGATCACGGGATAAAATGCTCTTCATTGCTTTTGGATCACGGTCTGCCCCTGTAGGCCTGATCGCCTCGTGGGCGTCTTGTGCCCCTTCTTGCTTTTTGGATCCTTTACTTTGTCCAAGAAACTCTTTACCGAAATTACCTTCGATGTATTGCTTGGCATCCTCTTTTGCCGAGTTCGACAGCCTTGTGGAATCCGTACGCATGTACGTAATTAAACCAGTGGTCCCTTGCTTTCCGCCAAGGTCAATCCCTTCGTAAAGCTGTTGAGCAATCATCATCGTTTTTTTCGCACGGAAGTTCAATTTACGTGCTGCTTCCTGTTGAAGTGAGGAAGTGGTGAAAGGAAGAGAAGGATTCCTTTTTCTTTCTCTTTTGTTAACTTTATCTACAGAGAAATCTTTCCCTTTCATCCGCTTTTGGATTTGATCGACATCGTCCTGATTTTTCAAATCCTTCTTCTTGCCATCAACACCATAAAAGGAGCCTTCAAATGCCTCTTTATCTTTTAAGAAATCTGCTTCAATCGTCCAATATTCTTCGGGTTGGAATTTTTTGATCTCATTTTCACGATCGATGATGATTTTGACGGCAACCGATTGAACACGGCCTGCACTCAATCCTTTTTTGACTTTCTTCCAAAGGATCGGGCTGATGTTATACCCGACAAGTCGGTCAAGAATACGGCGAGCCTGTTGAGCATCCACCAGGTCTGAATCAATCGATCTCGGTTGTTTAAATGAATCCTTAATTGCTTCTTTGGTAATTTCATTGAAAACAACTCTACAATCTGAAGTATCATCAATTTCCAAACTGTGCGCCAAATGCCAGGCAATTGCTTCCCCTTCACGATCGGGGTCGGCTGCGAGATAAACTTTCTTGGCCTTTTTGGCGGCTGTTTTTAGTTCTTTCAAGACAGGGCCTTTTCCCCGGATGGTTATATATTTGGGGTTGAAATCATTTTCAACATCCACGCCCATTTGACTCTTAGGCAAGTCGCGCACATGTCCAAGGGATGCTTTCACTTTGTATTTTTTTCCAAGGTATCGTTCAATTGTTTTTGCTTTTGCAGGTGATTCTACTATTACCAGATAATCTGCCATATATGTTCCTCCCATAGAGGTGTTTTCTCTTTTGTATTTCATACACTCTTTTTATATTCTCGTTTTTTGATTTACCTTTTGCTGTAAAACTAAATCTAATGGAAAAGGAGGTTTAACCGTCCTGTCCAAGGAGAAAAAGTCGTTGTAACGTTGTTATATTTCCATGTTTTTGGTTGAATCAGCTTTTTATAAAATAAATCTTCCCTATTATTAAATACAATGAAACCGTTTGTCAAACATATATTTTTCAAAAAAGTCTCAAATTGGTCCAATCTCACCCTTGAATGTAACACCTTTGTAACGGATTATTCAAATTTTTCTAACCAATCTTCCAGAATGTCATGATACGTATGAACTAATTTTGCGCCTTCATTGATCATTTTATGACATCCTTCACTCGTTACCCTCCCCGCAGGTCCCGGAAGTGCATAAACATCTTTGCCTTGCTCTAAGGCCTGGTCTACTGTGATCAATGTTCCGCTTTTCAGTCGAGCTTCGATGACAAAAGTACTTGGAGTTAATCCCGCAATCAGTCGATTACGCTCAGGGAAGTGATATTTTTTCGGGGGGCAGTCCGGAGGATACTCACTTACCACCAAATGGTTTTCGGTTAATGAGCGGTATAGTAAAGGGTTGTTCTTAGGATAAATATGCTGAAATCCCGAACCGAGAACAGCAATCGTTTTTCCATTATATTCAGCTGCCAATGTGTGAGCAAGCTGATCAATACCCTGAGCCATACCACTGACAATAGTAAACCCTGACTGGATGAGTGGGATAAGAACAGATTTCATAGCAGGAAATGCATAAGAGGATGGTCTGCGAGTGCCGATCACACTGATGGAAAGCGGTGAATGGAACAAAGATACATCCCCTTCCGTGTAAAGGACATAAGGAGGGTCTGGAATCGTTTTTAAATTCTCGGGGTATGTGTGATCAAACAGGGTGATAATTGTATATTTCTGATCATATTTGTCGAGTTTCTTCATTATATTAGGATCTGTTATATGTCGGAGGATGGATTGAGCTCTTGAAAGTGGGATGGAAACATCTTTAGAAAGCTGTGCAGGTGTACATGAAAAGGGGTGCAATAAAGAAGGGTCGTTCTGAAGTAATTTTCTAAGCAGAGGCCTCGTCATATGAGAGGAATCGTGAAGGAGGAGTAAACGTGTTCTCCGGTCTTTCATTAGGCACCTCGTTTCCATAGTTTAGAGGCCGTACCTGTGCATCGATACGGCCTCTTTCTTCATTTAATTAGTGTGTTTTACACTTTTCAAAAAGATCCTGGTCTTTCAAAACCTGAATCAATGTTTCACCCATAACTGATGGTGTTTCAGCGACTTGGATTCCACATTCGTTCATCACACGGATTTTTTCGTCAGCAGTACCTTTACCACCGGAAATAATCGCACCAGCATGGCCCATGCGTTTTCCTGGAGGGGCTGTACGGCCGCCAATAAAGCCTACAACTGGTTTGCTCATATTCGCTTTCACCCATTCAGCTGCTTCCTCCTCGGCTGTTCCGCCGATTTCACCAATCATGATGACAGCTTCTGTGTCAGGGTCCTCATTGAAAGCTTTCAATGCATCGATGAAATCGGTCCCATTTACAGGATCTCCCCCAATTCCGACCGCTGTGGATTGACCGATTCCAGCTTCAGAAAGCTGATGAACAGCTTCATAAGTCAGCGTACCAGAACGGGAAACGACGCCCACATGGCCTTTTTTATGGATGTAGCCAGGCATGATACCGATTTTACACTCATCAGGAGTAATGACCCCAGGACAGTTTGGTCCGAGGAGGCGTGTTTTCTTTCCTTCCATATAGCGTTTAACTTTAATCATATCCAAAACAGGAATATGCTCAGTGATGCAAATGGCAAGATCCATCTCAGAATCTGTAGCTTCCATGATGGCATCCGCTGCAAACGGTGCAGGGACATAAATGACGGAAGCATTCGCTCCTGTTTTTTCTACAGCTTCTGCAACTGTATTAAATACAGGAATTCCTTCCACTTCGGTGCCGCCTTTACCCGGCGTGACACCACCCACGATTTGTGTTCCATACTCAACCATCTGTTTTGTATGGAAAAGTGCTGTCGATCCTGTAATACCTTGAACAATGACTTTTGTGTTCTTATCAATATATACACTCATCTGATTCCCCGCCTTTCTTACTTGACTAGTTCAACGATTTTTTGTGCGCCTTCTGCCATAGAATCTGCAGAAGTGATGTTCAAGCCTGATTCATCAAGAATTTTCTTCCCAGCGTCGACGTTCGTACCTTCTAGACGAACAACGAGCGGCAGTGTAAGTCCGATTTGTTTTGTCGCTTCGACCACACCTTCAGCGATGACATCACACTTCATAATGCCACCGAAAATGTTAACGAAGATCCCTTTGACATTTTCATCAGAAAGGATGATTTTGAAAGCTTCGGTTACTTTTTCCGTTGTAGCGCCGCCACCGACATCTAGGAAGTTGGCAGGATCGCCGCTGTAGTGTTTAATTGTATCCATTGTAGCCATCGCAAGTCCGGCACCATTGACCATACAGCCGATGTTACCATCAAGTGCGATGTAACTAAGATCGTATTTGGATGCTTCTACTTCTTTTGGATCTTCTTCTTCAAGATCACGAAGTTCAGCAATGTCTTTTTGACGGAAAAGGGCATTATCGTCAAAGTTCAGCTTAGAGTCAAGCGCAAGTACCTCTCCGTCACCTGTTGTAACGAGTGGATTGATTTCTGCAACAGAGCAATCCTTTTGTACAAAAACGTCATAAAGACCAAGCATAAACTTAACCGCTTTTCCTAAAGATTCTTTCGGAATATTAATATTGAATGCAAGTCGACGCGCCTGGAATGGTGTGAGACCTGTTACAGGATCGATGACTTCTTTGAAGATTTTCTCAGGAGTCTTTTCAGCGACTTCCTCAATCTCCGTACCACCTTCTTCAGATGCCATCATCGTCACACGGCTTGTCGCGCGATCGAGAACAAGACCGACATAGTATTCGCTCTTAATATCGCAACCTTCTTCGATAAGTAAGCGCTTTACTTCTTTGCCTTCTGGTCCAGTCTGATGGGTTACAAGTGTTTTTCCTAGTATTTCGTCAGCGTATGTACGCACCTCGTCAAGATTTTTAGCAATTTTGACTCCGCCTGCTTTCCCGCGGCCACCTGCGTGGATCTGCGCCTTGACAACTGTGACATCGCTACCTAATTTCTTCGCTGCTTCGACAGCTTCATCTACGGTATATGCGACGTGTCCATTTGGCACCGATACGCCAAAATCACGCATGATTTCTTTTCCTTGATACTCGTGAATGTTCATGTTTCATCCTCCCATCAAATTTCACTGCATGTTCATTGTATAAAAAAACGCTATCAATTGTCCATACTAAGCTAGATATCTGTCGAAAAATTCACTAGATTACCAGGTATATTATTATGTAAACCAGACTTGGAATGTCGAATTTCCTCTACTCCATTCCTCCACAAACGTTCCCGATTGTGGAAGACTCAGTTTCGAGACGTTTGTTGTGTGGATAGGGGCTGCCTTGCCTAGTTGAAATAATGAATGACAATTCCTGGCCATGGATACGGGGTCAGGGAAACGACGATTTGCAGTGTTTTGGATCAGTCAGTAGAAAAAAACACCCACGTTCGTTTCTCCATTCGCTTTTCATGCGGACGTTTCCCAGCCCCTGTTCCCATACCTTATTCGTGCAGTATCTATGGTTAAAACGACTCTATAACCCCACAAACATCTCGAAATAAGTCTTACACAATCCTGCCATATACTTCAATAACCATCATTTATTGATAATCAGGAATACTTGGTGAATTCTTGTTCAACACACTATTTCTTTTGTTGCTGGTCAACGTTGTAAATGAAGGCGAAAACTTCAGCGACGACGTGGTAAAGATCTTCTGGGATTTGTTCGTTAATGTTCAGCTCTGAGAGCAGTTCGACGAGGGTGGCGTCTTCTTGTACGGGTATTTGGTGCTCCTCTGCGGCTTTTAGAATATTTTCAGCTATGACCCCCTGCCCTTTCGCCACTACCTCTGGAGCAGCTGCTTTTTCGGATTGATAGGTCAAAGCAATGGCTTCTTTTCTTTTTTCATTCATATCCTGATATCCACCCCTTCTTCCGCCTCCTCTTGTTTGTTAGAGTCAGTGCTTTTTGAAACTTCACGCGTGACGCGTGCCCTAAGAGAGTTCAATTCATATCCAGCAATTTCTAAACCCTCTTCTAATTTCTTTTGATACGGTTTGAAAAGCTTTTCAAGCTCTGGGTTTTCATTATATACGACGACCGATACACGTCGCTCAACAATATTGAGGTCTATAATGGTTTCCTCAAGCTGAGAAAGGTGTAAGTAGAACATTACATGACAGTAGTCAGAGTCAATTTGGCCATCGTCATTTTTTCGCCCTTCCATGTTCATATGTACATCCTTCAAAGCTCCAATGAAATCACCAGGAAATTGAAGTGTTATTTGCAGGGTTTGGGGGTTATCCGAGTACGAAGCGAGTTGTGTCCCGTTAATCAGGTTTATCAGCCGATTTGCCGTTTCTGCTTTTACTTCTGAACCTTCATTTAACCCTTTTAATAGCAACGTTTTTAATGAACTTTCTGTCTGTACAGGTGCCTCTGTCTGTTGAAAGGCTTTGGCAAGGACATGTTCATCATTGAATCCTATTCGACTCATCATCGCTTTCATTTGGAGCCACATCCTATCTTTGTCAGAGAGCGTGGTGTTTTGACTCAATGACTGCAGCGAATGTACGAGGAGCTTTTGTTGGTCAATTGAAACCTGCTTGCCTATCAAATTTTGCATATCAGACAGAAAAGACCTGAATTCAGTTCTTGAAAAAGAATTTCTTTCACCCCTATCATGGCCTAAAAGAGTGACGGCTTTATCAATAAATAACTTTGTAGATTCCTGTAAGTGTGGCGTTAAACGTCTCATTACATTTTGGGCCACTACGTTTCTAAAAGTCTCAGTCCATTGTCTGCGTGTTTGTTGAGACACCATGTGGAAATCAGTATTCGAAGGTTGTTGAGCCCAGACAGAAAGGAGTTTTCCTGATGTATGTACCCACTGTTTGATCGTTTGATTTTCTGATGGAGATAACGGAAGTTGATTTTGTAACAGCTGTTGTAAAGAACTAGCTACTCGTTCTTTAATGAAAGGTAAACGATCCATGCCGGGATTCTGATGAGACCACTTTTGCTGGAACGATGATAAGGTATGCTTAGCATCTATAATTCCCGCTTTCTTCAATAGCTCAAAAGTAGAGCTAGATCCATTCATTAACTCGTATTTTAATTTGTTAAGAGTCACACTTTCAGATTTTGGAATTTGTTCTGCTCGCAAAATCAACCACTCGCACGCGATTTATTGCTACATATGATAAGCAGGAAAATGCCCATTCAATCTTCCGTGTATTCGGCACTTTCAGCGAAATATACGGAAGAATATTCTCAAGTTTTGTCAGATGTTGAGCAACAATTGGGAAAGAAATCACTTTCTGCTTCTGATGAGAAAATTAAATCTATGGTCCAAACATAGCAGACGACTGAATCAATTTGAACGCTTGTGCTAAATCTTTTTTATGTAATGGCACCTTCAAATCAACAATCGCCTTCATCAATGAGAGGTTGTCTTTGTTTTCCTTTACTCCTATCTGCTTTAAAAGCGACACGAGATCCAATTGGTCTGGCTGCGCTTCAGAAAGCGATACAGTCCGTAATACGAGAGCAGGTTCAACTTGTTCTACTTGGAATAAGTAAGATGAACCTTTGATCAACGGTTGATTTACTATGGCTTCCACACTTTTCTTACCCATATTCACCACAACTTTGTTATCTTGTAGGGATTGAATAACTTCCCCTTTTACCAGTTGGCCTGATTTGGGTTCAACAGGCAGGGCTGCATGTGTTGATAGACGTGTAAGACTGTTGATCAAATGGTCCATTTTTATTCCATCCCTTTCTTATAGCAAATCTTTCACAGGAGCAAATGTTTTTCTATGAACCGGGGAAGGCCCGTGAGTTTTTAATGCTTCTACGTGTGGCTTTGTTCCATATCCCTGATTGCTGCGGAATTCATACATCGGATACTGTTCATCTAGTTCAGCCATCATTCGGTCCCTTGTCACTTTGGCAATGACACTCGCAGCAGCGATCGAAACACTTCTCTCATCCCCTTTAATAAGTTTTGTTTGGGAAGTTGGAATCGCGTCCAATTCCATCGCATCAATCAGTAAATGTTCTGGTTGGCCGGAAAGACCTTCGACGGCTCTCTTCATGGCAAGTTTTGTTGCTTGATAAATGTTGATTTGATCGATCTCTTCATTTGTGACAATTCCTACACCCCAATCAGCATCTGCCTTGATCCGACCAAAGTAGGCCTCACGACTTTTTAAAGAAAGTTTCTTCGAATCATTCAGGCCTTCTAAGTAATAATCACGTGGTAAAACGACAGCACCTGCAACGACTGGACCGGCAATCGGCCCTCGCCCTGCTTCGTCGATTCCTGCTACTTGGGTAAAACCACGGTGGAAGAGATTTTCTTCAAACGTCATCATCATCTCATACTGCTTTTTCAGCTCTTGCTTTTGCTGGATCTCCTTATCATAGCGCTTCATGAGTTGTTGCACACCTTTCCTCGAATCCTCTTTAAACACAGCTAACTCATGAGCGGTCAATTTCTCGTCATTCAGTCTTTCTTTAACCTGTGATACAGTCAATTGGGTCATAAAAGTTAAACCCTCCATTTCTTATCATATCGGACGTTTTTCATCATTATAAAATCAAATGTTTAATGGTTTTATCTATCTATAACTTTTTTTATCTGAAAGGTGTTTCCATTGTATAGATGAGGGGCTGAGAACAGTCTGTTGTTTCTGACACATACATGCCCCCGTTATGATGATCTGCAGTTACATTTCAGAAATAACCTCATAAAGAAAGCGCAAGGGGCTAGGGCCTCTTTGCGCTTTGGTTTATGAATCAGGACGTTCAAGGGTAATCATTCCGAGCTTTCCTGTCCGTAAGTCTTGCAAGATAATGTCAGAGACTTTTTCGAAATTAATGCGGCCTCCACTTTCAAGACAACCACGCTTTTTACCGATGGACTCAAAAGCCTCCATCATGTCATCCACTTTCTCAAGACCAAATCTCTCTTCAAGGCGATCTGGGTAGAATTGATGCAGGAAATGAAGGGCATAAGCAGCTACATCTTCTTTAGGAAGGATTTGATCTTTAATCGTGCCGATCGCAGCTAGGCGATAGCCAACTTCCTCTTCTTCGAATTTAGGCCATAGAATTCCAGGAGTATCAAGCAATTCGAATTCTTTCTTCACTTTGATCCATTGTTGCTTCGTTGTGACACCAGGTTTATCTCCTGTTTTAGCCATTTTCTTGTTGGCCAGTCTATTTATTAACGTAGATTTACCTACATTAGGAATGCCTATGATCATTGCCCGTGAAGCTCTGGGACGAATACCTTTCGCTTTGAGCTTGTCCATTTTTTCTTTCCCTAACTCTTTCGCTTGCTGGACAACTTTTTGCACATCCTGTTTTTGATTAGCTTCAATCGCAACGGCTGGGATTCCTTTTTCTTTAAAGTGTTCAATCCACTCACTGGTAATTTTTGTATCAGCGAGATCTTTTTTCATCAGCACCATCATTTTGGGCTTTTCTTGTAATGTGTTATGCAGCATAGGGTTTTGAGAAGAAAGTGGTGCACGTGCATCCACAAGTTCGATGACGAAATCCACGAGTTTAAGCTTCTCTGCAACTTCCCTTTTTGCTTTGGCCATGTGGCCTGGAAACCATTGAATGGTCATGTAGATCCTCCTAATTGACAAGCTGGATGCGATTTAATGGCCAGTAGGAAACAACCGCTTCCCCTACCATCTGGTCTTGATCAATCACACCAAGCATCCGGCTGTCTGTCGAGTTGTTACGGTTATCACCAAGTACGAACAAATGGCCCTCAGGCACCTCTTCATATTCGCCTGGTAAATTCTCCATCGTGAAGTCATCAGTCAGGGGCCGACTGCCGCTTAATTGCTGTTTCCGTTCATTAAGAAATGGCTCGTCCACGGGTTCTCCATTCACATAGAGTTGATCATCTTCATAGGCAATGTGATCACCAGGGAGGCCAATCACCCGTTTGATATAGTCTTTACGTTCTGTTGCATGAAATACAACAACATCAAAACGATCCGGCGATCCAATTTTATAATTGAGCTTACTTACAATTAAATGATCCCCGCTATGTAAGGTGGTCAACATGGAAGGGCCTTCGACTACGACCGGCGCAAACAAAAACACTCTTACGATCACAGCCAATACGCCGGCGATAAGAAAAGCTTTCAACCAGTCCAACCATTGTTGTTTCATCATTATCCCCTCTTCCTTGTATGAAGGAGTCTGGAGCGGCAAAACCATACTATAACCGGCTGTAGATACAACCATTCCATAACATATGGTGTAATTGCTGCTGAACGGCTCACTTGTTTTACATTTTACCTGTGTCTTACAAATCATATCATGAAATTCTTAACCCCAGCCTCTATTCCGTAAAGCTCCCTTTAGTGAAAGACTCAGTTTCGAGATAACCGGAGTTCGTTTGCCTGGTGGAGCGTAAGGGGTGGTTGGGAAGCTACTCGTCTAGCTCCATCGCCCAGACACTCGCGTCATAAGCAGAACAGCAAAGGAATGAAAAACACATTCCGTTGCTGTTCTGCTTATGCCAGTCGTGTCTACCAGGGCGATTCCGCATTTGAACACTTTCCTGTGGGGGAGCGCCGAGCTTCCTCGGACTGCGTCCTGCGGGATCTCGCCTATCTCCTTCTCCCACGGGAGTCTCGCAGCTTCCCAACAACCCCATTCCATGTAAGGGAGAAACGAACCCCTATACCGAGAATGAGTTTCTCCCACTCTTCTCTCCTAAGCATGCATAAAGCGCTCTGTATCAAGCTTTTACGTTGTGAATGCCCGCTGTGGAGGGGGTTATATTATCCACTTCCCTCAATCATACAAGCTGATTTTTCCAGAAGTGGTTTCGAGAATCTTCCATGGCAAAGGGGCGGTGGGGGATGGGGAGACTCCTGCGGGAAAAAAGTGCTTGGTGAGACCCCACAGAGCGAAGCTCGAGGAGGCTCACCGCGCTCCCGCGGAAAGCGAGTCATTCCCCGCAGCCCCATCCACTCAAAAAACATCTCGAAACTGAGTCTTCAAGAATCCTGCCATATACTTTTTAATAACATGCCTATATAGATCAACTCAAGCGTGCTAAAGAGCTAAATCTAAGTAGAAAAAAGGAGCTTGGCATCGCAAGCTCCTTTTTACTGAAATTAGATAATTTCTTTAATACGTGCAGCTTTACCGCGTAGGTTACGCAAGTAGTAAAGTTTCGCACGACGTACTTTACCACGACGAGTACGCTCAATCTTAGCGATACGTGGAGAATGAACTGGGAATGTACGCTCAACACCTGTACCGTAAGTAATCTTACGTACAGTGAATGTTTCGCTGATTCCGCCGTTCTGACGTTTGATGACAACACCTTCGAATACCTGGATACGTTCACGTGTGCCTTCGACAACTTTCACGTGTACTTTTACAGTATCACCAGGACGGAAATCTGGGTGATCCGTACGAAGTTGTTCTTTTGTAATGTCATGAATCAATTGTTGCATGATTTTCACTCCTTTTTAACTAATGCTCTTGTCTTCTAAGAGGCAGCGGAACATCGTTTTCCACTTAAACCGTACGTTTAAGCACAAAATTTAATATACCATATCTAGAGACAAACATCAACAGCACTCAGCTATTTTTCCACTTATCCAACCACGATTGTTCTTTAGCAGATAATTCCCTTCCCTCAAGCAAATCCGGCCTTCTTTCGAATGTACGTTTCAATGACTGGTAATGACGCCATTCATCGATTTTGGCATGGTTTCCTGATAGAAGGACATCCGGCACTTTATGACCTCGAAAATCGGCTGGTCTCGTATAATGCGGATGTTCAAGCAAGCCGCTTGAGAATGAGTCCATAGGAGCTGACTGTTCATTTCCTAGAACTCCTGGTAGAAGTCGAACAACAGAATCGATGACGACCATCGCACCCAGCTCTCCACCAGTAAGGACATAATCACCGATGGATATTTCATCGGTCACCAATTCCTGCCTGATTCTTTCATCATATCCCTCGTAATGGCCACAAATGAAGACCAGATGATCCTCTTCTGAAAGTTCTTCCGCTTTTTGCTGGGAGTAGGGTTCTCCCTGCGGGCAAAGCAGCACAACACGTGGAGGTTTTTCCGCAGAATCTTTGATGGACTGAATGCTATCAAAAATGGGTTGTGGGGATAGAACAAGACCCGCTCCTCCCCCGTAAGGGTAATCATCGACTTTGTTGTGTTTATTTTCAGTGTAATCACGGAAATTCACATATTGATGTGAAAAGGCGCCTTGTTCCTGAGCACGCTTCATGATGGAATTCTGCAATACACCATCAAACATTTCGGGAAAAAGTGTCAAAATATCGATATGCATTAGTCTAGCAGCCCCTCTATTGGATCGATGATGATTGTTTTCGACTCCGTATCCACTTCTTTAACGACAGGTTCGATATACGGAATGAGAACATCCGGCTGATTCTTCCGCTTCACAACCCAAACGTCATTCGCGCCAGGGGTAAGAATTTCTTTAATTTCTCCTAGTTCTTCACCTGACTCTAAAAATACGGTACACCCGATGATTTCATAAAAGTAGAATTCATGGTCATCAAGCTCTACTTGATCGTCTTCTGATACCATCAGCTTTCCATTCTTGTAGCCTTCGACATCATTAATCGTAGGATGATCCTCGAAGCTTACAAGTTCGAAACCTTTATGAACCCGGTGTGTTCGAATTACCAGTGGTTTCGGCTCGTTGTTATCACTTACCCAATACAAAAGCTGACCTGGTTCGAATCGTTCATCAAAATCTGTGACGCGATGAACTTTGACTTCTCCTTTGATGCCATGTGTGTTTATTATTTTTCCAACATTGAATAACTGTTTTTCCATGAGTGCAATTACCTCGCTCGTATGACTTTTCCGTCTTCCACGACGATTTGACGATCCTGGATGACCTCTTCCCATTGATCGCCTTCTTTAACTTCAATCAGTGCCTGTACTTCGTCTGTTTCAAGCTCACTTCCATCAGGCAGGATATCCAATTGTTTGCGCTGATATTCAAGCCACTTCAGTTGATCTTTTCTTCGTCCGATTTCCTTTGAAAAACGGCGCTCCACTTCCTGTCTTGACACCCCGGGCTTGCGTTCTAATTTTTTCTGTTCAAATGAAAGCTGCCTGCATTCACGGTCCAGACGTTGATATCTTTCGTCGAACTTTTCCTTAATTTGCGCACGACTCGTCTCTGTCAAAATCTGTTTGACAGGTACTGTTCGGATGATCTGCATCTTTCGCCCGCCCCTCTGCCATTCCATGAGAATAGTAAAAAAGGGAAAAGGTTTCCCTTCTCCCTTCTTACACCAATAAAATTAGTTCTCTTACATGATATCCAAATAGATTCGTTTTTCAGAATCTGAACCTGCCGCATAGACGACAGTCCGAATCGCTTTCGCAATCCGCCCGTTCTTACCGATTACTTTCCCTACATCATCCGGGTGGACCGTAAGATGATAAACCACTTTATGATTTTCCTCTTTCTCATCCACCACGATGTCATCAGGATGATCGACAAGCGGAGTTACGATCGTTTCGATCAAGGTTTTCATGGGATCACCACTACTTTATGATTTATTGGTTTTTCTTATCGTGGAACTGCTTCATGATGCCTTCGTTAGAGAATAGGTTACGAACCGTGTCACTTGGCTTCGCGCCGTTTGACATCCAGTCGATTGCTTTCTCAGCATCAAGTTTAACCTCTACAGGGTTAGCAACTGGGTTATATGTTCCGATTTGCTCGATGATACGTCCATCACGAGGAGAACGAGAATCAGCAACTACTACACGATAAAATGGGTTACGTTTAGATCCCATACGTTTTAGGCGAATTTTTACTGCCATTTTTAACAACCTCCAAATTTCTTTAATGTTTCACACAGATTTAGATTTTAGCAGAACTTCAAGGGTGTGTAAAGGTTTTTTCCATTACATAAAAGGAAATTTCATTCCTTTGCCTTTTTTCCCTTTTGTATTGCTCATTTGTTTCATCATTTTCTTCATTTCTTCAAACTGTTTCAACAGTCTGTTGACCTCTGACACAGACGTCCCGGACCCTTTGGCAATCCGCTTTTTACGGCTTGCATTCATCACAGAAGGGTCCTGTCGTTCATTTTTAGTCATCGATTGGATGATGGCTTCAACATGAACGATCTGCTTGTCGTCGAACGACACGTTCTGAAGACCTTTCATTTTGTTCGCACCAGGAATCATATTTAAAATTTCATCCAGTGGTCCCATGTTCTTCACTTGCTCCATCTGCTCAAGGAAGTCCTCAAATGTAAAGGACGCATTACGCATTTTCGACTCCAGCTCTTTCGCTTGCTTTTCATCGACTTGGGTTTGTGCTTTTTCAATTAATGTAAGCATGTCGCCCATTCCAAGGATCCTTGACGCCATACGCTCAGGGTGGAAGGTCTCAAGCTGGTCAAGCTTCTCCCCCATACCCGCGAATTTGATCGGTTTACCTGTCACGGCTTTGATGGATAACGCGGCACCACCACGGGTGTCTCCATCAAGTTTCGTGAGCAGCACACCGGTGACGTCGAGCTGCTCATCGAAGCTTTCTGCAACATTCACAGCATCCTGACCTGTCATGGCATCGACTACAAGGAAAATTTCATCAGGATTGACAGCTTCCTTGATTTCTTGCAGTTCACCCATCAAATCACCATCAATATGCAAACGACCAGCGGTATCGATGAGCACATAATCGTGGTGCTCCTCTTTGGCTTTGGTTATCGCATTTTTGGCGATGTCGACAGGGTTTGCTTCGGTGCCTTCCTCATGGACAGGCATATCCAGCTGTTTTCCGATTGTCTGTAATTGCTGGATGGCAGCTGGTCGGTAAACGTCGGCTCCTACGAGTAACGGCTTCCTGTTGTAGCTTTTACGCAACAGGTTCGCAAGCTTCCCGGTTGTCGTCGTTTTACCTGCACCCTGCAGACCGACCATCATGATGACCGTTGGAGGACGCTTGGCAACAGCGATTTTACTTTCGTCGCCACCCATCAATTCTGTGAGCTCTTCTTTAACAACTTTGATGACTTGCTGTCCAGGGGTCAGGCTTTCCATGACCTCCTGACCGACGGCGCGTTCACGTACACGCTTCACAAAATCTTTAACGACTTTAAAGTTTACATCGGCCTCGAGGAGGGCGAGACGGACCTCCCTGGTCATCTCTTTTACGTCTTGTTCGTTTACCTTCCCTTTGCCTTTGATTTTCTTGATCGTTTCCTGCAAACGGTCGGATAAACCCTCAAATGCCATCGAAGATCCCCTCCTATTCTAATTCTTGTAATTCGTGCAGCCATGATTCATAAGGGGCTGGAAGCTCGTCTTTTTTAAACTGAGCTTCCATTTCTTTGATCACTTTCTGCCGTTTTTCAAACTTCTCATATAGATGAAGCTTTTTTTCATATTCTTCAAGCATCGTCTCTGTTCGGCGAATATTATCATACACCGCTTGACGTGAGACATCAAAGGTTTCTGATATTTCACCAAGAGAGTAATCTTCGAGATAATACAACTCCATATAGTTTCTCTGTTTAGGAGTCAACAACGATTGATAGAAATCAAAAAGATAATTAATCCGTGTCGTTTTTTCAAGCATGCTTGAAGCACTCCTTGTTAAGTGAAATGCCTTTACACATAAATACTAAAGGAACATGTACCTTCATGTCAAGGCTTAGGATAGTTCTTCTTCTTCATCATATTCTTCGATCATATCTGCAAACAGTCCATAAACGAAGGCATGAGCATCAAATGTTTCAAGGTCGGTCACTCTTTCTCCAAGGCCCACGAGTTTAACGGGGATTTCCAACTCATTTCGAATCGCAAGAACAATTCCGCCCTTCGCTGTTCCATCCAATTTCGATAGGACAATGCCGGATACATCCGTCGCTTCGGAGAAAGTTTTCGCCTGGCTCATGGCATTTTGCCCTGTCGTAGCATCGAGTACAAGCAGTACTTCATGAGGAGCTCCAGGAACTTCACGCTCAATGACGCGTTTTACCTTGGAAAGTTCATTCATCAAGTTCACTTTATTTTGCAGACGGCCGGCAGTATCGCAAATGAGGACATCGGCATTCTTCGATTTTGCAGACTGGATACCATCGTAAATGACAGCAGCTGGGTCGCTGCCTTCACTATGCTTCGTGACATTCACTCCTACACGTTTGCCCCACTCTTCGAGTTGCTCAATGGCACCTGCACGGAATGTATCTCCTGCAGCAAGTGTCACGTTCTTCCCTTCACTTTTCAGTCGGTGGGCAAGTTTGCCGATGGTCGTTGTTTTTCCTACCCCATTCACACCGACAAACAGATAAATCGTCAAGCCGTCCGGGTTTTCATTCAACCCTTCAATTTCTTCAGCGCGATCATCACCATAGTAGATTTCAACCAGCTTTTCAGAAATGATTTCCTTCACTTTTTGAGGGTCCTGAACGTTCCTACGCTTCACTTCCATCTCAAGCTCTTCAATCATTTCCATGACGGTCGTAACCCCGACATCTGCAGAAATCAACACTTCCTCAAGTTCTTCAAAGAAATCTTCATCAACGGTACGGTAACGTGCGACGAGATCATTAATTTTAGTCGAGAATGAATTTCTTGTTTTAGCCAGTCCCATTTTAAACTTGGAAGCAATCGAAGCTTTTTCATCCTCTTCCAGGCTCTCTGCAGCATCATCTTCTGGCAATGATTCTTCAACGCCCTGCTCGTCTTTTTCATCCAGCGTTGATTCGACTGGCTCTTCTTCATCTGCTTCTGCTGCGTATTCTTCCCCATCCTCTGCAGGGGCCTCGGTTTCAGGTGTTTCTGTTTTTCCCTGAAGGTCTGTAACGTCCTGCTCATGGGTGTCTGCGGGGTCTACATCCGCCAGAGGATGTTCCTGGTCATCGGAATCCTCTGTTTCATGGACCTGCTGTTCCTCTTTTTCTTCTTCCGACTCAGGACCTTTTACGAATTTTTCTTTCAGTTTCTTAAAAAAACTCATCGACTCATCCTTCCTATGCTTCCAGTAATTCCGGTGTTTCTTCTAGTCTGACGGATACGAGTTTAGATACGCCTGACTCTTGCATGGTCACCCCATAAAGAACATCCGATTCTTCCATCGTCCCTTTTCTGTGGGTGATGACAATGAATTGTGTCTTCTCACTGAATTCTTTCAAAAATTTAGCAAAACGATCCACGTTCGCTTCATCCAATGCCGCTTCCACCTCGTCAAGGACACAGAAGGGCACAGGACGGACGCGTAGAATTGAGAATAACAGAGCGATAGCCGTCAGAGCACGTTCTCCGCCCGATAACAAACTCATATTTTGCAGTTTCTTACCCGGGGGCTGGGCCACAATATCGACCCCTGTTTCTAACATGTCGTTAGGGTCAGTCAGTTGCAGATCGGCACGTCCTCCACCGAACAGAGTACGAAAGACTTCACCGAATTCCGCACGGATTTTTGTAAAGGTGTCTTCAAACTTCCGCTTCATTTCACCATCCATTTCATTGATAACCGTGTGAAGGGTCTGTTTTGCTTCAAGTAAATCATCTTGCTGTCCCTTCAAGAATTCATAGCGTTCTTTAATACGGTCATACTCATCGATGGCTCCTAAATTCACGGTTCCAAGCTCTTCGATGGCCCGTTTGATCAGCTTGACCTTAGTTGATGCTTCATCAATATCGTCAACACCTGGGTAGTCCCTCTTCGCTTTCTCAAACGTCATCACATACTCTTCCTGCAAGTATTGAAGCATATTCTCAAGCTCTACGTCCAGCCGGTTGGCTTTGACTTCCTTTTGCTGCAAGTCTTGAATAAAGTTTTGATGTCTCCGCTTCAATTCCTTCAGCATCGCTTCAGCCTGCTGAATGTCTGCAGCAAGCTTCTGACGCTCTTTTCTCTTCATCTCGATGGACGAAGTCGTTTCTTCCTTGTCTGTTCTCGTGCTTTCAATTTGAGCCTGAATCTCATCTTCAGTCTGATTGGAATCCTTGACCTCCATCAGTTGTTGATAAGAGACACGATTGCCTCGTAATTCCTGCTGTATCAAATCTTTCTCCTGCTGATAACGATCCGCTTTTTCTTTTTGGTTGTTTACCGCTGATTCTTGTTCGGCTAGTTGTATTTGAAGCTTCTGCCTGCGTTCCTGCAAGTTAGCCTCGTCTTCTTTCTGACGTTCTTTTGTTGTCGTCAACTCTTCGATCTTTGTATTAATCGATACCAGTTGTTCTTCTAAAGTCCGTAAGGTTTCGTCAAGGTCGGTCAACTGCTGATCAGCGTGATGAGAGTCGTGATCGTACTGGGCCTGATCTTGATCGAACAATTGAAGTTGATCATTCAAATGGTCGAGTTTCAGCTGCATTTCCCTTTGATCGGACTGCTTTTCATACTCTTCTTTCTTTAATTCAGAAAGTTTCACATTCCACTGTTCTTTTTCCTCTTCTTGCTCTGCTAAGGTCGTCTTCAACTTTTTCACTTTACTCTCAACATCCAACGCCTTTGCATCATAAGCGACGATTTTCTCACTAAGTTCCTGCAATTCCTTTTCTCTTGTGAACAAGGATTGTTTGGATTGTTTTTTCGCCCCTCCTGACATGGAACCACCAGGATTGACAACATCTCCATCAAGCGTCACAACCCGGTACTTTCGATTCAATACGCGAGCTATTTGGTTTGCATCCTCTAACCCTTCGGCAATGACGATATGACCAAGGAGGTGCTGGATCGCTTTTGAATGAGCTGTATCATATTGGATAAGATCGGCAGCAACTCCTACATACCCTGCTTGTTGTGAAAGCGATGCAGCGCCATGGACAGAACGAGGCTGAATGGAGGTCAGAGGCAGGAATGTAGCTCTTCCTTTATTGTTCGTTTTCAACCAGTGGATCGCCTGTCTTCCGGTTTGTTCGTCCTCCACGACAATATGTTGGGCCTGCGCACCAAGCGCTGTCTCAATCGCTGTCAAAAGATGGGATGGAATATCAATCAGTTCGAGCACAGCTCCATGAATCCCCTGCAGCTGGCCTTTTTGAGAAGCCTTTAAAACTTCACGGACGCCGTGGAAATAACCTGAGAAGTCTTCTTTCATCTCTTCAAGCATTTCCTTCTTAGATCGCATATTTTCCAAATATTGATAGCCCTTATAAAGCTTCTCCTGCCATTCCTGATACGTCTGTTTATTCTTTTCGTATCTCTCGTTCAACTCTTGGACTTGAGATTCTAGCTCTTCCCGCTGTGTGGTCAGGGTTTCCAACTCGGCTGTCATGGAAGTCAACTTTTCTTCAAGCTTTGCGCGTTCACTTCTGAGATCTTTGAATTTATCGATCTGACTTCCTTTTTTGGAGTGAATTTGGTCCAGCTGTTTTTCTAAGAGTTGTTTCTCGTTTCGTTTGGCTGCCTGCTTATTCAGCAATTCGATATATTCACTCTTCAAGTCTTCAATCTCATCTTCTATTAGATGGAGATCCTGTTTTAACGCTTGGGTCGTTTGATTTAACTCTTGCTTCGTATTTTCTCTTTTTTCTTTGATCTGTTTTAACTTTTTAGCTTCTTCTTCGGCAATCGCCTTTAAATTCACCAGTTTGTCAGAGAGATCCTCATAGGCCTCTTCCAATTTGGATTTGTTTTCTTCAAAATGCTTATGACGCTCTTTCATTAGTTGCTTTTTCCCCTCAAGATTTTCGAGGTCTCTCGTTAGTTCAAGCAACTTCGCCTGCATGTTTTCTATAGAAGCATCGAGGCTTTCCACATGATCCCTTTGATCTTTTAGTGAAGCTTCATTCGCCTCGATTTTTTCACTCAACTCGTTTTCCTGGCCTCTGACTTCTTCCAGTTCTTTGAGAATTCTTTCCCATTCTCCGTGAACCTGCTGTATTTGAGTGATCAATAAAGAGATTTCAACATTCTTCAGCTCGTCTTTTTTCTCTAAGTAATCTTTCGCGACAGCCGCTTGTTCTTTTAACGGTTCAAGCTGACCATCAATCTCCCATATGATATCTTCCACACGGTTCAGATTTTCTTGTGTTTCCGACAACTTATATTCTGCTTTTTTCTTTCGCTGTTTGTACTTCAGAACTCCTGCCGCTTCTTCAAAAATGGAACGGCGGTCTTCTGCTTTGGAACTAAGAATCTCTTCCACTTTTCCTTGGCTGATAATAGAGAAAGCTTCCCTGCCAAGCCCGGAATCCATGAATAGATCGACAATATCTTTCAAACGGCATGTCTGATTATTTATATAGAACTCACTTTCACCGGAGCGGTAAACGCGTCTCGTCACACTCACTTCCTGGTAATCCAAAGGCAGTGCCTGATCCGTATTATCAAGGGTCAAAGTCACTTCTGCCATATTCAATGGAGCTCTAGTTTCACTACCAGCAAAGATGATGTCTTCCATTTTACTACCGCGGAGCGAACGGGCTGACTGTTCGCCTAATACCCATCGAATCGCATCCGTTATATTACTTTTTCCACTACCATTCGGTCCGACGACAGATGTGACTCCAGAAACGAAATCGACGGTCACTCGTTCGGCAAATGATTTAAAACCTATCGTATCTAATTGTTTGAGGAACATATTCATCCTCCTGTATTTTCACAAATCTTTCATTCACTCAACTTATATATTTTATCATAAAGAACGGCCCTACGGTAGGAACCGAAAGCTACTTTTATTACACCTAGTAAAATCTCATTATTCAACATAAGCTCCCTATTGTGGAAGGCTCAGTTTCGAGACTCTTGGTGAGTGGAAGGGGCTGCGGGGAATAGCTCGCTTTCCGCGGGAGCGCGGTGAGCCTCCTCGGACTTCGTCCTGTGGGGTCTCACCATGCACTTTTTTTCCGCAGGAGTCTCGCCATTCCCCTCCGCCCACTTGCCGGAAGAGATTCTCGAAACTACCTTCCTGTAATAGGAGCATTTATGGTTAAGAATCCTATATCGACGCAGATTAAGCAGGATTTCACCACAAAACTAGGCAGGTTACTATAAGAGGGATTTCGAGAACCTCATTTGGTAAAGGGGCGGAGGGAAACGGTGAGACTCCTGTGGGAAGTGCGTGGTAGATGAGACCCCGCAGAGCGTTAGCTCGAGGAGGCTCATCACTCGCCCACGGAAAGCGAACCTTTTCCCGCAGCCCCTAAACTCGCACAAACATCTCGAAATCAAGTCTTCAAGAATCCTGCCATTTACTTTAATAAGTTATAATATTAATGAAGGGTTTCAAAATTCGGCAAAGTCCTTTATCATATGTAATAGCCTAGAAAACGAGCCTTGAAGGAGGATTCATTTTTGAGTTTACAAGAACCGAACCAAGAAAACCTAGAAGTCATCATCAATGACATGGCAGAAAAACTGCAGGTCGTGAACCGTTCCCTTATGGACCCAGAGGATTACGATCTCAATAAATACGAAGAAATCAAATCCCTTCACGATATTATTGAAATGAAAGGGCAATTGAGTGTTTCTGAAATCCAGGCATTTGTGCAGGAACTTGGTCAATACAGAAAATAACCAACCGCCACTAAAAAAAGACCGTTTTTCGAAGGTTCTCTCCGAAAAACGGTCTCTTTTTGATCACTTTTAAAGACGGATTATAAATGGGCTCCTTGATTTTCCAATGCTTGCTGAGCCGCTTTTTGTTCCGCTTCTTTCTTCGTACGGCCTACACCAATCCCACCGATGTCATCCTGGATCAGTACGTGAGCGATAAACTCCCGGCTGTGTGCAGGTCCTCTCTCTTCAACGATTTCATATTCGATTTTACTGTTTTTATCCCGTTGAATAAATTCTTGTAGCTGACTTTTGAAATCCATCGCATGAGAAAAAGCACCTTTTTTCACTTTTGGATACACATACGTTCTTAAGAACTGTATGACTGCATCGTAACCCTGGTCTAAATAAAGAGCTCCGATGAACGCTTCAAAGACATCAGCAAGCAATGCTGGTCGATTGCGCCCTCCTGTCAACTCTTCTCCTTTACCAAGTAAAATCAGGTCTTGGAAATTCAGCTCATTTGCAAATTCTACCAATGAGACTTCACACACAATCGAGGCTCTGAACTTAGTAAGCTCTCCTTCAGCCATATCCGGGAACTCCCGGTACAAATACTGAGAGACTCCTAGTTCAAGAACGGCATCTCCCAAGAATTCCAGCCGTTCATTATCCTCCCGATCGGTTTTCCGATGCTCATTCACATATGATGAATGTGTAAAAGCCTGTTCCAGTAACGAGATATCATTGAAATGTAAATTTATCTTTTTCTGGAAACTGGAAAAATCATCCATAAATCACCTTGTCCTTTGCTATGAATTTCTTGAAAAATATAGGAAAGGCTGCCCGAATAACGGACAGCGATCCTATTACGACTGGCTGCTTATGTAATTCACAGCGTCGCCTACTGTATTGATTTTTTCAGCTTCTTCATCAGAAATTTCCATATCAAACTCGTCTTCAAGCTCCATTACAAGCTCAACGACATCAAGAGAGTCTGCTTCTAGATCTTCTTTGAAGGAAGCTTCCATAGTCACTTTAGACTCATCAACATCAAGACGATCGACGATGATTTGTTTTACACGATCAAATGTTTCTGCCATTGGAACCTCACCTCCCTTCAGTAATTATAGTAATGTGTGCCCAAAAGCGCAAGAGGTTGTTTTACCCCGACTTTCAGAAGGAATCACAATCTCTTTGTTTAAAATAAATGGGCGCTTAATAAGACCCACGCTTTTACATGACCATGCCGCCATCGACATGCAGTGTTTGACCTGTCATGTACGCTGCATCTTTAGAAGCGAGGAATCGGACAACACGTGCCACATCTTCCCCTTCACCTAAACGCTTCAGCGGAATCATGGCCAGCATTTGCTCACGTTGCTCGTCTGTAAGGGCATCTGTCATATCTGTTGCGATGTAGCCCGGTGCTACGGCGTTCACCTGGATGTTTCTAGCTGCCAATTCTTTGGCGTTCGATTTGGTCATTCCGATCACACCGGCTTTAGCAGCAACATAATTCGCTTGTCCAGGGTTTCCGGAAACACCTACGATTGAAGCGACGTTGATGATTCGGCCATACTTCTGCTTCATCATCTGACGTGTCACCCCTTTTGTACAAAGGAAAACGCCTTTCAAGTTCGTATCGATCACTGAATCAAACTCTTCTTCTTTCATTCTCATTAAGAGATTGTCTTTCGTAATCCCTGCATTGTTAACAAGGATATCCAGACGGCCGAATTCATCTACGACTGTTTTCACCATTCGTTTGACATCTTCATCATTGGATACGTTGGCCTGTATTTTGATGGCCACGCCGCCTAGTTCATGGATTTCCTGAACAACAGCCTCTGCCTTATCTTCGCTTCCTGCATAATTGACGGCCACTTTCGCCCCTTGATGAGCAAGTTCAAGTGCAATAGCCTTTCCGATTCCGCGGGATGCCCCTGTGACAAGAGCCACCTGGTCTTGTAACATTACGATTCCTCCTTATACCAATCGATGAACGCTTGCAGTGAGTCTGGATCCTGCACACTGAACGTTTTCATTCGACGTTTCACTTTACGAACAAGACCACTCAACACTTTCCCTTGCCCCACTTCTACAATAGCATCGACATCTTCTTCGACGAATGCCTCAAGAATCTGTTGGAACCTTACAGGTGAGTAGAGTTGTTCAATGAGAAGCTTCTCTATTTCTTCCGCATTTGTCACCGGTGCAGCAGTTACGTTCGCGTACACAGGGACGTTCGCATCATGGATTTTCGTTTCAGATAAATGATCAGCAAAATCATCACTAGCTGACTTCATGAGACGGGAGTGGAATGGTCCACTGACATTGAGAGGAAGCACCCGCTTCGCTCCCGCTTCTGACAATTGTTCAGAGGCTTTGTCCACGCCTTCTTTTGTTCCAGAAATGACAATTTGACCTGGACAATTGATATTCGCAAGATCCACAGCTAGATCTCCATCAAAGTCACGCAAGACTTCTTCAATTTCTTCTTGTGATAGACCAAGTACAGCCGCCATTGTTCCCATACCTGTTGGGTAAGCTTCTTCCATCAGCTTTCCACGGACATGAACTAGTTGAACGGCTTCCATTGGTTCCAGCGCTCCCGCTGCAACCAAGGCACTGTATTCTCCAAGGCTGTGACCTGCCGTCATACCAGGAGCCACCCCTTCTTGCTGGAGTACTCGCTGGATGGCTATACTATTCAAAAGCAATGCCGGTTGAGCATTTTCTGTTTTCGTCAATTCTTCAGAAGGCCCTTCGAACATTAAACGAGTCAACGAATAACCAAGGGCTTCATCCGCTTCATCAAACAATTGTTTCACAGCAGGATAAGCCTCATACATCGCCTTCCCCATTCCTACTTCCTGGGACCCTTGCCCAGGAAAAACACATGCGATTCGTTTCATGATTCATCCTCCTCTTTGTGCATTTCAGAAAGTGTTGCGGAAATTGTGTTCGTTACATCAAGCTCAATCATGTGGCAGGCCTGTCGGATCGCATTTAAAACAGCTCGATCATTAGAAGAACCATGCGCTTTGATGACAGGTGCGGCCAAACCAAACAGACCCGCTCCTCCATATTCGCTATAATCAAGCTGAGCTTTTAACTTCCGCAGATCATTCTTTGCTAACCCAGCAGCAATTTTAGTTTTAAAGTTACTCATAAATGTTTGCTTCATCATCGAAAACATCGTCATGGCCGTTCCTTCGATCGTCTTCAATGTAACATTACCTGTGAATCCATCAGTCACGACTACGTCTGCTACGCCTTCAAGTAAGTCACGCGCCTCGACGTTTCCAACAAAATTGATGGGAGCTTCTTTCATCAGGTCAAACGCCTTTTTGGTCAAGTCACTTCCTTTGCCATCTTCCGTACCGACATTCAACAGACCAACCCTCGGCTGTTTAATATTGCGCACGTTTTCAGCATAAATACTCCCAATCACTGCATATTGCAACAAATGGTCAGGCTTCGCATCCACGTTCGCTCCGACATCCAGCATGAGAAAACCTTTGCCGTCTGACGTTGGAAGTGTCGGACTGAGCGCTGGCCTGTCCACACCTTTCATTCGACCGACGACAAACAATCCCGCACTCATCAATGCCCCTGTGTTCCCGGCAGATATGCAACCATCCGCACGTCCTTCCTTCACTTCAGTGGCTGTCAGAACCATAGAAGATTGCTTCTTTCTCCTAACAGCCCTTACCGGTTCATCATCTGCTGTAATGACTTCTGTTGTATGTAATATAGACACATTGGACTGTCCTGTTAAAAAAGGCTTGATTTGAGCTTCATCACCTACAAGAGTGATTTCCAAGCCGTCAATTGTGTCTGCGGCCTGTACCGCCCCTTTCACAATCGCTTCAGGAGCGTTGTCACCGCCCATAGCATCAATGGCTAGCTTCATTCTCGATCCATCTCCTTCTGTTGGTTCGAACGATACATCTCAAACGTTCCCGCAAATACTTCTTCGTTACCTACGTAACTATGCACATTCACAAGTGTTCGTCCTTTTTCATCGTCCCCCTTGACAGTCGCCTTAGCCACCACACGTTCACCAAGTTTCACCGGGCGTGTGAATGCAATCTCCGACTGCGCAGTAAGTGCCAGTTCATCATTGATTAAGGCGACGGCCAGGGAGTTGGCCTGTGCAAACAAGTAGTGCCCTCTAGCGATATGGTTTCTGGAAAAGACATGTTCCGGGCGGATGTCCAAGATCGAAATGGCACGGTCGTCCAATTCCAGGTCGACCACTTCCCCGATGATTTCTTCCACCGGCAAAGCTTTCACCGTTTCATTCCATTCTTGTGTGGCGACCGACTTGATGCGTTCCCGCAATTCCGGAATTCCGAGTTCCATTCGATCCAGCCTTATCGTCTGGATGCTGACCCCGAATGTTTTTGCTAGTTCTTCGTCTGTAATGAAGGGGGTATGGTCTATTTTCGTTTTCAATTCTTCCTGACGTACTTTTTTAGACTTCTTCATACATATTCCACCGTTCATTTAGCCATAATTTTTCACCTTATGACTAGGTACTAATAGTAATATATAATACCAAGTTCAATTACGCAAGGATTTGCTTATGATTCCCTATTTTCATCTCCATAGTATTTCGACACTCAATTAAGTGACACACAACACTTCCTTAAACAATATGGCAGGATTGCGGAAGACTTGATTTCGAGGCTTTTATTGAGTGGATGGGACTGCGGGGAATAGCTCTCTTTCCGCGGGGCCCCACACGAAGTGGGGTCGTTCAATGTTGGCACAGGACGTGCCGAACTTAATCGAACTTCCTCTATTCTCTTGAGCCTCCTCTGACTGTGTCCTGTGGGGTCTCACCAAGCACTTTTCCCCACAGGAGTCTCCCCATTCCCCTCCGCCCCTTTGCCATATGAGGTTCTCGAAATCCCTATAACAGTAACCCACTGAGTTCGATAATGAAGCCCTGATTAACAACGTAGTTATAGTCGTTTTAACCATAGATACTGCACGAATATGGTAAAAGAACAGGGTCTGGGAAACGCCCGCATGAAAAGCTCAAGAAGACACAAACGTGTGTGTTTTTCTACGAACGGATTCAAAACACCGCAAATCGTCGTTTCCCTGACCCCGTATCCATGGCCAGGATTTGTCATTCATTATTTCAAATAGGCAAGGCTCCCTTTAAGGATGCGCGGTATGTGCTCCTTGCGCTCCCATGGAAAGCGAGTAATCCCCCTCAGCACCATTCATAAAACTAAAGTCTCGAAACTGAGTCTTCAAGAAAAGGGAGCTATACTTGAAAGGGGTCGTTTCGGAAATGGAAAACACTCGGCTTTTTGGCCGAGTGTTTGGTTAGTTAGTCCAACACATTACCGAGAAGGTGTTGGTCACTATAAACGTGCTCTTTTAGAGTTTTGTATCGTTCGTCATTATCAAGCATATTTTCCATAATCATTTCAGCGGCATCTTTTCTTGCGGTTTCGAGTGCGCGGTAATCGTGGACCATGTCTCCGACCTTGAATTCAGGAAGACCGCTTTGCTTTTTGCCGAAAAAGTCGCCGGGACCACGCAGCTTCAAATCCTGCTCAGATAATTCGAAGCCATCATTCGTCTCGGTCATAATTCTCATTCGTTCTTTCCCTACGTCTCCTTTGGGATCACCAAGAAGAATACAGTAACTTTGATCGGCTCCACGCCCTACACGTCCTCTCAACTGGTGAAGCTGGGAAAGACCGAACCTTTGTGCATCATAAATGACCATGACAGTTGCATTCGGTACGTTCACGCCTACCTCTACGACCGTTGTGGAGACGAGGATCTTCAGCTCGTTCGCTGCAAATTGCTGCATAACGCTCTCTTTTTCTTCGTTATGGAGACGACCATGCATCAATCCGACGGATGTAGACGGCTCAAAAACAGCGCTTAGCTGATCGTAGAGGTCAATGGCATTTTGAATATCAAGCTGGTCCGATTCTTCGATCAAAGGACAAATGACGTAGGCCTGGTGCCCCTGGTCAATCTCTTTCTGTATAAAGCTCAAGACACGGTTAGTCATTTCTCCTTTGACCCAATACGTATCCACAGGTTTCCGTCCTGCAGGCATTTCGTCAATCACACTAACATCCATATCTCCGAATGCCGTAATCGCAAGCGTCCTTGGAATAGGCGTTGCTGTCATGAATAGGACATCAGGAGAAAGACCCTTATCTCTTAGTGCCCGCCGCTGCTCTACTCCAAAACGGTGCTGCTCATCGACGATCACAAATCCAAGGTTTTTGAAGACGACCTCATCCTGTATGAGCGCATGGGTACCAACGAGGATATCGATTTCATTCTGCTCCACGGCTTCCAGGATTTCTCGTCTCCGCTTTCCTTTGATAGATCCGGTCAGTAAAGCTACCTTCGCACGCCCTTCAAACATTTGTTGCAAAGAATGGTAATGTTGTTCTGCCAGAATTTCCGTCGGAACCATGAGAGCCCCCTGATGACCAGCTGTAATTGATGCGTAAAGGGCAATCGCGGCAACAGCTGTCTTTCCTGAGCCGACGTCCCCTTGAAGGAGACGATTCATTCTGTGCGGACTTTTCATGTCGTTTAAAATTTCTGCAAGAGACCGTTTCTGCGCAGAAGTCAATTCGAATGGCAGCGATTGAACAAATGCCGTCAACTGATCGTTGTCATACGTTTGAACAATTCCTGATGTCGATTCACGGTTATGCTTTCTTAACAGCTGCATTTTTAATTGAAATACAAGAAACTCTTCGTATATAAAACGGCGTTTTGCATGCTTAAGCATCACCCTTGTTTCCGGATAATGCATTTGATTCAAAGCTGAAGGGCGGTCTGGAAGTTTATAAGCAAGAGCCAGATCTTCAGGAAGAATGTCAGGAAGATCCACACTATAATCATCAAGGGCGTTTTTGATCACTTTCCTCAATGTGTTGAGGTTAACCCCTTCTTTCAACGTGTACACAGGCTGGATGGGTTCCTGACTTTTGGACTCTCCTTTTTTAAACTGGCTGACCGTTATTTGGAGTCTCTGTTGATCCCACTTCCCTGTCACCGTAACCGTGTCCCCTTGATTCAATTGTTTTTTTGCAAAAGCACGATTGAACATGACAGCTTTTACCGCAAACTGATCGACTTGAAGGGTAAAAGTCAGCCGTGATTTCTTCCTGCCATAAAAACTTAATGCAGGTTCAGAGACGATTTCACCTTCGATGGTCGCCTTCTCATTGTGCGTCAATTCGGTAAGAGGCTTCACTTCATAAGAATCATAGCGATGCGGAAAGTAGAATAATAGATCTTCCACTGTAAAGAGTCCAAGCTCATTTAATTGTAATCGTAGTTTATCTCCTACTCCTTTAACTTCACTGATCGATTGGTGCAACACGTCATTCACTCTTTCTTCAACGATATTCCGTACACTTTGGCTTCTAATTCACGCCCCGTAGGTGTAGCAGCAAGTCCACCTTGAGCCGTTTCCCTGAATGCTGAAGGCATGCGCTGCCCTACTTTGTACATCGCATCAATAACCTCATCACAAGGAATTCGACTCGTCACTCCTGCAAGAGCCATATCCGCAGCAACAACCGCGTTGGATGAACCCATGGCATTTCTTTTCACACAAGGGACTTCTACTAGACCCGCAACAGGATCACAAATGAGGCCGAGCATATTTTTCAAAGTAATCGCCATTGCTTCAGCAGATTGTGAAGGCGTACCCCCGGCCATTTCTACAATCGCAGCAGCCGCCATCCCTGCAGCTGATCCCACTTCAGCCTGGCAGCCTCCTGCGGCACCGGAAATAGAAGCATTATTAGCAACCACAAATCCGAAGGCCCCGGAAGTAAACAGGTAACGAACCATTTGTTCACGCGTCGGATTCAATTGATTTTTCACAGCAAAAAGCGTCCCCGGCACACAACCGGCACTTCCTGCGGTAGGTGTAGCACAGATGGTCCCCATGGCCGCATTCACTTCATTTGTTGCGACAGCTTTACTAACGGCATCCATAAGAAGGTTTCCGGATAACGGGGTGTGATTTTTCATATAGTTTTGAATGAGGACTGCATCTCCTCCAGTCAATCCACTGTGAGATTTGACACCTTTCAAACCATCTTCAATCGCTTTTTCCATAACATCGAGATTTCTTTCCATTTGAGAGAACACTTGCTCCCTCGTTAGTTGTTTCACTTCCATCTCCTGACGAATCATAACTTCAGAGATTTGTATATTTTCACTTTCTGCTAATTCCACGAGTTCAGCTACATTTCGAAACATGTGAGCTCTCCTTTCTTTATTTAATCTGATATCTTAGCTACTTGTGTAATGTGATCCGCTCGTTCTAGTTCATCAAGGATCGAATCATCAATGTTCTGATCCACTTCAATGACCATCAAGGCTTGTTCTCCTTGTGCTTTACGGGACACTTCCATGCGTCCGATATTGATTTCATTTTTAGCTAAAATGGCCGTAGCCGAGGCAATCGCTCCATAACGATCATTGTGAATAAGCAGAATCGCCGGGTGACTTCCAGATAAGCGAAGTTCAAAACCATTCAGTTCCGTAATTTCCGCTTTTCCTCCCCCGATGGAGATCCCGACTAACTCGAGCTCACCATCATCATCACCGATTTTAACTCTTGCCGTGTTGGGATGATCGGTATGAGCATCCTCTTCATGAAATCTTATCTTCATTCCATTTTTCCGCGCCGTAACGAGTGATTGACTGATTCGTTCATCATACGTATCGTAGTCGAGCAATCCACCAATGATGGCTACATCTGTGCCATGACCTTTATAGGTTTTCGCAAATGATCCATACAAATGGATATGGGCATATTTTGGCTCCCTACCAAATAAATGGCGTGCTGCACGGCCGATTCTGGCCGCCCCTGCGGTGTGTGAACTGGATGGTCCAATCATGACGGGACCGATAATATCGAATACTGAACGAAATTTCATGAAAATCACCTTCCCTTTTCATCTATATATAAAGAAAGAAAACGCTTTCTACTATATTATAATCCTTTTACATGTTAACACAAACTGTTGTTCTACACCTCATTTTTTACAAAAAGCGAACAAATCAGGTTGATAGATTGTTCTTTTACGAGTAAAATGAACGTTTGTGGGTTACTCGGTAACCGGGCGGGAGAGGGATAAATTTCATAGAGGAGATTCAAATGCTCAATCAGCATCATCAAAAAGTGAGCTGGAAGAAAGAAGGGTTGGCTGGATTGATCGGTTATTTCACGACCGTCTACATTGTGGCCGTGAACAGCCAAATCCTTCACAGTGCAGGTTTGCCGCTTGAAAGCGGAATGATTGCAACGATTCTTGCCAGCGCACTCGGCTGTTTGATCATGGCTATATACGCCAATGCGCCTATGGTTCTCATTCCAGGAATGGGTGTTAACGCTTTGTTTGCCTACTCCATCGTTGAAGGTACGGGATTGACGTTTCAAGAAGGGCTGGCTGTTGTATTCGTAGCTTCGTTGATCTTTCTAATCACGGCTTTCACAAAACTTGGAGACTGGTTGAAACACGCGATTCCGGCTTCTTTGAAGCATGCAATCACGGTTGGTCTTGGACTGTTTTTGACGTTGATCGGATTAGAAAAAGGCGGCCTTGTCGTCAGAGGGGAACACTCTTTGATCACACTCGGCAACCCTTCGTCTGCAATTGTCATCACAAGTATCCTTACATTGTTTATCGGGATTTTCCTTTTCACAAAAAATGTCCCTGGTAACTTCTTAGTGACGATGATTTCAGGTACCATCATCGCTCATTTCACAGGAGTATTGGGAGAAAGAGGAGATTCTCTCGCACTCAGCGAACAATCATGGATCTTCATGCCGGACTTCGCAAGCGTGACAGAGTTCGGATTCTGGATGGCCGTTTTCCCCCTTGCGATCGTTCTCATTTTTGAGAATATGGGTCTCATTCACGGACAATTGGATATGCTTGATCAACAAAGCAAATTCAAAAGGTCCTACCAGGCCTCTGCCTTTTCAGCATTAAGTACTGGATTCCTCGGTACATCACCGACGGTTTCTTCAGCTGAGAGTGCCGCTGTCATTGCATCCGGAGGTAAATCAGGAAGAGCAGCACTCACAATGGCTGTCTTATTTATCGGCACCATCTTTTTGATCCCTTGGATTTCCATGGTACCATCCACCGCTATCGCACCAATTCTCATCATTGTCGGAGCGCTGATGGTACAAAACATTAAGGAAATTCCCCTGGATCAGTTATCTGAAGCGATGCCAGCCTTCCTGATTATCGTGATGATTCCCTTCACCTACTCCATCGCTGATGGAATGGCTTTTGGATTTATCGCTTATCCGATCGTAAAATTCGCCATCGGAAAACAAAGAGAACTAACTACGCCAGTCGTACTCATCGCCATGGTCTTTCTCATTGAATTTATCATGCGCTCGCTTGGTCATTAATTTAGCTGCAGCGCAACTATGCTGTATTTCTTAAATGAATACAAAAAACAATAAATCCCGTACATCTAAGATGTACGGGATTTATTGTATCCTCCATCGTAAAACAATGGTTAACTGACAGCATTCTACTTGTTGATTGCTTGCAGACAAATGGATTTTCATTCGGTCTGGATTATAATCTGCTTGAAAGGGGGACTCTACACCAGAACTTCGAATCAAGGAGTCTACTTTCGATTGATCTGATTCCTGAGCAGCCCCCATCACATCATTGGCAAAATCATGTGAATTGCTGATTTTTCCTACTACTTTTCTGGCTTCATCCATCAACTTTTCCATCTCTGAGGCAGACTGGACAAACATGTCCTCATCAACTTCTGGATACAAGCGAATGTCCCGATGGTGAGGGTAATGGTGGTAAACATTATGGTATACGACAGGGACATAGCACGGAACCCACACAACATACATACAAAAACCCCCCGGGTCCTTGAGAACATTTCCTCCCTTTTTTTGAACCATTATTAAATATATGTACCCTACAAAAATTCAGAAGCCTCAAAAATCCTCCCTCCTTCTTCCTGAAAAGCTCCCGATTGTGGAAGACTCAGTTTCGAGACGTTTGTTGAGTGGATTGGGGGCTGCGGGGAATGGCTCGCTTTCCGCGGGAGCGCGGTGAGCCTCCTCGGACTGCGTCCTGTGGGGTCTCACCAAGCACTTTTTTCCCGCAGGAGTCTCCCCATTCCCCTCCGCCCCTTTATCAAATAAGTGTCTCGAAACCACTTCCGGTATAGGATGTTTTTACTGACAAGGGAAGTAGAGCTATATGAATTTCCATAACCGCTATTTTGAATAAAAAGCTTGCTATAGAGCGCTTAATTACTATAAATCAGGAATTGTGAAAGACATTCATCTTCGGGAAAGGGGTTCGTTTCACATATGCATCGAATGGGGTGGTTGGGAAGCTGCGAGACTCCCGCGGGAATGGATTGGCTGGCGAGACCCCACAGTGCGAAGCAGGTAGTGTCAAGAAGTCTGTGTAAATCAAATTGGGGCTCCTTTGTTAATCATTAAATTTACTTGTTAGCTGAGGGGCCGTACTTTTCCTCAAACATTTCATCCAACTCCCCGGAAACAGAGACGAATTCTGTTATCCCTCTTTGACTCCATTTTTCATTGAAGTCCCTGGCCACGAGGTAAACAATTTTCTCTAGGGCTCTTTCACTTGGTAAACTGTTCATTTTATGAGTACGCTTTTTCACTTCTTTGATGGTTCTTTCAATCGTGTTCGTAGTATAGATCATTCTTCGAATAAGGCGGGGATAGCCCATAAAAGTGAGTAAGACACCTAGGTCTTCTTCCCAACTTTTAATTACTTTGGGATACTTCTTCCCCCATTTTTGTTTAAAGGAATGGAAATGTTCATGCGCTTCATCTTTCGTATCCGATTTATAAACGTCCTTTAAGTCTTTGGTGAGCTCTTTTTTATCTGTTGAGCGGACAGAGTGAAGAGTGTTACGGATCTTATGGACCACACAGCGTTGAACATCAGCTTTAGGATAGATTTCCTTCATAGCTTCTTCCAGACCAGGAAGGCCGTCGAACACACCTAATAAGACTTCTTCGACCCCTCGGTTATAGAGATCAAGAAGAACTTCCCGCCAGCCATTGGAACTTTCTTTTCCACCTACCCGAAAGCTTATGATTTCTTTGATTCCGGTCTCTGTAATGCCGACCACCACATACACAACTTCACTTTCTACGTCACCTCTCCTGAGCTTAACGTAAGTCCCATCCAAGTAAAGGACGGAATACCGCTTTTCAAGAGGGCGCTGATGCCACTTCTCCATTTCCTCGATGACGACTTCTGTGATATTACTAATCGTGGCAGCTGAATAGGAGTTACCGAGTATTCTTTCGATAAACCTGCCGATTTCCCGAGTACTTGTTCCTTTACTGTACATCTCAATAATGGTTTCCCCTAACCATTTTTCACGCCTTTGGTAGGGATCGAAGAGTTGTGTTCTGAACGCCCCATTACGATCACGAGGCACGGAAAGATCATCAATTCTTCCATATCTCGTATCCAATATACGTTCATAGGAGCCGTTTTTACTGTTCTTCAACTCAGGGTGTTCGACTTCAAAGAAATTTTTCATCTCTTCTCTCATCAACACTTCCGCTTGATTCTTAATCATTTCTTTTAACATCGGTTCTAATTGCTTTATGAATGCTTCGTAGTCTATACTTATAGACATAGGTAGGGCACATCCTTTCAATGTTTTTTGTGGTGATTAACATTAAGGATACCCTACCTTGTTTTTTTATGCCTAAAACTTGTTTACACAGACTATTGTACGTCATCGCGAAGCACGAGGAGGCTTGCCGTCATCCCCGCAGGAAAGCGAGTGGCTTCCCAACCACCCCTGACGCTCCACACGGCAAACGAACCCCGAAAAGTCTCGAAATCGAGTCTTCCACAATTCTGCCATTTAGCTTAATAACGACATAACAATGGATAAAAAAATCATCAAAAAAGCGTCCAGGGTATTCTGGACGCTTTTTGGTGTGAGGACAGGATTATTGATCATCCACGTCTATGACCTTAATGGAAGAGTTATGCTTTGGAAATACAATCGTAAGAACGCCACCTTTAAAGGATGCACTGCTTGCTGTATCAGCAACGGCAAAAGGAAGAGTGATCATGCGTTCTCTTTGACTAAATGAATGAGAACGGTTGTAATAATGAGCATCTTCGTTTTTCACTTCTCGAAGTTGCCGTTCATCCACGCGGATTCGAAGCTGGTTCCCAGAGCGATCAATGCGTATTTGCTCACGCGTCACATTAGGAAGATAGGCTTCCACGGTGACGTCCCGTTCTGTTTCAAACACTTCAACAGGAATGGTCGTTTGTTGAAAGAAATCCTGAACATGTTTGATAGATTCATCAAAGAATGAATCGAACGCTTTGACGATGTCACGAAAGTGTTGATCGAACAAATCCGGCAATTGTTTCTGTTTGTCATCCATACCTTTGCACCTCTTTTTGCATAAAGTCTGCCCTACACTTTATGCATGGCGCTTCATATGGTGAAAATTTTATTTATGAATGAAAGTCTTGACCTGAAGTTACCGGTTGGATGTACCCTTTACGTATGACAAAATCTCCAAACCTTTCATTATCTTCCCGCTGCTTCGCATAATGGACAAGTAAGGGCCTTAACTCTTCTAAGATTTCTCTTTCTCCGATATTTTCACGATAGAGTTTATTCAACCTGTCCCCCGCAAACCCAGCTCCCAGATAAAGGTTATATTTACCAGGGGCTTTACCTATAAAACCTATCTCCCCAAGCGCTGGGCGTGAACATCCATTTGGACAACCTGACATTCTTATAATAATTTCTTCATTTCTCAAGCCCACTTCATCCAGGACGTCTTCTATTTGATCAATGAGTGAAGGCAGATATCTTTCCGATTCAGCCATGGCAAGCCCACAGGTAGGCATAGCAACACAGGCCATGGAATTCCTTCTTAAGGCCGAGTTTTGCTTTCCTTCCGATAACCCGTATTCTTCAATAATCGCTTCGATTTCTCGTTTGTTCTCTTCCTTTATGTTGGAAAGCGTAACGTTTTGATTAGGGGTCAGTCTAAACTCTCCAAGTCCAAGCTCGGCAATCTTTCGTATTCCTTCTTTTAATAGATAGGATTCTTCATCTTTTATTCGTCCATTTTGAATAAAAAACGTATGATGCCATTCCCCGTCTTCTCCCTTCAACCATCCGTATCGGTCTCCGTTATTCGTGAAGTGATAGGGTTTTGCCTCTGCCAGCTCCCAACCTGTTCTCCGGTTCAATTCTTCACGGATCCAATCCAGACCAAGTCGATCAACCGTGTATTTGAAACGGGCATTTTTCCGGTTTGAACGGTTACCGTAATCACGCTGAATCGTCAGGATTTTTTCAGCCACATCTTTCCCTTTTTCTTTCGGGCAAAAACCGATGACACGGCCTAATTGAGGGTATGTGGTCTCATCCCCGTGAGTCATACCCATTCCACCGCCAACCACTACATTAAAACCGGTCAGCTCTCCTCCTTCTTCAACAGCTATGAAACCAAGGTCCTGTGAGAATACGTCCACATCATTGGAAGGAGGAACAGCGACACCGATTTTAAATTTCCGCGGCAGGTAGTGGGGGCCATACACCGGCTCTTCTTCGGCTGGTCCATCCAATACTTTTTCTTCATCAAGCCAGATTTCATGGTAAGCTCGCGTCTTCGGAAGCAAGTGTTCACTGATTTGTTGAGCAAAATGATAGACTTCTGCATGATAGGGGGACTGATCCGGATTTACGTTAGCCATAACATTACGATTGACATCCCCGCAAGCAGCAATGGAGTCCAACAAAGCTTCATTCATTGCTTGTATGCTGTTTTTCATATTCCACTTCAATATCCCGTGAAGTTGGAAGGTCTGTCTTGTTGTAAGCTTCATGGTTCCGTTTCCATATTCATCCGCTAACGAATCCATCGTCAGCCATTGCTCTGGTGTCGCCACTCCACCAGGGAGGCGTACACGGACCATGAATTGATAAGCAGGTTCCAGCTTCTGCTTTTTACGTTCGTTCCTCAAATCACGATCGTCCTGCATGTAACTCCCATGAAATTTCAATAATTTCGTATCATCTTCTTTAATACTCGCGCTGATCGGGTCTTGAAAACTATCTACGAGGGTGCCTCTTAAGAAACGACTTTCCTCTTTGATTCTCTCCATATCATCCGGGGGACCTTCAGGCCTTAGGGTTTTATTTTCAGACACTAGACGTTCTCTCCCTTCTCTTTTTTAATAAACGTCTCTTTGGTAACGTTTCGCTTTTCTCATCTCTTTCAAATATTCTTCTGCTTCCGCTTCGGTATAGCTTCCTTCTTCTTTTATGATTTGTAGAATCGTGTTGTGGACATCTTTAGCCATATGTTTCTCATCCCCACATACATATACATAAGCACCAGAGGTTAACCACTGGTAAAATTCTTTCCTGTTCTCAAGCAAGCGATGCTGGACATACACTTTTTCTGATGTATCGCGGGAGAAAGCGACATCCATTTTGGTTAAGACCCCTTCTTTTAACCACTGCTGCCATTCCACTTGATATAGGAAATCCGTGACAAAATGCTGTTCACCGAAGAAAATCCATGAGCTGCCCTGCGCCTCACTTTCTTCTCTCTCTTCAAGGAATGACCGATATGGGGCAACCCCTGTGCCTGCTCCGATCATGATTATCGGGGTAGAAGGATCATCCGGCAGTTTGAAATTGTTGTTTTTCTGCACAAAAACAGACAGGTGATCTCCCACTTCCGTCCTTTCTGCACATTGACCAGAGCAGACCCCCGTGCGTTTCCGACCATTTGAATCGTATCTCACTGTCCCGATGGTCAGGTGTACTTCATCAGGGTTTCCTTTCAAACTGCTTGCAATGGAATACAGCCTTGCAGGTATTTTCCTTAAGGCACTGACAAATTCTTCGGCTCCCGCTTTCCACGGTCCATAGTCTCTCACGACATCGAGCAGATCCCTTCCGTAAATGTAAGCATTCATCTCTTCTTTCGATGACACCAGTTGTTGGAATGCATCCTGATCAGTCAGGGGTGCTAATTTCTCCAGTAAAGGAGTTGTCAATGAAGTAATCTCGTAGTGGGAAATTAAAGCTTCCCGTAAAGCTCGGAGTTCCCCATCTTTGTTCACGATGACCGATAAGTCTGGGTCCCAATCCATTTCTTCAATCAGCTCATCTACAAGGGATTCTTCATTTTTCGGATAAATCCCGAGACTATCGCCAGGTTCGTAGGTGAAGTTCGACCCATCAAGGTCCAGTTCCAAATGGCGGGTCTCTTTATTCGATCCACGTCCGCTCAGATTGATATTCTCCAAGACTTCTGCTTGAAAAGGGTTTTTCTTCGAGTAAATCGGCCGATCGGTAACGGAGGAGACTTTTTCAATCGTTTGTGAGATCTGCCCCTGGGTGTCCCCTAATTGATCAAATACACCATGCCACCATGATTCAGCATCCTCTTCAAAATCCAGGTCACAATCGACACGTGGATGGATACGCTCTGCGCCAAGTTCGTGCAGCCGTTCATCAATTTCTTTTCCTGTCTGACAAAAAAACTCATATGAGCTGTCCCCCAGTGCAAGGACCGAATATCGGATTCCGTCTAACTTCGGCGCCCGTTTACTGAAAAGGAAATCATAAAAGGATAGGGCATTATCCGGTGGATCTCCATCTCCATGTGTGCTCGTTAATATCAATAAATCCTGCTCATTTTTTAAGTTTTTCGGCTTATATTCATCCATATCCAAGTAACGAGCTTCAAAGCCCTTTTCTTTTAATTGGTTCGCATATTCTTCTGCAAGCCCCTCGCAGTTTCCTGTATGAGATCCATACAACAAGGTCACCTGCCGAGCTGCCGTTGAGCTTCCTTCTCCCTCGTGATCCTTCGCCGTATGGGAAGAAGGGCTTTGGACGGCCGCCAAATAACCGCTCAGCCATATTTTCTGTCGATCATCCATTGTCACAAGCAAACGGTTCAATTGGTCCGTTTGTTCTTGATCAAAAGGGCTGTTCTTGACTTCAAGATTCAATAATGACACCTCCATATTGGTAGCTAGTGATTCAACAATTGTCGTTGAAAATACCGATCAAGCTCTACAATCATCGCCCCCATTTTCGGACGTTCAGGTTGAACAATTGAAGAAATCCCATTGTCACGCAAAGCTTGGGCTGTTACTTTTCCAACAGCTGTCGCCTGGACATGTTGATTAAAAGCCTCCGCAACACCTTTCATCCTAGCGGGATGGTGAAATAAATTTTTCACCTGCGTTTTACTTGTGAAGACCACCGCATCCAGTTGAGCGTTTAAGATGGAATTCGTCAAGCTTTCAACGACATCAGGGTCTGGAGGCAGGAACTTGTAAGGGTTTGCCCCATTTACCCTGTATCCTTTATCTACTAGTTTTCTTTTCAAAAGTTCTTCATCTTCATTGTATGTCTGAAGAAAGACCTGATTGTTTTCCTCTTTATCTACGATGGGAAGCTGATTTAATAGATCTTCCATCGTTCCATCTGCAGAAATCATATCAGGGACCAAATCATTCTCCTTTAACCAATCCATCGTTTTCGACCCTCGAATAACAAGAGACTCTTTTTTCAACTTCTGAAGAAACGGGCCGTCCAGATCTTCTTTCCTTGCCGCATCACCAAGGGTCCGGGCACCAATTCCTGTCGTTAAGATGACCCGGATGAACGATTGTTGAAGGTAATCTTCCACATGGCGGTGAGAAGCCTTCTCATCCAGAAGCTGCTCCCCTTGCAATGGAAAAACAACCGGTCCTCCTCCCATGTTTGTAATTAATTTTTCAATCGCATCCGAACGGCGGTCTGCCGCAATCCCTACCTTTTTTCCTTTTAATCCTGACAAATGGTTCCTCCCCCTTTGTTATGTATTTCATCCTTCATGCCCCATTGTTTTTCCTGTTCTAAATAAGAGGGATCAAGCATTCTTTCCAAGTAATGATCTTTTTCCGTCCCGGATAAGGGAGAGGCCTTCAGCATATGCCTGCATTCATATAAAAAATCGACATATTCTTCATAAGCCGGTGGGAACTGTTTTTCCCATTCTTCACGCAACCGGCTGGCGAGCTTAGGGCTTGCTCCTTGTGTCGTGACAGATAGATTTAATTTTCCTCTGGAAAGTTGGGCAGGGATTTGAAGGTTTCCACCCGTTCCTCCATCCGCTCTGTTCACAAGAGGGACACCGTTTGCGAGCCTTGCGATGCTGTCGTTTGTATCACCATCATCTGTAGCGATCACTAAAAGGAAAACATTTCTTACATCACTCGCTTCAAAACTGCGGTTCAACCAGCGAATCTCCCCCGCCTCTACCCTTTGTTTCAGCTCGTTCGTTACTGTAGGACTAACGACTGTCACTCTTGCTTTTTCTTCCTGCAACAACCGCACCCTTTTTGAGGCTACTTTTCCTCCCCCAACGACAACGACAGGCTGGTGGGCTAAATCAACGGAAAGCGAAATCATTTCACACCTTCCTCCTTTTCCACCCCTTTGTTTAACGCTTGATTCACTCGGTCCACAAGGGATTGAACCATATTTGGATGATCATTCAAATAAGAAGCAAGATCGACATGATGTCCTTCTCCTCTTGCTTTTTGAACGCTACTTTCCAAAGAATCATAGAGAAGGCCGGTAAACCACAAGTAAGGAACCACAATGGTTTTGGCAAATTTGCGCAGCGATTCGTCAAACGCGTCCGTAAACCGAGGGGAAAGAGCAGCAAGATAGCATGTTTGGATATGCTGGATTCCACTCTTCTCTTTCAACACACGGGCAATGAATTCGATGGATTTCTTTGTATCGGGATGTCGACTCCCTCTTCCCACAAGTAAAACATTGGTTGTATCATCCAGTTCGGCCGGCAGTTCTTTCAAGCGGTCTACCAGCACATCCGTGATTCGTTCCTGCACTCCAAGCGTTTGACCATAAGTGATTGAAAGATCTGGATAGATTGCTTTGGCTTTCTCGATCTCATTGGGAATATCCTTGAAATAATGCCCGGCACTTAAGAGCAGTACGGGGATGACGGCGATCTTATCTGCCCCTTTTTCTACAAGTTTACGAATGCCTTCCAGGACATCGGGATCTGCTAGTTCGAGAAAACAAATGTGATAGAGATCGACATCGATTTCCTTGTGAACACGGGTCAAAAAGTGGATGGCTTCGTCTTTGGCTTCCTTTTTTCTACTTCCATGACTGACATATAAAACAGCTTCCATATTACCCTCCCCACTTTCAGCCAACGCTTGACGCCACTACTTTCACATCTTCTTCCAACGAAGGCTCAAACCATTGCAGACGCTCTCTTAATTGGACAACATCACCTACGATAATCATCGCTGGATTCTCAATTCGTCTGGATTTTTCAACAATGTCTTCTATTGTTCCCGTGACCGTTTTTTGCTCCTTTGTTGTGCCCCATTGCACCAGGGCTACGGGAGTATGAAGAGGTCTTCCGTATTTCAAGAGCCGTTCACAAATCTCCGGTAATTTCTTAACTCCCATATAAATGCACAGGGTATCCATACTCTTGACGACCCGCTCCCAATAGGCGTCTTCATCGCTGTCTTTTTTATTGACCCCTGAAATGAAAGCGACGGAAGAACTATATTCCCGGTGGGTCACCGGGATGCCTGCATAGGCAGGCGCGGCAATTCCCGAAGTGATTCCCGGTACAATTTCATAGGAGATATTTCTTTTGGCGAGTTCTTCCGCTTCTTCTCCACCGCGCCCGAACACAAATGGGTCTCCTCCTTTCAAACGAGTCACCACTTTACCTTTCAGCGCATATTTGCACAGCAGATGATTGATGGTCGTTTGACTAAGGGCGTGATGATCCGGTCGTTTCCCGCAAAAAACAAGTTCCGCGTCTTCCTTCGCTTCATCCAGGAGCTCTTGGTTGATCAAGCGATCATAAAGAATCACGTCCGCTTTTTGGATCGCTTTTAACCCTTTGACAGTGATGAGGTCGTAATCTCCCGGCCCCGCACCCACAATATAAACGTTTGTCATTTTCCGGCCCCTTTCATTACACCCAATTTTTCTTTTGCAAAAGCTTCCACACTTGTTCTGCACAGCTTTCCACATCATGCGTTTTAGAATCGAGCACAAGTTCCGGTTTCGGCGGTGCTTCATATGGCGCATCAATACCTGTAAACCCTTTGATCTCCCCGTTTCTCGCTTTCTTATAAAGTCCTTTCGGATCACGGGTTTCACACTCTTCCACAGGACAGTCGACATGAATTTCAATAAAATCGCCCGCTGGAACAGAGGCCCTTACGAGATCCCGGTCTTTTTGATAAGGAGAAATAAATGCTGTTAAGACGATGGTTCCACTGTCTGCAAAAAGTTTCGCGACTTCACCGATTCGTCTGATGTTCTCCTCCCTGTCTTCTTCCGAAAATCCGAGGTCTGCGTTCAGTCCATGTCTCACATTGTCGCCATCGAGTAAATAGCTTTGGATGCCTTTTTCGTACAACACCTTGTTCAATCGGTTGGCAATGCTTGATTTACCTGAGCCCGAGAGTCCTGTAAACCAGAGCACACCACTTTGGTGCCCATTTTTTCTACGATAATCTTCATTGCCAACGGATGTCTCATGCCAGGTAAGATTTTCACTCATTGTTTTCACCCCTTCTGTTCCACTGTTTCCTTCTGCATTCCTTCGATTAGTACGTCCACCACTTCAGGGCGACTGAACGTTTTGGGTGGCTTTTCTCCTTTTCGCAAAAGCTCTCTCACTTTCGTCCCTGACAAGATCATGTGATGTTCTTTGTCGTGGGGGCAGGTTTTATGGGAAGCCATCGATTCGCAAGCGTTGCAATAAAAACTATGTTCAAAGAAAAGTGGCGTGATCCCAAGCTCCCCATCTTCATAATGGCTGAAAATTTTCTGCGCATCGTACGTACCATAATAATCCCCTACACCTGCATGATCGCGGCCGACTATGAAGTGAGAGCAACCGAAATTCTTTCTGACGATTGCATGAAAGATCGCCTCCCTTGGCCCTGCATACCGCATCGCTGCATTGAAAACGGCCAATGTGACTCTTTCTTTTGGATAGTACTGATCAAGAAGGACTTGATAGCTCTTCATTCGGACTTCACTGGGAATATCATCACTTTTTGTTTCACCCACAAGAGGATTTAAAAACAATCCATCCACCGTTTCCAGTGCAGCTTTCTGGATATATTCGTGAGCTCTATGGACAGGATTTCTTGTTTGGAAACCGACGACCTTTTTCCACCCGAGTTCTTGAAAGTGCTCCCTCGATTGTTCTGGATCCAAATAAAAAGCTTTTCCATGTTCGTAAGGAGGTTTTTGAAAGACCTCAATTTCGCCTGCTACGTACCAATCTGGTCGGTTGTATAATTTGTTCACCCCAGGATGCTCAGGCTCTGTCGTTAAGTATACGTTTTGAGATTCCTTTTCCTTATCCGGTTTAAATCGATCAGTTATCGTAATCGTTCCATATACAACCCCGTCTTTGACCAACTGCGCTTTCCTTCCAAGCGTCCGGGACTGTGACTCTGTGATTGGGAGCGTTATAGGAATACTCCATGGAGTGCCATCTTTCAACCTCATCGTATCGATAACAGATTCATAGTCGTCCTTGTTCATAAATCCTTTTAATGGACTATAAGCACCATTCGCAATCAAACCGACATCACTTAAGGCCATTGAATCAAGCTCGATGATATCTTCCGGCAGCTCCTCCGGTCTTTTTTCCTTCCATCTGTTTATAAGTTCTCCACCGTGCGGGGTTATGATTGACATGCAAATTCCTCCTTCATGAATTTTCCTCTTCCAAAGGCTCCGCTGTGTGTAAACCACATTCGGATTTATTGAACCCTTTCCATCTTCCTGATCTCCCATCATCGGCTGCCTGAGCCGTACATGGAATGCATCCGACACTGGGATAATTCTGATCGTGTAATTCATTGTAATCCAACCCATTTAGTCGGATATATTGCCATACGTCTTCCCATGTCCAGTGAATCAACGGACATATTTTTATGGATTTGAATCTTTCATCCTTATTGACGAAGTTTGTTTTTTGTCGGCTAGGGGATTGTTCACGCCTCAGCCCCGACAACCACGCTGTTTTCCCGCTGAGGGCATCTTCGAGCGGTTTTATTTTACGGATGTAACAACAATGATCCGGCTTCCGTTTCCATAAGGCGGATCCGAATTGTTCTGCCTGTTCTTCCAGATTGATGTCAGGCTTCTTTATCGTTATGTTTAGTGCCGGATATCTCTTTCTTACTTTTTCAATAAGCTCATAAGTTTCTTGAAAATGAAGGTCTGTATCAAGAAAAACGACTTCGGCATCCGGCTGAGCCTTCGAAATCAAATCTATGAGAACGATACCTTCGGCTCCGAAACTACAGGCATACGCAATGTCCTTATACTGAGAATATGCCCAGCGAATGACTTCCGCTGCTCCTTTTGTATCGTCGCCCTTCGGTGGATCACCCTCAAATGGGTTTTCAAATGATTGATATGTGATGAGTGATGGTTTCATTTCCTCCTCCTTTCTTAAAAGCAAAAAAGCCTATCTTCACGATAAGAAGAAAGGCTTTTACAAATACATGTAAACTACATTCTCCCTATCTTCTCAAGCGTTCACCACTTGCTGGAATTGGCACAGTATCTGTATACATCATCAGACCCGTTGCCGAGGTTTCAAAGGGCCAGTCCCTCCACCTCTCTAGATAAGAAAAGGTATGAAATTTTTTGAAAAACAAGTTGATACAAATCTTATGCTCCTTTTCAACAGATGTCAATGTTTTTTTGAAAAATTATAATTTTTCTGCTTTTTTAATAAATATGTTTGACAAACAAATCCATGTCCGTTAGTTTTAGAATTATTCTAAAAATATTCATACGATCCTTATGAAGAGTCGGGGGAGGAAACTGGTCTGACGATCCCGCAGCAACCTTTAAGAAGGTGCTCATTCCAGCAGCCAGAAGGCTGAAAGATAAGGTGCGGATCACTCCCCCTTCTTTCAGACGGGGGAGTTTTTTTTGATTATAAAACCAAGTAAATGCATAGGAATAATGAAAAATACTTTACTATACATTGGACTTTTTAAAAGGAGTGGTACACTTTGCAAAAACTAACGATTTTCGCACTCATTGGGTTTGTTGCTCAACTGATGGACGGTGCACTCGGCATGGGGTTTGGGCTTAGCTCATCAACCATTCTCTTATCCTATGGACTTGCTCCTGCTGTAGCATCCGCTTCCATCCATATGTCTCAGATCGCCACCACGGCTGTTTCAGGCTTTTCCCACTATAAATTTGGCAATGTAGATAAACGCCTTGTCATGATTATCGCAGTTCCTGGAGCCATCAGTGCCTTTTTAGGTGCGGCATTTTTAAGCTATATATCAGGGGAATTCATTAGACCTTACATATCCATATTCCTACTCACACTAGGGATTTATATCATTTTTCGTTTCCTATACCTTTCGAAAAAAACACATACCAAAGAAAAGAAGTCTGTAAACAAACGTTTCCTCTTGCCACTTGGAATTGCCGGGGGTTTTTTGGATAGTGTCGGAGGGGGTGGATGGGGACCTGTGAATACACCTGCGCTTCTTTCTCAATCAGGGATTGCTCCAAGAAAAGTCATTGGAACAGTGGATACGAGCGAATTTCTGGTAACGATTTCAGCAACGGCTGGGTTTTTGATTTTTTTAGGGCATGACCAGTTCAGCTGGCTGCTCATTTCATCTTTCGTTATCGGTGGTGTCATAGCAGCACCCATTGCCGCTTGGCTTGTCAAAACCCTCCCCTCTTCTGTTCTTGGAGTATTAGCCGGAGGTTTTATCATACTTACAAATACGAGGACTTTACTTTCTTCGATCCAAGTCAGTGATTCGATCTTAACGTTTGTGTACACTTGTCTGCTATCCGGCTATCTCTTGATTGTTGTTTTTTCTATTCGAAACCATCTTCGAGTCAAGGTGGTTCGAAAACAAGCATAAAAGAAACGCAGCCCCAAGAGCTGCGTTCCTGCACGTTTTATTCGATTGAAAAGATATAGGAGTAAATCGGCTGTCCACCATTGTGGATTTCCACTTCTAGATCTTCATACGTTTCTTCTATGAATGATTCAAGTTCTGCTACATCTTTTTCGTCGACTTCTTCACCTGTCAAGATGGTCAGAATTTCATCTTCATCTTCGTCAATCATTTGGTTCAACAACGTTTTAGCAGTCGTCAATGCATCTTGATCTGTGGCGGAAATTTTGCCATCGGCGATTCCCATGAAATGGCCTTTGGAAATGTCCAACCCATCAATTTGTGTATCTCTGACGGCGTACGTAATTTGCCCTGTCTTCACTTCAGCCATGAGGCTCTGCATTTCCTCTTTATTCGCATCAAGATCCGCTTCTGGGTTGAACCCTAGAAGGGCGCTCATCCCTTGAGGAATCGTTTTCGATGGAATGACAGCCACCTCTACATCCGCTAATTCTGCCGCTTGTTCAGCAGCCATGACGATATTCTTGTTATTCGGCAAGACAAGCACTCGTTTTGCATGTGCTTCTTTAATCGCTTCCGAAAGATCTTGAGTACTCGGGTTCATGGTTTGTCCACCTTGGATAACAACAGTAGCTCCAAGACTTTCAAACAACTTCTTGATTCCGTCTCCCATGCTTACTGTCACGATTCCGTACTCTGCTTTTTCCTCTGACTTGGGCTTGGCTTTCTTTTTGTCACCAACGATCGACGTATGCTGCTCACGCATATTCTCAATCTTCATGTTGACAAGACTGCCGTATCTTTGCCCCAAGGTCATCGCTTCACCTGGATATTCCACGTGGACATGGACTTTGATCAAGTCTTCATCAGAAACGACAAGCAGAGAATCTCCCATTTCACTGAGCTCATTACGGAAGGCTTCTTCATCATATGGATGTTCAGCAAGTTTATCTTCTTCAAATTTGACCATGAATTCTGTGCAATAGCCAAATTCAATATCCTCTGTATTCATGAAATCCTGATTTAACTTGTGGTGTTCAGCGTTGACCATGTCATCCATCGATACTGTATCATCAAGATCAGGAACCTCTTCCCCTTTTAAGTTGGCTAGGAAACCTTCATAAATCGTGACAAGGCCCTGACCGCCACTATCCACGACCCCCACTTCCTTCAATACTGGAAGCAGTTCAGGCGTATGCTTCAATGATTTTTTCGCTGCTTGAACGACTCCTTCGATGAATGGAATGAAGTCATCTTCTTTTTCAGCAATCTCGGCAGATGCTTCGGCAGTCTCTCTTGCTACAGTAAGAATGGTTCCTTCCACAGGTTTCATGACGGCTTTATATGCTGTGGTGGCCCCGCCTTGAAGAGCGTCCGAAAAGTCTTTGGTTGTAATGACTTCTTTACCTTCAATCGCCTTTGAAAAACCACGGAAAATTTGGGAGAGAATAACACCTGAGTTACCACGCGCTCCCATTAAGAGACCTTTGGATAAAGATTGGGCCACTGTTCCTACATGATTCTGGTCCACATTCCGTACTTCTTCAGCTCCAGAAGTCATGGACAGATTCATATTCGTCCCCGTATCTCCATCCGGTACAGGGAAAACATTCAAAGCATCAATCATTTGTGAGTTCTGCTTTAAATGATGAGCTCCTTGCAAGATCATTTCGGCAAGCGTCTTGCCGTCTAACTTTTGTAACGTCACACTTACTTCCTCCTTTGACTACAACCGCGATCTATTCAGTTGTCACACGAACTCCCTGAATGAAAATATTCACAGAATCCACGGACAAACCAACTGTTTTGTTTAGTGTGTATTTTACTTGTGATTGGACATTATGAGCGACTTCGGAAATTTTCGTACCGTAGCTCACGATAATGTACATGTCTATATGGAGGCGATCTTCATCCTGTCTGACAACGACTCCTCTGGAAAAATTCTCTTTGCGGAGCATTTCAGATAAACCATCACGGATCTGATTTTTAGATGCCATCCCGACGATGCCGTAGCACTCGACAGCAGCTCCTCCAGCAATCGTTGAAATGACTTCATTGCTAATAGTAATATGACCATATTGGTTATTTAAATCAACAGACATAATAGATCCTCCTTTATAATCCTCATTAATCCTACCCTATTATAACACAAAAGTGTGAAATGAATTTCTGTTCAATGGTAAGAAAATGACCTGGATATCCCTACTATACTGTGTAACAATTCATAAGTTCTGTCAAGAAAAAATTCTTGATATAATTCTCACTAGATTATTGCAAACACGTATTCTATATGATAAAGTTACTAAGTATCTGATGATTTATGTATGTAACAGGAGGGATTTTCATGGCACGCAGAAGTGTTCTATCTGGTAAAGGTACACGTTCAGGTAACCACCGTTCACACGCGATGAACGCTAATAAACGTAAATTTAAAGCTAATGTTCAAAAAGTTCGCATCCTTGTGGATGGCAAGCCTCAAAAAGTTTACGTAACAGCACGTGAACTTAAGTCTGGCAAAGTACAACGCGTATAATTGCGGACACTGAGCTTATGAGCTCACAAAAAAAGCACCCTTCCCGGGTGCTTTTTTTATTTGTCTAAAGATAAGTAAACGGGCGCTTGTAATGCTCTCCGGAGCTCAGCCCATGTGTACCCCGGAGTTTTCCCTTTTGATTTGGTCCTAATCTTTTTTAAATGTACTTATGACTGCGCGCACTAAACCCCCGACGAACCTTGGGAGTTTGATGGTATAAAATTTCAAAAGAGCCCCCTCCTCCTATATGAACTAATGCGAACTCCCTTATTACCTTCAAGTAGGCAAGTCTGTACTTCTTATTACTAAGAGTATGCCTGACTCAAATGAAAAAGTACCTGTATCTTCAATCAGTCGATTTGAGATGCACAAGGTGGATCCAAATGGCAGGTAAGCTTGATCCAAAGGATAGTAGAACCCTTCGAGCGTAATTTTTGTCACTTCAAGCGTGACCGGCAAGAAAGAAACATATGGGTAAAATTCATCCGCTTCTATCTTATGCTCACCAGCAGAGACTAATTCCACTCGGTTTTGTCGATCGATGATTGTACTTTTTACATTCTCCTTCATTAGAGGGTACAGGAGTTGCATGTTCGCTTGAGAATGATCGATCCGACCACCGGTCACCCCGAATAATAGAATATGCCCCGGATGTAAGCGGAGTGCTTCATTTATGGCTAATTCCAAGTCCGTTTCATCTTTTTCATCTGGATAAACAAGGACTCGTTTGGATTTCTTTTTTATTTCAGCCAAGGACTGTTCCGACACGGAATCAAAATCTCCGATGGCGATATCAGGGTTCACTCCCTGCTCAACGAGGACCTCCGCCCCTTGATCGGCCCCGATCCAAATGCATTCTTCACATGCGTATGCTTTTACATCCGGTATGTAAGACTTCGGCCCACCACCAACAACAATAACTCTCTTCATATCCATAACATCCTTCCTATATCTTCACCATAAAAATCACAATGATTTACTGTTCACGATAAGCTCCCGTTTGTGGAAGACTCAGTTTCGAGATAACCGGGGTTCGTTTGCCGTATTTGGAGTCAGGGGTGGTTGGGAAGCCACTCGCTTTCCTGTGGGGGAGCGCCGAGCTTCCTCGGACTTTGTCCTGCGGGATCTCGCCTACCTCCTTCTCCCACGGGAGTCTCGCAGCTTCCCAACCACCCCATTCCATGTAAGGGAGAAACGAACCCCTATACCGAGAAGGAGTTTCTCCAACTCTTCCCTCCTATGCAGGAATAAAGCGCTCTGTATCAAGCTTTTACGTTGTGAATGCCCGCTGTGGAGGGGGTTATATTATCCACTTCCCTCAATCATAAAAGCTGATTTTTCCAGAAGTGGTTTCGAGAATCTTCCATGGCAAAGGGGCGGAGGGGAATGGGGAGACTCCTGTGGGAAAAAAGTGCATGGTGAGACCCCGCAGGACGCAGTCCGAGGAGGCTCAAGAGAACAGAGGAAGTTCGATTAAGTTCGGCACGTCCTATGCCAACATCGAACGACCCCTCCTCGTGTTGGGCCCCACGGAAAGCGACTCATTCCCCGCAGCCCCCATCCACTCAACAAAAGTCTCGAAACTGAGCCTTAAAGAAACCTGCCATATTCTACAATAGGACGATTTCTCCTAAAGTAAAATGTAACTTATTTCTGTATTGGATGCCAATCAAACAAGGGAATGAAAAAGCCCAAAGGATAAGGATCCTTTGAGCTTTTTGGTCATTCTGACGATTGTCTGATTTCTTCAATCGCTTTTTTACGATCTTCTTGATTAAAGATGGCACTGCCGGCAACGAGGACATCAGCTCCAGCGGCTGTACAAAGTTTAGCCGTTTCTACTTTCACTCCGCCATCGATTTCAATCTCGAAGGATAGTCCTTCTTCTTCCCGCCACTGGGAGATTTGTTCAATTTTCGGTACGACCGAATGGATGAACGATTGACCTCCGAACCCTGGGTTGACCGTCATTAAGAGGACAAGGTCAACATCTTGGAGAATCGGACGGATTGTTTCTGCTGGAGTAGCCGGGTTAATGACCACTCCTGCTTTTACTCCATGGCTCTTGATCAATTGAATCGTTCTATGGAGGTGAGGACATGCTTCCTGATGAACGGTGATGATATCAGATCCTGCTTTGGCAAAAGCTTCGATATATTGATCCGGATTTTCAATCATCAAATGGACATCAAGGGGCAAGTCGGTTACCGGGCGGATGTGGTCCACAATTAATGGACCGATTGTTATATTAGGAACAAAATGTCCATCCATGACGTCCACATGGATATAATCCGCTCCGCCACGTTCGACATCCTTGATTTCATCTCCAAGTTTCGAAAAATCAGAAGCTAGAATGGATGGTGCAATTTTAGTCATGTTTAATACCTCGGCTTTCTATTCTGTATTTCATTTAAAAATTGTAAGTAATGCTCGTACCGCTGATCGGAAATCTCCCCGTTCTCTACGGCTGATTTTACCGCGCACTTCGGTTCTTTATGGTGCAGACAACCCCGGAATTTACAATCATTCTGTACCTCTACGAACTCAGGGAAACACTCAGGCAGTTGATCAAGTTCCAATTCCCCGAATTCCAGTGAACTGAAGCCAGGAGTATCCGCCACAAGACCTTCCGCTATTTCATAAAGTTCTACGTGACGTGTCGTATGTTTCCCGCGGCCTAAACTTTCTGAGATTTCATCTGTATCAATGGAGAGTCTAGGGTCGATTGAATTGAGCAAGGACGATTTTCCGACGCCTGACTGGCCGGCGATCACCGTTGTACGGCCAGCCAGGTGAGATTGAATTTGGTCCATAGCTTCCGTATCGTCTACAGCAGATAAAATGACCGGATAGCCGATTTTTTCATACAGTGTTTTGTAGCTTTCCATCACTTCCATTTGTTGTTCATCCAGCTGATCCACCTTGGAGATGACGATAAAAGGCTCAATCCTCTTCTCTTCCACAAGGACGAGGAAGCGATCCAGTAATAAAGCATTGAAATTCGGGTGAACGGCAGAAGTGACGATTAACGCTTGATCGACATTCGAAATCGGAGGCCTTACCAACTCATTTTTTCTGTTTTCGATGGATAAGATATATCCTTCTTTCTTATTTTCCGCCTTGAATTCTACGAGATCACCAACCAAAGGAGTGACTTTCTTTTTACGGAAGTTTCCACGCCCCCGGCATTGGTAGACCTCTCCTTCACAAAGGACATAATAGAACCCGCTCAATGATTTAATAATTTTTCCTACTGGCATTTTTTCACCTCTTAATACGCTACTTCCACTTCTTCTTGATAGACTTCTCCATCTCTCATTACCCGGTAGGTCGCTACTTCTCCCGGTTCAATCGTTAAAGTGATTTCAAAAGTCTTCGTCTCTGTAATTGTTTCACTAATCACAGGTGTACTTCCGTCTCGATTTGCATCTTTCACATAAATCAATACTTCCTGACCCTCGGGCTCTGCCTGTTCGTCTTCTTGTTCGCCTTCTTGCTCGCCATCCCCTTGTCCTTCTTCATCATTCGTTTCCGGTTCATACGGAACTTCAATAGAAACGGTTTCATCTCTAGGAGGTTTTGGCTCAGGTCCTTTAGAAATAACTAAGTTTACGGTAGATCCCTGCTCTACTTCCGTTGAAGCAGCTGGGTCCTGGCTGATTACAATTCCTTCTGGCACTTGTTCTGAGTATTGATAAGTGATATTAGATTCTAGGTTATTACTTTCCAAGGATCTCACTGCGAAACTTTCATTAGCACCAACTAATTCTGCCAAGTCTATCGTTTCTTCACCAGAGCTTACACGGAATGATACCGTTGTATCCTCTGGAATGACACTACTTCCTGCGCTTGGGCTCAGGTGTGCGATGATTTCGCCTTTCGGTACATCACTACTCGTTTCTTCGTATGAATCAACCTTCTCATAACCTTTTTCTTCCAACTCTTCTTTCACCCGATCGAAATCCTGTCCTGTATAATCCGGAAACTCTACTCTCTCTTTTCCATTGCTAATGTAAACTGTAACATTTGACTCTTCTTTTACCGTCATCCCTGCTTCAGGATCTGTTTCAATGACATCGCCCTCTTCCACATCATCAGAAAAACGTGTTTCTCTTGTCACAGTAAGGTTCAAGTCACTGAGTTCACTATAAGCCGTCTCGTACTCTTCCCCTGCAAGATCAGGTATCTCCACATCTGCAGGTTGAATGATACCAGGGATTGTGAATAATGCCACGAGTCCCCCGATCAATAACAATAGTATAACGGTAAGAATCCACGGCCATACTTTCCGCTTTTTCTTTGTCTTTTTCTCGGCAGTCGGTTGATCAGATGGAGCTGTTTCCTTATAGGTTTTTGTCGACGATGTCGGGGGTGGGCTGACAGGTTTGTGATCACTAGTATTGATAATCGTATCTTCATCAGGTGAATCGCCGTAGGCTTCATTCGTAATGACAGGGATCGCTTTGGTTTTTTCTTCATCCCCATCATCAGGTAATGTGAAAACCGGCTCATCCGCCCGGTAAGGTTCGAGAGAAGTTTCAATATCATGTTCCATTTCTAACACTGATTCATATCGATGAAACGGATCTTTGGCCGTCGATTTCAAAACGATATTTTCGACACTTTGAGGCAAGTCGGAATTCCATCTTTTCAAGGAAGGCGTTTCATGCTGAAGGTGTTTCAAGGCGATCGAGACTGGAGATTCTCCTGAAAAAGGGAGCCTCCCCGTCAGTAATTCGAAAAAAACAATGCCGAGTGAATATACATCGGATTTTTTTGTCGCCATTCCACCCCGCGCTTGTTCCGGCGATAGATAATGAACAGAACCGAGTACAGAATTGGTCTGAGTCAGCGCTGTCGCACTTAGGGCCATCGCAATTCCAAAATCCGTCACTTTCACATGACCGTAATGATCAATAAGAATATTCTGCGGTTTGATATCCCTATGAACGATTCCATTATCATGCGCATGAGCGATTGCTGATGCAATCTGTCTCATAATATCCACCGCTTCAGACACATCGACTGGACTATGTTGTTGAATATACTGCTTCAACGTCATTCCATCGACAAACTCCATCACCATAAAATAAATATCGTCTTCTTCTCCGACATCATAAATGTTAACGATATTAGGATGAGAGAGACTCGTAGCTGATTGGGCTTCTCTATGAAAGCGGGCAATAAACTCCTCATCATTTCCATGTTCCAGTCGTAATACTTTAATGGCAACATCCCTGTCTAGAATCGTGTCATGAGCAAGGTAGACATTCGCCATACCGCCGCCACCGATCATCTCTTGTACACGATAACGGTCATTAAGGAGACGGTTGTTCAACATTATTCCGCACCTTCTTTCTGGTCGGAAGAAGGATGATGGTGCACGACTGCAAGCGTAATATTATCTTCCCCTCCACGTTCATTCGCAAGATCAATCATCTGCTGCGTAAACGATGACCATTCCCCTTCGAATGATTTCAATTCACTTAATTCTTCATCGCTCACCTTATTGGTTAATCCGTCTGTACATAGAAGAAGGCGGTCATTCTCTTCGAATTCCATCGTTTTCACATCTGCTGTCAAATCAAATTCTGTCCCAAGTGCTTTTAATAATACGTTTTTTCTAGGGTGATGCTCCGCCTGCTCTTCGGTAATCTGACCTGAACGGACAAGTTCGTTCACTAAGGAATGATCCTCAGTAATCACTTTGAAGCCATAGGCATTAGCAAAATAACAGCGGCTGTCTCCAATGTGTCCGACCGTTGCGAATTCTTTTGTACATAGTGCCACAACCACGGTTGTTCCCATCCCTGCACATTCTTCATGGTCATTGGCATAGGATTTGATTTCATTGTTCGCAGAGCGCACCGCTTCTTTAATCCATTTTTCAGCTTCATCAGGAGTCTCAATGAGCTTGGCTTCCTGCCATTTTTTATGTAAATGTGAGGTCGTCATCTGGCTGGCTACATCACCGGCCTGGTGTCCGCCCATTCCGTCGGCTACAATGGCGAGGACTTGGCCTGCATCGTTTTTGAAAACCCCACCGGCATCCTCGTTATGAATTCTGACTTTCCCCTGATCTGTCTCGTAATAACCTATCATGGTCTCACCTGCCTCATATTTATAACTTCGATCAAACATGGGGGTTGATTCTTAGGTGGTGTTCCTCTTTTCGCCTTAATGGGAAGGAATCGGCTTTCCTTCCCAAGGCTTTATTTTCTATTTCTGTTATTTGTCACTTCTTTCGCAATCGGGTCAAGAAAAATCCATCCGTATCCCATTCTTGAGGGAAAAGCTGAAGGCCTGTTTCGGAAAGACCCTGGGATTCTTTAAGAGCTGGTGGTAGCTCCTCGAAGAAGGATGGATCTACTTCAAAGTCCGAGTGCTCTTTTAAGAAATGCTGGACGGCTTCCTCATTTTCATGACGGTCGACCGTACAAGTACTATAGACGAGCTTTCCTCCAGGCTTTAGTAGTGGTGCAACTTCTCTCAATAGATCATCCTGAATGTTTCTTAGAGAGAAAATATCTTCTTCTTTTTTATGGTATTTAATATCCGGTTTTCCTCGTAAAACTCCAAGGCCGGAACAAGGAGCATCAAGTAAGATGCGGTCAAAGGCGCCAGGAGCATGTTTTTCTCCCAGCTTCCTGGAATCTGCCTGACTAGCGGTAATTGATGTGAGCTGCAACTGTTCGGCCTTTTTGCTCACGAGTTTCGCTTTTTTCTCATGCAAGTCATAGGCAACGACTTCCCCCTGGTCTTCCATCTTTTCAGCGATATGGGTGGTTTTACCTCCAGGAGCGCTGCAGGCATCCAGCACAGTCAGTTCCTTTTCAAGATCCATCATTTCCGCTACAAGCATGGAACTCTGGTCTTGAACGGTCACGTACCCCTCTTGGAAAAGGGGATGAGAGAGAATCGCCCCTTCAAGAACGAGGAAGCCTTGAGGAGATAGTGTGCTCTCTTCGACTTTGAAACCATCCTCTTGCAGCTGTTTCATCGCTTCTTCCCGAGAAATTCGAAGCGGCTGGACTCTCAGAGACATAGGAAGGTGCTGATTGTTTGCTTCACACATTGCTTTCGTCGTTTCAAATCCGTACTGATCGACCCAGCGATTGACGAGCCATTGAGGATGACTGGTTTCAATCGCCATTCGCTCTACAGGATCTTCGATTTTATCCAGGCTCTGGACTCCCTTGCGCTGGACGTTCCGAAGCACGCCGTTCATGAATGAAGAAATCCCCTTATGTCCCCGTTTCTTTGAAATTTCAACGGCTTCATGGATAATCGCATGATCCGGTACTCTTTCAAGGAAAATCATCTGGTAAACAGACATATAAAGAAGCCAGCGTACCCATGGCTTTATTTTCTTCTGTTTGGCGATGTAAGGCTGGATGAAATAGTGGATCAAATCCCGCCGTTGGAGTGTTCCGTATACGATTTCAGTTAACAGGGCTCCATCTTGTCTGGAAAGCTTTTGTTTAGAAATCTCCCGGTCTAATAAAACGTGACTGAATCCGCCCTGCTCACCAATTCGAGTAAGAAGATCAAGGGCTGACTCTCTTAATGCATATTTAGTCATGCGCCTCACCCAGACTTTCTCCGACCTGTAAGGACTGACCAGCTCCATTAATAAACGCCTGCCCGTCCATCTTCTTCTTTCCGGAAGGTTGAAGGGAAACGACTTTCACAGTTTTGTTTCCACCCGTTGTGACAAGGAAGCCATCTTCTTCGATTTTGACCACTGTTCCAGGTGCTTCCTCAAACGTATCTTCCATTTTTTCAATCCACCAGACTTTCATCGGCTTGCCGTTCCAATAGGTATAAGCGACCGGCCATGGATGAAGTCCACGTACATGGTTATAGACCGTCTGTTGATCTTTGCTCCAGTCGATGAGCTCTTGCTCCCTTTTGATATTGGAAGCGAAAGTGACTTTGGACTCATCCTGCTCTACCGGGGTAATACCTCCGCTCAATAACTTCGGCAGTGTGTCCGCCAACAACTCCGCTCCTGCTACGGAAAGTTTATCATGCAGCGTCCCGACATGGTCCTCGTCTTCAATCGGGACGGTGACTTTTGAAAGCATGTCCCCTGCATCGAGACGTTTGACCATATACATGATGGTGACGCCTGTCTCTTTCTTCCCTTCGAGGATGCTGTAATGAATCGGTGCACCCCCTCTGAATTCAGGCAGTAAGGATGCATGGACATTGATACATCCGTGCTTAGGCTCCTGGAGTAGTGCTTCCGGTAAAATTTGACCGAAGGCAGCGGTTACGATCAAGTCGGGATCGTAAGCAAGAACTTCTTTATATTCGTCTTTGATTTTTTCTGGTTGAAATACAGGAATTCCGTGTTTTTCCGCCGCTACTTTGACAGGAGGAGGGGTCATTGTTTTTTTTCTCCCTTTCGGACGGTCCGGTTGAGTAATTACAAGGACAACCTCATACCCCTCTTCAATAATGCGGTCAAGGACAGGTACGGCGAAATCCGGTGTCCCCATGAATGCGATTCGTGTCATGACTTTGTTGCTCCCTTCTTGCTTACATCAGCTGATACGGTTGGAAATCCACCGTAATCTGCAAACCATTTTCTTGTTTCATTTCATCTTCGTAATAGTGCAATATCCGTTCAACGAATTTTCGCTGCTCAGGTTCCTTCTTGTATTTTATCATGCATTGATAGCGATATCTATTATTGATCCTGGTGAGCGCAGAAGGAGTAGGCCCGAGAACATAGGATTGATCTGAAAGCTTCTGCTGCATGAACATGGTGATTTTCTGTGTCACTTCCTGCACTTTCAATTGGTTGGGATGTGAAATAGTGAAAAGTGTCAAGAAGAAGTATGGAGGATAGCGGAAAGCTTTCCTCAGTTTCATTTCTTCATTGAAAAATTGTTCGTAATCATACTGGCTGGCCAATTCAATACTATAGTGTTCCGGTGTGTACGTTTGAACGACGACCTCTCCAGGCTTCTCATGTCTTCCTGCCCTCCCGCTTACCTGTGTGATTAATTGGAACGTTTTTTCTGATGCACGGAAGTCAGGAAGGTTGAGAAGCGCATCGGCAGCGAGTACACCAACAAGGGTGACATTTCCAAAATCCAGGCCTTTAGCAATCATTTGCGTGCCAAGGAGGATATCCGCCTGTCCTTCTCCAAACTTTTTCAGGAGCCGTTCGTGTGCCCCTTTCCTTCTTGTCGTGTCGACGTCCATGCGGATCACGCGTGCTTCCGGGATTAACTCCTGAAGCGCTTCTTCCACTTTTTGAGTCCCTGTACCGAAATAACGGATCGTTTTGCTTTCACATTCGGGACATTCTGTCGGCATAGGTTCTTCATGGGAACAATAGTGGCATTTCAAACGATTCTGCCTCTTATGAAACGTAAGCGCAATGTCACAGTGCGGGCACTCACTGACATGGCCGCAATCCCTGCACATGACAAAGGTCGAATAGCCTCGTCTGTTCAGAAAAAGCACGACCTGCTCCCCGCGGGAAAGTCTTTCTTCGATTTTTTCCTTCAACATGATGGAAAACATGGAACGGTTTCCGTTATGAAGTTCCTCTCTCATATCGACGAGATCCACGGCCGGCATCACCGACTCATTCATCCGCTTTTTCATAGTCAACAGCTGATAATTGCCTTTGACAGCCCTGGCATAACTTTCGAGAGCCGGTGTGGCACTACCTAAAACGACAGGGCATTGGTGGGTTTTCCCTCTCTCAATGGCAACATCTCTCGCATGGTAACGTGTCCGGTCTTCCTGTTTGTAACTCGTTTCATGTTCTTCATCGATGATGATCAAGCCGATGTTCGTAAACGGAGCAAAGATCGCAGACCTTGCTCCGACAACGACTTGAACCTCCCTGCGTTGGATCTTCCGCCATTCGTCGTACTTTTCCCCTGCTGATAAAGCACTGTGAAGGACGGCCACTTTTGAGCCGAATCTTCCTTTGAACCGTTCAACCATTTGCGGGGTCAAAGCAATTTCAGGCACAAGCATGATGGCTTCTTCGCCTTTATCAATTACTTCTTGGATCGACTGCAAATACACTTCCGTTTTACCACTACCGGTCACTCCATGAAGAAGAAAAACATCATGGGCGTTTTCTTCGATGGTCTTAAGGATCGGCTGGATAGCTGTTTCCTGTTCTGCTGTCAGAGGGAACGGCTGCGTACGTTCGAAGTCGCGATCACCATAAGGGTCCCTGAAAACTTCCTGCTTGAATTCACGAATAACCCCCTGTTCGATGAGCGGCTTCAAAGAGGCAGGTGTAGTTGATAGCACATCCAGAAGTCTCTTCTTTTCTATCGCATCCGGATACTCGAGGAAATACTCGACAATGGTGCGCTGTTTTTTCGCCTGCGGGGATAGATCTTCAAGCTTCTCCTCTAATTCCATCGGATTTAAATTAGGTTGGACCATCGTCATTGTCTTCTTCGTTTCCCGGCTTTTCACTTCATAATGGACATCAACGTCTCCATCATTCATGTGTTTGCGGAGTGTATGATACCCGATGCCCGACTTCTCGAATTCTTCAAAATCCACAACCGCTCGTCCATCAAATAAAGGGTCAAGTTCAGAGCCGAGGGGTTCTTCGGTCAGCTTCCACAACTCTTTGCGATATTTAGCTTTCATCACCTGAGGGAGCATAACCTGCAGACAGGAAATATAGTAGCTCAGAGTGTTTTTTGATAACCATTTTCCGAGTTGGAGAAGTTCTTCGGTCAACGTTGGGATGACATCAAGGACATCGGTTATTTTTTTCACGGACGAAAAGGAACTTGTTTCTGAAAGAGCTACGACATACCCTAAGATTTTGCGTGGACCAAATGGAACGATCACCCGAACACCCGGCTGAACGATCCCTTCGAACTTTTCGGGTATTTCATAATCGAAAGGACGGTTCGTATTTTGCGAGGGTACATCAACGATTACGTTTGCAATCAAAGGGGTTCACTCTCCATCTCACCACTGGCCACCATGAGAATGTTTTCAGCGAGCTCCTCTTTGCTCATCAACGGGTATGTCATTTCTTCTCCTCGTTTGGTAATAAACAAGGAGGCATTGGTGTCCGTTCCAAACCCTGAACCCTCTTCGGATACATTATTAATGACAATGGCATCGAGGTTCTTTTTATCCATCTTCTCTCTACCATACTTCTCCACATCTGTCGTTTCTGCAGCAAATCCAATTAAGTATTGATGTTCTTTGCGATCTCCAAGTTCCATGAGAATATCCTTCGTCCGCTCCATCTCAACGACATAGTCCCCTGGTTTCTTCTTCATCTTTTGATCGTACGTTATTTTCGGACGATAATCGGCGACCGCTGCCGACTTGATGACAAGGTCTTGATCAGGATAAGCTTTCAACACTTCGTCATACATTTCCTGAGCGGACGTAATACGGATCACATGCACGCCAGCTGGAGGTCCTAAGGCTACCTGCCCTGAAATAAGTGTCACTTCAGCGCCAAGTTGTTTAGCTTTTTCCGCTAACGCATACCCCATTTTACCCGTCGATGGATTCGTGAAATAACGTACCGGATCGATCTGCTCGCGGGTAGGGCCTGCGGTTATGAGTACTTTTTTTCCTTTAAGAGGCTGAGGCCGTTGATATTCTTTCCGAAGCACTTCGACAATCGATTCAGGCTCCTCGAGCCGTCCTTTCCCTACATAGCCACACGCAAGATAACCTTCCCCGGGCTCGATAAACCGGAAGCCCCAGTCATCCAGCTGCTTTAAGTTCTTCATAACAGCCGGATGACTGTACATATGGACATTCATGGCCGGAGCGATGTAAACAGGTGCCTCGGTCGCAAGTAAGGTCGTCGAGAGCATATCATCGGCGAGACCATTCGCGAGTTTTCCGATCACGTTTGCCGTCGCGGGGGCGATTAAGAAGAGGTCCGCCCAGTCAGCGACATCGATGTGCTGGATTTGAGAAGAATCTTGTTCATCGAAGGTATCGGTATAAACAGGCTGTCTGGACAAAGCCTGAAAAGTAGTCGGGGCTACAAATTTTTGCGCGCTGTCAGTCATGATTACTTTAACAACGGCCCCTGCTTGGACGAGTTTGCTTGTTAAAGCGGCTGCTTTATAGGCGGCGATTCCACCTGATACTCCTAAGACGATCTTTTTTCCATTCAACATCTAAAGAGACCCCTTTGCTTAAAAAATGTTGGCACTAAAACACGTAGGAAAAGCCGCGCTGATTCAATGAAGAAGCGCGGCTTTTCCTACGTCGTTTCGATGTTCTTATGTGGTTTCTGTTCGTTCTTGGATTTCATCCGCTTCAATATAGTTCAATTTGCCATCACGGATTTCTTCAAGCGCCACGCCCACTTGCTGGTGGGATGTCGGATGGTCGATCATAGGCGCTGCTCCTTGTTTCAATTCACGCGCTCTTCTTGCAGACAGCGTTACGAGTGTATATTTGGATTTGATTTGTTTCTGTAGGGAATCAATGGACGGTTCTAACATCATGATTATTCATCCTCCAATGCTTTTTTATATTGATGGGCGACACGTTCACGTTTGCAGTGTTCACTGGCAACGATCGATTTCACTTTCGTTACAGCATTGTCAATCTGATCGTTCACGACGACATAATCATACGCATCCATCATATCAATTTCTTCTTTCGCTGCTTTCAAGCGGTTTTTCACTTTGTCTTCCGTTTCTGTGCCACGGTTGACAATCCGGTCTTTCAATTCTTCCAAAGAAGGTGGAATCAAAAAGACGAACACGCCTTCAGGGAAGTTCTCCCTTACTTTGAGAGCTCCCTGGACTTCAATTTCCAAAAAGACATCTTTGCCTTCGTTCAATGTCTGCTCTACATATTGACGGGGTGTTCCATAATAGTTTCCCACATATTCCGCATGTTCAATCAATTGGCCTTCACTAATTAATTTCTCGAACTCATCTCTCGATTTGAAAAAATAATCGACGCCGTCCACTTCACCTTCACGTGGATCACGAGTCGTCATGGATATAGAATAGCGCAAATCTGTTGACTGTTCGAATAATGCTTTACGTACCGTTCCTTTTCCGACACCTGATGGGCCGGAAAGGATGAATAAAATACCTTTCTGATCAATCACTGCAAAAAGTCCTCCTAGTTTTCATCTGAGATCTCGTCGTTACTGATGACACGCTGTCCGACGGTTTCCGGCTGGACGGCTGAAAGGACGACATGATCACTATCTGTAATAATGACCGCACGCGTTCTGCGGCCATATGTAGCATCTACTAATTTATTATTGTCACGGGCGACCGTGATGATACGTTTGATCGGAGCGGATTCAGGCGAAACAATAGAAATAATACGATTCGCAGATACGACGTTTCCAAAACCGATGTTGATTAATTTCAAGCTCAAAGCTGACTCCTCCTTCTTCTGACCAAGCACTTTCATGACTACCTCTATTATATGAAAAAACTAGGCATAAACACAATTGTTATTCGACATTTTGTACTTGTTCTTTCACCTTTTCAATCTCGCTTTTCAAATTCACAACCATCTCAGTCATTTTGCCGTCATTGGATTTCGATCCGATCGTATTCACTTCACGGTGCATTTCCTGCACAATGAAATCGAGTCGTCTTCCTACAGGCTCATCAATCGAAAGGATGTCTTCAAATTGGATGAAGTGCGACTGTAGTCTCGTCAACTCTTCGGTGACGTCCCCTTTCTCTGCAAGCAAAGCGACTTCCTGGAGGATTTTTGTTTCATCGGTCCGGATTTGTTCTTTCGTGTATTCTTCCACACGGGTCCGAATCCTCTCTTTATACTCTTCGATTACCATCGGCCGCCTTTCGTCCAGGCTGCTCAGCCATGACCGCACTTTTGCGATGCGTTTTTCAAGATCTTCATATAATTCGTGACCTTCTTTCATCCGCATCTCTACCAGTTGTGTGGCAGCATCATCCATGGCCTCTAATAAAGCCATTTTCAACTCATCCGAATCGGTTTCTATCTCTTTTTCCGAAAAAACATGGTCTAACTTGGATACCATATCAATAGATATATCCCCCGTCAAATCGTAGCGGCGCTGTATATCCTTCAAGCGGACTAAATATTGATCGACAATTTCCCAATTGACATCGATTTTCTTTTCAAACAATTCTTCTCCTTCGATCGTTACAAAGATATCAACGCGACCCCTGGATAATCGGCCTTTGACGACTTGTTTCAGCCGATCCTCCAAAAACAGTAATGAACGGGGCATCTTGGTTGTTATATCCAAAAAACGATGATTCACCGACCGAATCTCCACATGAACCTTTGTTTCACCGACTTCCACCGTACTCTTCCCATAACCTGTCATACTTTTTAACAATAAGATCATCACCTGTATGTAAAATGAATGCAACACCTATTTTAGCAAAATGTTGGATGGTGTTGCGAATGTTTGGCTTTCCCTGATGAAAAATCTTAGAATAACGAGCTTTACTCATGCTATACTTCTAACAGTAGAGAGGTGAAGACGATGTCTTTTGACGGAATTGTAACCCGGGCGATCACGAACGAATTGAATGAAACGATCCAGTCCGGACGTATTATGAAAATTTATCAGCCAACTGAAACGGAGCTCGTATTTACGGTCCGTTCCAATCGCAAAAAACACACGCTATTGTTGTCCGCACACCCAAGCTATGCTCGCTTCCATTTGACGGACGATCAATACCATAATCCTAAAGAACCACCGATGCTGTGTATGCTTCTCAGGAAACATTTGGTCGGAGGGTTTATTGAACGAATAGAACAGGTGGACATGGAAAGAATTGTGAAGTTTCATATCCGGACCCGCAACGAAGTGGGCGATGAAACAATGAAAACACTCATTATTGAAGTGATGGGTAAACACTCCAACATCCTGCTTGTCGACGAAGAAGAAGGACATATGCTCGACAGCATCAAGCATCTGCCCCCTTCCCAAAACCGGCACCGGACGATTATGCCCGGCCAGCCCTATAAACTCCCACCGGAACAAGGGAAAATCAACCCTGTTGATCTTGAACCAGAAGCATTCATCAGGAAGTTGGACTTTAACTCAGGCAAGATGGATAAACAAATCCTGAATGTGGTAATGGGTTTTTCACCAATGATGACGAAGGAAATTGTCCATCGGGCCGGACTCGGTGGTTCCCAAGCCGTGAAGGAAGCTTACCGGGAGATTAGAGAAATCATCCTCAACCATGAGTATGATCCTCAGATCCATCGGGGAGAAAAAGAGCAGTTTTACGTTATTTCGTTGCACGCTTTTTCAGATGATGTTGAAAAATTCGATAGCGTCAGTGCGATGCTGGATGATTATTATTCTGGGAAAGCTGAGCGGGACCGTGTCAAACAGCAAGCAGGAGATCTCCACCGTTTCTTGAAGAATGAACGGGATAAAAACAAACGTAAAATTAAGAAACACGAAACGACACTGAAGAAATCCGAATCCGCGGAAGAGTATCAAAAGCTCGGCGAACTTTTGACCGCTCACATGCATATGGTCAAAACAGGGGATGAATCGGTGACGGTCGTTGACTACTACGACCCCGACCAGTCAGAAATGACGATCGAACTCAACCCTAATAAAACACCGAGTGAAAATGCACAAAACTATTTTCAAACGTACGCAAAACTGAAGAAATCCAAAGAAGTTGTACAAAAGGAAATCCAGAAAGCAGAAGATGAAATCCTTTATTTCGATCGTCTCATTCAACAAGTCGAAACAGCAAGAGAAGAAGATATCGAAGAAATTCGGGAAGAACTGCGTGAGCAAGGTTATTTGAAGAAAAAGCCGGCGGCGAAAGGGAATCGTAAAAACAAACCACAAAAGCCGAAGCCGGAAAGTTTTGAATCGACGGATGGAACATTGATTTACGTTGGAAGAAACAACAAACAGAATGAATATTTGACGAACCGGATGGCGAACAAAATGGATATTTGGCTGCATGCCAAAGATATTCCTGGGTCCCATGTGGTCATCCGAGATGAAGAACCGAGCGAAGATACGTTATTTGAAGCCGCACAGCTTGCTGCAAACTTCAGTAAATCAAGCAAGTCCTCCTCGGTTCCGGTGGACTACACGCGGATACGTCATGTGAAAAAGCCGTCAGGAGCAAAGCCAGGTTTCGTTACGTATGACCAACAGCAGACGTTGTTCGTCACACCAGATGCTGCCTTCATCAAACGGTTAAAGAAAAAAGACTGAACAAGAATCCCTGTGCCTATAAATGGCACAGGGATTTTTACATACCTTAGATGCAAAGAACAAATAATATTAAGGCAACTGAATCTGATCAAGGAGGTTGCTGGTATGCCAAAGAATTCAAAATCAAAACGTAATCCGAAAAAGAGCAGAGATGCTGTTCAGCCAGCTACGGGAGAAGAACGAATTACAATCTCCAAAGCTGGCGAAGGTCCTTACGACCGTAACAGATAAACGAAAAGCAGCACGTGCGAAATCGCACGTGCTGTTTTTAACCTTCCAAACGTTCCACTGTCTCCAGTCCCATTCTTTCTCCGACAACAAGCAAAGCTTGATTGATTTTCCAAATAAAAAACAGGTGGTGGACAATATCCCCCTGTCCTTCTTTGTGTCCTGGTGCAAACCGCTCAATCATTTCCCGCTCATGTTGTAGCTTAAACAGTTGTCCACTCGTTGCTTCCCCATTCATGACTGCCATGATTGTGCGAATGTTGTGCTTGTAAACCTCTTCGGTCCGCTTAAGGGCCTGCGTGATTTCTTCGGAATGATGAAAATCCTTTTGATACGTAGATGCCACTAGCTGTTTCGCATAATAATTGATAGCGGTAAACGACATCAGTAACCGAGGAATACCTGAGTATTTATTAGCTCCGGGTCTCTGCAGGGCAGGTTTTGCATCTTCTTCAAGCAGCTGAATCTTTTCATCCATCTGAAAAGCGAGATCCGCCAGTCCCTTCATACTTTCTGAATGACGGAATTTTTGAATGTAAGACAGGACATAATCCTCGAGAACTTCTAAGTACTCCACCAGCTGCTCCTTCATTTTATCCAGCGTTCTTGTAGGGAAAATGAATGCGGCAGCCGCTAGTGCAATGCCTGCTCCTACAATGGTATCGACCACCCTGGCAAGGAGCAAGGCATAACTGATTCCTCCCAACATGAGGTCATACATAAAAGCAATGAGCATTGTGATGAACATACTCATCACAGTGTAGGACACCGGAAGCATGTAAAAGGCAAAAAAGATAACCGCAAAAATGAGACTTACTTCCAGTTCAGACTGCCCTGACACAGACTTTGCCAAAAAGAAACCAATAATGGCTCCTGCTACCGTCCCGATCGACCTTTCCAAACCTTTCAGATATGTGCGCCCAACGGTCGGGGTCCCTAATTGGACGATAAACGTCGTTAACAACACCCAGTACGGCTGTATAGGAGAAATCAAATGACCTACAATCACTGCGATCGTTCCGGCAATCACCGATTGAATCGCCTTTTTCGTTGAAGGCTCCATCCCCTTATTTTCATCTTCCTCTTCTGCTGCTTCCTTTTCTTCAGACCATTCATCACCGGGGACGTCTTCGCCACTGTATTTAATGGCGAGGGCTCCTTCCGTCACATGCGTAGCGATCGCCTCAATTCGGCGGAGCAGATACAGCCACCCCTCAGGCCTCGTTTCATGTTCACCAAACCTTTTATCAATTATATCTCTTAAAGAAAGAATCACACGTTCGGCTTCAGCAAGGTGCTTCTCTTCTTGTTCCATTTTAAGAACTTCTGCCTTCTGCAACGTAAGAATGAGGCGGGAGAGAATTGGACGCAGTTCTTCTGTCTCAAGCGCTCCTTTTTCTTTCAATTTCTCCAAACTATCCGAAAGGGTCATCACGAACATCGCCGTATCGAACACATATAACCGTAATTGTTCCGTACGAACCCCCGGCCAGACGTCCCTAATATTCTGTGAGTTCAAGTCTGTGGATACGTGATTGGCATAATCCCTCAGCTTTTTCACGTTTTCCGTCAATTTTTTAAAACGGATCTGGTTGATATCAGGATCCTCAACGACTTCTGCCAACAGTTCGAAAGACAGGTTCGCCTGCCTATGAAAAGATTGGACACTACGCTTAAGCTGCTGTGCAGTATCTCGGAAAATGATGAAATTATATAGAAAAGCGTAGCTGATGCCTATACAAATCGCACCGTAAAACCAAGGGAATTGTGCTGGAGGAAGTTTTAAAAAGGAAGAAAAATAAACGGTTATAAAACCGATCATACCTAAAGAAAAATAACGACTACCGAATTTAGAAAAATAAAAACTGCAAAAGATGATCAAGATCATTAACGTGGAGACGAGAACGGCACTCCATGAAAGCAGAGAACCTAGCGTCACTCCGCAGATAGCCGATAAAGGAAGCAAAAGTGTTGTCCCCTGTTTTTCCTTTTTAGTATCATCCATAACTGCCATGATGCCAAGCAGCCCACCGACACCTGAGATGATCGCCGGAAGAAGCGGATCCTGCCCGAGGAGGTTCAATACCAGTAAGGTAGTGAAAACAGCCGAAATCACACTGAGCGTCGCTTTTCCTGCCTGCTGCAGCCGTTTGTGCCCGGGATCTGACGCCAGCATTCTCTTCAACCAATACGATTGTCTTCCTATTTCATACATTGAATATCTCCTCCTCTCTTATGTTTTTCATGTGGCATATCGATTCCATCTATAAAATAAATGATCACTTCTCTATATGTACGGACATCCTACTTACCCTTTCCCTTACTTGAGTAAGGATAGTATAGATAGAGATAAATTATAGAGCGCTCTCTCCCATCTGTCAAAAGGGAAACCTGCCTTTCTTCAGCTTTTACCTGATTGTTTTTATTTGCTATTTACTTATTTAGCAAAATGGCAGGATTGTGGAAGACTTGATTTCGAGATGTTTCGGGGTTCGTTTGCCGTGTTGAGCGTTAGGGGTGGCTGGGAAGCTACTCGCTTTCCTGTGGGGGAGTGGCAAGCTTCCTCGGACTTCGTCCTGCGGGATCTCGCCTATCTCCTTTCTCCCACGGGAGTCTCGCAGCTTCCCAACCACCCCATTCCATGAAGGTGAGAAACGAACCCCATTAACGAGAGAGGCTGTCTTCCACTACTCTGTTGGTATAGGAAAAAACGCTCTATAACAAGCTTTCCATATGCAGAATAGCTACTTTAGTCATTGATTCCTTCCAAATTCGATGTGCATGAAGCAGCTTTATTTTGGAAGTGGTTTCGAGATACTTATATGGCAAAGGGGCGGAGGGGAATGGCGAGACTCCTGCGGGAAAAAAGTGCTTGGTGAGACCCCGCAGGACGCAGTCCGAGGAGGCTCACCGCGCTCCAGCGGAAAGCGAGCTATTCCCCTCCACCCCCATCCACTTCAACAAAAGTCTCGAAACTGAGTCTTCAAGAATAGGGAGCTTATCTATAATAATTCATGGATTGCCTTGATGTCATTGGATTAAAAAAACCACGATTGAATCGTGGTTTTAGGTTAGAAAATATGCGAATACCGCTATCGATGCAAGATAAGAAAAAATTGCTTGTGCCCAATACCTTCGGCTTTCACGCTTCAGCATATAAACATTCCACAAAATGAATAAAGCGAGGGAAGCGACTAAACTCAATAAAGGTTCCAAGGACCACATGGACTCCATAAATGCGAATGCCACCCACGTATATAAGTAGACAAAACAGGTCAATAAGCCGAGCGAAGCATTCATGAGTATGAAAAAAGAATGTTTTTTTGATTTCATTGACATCACCAATACGCTTTGATGATTTCATCGTACTAGGAGACTAAGAAAATAGCAACTCCTCTATCTGTTAAGAGTTCGTAAAAACATAAGGATCCTGTCTCCACTTCATCAACAGCTTTTCCTGCTCTTTGTTGATTTGGTTTTCAGTGAGTAACTGCTGAAGAAGCTCTTCATAACTGGCCAGGGATTGATACGAATAGCTTTTACCTGTGAACGCATCTTGAGCCGCTTGAAGATTATAAGTGAAGATCGACAGCACTTCAACCACTTCGATACCTTCGTTTTCAAGTGCCTCTGCAGCTTCTATGGATGATTTGCCTGTGGAAATTAAATCCTCAATGACAATCGCTTTTTGACCTTTTTCAATGTGACCTTCAATCTGGTTTCCTTTTCCATGCTTTTTGGCTGAAGACCTGACATAAACCATGGGAAGGTTCAGAAGGTCCGCCACCCAGGCTGCATGGGGAATACCTGCTGTTGCACACCCTGCGATGACATCTATGGGCCCGAGAGCCTCGATCTTCTTAACAAATGCTTGTGCAATGCTTCTTCTTACTTCAGGGTAGGACATCGTTAAACGATTGTCGCAATAAATCGGAGACTTTAGTCCGGATGTCCAAGTGAAATAGTTATCAGTTTCAATTTTAACTGCTCCTATGTGAAGCAAGTCACGAATGAGTGTTGATTGACCCATGTTGAAAGGCCTCCTTTATTTTCCGATACATTTCTCGCGGTTTTTCTGCATCTCGAATTGCTCTTCCCACAACCATCGCATCACTACCGTTTTCCAGAGCTTTTTCAGGGGTAGCGACACGTTTCTGATCATGATGTGCTCCACCTGCAAGACGGATACCAGGGGTCAAAGCAGCAAGCGCGGTATGTTTCTTAATGATTTCGGCCTCTTCGACCGAGCAAACGACACCATCCACACCACATTTCTCTGCACGTCCTGCATAGTGTTTGACTACATCAGCCAAGGGGTGGTCGATCAACAGCTCATCCTCCAGCATCTTTTGATCAGAAGAGGTAAGGACGGTGACAGCTAATAAGACAGGAATGTGATCTTGCGCCCCTTCTTGCAAACCAATCTTCGCGGCTTTCATCATTTCTTCCCCGCCCTGGGCATGGATGTTCACGACATCGACGTTCATGCCTGCAAGACCTCTCATCGCACGACGGACCGTTTCTGGAATATCATGCAACTTCAAATCGAGAAAGATCTCGTGCCCCTTTTCTTTCAATTGATGGATGATGCTGGGACCTTCTTTATAAAAAAGCTCCATACCCACTTTAACCGGGATGCCCGTAAGTTGGTGCCGCTCCAAAAAGTCCAGGGCCTCATTTCCCGTTTGGAAATCAAGAGCGAAGTAGAGAGGTTTCAACTTCTTCATCATGAGCACCTCCAATCGCTTGCTCTACGCTTGAAAAACCGTAGCGTGAAAGAGTACGGGGCAATTCTTCGATCACTTCTTTACAGATGAAAGGATTTTTAAAGTTCGCACTTCCGATCGCCACGGCACTCGCACCGGCAAGGAGGTATTCCAATACATCTTCGGCTGTTTCAATCCCGCCCATGCCGATGATCGGGATCGTTACAGCTTGATAAACCTGATGGATCATCCGAATGCTGATCGGTTTGATTGCTGCTCCGGATAGACCTCCTGTTCCATTTGCAATGACAGGTCTTCGGGTTTTAGGGTCTATCCTCATTCCTGTCAGTGTATTAATCATGGAAAGTCCGGATGCTCCCGCCTCTTCAGCCGCTAGCGCCATTTCGACGATGTCGGTCACATTTGGTGACAGCTTCACATAGACGGGCACAACGCTCACATCGACGACATGTCGGATCACTTCTTTCGCTAAGGCAGGATCGGTACCGAACTGCACACCTCCCTCTTTGACATTCGGACAAGAGATGTTCAATTCAATAGCATCCACATAGGAAGAGATTCGTTCGGCAACCTCTACATATTCCTCCACCGTACTCCCAGCGACATTGGCAATAATCGGGAGGTGATGATTTTTCAAAAAAGGAATTTCGTCTGAAATGATGCTTTCCACACCAGGGTTTTGCAGGCCGATCGCATTCAGCATCCCACTTGCCGTCTCCGCTACTCTTGGTGTGCCATTTCCAAAGCGCTGTTCCTTCGTAGCTGCTTTCATAATGACAGCTCCAAGCTTGGAAAGATCATAAAATTGAGCGAATTCCTTCCCGAATGCAAAACATCCACTGGCCGGCATCACGGGATTTTTTAAATTCAAACCTGGTAGATTCACAGATAAATTCATGATAAGACGACCTCCTCTGCCTTGAATACAGGTCCATCACAACAGATACGCTTGTACCCTTTTTCGTCTTTCGATTCGACGACACAGGCAAAACAAGCGCCGATTCCACAGCCCATCCGCTCTTCCATAGACAAATATCCTTCTTTATCAGGAAGATGATCAGCCACTGCTTTCAACATGACCGTCGGACCACAGGATAAATAGTGCTGGTAGTCTTTTTTTACACAAGGAAGAGCATCCGTTACACGGCCGCTCCTTCCTAATGATCCATCTTCTGTCGTCACGTGGACTTCTCCAAGAGCTCTGAATTCATCCAGTAAAAAGGCATCCTCCCTGGATCTGAAACCGAGAATACTTGTGACGGCTACTCCGTTCTCTTTCAACTTTTTCGCCGTGCTGTAAAGTGGAGGCACTCCGATCCCCCCACCAATGATCAGAGCATGGTCAGCATGAATTTGTGATGTCGGAAACCCTTGACCTCCAGGGCCAAGCACATCTAATTGCTCACCGACCCGCCGATTCGTCAACGCTTTCGTCCCGTCTCCCATGACTTTATAAATTAAAGTCATGGTTTCCTTTGCAGGGTCATAATCTGCAATGGACACCGGGCGCCGCAGGTAGAAGCCATCGATCCTTATATGGACAAATTGACCGGGATCCATGATGTCATGTACCAGATTTCCTTCCAGCACGAGAAGGTGCGTATCTCTCGCAACCTTCTCGTGTTTAAGAATGGTCATGCATTCGTTTTTCATCCTGTCACTCCTTCCATCGGTGTGATCGCACGCGCGGAGAAGGACATCGCATTGATGACATCGACAATGGTTTTGGCCGTGTCGAGACTTGTTAAGCAGGCGAGTCCATGTTCGACCGCTTCTCTGCGGATTCTGAATCCATCGGATCTTGCACGCATACCTTTGTTGAGCGTGTTGACGACGAATTGGACTTCTCCTTGTTGGATCAGATCGATGACATCACGCTGGTCGGAACCCACTTTTCCTACCGCTTCCACAGGAATCTCAGCTTCTTCAATGACTGATGCTGTTCCTTCTGTGGCGAACAATCGAAAGCCCAGCTCAAAAAATGTCTTCGCAATGTCCAGCATCTCTGATTTATCTTTGTCAGCAACGGTCAACAAAACAGACCCTTGTGTCGGTATCTTCAACCCTGCTGATGTCATTCCTTTGTAAAGGGCTTTTTCTAATGTTTGGTCATACCCGATGACTTCACCGGTCGACTTCATTTCAGGCCCGAGTGTCGTATCAACACTTCTAAGCTTTTCAAAGGAGAACACTGGCACTTTGACATAGACACCATTTGGCTTTGCAGCGACCCCGGATGTGTACCCTTCGTCTTTCAACGTTTTGCCTAATAAAACCTTCGTCGCAAGTCGCGCCATCGGTACGCCGGTGATTTTACTCAGGAAAGGTACCGTCCGGCTTGCTCTAGGGTTCACTTCAAGGACGTAGGCGGTCCCTTTGTAAACGACGAACTGGATGTTTATGAGCCCTTTCATATTCAGCTCTCTGGCGATCTTCGTTGTTGCATCGATACACTGTTGTTCAAGTTCTTTCGTAAGCCTCTGAGTCGGATAAACCGCCATGGAGTCTCCGGAGTGGACACCGGCCCGTTCAATGTGTTCCATGATCCCCGGGATGAAAACATCCTCCCCGTCCGAGATGGCATCGACTTCGATTTCCATTCCCGTCATGTACTTGTCAATCAATATGGGGTGACCATTGTGTGCGGATGCATTCGTTTCCAAGTAAGAAGAGAGCTCTTCGTTTGAATAGACGATCGCCATCGCACGGCCGCCCAGGACATAAGAAGGTCTGACAACAAGCGGATAGCCGATCTTTTCAGCAGCAAGGAATGCTTCCTCTGCGCTTTTGACACTTTCCCCTCCTGGTTTAGGGATGTTCAAATCGTTGAGCAGCTGTTCGAACAAGTCCCTGTCTTCTGTTTTATCGATCGATTCCATCGTTGTACCTAAAATCCGAACGCCTTCTTTCGTCAGTCCGTCGACGAGGTTGATGGCTGTCTGACCTCCAAACTGGACGATGACTCCTTCCGGCTGTTCGAGGTCGATAACATTCATTACATCTTCAAGCGATAACGGTTCAAAATAAAGCTTGTCAGAAACGCTGAAGTCTGTGGAGACCGTTTCCGGGTTGTTGTTCATAATGATGGCTTCATAGCCCATTTCCTTCAGAGCAAGGACAGAATGTACGGTTGCATAGTCGAATTCGACTCCCTGGCCGATGCGGATCGGACCAGAACCGATGACGAGCACTTTTTTATTGCTACTTGGGATGGCTTCGTTTTCATCTTCATAACTGCTGTAAAAATAAGGCGTTTCGGATTCAAACTCACCAGCGCACGTATCGACCATCTTGTAAACGGGAAGGATGCCGTGACTTCTTCTCCATTCCCTCACTTCTGCTTCCGTCCATTCAGTCAACCGTGCAATCTGAGCATCAGAAAAGCCGATCTTCTTCACCTTTTGTAGTAAAGAGGCATCCATTTCCCCTCTGGCGACTTGCTTTTCGAGCTGTATAATTTGCTGCAATTTATAAAGGAAGAATAGATCGATGCCCCCTGTCATTTCATGAAGGCTTTCGATGGAATAACCTCTCCTTAAAGCGTCTGCGATTAAGAATATCCGTTCATCATCCGCTTTTCTCAATCTTCTTGAGAGTTCTTCCTCTTTCATATGTTCGGCATAAGAGAGATATAGCTCTTCTGTATCTCCTTCGAGCGAACGGATCCCTTTCAGTAGGGATTCTTCGAAGCTTCTGCCGATACTCATCACTTCACCGGTCGCTTTCATTTGCGTACCAAGTGTACGGTTTCCTTTGGCAAATTTATCGAACGGCCAGCGTGGGATTTTCGTTACGACATAATCGAGCGCTGGTTCAAAACACGCATAAGTCGTACCGGTGACCGGGTTCTTGATTTCGTCCAACGTCATTCCAACAGCGATTTTGGCTGCGAGTTTTGCAATCGGATAACCGGTCGCCTTGGATGCAAGTGCTGATGAACGACTGACCCTTGGGTTTACTTCGATGATGTAATATTGAAAACTGTTCGGATCGAGAGCAAGCTGCACATTACATCCGCCTTCAATTTGGAGCGCCTGGATAATCTCCAATGAGGCGTTTCTCAGCATTTGATATTCCCGGTCACTGAGCGTTTGGGAAGGGGCGACAACGATGGAATCCCCGGTATGAATGCCTACAGGATCAAAGTTTTCCATGTTACAAACAACGATTTTATTGTCTGCACCATCACGCATCACTTCGTACTCTACTTCTTTGAAGCCGGCAATGTTTTTTTCGATTAAGCACTGACTGACCGGAGAAGCAGCCAGTCCACTTCTAGCAATCTCTTTCAACTGAGCGGCATCGTCACACATGCCTCCACCAGCGCCGCCCATCGTGTATGCAGGACGGACGATGACCGGAAAGCCTATGGTCTCTGCAAAATCCAATGCTTCTTCTACCGTGCTGACAATTTCACTCTCAGGTACAGGTTGGTTCATCTCATGCATCAAGGCACGGAATTTCTCACGGTCTTCGGCTTGTTGAATGGCATCAAGCGGAGTCCCTAGGAGTTCCACATCAAATTCTTCGAGAATGCCAGATTCACTCAACTCTACCGCCATATTCAGACCCGTCTGCCCTCCTAGTGTCGGAAGAATCGCATCAGGGGTTTCTTTTCGAATGATCTTCTGCAGGAATTCAAGCGTCAGTGGTTCCATATAGACTTGATCGGCGAAGGTATGGTCGGTCATGATTGTCGCTGGATTCGAATTCGCAAGGATGACTTCATACCCTTCCTCTTTCAAAGATTGGCATGCTTGTGTGCCGGAATAGTCAAATTCAGCCGCCTGGCCGATGACGATCGGACCGGATCCGATAACTAGAATTTTGGTTAGATCTGTACGCTTAGGCATTGGGAGTCCTCCTTCGTTGTCTTCTGGTGATGATCGATCATTTTCAAGAATTCATCGAATAAGTGAGCTGTATCTTCCGGTCCCGGTGAACTTTCCGGGTGGTATTGCACAGAGAAAACCGGGTGGTTCTTATGTTTCAGCCCTTCCACGGAGTTATCATTCAAAGAAACTTGGGAAAGGCGCAGGTCGGTCTGTTCCAAGGAATGGAGATTGACAGCATAGCCATGGTTCTGTGAAGTGATATAGGTTCTTCCTGTATCCAAATCTTTTACAGGCTGATTGATTCCTCTGTGTCCGAACTTCATTTTAGAAGTGTCTGCACCAGAAGCGAGAGCAATCAGCTGGTGCCCAAGACAGATCCCGAATATAGGTACCTGACCGATCAGTTCACGGATCGTTTGGATCGCTTCCGGAACATCTTTTGGATCACCAGGACCGTTGGAAAGCATGACGCCATCCGGTTTCAGTCTTAGGATCTCGTCTGCTGAAGTATGATAAGGAACGACTGTCACATGACAATCGCGCTTCGTGAACTCCCTTAAAATACCGTGTTTCATTCCGAAATCCACGAGGACAATCCGTTCGCCTCGTCCCGGAACGACATAAGGCTTCACCGTCGATACCTGTTTCACTTGGTCATTCAATAGCGGAGTAGCCTCTAATATGCTGAGTACTTCAGAGACCGAACGCTCGGATGAAGTGATCATCGCCTTCATCGTTCCATGCTGGCGGATGATTTTCGTCAGCTTTCTCGTATCAATGTCGCTGATGCCTGGAATATTTTTCGCTTTCAAAAATTCATCGATCGTTTCTTCATTACGAAAATTAGAAGGAAAATCACAGTGTTCTTTTACAATGACCCCGAATACTCCAGGATTTACGGTTTCAAAATCATCGCGATTGATGCCATAGTTTCCGATGAGTGGATACGTGAAGGTGATCAACTGCCCATAATAAGACGGGTCAGAAATCACTTCCTGATAGCCGCTCATTCCTGTGTTAAAAACGACCTCACCGACCGTTTCCCGTTCACTTCCGAATCCTTCACCTACAAATACTGTTCCATCTTCAAGCACGAGTTGTTTCATGCGTTTTCCCCTCCCATACAATTCTTCCGTCTACCATCGTTAACTCCGGCCATCCTTTTGCTCTCCAGCCATGGAAAGGCGTGTTCTTTCCTTTTGAAGCAAAGCTGTGACGATCGATCATCCGTTCATGATTCACTTCCACAATCGTTATATCTGCTGCCAACCCATTTTCCAACGTTCCATAAGGGAGTCCGAAAGTCTCTGCAGGCTTCCTTGTCAGCCACTCAATGAGACGCTCCAGCTGAATTCCATGCTTTTCTACGAAGTGGGTGTACAAGAGAGGAAAGGCAGTTTCCAAACCTGTGATTCCAAATGGCGAGTAAAGGAAGCCTTCTTTCTTATCCTCTTCCGTGTGTGGAGCATGATCTGTCGCAATAAAATCGATGGTTCCGTCTATCAAACCTTCGATGAGCGCTTCCTGATCTTCGTTAGAACGAAGCGGCGGGTTCATTTTGAAAAAGGCATCGTCTTCACGGATATCCGTTTCGTTGAGAACCAAATGGTGCGGGGTCACTTCCGCCGTGACATGAATCCCGGCCTTCTTCGCATCCCGGATAACCCTTACCGATTCTTTCGTTGATACGTGACATACGTGATAATGACAGCCGGTCGCTTCTGCAAGCAACACATCTCTTGCGATTTGTACGGACTCAGCAATGTTTGCAATCCCAGGAAGACCGAGCCTTTTGCTTACTTCACCATCGTGGGCGACGCCTTTGTACACGAGTGAATTATCTTCGCAGTGAGCAACGATGGCTTTATTCAGACGGCTCGCTTCCTTCATGGCTTCATACATCATGCCAGCCGTCTGGACGCCGACTCCATCATCAGTAAAGGCGAAAGCACCCATTTGTGATAAGGTTGTCATGTCAACAAGCTCTCTTCCAAGTTGACGAGTGGTAATCGAAGCGTAAGGAAGCACTCTCACCGATGCATCCTGCTTGATCTTCTCCATTAATTTTTTCATGTTCTCTTCGGAATCAGGCACAGGCTTTGTGTTCGGCATGGCACATACCGTGGTGAAGCCTCCGCGAGCTGCAGCTTCTGTACCTGTGCGGATGGTTTCTTTCTGTTCGTCTCCAGGTTCGCGTAAATGGATATGCACATCGACCAATCCCGGCAGAACAAGGCCCCCTTTAGCATCAATAACCTCATCCGCTTCTCCTACCGAAGGAGCTATTTCAACAATCGTATTGTCCTCAATCAAAACCTCGCATCTTTCAAATTTATGATCCGTAAACACCTGACCGTTGATGATCTTCTTTTTCATTTAAAGCTCCCCTTTCATGAGTGCATGGATGATAGCCATCCGCATCGTTACTCCATTTGTCATTTGCCTGAAAATCTTTGACTTTTCGCATTCGACGAGTCTCTCATCGATTTCCACCCCGCGATTCACCGGAGCTGGATGAAGGATGATGCTGTGATTCATCATTCGTGCCTCCCTTTCGACCGTCAGCCCATATTGATTCAGGTAACTTCCTGTTTCACCATGGTTCGTATGGCGTTCATGTTGAATCCGAAGTAGCATCAGGACATCACAAGTTTCGACGGCTTCGTCCATCGTGATGTAGTCCTCTGTCATTGTAGGATCCTGCCATTCGGGTTTACTGACAAATGATACGTTGGCACCGAGCTGTCTTAGTGCGTAGGCATTGGACCTTGCTACCCGGCTATGTTTCAGATCTCCCGCAATGCATACATGCAACCCTCTGAAACTTTGAAAATGTTCATGGATGGTGTACAAGTCCAGAAGGGATTGTGTCGGGTGCTCCCCACAGCCATCCCCAGCATTGATGAGGGGCATATCCAATCCTTCCGTACATGCCGTCAAGCCGCCGACTTCGGATTGCCGGACGACAGCTAGATCCACGCCGATCGACTCTAATGTCTTTAACGTGTCATACAAGCTTTCCCCTTTCGTCAAGCTCGAATCGACCCCATCCAGTTCAACGACATCGAAACCCAATTTCTTTTCGGCTATGTGAAAACTCGTTTTTGTACGTGTGCTTGGTTCTAAAAAAAGATTGGCAGCGAAATGTCCCGGAAAAGAAGGACGGTTTGCGGGATCTCCCAGTCTTTCTGCTAAGTAAAGAAGGTTATGGATTTGCTCGTTCCTCAGCTGTTTGATGGAAAGCAAATTCCTCTTGGATCGAATAGCGGTCATGTTCATCTCTCCGTTCCTATTTTTAATGTAACGGGGACTAAGGAGAAAAAAAGCACCCCCAGGTGTCTGGGGGTGCTGAACTCGTCGCATGAAAAACGAGCCCATCCCTAGTGCACCTTTTTGAGCCTCTCGGGACTCATTTAAAACGTGAATCTAGTGTTGGTTTATGCTACATGATCTTTCTTGTTTTGTTGTTCGAGTTCAGGTGCTTCAAACATCTGCCCATTTCCGTGTCCTTTTTCTTTACCTGGAAGGATCAAGTTGAGCGCGACACCAATGATGGCAGCAAGCGCCATTCCTGCGATTTGTACTTCCTCCGTCACTTGGACGAAAGCACCGCCTACCCCGATGACGAGGATGACAGAAGCGATAATCAAGTTTCTCTTTTCACCAAAGTCGATCTGATTATCAATCAACATACGCAGGCCGCTGGAGGCAATGATCCCGAAGAGCAAGATGGACACACCGCCCATGACGGCTGTCGGTATCGAACTGATGACCGCGGTTACCATGCCGATGAAACCGAAGACGATGGCAATGACTGCCGCACCTCCGATGACGAACACACTGTACACCCGGGTAATCGCGAGCACTCCAATATTTTCCCCATACGTGGTGTTCGGTGGTCCTCCTAGGCAGGAGGCGATGAATGTGGCCACTCCGTCACCAAGAATGGATTTGTCCAGTCCTGGATTTTTCAAAAAGTTTCTTCCTACAACTTTCGATAAGACCATTTGATCACCCGTATGTTCTGTAATCGTGACGAGTGCAAAGGGAACCATCAGAAAGGCGATTTCCCAGCTGATCACTTCCAGTGGTGAAAAGTCAACGAATGGGACAAGAAAATCAGGAGCTTGGAAGAGAGCGGCTATGGCGCCCGTGAACGAACCTGCTGTGGTTATTGCGGTCCATTCTTCTTGGATCCCGCTCGTGTCTACAATTCCTTGAGTCATAGCGAACGCATATCCGCCGACAATTCCGAAAAGGATCGGCAGCAGGGAAAAGAATCCTTTAAAGTAGATCGATGCGATAATCGTAATCGCCAGGGTGACAAGGGCAACCATGAAGTGGGTGCCACTGTAGATGTTTTCTTCCTGACCCGGCAAGTACATCGCCATCTCCACAGCTGTTGATGCTAATCCGAGACCGATGACAATGATGACCGGTCCTACAACAATCGGAGGAAGCAGGTTCATGAGCCACTTTGTTCCGAAAATGGAGATAAGCAGGGCAACTAAGCCGTAGACGAGACCGGCTAGGAAGCTTCCCACCATCGCGCCCGCAACGCCGCTGGATTTGGAAACTTCAATAATTGGTGCAATAAAGGCGAAACTCGATCCCAGATAGGCCGGTACCTTCCCTCTTGTAATGAGCAGGTAAGCAAGCGTTCCGAACCCGCTTGATACGAGAGCGACCGATGGGGATAATCCGGTCAGAAAAGGAACGAGAATTGTTGCGCCGAACATGGCGAACAGATGCTGAAGGCTTAGAACGAGCCATTTATTTAGTGCTGGTACTTCATTAACGTCGAGTGCTGCTTTATGTTGTTTCATATCGAATTCCTCCTTGATGTCTCCTCTTGTGTGAGGGTAGTGAACTGAGTGGAACCCTTGAGATTTTCACATAAAAAAACCTCTTTGCGCTTAAAAAGCACGCAAAGAGGTAGACGTGTAGACACACACGTATCCTTACGAACCTTTTAAGCCTCACGGGACTTCCATTAAAGGTTACTCTTCATTCATTTTTCATAAATTTTCACTTCGTCCGCTTCATCGGTTTCAGATAAAGTGACGGTAATGATTTCTTCCTGAGAAGTCGGAACATTTTTCCCGACATAATCCGCTCGAATCGGAAGTTCCCGGTGTCCCCGGTCTACCAAAACCGCCAGCTGGATTTCTTTCGGGCGTCCGTGGTCGATCAGTGCATCCATTGCGGCACGCACTGTTCGGCCTGTATAAAGAACATCGTCGACGAGGATGACTTTCTTCCCATCGATATCAGCCGTAATGTTCGTTTCTTTCAATTGAGGTTCCGCTCCATTTTCCTGAGGAGTCAAATCATCGCGGTAAAGCGTGATATCCAGCTCCCCGTCGGGAAGATCTGCTCCTTCAATCTCCTGGATTTTATCCTTAAGGCGCTGAGCGATCGGAACGCCACGGGTTTTAATTCCTACAAGGACGAGATCCTCAATTCCTTTATTTTTTTCTATGATTTCATGAGAGATCCGGGTCAATGCTCGACGGATCGCTGCATCATCAAGTACAGTCGCTTTTGCATTCATAATTGAGTCCTCCTTGTTTCCATAAGATCAGTGACAAAAAAACCCCTTTTCCACATAAGGGCAGAAAAGGGGTTTTCGTACACGTATCCTGTGCACAACCGTCACCTTTTCAGCCTCACGGGACTGTTCTTAAAGGTCTTTATATTCTATATGGAAGTATGACACTCCCTGTAAGGTTTGTCAATGACTTTTTATACCTCTTTCGTTTCCAGGTACTTCAGAGTCTCTTTAAATTCCGCAGGAGGTTCGACCTCGAACTTTTTCCATTCACCTGTTCTCGGATGCTCAAATCCAAGGGATTTAGCATGCAGTGCTTGACCATTGAGGCCTAAAGTTTTACGAGGGCCGTACTTCGGATCACCCGCTAGTGGATGATCGATGTAACGCATATGCACACGGATCTGGTGCGTACGCCCTGTTTCCAGTTTACATTCAACCAGTGTGAAATCAGTGAAATGACGCAGCACGCGGAAATGGGTGACCGCATCACGTCCGCCATCGACCACAGCCATCCTTTGGCGATCTTTAGGATCCCTTCCAATCGGTGCATCAATGGTACCATATTCATGATGAATTTCCCCGTGGACAATCGCTTCATATTTACGTTCTACCGTCTTTTTCGAGAGTTGCTCAGCGAGCGATTGATGAGCGAGATCATTCTTAGCTACCATCAGTAGACCACTAGTGTCTTTATCAATCCGATGAACGATTCCCGGACGCTCCACTCCATTGATTCCAGATAAATCCTTCACGTGGAATAATAGAGCATTGACAAGTGTTCCGGAATAGTGGCCAGCCGCCGGGTGAATCACCATGCCGGATGGTTTATTGACGACAATCACATCTTCATCTTCATACACAATTTCAATCGGAATGTCCTCGGGGAGGATATCCATCGGTTCAGGCTCAGGAATATGCCAAGTGATCGTATCACCCTCCTGCACCTTGTAATTGCTCTTCACAGCTTTATCATCAACGAAGACAATGCCGTCTTTCAGCCATCCCTGAATTTGAGACCTGGAGGCTTCTTCGATAACCTCTGTTAGTAATTTATCAATCCGTTTCGACTGATCGTTTTCTGTAACCTTATAGTGTTCACTCAAGATTTCAAACTTCCTTTCTTTCTGCGCTCGTCAACGAATGTTGCAATCATGACAAAGATCACACCGACGACAAGAGCAGAGTCCGCTACATTAAAAATAGGAAAGTCGTAAGTGAAAATGTACGTATTGGCGAAATCGACGACTTCCTTACGAAATACGCGATCAATGAAATTCCCAATCGCCCCAGCAAGAATAAACGCGAGAGCTACACCTACAAAACGACTTTCTTTTCCATATTGATGTAAATAATAAATGACAAATCCTATGACAATCACCGTTATGATATAAAAGAACCACATCTGCCCTTGTAGTATTCCCCAGGCAGCTCCCTGGTTCCGGTGAGAGGTCAAGTAGAAAAAGTTTTCGATGACCGTTATGCTTTCACCGATATCCATTTTTGTGACCACCAGCCACTTCGTCCATTGATCAAGGATAATGAGACCAATGGCGATGATATAATACAAAATCATAAGCGTCCCCCATGAATCTTAGTCCTAGCTTATTGTACCACAAAACTACTCCTGCAAAGAACAACTTCTCACTTCCACATAAGCACCCTATACTTGAAGACTCAGTTTCGAGATGTTTCTGGGTTCGTTGCCTGGGTTGAGCGTCAGGGGTGGCTGGGAAGCAACTCGCTTTCCTGTGGGGGAGCGCCGAGCTTCCTCGGGCTAACGCCCTGTGGGATCTCGCCTATCTCCTTTCTCCCACGGGAGTCTCGCAGCTTCCCAACCACCCCATCTCATGTGAGGTGAAACGACCCCCTGTACGGAGAAATAGAGTCCTGATCTTCCCCCCCTAAGGAGGCACAAAGCCACCTCTATCATGCATTTAAGTTCTGAATGTCACTTGGGGAGTTAACATTATCCACTTACCATAATCTCATGCTGCTTTTTAAGAAGTGGTTTCGAGTATCTTCTTTGGTAAGGGGCGGAGGGGAATGGCGAGACTCCTGCGGGAAAAAAGGGCAGGGTGAGACCCCACAGGACGCAGTCCGAGGAGGCTCACCGCGCTCCCGCGGAAAGCGAGCTATTCCCCGTAGCCCCCCTCCACTCAATAAAAGTCTCGAAACTGAGTCTTCCACAATCCTGCCCGTTTGCTTAAGAAGGGTGGAAGATAAAAGGTGCCGTTCTTGTAGGAACGGCACCTTGATTTGTATGAAAGTATGATTTCCGTATGTACGGGTTGGAATTAAGGCTGGGAGCTGTATTCCTCTTCCATTTTACGCTCTACTTCTTTCTCATCATCAAGCTCTGTATCGAAAAGATGATCCCAGTCATCGTTATCGATCATATCGATTTGAGCTTCTACCAGCATACGCAGTCTTGTTTTGAAAACTTTCGCCTGCTTTTTCATATCTTCTACTTCAATATTAATGCGGCGTGATTTTTCAAGTGCTTCATTGATAATACGATCGGCATTCTTTTCTGCTTCTTTAACGATTAATTTCGATTCTTTATTCGCACTGTTTTTTACGTCTTCTGCGGTTTCTTGAGCGACGAGAATTGATTTATTGAGCGTCGTCTCGATATCGTTGAAGTGACCTAGACGTTCGTTCAATTGACTGACTTCGCGTTCAAGCTCTTTTTTCTGACGTATGACGATTTCATAATCTTTGATGACTTGATCGAGAAATTCATTGACTTCATCTTCATCATATCCTCTGAAACCGCGAGTGAATTCTTTGTTATGAATATCCAGTGGTGTTAATGGCACACCATCCACCTCCCCAAAGCATCTATCTATATTTATAAATTCGACAGGAACCTACGTTATCCTTCTTTGCTGCTGCATTAATTTAATTTTGATGTCATCACTTTATATTTTTCTTTCTTCGTTTCACCCAGCACTTCATCAAGCCGGCTCCTCCCTTTTCCACGTAAAGAAATGAGATCGCCTTCCTCTAATGAAAAAGATGCGTCTTCTACAGTACGGAAATTGACCTTCACTTGGCCCGCTTCAATAAACATAGATGCCTTATTACGGGACATTCCGTAAATTTCCTTGACCATCACATCCAGACGTAAAGAAGAAACGGTCGTTTGTTTCGTGGACCATGTTTCATTGCTCTCTATGCGGGCAGATAATGGTTTTTCATCAAACTGTACGTTGGATCGTTTGATGCCGGTTAGGTTCATTTTAATGTAGTCACTAATCTCAGAGGCTGTTGTAATTTGAATCGTTCCATCCTGGACAACAAGGTCTCCCATTTTCTCTCTGCGAATCCCTAACGACATAAAGGCACCCAGAACATCGCGATGTTCCAGCGTAACAAATTTTTGAGGATAGGAAGCTTCCAATAATGTCAGTTGAAAGTCTTCTTTTTCAATGATCTCATAATCAGGAGCGATGATGGCTCGTTTTCGTTCACTAGCCTCCGCCCCACCTTCCAATCCGTATATGAGATCCGGGGCATTGCCCATAATCGCCTTCATGATCATCTGCTCCCTCGGGTCGAGAAAATCTGTCAGCTTCCGCTGATATTTAAGAGCTACATCTTCGCGAAAAGATAGGACTTGATCAATGAATGGCTTTTCTTCTTTTCGAAAGTGCTGATAGATATCCACCTAAAAAACCTCCATAACTACCAAAAGGAACAGATGTGAGAACATAAAGATGTGCTCTCTGATCTGTTCCTCGACTTATAATCCCATAATGATGTAATATAGTTCGCCTAACCCTGCTCGCGCAAAGTTCAGGACGAGAATAGCCACAATCGGTGAAATGTCAATCATACCTAGTGGAGGAATGATTTTTCGGAAAGGCTCCAGGAATGGTTCAGCCAACCGGGAAAGAACTTCACCAAAACTGGATTCACGCGCCCCAGGGAACCAGGACATCAGAATGTAGATAATGAGAATCCAACTGTAAATTTGTAGTGCAGTCATTAAAATCTGAAACAAAAACGCCATGTCTTACCACCTTCTGTTTATATCATCGTCTTCTTGAGCAATCATTTCTGAAATAGACCCTGAAATTTCAACGTTATCAGGGGTACAAAGAAATGTTTGTGTTCCGAGCTTCTGAATATCTCCACCTATAGCATATACCGTTCCGCTTAAAAAATCTACAATCCGTTTTGCCTGATGGTGATCGACACGCTGTAGATTGATCACAACCGCCCGGCGATTTACCAGCTGATCAGCTATGTCTTGGGCTTCGTTATAGCTGCTCGGCTCACTCAATACCATTTTTGATGAGGATTTAGCACTTTTCAAACTGACTACATTGCCCGGCTCTTGTTTCTTCGTCGCTCGTTGACGCTGTGCAGCCTCTTCTTCGTAATCATCTTCCACTTCTTCCTCAATGTACTCGTATTCATCATCCAACGTGAAAAACGAACGAAATTTATTTTTCATGCTCATTTTCATCACCTCTGATTTTATTTATTCACCGACAAGACTGGAACCAAGACGGATATGTGTCGCTCCTTCTTCAATCGCCAGTGCAAAGTCGTTGCTCATCCCCATGGATAAATACTCACAAGGGGCATGACGATAACCTTTATCCCTGATACGATCTCTTAGTGCCCTCAATTGGCGGAATACGCCGCGCAATTTTTCTTCGTCATCCGTATGCGGGGCCATTGTCATCAGTCCGACCACTTTGACATTTTCGTAATGACTCAACACTTCTATAAAGGATTCAACCTCTGAAGCAGCTAACCCATGTTTGGATTCCTCTTCACTAATGTTGACCTGAATAAAACATGGGACCGGACAGCTGGCCCTTTTGTTTATTTCTTTAGCGAGGGACTTCCGGTCAAGGGAGTGGATCATGGAGACTTGTCCAATTACATCCTTTACTTTTCTCGACTGCAGGGTCCCAATAAAATGCCAGGTTGCCTGATCACCGATTTCCTCGTATTTTTCCAGAAGGCCTTCTTTCCGGTTTTCCCCAAGATGTTTGATCCCTGCCTCGAGCGCTTCTTGTGCACGTTCAGTAGTGACGTATTTGGTCACAGCTATGAGGGTGATTTCATTTTTAGGTCGTCCACTATTTTTACAAGCTTGTTCAATTTGTTGATTAATTTTTGCTAAGTTACCTTCAACCGACATGTTAGAACTCCTTCCCGCTCATCAAGTTCGAAGCGTGATAAACCCAAGCATACGCCCCGTGCTTCCCTGATCGCGCCGGTGGGAATAAAACGTTTTTTCTTCCTCGTATGTACAAAAATCAGTCATTTGAATATGGTCTTCCTTCAAGCCTTCTTCAATCATCATTCTGCGGTGAAGGACTTTCAGGTCTAATTGATATTTCCCTTTTCCTTTACTCATCACACATTCTTTTTTGTAGTTTTCAGGAATGAAGCTGATGACATGGTCATCCACCTCATAATGTTTCATACCAATGGACGGTCCGATGACGGAATGTATGTCTTCAAGCTTACACCCTTTTTCTTGAAGTGCTCGAATCATCTTCCCTGCCATTCCATTTACTGTTCCCTTCCACCCAGCATGAGCAATTCCTACCCACCCTGATTCAGGATCAGAAAAATATAACGGTACGCAATCAGCAAAAAAAGCCCCAAGTACCAGTTTTTTCTCATTGGTAATCAATCCATCAACGTTTGAGACGGCCGTTTGTAAGGAAGTAGTACCAGCTCCGGCATTCCTCTGATCTACAGAAGCGACCTCGTTGCCATGAACCTGCTCACCGATCACCCATCTGGAAAGTGGAATGCCGATCTCCTCGGCAATCGCTCGTCTATTTTTCAACACATCATCCTTTTTATCGGATACATGGAGCCCCATGTTCAGCGAATCGAAAGGGGCTTCACTATGTCCGCCCTGACGTGTTGTCAATCCTGCAGTCACATTCTGGTGGGAATGAAAACAAGTCATCTGTCTAATGGAATGTGATTGGAAAGGTTCCATTTGAACACCACCTCAATTTCACTCCATTTTAACACATTTTTCATCCAATTTCTTCTCTTATTCGTCTGATTCTGTCTTTTGAACCGTAGAAATGCTTTTATAGCCATTTTTTTTCACTAAAATGACATCAGCCCCGATGTTAACGATTTGGTCCCACGGAATCGTCATCTCTTCTTCTTTTCCGAAAAGTCCCATCGCCTTCCCTTTCATAGTGAGGACGAGTCCCTTGAGACGGCCTCTTTGTGTATCGATATCAAGGTCGCTTATATATCCCAGTCTTTCTCCTGTTTCCATCGCAATAACGTCTTTCATTTGCAGTTCCGTGATTTTCATTTTCTCCTCACTCTCCTTACTCCCACTATATGCATAGAATCAACAAATTAGAAAACAGAGAAAAGGATTCCACCCATTTACTCAAAACCGTCCTATAAAAGGATATGGCAGGGTTGTAGAAGACTCGATTTCGAGATTTTTTGGGGTTCGTTGCTGAGTTGCGCGTCAGGGGTGGCTGGGAAGCAACTCGCTTTCCTGTGGGGGAGCGCCGAGCTTCCTCGGACTGCGTCCTGCGGGATCTCGCCTATCTCCTTCTCCCACGGGAGTCTCGCAGCTTCCCAACCACCCCATTCCATGAGACTGAAAAACGAACCCCTTTGCCTAGGATGGGGGTTTTCCACTATCCATGCCGGAGTGTTACCAAGCGCTCTGTAGCAGCTTTCAATGTTGGGAATCCATTCTTTATCATCTGCATGCTAATCATAGTAAATTTCCTTTGTGGAAGTGGTTTCGAGATACTTATATGGCAAAGGGGCGGAGGGAAATGGCGAGACTCCTGCGGGAAAAAAGTGCTTGGTGAGACCCCGCAGAGCGAAGCTCGAGGAGGCTCACCGCGCTCCCGCGGAAAGCGAGCTATTCCCCGCAGCCCCATCCACTCAACAAAAGTCTCGAAACTGAATCTTCAAGAATAGGGAGCGTTTGTGGAAGAAGAGGAAGTTAGGGCATCAAAAAAAGCTTCTGCATGAGCAGAAGCTAAGGGTTCATTGGAACATAGATGAATTCATTTCTTTGATGGCCGCTTTTTCTAGACGCGACACTTGGGCTTGCGAGATTCCGATTTCTTCAGCCACTTCCATTTGCGTTTTTCCTTGAAAGAAGCGCTTCGTCAAAATCATTTTCTCACGGTCGTTCAGTTTCTTCATTCCTTCTCTGAGCGATAGTTCATCGAGCCACACCGAATCTTTTTCCCGGTCATCTTTCAATTGGTCAACAACGAAAATGGGATCACCGCCGTCGTTGTAGATCGGTTCGAAAAGGGATACGGGATCCTGGATGGCATCCATCGCAAAGACTACATCTTCGTGCGGGACTCCCATTCTTTCAGCAATTTCATGAGGAGCCGGATCTTTACTCGTCTCACTGATCATTTTCTCACGCATCTGCAAAGCTTTGTAAGCTGTGTCGCGCAAGGATCTGGAAACACGAATCGGGTTGTTGTCTCTTAAGTACCTGCGAATTTCACCAATAATCATGGGTACTGCGTAAGTAGAAAATTTCACATTGTGGCTTAAATCAAAATTATCAATGGATTTCATGAGACCGATGCATCCAACTTGGAACAAATCGTCTCCATACTCTCCGCGATTGTTAAAACGCTGAATAACGGATAAGACTAGGCGGAGGTTGCCATTTACCAGCTTTTCTCTTGCCTCCAGCTCTCCACTTTGCAAGCGTTCAAACAGGTCTCTCATTTCTGCATTTTTCAGTACCGGAAGTTTTGATGTATCTACGCCGCATATCTCTACTTTATGTCGTGTCAATGTAAGACCCTCCCAGGAAGCTGTAATCAGTTCTCAGTATCTCCCTGGGTGGGAAAATTATGCATCAACGGGTCGTCGTCTGTTAGACCATTTTGTCGAATTCACGTTGCAGCCGGCGGATAATCTTCTTCTCAAGCCTTGATATATATGACTGTGAGATGCCCATCATGTCTGCCACATCTTTTTGCGTTTTTTCTTTTTTTCCAATCAATCCGAAACGGAGTTCCATGATTTGTTTCTCACGGTCATTCAACTGTTCAAGCGCTGATTTAAGTAACTTCTTGTCGATTTTCTTTTCGATGCCCTTCGTAATTAAATCCTCGTCTGTTCCTAAAATATCAGATAATAAAAGTTCATTTCCATCCCAATCCACATTCAATGGCTCATCAAAGGATACTTCCGTTTTCAACTTATTGCTTTTTCTAAGATGCATAAGAATTTCATTTTCTATACAGCGGGAAGCGTAGGTCGCGAGTTTGATTTTCTTTTCCGGATCAAACGTGTTTACCGCCTTGATGAGTCCGATGGTTCCAATACTAATTAAATCTTCTATGTTCAACCCCGTGTTTTCAAACTTCCTGGCGATATAAACGACAAGTCTTAAATTCCGCTCGATGAGCATCGCACGTGCCGCCTTATCCCCTTTTGGAAGAAGTTCAAGCAATTCTCTCTCTTCTTCTCTAGATAATGGTGGTGGCAGAGCTTCACTTCCACCAATATAATAAATCTCATCTTGTTTGATTCCGAGCTTCATAAGTAAGCGATAATACCATAGCCGCGCTTTAAAGAACCATTTGAACATGGAATCCCCCTCCTGAAATCACGCTGATTTGCCTTTGACCATTAAGTGCGGATGGATGAGCATTTGATATAATCGATCGTGTGTCAAATCCTGTTGCTGCACTCCTAATAGAGGTGCTTTCATTTCCAAGTTTCCTGACTCTGTTTTAACCGTAATCTTATCCACCAGTAACGTCACAAGCAACTGTCCTGTAACCCCTGCCGCCTGATAGGGGACAAGCCGAACAGAGGATTGAATATCATCCGGTAAGTCCGCTAAAGCGGTTACGACATGATCCACTTCCAGCTGCTGGAGCTGTTCCTTTGAGAAAAATTGTTCCCATAAAAAAGAATCGGCGAGAAATACCATTTTCCGACTGACCGGATCCACGAGCTGGTTTCCGCTGTCCACTAAACCTTTGCAATGGGCGGACCTGCCATTCCACTCCACCGTCACATCATAAATATCCTCAAGCTTCATCTTATGGACGCTGACTTGATTCAAGCGCCATTTTGTAAAAACAAAGGAACAAGGAAAACCAATGACTACAAACAACCAACTGACCGGGTCTCCATAACCACCACTGAATGTTACGATTGAACCCCCTTGTAAGCTGATCTCTGTCGCAAGAAAATAATGAACCCCCATCATGCTTCCACCGATGGCGAAGGTAATAAAATAAAAACTGATCCACTGGACAAAAAATGCGCGGAGAGAGGTGTAGGAAAAGGCCACCCAGATGATGAACATCGAAAAAAAGACCTTCCCGAAGCTTCCAACCAGCCAGGAATCCGGCATATAAATAGTAATTGGGACAATCGTAGAGGCGACAAACGCCCCGGCGATCATTCTCGTTTTCGATGATTTCGCTCTCGTAATCCCCTGCGTAAGCGATAAGATCATGCCATCCATCAAAAGGTTGAGCAACCAGACAGCATCAAGATAAATGATCCTCTCTCCCCCCTCCTCTTTATCTGCTGTACTGAAAGTATAAGCCCGTCCGGATAAAAAGTCTGTCACAATCTGAACTACTCGCTAGCAAGTTTTGTAGAAGGATGGAAAGAACTCCTTATTCAACAAACGCTCCCGATTGTGGAAGACTCGATTTCGAGAGAACCGGGGTTCGTTTGCCGGAATGGGAGTCAGGGGTTGTTGGGAAGCCACTCGCTTTCCTGTGGGGGAGCGCCGAGCTTCCTCAGGCTATCGCCTTGCGGGATCTCGCCTATCTCCTTCTCCCACGGGAGTCTCGCAGCTTCCCAACAACCCCATTCAATGCATGTGAGAAACGAACCCCTAAACCAAGATGGGACGTCTCCTCCCCCTAACTCTAAAGCAGGTATAAAGTGCTCTATATTAGGCTTTCACGCTCGAGATGACCACTGGGGAGAGGTTTATATGATCCACTTCACTTGAGCATACCAGCAGCGTTTCCGAGAAGTGGTTTCGAGACACTCCCATGGTAAAGAGGCGGAGGGGAATGGCGAGACCCCTACCTTAAGTGTGCAGGCGCCTTGGTCAGCGGCGTATGGACTGGACTGAGCTGGCGGAGATAAAGGAAACACGAAGAACGGAGTGATTCGATGTTGACTTATCGTACAGAAGCGAGGGAAGTCTCACTAGCCGCTTGGCGCCGGAACCGGATATCGAGGAGGAAGAGAGTGCTAGGTGAGACCCCGCAGGACGGAGTCCGAGGAGGCTCAACGCGCTCCCGCGGAAAGCGAGTCATTCCCCGTAGCCCCAATCCACTCAACAAAAGTCTCGAAATCAAGCCTTCTACAATCCTGCCATTTTCTTGAATAATTATGTAGGATGAAATGATAAAAAGAGGAAAGAAAAACCCGCCACAATGGAATGTGTGGCGGGTTTGGGTGGTTATTTTATCGACGACGGTTGCGGTTACGCAGGAACGTCGGGATATCAAGCGTGTCTTCTTCTTGATTCGGCTTGTTCTGTGGTTGTGGCGGAGCTTGACGACGAGGTGGTTGTTCCTCTCGTACGTTACGCTCTGGCTGTTGTTGTTCTACTTGCTTTTGCTGGTTCACAGGGTTCACGGTTGGACGCTTTTTCTGTTGACCTTGAGCAATTTGTGCTTCATCGAAACCTGTAGCAATAACGGTAACAACGATTTCATCTTTCAGGTTTTCGTTGATCACAGAACCGAAGATGACGTTTACTTCCTGATCTGCTGCAGAAGTTACGATATCAGCAGCTTCCTGAACTTCATATAGGCTCAAGTTGGCACCGCCGCTGATGTTCATCAGGACGCCGTGTGCACCGTCGATGGAAGTTTCGAGTAATGGAGAGGAGATCGCCTTCTTGGCTGCTTCAGCCGCACGATTTTCTCCTGTCGCAATACCGATTCCCATAAGAGCGGATCCTTTGTCGACCATGATTGTTTTCACGTCGGCAAAGTCCACGTTGATCAATCCTGGTACGGCAATCAAATCGGAAATACCTTGTACACCTTGACGAAGGACGTTATCCGCTTCACGGAACGCTTCAAGCATCGGCGTATTCTTATCGACGATCTCAAGCAAACGGTCATTTGGGATGACAATCAGTGTATCAACCGCGCCTTTAAGGCTTTCTGTACCACCGCTCGCTTGTGTAGAACGCTTACGTCCTTCAAATGTGAATGGTCGAGTGACAACACCTACAGTAAGAGCGCCCAGCTCTTTGGCCACTTGGGCGATGACGGGAGCGGCCCCTGTACCTGTTCCGCCTCCCATTCCTGCAGTAACGAAGACCATGTCTGCACCTTGAAGGGCTTCTTCGATTTGTTCTTTACTTTCTTCTGCGGCTTTACGACCGACTTCCGGATTCGCACCTGCACCAAGTCCACGAGTCAGTTTTCCACCGATTTGCATTTTTACTTCTGCTTTTGAAAGGTTAAGCGCTTGTGCATCCGTATTGACGGCGATGAATTCAACGCCTTGGACACCATGCTCAATCATACGGTTAACGGCGTTACTTCCGCCGCCACCTACTCCGATTACTTTAATCGTTGCTAGTTGGTCCATGCTTGTATCAAAATCTAACATCTTACGTTCCTCCTAATACACGAGATTACAAGATTTATTGGTTCGTCCGTCCCTTGACCGACTCAAACTTGTTCATTAATCAAAGAAATACTTCAAGAGATTACTGAAACCTGATTCTTTTTTCTTCTCTGGTTTCTCTGTTTCTTCTTTCGGTTGTTGCTTGGTCGCACGTTTTTGCTTTTTAGGTTGAGGCTTTTCCTGAAATTCTTCAGTTACAGATGGAAAGATCTCTTTGCCTTGTATTTTCGCATTACGATAGGCGAATTGCAAGATTCCTACCCCACTCGTAAACTGCGGTTCTCTTACTCCGATGTAATCCGGAATCGCGAGTCTTACGTTTGCGTGGAAAACATCCTGCGCTAACTCAAGAACACCAGGCATGTTCATCGTACCTCCGGTCAGTACAAAGCCTCCCGGAAGTTCGCGCACACCCATGCGTTGGATCTCCTGGGCAGCAAAGACAAAAATTTCTTCTAGTCTAGCTTCAATCATATCAGAGATTTGCAATTGATTGAATGCCTGTTGACGATTACTTCCAATAATCGTGACAGAAAAATTTTCCTCTTCATTCGCATCATCAAAAAATGCATGACCGTGTTCCATTTTCACCTGCTCTGCTTCTTCTGTAGAAGTCCTCAGGCCGATCGACAAATCTTTCGTTAAGTTGTCACCACCAAAAGGAATCATGCTCGTTCCTTTCAAATGTCCTTCTTCAAATACCGAGATCGTCGTAGAGCCACCTCCGACATCGATAAGCGCTACGCCTAGATTCGTTTCATCACCGGATAACGAGACAGTTCCAGAAGCTAGCGGCTGCAAACAAACATCCAATACTTCCAAACCTGCTCGTTCTACACACTTCAAAGTATTATGTAAAACGGTTTTGGCACAGGTAATAATCATACCTTCCATCTCAAGACGTACGCCGATCATTCCTCGTGGGTCTGTGATTTCATCCTGACCATCTACGATAAACTGACGAGGAATCACATCGATAATCTCTCTTTCCGGCGGTACAGATACCACTTGAGCTGCATCGATTACTCGAGTAATGTCTTCGTTTCCAATTTCCCTACTTTCACTGGAAACGGCGACAACACCGTGGCATGGCTGCAATTGAATATGATTTCCATTCACACCCACAACGACACGATCGATTTTCATATCCACCATGCGTTCGGCCTGTTCGACCGCCGAGCGGATCGAATGGACCGTTTGATCGATATCTACGATCGCGCCTTTCTTCATGCCGTTCGATTTAGCTGTTCCCACCCCAATAATATTGAGGTTATCATTCATAATTTCTCCTATAATCACTTTGATTCGACTTGTGCCTATATCTAAACTTACTAAAATTTCATTTTGATTCACCAGTGACGCACCTCCTGTAGCAAGCCATATAAGTAGTTCAAAGCATATCGAATTCACGCTTAAAATACAATCTTTGAAATACAAACGTAAATGAAATGATATATTCCATGGGGTATATCCTTGGAATATGAAAGAAAAAACTCGCTCCTATGTTGTTTTCCACAGGGTTTCGTGAATTTCCTCTTAAATACGTTTATTTTTTTCTGAATTTTGTTAGCAATTTTTGGTCGATGACAATTCTTCTGACGATAGCAAGGTTCCTGAACAACCGTACACCGAAGGCAAAGACTGCTGCAAGATAAAGATCCACGCCTAATTGAACACCGAGGAAGGCAAGTAATGCAGCGAGTGTAATGTTAAAAAAGAAACCGGTCAGAAAAACAGTGTCATCGAACGTTTTTTCTAACTGTGCCCTGATCCCACCAAGAAGCGTGTCAAAAGCGGCAAGCACAGCAATGGATAAATAATCGGAATAGGCATCCGGGATACGGATATCCGTCAAAATGCCGAGGGTCACACCGATGATCAGAAATAAAAGGGGTAACCACAAATTAACCACCAGCTTCTTCTAAAATTTCTAAATGGAGGGGATCATCGTACTTGGGAAGCACCAATTGTTCTTTCACTTCAAAAACAATCTCCATATTGTCGATATTGAATATATCTTGTGTGGGGCTTGCTTTCATGCGATCCTGCAATTTTTCAGGATCTTCAGCCAGCACCTTAATGGTCAGCGGAAGCGAACCGATCGGCCGATTATTCACATAGGTCGATCCATTTACATCCCTCACTGGGGAAAGATTTGTCAATCGTTCATTCCCTATGCTGATATTTTCAGCACCATATGTGTTCAGTTCATTTAAAAGTCGACTGAGTAGGTGAGGGGAAACGCTGGGATATTCCTGCCCGGCAACACCCTCTTCAAAAATAGGACGGATGGTCAGTTCCACGCCTGCCCCCTTTTTTTTCTGAAGGCCTATCTTTTTCTCCAAGGACTCAATGGAATCTTTCAATGTCTCCACTTGTTCGCGTGACGTCTGCTTTTCATAATTTTCAATGGTCTGATCAGCCCCAGCAATTTTCTCTAAGAGGTCCTGTTGGTGTTCCTGCTGGGTCTTCAGATCTTCTCGCACTTCCCATACATCTCTTGTATCTCGCATCTCTGTTTCATGGGACGTAGTTTGAAACTGTACAGCCACCATAAATCCAATCAATAGAAAAACGGTGGATAGCAGCCACTGTGTTCTTCGCTTCATGTTGATCACCCTTCGGCGGATAGCCTTGCCTTCATTTCCAATTGATTTACTTTCGATAATTGCACATCAACATTTTCGTTGAGGAGCTGATCGACGACACCTCTGGTCAGGTTAAGGCTTGAATGAAGAACCTCCGGGTCCCCGATTGCAGAAATGACGAACGGAGCCGGGTGTTGAACGCCGTCCACAGTAATGACCGGTCCTGTACATGCAATATAACTATCTCTCATAAACCTTTGTCCATTGATGGCAATGGCCTTTGCTCCAGCGCTGAGAAGTTCGTTGATCACACTGTGAATATGACTTTCATGAACAATATACTGATTCACCTGATCTTCATCTGGTATATATTCCGCATCGCTTAGAACGACTTCCACTCCTTGGCCTTTAATCGGAACCTCACCATTCAGCATCTGAAGCTTCTTTTTACGTTCGACGAAGTCGGCTACCACCTGTTCACGATCCGCCATCTCATTCTCGAAGTCTTGAATCGTATGCCGTTTGTCTTTTAACTCCTCACGCAGCTGCTTGTTCTTTTTTTCCATTTCCAGCAGCTGTTGTTGATAAAAGTATTCTTTTTCCCATTGCGAATCGTTCAGTTGAACCATCTGTGGTGAACTCTTTGTCAGTTGATAGCTGTAACTAACAAGAAAACCGGAGATAAGAAGGACAAGAGATAAGATGATCGGTTTTCCTTTAAGCCTCTTCATCCGTATTCTCCTCTTCCTCACCTGCTCCTGAGTCACCTTGCGCCTCTTCTTCTTCCCCCGATTCAGGATATTCCTCGAAATAGGCCCCTACATCGATATGTATGATCCCTTCAGCTCCTTCATCAAGCTGTGCAACGATGGAAGGATAAGCCGGCATTTTTTCGGCAAAACTGCGGATCGAGGCCTGCACTTGATACCCATCATTCATGTAAAGAAGAATTTGATATGGATTCCCGTCACGTGGGTCCCAATGGATTTCCGAAATGAGACTGCTTACACTTGAAGGCAGTTCTTTCAACTCTTGAGAGATTTCTTTCAGGTACGTTTCCTTATTGAACCCGACAAGGATTGGAGCATCTCCTCCAGGGAGAGCCGTTTGTCCATCCAAGCGAGATCCATCTTCAAGAATGGCATGAAAGGCACCATCCTGTTTGACGTAACCGATTCGTTCCGCTTCCTTCACTTCAATCTGGACATTGTTCGGGAAGGAACGGTCGATGGAAGCAAAGGTGATTTCTTGATGCGACTCGATCTGCTGTTTCATCTCTTCTTCATCGACTCTCCAATAATTCGTGGATGTTGTGACTCCGGCAAGCTCGATAATTTCTTCCTCAGATACGTGGTACTCACCTTCCACAACTATATGACGAACATTACTGAGTGGCGACTGAAGATAAATGACCGTCGCAATCAGCAAAAATAGAATAGTCAAATACAGAATCAGGCGACGATTGGCTTTTTTCCGCCTCGTCTGTTTCAGTTTTGGTATGCGATCTTCTATGGAAACCACTTTTCTCTCTTCCATAACGGGCATTTCTCCTTATTGCTAGACACCCTTTACGCTGTTTGTCCTAGCTGTTTGAAAGAATGATGTTCCTCTAAAAGATGCCGAGCTTACTCTACATCTATACGTCTCCCATTATATCACAAAAATAGAGTGAAATATTGATAGAGTTTTACTAGTTTCCTATCAATTTTATTACAGGAAAACCCGCATTTCGATGGGGCTCAAGTGATTTCGCTAAATTCGTTTACCCATTCTCCATCTAAGCTAAACTTCCAATAAGAAATTCTTCTTTATTTCCACCTTCAACACTCGCTCCCGATTGTGGAAGACTCGATTTCGAGATGTTTCGTGGTTCGTTTGCCTTTTTTTTGAGCGTCAGGGGTGGTTGGGAAGCTACTCGCTTTTCTGCGGGGATGACGGAAAGCCTCCTGCGGGAAAAGAGTACTAGGTGAGACCTCACAGGACGGAGTCCGAAGAGGCTCAAGAAATAGAGGAAGTTCGATTAAGTTCGGCACGTCCTGTGCCAACATCGAACGACCCACTTCGTTTGGGGCCCCGCGGAAAGCGAGTCATCCCCCGCAGCCCCAATTCATCAAACAAAAGTCTCGAAAACAAGTCTTTCACAATCCCGCCATATTGTTAAACAAATATATTACAAAATAAAAAAGACCATGGGAGTCCATGATCTTTTTATTTTGTAGAGAAGCGACTGACACTGAGGAGTAACCCCAGGGATGCGAGCGTTAATGTGAGGGATGACCCTCCATAGCTGACAAGCGGAAGGGTAATTCCTGTGACAGGAATTAACCCAGTGACTACACTGATATTGATCATGACTTGAATGCTGATCATTCCTACAATGCCAAGGGCAAGTAATGAGCCGAAAAGGTCCGGGGCGAGAAGACTTGCTCGGATACCTCGCCATAAAAGTACAAAGAAAAGACCAAGGACGAGAAGACCACCAAGGAATCCTAGTTCTTCAGCAAGTACCGCAAAAATGAAGTCCGTCTGAGGTTCAGGCAGGTAGAAAAACTTTTGCATGCTGTTTCCTAACCCTAATCCCATTAATCCTCCCGGACCGATCGCGTATAAAGACTGGATGATCTGGAACCCTGCCCCTAAAGGGTCTTCCCATGGATGCAGGAACGCGGTAATCCTTTTTATACGATAAGGGGCAGAAGCAATCAATCCGACCATTCCCGCTGCCCCCGCTCCGGCAATCCACATAAAGTGGCTGATGCGTGCGCCTGCTGTAAACAACATGACAAGGCATGTCCCTACCATGACGACGCCTGTCCCCAGGTCGGGTTGAAGCATAATGAGTGCGAACGGGAACAAAATCAATGCTAGAGCTGGCAGGAAGCCTTGCTGGAAAGAGTTCATGAGTTTTTGGCGTTCAGATAAAAAGCGCGCAAGGAATAGGATCAAACCAAGTTTCATGAATTCTGATGGCTGGATGCTGAACATCCCCACCCCAATCCAGCTTCGTGCACCTCCGCGGACCATACCCACTCCGGGTATGAGTACGAGCACGAGAAATACCAGACAAATGATCATAATCATCTTTGAATGTCCATGCCATACATAGTACGGGATTCTGGATAACACAACCATGGCAATCAGACCGGCGGTTGCAAAAAGAATCTGCCTTTTTGCGTAAAACCACGGATCATCAAACTTATATTCGGACCAGATGCTCGATGAACTGTAAACCATCACGACCCCGATGATCAAAATTCCGAGTATGGCGGCAATCAACCATAAATCCGGCTTTTTTTCTTCCATAAAAAAAGCCCTACCTCCCATCTAAGTGGAAAACAGGGCTTAAGCTTGTCGCACAAAGCCCTTATTAGAGCTTATGCACAGCTTGGATAAACATGTGACCTCTTTCTTCAAAAGTACGATACTGGTCCCAGCTCGCACAAGCAGGTGAGAGCAGGATGACATCGTCCTCGGCAGAGTGTTGGTATGCCTGATCGACGGCTTCCTGCATCGTTTCTACTTTAGTGACTTTCTCAATGCCAGCTTCCCGACCCGTTTCGCTTAATTGATCAGCCGTTTCTCCAAACACGACCATGGCTTTGACGCCTTTCATGTGTGGAATCAGTGATTCGAAGCTCGCCCCCCGGTCAAGTCCACCCGCGAGCAGGATAACTGGATTCTCAAATGATTTCAGCGCATAAGAGGTCGCTAAAATATTCGTCGCTTTTGAATCATTGTAGAATAAACGTCCGTTCTTTTTCGTCACGAATTGCAGGCGGTGTTCAACTCCTGCAAAGGTTGTCAATACATCAACAATCGCCTTGTTGCGTATTCCATTGACTTTTACCGCTGCTACGGCAGCCAGAATGTTCTGCAGGTTTTGTTCCCCCACTAAAACGATCTCCTGTTTTTTCATGATTCGTTCGTCTTCAAAGTAAATGAACGTATCATCAGCCCAGGCGCCTTCCCCTTCTTTACTAATGGAAAAAGGCACGCGTTTCGCTTTCACATCAGGCAAAAACCTGGCGATACTTTCATCATCCGCATTGTAGACCAACGTATCATCAGCTGTCTGATTTGCTGTTATTTTCGCCTTCGCCTGATGATAATTTTCTAACGTATGATGATAATCAAGGTGTGCTTCATAAAGGTTGAGCCACACCGCAATCTCAGGGTGGAATTTTTCCGTCCCAAGCAATTGGAAGGATGAAAGTTCGGTTACCATCGTTTCATCTGCATCCGTGCTTCTCGCCACCTCACAAGAGACATGACCGATATTTCCTGCAAGCGAAACCTTTTGCTTATCGGCTTGAATCATTTCATGGATCAACGTCGTCGTTGTCGTTTTCCCGTTCGAGCCTGTCACAGCTACTAGGGGACCTTCATGGAGAAAGCTCGCCAATTCCACTTCAGTAACGATCGGAATATTCCGTTCCTCCGCTTCCGCGATGACGGGGTTTTCATAAGGGATACCTGGATTCTTAACAAGGTAATCCACGTCATCCAATACAGACAGCGGGTGTCCTCCAGTGATGACCTCTGCACCTTTTTCTATCAACTGACGTACGGCAGGTTCATTTTGATCAGCCTTCAAATCATTAATTCGTACATGGATGCCGCTGTCTAAGAATAACTCAGCAGCTGCTGTACCACTTTTCGCAAGTCCTAGTACGAGAACTTGTTTGTATGGAAAGTTCTTTAATTTTTTCATCCGAACATCACCTCAATATAAATACCAATCACAGCGAAGACAAGTCCTACAGCCCAGAATGTCGTTACGACACGCCACTCAGACCAGCCCTTCAATTCATAATGGTGATGAAGCGGACTCATTTTAAAGACACGTTTACCTGTTGTTTTAAAAGAGATGACCTGAATGATCACAGACAGGGTCTCAAGGACAAACACACCGCCGATGATGACAAGAATGAGTTCAAGTTTCGTTAAGATGGCGATGATAGCGATCGCTCCACCTAATGCAAGCGATCCTGTATCTCCCATGAAGACTTTCGCCGGGTGAGCGTTGAACACGAGGAAGCCAAGCAACGCTCCGACAATAGCTAGAGAGAAAATGGTAATTTCAACATTCATCTGACCTGTCCACGCCAGAATAGCGAATGCGCCAAAAGCGATAGCTGCCGTTCCTGCGAGCAGTCCATCAAGGCCATCCGTCAGGTTCACAGCATTCGAAGCACCAACGAGCATAAACAGGATCAGCAAAGCATATCCCCAGCCAAGGTCTACTTCAAAGGTTGTGCCGGGAATACTGATATACGTTGGGAAATCCGAATTTCTAAGAATGAAATAAACAACGAGCGCAATAACGATCTGCCCGAGCATTTTTTGTTTCGACGTAAGGCCCAAGTTTCTTTTCATCGCCACTTTAATATAATCATCCAGGAACCCAAGCAGCCCATACCCGACTAACACAAATAACACGAGGAACAATTGTGTGTTCCCAGTGTCCGGGGTGAACCAAAAGGATGCAAGGATGGTGGTGATGACCACAGCTACAATGATCATCACCCCTCCCATCGTGGGAGTTCCGGATTTTTTCTGGTGGGATTCAGGGCCCTCATCCCTAATAGCCTGACCGAACTTCAACCTTCTCAAAAAAGGGATGATCATCGGCGAGATCACAACAGTGATTGCGAATGAAATAGCCATAGTGATTAGTAGTATGTATTCGTTCATGTGTAGTTCTCCTCCTTTTCCATCATCATCGCCTATCGATCAATCCACGAGATTTTCAAGTAATTCTTCTAGTTTCATTCCTCTGGAAGCTTTGATGAGTACGACAGTGTCCGCTGTCAGATTTTTGCGGACGTGATGACTTAACGTTTGTTTTTCTGTAAAATGATGCGTTTCAATGGAAGGGTATTGTTTGTCTACGGCATCCGATATGGCCTTGGAATATTCGCCGATCGTATAAACCGCATGAATCTTCTCATCAATGGCATCGGCTACGCTTTTGTGAAGCTTTTCTGATTGTTCCCCTAACTCGAACATATCACCTAATATTAACACTTTCCTGCTTTTGGATGTCAATTGACTGACAACTTCAATGATGGCTTTCATGGAAGTCGGGGAAGCATTGTAGGCATCATTAATGATTAAGGAACCTTTATGCCCTTCATGTTTTTCAAAACGCATGGCAGACATTTGCAATTGCTGAAACCCTTGCTGGATCTCTTGTGGAGATAACCCTAAACGTTCTGCAAGAGCAATAACGTATGTAGCATTTTTCACATTGTGTTTCCCAGCCATAGGCAATTCAAAAGACTGCTCACCGACTTTAAACGTACTGCTCTCATCTGTCAATTGAAGAATCTCGGCCTGATAGTCAAGCTCGTCACCAAAACCACAAGTAACCGTCCAGTTTTTAGAGTTTTGTTCTTGCAGTAGAGGCTCATCTCCATCGAGAATTAAGGCCCCTTTTTCAGAAAGGCCTTCTGTAATTTCGAGTTTCGCCCCGGCGATCCCTTCTCTAGAACCGAGATTCTCGATATGGGATTCACCGATATTCGTTATGATGGCATAACTTGGTTCGGCAAGCTTTGATAAAACAGAAATTTCCCCTGCACGATCCATCCCCATTTCCAGAACGACCGCTTCTGTTTCTGGATCCATGGCGAGGACAGTGAGAGGGAGGCCGATATGATTATTAAAATTACCAGCGGTCTTATGTGTTTTGTACTTGACTTGAAGGACGGATGCAGCCAGATCTTTCGTTGTCGTTTTTCCATTTGATCCGGTCACGCCGACAACAACAGGATCCACCTTTTTCAAATAATAGGACGCCAATTGTTGGAGAGCCTTCGTCGTGTCTTCCACAAAAAAGACAGGGAAGTCTGTAGGTGTCAGCTTCGGTAAAGGCTGATCTTCCTGCCACAGCGTAGCGACCGCTCCCTGTTTAATCGCATCTCCTAGAAAATCGTGCGCATCGAAATTCTCTCCCACGATCGGGACGAACAAGCTTTGTTTGGCTGTTTTCCGGCTATCTGTCATCACAGATCCAAGCTGAATCTGATCCGATGCTGCTCCTTGTTTTTTCGGAAAAAGTTGTGTGAGTTCATTGACTTCTAAAATCATTATGGATGCTCCTTCATTTCTCTTAATATCGTACGGGCCACCTCGCAATCATCGAAATGATGACGGATGCCTTTGATTTCCTGGTACGTTTCATGGCCTTTTCCCGCAATCAGGACGATATCTCCTGTTTTCGCGTGTTCAAGCGCATAGGTGATGGCTTCTTTTCGATCCTCGATCCGTTTATAGCGCCCTTTTACATGGGCGGTCATATCTCTGAAAATCTGTTTAGGGTCTTCCGTACGAGGGTTATCATTGGTGAAAATGACCCGGTCCGCATAGTCGACACTGACTTTCGCCATCTCAGGACGTTTACTGCGATCACGGTCCCCTCCGCAGCCGACGACAACGGTGATCGTCCCTTTGCATAGATCCCGGAGCGTCTGCAACACGTTCTTCAGCGAATCCGGAGTATGGGCGTAGTCAACAACGACACCGAAGCCCTGACCTTCTCTCACAGGTTCAAATCTCCCTTTTACTCCTTTGGTCTGTTGAAAGGATCGCTGAATCGTCTCTAGAGGGACGCCTGATAAAATAGCGGCACTCGCTGCAGCCAGCATATTATAAATACTGAACAGCCCCATCAATGGACTCTGAATGGAAACTGTACCGATGGGGGTGGTCATAATAAAGGCGGTACCCGTTTCTGTCATCGTGTACTCCTCTGCTTTTACATCCGCCTGTTCGTAAATGCCATAAGTCAGCAGACCTTGAGAGGTCGAACGAATGAATTTTTTTGCCAGCGGGGAGTCGTTATTGATGACTGCGAATTTCTCACGTTCCTTATTATACCCATTCCCTAATTGCGCGAACAATAGGGACTTTGCACGAAGATAATCATCAAAATTTTCATGATAATCCAAATGATCCTGGGTCAAATTGGTAAACACGGCGATATCAAAATCACAGCCGTACACCCTTCCTTGATCGAGGGCGTGGGAAGATACCTCCATGATTGCATGATCGACGTTCGCTACATGCATTTTATGAAAGTAGCGCTGCAAGGTAAGAGCGTCTGGTGTTGTGTTTTTTACCGGGAACTTCTCTCCAGCAATATTGACCTGGATCGTTCCGATGATTCCGGTCTTTTTTTTATGCTGCTGAAAGATTTCCTCCAGTAAATAGGTAATGGTCGTTTTGCCATTTGTGCCGGTCACTCCGATCACGTGGAGGGACTCTGATGGGCAGTCGTAAAAAGCAGCAGCCGCCATCGCAAGCGCTCGTGATGTATCATTCACGAGGACGACAGGGACAGGGACAGCCACCTCTTCTTCCGCAATGACAGCCACAGCCCCTCTTTCCACTGCGCCCTTCGCAAACCGGTGGCCATCGACATCCACACCGCGAAGGCAGACAAACACATCTCCAGGCTCCGTGGTTCTTGAATCCATGGAAAGCCCTTTGATGTGGAGATCTGCCACTGATTTCGTCACCTTATAAAAAGGAATGTACCGCAAGAGTTTCTTCATTTTCATATATGTGTCACCCTTACCTGCTCACAAGTTTTATTATACCAAACGTAGGTTTAATTCCCTAGATACACACGAATGGTTGAACCACTTGGCACTTTGACACCGGCTTCAGGCGCCTGTGTAATCACTTTAGATCCGCTTCCACTGACTTCCACTTCCAGGTTCAAAAGCATTTGACTTAATTCTTTTTTCTCCATCCCTGTAACATCCGGAATTTCTACTAACGGCTCATCCGGCCAGGAGTATTCTTTTTCCAACCCGTCTTTCCTAGGTTCTACTCCTAAGGCGCGTAAACTGTCCCCCATGATGTTCCCGACGATTGGCGCAGCCACCACACCACCGAACTGGACGGTATTCTTCGGGTTGTCGATGGCAAGATAAACGACAAGTTCAGGGTCATCCGCTGGAGCAAAACCGATGAAGGATACGATGTGGTTATTTTCCATGTATGTGCCGTCCGGGCCGACTTTTTGAGCAGTTCCGGTTTTCCCGCCGACACGATACCCTTCCACATACGCGCCTCTCCCTGTCCCTTTGGCGACGACACTTTCGAGAGCACGGCGGATTTCTGCCGATGTTTCTTCAGAGATGATTCTCTCTTTCAACTTTGGTTCATTTTTTTCTAACGTTTCTCCAGTGGTTGGATCGAGCCACGCTTCCTGGATATACGGCTCATAATAATACCCTCCGTTCACCGCTGCCGCGACAGCCATAACCTGCTGGATTGGTGTGACCGACACCCCCTGACCAAACGCCGTTGTCGCTTGTTCTACAGGTCCGACATTCTCCGGCTTGAACAGAATCCCTTTACCTTCTCCTTCAAGGTCGATACCGGTCTTTTCACCAAAACCGAACCGATCAATATATTCAAAAAGTTTCTCTGTACCAAGTCGCTGTCCAAGGGTGACAAACCCAGGGTTACAGGAGTTTTGGACAACTTCCAGGTAAGTTTGATCCCCATGCCCGCCTCGTTTCCAACAACGAAGAGTCGCTCCATCTACTTTAATCGATCCGGGGTCATGGAAGTGTTCATCATCAAGGTCAACAAGGTCTTCTTCCAAAGCGGCGGCAAGGGTGATAATTTTAAAAGTGGAACCAGGCTCGTACGTACTCCAGACAGGTAAATTCCGGTTATAGACTTCCGGTTTCACTTCCTGATAATTGGCCGGGTCGAAATTAGGACGAGTCGCCATTCCTACAACTTTCCCTGTATCAGGATCCACCGCTAACGCCACCGCTCCATCCGGGTTGTATTTGGCCTGAGCGATATCAAGCTCGCGTTCCATGATCGATTGAACTTTGTAGTCAATCGTCAATTGCAGGTCTTTTCCATCTTCGGGGGGTTTATAAATATCCGCCATATCCGGCATCCTTTTCCCTTTGGCATCGGAGAAAAAAGACAATGCCCCTTTTTCGCCCTTCAATTCTTCGTCATAATACGCTTCTAAACCGAGCAAACCCTGATTATCTATGCCACTGAATCCAAGCACATGCGAAAGAAAAGAGCCGTGAGGATAGTATCGCTTCGAGTCTTCGGCTATGTACACGCCGGGCATCTGTAAAGACTGGATCGCCTCTGCCTGCTCCTCACTGATCTTACGTCCTTCTGGGTGGATTCTTTCGATAGAGGTCACTTTTGTCACGTGAGAATAAGCTTTCTCTACACTCATGTTCAAAATCTGTGCAAGGTTTTGTGCCGTCTGTTCCGCATCTTTGATTTGTCTCGGTACGACCATGACCGTCGGAGCGGATTGATTACCGACGAGCACTTCACCATTTGAATCCAGAATCTTCCCCCGCTCCGGTTCGAAAGTAATATCCCTGCTCCAGGATTCCTCCGCCTTTGAAATGAGGAAGTCACTTAAGAAGAACTGGACATACCCGAGCCTCCCTGCGATGACAAAAAAAATAACCATTCCAACAAGAAAGACAGCGACTAATCGTTTCTTTACGACCACTTGTGATACTCGTCTCATCTTAATAACTCCTTTTTGAAGTCAATAGAGTCAGCTTGTATCACTATATGCAATCTAGAAACGATTAGAACACTGCCTGGAATGGTGTCACTCCTCTCTCGGAGGAGCTAATTCTACGACTAAATAGCCGCCTTCTTTAATGCTGGATCCTTCAGGGATGCTCTGTTTTTCAACAAAGCCGTTCCCCATCGTCTCGATATTCAGGTTGAAATGTTTCACAAGTCTGTGTACGTCCCGCGCTGAATACCCGGTCAAGTCAGGCATGGTCGGTTTGTCTGTAATGACCATAATCCTTTGATTGTCAACGACTTCTGTTCCAGGTTGTGGAAGAACGGCGGTCACCTCACCACCGTTTCCAATGACTTCTACATTCGAGAACGTTTGTTTCAGCTCATCTTTTGCCGTAGAAGTACCTTTTCCTATGACATCTGGAATGGTCAACGGTGAAACCGATTCGTCCACTTCTTTATCCGGTTGGATATCCATGTAATGGAGACTGTTTTCAAGCACGGTCCTCGTAATGTAAGAAACCGGTTCAGACCCTAGTTCCGTAACTTCCAGATCCGGCTGCTGCACAGCGACGTACATGAGAAGTTCAGGATCTTCTTTCGGAGCCATCCCCATGAAGGAGAAAACGTAGTTGTTCCGACCGGTCAAGTAACTTCCATTCTCAACCATCTGCGCGGTGCCTGTTTTACCTGCGAGCGTGTAATCATCCAATTTGAACGATTGCGCGGTTCCTTGTTCAGACGTGACGACTGTACCCATAAGGTCACGCATTTTCTTCGCTGTACTCTCTGAGATCGGCTGTCCAATCTCTTCCGGTTTGTTTTCTTTCACCACTTCACCAGTTTCACTCGAAGTAATCTTAGACAACATATAAGGGCGCATCATCTTGCCCTCATTGGCGACTGAAGTGGCTGCCGTCATCAATTGGATAGCCGTGAATGTGGAACCTTGTCCAAACGAAGTCGTCGCCTGTTCCACTTCTCTATCATATGCAAAACGACCATTTTTTTCATTCGGAAGGTCAATGCCTGTCTTTTCATCAAAATTGAAGTCCGTCAAATATTTTCGTAGTTTCGTAGGTCCAAGAACCTCAAGGGTAAGCTTGGAAGAGGCGACATTAGAGGAGCGTTGAAATCCTTCATCATAAGAAATCATCCCCCAGCCCTCGGAATTGTTATGATCCCCTATGGTTTTGCCAGGTACTTTATACGTACCGGACTTGAACATATCACTCCCGTTATATACCCCTTCTTCCATCGCAGCCGCCCAAGTGAATATTTTCATCGTTGAGCCGGGTTCGAAGGTGTAGGAAACAAGATCGTTATACCAGTTATCAACCTCACCAATATCATTCGGGTTATAACTCGGACGGTTACTCATCGCTAAAATCTCACCGGTATCAGGGTCCATGACCGCTGCCATGATCTTTTCCGGATTATACTGTTCATCCACCTGTGATAGTGCATCTTCCAAAAAAGTCTGGATTTTCTGGTCGATGGTCAAATGGACATCGTTTCCGTTTTCAGGTTCTGTCATCACTTCGTTTGGATCTAACAGTTTCGTTCCGTACTTGTCCCGTTCATAACTGATTTTACCTTTTTCTTCTTGAAGATGTTCTTCCATCTGTTTTTCAATGCCTGTAACTCCGTTGATGTTTCCATCTTGGCTGCGGGCAAACCCGATGACATGAGAAGCGAATTTCCCATTCGGGTAATAGCGTTTCGACTCTTGTTTGAATTGGATCCCGTTCAACTCAAGATCTTCAATTTCTTCTTTCGTCTCCTGGGAAATGGAACGTCCACTGGAACCGAATTCGACTTGGAAGCGTTCATTCTCCAGGCCTTCTTCAATTGTTTTTCTAATTTCACTTGCTTCCATATCAAGCAGTGGAGCAAGTTTATCTGCTGTTTCACCCGGGTCTGTAACGTGTCTTGGCGGATCAAGGTTAGCCGAATACTCCGGGTCTACGATGGCATAAATTCGATATGTGGGACGATCATAGGCAAGCACCATGCCGTTTTTGTCATAGATTTTACCTCTGTCTGCATCAATTTCATAAGAGCTGGTACGGATATCTTCCGCCCATTTCTGTAAATCGACACCTTCCACCGTCTCTGCTGTCTCGATATAAATGAAACGCCCCGCAATGATGAAAAATACAATCGCAAAGACGATCATCAAAAATGCGGAGCTTTTATTATTGTTGCGTTTTTTCATGAGGTAATCACCAGCCGTTACTCGTTATTGATTTTACCGGCTTGCTTCACTTGTGCATTTTGGATATTCAACCCATTTTCTTTGGCAATGCTCAAAATCCGATCCGGGTTACTGAGTTCTTTCACCTGATAAGCAAGGTTTTCATTGTGGGACTCCTGTTGTTGGATCTCTTGTTCAAGACCGCGAATATCACGGTTGATTGAATCTGTCTGAGCAGATGTCTGCACTAAAAACACCGATGCTGCCAGCACAGCAGTCGTTGCAAACGAATAGAGGAACTTCTCCCCTGTACTGATCCATTTCTTCTTTTTATGTACCTTTACTTTGGCCTGTTTCTGTCTTTCAGGCTGCTGTAAAGGCTGCTGTTTTCTAATCTGTTCAGCACTCATGTTTGTTTCCACCCTTCATTGAATTCGAATTCCTTATTCCAAGGTTTGACTTTCTCGACAATCCTCAGTTTCGCAGAACGTGAACGACGATTCTCTTCGAGCTCTGACTCATCGGCTACAATAGGCTTTCGGCTGACCAATTGAAAAGGTGGCTGTTTATCTTCCGGGATCATCGGGATGTTTTTCGGCAAGGGAGGGTTTGTACTCCATTTCTTAAACGCCTGCTTGCATAAACGATCCTCTAAGGAATGGAAGGTGATGACAGCGATCCGCCCACCAATCCCCACCACTCTTGCTGCCTGATGGAGACTGTCCTGGAAAGCACCCAGTTCATCATTGACCGCAATACGGATGGCCTGGAAAACCCTTTTTCCAGGGTGGCCGCCTTTTCTTCTGGCAGGAGCGGGTATACCTCCTTTGATGAGTTCAACCAATTCTCCTGTCGTTTCAATCGTTTTTTCTTCTCTTGCTGCTTCAATTTTTCTTGCAATCTGCTTTGAAAACTTCTCTTCTCCGTATTTGAAAAAGATGCGGACGAGGTCCTCATAAGGCCACTCATTGACAACTTCTTTCGCACTGAGTTCTGCTTCCTGGTTCATCCGCATATCGAGCGGAGCATCCTGATGGTAGCTGAACCCTCGCTCTTCTACATCCAATTGGGGACTGGAAACACCAAGATCATAAATAATACCATCGACTTCCGTTACCTCAAGCTCTGCTAATTTCTCTTCCAATTGACGAAAGTTTGCATGAACGAAAGTAATACGGTCCTGGTATTCTTCCAGACGGTCTTTTGCAGCTTTCAAGGCAACCTCATCCTGATCGAAAGATATTAATCGACCTTTGCCTTCCAAGGCTTTGGCAATCGCTTCAGAGTGCCCGCCGCCTCCTAAGGTACAGTCGACATAGATGCCTTCTGGGTCCAAATCTAAATGTTGTATGGTTTCACTTTTTAATACACTGTAATGTTCAAACATGGTTTCACTCGTTTCTATCGATCAGATATCAAAATCCAACATATTTTCTGCAATCTCAGAGAAGGACTCTTCCGATGCCTCGAAATAACTTTCCCATTCATCATGACTCCAAAACTCTATCCTATTGGATACGCCGATGACGACACATTCTTTTTCTAATGATGCATATTTTCTAAGAGGTTGTGGAATGTTGATTCTTCCTTGCTTGTCTACTTCACATTCAACAGCTCCAGAGAAGAAAAAGCGGGTGAAAGCGCGGGCATCTTTTTTAGTTAAGGGGAGTTTTTTCAGCTTCTCTTCAAGCAGCTTCCACTCGTTCATAGGATAAGCAAACAGACACTGATCTAAACCTCGGGTGAGGACAAAGCTGTCACCAAGGTCCGGGCGGAATTTCGAGGGTACGATGATCCGTCCTTTTGTATCAATGTTGTGTTGAAATTCACCCATGAACATAGAGTTCCCCCACCTTCTAATTTCACCTTACCACATCGCCCCACTTTTCTCCACTTACTTTTTAATCATTCTCTTCACATGAAAAAAATCCTGCCCGTGAAGGCAAGATTTTAAAGGGTTTTATTGTATTTTTTTGTGGTGGGAGATGGTGGAGGACCTACCCTACAAATATACGACATAATGATCGTTTTTAAAGCTCAAATGGTGTCTGTTCATCTGCTGAAACACCGTCGTTCCGTACTCATTCACCCATGGGACGATGCTCCACATCCTCTCTTGCAATCCACCACCAGGATGGAGCGTCCATTCCATGTTTTCAAACTGATCCATCTCATGTTGATGACGGGATTCCATGGAGTGGTGCAGTCGTTTCTCTAAAAAGTCGATGTTTTCCAGGATATACTCTAAATTCTTCTCAGCCAGTTGACCGAGATCCGCACCTAATGACGCTGATTTTTCACGAAGTGGTGCATGAATGCTGTCGATTTCTTTCTTCACCTGTTCAGTTAGATGGTGGACCTGAGGCGTACTTTGGGAAGCGATCCAATTCATCTTCTTCTCTTTCACTCCAGATCGGATGACTTCATCCGTAGGAATATGGAATTTTTCCAGCTGTTGGCCTGTCTTCCTGTCAATCATTGTAAAGGATAGACGCGGAAGGACAGGCGGCATACATAACCCCGCCGCTTCAAAAGCCGGCTTTAAAACAGACCAGTAATTAATTTCTCCCGGACCTCCGATAAAGGCGAGGACTGGGAAAAGCGCTTCCTGCATCAACGGCCTTGTCACCACATTATTGCTGAGAAGCTCCGGCGTCTCTTTGGCAACCTTCAAAAGCTCTGTCTCCGTCAGGACGACTTCATTGTTTTTCCCTCTATAATTCCCTTCTTCATCTCGGACCAGCAGAACTCTTTCACCTTCGAAGCTATAGAATAAATGGGCGTCATCAAGCTCACTATCCAGAAGTGTCTCATACCCTTCCTGCCGGTTTTTCTGCAAGACCGCGTACACACCACTGGCCATTTCTCTATTTTTTTCAATCATCGTGCTGAAGTACGGAGTTTCAAGCCGGCGGACTTCTGGGTCGTGAGCATCGATTAACACGAGTCCTTCATCAGGAAAAAGATGATAAACCACTTTGGCAAAAAAGTCGCTGTACGTGTCGGATTCTTTCAGCAACCTTTCCACTTCTTTATAAAAGTCATGCGTGTGCTCTGTTTCCTTAACCATTCCGAAAACATCCTTCAACCAGGACGAAGCTTTTTGCTGATCGATGGTGATCTCAGAAACGGAAGCTTTTGTCTCAGGGGTATGATCGATGGTCATCTTTTCCATGCCGTTTCCCTGTTTCATCATGATATGGTGAATCTCATCAAAATCATGATCCTCCCCAGCAATCCAAAAAACAGGGATGACCGGTTTACCAAGGTCTCTTTCCTTTTCCTTCGCAAGCTGCAAAACGGAAATGATTTTATGCACGGAATAAAGCGGACCTGTAAGCAAGCCAGCTTGTTGTCCAGCGATGACGACGACACTTTCTTCATCTTTCAACTTTTCAATATTGTTAAACGTCCGCTCAGGAGCCTCCCACCTTCTATTCATATGATTCAGCACATCAGAAAGCTCAGCCCTTTGATACGTTTGATTCCTTATTTCAGATAACCGACGCTCCCAAGTAGATTCTTCAAACGGGTGGTGGTTAAACCGATCAGCTATTTTTTCATAATCGTTTTTATAGTCACGAAACAACGTTTGTTTCGGTTCAAGTTCAATCGGTTCGATACGCATCTTTATACGACTCCTTTATAGGCAATAGTTACATGGTTTAATTATGTATCCTATTGTATTGTACAAAAAACCACTACAGACTTCACATTATCTGTTTGAAACCTGTAAATTCAATATAAGCTACCTACTCAGTTAGACTCGGTTTCGAGATGTTTGTAGTGTGGATAGGGCTGCGGGGAATAGCTCGCTTTCCGCGGGAGCGCGGTGAGCCTCCTCGAGCTTCGCTCTGCGGGGTCTCACCATGCACTTATTTCCCGCAGGAGTCTCCTCAATTCCCCTCCGCCCCTTTACCATATAAGTGTCTCGAAACCACTTCCGGAATAAGTTGCTTTTATGCACATGGTAATTGGAGGAGAATCAACTCCCAAGCGCAGCTATTCTGCATACGGTAGGCTTGGCATAGAGCGCTTTATGCTTATCACACCAGGATAGTGGAAGGCATCTTTCCTTAGTGAAGGGGTTCGTTTCTCACGTATATCGAATGGGGTGGTTGGGAAGCTGCGAGACTCCCGTGGGAGAAAGGAGATAGGCGAGATCCCGCAGGACGTAGTCCGAGGAAGCTCGACACTCCCCCACAGGAAAGCGAGTAGCTTCCCAGCCACCCCTGACGCTCAACTCGAGCAACGAACCCCGAAACATCCCGAAATCGAGTCTTCCACAATCCTGCCATATACTTTAATAACTAATAATGAAATTTACCATACGAAAGAGACTTTTACATGGGTAAGCACAGCCTTTTTGACTTGGGCTGTGCTTATTGTTTCCTTCTATTATTTTATGTCGGACTAAAGAATTCATGTAAAAGCCCTTTTCATGCGCTAGCTGAAGAAGACTCTTGTTACAAGACCAAATGTGCTCAACCCCATATAGAAAAGGATGAACAAAAGAAAACTCACGCGCCAGAATCCTTTGAGTGCGCGGAAGAGGCGGACTTCTTCGTTTATTCTATATTGCGCGACCATCGACATTCCTAAGAGGATCAAAAGGAAGACAATAATGAAAGGTAGAAAGCTTCGGTCAAACAAGACGACAAGCAGGACATGGACCGACATAATAAAAATAGGCGCGGTATAGTTCGCTGTGCGGTGCAGGGCCTTTAACTTATGTTTGCTCCATTTTCTTGCACATAGATAGAAAATTACTAAGAAAGGAAGAGGCAGAGTAACCAGAAAAGCAACCGTATAGACAATCAGATCACTCATCTTTTTCGAACACCCCTTTCATATTCGAGTGCATGAATCGCATGCACGACGAAGTGATGGTAAGGAAGTGGCTTTTTACCATAATCAAGGATGTAACCACTAATGCTGTCCACTTCTGTCAACCTATTTTCTGTAATGTCCTTCAACATCGAGGAATGATTTTTTCCTGTTGTTTCGGCTATTTCCTTCACTCGCTTCCATTCTTCAGAAAAGGAAAGGCCTAGAACGGAGCAAGCTTCTTCGCACAACAAGCGGGCCAGTTCGTTTATGGATGGGTTCGTGAGGATAGAACGGTTCTGTTGAGAGAATAGTGCAGTAAGAGGGTTGATTACCGTATTTATGATTAATTTGCTCTTTAACATAGGCTCATATTGTTCTTTAAAAAAGACTGGAAAATGTGCGGTATGTAATTCCTTTGAAAGGGCTTGTCCATGAGTGGGATCCATCCTTTTATAGACAGCTATTTGAATATTCCCCATTCCTCTATGATCGACTTCGTTCGGACCTTTAGCCAGTGCTCCATGTTCTATGACACCGACACAACTTTTCAAACCGGATTGTGATAGTTTTTCCAAATGCCCCATCCCGTTTTGAAGGAATAAATAGGGGGCGTCACCTGGAAGGTCTTGTTCGAGAAAACCATCCATCGCATGTTGTTTGATGGTCACCACCCATAAGTCGTAACCTTCACTCATTTGTGTAACAAGGTGGGCATAAACGGGCACAGGTTCTGTAAATTGTTCGCAGATGATGCCTTCCGCCTCAAGTGTTTTTCTTTGTTGTTCATGTTTGACAAACATATGCACTTCGTGATGTTTACCTAAATAGGCCCCTGCCAATAATCCTATGGAACCTGCCCCTATGATTCCAATTCTCATGACTATCTCCTCATTTCGTACAAATCTGCTTCACTATTGTAGCAGATTCCGAAACGATATTGCAGTCGATTCTTGTCCAATGTATTATTATTCATTTCATTCTGAAAATTTTTATATTATAATAAGGGTATAGACAGATATTTGAAAGGGGATTCTTTCATGATGACGAAAACAAGAGTTCAACCTTTATTAGTGAACTATAAGACACTTGAGGAGTTTAAGCGGTTCAAAGAATATGGGAACCAGGAACTTGCAATGCTCGAGGACTTAGAGAGCAATATCGTGGAAAACGACAGTGAGTCGCCATTTTACGGAGTGTATTATGGAAGCGCTTTAGTTGCGCGCATGAGTTTATATCGAGTCAAAGCGAAGTATGACCATTATTTTGATCCTTCCCAAGACTATCTGGAACTGTGGAAGCTTGAGGTCCTGCCGGATTACCGTGGGCTGGGTTATGGAAAAGCGCTCGTAGAATTCGCTAAAAGTTTTGATTTGCCGATTAAAACGAATCCTAGAATCAATTCTCATGGATTTTGGGAGAAAATGGGCTTTCAGAAAGCTCATTATGACGTAGAACGTGACCTTGGAGAGAACCCACTGATTTGGATGCCTTCAGGCGTGGAAGAAAGAGACGTAAACGCATAAAATATGAATGAGGCCGCTACACAATGTTGTAGGGGCCTTTGTTTATGATGGTAAATGATATGAATGGCTGGAGAAACAATCGTTCAAACACCACTCTCACTTTTTCTTTTTTCTCTTACCCAATGGACAAGTTTATCCATTTCATTCCACGCCGCTTCCCACTGCTTCAATTCTTCTCTAAGCTTCTCATTATCTTCATTGAGCTTTTTCAATTGGGTCTCTAAATTTTCTTTCCCATAATCTTCGAACTGCTTTGTTTTCATCTCTTTCAGAAACGAGATGGCGGCATCCAAAGACATCGGTGTATCGTCAGAAGACTTAGAGGATGAATAAATCGTCCGTGTGGCTTTACGGCTGTTTTTAGCATCCTGGATTTCTTTCTGGTATTCTTTCCTTACAGTCGCATTCCATCTGAACCCACATGCAGCAGGTGTTCTGTGCAATTGTTCAGCCACTTCCTGGAAGGCTTCCAGCTGGGTCTTCCCTTCACGAATGTGCTTCAAAACCGTTGTTGCCAATAACAGATCTTCCTCGTCCTTCCAGGCATCTTGTCTTGGGGCATCCATAGCATCCCTCCTCTATCGTTTGCTTATAGTTATGCAGGAGGAATGATTGATAGAATCGCATTTCTCATCTTTTTCTCTTAGCTTCAAAGTTTCGAACCGCTTCTTTATGCTCATCCGATTCCCATAACAGGGAGCATTGCCTGACCTCACGATCCATACGTTCAGAGAGCGTTTGTAAATCCATGTGCTCCATATACTGCCGCTTAAAAATTTTCATTTGTTCAGGAGTTTTGTTAAGAAAAGATGAGAAAATATCTTCTCCCCAGTTTACTGTAATCATCTTATGTAACCAACCAATTCGATAGACTTGCTTTGCTGTGTACATATCAGCATCCATCAACCAATGAGCAGCTATGTCACTTTTCACCCGCTGGTATAGAAGTGTACCTCCCCCCCATCCAGGAATTATGCCTAAATTGGCTTGGACGAAGCCAAAAGAAGCGCTCTCTGTTCCATATCTAAAATCACACGCTGTTGCAATTTCACACCCACCGCCCCTTGCTTGTCCATTTAATACGGCAATCGTAGGGACCGGAAAAGTTGCTAGCTCATACAGCACTTCTTTCATCGGATGCAGCGTCGCGTAAGCTTGTTCAGCATTCATTTCCCCGTGAAGTTCACGCAAGTCTCCTCCTGCGCAAAAAGCGCGATCCCCTGCACCTGTGACGACAAGAAATTTCAGGTTTTCTTTCTTCAACTCTATGACCGCTTGATAAAATTCTTCCGTCATTTGTTTGGAAATCGCATTCATCTTTTCTGGTCGGTTCAAGGTTAAAACCGCATACCCCTCTTTTTTCTCTACTAGAATTAATTGTGACACTCTCTCCACCCCTTCCAATACTAATGTACCAGAAATCTATAAAATTTGTTCAACTATATGGCAGGATTGTGGAAGACTCATTTTCGAGACTTTTGTGTAAGTGGATGGGGCTGCGGGGAATGACTCGCTTTCCGCGGGAGCGCGTTGAGCCTCCTCGGACTCCGTCCTGCGGGGTCTCACCTAGCACTCTTTTCCCGCAGGAGTCTCGCCATTCCCCTCCGCCCCTTTACCATACCGGTGTCTCGAAACCACCTCCGCAATGAGCCCATTTTACGCACAGGGAAAGTGGAGTGATAGTAACTCTCATGGACGCTATTCTCTATTCTGGATGCTAAAGCTTGCTGTAGAGCGCTGTGTGCTTATAACGCTAGGATAGTGGAAGATATCCTTTCATCGGAAAGGGGGCGTTTCTCTCCTGCATGGAATGGGGTGGTTGGGAAGCTGCGAGACTCCCGTGGGAGAAGGAGATAGGCGAGATCCCGCAGGACGCAGTCCGAGGAAGCTCGGCGCTCCCCCACAGGAAAGCGAGTAGCTTCCCAACCACCCCTGACTCTGAATACGGCAAACGAACCCCAGTTATCTCGAAACTGATTCTTCCAGAAAAGGGAGCGGTATTGGAAGAGTTTTTGGACATAAAAAAAGACCTGACTGGTGTCAGGCCTTTTTTTGATGAACTTAGTCGTTCACCACTTGTTTTCCATTATATTGTCCACAAGATTTGCAAACATGGTGTGGTTTTGAGTACTCGCCACAGTTATCACACTGAACCATTCCTGGTGCGTGAAGTTTCTTGTGAGTACGACGTTGGTTTTTGACTTTCTTAGACGTTTTACGCTTAGGTACTGCCATGTTGTACACCTCCTTTAAGGGATTTCTGAGAACCATAACATATTGTTTTACTCGTTCTCTTCTTCATTTAATAATGATTGCAGTTTAGCCATTCGAGGATCCACTTTCTTTTCCTCAGGTTCCTCTGTAACCACCTGCCAGCCCTTCCCTTCCTGGGGGGCTGCTTCATGAGCCTCATCATCATTGGAAAAAACGCGAGTCGGAATCTCCAACTGTACATTTTCCTTGATATAAGGCGTTAAGTCAAGCACTTCTCCATTCACGGAATGAACTTCAGAGTCATCTTCTTCTGTATGGTAAGGTGACAGATTAAATGCCTCCAGAGCATCAATGTGAAATGGATAAGTCACATCAACCAGCGTTCGGGCACAAGGCAACACCATTTCTCCATCAATCGAAAAAGTTACCGTTATATCATTTCCTCGAGTCATTGCTTGACCTTCGACATGAACAGGGGAAATCCTGCGAATGTCATTGTTCAGTTGTTCTAATTCGCGAATATCTACGTCATCCTCAAAGTAGAACGGCTCATCACCTGTCTGCTTGAGTTTTTGTAGAGGAAATTTCATAGTTATCACCTCATGGCAACAAGAGTTATTGTAAAAGGATTTCGCTGATTTGTCAATATTTTTTCTTTACAGCATATCCTTATTCTCGTGCGGTTTTAGTAAGATTCTCATATTTCATGGTCAGGAATGCGAAATTTCCATAGTATCATGATAAAATAAACCAAACACTTGTTCAATAGTAAAGAATCGGATGGGAGGATCTTTTGTGAAATCATGTGGAGTAGTTGTTGAATATAATCCTTTTCATAATGGACATCTTTATCATTTGGAAGAATCGAAAAAACATGCAGAAGCCGATTGTATGATCGCCATCATGAGCGGGAACTTTTTACAACGTGGAGAGCCTGCCATTATCGATAAATGGTATCGAACAAAAGCCGCGCTCCATGGTGGTGCGGACCTTGTAATCGAGCTCCCTTTCCTTTATGCGGTTCAACATAGCGATTATTTCAGCCAGGGAGCCATCCAGACGCTTGCGGAAGTCGGGGTGGACAGCATTTGTTTCGGTAGTGAAAACGGCAGGATCACTGCGTTCACAGAGGCCTTTGAGCATATGAACAAACACCAGGAAGAGTATGATGTGACCGTGAGAAGGTATTTGAATGAAGGATACTCCTATCCAGAGGCTTCCCGCCTTGGATATGAATCCATTGCTTTCCCCTCGGGTTCCATCGATCTCACTCAACCGAACAACATCCTTGGTTATAGTTACGTGAAACAACTTCTTACTTATGCTCCTGATATCGAACCACTGACCGTATTACGGAAAAATAATCACTACCATGATGAAGAAATCCATGGAAAGATTGCAAGTGCTACAAGTATCCGAAAAGAATTGCTCGAAGAAAAAGGCATGACAGAAAAGGCAGAACAGTCGCTTCCCCCTTCCACGGTCGAGGTCTTACATCAGTATAAAAATAACCATGGCATATGGCACGACTGGGAAGCTTATTTCCACTTGCTTCAATACAAGATCATGACGATGGAGGAAAGTACCCTTCGCTGTTTCCATGGGGTCGATGAAGGTTTGGAATATCGTTTGAAAAGGACCATCAAAGAAGCTACAACATTCCATCAGTTTATTTCTTCATTGAAAACGAAGAGGTACACATGGACACGTCTCCAGCGAACTCTTGCCCACATCCTAGTAGGAACGGACAAACAAGAGGCCCGTGTTTTTTTAAGAGAAACCCCGCCTCCTTACGCAAGGATCCTTGGTATGTCGGAAACCGGAAAAAAATATTTACGCGCCGTGAAAAAAGAAACCTCCATACCACTCATTACTCAACCCCAGCAGCTCGATCATGAAATGTTGGATTTGGAAGCAAGAGCCGCTACCGCCTATTACAGTGTCTTAACCCCTGAGCGTAGAGTGGATCAATTGAAGCGAGAATACGGCCCTCCTGTCATCCATTCATAAGCGGGACAACACCCTTAAGATCTCTAAGGACGCGAGTGTCAAGGAGCTTAGAGATGATTTCACAGCGGAAGGCTACTGGATAGTAGTTTATACTCTCTAAACAATGTTAAAAACAGCCGCTCCCTCATTGGAACGGCTGTTTTCTTATGCTTCCTGCTTCGGCTCTAAGTCTTGCAGATAATCTAACGCATCTTGGAACGTATCCACAGGTACGACTTTCATATCGGTATCGATTTCTTCCGCCGTTTCTTTGGCGATTTGATAGTTGGATCCTTCTCTTCCCTCTTCATTCGGAGCAAAGAAAACTTCGGCACCGTGATCGGAAGCGGCCACCACTTTTTTATCAATGCCTCCGATTCTGCCTACCTGTCCTTCATAGTTGATTTCACCGGTACCTGCAATTTCATAACCTTTTGTGATATCCGGTTCTGTCAATTGATCATAAATTTCCAGCGAAAACATCAGTCCGGCACTCGGTCCTCCGATTTCACCACTTTTGACGTTCACCTTTGGATTCACGTCCACTGTTCGGTCGGTAACAAGCGAAATACCGACACCGACTTTGTCAGGGTTATCAGGGAAAGGAGCCAGTTCAAGTTCCCGTTCGATTGTCTCCTCATCTCTCACAATGGTGAGCATCACAGAATCCCCTTCCCCCTTGTTACTCACATAGTCGATCAGGTCGCTCGTCTCTTGAATGTCCTGACCATCGACCTTCACAATCTGATCGCCCGTTTCTAAAATCTCTTCCGCCGGCATGCCTTCGATCACGTTCATGACATAAACTCCTTCGTAGTTGATGTCAATTTCTTTGCCGGCTGCTTGATAGGCGACGACTTTCGAAGCTTCTTGAGAAGATTCCATCATTTGCAGCTGGGCATGAAAATACTCTTCCTCCGACACCCCTTCCGGCCGAATATCTTCTAATGGGTAGATTTGATGGAATGGACGGACCTGGGCGAGTACCCATTGGATGGGTGTCGCTTGTCCCCCACGGACGGTTACAAGATGCATCTCCCCTTCACTGTCGAAGCCGCCCTCGACTTCGACAATGTCATTCAATGCATCCGCTGTTCCCGGCTTATAAATATAATAAGGGAGGCGGAAGGCCCCCAGGAATGCCACGATAAGTACAGTTATAATTCCGGTGATGATCAGTCTACGATTTGCTTTCATTCGTCATTTGACTCCTTCCACGCAGCGAGCTTTTTCTTTATTTCTTCTATGCGATCTTCCGCTGCTTTCTCCCCCGCCTCTACAATTTCCTGGATCTTCGTAAAAGCCCGGGAGCTGAACTTGGATACATCCGGCTTGATCATCACATCCGCATCAGAGGAGACACCAATAGCTGTAACTAATTCATCCTGCATAATATCAATGCTCTGTGTGATCACATCATAGATGGAATTAATGTTTGGATCGGAATCAAAATGCGCACAATCCACTGCAATAATGAATGCTGCCCCCATATCTTTCACCACAGAGACAGGCACACGATCAATGACCCCTCCATCAATATAAAGACGGTCGTCGATTTTTTCAGGAACGAAAATCCCGGGAATCGCAATGCTTGCTCGGACCGCTTCACTTGCAGGACCTGTCGTAAAGATTTTTTTCTCTCCGGCATACAAATCCGTTGCGACAATGGACATCGGCGTTTGAAAATCCTCGATGTTCTTTCCGAACGTGAAAAGCCGGATGTATTCCTTGATTCTTTTCCCTTGTACAAATCCCATTTTGGGGACAGTGAAATCCAAATAATACTTCCGTTTAAACGTAAAGGCGAGTTTATACATATCTTCAATTCTTTGTCCGGCAGCAAAAAAAGAGCCAACGAGCGCTCCCATGCTGCTCCCTGCAATGAAATCAACGGGAATATCATGTTCACGAAGGACCTTCAGAACACCCAAGTGTGCAAAACCACGCGCCCCTCCAGAACCTAAAGCCAAACCGATCTTTGGTCTCGCCACTCGTCATTCCTCCTTCATCCATGTGGTTTATTTTATGGAATAAACCATTCCCTTATGAGCGTACACATGGAATATAGACAACCTGTGAGCACGCGTCGAAATCTATTCCCATTCTACTATTCCTATGATGAGAAGTACAGAAAACAGCCATGTCTAAGGAGGCGTTCTCGATTTCCAAATTGAAAACCGCCGCATTGACGCTGCTCGCTTCGGCGCTTGCGGTTTCCTTGATTTTATATCCACGAGATGCCCTGTCCGCTAGTCTCAGGGGCCTTGATCTTTGGTGGGAAATCGTCTTCCCTTCCCTTCTACCATTTTTTATAACCGCAGAATTTTTAATCGGATTCGGTGTTGTCCACGGACTCGGTGCCCTTAGTGAACGGTTCATGAGACCATTGTTCAATGTCCCCGGATGTGGCGGGTTCGTTTGGGTGATGGGCATGGCAAGCGGCTATCCCTCTGGTGCAAAATGGACCGCGGACCTTCGTAAAAAAGGACAAGTGAGCCGTGTAGAAGCAGAGAGACTCGTTGCTTTCACAAACGCTTCCAGCCCGCTATTCATTTTCGGAGCGATCGCAGTAGGATTCTTTCACGATGCAAGCCTTGGCATTCTCATTGCCATCGCCCATTACGGCGGGAATTTTCTAGTGGGCATCGGCATGCGCTTTTATAAGAGAAATGATCAGGAACGAAGCATGGACAGGGCTTATTCTTCATGGAAAGATGCTTTCAGTAAAATGCACCAATCCCGGCTGGAGGATGGCCGGACGCTGGGGAAATTGATGGGGGATGCGGTCACGCGATCTGTGGACACGCTTCTTATGGTCGGTGGTTTTATTATGCTTTTTTCCGTCCTTACAGAATTGTTGAAGCAAACGGGAGCTATTCATATTTTTTCGCACCTGCTCTTTTATACAGGACTCCCAGAAACTTTCCATGTTCCTTTTACAGCAGGCATGCTGGAATTGACGACAGGCATCGGTGCGATTACCGAAACACATGAACCATTGCTCGCTCAGCTTTTGATCGTAAGCTTTATTCTCGGTTTTCACGGGTTTTCGATTCAGGCGCAAATCGCAAGCATCCTCGCTGAGACGGATATTCGATTCAAACCATATGCACTGGCAAGGATTGCCCATGGTTTTGTTGCGGCAGGACTGATTTATGTGTTGTATTTCGTTTACCGTCCTTTTCAACAGCAGAGCATGCCAATCTGGAATCCTAATGAAAACTTTACCACCCCCATTCTCGCATTTTTCAACCATTATGGACCGCCGATTACTTTGCTCATGATCATGCTCATGATCGCGGTCAAATGGAACAGTGAGCGTAAAATGAAAAAACGATCCCTACGTATTTAATCCGTAGAGATCGTTTTTTAACTTCCTTAAAATTTTTCCGAAAGAGCTTTTTCTACAGGGGGCGGTACAAGGTCACTGATGTTCGCTCGGTATTTCGCCACCTCTTTGACAATGCTTGAACTCAAGAAAGAGTATTGATTGTTTGTCATCACGAAAAACGTTTCAATATCTTCATTCAGCTTCCGGTTCATGGAAGTGATTTGCATTTCATATTCAAAATCACTCACAGCCCTCAAACCTCGAATGATGGCATGCGCTCCTTTTTCCTCTGCATAATCCATCAAAAGGCCACTGCAGGCATCCACTGACACATTGTCGATATCCTTTGTTACTTCTTCCAACAATTTCGTGCGTTCGTTCACATCAAATAGAGGAGATTTACTCTGATTGTTAAAGACCGCCACAATCACGTGGTCAAAGACTTTGGCCCCTCTTCGGATAATATCCAAATGTCCATATGTAACGGGATCGAAACTTCCCGGGCAAATCGCAATACGTGTCATACCCTTCTCTCCTTACTCAAAAATCGATACACCGATATTACTTCCATAATGATCGGTTTTCATACGTTTCAGACGCCCCACTTCTTCAGGTATTTTTTCTGAAGCATCGTGTTCACAAACGATGGTCGCATGTTCACCGACCAATTCAAATTCTAAAAGCGCTTCCATTAAGTCCTGATAAGAAAACTTCTTATAGGGTGGATCGAGGAAAATATAATCGAACGTCAATCCCCGTTTACCAGCCGCCTTGATCGCGCGCATGGCATCGGTTTTGAAAACTTCTGTGCGCTCATTAATGTCGAGCGTTTTTATATTTTCATAAATGGTTTGGATCGCTTTTTGCTGTTGATCGACGAACACACAAGAATCCACGCCACGGCTCAAAGCTTCGATCCCGAGACCACCGCTCCCAGCAAACAAATCCAGAGCTTTACCGCCCTCGAAAAAAGGGCCGATTCCATGAAAGACCGCTTCCTTCACCTTATCTGTCGTCGGTCTGGTTTTATGTGTAGGGACAGATTTCAACGGACGTCCCTTAAATTCACCAGCAATCACTCGCATCCTGTACACCTCACTTGTCAGCATTCCCCATAATCCTACCACAAAACAGACGTCGCAGGGAAGTATAGGGTGTGGAGAGGGGCTGGGAGACCTGACAAGCTTAAGAACAAATGTGCAGTGAAGCGTCCTTTTTCACGGAACATTTGAGCTTAAGACCTCGAGGGGCTGTAGCTGGATGGGACAGGGTTTGGAAGTGCCCTGGAAGACACGATAAGCATAAGCCGAGCCTTGCAGTGGAGCTGGCTGGAAGATCATTCAGCCATAAATTTTGCACATTTTTTTATTTCAAGTGAATAAGGTGGTTCAGCAACGTACATACTAGCACTTGAAGCGGATGATACTGCTTCTGAAAACGGAGAAGGCTTACATCCCCATAAGCTCTTCCTCCGGTTTCTCCTCTCCCTTTACTTTTTTGTTTCATCTCTGATGATTCAGAAAAGCGGGGTCGCCCGTAATGGGCGGCCCTATTTTTTTGCCTTTATTTCGGACTGGTCGTAAGGTTTATATCCAATAACCCCTGAAGATCCTGCCTTTTTATATAAGGAGAATCTTCTACCATGATCAATAGTTCCTCTCCCATCCCGAAGCTCTCTTTATTGACGATAAACGTCGATTGATCGACATAAAAACGATATTCCTTTCCGGGAACCTCTAAACGATAGACCGCATTTTTCTCAATTTCCGTAAGGTTATAATCCAGCACACGACTGATATCGGGTAACGAAAGATAAGGCGCTCCATGATAATGAACGATGCGTTCTGTGACAAGCTGATCATGATAAAAGACATATCGATCTTCAACAAAGTAAAGGTTATCTTTTACAGGGGCCTCATAGTTTTGGAAATAGGACGTTTCTGCTCCAAATACGCTGGATAATGCTTCATCAAGGTGTGATCCTAAATCTTTGATATTTTCAGCTTGCAGCAGACGTTTTTTCCACAACATGAGCTCTTCCTCTGATAGCGAGGCTGCTATTTCATTCGCCATCGTTGTTTTCTTCTTTGTAAAAACATCTTTGACGATCTTTAACTCCCAAGGATCTTCTTCTGTGGTGGCTTTTCTCAAGTGTTCCACAATATATTCCGCTTGCAACTCCTTCACATCTCTTCCTTCAACCCTCATAAGGTTGTCAGAAATTTTCGTATCGGATTGATCAAGCTGAATCAAAACAGGACCCGTCCCCTTCAGAAAGCTTTGTAACTCCTGTTTGACTGCATCCGAAAGCTCTGTTCCTGCTTCATATGTAACTATACTATTTCCTCTCTTCCATAAGGAGGCTTCGCCTTTTCTTGTGAGAGGCACTGATTCATCCATGGAAGAAAACTTGTAATAACGCAGGTTTTCCATTTGGATATCACTTTTCTTAGCGGTAGGAACAAGCCATGGGTCTTTCATCTCATCATAATCCTGTATCGTTAATGAAAAGGGTGGCTGCACCACACGATCCTCTTTCTTCACCACAAGGAGCCAGTCGTTGATGACCTCGTTTTCAGGCATCCGTATTGTATAATCCACAAGAACTTTCCCTTCCTTCTCCAAGATCATTTCGGGAGTTTCTTGGTTGGTTATGCGACAGGGCGACTCTTTTTGTGAACACACGATTCCTGTTGCTTTTTCCGGGATCTCAAGCGTGTAAATTCCTGGTTTTAAATGTTCATATGTATAACCAAACTGCAACTCATTCTTTTTGACAGTCATGGAAACGTCCAGATGTTGAGACTTACTGACTTTTCCGCTACCCGCTTCTGCTTGGTCCCACTGATAAAGGAGCAAAAGGGTGGACACACTGAGAAGTAAAGTGAGCGGAATCCATAAGCGCTTCATCCTGCTCCCCTCCTTTTCCAATTTACATGCACAAGCTTTCGTGCTACCTTTAATTTGATTGTTTAATAGATTGTTCTGTTATCTCTCAATGTTTATTCCAGAAAAGCTCCGATTGTGAAAGACTCAGTTTCGAGACTTTTGTTGAGTGGATGGGGGCTGCGGGGAATAGCTCGCTTTCCGCGGGAGCGCGGTGAGCCTCCTCGGACTGCGTCCTGTGGGGTCTCACCAAGCACTTTTTTCCCGCAGGAGTCTCGCCATTCCCCTCCGCCCCTTTGCCATATAAGTATCTCGATATCACTTCCGGAATAAGCTGCTTTTATGCACATGGCAATGGGAGGGGAAGGGAAGGGAACTCCCAAGGGCGCTATTCTGCATGCGGAAAGCTTGTTATAGAGCGCTTTATGCTTATAACACCAGGATAGTGGAAGGCACCCTCCCACAGTAAAGGGGTTCGTTTCTCATCTTCATGGAATGGGGTGGTTGGGAAGCTGCGAGACTCCCGTGGGAGAAAGGAGATAGGCGAGATCCCGCAGGACGAAGTCCGAGGAAGCTTGCCACTCCCCCACAGGAAAGCGAGTAGCTTCCCAGCCACCCCTAATGCTCAACACGGCAAACGAACCCCGAAAAGTCTCGAAATCAAGTCTTCAACAATACTGCCATATACTTTAATAACTAATAATCAATGAGTATCAGAGCTGATTAGAAAGGATGTACATATCTATGATACAAAAATTCATCGAACTTGGCGAAGGGTATGCGGATATTTATGAACTAATCGACCTCGGGACACGGATGCCTGAACGCATTCAGCATGCCATCGCTTTCTATAGCGAAAAAAATGGCGAGCCGGTCGCTTCTTTATCTTTAGTGATGAAGCCTGCACATAACGATAAATTCCAACCGATCTATATTTGCAGGGAAGGCATCCCCAACCCTCATGAAAAGCCGAATCAACGCTTTGAGATGTATAAAGAAATGGTCGAGCAGGCAGGAAAAGAAATCGCGGAATTCACCATCAAACCTTCCAACCTTTTTCCTGAAACAGAGCTTTTTTATCAGCATTTAATTGGAATTCTTCGAATGAATAAATTCATCGCCCCATTAAGCTGAGACATCGCAATCATGAACCCGCCAACATCAAAAAAGCGTCCGCTGAAGAAGCGGACGCTTTTTTTTGGTGCAATCAGATGCCCATCTTATAATCATACTGTTTGGCTTTGTCAGGCTTCGCCCCTTCGTATTCCGTGCGAACTTCGGGTTTATAGGAAGGAACAACACGGGAAACGAATGGTAAGCGTTCGAGCTTTTCCATTTTATACTCGATATCTTCCTGGTTCACATACAATAAGGCATACTTCATTTTCTTGGATGCGTGAATCAGATGACCATGTTTCTTAATCTGTCTAATGTTTTTCATATGTTGAAAATATACAATTAGTCCTTGTCGTTTTGTTCGGATCATTGTTTGACTCTACTCCCCATCGAACATAATAGATTAACGTCAGTTTACCAAATATCCCAGCTTACGGCAATGAGGAGGTTGGTGTTCATGCTTACAGACCATGAACGGGCATCCCTTGTTTTTGAAGAGCTTTTACAGAAATCAGACGAAATTACTCATGTATTTTTCAAAAAGGTCGCTGGAATCCCTTTCGTCTATTTGCAACCGGAAGAAGGGACAACACAAAAAGATGTGGAAGAAATTTTAAAGTGGTGTGCCTCAAAAGCGATGAAAGGAAAACGCCTGACCCTTGCGATGAGCTATGTACGCAAGAATCAGGCGCTCTATATTTATCGTGTCCGCTTTTTAGTTCCCCAGCGGAAAATGTTCTGCTGTGGGAACTTATGCGACGACTGTATTCGTTTTACTGATCCTTAAGAAGCGCAGCCACAGCTGCCGCCGCTTCCACATCCTCCACTGCAACCTGTGTCGGTAAGCGCCATGCCGTTTTTCGGCACTTTGATTTGCTCACTTACACTAAAGGCTACACTTTCGCTGATTTCATCCAGAAGCTTCTGGATATTGCGTTCAGCTTTTTTGAAGTGGGCTACCGTCTCATGCATATCCATCTCTCTTTTTACAGAGCGGACTTTTTTCATGATGGTATTGTAATCGGGATGATAACGGCCGAAACGCTGCACATCCTCGTAATGCTCTTTCATATCTGCAAAGTTTTTAATGAGCCTTTGCGCCTCTTTATCATTTTCAAGAGCTGTCTTAGCCTCCTGGTATTCTTGCATGGTCTCTGAATGCAAGACCATCTGCCCAATCGATTCAGAGTGGTCCAGCAGATCGACAATTTCCATTGTAGCTAGCATAGTACATGTCCACCTCCATCTTCTATCTTATCAAATAGGAAAGCAGATGGAAATGAAAGATCTTTTCCACCTGCCTGATTTTAGTAATAAGGGTATTCCATTTCCTTCTGATTTTTGCCTGATTCTTTCTTGACGTTAGTGATCAGCTGCTGAAATTGCCCAATCGCTCCGTTCAGTTCATCGATTTGTCTTGAAACCTCTTCCCAATTGATTTCTTCCATCAGGCCACCCAGCTGTTTGATCCAGTCCATCTTCGCTGTAGAACTTTCCTTTTTCGCAGATGGCAGGGAATCCCAAAAAGGGTCATCTTCGCCGAGGATCATATACTTCTCGTAATAACTTTGAATCAATTTATGATTTTTCCTCAACTGTCCCTTCACTTTCGGGTGTTTGTTGACAAAGGCTTTGAACTGCTGGACGCTCGGGTGCAATTCATTTGTACTCATACCTTTTACACCTCACTGTAAGAACTACAGTATAGCCTATGCAGAAAAGAAACGGGCGTTCATGGGACAGTCAAGAAATTCTGTGTATAATACCGCCCGTGAACGCCGACACCAAGGTGTGTGTAATGAGGATCAAGCAGGGCTTTTCTGTGCCCTGGACTGTTCAACCAGCCATGGACCGCTGCGGTGGCATCTACATATTGGGAAGCAATGTTTTCCCCGGCTCGCACATATAAAATCTCCCCCAGACGCTCCTTCAAACCGTCTCCATTCTGGGAATAGTGAGAAAAATAATTGTTTTGATCCATATCCCGGCTATGTGCGTAGGCGACGAAAGAGGCTTCTTCGTGCTCCAAAAGAGGACCGGCATCATGGAGAGCACGGACGCCATTTGTAATGGATAGGATTTGCGCTTCCATTCCATCTTCGATTTTGCCCCATGCCTTCTCGTCCAAGACCTCTTGAAGAGGAAGGGTACCACGATAGACGACTTTGTAGGGTTGGTGCTTCAGAAGGATATCATTCCTCAACATCCGAATCGCAAAAATTTCTTTGGTCACGTTGTCAAAATATAACTGCGCGGTCCAGCGATCCCCTAAAGAAATCACAGGTCTTTCAGCGATATCCCTTTCTGTCAGCTTCAGTGTATAAGCTCCTTCACTATCCAGACGATAGGACGATTCAAAGGAATAGGATTCAGCAACCTCTTCGTAAGCATCATGAACACGAACGGGCCCCACGTCCTTCTTAAAAAGAACCCCTGTGACTACTTGTCTGTCCTGAATCCCAAATTGCATCTCGACCTCCTCTTCAGAGCCATAAACCCACCAGTCGTATCCATATTCACTAGGATCTTTCCTGAGCGGTTCCCCCATTTCCTCCGTTAATTCGTCAGAGGATAACCCACGAAAAGAGAAAAAGTCCGCTTCATTTTCAGACTGGGGTTGGCCAACGGTTTCTATGGTAGGTTCTGAATACTCTTCGACAACCTGTTCTTCTAAAGGAGGATTGAACAGAAGGATCAAACCGGCGAAAAAAAGAATAACCAAACATAAGATCACGGATTTTTTTATCATATCGGACTCCTCATTAAAGACCATTTTATTTTATGTATAAGCGGATCGGTTGGAGGCTATGATTAGAAAGAGATGATTGAGCCTTTTCTTAAAACAAAAAGAGCCTGCTCCCATAGAAGCAGGCCCGTGTAATTAGTGAAGCTCAGGACGCTCCGAGATATCCTGCAATGCAACACCTGCTGCATGGTCGGACATTTCTTCTGTCGATAAGTCACCAAGAGAAATGATGCCGGATAGTTTCCCGTTTTCAACAACAGGTAAACGACGTACCTGGTGCTCGGCCATGATTCTGCTTGCCTCTTCTAGTGAACAATCAGGTGTACAGCTGTACATACGATCACTCATCACTTGTTGAATCGGTGTAGAATCAGGTTTTTTCGCTGCATACCCACGAATGACTAGGTCACGGTCTGTCACCATACCCATAAGGTTGCCTTGATCGTCACAGACAGGAATAGCTCCGACATTCTTTTCTTTCATCATAGAAGCTGCGTCACTCAACTGGTCATTCGTATGACAGATGGAGACATCGCTTGTCATGATATCTTTTACACTTTTCATGAAAGATCCTCCTCATTAATCATGATCAATGTTTATTGTCCCCGTTTTACCGAATTTATTACATGCATCCGGTTTCCTTTTATAGTATAATGAGAACGTAATCACAGATATTAAACATATGGCAGGACGTTTGTCATGCCAATTGCAAGCATTACCTTTTCATACTAAAATGAGGTAAGATACATAACAATTGCGAGGTGGAACAAATGAAATTAGAAGGTACTGGGATTGAAGGTCTCGTCGTTGACTACAAGCCATTGACAGAAATCATGGAAAGAAATGGATTCATCCTCGGAGGATCCTGGGATTATGAGCGTGTCACATACGATTATAAAATTCCCGCACCAGAAAAAAATATTACCTATTATATCCGCATCCAGGGATTTGCACTTGAAGGGGATGTAGATAAAGGCGATGCTGTTGTCCGTTTGATGAAACCGCTTCTAGGCCGCCACTATTACCCGCACGGTGTAGAATATGGCCACCAGGAAGGGTTTACAGACAGCATCATTTCCAAAGCGAAATCATTGGTTTCCAAAGTGAGTGAACCTGCGAAAAAATACCACAGCCAAGTTCCCGAACATGTGGTATTGGACAAGCTGAAAAAATGGGCGGAAGAGAATGAAAACCAGGAAGTTCTTAAAAAAGTCGAAGAACTATCCTCGGATTCCGATCGCCGTATATAATCATTCATCCACGCCTTCCGGATGAACTACAGTCGCACATCATTGTATGGTGAGCGACTTTTTTAAAAGGGAGTAAAGATTGAACTCATGTTTGGTCTATGGGGGAAAGGAGACTCATACATAAATTGTTCCGTTATCTATCAAAAAAACAGTGGATTTTACTATTAATATCCGCTCTACTCATCATTGCAGGGTATTTCATTTTACCTGTCTCTATTCCATTAATATTAGCTTTCGTTACGGCACTATTCCTAAATCCGGCGGTAAGGTTCATCCAGTTCAAGTTCCGGATCAACCGGAAAATGTCCGTGACGATTGTTTTCTTATTGTTCCTTGTCTTTCTTGGACTCTTGGGAACATTCGCTGTGACCCGTGCTGTCACACAAATCGTACAATTGGCAGACAACGCCCCGCAGTACATCAATCAAATCAATAATGTGCTGTTGGATTGGGAAGATCACATGGCTAGTTTTTCACAATCAATGCCGAAAGAATTCGTAGATAAAGTAACAGCAGAAATGATGAATGCCATCGATCGGACGACGACAGCCATTTCTGAAAAGCTGCAGCTGTCGAACATAGCCGCCGCTGCTGCTAAAATACCTGAGCTGCTCGTCAGTTTTCTCGTTTATTTAATCGCATTGTTTTTGTTCATGCTTGAACTTCCACGATTGCGAGATAAAATGCACGCTCAGTTCACGGAAGCCACTTCTGAAAAAGTGAAATTCATGAACGCGCGTCTTTCCTATGTCGTATTCGGATTTTTAAAAGCACAGTTTCTCGTCAGCATCATCATTTTCGTCGTCTCATTGATCGGTTTATTATGGATCGCTCCAGATATCGCTTTAATTATGTCGCTGATCATTTGGGCTATTGATTTCATCCCTATTATCGGTTCCATCGTCATCCTCGGCCCATGGTCGGTGTATATGCTTATCGTCGGCGATATTGCGATCGGGACAAAGCTCGGTTTACTAGCGATCGTCCTGCTTGCCATCCGAAGGACAGTCGAACCGAAAGTCATGGGAAGGCACATTGGATTGTCACCGCTTGCCACGTTGATCGCCATGTATTTAGGCTTACAACTGATCGGACTCCTCGGTTTCATCCTGGGGCCACTTGTTGTTATTGCTTTCAACTCAGCGAAAGAAGCGGGCATCATTCGATGGAACTATAAACTATAAGAAGAAAGAAAAAACCTGAAGCATGGCTTCAGGTTTTTTATAATTCTTTATTCAGCGTATTTTCTTTTTGATGGATTTTTTTTTCTTTTTTAAAAACAAGGATATCCATGCTTCTACCTGTATGGTTGAATCCGTTATTAATCAACACTTTTTGTGAAGGGATATTATCTTTATCACACTGTGCTTCAATCCCCTCGACTTCCGCATGCTTAAAGGCCCATTCACAGAGCGTTTGAACAGCTTCTGAAGCATAACCATAATTCCGTTCGGAAGCGACTACATGATAACCGATCTCTACATTGCCTTCACTGTCCGGTTTGCCTTTGAATCCAATGTCTCCGATCACATGCTCACCTGCCGAATCAATCATTACCCATGGACCAAATCCCAATTCATCCGAATCATTTTCTAATCGTTCCGCATACATAGGCATAAGTGCTTTCAAGCCGTCATGAGGCCAGTTTTTATTCCATGGAAGTTGGAACTTGTAATAAAAGGCGAGCGAATTTTTCATCAGTGTCTGAGCAAGGTCTAAGGTAATGGGGAATAGATGTATTCTCTCTGTTTTCAATTCCATTGTGGGTCATCCCTTTCCTGTTTTTATGTATATGGAAATTTATGCATCCATACACTGTTTCCCTTTACCGACACAAGATAAACCAAAAACAACGAATCGTTGATCAACGACTCGTTGTTTTTCTTTACGTTCCTAATATAGCTTTTATCATACTTGTCGTTGTACCACCATCATAGATGATGTATAACAATAAATAGACGGCGACACCCGTAACAGCTGTACAAAACCAAATGATACTCGTCACCGGACCGATTTTACGATGTTTCTTAATCTTACGCTTGAAAGCGAATGTCAAAGTCACTATACCGAAGACGGCCCCGACCGTCGCAAGTAAAATATGAAAAATCAAGAAGATCGTATAAAAGATCTTCACATCATCCGGTCCTCCAAAGCTGGTGTTCCCGACAAAAATCGTACGGCTTAAATAAATAATGAAAAAAGTCAAAGCACTGATGGCAGCTGCAATCATCACTTTACGATGCGAGCTTCTCTTGTTTTTTACAATCAGTACCCAACCGATCGCGACGAGTACAGCACTTAAGACAATGAAGAATGTACTCAGTGTCGGCAATAACGGCATACTTTCACCTCTTCCCCTCTAGCAACTCTCTAAGATTCTGTCTGTACTTGACTTGGCAGTGGATCAATCGTATCTCTTTCCCTGTTGAACCAACTGAAGAAAATATAAGCGATGATCGCACCAAAGATCACTTCCTGAGCGATCTTCATGATGATTCCACCTAACTGCTGATCTTCAATCAAAGGCATCGGTGTAAAATAATTCGGACCATTCAAATTCGATGCGAGACCATTCAGGACATCCGCAGGTACACATAAACTCATCGCCTGCATCCATGCTCCTGCTTCTGAGTAGGTTTCATAAAGCGGTGCTCCAGCAAAGATAATCAGCCCACACGCAGGGGTAATCAGCACACCATTGGCGAAAATGAATCCGATTTTTAATATCGGGCTTAACCTGTCTAAACGCTCCAATGGAGGAAAAACAGAAATCCACATACAAAAAGCGATGAACAATATGATCGTTGTAATCACGGTGTGTGCCAGGTCACTGGATTTTGCATAATCGAAAACAACAGGCATGTGATACATGGAAAACAGTCCGTTGAATAACAGCAAAGAAATTAATGGTCGTGTAAGTAGATGAAGCACAGACTTTATTCCTTTGGCAGCAAAAACTTTTTCCCATATCCATATAGGAAGCCCCTTAATGACCAGGATCGGAAACAGCAAGTAGTAAATCGCCATTTGCGTCATATGGGCAGTGAACATGATGTGCCCAAGCAGGTCTACAGGAGATCCTTTGATGATGTATAAAAGCAGCATCCCGCTGTAAAACATGATTTGCTGAAAAGTACTTGGACGGTCCGTTCCTTTTTTACGTCCAGGTCCTGTTATGTAAAAATATAAGCCTGATAATAACAGAACGAATACAAAATAATATGGGCTCCATAAGGCACGGAAGCCGAATATTTGAAGTTCTAACCACATTGGTGTCTCACCCCAGATTGTTTTACTTGTTCTTCTCCATTTTACCTAATTATCGCCGAAAAAACGAGCACACATAAGGAATTCATCTATTGTTCATAATTTAGTCATATCTCTCAAGGAAAATAAAGAAAAAAGACCGGTGTGCCGGTCTTTTTTCTTTGGCTCGTATTCACTTACCACCAAATAATCGATGTGAACGTGATGATGGTCAAAGCAGCAACAGCCGCGCCACCATACATCATCACAGCAACCATATCATGGCCTTTATTCTTCATGTGCATGAAGTAATAAAGTTGAAAGGCTACCTGAACGACAGCAAGGATAATCAATGTCGGAATGATGAAGTAAGAATTCACTTCAAAAATAACCATTCCGAAAGCAATGATCGTGAACAAAATCATCAGTCCGAAGGTTAGGACCTGTTGTTTCATTTCTTCACGATGCTGTTTCTTCTCATACTCCTGGTGATGAATGGGTTTGGAATGTGATTGATCTGCCATGGATTAACCCACCTTTCCCATAAGATACACAACTGTAAAGATGAATACCCATACAACGTCGATGAAGTGCCAATAAAGGCTTGCGATATAAAACTTCGGAGCGTTGTAAAGGTTCAAACCACGCTTCTGGTTACGGATCATAAGCGCTACAATCCAGCTTAATCCGAAAAGAACGTGTCCCCCGTGGAAACCGACAAGCGTGTAGAAAGCTGATCCAAATGCGGAGGATCGGAACGTAAATCCGTATTCATGGATGTAGTGATAAAACTCATAAACCTCCATACCCAGGAAACAGAGTCCTAATAAAACAGTTACTCCCAACCACATCTGCATTTTTCTGAAGTCATGGTTTTTCATGTGGTACATCGCATAAACACTTGTCAATGAGCTTGTCAGAAGAAGCATCGTCATAATGAAAACGAGCTCCAAACCGAACAAATGCTCTGGCGTATTCTCCCCTTGCGTCGAACCATTCAACGCAAGGTAGGTACCAAATAGACTTGCGAACAATACGGTCTCTCCACCAAGGAAAAACCAGAAGCCAAGAAATTTATTTCTACCTTCAAGGGTGGCTTTTTCCGGATCGTGCGGCATTCGTTTTGGATTGAGTACGTCTTCAGAACTCATTATTTGCCAACCCCCTTCTTAATATCTTCTTCCAGCTCTTCTTTATGAATATGGTGACCCAGATCATCTTTCAGTGAACGTGTCAGCATAGATCCGAGTGTAAGTCCCATACCAGCAAAGACAGCAATTAACCAGATTGGATCATCGACTTGATAAATGAATCCGAAGCCGGCGATGAATGTACCTAGTGAAATGGTAAATGGCAGAATCGAAGCATTCGGCATGTGAATGTCACCCAGTGGTTCTGCAGGTGTCATCCCTTCTTTTCCATCCATTTTCTCCACCCATAGAGGATCAAGACCACGTACAAGTGGTGTTTGCACAAAGTTGTAGTGTGGCGGTGGAGATGGAATTGCCCACTCCAGGGTACGACCATGCTCCCAAGGATCTGCATCCGCTTTCTTCTCTTTGACTGCCGTGTAAACGATATTGATTAGGAAAATAATCGTACCAATCGCCATTAAGAATGCACCGATTGTACTGATCAAGTTACCTGTTGCAAGTCCCTGTCCTTCAAGGAAAACCCAGTAACGACGTGGCATTCCCATAAGACCTAGGAAGTGCTGGATAAAGAATGTCAAGTGGAAACCGATAAAGAACGGCCAGAATGCCAGTTTACCGAGTTTCTCATTCAAGACTTTGCCGAACATCTTCGGCCACCAGTAGTGTAGAGAAGCGAATAGTCCAAAGGCTACCCCACCAACGATGACGTAGTGGAAGTGTCCGACTACGAAATACGTATCGTGATACTGGAAGTCAGCTGCAGCGGCAGCGAGCATAACCCCTGTCATTCCACCAATTGTGAAGGATGGGATGAAGGCGATGGACCATAGCATCGCAGCCGTCATTCGAATTTGTCCGCCCCACATCGTAAACAACCAGTTGAAGATCTTAATTCCTGTAGGTACGGCGATCGCCATCGTCGCAACAGCGAAAATGGAGTTAGCAATAGGTCCCATACCAACGGTAAACATGTGGTGGGCCCATACCATGAATCCTAAGAAACCGATCAATACGGTTGCAAATACCATCGCGGAATAACCGAAAAGACGTTTCTTAGAGAATGTAGAAAAGATATCACTGAAAGCTCCGAACAACGGAAGAATCAATATGTACACTTCCGGGTGACCGAAGATCCAGAATAAGTGCTCCCAGATGATGGCGTTACCACCGAGACCTACATCAAAGAAGGCAGATCCGAACATACGGTCGAACATCATAAGGAAAAGTCCTACTGTTAAAGCAGGGAAAGCGAATAGAATCAACGTACTTGTGACGAATACAGACCATGTGAACAACGGCATACGCATATACGTCATCCCTGGTGCTCTCATGTTTACAATCGTTACAAGGAAGTTAATCCCACCAATTAACGTTCCGGCACCGGATATCTGCAGACCCATGACATAGTAGTCTACTCCGTGCCCGGGTGAAGTCGTCGATAATGGTGCATAGTTGGTCCAACCGGCATCCGGTGCACCACCTGTAAACCAGGATACGTTCAGTAAAAGTCCTCCAAACAAGAACAACCAGAAACCTAAGGAGTTCAAGAATGGAAAAGCAACGTCCCTTGCCCCGATCTGTAAGGGGACAACGGCGTTCATAATGGCAAAGATGAGCGGCATGGCCGCTAAGAAAATCATAGTTGTACCGTGCATCGTGATCATTTCATTGTAAAGTCCAGCAGAAATGAAATCATTGTCTGGTTTCATCAACTGGATACGAATTATCATGGCTTCGAGCCCACCGATTAGGAAAAACAGCCCCCCAGAGACCAAATAAAGATGCGCGATCTTCTTGTGGTCAACTGTAGTCAGGTAATCCCAAATCACAGCGCCGAGCCCACGTTTTTGTGCTACTGCAGTACTCACGCTTTAACCTCCCTTTTCAACCTCTTTCTCATAAGTCCTTACTCTTCGACGCTTTGCATCTCAAGATCATTTCCGACATCCGAGTGATTCAACTCTAGAAGGTAATCAGCAATTTTCGCTGCATCTTCTTCCGAAACAAGCTCTGCAGGCATTTGGTTCCCTGGCTTGATTTCATCCGGATGGACAATCCAATCCACAAGATTCTCTTTCGATGGCTGCAGGATTCCTGCAATTTTCTCGCGGTTTGCAAAGTTGCCTAAGTTCGGTCCTACACCAGCTGACGCGCCACCAATTGCGTGACAACTCATGCAGTTGTTATTGAACAATTCTTGACCAGTCTGAGCCGTTTGAGTCTCAGGTGTCGCTTCAGGATCGATATTCTGCATGTCTTCGACCCATTGGTCAAACTCTTCCGGGCTGACAGCGATTACTTTGAAGTACATCAAGGAGTGGGAAGGTCCGCATAGTTCAGCACAAAAGCCTTCGTAAACCCCTTCTTCATAAGCTTCTAAGTACATAGTGTTCATGTTTTCACCAGGAATGGTATCCATCTTACCTGCAATGGCAGGTACCCAGAAGGAGTGGATCACGTCACTGGCTTTCATGTTTAAGTATACCCTTTCATTTGTAGGGATGTAGATTTCTTGACTTGTTGAGATCTCTTGATCTGCATAGTCAAACTGCCACCAATATTGGTTACCTGTGACATCGACCGTTAAAACGCCTTCATCTCCTTGCGTCGATTGATCAGCGAGGTCGAAAGTCGCTTGCACAGTAGGGATTGCCAGCACAAGTAGCAAAATAATTGGAATGACTGTCCAAATCACTTCCAATGCTTTATTCCCTTCTGTTTGTTTCGGAACAATGTGTTCCTGCCCTTTCTTCTCACGATAACGGAGAAGAACGAAAGCATAAATGGCCATAACGATTACGAAAACGAAAATCATTATCGCAATACTGATCAACATAAGATCAAATAATAATTCCGAGCCATACCCTTTTGGTTTCAGTGCACTGATGTTATCAACACCACATCCGGTAAGGAACATGGTCAGAGCACCAAATAAGAATAATGATCGGAACTTTCCCATCCAACCTCTCATGCGTCATACCTCTCTTTCTCTTGTAATGCATTTTTTTATTTAGAAACTGACCTCCTGATATAAGGAGGTCAGTTCTTTAAAATGGGAATGGCAAAGTGACGATGACCATCATAAAGAACATGATCGTAAGATAGTTCAAGGAAAAGATGAACATCCATGTCGCCCACTTGTAGTCGTCTTTCATGAAGAAGCCTGCGATCCCTAAAGCCAACCAGCCGATAGAGAGCACATAAGCCGTAACAAGAAAGACCGTGCCAAGAGAAGCTAAATAAATCGGTAATGGGAGCAGACAAGCAACATAAACGACGATTTGACGTTTTGTCATCTCGAACCCATGAACAACAGGAAGCATCGGGATGCCAGCTGCTTTGTATTCATCCTTTTTCTTCATGGCGAGTGCCAGGAAGTGAGGGGTTTGCCAAATGAACATAATGAGAAACAGAATCAAAGCTTCCAATTGCAATCCTGGATCAACAGCAGCCCATCCGATCAATGGTGGAACAGCTCCTGAGAAGCTTCCAACTACTGTATTGATCGTGTATCTTCTCTTCGACCACATCGTGTATAGGACGACGTAGACGAACCAACCAAATGCGCCCCACAAGGCCGCTTGCCATGTCGTGAGGAGCAATGTGACAAATCCGAGAATAGATACGCTGATACCCAATGTTTTTATAAATGATAAAGACATCGTTCCTGTTACTGTCGGACGATTGTTCGTCCGTGACATAATCGGGTCAATGTCTCTGTCATACCAATTGTTAAGAATACAACCGCCGGCAATTACGAAAGCGGTTCCGAGCATCGTCAGCAGGAAAGTGACCCACTGATCAAAGAATAATGTACCAGTATAATGGAGAGCCAGCCAAAATCCTGCGAATGTAGTAATCAAATTAGAGTTAATGATACCGACTTTGATCAAGCTCTTTATATCAGCTAACAAAGAATGGTCATTGGTTTTTGTTTGGATCATTTCTGTAGAAGCAGATTCGACTGTTCTTGGATTGTCCATCGTATTATCTTCCTCCTTCTACCACCCTCGTATAAGAATCATGTGAATCAATATTCATCAACAGATTCACCGAAGGCTATTTCCATTCTTGTATCATAAAGGATGACAAGAAACATCAAAATAATTGTATCACGTAATTGTAGTTCTATCTATTTAAACTCAACAATTTTATTTATTTGTGACAACTTTGTGAAACGCCATTCACTCTTAGTATCTACCATTCTCAACGATTTTAACGGTGCTGGATCGATTCCCTGAGAAAAAGCGAGTGCGTCCATAAAGCACACCCTCTTATTTCTAGCAAACCCTGTCAAACATTGCAAGTTTTTTTCAATACTTTAGTGATTTTAAAGAGGTAAAATGGTATGATATCCTCCGTGTTCTTTTGACCGGAATGGAGGTGGCTTCATGCCATGCGTTTATTGAAGGGGTTATCTGTGCTCGCCACATTAGGAATGTTGTTCGTTCTATTAGGTGGGGCTCTCGTTACAAAAACTGACTCAGGTATGGGGTGTGGAAACAGCTGGCCGTTATGTCATGGAGAATGGATCCCATCAGACATAGATCTGGCCTTAATCATAGAATTGAGCCACCGCCTCGTCTCTGGAGGCGTAGGTTTACTTGTACTTGCCCTTTCTTCTCTGGCATGGGTGAAAATTGGTCATATAAGAGAAGTGAAGTTCCTCTCTTTTCTTGCCTTCTTTTTCTTGCTCGCCCAAGGGTTGATTGGTGCCGCTGCTGTGAAATGGGGACAGTCTGATTTTGTACTGGCTATCCACTTCGGCATTTCCCTTGTTTCCTTTGCGGCTGTGCTTTTGCTGATGCTCATTATATTTGAAATCGACTGGAAATTTGATGCACAATCTCTCCTTATTCGAAAACCTTTCAGACTTCACATTTATGCTTTAACGACCTATACGTTAATGGTCGTCTATACAGGGGCCCTTGTCCGCCATACTTACTCATCGATGGCCTGTTTGGACTGGCCGATGTGTACGAATGCATCCCCCTTCGACTTTTCATCGTATGGGACAGCTCAATGGATTCAAATGGGACACCGTGCTGCTGCAGCCGGAGTTTTGATATGGACGGTATATCTCATGGTGAAAGCTTTGAAAGATTATAAGACAAGCCCGATCATGAGAAAAGGCTTGATCCTTGCTGCAAGTCTAATGGCAGCTCAGGTTCTCGTCGGTGCTTTCGTTATTATGACGTATGTTCATTTGGGTCTGGCTCTCCTGCATGCATTGATTATTTCTCTTTATGTCGGCCTTTTATCATACTTCCTATTACTGTCTTCAAGAAGTGCAAAATATGAACGTTCCGTGAAGTAAACCAAGCAAAAATCTCAGAGCTTATGCCTCTGAGATTTTTTGTCTTCAATAAAAGCTCCCGTTTGTGGAAGACTCAGTTTCGAGACTTTTGTTGAGAGGATGGGGCTACGGGGAATGGCTCCCTTTCCGCGGGAGTGCGGTGAGCCTCCTCGGACTGCGTCCTGTGGGGTCTCACCAAGCACTTTTTTCCTGCAGGAGTCTCCCCATTCCCCTCCACCCCTTTGCCATTTAAGTATCTCGAAACCACTTTCGGAATTAGCTGCTTTTATGCCCATGGTTATTGGATGGGAATGAACTCCTAAGCACACTATTCTGCATGAGAAAAGCTTGTTATAGAGCGCTTTATGCATAACAGGATAGTGGAAGGCGCCCTCCCACAGTAAATGGGTTCGTTTCTCCCCTTCATGGAATGGGGTGGTTGGGAAGCTGGGAGACTCCCGTGGGAGAAAGGAGATAGGCGAGATCCCGCAGGACGAAGTCCGAGGAAGCTTGCCACTCCCCCACAGGAAAGCGAGTAGCTTCCCAGCCATCCCTGACGCTCAACACGGCAAACGAACCCCGAAAAGTCTCGAAATCGAGTCTTCCACAATCCTGCCATATTGTTTAACAAATTAAAAAAGAGAGGAAGGCTCTCATGAGCTTCCTCTCTTCTTAAAAGTTATTCAAATTCGATCAGTAAATCGCCGACGTGGATGGCTTCGTTGTTTTCTACATAAATGTCCTTGATGACACCATCAAAGGGTGCTTGGACAGTTGTCTCCATTTTCATGGCTTCTGTAATCATCAGGTGATCGCCTTTCTTCACTTCCTCACCTTTATTAGACAACACTTTAATAACCGTTCCGGGCATCGTTGCTCCGATGTGTTTGCTGTTCGCTTTGTCTGCTTTCGGCCGCTGCTGAACGGCCGCTTTCACGTTCTCATCCTTTACGACGACTTCACGAGGTTGTCCATTTAACTCGAAGTAAACAGTACGTGTACCATCAATCTGCGGCTCCCCAACGGAGACAAGTTTTACGATCAAGGTTTTTCCTTGTTCGATGTCCACTTCAATTTCTTCGCCCAGTCTCATACCGTAGAAGAATGTTGGTGTATCGAGTACAGACATATCTCCGTATTGCTCGCGGAACTTATGATGGTCCATGAACACTTTTGGATAAAGAGCATAGCTGATCATATCAAAGCTTGTTACCTGACGATCGAGGGAATGGAACAGTGTCTCCTTCAAGTTGTTGAAGTCAACCGGTTCCAAGAGCTCCCCTGGTCTCACCGTAATCGGCTCGCGGCCTTTCAATATGATCCTTTGGAGTTCAGCTGGGAAACCTCCGTATGGTTGTCCAAGATACCCTTGGAAAAATTCCACGACGCTATCAGGGAAATCAAGGGAATCGCCTTTTTCATAGATGTCGTCTTCGTTCAGGTCATTTTGAACCATGTACAGGGCCATATCTCCGACAATTTTAGAAGACGGGGTCACTTTTACGATATCGCCGAACATATCGTTCACCCGGCGGTACATAGACTTGACTTCATCCCAGCGGTGTCCTAAACCGACCGCTTTTGCTTGTTGCTGCAAATTGCTATATTGCCCTCCAGGCATTTCATGTTCATACACTTCTGTATGCGGAGCCATCATGCCACTTTCGAAATCCTGATAGTATTTTCTCGTATCTTCCCAAAAATGCCCGAGCTCTTCGTATGCAGAGATATCCAAATTCGGCTTACGCTCACTACCTTCGAGGGCATAATAGAGGCTGTTTGCACTCGGCTGAGAGGTCAAGCCTGCCATCGATCCCGTTGCCACATCAACCACATCGACGCCTGCTTCTATCGCTTTCGCATACGTGAATAAACCATTTCCGCTGGTATCGTGTGTATGAAGGTGGATCGGGATGTCGACGGTTTCCTTCAAAGAGCTGATCAATTGATAAGCCGCTTCCGGTTTAAGCAGTCCTGCCATATCTTTAATGCCAAGGATATGAGCTCCTGCTTCCTGAAGTTCAAGCGCCAGCTTTTTATAGTAAGCGAGATCATACTTCGGTCGGCTGCTATCAAGAATGTCCCCTGTATAACACATCGCCGCTTCGGCTACTTTCCCACTCTCCCGCACAGAGTGAATGGCAAGCTTCATGCCTTCCACCCAGTTCAAGCTGTCGAAAATCCGGAAGACATCAATACCTGCTGACGCACTTTTGTCTACGAATTCACGAATGAGATTGTCGGGATAGTTTTTGTATCCGACCGCATTGGAAGCCCTTAATAGCATTTGAAAAAGGACATTCGGTGCTTTGGCCCTCAATTTCAACAAACGCTCCCAAGGATCTTCATTCAAGAAACGGTAAGAGACATCGAACGTCGCTCCACCCCACATTTCTAATGAAAACAGATCAGGTAATAGACGAGCCGTCGGTTCAGCTATATTCTCAAGGTCCTTCGTTCGGACACGGGTAGCCAGTAACGACTGGTGGGCGTCCCGGAAGGTCGTATCTGTGAGCAGCACTTCATTCCTTTCTTTCAACCAAGAAGCGAGACCTTCAGGACCTCTTTCATTAAGAATTTGTTTCGTTCCGCCTGGAATCGGTTCCGAATGCTTGATGATAGGGATTCTCGGTTTTGAATAGCTCGGTTTCTTGCGATTGCCGTATCCTTCGAAGCCATTGATGGTTCGATCAGCAATATAAGCCAACATCTTCGTCCCGCGGTCTTTTCGTTTTGGAAAAACAAAGAGCTCTGGAGAACGGTCGATGAACGTTGTATCATATTCACCGGATAGGAACTGTTTATGCTGCACTACATTTTCCAAAAATGGTATGTTCGTTTTGATGCCGCGAATACGGAATTCTTTCAAGTTTCTGACCATCTTATGTGCGGCTTGGTCAAAACTGAGTGCCCACGTAGACAATTTGACAAGTAAAGAATCATAGTAAGGAGAGATAACCGCCCCTTGAAACCCGTTTCCGGCGTCAAGTCTCACACCGAAACCGCCTCCAGAACGATAGGCCATGATTTTCCCTGTATCAGGCATGAAATTGTTCAGGGGATCCTCTGTGGTTACACGGGATTGAATGGCATATCCGTGTGTGACAATATCATCTTGTTTCGGTATAGATATGCGGTCGCTATGTAAACCATATCCTTCCGCGACGAGAATTTGCGTCTGGACAATATCTACACCGGTAATCATTTCTGTAATCGTATGCTCCACCTGTACACGAGGGTTGACTTCAATAAAGTAAAATTGATCACCGGTCACTAAGAATTCTACCGTTCCTGCGTTGATATATTTTACGTTATCCATAAGTTTGACGGCGGCATCGCAAATGGCCTCCCTCACTTCATCTTTCAAGCTGACACTCGGAGCGATCTCCACAACCTTTTGGTGTCTACGCTGCACCGAGCAGTCCCTTTCATACAAATGGACAATGTTCCCATCACGATCTCCGATGATTTGGACTTCGATGTGCTTCGGCCGTTCGATCAGCTTTTCAACATAAACTTCATCACTCCCGAATGCTGCTCGTGCTTCCGAACGGGCGCGATCATACGATTCTTCCAGGGTTGTAGCGCTTCTGACGACACGCATCCCTCGACCACCGCCGCCCATTGCTGCTTTGATCATCAATGGGTAGCCGTGCTTTTCACCAAAGTCGCGAATCTCTTCCAGTCCACTGACAGGGCCGTCACTCCCTGGAATAACGGGAATCTCCGCTTGGACCGCTTGATCTCGTGCCTTCACCTTATCTCCAAACATATTCAAATGTTCACTGGTCGGTCCTATAAAAGTAAGCCCTTCTTCTTCGCACCTTCTCGCAAACTCAATGTTTTCAGATAAGAATCCATATCCAGGGTGGATGGCATCAACCTCCACACTCTTGGCGATTTCAATAATGCCTTCAATATCCAAATAGGCATCGATTGGTTTTTTCCCTTCACCAATCAAATAAGCTTCATCAGCCTTATAACGATGGTAGGACCCCGTATCTTCCTGCGAATAAATGGCGACGGTACGAATATTTAATTCTGTACACGCACGAAAGACTCGAATAGCGATCTCGCCACGATTAGCGACTAATACTTTATTGATTTTCTTCGTATTTGCCATGATTCCACTCCCTGTTTGTCTATGTTTTAGAAATTTGAACGTACTGTTACATTGTTTTCTACTCAAACACCGAAAATTCCTTCAAATCTGACAATTTTAGTTGTAAATAACTGACGAGAAGCCTCTCAAATCTCTCCGTATATGTATAAAAGTGAAAATAAAAAAACTCAAATCACAACAAACCGTCGCAATTTGAGTTCTTATCTTATGACTTCTGTGCAGCCTCATGCAAAACGTTCAACTGTTTTTCAAGGTTATCCAGTAGTGCTTTTCCTTCTTCGTCGCTGATTAAATTCAAGCGAACCGCAAAATGAATTTCGCGGGATAATCCAAACATTTGTGTATCTAAAACTTCTTCGTAGAGTGGACACTGAGGCATCGTCAAGTTGTCCATCTGTACTTTTATTAACCTTAGTATTTTATCAGCGTCAGCTTTTAGAAGGGCATAGGCTTTTTCTCGATGATCCACAGCCACATCAGACAACATCAAAATCCCCTCCAATGTACAAGTCTTTCTTCTTTTTATCTTATCGTTTAACACAATAAATTGCAAGATAGGAATGAACAATTAGAAGATCGACAAATCGTAGCGATTAGATAGGATTTCTAAAAGTCTCAAGCCGACAACGCTGTTCCCCTTTTCATCAAGGCTCGGACCATAAACCGCGATTCCTCCAAATTCGTTTAACGAAGCGAGGACGGATCCCGAGACACCACTTTTTGCTGGTATACCCACTTTGATAGCAAAGGAGCCTGAAGCATCATACATGCCGCATGTGACCATAAATGTTTTACAAATTCTTGCAAGATGCTTCGGTATGATTCTACGCCCAGAGTGGATGTCCTTCCCACCATTCGCAAGCAGCGCTCCAATACGGGCAAGTTGACAAACATTCACTTCAATCGCACATTGTTTGGTATAGGCATCAAGAGTTTCCTCTACACTACCGGTGACAATCTGATGCTGCTTCATGTAGAAAAGCAGGGACCTGTTCAGAAAAGCGGATTCAAATTCCGAGGTGGCCACTTCTTCGTTGTACCCGATGGAATGATCATCGGTCAAGTCATGAATAAAGCTCAACAAGCGCCCTACTTTTTCATCAGGCGTATCTCCGTGGATCATATTTGTCACCGCAAGGGCCCCGGCATTGATCATCGGATTGAGCGGTTTGGATGGAATTTGTTCCAGACGGTAAATCGAGTGAAACGGATCCCCCGTCGGTTCCATACCTACACGGTCGAACACATAACTTTCCCCGTTATCCATAAGAGCCAAAGCAAGTGAGATGACTTTCGATATACTTTGAAGGGTAAACCTCACTTCCGTTTCTCCAGCTTCCACTGCATCCCCATCTATATAGTGAATGGCGACAGCAAGATCTTCCGGGTTGCTGCGTGATAATGCAGGGATATAGTTGGCCACTTGACCATCGTATGCATATGGGCGTACATTGTCTAACCATTCTTCCAGGACGTTTTCTGTTATATCTTTAATCAATGGATCACGCCTCCTTTAATGAAATCGAATTCATTTTTTGCTATGATTTTGGATGGATGACTTTTTATTAATCGAAAGGTGGCCACAGCCATGATAGTTCAAATAGCAGGAAATGTTAAATTCCCAATTACACTCGACCCGACCGTCTGGATTTTCGATGATCGAAAAAAGACGTTCCCAGAAGTATTCGAAGGTGAAGAAAATCCAACAGAATCAACGAAAGAAGACGAGTTGAAAAGACAGTCTACTCGTTTTGACAGAGAAGTCTATCAACAAAAAATTAACCCTCCTGTCAACAAAAGCATCAATCGTTATGAAAAACAAAGGATTTTAAAAGGCACCTTTCTCATGCCGCTAAAGCCTTTCCTACATACCAGCGAACCAGCAGTCGACGTAAAAAAAGCGGCACTGGTCACGGATGAAGGCGAAGAAGTGATTGATGCAGATGTTTTATCCGAGTCGCTTTTACTTTTTGCTGAAAATGGAAAGCCTTTGCAGGAACATGGCCCTGTTCACCTTTATTTCAAAGACGGATCCAACCGTTCTGAGCCGATCAAAGGAATTAAAAAAATCGTATTACAATAATGAATTGGGCAGCTTTTTAAGCTGTCCTTTTTGTATATTATCTGCAAGCTGACACAGGCTATAAATAAAAAAAAGTGGTGATTCCTTTGAAAAAATTAATTTGGTTAGCAGCCCTTTTGGCCTTAGTTGCGTGTCAGCAAAACGGTGGTGAAGAGTCACTGCTTCAAGAGCGACAAAACGATCCTGAATTGAAGTATGTCACGGATTCAGATCCGGTGGAAAAGAAAAACATGACGAGCCAGCAAGCAGCCCGGCACCTGGCTAAGCTTGCCGTTCAAGTTCCGGATGTTCATGATGCTACAGCCCTCGTCCTCGGCAACTATGTAGTTGTAGGAATCGATGTGGACAAAGACCTCGACCGCTCTCGCGTCGGCGTCATCAAATATTCTGTAGCCGAAGCTTTGAAACATGACCCTTACGGAAAGCAAGCGGCTGTAATCGCAGACGCTGACGGTGTGGAACGCCTCAGAGGCCTTGGGCAAAAAATGGCTGAAGGCCACCCTGTGGAAGCGGTCACGGATGAACTGAGTCAAATCGTTAGTCGTTATATGCCGAGTGGTTCGGTTGAAGAAAAACCACAATCCAACTCAAACCAGGACTCTGTGCCGGAGAAAGACCAAAAGAAACTCGAGCAAATTGAAAAAGAACAATCAAAGCAAAACTAAATGAACAGAAAAACAGCTAAATCCTCACGGGATTTAGCTGTTGCTTTTCTCAAGGATTTCTCTTTCTTTTTCTGTCAACTCATTATAGTATTGGACACCGAATTGAGATCCCTCTGCAACCATGTCTGAATTATCCAGTGAGGCTGTCTCAGGTTTGCCAGCTTCTTCGATTGGCATGTCCTCTGATTTTCCTAGGTTGCTCTGAATCGATTTTGCTTTGTCTTTAACTTGCTGACGCTTGTCCTCATCTTTCAAGAAATAAGCAACCGTTCCTCCCACAGTGGCACCAATAGCTGTAAAAATCCAACGTTTTCTCAAACAAATCATCCTTTCCTCTACTTCTGTATATTACATTTCCCATTCACTATAGAAGTCAAACGTGGAAATCTCATCTATTTATAAAAAACTTATTATGTTAAACTATATGTAATCGAATGGAAAATAGAGGTGAAAAAGATGCGTGTACAATGCGTCATTTGCGATGAAATTGAGAAAATTGACAGCTACTGTCTACAAGCAAAACGACTTCGGAATCGCCGGATTCACACGTACATGTGTCAATCCTGCCACGATCGTATAGAAGAAAACACCAAAAGACGTTTAGCTACCGGGAATTTCCGGTTCAACAGAGAACGTAAAAAAGAAAAGCATTTAAGCTAGTTACCAAAGAGAGAGGTTCCGCCTCTCTCTTTTTATATTTCACAGTTAAAGATAAGCTCCCGATTGTGGAAGACTCAGTTTCGAGACTTTTGTTGAGTGGATGGGGGCTGCGGGGAATGGCTCGCTTTCCGCGGGAGCGCGGTGAGCCTCCTCGGACTGCGTCCTGTGGGGTCTCACCATGCACTTTTTTCCCGCAGGAGTCTCCCCATTCCCCTCCGCCCCTTTGCCATATAAGTATCTCGAAACACTTCCACAAATAGCGGAGCTTCCAATAGTAGCTTGTAGATACTAAAGATTGTACACTTTCCATGGAAAGCTTGCTACAGAGCGCTTTATCAATCTAGAACAGGGATGGTGGAAGGCACTCATCCTGGGCAAAGGGGGATCGTTTTTCACATTTATCGAATGGGGTGGTTGGGAAGCTGCGAGACTTCCGCGGGAATGGATTGACTGGCGAGACCCCGCAGAGCTTTAGCTCGAGGAGGCTTGCCGTCATCCCCGCAGGAAAGCGAGTTGCTTCCCAACCACCCCTGACGCTCAACTTTGTAACGAACCCCAGTAATCTCGAAACTGAGTCTTCCACAATCCTGCCATGATCTTTAATAACTAATGAAAAATCATTTTCGGGCAAAGCAAAAGCCCCTTTCTTTAATAAGGAAAGGAGCTTTTGGGTCAGGATGATTCATTTTGCTGACGGGCTCCGCGCTCTCTATGGAGTCGGATCCGGTAAATACCCAGAATTAAGGCCGCTACAACCAAACTTTCAGGAAGGGGCAAATTCAATCCAAGGATCAAGGTTAAAATAAATGTACCTATGATGAGAACGGAATAAACAACGATTGTTTTCATCAAAGGTAATTTTCTGGCGAATCCAAGCTTGAATGTAATGATAGCGAGAATAACAGTCGTTAAGTATAGTAGCATGAAAGAACGAAAGAGCATGGTCACTTCGCTTTCATCGTTTAAGTTCACTTCACTCCCGAATCCGCGGAAAAAGAAATCGGCGACAGGCCATAGATCCGTCGGCACAGGTAGTGTGGACATATCGTTCATGATGTTCCTCCTCATGGATACCCTATTCTGTTATCTATCATACTAGAAAGCCTCACTGGATGCTACCCGTGAAACCATTTTCATTATTTAGACAAATCCTATATAATAGACCTGAATAGAGGTGAGCCTTTTGAAAAACTTTCATATGAACACAGCACTATTAGCCTGTCTCGTAATTTTATCATTTATCGCTGTTGGGTTTGCTATCGGCCAAGAAATCTTCTGGCTTGCAGCCGTCCTTTTCTTTTCGGGATTTGCCCTTATGAGTGTAGGTTTGAGAAGAAAAAGAAAACAACAGCAAATGTCCTGAAACATGCAGAAAGCGACCTCGATTGGGGTCGCTTTCTTTTATTTCTTCAAACGGACGTAATCCTTCGATATTTCTTCATGAATGTTCGACCGGCTTGCGAGGACTGTCGTCTTGTTCAACAAGTCCAATTCCTCTCGGTCCGCACGGGTAACGATTCCACCCACTTCACGAACGATAACACTTCCAGCAGCGTAATCCCACGGCATCAATGTCATCGTCAAGTACCCATCCAGAAGCCCTTCGGCTACAAAAGCAAACTCCAAAGCGGCAGAACCATAAGATCTTGTACTGCGTAATTTTTTCACTAGATCTTCCATCCCTTTGTGATCCACATGTGGATTTTCAGGAATTAACCAGGAAGTATTAAGCGCGAGGATCGACTGATTCAAAGGACGCTTTTCATCAAGTCGAGGTAACTTTTCTTCGTTCTTATAGGCGCCTTCCCCTCGTTTGGCAGTGTACAAAGTACCGTCCATCACATTATAAATCAATCCAATTTCACCGACACCTTCATAATATACTCCGACAGAAATGGCGAAATTTCTTTTTTGATGGACAAAGTTCATGGTTCCATCAATCGGATCTACAATCCAGACGGTTCCTCCGAGGTCTTCTATTTCATCTCCGAATCCCTCTTCTCCTAATAAATAATGATCCGGATACGTCTCATTGATTTTTTTCGCGAAAAATTGTTCTGTTTCCTGATCCATTTCTGTAACCAGGTCGTTCGGGTTGGATTTCGTTTCAATGGATCGAGGCGAATCAATATTGCTTTTGATTCGTTCACCAGCTTCCAAGACCCAAGCTTTTGCGTGTTCAAAAATCTCGTTCTTTTTCTGTTGATCCATAACATCGTACCCCTTTTATAAGTATCAATCTTTATCGTACCAAATCCAACCAGACATTGCATCAAATCCGCCCTCCTTGTCCCACTAAAGCTCCTGATTGTGGAAGACTCAGTTTCGAGACTTTTGAGTGAGCGGTTCGGGGCGGCGGGGGATGACTCGCTTTCCGCGGGAGCGCGTTGAGCCTCCTCGGACTGCCGTCCTGCGGGGTCTCACCAAGCACTCTCTTCCCGCAGGAGTCTCCCCATCCCCCTCCGCCCCTTTATCCAATAAGTGTCTCGAAACCATTTACGGTATAGGATGTTTTTACTGACAAGGAAAGTAGAGCTATATGAATTCCCTATTCTGGATAAAAAGCTTGCTATAGAGCGCTTAATTACTATAAATCAGGAATTGTGAAAGACATTCATCCTCGGGAAAGGGGTTCGTTTCACATATGCATCGAATGGGGTGGTTGGGAAGCTGCGAGACTCCCGTGGGAGAAAGGAGATAGGCGAGATCCCGCAGGACGAAGTCCGAGGAAGCTTGCCACTCCCCCACAGGAAAGTGTTCAAATGCGGAACCGCCTTGGTAGACACGACTGACATAAGCCGAATAGCAACGGAATGTGCCTTTTCATTCCTTTGCTGTTCGGCTTATGACGCGAGTGTCTGGGCGGTGGAGCTAGACGAGTAGCTTCCCAGCCACCCCTAACGCTAAACACGGCAAACGAACCCCGAAAAGTCTCGAAATCGAGTCTTCCACAATCCTGCCATATTCTTTAATAAGCCATCTGATTAAAGGCAATAAAAAAACGAGCAACTTTAGTGTTGCTCGCTCTTATATGGACCATTCAATCAATTGCTTACGAAGTTCAGAGAGTCTTCTCTTTGTTTTTTTCATTTGTTCGACATCTCCGGCGATCATGGCATCGTGCAAGGTCACCAGTTCGTAATCAATCTCCATACGGATTACCGGGAGCTTCTCTTCAGCTTCTCTTTTACGCAATGCTTCCATGACATGTTTCACTGCTAATTCCTCCCTTTCAAATCCTTACTTTATATATATGTGACTTTTGCGACAGAAGTTTCAATTAGATTACTTATATGTAACCCATTTTTACAGAAATCAAACCATGCGAACACATCACTTAGTAACCGTGTTTTCTTGTGGTAAAATAAGGGCGAGAAAATGGAGGAGTTGATCGAATGACGACATTTAGTGGATTTACACAGGAAGACTTTGACGTTTTTTCCATTCCCGGATTGGAAAATAGAATGGAGGCTTTAAGAGATCGCATTTCTCCGAAGCTTGAGGCTGTAGCGACAGAACTCGCGGCAGATGTCACTGCGATGACTGGTGACGAAATGTTTGTACACGTTGCGAGACACGCACGCCGGAAGACGAACCCGCCGAATGATACGTGGGCGGCTCTTGCTTCAAATAAACGCGGATACAAGAAGCTTCCTCACTTCCAAATTGGTCTGTGGGAGTCACATGTATTCATTTGGTTTGCTGTGATCTACGAAAGTCCCATTAAACAGGACTTTGCATATAAACTGGAGCAAAATAAGGATGAAGTGCTGCGTCATATCCCGGAAGACTATGTATGGTCCATCGATCATATGAAGCCTGACAGCATTCCCCAGTCAGACGTAGATGAGGACAAGTTTTTGAGTATGACCGAGCGTCTGAAAACGGTGAAAAAAGCAGAGATCTTGTGTGGCAGGAACATTGAACGTGGAGATGCCCGTTTGAAAGATCCGGATGCTTTCATTGAGCTTTGTAAAGAAACGTTCCAAACCCTTGAACCTTTATACCGCTTCACAAAACAACTGGATCAGTAAAGAAAAGGCGCCCCTTAATGGAGCGCCTTTTTTCGTTTACATCTTCACTTTTTCACCTTTACTCAGACCTTTCGCCTGTTTGACAGCTCTGTAGCAGGAATAGCCGGATTCTTTTTCAAATTGTCCGCACAACGTTTTTTCTTCACTTTTAGATGGGACGATCTGTTTGAACCGGGTATAGGCGAGCATAAGCTCATCACGATCGACTCCTTTTTCATAGGCTTGTTCGACCATGCTGTAAAAATTGACAACATCAATAATTTCTTCTTTAGACCAATAAATTTCATCGATTGGATACGTATAACTCATTATTCTTCCTCCTTACTTGCTCCACCTGTTGCGGATTTCTTCCGCTTCTGTGACGATACGTTTGAACAATTCATCGACCGATGGAACGTCATGGATCCTTGAAGCCACTTGACCAGCCCATCCGAATCCGTAAGCTTGTTTTCCATCATAAATGAACTTTTTATTCGCTTCGCCGTTGATGTAAGATTTTAAGCCTTCATACCCCGCTTGTTCATCTTCCAGTTCCAAAATACGCGCTGTCCAATCATTTTTCAAGGCACGGGCCGGGGCCTTCAAACTCCTTTTGATGACAGTGGTGGATGTTTCGTCTGCTTCAATCAAAGCTTCCAGATAAGCGGGATGGGCGTGCACACACTCTTTGGTTGCGATAAACCGCGTCCCCATTTCCACACCTTCCGCTCCTAAAGCAAGCGCAGCCATCAGACCTCTTCCGTCTCCGATCCCTCCTGAAGCAATGACAGGTATATCCACGGCGTCCACGACTTGTGGCGTCAAGACGAATGTACCGACATCATCGCGCCCGAGGTGTCCACCGCCTTCATGACCGACGACCATAACAGCATCAGCTCCCAGCTCTTCTGCTTTAACGGCCTGCCGTCTTGCCGCTACAAGTACGAGGGTTTTTATTCCAGTGCCTTTGACAAGCTCAAGAACTGGTGCAGGATTTCCGCCGGTCACAGAGATGACCGGCACCTTTTCTTCCACAGCTACTTGAACCATCTCTTCAAATGGTCGCCCATGTTGACCAATCGCGAAATTCACTCCAAACGGACGGTTTGTTTTTTCTCTTACGGCATCAATCTCTTCTCTCAGTTGATCGGGACCTTCCATACTCATTGCCGTTAACTGACCGAGCCCGCCAGCGTTTGAAACCGCTGCAGCCAAGTCAGAATAAGCGAGGTGAGCAAGTCCTCCCTGGATAATCGGGTATGTAATGCCTAAAGCTTCTGTGACGCGAGTTTTCCATTCCACATGAATCCCTCCCCTTTGTTTCATTTTAGCATGATTGGAAAAAGGATACACAAAAGACTAGCAAGCGAACGTGGAACCTGCTATAATTCATGTGCTTTTCTAAATTAAAGAGGTGGAAACACAAATGAACCAACATGAGACTCCCTTATTTACAGGGTTAAAAAAACATAGAGACCGAAAGCCGGTCCAATTCCATATTCCAGGGCACAAAGGCGGAAAGGGAATGGATGAAGAATTCCGCTCGTTCATCGGAGACCAAGCCCTTTCCATCGATCTCATCAACATTGAACCACTGGATGACCTGCACCACCCACAAGGCATGATCAAACAGGCGCAAGACCTCGCTGCAGAAGCCTTCGGTGCGGACTATACCTTTTTCTCCGTCCAGGGAACATCTGGTGCGATCATGACGATGATTATGAGTGTTTGTCATCCTGGAGATAAAATCATCGTGCCAAGGAATGTCCATAAATCTGTAACGACAGCGATTATTTTTTCAGGAGCGAAACCCGTCTTTATCCATCCGGAACTTGACGACCGCTTTGGAATCTCTCACGGGATCACTTCAGAGGCTGTGCTAAAGGCTTGTGAAGCACACCCGGATGCAAAGGGACTGCTCGTCATCAATCCGACTTATTTCGGAGTTTCTGCTGATTTGAAAAAGATCGTCAACATTGCCCACCGTTTCGATATCCCTGTTCTTGTCGATGAAGCCCACGGCGTCCACATTCACTTCCATGAGCGTCTCCCCCTTTCTGCGATGCAGGCAGGTGCAGATATGGCAGCTACGAGTGTGCATAAGCTTGGTGGGTCCTTAACTCAGAGTTCCGTATTAAATTTACGTGAAGGACTCGTCTCTCATGAAAGAGTGCAGTCGATTTTATCCATGCTTCATACAACTTCGACGTCGTACCTTTTACTCGCAAGTCTTGATGCCGCACGGAGACATCTCGCCATTCACGGGCGGGAGCTGATGGAAGAAACCCTTCGCCTCGCAGACCATGCCAGAAGACGTTTGAATGAGATCCCAGGCATTTACTGCCCAGGCAGCGAAATATTGACGAGCGATGCTACGGTAGACTTCGATCCTACGAAATTGATCATCTCCGTGAAAAAGCTCGGATTATCAGGCTATGACGTCGAAGTTTGGCTTCGGGAAAAAGCCAACATCGAAGTGGAACTCTCCGATTTGTATAACATTTTATGCATCGTTACCCCTGGCGATCGGGAAGAAGACATCGACGAGCTTGTAACGGCTTTAGATAAACTTTCTAAAGAGTACTCGGACAAAGAAGAGACAGAAAACATCCGGGTGAAGGTTCCCGACATTCCTGTGCTTGCTCTTTCTCCAAGAGAGGCCTTCTATTCTTCCACAGAAACGATTTTACTGAAAGAAGCTGTCGGGAGAATCAGCGCTGAATTCGTGATGGTCTATCCACCCGGCATTCCCATTTTCATACCAGGTGAAATTATTACAAGGGAAAACATTGACTACATTCACGATAATGTCGAAGCAGGCCTCCCTGTACAGGGCCCTGAAGATGATACTCTTGAAACGATTCAAGTCATTCGTGAACAACGTGCATTCAAATAAAAAAGAAGCCCACGCCGGGCTTCTTTTTTTGTTTCTCCTGCTCTTTGGCGCGACTCGATGGCTCTTTGGCGCGACTCGATGGCTCTTTGGCGCGACTCGATGGCTCTTTAGCGCGACTCGATGGCTCTTTAGCGCGACTCGATGGCTCTTTAGCGCGACTCGATGGCTCTTTAGCGCGACTCGATGGCTCTTTAGCGCGACTCGATGGCTCTTTAGCGCGACTCGATGGCTCTTTAGCGCGACTCGATGGCTCTTTAGCGCGACTCGATGGCTCTTTAGCGCGACTCGATGGCTCTTTAGCGCGACTCGATGGCTCTTTAGCGCGACTCGATGGCTCTTTAGCGCGACTCGATGGCTCTTTAGCGCGACTCGATGGCTCTTTAGCGCGACTCGATGGCTCTTTAGCGCGACTCGATGGCTCTTTAGCGCGACTCGATGGCTCTTTAGCGCGACTCGATGGCTCTTTAGCGCGACTCGATGGCTCTTTAGCGCGACTCGATGGCTCTTTAGCGCGACTCGATGGCTCTTTAGCGCGACTCGATGGCTCTTTAGCGCGACTCGATGGCTCTTTAGCGCGACTCGATGGCTCTTTAGCGCGACTCGATGGCTCTTTAGCGCGACTCGATGGCTCTTTAGCGCGAAAGGATTTCCTCAAATCGGAAATCCTTTCGCGAAAAAAAGAACCAGGTCCAAGACCTGGTTCTTTCCTTTTTATGCTTCCTTCACAGGAAGAATGCCCCCATTTAATAGTACATACTCTTTATTTATCTTCTGGTTTGTTGCAAGTTGGACAGGTGCTGTAAAGAGTAGAAACCTTCTCATTTTCGTAGTGCTCAATTACCTTCTGACAGTCTTGACATACGATTGTACCCATTCACATCCACTCCCCATATTTGTAATCGTTTTCAACGTAACTTTATTCTAATATGGCACAATCGAAAAATCAAGCCCAAAAGTATAACTTTTTATAAAATGTGTCATACTAATAATTTCTTTACCTACTATTATATGATCAAGAATCCTTTTTAAGCCTAAAAAAGAACACTCCGAGGAGTGTTCTTTGAATTATGGTGTCTGAATGAGTGCTGGATCTAACAGCTCATAGCCTTTCTCTCGCAGACCATCAGCGATTGGACCCAATGCTTTTTTTGTCCATTCCCGGTCATGCATGAGCAAGTTGGCGCCGTTATTTAGCAGCGGGGTGTTGACCATGATGTCAGCAAGTGCTTGAGCATCCTGGTATTCACTTTCCCAATCGTATCCGTATGTCCAGTTCATGACGAGCATCCCTTCATCTTCTGCCAATTGCTTAGAAAAATCAGTGTTCTGTCCAAATGGGGCACGGAAGAAAATTGGTCGTTCGCCAATGATCTCTTCAATTTTGTCATTCAATCCAACGATTTCAACACTTTGTTCCTCTTCACTGAGATCGGGTAAGCTTGCATGTGTCTCTGTATGGTTCCCGATTGGAAAGCCCATTTCATGAATTTCTTTTAACTTTTCTTTTTCTTCTGGTGTATCAATGAAATGACCGTTTACGAAAAAGATTGCAGGTGCATCTTTTTCTTTCAACGTTTTAGCCATTTCCACCGCGTGAGTATCTGGTGCATCATCAATCGTAAGGAGAGCGACTTTTGGATTCGCATCTCCGATCGGCTCGAAGGACCAGTTTCCTGTTAACTCGTATTGGGGTTCTACATTCTTCATCACTTCTGAATCTTGTTCCGCTGGTTCTTCCGTATCTTTTTCTTCTTCATCCGTTTCTTCCGCCTTCTCCTCTTCCTCAACCACTTCTTCTGTCGACTCTTTCTCAGCAGTCTCTTCTTCTGGTTTTTGAACTTCCTCACTGTTCGCTCCTGAGCAGGCAGCAAGCAGGAAAATAAGTACGATCCACAAACTTGTCCATTTTTTCATAGGTGTTCCCTCCACTGTTATGTATTTCCACTTTCTTCATTATAAAAGATAATTCAACATTTTATCTATCGTTTTCGGGTAAAATATTATATAATGTTTTATCGTGGTCTAATGACTTCTTACATATGGGTGATTAAAATGCTACATTCATTGAAAAAATTCAAATTTTTAGGAAGCCGGACGTTAAAAACGGGGATTTCTGTCTTTTTGACTGCATTGATTTGCGGTTTTTTTAATTTACCCATTATATTTGCTGTCATCACAGCTATCGTCACGATTGAACATACAGCTGCAGATTCGATTAAAAAAGCCGCCGTACGTTTTCCTGCCTCGGCCATTGGAGCGTTGCTCGCTACAACCTTTTACGGCCTTTTGGGAAAAGGTGCGTTGACATTCGCTCTTGTAGCTATGGTGACGATCGCCGTCTGTCACAAACTGAAACTGGATGATGGAATTTTAGTTGCCACCATTACGGCGACTGCAATGATTCCAGATTTTCAAGATCAATATGTGGTTTCATTTTTTACGAGATTGGGTACAACCTCCATTGGAATCATCATCTCGACTTTTGTGAATTTTTTCCTTTTGCCACCCAATTATTCGCCCATGATTTACAAAAACATCAACGGTTTGTATAATCAAGCTGGTCTGCTTTTGAAACGAATAATTTCTGAGGTAACGGCAGAATCTAAAGAGAAAACTCGTGCTATTCAGAGGTCCTACCGGCAATTGACGGCCCATCTGGAAAAGACAAATCAGCTTTCTCAATATCAAAGGGAAGAGTGGAAATATCACCGTCACTCAGAAGAAGAGATGGTCGCTTTTCAACTCTCTCAACGGAAACTGGCGGCATTTCAACAAATTGCTTATCATCTTGGAAACTTGCAGTATGTACAAACAAAAGCCTCTGATTTCACAAACGAGGAAAAAGAGCTTTTGCTTGCACTTACGGAGGAATTCACCCATGTACTCAGTGACCCGACCCACTCGATTAACGAAAACCAGTTCGAGATGGTAAATAAGCTGGATGATGCATTCTGGAAATGGAAAGAAGACCATGTCATAAAGCAGACAGGTTACCGACACCATTTACCACCGCAGACGATCTTAATTTACGAATTGCTTTGTTTTCACGACGTATTGGAAGAGTTGCAAAATTTGTCGCAGAAACAAGAACAATTGGTGAAAAAATGCTATTTACCAGATCAGTCATAACGTGGTAAAGAAATCTTTTACTAGGAGGGAAGTCAGTTATGAATCAAGTAACGAAAGTATTTTACATTTCGGTAGTTGTCGCATTCTTATTCATTGGCTGGGGAGTCATCCCTGAAGCTGTACTACCGACTTGGAACTTAGAAAATGTAACATCTAACATTCAAGGTTTCCTGACAGAAAAATTTGGATGGTTCTACTTATTGTCAGCTACAGGCTTCTTAATTTTTGTTATCTTTTTAGTCTTCTCGAAATACGGAAACATAAAGTTAGGAAAACCGGACGACGAACCGGAATATCCATACATTACATGGTTTGCCATGCTCTTTAGTGCGGGTATGGGTATTGGACTTGTTTTCTGGGGATCTGCAGAACCCCTCTCTCACTTCCATACCCCACCAATCCCTGGACAAGAGCCTATGAGCGAAGAAGCGGCTCAGTCCGCGATGAAGTACACCTTCTTCCACTGGGGACTTCATCCTTGGGCCTTTTATTCTGTACTGGCTCTGGCCCTAGCTTACTTTAAATTCAGAAAAGACGCTCCTGGTGTCATTAGTGCCGCTCTCACGCCAGTACTGGGTGAAAAGAGAGTAAAAGGTCCGCTGGGTACGCTTATCGACTTCATCGCTGTTTTTGCAACGATCTTCGGTGTAGCGACCTCTCTTGGTTTAGGTGCACTTCAAATATCCAGTGGTCTTGCTTTTACCATTGACGGCTTAGAAGATACGTTCACACTACAGCTTACTATTATTGCTGTCGTAACTGTCCTTTTCATGGTTTCTGCCATGACTGGTTTGAACAAAGGAATTAAATATCTTAGTAACACGAACGTCGTGCTAGCAATCGGCTTAATGGTGTTCATGCTATTCGCAGGACCGACAAACTTTATCATGGATTACTTTACGACATCATTCGGGTCTTATATCCGCGACCTGCCTTACATGAGCTTTCGGATGACTCCTTTTGCGGAAGATAGTTCATGGGTTCAAAACTGGACCATTTTCTATTGGGCTTGGTGGATTTCCTGGGCTCCATTCGTAGGAACCTTCATCGCACGTGTTTCCCGCGGGCGAACGGTTCGTGAATTCATTTTAGGTGTACTTTTAGTACCGACAATCTTTGGAGCTCTATGGTTCTCCGTATTCGGCGGAACAGCGATTGCACTTGAGTTCTTCAATGGTGTAGATATCTATTCTGATGTTAATGAGCTAGGTTCAGAAGTTGCTCTCTTCTCTATGATGGAAAATGTACCATTGGGGTCGATCATGTCTTTCGTAGGGCTATTGCTTATTAGTACGTTCTTCGTGACTTCTGCCGACTCTGCTACATTCGTACTCGGCATGCAGACGACGAACGGAAGCTTGAACCCTAAAAACCAGGTGAAATTCACTTGGGGAATCATCCAGGCCGGAGCAGCCGCTGTGCTGTTGTGGCAAGGCGGTTTAGGTGCACTCCAAACGGCAGCGATCATCGCCGCCTTCCCGTTCACCTTTATAATGATTCTCATCTGCTTCTCCTTGTTCAAAACATTCCAGGATGAAGCGAAAAAAGTCGATCTTAAGAAGAAAAAGAAATAATGAATCTTATAGGAACCCAGAATTTACTTTCTGGGTTCTTTTTTATCCCCCTAATCAGACTAGCTTGTCCTTATGAATTCATGAGATCCATTCACAGTCCTCTTTCTTATTACACGTTCCCTTCCCCTTTCTTTATTCCATCAAGTCAAGTCATTCACGTTCTTTCACAAGCCGTTGCACGCTCCTATATCGGCGGCTGCCTCGTTACAAATTTCATTAAGGGACTTTACAATAGATGTCACAATACAACATGAGACTATCATTTCGATGACAAAACGATAACATCAAAAAAATCCCTTCCATTCCTTGTTACACTGAGTATGGATCAAAGACAAGGGAGTGGGTCGGACCATGATTAATCGTATTATCCTATCTTTCTTAGCTATATTCTTACTCGCTGGATGTCTCCAAAAAGGTGAAACCGTACAAGTACTTACAGCTACACCTGAAAACTATGAATTATACTTATACTCCGAAGCGGATCAGGAAGAGTCCGCACAGGATTACTTAAGTGCCCTTCTCGATTGGAAATTGAAACAGGATGAGGGAGCTGAATTGCAGTTCGAACAAACGGAAAAAAACAAAAATGACCTGAACATCCCTACGGAAGAATTGCCCGTCCTCATAGTTAAAGAAGAAGGTAAAACGGTAACCACGATCTCAGGGAACAACCCACGTGAAAAAATCTTAATGACATTGGAAAATCATATAGCGATGGTTAGATGAATGCCAAAGCCTCCCATAATTTCATGGGAGGCTTTTTGTACACTTAATAAGGTTTTCTTGTTAGAGGACGGTAATGCTTACTTAGAGGACACTGACTTACCATTAAAGGACATTAAAGCTCAGCTAGAGGGCATTAACTTACCGTTAAAGGAACATTAAACTCTAGTTAGGGAACGTTAACCTTTCCCCCATCCAAAAAAGCCCGACAGACTCATAGGAGCCTGTCGGGCTTTTCATTTCATTATTTAACGATGTGAATCGGTTGATCAATGGCAACTTCAGCTGCTTCCATCGTGATCTCACCTAGTGTCGGGTGAGCGTGGATGGTTAGCGCTAAGTCTTCGGCAGTCATGCCGGATTCGATAGCCAAGCCAAGCTCAGCAATCATGTCACTTGCATTCGCACCCGCGATTTGAGCACCGATGACAAGGCCGTCTTCTTTACGTGTAACGAGCTTCAAGAAGCCGTCACTTTCGTTAAGAGATAGCGCACGTCCGTTTGCTGCAAATGGGAATTTGGATGCTTTGACCTCGTAGCCGGCATCTTTTGCTTCCTGTTCTGTGTAGCCAACAGAAGCTAATTCTGGATCAGAGAATACAACTGCTGGAATTCCAAGGTAGTCGATCTCAGACTTCTCACCAGAGATCGCTTCTGCAGCGATTTTACCTTCATAAGAAGCTTTGTGAGCAAGTGGTGGTCCTTCAACGATATCACCAATCGCATAAATGTTATCAATGCTTGTACGGCACTGTTTATCGATTTCGATGATCCCTTTATCTGTCATCTTGATTCCTAGATCTTCAAGACCGATTTCGTCTGTGTTTGGACGACGTCCGACAGTTACTAGTACGTAATCAGCATCGATGGATTTTTCTTCACCTTTAGCTTCATACTTAACAGTCACGCCATTTTCCGTCTCTTCAACACCTTGAGCCATTGCTTCCGTTACAACGTCTACGCCTTTTTTCTTCAGACGCTTTTTGACGATGGAAGACATTTGCTTCTCGAAACCGCCTAGGATGTCTTTTGTACCTTCTAGGATGGTTACTTGTGTACCGAAGTTTGCATACGCTGTACCAAGCTCAGTACCGATGTAACCGCCGCCGATAACGACCATTTTCTCCGGGATTTCATCCAGGTTCAAAGCACCTGTAGAATCTAGAACACGATCAGAGAATTTGAAAGAAGGAATCTCAATCGGACGGGAACCTGTTGCAATGATGCAATTGTTGAACGTGTACGTTTGAGAATTCTTCTCGTCCATAACACGAACTGTGTTTTTATCTACGAAGTAAACTTCGCCTTTGACGATGTCTACTTTATTTCCTTTAAGAAGACCTTCAACACCGCCAGTCAGTTTGTTTACAACGCCGCCTTTCCATTCTTGTACTTTAGAAAAGTCGACCGTTGTGTTTTCTGACTTAATACCCATGTCTTCAGCGCCTTGTGCGTGTTCATAGCGGTGACCGGCTTGGATCAATGCTTTAGAAGGAACACAACCGACGTTCAAACAAACGCCACCAAGGTTACCTTTATCGACAATGGTTACATTTTGACCGGATTGTGCAGCACGGATGGCGGCAACATAACCGCCAGGACCCGCACCGACAACTAACGTATCTAGTTCAATTGGGAAATCTCCTACTACCATACTTTACGCCTCCATCATGATTAGTTGTGGATCGTTCAGTAAACGCTTGATGTTGTTCATTGCGTGCTGAGCTGTTGCACCATCGATGATACGGTGGTCGAAGCTTAGGGAAATCGCAAGAACTGGAGCTACTACAACTTCACCATCGCGTACGATTGGCTTGTCTGCAATACGTCCGATACCAAGGATCGCCACTTCTGGGTGGTTGATGACTGGTGTGAACCACTGACCACCGGCAGATCCGATATTCGTAATTGTAGTGGAAGCACCTTTCATTTCTTCTGATGATAGTTTACCGTCACGAGCTTTCACAGCTAGTTCGTTGATTTCGCTTGAGATTGAGAAGACAGATTTGCGGTCAGCGTCTTTTACGACTGGAACCATTAGGCCTTTCTCTGTATCTGCAGCGATACCAATATTATAATAGTGTTTCTGAATAATTTCATCCGTATTGTCGTCAATTGACGTATTAAGAACAGGATATTTCTTCAGAGTGGATACAAGAGACTTCACAACATATGGAAGGTAAGTCAACTTGATATCCTGTTCAGCTGCAACAGCTTTGAACTTCTTACGGTGTGCAACAAGCTCAGATACATCCACTTCGTCCATCAATGTTACGTGAGGGGCTGTGTGCTTGGAGTTCACCATAGCTTTGGAGATCGCTTTACGGATTCCGCTCATCTTCTCACGAGTTTCAGGGTAAGCTTCACCTGCAGCTGGAGCTGCTTGTTGTGTAGTAGCTGCTTCTTCCTGCTTGTCTTCAGCTGGAGCTTCTGTAGCTGCTTCTGCTTGTCCGCCGTTCATGAAGCTTTCAACGTCTTCTTTAAGAACGCGGCCGTTTTTGCCGGATCCTTGAACTTTACGGATGTCGACATCGTTATCACGAGCGAATTTACGCACAGAAGGCATCGCTACAACGCGGCGGTCTTCATCAACGTCACCATCGTTTGCAGATGCAGCTGGTTGTTCAGCTTTATCTTCTTTGCTTTCTTCTTTCGGTGCTTCCTCTTTTTCTTCCTTCGGCTCTTCTTTAGGCTCTTCAGAAGCAGGAGCATCTTCAGATCCATCATCGATTGTAATGATGACTGTTCCGACAGTTGTTGTTTCACCTTCGTCCACATGGATGTCTTTGACCGTTCCATCTACTTGGGAAGGGATTTCTACTACTGCTTTATCGTTTTGTACTTCACAAAGTACATCGTCTTCTTTAACTTCGTCGCCAGGCTTGACGAACCACTTCGCAATTTCACCTTCGTGGATACCTTCACCGATATCAGGCAGTTTAAATTCGAATGCCACGGTTATTACCTCCTAGTATTAGAGATGATTAAAAGTTCATAACGTCGTTGACTTTTTCAACGATCGTGTTGTGATTTGGCAACCATACTTCTTCTGCTTGTGTGAATGCATAGACCGTGTCTGGTGCAGCTACACGCAATACAGGCGCTTCAAGGTGAAGGATGGCTTTTTCTTGAATTTCAGAAACAACGTTCGCTGCGATACCCGCTTGCTTTTGAGCTTCCTGGACAACTACAGCACGGTTTGTTTTCTTAACAGATTCTAGGATTGTTTCGTAATCGACTGGAGATACAGTACGAAGGTCAATGACTTCTGCACTGATTCCGTCTTTCTCAAGCTCTTCTGCAGCTTTAAGAGAAGAGTGAACCATTGCACCATAAGCAACAAGAGTAACGTCTGTACCTTCGCGCTTAACGGCTGCTTTATCAAGATCTACTGTATATTCTTCTTCAGGCACTTCTTCACGGAATGAACGGTAAAGTTTCATGTGCTCAAGGAAGATCACAGGATCGTTATTGCGGATGGAAGAGATCAATAGACCTTTCGCATCGTATGGATTAGATGGGATGACTACACGAAGACCAGGCTGTTGAGCCATTAGACCTTCAAGACTGTCTGCGTGAAGTTCTGGTGTGTGTACACCGCCGCCGAATGGAGAACGAACAGTAATCGGCATTGGACGAGTACCGCCAGAGCGGTAACGATAACGTGCCATTTGACCGCTGATTGCGTCCATGACTTCGTATACGAAACCGAAGAATTGAATTTCAGGTACCGGACGGAAGCCTGTAAGAGCAAGCCCGATGGACATACCGCCGATTCCGGATTCAGCTAGTGGTGTATCAAATACACGATCTTCGCCGAATTCTTTTTGAAGACCTTCAGTCGCACGGAATACTCCGCCGTTTTGACCAACGTCTTCACCGAAAACTAGCACGTTTTCATCATTTTTAAGTTCTGTGCGCATCGCGTCTGTGATGGCTTGGATCATTGTCATTTGTGCCATGATTTACTTCGACTCCTTTTCCTTGTATTCTTCCATCTGCTCTTTCAAGTTAGAAGGAAGTTCCTCATGCATGATACCGATCAAATCAGTAACCGTTTGTTTTGGAGTATTGTCAGCTTCTTTAACAGCTGCTTTGATTTCTTCTTTTGTTTTTTCGATCAGTTCGTTCTCTTCCTCTTCAGACCATAGGCCTTTCGCTTCGAGGAACTTACGGAAACGAACGATTGGATCTTTTTTCTCCCACTCGTTGTCTTCATCTTCCGTACGGTAACGAGTCGGATCGTCTCCGGCCATAGTGTGTGGACCATAACGATAAGTAAGTGTCTCGATCAATGTCGGACCTTCACCGTTCACAGCACGCTCACGAGCATCTTTCGTTGCCGCATACACAGCAAGTACGTCCATACCGTCAACCTGGATGCCTTCGATTCCGGCTGCCACTGCTTTTTGAGCGATTGTTTGAGCTGCAGACTGCTTCTCAACAGGTACAGAAATCGCGAAACGGTTGTTTTGTACGACGAAAATAGCCTGCGCACCGAATGCACCAGCAAAGTTGATACCTTCGTAGAAGTCACCTTGAGATGCACCGCCATCACCTGTGTAAGTGATTGCTACAGCATTTTCACCACGTTTTTTATAACCAAGACCAACACCAGCTGTCTGCGTGATTTGCGCACCGATGATGATTTGCGGGCTCACTGCGTTCACACCTTCAGGCATTTGGTTACCTTTATGGTGTCCACGGGAGAATAGGAATGCTTGATAAAGTGGAAGACCGTGCCAGATCAACTGTGGTACATCACGGTACCCTGGAAGAATAAAGTCTTCCTTCTCAAGTGCAAATTGGCTTCCAAGCTGGGATGCTTCCTGTCCAGCAGTTGGAGCGTAGAAACCAAGACGTCCCTGGCGGTTAAGCGCGATGGAACGCTGGTCAAGAATACGCGTATAAACCATACGGCGCATAATTTCTTTCAGATCTTCATCAGATAGGTCAGGCATAAAATCTTCGTTTACGATTTCGCCTTCTTCGTTAAGGATTTGAAACATTTCGAACTGATTTTCAATGTTCTCAAGAGTTCGTTTCAAATTCATTCACCCTTTCCTTTCGTATTTTAAAATGGATGCTGTGAGTAGCTTTCCCAATTATGAAAAAAAACTGTACCGATTTGCTCTTTACGTTTTACCCTGAACACTTCTTTATTAATCATGCAGGGACGTTTATAGAAACTGTTACATTCTTCAAGTAAGATTCAATGGTACAATGTCAATCCATTATGTAGTTTAGCTCAAATCGCCATCATTCGTCAATCACTTCGCTACATAATATCTATACATAGTCATAGAGGCTTCTGACAGCAGTCGAAAAATGACTTATTTTGTTATTTCAGAACATGATACTGTATCACCACAAAATTAAGCCTGTATTAATCTTACGTTTTTTCCCCTATACAATCAAATGAATTGTTTAGTTTAGAGCCAATTTATAATTCCAGACTTCGGATCCTTCATTATGGAAGAGATGCCGGACGTGCACCTCCCTCATTGTTAAAAAGGTAGAGATAAACGTTTCACGATCAAATGTCCTCACTTAAGACAAAAAGCCGTTGACGAATCACGTCAACGGCTTTTCCATTACTCTTCTGATGTCGAGGATTCTGATTGTTCCTCATAGGTTACATCAAGTTCCATCGCTTCATAAAGTTCTTTTTTCAATGCATTATACTCTTCTGTATGTTTGTTGAACGTTTCGTTATGTTCAATCACTTCATTATATTTCTGATTGATCTTATCGATTTGTTCTTGAAGTTGTTCTTCTGTTAAATCCTCATTCTGCATCATTTCATATAGTTTGGCATCCAAAGTTAAAGCTTCGTCATAAGCCTTATATAAATTTTGATACGAATCATACCGTGCATTCATCGTTTCGACTAATTGCTCTGCTTTTTCCTTTGCCTCTGCATTCTCTTCGTCCAAGTCTTCGATTAGAGGTTCAATCTTATCGAATTCCTCTTTTGCTGTATCAATGCTTTCTTTTTCAAGCTCAAGCTTTTCTCTGCGCTTTTCTACGATAGAGGCCGCCTGCTTGGACTTCTCTTGGATTTCATCAAATTGATCCATGTTCAAATTGATGATTTCTTCATATAATTGTTGTTCTTCTGTCTCAAGATCCACCATCGGCTGCTGCTGTTCGCGGAAAGCATCTTCTAACGTCACCGCTTTTTCAAGATGTTCATAAATCTGTTCTTCTGCTGACTGACCTGTACAGGCAGACAAGAAAGCTGCTACTGCCAGGAGCACCACTAGCTTATGTACTCGCACACCTTTTCCCCCTCGAATTCCGTGAAACATTATTGTAATCTAAACGTATCTACAATAGTATAATAAATGATATCAAATTGAAAGTGCCTTTTTCACATATGTTACCATTGACATGGAGAGGAAAAAGGTCTATTTGAGAGAGCTCTTTATTCCATTCATTATATATACTGAAACCAATGAGTTAGAGCTTTTTATGAAAATGTATAGTTTGAAAGGATGTTGCTTAATGATTACAATGGACGATATTGTTCGTGAAGGTCACCCCGCTTTGCGTAAAGTGACAGAGGAAGTACCCCTCCCCCCTTCTGAGGAGGATAAAGAAACGTTGGAAGAAATGATTCAGTACTTGAAGAATAGCCAGGATGAGCAAGTTTGTAACCGGTACGGACTCCGTCCTGGGGTCGGCTTAGCTGCACCGCAGATCAATGTGAATAAACGGATGCTGGCGGTCCATTTCACGGATATGAAAGATAAGTTATACAGCTATGGCTTATTCAATCCTCGTATTGTCAGTCATTCGGTGGAAAAGACTTACCTTTCTACAGGAGAAGGCTGTCTTTCCGTCGATCGTGAAGTCCCTGGTTATGTTCCGCGCTATCGCCGTATCACAGTGAAAGCTACGGACCTTGAAGGTAATGATGTGAAGCTGCGCTTGAGAGATTATGCAGCCATCGTGTTTCAGCATGAAATTGATCATCTGCACGGGGTCATGTTCTATGATCACATTGATCAGGATAATCCTTTCAAAGAGCCTGAAAATGCTACACCTGCCGATCGATAAAACAAACCAAAAGCTCCACCGTCACCGACGGTGGAGCTTTTTTATCCTTTTAACTTCTTCCATATAAGCTCCCGGTTGTCGAAGACTCGATTTTGAGATATTCCTGGGTTCGTTGCTTGGGTTGAGCGTCAGGGGGGAGCGGCGAGCTTCCTCGGGCTAGTGCCCTGCGGGATCTCACCTATCTCCTTTCTCCCACGGGAGTCTCGCAGCTTCACAACCACCCCATTCCATTTAAGGGAGAAACGAACCCTTTACCAAGTTGGATGGTCTTCCACTATCCCACTGTTAGAAGTATAAGGCACTCTGTATTAAGCTTTTACGTTCCGTAGAAAGGTTTATGTTATACACTTCCCTCGATCATACAAGCTGATTTTTAGAAGTGGTTTCGGGAATCTTCCTTTGCAAAGGGGCGGAGGGGAATGGCGAGACTCCTGCGGGAAAAAAGTGCAGGGTGAGACCCCGCAGGACGCAGTCCGAGGAGGCTCACCGCGCTCCCGCGGAAAGCGAGCCATTCCCTGTAGCCCCACCCACTCAATAAAGGTTATTTCAGCAATCCTAGTTCATAAATTGCATGGGAGAGTCCATCTTCTCCAACATCTTTCGTGACGAAATCGCTGACAGCTTTGGTTTCAGGAACGGCATTTCCCATTGCGACTCCTGTTCCTACCTCACGGATCATTTCTATATCATTCAAGCCGTCGCCAAAAGCGTACGTATCTTCCATCTTGAGACCGGCTGCTTCGATCATCTTTTTAATCCCTTCTGCTTTTGATCCTCCTTTAGGAAGTACATCACAGGAAACGGGATGCCAGCGAATGTAATCGAAGGAATCATAGGCTTCTCTGTACTCTTCTATTTCGTCCCCTTCACAGAATAGAAGGGACTGATAAATGTTTCTTCCTTTAAAAAAGGACGCATCAGCACTTGGATGGTCGATATACAGCGTCCCAAGACTTTCTTCTATATGATCGTGATCCGGTACGGAGGACTTCATCTCTTCATGATTCATGAAAACCATCGGATGGTCGTTCTGCTCTGCGTGCTTATGAAGACGCGCAAGTTCTGGTTCAGACAATGGATTCGTATAAATTTCTTTTCCCTCGAAAACGACATACTGACCGTTAAAGCTTACAAAGGAATCGATTCCAAGTTCTTCTCTCAACTTCTTATACATGAAAGGAGCACGTCCGGTGGCAATGGCGCAGTACACACCTTCATCTTTAAGCGCTTGAATCGCTGCTTTCGTTTTCTCCGGCAGTTTTTTATCGTGATCCAGTAGTGTTCCATCAATATCAAAAAAAGCAATTTTTTTTGTCATATTCTTGTTCCTCCTCGTCGGCTGCGTACAATTTCTCTTATGTATCATAGCATACCCCATTCTTTGGCTATACTGTAGCATGAGTGGATAGGTTTGAGAAGAAAAACACACGATATATATAAAATCTAATATGTAATTGTTTCATTCTTCCACAAACCGTATTATACTAGAGATAACAGGGATTGGGCGGTTTAACGTTTTTTGTTTTCTTCATTTGGAAGAAAGGGGATAGATGCCGATGATGAAGCGTCTACGAAGGAAGCTTAGAAAACGTTGGAAAAATTTCTTGAAACGAAAAACATACGCGTAAACCATTGTTTAGGGGTGTACCGAGCACCCGCACATACCATTATCATTCCCATATACGAAATAATCGTGCTATGATGATGACAGGACAAGAATGTGGAAATTATATCTAGTTAGGAGCGATAGAGTAATGATATTTAAAGTATTATATCAGGAACTTGCGAGCGAAGTTCCTGTCCGTGAACATACAGAAAGCATGTATGTGGAAGCGGAAACAGAAAGACAAGTTCGTGAAAAATTAAAAAATGAAGGATTCAATATCGAATATATTCAGGTGCTTGATGAGGATCACCTTGAATATGAAAAGCAATCCGAAGATTTCAAAGTGGAGAATTTTTAACTGATGAAATTCGTGAAAAATGACCAGACAGCCGTATTCGCCCTGGGCGGACTCGGTGAGATCGGTAAAAACACGTACGGTGTACAATTCCAAGACGAAATCATCCTCATTGACGCTGGTATCAAATTCCCGGAAGACGAGCTGCTCGGTATCGACTATGTTATTCCGGATTATACGTACCTCGTCCAAAATCAAGACAAAATCAAAGGGCTGTTCATTACGCACGGTCACGAAGACCACATTGGTGGAATTCCTTACCTGCTGCGTGAAATCAACATTCCAATTTATGCGGGTAAACTGGCGCTCGGCCTCATCCGTAATAAGTTGGACGAACACGGTCTGTTGCGGAATGCAAAGCTGAATCCGATTCAGGAAGACGATGTAATTAAATTCCGTAAAACATCCGTTTCCTTCTTCCGTACGACGCACAGTATCCCTGATTCCTACGGAGTTGTGGTAAAAACTCCACCAGGAAACGTCGTACACACAGGAGACTTCAAGTTCGATTTTACCCCTGTAGGAGAACCAGCGGATCTTGCTAAAATGGCTGAAATCGGTAAAGAAGGCGTGCTCGCCCTATTATCCGATAGTACCAATGCAGAAGTTCCTGGTTTTACAAAGTCCGAACGAATCGTGGGACAAAGTATCGATGACATCTTTTCGCGTATGGATGATGGTCGATTAATCTTTGCTACCTTCGCATCAAACATCCACCGTCTTCAACAAGTGGTGGAATCTGCCGTGAAGAAAGGTCGTAAAGTGGCTGTTTTCGGACGCAGTATGGAATCTTCCATCCGAATCGGTCAGGAACTGGGATATATCCGTGCCCCTAAGGATACATTCATTGATGCCCAGCAGATCAACCGACTTCCAGCAAATGAAGTCGTGATCCTGTGTACAGGCTCACAAGGTGAACCAATGGCTGCCCTGTCACGTATTGCCAACGGTACTCACCGTCAAATTCAAATTCAACCTGGCGACACCGTCGTGTTCTCTTCTTCCCCAATCCCTGGAAACACGATCAGTGTCAGCCGTACAATCAATAAACTCTACCGCGCCGGTGCAGATGTCATCCACGGCCCATTGAATGACATCCACACTTCTGGTCACGGTAGTCAGGAAGAAATGAAGCTGATGCTTCGTTTGATTCAACCGAAATTCTTCATGCCGATTCACGGGGAATATCGTATGCTGAAAGAGCACACGAAACTCAGCCACGATTGTGGAGTCGAGCCTGAGAACTGCTTCGTCATGGATAATGGTGACGTACTGGCTCTTGGTAAAGACGAAGCAAGCGTTGCAGGTAAAATTCCTTCAGGCTCTGTCTATGTTGACGGAAGCGGTATTGGTGACATCGGTAACATCGTCCTTCGTGATCGACGTATTCTTTCCGAAGAAGGTCTTGTGATCGTTGTCGTAAGCATCAACATGAAAGAATTCAAGATCGCGTCAGGTCCTGATATCATCTCCCGCGGATTCGTCTACATGAGAGAATCAGAAGACTTAATTAAAGAAGCACAGAATCTCGTCAGCTCCCATGTTGAAAAAGTGATGGAACGTCGCACGACTCAATGGTCTGAGATCAAAAATGAAATTACAGATACCATTGCACCGTTCTTGTTTGAAAAGACGAAGCGTCGTCCGATGATTCTTCCAATCATTATGGAAGTGTGATCATAAAGAAATCCCCGCTGGAATTCCAGCGGGGATTTTCTTTTATGTCAGGCGTTTCAATGCTTTTTTCATATCCGGTAAGTCGAGGTTTCCGGATTCAAAGAACTCTTTGACGATATACTTGGAAAAGTTCACTGCTGACTGGTAATCAATTTTTCCAGGGAGTGGGGCCTGGTCTTCAATGACGACATCGATCAGCACAGGTTTTTCGGAAACGAAGGCTTGTTTCATTTTTGTAGAGAGCTCCTCATAGGATTCAATGCGATATCCTTCTCCCCCACAAGCTTCCGCAAACTTAGCGAAGTCCACTTCCCCTAAGTTCGTCGCATAATTTAGGTGCCCCATCTGTTCTTGTTCGTATTTAATCATTCCGATTTTACTATTATTCAGCACAATCATTTTGATTGGCAGGTCATATTTGACGGCCGTCACAAAATCATGCATCACCATGGAGAATCCACCGTCGCCGGACACTCCAATCACCTGCTTATCCGGATACGCTTTTTTCGCTGCTATCGCGCCTGGAAGCCCACTTCCCATCGTTGCGAGCCATCCGGACAAAACGAATTTCTGGTTCACGAGGTGTAAGAAGCGAGAAAGCCAAACGGTCACGTTCCCTACATCCCCAGAAATAATGGCTCCTGGTTCCATATGCTTTTCAAGTTCATACATCACTTGAGGTGCATGTAATGGGTTCTCAGTGGATCGTTTCTCTTCTTGTAGCGCGATTCTCCAATCGTTCATTTTTTCCTGGTAATACTCGAGGTACTCTCTCTTCTCTACAGATGCTGTAAGCTTCGTCAAAGCGGCGAGCGTCTCTTTACTGTCGCCAGCTAGGCCAACTTCAATGGGATAGTACTTCCCAAGGTTTTCAGGTTTATTGTCAATTTGTATGGCTGTGACCTCATCAGGGAGGAAATCACGGTATGGAAATTGTGTTCCTACTAGAATCAACAGGTCCGTTTCTTTCATGGCATGATAAGCTGGTTTCGTTCCGATTTGACCATGCTGCCCAAGGCAATACGGATGATTATCCGGTATCACTCCTTTAGCAAGCAAACTCAAGATAATCGGAGCTTTGATCGACTCGGCAAAATCAATCAATTCGTTCGGAGCATTTCTCGTTCCCTGCCCCGCCAGAATAATCGGTTTCTCTGCTTTTTCAATCCTCTCTCTCGCTTCGTTCAATTGGTTCTGCGAAGGGAAGATTTCTGGTCTGTAATAGTCTCCAGATGTGAGGCGAACCTCATCTGTCTGTTTGGCTGCAAATAAATCATCCGGAACGATCAGTACAGACACTCCTTTATGGGCGTATGCCTCTTTGATTGCCTGGTCAAGTAAGTCCGGGAGCTGGGCTTCTGTCTCTGCCCGACGATTGAAGACAGCAACATCATCGAACATTCTCTCCAAGTTGATTTCCTGGAACGCCCCCGTCCCCACTTCTTCACTATGCACTTGTCCGACGATTGCCAGCACAGGCGCGCTGTCCGCTTTGGCATCATAAAGGCCGTTAAGTAAGTGGACAGCTCCTGGCCCTGCAATCGCTGCCGTGACACCGAGTTTCCCTGTCAACTTCGCATAAGCGGCCGCTGACAGTGCTCCGGTCTCCTCATGACGGACTTGGATGAATTCAATTTCATCCTGCCTTTTCCTTAAATCATCAATCAATTCGTTGATAGAGTCTCCCGGCATTCCATATATGTGATCGACACCCCAATTAATTAGTTGTTGTGTCATGACTTCTCCTGTTCGTTTATTGAACATCCAAATCATCCTTTCAAGCTCCATAAATTATCTTCTATAACCTTTCTTATTTCCTTTTCCAGCATTTCTTAAACACTTAAGGCTCAACGACCCCTTCTCTGAGACATTTGTTATGACTCACTTATCAGTAGAAACTTCACACAAATGGTTGAAATTAAAAAAAACGCTCCGATCAATACGAAGCGCTTTTCCTATTATTATTTTTCATTGCTCTTGTTTTCCAGTTCAAGTATTTCATTGCCTAACTGTTCAATTTTCTCTTCCAAGGATTTCATAAACACGATTTTAGAATCCAATTCTTCTTCGTACTCAAAAGTTTGACCAAGGATGTTTTTCATTTGTTCATCCAAAAACGCCACAATATCTTGAGATGCCTCTCCTGTGCCCTTTGAAAAAGCGTGGATATATTTTTGATTTTGCTTTTTCAAGCTTTCATTTTGCTGCTTTAATTGATCCAACTCCTGTTTTTTTTCTATTAATTCAGAAAGGGCTTTGGAATGCTTTTTTTCTATTTCTCTATTGGCTTTCTCCCATTCGGATTGTTTGTTCTCCCATTTTTCCACTTCTTTTTCGAACGCCTTGATATTGGATTGAAATTGCTCATTTTGTGTTTTTAATTGGATGACCATTTGTCCATTGGTCTTTTTCTGCTCCATCAACTTATTTTTTTCTTCCTTTAATTCCTGTACAGCCTCTTGTAAAGTAGGTAATTTTTCTTCATATGTTTTACTCGCTGCTCTCCGTTTTTCAATTTCCTCTTTTAAACTTCGGACCTTCTGTTGTAGATGTGACTTTTCTTCCAATGAATTCTTTAAACGGGCTGCCTGAGAGTCATTTTTGGAAAGAAGTCTATTTATTTCTCTTACCTTTTGATCATATTGAGTTTTCAGTGTTAAAGCTTTTTCCATTTCTGTTTCTTGTTGACTCTTTAATTGTTTATTAGTTTCTTCATACTGATGAAGTGACTTCTTATACGTGTGAATTTCTTTATCTTTTTCCACATGTGCAGATTCCAAATGATTGATCCTCTTTTTACATTGATCCCTTTCTTCCATAATGTATTGTTTATCTTCTTCCAATGCTTTGTTTTGTTTTGATAAGTCTGAGATTCTGCCAGCATGAGCTGCTGATTTCTCTTCATATTCTTGAATGGTATTTTTTAATTGTAATTTTATATCCTCCCGTTCTCTTTCCTTATTCCTTAACCGGTATTCCATCTCTTTGAGCTCTTTTTTTGCTGAAGCGAGATGGTGCGCTATCTCTGATATATTGTTTTTGTAACGCTCCGATTTTTCTCTCCATACTGTCACATCAACTTGAAGAGCTTCCTGACGCTTCTGACTGTTTCTTAATTGCGTTTCCATACCTTGCAACCTTCTGTGAGCTTCCTCTGCTGCTACTCCCTTTTGTTTAAGTAATTCTTCATTCTCCTTTATAAGTTCAGCATTCTCTTCTTTGAGCTTACTTAACAGAGCGTAGTGGTAATTCTCCTGATAATCCTTAACCTTTTCTTTATATTTCGCGAGCTCTGATTTAAAATGAATGATTTTCTGTTGAAGAACGATGGTGTCTTTCTCCATTTTCATTCCTCCCGATTAAGTATTGGCTTAATCATTTAACAAATCTAAAATTTCTTTTAAATTCTTTTCATTATCTTCCAGAAGCGACTCCCAGCCTTCGGTGTCCTGAGAAACAGAAGTTGAAGACATCAGCTGTGACGGGCTACTATGGACCATCAGCATCATAAGTATCATATGAAGGGTTTCCCCATCTAAAAACAAATAACTTTGTGCTGTATTTCCGCCTTTTACTGCATCCAACTGCTTCACCATCCATTGTTTCAAATATTTTTTCATAAGTATCTGCAGATCTCGATCATCCACCTTCGTCCTCCTCCTCCCTCACATTTGTTCCACCGATATTGATTTGATTCAAGGAAGGAATTCCTTTTTCAAACCCTTCCCCATACGCAAAACCATTCAAGCTCTCTGCATATTTTTTATGAGGTTTCCATTTAAGCTGAAAATTATTGAATGATAAAGATTCCCCTGGTTCAATGTGAGTCGCACCTATAGGCTGCAACCAAAACTCTTCTTTTTCCGATTTTTCGTTAATCTTTTCCCATGCGCCGGGCATGCGTACTTTTTTCGTAGAATCTTTGTAGACATACTTTCCTGAAAAATGAAGAATGGAATTCTCCTTTAGCTTTAAGCAAATATAAGGATTTTGAAACACATCCTTTCCATTGTTCTGAATATGAAAACTGCCTATAAGCAGGCTTTCGTTTGCAGGATCGTGGGAAAATTGAATCGAGTATGTAAAATAGCTGTAAATGTGGGAAGCTTCTTTTTTCTTTAATTCTTCAATCCTTGCTTTGATGGATTGCATATACTCTTCGTTTTTTCTTTTCCACTGTGAAATTTTAGCATCCACTTCGACCACCTCCTCCTCGTTTTATCTTTAAGCGAAAAAAATAAAAAAGAGAGGAATAGATCCTCTCTTTCAAGATATGCTTAAATCTTAACCCTCATCACCATTGTCATCCCCATTAGGGAACAACACAGGGCATTGTGGTGGGATGGTCGGGGACGGGCAAGGCGGGATAGGAAGAATGTCACGCGGCTGACAGAATTCAGCTACGATTTCTAGTGTAACATCGAATGTAGACTGAATGCTCTGGCAAAGACGTACAGTAACATCAACATCAAGTTCGTCAACTTCTGTTCCGTTTTCTACACAAGATGCCGTACACACGAAGCAGCTCAAGTCTGTGTATTCAACGTCAATCTCTGTACCTTCTGGTGCACAAAGCAGTACTTGCTCACAACGTGTAAATTCTGCACTGCCTACCTCAACTGTTCCGCCACCCAACTCAGCTGTAAGTTCAACGAAGATCGTAACCTCGAAGTTTTTACGGATGTTGACCAATTGAAGAGTCAACAATGTTCCATCGACAACAAGTTCCTGGTCCACCCGGCCAAGAACCTCGACACCGTTTGGTTCAACTTCACATGTCACTGTATCAATTTCGATATCGTCACATGTCAGCTGGCTTCCATCAGGACCGACTGGCAATTCAAGTCCATCGACACTTAAATCAAATGTCGCTTCATTGATAATCCAATCATAAACTTTTTCAGTGTTGATACATAGGAGCTCTTGGCCCCCTGTAAGATTTTTTGCTTGCATGATATGCAAACACCTCCGAATAAGATTTTTCTTTCATTCGTAGCATATGAACGGATGTACCGATGGGTCTAGTGCAAACGCTGATATTTCGTTCGTTTTAGCATTTTGTGCGAACACCTATAGTCGATTCCGGGACATGTTGTTATGTGACTGTCCACATTAAAATAAAAATCTCTAAATAATCCATTTTTCAAGGCATACAATGATTATTATAGGAATATATCTGCGAAACTTCTGAAATCATCGGCACATATGTCACGCATTGGCAACACAAAAATAGTATATTAATGTGCTTGAAAAGGGTGATGAGTGATGGATCAAAAACGTCCGGATAACACAGCAGAACTGGAATCGAAGATGGAGAAGCTTTCCCTTTATAAAGAAATGCTGCATTCATTGAAGAAAACAAATGTCATCGATGACTATCTTCTTACTAAACAGGGATTTTATGATTCTAAGTACCAAACAGAAGGAGTTTTTAAAAAAATGGAAGAATACCATTATAATGCTGAGCAGAGAACTCAGCAGCTCACTGCTCAGCTACAATCCGTGACGGAAACGGTAAATGGATTAAAAAAAGATATCGACTTCATTAAAGAAAAGATGGACCGTATCCAAGTCCACGATTTGATGGAGAAGATGAACCGTTTTATGGATCATCAAAATGTGAATAAAAAAACAGAGGAATCAAGCGAAGTGGACCGTTTAACTCAAGAAATTCAACAGCTGAAACAACAAATACAAACCGTTCAACATCCAAAAGAAGTTCCAACAGGAGATATGCCACCTAAACAAAATGAAAAAGTACGCACATCTGAATACCGCAAACTTCAAAACATGCTTAAATCATCCAGAATCTCGCCGCAGCGAAATGACTATCACCAGCCAGTGGCTCATCAACCATCCTACACACCATACCAGCAGAATTACCCTACTCATTCTTCAGGGTTTCAGTCGCAATCACCTTCTTACCCTAAGCAAACAAAAGCCAAGGTAGGAAAGTCAAAAACGTACGTTAACCCTCAGTTCGATCTGAATCAACAAACAACCGTTAGAGCAAATTCAAAAAAAAACGATGAAAAAACCGCCCAAATCAATATAAAAAATAATCAAGAGCTGACGAACAGAAACATTCAGTTTCAATTGATGAAACCAGAATCAGCACAATTGGATATCCAACATGCAGAGATGCAGAAAAAACGCATTCCAAAGAATAAGTCCACAAATATTCAACCCGACGCGAAAGTAGAAAACAAGAAGCCTCAACCCGACAATTCTGATAATGAACCTTCAAAAAATAAAGAACGCTCCCTATTCTCCATCTTCCAACGTTGGAATAGTTAACAATGAAGATCATGAAAACACTGTATGATCAAATGGTTCAACAAGGTGCTCTTGCTCTACCATATGAGACGTGTGGGTTTGTAACAGGAACGGATGCCCATTATATTAAAAAAATTTGGCCTTTAAAGAATGAATGGAAATCGACCAATCGTTATTATGTCAGTAAGAAGGTTGTTGCCGAGACATTACAGAAAATAAAAACCATGGATCAAATGGTGCTGGGCATCTATCACTCTCACCCCACCACAGCACCTACACCCTCTTTTTATGACTTAAAAAATCATCCTGATGATGATGTGAAAATGATTATCCTCTCTTATAAATCCGCCCCCCCAACTGTAAAATGCTATACCGTCCAAGCCTATACTTATGATGAACACCCTTTTTTTATAGAATAAGCATCTGCCCTGCCCCTTTATGAAATTCTGACTATAATACAATATAAAGGTTAAGGAGAGGTAATTATGAAAGCTAGAAATGTGAAAAGACAAGTTCAAAATGTAAAGACTTATAAAGCTTCAAGTCAACCCATTGTCATAAACACATCTTCAAATAAAAGCAACCGTCCTGTAAGACGGGGCGGATGTTGCGGCCGTAAAAGAACCTGATTCACTCGCCTCCGAATGAGAGAAATGTGCGTTCTTATATTAGGCACCTTAACCATAAGTAACTCTTTGTATCTAACGTTTTGAAGTTCATTGGATCATTTTAAAACTAGTCTCCAAACGAGACCTTTGAATAATAAATATATTATAAACGTAAAAGAAGCAGACACTGTATGGTAGTGTCTGCTTCTTACCGTTTATATTTGTTATATACCTGTTCTGATAAAGAAGCAATTTTTAATCCTCTAATACGAGATTCTTCTCAAAACGACTAATATCTTTATCCGCACCTATGACGATAAGGACATCACTCTCTTTGATTTCTTCCGTGGCCATTGGCGAAACGATGACGTCCTTGTCTCGTTTGATGGCGACAACGTTACATCCGTATTCGGCACGGATATCAAGATCCACGAGCGTTTGGCCGCCCATTTTGCTTCCTGCTTTCACTTCGACAACACTATGGTCATCAGAAAGCTCGATATAATCGAGAATGTTATTGGATATGATGTTATGTGCGATTCGTTTCCCCATGTCACGTTCCGGGTGAACGACTTGATCGGCACCAATCTTATTTAAGATTTTTTCGTGATAATCATTTTGTGCTTTGACCGTAATCATTTTGATGCCCATTTCTTTCAGTATTAATGTCGTAAGCATGCTTGCCTGAATGTTATCACCAATAGCAACGATGACGTGATCGATGTTGCGGAATCCGAGCTCTTTCAGCACATTTTCATCAGTAGAATCGGCAATGACGGCGTGTGAAGCGATATCACGGTATTCATTTACTTTATCTTCATCAAGGTCAAGGGCGAGAACTTCCATCCCTTCACGGCTCAACTCGCGGCAAATGCTGCCTCCAAACCGGCCGAGACCGATGACGGCAAATTCTTTTTTCATACGTCAACCTCCAGCTGTCTCGCAAAATCTATGCTTATTCTATCACATAAATTCCCACCTCGACATATGAACCTCCATATTAATAAAAGATCTTCCACTAAAGCTCCCTATTCTTGAAGACTCAGTTTCGAGATGTTTGTTGGAGTTTAGGGGCTCCGGGAAACAGTTCGCTTTCCATGGTGCGGGCGCTGAGCCTCCTCAGGCTACGCCTTCCGGGGTCTCAGCTGTCCCACACGTCCCATAGGAGTCTCATCGTTTCCCTCCGCCCCTTGGCCATATAAGTGTCTCGAAACCACTTCCAGAATAAGCTGCTTTTATGCACAGATTTAATGGAGGATACGAACTTGCAGGCACTCTATTCTGGGTGCGGAAAGCTTGTTATGTAGCGCTTTATGCATATAACACAAGGATAGTGGGAGAACCCCCACACAGTAATGTGGTTCGTTTCTCACATTCATGGAAAGCGAGTGGCTTCCCAACCACCCCTGACGCTCCACACTGCAAACGAACCCCGAAATCATCTCGAAACTGAGTCTTCAACAATCCTGCTATTTTCTTTAATAACGAGAAAAAGCATAGAGCCCGTGGGCTCTATGCTTTTTGCTTAGTTGAATTATTTTTTTCCTTTTACATAATCCGCGTCGAAAAGGAAGAGTCTCATTAATAGAATGAGAGATGGAATCAATAATAACAGTCCTGCGATAAACACGATGACCAAAGCGATCGCCATAGATTCGTTGGTCACACCACTCGTAATGGTCACGTAAGGGTAGAGCAAGTACGGCAAGTGAGAGGCTCCGTAACCAAAGAAGGCTATGAAAAATTGAATCATGACGGCGATGAACGCCCAGCCATAATACTTCCCTTGATATACGAGAAAGACAGCGATCATGAAAAAGGCGACGGATATTCCGAAGACCCACCATAATTCAATGGCTCTTTGAAAATGATCCATATTTTGCTGACTGAGTGCGATGAATGTCGTAAGACTGGCAATGATTGTCGGCGAACTCCAAAACAATGCGTATTTTCTAAGGATTTCTAGCGCTGGCTCATCCCCTGCCCTGTTGGCATAATAGGTCAAAAACATGGCGCTGATATAAAGAACACTAACGATGGCAAGGAAAACGACACTCCAGGAATATGGACTACTCAATAGTTTACCAAACAGCAGTTGAACGCCCTCTGAGGTCTCTTCGATGTATCCACCTTCGGAAATGGTAAGAGCTGTGGAAAGAGACGCCGGAATAAGCAGGCCTGTTGCTCCATATAAAAACATATAAAGAGAGTTGTCCTTCGATCCATAGTTTTCAAACGCATAGAAGGATCCGCGGATGGCGAGCAGGACAATCGCTATACTTCCCGGAATGAGTAAGGTTTGTCCGAAGTAGTACGCCATATCCGGGAAAAACCCGACCAGTCCAACGAAAAAGAATACAAAAAAGACGTTGGTCACTTCCCATACGGGTGATAAATAACGTGAAATCAGCTGGTTAATCAAATGATCCTTCTTCGTCATTCGTGCGTAATAGGCGAAAAAACCAGCTCCGAAGTCGACGGAAGCGACGATCAAATACCCATAAAGGAAGAGCCATAGTACGGAAATTCCTATCAATTCATAACTCATGCGTCACCCTCCTTACTTGCAGCGGCTGTCTGAGGATAACGATGTTCCAACTCCAATTCAGCCGGTTTTCCTTTGAAAATTTTGCGCAATGTGATGAGACATCCCATTCCCAGCACAAGGTACACAGCTGCGAAAAGGATGAACATCGAGAACACATACGGAGAAGTTGTCGCACCTTCTGCAACGGTCATGAATCCACGTAAAATCCATGGTTGCCGCCCTACCTCTGCATAAATCCACCCGAACTCGATCGCAAGCATCGTCAGTGGGCCTGTAGCTACAATTCCCCATAAAAGAAGCGGGTTGTACTCGTTCCACTTTTTCATCTTCCAGAAAATGAGGAATAGGAGCGAAATCCCAAGTGTATAGAAGCCGATGCTGACCATGAGGTCGAACATGTAGTGAATCCATAAAGGAGGCCGTTCTTCTTCTGGCGTTTCATTCAGCCCTTCCACCTCAGCATTAAAATCACCGTGCGCAAGGAAGCTCAACGCTTTCGGAATCCGAATCGCATTTTCCACTTCATTGTTTTCATTCAACGTACCGAATACAACAAGGTCCGCGCCTTCTTCTGTCTCAAAATGCCACTCCCCTGCCGCCAGTTTTTCCGGTTGGTACTCTGCGAGGAATTTAGCTGATAAATCTCCAGCAACAGCTGTCAGAATCGCAAATAGAAATGTCATCATAACCGTTAGCTTCAACGCTTTTTTATGATATAACGACCCTTTTTTCACGAGAATGATAAAGGCTGCAATTCCTGCAAGTACAGCAGCAGCTGTTAAATACGAGGAGGAAATGACGTGAAACACCTTTGTCGGGGTCGCAGGGTTAAACATCGCTGCGAGAGGATCCACCGCTGTAAAGCGTCCGTCCTCCATTTCGAATCCTTGTGGTGTGTTCATAAATGAGTTGACTGTCGTAATGAAGAAAGCAGACAGTGTTCCTCCGATGACTACAGGAATAGATAATAGCCAGTGATAGATCGGTTTCTTAAACCGGTCCCATGTATATAAATAAATCCCAAGAAAAATCGCTTCAAAGAAAAACGCGAACGTTTCCATGAATAATGGCAAAGCAATGACATTCCCTGCCAGCTGCATGAAACTTGGCCAAATGAGTGATAACTGCAAGCCAATCGCCGTACCTGTCACCACTCCGACAGCTACAGTAATCGTATAGCCGCGAGTCCAACGGCGGGCAAGCAATGTATAGTGTGGATCTTTTTTCTTAATTCCGATGAGCTCCGCAATCGATACGAGCACAGGAACACCGACTCCAAGCGTCGCGAAAATCGCATGGAAAAGCAGTGTCATAGCTGTAAGCGCCCGGCTGACTTCCACGGTTTCAAATCCAAACATCTTTGTTCCCCCTAACTAAAATCGGTCACTTCTACCGTTAGTATAAAGTGTGAAAACGGTTCATGGTCAGATGGTTGTTGACGATTTTGTGACATCCTTCACAAAGTGTCTATTTTATGAAAATCTTACCCGATCTTTTCCATGCTGTCGAACGATATGCCTATACCTCCTCTTCCCCATTGGTCACTTAAATTAACGTACAAATGCCGATGACCAGCACACCTCTTCTTCTGGTATAGTTCCCTTTTCTGGAAGACTCAGTTTCGAGACTTTTGTGTGAGTTTAGGGGCGGAGGGGAATAGCATAGCTCGCTTTCCTTAGGAGACAAGGAGCACATACCGCGCATCCTTAAAGGAAGCCTTGACTGGTTGAAATAATGAATGACAATTCCTGGCCATGGATACGGGGTCAGGGAAACGACGATTTGCGTTGTCCTGGATCAGTCAGTAGAAAAACACACACGTTGTGAGTCCTTTAGCTATTCATGCGGACGTTTCCCAGACCCTGTTCTCAAGCTTTATTCGTGCAGGATGCGTGGTTTAAATAACTCTATAACGGCGTGTGTGAACAGGCCTTCCTTGCAGAGCTCGGCAGGTTACTGTTAGAAGGATTTCGAGACACTTCTATGATAAAGGGGCGGAGGGAAACGGTGAGACTCCTACCTTAAGTGTGCAGGCGCCTTGGTCAGCGGCGTATGGACTGGACTGAGTTGGAGGAGATAAAGGAAACACGAAGAGCGGAGCGATTCGATGTTGACTTATCGTACAGAAGCGAGGGAAGTCTCACTAGCCGCTAGGCGCCGGAACCGGATACCTAAGAGGAAGTGCGTGGTAGATGAGACCCCGCAGAGCTTTAGCTCGAGGAGGCTCATCACTCGCCCACGGAAAGCGAACCTTTTCCCGGAGTCCCTAAACTCCCACAAAAGTCTCGAAATGGAGTCTTACACAACCCTGCCATTTAGTTCAACAAAAAAAGACACCGGGTTTCCGGTGTCTTACTGAAATGTTTATATGGCGTCGAGCATTTGGAACTGGGCTTTTACGAGGTCGTAGTACTCGCCTTCCTGGTCCATCAGTTCATCATGCGAACCCTGCTCAAGGATGCGTCCGTTTTCGAGAACGAAAATGTTGTCCGCTTCTCGTATGGTCGACAAGCGGTGGGCGATCATAATCGCCGTCCGTCCTTTAAGCAGTTTACGAAGCGCCTGCTGGATTTTCAGTTCTGTTTCTGTATCGATACTAGCGGTTGCTTCATCTAAAATTAGAATTCTTGGATTGGCAAGAAGCGCACGAGCAAAGGACAGGAGCTGTCGTTCACCGGCGGATAGGATGTTTCCGCGTTCTTCTACTTCTGTTTCATACCGATTGTTTAAGCGTTGAATAAAGTCATCGGCTCCGACGACTTTTGCCGCTTCGATGACTTCTTCATCGGAAGCATCGGGACGTCCGAAGCGGATGTTTTCCATGATCGTTCCTGAGAAAATGAAGGTATCCTGCAGGACGACACTGATCTGCTGGCGGATACTATCAATCGTGGCATCCTTCAAGTCTACCCCATCGATTTTGACCGAACCCTTGGTCGGATCATAGAAGCGACTGATCAAGTTTGCAATCGTCGACTTTCCAGACCCGGTATGGCCGACAAGAGCGACGGTCTCACCCTCTTTCATTTCAAGATTGATATTATGGAGGGCGATGCGTTTAGAATCATAGGCGAATTGAACATGATCAAATTCGATATGGCCCCTCATGTCTTTCAATTCAATGGCATCTTTCTTCTCCTCCACGTTTGGTTCCTCATCCAGGAATTCAAAGATCCTTTCGGAGGCAGCCATCGCCATCAGAAGCTGGTTATACATCTGTCCTAAACGGGAGATCGGCTCCCAGAACATGCCAAGGAAGAAAGCGAACATGACAAAGTCACCTACTTCGATACTTGACTGCAAGATTAAATGGGCTCCATAAGCCACAAGGATGACTGTTCCGACCGCATTGCTCATTTCAACAAATGGGCGGAACATGGCACTTTTCCTTGCAGCTGTGTTCCAGGATTGGAAGTTATCCGTATTCACACCATTGAAGTACTCTGTATTTTCTTTTTCCTGAGAAAAAGATTGAGTAATTCGAATGCCCTGGAGGCTTTCATTCAAGTGCGAATTCAACTTGGATTGTTGAATACGTACATTCTGCCAGGAGCGCCGGATGTTACGGCGCAGCTTTGTTGAGATATAGAACATGATCGGCAGGATGACGAGAATCGCAAGCGCCAGTTTTGGACTGAAGACTAATAAAATGACGACAATTCCCGTCAACATGACCACGTCCATCAGCAGGTTGATGATTCCGTTCGTAAACAATTCCTGCAGGGAGTTGATGTCGTTCATGATCCGGACAAGGATCGACCCCGCGGACCTCGAGTCGAAAAACTTATGTGAAAGTCTTTGAACATGGGAAAACAAGTGCTGCCTCAAGTCATAAATGACATTCTGACCGAGGATGTTCACATATTTTATTCTAAGCCCATTTCCGATGTAACTGAGTAAATACATGATGGCAATTCCAACCACGAGTTGGATCAATAGATTGGTGTCCCTATCAGCAATCGCAATATCAATTGCTACTTGACCAATTAAAACGGGAACAACCAGCCTCACGATGGTGGATACGAGCATCGCAATGATCGCTACGGGCAGCAATGTTTTGGCATAGGGCTTCAAGTACTTAAGCAGCCTCCACATTTGCGCCCAGTTGAACGGCTTTTCAATCGCCTGGTCCTGCGTATATTTAAAACGATTCAAATGGGTGCTCGTTTCTGGTTCATGCTTTGGTTTGCGAGCCATGGTCTCCCTCCTTTTATGAAATTTTAGATGTCTTTAAAATTTTCTCTTTATCCTGGTATTGAATATCGTAGATTCGTTGATAAGGTCCTCCATTAGTTAAAAGGTCCTCATGCACTCCACGTTCCTTGACCGCTCCGTCTTCAAGAACGATAATTTCATCGGCGTGTTTCAATGAGGAAATACGGTGTGCGATGATGAATGTCGTACGACCTCTCATCACTTCCTGCAACGCTTTTTGAATCTTGAACTCTGTTTCCATATCAACAGCAGACGTTGCATCATCCAACACGAGAATCGCTGGATCAATAAGAATCGCACGTGCAATGGCAATCCGTTGCTTTTGACCGCCGGAAAGTCCCATTCCACGCTCTCCTAAAAGAGTGTCATAGCCGTCCGGCATCTCCATGATAAATTCATGAGCCTGTGCCCTCTTGGCGGCATCGATAACATCTTCAAGTGTCGCGTCGGGATTTCCATAAGCGATGTTTTCTTTAATGGTCGTAGAGAAAAGAAATGACTCCTGTAAAACAAAGCCGATATTTTTGCGCAGACTTTTCAATCCATAATCCTGGACCGGGCGGCCATCGACGAGAACTTCCCCTCTTTCCGGTTCGTAAAAACGGGTGATCAATTGAGTGATACTCGTTTTTCCTGAGCCTGTAGCTCCGATTAGTCCGATCGTTTTTCCAGGAGGCGCATCAAAGCTTATATCTTTCAATGCAGAATCGTCATCTTCAATATAAGTGAGAGTGACATCCTTGAATGTCACATGACCTTGCAAACGATCTTGATGAATGGCTGAGTCCTTCTCACTTATTTCTTCTTCTGCTTCTAAAATTTCAAGCAACCGTTCACCAGAAGCTTTTGCCTGAGAGAAAAGGTTAATGACAAAACCTAAGTTCATCAAAGGGCCAAGAATATACCAGACTAGACTGAAAAAGGCCACCAATTCTCCTAACTGCATCGAGTTGTTCATAACCATGTAGCCACCGTAGGCAAGCAGAGCGACAACGGATACGTTACCGATAAATTCCATCAATGGGAAATAACGAGCCCATATGTTGGATGTTGTAATGAATTTGGATCGGTAATCTTCACTTCTGTTCGAAAAACGTCCGATCTCAAAATTCTCTCTTGAAAGAGATTTAACGGTATTCATCCCGCTAATATTTTCCTGCACCCTGGTATTCAGTTTCCCGAACGACTTACGGATCTTCCGGAATGCCGGGTGGACTTTGCGATCAAACCGGTACACCACAAGTGCTAGAAACGGCATGGCAGCCATCGTGACAAGGGCGAGGGGAATGGAGAAATAAAACATGACGCTCAAACTGATTACAATTAAGAGGAAGATTCGGATAAGTTCCGAAAATCCAACGGAAAGGAAGAAACGAAATCCTTCCACATCTGCCGTAAGTCTCGACATTAAATCCCCTGTCTTCGCATTGTCATAATAACGGAAAGGAAGCCGCTGCAGCTTTTTATACAACTCATCACGCATCGTATATACGGAACGGATCCCGAAGAAGTCCCCTAAATACTGGTGATAATATGTAGCAAACCCTTTGAGGATCATGAGTGCGATAAATGCGATACATATATAAGGAATGAGACTGTACTCTTCAGCGAGAACGACATCATCGATTGTCACTTTCAACACGATTGGATATACGACGGTAATAATGGTCACGAAGAATAATGAAAACAAGGACCAAAAGAAATATTTTCGATACGGCCAATAAAATGCCTTTAGTTTTTTAAACGTATCCAAAGGTTTCCCTCCTTCTTATTTTTTAACGTAATATTAAATATATCGGGTTACGAAATAAATATCTACCCATTTGCAATAATTTTTGAAATTTTCTATCTAGAGGATGATTTTCCCTCATACAAAAGTTGTAGAAGTAAGTGTTTGGAGGCTTCCAGGAAAGGTTCACCTCCCTCTCTGGATCTTCTCATTAAAAATCTTGAACCAGAACCTTCAGCATGAGAGAGCTCATTTAGAATTTCCATAGAAAGCTAAGGTATTTTAAAACACAACCCTACCATTCTTATGGTGGTTCATCTCCTTCTATACCTTCTTCATGGGTAAGCTTATTGATCCTCTTCACTATTCCCTCTACTTTTGTTTTCGTGGTTATCCAAAAAAATTTGTGTCTTTAAATGTAAAACATTGAATTCTCCTGTCAGATTCCGCTATTCTAATAGAGGAGACCGGAAGATGGAAAGGAGTTTATTGATGAACTTATTTGAAGAAGGATTAAATTTTAATTTTGATGTCCTCGTTGAGTGGCTGATCACGGGAGGACTGAAAATCATTGTCATCCTCATCGCCTTTGCGATCATCAAACCTCTAGGTACAAAAGCGATAGAAGCAGCGATTAATCGTATGAGTCAGCAGCGCAATATTACAGACGGAAGAAATAAAACATTACAAAAAGTTGCTGTAAACCTGTTTTCTTATGTATTACTATTTATTCTGATTATGATGTTGTTAAGTGCGGTGAACATCGAAATCGGACCATTGCTTGCTGGTGCCGGAATTCTCGGTTTAGCGATCGGATTCGGTGCCCAGGGTCTGGTTTCTGATATCGTTACCGGATTTTTCTTACTGATCGAGCGCCAGATTGAGGTGGAGGACTACGTCACAGCCGGCGGTTATGACGGGGTCGTTGAAGAAGTCGGTATCCGTACGACGAAAATACGCAGTTTTGATGGGACATTGAACTTTGTACCGAACCGTAACATCGTCGGTGTCGCCAACCACTCCCGCGGCAACATGCGCGCGCTGGTGGACATCGGCATCGGTTATGATGAAAACATCGATGAGGCATTGGCCGTTCTGCAAAAAGTCGCGGACCAATTCGCAGAGGACGAGCGTTTTGTCGAAGGGCCGAACGTGCTGGGTGTCCAGAGCCTCGGTTCTTCTGACGTTGTCATCCGTATCCTCGGTAAAACCGAAAACATGGAACAATGGGCGGTTGAACGTGATATGAGAAAAGCGATGAAAGAAGCCTTGGATGCTGCGGATATTGAAATTCCATTCCCACATCAAGTGTATATTCAAAAAGAATCCTAATAAAAGAAATAACCCGACCTCGAGAGGTCGGGTTATTTTGATTCTTCTTTCCACATTTCCACTTTTTTGATTTGTCCTTTGACTAAATCAACGATTTTAAAATGATACCCTTCCCCTTCGACAACGGTGCCTTCTTTCGCTTCAAAATCTTTCGTATACATCCATCCTGAGATCGTATCAATATCGATATGATCCAATTGGATATCAAAGAAATCATTGATGTCCTGGATAGCGGTCTTGCCTTCGATCAAAAAGTGACCGTTTTTCAGCCGTTTAATATCTCTTTCTTCTTCTGCATCAAATTCATCCCGGATTTCTCCGACGATTTCCTCAAGAATATCTTCCACGGTCACAATGCCTGACGTTCCCCCGTATTCATCAATAAGGACAGCCATATGCGTGTGATCTTTCTGCATTTTGACAAGCAGGTCGTGAATTGGGATATTCTCAAATACTTTCATGACCGGTCGCAAAAACGGACGGAGCGTACTCTGATTTTCCGCATCATCATAGAGCAGTTCCTTCATATGAATGATGCCGATTATTTGATCTTTGTCGCTCTCAATTACCGGATAGCGTGTATAGCGGTTATGCTTCACTTCCCTTACCGCATTCGACACCGACTGCCTTACATCGAGAACGGCCATTTCTGTGCGAGGAATCATAATCTCTTTTGCCGTACGATTATCAAATTCAAAGATACGATCGACATACGTATACTCGGACCGGTTGATCTCACCTTTCTGATAGCTTTTCGTAAGGATGTGTCTCAGCTCTTCTTCCGAGTGGACTTCATCCGATTCACGAGCTGTCTGAAAACCGAGCATACGCACGAAAATATTGGCGGATCCGTTCAACAGCCAAATGAGTGGATACATCAATTTGCTGTACAACATGAGAGGTCTCGCTAAAAGCAAAGTAATGCTTTCTGCCTTCTGGATCGCCATTGTTTTAGGAGCGAGCTCTCCGAGAACGACGTGTAAAAAGGTGATGACAAAAAAGGCGATGACAAATGAAAGGGTGTGGGTGAGTCCTTCTGGTAAAGCAATTTGATCGAACAAAGGTCTCAACAAAACTTCAAGTGTGGGTTCCCCTAACCAGCCAAGCCCGAGGGCAGTAATCGTGATGCCTAATTGGCATGCACTTAGATAATAGTCAAGATCACTGACGACACGAATGGCATTCTCCGCTTTTTTATGCCCTTCCGCTACCTTTGCTTCCAGTCTTGTTTTTCTAACCTTTACGATGGCAAATTCACTGGCTACAAAAAAAGCAGTGAGCAGGATCAAAATTGCTACTGCTGTCAATTTAATCGTTATTTCCATCAGGGCCACTCCTTATAAAAAAGAAGGAGGAAACCTCCTCCTTCTCTCATCTATCCTCTATTGTTAACTGGAATGGCCAACCTATGCGCACATTAAAGGTTTCGAAGTGTTTTTTCAACGATATTGACGCCTACAGTGAGTGCTTCTTCCTTCGGTTTCAACGTCGATTGGTGAAGACCTGCTTCAGAATCAACACCAAGCCAGAACATGAATCCTGGAATTTCTTTGAGCATATATCCGAAGTCTTCGCCCGTCATCGCCATGCTCGCTTCCTGAAAACGATAATCTGTCTCTTTTACGATTTCCTCAAAGCGCTGCACTTGTTCTGCATCGTTGAACACCTGATGATAATTGGCTCCGTAATCGATGTGAATATCACAGTCATTCGCGATTTCATAGCCGCGCGCCACCTTTTCGATCTCCCCTTTCACCTTTTCCATCGCTTCTGGAGATAAAGTGCGGATCGTACCTTCCAGCCGGGCTGCCTGAGCGATAATATTCTGCACCGTTCCTGCTTCGATTTTTCCGATGGTAATGACCGCACTGTCCAATGGATCGACTCTGCGGGCGACGATTTGCTGCAAATGGGAAACGAATGCACTTGCTGTGACGACCATATCATGAGTCAAATGAGGAAAGGCCGCGTGTCCCCCGACGCCTTTGAAGTCGATGAAAAGTTCGCTCGTATTAGCAAACAGTAACCCAGGTTTTGAAGAAACGGAACCGACCGGTAGTTCTGGTGCCACGTGCAACCCGAAAATCACATCCGGGCGGTGCCTGTCCATCGCTTCCGATTGAAGCATCGGTTCTGCTCCGCCTGGACCTTCCTCGGCAGGTTGAAATAGGAAAACGACATCATCATCGGCCGGTTTCTGAGCGAGGCGTGTCAAAGCTCCAAGCGCGATGGTCATATGAAAGTCATGGCCACAGGCGTGCATACGTCCATCGTGCGTCGACTGGAAGTCATACCCTGTCTCTTCCGTCAAAGGAAGTCCATCGATGTCGGCACGGTAGCCGATCGTTTTTTGACCGACGTTCCCTTGGACTCGTACAAAAATTCCTGTACGCCACATTTCTACCGTCAAAGCTTCTTGAGGCAGTTGGTTTATATAATCCAATAAATACTGCTGTGTTTTGTACTCTTTGAAGCCAAGTTCAGGAATCTGATGCAGCTCTCTTCTGATTCTAGTCAACATTTCTTGTTTCAAAAAGAATCCCTCCCTATACGAAGGGCCCTGCTCCAGGAGCAAGGCCCTTCCATCTGTTTAATCGGATTGAGAAAATTAGTTATCCAGTTTACGAAGTGCCTGCATGATTTCAGTCTTGGACTTCGTCTGATCGTCGATTTCTTTGATCACTTTGGCAGGTGTGCCGGCGACAAGTGTGTTTGCTGGTACATCTTCTGTCACAATCGCTCCAGCAGCAACGACCGCACCTTCACCGACCGTTACGCCTTCTAGGACAACCGCGTTCGCACCGATGACGACACCATCTTCAATGACGACCGGTTTAGCAGAAGGTGGTTCGATGACCCCTGCAAGGACAGCACCGGCACCGATGTGGCAGTTCTTCCCGACCGTGGCACGTCCTCCAAGCACGACGTTCATATCGATCATCGTCCCTTCACCGACGACAGAACCGATGTTGATCATCGCTCCAAGCATGATGACCGCTCCGTCTCCAATTTCAACTTGGTCACGGATAACAGCGCCCGGCTCGATGCGTGCGTTAACTTTTTTCAAGTCAAGCAAAGGAATCGCTGAATTACGGCGGTCGTTCTCAAGCACATAGTCCTCGATTTCGTTTTCATATTTTTCGAGAATTGGCTGGATGACTTTCCATTCTCCGAAAATAACCCCGGAGTTGCCTGTGATGAAATCCTGCACCTGTTCACCAAATTCGATGTTTTCCAAATTTTCACCTTTCAAATAAACTTTGACCGGTGTTGATTTTTCACTATTTGATATGAATGAAATGATTTCATTTGCGTCCATTTGTTTCATGAGTAGTTCCTCCTTTATGTATCTTTCATCCTTTACTTTATCAAAGGAGGGCTGACTTTTTCAATCTTCTTTTTTTGGAATTCTGAGAATTAGTAGAAAACTTAAGACAGCAAGTACGAGTAATCCCATGTACACAAGATGCAGACCTGATGTCAATCCATCCTGTAAAACAAGGAGAGCTTCCTGACTTAACAGCTCTCTCGTTTCCTTTCTAAGCAGGGAATTGGCAGAATCGACACTGAAAGACGCTGGAAGACTCGAACTCTCAATAGCATTTGCCACCTGGCTGTTCAAGATCCCTCCAAGCAAGGCGGCTCCAACAGCACTCCCAATCGTCCGCATGAACATATTGGTCGCGGTCGCAATGCCTCTTTTTTTCCAATCGACACTGTTTTGAATCGAGACGATAAATGAGGTCGACGATAACCCCATGCCGATTCCTATGAATAACGAGCCCATCGCAGCAAACAAGGGGCCTTTTTCCGGACTGAGCATGGAAAAGATGATTCCTCCTATGATGAGCGAGACCCCGCCAAGGATGGCGGTCGGACGAAAACCGATTTTCAAAATCAGGCGTCCAGCGACAGTAGCTGCGATCGGCCAGCCGATCGACATCGTCGTCAAAGTGAAGCCGGCAACGGTCGCTGATTGCTCCATCACCCCCTGGACGAAGGCCGGTAAATAGCTGCTCACGCCGATAAGGATCATCCCGGTCGTAAGCGATGTGAGGTTGGCAAAGCGGATGGAACGGATGTGCCATAAATCCATCGGCATCATCGGATCATCCGTTTTTCTCTCGTGAAAGAAAAAGGCCAGGGCACCAATGAGAGATACGACAACCATGGAAAGCATCGTCCATGACATCCAATCGATCCCTACCCCGCCTTCTACAAGGATAATCATCAACGTGCTGACTGTGATAACGACCCACATAGAACCGGCAACATCCACACTCCTTTTTTCTTTGGAAACCTCTTCTTTAAAGAAAAAGAGAATGCCGAAAAGAGCAAGCAGGCCGAGAGGGATATTCATCCAGAATACATACGGCCATGAGAGGAGGTCGACGAAGAAGCCCCCAAGCGCAGGACCCGTCACAGCTGAGATGCCCCAGACGCTCGATAAATACCCTTGGATTTTCGCGCGCTCTTCTTTTGTATAAATATCACCAACAATCGTTGTCGCAATCGGCATCAAGGCTCCAGCTCCCAGTCCCTGGACGAGCCTTGCCCCGATCAGAACATTCATCGACGGAGCAAGAGCACAAAGAACAGCCCCTAATAGAAAAAGGCTGATTCCGAGCATGAAGATCGGTTTCCGACCGAAAACATCCGCTAATCGGCCAAAAAGCAGGACGGTCGCTGCATTCGTCAGGAGATACGCAGAAAATACCCAGCTGTATAAGCTGAACCCTCCCAGATCCGCTACGATACTCGGCATCGCCGTGGAAACGATCGTCGCTTCAATCGCTGCGAGGAACATGGCGAGCATAATCGATGCAAGCACAAGCCCCCGTTTTTGTTTATCTTTCTTCATATGTAGGTTCACCTTCAATACAAAAATAGATGACATCTTAGATGCCATCTATTCTATCATAATCGGTTTATTCACTTGCTTCTACCATTGTATGTTTGAAAGTTTCATGATAATGCTTGCTGAATTGTTTGAGGATTGTCCGACGTGTTACAATCCCGTCGAATTCTCCTTGTGGATTCGTCACGCAGACAAAAGGATAATCAATAAGCTTGTGCATCGCATCAATCATATTGTCATGGAGCTGTAGACAAGGCACTTCATCATCCATCACTTCACTAACCGTCATTTCAGACAGTCGATTTAATTCAAATTGTTCAATTCCCAACGTTTCTTCCAAAATTTTCGTTTTGCTGATGACTCCCTGAAATTTAAACGTAGGATCCAGTACAGGTACCGCAGAATAACCAGACTTCACTAAAACCAAAAGCGCATGCTCGAGCGGGTTACCAATTTGCACGTGGGCTACTTTCTCTGATGGAATCATAAGTTCTGAAACGAGCGGGATCCTCAATGCTTCTTTTTCTAAACTAACCATGTTCTTATTCACTCCTCTTTTTCTTGAACATTGAAGGAGCAGAAAGAGACGCTCTTAAGACCATTACATATTCTAACACAATTTCTCCCTAAGCACGAACGCAATTTCCGACATTTCTCTCTCTCGCTTACTTCCGACTTCCTTTTACCCCAATCACTGTTCTCGTTAAACCTATTTAAGTATCCAGTCTTTATAAAAACAAGAATCCGGCGTATAATGAAGACAGTTCATTACATTGGAGTTGAAAAATTTGCTCACACACACCTTTACAAAGCGTGAAGAAATCGCCAATGCCATCACCCATGGAATCGGTGCCATTTTAAGCATCGCGATGCTCGTCCTGCTCATTGTGTTCGCAAGTATCGGCGGCAATGCCTGGCATATTACGAGTGTGACGATCTACGGGGCCACTATGCTCATCCTGTATGTATCCTCGACGCTCGTCCACAGTTTTCCACCAGGCCGGGCCAAGGATCTGTTTGAGATCTTCGACCATTCCGCCATCTATCTATTCATTGCCGGAACGTACACACCAATCATGCTCGTTCCGTTACGGAGTACACTCGGGTGGACGTTGTTCGGCATCGTCTGGGGCATGGCCATTCTCGGAATTGTTTTCAAAGTGTTTTTCGTCAAACGATTTGTTGTGATGTCTACGGTTTTCTATGTACTGATGGGCTGGTTGATCGTTCTCGCCTGGGGTCCATTGACAGCGGAAGTACCTGCAGCAGGCATCACCTATCTCGTTGTAGGAGGCGTCATGTATTCGATCGGATCGATTTTTTACGTCTGGCGGAGCTTCAAATACCACCACATGGTCTGGCATTTGTTCGTTCTCGGCGGTTCGATCCTCCATTTCTTCTCGATTTTTTTCTATATCATCGGTTGATGGAAGACTCGCAGGGTGCACCTGCGAGTCTTTTTTTATGGAGAATTCCCTTTCTACGCCTCAACGGGTCCCCCTGCAAGAATAAAAAAGAACTCCAATGATTTTCCATTGGAGTTCCTTCATTAAGAAACGGTTTCCCCTTTTTCTACAATCTTCTCCCAATTCTCTCCTCCGTCTTCAGAGACATACGCTGCACCATTAAAGGTGTAAATCGCCATTCGATTGTCTTCTTCTGCAAAATACATGACAGCGTCTTCTTTCAGGTCGGGAAGTGGAACATCCGATGTGCCGGATTCACCAATTAAATAGGATGTCATGGTCGCTTCCCCAGTGTATAAGCCATAAAACAATTCATCTTCGTTAAAATATAGTCCTCCAGCTTGTCCAGACTCAGAAATCCTCTCAAAGCTCTGACCACCATTTTCGCTTAAGAAAACCCCTGAGTCTGTAGCTACGGCTACCGTTTCTCCATCTGTAGGATGGACAGCCATTTGGAATACACCGCCTTCGATTCCTTCCGCATGGATAGACTCCCATGTCGCGCCAAGATCTGTACTCCTATAAAATCCTTGATCTAATTGGGAATTAGGCTGCTCATTGAACACGTAAACAGATTCATTGGCAAACCCTGCTCCCATGACGTGAAAATCACTTTCCCCATCAAAAGCAAGAGCCTCTAAACTCTCTTCAGAAACTTTTCCTCTTTGCAGACCCAGCGGATTTTGAAGATCACTGGAAGGAATCGGGTGCCCTGAAGACAGAAATCCGTCCTCCCTCACCTGGAATCCCATGTAATCATGAGGGTGATACACCGCTTCTTTCCATTGCCCCTCCTGAAAAATTTTGATTCCTGTGTGGGCGGCAAAAGCGAACCCCTCTTCCATATGGCCAAGACCGTGGACATGTCCGAGATTTCCTTCAAATGATTGTAAGTATTCCTGATTCTCCGCCTTATCTTCTGTGCTGTCCTTAGCTTCTCTTGCCTCTTCTTCGACTTCCTCGCTGCAAGCACCAAGAAAAACGAAAACTAAAAGAAGACTCAGTGCTGCTTTTTTAACGTTTCCCATGTTTCCCCACCTCTTTTTAAAAATACCCCCGGGCAGTTTTACACCGGGGGGTTGTATTTGCTATACGACGTCATAGCCTTGTTCTTCGACAGCTTCTCTCATTTCTACTTTATTGGCGCTTTCTGCGTGGGAAACTTTTACGTTACCTGTATCCAGGTCCACGTTCACATCGTTGACGCCATCGATTTCTTTCAGTGCTCCTTCAACAGCACTCTTACAATGTCCGCATGTCATTCCTTCTACTTTCAATGTTGTTTCCATTTTCAACATCCTTTCATCTTTCACTTGTTTGCTTCATCAACAACCGACGGGGATTATGGAGGAAAATTCCCCCTCTCCCCTATGAACTAATAATCGTATCAGATTCCAAGTTTTCATTTTATATTTTTGCCCGCTTCAGTCTAAGTGAGTTTGTGACAACACTTACTGAGCTGAAGGCCATGGCGGCGCCGGCTACCCATGGCGCGAGAAGCCCGAGAGCAGCGACCGGGATGCCTGCAGAGTTATAAGCAAGCGCCCAGAAGAGGTTCTGTCGAATGTTGCTCATCGTTTTTCTGCTCAAGCGGATGGCCTGGCTCAAGTGAGCAAGGTCTCCACCTACAAGTGTAATGTCTGCCGTTTCAATGGCAACATCTGATCCGGTCCCGATGGCGATTCCGATATCAGCGGTCGCAAGAGAAGGGGCATCATTGATACCATCTCCCACCATGGCGACTTTTTCTCCACGTTTTTGCAGTTCTTTCACTTTTTCAGCTTTCTGTTCGGGAAGGACCTCAGCAAAGACTCCATCGATTCCGACTTGCTTGGCAATCGCATCAGCAGTACGTTGGTTATCACCTGTGACCATATAAACGTTGAGGTTCATTGCTTTTAAATTTGCAATCGCTTGTTTGGATGTTTCTTTAACTGTATCTGCTACGGCGATATAGCCTCTCAATTCCCCTCCGACGGCGATGAACATTGCTGTTTTCCCTTGTTGTTCCAGTGTAACCAAGGATTCTTCATACAAACCATAATCGATGTTTTCGCGCTGCATCAATTTTCTTGTTCCAATATAAACATGTTCGTCGTCCACCACGGCTTTAATCCCATGTCCAGGAATCGCTTCGAACTCTGCAGCAGCTGTTTTCGTGACACCCTTTTCCTCTCCGTATTGGACAATCGCTTCTGCCAACGGATGTTCGGATGATTTTTCTGCAGAAACGACGAGAGGTAATAAAGCTTTCTCATCATCAAAAGCTACAAAATCAGTTACTTCCGGTTTTCCTTTTGTGACGGTGCCTGTTTTATCTAATAGAATCGTCGTCAGTCGGTGGGTGCCTTCCAAATATTCACCGCCCTTGAACAAAATCCCCTGCTCAGCGCCTTTTCCTGTACCGACCATGATTGAAGTCGGGGTAGCCAGGCCAAGGGCACATGGACAAGCGATGACGAGAACAGCAATGGCAGCTTCCAAGGCAGGCGGCCATTCTCCCGGAGAGACGATGAGAAACCACACAAGGAAAGTCAAAATGGCAATACCTACAACAATCGGAACGAAAATTCCAGAAATCTGATCCGCCGTTCTTTGGATCGGTGCTTTCGATCCTTGCGCTTCTTCCACGATTTTGACGATACCGGATAAAGCCGTATCTTTTCCTACCTTTTCTGCTTTCATTGTAATCGTTCCGTTTTTGTTGATCGTTGAGCCGATGACTGGTTCTCCTGCTTGCTTATCGACAGGGATCGATTCTCCTGTGATCATCGATTCATCGACAGAAGTGATGCCGTTGATTACCGCCCCGTCCACAGGGATTTTTTCTCCTGGTTTAACGAGGATTTCATCGCCGACCTGAACATCATCGACAGGAACTTTTTCTTCTTTTCCATCACGGATGACGGTCGCTTCTTTCGCCTGAAGGTTCAACAGTTTCGTCAATGCAGCTGTCGTGCGGCCTTTGGCAAGTGCTTCAATAAGTTTCCCTACAAGGATGAGGGTGATCAGTACGGCACTCGTTTCAAAATATAACTCAGGCGTGACCCCAGGATTCAACTGCCAGCGGATGGCTTCGACCAAACTGTAAAAGTATGCGGCCGAAGTTCCAAGTGCTACAAGGACATCCATATTGGCACTTTTATTAGACAGCGCCCGGTAGGCTCCTTTATAAAACTGGGCTCCGATATAGAATTGGACAGGAGTTGCGAGCAAGAATTGAAACCATGGATTCATCAGCCACATGGGCACCGGAAGACCGATATCCCAAGGTAAGTGACCGACCATCGCGTACAGAAGCGGAAAAGATAACAGGGCTGAAATCCAGAGTTTCCGCTTTTTCTCTTTGATTTCTTCTTCCTTCTGCTCTTTTTGTTCCTCCCGGTTCTGCTTCGTAACCGCATGATAACCTAGTTTCTCGACTTTCCCAATGATGTCATCGACGGTCAGTGTGTTTGGGTCGTATTCGATGACACCCGCTTCTGTCGCTAAGTTAATGTTCGCCTCACTCACACCACTTGTTTTAGACAATACCTTTTGTATTCTTGATGAACAGGCAGAACAGGTCATGCCTTGAATATCCAGCTCTACACGCTCTTTTCGCACACCATAGCCAAGCTTTTCGATTCTCGCCTGAATGTCTTCCGGCTGGACCTTTGACTCATCATAGTGGACATTCGCCTTTTCCATCGCGAGGTTGACGTTCGCCTCAACGCCATCCATTTTGTTGAGCACTTTTTCAATTCTTGTGGAGCAGGCGGAGCATGTCATCCCAGTGACCCCTACATTCATCTGCTTCTTATCTGCCATACTTTTGCCCCCTTTACTTCGAGAACTGTCGGACAACTTTCATCAATTCATCAATTGCTTCGTCGCCATTGCCTTTTTGAATGGCATCTTTGACGCAATGATGCGTGTGACGCTCCAACAAGTTGTATCCGACTTTATTCAAAGCGTTATTGATCGCTGATATCTGCACGAGTATATCCACACAGTAACGATCGTCTTCCACCATTTTCTGAATGCCGCGAACTTGACCTTCGATACGTTTCAAGCGGTTCAATACCGCCATCTTTTCATCTTGTGTCCTCGGTTTGACCGGTTGTTTCCCACTATCTTCCGGAAGATGATTCTCTGTCATAACACCGCCTCCTTCGCTTACTATTATATACCCGGTATAGGTATTATAGTCAATTGTTTCACCTTGGTGATCCTTATAATTTTTACTAGTTTATTTATTTACTACCTTAGGGTATAGATATTTAAACTCCGAAAATATAGAGGTGATTGTTTTGTTGTCTACCATTTCTGTAATCGCTCTTGCGATTGGTCTTTTATGTTCTCTTATTATTACCGTGGATATCATGAGGCACCCACAAATGATGAAGATTATGAATATCGTCTGGCCGATCAATGGATGGTTTATGGGCCCTGTCGCCCTGTGGACTTATTTTAAATGGGGACGTCTGAAAAGTAAGGATAATGATAAAGAGGATCATCGAGGCAGACCTGCGAAAGTGTTTGTTTCCACGAGCCACTGTTCAGCAGGCTGTACCCTTGGCGATGCTGTAGGTGTACCGATTGTTGCCTTGACGGGCATGATGATTGCAGGCTCCACCTTGTTCGCCCACTACATCGTTGAATTCGTGCTGGCTTACTTATTCGGCATCCTTTTTCAGTATTATGCGATCTATCCGATGAATGAAGATCTCGGAAAAAAAGGAGCCGTTTGGGCTGCTATTAAAGCTGACTCCCTATCGTTGATCGCTTTTGAGGTGGGAATGTTCGGTTGGATGGCCATCGTCCACTTCGTCCTGTTTCAGGAGCCACCGAAGCCGAACGAGGCTTCTTACTGGTTCATGATGCAGATTGCGATGATTTTAGGGTTCTTGACAAGTTATCCGGCTAACTGGGTATTGGTGAGAAAAGGGATTAAGGAAGAAATGTGAAAAATGGATCGATGAATGGAATCGCAAAAAAAATTGTTAACAAAAATAAACGTCCAGGAGGGATACCCTGGACGTTTATTTCTTATTACCTCAAATATTTATCGTGAGAATCAATCATATCAGGGTTAAGCCCTGTAGACGTTTGCGCATCTTTCTGCATCGATTGATTACAAGATTTACACACATAGGACGCCTTAGGATTTTTACTTATCTTCATATACTGCGGGTCTGAACGGTCTAATTTATACGTCTTTTTGCAAAAGAAACACTTCTTTTCCATGCCACTCTCCCCTTTTTAAAAAGGAAATTTGTTCAGCCACTGGCCTCCATCAAGGGTAACGACCTCTCCATTCATATAAGCCCCTTCTTCAGATAGAATGAACTTCGCAAGGCCTGCGATTTCCTCTGGCTTCCCTAAGCGGCCAAGAGGTACGGAAGCAAGGGTACGCTGGGCTGCTTTTTCCGATTGAAACAGTTTCTCAGCTCCACCCGTCCGTTCGATTGGCCCAGGTGCGATGGCATTGGCACGAATGCCGTATTTCGTTCCCCATTCCACAGCGAGCGTACGGGTCATCGTAAGCACCCCTGACTTCGCAGAAGCGGAATGAATCACACCAGCACCCGCATTCCAAGCGTAGGTGGCGACGATGTTTAAAATCGACCCTTTGATTTCATTTTCAATCCAATACTTTCCGACCGCCTGGCTGCAATAAAAAGTTCCATTTAAAACGATGTTGATGACAGAATTCCAACCGTTCGGAGACAGGTCTTCCGCAGGTGCAATGAAATTACCTGCTGCATTATTAACGAGATGATCGACTCTCCCGAAGGCCTCCACTGTTTCTTTGACCATCCGTTCGGTATCTTCTACTTCACGGACATCCATTTGAACCGTTAGGACATGATCTTCTTTTCCGGCTGCGATCTGTTTCTTCGCTTCTTCCAGCCGTTCTACATTCCGGCCGGTAATCGCGACCTTCGCTCCTTCTTGTACAAACCTTTCAGCCATATGCAGCCCCATCCCACTGGAACCACCTGTAACGATGACGACTTGATTTTCCATATGTAAAACCTCCTCTTCTTGACTACTTATGTAATTCAACAAGAACAAACTGAATACCTGTTCATTTTTAAAATAAAGTATAAAAATTCGACGTTATCTTTCCTTCAGCCATGTTATAATGGCGGAAGAATTCAGAGGAGAGACGTCATGAAAATTACGAGAAGAACCTTCATCAAACGTACATTAGCAAGCGCTGCAGCCTTTATCGGACTCAATGCGTTCGGTTATTCGTATGCACGTTACATGGAACCGAATATGCTCGCCATCCGCCGCCATGAGATCGAACACGGGAAGATCCCACGGCATTTTCATAATTTCAAAGTCCTCCAGTTTTCAGACACGCACGTCGGCTTTCATTATGAATTGGATGATTTGGAGCGTCTCGTTGAAAAAATCAATGCAGAAAAAGCAGACCTCATTTTGTTTACAGGGGATCTCGTAGACGAACCGCACACCTACTCGTTTCCTCCCCGCCTCATCCAAATATTAAAGCGTTTGGAAGCGAATCAAGGCAAGTATTGGATCTATGGAAACCATGACCACGGCGGCTATGGAACGGAAAAAATTCGTGATGTCATGGAGCAGAGCGGCTTTCAACTTTTACAAAATGAACATACCCTCATTGAAAATGGATCTGCGTCCTTCACGCTTGCCGGTGTCGATGACATCATGCTCGGCCAACCTGATTTAGAACAGACACTCGAGAATGTTCCCACAGATTCGTTCACCTTATTGATGGTTCATGAGCCGGATGTTGCGCTTGAGTATCAGCACTACCCCGTGGATGTCCAACTGTCCGGGCACAGCCATGGCGGACAAGTGCAGGTGCCTTTTTTCGGCTACCTTGTCACTCCGCCGTTCGCTGAGCATTTCGTCGAAGGGCACTACCCATTAGTGAACGGGTTCAACCTTTATGTAAGCCGTGGGATCGGTACAACAAGACTTCCTTACCGGTTTATGTGCCGCCCGGAATTTTCCGTGTTCCGATTGAAATCCACACAATGAACCAAATCGAACTCTTACATTTTTGTGACAGATAGAAAACAAGTCTGTCCTTTTTCCTTTGGAGTGGTACACTGAAGACAATTTAGAAAGTTGGAGGATCCCATGAAATTAAGATTTTGGATCAGCATCATTTTTCTCATAACCATCACGGCGGCCTGTGGGTCGAAGGATGTCGGTGAATTATCAGCCGTGAATCAACACGGAAAAGAGGTATCCGTCCCCGAAGCGTATGCTGGAGGTTACTGGGTTGCGGACTTCATCTTCACCAACTGTGAAACCGTCTGTCCTCCGATGACAGGGAATATGTCCAGGCTGCAAGCACAATTAGAGCAGGAAAATTTAGACGTACAGCTCGTTTCTGTTAGTGTAGATCCAGCAAATGATACACAAGAAAAACTGCTATCTTTTGCTGAGAACTATCAGCCGAATTATGAGCAGTGGGACTTTCTGACAGGTTATTCTTTTCAGGAAGTGAAAGAATGGTCCATTAAATCATTCCAGTCCCCCGTCAAGAAAATGGAAGATTCGGATCAGGTCGCTCATGGAACGAGCTTTTTCCTCGTTGACCCTGATGGAAACATTGCAGAAACTTACAGCGGAACAAAAGCTGAATCTGTCGAAAAAATCGTCGAAGATCTGAAAAAGTATAAAAATGAATCTTGATATTGTAAAATGTTGTAAAATGATAAAAAGAGAGCTATACTTGGATGGAAAGGAGATCATAGATGAAAGACAATCAAATATCCAACCGCGAATTAGCCGAATCCCTATTTATCGTCAATCGACATGCCAAAACAGCCCCAGAACCGAGGCATCTCTATGACATTAAAAAGCATACGATTGACAAACTCCTAAATGAAAACCGCGCCAAAAAGGTCGGACTCCATTTTTCCGACCATCCGAAATTCAGCCAGCAGCACTCGACCCTCCTCATTGAAATTGGTGGTTACTATTTCCATGTTCCTGCAACAAAGAAAGACTTTCAAGATTTGGAGCATTTAGGAAAAGTCGACCAGTCTTACCGGAACCCAAAACCCAAATTATCATTGTCGAGAGCCAAACGTACGCTTTACCATTATTTGAATTGGAAACAACCGAAAAAGCCGGCCTATTCATTCCAAGGCACTTCACAACCAAGTATGCTCGGCCAGCCGACAGGCAGCCCATGGAACCAGCGCAGAAGAAGACGCCCGTAAACCCTTTTCGAGGTTTCATTTCTTACTAAATAAGGAATGGACAAATAGAGGAGGATGATAGGATGGCTGTAAGTGAAGTCGAAGATTTTTTATATCATTTGAAAAAGTATATGGAATACACAACGGAAATGCGTGCTTCTTATGAGCATCTTTCAGAGCATCACAAGAATATCGTCGTAGATTCATCACCAACAAAAGCTGGGCCGGAAACGTTGTCCAAGCATGCTTATGACTGGCATGATGAGTTGTTCGAGCGATTAAAGAAGGAATAAAAAAATCCGCCAAGGAGCGGATTTTTTTATTCCTTCTTTTTTATCCATCATGACTATTCCACTAAAGCTCCCTATTCTTGAAGACTCAGTTTCGAGACTTTTGTTGAGTGGATGGGGGCTGCGGGGAATGACTCGCTTTCCGCGGGAGCGCGGTGAGCCTCCTCGGACTGCGTCCTGCGGGGTCTCACCAAACACTTTTTTCCCGCAGGAGTCTCGCCGTTCCCCTCCGCCCCGTTGCCATATAAGTGTCTCGAAACCATATCCGGAATAAGCTGCTTTTATGCATATGGTAATTACATGCGAAAAGCTTGACATAGTGCGCTTTATGCTTATAACACCAGAATAATGGACGGCACCTTCCCATAGTAAAGGGGTTCGTTTCTCATCTTCATGGAATGGGGTGGTTGGGAAGCTGCGAGACTCCCGTGGGAGAAGGAGATAGGCGAGATCCCGCAGGACGTAGTCCGAGGAAGCTTGCCACTCCCCCACAGGAAAGCGAGTAGCTTCCCAGCCACCCCTGACGCTCAACATGGCAACGAACCCCGAGAACATGTCGAAACTGAGTCTTCCACAATCCTGCCATTTACTTTAATAACAAAGACAGACGTTCATTAATGGAGCCTGCTTTTTTTAGAGGATGTGATGATCGATGATTTTTACGAGTTCTACGATTTCCGGTTTGGAAACTTGGGCATCGGCTCCTACGATTTCCCCTTTGTGACGAAGGTCATCCGTAATCAGTGAGGAGAAAATGACGACTGGGAGTTTGCTTAAGTCACTATGCCCCTTCAACAAACGAGTAAAGTGGTGGCCGTCCATACGCGGCATTTCGATATCAGTGATGATCAGCTGATATTCCTCTTCGATCGTTTTCCCTTCATCCAATAAATCTTCCAGATGTTCGTAGGCTTCTTTTCCATCCTCAAAAGAGATCGTATTTTCATATCCAGCTTCACTTAACGTTTCCTGTAGCATGGCACGAAGCATGCCGGAATCTTCAGCGATCATTATTTTCTTTTGTGAACGTTCCCTTTGGCCTAGTTCGCGCAGCTGCTCCGCGTTAATACTGGATTCAGGATTGATATCAGCGACTACCTTTTCAAAATCAAGCAGCAAAAGCATGTCTTCATCCATTTTGATTACACCGGTAATTTGCGTTTCCAGCCCCTGATACATCTTATTCGGTTTTTCTATCTGTTCCCACGAGATACGGTGAATCTGTGTAACGGTATGCACATGGAAAACGATTTTTGTTTTATTGAATTCCGCCAGAATAAATTTATCCTGCTTCGGATTTTCGGATGGTGAAAACCCGAGGGCATGGGCTACATCTACAACAGGGACCACTTCCCCACGAATTTCGATAATCCCTTCCACCGATTTATGTGAATGAGGGATTTTTGTGACGGGGTGAGGGTTCAGGATTTCTTTTACTTTTATGACGTTTATGCCAAAACGGTTGTTGCCGATTCCGAATTCGACGATTTCCAATTCGTTCGTTCCACTTTCGAGTAATATGCCTTGATCCTGCTTCATGAAGCATCGTCCTTCCTTTGATAGAATCCACTCTTTATATCGTCTATCAAAGGTTAAATATAAAGCAGTTGTCCTCGATTACTAAAACCTCTCATTTGTTCCATAAAAGCTCCCTTTTCTGGAAGACTCAGTTTCGAGACTTTTGTTGAGTGGATGGGGGCTGCGGGGAATGACTCGCTTTCCGCGGGAGCGCGGTGAGCCTCCTCGGACTGCGTCCTGTGGGGTCTCACCAAGCACTTTTTTCCCGCAGGAGTCTCGCCATTCCCCTCCGCCCACTTGCCGGAAGAGATTCTCGAAACTACCTCCCAGTAATAGAAGCTTTTATGGTTAAGAATCCTATATCGGCGCGGGTTAAGGAGGGTTTTACACAGAACTAGGCAGGGTGCTTTAAGAGCGATTTCGAGAACCTCATATGGTAAAGGGGCGGAGGGAAACGGTGAGACTCCTGTGGGAAGTGCGTGGTAGATGAGACCCCGCAGAGCGTTAGCTCGAGGAGGCTCATCACTCGCCCACGGAAAGCGAACCTTTTCCCGGAGCCCTAAACTCCCACAAACGTCTCGAAATCAAGTCTTCAACAATACTGCCATATACTTTAATAACGAAGAGCACAAAAAAAGAGCGGGGGCCCGCTCTTTTTTTAGTCATTTCGTATAATGAGATAAACAATTAACCCGACTAAGGGGAAGAATAATGTTGCGATAAGGACGACGAGGCTGTAGGCGGAACTTCTGCCTTTGCGGACAGAATCGCGATACGCCCATACACTCGTAATAATATTTAATACTAACAACCCGACCCCGAAGATCAGGAAAGTGAGAAAAAAGATGCCGATTTCCATGATGTTCCTCCTCTACTCCCGTTTCTAACTTATTCTACGATCAAGAAAAGAGAAGGTTTCAAAATCAGGCTGCTTTTCTTTTGCTTCGTTTCGATAAGCGCGCATAAAGTTTACGCATCCATGTTACGGTTACATACACTAACCCGAAGCTGCTGATCGCGAGCAGGCAGACCGACCAATAAGAAGCGGGCAGGGTTGAGGTCGTATCGGACATGGCGTAACGATCGACAAGCTGAAGGAATACGAGGGCTAGAAGAGTGCTTGTCACGTAGCTTGACAGGGTCTTCCAATGATTCAGCATCATCCATTCGATGACCGGTTTGACGACCCACATGAGGGACAGCATGAACAGAAAGACGAGTGAGAATTGAACATACTCCGGCTCCAGACCGAAAACATCCAATAGATCGTGATCAAGCCAGCTAATGGTCTCTTCTAAAAACGATGGATCGAACCAATCCATAATATTCATCTTCTACCGCTCCTTGTTCTTTTTTTACCATTATGAACAAGGATAGAAAGGAATAAACTTCACCCCTCTAAAAGCTCTGGATGTTTGCTTTTCAACCACTTCAATCCTTCCCGGCGGCTCAAAGGACGAACCTCTTCCCGCTTGAGGTAATCTATAACAGCGCGTGCATCGGTTTTGCTGTATTCGCGGAGCGCCCAGCCGATCGCTTTTTCAATAAAAAATTCTTTTTCGTGCTTGAGGCTATCAATCGTTTCGAAAAGAAGGAGTCCATCTGTCTTTTCTTTATATTTCAACTGATGGAGGACGCTCGAGCGACGTACCCATAGGTGATCCGACTCTCTCCACTCCTCTGTAAAAGGGCGGAGCTTGTCTTCGTATCGGAAGAAATATCCGCCGCACAAAGTGGATGCAATCATGTCGACCGTGTCCCACCACGGTTTCGTCATAAGCAATTGTTTGTATGTATCAATACTGTGTTCTGGAGCTTTCTTAATCCCCTTTTCAAGAAAAGCGAGAGCGGCATAGTGACATTCCCTTTCCGGCTTTTCAAAAAGCAGAACCGCTGCCTCCAAACGCTCCTGTTCCGTGATTTCTTTGTATTTTTTCAGCAATGGTGCGAGGATTTGTTTCCGCTCAGGGGCTTTAATTCCGAAAAATGGATAGTGGTTCTTCATATAGTTCTCCATTGGAATTCGATTTTCTTCATTTCTATGTTCTTCAAACACTGTAGTTACGGCTTCACAAAATTCAGCAGCCTGGTTCATCATCTCTCCTCCGTTTCTTTAAAAAGCCCATCCCTATGATTGAGCAATGGATGGATGCGTGCCAAATAAATGCAGCGCTCCCTAATTGAAGCGACACCGCAGCTAAAGCCATGGACTGTGGTTCATCTTCAGTGGAGCGTGATTTCAGGGATTGAAGTGTCCAGCCAACGGATAGCGCAGAAAAGATAACAAGGGCAAGCACCCAGCCAAAAGGGCGCTTGTCTTTCCTTCCCTTCATCTGAGAAGGATGGTAATAGTGGGGAGCAGTGTAACCACTGAAAGGCGGATCAGCATCTCCCCCGCTTCCCGTTCAAACCACAGATCATCCACTCACTTGCAAAAACTTTTCCAGTCTAGAGGCATGAGACTCAGCTTCTTCATATCCTTGAGCATACAAGTCGTGCAGACGGTCACGGTTCCGTTCGATCCGGCTTACTTTCAAAGGTTTTAATGGACGGATGACGAACGCCTCTCCGTTTTGTTCCGCTTCCCTCACTTTTTGCAGCTGCTGATTATAACGAACGTGCCTTTCAAGTAAAGCTTTTGCAAAGAGCGGGAACTGCCTGTACTTTCGGTTGAAGTACCAGCCGCCCTTCATTCTGCCTTTGATGTATCCATCGTTTCGTGTAAGCACGACAATATGTTTTTTGTTTCCATCCCTTTTCGAAGCCTGCATCGGTATGGGGTCGGCAATGCCGCCATCCATCAATTCACGTCCATCATACTGAATACTTGGGGCGACCATCGGCAACGAACTCGAGGCGCGTATGACTTTCAACAGACTCTCCCTGTCAGGGAAACGGTCATAAAAGACAGGTTCTCCTGTTTTCATATCAGTGGTTCCCACGACAAAACGTGTTTTTTGTTGAAGAAACGTATCATAATCGAATGGAACAAGCTTGTTAGGAAGCTTATCAAATATGAAATCCATTCCAAACAACTGCCGTTTCGTAATCATCCGTTTGTACGATATGTATTCGGGATGCGCCCCGTACTCGACAATCACCTCATAGTTTCTCCCCCGCTGTCTCGCAACATAAGAGCTGCCATTACATGCCCCTGCAGATGCACCGACAACATAAGGGATGTGAATCTCTTCATCAAGGAAAAAATCAAGCACGCCTGCTGTGTATGCGCCTCGCATCCCTCCGCCTTCAAGAACTAAACCGACATCATCCATAGATCAAACCCCTTCCTTTTCACATTTGGTACCTATATCTATATTTTGCCATGTCCCATCGGAAAAGTAAAAAAGCAACCCAATCTATGCGGTTGCTTTTTGGTGTGATATCATCAGTTTACATAAGCATCGGAATCGTTTTTTCTTGTATGTTTTTCATCTATTTGACGTTCGATTTTTTCGATTGCTTCCTGATCGTTCAACAATTGTCGCTTGTTACGATCCACTAAGTCTTCAAAGGAAATTCGTTTATGGCTTCTCATTATACAACTCCTTTCATAGGCTTATTTTAAATTATAACAAAATTCAACAAATTTAACGTGATAATTGTTTGAACATTTTGTTAACTTTATGTAAAGAAGGAGAATACGCATTGGAACACTTCATTAACCCAAAAGTGAAACAGATTGAAATATCGGGCATCCGACGTTTTTTCAACATGGTCTCCCACTATGAAGACGTGATTTCATTGACCATTGGACAGCCTGATTTCCCAACACCTCCGCAAGTGAAAGAAGCAGGGATCCAGGCCATTAGAGATAATCAAACCAGTTACACCCATAATGCCGGGATGCTGCCCCTCAGAAAAGCGATCCAGCAGCACGTGAAACAATCCTACGGTCTCCATTATGAAGCGGAAGAAGAAATCATCGTCACGATCGGTGCTTCCCAGGCGCTTGATATTACCCTTCGAACTATCATCCAGCCCGGGGATGAAGTGCTGTTGCCAGGTCCCGTTTATCCAGGATATGAGCCGCTGATCCGCTTAGCTGGCGGCACCCCTGTGTTCATCGATACTAGTCAGGACGGATTCAAGTTGACGGGAGAAATGATTAAAGAAAACATCACTACGAAAACGAAGGCTGTTATTTTACCGTATCCTTCCAATCCAACGGGGGTTTCTTTGACGGAAGAAGAGCTGCGTGGGATTGCAGAGATAATTAAGGAGCATCAACTCTTTTTATTAGCCGATGAAATTTACAGTGAACTTGTATATGATCGTCCCCACACATCGATTGCAAGCTTTCCCGATGTTCGCGACCAGGTGATCGTTATTAACGGTGTATCGAAATCCCATAGTATGACCGGCTGGAGGATCGGCTACCTGCTCGCCCCTTCCTGGCTGAGCCGTCACCTATTGAAAGTCCATCAATACAACGTGTCATGTGCGACTTCGATCAGCCAGCATGCAGCTCTTGAAGCTTTGACCAACGGGAAAAAAGACGCCGAATCGATGCGTGATGCTTATAAAGAAAGAAGAGCGTTCGTCGTCAGACGCCTCAAAGAAATGAACATTCCATTTGCTGAGCCTAATGGGGCCTTTTACGTTTTCTTAAACTTTCCGTTGAATGGAAAGACAACGTTCGAGCGTGCCGTGCAGCTCGTCGAAGAAGCAGGAGTCGCACTCGTTCCAGGGGACGCCTTTTCAGAATATGGGAAAGGCTATATGCGCCTATCCTATGCCTACAGCATGGATACATTGGAAGAAGGACTCCAGCGCCTGCAAGACTTTATTTCAAAAGGAGATTAACGTAGTTATTCATGTACGGGGAAGTGACGCTCCCTTCCTGCCACAAAGCTTTTTCAGACATGAAAGAACTCATGGATGCAGGCCCCATGAGTTCTTTTAATTCGACTTATTTTTTTGTACTTCATTCAAAAGGGCATCGAGTTGTTGACTGATTTTGACAGACTCCGGGCTTGACAACCCTTTCTCAAACGCCACTTTCGTCATTTTTTTCCGCAAGTACTCTAATTCAGCAATACGAGGATCTTTGTCGGCCACTTGCACCATCGACTACCTCCTGACTTTTCTTCCCTATTATTGTACACCTTTTATCCTAAAATGAAAAGAATGTGTGTTCGCATCCATTCTTGCACGAAAAAAATTATCTCAATTTTCTATACTTTTGTAAAGACTATCGGTAAAGGTTCTAAAATTTCGACAGAGGGTGATAAAATAAGATAAAGGCTGGAAAAGAGTTTACAATTTCGTAAAAGCCTTTCCCCGCACCTTTTCTTTCCGTAACGATGTGGTAAAATTAAGGATGAGATATTCTATGTTCATCTAGAAAGGAAGATGAGTTTGTCTGAGCAATCTAAAAAAGAATGGTTGGAATGGTTGAAAGCCATTGCTGTCGCCATTACACTCGCATTTATATTACGAACATTTTTCTTCGCCACATCGATTGTTGAAGGGGCAAGTATGGACCCGACACTCAAAAACGGGGAACGCGTCATGTTCAATAAGATCATATATTATGTAGATGAACCCGAACGCGGGGATATCGTCATCATTGAGAGACCAGTAAAAAGTTATGTTAAACGAGTCATCGGCCAGCCGGGAGATACGGTGGAGATCCGTGATCATGAACTGTATGTAAACGGTGAAGAGCAGACGCAGGAATACTTGACGGAAGAGGCAGCGTCCTCGACTAGAGATTTTGGACCAATCGAAGTTCCAAAAGGAAAGTATTTCGTCATGGGAGACAACCGTTCCATAAGTAAGGACAGCCGGAATGGACTTGGCTTTGTCGAAGAAGAAGAAATCATCGGACGTACGGAGTTGATCATTTATCCATTCAATGAATGGGGCTTAACGAAATAAACACACAAACGACCCGCCAGTCATCCGGCGGGTCGTTTTATGTCCTCAGGTTTGTGGGCTAGAAAAGCTGTGCATTCATTTAGTCGTGACTATTTTTTCTGGCAGCTGATGTAACGTTTCAATCAGTTGATCCAGCTTCCCTTCCACACGGTGTAACAAGTAAAACGTCACCGCTACAGGGAAACCAACATCCGCTAATATTGAAATCCATGCATCAATCCCCATTCCATTCACCTCTCCCCTAAATTTTAATATAAGATCCCTATTGTGGAAGACCTAGTTTTGAGATAACCGGGGTTCGTTTGCCAAATTGGCAGTCAGGGGTGGTTGGGAAGCTACTCGCTTTCCTATGGGGGAGTGCCGAGCTTCCTCGGACTACGTCCTGCGGGATCTCGTCTATCTCCTTCTCCCACGGGAGTCTCGCAGCTTCCCAACCCCCCCCATTCGGTGTATGAAAGAAACGATCCCCTATACTAAGATGTGACGTCTTACATCCAAGCATGGAAGTCTATATCCCTCTACTTTCGCTGTGAGCGAAAGCAGATGCTTCCAGAAGTAGTTTCGAGACACTTATTTAGCAAGGGGCGGAGGGGGATGGGGAGACTCCTGTGGGAAAAAAGTGCTTGGTGAGACCCCACAGGACGCAGTCCGAGGAGGCTCACCGCGCTCCCACGGAAAGCGACTCATCCCCCGCAGCCCCGATCCACCTCACACAAAAGTCTCGAAACTAAGTCATCAACAATCCTGCCATATACTTGATTAACTCATAATGATGGGTTTTGCTAAAAAGAGCCGCTAATGATGGTTAGCGGCTCTTTCGTTTTTTAGAATGAGATCTCAAAGACGTTGCGTTCGACAATACGTGCTTCTTTCTTCTCAACAAGGTCTCCCCCGTTGGAATAGAAGCAGCCTTGGGTCAGGATGGCATCCATTGCTGCATTGACCTGCGCAGGATCGACAGGTTCTACCGGGTCGTCCAGGCTGATGGTGACTGTTTTTCCTTCTTCATTCAAGAACTTAAGCTCCAGCTTTTTCATGTATTCTCCTCCTTTTCAAATTAAGATTCAGTCAAAACTGAGCGGTCATCACGGGCGATATCGACAAGAATGTGCTGCTGCAATGGGGATAGAGCGACAGATACTTCATGCATTTGTTCATCTGTAGCATCTGTTTTAATGTTGTTGAATGATTTACGTTTCAGAATCATGTTTCCGTCTTCATCAGTTCCTGTTGAAAAGACTAGCTGTAAGCGACTGTCTACCTTCAAAGTATTTACGGCCATCTGCTTCACCTCCTCTCACTTCTATAATCGAAGGAGATAAAGAAAAAGTGTCGCTGGTACTTTTTTTATTTTTCAGGACTCTATTAAATGTTGCCGATAAAAATACTTATTAAAGAATATGGCAGTATTGTTGAAGACTTGATTTCGAGACGTTTGTGGGAGTTTAGGGCTCCGGGAAAAGGTTCGCTTTCCGTGGGCGAGTGATGAGCCTCCTCGAGCTAACGCTCTGCGGGGTCTCATCTACCACGCACTTCCCACAGGAGTCTCACCGTTTCCCTCCGCCCCTTTACCATATGAGGTTCTCGAAATCGCTCTTAAAGCACCCTGCCTAGTTCTGTGTAAAACCCTCCTTAACCCGCGCCGATATAGGATTCTCAACCATAAAAGCTCCTATTACTGGGAGGTAGTTTCGAGAATCTCTTCCGGCAAGTGGGCGGAGGGGAATGGCGAGACTCCTGCGGGAAAAAAGTGCTTGGTGAGACCCCACAGGACGCAGTCCGAGGAGGCTCACCGCGCTCCCGCGGAAAGCGAGTCATTCCCCGCAGCCCCCATCCACTCAACAAAAGTCTCGAAACTGAGTCTTCAAGAATAGGGAGCTTATATTAATGAACATAAAAAAGCGTCCGGGGAAGGAGCCTGATGTGGATCCTTCCCCGGACGCTTGTCTTCATTAAGTATCAACCGTTATCAAAAATCGTTAAACCTATGAGTCCTAATAATACAATTAGACTGACAAAAAACATGATAATTTCCATCTATGTTCCACCCCTCTTTCTTCTCTATCATAGCAAATATTTTAAGCGTTTGCTTTGCATGTTTCCTATTCAACATATATTTTTATCCTACCCTTAAAAGGAAAGGGAAACACAAGCTTTTTCACAATTCTGCCATAAAAAATTGAACAGATTGTGAAGTGTTGAACAAAGTGTGGATATCCTTTCCTTCTCCGTATATACTTAAATTGTAAGAAAGAGATCTTCTTACACAGCATCATGTGAAATGGTGAACAAAGTATAATAAGGAGTGAGTTACATGTTGAATGAACTGTTACGAAACAACAAGGTTGTAGCGATGATCCTGACCGTCTTCCGTGTGTATCTAGGGTATGCCTGGCTGACTGCTGGAATTGGTAAAATCACGGGTGGATTTGAAGTGAGTGGTTTTCTGAATGGAGCGATTGCGAAGGCAGAAGGCGCGCACCCGGCTGTCCAGGGTTGGTGGGCCGCCTTCCTCGAACAATTTGCTCTTCCGAACCATGAGTTTTTCGCTTTCATCGTCATGTGGGGAGAAGTTCTCGTCGGCATCGCACTTATCCTAGGATTATTCACAAACGTAGCTGCTTTCGGTGGCATTCTCATGAACTTCGCTTTCTTATTCAGCGGAACGGTCAGCACGAACCCGCAAATGGTTCTGCTCACCATCTTCCTCCTTGTTGCCGGAGCCAATGCCGGACGCTATGGATTAGACCGCTGGGTCATGCCAATGCTCAAAAAACAAGGAACAAAACTTCCCCTTGGAAGAGGAAGACTTGCTCATCAATAATTCATCAAGCCCTATGGATTGCGCATAGGGCTTTTTTCGTTTATTTTACTTCCGGATGAGGTATGATGATTTTATACATAACTCTTTTGAGGACCGTAAAATGAGAGAGGTGCTCTATGACTACTTATATTTTCCGTTTTTTTATTTTTTGGTACATCTGCGGTGTTTTTTTAGTGACGTTTGACTTGCTTCCGCCTTGGCTCGAATGGGCGAACAGCGTCTTTTTAATTACCGCAGGGGTCGTTGCAGGGATTTATTTTTCAAAAATGTACGGTGTTTGGCGCGGTTTCATTTACAGCTTGATTATCATTGTGGTCAGTATTTATGTGGAACACTTAGGAGTAAAATACAATTTCTTATTCGGGGCCTATCATTACACAGAAAACTTCGGATTAAAAATTGCGGACACACCGATTACGATCGGTTTCGCCTGGCTTTTAATCATCGGCTGCTCTCATGAACTGGCCCGTGTATTATCGAGCGGATGGAACCTCTGGGCCAGCCGGTTCATTTTCGTTTTAACAGGTGCGCTTGCAGCGGTGACGATGGATCTCATCCTCGATCCGGTATCTTTCAAAGTGAAGGAATATTGGATTTGGGAAGATCCAGGCTTTTATTACGATATCCCGTTTTCTAACTTCTTTGGCTGGTTTGTTTTGGCTGCACTGTTTCACCTGATTTTCCTGTTCATTTATCGAAACACGGAAGAAAAAAACGTTCATCCCTGGCCTGGAAGGATGGTTCTTACGTTCGGTCTGATCATATTCCTGTTTCTCTGCATCGCGTTCACCGGCCGGTTGTATGGAGCGATTGTGTTCGTGAGTGCTCTTACAATCTTATGGTATGGCTTGTACTTTTGGAGGAGATCATATGTTTCTACCCGCAAGTAAAACATCATGGATACAGTGGGGGTTCACCCGCTTCAATCGGCTGTTTTTAAACTATCATTTCAACAACATCCAAATCCAGCACCCTTCTACCGTACCTGATGAGAAGACCTTGTTTCTTATCAATCACTCGACATGGTGGGATCCGCTTTTTATCTTTTATATCAACGATCATCTTGTGAAATCAGACGGATATGGCATGATGCATGAAGAGGGCATACGCCGCTTTCCTTTTTTTCGGAGGATTGGTGCTTATTCGGTGAACGGTGAGGTTCGCCGACACCTGGTGCAATCCTTACGTTACAGCAAGCATTTGCTTGAACAAGGCAAAACGGTGTGGATTTTCCCTCAAGGAAATGAGCAGCCGCTCGAGAAAAGACCGCTCGAATTTTTTTCTGGAATCAGTTACCTTACTCAGCAATGTCCGGACATCAAGGTCGTTCCTGTTTCCCTATACTATGCGCTGGAGCATACAAAAAAACCGAATGCCTACATACGATTGGGAGAAGCTCTTCCCAAAGAGGAGTACGTGAATCTACCTAGAAAAGAAATGACGCGGTATTTTGAAAATGCGGCTACCAAACAGCTGGATGAATTACGCCAAGACGTCATCGAAGAAAATCTGCATTCCTTTAAAAAGTTGTAATGGAAAGGGGGAATCGTCATGTCGCTGTTTTTTATTCTATTCATCATCACGATCGTTTTGAATGTGTGGACCATTTTCAACAGCCTCTTCCTCTACCCTTTATCTGCGAAAAGAGAGCTTGAAGAAAAGCCGTCCGTTTCACTACTCGTACCGTTAAGAAACGAAGCAGACAATGTAGAAGGATTGATACGGTCGCTGCGTTCGCTTACTTATCCCGACTTGGAAGTGATTCTGCTTGATGATCATTCGGAAGATGGCACGCTGGATAGGCTCAACGAACGGGTCGTTGATGATGAGCGTTTTACAGTGATTCAGGGAAAAGAGCTTCCTGAAGGTTGGAACGGAAAAGTTCATGCCTGTCACCAGCTTTCGCATGCAGCCAACGGTGAGTACTATTTATTCCTCGATGCTGATGCGCGTGTAGCTCCTGGCGTTATTCAACAAACGCTCGCAATGATGCAGCAGAAAAAGGCGAGCATGTTAAGCGGGTTTCCGAATTATCCGAATGCCAACTTTCTAAGTCATATGCTCGTCCCGCTTCAACATATGGTCGTCCTGCTCCACCTCCCTCTATTTGTCGCCAACCGGACGACGAAGCCGATGTTCACGGCCGCGTGCGGAATTTTTATTATGATTGAGAAAAATGCGTATGAAGCGATCGGAGGTCATGCTTCCGTCAAAAGCTCTCTCGTTGAAGACGTACATATTGCGAGAGAGGTAAAAAAACACGGCTATAAGATGATTCTCGCCAATATTACAGAATCTGTTCTTTCCTACATGTACGATTCAGGACAAGAGACGTGGGAAGGCTTTAAAAAGAATGTGTACACAGGCATCGGACGTTCTCCTGGCATGGTCGTGTTTTTGACCTTGTTTTATGCGGTCGTTTTCTTATCCCCCGCCGTCCTCGCGGTAGTTGGACTTGTCGCCGGAGATTCTGCCTTTTTTCTTCCTTACCTGTTGACGGTTGCATTCAAGATGTATGTGGACGCACGGACGGGGCATCCGCTATGGCTATCCTTCCTGCTTCCATTGTCTGTTGTGCTGCTGATTGCAATCATGATGGCGTCGATGTTCGTCCATAAACGAGGGGAAAAATATCAATGGAAAGGGAGGTTCTATCAATGAAAGTAGCCATCATCGGGGGAGGCCTCGGCGGCTTATCAGCTGCGGTCACCCTCGCCAAGCAAGGAGCTGATGTGAGGCTGTTCGAAAAAAACGAGCATTTTGGCGGGAAAATGATGAGCGTCGATGAAGCTGGATTTCATTTTGACTTTGGACCTAATACAATTACGATGCCTGAAGTGTTTCAGGATGTCATCCGACAAGGGGGCCTTGACCCACGGGAGGAACTTCCTTTTGCAAAAATTGTTACCCACACGAGAAATGAGTTCCACGACGGGACGACTTTTGATTTTTCTACAGATCAAACCTATATGCAGAAGCAGCTAGAAAAGCTGGATCCCAAAGGGCATGTGATGTATGAAGACTTTCTAGTAGAAATCGAACGCTTGTACCACCTATCACACAAGCACTTTTTACACAGGACCTTCAATGGTTGGAGCGACTACCTTTCCCCCTCCCTCGCGAAAAGTATGACGAAGGTACGTCCTCTCGAATCGATGGATCACTTTTTCAGGCGGTACTTTTCAAATCCGAAGATCATCCAGGCATTGAACCGGTATTCCACCTACATCGGCTCCAACCCTTATCAAGCACCAGCCACGTTCAGTATGATCGCTCATCTTGAGTGGAATGATGGGGTTTACTTTGTTCGTGGAGGCAACACGAGGATTGCGGACCGGTTCGTTAAAGCTGCGGAGAACGTCGGGGTTCGGTTATACAGCGGAACCAAAGTAACAAAGATCCTCCACGAAAATCAAAAAGTGACGGGTGTGGAAACGGATGATGGGGAACGCTACGAGGCGGATCATGTAATCATGAACGGCGACCTCATTCAGGCTGTTCCCGAATTGATTGATCCAGAAGCGAGACGCAGGATGACCAATCGAAAACTGAAAGGTTACGATCCTTCCATTTCCGCTTTTGTCATCATGGCAGGACTTGATACCAAAATCAGCCGCTTAAAGCATCATCATTTATTTTTCTCAAGCGACTATAAAAAGGAATTCAATGTGTTAAAAAACGGCTATTACGCAGACGACCCCACTATTTACATTTGTACTTCATCCAAATCGGATTATTCCGTCTCGACTCAAGGAGATAACTGTTTCATCCTCGTCAACGCCCCCGCTCTTAATGAAAAAGGCGGGTATGATAAACAGGCCTACAAAGACCATATTTATGATCGACTTCAGCACGCAGGCGTTCCCATCAAAGATCATATCCAAGTCGAAAAAGTTTGGGATCCCGAAGACATACAGAGGCATTTTGGGGCCTATCGCGGATCATTATACGGACCATCCTCCAACACGAGATCCCAGGCATTCATGAGGCCGTTTAACAAATCCCAGGATCTGAGTGGTCTCTGGTTTTGCGGCGGAAGTACACACCCCGGCGGCGGGTCTCCGATGGTCGTGTTGAGCGGACAGAACGTCGCCAACCAAATTCTCGGAAAAATTGTCCATATCGAGTAACCTCCTGCATACTCCTCCCCTTTTCAGCCAAGCTAAAAAGGGAGGTGTGCAGAATGGAGAAGAACAAACGCAACAAACCGCGAAAAGAAGAAAAACGTACGATCAACCCCGTAACCAATGATCTTGGTGTCGATCAGGATGAACAGGCGATGAATGGCGATTATGGCATGCTGGAAACGGAAGAAGAAGATCGCCTGCACGACCGTAAAAAATAAAAAAAGAGGAAAGCATAACGTCACTGCTATGCTTTCCTCTTTTTAATTCATCCAAGATAAAGTTTCATCCATTTTGAATAGTGTAGGATGCTTTTTAGAGGCAAGGTTCAGATTTAACGAATAGTCACTTTCATTTGTTCTCGCTTCTTTTTTCTTTCAGCCGAGTCGACCACTGTATCATCGTACAAGTGACAAGCGACTTGATGGCCTTCTTCCGCTTCCTGCCAGACAGGAGCTTTCTCACTGCACACATCCATCGCAAAAGGACAGCGTGTCCGGAATACACAACCACTCGGAGGGTCGATCGGGCTTGGTATTTCTCCTTCGATAATGACTTGTTCCCGTTCATCCTCAATATCCGGATCCGGAATGGGAATGGCTGAAAGAAGCGCTTGAGTATAGGGATGGAGAGGGGCATCATACAACCGGTCACTGCTTGTTAACTCTACCAAGTGACCGAGATACATGACACCAATTCGATCTGATATGTGCTGCACCATGGAAAGGTCATGGGCAATGAACAAATACGTCAATCCTTTTTCTTCTTGAAGCCGCTCCAGCAAGTTTACCACTTGTGCTTGTACAGAAACATCCAAGGCAGAAATCGGTTCATCAGCGATAATGATGTCCGGATCAAGGGCCAGTGCGCGGGCAATTCCAATCCGCTGGCGTTGACCACCACTGAATTCGTGAGGATACCGGTTGGCGTGATCGCGATTTAAACCGACTTCTTCAAGCAGTTCGTAGACACGCTCCATCCTTTCCTTATTAGAAGAAAAGAGTTCGTGGATCTCCATTGGTTCAAAGATGATCTCTGCTACGGTTGAACGTGGGTTTAATGATGCATAAGGGTCTTGAAAGATCATTTGCATTTGGCGTTTTAAAAGAAATTGTTCTTTCGGTGTACGATCATGAACACTTTTCCCTTCATAAATAACTTCTCCACTTGTTTTTTCATAAAGGTTCATGATCGTGCGCCCTGTTGTCGACTTCCCGCAGCCGGACTCTCCGACAAGTCCGAGCGTCTCCCCTTTGTACAAGTCAAAGCTGACACCATCCACAGCTTTCAATGATTTTCCTTTTCCCATTTTGAAATGTTTTTTAAGATCTTTCACTTCAAGTGTCTTTTGCAGGCTCATGAGGGTTCCTCCGTCTCGCTCCAGTATCTTCTTGCGACACATAGTTCTTTTTCGTACACGGTTCCTTCCAAATCAATAATTTCAATACTCTTTCCAACGTTCGGAGAATGAAGCATCTTGTTTTCTCCATAATAAAAGCCGACGTGGTGAATGCGCCCTTGTCCTTCTTCGTAAGCGAAGAACAGGAGATCCCCCGCTTGCAGATCATCCAAGGCTACGTTCGTTCCACTTTTGGCCTGGTCTGTCGCATCTCTTGGAATCTCGTAATGAAAAGCCTTGTGCATGTTGTAAGCAAAGCCGGAGCAGTCGTATCCGAAAGCACTCATCCCTCCCCAAAAATAAGGAAGACCGACAAAGGCTTCTCCTGACCGAATAAGGTCCTCTCCGCTGCCTTTTGCTTTTGTTTCATGCTTCGTTTGTACGGCCACGTCTTCTGAAGCAAAATACCCAACACCATCCGGGTAAAGAACTTTTACGAACGTATCTTTTTCCTCTATGACAGGAAGGGACGTTAAATAACTCACTTCCACGAGCGGTTCTTCTGCACCATTGTAAAGCCATGCTTGTTTCTTATGTACAACCGCCCGCTCGTTTGAATTCCAGTCGGCTTCATCTGTTTTGACCAGCTGACTTATAGGAATATACCCAGGATACCCTCGTTTGTCTTTTTTGGAAGGCTGGGACGGCACCACGACTTTTGCCCAGTCACCTACCCACTCATCTACCCAGACTTCTTCGCCTATCAGCAGTTGTGATTGGACAAGGTTCTCATCACACAGTTCGCGTTTTTGATCGTCATCCAAAACCTTCAGCCAGTCTCTCATAGAAGCTGATGCTGTAAGCGAAGTTTGATCGACTTCCCTCGGAGAATCAGGTGCTGTCCAAAGAGTCGCTACAGGTACACGCACAACTCTCTTCTCATTGTTTTCTTTTGTATGTGTCATCATTGACCTCCTTCTATAGATATGTCTTTATATTTTTACGGTTTGTTCGGTATTAACATTGACAATCCCCAGCCCGAAACCTTTCGAAAATGTAAGCATGGATTTGTCATATTGGACCCCGCCGTCAATAGGGTCATCCGTAAGCATCAATGGGGCATCAAAGTCTACCCTCGTTACATTGTTCTGACTTGCTGCAAAATGAGCGGCTGCCGTGATTCCAAGCTTAGTCTCAATCATACTGCCGACCATGCACTCCACACCATAGGCTTCAGCCAGATGGTTGATTTTCACAGCTCGATGAATACCACCGGATTTCATTAGTTTGATATTGATTAAATCGGCGCTCCGTGTCTCTAATATCCGCCTGGCATCTGTCGGACCAAACACACTCTCATCCGCCATGATTGGTGTATAAGTATGGTCGGTGACTTGTTTCATCCCCTCTATGTTCTGAGCATGAACAGGCTGTTCCACCAATTCTATGGGAAGGTGGTGGTCCTCCATTTTACGGATGGCATAAATGGCTTCTTTCGGTGACCACCCTTGATTCGCATCCAGCCTGATTCGAACCCCCTCACCTACCCGCTTATGGATGTTCTGAATCCGTTCGATATCTTTTTCAATCGTATCTTTACCTACTTTCACCTTTAAGACCTTAAATCCGTTGCTGACATAACGGGCCGCGTCTTCCGCCATTTCTTCCGGATCGTTTACACTGACCGTATAATCGGTTTCCAACTCGCTCTTCGATCCACCAAGCAATTGATAGAGTGGGAGTTGATAGATTTTTCCTAAGAGGTCGTGTAAAGCTATATCCACGGCAGCTTTAGCACTTGTATTCCCAATGCAGCAGCCCTGCAGCTTTTCAAAAAGATCCTCTCTATACGTGATGTCCTTTCCGATCAGAACAGGTGTGATGATTTTCTTTATCGTATGATCGATACTCGTTAAACTCTCTCCGGTAATCACAACCGTTGGCGGGGCTTCTCCCCACCCTTCGGTCCCATCCTCACCAATCACTTTTACGTAAATGGACTCAGCTACGGTAACCGTACGTAAAGCCGTTTTGAATGGGGTGTGTAAAGGGACCGCAATCGGATAAGTTTCTATAGACTGAATTCTCATGATCCTCCACCTTTCTTAATCGACACCTGGCTGTATCATTAGGGATTTCCTGTGACTTGATAATACGGCGTCTGTTCCAAATGGAATGCTGTAATGGGGCAGACAGTGACCAATCTTAAACCCTGCGAGCACAGGTTTATTCAGATGAGAAAAATAGTCCTCATAAACTTGTGATAAGGATAGGGTTTCTTTTGTCTTCTCTGTTTCCGTTCCACTAAAGTCTCCGAGGATGATCCCAGCCGCATCTTCAATTTTACCTGCAAGCTTCAATTGATTAAAAAATGAATCCAAACGGTAGGGTTCTTCTCCGACATCTTCAAGGAAAAGTAATTTCCCCTTCGTATCAATCTCGTAAGGTGTGCCCATTGCATTTACAAGTAAGGATAAATTCCCACCCACTACTTCTCCTGATGCTTCTCCTTCTCCAATGACTTCTAAAGGAGAAAGGTTCTCGTTATAATGAATCCCCTCAGGCTCAAACAACTGGTGAAACATTTTTTCTGATTCCGCATCAAAGTCTTCTTTTCCAACATCCGAACAAAGCATTGGTCCGTGAAAGGTGACGAGTCCTGTTTCCTGACGAATAGCGGTATGTAAACATGTGATATCACTATAGCCCCAAAAGATTTTAGGGTTTTCTTTTATAGATGAATAATCAATATCCGCAACAATCCGTCCCGTGCCATATCCCCCACCAGCACAAAAGATGGCCGTAATTTCCGGATCTTGAAACATGTGATGGAAGTCTTCCAACCTCTGTTGATCATTTCCTGCTAGATAGCCATGCTTTTTATTTACATGGGCTCCTAGTTTCACTTTCAGACCTAAGCTTTCCAGGAAAGAAATGCCTTTGTCTAAGTTTTTAAGGTCCGGGGGACTTGCCGGGGCTATAACCCCAACGGTATCGCCCTGATTCAACCGTTCCGGCTTCATCATATTCATATTCCTCCAATGAAGGAAAAGAGGCGAAAGAATCGCCTCTTTTCAAAGAAAGTCTATTGTTTGTCTGCCCACTTCAATTCAAGGTAACCGACAGGATGACGAACGATATCGGATACGTTGTCTTTCTCAAGAACGACCTGGTTATAGAAATGAACAGGGAAGATCGGCATCTCTTCAAAAAGAAGTTTCTCTGCTTCATACATCAATTCCCAACGCTTTTCTTCATCCGCTTCATTTTTAGCATCGGCGATCAGCTGATCGTATTCTTCATTGGACCAACCTGTACGGTTCATGGAAGAATCCGTCGTGAAACTCTCAAGGAAGTTGATTGGATCGGCATAGTCAGCTAAGAAAGAACTTCTGGAAAGCTGGTGTTCCAATGCTTTTTGCGCTTCGAGGAAGACGTTCCATTCCGCATTCTCCAGCGTAACTTCTACGCCAAGATTTTCTTTGAACATTTGTTGGATGGTTTCTGCAATTTTCTTGTTGTCCTCGCTCGTGTTATAGGAAAGGGTGATGGCTGGAAGTTCGTCGTACCCTTCTTCCTCCATTCCTTCTTCAAGCAACTGTTTCGCTTCTTCTACATTCGGTTCTACAAGATTTCCATTGTGTTCACGGAAATCTTCCCCAGATGGACTTTCAAATCCATAAGAGACAAAACCATACGCAGGCTCTTCTTTATTTTTCGTCACATAATCGACGATTTCCTGTTGATTCACACTCATGGCGAGTGCTTTTCTTATCTTCTTATTCTGGAAAGGCTCTTCATTTACATTGAAACGGTAGAAGGCTGTACCTGCCTGGTCCTGGATCGACACCTCTTCACTGTCTAACAGCTGCTCCGCCATATCAGACGGAATATTGGAAGTGTCAAGCTCCCCACTTTCATACATTTGGTATTCCGTATTGGTATCATTCACCATCGCCCAGTGGACTTCATCAAGCTTCACAGTCTCGTGATCCCAATATTCTTCATTCTTTTTCATAAGCATTTCACTATCATGTTTCCATTCTGCCAATGCAAATGGTCCGTTTCCTACAAAGCTGTCTGCTTCCGCGAACCACTCTGGGTTTTCTGTTGCTACAGACTCATTGATTGGGAAAAACGCCGGGTTGGAAATGATATTTAAGAAATATCCTGTCGGTGCACTTAATGTCACTTTTAACTCTTTGTCACTGACCGCTTCCACCATCACATCATCGGCTGATCCTTCTCCATTGTTAAAGGCTTCTCCACCTTCAATAAAATAACCCAGGAAAGCTGCTGGTGAAGCCGTTTCAGGATCAAGAAGACGTTTCCAAGCAAACTCGTAGTCCCCTGCCGTCACGTCATCCCCGTTCGACCACTTTGCATCTTCACGGATGAAAAACGTATATTCCTTGCCATCTTCGGAAATTTCCCATTTCTCAGCAGTTGCTGGTTCTGGAGTGTGGTCTTTGCCAAGACGCGTCAGACCCTCCATCAAATTGTTCAACGCATTCCAGGAAACCGCATCGAATCCTTGAGATGGATCGAAGGAGGTCGGCTCCTCTCCGTTATTCAGTAATAGCGTTTTTGTTCCTGAGTCACTTTCTCCTTCAGAACTACCCTCATCACTTTCTCCTGCACTTTCCGAAGCTGTACATGCGGCTAATACAGCGACAAGTAAAACCCCCATAAAGACTGTCCACCATTTTTTCATACTCGTTCTCCTCTCTATATATTTAATAGGTTGATGCCATATATTTTTTTGCTCGCTCATCCTGCAGCCAACAGTCCACGTCATGTGTTCTGCTCAACTTAGAATGAAACGGATAAACCTTTGTGCACACTTCCATGGCCATTGGGCATCTGGCAGCAAATGGACACCCTTCCGGTGGTGAAAACAAATCCGGAGGTGTTCCGTCTATTGGTATTAATTTTTCTCCCTTTTGATCCAAACGGGGCACAGAGTGAAGCAGACCCCTGGTGTAAGGGTGCTGCGGGGTGTAAAAAATTTCTTTCCGTGTCCCTGTTTCAATAACTTTTCCGGCATACATGACCGCAATGCGATCGGCTATTTTAGCTACAACCCCTAAATCATGCGTGATGAGTATGATAGAAACACCGGTCTGTTTCTGTATTTTCTGAAACAGCTGAAGGATTTGAGCCTGGATGGTGACATCTAAAGCGGTTGTCGGTTCATCGGCAATCAGTAGTTCAGGATCACAGATCAGTGCCATCGCAATCACGATTCGCTGGCGCATGCCGCCACTAAATTCGTGAGGGTACTGCTTCATACGTTCGACAGGGTTGGGGATTCCGACAAGGGTAAGCATTTCCATCGCCTGTTTATCCGCTTCTTTCCTTGAAATGGAACGATGTTGGCGCAGCCCCTCTGTCAACTGGTCTCCAACGGTCAAGGTCGGATTCAAGGCAGTCATCGGATCCTGGAAAATCATCGAAATATCTACACCGCGAATTTTTCTTACTTCCTTGTCCGAAAGCTGAGTCATATCCTGTCCTTTGAAAAGAATGGATCCATCCTTGATCTCACCTGGAGGTGTTGGAATAAGGCGCATGATGCTGTTCGCTGTGACACTCTTCCCACAACCGGATTCTCCGACAATGGCAAGGGTTTCCCCGCGATATAATTCTAAATTTACGCCGCGCACGGCCTGTACCTCTCCCCCGAAGGTTTTGAACGATACATGCAGGTCACGGATGTCCAAGATTTTTTCCATTGATGTTTACCTCCTGAGCTTAGGATCGAGCGCATCCTGGAGACCATCTCCAAGCACGTTAAATGCGAACATTGTTGCTGAAATGAAGAATGCAGGAAAGAAAAGACGCCACCAGTCCCCTGATAAGATGACACCCAGCGCATCATTGGCCATCATTCCCCAGCTTGCAAATGGTGACTGAATGCCTAAACCCAAAAAGCTTAAAAAAGCTTCTGCAAAGATGGCTGTTGGAACAGTAAGAGTCATCTGTACAATAATCGGCCCCATCGTATTCGGGAGCAGGTTCTTTTGAATGATCCGCTTCGTTTTCGCTCCGAAAGACTGGGAAGCCATGACAAATTCATTGTGTTTCAACTGCAGGACCTGTCCTCTGACAATTCGTGCCATACCAACCCAGCCGGTAACCGTTAAGGCTATGATAATGGTTAAGAGACTTGGTCCCATGACCACGAGGAGTAGAATGACGACAAGCAGGTAGGGCAGTCCATAAAGGATTTCGATGATCCGCATCATGATATTATCAGTTCGACCACCTTTATAACCTGACAGTCCTCCATAAGCGACCCCTATGAAAAAGTCGATCAAAGCGGCCATCAATCCTACAAACAAGGAGATTCTTGCCCCGTACCACGTCCTCGTGAATACATCCCGTCCTAATTCATCTGTACCGAACCAATGGGTAAGCGATGGTGCCTGGTTCTGGTTTGGCAGGTTTTGAGTATCCACATCGTGAGGGGAAATCCAAGGCCCGATGACAGCCATGATGCCTAATAGGATAAGAAAAATGAGCCCTGACATAGCTAATTTATTCTGCCGGAGTCTTCTCCAGGCATCTTCCCAATAAGAAAGAGAAGGACGAACAACGGATTCCGCATCTTCTGTATTTTTCTCTTTCGGTTTAAACCATTCATCTGGAATCGATGAATGAGGCGTTTCTTCATTCTGTTTCTTCGCAGGAATCACATTACTTGCCCCCTTCTTTATGCAGCTTGATTCTAGGATCGAGAATTCCGTAAGCGATATCCACCAGGAACAACATCAATACAAGAAAGGCACTGTAAAAAACGGTCGTTCCCATAATGACTGGATAGTCGCGCTGGTTTATGCCTTCAACAAAATATTTGCCCATCCCCGGAATCGCAAAAATCTTTTCAATGACGAACGTTCCTGTCAAGACCCCTGCAAGCAAGGTACCTAAAATGGTGACCACAGGCATGAGTGCATTCTTCAATGCGTGCTTCACAATGATTTTGGCTGGCGAAAGCCCTTTGGCCCTAGCCATTTTTATATAATCCTGTGTTAACGTTTCAAGCATGCTTGACCTGGTTAAACGGGCAATAATGGCCATGGGGCCGGTAGCAAGGGCAACAATTGGGAGCACCATATGTTGTGGGCTGCTCCACGTCGCAGCAGGGAGCACACCTAAGTTGACGGCTAACTGCTGGATTAACAGGGTAGCTAATACAAAGTTAGGGATCGATATCCCCAGTACGGCAATGGTCATCGCTATGTAATCAATCACTCCATTGTGCTTCAATGCCGCAAAAACACCGAGGGCCACTCCGGAAATTAAAGCAATGAGGATTGTCCATATTCCTAACTCAGCGGATATAGGAAAACCTCTGCCTAATAAAGAATTGACCGTTTCTGTCGGTTGTTTAATCGAAGGACCGAAATCCAGCGTCACAATGGATTTTAAATACAAGACGTATTGCACAACTAACGGTTCATCCAGATGGTAATGGGCCTCTAAATTTCTCTGGACGGCTTCGTTGGTTGTCCTTTCTTCATTGAACGGTGAACCCGGTAGTAAATTCATTAAGAAAAACGTGAGCGTTGCTATGATAAAAACAGTAACTATCATGTAAATGAAACGTTTCAATATGTATTTCGCCACGACTGGTCCCCCTAGCTGGATGTTGTCTGCATGGCAAGCTCTGTCATGACAAGCATGGCTTGGTATGCTTCCACTATGTTTTTGGCTTGAAACCTTACCGTTGTTGAATCTGGTTCGATTTCCGTACCAGGCATGAGATTTGCCCATTCGGCCTGGCCATAATTCATAAATTCAATTCTTAGAGTGGGATCTTCTGGAGGTACGAGCGGCTCTACTCGATTTCGGTTATGTATCGCTTCCGTCGTTCGTTTTTCCAGAAGTTCTCCTGCCTTTTTCGGTGTTAAACTTTTGACCGCTGATCGAGAAATCGTTTCTTTGACTGGTACTGTAACGATATTTGGAATCAGGGCTTCTGCTTCCATCGCTGCACAGTCATCCCCGGCAACCATCAAAACAGGGACACCGTAATAACCGGCCACATATGCATTAAAACCAAGCTCCCCCACGGCAACGTCATTTATGTAGAAGTTACGAACCCCGAAAGTCATCGAGTGTGATAGAACCCCTTTTTGAGCTGCCCTGGCATGGTACCCTACAAAGATAGCTCCGGCATAGGATTCATCTAATCCTTGAATCATAGATAGTGGCTTCACACTTCCAGTGATTAATGAGGCATCCGGGTGAATCTCATTGATCAGTAAATTGTTCATCTTCGAATGGCTGTCATTGACTAATACTTCTTCTACATGGTTTTGAAATGCCGCTTCAATGACATGGTTCGTTTCTTCTGTCATGATCTTCCTCGCCCGTTCATAATTGTGCTGGGAAGAATCAACAAAGGTGTAATCGGGTACACCGGTTATTCCCTCCATATCTACGGAGAGGTACAACTTCATGATCATCATCTCCTTTTTGGTAATATTGTTAATTTTCATAAAATTTTACCAGTTGATGACAAATTTTGCAATAGGACTCTTCCTCCACTTCTGTTTAAAGATCAATATCTCCACCATCTGAAGACCAGGAATACGGCTCATAAATCATCAACGGCCTAAATAAAAAACCTGGAGTTAGACTCCAGGTTTCACATAGGCTTTTTAAATAATGACTGTTTTTCAAAGTAGTAATCAATGACTTCAAGTTCAGAATAAGGAATTTTTTTATCGCCAACAATTTGGTAACCACCAAACCCTATACTTGCGGTGGCGACGTTCACACATTCCATATTAAAACAGCCTTTCATTACGGACAGGATTGCTTGGCACATAAAAAAAGACAGCCGCCGGACCGGCGCTGCCTTTTCTTATAAAAGAAGCTGGTTTATAAAAGACGAATATGCGTGATTTTTGCTTGGGGGTTACTTTTCAAATGACTTTCGCGTGCTTTTTCTTTGTGCGAAGCATATACAGGGACTTGTTTCACTACGCCTGATTTGGCCTGGTAATAGATCAAGTATTTTTCTGCCATTCTACTCTACCTTTCCTGATTCTTTGTTGCTACAAGTATTCGCACGAATGGACAGGAATATACATGATGTGGGTTCTTGCGCGCGATGAAGATGCTCTTGCGCGCGATGAAGATGCTCTTGCGTGCGATGAAGACGCTCTTGCGTGCGATGAAGATGCTCTTGCGTGCGATGAAGATGCTCTTGCGTGCGATGAAGATGCTCTTGCGTGCGATGAAGATGCTCTTGCGCGCGATGAAGATGCTCTTGCGTGCGATGAAGATGCTCTTGCGTGCGATGAAGGTGCTCTTGCGTGCGATGAAGGTGCTCTTGCGTGCGATGAAGATGCTCTTGCGTGCGATGAAGATGCTCTTACGTGCGATGAAGATGCTCTTGCGTGCGATGAAGATGCTCTTGCGTGCGAATCACGCACTGAAGGCGTGATTCGCTCGTACAAAAAGAAGCAGCATCACTGCATGTCTGCAATGATCTGCTTCTTCTCTTGATCTGATACGTAATTGCGATGGTTGAACACTTGATATCCGTTTTTTCTTACAGTCGGAAGGATGGCCCGATACATTTTGGCGGCGCCTCCTACTGGTGTGCGTGAATACAAAGGGTATTCAGGTAATGTTTTCATCGCCTTGTCATAGTAGGCTTCGGCATCGGCGGCCAAGTCTTCCCACATGCTGATAAAGGCTTGATTTACCTTTTTCTTTTTCAGGTCAAAAAAAGTGTAGCCATGCTGATCCATCACTTCTTGTGGTAAGTAAATACGGTCGATCTCCATGTCTTCGCCTATATCTCTTAGTATGTTAGTAATTTGCATGGCGTAGCCGAGTTCAATCGCTCCTTGGCGGAGAGCAGCGACTTTTCCTGGAGCAATGACAGGGAGAAGCATCAGACCGACGGTACTTGCTACATGATAGCAATAATCTAATAAATCCTCTTTCGTACAGATGGTGGTCGGATACAGGTCCATGCGTTGACCTTTGATCATGTCATAATAGGGCTCAGGATCGATAGAGAAATGTCTGAACACATCATCGAGCGCGATCCAGGAAGGGTCTTTGAGTTCAAGCTTCCCTTCCATGAAATGATCAAATTGTTGGGAGAAAGATTCGAGTTCTGTTTTTGGGTTAATTCCTTCATCTACGATATCATCGACACGACGGCAAAAGGCATAAATCGCCCAAACCGCTCTTTTCTGCTGTTTGGGAAGCATAGCGAATGCTTTTGAGAACGTTTTGGAATGCTTTTCGATTACTTCGCGGCAATGATCGTATGCTTGGTTTAAGTCCGTCATCACTAAACACCTCGCTTGTAATTATGCCTTTCTTTAACACCATATTGCAAATTATCTGCCAACAATTTTGCTCCTTGCATGACAATTGGAACACCACCGCCTGGATGAATCGAAGCTCCAACCGCATACACATTCCCTAACGCATACGGCTGCAGCTGCGGTCGAAACACCCCGGATTGGAAAAGAGTCGGCGCGATTCCGAAGCTGCCTCCTGCATACAAACCTTCCCGTTCAGCATCTTCAGGGGTTCGGACATGCATCCATTCGATATGTTTTCTCAAGCCCGGAAACCCGCGTGCTTCCATTTCATCGATGATGCTTTCAATCAATTGGTCTTTCTTCCCCCAATCCACCGACTCTCCTGTCGGCACAGGAATCAATGTGTAGAGCACACCTTTTCCATCAGGTGCGAGAGAAGGATCCACTAAGGACGGATGGAAGGTATAAAATGACGGATCATCCGGCAATTGCTTTTCAACAAACACTTGACGCATATGGCGGTCAAAGTCACGAGACATGAAAAACTGGTGGATGGAGTCATTCTCATACGTACGGTCAAGTCCCATATAAAGTAAGAGACAACCAGAGGAAGGAGTATATTTCCGTTGAAGCTGCTTTTCAGCGGGCATAATTTTGTCCATCAGAGGGAAATCACCGTTCAAGATCAATTCATCGAACTTGATTTTTTCTCCTCCTGCCGTTATGGATAATGCTCTATCCTTGTTTGTTTCTACACCTTCTACAGGCATTCCTTTATAAATATGAACCCCTCTTTTTTCCAACTCTTCCTCGATGATTTCAACAAGATGAGCATAGCCGCCTTTCATGTACCAGATGCCGTGCTCATGTTCACTGTAAGACACGAGCGAATACATCGCCGGCGACTGTTCCGGATGACCTCCGATGTACAACGTTTGTAACGTATAGGCTTCGACGAGACGCTCATCATCGAAATAACTGCGCATCATTTTTTTAACGTTCTGGTAAGCTTTTAATTTGATCAATGTTTTCAAGTTTTTACGGGAGAAAAAGGTTCGCTTGTCTACGAACGATTTTTCGAGAAACTGCGCTTTCCCCTGTAAAAACCGTGTCCGCATATCGCTTAAGAACCTGTCGAAATGAATCTCATTGCCAGGGAACTTTTCCTTTAATTCCGCTTTTTGTTTTTCGGTATCTGAATATTTGTTGAACGTCGTCCCGTCAGGAAAATGGATATTATAGAGAGGGTCGCAAGGAATCAATGGAATACGGTCCCTGGAAATGCCGCCGTCTTCTAAAATACTTAGAAGCATGTCAGGCAGAAGAACGATCGTGGGACCCTGGTCGATTTTGAACTCGCCATGCCGTTCGTACGTAAGCCTGCCTCCGAGCACGTCTTTCTTTTCATATATGGAGATCTTGCGGTCAGGGTCGTTGGATAAAAGCAGAGCCGTTACAAGACCGCCAATGCCTCCGCCGACAATCGTCGTTGTTGTCATATCGGCTGCACCTCCTCTTCCCTGATCCATCCGGTCGTTATCCTGGCCGATTCAAGGATGGTCGGCAATCCGCTTCCTGGATGGGTTCCCCCACCGACGAGCCAGCAATGATCAAGTTCCTGAAACCTGTTGTGCGGCCGGAAGTACATCATCTGGGAAAGTTGGTGACCAAGACTGAACGTCGCACCCTGGTGGACAAAATGATCGGTTTCCCACTGTTTCGGAGTGAGGACTTTTTCTTCAACGACGTGGCTACGAATATCGGTGAACCCTGTTTTTTTCTCGATTTCGTCATAGATTAATGATTTGAATGTTTCCTGCTTATCCTCCCAATCAATCTCAGAATAATTGTTTGGAACAGGAGCTAATATATAAACGGCTGAATGACCCTCAGGTGCGAGCGTCGGGTCGGTCACGCTTGCGTTATGGATATAGATGGATGGCTCGTCGGATAATACGAGGTCTTTCGTCATCTCATTTACATTCTTCTGGTAATCTTCCGCAAAAAGAATCGTATGATGCGGCATATCGTACACCTTGTCGAGACCGACATAGATCATGAACGTCGAACATGAAAACTTCTTCTTTTGGAGCTTTTCTTTGGAATGGCGGCGCAGGACACCGTCATCGACTAAACGGGTCATCGCTTCAGCGAAGTCCGCATTGATGATGTATTCATCCGCGTGTACCGTTTCCCCGGAGTCGAGGACAAGCCCCGTTATCTCCTTACCTGATACATTGATTTTCTGCACACCTTCATTCAAATGTATTTGTCCTCCGTGTTCCTCCGTCACTTCCGCCATCGCTTTCGACAGTTGATTGACCCCTCCGATTGGGTGAAACACTCCCCACTCATGTTCCATGTACGAGAGGATGGAAAAGGCGCCCGGACATTCCCACGGCGACATGCCTAAGTACTTCGCCTGAAATGTGAACGCAATTTTCAGCCGTTCATCAGTAAAGTAATCGGAAAGGACGTCATAGACCGATTTACCGAGTGAAAGCTTTGGTAGTGCTTTCAGCGCCCGCTTACTCATATAGTCGGTCAGCTTGTTATGTTTCGTTTGTAAAAGAGGCATGAGTGCCTGCATTTTTTCCCTAGTGTCCTTCATGAAGTTTTCATAACCCGCCTCATTGCCCGGGAAATGCTCAGAGATCACCTCAAGCATTTTTTCCCGTTCCCGGTACATCGGCACCCTTTTTCCGTCGAATTGAAGTTCATACATAGGGGAAAGCTCTTTCAAATCCATGTAATCGTGAACATTCCTCCCGGACATTTCAAAGATTTCCTCCATGATCTGAGGCATACTCAAAAATGTCGGACCGATATCGAATGTATAATCCCCGAGCGTAAAATGACCGTTCCTTCCGCCCACATAGGATTGTTTTTCATAGACATGAACGTCATAGCCTTTAGCTGCAAGGATCATCGCTGAGGCTAAGCCTCCAGGTCCTGCTCCGATTATGGCGATTTTTTTCATAACCATCCACCTTCTCTCTTGAACTTCTACTGTACAATCATTATACAAAATATGTACAAATACAGCCATTGATCCAACTTCACCAATGTGCTCTGCCAATTTTTCCATTTCTTTATACTCATTTTTTACCCTTCAGGCGGATGTTATAACCCTCTACTTCAGTAAAGTACTACTTTCGCTTCTGTTTCTTGATATTCCTCCTAACGGTACAGGGTGGTTTTATGACAAGGATAATAAAGGGAATCGAGGGGATAATATGGTCGAAGGAGGCATGGTTATGTATTCAAATCAAAGGATTTCCGGTCCTTATTACCCTTCCCATTCGACCCATCACCCACCACACAACCAATACAGCAACGAACAATTGAACCATTGGTGTGAGGAGCTAGATCAGTGTGATCATCACCAGGAACAACGGTCGGACAGCATGCACCAAAAAAGTAAAATCACAAAACTTTCGCCCCCGACCTTCATGATTTGATGAAGCTGGGTAGATGACCATACACAGCCCCTCCCACGTGCATAGGCTACAAATGTAACAACAGGAGGTGAGCTTATGTACGGAGGCTATCCTTACGGAGGAAGACGGTGCCACAGACCACGACGTTACGGCAATAACTTCGCCTTGATCGTCGTATTGTTCATCCTATTGATCATCGTAGGTGCAGCATTTTACTGCTAACCACTGATTTGTGCTTGAAAAAGAAACGCCAAGCATAAGACGAGGGACGGGAGGATGTCCTTTCCACCAAACTTGTCCAGCGTCTTATGGAGAAAGTAGAGGTAGTCGCTGAGAGAGGATGGGAGAAAAGACAACCCTCTCCCCTCTTTACAAGACTCATCTTTATTCTTTTTCCTAAAAAAGGACACAGCCTTATCGGCTGTGTCCTTTTTAATTAGTGGACCGGTTTGTTTTCGAAAACGGTGATTAACTCCTCAGCGGGCAGTGGCTTGCTGTAGAAATACCCTTGGATCTCATCACACTTTTCACTTTTAAGAAAATCCCATTGTTCGGCGGTCTCTACGCCTTCTGCAATCACCTTCATATTCAATGAATGAGACATGTGGATGATCGATTTTACGATCGCCTGGTTTTGCTCCTGGTTTTCACTGATGAAAACTTTATCGATTTTCAACTTACTCACAGGAAAACGGCTCAAGTATTTGAGTGATGAATATCCCGTCCCGAAATCATCGATGGAGACATGGACACCTAGGTTCCGGAGTTCATTCAGTGTTTGGATGATGTACTCTTCGTTGGTCATCGCCATGGATTCAGTAATTTCAAGCTCCAGATACATCGGGTCGAGGCCGGTTTCTTTCAGTATCTGTTTCACCCGATGGACAAGGTCCTTTTGTAAAAACTGCAGGGCTGAGAGGTTCACACCAACAATGACTGCCGGATACCCTTCTTCCTGCCATTGTTTATTTTGACGACACGCTTCCCGTATGACCCAATCACCGATTTCGAAGATCTGGCCATTTTTTTCTGCGACCGGTATGAAGGTCGCCGGAGAAATCCTTCCTTTTTCCGGATGGTTCCAGCGAATTAAAGCTTCAAGACCGACGATTTTTCCTGTGTGTATGCTTTTTTGTGGTTGATAATGCAGTTCCAGTTGATTGCCTTTTAAGGCTTTACGCAGTTCTGAATCGATGGAAAGCATTTGTTCAAACTCTTCACTGATCGATGTGTTATAGCAAAGATAATCATTGCGATGCTTTTCTTTGACGGTGTACATCGCACTGTCTGCCTGCTTGATAAGATCTCCAGCTGTCTTTCCATGCTCCGGGTAAAGGCTAATTCCAATGCTTACGGATGTGTACAACTCATACCCGTCGATGATGACAGGCTTCCGGAAAGCTTCAATCAGCTTTTGCGCCAATAACTCTGCATCGGTCTGATGGTTCACATGCCTCTGCAGGACAAGGAACTCATCCCCACCCATACGAGCAATGAATGTATCTGCATCTTGGTGCAATTTCAAACGCGAAGCACATGCTTTCAACAGTTCATCCCCGAAAGAATAACCGAGGGTGTCATTGATTTGTTTGAAATAATCAAGGTCGATGAAGTGGACAGCAAGCCCGTCCTTCTCTTCGATCGCCTCTTTGACCATATCCATGAAGTAATAGCGGTTGGGAAGGTCCGTCAGTTCATCATAATAGGACATGAATTCAATTTTTTTCTCGTTATGTACACGTTCAGTAATGTCCCGAACGATCGCCACGCGTAAAACACGATCGTCCTGAGGATAAGGGTGGGCGAGGACTTCGATATAAAAAGGGGTCCCATCTTTCTTAATCGCCTTCAGCACATAAGGCTGTTCAGGGTAGCTAAGAAAAAGCTTGTGCAGCGCTTCGTGTTCACCTTCTTCTGTGAGCGTGAACGCGTCCTGCTTCATAAGTTCTTCTTTTTCGTAACCGAACATGTGTGCAAGCGTGTCATCACAATCAATGATCTTTCCTTTTTCGTGAATGACCATCCCCTCGGATGGAACCGTTAACCGTTGACTCATCTTTTTCTTAACTTCGAACGTTTGATCGAGCATCGGGACGGCGTGGAGAAAAATGGCGTAAAGAGAGCTGTTTTTCTCCACTTCCCGGCATTGAACTTTATACAATGGACCTCCTGATGGGGGGAGATCCACCAACTTCGGGGTTTCTTCCTTTTTCAGTTGATGAAAATCAAGGAGGTCGACGAGTGACTGGACATCCCCGTCGATCAATTCTCCCGCTTTGTCATTGAACCGAAGCAGTTCCCCTTCTTCATCTACAAAAAGCAGGGCATCATTCATTTGTTGAAAAATCCAATCATCTATAGGTAATGCAAGCTCTTTCAAACGGTCCGACATAAGTGTGCCCCCTAAACAGCTGTGTTCTAACCAATAATGATTCTTTCTCTAGGATAATGAAATTTCCCTTGAGCTTTATCATGTTTCTTGAATGAGAATAAAAATGTCAATAATCCGATTCGTCCTAAGAACATGAGCAGCATAAGCACGACTTTTCCAAAGGAAGAAAGGCCTGGCGTGATGCCGAGGGATAACCCAACGGTTCCGAACGCCGAACAGACCTCGAAAACGAGTTCATTCAGTGTAAAAGGTTCTGTGATGGTCAGAGTGATAACAGCGCTGAAGCAGACGAATAAGGCGACGATCGTGACGACAACCGCTTTATTCAAGTCTTCTGGATGAACTTCTCTTCTGAACAATCGGATATTGTTCCCGCCCCTGGCAAAGGTCAATACGAAGATGACCACAAGAGCGAATGTCGTCGTCCGGATCCCGCCTCCCACACTACTCGGGGAAGCACCGATAAACATCAAGGAAGACATGAACAGCTGGGTTTGTTCTGTAAATTGATTGATATCCATCGTGGAGAGACCACCACTTCTCGTTGTGACAGACTGGAACAAGGCATAAAAGAAAATTTCATGCCAGGACTTGTCTGTAAAGAAATGATTGCTTTCTAAAATGATGATCATGATTGTCCCTAATACAACCAAGGCAAAGAAAGTAAAAGTCGTCAGTTTGGCAAACAATGAAAAACGAATCGTTTTCTCTTCATGATTTTGCATCAAATATTGTTTGACCTCGATCAGAACCGGGAAACCGATGGCTCCGGCAATGATGAGGATGATGTTGATGAATTGCACAAAATAATCATCACGAAACGGGATCAATGATTGGCCCGTGATGTCAAAGCCACCGTTCGTCATCGCACTAATCGTACCGAAGAAACCCTGCAAATAAGCTTCGCCTGGTTCATAGTACTGAAGAAAATACGTACCCAGGACAAGGAAACCGACCAGTTCGATCACCAATACAACGATAACGATTTGTTTCACAAGTCTTACCATCCCGGCGAAGGACGTCTGGTTCTGGTCTGTCATAATCAAACGGCGTTCTTTCAAACCGATTTTCTTCCCGAGCATCAACCAGATCAACGTACCTAAGGTCATCACACCGATCCCTCCGAATTGGAGAACAATCGCCAGGATGAAATAGCCCGTCGTACTAAACGTTTCCGCTGTCGGCAGGGTGGTCAAACCTGTGACACTGACCGCACTGACCGCCGTGAATAAAACATCGATAAATTCAACTTTGACCCCATCCCGGTGCGCCACAGGAAGTGCAATCAATATAGAGGATATGGTCACCGCGACCATATAATATAATGCGATTAATTGGAATGGCGATAAGTCATTCAGCCATCGCAGGCTCTTTCTTCTCACCCACATAAAGTAAAACTCCTTTGATGTTGCCAGGTCTAATGGATGTCTATCACCACTATTAGTATAGCAGGATGTTCGACAAATTACTTCCGTTTTTTTAAAAATCTAAGACATTTGAACTAATACACACGTCGGAGGCGTCTGATATTCAGACGCCTCCAACCCTATGCTTATGCTTTTGATTCCTGGCCACGCTTTTTGAATTCTTCTAAGAGGTCTTCTCCCTGATAGCCTTCGTCCATCAATTGCTTTAACACCCACTCCACTTGTTCCTGCTGCCGATCTACAATCGTTCCCATGAAAATGACATTCATACGGTCGCCGATCATGTTGACGTCAATCGGTTTCACGAGGAAAGTCGCTGGACGGTTGCTTTGTTTCGTAATCTTCACTTGTATGATGATTTCTTCTTGATTTTCTTTCATCGTTTCAAAGAAGTCGCGATAACTCTCATCGACGTACGCCTCAATCACCCAACGACCGTGATCATCTTCCCTGTTGATGATCAAACCATCTTCGAGCTTGATGCGTCTTTGAGTGATATCCTCATGCTTTTCTTCCACGATATCCAATGAAATCAGTTTAAAGGTTTTCATTCGAATGACCTCCGAGAATGATAATTATCTCCATTATAGAACACGGAGAGGACTGGAGCAAAGACTGATTCCGACCTTTTTTTATCCACCGATATAAGACATTTCGATTTTATTCTCTTTCATCGGCTTCCCTTGGGCCCTGTCGACTGAATATTGATCGGTACGACCTGTCCAAATCGCGAGCAAATAGTCCGTAATTGTTTCATCATCTTCCCCATCACGAAGCATGGTTTTCAAATCATACCCGGATGAAGCAAACAGACAGGTAAACAAGTTTCCGTCTGCGGATAGACGGGCCCTCGTACAGCTCGAGCAAAACGCTTCCGTCACGGATGAGATTACTCCGATCTCTCCCGAACCATCTTCATAACGGTAACGGGAAGCCACTTCTCCATAGTAATTCGGATCCTGAGCCACGAGCGGCATTTCTTGATCGATTTGTTCGATGATCCATTTTTTCGAAACGACGGCATCCATATTCCAGCCGTTGTGGTTGCCGACCTCCATGAATTCAATAAAGCGCAGCGTATCGCCGGTCCCTTTGAAATAGCGCGCCATCGGCAGGATTTGGTCTTCATTCATTCCATTTTTCACGACCATGTTGATTTTAATCTTTAAACCCGCGTCTCTTGCGGCTTCGATCCCTTTCAACACCGGTTTCGTTTTGATGCCGCGTCCATTCGTTTCCTGGAAAACGTGATCTTCAATCGCATCAAGGCTGATGTTCACACGATCAAGCCCTGCATCCTTCAGTTTTTGAGCCTGCCTGACAAGAAAGACCGCGTTCGTGGTGACGGCAATATCTTCGATGCCATCGATTTCTTTTAACCAGCGCACGAGATCCGCAAGGTCTTTCCTCATCAAAGGTTCGCCTCCGGTCAGGCGTATTTTTTCCACGCCGAATTGGGCGAAGACCTTCGCAAGCCGTACGATTTCATCAAAACTCAGGAGTTCTTCTTTTGGTAAAAAAGCATAATCCGGACCGAAAATTTCTGCCGGCATACAGTATGTACATCGGAAATTGCATTGATCGATCACTGATATTCTTAAATCCTTGATGGGACGACCGAGTTGATCAATGATGTGTGAATCGATAAGATCACCCCTCCTCAAAATATTCTTGTCCGCTTTGATCTTCTAAAAGGATCGCTTCTACAGCATCTCCTTTTTTAAATCCTCTCGTTCCTCCGGGAAGCACAAGAAAAGCGTTTGTTCCAGCCAGGGATGTAACGACATTCGACTTGTCCATCCCCGCTGGAGAGACCATCACTTTCCCTTCCTCGTAGTGAATCTTCCCACGCACGAAACGGGCGAAAGGATTCGGCTTGGGGAAATCTTCTCCGAGTGTTGCTTTGATACGTGTATGGAAAGGCTCGGGGTTTCCAAGCAACTTTTGAATGATTGGATAGGTGAATAGTTCAAAACCGACATAACAAGCGGACGGATTGCCGCTTAATCCATAAAGCAGCTGGCCATCAAGCTCAGCGACGGTCGTCACACTACCAGGGCGCATCGCAACTTTATTGAAAAGCACCTGAGCCCCTAGTTTTTCATAAATGTCCGGCATGAGGTCATAATCACCGACAGATACGCCTCCTGTCGTAATCAAAAGATCATAATTTAGAGAACGGGAAACGGCACGAAAACAAGCGTCAAAGTCATCCACCAGTTTCCCTAAAAAGTGACCATCCGCTCCTGCGCGTTCGATTTGGGATAAAATCATGGGAGCATTGGAGTTGCGGATCTTCCCTGGCTGAAGCGGTTCATCTACGTCAAGCAGCTCTGTTCCCGTTGCAAAAACGCCGATTTTCGGCTTTCGATAAACCTTCACCTCTGGATACCCGAATGTAGCGAGGAGTGCTTTGACACCAGGATTGATACGCGTGCCTGCCTCGACGAGCACTGTCCCCTCTTCTGTCTCGGATCCTTTACCGATAATATTCTGGTCCTGATCCATCGATCGCTTTAATGTCATGTAAGAGATGCCTTGTTCTTCATAGGTTTGGCAGATTTCAAACATTGCGACACAATCCGCACCCTCAGGAATCTCTGCCCCTGTCATGATACGGACGGCTTCCCCTTTTTCTACCGGTTTACTTGCGAGCTGGCCGGCACCAATGGTTTCCGTTACACGGAAGCCGCCTGGATTTTCTCTCGATAAATCCTTCGTATCTTCTGAGCGTAAAGCAAATCCGTCGTAAGGGGATTTGTTGAAAGGAGGAACAGGATGCGTAGCAAGTAAGTCTTCAGCTAACCTGCGTCCATCACTTTTCTCAAGAGGAACGGCTTCGGACCTTCCTTCTTTATTATAGTTCATAACCCTGTCTACAGCTTGTGGTACAGGGAGTGGATTTCTATGTAAGTTCATCTTCGATCCTTCCTTTACTAACGTCTTCCTTTGAACATATAGGAATATTCGTATTTTTTCAAAGATTGTATGTATGATTTACTTCTTTTCCCTAATGGTTTGGTAAATAAACACTCATCTTGTAAATCGCTGGAAGGTTTTCGTTATAATATCAGTGTTTTCAGTGTTTTATCAGTATCTGACAAATAATATTAAAAGCCCGAAGCAACGGCTCCGGGCTGAGTTTTGGTTAAATGGGATCGTACACATTGACGACGTGGTTGATCGCTGTCTCATCCTGCTTTTTCCCACGTCTTTCTTCTTTACGCGCATGCTTTTTCTCATTACTCTTCGTTATTTTCTTATTCCCTGATGCCATGTTCATTCACTCCCCTCCTTCCTATTGTTCCAACGAAGAAAGGATTTTATGACAAAACCTCTGCCTGACAGGCAGAGGTTTCATTGGTTATATCCGTGTGTATTTGCTTTTCACATCATTGATTTTCTGGTCGATCTGCCGGCTGCGTCGTTTTGATTTTTCGACAGAGGCGGCATTCGCACGTTCAATAATGATGGTAAAAAGAATCATATGGATTCTCATGTTTTTTCCTCCTCTTTGTACTGAGGCTAAGCGGTATCCTTCTCAACATTCAACCAGTTCATAAAAGCCATTCTCAGCAATTCTCCCATTGTCATCATCTCCTTAATATTTGTAGGTGTTACATGTAACGGCTGAATGCAGATTTCCGATCAAGCCACTGGTCTTTCGCCGTCGGTCGGTACCCGGGTAACGGCTGACAACTTTTCTGCTTGTTTTTTGCGACGGTAATCGTAAAAATGAAAAATTGAATCGTCATGAAAATCACCTCATTTCAAAGTGTAATATTTATATCTAAAGAGTAAAATTACTCTTAGATAGCATAAGAAAAAGCCGCAGGGCATACTGCGGCTTTCGAAGAAATCTCTCCACTAAAAAAGCCACAGGAATACAATATGCATCTCCTGCGGCTGATATGAGTGCTTTTTTATAAAATAGTCGTAGATCTCAGATACGGATCTCCGCGCAGGTCGATGGTATGAAATTGTTTTGGTTTTGTGTCATCCAGTTTTTCATGTTTTCCGACCTCGCTTTCTGAGAAATTTTTCTTACACTGGAAATTATATAGGACGTTTTACGGAAAGTAAAGCCTATTCCCAAAATATTCTTGACTTTTTTAGATGGGCAGAAAAATTCCTGCCCATAACGCCCCTGCTCTGATTCAATGTATGAAGGGCCAGAGGAAGTTATGCCAACTCATCATCATCTTGCAAATATTTTTCGATTTTCAAATCCAATTCATGCAATCGCTTCAATGCTTCGCTTTTGTCCATTTGTTTGTAATGATGCAACCCCATCGGCTGCTCATCCTTTTCATCGGCTTTCGCTACAACATGTTGAAGCGGCGTTCTTTTTTCATCAAGACCAAACGGCAGGTAGCTGTCCGTGTGGAGAAGAACAGCCACAGACACTTCCTTCGCGACGAGACGGTCTTCGCCGAGACGGATCAGGAGCTTATGGGCCCGTTCTGCGCCCTTGATCGCATGGATATCAGATTTCCGGTATTCATCATAATCCCATTTCCCATCCCGGTACCACTCATAATGGCCCATGTCATGGAGCAAAGCTGATTTCGTAGCAAGATCAGGGTCCACTCCCTTTTTCAATGCCATATCAAATGCGTATCCTGCAACGGTGACCGCGTGGTTGATTCCTGAGCGCTGCAAGTACTTTTGTGTAATGCGGTGTTTGAACACATCGACGAGTGTCACTCTTTTCATACGATCACCTCCAATTTTTTAAAAAAGATCATATCATGATTACCCATTTAGAACAAGATTCCACTCGTTGATTCGCAGCTTTCGGAGAGCTTGGAGTGGAAAGTATCTTTTCAGACGACGTTTAATACAGTCATTGATTTCACATTCCTATGGAAGTTTACCCTATAATAGAAAAAGGAAACGATTCCGGGGAGGGATAAACATGACAAGAATGAACGAAACGGTACTCATCACAGGCGTTGCTCAGGGCATTGGGCGTGGATTAGCTATAGCTTATGCGGAGAAAGGATACCGGGTGATTGGCTGTGATGTGAATGAAGAAAAAGGTCGGGAAACGATAAAAGAAGTGGATGGTGTATTCGTGCGTTGTGATGTAAGTGATCCAGAAGAGGTCGAAGTTCTTTTCCAAAAAATAAAAGAGCCTTTTTCCATTTTGATCAACAACGCCGGCGTTAGTGAATTCAAATCGATGTTCGAATTGGACGTGAATGAATGGGACCATGTGCTGAATACAAACCTGCGCAGCTGTTTCCTTTTTTCAAAATATGCAGCTGAACGATGGAAAAAGGATAAGATTCCTGGACGAATTGTGAATATGGCATCTACGAGGGCGTTCATGTCTGAGCCTGACTCGGAAGCTTATGCGGCAAGTAAAGGAGGCCTTTTCGCGCTTACCCATGCGATGGCCGCTTCTTTATCTCCCTACAACATCCGGGTGAACAGCATCAGTCCGGGTTGGATTCATACAGGCGATCCTCATGAATTGAGAGATGTCGATCATGACCAGCACTTATCCAATCGTGTAGGTACGGTCGATGATATTGCAAAAGCTTGTTTTTATTTGACGGATGAGGCGAATGATTTTGTGAATGGAGAAAACGTGACCGTTGATGGCGGAATGACTCGAAAAATGATTTATGAACATTGATGATGGCGAAATGTTTAGTATAAGTTTTGTAGGGGTAGTGATATAGCAACAAAACATTACGGAGGTGACGACAGTGAATGAGCTGTCTTCTTACCAAATCACATTGAATCGCCCGTTAAAAACAAACCAGATTATGAAAGTGTACAAAACAATTTCGAAAAATGGGTGTGACTTATACTTACATCAAAATCAGCTGATTGCTGATGCTGGGCACCTTCCGAAATTATTATCATTTTTTCTATTCATGGATAAGGAAGAGTCATTCGTCATGATCATCGATGGCGAGTGTGTAGATGATGTTTACAACGAAATCGAAGACGAATGGGAGGATCATATTGCGGAGAGTACGTGCCGCAGAAAATACAATGATGCGATGGTTGAAAACGAAACTTCTATCTTAGTATAACGTTTGTACAATTATCTTAATAACCGTTGTACGATGGAAATGTCGAATGATAGTGAACCTTCTTCCGAGCGAAGGAGTGATCATCTTTGATTTTACGACTATCCAGAGACTCCTTCGCATCCCTTTTATACATAAGACGAAACCCGCTCCTTTTACAAGGAAGCGGGTTTCTTTTGGGCATACGTGTGTTCTTTTTTGTAAAAATTCATCCGGAACTGCAGAAATCCTAAGAGGATGATAAGAGAAAACGCCAAGAAAATGTTGCTGTAAACCGCCGTCGTGCCTTCAAACCCTAACCAGTTGAACGGCTGGTTAGGGTTGAATACGTCGAGCGCTTTTCCAATCAAAGCGCCACTTAGAGCACCGGATACGAAGTTGAGCAGGTTGAACACTCCCATTCCAACTCCTGTTTCATTTTTGTGTAAAATGTTCGCCAGGATGTCAGCGGACGATGCCTGCACGAGTGGAAAGCTCATGTAAGCAATGATGATCGCTGCACTTACGATATACGGATGTGCGCCGACAAGTGTAGACAAAACGACAAATCCGGTCCCTAGTAAGCCCAGGGCCATATAAAGAACGAACGTGTTCCCTTTTGAATCGACGAGATTCCCACCTTTTTGTCCCATCAATGCTGCACTCAATGCCCCTGGAAAAAGGACGAGACCGATCATCATCGTTCCAAGTCCATAAGCATCACGGAACATGATCGGCAGCATGAACATCATGCCGAACAAACACACGACACCGAGAAAACTTGTAATGATGGTGGCTCTGTACTGATTGCTTTTGAATAGATGAGCAGGTATAAATGGTTCGTCGATCGCCTTCATGCGCCATAAATTCAAAACAAAGAACAGAACCGTAAACAAGAACAGCCAAGTGATCCCGAGGGTAATCCCAAGCATAAGCGTAGAAATCACTCCGGCGATTAAAGCAGCACCGAGATAATCGATGTACCCTTTTTTCGACTCTTCTTGAGGCAGGTTTTTACGCAAGAATGGCAAAGTAATAATAATCATCGCAGACGTTAAGAACAAATACCGCCAATCAAGAAAACCTGCAATAAATCCACCGGCAATCGGGCCCACACCTGAGGCGAAAGCCATGACAGATGAGACGATTCCCAGCACTTTCCCACGCTCATTCGGAAAATAACGAATCGGCGCCAAGAATACGAGCGCCGGAATCATTGCCCCGCCTACCGCCTGGATCACTCTTGCCAGCAGGACCATCCCATAGTTTTGAGCAAAAAAGCCGAACAAAGAGCCGGCACAAAAAATGCTGAGTCCAAACGTAATCAACGTTCGATATGGATAGTAATCGGCCAGTTTTCCGTAAGTGAGAGCCCCGACGGCATAGACCATAATATATCCTGTCATGACCCAGCTGACTTCCGATGGCATCAGTTGATACGTTTTTGCTATATCGGGAACAGCGATGTTGAACATCGTTCCATTCATCACTGACATCATCATAACCGCGCAAAGGGAGATCAATAATCCCTTTGGGTTACGTACTTGTTGTTCTTCTTTCATGTTTTGATCTCCCCTCCATTATTTCGTTACCCGAAATGATTCTACACGACATCCTTATCAAAAGCAACGGCCAAACCTCACATCTACGCATTTAGTTTTTTTATCATAAGCTCCCTTTAGTTGATGACTCAGTTTCGAGACTTTTGATGAGCGGATCGGGGATCCTGGGGATGGCTCGCTTTCCGCGGGAGTGCGTTGAGCCTCCTCGGACTGCCGTCCTGCGGGGTCTCACCAAGCACTCTCTTCCCGCAGGAGTCTCACCATCCCCAGAAGCCCCTTGCTGTAATAAGAATCTCGAAACAATCTCCAAACAACAGGGATTTTATGTCTCAAATTCCTACAATGACAGGATTTAGGTGTGATTTCACCCGGACTTGGCAGGTTACTTTGAAGGGGATTTCGAGAACCTCATATGTCAAAGGGGCGGAGGGAATCGGTGAGATGGTATCTCGAAACCACTTCTGCCTTTCATGCTTAAGGGAAGTGAAGAAATATATACTTGTAGGCAGGTATTATCATCGTGATCGCTTTATATAGAGCATTTTATGCCTATCACAAATAAGGATGGAAGCCTCTCCTTCTGAGCGTAGGGGTTCGTTCATCACTTCGAATGGGGTGGTTGGGAAGCTGCGAGACTCCCGCGGGAATGGATTGGCTGGCGAGACCCCGCAGAGCTTTAGCTCGAGGAGGCTTGCCGCCATCCCCGCAGGAAAGCGAGTAGCTTCCCAACCACCCCTGCCACTCAACTTAGCAACGAACCCCTGTTACCTCGAAATAAAGCCGTTATAACTTTCAAGCTTGCTAAAATTTAAATGGGCGGAAAATTCAGATATAATGGAGGAGAAACTTCAAAAAGGAGTGATTGGATGTACGATGTAGCGATTATCGGGGCCGGACCGGCCGGTGCCAGTGCCGGACTTTTCACCGCAAAAGCCGGTAAGAAAACGATTCTTTTTGATAACGGAAAGAGCATTACTGCCAAAGCATGGGTCGAAAACCATTATGGCGTCGATCCGATCGAAGGTCCGAAACTATTGGAGCAAGGCCAGAAACAGGCACAGAAATTCGGGGCGGAAATCGTCCAGGATGACGTCGCCGCGATTGAAGAAAAAGGAGAACTCTATGTCATTCAAACATCCGAAGGTAGTTATGAAGCGTCCCACGTCATTTTTGCGACAGGCATGTCTGTAAAAGCGGCGGAAGCTTTTGGACTTGATGTTGTCGAAGGAACCGAGCCTCGCGTGGCAAAAATCATCGAGACCGACAATCACGGACGTACGTCGAAGCCGAAAGTGTGGGCCGCGGGCACCGTTGCTGGTGTGAGTGTCCATACGATTGTTACATCTGGTGACGGAGCGAAAGTCGCCATCAATGTCATTAGTGAGCTGAATGGCAAGCGTTATGTCGACCATGACGTGCTGGGTAAATAATTTTGGAATATACAAAACGAAGCCCCCGATCTTATTAGACCGGGGGCTCGCTTTATGATTTTTTATCATCCGGCGGGTTGAACCGCCCTACTCCTAGTTCTCTACCCTCTTTATAGATCGCCTTCACAAAACTGATGACCATCATCAACATGATGATCGAAAATGGCAGGGCTGCGATGATCATCGTATTTTGCAAGGCCTGCAGTCCTCCTGTGTAAAGGAGAGCCAAAGCTGTGGCAGACAACAACCCACCCCATGTCAGTTTGATGGATGTTCCCGGCGTTTCGGAACCACCTGTCGTCATCATCCCGAGGACAAACGTTCCTGAGTCTGCAGATGTGATGAAGAAGGTGGCAATCAGTGTCATCGCAACAATCGAAGCCAGCCATCCGAGCGGTACGTTCGAGAATACCCCGAACAACGATTCTTCTGTAGCTAGAGAAGAAATCGTATCAATAGCATTGTGCTCCAGTTGAATGGCTGTTCCACCAAAGGTCGCAAACCATAAAAACCCAATGATCGAAGGCACAACAAGTACGGTGAATACAAATTCACGAATGCTCCTCCCTCTTGATACACGGGCAATAAATACACCGACAAACGGCGACCACGCGATCCACCAAGCCCAATAAAAAATCGTCCACGCATTGATCCATTCACGTGTTTCCTGATTGAGGGGCGCAATCCGAAAGCTCATGGTAGGCAGGTATTGAAAATAAGCACCGATTGAACTTGTGAAGATGTTTAGGATGAACATCGTCGGTCCTACAATGAAGACGAGGAGGAAAAGGAGTCCGGCAAGCGCCATGTTCGCATTACTGAGAATTTTGATACCTTTTCCTAGCCCCGTCCAGGCGGAAATCATGAACAGAACGGTGACGATCGCTACGATAATGAATTGGACGACAATGCCGCTCGGAATATCAAAAAGATAGGAAAGACCTCCATTGATCTGCACGGCACCGAATCCAAGCGTTGTCGCGACCCCGATGACGGTCGCAATAACAGCAAGGATATCAATGACTTTTCCAAAAACTCCTTCCGCAGCCTTTTCCCCGATCAACGGTTTTAATGTGGCACTAATGAGCCCTGCATGGCCGTGACGGAAATTGAAATATGCGAGTACGAGAGCAACGATGCCGTAAATGGCCCATGCGTGAATACCCCAGTGAAAGAAAGTGAACCGCATCGCATCTTTAATCGCCTGATCGGTCCCGGTCTCTCCCGTCGGCGAACTGATGGCATAGTGACTGATAGGCTCCGCCGTACCCCAGAACACGATCCCAATCCCCATGCCGGCACTGAAGAGCATCGCAATCCAGGTCGGACGTGAAAACTCAGGCTTCTCCCCTTTTTTTCCTAACTTGATTCTTCCAAGCGGTGTAAAAAGGAAAGTGAGGCAGACAAGCACAAAGAGAGTGACGACGATTAAATAATACCAGCCCAGCTTATTAGCAATAAAACTTTTGACGTTCGTAGTCATCTGTTCCAAACCATCCGGCCAGACGATACCTATGATGACAAGCACAAGCATGATTCCAGCTGAAACTTTGAATACTGTATTGAATTTTTTCATCAGCAAGCGATCCCTTCCAAAAAAAGATTGTTAAAGATAGTATCTTTCCGCCTGCTTTTCCTATTCTCGTCCTAGGAAAACTGAAAAATAAGAAAGTTGCTTTCCATTCTGATACCTGTCAGACTTGAATAGTCAAATAATCACGACTTACCGTCAATTAGGAACTTTTTTATAAAATTACGGAGGTGAAGACGATGATCGAAGTACGTACGTCTACACTTGAAAACGAAGAATTGAACCGCGGCATTTTCGCAAAAAGGGATATATCTAAAAATGAGCTGATTCACCAGGCTCCTGTCATCCCTTACCCAAATGAAGAACACGTCCACATCGAAAAAACCCGCCTGGCTGATTATGCTTTCGAATATGGCGAAAACCACACCGCCTTTGTGCTCGGCTATGGAATGATGTTCAACCACTCCTACGAGCCGAACGCCAACTATGTCATCAATTTCGAGACACACACGTTTGACTTTTACGCCTTCAAAGACATCAAAGCGGATGAAGAAGTGTATATCAACTACAATGGTTTTGTTGATGAGCAGGAACTCCTTTGGTTCGATCAGGACGAAGAAGAATCTTAAATGAATATCAAAAACGGTCGTGACATTTCGTCACGACCGTTTTTATTAGCGGGGGCGGCGCTCCTGGATATCAATAGAGATTTCAAAGATGTTGATCATTCCGGTCATCTCCTTTGTTTTCTTGTTATCTTAAGTATAGACCGCCCCGCTTTTCTTTCTAACGGCCGTTGGAGTGATTTCCATTCATCCTCTGGACCGAAAAAGGACGGAGGAGAAATGAAGGAGCCGCTTCATCCTCCCGCCTCAGAGGGATAGATACTGATAAATGAGTAAAACCCAACGATAAAAGTGAGAAACCCACCGATAAAAAAGCCTAAGTCACTGTTAAAATCTCAAAAGCCACTGATAAATGTCCAAATCGCTATTTAACAGATTCCATCTAAATACAACCAACAAACAAAACGCCCGCAACCGAAGTCACGAGCGTTTTATTCTATACATTCAGCGAGGACGGCGCTCCTGGATATCGATAGAGATTTCAAAGATGTTGATCATTCCGGTCATCTCCTTTGTTTTGTTGTTATCTTAAGTATAGACCGCCCCGCTTTTCTTTCTAACGGCCGTTGGAGTGATTTCCATTCATTCTCTGGACCGAAAAAGGACGGAGGAGAAATGACGGAGCCGCTTCATTCTCCAGCCTCAGAGGGATAGATACTGATAAATCGGTCAAACCCACTGATAAAAGTGCAAAAGCCACTGATAAAACCTCAAAAGCTACTGATAAATATCCAAAACCACAAAAAAGCTGCTCTAAGTAAATGCGCTCAAACCAAAACGCCCGCGACCGAAGTCACGAGCGTTTCATTTTATACATTCAGCGGGGGCGGCGCTCCTGGATATCAATAGAGATTTCAAAGATGTTGATCATTCCGGTCATCTCCTTTGTTTTCTTGTTACTTTAAGTATAGACCGCCCCGCTTTTCTTTCTAACGGCCGTTGGAGTGATTTCCCTTCATCCTCTGGACCGAAAAAAGACGGAAGCCACCTGCCCGGGTGGCTTCCGTCTTACGTCTGATGTTCAATCAAACCAGCCTTTGTTTCTGAACCAGATGAACATCGCAACCGCTACAGCAATCATGAGTCCCCACACGACAAAATAGCCGTATTCCGTCTGCAGCTCGGGCATGTTGGCAAAGTTCATGCCGTACACACCAACGATAAACGTCAGCGGCATGAAGATCACACTGATGACCGTGAGAATCTGCATCGTCCGGTTCGTTTCATGGGAGTTCAAGGACAAGTAGCTATCGCGGATATCCTGTGTCATCTCCCTGTTCGATGCGACCATGTCAGCTACTTTAATCAAGTGGTCATGAATGTCCGCAAAATATTCCCTTCGCTCAAAGACTCCGTCTAAATGTCTTGTATTTAATATACGGTACAACAAATCCCTCATTGGGTGAATCGTCTGCCTCAATAACAGCAGTTCGCTTCGTCTGTCGAACAATTCCTCAAGCAGCTTTTCCATCGACAAATCTTTCGTGTTGTCTTCGATTTCATTGATATGATCTTCAATTTTATAAATGATCGGAAAATAGTTGTCGACGACTTTATCCAGGATCTGATGGAAGACATAATACTCATCGACTTTCTCGTGCTGCTTATTATTTTTGACGATCCTTTTTGCTTGTTCCAGCGGTTCGTTTTTTTCCTTATGAAAAGTGACAATAGAACAATGACCGAGAAAAACGTTGATTTCTTCCCGCTCAAGTGTCTTTGGATTGACGGAATGAACAACGATGAAGCTGTGATCGTCATAATAATCGAGCTTCGGACGCTGCAGCCCGTGCAGACAGTCTTCAACCGCCAGAGGGTGGAACTCGAAGGTTTTCTCTAAGAGCGTCACTTCCCCCTCGGTCGGTTGATTGAAATCAACCCAATACCAGTCCCATTTTCCACCGGAAAGTTCTTCGATGGAAAGGTTGTCATGCAATCCAGTTTCTTTACTATAAGCCAAAACCTCAATCATTCGTTTCACCTGCCTATGTACGTCTTATTCTTTTATAACCGTAAACGAAAATATTCAAACAACCATTCCCACTTATGGTACGATGGAAGAAAAGACGGAACGGAGGCAAGCGGATGCTGCAACGTTTGAAATGCGACGAGCAATTAAAAGGACAGAGGGTGATACTACGGCATATTACCGAAGGGGACATTCCCGTTTTGTACCAATTGATTTACAATGGCGATGAACCGGAATGGAAAAAATGGGACGCGCCCTACTATCCGCTCGAGCCTCATACACTCGAAAGCTATCGCAGTCACGAAAAAGCGCGCATCAACAGGCTCGGTCCGAATGAACCCGATTCACGACTCATCATCGAAGTGGACGGGAAGACAATCGGAACCGTCACCTATTATTGGGAGCACAAACCATCTCTATGGCTTGAAGTCGGCATCGGCATCTATGATCCCGATTATTGGAACGGAGGCTACGGATCGGAAGCGCTTGAAATCTGGGTGGATTACCTTTTTCGGACTCTCCCCCTTGCCCGTGTCGGTTTGACGACATGGTCCAAAAATGAGCGGATGATGCGTGTTGGTGAAAAACTCGGCATGAAAATCGAAGGCCGATTGAGGAAATGCCGTATTTATGAAGGACAGTTTTATGATTCGATCCGTATGGGAGTCCTTAGGGAAGAATGGATGAAACGTGCGTAGAAGAACGCTTGGCCTAAACAGCCAAGCGTTTTCTTTTTCCGGTGCTTCTAAAGCACTTGTCACTTGTGCCATTTCACTGCATAATACCTCATCCCTCTCGGAACACCCATGAGCATGAATTCCCCTTGAAGGACAAGCTCACGAACTCGATACTCGAAAAAGCTGTCCCCGACAACTTGTGATGAATGTCCGAGAACCTCTCCAATTAATCGAGCCGCTTTTATGTAATCATCCATATCACTCTCAAACTGCAACTCTTTTAACGTTTGGATGAGAGTCGCATCAAAATAATTTTCAGACAACGATTGGATGCCTCTCTTCCACACTCGGAGATTCGCATTCTCTTCGGATAAAGCCCGCCATTCGTCCCTGTAGGTTTCCATGCTCTCATCGGACAGGGGACTACTTGGGAAACGTTCCAACAAACTCACCAAACGAGCAGGAGAAAGCTCCCCTGTATGAAGCGGGAAATCTAAAGCGTCCGTTACTTGAACCGTATAGATTCCGTTGGGTTTGTTTTTCAAAAGATGCAACACAAACCGAAGCCCGGTCTGTTCATGGGCATTGTCACCGACCCAGATCGTGATCGGCACCCCAGTTGGAATGGAACGTAGATCTTCAATAACCTTCAAGGAATCTTCTACCATGTGCATCCACTGCTCATCGTCCATGACAAGATGATTGAACAGCCATTCCTTTCGCTTTTCGATACCTTCTTCTTTATCCAAGTCCTGTATTGGACCGATAGAAAACATAGGAGAAAGAGCGATCACTTCTTCCTTTGTCTCCTCTTTTCGTCTCAGCGCTAGCTGCAATGAGCCTTTCGTAGATTCACTAAAGACGATATGGACGTGCTCTACAACTTCCCCTGCCTCCCCTTGAAATGGATGCAGGCGGTCTTCACAGACACGTTCGGTTCTTTTTTTCATTTCTTTCACCTGATTGATCCATTCTTTCTCTGAGATCTTCTCTTCTTCTACATAAGTAAAAAGGGTCCACTGATGGAGTAGAATGGTGCGCATCTCTTCTTCAGTCAACGCTTCAAGAATTCTTTTAATAGATCGATTCATTTCCTCTCTCCTTATCCCTTGGTAAAATGAAAAGCATTGAACTTCCTTCCCTACGATTGAATAAATCCATAAGTTTCATTTCATAAAAAAACGAACACCTGTATAGGTGTCCGCTTAACTCATCGATACACTGCTCATAAGACCAAGGTATAAGCACCACAAAACCATTGCACTGACAAAAAAAGTACCTGCCAGCGAGTTCCGCTTGATCATCACTCCTGTAAACAGCAGAAAAATAAAGCCTAAGGCCAAAGAGGAGATACTGATCAAATTCGGAGCGAGGGTTAAGGGGCCAAATCCTTCCACTGTCGTGAATATACGGAAAAGAACAGAGGGATCCTGCTGCTCCAACGTCTGCTTGATATTATGCGGCGTTTCCTGTTCGGTCATGTATCCTGTAATCGTATAGATAAAAACGATGAGAAGACTTTCCGCTTTCCACCAGCGTCTCGGTGAGAAGCCTGCATCCTCTGCTACTAAACGCTTCATGAGAAAGCCATTGATGAAGGCAAACAGCAGAAGAACAATAAACAGAAGATGTTTGACCAACAGCGCCTGGCCATAGGAAAGCATCCACGAATCTACAATACTCTCTGACAATAGTAAACTCATAGCAACACCCGTCAACGTAATCCATACGATGCAGCCGATGGCTACCTTCGTAAACCAGCGTACAAAGGACTCCCACTGGTGCTCGTGATCAGAAAAAAAGCTGACCACGAGTAATATTCCGGACCATATCCCCACACCGATGAAATGAATCGTATGAAAAAGTGCTCCTTGAAAAGAAGCGGTGCTCGCAGAATGTCCGGTCACACTCTGAGTAAGAATCATCCCCGCGATAAGTAATAAACTGAACGAATAAGCGACCTTTGGCTGTTTCATCGTGTTCAGTAGAATGACATGAAGAATAGCCAATGATAATAGTAGAAGCCATGCCTGCCCTCCCTTTAATTGGGTGAGCACATGAAAAAGACTCGACAAAAAGCTTCCTCCCCGATATTCCTGAAGCCTACCCGCCAGCTCTATGATTGGAAATGCAGCTAAAACAGGTACAGTCAAAGCAACCAGTGCCCATGTCTTTCTACGCTGAGCAAGCTTTTCATCAGAAAATGACAAAAGGCTTGCCCCGATCAGAATGGAGAGACAAGCATAGAGGCCTCCATTCGTTAACGCATGAATCATGATTTTTTCCTGATCCCCAGGAACACGAGTACAGCCGTAACCAAGATCCCGAATCCAAGTACAGGTACAATCCATACCATCGAATCGTTCCCCTGGTTAGACGCTGCGACTTGGTCACTTTCAGACGCTTCTCCGCTCCCACTTCCGCCTTCACCTGAAGCCGTTGCAGGTTCCTCTGTATTTGTGTCTTCTCCAGCGGTAGAAGCCTTATCCTTCACGGTATAATTAAACGTCAGCTCATTTTCCATGACGTGCCCGTCTTCACCGATGATGCTAAAGAAGACCTCGAGGTCCCCACTAGCTACTTCTTTAGGAATACTGAATTCGATGACATTTTCAGGGGAATGGGTATAGCTCTCTATTTCGAACTCTTCCCCATCATCATCTGTAATGGTCAAGGCCGTCGGTTCCTGGACTTTGGAATCAAAAGTCAGTGTGATGCCTGGGTTTTCTGATGTTAGCGCACCTCCTGATTCAGGTTCTGAACTTTCAAGGTGTGTATGCGCCTCTACCGTCATAGGCAGGGCAAGTACAATAAGTAAACAAAACATGGATATATATTTCATGGTCCTACTCCTTTTTCTCTTTTATAAAGACTACGAATAAAAAGGAGCAACGGTTCACTCCTCCTTCTAATTTATATCAGAGCAAAGGTTGTAATACCAGGAGAAAAGATGGACAATTTAGTGAACAGAAAAACCTCGGTTCATGAGCTGAACATAAACCAGGCTTTGTCGGGACCCTGCATTTGATGGTTTTATTCAATGATATTTTTCTTTCCTTTTTCAAATGTATAAATACCACCACTGATCTTTTTAATACCACTATCCGAAACGAGCACAGATCCTCCGTCTTCCATAGCAAGGATCTGAAAACTCTCATTCTTTGTGATGAGGGTTGTTTCACTCTCATCCTCCGATTTGTAATGACACACTATCCTGTAGTTCTCCACGAGATTCAGAGCTTCCTTCCCTCCTGAATGGGCCTTTCCGAACACTACAGCGCCAGCACTCTGACCGAAAACTACGCCTCCTCGTTTGTAAAAATCCAAAAGAACCCGATCGAATCCACTTTCATACATTAACCTTCGCAGCTTCAATGAACAGCCTCCACTGATGTAGACACCAGCAAACATTTGAAGGTCCACGAATGACTTTCCGTTAAGGTCTGTCCACATCTCCAACTGAGAGATTCCATGTGGCTTCAGACACTTTTTTATGTAATGGAAACTCTCTTCATGTGGCCTTCGTTCCGGATCCCCTGCGACCGGAATATACAAAACAGCCTTTCCTTGCTCCAATTTTTCCGCGAACGATGCATGGGCCTTCTTGTTCTGCTCTGCACTTCCACCACCTGAAAGAATCAATGCCCCCATACCACCACACCTTCCTTCTTATGAATCAGATACAAAAGAGAAGCAGCCAAACCACTCGCAGTCCCGGATGTAATGAATACTATACTTATCATTTTCATCCCTAGAGAATGGGCGGGAAAAATAAAAAAAGCAGCAAGCAACAACATGACAGCCCATACTCCAAAATACATGATCAACGAAAACTTTCCCTTGTGGAATAAAACCACCCCGCTTAATGCTATGAAATAGATGAGGCCCAAGAGGAGCAGTAAAGGAAAGAACGGTTTAAATTTAGCAGCATAGACCAAATAATCGACGACGAGGATGTCTGAGGATGTTTTCACCTCTCCATGAACCCACTGGCTGAATACAGCAGAAGACCTCCATTCAAACGGATGATCTTTGATTTCACTTCCTTCATACAAAGCGGCGACCGTTGAAAATAAAAAAGTACATAGAGCGGCGACATACTGAACTAGAACTCTCATTATTATTAATTCCCCCTCCCACTTTTTACCAATTATTTCAAATGTTCAACAATTACTCAATCTTTTATTTAAACAAGCACGCGACTTACGTGATACGATACGATTAATGATTGATAGAAAAAAGGAGCCTGGTAACCATGTACAAAATTCTTACAGGAATCTTCTTATTAACAAGCATTTTTTTCGCTTACCTTTGGTTCGATACAACCAGATCCTCAGAGATCGACACGTTCACAAAAGATGCCGCGACTTCCGCTGTGTCCGAACTTCCCTATCGCATCGAGGACGTCACCCTGTCCTTTGACTCATTTCATAGCGAGGGAAGTGAAAAAGAAAGGTTTTATACGGAGACTTTGCTCACCCGCAGCCTCCAGCAGCTGACCGGATATCAAAGATTATTAAATGCTGCCGAACGATCGAATGAATTGAAAAAAGGGTATTTCCGTGATTATTCGAATGAGTTGTTCAAGCTTCGATCGGTGATTACTACGGAATCATTTGAAGATGAGGATTCAGACAAAGTAGATGATATCACAGCCGCTTTAAAGCAGCTCCACACCGACGTGCAGTATATTGTGGAAAAAGACTCTTTTACGGTATCTGATAAAGAAAAAATGGAGGCACTAACAGAAACGATCCGCTCCTTTAATGATAAGTTTCTATCATAGGAGATTAATGGTAGTTATTAAACTATATGGCAGAATTGTGATAAACTCAGTTTCGAGATAACTGGGGTTCGTTACAAAGTTGAGCGTCAGGGGTGGTTGGGAAGCCACTCGCTTTCCTGCGGGGATGACGGCAAGCCTCCTCGTGCTTCGCACTGTGGGGTCTCGCCAGTCAATCCATTCCCGCGGGAGTCTCGCAGCTTCCCAACCACCCCATTCGATGAATGTGAGAAACGAACCCCATTACTGTGTGGGGGGGTCTTCCACTATCCTTGTGTTATATGCATAAAGCGCTACATAACAAGCTTTCCGCACCCAGAATAGAGTGCCTGCAAGTTCGTATCCTCCATTAAATCTGTGCATAAAAGCAACTTATTCTGGAAGTGGTTTCGAGACACTTATATGGCAAAGGGGCGGAGGGAAACGGTGAGACTCCTATGGGACGTGTGGGACAGGTGAGACCCCGGAAGGCGTAGCCTGAGGAGGCTCACCGCCCGCCCCATGGAAAGCGAACCTTTTCCCGCAGCCCCTAAACTCACACAAAAGTCTCGAAACTGAGTCTTCCAGAAAAGGGAGCTTATATGGAAGAGAAGAAATGATATAAGAAAAGCGAACCCTCAATATGAGGGTTCGCTTTTCTTCTTATCCGAAATATGTGTTCAATGGAGGTACGATTTGTTTCTTACGGGATACGACACCTTTCAAGACAGCCTGATTGCCATCAAGCTCTGTTTCGAAAGCTTTTGCAACCGCTTCTGTTTCGTTACCAACCGCAACCACTGTCGAGTCACTTTCAAGAATGTCTGTCACGACAAGCAGGAACAAGTCCAAGTCCTTTTCAGAAACGTTCTTTTCGATCGCTGCTTCAAGTTCGCTCTTACGGGAAAGCACATCATCTGTATCGACTGTGTTCACTTGAGCGATTTCTACTTTTTTATCGCCCATGTTGAACCCTTTCGCATCCAGGGAGATCAATTCTTCCGCTGTCTTGTCACTGATGTCCGCACCAGCTTTCAGCATCTTCAAGCCGTATTCTTCAGCATCGACACCAGCAATCGCTGCAAGTTCTTCGGCTGCTTTACGATCTTCGTCCGTGCACGTCGGTGATTTGAATAAAAGAGAATCGGAAATAATCGCTGACAGCATTAGTCCTGCCATTGGCTTTGAAACCTGCTGTCCTTTTTCCTTATACAACTTGTTCAAAATCGTTGCCGTACATCCGACAGGCTCCGCACGATAGTAAAGAGGTCCTTTTGTTTCGAAGTTTGCAATACGGTGGTGGTCGATGACCTCAAGCACCTGCACCTCATCAATATCCTCTGCACTCTGCTGGCGTTCGTTATGGTCGACAAGGATGACCTGCTCGACTTCATCAGAAACACGTTCAACAAGACGTGGCGCATCGACATTGAACTGATCCAACGCAAATTGAGTTTCTCCGTTTACTTCACCAAGACGAACGGCTTCTACCTCTTCGCCAAGGGCTTTTTTCAGTTCAGCATACACAAGTGCTGAAGTAATCGTATCCGTATCGGGGTTTTTGTGCCCGAAAATCAATGTTTTGCTCACAAAAATCTTCCTTTCTTTATCAAGGGTATGTAGGATGTCTTGTCCGTTTCGATTATAAAATAGATTAGAGCCATAGTCCATCTTCTCCTACCATTCCCCTTAATATGGAAAAGAAACTATTCCTTTTCGAACCCTTTTATAAGAAAGTAACCACAGAGAACCTGGATCACCGAACTCACAGAAGGATTGGTAACCAGTAGATTTGGAAAAATTGAATCGATCGGGATGATATAGGGAACCATCATCAAGTATAAAGAAGGAAAAAGAAAGAGGAATCCGTATCGTTTCTTCCATTTCCATTGTCCTTCTTCTTCCCATTTATTAAGGAACGCTGGCAGGGCGAGTAAAATTCCTAGAGGGACATACACGAATTGTGAGAAAATAATATAAAAATAAAAATTTTCTGTCACAAGGGCGGTTCCTTGTACTTTCACCGTTACGAATGAGATGAAAACCAAGTAACCAAAAACGGCTGCAGACTGCATGAATACAAGCTTTTTACTGTTCATACAATACCTCCATTCCACTTATAATCTACCTTATGTAGGAGGACGAAATTTTTTACTAAATCATAGGTTTACGATAAAAAAATAAGGGAATTTACATAAAAGGCATTTGAGATTTGTCTACACTATGTGTTAGAATTCCTAACATAAGAAAAAGTGAGATACATATCCACCACTATTCCGGATACACATCTCATAATAAAATTGTTAAAGAGAGGGTAATGTATGACTTACACAAAAGAGCAAATTATTCAGGAAGTAAAAGAAAACAACGTAGAATTCCTACTATTAGAATTCACAGATATGTATGGGGATACGAAAAATGTTGAACTACCGGCTGAGGAACTAGAAATGGTCTTGGAAAATGAAGCCATGTTCGACAGTTCTTCCATCTCCGGTTTTTCCGATATCCAAGAAAGTGACATGTATCTCTATCCAGACTTAGATACATTCCTACTGCTTCCTTCTTTGGTCGATGAAGATCGCAGCGCGCGCTTCATTTGTGATATCTACAAGCCAGATGGCACTCCATTCGAAGGAGACCCTCGTTACATCCTTAAACGTGCAATGAAAGAAGCCGAAGACATGGGATACACAGTAAACGTCGGTCCAGAACCAGAATTCTTCCTATTCAAACTGGACAAAGATGGTTACCCGATCCGCGAAATGAATGACCGCGGTGGATATTTCGACGCTTCTCCAAAAGATAAAGGGGATAAAGTACGTCGTGACATCGTTCGTACACTGAAAAAATTCGGTTTCGAAATGGAAGCTTCCCACCACGAAGTGGCTATGGGTCAGCACGAGATCAACTTCCGTTTTGACAACATGCTGAAAACAGCCGATAACATCCAAACGTTCAAAAACGTAGTTAAGGATATTGCAACAAACCATGACTATCACGCAACATTCATGCCTAAACCAATCGCAGGTGAGAACGGTTCCGGAATGCACGCACACCTTTCCCTATTCAGAGATGGCGACAGTGCTTTCTACGATGAAGATGCGAAAGATGGCGTTTCCAAAACTATGAAACAGTTTATCGCAGGAATCCTTCACCACGCTCGCGCGATTGCAGCGATTACGAACCCGAACGTGAACTCTTATAAGCGTCTCGTTCCTGGTTATGAAGCACCTGTAAGTATTGCATGGTCCCACTCCAACCGCAGCTGTATGGTCCGTGTACCAACAACACGTGGTCAAGGTACTCGTTTCGAAGTCCGTAACCCGGACCCGACAGCAAACCCTTACCTGACTCTTGCGGTATTGATCCAAGCTGGTCTTGAAGGTATCCGTAACGAATATGATGCAGGTGAAGCGGAAAGCCGTAACTTGTACGAAGTTGAGGACGACAGTGTACCAACACTTCCTACAAACTTGAAAGAAGCTCTTTCTGCTCTTAAGAAAGACGAAGTTCTTCTTAAAGCTCTTGGCGACCACACGGCCAATGCGTATATCGAAGACAAAGAAGATGAGTGGACTCAGTACTCCTTGCAAGTAAGCAAGTGGGAAATTGACAAATATATGAATAAGTAAGAAATAGCAAAGCAGCGCTCCGATGTGGAGCGCTGCTTTTTTGTGTAGGCTCTTCGCTTCTTTTGCGCGCGACTCGGCTTTCTTGCGCGCGACTCGGCTTTCTTGCGCGCGACTCGGCTTTCTTGCGCGCGACTCGGCTTTCTTGCGCGCGACTCGGCTTTCTTGCGCGCGACTCGGCTTTCTTGCGTGCGACTCGGCTTTCTTGCGTGCGACTCGGCTTTCTTGCGTGCGACTCGGCTTTCTTGCGTGCGACTCGGCTTTCTTGCGTGCGACTCGGCTTTCTTGCGTGCGAAAGGTCATCCTCAAATCGGATGACCTTTCGCATCATTTACTCATTAAATAACGATAAGACAGAACTAGGCCTCCCACGTAAAAGAACAGCGCGATGTATGCGGGCAGCAAGTGGATGAATGTCGTATAGCCGATCATAATATGTACAAAAATCCCTGCGGCAAAGGCAGGGATACCTCCGATCAGGAACATCCACCAAAACCAGCGTTCCCCCTGGTGATACCCCCATAAAGCGCTCATCAGGACGAGAGAACCGACACTGAACAGTGCGCTTCCGAACCCGGCGCGATCATGGGCGATGACGGGAATCAATCGTTCGTTGAAACTTTGTATCAGTTCAGGAGGCATGCAAAGATACTGAATATCAGTCGGGATAAAGACGCCTGTCACGCCGATATAGGAAATGACGATGCCACCAAGGACGAAAGAGAATCCGAGGACGACGAAGCAAAATTGTCCATAGACGCCGAGAAGCCACGTTCTGTCATTTCTTCGATTCATCGAAGCTGGCTTTTCGGAGAGACCCCGGGATTTGATCCATCCCGTCACATATAACGGCAGAAGGATGATCCAGAATAACAGGTGCAGCCAGTCAAAATAGCCATATCCGATAAAAAAGAGAATGCCTAAAAAGCCTGCAATCGCAGCAAAGTCAATCGCTTGTTTCGCCCATTTTTCTCCCTTGGAAACAGAATACCTTGCCAGCCACATATAAAGCAGCCCACCGGAAATCATGGTTCCGGCGAGGGTCATCCGGTCGTGGGCCATAAACCAGAGGATCCGTTCATTGAACAATAGCAATTGTTGTCTGGATATTCCGAGGAACGTTTCATCATAAGGTAGGATGACCGAGGTCAAACTGAACACCAAGGCGAGGATGCCACCTAGAAAAATCGCCAGGCCGAAAAGAAAATACCACATCCAGCCGGTTTCTTCCTTGCCACCTTGAGCTCTTTCATCCAGCAGCGCTTCGTGAATCCGCTTCGGTAGTCCAGGACCTGCTTCGACGTATTCAGTAGAAAGAAATACCATACGGGCACCGGCGGAAAGGAGGGCCAGCGCATCTGCGGGTTCCTTCACTCCGCCGACCGTAACCACATCATAGCCCTGCAGCTTTTCCATTGCCTTTTTGTGCGCTTCTAAATTACCTTCCTCACCAGATTCTTCTAAGACGAAGCCGGCGACTCCTCCAAATCTGTCTACCTCACAAACATTCTTACTCGGAACTCTTAAAAAAACGGGTTTCCATTCTGAGAGTTTTCCAACTAGATTCGGCGACCACACATGATGAGAGAAACTGAATATCCCATGAAAAGGTTTTAGAGCTTCTGCCATTTTAAAAATTTCATCTTGTGACCCTTGCAAATGAAAGAGATAAGGAATTTCTGCATCCGCCTTTTCCAGCCGACGAACCGTTTCCTCCAAACCAATCGACTCTCCGTGATCCGGAAGCAGCAGGCGACCCTCTTTCCTTTCAGGGAAACCCCCATTCTGCGGTTCCAGCGTCACCGGACCAACTTCGATCATACTGAAACCTAACTGACTGAATGCCTTCACACCTGATAACCGCGGATCGATTTTTCCTGATAATCCAACAGGTCCACGGATCCGTTCGCTCCCAAGAGAAGTGGTGAGTTTCTCCGAGATTTCTTCTCTCCCAAGAAAATGGATAATAGAGCTTCCTCCAGGAAGAGAAGCGATACGGTTCATATTTTTATGTATAAATTCTCTTGAAGTCACAGGGGCTAATTTTGACAGCCACGGTTTGAATAACACATGATAAGACCAATCCGGCATACAATCTTCCTTTTCTTTTATAATCAAAAGCTCCAACTACAAAAAAAGAGGCACCGGAACCGGCACCTCTTTTTTCTACTTGATTGCATTCGGTCCGTGGAGCATCCGGTTCGTGCGATGCGTCCCGTACCGATCTTTCAACTCGAGCCGCTTCAGCTCCCGTTTTAACTTGTTGTAGCTTTTCAGACGCGCAGCTTCAAGCTCTCCTTCTTCAATGGCTTGCTTCACTGCACATCCCGGTTCTTGTTCATGTTTGCAGTCTCTGAACTTACAAGACCCGCTCAGGCGATCGATATCAGAGAATGTCTGGTCCACCCCTTCTTCATCTCCACCCCATAACTGCAATTCGCGCATGCCGGGTGTGTCAATGATAAAAGTTCCGTTCGGCAGTTCAAACAGCTCTCTGTGCGTCGTCGTATGCCGTCCGCGCTGATCCTCTTCACGCACCCCTTGAGTCGCTTGTTTTTCCATGCCGAGCAAATGATTGATGAGTGTTGACTTGCCGACTCCGGAAGAACCTACGAGCGAAATGGTTTCGCCAGTCCGTAATTCAGTGACAAGCTCTCCCATTCCTCCACCTGTCAAACTATCCACTGCATAGACAGGAACGCCCGGCGCTACACTTTCGACTTCAGTAATATGATCAGGCACCGTGTCGCACAAGTCCCGTTTTGTTAAAACAACAACCGGGCTCGCTCCACTCTCATAAATTTGCTGAACATACCGTTCGATTCTTCTAAGGTTAAATTCCTGGGTCAAAGCGGTGACGATAAACACGGTATCGACGTTCGCCGCAATGATTTGCTCCTGATGACTTCCGCCCGCCTTTTTCCTGGACAAGACGGTCCGCCGGTCCAGGACGCGGTGGATTTTCGCACGCGCTCCTGCATCATAAGGTTCAAATACGACCCAATCCCCGACAGCCGGGTAATCTTTGTCAACCTGTACGGTATGATGAAACCTTCCGGAGACTTCTCCGTTCCGCTCCTGTTCATCATCCACAACGGTGTACAGGCCATGGGTCAGGCGGGTGATTCTTCCGATCTGTTCCCCTTCGTTCGTCTGTGCTTTAAAAAATTCTGTAAAATCATTCCGTTTCATTCGATTCCTCCTGAATTTTGGAGGACGTTACGAGTGATGTCCTCCGTGATTTGATGGATTTGAGTTGAATTGATTTGTTACGTTTGCCATAAAACATCACTCCTAACTTTTTGATTAGTTCCATTATACCAGAATTTTTTGCCAGTGGTTACGTTTATCCGCGGGAAACTGCTTTTTTCGCAGAAATGGCTGCAAAGGTTATGGTGATGGTACACACGATGACGATCGCGAATACCCCCTGCATCAAATCCCAAAACACCCAGCCGTCGATGAGTGCCGTCCGCATACTTTCAAAGATGTAAGTCGTCGGGTTAATCGTCGCCGCGATTTTCAGCCACTGAGCTTCAATCAGCTCATACGGGACGAAAGTGGTGCTTAGGAAAATGAGCGGGAAAAAGATGAACGTTCCCGCTTGTGCGGCCTGAGCGTTCCCAGTCCGAAGCGCGACCCCGGCAGAATAGCCGGCAAACGCAAGCCCCCAGCCGACGGCAATCAGCAGCACAAACAAAATGCCTCCGAAACCTGTCACCACTTCAAGACCGAGCAAAAAGGCGATGCCGATGATGAGCAGTGTTTGCACGACGAGTTGAAGCATCCCGGCAATGATTGGTCCGAGAACGATCGCCAATCTTGAAGCTGGCGTCAGCAACAACCGGGAGAAAAACCCATTCTCAATATCTTTCACGATGCTCTGTCCCGCCCCCCCGGCTCCACCAATGGCCGCAGATACAATCGACACAGGCAGAATGAACGCCAAATAGTTCGCCCCTTCAAATGTCGGGAGCTGGGAGATTCCGCTCAACCCGCCTTCATAAACAAGGAGGAAGAAAGCCGATATGATCAGGTTCGGGATAAAAGAAAACGGATTACGTAACGTCGTTTTGATGTTTCTTACTGTCATGAGCCACGTATCTTTCCATAGGTTATTCCCCAACCGCTCTCACTCCTTCCTTTTTCTCACTCGTGATCTTCAAGAAAATATCATCCAGCGTTGGTGAGGAGAGTTGGATGTCTTCGATTTCATAGCCTTCCTGATCAAACAGACGGACAACTTCAAGCAATTGCTTCGTCCCCTCTTCAACGTATATGAGCACCTTATTCTGACGATTGATCACGTCAACGTCCGCCATTTGTCCACGTAAGTACTCCACCGCCTCGGATTGCTGTTTTTCATCTTTCAATGTAAGGGTGATCAGATCATTTCCGATTTGTGCCTTCAATTCTTTCGGCGTGCCTGTCGCAACAATCTCCCCATCATTGATGATACTGATGCGGTGAGCAAGCGAATCGGCTTCCTCTAAATACTGGGTAGTAAGAAAAATGGTGGTGCCCACTTCCTCGTTCAGCCGTCGCAATTCCTCCCAAATCGCCATCCGGTTCGAAGGATCAAGCCCTGTTGTCGGTTCATCGAGAAAAAGGATTTTCGGTTCATTGACGAGTGTCAGGGCAAGATCAAGACGCCTGCGCATCCCGCCCGAGTAGTTGCCGATTCTCCGTTCCGCCGCTTCTGTAAGCTGCACAATCTCCAACAACTCCTGGGCCCTCTTTTTCCCTTCTTCTTTACGGAAGCCGAAAATATTCGCTTGAAGCTCAATCATTTCCCTGCCTGTCAGATCAGGGTCCACACCTGTTTCCTGCAGGGCTACACCTATATAACGTCTCACTTTTTCCGGCTCTCGGATGACGTCATGACCGGCCACTTCTGCTTTTCCAGAAGTGGCATTGATGAGCGTCGTCAAAATTTGAACGGTGGTCGATTTACCTGCTCCGTTCGGTCCTAGAAAAGCGAAAAATTCCCCTTCCTCTACTTCGAAAGAAACATCTTTTACCGCTTGGACGTTTCCTTTTTTGAATGTTTTGGTTAGGTGTTCAACAACGATTTTCCCATTCACTACAATCCCTCCAGTCATCTTTCCATATCTTTACTATATACAAATGTCCTACCATATTCACTTTTCCACACTCTCTTCCCCACATTCCCCCGTTCATCTAAATGGCAGCATTGTTGAAGACTTGATTTCGAGATGTTTTGGGGTTCGTTGCTGAGTTGCGCGTCAGGGGTGGCTGGGAAGCAACTCGCTTTCCTGTGGGGGAGCGCCGAGCTTCCTCGGGCAACCGCCCTGCGGGATCTCGCCTGTCTCCTTCTCCCACGGGAGTCTCGCAGCTTCCCAACCACCCCATTCGATGGAGGTGAGAAACGAACCCACATACACAGTAGGAGCATCTTCCAAAACTACAGAAGTTGAAAAGGGCTCTATAGAAAGCTTCAGAATAAAAGTGCTCCTGTTTTAAGAGTGATTCACCAACTTCTATTACGCTCGAAAGCTGCTTATTTTGGGAGTATTTTCGAGACACTTAAATGGTTTAGGGGCGGAGGGGAATGGCGAGACTCCTGCGGGAAAAAAGTGCATGGTGAGACCCCGCAGAGCGAAGCTCGAGGAGGCTCACCGCGCTCCCGCGGAAAGCGAGTCATTCCCCGCAGCCCCCATCCACTCAACAAAAATCTCGAAACTGAGTCTTCCACAAACTGGAGCTTTAGTGAAAGAAAGATAAATATGAGGGATTTGGGGTTTGAAGCTGTTTCAAACGGGGAATCTTTATTTTTACGTCCCAACGGAAAACCGCCAAAACTAGACGGTTTTCACGGTTGAAGCAGGGTTTCATAACGTGATAGAATCTTTAATAATAAGAATTTTCAGAATATACTTTGAGGAGGTGAATACCATGGAGCTTATGCAGGTATATCCCTGGTTGATGCCGGCCCTTTTGATCATCAGTATCGGTACGTTGTTCGGTTCATACTTAACGTTTAGAGCAGAAAAATACATGATGTTGATCGCGATTGGGATGGTGCAGACGCTGATCAGTACGATGCTTGCGACAAGTGTCGGACCGCTTTTGTTCGGAATCGGGTTGACACAGTTCTACGTAGGAATCGTCAACATGAAAAAGGTGAAAGGCTATGAGACATGAGAAATCATCGTCTTATAGGTCTTTCACCTTTTTTTCTATATATATACAAAGATCCCCAAGCGTCGGAAATTGGGCGAGCTCACGATTTCCAGGTAGTTCCTGATGGCTGTTCGGAGGGAGCTCCCAATGTTGAATGATGGCAGCAAACGCCTCCAAAAATTTGGAACGGTCATTTTTGAATACGGTGGCAAGCTTCACATTAGTCGTTAAGTGCTCCAGTGCATCTTCATAGGTTTCATCGCTATACAAATGCACATAATAAACGACACTTCGATAAATCGCTACGGTTGTTCTCGGGTCCTGGATCTTCTTCTTCTCTCTTTCTTTCTTTGACTGAAAAGCTTTGAAGTTGTAGACTTCTCCCATTGCCCCCACCTCAATCTTTTTTCTATGAGGATATATTTCTTTTTTTCTATTCCTTATTCCTTCAAGAGCGCAGATAATCTTTGTAAAAGTTTCACCCTCATGAATTTTCGACTGTTGTGGTATCCTGTAGGAAAGAGCTTTTTTAAGTGAGGGAATTGCTTATGATGAAGAAAAACGTGTGGTGGATCGGCTTGGTCCTTCTTTTGTTAGTCGGATGCAGCTCAAATGCAGATGCAGAGGACACGTTGAATATGAATTCGCTTGAAGGGGACGATCCCCTCATCGATGAAGAAGGAGCGGAAGCCAATGGAAATAAGATGCAGCTCACCCTCGATGGCGCTTCCTATCCATTCACGGCCAAAGACTATCCCATTCTATCTCAATTTGTACATAATTTTGATCAACCGGAACCACAACTGCGCAAGCTTCCTTTTTCAAAAATAAAAGAGGACCAGTACTTGGTGGAGTTTGCCTGTCATGAACAGCGTTGCTCGCATTTGATGATTGATTTTGAACAGAAGCACTCGTTTTTAATGAGTGATTTGAGCAAATTGGTTTCAAGCCACGTTTCTCCTGACCAGCAGTATGTGGCCTTCCTTTTCGAACGCACGTATGAAAAAGAAGCGATGCACCAGCTCGTCGTCATGGACCTTCGTACGCTCGAACCGATTGAACTGGAACCAGGAGAAGATCACCTCCTCCCGAAACCGAATCAGTATCAATACGCCATCCATTCTGTTACTTTTATGGATGAAGAACGATTGCAAATCACCAGTAACGATCCAGTGGCAGGTTCCGATACCAAGGATCCGGTCCGGACGCAATGGATCTACAAATAGGAGGCCACGTTCATGAATGAAACAATTGAAACACTTCTGAACCACCGTTCGATTCGAAAATTCAAAGATACACCCGTAACTGACGAGCAGCTGAGCACCATTGTGTCTGCCGCCCAGCAAGCGTCAACCTCAAGCTACATGATGGCTTATACGATCATCGGGGTAACAGATGAAAAGAAAAAAGCTCAACTTGCAGAAATCACCGGGCAAGGATACGTGAAAGATAACGGGCATTTGATGATTTTCTGTGCCGATCTTTACCGTCATACCCTCAACGCCTCTTCAGATGAGTATGAAGAGATGCTTGCCAACCTTGAGAACAGTGAGCATTTTCTCGTTTCAGCGATTGACGCAGCGCTTGCTGCCCAGAACGCGGCGGTTGCTGCAGAATCGATGGGGCTCGGCATTTGCTATATCGGAAGCATCCGTAACCAACTTGATAAAGTCGATGAAATACTCGGACTGCCGAAACACGTCCTTCCACTTTTCGGCATGGTCCTCGGTGAACCCGATCACCAGCCTGATCAGAAACCCCGACTTCCTAAAGAAGCGGTTTATTTTGAAAATGAATACAAGCGCGATCACAAAGATGAACTAGGAGCGTTTGATGAGCAGATCGCAGCCTACTATCAGTCGCGTCAGACGAATACAAGGAATGATTCCTGGACCGATCAAATGCTGCGCCGCTTCACAAAACCGATGCGGATGGACGTCACAAGCATCGTGAAAAAGAAAGGCTTTAACAAGCAGTAAGAGGAGTTGCCGTCTATGTATGAAACGATTGCTCTCAACATAAAAAGTGCCGAACGGATCGCCGTACTGACTGGTGCAGGCGTTTCAACAGCGAGCGGCATCCCTGATTTCCGCTCGAGTGAAGGATTATGGACAGAAAATCATGATCGCGAGTATTACATGTCCACCGATTACTTTTTCCATGACCCCGAGGATTTTTGGAAAAAGTACAAGGCGATCTTCCGGATGAAGCTGTTAAAAGACTTCCAGCCGAACCTTGTGCATCAGTTCATCAAGGATTTGGAAACCGATGAGCGGGAAGTATCGGTCATCACCCAGAACGTCGACGGGCTCCATTCGCTTGCAGGCAGCTCCCGTGTCCTTGAATATCATGGAACGTTAAACCGATCGAGCTGTCCGAACTGTGGAAAGTCCTATTCTTTGGATGATGTCATGAAGGTAGCTGTGCCGGTTTGTGAAGATTGCGGATCGGTTTTGAAACCGGATGTCCTGCTGTTTGGTGATATGATCACCGCTCACGATGAGGCCGAGTCGATTATTGAAAAAGCGGACCTCCTGCTCGTCATGGGAACATCGCTTTTCGTGACTCCTTTCAACCTGCTGCCGTATCTTGCCTATGAACAGGAAAACACGACGACCGTTCTCATGAACAATGAACCAACAGATAAGGACCGTCTATTTGACTATGTCGTGCACGAGGATTTGTCAAAAGCCATAACAAAAATAAAAGAAAAGATGTAAAAAAGCCTCCTTCAGTGAAGGAGGCTTTTTCCATTATCTGTATGACCTGGTACACCAGAATATGGATGTTAGGCTAAGCCGAGTTTTTTGATGACTGGCTTTAATGTCAGTCCTTGGACGATCAATGAGAAGAGGACGACGGAAAAGGTGAGCAGCAGCACTTGTTCCCGGCCGTCAAAATCCATCGGCAGACTCAAGGCAAGTGCGATGGAGAGACTTCCTCTTAATCCACCCCAGTTGATGAGGATTCTTTCTTTGGATGACAGTTCTTTCACCCACCCTGTTCCAATGTAAACCGCGATGGTACGTCCGACGAGCACAATAGCGATCGCTCCAACAATATATCCCCAGTTCCCCGCAAGATCGATGTTCCGTATTTCAAGACCGACCATCAGGAAGATCAGCGCATTGGCAAGCAAGGTGACACTATCCCAGAACGTATTAAGGTTCGTCTTCGTTTCTTCCGACATGCCGATCTTCGCACCGTAATCGCCGAAGACGAATCCACCGACGACAACGGCGATGACGCCCGATGTATGGAAGTGTTCAGCGATGAAGTAACTTCCGAAAAACAGCAGGGCACTGAAGGCAACTTCCAACGGGTAATCATCATAGACACGAATCACTTGAGAGAACACATAGCCTAAGATCAGTCCGATCAGGGCGCCACCGACCGCAAATTTCAAGAACATGAACACCCCGCTGCCGAGCCCGGCCCAGCCCATTTCGATGTAGGTCAGTAAGTAAATGCTGGCGATTTTAAAGAGAACGACGGCAATACCGTCATTGAACAATGACTCCCCCTCCATAATCGTCGACATTTTTTGTTTTACCCCAAGAGACTTGAAGATGGACAGCACACTGATGGGATCGGTCGCACTCATAAGCGCAGCAAATGTAAACGCGACAGCAAGCGGCAAGTCCAATAGAAAATAAGACGCTGCCCCGATGGTAAGCGACGATATGAAAGTCCCTAAAAACGCGAGCCCCATGACCGTCTTCTTTTGTGAAAACAGATGGTGGAAAGGCAGTTTCAACGTCGCATCACCTAGTAGAATTGGCAGGAACAGCGAGATGACGGTCGCCTGGAACACTTCCGACTGTGTGATGTAGCTTTCCGCTTCCTCAATGAATGGCAGCTGTGTCAGTCCGAGGACAAGGCCGACCAGAACAAGAGCCACCGAGTCCGGTTCCTTCAAAAGTTTGGCGATCGCGATAACCGTGACAGAAATGGCGAGTAACAGTAGTATTTGAATGAAAACATCATGAAATCCGTGCATGAGAAACCCTCCCAGTATGAATGCGCTATAATTAGTCTTTCCCTTCTTGCTCGCCCATTACCCATAAAAAAACGGACGTAAAAAAACGTCCGCGTTGCCGTTATTCTTTAACTATCAGCTGATGATCTGAAAGTATGATGGCCAATTGGTCTTCGATCTCATCCACATCTTCCGACAAGAAGTGATTAAATACCATCGCAAAAATCAGAGGCTCCTCGTCTTTTGTCGTTACATACCCGGACAGAGAGGAAACACCTGTCAACGTCCCTGTTTTCGCTCTGACATTTCCTTCCGCATTGGTCCCCTGCATCCTGTGGCGCAACGTGCCCCCTGCGAATCTCTTTTCATTGCCGGCAACAGGAAGCGATTGCAAGAATTCTGGGAGCCATTTTTTCTCTTGAACAAGGTAAAGCAATTGGGAGATTTCGTTGGCAGGGATTAAATTTGTGGACGACATTCCCGACCCATCATTCAGTTGGATGGTCTCCATATCCACCCCTAAACGCCGCATTTCTGCTCCGACAACATCCAGCCCTTTTTCCCAGCTCCCTTCACCATGAACGACCTTGCCCATTTCCTTTACTAATACTTCGGCATGCCCGTTGTTGCTGAGTTTCATAAAGGGGAAGAACAACTGCTTTATGGGCATGGACGAACGCTCATACAAGCGTATGGCATGCACAGGAGTTTCAGCGATTCTCGTATGTGATCCCTGCACACGAATCCCCTCTTTCATTAAGGACTGGTGAAAAAGATCAGTAACGAGCCCTGTCGGTTCAAATACCGCAATCCATGACTTAGAAACAGGATCATCAATCTCCATCGTTCCCTCTACAATAATGCGATTGGTTCCGTGCTCCCTCTCAACTTTTAATTCATCTTCTTCTCTTGTCTTACCGGTCTTTGTCATGTTCACGATTTCCACATATTTATTATCTGGAGTGACTTCGATCTTTCCTGGTTCCCCATCTTTATTTGCAGGAGAGACGCTGATCAACACGGTTCCTGCATCATAATCCTGATCCGGAGACACGGTCAGCGCAGACACTTGTGAAGCGTAGTATTCACTTTCCTGCGACCATAGAATCCCATCAGATAAACGGATATCGTCATACCACGTATCATCCGCTATGACATCTCCTGTAATTTCCCGGACGCCCTTTTCTCGTAAAAAAACAGCCATTTCACTCAATTCTTTTTCTGTTAAAGTCGGATCCCCTTTTCCCTTTACATAGAGGTTTCCTTCCAGCTTACCGTCCTCCATATCCCCGTCCGACCATAATTCTGTCGCAAATGCGTACTCAGGTCCAAGTGTTTCCAAAGCTGCAGCTCCTGTGAACAACTTAGTATTCGAGGCAGGCGTCAGACGTAGATGAGCATTCTTTTCATAAACAACCTCTCCTGACCCGGCATGTCGAATGCTCACTCCTGCGATCGCCCCATGAAGAGCTTTATCTTCTAACAAATCGTCAATTTTATCTTTCAATGACGTCTCCCCTTTCGAGACCTCCTTTTCTTCTTCCAACGTTGAATTAAAAAACAACATCATGGATGATGGTAAGAAAAGGGATGACTAGCTGCATGCTCTTTGTTGTCGACATCTTTATGTACAGGCCTCCTAAAAATTTTGCCTATGTTTATAGTAGCAGAGCAGACAGATTTTGTAACTTTCTCTTTTTCTATACGCCCACATGTTAAAAGCTATTATGATAGTGAATGAGGAATGAAGTGAAAGTATTTACCCATCCAATTCAGCTTCAAGGAAATTTTTTTATCTTCCTTTTCCATTCATATGAATTCATTTATGGTCCCTTGTAACACTTACGAATCTTCATCCTACAAATCCCCTTTCAACTACTAAGCATATTGTTATCCATTTGATACCATCATTGATAGAGTACCTTTAGAAGGAAGAGGTGGCGATATGAAAATAAAACTTATATTGACCATAAGCGTTGTGCTAGCAGCGTTGCTATGGTTCTTAAATGATGGAGATGGAAAAGAGGAAAAATCAAAAACCACCGTAGACGACTGTTCTGGGGATCGGTTCTGTTCGTTTGAAGAGTTGACGGAAGTCTATGAGGAAGGAGAAGACTGGATTATTGCCACAAGTACGGAAGGGAATCAGCAATGGCTGGTCAGCGCAATCCATGGCGGTGGGATCGAAGAAACGACATCGTCCTTAGCTGAGGCGATTGCGGGAAAATCTTTTCCCTATTACGCATTCAAAGGAAGATTAGCCTCTGATAATTTCAGAAACTTACATATCACCTCCACAAACTTTGATGAGCCCCAGGCGCTTGAAATGGTTGCAATGGCCGATCATCACATTTCCATTCACGGGGCAGGTGGAGATGAGCGAAAGACACTGATTGGCGGCCGGGATAAAGAGTTGATGAAAATCGTGAAGCGCCATTTAGAGGATAAGGGATTTGCCGTCGAACAAGCTCCTGAGCACCTAGACGGCGATCACCCTGACAATTACGTCAACAAGACGAAGACAGAGAAAGGCGTGCAGCTTGAGATCACACGCGGACAAAGGAAGGCGTTTTATAAGAATGGAGACATCAGTTACTCCTCAAGGAAAGATGTTTCTAATGAGACGGAAGACTTTAAAGCGTATGTAAAAGCGATAAAAAGGGCGATGGAAGAATACAAGGAATAACAGATGTAACGCTCCACCTCTGTGATGGAGCGTTTTCCTGCTGGGAATGATCAACTCAGCTATGATCCTTTTTCCCATTTGAAATCCGCATTCTCGATCATTTGTAAAAGGGAATTTTGTCCTTCCACTTCATATTCAGTGCCGAGATCCTCCCCATCCATACTCCCCATGATACGGAGCGCGTCATCCCCGACAATGATCCGAACCTCGTCTTCATAGGAATCCCCTTTCAAGTAGATGGAATAGAGATGGCGGGAGAGCCCCTCATCTGTAGTCACAAGCGTCATGCTCGAGGGGCTTTGCAGGATTTTTTTTATCTCTTCAAGGTTTTCAAGCGTGACGGATTTGAATCCCCTCTTCTTTTCATCATAGATTGTCATTTCCGTCACCACCTGTGCATCACTGATTTCATCAGGCATCGCTTCTTCGAATGTTGTAGTTGTTGGTTTGTTTACAAAATAAAACACAGCAGGAGTGACTAGGAAAAAAGTGATCACCATTCCTGTAACTATTCCTGCTTTTCTTCTATAGAGTAAGGATAAGAAGGCCAGTGCCGCTGCCCCTAAAATGCTGATTAATAATATAACATTTCCAATGTCAACACCATCATCCAAATAAGCCCCTGACCATCCAACACCAAGCAGTGTCGCGACAGCTATGAACGGGAGTGCGATGAGCATGACTTTACGCAGACGTTCGTTTATCAAAAAATCCCTCCGTTAGTTGAATAATGCATAATTTCACAGCGTTTTCTGTTGCGGTTACAAGTTATGGTAGACATTGACGCTTACCCTCGTCACTTTTTGGGTAAATATGGAAATAGAAACACTCCAATAAGGAGGTAATTTCATGGAATTCGTTATGGCCATTTTCTTATTTCTTACCATTGCAGCCCTTTTGACTGTCGGCATTCTGGCTTTTTTACCTGAAAACAGAACCCACAGGATATCAGCAGGACTCATCATCGCCCTCCTTTCCCCGCTCGCTTTTTTTATCGGTGCGTCTCTTGGAGGAATCGGTGGAGGCGTTTTCGGTGCCATCGTTTCAATTGGTCTCTTCTTTTGCGGGGTATCCATTTTCATTAATGGGTTACTCATAAGCAGTAATTACAAGCACGGAGCTTTAGAAAAAGAAAGGAAAAAAACAAATCATTCCAACGGTTGAGCTGTATGATTTCCCTAATAAAAGGCCCCCTCCAAAATTCCCTTAATATCCCCCAAATGCTGGATAAGGGATAGTCCAGAAACAAAAACGTAAAAACTACTGAGGACAAGCACTTTCTTCAATGGTTCCCCTTGGAGGACCTCCATCCCCAGCCAGAAGATTGCTACCATGATGGATGTGAAAAAGAGGTGATACTCCATAGCTTGACCCTCAATACGATCGGCCAGTGCTTCCGCTCTCCATTCATACCCTTCAGGTGGTTGATAGGTGACCCTCTCTTCTTCAAATCCCCACGTATTCAAAGACTGTACAACCACTGCGTTCTCCTGCTTTTCCACCACTTCATAACCGAGCGGAGAATACCCGAGTGGATAAGCGAGAAAATAGGATAAGAAAAATGTGCCCATAAGAAACGCTATGTAAAGTAGGACCCGTCTTCCTTTATTCAACATTTCTTCACTCATGATCATACCTCCTTACCCGTATATCCTTCTCTTGAATTTCTTTCCTTCTTATACGATTAAAGCAAGGAATCGTTTCACATCCTTTTTCAAATGCACACAAAAAAGAGATTGAACCTTATGAATTCTCCCCTGCTTTCTTACGCACACGCCTTACACAATAAATGAATGACACATTCATTAGCTGAATTGTATTTCCACAAAGCTTCTCACATGATTCTTAGATCTCCTACTCATACTAACTTCAGGAGGAGTCTCGGATGAAAATTACCATTTTATCACTATGCTTATTAATCGCTGCACCGTTCATTCAAGAAGAGAATGTATCCATCACTTATGACGGGGAACAATTGATGTCTGTGAACCGGGATGACTTCACGGACGTGATGTTAGGTAAGCCCTTTGTGAATCAAGAGAAAACCACCCAACTGGTGGAACAGCTGGAAGGAAAAATCTACCGTGAGCCAGTCCCTGCAAAAATCGGGAAAGCAGAGGAAATCATTCCCGGTAAGGCGGGGCGTAAAGTCGATCAACAAAAATTCACGGAAGATTTTTACCACTATCTGCACAGCACCGGGAAAGCTACAATCCATGTGCCTACAATTCCTGCTCACCCTAGAGTCGATGGTGAATTACTCGCAACCATCCGCACGAAACAGATCGGCCAATATGTAACCTATTTCAATAAAAATAATAAAGAACGCTCCCACAATATCCGTTTGGCTGCCGAAGCCCTGGACAGTCATGTCGTCTTTCCTGGCGAGGTCTTTTCTTTCAATAAAGTTGTAGGAAAAAGGACGGTGGAAAAGGGATACAAAAGAGCCCCGGTCATCGTCAAAGGTGAAGTGACAGAAGGCATTGGCGGTGGGATCTGCCAGTTGTCTTCCACACTGTTCAACTCCGTGGACTTAGCCGGAGTTGAGATTATGGAACGCTATTCGCATAGTAAACGTGTTCCTTATGTACCGGAAGGGCGAGATGCGACAGTGAGCTGGTATGGTCCCGATTTCACGTTTAAAAATCAGTATAATCAGCCTCTGCTCATCCGCTCAAAGGTAGTAGGAGGAAAAATGGTTGTAACAGTATATTCATCTGATTTAATAGATATGGAGCCGAGAAACGGGGAGCAGGAAGCAGACGAATGAGAGGGATTGAAACATCCAGTGCCAGGGCCCCTGTGGAGGGTCTGGCACTTTCATTTTTTTAGAGATCAGATCGATAGCGAGCCGCGGAATCCCCTCGCCTTATAATAGGACTCTGCTCCGTTGTGATACACGAAGACGTGACCGAAACGGCGATCACAAAAAAGCGCACCTCCAAGCTCCCGAATGTCCTCAGGAGTGTGGATCCAGCTTGAAGTCTTTACATCAAATTCCCCGACCTTCTGCAGCGCTCGGTACTCTTCCTCAGTCAAAAGTTCGATCCCCATGGATGTGGCAAGATCCAACGCGCTTGTTTCCGGCTTATATTTCTTCCTTGATTCCAAGGCTGCACGGTCATAGCAGACACTCCTGCGGCCTTTAGGGCTTTCTTTTGAACAATCGTAAAAAATATAAGCACCTTTCTCCTGATCGTAACCGACAACATCGGGTTCGCCGCCGGTTCTTTCCATTTCGTTCAGCGACCAAAGCTTTTCAGGTGTCTCCTCAAGTTTCTTCTTGATCTCAGACCAATCCAGCCCTTCGTGGCGGTTCATGTTCTTTTCAAAACGTTCTTCCAATGCTTTAAGTATTTCTTCTTTTCCCTTCAGTGAAAGCTCCTTTTTACTACCGGGCTCCGTTTTCTTTGTCATGGTTGTGCCTCCCTTCAAAATAGTGGATGTCCCCTCTATCTTACTATAAAAATCCATTTTCTTCTCGGCGACCCTTACTCCTAAAAAATAGACGAAGCTCCAATAACCTAAAACCTCTTCAAGCCCTATCAGGATATGTCCGATCACCCTCCAATTGGCTTTTGTTCAAAGTTTTTCTCAGCATCTTTTCATTCATTTTGCCAACCTTCCAATCCCTTGCATTTAAAAAATTCCAACACATACCCGTTTAGGTATGGAGGGAATCGGTTATGAAACAACTGTGAGCTAAATAAGAAAATCCTGGAGATCGGAGATCTTACTATCATTTGAAAAAATGTACATGTTCAACCATCCCAAATGATTTCCTGCATTTCTAATTGAAAATCCCTAAACCATTTCAAAGGAGTGTTGGTATGGAACAAGAAAACCAGGAACAAAAACAAACGTACAGCTTACCTAGAATCGGTGAAAAAGCACCAGAGTTTACGGCACAAACGACACATGGAGAGATGTCCTTGAATGACTATGAAGGGAAATGGCTGATTCTTTTTTCCCACCCTTCTGATTTCACACCTGTGTGTACAACAGAATTCGTGGCTTTCCAGGGCATCTATGACCAATTACGAGAAATGAATACCGAATTGATGGGCTTGAGTGTCGACAGTGTGACTTCACACATTGCCTGGATACGAAATATTGAAGAAAATTTTGATACCACGATCGAATTTCCAGTCATTGCGGATTTGGATAAAGCAGTCGCTACCAAGTTTGGCATGATTATGCCGGAAAGCAACGGGACAGAAACATCCAGGGCTGTCTTTGTCATTGATGATAAAGGAACGGTCCGTTCGGTCATCTATTATCCGCTGACCACCGGCCGAAATATGGGGGAAATCGTCCGCCTTGTAGAAGCTTTGAAAACAACAGATGAACATGGTGTATCGACCCCTGCAGATTGGAAAAAAGGAGATAAAGTGGTTGCCTCCCCGCCAAAAACAACAGAAGATGCTAAAGCACGCATGAATGATTCAGATTATGACTGTGTGGATTGGTACTTTTGTAAAAAGGATATAAATACCTGAGAATCCCTGTCCAACTAAAGGTAGCACGTGCAAGGGAGCTGCTAAAAGCAGCACAAGCAGTCATTCATAAGAAAGACCATTCAAGGAAAACTATCTGATGAGATTAATTTTTCAAGGAGGAATTTCAAATGGCGAATACAAAAGTGGCCATCATAGCAGCGAACGGAAGTTTATTTGATGCCTATAAAGTTTTTAATGTTGCCTCAGCAGCTGCAGCTTCTGATGCGGAGGTAGGCATCTTCTTTACTTTTGAGGGACTAAACTTAATCCATAAAGAAGGACACAAGAACCTGCCTTTACCTGAAGGAAAGGAACATTTCCAAGAAGGGTTTCAAAAAGCGAATGTCCCTTCCATTGAAGAATTGGTAGGCATTGCTCAAGAAATGGATGTAAAACTGATTGCGTGCCAAATGACCATGGATGTCATGAGTTTAGAAAAAGAGGATTTCGTAGAAGGCATCGAAGTCGGCGGCGCTGCGTCTTTCATTGAGTATGCCAAAGATGCAAACATTTCCTTAACTTTCTAAACAAAGGAGGCTCCATAGTGACCGTTAAGCACTTATCGACAAGCGACTTGGCTGAAAAGATGGAAAATCATGAAAAAACGTTAATTTTAGATGTACGAAATTCCGATGATTTCGATGAATGGAAAATGGAAGGCAGTCAAGTCGAAGTGATCAACGAACCTTACTTCAACCTGCTCGATGACATCCGATCCCTTGATGGGAAATTGGAAAAAAATCAAGAAGTGGTCGTCGTCTGTGCGAAAGGGAACTCTTCTCAAATGGTTGCCGAAATGCTGGATGAAGAAGGGTATGAAGATGTGTATTCATTAGAAGGCGGCATGCAGGCATGGGGAGAACACCTCGAACGTTAGAGGGTCTACATGTTAAGGATGACCGCTTACAAATACCTCCCCTATGAATAAATAGGAGGAGCTGGTACTCGACACGAACGAGATCGTGTGTTTCTTATATGAAAAGGAGGATGACAAATGGAAGCAAATGAAGTGTTAGATGCAAAAGGGTTGGCATGTCCGATGCCGATCGTAAAAACGAAAAAGGCAATGGAAAAACTTAATACCGGCGAGGTTCTCGAAGTCCAGGCAACAGATAAAGGGGCTAAAAGTGATATTGCCGCATGGGTGAAATCCGGTGGTCACGAGCTCTTAAAAGATGCAGAGGAAAACGACGTCTTAAAGTTCTGGATCAAAAAAGGGTAAATTCAGGGGCCGGCTGGTCCCTGTTTTTTTAAGAAGGTGCAAATATGGAGTATAGCATGCTTTTTTTGATCATCATTTTTATGATTGGCTTTGTCGGTTCATTCATATCCGGCATGGTCGGCATCGGCGGTTCCATCATCAAATACCCGATGCTGCTTTATATTCCTTCATTAGTTGGACTTTCCGCTTTTACGGCTCATGAAGTTTCCGGTATCAGCGCAGTCCAGGTTCTTTTCGCTACAATTGGAGGAGTATGGGCCTACAGAAAAGGCGGTTACCTGAATAAGAAACTTATTCTCTATATGGGGATCAGTATATTGATCGGAAGCTTTATCGGAGGGTACGGATCCCGTTTCATGTCCGATGAAGGCGTTAATCTCGTGTATGGTATTTTAGCCATCACAGCGGCCGTCATGATGTTTCTCCCAAAAAAAGGCGTCGATGACATTCCATTAGATGAAGTGACATTCAATAAATGGATCGCTGCCTCCTGTGCTTTCCTTGTAGGTATCGGGGCAGGAATAGTAGGAGCTGCCGGGGCCTTCATCCTCGTTCCTATTATGCTGATTGTTCTTAAAATCCCGACACGGATGACCATCGCTTCTTCCCTTGCGATCACATTCATTTCATCCATCGGAGCAACCACAGGGAAGTTATTGACTGGTCAAGTCCTGTTGTTCCCTGCCGTGATTATGATCATCGCCAGTTTAATCGCTTCTCCACTCGGTGCGAATGCAGGGAAGAAAGTGAACACAAAACTATTACAGATATTTCTAGCCTTACTCATTTTAGGCACAGCCATAAAAATCTGGTTCGATATTCTTACATGATCAAAAAAATCTGCGGCCGGCTCTGAACAGCCGGCGGCAGATTTTTCATCTATCGTTTACAAAAATACAAAATACATAATAAACAATCCACCAAGCGTGTACATGATCGGGTGGACCTGTTTCCAATCCCTTTTCGCGATCATAGCAAATGGATAAAGAATAAAGCCAAGCGCAATCCCTGTCGCGACACTAAACGTGAGCGGCATCATGATGATCGTGACGAATGCCGGCACGACGATTTCAAACCGGCTCCAATCGATTTCTTTCACCTCTGTCGCCATCAGAGCACCGACGATGATCAGTGCAGGTGCCGTCACTTCTGGTGTAATGACACCAAGGACAGGCGAAAAGAACAACGCGATAAAGAAACAGATCGAGATGACAACGCTCGTAAACCCTGTACGGCCGCCGACAGCAACCCCAGCAGAAGATTCAACGAATGAAGCGGTCGTCGATGTTCCAAAAATCGCTCCCGCGACGCCTGAAGTAGAGTCAGCCAATAGCGCACGTCCTGCGTTCGGAATTTTGTTGTCCTTCATGATTCCAGCCTGACTGGCCACAGCAATGAGCGCCCCGGCTGTATCGAAGAAAGCGACAAACAAGAAGGTGAAAATAACAGCTAAGACTTCCGGTCTAAAGATATCCCCTAAATGCTGAAACACCACGCCGAAGGTAGGCTCAAGGCTTGGAATCTCCCCTACTACGGAGCTCGGCACATCCACTAAACCAACGATCATCCCTATGATGCTCGTAACGACAATCCCGTAAAAAATACCTCCACGAATGCCACGCACAAGCATCATCAGCGTTATGATAAACCCGAACGCAGCAAGAGCTGTCGTTGGAGAAGTCAACTGACCGATCGATACGAACGTTTCCTCGCTCCCGACAACGATGCCGGCATTTTTCAAACCAATGAATGCAATGAAAAAGCCGATGCCACCTGCAATCGCATGTTTCAAGTCTTTCGGAATCACATTGATGATTTTCTCGCGGATCTTCAAGAGACTCAAAATCATAAAGATGATTCCAGCGATGAAGACGCCGGTTAAAGCGACCTGCCATTCAATCCCCATCCCGATGACAACAGAAAAGGTGAAGAATGAATTGAGCCCCATACTCGGCGCAATTCCTACAGGAAAGTTTGCCATAAGCCCGATTAACAGCGATCCGACAATCGCAGATAAAGCGGTAGCCGTAAAGAGCGCTCCTTTATCCATCCCTGCCTGACTTAAAATGATCGGGTTGACGACTAATATATAGGCCATGGAAAGAAACGTCGTAATTCCAGCGAGCGTTTCTTTTTGAAAATTCGTTTCACGTTCTTTGAATTGAAAAAAGTTTCTCATGATGTCCCCTCCTACAAACGAAAAAAAGCACCGGTCATCTACCGGTGCTTTTACATAGGGAAAGAAACATAGACGTTCCTCCCCTTGTAGACGAGCTATTTCCGGTAGCTGGTAGAAACGTTCAGGCCGTATTCCTGAACTTATACAAGGTGCTGCATCTGTTTTTAATTATAGGGAGAATCATACCAACCCAATAGAGATGGGTCAATGAATATAGAAAATGTTCGGGAATTCACTTTTTTCTGATTTCTTAAATCATCTCTGCCTCCTCAACTCCCGGTCCTACCATATTCCATCCACCCTTCTCTCTTTCGCTTTCTCCTATGTTGGGAATAAGAGATTAAAATAAACAGATTTGTGGTAGAACTGTAAGATGGATAAATACAAGAAGTGATTCGATTCCATCAAGTGATAGGAGTGGCAAAATGAAAAAGCCGGACATACAACGTTATTTTTTTATGACCAAACGGGAAAGGCGGAATGAACTCAACCAAACACTATGGTTGATGCCCCTTCGTTATATCGGGGTAGCCCTTGCGTTATCAGTGCTGAGTGCTTTCTTTGATACTTATTTAGATATACATAAACATGTGCCGAATGGCATGGTGTTCAACGGAGCGACGACGAGGCTGTTAATTACGACACTTATTGGTGGCGTTTTAACTCTAAGCGCCTTTACAATCAACTCTTTGTTGGTGGCTTTGACTACCCTGAGCGGGCAGTTTTCCTCCCGTATGGTATTGAATTTCATCAGTGAACCTCCCACTCAACACGTGCTCGGAATTTTTAACGGGAGCTTCATTTATGTCCTATTAAATATTCTTTTCTTGAGCAATAGTTCTAATGAAGTGTATTTCGTTATCCCTCTGTTTTCCGTCATGGTCACTTTCGTGGCTGCTGTCACGTTCATCTATTTCGTAAACCATACTTCGACATGGCTTCAAGTCCACAACATTACATCGAATATGAAAAAGACCACCAGAAATACGATTAGGAGTTCATTATTAGAGGAAATCGGACCATACAGGAGCACAGTTGGAGAGGAATATAGTGACGAAAGATGGGCCGATCGCGAAGTAAAGACCATTTATGCAAGGAGATCTGGACACCTGCAATCCGCTAATTTTCAAAAAATTATCGAAGAAGCTAAAAACGATGATATTGTCATTGAATTAAGAGTGTCGATTGGTCAATTTATTCTAGAGAATACTCCCCTTTTTGATTACAGGCAGGGCAGCCACACGTTTGATGAAGAAAAATATAGAAAGCTTGTTCGCGTGGATACGAAAAAAACCGAAATTCAAGACTTGGAGTTCGGGCTGGAAAAGTTAGTGGAAGTCGCTGTAAAAGGTTTGGGGAATAACGACCCGTTAACTGTGAACAACACATTGTATCAGATCACAGACTTGTTGAAAGAAATAGGGAACGCTACAAGCTTCTCACCGATTTTGGTAGACGATGAAAATCACGTAAGGTTGAGGCTCAAACACGATGGGTTTGATTATTTCCTTTATAAGAGTTACGGATATATTCGAGAATATGCCAGTCAAAATTCTACTGTCATTATCACAATCATGGAAATGCTCAGTCTTTTAGCAGAGTCCATGAATCGCAACGTTCACGATGACATTTGGGATTTCGCAGAGAGTACGATAAAAGGGTACCAAAAGTACTCTCTTTATAAAGAAGATTGTCATTACATCTTAAAACACTTAAAAGCAGTCGCTGCACATACCGATCACACTGAAGCATATCCACAATTAGAAGAAATGCTTTCGAAAAGGGTATTCTCATAGCTTACTGCTTCTTTGGAGGTGCCTGACCTCACTCTGCTAAAAGGATGACGTAGGAGAGGTCAGGCATCATCATTGGATCCATACTTTCATCAGTAAAAATCCCCAGGATCATCATATACGTCTACAGCGGTGAAATTTATGATTTATAAAGTTTGTTTCGGTCCATCGGTTGTGGCGGTTTTTCCATCCATCCTCTTTCGATCATAAGCTTCTGCCCTTCATCCCCGAATTTTATGACATCGGCAATAAAGCGGCCGTATTGAACGGCTAAGTCCTTCCGCATTGAAACAGACAAGGCGTCTCCAAGCTTAGAAATAGCCACTTGGTTTGAAGCACTGATTAAAAACAGGATCAACCGTTCAGAAAACGGAGAAGTAGTCGAGTTTGTTACTTCTATAGGAACAGGTGAACCAATATGGTGATCGTTTTCTTTCAATAATTGATCGAGCGTTTCAATTTGGTTTTCCGCAAGTTTCTTCCCTTTTAATAAATAGTTCTTGATTTCCTTATCTTTCGTCACTTGTAAAAACCCAATCAAAAGGACAAGCCCCATCCCATTTCTCTCAATATCCTGGAAAATCTCTGCCAGCTCTAAGACGTTTAATGGTCTCTTTTCCCCTAACCACGTGTTGACTAACGAAGGTTGGTGCTCGATGAACTCCGCTTCTTTTGGATATTCGATCTTCGGAGGTCGGTCGAAGATTCCTTTGGAAAACATCAAGTTTAAGACTTTCCTATGTAATTCCGTTTCACGGGATTGGCATTCCTGCAGCAACGCGTAGATATCCATCCGCGTAACTTTCGTCAAAGCGTTCGCATAATGAGGAATGGTGATTTGACCCCCTCGATAAACAAAACTCAAGGCATACAAGTCTGTAAATAAAGCGGGAGCAGAAAGGTCAACATCCTTATCCGAAAAACCTTTTGGAATAGGAAATTTTTCTTCATTAAAAATGGCTTCCACGTTTCCTATAGTATAGTCAACATTATTCAAAGCTTCTTCTACCATGGGTTTAATTTCAACATCTTGAAGATTTTGAAGAAAATGTTTATAAAAACAACGGACAGCCGTGCTTTGGATATAAGTTTTCCAAAGAATTGTAATGTCTGCTGAGGTTAACTTTACGAAATGATGCTTATCTTCCATGACGGCACCCTCCTATTGAATCATTCAAGAAATAGTATGTCCCATATAGGAAAATTAATTGCAATCCTCCCCACGCCACGAAAGCTTTCATTCAAAAGGCCGGGCACAGAATCTAAAAAGAGAGGAAGCCTAAAAGCCCCCTCTCCTTTCTCATTCCTTTAAAAATCAGCCGGCAGTTTTTCTCTTCCGGGCAGGAAATATTCACTTAATGCTTGCTGTAAAGTAGCCAGCGTCTCTGTTTGCTGATTGAAGTTGACGCCACTATTTGTAATCTCTCGTACCGTTTCTTTCCTGAGCCCTGTAATGACCGTTTTACAGCCCATCATCGCTATACCGTCAAGGAGCTTCATCAATTCAATCGTACTTTCTTTATCCATCGCTGCAACACCGGACAAATCCATAATTAATGTTTCAATCCTCAATTCAGATACTTTTACTAACACTTTATCTTTGAGGGTTTCGATACGGCTGGTATCCAGTGACCCAATAAGCGGGAGGATACAGATGGAGGCATCAATCGGAATGATGGGAACAGAAAGATTCTTCACGAGTTCCTGCTGCGCTGTAAGCAGAGAGTCCTTGTATGTAGAGAAACTGATGAAGAACGAATTCAGAAATTCATCGACGCGGTTATTGATCGCATGTTCCAATTGAAAAAAATACCGGATTTGCTTATTCTCATTCATTTCATAGAATTTTTCAATCATGGCCCATAGGGTTCTGCGGATTGCTTGTATCCATTCTAACTTGAATGACAGGTCAATGGAATGCGTCGCCCAGGCAATGCCTTCTTTTTTCGCAAAATTCCTTAAGGCTTCATCTTCGCCATCAATGATATAAAAAACAAGGTGATGCGCATTGTTCACAAGATCGATGTTCCCCACAGTTAAAATATCATCAATCTTGTCTTTCACATTCACGGCTTCGTTCAGAAGGGTTTGTTCGAAGATTTGATTATTTTTCTCGAAGAATCCTTTTAATTGATTGGAGTATTCATAAGTTAATTCCATGCTTTCACCCTTTCTTAGTTTTCACTGATCTGTGATTATTTTTATAGGATACAAGCGCGGACAGGGAAATGAAGAATCCTAACTTATATTCGTTATCATACCACTTCCACCTTCATCTTGGTAGGAGTAAGGACGGTATCTGCCCCGGATCCCTAAAACGTTTTCATTTACTTAGACTGATGATTGATCACGATCGATAATTTATAATTGGCATGCCGGTTCAAATCTATCAGAAACTGATCCAATTGTTCATGAGAAACAAATCGGCACTCCAACATATAGCATCCCTCTCCACTGATTTTGTAATGATTCTCCACATGCTTCGTTTGGGTTTCAACAAAATTCAGATAAGGATGATGCGAGGTACTTTGGGTTATAACCGTAATAAAAGCATGGACGGCATACCCCATCTTCTTCTTGTTCACTTTCACCGTATAACCCTCGACAACGCCTTGTTCTTCCAGCTTCACTACCCTTGTCGCGGCCGCTTGTCCTGTCAAATGGACTTTATCTCCTAATTCTTTCATCGTCATCCGGCTGTTGTGCGTCAATTCCTGTATGATTTTCAAATCTGTATGATCCAGCATGTTGATTCTATCCTTTCATAAATCAAGTAAAAACACACAAAGACTTGATTTTATCTATGTCGTTCTCTGTTTAACTAAGTATAAAATAGACGTAGACCTTAGAAAAGGAGTTTTCAAATGGAGATCACACACATTCGAAATGCGACACTTATCGTAAAATACGCAGATAAAAAGTTTTTAATAGACCCTATGTTAGCAGACAAAGGTGCTTACCCTCCCTTTCCTGATTCGGTACGCCAGGATCAAAATAACCCATTGGTTCATTTACCCACTTCACTGGATCAAGGGATGAAGGATGTGGATGCGGTCATTGTCACCCATTTGCATTTGGATCACTTCGATGAGGCAGCTAAAAAAGTACTGCCAAAAGATATGAAAATGTTTGTTCAAAATGCAGAAGATGCGGCTGAAGTGAACAACAGCGGTTTTCAAAATGTTGAAGTGCTTACAGAAGACACAGGCTTTCATGGCATCCAATTAACGAAGACAGCTGGAGAACATGGAAGGGGTGAGATTCTCGAATTTGCCGGGAAAGTCTGTGGCGTCATCTTCAAACACCCGGATGAAAAAACATTATATGTTGCAGGAGACACCGTATGGTATGAAGGTGTGCAAAAAGAAATCGATCAGCACCAGCCGGATATTATCATAGTCAATGGCGGGGATAACCAATTCCATCAAGGGGGATCACTTGTCATGGGAAAAGAAGATATCCACGAAGTGCATAAAGCTTCCCCTGATGCCGAAATCATTGTCGTTCATATGGAAGCTGTTAACCACTGGACATTGTCGAGAAAAGAACTAAAAGATTATACGAATGAGGCAGGAATGGACACACATGTCAGGATTCCCGAAGATGGGGACTCGTATTCCTTTTGAAGAACCGTTCTATTCGTCTTGCCAGCATCCCATCCGTCAGGGACGCTGGCCTTTTTTCTACTCAATGGCGTCGGGACCAGATGACAACTGGAATGAGAAGAAGCGATAAGAGGCCCCCTCCGATAGATAAAATGGCGAAACTTGAATTCGCAGCTACCATTCCCGAAAGCGCACCTCCGGAAGCACCGGCTAAGGCAATAAACACATCAAGGGTCCCTTGTGTTTTCGCACGTGTTGCAGGCACAGTCGAATCCACAACTTGTGCGGTACCACTGATCAAACCGAAATTCCATCCCAACCCCAACAATGAAAGGGCGACAATTAATAGAAACACAGAATCACTAGGTGCGGAAGCCGCTACTAAACCAGCCAGTAATAATATGATACCAGAAGCTATACTCATAGCTGTCCGCCCTATTTTATCAACCAATACCCCAGTGATCAGGGATGGAAGATACATCGCTCCAATATGAAAGCCGATGACCATTCCCACTTCACTCAAACCATGTCCATGATTTTTCATATGGACAGGGGTCATCGTCATGATGGCGACCATTACAAGCTGGGTTAACACCATAACCGTCGCCCCGACAGCAAGACCTTTTTTGTCTGAATGATTGTTTATAAGATCCGAACCCATGCGTTGATTGTTTTCTTTGTTATACGAAGCGATCTTTTTGGCCATATCCAGCGGATCCGGACGGAGCAGCATAAAAAGCACAGCGCCCGCCAGGATGTAAGCCGCTGCCGATAAAACAAATGGCCCTGCCAGTGCTGGAATTCCGATGGAACGAGCGATCTCCCCCATGATTCCGACTAAATTCGGTCCTGCTACAGCTCCAAATGTTGTCATGACCATTGTAATACTTACAGCCGTAGCCCGCTGCTTTTGACTTGCCAGGTCTGTCCCTGCATAACGGGCCTGCAAATTGGTCGCCGTACCCGCACCATAAATCAAAAGAGAAACAAATAAGAGAAGGACACTATGGAAAACGGCTGCAAACACTACTCCGATCGAACCAAGACCGCCTACAATAAACCCTGCCGATAAACCTGTGCGACGTCCATACCGCTGAGAAAGTCTTCCGACGATTAAAGCGGCTCCCGCCGATCCTAAAGTGAATAAAGCGGCCGGAACCCCAGCAAAAGCATCCGTACCGAGCATCTCCTGTGCTAACAAAGCCCCAACGGTAATCCCCGCCGCAAGACCAGCGCCACCAAATATTTGCGATATACTCACAACAACCAATACTTTTCTATACATTCTTTTTAACTGCTCAGGAGAAGCTATGTAATCCTGAACGGGATCCTTGATGCTTCCGGACATCTCCACACCTTCCCTCTTTGAAACATTAATAACAAAACGAAGCAGCTCTTGCATTCAACTAAATAATTGAATAGTTGTATATTAGTGAGAAATGGATCGATTGTCAATCTTTTTAAACCACCAATAAAGTACATCTTCTTCCCCCTTCTTGATCATGATTCTTTACATTACACATTCCCTAATGATATTATTCAACCATTCAGTTAAATAGTTAAATGTAAGGAGATGGAGTGTAAACATGGATGCAAGATCATTCAAAGATACCATCTACAATGAATTCGCCCGGATTGGAAAAGTTTTATCCAGCCCGAAACGATTGGAACTGCTCGATTTGCTTTCTCAATCACCGAAATCGGTCGAAGGGTTATCCAAAGAAACGAAAATGTCTATGGCTAATACATCAAAACACTTACAGGCATTACTGGACGCTCGTTTAGTGAGTTATAAAAAGGAAAAAAATTATGTCATTTATCAACTCGCAAACCCTGAAGTCACGGACCTTCTTTTCTCCTTAAAATCCATCGCCGAAGCACAAATGGCTGATGTGAATCTTTTACGGGAAAGCTTTATAAAAAGAGGCGAAGATCTGGAAACACTGGAGCTTGAGGACTGGGTCGAACGCAAGAAAGAGGAAAGCCACATACTGATTGATGTCCGCCCGAAAGCAGAGTATTTAAGCGGCCATCTGGATGGAGCGATTTCCATCCCTATGGAAGAGTTGAATGATTATATCCGTAATCTTCCGAAGGATAAAAAAGTGATTGCATACTGCCGCGGTCCATACTGTGTCTATGCAACCGAAGCGGTGGAGTATTTGAAAGCAGAAGGCTTTGATGCCGCCCGTTTGGAAGCAGGTATTCATGAGTGGAACCAATATAAAGAACAGCATACCCACTAAACCGTAAGCCCGGTTGTGGAAGACTCCATTTCGAGATGTTTTCGGGTTCGTTGCCTTATTGGGATTCAGGGGTGGTTGGGAAGCTACTCGCTTTCCTGTGGGGATGACGGCAAGCCTCCTCGAGCTTCGCTCTGTGGGGTCTCGCCAGCCAATCCATTCCCACGGGAGTCTCGCAGCTTCCCAACCACCCCATTCGATGTATGTGAGAAACGAACCTCAATACCTCAAAAGAGTGTCTTCCACTAACCCGGTACTATTAGTATAAAGCACTTCTGAACTTGCTTTTACGTTCTAAATTCCTAGTGGGAAGAGGTGTTTATGATCCGCATCCTTCTATCATACAATCTGTTTTCAAAAGTGGTTTCGAGACATTGATATGGCAAAGGGATTGAGAAAACTCTCGTGGAAAGCGACAACTAGGCAGGGTCCTATAAGAGGGATTTCGAGAACCTCATATGGTAAAGGGGCGGAGGGAAACGGTGAGACTCCTATGGGTTGTGCGGGAAAGCTGAGACCCCGGAAGGCGTAGCCTGAGGAGGCTCAGCGCCCGCCCCATGGAAAGCGAACTGTTTCCCGGAGCTCCTAGAATCACAAAACCATCTCGAAACTGAATCTTAACCAATAATGCCAAATCCTTTAATAACTAATTATTAGCAACGAAAAAAATAAAGCACCTGATTGACTCCATCAGGTCCTTTTAAAGGAGGGATACCCTATGAGAAATGTGCAAGTAGGTGTTAGAGAAAATATTGTTCAATTTGTATTACTAGTGGTGATCAACCTGTTCGTCGGGTCTATGGTCGGTTTGGAAAGGACCATTCTGCCGATTATAGGAGAAGAACGATTCGGATTGGCATCCATGAGTGCCGCCTTATCCTTTATTGTCAGCTTTGGTTTTTCAAAAGCGATCGTCAATTTCTTCGCAGGGGACCTGGCCGATCGGATGGGAAGAAAACAGGTGCTGCTCGTTGGCTGGGGAATCGGGTTAATCGTTCCGATCCTGGTGATTTTCGCTCATGCCTGGTGGGTTGTCATTGTCGCCAACATCTTTTTAGGGATTAACCAAGCACTCACATGGTCGATGACCGTAAACATGAAGGTCGATCTCGCTAAATCCACACAGCGGGGATTAGCTGTCGGCTTCAACGAATTTGCCGGCTACATCGGTGTAGCGATTATGGCCGTTGTGTCAGGGTATGTGGCTTCTACTTATTCATTGAGTCCGGAACCCTTCTACATTGGAATTGTCCTCGTCATCATTGGATTTATTTTATCTCTTATTGTCCAAAATACGGATCAGCATGTGAAAACACAGGCAAAACAACACAAGGTCGAATCTGACCCTGTTTCCACTTGGGAAGTGTTCAAGCGTACCTCATGGAAAAACCCTGATTTAGCAAGCAACAGCTTAGCTGGTCTGACGACGAACTTAAAAGACGGCATGGCATGGGGACTGTTCCCGATCTTTCTTGCTGCTGGTGGCTTGAGTGTCGGTCAGATCGGTACGGTGGTTGCGGTATATCCAGCAGCCTGGGGGTTGTTTCAATTATTCACAGGGGTTTGGAGCGATAAAATCGGACGAAAAAAATTGATTGTACCGGGCATGTTTGTTCAGGCATTCGCGTTATGGTTCATCTTACTCGTGGATAGCTATTCCCTTTGGATCATCGGTGCCGCCCTGCTTGGTATAGGTACAGCCATGGTTTATCCGACCATTCTCGCTTCCATAAGTGATGTAGCCCATCCAGAATGGCGCGCCACATCCATGGGTGTTTACAGGTTTTGGAGAGACAGTGGCTACGCCTTTGGTGCACTCCTTGCCGGAATCATTGCTGACATGATCAATGTCGACTGGGCTATCGGTCTTGTCGCCCTTCTCCCGCTCCTTGCTGGAATCATTGCCTGGACGAAAATGAAGGAAACGCTTCAATCTTCAGCGTAAGACAAATGCCAACCCCGATCTGTTATTTTTCAAGCAGAGCGGGGTTGGCATTTTTTATGACAAAACATTCCAAAGTTATGTTTTCTATACCAAAATAAGGGAATATTCTTACTATTGCCTCTATTTCTCACAGCTTAGGTGTCGTGAACGTATCGTTTGGTATTTCATTTTCCCTTAAGGAGGAGAAGCATGACAAATAACCGGGCAGTAGCGTACACAGGAAATGGTGGAGTGACGGTGAAAGAGATTGATTTTCCAGAGTTGGTACTTAGAGACGGACCAGGTGTAAACCCGCAGAATGTCGGCCGGAAATGTGAACACGGGGTTATTTTGAAAGTGGTTTCGACGAATATTTGCGGGAGTGATCAGCACATGGTCCGCGGAAGGACGACGGCTCCGGAAGGACTTGTGCTCGGACATGAAATTACAGGTGAAGTGATTGAAACCGGACGAGATGTCGAGTTTGTCAAAAAGGGCGACCTCGTTTCGGTTCCTTTTAACATTGCCTGTGGCCGCTGCCGGAACTGTATTGAAGGAAAAACCCACATTTGCTTACACGTAAACCCTGACAGACCGGGTTCCGCTTATGGCTATGTCGATATGGGAGGCTGGGTCGGCGGACAGGCTGAATATGTCATGGTTCCTTATGCCGATTTCCAAGTACTGAAATTCCCAGATAAAGACGAAGCCATGGAAAAAATGCTAGACCTCACAATGCTTTCGGACATCTTCCCTACCGGATTTCACGGCGCCTATACAGCTGGAGTGAAAATGGGATCGACGGTTTATGTCGCCGGTGCAGGTCCTGTAGGCTTAGCGGCCGCCCACTCCGCCCAATTACTTGGAGCTTCTGTTGTCATCGTAGGGGATTTGATAGAAGAACGGTTGGCCCAGGCACGCAGCTTTGGCTGTGAAACGATCAACATCAGTAAGCATGATGACATTTCCAAACAGATTGAGCAGATTCTCGGTGTTCCGGAGGTGGATGCAGCCGTGGACTGTGTCGGTTTCGAAGCTCATGGACATAACCACCAGGAAGCTCCTGCCGCTGTCCTTAATGACATTATGGATGCGACCAAAGCTGGCGGAGGTTTAGGCATCCCCGGTCTTTATGTAACCGAAGACCCCGGCGCCTCTGATGAAGATGCCCGCAGAGGCTCATTGAAGCTTGACTTCGGTCTCGGGTGGGCGAAAGCTCAATCATTTGCCACAGGTCAAACACCCGTCATGCAATATCATCACGGATTAATGATGTCGATTTTGAAAGGAAAAGCAGACATCGCAAAAGCCGTAAATGCTACAGTGATTCGTTTAGAAGACGCTCCGCGTGGTTATGAAGAATTTGACAGTGGGGTAGCGAAAAAGTTCGTTCTTGACCCGCACAACCTGATCCGCAGCTAATGATTGAACGTCTCTATCCTCTATATAGGATAGAGACGTTTTTCACCTTTTCGGCACCCTGCCTAAGTATGAATGGGTTCTCTACATACGGGGCGCCATAAAAAAAGAATAAATATCAAAAAAAGCTGACTAGTACATCTAGTCAGCTTCCCCCCATCATTCATGTGGCTACCTTTTCTTTCAATGCTTTCACTGTACCGGTATGGACTCCTTCATGGTATAAGGTGAAGTTAAGGATTTCTCCTACCGTTGGCAAAGATAAGAAAGCTTGTGCCGCTTCGTCTTCCAACTGTCCAGTCAGTAATTCCTTCAGTTGCACCGGCTGCTCCTGAAGCACTTGCTTCAGCTCATCAAGAGAAGGAACCTCCCCCTGCCAATCAGCTGGTTTTGTTCCTGGTGCGAACAACTCTATGTAACGGGATGGGGTTTCAATAGTTTTGCCTCCAAATTTAGCCAGCAATGAATTTTGCACCACGTATATGTGTCCAAGGTTCCAGCGGATCGTGTTTTTGAATCCTTCTGGTTGTTCATCTGCCTCTTCCTCTGTGACACTTTCCAATATCTTTAATGTTGCTTGTCTTACCAAGTTAATTTGTTTAAACAGCTGTTCTTCATTCATATGAACATCTCCCTTCTTCCCTATTATTCTAGCTGCCTCCCCTGCTATTCACAACTAAACTGCTCGGGTCAAAGACCATGGCCTGTCCAGTAAGACAGGACATTTCACACTATATTTCCAGATTAAAAAACAGAAATCTCCTGTTTATCTTTCAGGAGATTTCTCTTTGTGAAAAGGGTCATGTTCTTTATATTTAAGTATGCATATTACCAACAAGCCAGCTTCTCGGTTGATAAAAACCAACAGGAATTTGAATGAGCGTCGTTTCTCCGGAGCTCTCCAGCTGATACATCTGATCACAAGCCTTCCCATCATACCCAAGCAGCGGATGGCCGTTCATACCAAGGGCACTGGCGGTTAACAACAATTTTTGAAGGAGCATGCCTGCTTCCATCTGCTGAATCCGGTATCCCCTGTACCCGAGTTCCTTTTTGTAATGGGTTCGTTCACCTACGATATGAAAACAGATCGGCACTTGATGGAGATTGACGTTATCGACTTTCATCGCTTTCTGCAACGGGAGACGGAAATCACCTTGATGTATTTCAATCAACGAATGGGTCCGCGCATGATATCGATAGGCGCCGTCAGCCAACCCTTCCACACCATGGAAACATCCATAAATAGTAAGAGAGGATCGGCAGCTTTTTGAATAAAGGTCTGTATGGGATGTTTGGACTGACTCTTTAAGAAGCAAAGCGAGCTTCTTTAATGGAATCGTTTGTTTGATAAAGTCCAGTTCTGGCGAGTGCCGCTTCCGGCAGACCTCAGCTAGGTCGTAGGCCAATGGTTCAACTTCCGGTAACGGGTGGCTGCGGTAAAAATCCCGAACCTCTTCTTTTTCTTTTAAAAGCCCAAACTGCGCTGGAGAGTCGAACATGGAATGCTGGTTCATTTTTTTAATGTACGGGAAGTCCAGAACCTTGTTTGAACGTTGATAATGGCTCGTGTGAACGGCGGGGATTTCTCTGCCCCCTTCAGTTGCTGACCATTGATTAAAAAAGGAAGAGGTCCGATCTGTAAATGGAATAACAGCATAGGTGCTCTCCTCCTCGTCATCCAGGCCAAGCAGGTGATTGATGGAGCGATCTACAAATTGAAAGTGTACGTTAGTAAAAAACCGTGCACATGAACCCACTTCCCGGCATTGAACGAGCAGTGCCCCTGCATCGAGGCCTTGAAGACGATAGGCGAAGTGGTTGTATTTGAAAAAGTTTTTCCAGAACATCGTCGTCACGAACAGTACACCCTTCGCTTCGGAGAGATCAGAGCGGTTTCCAAGTGCCTCTGTTATAAAAGCATCGAAATGCCCCTCACGAATCAAAAGCAGACGGTGGTGTGCGGCATCATAATGGTAGACGCCGTCCGGGAACCCTTCCATTTTTAAATACATATACAATTCACTCGGATACAACCCTCCCCCCGAAGGGACAAACCGTCGGAAGGCATGGATGGTTTCGGGGTGGGACCCGTCTGCTGAGGGGGCTGCGGTTTCACTGTAGCGGGCAAGCCCGTACGTGTACCAGAGAAAAGCGCTGAGCCTCGTACGTTCACTCTTTGAAGCTAAATCATCTTCCTGTAACGACAGCGGAATTTCACTGTCAAGCGGAACCTCCTGTAAATGCTCGTAGAGTTTATAAGGGAGCGGAGCATCCTCCCATACCGCTTTCCAATCGGCCGGGATAACCCGCTCACTCTGAAATTGTAAATTATGCAAGAACCTGTCAAGATCCATCACAAGCCTCCTTCAGCCATCAAGGAAATGGATGCGGATATGGGTTAAGATCCTCTGGAGTGAGATTCCGATCGGTATAACCAAGCTTTTTCGGCACCTCGAAAACTCTGTTCAACCCCTCAAGACGTCTGAGGTGATGTCCGAAAGTCATCGGCAGCATGCCCGGGATTATAACTTTGACGCAGTGCAGTCCATTCCTTTCTAATTCGGAAGTCGTCTGGTCGACAACGATGACATCCAAATTCAAATTTCGCAAAACTTCCAGAATCTCCTTTAAATCTTCGGTCAGATCAGGATGAGTCCGCTTCCGATGGAAAGCTTCTTCAAACGTTTGGAGAGGGCGGTCCTGATGCAGCAAAAAGCCGAGGCGTTCTTCTGCTTCAGGAAGTCCATACACCATCCCGTGATCATCCATTTTCTTCACAAGGAAAGAATCGTGAAGCATTTTCCTAAACGTCTCTTTATTCTTTTTGAATTCTTTATTTAAAGGCTCGATCATGCCGACACTTTCAAATACGGCACTTTTCACTGCTTTGACAGGATCCAGGTGGGCCCCGGCGGCACAGATCAGGTTCAAATCCCCCGAATCCGCCTTTCTGTTTTTGATGATGGTCAGAATACAAGGAATGCCGTGTTCCATCGTCGCGTTATATAAATAAAGGTCGTAGCCTGCGACCTCTTTCATCCGGTCGATCATCAAATGCAGTTCCTGATCACCGGATGAATATGGATCTATGCGCGGAAGAGGAAGTTCTGCATACCAGGACATGAGAAAAGAATCGCGCTCCAGGACTTCCATGATTCCATGGAAAACGGCTTCTTCCCTGCTTCCTCCGATGGCACATCCGTTGGAGGTTTCAAAAATGTACCCGCCCCCGCAGCCCATGCTGTAATAGGCAAGCCTTTCCGGCACTAAGATCGGCTTTTCCTGCAATAACGAATACCCCCACACCCAGTTCATTTTTTTATCCGGATGGTAGGGGGTGAAAGGAAAATCTTTTTTTGCATACTGTGCATCAGAGTGAATACCGACATCCAGAGGGTTAAGCGCTGAGCGTAGGTTGCTGTAACTGTCATACACACGCGTTCTTTTCCCTTTCGGATCCATTCCACAAAAGCGTTCCAAACCTTCCAGGATGGCGGTCCTTTCACTGGCAGCATAGGAATTCGTCCTCCCTGCCGATCCTTCATTGCCGTTCATGAGCGGAAGATTCACGATCACATCAGCGAACGGTGTCTCAAAATCGATCATTTTATGATTGAGAATTCCTGTACGCGGGTCGAGGTAATCCTTGGTCAGAAAGTTGCTCAAATCTTCCATCGACCTTGTTCGGTAACTGCCTTCCGTGATTTTCATACTCGGCATCATGGGGACCTCAGCAAGGTAAGGGGAATCCTCTACGACTCTGCCGCAATACGGACATTGCGAATCTGGTAAAAAGAGATGACGGGAGCTTTCCAATGTCTTCATGTTGACCAGATGGACGGCTTGTTCTGTTAAGACGCGTTTCCCTTCGCTCCAACGCTGGACCTCATTTTTGATAAAACACGTCATCTGCATGACCCCGTTCAGTGAAACCCATTCATCCTGTCTTGCCCGTGTATCCTCCACAAGTGTCTGTTGAATGTTCCAGAGGTCTTCGCGATCGCTCGCTGTCATGACTCTTCTCAAATCCGCACACTGCGAACATCCCTCATCCCCTGGGCGCACAAACGGGCCGATGACTCCTTCACCAAAAGCAACAAAGCCTCTCAGCCAATCGATGCCATATTCCCTGGCGATTCTTTCTCCCATGAGAGAGGTCCCCGGATTCCAGCCGTCCTCTAATACAACAAGCAAATCCGTGTTATCCGGAACTTTTTTTTCAAAACTTGAGATACAGGTCACTTCATAATCCGCTTTCAGTTCCTTGACGACGCAATCAAGCAGAACGCCTTCGCCTACCGCCGTAATCAAAGCGCTCATTGGCTTTCCTCCTTATCCACCCATACCCCGTAAAGCTCGATCATCCCGTCCCTCTCGAAAGGATCCATGGAAATTTTGACGAAGGAAGGTTTGTTTCGTCGTTTTTCGAGCTGCGCGACTGCACTACGAAGGAGCTTTTGATTATCTTCCGCTTCCATAGAAGGAAGGTCAAAAACGTCTGGGGATTCATTTTCAAAATAGAGCTGAGAGCAAGAAAGGAAAGAATAAGCAGAGGGAAGGCCATGATTTTGCTGTTCCATGACGAGAAGGAGTAACGCCTGGCGGACAGCCAGTGTCTGATCCAGAGCGATCGTCCCCCGCCATTTGCTGTTGAGCGTTTTCACCCACACCACAGGAAATCCGAAACCATCTTCTGAAATGGCAAGTTCCGGTTCCTTATCCATCGTCTTGAGAACCTGCCAATAATAGCGGCAATGCTCATCTTCGATCTTGTTTAACGTAATCTTTCTTGCTTTTTTGACTTTGTGATGGTCCTGCATCATCCATACGTTTTCAACCACTTTTTGCAAAGCCCTGAGGCAGGCTTCTGTTCGAGTTTCTCCGGCACCGATGTGGAAGGTATTTTCAGAAACCGTTTGCGGTTCCTCTGCATGAGGGTCAAAACTTTGTAAGATATCCCTTTTCAGAGGCTTCACATACGCTTCCACCCCCATGAGAGCCGCTTCCCGTCTTGCCTCTTCATGGGTTCTCCCACCGGCAATGATCTCTGGATTCAACTGCTGTGTCCGGACATGGACCACTTGAACGGCACATTGGGAAAGAGGGTTCTGTTCCAGGTCCTTTTCTTCCCAATGATGAAAGATTCCTAAAGGGCTTGCCGTTAACTCACTAAAATAGTACAGCCATTCGTTCTGGTCTTTCTTTTGAGTCGAGCCTTCTCCTCCAGGGTTCATTTTTTCCGTTGAAATACTCTTTGTCGCGAGTGGATGCGGTTTAAAAGGATGCCACCTTCCCTCAAGGGTTTCCAAGTTCATCAGATAGACGTGATTGGTCTGATGAGGCTCCTTGATTCCTGTCATTTTCTTGAACAGTTCAAATACCAGGATCGTGGAAAGCATGGATTGAGCAGGACTCGAAGCATTCAAGGACGGGGATCCGCTTTTCATATGATGGGGCAGGCTCCGCCAGGCCGATTCCCAAGCTTTGTCTGAAGCTTCATCTATATAGGGCCCTGCGATTCCATAATCTCCTAGAATCATAGCCGGAAGGAAGCCTTTCTTCTTTTCCAGACATTGGTTCATGATGCTCTGAAGCTCTTCCACCTTCCCTTCTTGAGATACGTAGAGAACCGCATCATAAGAATCGATCTCCTCAGCCCAGGAAAAGGACTCCTTTTCAACAAAGATATTCACCGATACGTCAGGGTCAATTTTTCTGGCTGCTGTTTCTAATTCCGATAACCGGTGTACGTTTGTCTTCTTGGGACCTGTGAGAAAGACAGAAACGTCCGCCAACCCAGATTGAAGCATAGCGGAAACAAGCCCGGTCACCATCGTCCCCTCACCGATGGCTAACACTTTTTTCTGACGAAACTGCTGAAAATGGTATGCAGGGGAAGCAACGAAACTTTCTAAGTATTCGATTTGAGACGCGAATGCTCCCACCACCTGCTCTCTCAAGTCGTGAGGCCGTACCTGACTGACATCTAAAAGGAATCCATTCTGATAAAGGGTGTCGATAATTTCATAAAGCCGTTCGCGATAAGGATTCGGTAAGCCGTCTGTCAGACTTTCCATAGAATGACTTCCGTTCAGCATCGGGATGAGTTTTTCAATCCATTGCTGGATCATCGGGCCTTCCATACGGAAAGAACCCGCATTGTTTCTGAAATAAACACGATCGGTCTCCGGCATAAAAAACGTGCCCTTTTTGACTTTCAAGCACATGGAAGGTTGGACCTTTGTCATGACGTTCCTCCTTGCCCGCTAAGGTGACTTCCTAACCGATTTTATGTATGCCGACACCGGAGTTATGCGTGGACAACACGGAAGAACCCCTGTCGGAATATCCAACAGGGGTGAGCATTCTCTTTTATTATGTCCGTCCGGGTCGATGGATCAGCGTCCTCCGCAGCGACCCCCACAACGGGCGCATCCTGCACAACGAGCGCAGCCGCCGCATCCCGCACAGCGCGCACAACCGCCACATCCCGCGCAACGGGCGCAGCCTCCACATCCGCCACAACCAAAGCAACTGAAACAGCCGAAACATCCTCCGATTCCGAACCCAAGCCCCACACACAGACGTGCGTCATTCGAATAAACTTCCTGCTGCTGACTCGGGACCAACTGTTGAGCCCGATATTCACCGACGTCTAAGTTTTGAATTTGATTTTGAAACTCATTCACTTTGTTTCCCCTCCATCATTCCATCCTTTGTGCACAAAAAACACAAAGCACTACGTTCACAACAACGTATGAAGAAAGCCTATATATTGTTACTGTTCAGGAAAGTGGCCGGTGCCTGCCCCCACCCTGTTAAAGTGATAACAAAGTGGCGGCAGAAGGTGATGAAAGATCATTCAAAATACCATTTATAATCGATCGTAATAGTGATTGACAAGTTCCACTAACCTGCTGCCTTCTTCAGCAGATACTGATTCAGACAATCTTGCGGCAGCAATAATTGGCGCCCATCGGAAAATTTCATCTTTGGAGAGGCCAGTTTTCTTACAATACAGCTCAATGTACATTTCTGCCCATTTTATTGAAACTTGTGAATATAAAAGGTACGTTCTATAAATATCAGCGCGAATATCCCCTGCACTTGCATCCACCCAATCGATGACAGCAGCTTCATTCCCTGATTGAATCAAATTAAAAAAATGAAAGTCCCCATGACAGAGTTTCTTCTCATATGTCATGGCATTCAACTGACCCAATAATTCCTTTTTCAGACTGAATTCCAAACGAGGGGCTTCTTTTATTTGTCGACTCAGTTTCTCTTGCATAGATTCCATAGAGTGTGCTTCGTGCTCATGAATGTTTTGCTGTAAATCTATAGAAAGATTCATATAATACTCCACCTGTTCCGGGTGTTGGGAGATGAGATGGCCCACCGTTTCGCCCTGAACATATTCCATGATCAGCGCTTGTCTGCCATCTACTTTTGTGACTTCAAGAACCTTTGGCACAAAAAGCCCGCAGTAATGAGCATACTTCTGTTTTTGAGCCTCGTTCACAGCTTCCGAATCCGGCAAATACTCTTTGAATATTTTGACAACCTTGTTTTTAAAAAGATACACCTCTGCTGTATTCCCTGCTGCAAATGGTGCGCCTAAATCAACAATATTCATACATGTACTCCTCTTATCACATTGCACTCCTCCTAATTCTGCAGTTCCCAATCAAACCACCGTCCATGGCCATCCGTTTCACCGATCGTCTGCGTCTTAAAGCTTCCCTTCAAATAGGAATCCACATGAAGCTTTCTTCTGTCATGGATATTGTTATAAATATGGAAGACGTCTCTTCCTTGTCCTATTTCCTCCACTTTTTGAAGAAGGTCTTCTTTTACATTCTCAGGCATTTGGTTGGCTACATGAGTATGATAGATACATAGAGTAGAGTTATGCGGAATATCCTCAGCAACGCGCGGAAGCAGGGCCACTCCATCACCTTCCATCATTGTAGGTGGGGACGTTCTAAACTGTCGGACGGCCGTTTCAAAGTTCCTTCTACGTTCTTCGTGCTCCGGCCATATGAGAGCTTTCAGCCATTGAACATCCTCTTCTTTTGTTAAATCACTGACATGGAGATCAACGCCTATCCGTTTTTCCACGGGAGGTGGTGATTTCATGACCTCCGGCGACAGTGTGCCTCGCCTTACTTTCGAATGGAGCTGGACGAGGGAGGATGGATTCCCGTAAATTTCATGATCTCCATAGGAATAACTGTATTTGTCCCACAGCAATTGTAGCCCGGCGCTTGTTCCGATCTCTATGAGGGAGAGAGGTTTCTTTGTCTGTTCGTGGATGGTGCAGAAAACAGGATAGAGATAGGCGCACCGGCGGACTTCGTTTGTCTGTACACGCTTCGTTTCAAGTATGGTGATGATGGCTTCTCTATTTTCTTTACAAAAGGATTGGAAGAAAGGGAAAGGGTTTTGAGTTAGATCAGGAGATTTCGTGAGGCTAGGGTAAAAGGTTTCCAGTTCATGATGATTTCCTTGCAGCAGCAAATAATGAACAGCACCGAAAAGCAGATTGGGGACGGGTTGTGATTCTCTTGTATGCCGGCATAGTTGCAGGATTTTCTCATCTTCAGCAATATGTAGAGATAACTGTTTATAAAGTTCACTTGAGCCTTCACACTCGTTCGTGGCGAAATCTTTAAATAAGTCCGCGATGGGTAATGTTTTCACACCATTTCCTCCTGTTAAAATAATATTTTTAAAATCCTGATTATGGAAAATGTTCTCTTTTAAAACATAACACATCCTTATTTCTTCAGAAAGAAATGCTTCCTGCAAAATATAAAAAAAGCCTGGAGGTCGATTCTCCAGGCTTTACGTCTTATCCATATATACTAACAGGCTCTTTTTGTTCCTTTTCCTGTCCAATCAAATCATAAGTAATCAGCGCAGGACGGTGGGTGCGTGGGTCAGTGACAATGGCTGCATCAATGTTGAACACACGTCTTAGAACAGAAGAAGTCATGACCTCATGAGCTGTTCCTTCCTTGATGATCTTGCCACCATTCAGCGCAACTAAATGATCGGCAAAACGTGCCGCGTGGTTCAAGTCGTGGAGCACCATCACAATCGTGCGGCCTTCTTCTTTGTTCAATTTTTCCAAAAGAGTGAGCACTTCAAGCTGGTGAGCGAGGTCCAGATAGGTCGTCGGTTCATCCAAAAGCAGTAAATCCGTGCCTTGTGCTAAAGCCATCGCGATCCATACCTTTTGACGCTGCCCACCGGATAAAGCGTCGATCGGACGTTCAGAAAATTGGAGGACCCCTGTTACTTCAAGCGCCCACTGAATAATATCACGGTCTTCGTCCGTCAATTTCCCGAATCCACGCTGGTGTGGGAAACGCCCGTAAGAAACGAGTTCATAAACCGTCAATCCACTCGGTGCCTGCGGAGTTTGGGGAAGAACCGCCATCTTCTTGGCAATCTGCTTGGTCGATTCTTTATGAATCGCTTTTCCGTCCAAATAGACAACCCCCGACTTCGGCTCAAGCAAGCGCGACATCGTTTTTAGTATCGTCGACTTCCCGCAGCCGTTCGGACCGATGATCGTCGTGATTTCGCCTTCAGGGATATGTAAGTTCAAATCTTCGACAATTTTCACTTCACCATAGGCAATGCCTAAGTCCTGCATGGACATTCTCACCATTGTTGTGCACCTCACCTTTTCTATTTGCATGCGCTTGCATGTTCTATATCCGTTCAAGTTAGATAGTAATAATCATTCTCAATTAATCGTATACGGAAATTATTTTTTCGTCAAGGAAGAACATGCAAAAAAAGAAGCCCTCTGGAAAAGGACTTCTTATCGTCTAGCTTATAGCTGTTCCCTTCATCAAGATCTTTGTGTTACAGAAAAATATTGGAACCAGAATCGAAATTCATCAAAAAATGCGTGTGGGGATATTTCGATATGATCGAAAAAATCCTCCAACTGCTCCTCCTCCACTTCATCCAGTAACCCTGTCACGTATAAAGGGGTTTGAAAACGGGTGTACATCTCTCCATGTCCGTAGGTTTCAAACACTTCCTGCATTTGTTCTTTCGTCATCCGTGTCCACTCCTTTATTCTAGAGTGGCACGAATACTCCAAATCTATTCTTTTTTACACATTAAATTTCTTTAAGTATATGGCATTATTCTTGAAGACTTGATTCCGAGATGTTTGTGGGGTTCTAGGGGCTGCGGGAAAAGGTTCGTCTTGCTCCATCGTCCAGACACTCGCGTCATAAGCAGAACAGCAAAGGAATGAAAGGGCACATTCCTTTGCTGTTCTGCTTATGCCAGTCGTGTCTACCAGGACGATTCCGCATTTGAACACTTTCCATGGGGCGGGCGCTGAGCCTCCTCAGGCTATGTACTGACCCCATAAAATTGGACACTATGTAATTAGGCTGTTGCTTGATGCTTATTGCGGAATTGGACCGGGCTCATCCTTAGTTTAGACTTGATTCTGGTATTGTTGTATTTTTTCATAAATGTTGAGAGCTCCTGCTTGAAGTGCTCAACACTTTCAAACGCTTTATGATAAAGGAACTCGGATTTCATAATTCCAAAGAAATTTTCTATGACGGCATTATCGTGGCAGTTGCCCTTACGTGACATACTTTGTGTAATGCCTGCTTTTTGTAGACGGTCTCGATATTGTTTCATTTGATAATGCCATCCTTGATCGGAATGGATCAGTAATTCATCTGTGTCTTTCAAGCGTTCAAGTCCTTTTTCTAACATCTCTCCAACGAGGGTATAGGTCGGGCGTGTTCCTAGCGTGTACGTAATAATTTCTCCATTGAAAAGGTCAAGAATCGGGGAAAGGTAAAGCTTTTGGCCGAATAGCTTAAACTCTGTAATATCCGTCACCCATTTTTGATTCGGTTTCTCTGCTTGGAAATTTCGATTTAAGATGTTTTCAGCTACTTTTCCGACTTGGCCTTTATAAGATGAATATTTCTTCATACGCACGAGACAACGAAGACCTAACTCTTTCATCAGTCGATACACTTTTTTATGATTGATTGGTATTCCTTGATTTTCAAGCTCATTCTGGATACGTCGGTATCCGTACGTACCGTCTTCTCGGTGAAAAATGGTACGAATCTTTTCTTTCAAATCCCGGTCTGGATCCGGCTTACTCATTTGGCTAATTTGGTGGTAATACGTACTGCGTGAAAGGCCGGCCACGTCCACTAATTGTTTCACGGGGAAGTCATGCCTTAGTTCGAAGATGATTTGCGCTTGTTGCCTTTTGAATTGCGGTCCTCTTCTTCCACTAAGGCTTTCAACTTTTTTAAATACGCGTTCTCCATTCTTAGGTATTCCACTTCTTCCTCTACGGATTTAAACGTCTTCTTCGTTTTTGGGTTCTTATTATGCGGCACTGGAACGTTCCCCTTTCGTTTGGACTCCAGGGCTTCCACACCGCCATTCTTCCATTTCACGATCCATCTTCGGACCATTGAATAATCAGGGATATGGAAGAGAGCTGAGGCCTCGCGAATGGAATACCCTTCGTCTTTAATCCATTGAATTACCTTCAGTTTAAAGTCTGAGGAATAGTTTGTATAGGGACACGCAAAAGCTTGATTGCCATGATACTCATATAATTTGACCCAATAACGTAGAGCGGAGTTGTCTACGCCAATCTCGTTAGCAAGGTGACGGTAGCTTATCGTTTCATCCATATATCGACGAACGGCTTGGAATTTGTCTTCTTTCGTAAATTTTTTCAAGGTGAACCCCCCTTAACTCAGAGCTAGATAAGTGTCCAACTCTTGGGGGTCACTTCACTACGCCTTCCGGGGTCTCAGCTGTCCCGCACGTCCCATAGGAGTCTCACCGTTTCCCTCCGCCCCTTTGCCATATGAGGTTCTCGAAATCCCTCTTATAGTACCCTGCCTAATTCTGTGGCAAAGTCCTGCCTAGTTTCCTTTACCTCCGCCAGCTCAGTCCAGTCCATACGCCGCTGGTCAAGGCGCCTCCACACTTAAGGTAGGAGTCTCGCCATTCCCCTCCGTCCCTTGCCGTAAAAGATTCTCGAAACTACCTTCCAGTAACAAGCGCTTTTATGGTTAAGAATCCTATATCGACGTGGTTTATTCGATGTTGACTTATCGTACAGAAGCGAGGGAAGTCTTGAGTGGGTGGGGCTGTGGGGAATAGCTCGCTTTCCGTGGGAGCGCGGTGAGCCTCCTCGTGCTTCGCTCTGCGGGATCTCATCCTGCTCTCTTTTCCTCTTCGATATGCGGTTCCGGCGCCAGCGGCTAATGACAAAAGTCTCAAAACTGAGTCTTCTAGAATAGGGAGCTTATTTGATGGAAGAGAGATGCGTTATAATGGTAGGAAAGATATTTGAGGGGAGTTGGTGGAGGTGCCTGTCATTGTTCAGCGGACATTTATTAAAGCAACAGTGGATGTGTGCTTTGATCTCGCGAGAAATGTGGATGTTCACACACAAACGACCAGCAAGACGAATGAAAAAGCGGTGGCTGGGGTGACGGAAGGTTTGATGGAAGAAGGAGACGAAGTAACGTGGGAAGCGACACACTTCGGGATCCGCCAACGACTGACGGCCCGGATCACAGAAATGGACCGGCCCCATCGTTTTGTTGATGTGATGGTCAAAGGAGCTTTCCACTCGTTCACCCATACCCATGAGTTTTTCGAAAAAGCAGAAGTTACAGTGATGGTGGACACGTTTGCCTATAAATCACCACTCGGCCCTCTCGGTATGCTCGCCGATCGGCTGTTTCTGGAGAAACATATGAGAAGCTTCATAGAACTTCGCGCCGCTGGATTGAAAAAAATGGCGGAAAAAGAAAAAGACTCAGAGGTAAACTCTGAGCCTAAATGATTACGGAGTAAGGGTCAGGACATCGCCGTCCACTTCTTCAGTGGATGTCAGGTGGTACTCCCCTTCCACCCAATCTTCCAGTTGATCATGGTACCAGTCACTCCTGAAATGGCCGGATTGTCCTGGTCCGACGACGTGGTACGCTTCGGTCGGATCATCCATGTCGATGACAAAACGCCACGATGCTCCGTGATTGACGAGACCTTCGCTGTTGAAACCAGCGGCACGAACAGTCACCCGGTTGCCACTGACTGGATGAGGATCGCCTGGGTTCAGGAATCGTTCCAGGAATCCGATGCTTGAGAGTGGATGAGTAAATTCGACGGCATGAGCATCTCCCCACTTCCATTTAGAAGGCTCTTCCCCGAATTCTTCCACCACTTCATCGATCGTCGCATGAAAGGCATTGGAAATCATAGGATTCATGCCTCCTGCTTTTTGAACCCACCGTGACTCTTCCCCCATACGCAGCAATTCATCGGTCGTCTGCCCGGAGCCTTTGAAAAACTTTTGAATATCCGCGGACAAATCTACATTGTAAAGCTCATCTTCAATGTTCGCCATCCAGCGATGGAAGATCAGAGGCTGGGCGAGCGCTCGGTCATCCTCCATATTCCACTCCTCCATTAAAGCGGTCACTTCTTTTTCAATCGTGGTTACAGGTTCGACATGATCAAGCAATAAAGGCAGAAACTCTTCCGCCTGGAGGTTTTTCACATCCATCTGCATCGATTGGAATTGTTCCGGCGTCAGCTCATTTTCCCCTTCGAGCATTTCGCTGATGCGTGCGTAACGATAAGGCTGTGCCCAATTGTGGCTGATATGGTAAGGGTAGTCATCTGTTGTAATTTTATTGTTCGCAGTCGCAATGAATCCTTCTTCCGGGTTGACCACTCGCGGCAGCTCATCAAAAGGAACGAACCCCTGCCACTCATCCTCAGACTCCCACCCCCGCATCGGAAGCAACGCATCATCCGGTTCATTATAAATCGGCACCTGGCCATTCGCCTTGTAGGCAATCGTTCCGTCTTTACTCGCAAAAACGAAATTCTGCGCGGGAACGAGGAATTTTTCCAACCCTTTTTCAAACGACTCCCAATCATCGGCGCGGTTCATTTCTAGGACCGCTTCCAGTTCAGTCGTCGCATCAAGAGCGGTCCATCGTAACGAGAGCAGCGTATCTTTTCCAGACTCCCCCGCGTAATCACTGATTACAGGTCCGTGACGGGTCTCTACGACCTCGAGCTCAACAGGCTCACCGTCTTTCACATCAATCGTTTCTGTGAACACATCCGCTTCTTCCCATTCGTCTTCATATAAAAATTGGTGCGGATTCTCGGGATTCCTTTTTTCTAAGTATAACTGCTGCACATCAGGCCCGACGTTCGTCACACCCCAGGCGATGTTGTCGTTATGTCCGAGGATGATGCCGGGGATGCCTGCAAAAATTACTCCGGAAACGTTGTAGCCGGGAGCTTCGAGGTGCATCTGGTACCAGATTGATGGTGTCGCCATTCCGAGGTGCGGGTCATCAGCGAGCATCGGAGATCCGGATGCCGTACGATCTCCACTCACGACCCAGTTGTTGCTGCCATTGAATTCGTTCGGAATGATCACTTCGGCAAAGCTTTTTACAATATCGACCGCTTCTGCTTCAGCAAGGACTGTCGGGGCACCTTCCGGATACGTCGGGAAAAGTTCATACGCTTCCTCTTCAGAAAAATTCTGCATGAGATAATAGTTGAACGCCTGCCGCTCCCAGTGGCCGCCAAGGTCAAACGCCATGTATTTTCCGATCGTCAACGAATCGAGCGGTGTCCACGGTTCCGGGTCGATATTCATCATCGCAAACTCCGGAGGCAGCGGTTCGTTATTTATGAACGCATTAACCCCTTCCGCAAACGCCTCAAGCCGTTCGACGGCTTCGTCTGAATAAACCGCCAGCGATTTTTCTGCGGCCCGTCTCAGACCGAGCGTCCGGAAATAACGGTCCTGATCGACCGTCGCCTCCCCGACCACTTCACTCAACCGGCCCGAGGCCTGCCTGCGCGCAAGCTCCATTTGAAATAGCCGATCCTGCGCCTGCACATAGCCTTGGGCGCGAAAGACATCGAGTTCGTTTTCAGCCTGAATATGAGGCACACCCTGATCGTCCCTTGTCACGGTCACGGAAGCTTCCAGTCCGGCAAGTGATGCCTCCCCGTCGGTCTCGGGCAAACTCCTTAACGTGTAAGCGTTTACAAAAATCACAGCACTAACGATCAATAACACGATGATTCCAAGCGTCAGCCAGGTTGCCTTTTTCCACCGTGGCCTTTTCTTTTTTTGTGGATCGATCTGTCGAGCTGTCTCCATTCCCCCACCTCCAAAACTTTTCTTCATTATATCTCATTTTCGAGAAAATAGATTAAAAAATTTTCGAAACGGGTATGGAACGAATGTGCTTGACTTTGGAGGTGTAAAAATGGAAAAAATCAAAATTAGTGATACATCCATGGAAGCGAGCCGCATCGGCCTTGGCACATGGGCGATCGGCGGCTGGATGTGGGGAGGCACGGATGAAGAACAATCCGTTAAAACGATCCACTCTGCGCTTGACCAGGGCATCAACTTGATCGATACCGCACCTGCTTATGGGTTCGGACGCTCAGAAGAAATCATCGGAAAAGCCGTCGAACAATATGGGCGACGTGAAGACCTTCTGCTTGCGACGAAAGTGGGCATCGACTGGAACGAAGACTCCGTGTTCCGTAATGCCAGCAAAGAGCGCATCCATAAAGAAGTCGAAGATTCACTGAAACGATTGAAAACCGATTATATCGATATTTACCAGGTCCACTGGCCGGATCCGATCACACCGATCCACGAAACAGCGGAAGCTCTATCTTACTTGTACAAACAAGGAAAAATCCGCGCCATCGGTGTCAGCAACTTTTCACCAGAACAAATGGACATCTTCCGTGAAGCGGCGCCGCTGCACACGTTACAGCCGCCGTACAACCTGTTCGAACGGGACATCGAGTCGAAAACACTCCCTTACGTCCAGGACCATAACATCACGACCATTTCCTACGGCTCGTTATGCCGTGGACTGTTGTCAGGAAAAATGTCCACAAAACGTGAGTTTGAAGGCGACGACTTGAGAAACAATGATCCAAAATTCCAACAGCCACGCTTCAAGCAGTATTTGAACGCTGTAAACGAACTCGAACAGCTCGCTGAAAACCGTTTTGGCAAAAGCGTCCTACAGCTCGCCATCCGATGGGTGCTTGACCAGCCAGGCTCCGGCATCGCCCTCATGGGAGGACGCCGTCCTGATCAGCTCAACCCGATTGACGGCGTAGACAGCTTTACGATCGATGAAGAAACACGACACGACATTGATGAAATTTTGCTGAAACACGTGAATGATCCCGTGGGGCCGGAGTTCATGGCTCCCCCTGATCGTCAGGAATTAGGCTTAAAATAAAATTTTGGGCGGACCCTCTCTCGTAGGAGGGTCCGTTTTTAAGTTTGAGGACATTGAACCGTAGTTAGAGAACGTTGAGACTGCGTTAGGGCGCATTAAAGTAGAGTTACGGGACATTGAGCTTGCGTTAGAGGACATTGAAAGGTTGAACGAGCATAGAAAACTAGAAACCCATAAAAGTTTAGAAACTTTTATTCTCGTCAATCGTATAAAGGAAAGGAACAGAAACTCAGGAGGTACACGTTTATGGATATACTTATTTGGGTGATCATCATCGCCTGCTTCATCGCTAGTTTTGCAAGCGTCATTTTTCCAATCATACCGGCACCGCTCGTGCTGTGGATCGGATTCCTTGCTTATGCGTTTTTCATCAATGGCAGCGGGCTATCGGTCTTCTTCTGGATCGGAGCGGTCGTTTTAACTATACTGCTCATCGTCTCTGACATCATTGCCAACAGCTACTTCGTGAAAAAATACGGTGGAAGTAAATGGGGCGAGCGATCAGCGGCGATCGGTGTCATCATCGGATCGTTTATTATTCCGCCGTTCGGCATCATCGTCATTCCATTCGTGCTCGTCATCGTTGTGGAACTTGTGCAGAAACGATCGTCGGAAGAGGCCTTTAAAGCAGCCATCGGCTCTCTGTTTGGCTTTCTCAGCGGGACGGTTGCCAAAATCATCATTCAGGCGATTCTCATTATCTGGTTTTTCTTTGACATTTAAACGCGATAGAAAAATCTCAGAGTTCATGGCTCTGAGATTTTTTTGTTTCTTTTTTTATGCGTTAAGTTCATCGTATTCGGACCGGTCACGATCATTGGGCGCATCCTTCGTCACATAGGTGCCGCCGATAAAATCATGGACCCCTCTTTTATCTTCCCTTAGTCCGACCATGAAGGCGCTGACGACGAGAGCGATCCCGAACGTCACAAAGTACAATAACCCCCCGACAAGCTCACGTAAGACGATATTGATAAAAGTAACATCTGAACCATCGGTTTTGACAATTCTGTTTCCCAATGCTCTTCTGCCAAGCGTATAGCCATACCATATCGGCGGCAGAAGAAGGGCATAAAAAATCGACAATACATCGATAACTGTGAAACTTTCCCGAACAACGAACTCACCCGTTATGACTCCGAAAAAGCCAGCCAAAATGAACCCATCTAAAAACCTTGCGCCGACTCTGTTCCAAAAACCAGCTGGATTTTCCAAGTTCCATCCCCCCATGACCATTCCTGTTGCTACTTTTGTTCTACCTATGTATATGTACTCATTATTATGGATGATATTGGTATTTTCAAACGAGAACGCTTTTGTGAAAAGTGCCACAATAGTGAAGATCATCATCCAAGCCTCTCTAAATTTTATGCTTCCCATTTAGTGATAAATGAAAAAAATCCCAGAGGTTGTTTCTCTGAGATTTTTCATGCCCATCGTTTCGTTCATTTTTTCTCTCTCTGCTGTTCTTTAATCAGGACTTTCAGTAAGGATTTGGTTTCCTCAACATCTGCTTGTTGCTTTTTTAACAATTTCTCCATATAGCTCACTTGGAAAACAAGATATAAAAAGAGCGCAAAACCCATGATTACCCATAAAACCCCCATATTCCCCCTCCTACAACGGCTTTCGTCACTTGCCAAAACAAGTATAGCAAGCACCATCCAGGAGTGACAATCATTTAGTGGACATACGCTTATTTCATGAAACGTCTTTTACCTCAGACTTATTCCTATCCTCGCTCTTTTCCTTAGATAAGAACCAGCCGCCAACAGCAATCAACAATAGAATCGACCAGAACGTGATTTTCCATGGAGCGCTTTTCGCAAAACCTTCGGATAAAAACGCGATTTCCGGGTGGGCCATCGTATAGACGGCAAGCTTGACGCCTACCCAGCCAACGATCATGTAAGCGGCTGTTTCAAGGCCCGGACGGCGGTCAAGCAATCCGACAAAATAGCTGGCCGCAAACCGCATGATGACAAGACCGATGATTCCCCCGGCAAGAATGACAGCGAAGTGACCACCATCCAATCCTCCGACTTGCGGGAGACTTGTCAAAGGTAAGGTTACGGCTAAAGCAACTGCTGCAAGGATGGAATCGACCGCAAAGGCAATATCTGCAAGCTCCACTTTTATAACCGTAGCCCAGAACCCTGATCCTTTTCTTTCCATGGTTTTGGCTTGTTTGATTTTAGGTTTAAGCACATGCTTCTTCAATAAATGATAGACCGCGATCCCAATAAGATAGAGGGCTCCGATGGCCTGCACCTGCCAAATGGTAACGAGGTAGGAAATGAGAAACAAAGAACCGAAACGGAACAAAAAGGCACCGGCTAACCCGTAAAATAAGGCTTTCTTTCTCTTTTCCTCAGGAAGGTGTTTCACCATCGTCGCGATGACGAGCGCATTATCCGCAGCAAGAATCCCTTCAAGACCGATCAAAATCAACAACACCCAGCTGTATTCCATAACTAAACCGAAGTCCATCTTCTTTACTCCTTATTTTTTAAGTTTTTTAGTTTACGACGATCTCATCATGATCAAAACTTTTAGCATTGTTTTCATAGACCAGCCGCGTCTGCAGTTTATAAGATTTCCCCTCTGATAATAGAGGAAGATTTCGCGGCAGTTCATAGCGGAAGGGATACTCATCATACCCTCCCGCTTCCATTGTCCGTGTCATGAGGACAGTGGTGACCGGCTCTACCAATAGAGGCTTCCTCCCCCGCTCAACGACGACCAAATCGCATTCGAGACGCTTGATGTTCTGCTTTCTCCAACTTCCAGAGAGTTGAAAGATTCCTGACAAAACATAGGGATCCTCTCCTTTTGAGTCCAGAACTAGATCCACCTTCGGCTTACCGCCCCATAATCCATTCATCCATTTCGTTAACAATGAAAATCCCTCCTATGAATATAAAAAAACCTTTACCAACAGATGGTAAAGGTTTTTGAGAGTTCTTCATCATATCCCTTCACCATCATGGCAAAGGTCTCGCGAACAACGTTACGTTGCCAGGTATGCCGGAGGCCGGATGGGCCACGTAATGACGACATAACTGCAAGCTACTCCCCTTTGGAGTTATATAAGCTCTATTGAGCACAGTTTTCACTCGTTGACTGTAACTTAATCATATTTAATTTTCAGAAAAATGTCAATTCTTTTTTTCTTTTTTTTCAAGCTTTTTGTATGGTTTCGATATGGCAGAGGACGCTGCCACCGAGAAGCCAGTAATGGGTAAGAAGCTAGTCTCTACCCAGCGGTGTTGTATGGCGCGAATCCTTATCGGTGGGTTTTAACCTTTTATCAGTGGGTTTCGAGATTTTATCGGCGACTTCCGGGCTTTTATCGGTGGGTTTCGCACATTTATCGGTGACTTTACTGACTTTATCAGTAATTTCCCCAGCGAGCTTAGTTAAAAAAAGAGGGTGAAGCCATTATGGCTTCACCCTCTACGTTTGTTACCTTCCCATGCCCTTCAGAAAATGGAGGAGCATCGTGATGCTGCGGTTGATTTCCGGGTCTTTCAACGCTTTGGCAAGGTCCAGGAACGACGTCTTGTCGGTCGTCCCTTCTCCTTCCATCGCTTCCAGACCGTGATTCAATCGTGAGCTCAGCTCACGGATGCCGCTTACATTGATCTCTCCTAACAGGAAGACGAGTTCAGGCAGGTTGCGCAGCAAAGGTTCGTATTGATCCTTATCGATTTCTTTCACAACGTTCGCTAAGGCTTCATCTTTCGCTTTGACAAAAGCGGTCACAGAATCCAGGGTTCCTCCGTTGTCGAGCGCCTTCAGCAATTCAATCCCCTTCAAAAGAGAATCTTTGTTGTCGGCGACGGCTTCTTTCACTACGCGGACATCCTGCTCGATCTGGTCTTCCCTTGATACTTCATACCTTTTGATTTTCGTAATGGCTTTGGCCATCATCGTCCCCCCTTGCCTGGGAATATATAATCTTCACGCTTCCATTTTTCCTGTACTTTGACACCTTTTTGCGGAACAGGATTCCCGCGGCGGTGGTTGTTGTGTGGGATCGGCGACTTGCCTTTTTTCTTCAACACTTTCATCTTCACCGCGATTTCCTTATATGCTGGTGTATCCGTATCTTTATCCACACGGTTATCTGTCAAATAGTTGATGGCTGACTTGCCATTGTCATTCAGTGGCAGGAACAGTTCATTGCCACGGACACGGTCGGTGACGGTAACGGTGCCTGTCGCTTCTCCTGCTTCTGAGATCAGCTTCACTTCGGCTCCTTCTTCAATGCCACGTTCTTTCGCAAGCTCTTGCGACACTTCAATGAAGGCGTTCGGAGTTTTCCGTCTAATTCCTTCAGATTTATATGTCATGTTTCCTTCGTGGAAGTGCTCGAGCAGACGCCCGTTATTCACATGCAGGTCGTATTCTTCATCCGTATCATACATCAGCTCATACGTCAGTGGGTACAGCTTCGCTTTTTTATCTTCAAAAGGAAATCCTTCCGTGAACAAGAGCGGCTGATCGGATCCGTCTTCTGCGACCGGCCATTGCAGGGACTTGTACCCTTCAAGACGATCGTAATGGACACCCGCAAACAATGGTGCAAGGCCTGCTGCTTCGTGCATGATTTCAGATGGGTGCTGGTAGTTCCAGTCACGTCCCAGTTCTTTTGCGATCAGTTGAATGATCTGCCAGTCCGGCTTCGTTCCTTCAAGCGGCTCGAAACTCTGATACAGACGTTGGATGCGGCGTTCGGTATTCGTGAACGTTCCTTCTTTTTCAAGGCTTGGAGATGCTGGCAGCACAACATCCGCGTATTCAGCGGTTTTTGTTAAGAAAAGATCCTGTACGATGAACAAATCTAACTTTTCAAAAGCTGCCGTTACGTAGTTAATGTTGGAATCGACAACCCCTGTGTCCTCACCCATGACGTACATCATGGAAAGCTCATCATTATGGATCGCCTCGATCATTTCGTGGTTATCCATACCCGGCTCTTTCGGAATCGTCGCATCCCACGCTTTTTCATAGCGGGCGCGGACGTCATCATCTGAAGTCGCTTCATAACCAGGGAAGAAGTTCGGCATGCTTCCGAAATCACTACATCCCTGCACGTTATTGTGGCCGCGGAGTGGATAAGCCCCTGTTCCCGGCTTGCCGTAGTTCCCTGTAATAAGAAGCAGGTTACTGATGGCTGTACTCGTATCACTTCCGAGCATATGCTGCGTGACACCCATGGCCCAGCAGATGGCTACAGATTCCGAATGGGCGATTTCTTTCGCGACATCCTTCAATTCCTGTTCAGGGATGCCGGTCAACTCGGAGGCATAGGCCATCGTGAACGGCTCCAAGCTTTCGCGGTATGCGTCAAAATCATTGACCCATTCCTCAAGGAAGCTCTTATCTTCCCAACCTTGGTCAAGAATGTACTTCGCAACAGCGGAAAGCCAGACGAGATCCGTACCTGTCTTCGGCTGGTAAAAGCGGTCGGCGCGTTTCGCCATTTCGTGCTTTCTCAAATCAAAGACGAAGAGTTTCTGCCCGAACAGCTTTTGGGAACGTTTAATTCTAGAAGCTAAAACTGGATGGGATTCTGCCGTATTCGATCCAATCGTTAAGACCAGTTTACTTGCGGCGATATCATCGATCGATCCGGAGTCTCCCCCATATCCGACTGTACGGAACAATCCTTTCGTCGCTGGTGCCTGACAGTAACGGGAGCAGTTATCGACGTTATTCGTCCCGATAACTTGACGGGCCAATTTCTGCATCACATAAGATTCTTCGTTCGTCGCTTTCGATGAAGAAATGAATGCCAGGTGGTCCGCGCCTTTTTCTTCCTTGATCTCTGTCATACGATCAGCGACATGGGCGATCGCTTCGTCCCATTCGACTTCTTCAAAATGGTCGCCACGACGGATGAGCGGCTTTTGCAGACGTTCTTCACTATTGACGTAGTCCCAGCCGAACTTCCCTTTTATACATGTCGAAATCCCATTCGCCGGAGATTCGGCGCTCGGTTCGACTTTAAGGATTTCTCTTCCTTTCGTCCATACGTCGAAGGAACAGCCGACACCACAGTACGTGCAGACCGTTTTTTCCTTTTGGATGACTTCTTCGCGCATCGCTGCTTCCGTATCAGATACAGCGAAAAGCGGACCATAGCCCGTCTCTACTTTTTTCGTCAAATTGATCATTGACTTCAAAAGCCCAGGCTCGGTGTCGGTTAAGAATCCGGCATCGCCTTCCATCCCTTTTTCCATCATTGCGTTACAAGGACAGACGGTGGAACACTGCCCGCAGTTGACGCAGGACGATTCGTCGATCGGCACATCATTATCCCAGATGACACGTGGTTCCTTGCGATCCCAATCGATCGTCAGCGTCTCGTTCACCTGGACATCCTGACAGACCTCGACGCAGCGACCGCAGAGGATACACTGATCCGGGTCATAGCGGTAAAAAGAACCGGAGTCGTCCTTTTCATAACTCGTCGGCTGAAACGGACGGGACTGATGTTCCAGTCCAAACTCTGCCATCGTATTGTGAATCTCACAAGAGCCGTTGTTGTAATCACAAACCGTACAGTACAATTCGTGTTTTTCCAAAATGCGGTCCAACGACTCCTTCTGTGCTTTATGTACATGAGGAAGTTTCGTTTGGACTTTCATCCCTGCTTTCACACTCGTGCCGCATGCGCGCGTCAGTTCGCCATCGACCTGGACGATACACGTATCACACGTCTGGATCGGACCCAGCGATTCGTTGTAGCAGATTTGCGGCACCTGTTCTTCCGCCTCGTTCATCAGTTGAAGCAGATTCTGCCCCGGTTCAGCCAAAAATTCTTTTCCGTTGATCGTCACTACCGTGTGTTCATTCAATCGTTACTCCTCCTCCACTGGCTGCAGCAATACGCCTCGGATGAGTGTACACATTCATCCGCTCCCCCCGTAAAAATCCGACAGCCGTAATGTTCAAATCATCCGCAAGCTGAAGGGCTAAATCTGTCGGTGCCGATTTGGACAACAGGACACCAAACCCCATTTTCGATATTTTCAAAAGGACTTCTGAAGAAATCCTGCCTGTAAATAAAATGATCTTCCCTTTTCTGCTTACGTTTTCTTTCAATAAAAAACCATACAATTTGTCCAGCGCGTTATGACGGCCGATGTCCGCATACGCTTTCACTATTCCATCTTCTGTGGCTATGGCTGCCTGGTGCACCCCGCCCGTCCGTTGGAACATGCCCGCCTGGGACTGGAACTCTTCCATCAATTTGTAGCAGACATCAGGATCGAAGGTACTCTCATCCATGGCTGTACGGGCTGTCGCCGCATCGCTTTGAAAATAAAACGCCCGGCTTTTCCCACAGCAGGATCCCAGCCACCTTTTTTGACCACTTTGCATCTCCGGAAGGCTCTTCACTATTTCCACATAAGCAAACCCACGGTCTTCATCGATGGTCATCTCCTTGATTTCTTTCACATTCCGAATCAGACCTTCGGATGCGAGGAATCCGATGACCATTTCCTCTTTGTCCATCGGAGTGCAGACCATCGTCGCGAATTCTTCCCCGTTGACGGTCACCGTGAGTGGATACTCGATAGCGACTTCATCTTCTTCAGAGGACCATTCTCTCTCTCGAAATCTATGAATCTGCCACGACCTCGTCCCCAATTTTTTACCCCCTTACCAATCGTTCCCTAACTTATTCCCGTTCTTTCGACAAAACAAACACCTGCCATTGGAAAAGTTGGACAGGTGCCTGGGTGATTATTCTCTTTAATATCTTCTCTTTTCGTGTCCATTTCCCTTTTTTGCTGGCGTTTATAATTACAATTAATGGGAAGGTAACAAATAAAATAAACTTATGAAAAGTGGTGATGGCAATGAATGTACTAGAAACCCTATTTCAAATCATTCGAAAAATCCGCGGCATTATTTTATCGATCGTTCTCATTTTCATCGTTCTATTCGCGCTCTTTATTGCGGCAGGATACATCACTTCCCTCTTCAACTGATGTGAAAGCTTGCCTTTTTCTAAATTGAAAATAGAAGAATAGCAGCCAAACACCTCCAATGATTCCGATCCCCCCTCCCCACAAACCAAGGGTGCGGGCACTGAACACATCTAAAAACCAACCGGAGGCAAACATCATGAGCCCAAGCTGAACGTTAGTCCATGATTCCATCCAACCGAAAACACGCCCCTGATCTTCGGCTTTCATATTTTTCATGAGAAAAGCATCCAGCAGAGCGCCCCATACACCACCGATCAAGGCGATCGATACGAACGTCATCCACAAACCAGGAAAATTGGCCATACGGCTGGCGAGCAGATGGAGCATCCCTTCGACGATAAGGAGAGCCAGACATAACGGGAGACCATAGGTTTTAATCTTACTAGAAAAAAAGAAACTGGCCACCAGCCCTGTGCCGAGAGCTCCATATAAGAAACCGACGCCAAGTTCGCCAAGATGAAACGTTTCGGCCCCATATACACTGATTAAGACATTGAACGCCCCATCCATCGTAGCGCCGACAAGCTGAATGACAACAACAAAAATCATCCACCCTTCCCAATGGACGCGTTTTTTCGTTTCTTCTTTTTCAAAATGGCTGCTCGATGGAGGTCGCTTTAGAGGGAGAACCAGTACAGCTGCCGCAACAAAAGAAAGGCCGTTAAGCCAAAAGGCGAATGAAGTTCCGAAGACATATGCGACCACGCCACCTGTAATGGAGCCGGCGATCAAAACGACTCCAAGCAGCAGCTGCTCCCAGCCATTCACCTTCACCAAATCCTCTTTTTCTACAATCGTAGCAATCAAGCTTTTCCGTACCGGCTGATAAACAGCCTCCCCGCAAGCCAGGACGAACATCGTCGTGAAGACGAGCCACACCATCTCCTTCGTATCCACCAGCAAAAAACTGAGGGCAAACGGAATCCTGAACACGTCTGTCAGCACAAGCAGCCACTTTTTGTGAAAACGATCGGCCAGCCTTCCTCCGAGCGGGGATAACAGCAAGTAGGGAACCACCCTTAACCCAAGAGCCGCTCCTACCGCCAACCCTGAACCGGTCAGTTGTAAAAGAAGCGTCAAAACCGCTACCTGACTGAAGCGGTCACCGATCCCATTGACGATCCCTGAATAAAACAGATAACGATAAGAATGCGTGCGTATCATACAAACCACAACCAGTTAGATATACATCTAATTAGATTTTCAAAAAAAGAAGCCATGTCGTCACCTTTGGACGACGACCGGCCACATTTCCACAGGGTTCAGCTCATACTGATTGTTTTCCCTGTACATGAACTGCTGCATGATCCATTCCCGTCTGACGGTCGCAAAATCATCGAAGAATGTTTTGATATATTCATTGACCTCTTTCTCGTCATAGGTTTTTCCATGTTCAAACCATTGGACAAAATAAGAAAGAATGACGTTTTTCTTCTTCAGCTGGCTTGGCATCTGTTTCAGTTTCCCTTCCACCGTGACAAAATTTTTAATGATTTTCGCCTGATCTTTTGCATCTACTTTCAATTCTTCGGCTACCACTCGTTCACCATCTCCAATCCTTAATATAGCGGTCGTCATGAATTCCAAATTCTGTTCATTCAAATAAAAATAAATCGTATTTTTATCCCTTCTCGAGTAGACCGCCCCTGTATCTTTCAGCTTCTTCAAATGATGGGTAATTGTCGGCGGGCGCAATCCCAGCTTCCCTGCGATTGCCTGGCCGTGCAGAGGTCCCTTTCGTAAAAGTGCGATGATCCTTAACCGTGTCGGATCTCCCACCGCTTTATGAAACGCGACCATTTTTTCTAATTGCATCTTTCCACCCCACTAATTAAATGTATATCTAATTAAACAGTAATCTAATTAGTTGAAAATGTCAATAACGACAAGTCCCATGGAATTGGAAGAATCCTAATATCTAAACGATTTGTATAATTTTTCTAGTTTTGAAATAATGGAGCTTAAGATCTAGGTTTGGAAAAATGAGGATAAAGTTCAAATGTGCTGGAGAGGAGCATTTTATGAAAAAGCAATTTTTCTTGTTTTTATTAGTTGTACATGTATTTTATATCGCGCATGCCCTTTTTGATTTCGGACTAAGGATGTCCATGGAGTGGAACATTTTGCTCGGTTTTATATTCATCACGAGCCTTTTCTATTCCAGCATCCATCTTTTACGATCCAAAAAGCACCCTCTATTGAGCGTTTCCGTCTTGTCACTAAGCTTAGCTTCACTCGGTTGGTTTACGTTTATTAACTTCCTCTCCATTGTGATGGGATAACTGAATCATTGGAGAAGGAGGAAGTGAATGGAGAAGGTTCTAAAATGTCGGTTTGATTATAGATGATTCCACTATTTCCCATCAAAAAAAAGCACCCCATACCGGGTGCTTTTCGTTATCCCAACCACTATAAATCTTCCACCAGAATATAGGCCGCTTTTACAGGTCCGTGAACACCTACGATCAAGTTCATTTCAATATCCGCACTGTTGCTCGGTCCTGTAATAAAACTGACGCATGACGAAACAGGGTTCCCTTTCTGTTCCTGTTCATGAATCACCCGCGCTACCTGCGTCATTCTCGGTACCAACGTACTTTTCGGAATGATGGCGATAAACGTTTCCGGGAGAAGGCTGATGGATCTACCGTTATGTTTATCGTTGAAAAGGGTCACCGTCCCGGATTCTGCAAGGGTGATGTCACTGAAGACGATCCCGACGCCTGCCTGTTCGGCAAAGGTTACGTCGCCTTCTTGGTCATTCCAAATGCGAAAGTCGAAGCCTTCTTCCCGTAGCTCATCATAAATACCGGGCAACCCAAATTCATCCAACCTCGGACCTCCTGCGCTGATGACTTTCCTGGAACCTTCAAACGAAGCGAGCACTTTTTGTAAGGAGTCACCAAGAGCAGCGCGTGTTGTTCGATCGAAGGAGGTATGAATGACGCTGCATTGGGCTTCCAACTTTTCGATCAGTTCGTCCTGGGTGGCTCCTTGGAAAACACGGTCCTGCGGCTGTACGGAATACACGGGAGCTTGCACTTCTGTACGCCGCTCCCGGCCAAGATTCTCGGCGACACGATCAAGAAACGATGTCCGATTATGAACGGTCATGCTTCTCCCCTCCTTTTTTCTCGTTGTTTGTACCATTCCCGGAAGTTCTTCTTCGCGGGGGCAGGAAAATCGCGGCTCTCCGTCCATCCTTTCAGCGGGCCCGGACCTTTTTCGATCTGCTCGTCTTTCGTCCACGGTTTCATCGCTGTTCTCGCCATTTTCGTACTCATTTTATAGGCAGCAGGTGTGGATGCCCATTTGGCGAATCCTTTCATCATCCATTCTTCAGACTTCGCCCCCATTTGTTCCCGTTCAACGATGATTTCGCGGTGCCGGATCAAATGTTCATGAAGCGGAATCTTCACAGGACATGCCTCTGTGCAGGCGGCGCACAGCGTAGATGCATAAGGCAAATCTTTATGGTCTTCGTACCCGTCGAGGAGTGGTGTTAAGACAGCACCGATTGGACCGGGATAGATGGAACCGTAAGAGTGGCCGCCCACATGCCGGTACACCGGGCAGGCATTGATACAGGCGGCACAGCGAATGCAATGCAGCGCAGACTGAAATTCTGTCCCTAGAATTTTCGAACGTCCGTTATCGACAATGACGAGATGGAAATCCTCCGGCCCGTCTGTTTCGTCTTCTAACCTTGTTCCTGTAAGTGCCGTGATGTAACTCGTCAGTTTTTGGCCAACGGCCGCTCTCGTAAGTAAGCTGACCACGACTTCCAACTCTTCCCATGTTGGAACGACGCGCTCCATGCCCATGACGGCAATGTGGGTATCAGGAAGGGAAGTGACCATGCGGGCGTTTCCTTCATTCGTTACAAGCGTGACCGCTCCGGATTCAGCGACAGCGAAGTTACATCCCGTCACACCGAGGTCTGCTTCCAGAAAATCTTTTCGGAGCTGTTCGCGGGCAAAGGCGGCCAGTTCTTCGGGCTGATCGGTTTTCGTATAGCCCTTTTTATTCGCAAACGTTTCGCGGATTTGTTCTTTATTTTTATGAAGGGCAGGGGTGACGATGTGGGACGGGGGATCTTCATCGAGCTGCAAGATCCACTCCCCTAGATCTGATTCCACCACCTCACAGCCGCTCTTTTCCAAGGCTTCATTCAAGCCGATTTCTTCTGTGACCATCGACTTTGATTTCACAACTTTGCGTGCCTGCTTTTTCTTCGCGACTTCCTGGACGTAAGCGTTCGCTTCCTCAGCGGTTTCTGCAAAAAATACCGTTCCGCCTCGCTTTTCCACTTGTTTGCTCAGCTGATGCAAATAGTAGTCCAGGTTTTCCATCGTATGATGACGGATTTCTTCGCCAAGCGTCCGCCAATCTTCCCAATCGCCGAGTTCTTCGGCCGCTTTCAAACGTCCGCTTCGGAAACGGCCCTGAGCCGAAGATACGGCTTGTCTCATAAAACTATTTTCGATCCCGGCCTGAATCCGTTCGGCATACGGCTTATCCCCGATTTTAATTCCCATGTGATTTCTCCTTTCTTATTGGCTGTTCAGCACTTGAGCGATGTGCAGTACTTTCACGTCCTGTTTGTTCCGGCTCATGCATCCACCCATATTCATCAGGCAGCCCATATCACCGCCAATGAGATATTCAGCCCCGGTTTCATCGATATGCTGGGCTTTTTCATCCACCATTTGACCAGACACGGCCGCATTTTTCACAGCGAACGTGCCCCCGAACCCACAGCAATCTTCCTTCATCGGAAGCTCGATCAAATGCAACCCTTCTACGTTTTCCAGTAAAATTCTTGGCGCATCCTTCACTCCTAAAAGACGTGTCATATGACAGGACGGATGATACGTCGCTGTCCCTTGAAACGTCGACTTCACATCCTCCACGTGCAGAACTTCTACTAAAAACTGCGTCAGTTCATATGTTTTCTCCGCGACAGCCTGTGCTCGTTCGCGCCACTCCGGTTCATCCTTCAACGCATGTGGATACTCCTTGATCATCTGCACGCAGGAACCGGATGGGCCGACCACGTATTGTGATGCTTCAAAGGCTCGGATCATTTGTTTCATCGCTTTGATCGATTCTTGCTTGTATCCACTGTTGAATGCCGGTTGGCCGCAACAGGTCTGGTTGGCAGGAAAATCCACGTCACATCCGTAGCGTTCGAGCAGTTGGACCGTGTCTTTCCCGACGTCTGGTGTGAACGTATCGCAAAGACAGGTAATAAATAATGAAACCTTCATAAGGGTATATCCTCCTTTTTACACATAAGGTCATCAGATGACTTAACATTTGAGAAAGGATACTGACAACAGAATCCTTTTTATGATAAATATTCAGCTAAATGTTCTTCCACACTTTCCAAGTGACGGACCATCGCCTCTTGGGCTAAGGTTTCATCTTGAGCTGTGACCGCATCCAGAATTTGTTTATGCTGCTTCAGCAGACGGTTCGTTCCTTGCGGCGTATGCAAAAGTTTGCGGGTTTCCCTCATGGCCTGCATCATAATTTCAGAAACACTGTTCATCAGATTAATCAAAATCTGATTTTGTGTCGCTTTAACAAGGGCAATATGGAATTCGAGGTCCGCCTTTTCGCCGAGCTCCCCGTTTCCTTTCGCTTTTTCCATATCCGCCAAGGCCTGCTCCATCGCTCTGAGGTCATCCTCCTGCCTCGTCCGGGCAGCTGTCCCAGCAGCGCCGACCTCCAGAATATGTCTCACTTCCATCAAATCTTTCATATCGTCCTGTTTCATCAAAAAAGCGACGGATACGGGTAAAGAAAACCTCGAAGGATCGAAGGCCTTCACATACGTTCCTTCCCCCTGGCGCATTTCAAGAATTCCCATGGCTCTCAGTGCGCTTAACGCCTCACGGATCGCCGACCTTCCGACACTGAAGCTGCTAGCCAGGCTCTCGACACTGTCCAGCTTGTCTCCCGGCTTCAATTCCCCTTTTTTCAATGAATCCAAAAGCGAATCGGCTACTTGTTCATATATTTTTTTCGTACGAATCGGTTTATAATTCACGCTGTTTCCTCCAAAGTTTCGCTTGTCTCTTGCTACTATTCTAATCGAAAACCATATCCTTTAAAAGAGAAAGCGATTTCTAAGTAAAGAAAAGATAAACAAGAGCAGCGGTTCCGACAAGCAGCCCATACAACAAAGCAGGGCCGATCGTTTTTCTAATGATATCCCCTTCTTTTCCTGCGAGTCCTACGACCGCACCTGCAGCTACGACATTATGCACACAAATCATATTTCCTGCCGCTGAACCGAGGACCTGCAAGGACAACACGGTATCTTTTGCAAGAGCCGTTTCCTGAGCAATACTGTACTGAACGGGTGAAAACGTCAGCGTTGAGACCGTAGCGCTTCCGGTAATGAACGCTCCGAGCTGGCCAAGAAAAGGAGCAACCATGACCCACATGGACCCGAATCCCGCGGCGAGTGTCTGGGCGATGTACTGGGGCATGCTCACAAGATCTTGAGCGTTCATTCCTGAATTCGTAAACACCTGAACAAGCGCAAGTGTCGCAACTAACGCTAAAGCCGCATCCTTCATGGAGAGAACGGATTCTTTCGCCGCCTTCGTAAACCGGTCAAAGGACTTCTTTTGCACAACGACCGCCATGATGGCAGCAAAGACTAATACAGAACCCGGAGAATAAAGCACTTGCCAAGAGGACGTAATCCCTTCCACACCTAAAATATCCGCCCAGGAAAGATCAACCCAGGTCAACGCGAATGATTTGACTGATGGAACAATCCTTGTCACAAGCAAGAGCAAGACAATGATCACATAAGGAGCCCAAGCCGCCCACAAGCTCATAGAGACAGGTTCATTGGCCCCCTTTTCCTCTTGAAGGGCTTCCTGCCAAGGTTCATCAGGAAGCAGAAAACCTTTCTTCGCCGTAAAGGTGGCGACGAGCAGGCCGGTCAAAGAAGCTAAAATCGCGACGAACTCATGACCGAAAATGCTTGCATAAAGGTAAGCGGATAATGTATAGGTGAAACCGATCAAAAGTGTCCAAGGAATCATTTGTTTAATATCTTTGAGGTTCCGCTGCTTCCCAAAAAAGACGGTTAGAATGACTACAAGAATAAGTGGAATGAAACTTCCTGCAAACAGATCAAAAAACGCGACTTGTACTCCAATTTCTTTGTAAAAAGAAAGATCTGCTCCCGGAATATTACTCAATCCGACCTGGATCGGCGTGCCAACTGCTCCATAAGAAACCGCTGAACTATCCGCTATAAGCGCAATGGCCGCGGCAGCCAGTGGTGAAAATCCTAAAGCTACCATCAACGGCCCTGTCACAGCCGCCGGCGTCCCAAAACCCGCGGCCCCTTCGATCAAGGCGCCGAATAAGAAGGCCACAATGACAATCTGCACTCTCATATCTTTGGAAATGCTCCGGAATCCTTGATTGATCCGGTCCACCGCGCCCGTGTTCCTTAATGTGTTCAAAAGAACAATCGCTCCAAATAAAATAAACAGGATGGTTAACGTCTTATGCGCGCCCTCCAGTATAGAGGCAGCAATCACCCTCTCCCCCACACCCCATACGAAGTAAGCAAGGCCGATCACAATCAATGCGCTATACAACATCCCTTTCTTCGCCGGCATTCGTAAAAGGACCAGAAAAATAAAAGGAGCGAGTATCGCACTCAAAGCTACGAATAAAATCATATAAATCCTCCCCCACCACACGATTTGTCAACGCTTTCAATACATGTATAAAAGTAAGGTCATCAGATGACCTGCTTTACTTATATTTTATATCGATGATGTGGTTTTTGCAAACGCTTTTATGAATTTCACAGAAAAGACAAAAGTTGCTGAACTTTTCCCTATTAGGTAAAAGGATTCCTAGAAAATAGTTCAATCAAAAAGCCGTACATCTCTCATGTACGGCTTTCACACTCATTGATTTTTCATGTATTCAAGAACTTTCAAATCAATCTTACCGCGCTCCTGCTCACGGCTTTCGAAGTTTTCCGTGTGCAAGTATGTTGTGAACGTATCGTAAAACTCATCAAGGGTAACGTCCTCTGATTCGAGATAACCGAGACGACGCAAGTGACTTTCGACCTCTGCCTTCACCTCACCATCCAGTCCTACGACATCATCAGAATCAGATGCCCCGAAATAGAGTTGGTGCAGCTGATAGATTCGGTCCAGTTCTTCAATCGGTTCCGGATGATCATCGACTCGGAGATCGACAGCGACATCGCTGAGTTCCCCATATCCTGCCTTATCTTTAACAACGAGGATGGCTGCCGATTGTTTCCCGCGGCTGTCTCCCCCAGCACGCTGAGCGGCTTTGATGGCTGTCATCAAACGATCAGCAAGAGAACCTTTTGCATGTTCAAAAGCTTCCCCCATATCGGTGACGGTCTCCTCATTCACAAGGATGTTTCCTTGAGCGGCATAGTGTTTGCCGACTTTGCCGCCAGCCCACTCGTAGCACTCCTTACCTGTAAACGTAGCCCCGTTTCCTTTCGCATCGACAATTCCGACTTGGCGGTCTTCCTTTTGTGGATCCTCAGAAGTTAACCGCTCGATCACTTCCTCAGCTGAAAGCCCTTGTTCGAGCAGGTTCAGTCCGTCCGGCCCATACTGGGGGTTTCCAAGCGCCTGGGTAGCAATTGCCCCCACACCTGCTTTCGCCCACGGAACAATCGATCCAACACCTAAAAACTTCGACTGTACGGCAACGCCCCACTCCCCTGTTTCAGGGTCGTGAGCACAAATAGAAAACGTAGCGATGATCTTTGATTTCATTTTCTTCCCTCCAATCTTATATGTAATTCGGGATGTTTGGACAAATTCCTGCAAAATTTCGGTTTGGGAGTTTTTAGCGATTAGAAACTTAATTGATATATCTGGATTTCAGTTGATTTATTGAATTTTTAATTGATATATGAAATTTTCAATTGATATTTTTACGTTTTGATTGATAACCTTTTCGTTTTGATTGATAAAACCTCTGCGCATTCACACGTTTAATTCATCTCCACCCGGGTACATTCCATACCGTAGCAGCTATTAGAAAAAGGGAGAGATCAAAGATGAAACCAACAGTGCGTGAATACACAAATGATGAAAAACTGATGGAAGATGTGAAGCGCTTAAAAGACGAAGGCATCGACAACAAAGACATTTACATCCTGTCGCACGATGACGACCGTACAGACCGCATTGCTAAAAACGTCAACGCCAATACCATCGGCCTTTCCGAACAGGACATCAAAAACGTAATCAGCAATCTCTTCAGCAAACAGGGCGACGAACTACGTACAAAACTTCAGGAAATCGGATTTTCTGAACAGGAAGCAGAAGAATACGAAGAAGATCTGGATGAAGGGAAAGTTCTCCTTATCGTGACAAACCCTGCTAAAGCAGAAACCCTATTATAAAAAGAAAGGAGCGCACGGAATGTGCGCTCCTTTTCTATCAGTATGTGGTAAACCATGTCCATTTCTGCAAGTAATAGGTGGCATAACGGATGAATGTTAAATTATCCTGGTATTCTTTATAGTCAGCCGTATAATGTCCATCTTCATTATTCCAAATACGTGTAAAGTAATCATTTACATCTGTAAATACTTGTTCTTCTCCATTCCCTTTGATGACAACATCGGCTTCCAAGTTTAAATTGGATAGGTTACGACGCGTATAGTTCGCAGACCCCGCGATGATGACATCATCCTCAGGATGGTCGATGTACAGCATTTTCGTGTGATACTGCTCGATATTGACGTCATACCAGCGCAAATGGATATTCTCATTACCCAGGCGCTGCAACTCGGCAGCTACAGGTAAATTAGGAATGCCGGTTTTTTCATGACCAAACGCCTTTTTGTTTGGGTCCATCACAATGTTCACCGTAGCTCCGCGGTTGGCTGCATCATCAAGCGAACTCATGATTTTCTTATCAGCCAGATAGTACATCCCGAGCCAGACGGTATCCCCTTCACCTGCTGCAGACAATTCATCGAGAATCGCTCGATAAATTTTCCCTTCCGTTACAAATTGAGTCGTCAGAGGACCTTCCTTTGCCTCCCAATTACGGTTCTCATATTCAGGAAAATCAGCCTCCCCTGAATAGTTAACAACGGCTTCTTCGGCTTCTAAAATATCTTTGATGATCGGCCCCGTCATCTTGAACGCCACGTTTTCATGATAACCACTGGCATCATGAGGATTCGCTGTCGAGACAATCGCAGATTTCTCTGTCACAAGGATTTTCCTATGGTTCGCCTTGATGTTCAACAGCTTCATATACGATCTGAGCGTCACATCCGGAGCTTCTTTGGCCATAGGGTTACTAATCCAACCGTTGTCTCCGGTACCCATCCATGAAAACAACAGCCGCCAGACGCTCGAGTATAAAGGATTCGAATCTCTCAATTTATTCAAATTGGTCAAAACGACATCGACCCCGCCATCTTCCAGACGCTTGATCGTCTCCGATTCATACGACCCGTAAACCGTGTTGATCTGATCGGTTATGAAAACAACCTTCAAATCAGGCACTTCCTTTTTCCTTTTTAAGATGGCATCCACTAAATTACTGGAGATCTGTGGAAACTCGTTTTTCCCATTTGTGTAGCCATTGAATAAGAACATATCCGCTACAATAAAGTCTTCAGCTTCCGATATGGTTTGATTGATCTCTTCGAAAACCTGAAGGTCATGCACGGTCTTTCCTGCTTCATTTTCGTATGTTAAATCACGGAAAAACTCGATATTTTCCATCTTGTGCTTTTCCCCTTCATAAGAAATCCCCTCAGGAAGAGCTTTCCATGAAGTATGATAAGCAATCGTAACACTTAAAATAGCTATAATGATGACGATGATCCAAAACCACTTACTTTTCCCTATCCGCTTTAAACGGTCCATTACGTAGCCTCCCCAACTAAAGTGCTTATCTTATTTTCACTATAATCGCCTGTTTCAAACCTCGATAGAAGAAAAAATCAAATAAAATACATTTTATTCGACTATATGCCAGGATTGTTGAAGACTCGATTTCGAGACTTTTATTGATTGGGTGGGGGCTACGGGGAATAGCTCGCTTTCCGCGGGAGCGCGGTGAGCCTCCTCGAGCTTCGCTCTGCGGGGTCTCACCAAGCACTTTTTTCCCGCAGGAGTCTCGCCATTCCCCTCCGCCCCTTTGCCATGTAAGTGTCTCGAAACTATTTCTGGAAACGCTGCTTGTGTACTCAAGCAAAATGGATAACATCATACTCTCCCCAGAAAGCCTGATATAGAGCCTCTTATGCCTACATCTGAGTATGGTGTGAACACCCCTCATCTTGGTATAGGGTTCGTTTCTGTTCCACATGGAATGGGGTTGTTGGGAAGCTGCGAGACTCCCGTGGGAGAAGGAGACAGGCGAGATCCCGCAAGGCGATAGCCTGAGGAAGCTCGGCGCTCCCCCACAGGAAAGCGAGTGGCTTCCCAACAACCCCTGACTCTAAATAAGGCAAACGAACCCCGGTTATCTGGAAACTGAATCTTCCACAAACTGGAGCGTTTATGGAACAATGATAAAGAAATAACTAAAATCCCCCGTTCGATGCCGAAACATCAAACGGGGGATTCTTATTAATGGCTTAATAGTGTTGGTCGTTTTACAAATAGGAGACTGACGACGATACTGCTTAAGATAAACGCCGGAAGCATGTATCCACCATTATAGACGAGGGAATACAGCCAGACCGGCTGGCCTTCAGGGGCGAACTCGCCGTAAAAAACGATGCCTGCAAAAAAGTGTCCGAAAAAGCGCAGCACACTTCCGATCAGGCAGCCGACAATAATCCATCCGACCAATCGACGGGACTCTTTCGATTTGATCGCATTCCATAGCGGTTTAGCTACTAATCCAGCCGTTCCAATCACAGCAAAGGCGACGACATAGTCAAGAAACGCCTGAAGAGGGGTCATAATATAGGCGCCTGTCATGATTTGATAGATTCCTAAAAGCAAACCCGTGGTGACACCACCTTTTACCCCCCAGCGGAAAGCCATGATGAAGACTGGGACCATGGCAAAAGATACTGATCCTCCCTGCGCCCACAGTTTAAACGATAAAAACGGGATGATATCCAACAATAGTGCGAGTGCTGAAAAAATCGCAATCTCTACGAGAAATAAAACGCGACGATTTCTCATTTCAACATTCCTCCTAAAAAAAGACACAAAAAAAGCAACGCCAAATAGGGAAGCTTCCTGATGGAGGAGTCCCAATTCTGCATTGCACCATCAAAAAAGCCGCCATCCCTACGCCAGTGCTAACTGACAGGTTCGAAGGGTCAGAACATTAACGTTCACTCTCAGCCGGAGGCTCCCCTTGAAGGCTTTATACCGTTTACTTTTCTTGATTTGTCTCTATTATAATAAACTTTTTACTAGATTACAAAACCTTTTATATTTCCCGGGCAATCACTTCGTGTTCGTGTACATTTGGAAAAATTCCAGGGTACGCTCGATGATCATATCCTTATCATGATCAAGGGTCGCCACATGGTAACTGTTTTCCAGATGGATGATCTCTTTGTGTTCAGAAAATACCGATTCGAAGATGACTTCTGAATTGTGAGGAGGAACGACGTGATCCTCATCCGATACGAAAATCATAATCGGGCAATGAATTTCATCAAGCCTGTCCTTCACCTTGCCCATCAATCCGACGAGCTCTCCGATCGATTTCACCGGTGTGCGGTCATACGCAAGCTCGACAGTTGCAGGATCCTTGATATCCGAGCCGATCGCATCTAAAAAGCGTTCGTCCGTTCCCTGGCTATTTTCAAGTGCGGGAATATCAATGGCCGCATTGATTGGAATGACTCCTTCAATGTCCCGGTACTCACTCGCCATATATAAAGCAAGGGTTCCCCCCATGGATAACCCTACGACAAATATTTTCGAACACCTTTCTTTTAACCAGGTGTACGCTTCTTCTACTGAATGCACCCAATCCATATGAGAGGTGGATTCCATATCTTCCGGGCTTGTTCCGTGGCCTTTTAACCTCGGACAATAAACGGTGTACCCAGCTCTAGCATAGGTTTCAACTAAAGGCTTCATACTTTGCGTCGTTCCTGTAAACCCGTGAGATACGAGAATGCCGACTTCATTACCCTCGAAGCGCATCTCCTCCGCTCCATGCATCACTTTTTCCATTCAATCCCACTCCTTTGGCTTTCTCTTTTCCAAGAATTTTTTGTAACACGGTCTTTTCCAGCCAGCTCCATGGCAGCAAGCGCTTGAACCAGACGTTCGTCCTTACCCCGGCACCGATCGGATAGCGTAGTTTCCCAAGCGATTCTTTCTCCATCAATCCAGTCATCAGGTCAGACACATCCTGGGGATTTCCATGCGATTCTTTGTTGAGCGCACTCCACAACCCTTTTATGTATTCAGCATAAGGAGATTCCGGATCCTGCACTTCTTCCGGCATATAAAGCCCTGAAGACCAAATGTTCGTCTGATATGAGCCTGGCTCGATCAAAGCGACATCAATTCCGAACGGTTTCACTTCGAAACGGAGACTTTCCGATAATCCTTCCAATGCATGTTTGGAAGAAACATAGGCAGATAAACCCGGAAAACCGATCAAGCCACTCACACTGCTGACATTTAAAATCTTTCCTCTCCCCTGTTTGCGCATTAATGGCAGAACCGCTTTAGTTACGGCAATGACACCGAAAACGTTCGTATCAAATTGCTTGCGGTACGTTTCAAGCGGCACCTGTTCAAGAAATCCGCCGACCGCATAACCGGCGTTATTGACGAGTACGTCCAGTCGTTCCAGCGTGTTCACTTTTTCTGAAAAACGCTCGAGCGACTGTGCATCTGTCACATCCAATGGCCATACTTCAATGCGTTTTTGTACCTCCTCGTCGAGCGTTTCATACGCGGAGGCCTTTTCTACATTTCTCATCGTGGCGATGACACGAAAACCTTTTTGTGCACATTTCACAGCTGTATGGAAACCGAATCCACTGGATGCTCCTGTAATGAGTACGGTTTGTTTCATATTCTGACTCCCCCTTGTGCTAGTCGTTACCCCATATCATTCGATGTCACACCCTTATTCTCCTCTTTCCATAAAAGCTAAACAGATCCATATGGGCATGTCACGGCATAATTCCGATACATATTGTATGGTTTTAGACATATTAATGGTAGAATGGTAAAGGTTATCGACCGAATAAATATTAATAGAAAGGAAGTTTCATATTTTATGAGTACGAACATGAAGCTTCAGGCGCTTACCCCTTCTTATGACCCGTGGGAAGCGTATATGGACGTGGAAGAACACGGAAAGATGACGTTATCGAACATTGAATTTACGACGACGACGCTCTGCAACATGCGTTGTGAGCACTGTGCGGTCGGATATACGTTAGGTGCGAAGGACCCCGAGGCTTTGCCGATGGACTTGCTCAGAAAGCGTCTCGATGAAATCCCTCATTTGAGGACGCTCAGCATCACGGGCGGGGAACCGATGATGTCCAAGAAGTCTGTAGAGAACTATGTGGTCCCCCTGCTGAAATACGCGCACGAGCGCGGAGTGCGGACACAAATCAATTCCAACTTGACGCTTCCGTATGAGCGTTACATCCCGATCATTCCTTATTTGGACGTTTTACATATTTCCCACAACTGGGGAACGATCGAAGAATTCATCCATACCGGATTTGCCCGTATGGAGCGGAAACCATCCGAAGAAAACCGTAAGAAGTTCTTTGACCGGATGGTAGAAAATTCCCAGCGACTTTCTGAAGAAGGGGTCATGGTCTCGGCTGAAACGATGCTGAACCGTCGTACGTTCCCCTACCTAGAATCGATTCATGATCATGTGAAAGAAATGAAATGTGCGCGCCACGAGATTCACCCGATGTACCCAGTGGATTTTGCCAGCAGTTTGGAGACGTTGAGCCTTGAACAAATGCGTGAAGGCATCAACCGGCTGCTAGATCATCGGGATGACGACATGTGGATGTTATTCGGAACGCTTCCCTACTATCCATGCAGTTCTTCACAGGATGATCTCGATATGCTGAAGCGCCTGTACAGCGAAAAGAATGTGACGGTAAGAAATGATCCAGACGGGCGCTCCCGCTTGAACGTCAACATTTTCTCAGGCGATATTATTGTGACAGATTTCGGTGACGAGCCTGGGCTTGGGAACATTCAAGACACGAAGCTTACAGATGCTTACAACAACTGGCTTACTACTAGTACAGCGAAAAGCCTGAACTGTCATTGTCCAGCCGTGAAATGCCTCGGACCGAATGTCCTTGTCAAAAACACGTACTATGAAGGTGTCGATTTCCAAAAACGGAAAACGCACATTACGTTGTAAGATAGAAAGGAGGCTATGATGCCAACTGTTACTTTTGACGAAAGAAAAATAACTTATACTGTAGAAAAACAAGAGGTCTCTTTTATCAAAATTTATCTCGACGATTTAAATGGTGTAAAAGTGACCGTTCCCCCTCAAAAAGAGGAAGCAAAGATTCAGGCTTTTGTAGAGAAAAAAGTGGATTGGATTTTTGAAAAATGGCAGAAGACGCATGAAGATTTATACGCAGTCGATGGGCTTATCGCTTCCGAGAACGAAAAGATTTCTTACCTTGGCCGCTCTTACCGGCTGAAAATTGAACATAAAGATGAAGCGCACTTCGCTTTTCGAAAAGGAACCTTCCTTTTTGCTTATCCCGAAACATGGACAGCGGAAGAAGCGAACCAACAGCTCAGAATAGAAGCGAGCCTATGGCTTAGCCGGAAATCGGAGGAAAAGTTTTCGACGCTTTCAGAGTGGCAAGCCGCGTCAGAACAAGACTACCTCAGGCTCGGTGTGAAAGATCAAGACCGCATCCATCTCAACTGGCGGCTTGTTCAAAGATCGAAACAAAAAATCCAAGAGACCATCGAAGATCTAATTCACGAGAAAACGTGTTAACAAAAAATGCCCAGCAAGCGATATCGCTTGCTGGGCATTTTTTCAGATAAATAACAGAAGGCTCAAAGCCATGACGGCCATTCCGGCGACGACCCCGTAAATCGATAAATGCGCTTCTCCGTACCTTCTGGATGCAGGCAGCAATTCATCAAGGGAAATGAACACCATGATCCCTGCCACCCCTGCAAACAGAATACCGAACACCATGTCGTTCAAGAACGGCATCAACAAAAGATAGGCTAGAACCGCACCAATCGGTTCAGACAAACCACTCAGGAACGAAAGCTTAAATGCTTTCTTCTTGTCTCCTGTGGCATAGTACACCGGCACGGATACCGCGATTCCCTCTGGAATGTTATGAATCGCAATCGCCGCAGCAATCGCAATTCCGAGTGCCGGGTCGTTCAAGGCAGCCGTAAATGTCGCGATTCCTTCCGGGAAGTTGTGTATCGCGATCGCAAGCGCTGTGAACGTTCCCATCTTCAATAAATCAGGATCTTTCACAGCTGTCTGACGCTTCGACATGTCTTCCACTTTTTTCACTTCGTGAGGGTTCCCTGACTTCGGTATGAATTTATCGATGAGTGCAATGACGAGCATTCCTCCGAAGAAGGCACCAACGGTCATCCACCGGCCTGGTTCGTTCCCCATTGCATCAACTAAGGCATCCTGTGCTTTAAAAAAGATTTCCACCATAGATACATAGATCATGACCCCTGCTGAAAAACCGAGCGCAAGGGAAAGGAACTTCGTGTTCGTCGTCTTCGCAAAAAATGCAATCAAGCTCCCTACACCTGTGGCTAATCCGGCAAGTAAGGTCAGCCCGAAAGCCAATAACAAGTTTTCCATTGTACCTCTCCTTCAATTCGAACATTTTCTCTAAGCACATTGTAACGAAGGTTTTTCCTTAGAGCAACTTTTTTAGTTTCAGTTATATTTTATGAGCCCATAAAATAAGTGCTACACATTATTCTCAACTTTTATATTCATATTTAGGTCCTCCCGTGCATAATCTATCCTTTTTTGCCCATAAAAAAACCACCTTCCATTTTGGAAAGCAGCTATTTAAGGCAAATATTGAAAATGCGCTTCCACCCTGGCGACCGTTTCGAGCGTCCCGGGTTCGATCGGAGTGGCAGTCGCTCCGAGTACGTCCGCTTTTTGAAAAGTTTGCACGGGAACAGCAGGCGTTGTGCCTAGTTCAATGATTTTGACAGGGGTTTGATCCAGGTTCAGCCCCATTGTGCCCGCGATGGTCTGCGCATTTGCGAGCGCGTTTCCGAGAGCGATTCTTAACGCTTCTTGATAATTCTGATACGGATCACTCACGGTAAACGAAATATTGGATATCCGGTTCGCCCCGGCCGCTACCGCTGTATCGATGATAAAACCGGTTTGACTCACAACATCGATCGTCACTTTTAAGGTATGGGTCACTTGATAACCTCGAAACTCCTGCTTGCCATCAACATAATCATATTCAGGAAAAATGAAGAAGTCGGCCGTCTGAATGTTTTCTTCCGGAATGCCGGCAGCAACCAACTGACTGCGCACATTTTCCATCGTACGAGCATTTTCCTGCTGTGCTTTTTCCAAGTTATTATCTTGTGTCACGACGCCGATGTTCACATTCGCAACATCGGGACGCACTTGAACTTTACCGACGCCATTGACTTTAAGAAGTCGGCTCTCCCCTTCTCTTCCTACCTGTCTCATACCAGAGTAATACATCTCGCATCTCCTCCTTTTTTATTTAATGAAGGAGGACAGAGGATTATGTCCTTTCTCTAGATAAGGATTTCTCCCTATACTTTTATTTCCATTTTTTGAATAGATAGTAAAAGGGGGTGGCGACGATGCATCGTGCATATGAAGAAAGCGTGCAAGAATATAAATCACATATTCTCGAGGGGTTACCTAATTACGGACGTAAGAAACGGATACTTATTTTAGGTGCGGGTATGGCCGGGCTTGTTGCCGGGTCCCTTTTAAAGAAAGCCGGGCATGACGTCATTATTTTAGAAGGAAACGATCGAGTCGGTGGAAGGGTCCATACCATCCGGGAACCTTTTTCGAACGGTAATTACATAGACGCCGGCGCCATGAGAATTCCTAAAAATCACCAATACATCCAAACGTATATAGATAAGTTTGGCATAACGACCAACCCCTTTATTAACTCTAAACCCAACGACCTTTTGATGATTAATGGTCAAAAGGTGTTCCGTTCACAATATGAACAAAATCCTGACCTATTACAATACCACCTCCTCCCGCACGAACGAGGGAAAACGGCGGAGCAATTGTTTCTTGACGCTGTTCAGCCATTTTTAGACCTTTACCGAAAAAGTTCAGATCAGGAAAAGAAGAAATTGGAGGATCAATTTTCTAATTTTTCGATGGGGGAATATTTGAGAAACAACCCTTACGGCCCCTCGATGTCTAATAATGCTGTACGCATGATCAAAGTCGTGCTTGGCATGGAAGGCTTTCCTGAGTTTTCTTTTCTTGATATTTTAATTGATATCACGTTCCCCATTTTTAATGGGCAGACAGAATTCGTTGAAATCCAGGGCGGCAATGACCGGCTCCCTCATGCTTTTCTTCCTGAACTCATCGATAACCTTTACTTTGAACAAAAAGTGACGAAGATCGTCCACAACCATGACCGTGTCACCGTTCACACGGAAGACCAGCGTTTTTTGAAGCCATCGTGCTGGAGTGGAGATTTTTTACTGACGACCATTCCTTTCAGCGCCTTTCAATTCATTGACGTTTTTCCCTTTGGGTGCTTATCACAGAAAAAATGGCAAGCCATTCGAGAGGTCATTAACGTACCAGCCGTCAAGATCGGCATCGAATTCAAGTCCCGTTTCTGGGAAAGGTATGCGGTCGGAAACCTCATTTCTGACTTACCGATCCGCTTTGCTTATCAGGCGAGCCATCATCAGGGTATGCCGGGTCCGGGGGTCCTGCTTGCCAGTTACACATGGGGGCAGAACGCGCTGCTGTTCAACAGCCTCAGCAAAAAAGAAGCGACCAAACAAGTACTAGAGAATCTCGCTCGTGTGTATGGAAACGTCGTGTACGAAGAATACATGCAGAGCGTTGTTTACAATTGGAGCCAAAATCCATTCTCCGCCGGGTGCTTCACCTTATTCACCCCGGGACAGAGCCGTGACCTTGAAGGAGTGATGCCGCTCCCGGAAGGTCGGATCCACTTTGCTGGAGAACAAACATCCTCCTACCACGGCTGGATGGAGGGAGCTGTAGAATCCGGCATCCGCGCTGCGAAAGAAATTAATGAACGGTGATGGTCGGGTGACAAAGTGGGTGGTTCCACAGTGGGTGGTTCCAGGTACGGAAAACTTTTTTCTCGTACCTGGAACCGCATGAAAGCGTTCGGTACCTGGAACCACAAAACGAGCGACTGTACCTGGAACCAAAAAAAGCAGTTCAAGTGCCAGGTTTGCTGTTAACCGTTTCACAATATCCAACAAAAAATCCCTTTCCACCGTTTAAAGTGGAAAGGGATTTTTATTCTTAGGATGCTTCTTCCTGCTCGGCACTTAGCTCTTCACCGGAACCGCTCCAGATTTTGACAGATTGGTTCTCTTTTTTGACCGGATAGACGACTTTGTACTTCTTCATCTGCACTTCCCCATCGACCGTTTCTTCAGCCGTGAGGAAAGCGGTGACTTCGACCTTATCCCCCTGTGGATCTGCGACGAGGTTATCCACTTTCACACTGAGCGTATTGTTGTACCCAGAGCGGAAGTCTTCAAACGAAATGTCTTCCTGCCAGCTGGCGCTGAGCAGGGAATATGCTGTGACGAAATCACCTTGATTGATACTGTCATAAAAATACTGCACCATATAACTTGCCTGCTCGGCATCCGTCCCTGTTACAGGTGAGTAGACCTCACCGGTGAGTTCCGGGAATTCCGGAAGGGAGCGCATCGGAGATTCACTCCAACGCCTCACCATCGGCAGGACATCGGCAATAGGGATGCTGAAACCGATCGATTCGTCATCCATTTTAGCGGAGTTAATGCCGATGACTTCACCGGTTTCCCTATCAAGAAGGGGTCCTCCACTGTTTCCTGGTGAGATCGGTGCTGAAATTTGGTATAAGTTTTTGTAATGGAAGGGCTCGATGTCGAGCGTCCGTTCAAGGCCGCTGATTTCCCCTCGTGTGACGGTATTTTGCAGCCCTAGAGGACTTCCAAGCGCCAAAACTTCATCGAGCAGCTCTGCTGAATCTTCTTTTCTGATTGGCAGTGGCTCTTTTCCTTTCAAGCCTGGCACTCGAACGACAGCGACGTCAATGTCGCGGCTGACTCCGATTACGTCGCCGGGCATTTTCTTTCCATCGGATGTAATGACATTGACCTTCTCTGTATTCGCAACGACGTGCGCATTCGTTATGATATCTCCTTGATCATTGTACAAAAACCCCGATCCGACAGAACCGTCTTCAAGCTCTAACTGCACGACAAGCTTCTGTGATTCAAAAATGATCTCCTGTGTTTCTTTCGGTACTTCTCCCTCTTCGTCATCCTCAGCCGGTGGTTCATTTAAAACCGCTGAAACCGTCACGTCCTTTTGAACGGTATCCATGACGTAGAAAACGCCCGCAATCCCGCCACCGAGGATCAGAAGAGTGGCGAGAAGGCTGATGATCCAAGATCGTTTCATCTTCCATCCCCCTATTCTACGAGCCACTCCATCTCTGTCATTTCGACGGAGTATTCTCCCTCTTCTAATTCATAATGTACTTTATCAAACGTTCCCTGATCTCCAGGGTTCAAATAGTTCGGAAAAACTTTCACAGATTCAGAGCGGACGACGTTTCCTTCTTTATCGAGGATGTCATATTTCACAGTCACCGTACTGATGATTTGTGTCGCCACACTTTTCAAGGAACCCTTCACTTTGTAATCACCGAACTCATCTTTTGTAATCGAGAGGTCAACAACTTCAAGTGCCTGGGTCTGGTTACGCAATTCATCCTGTGCCGCTTGCTGCATGGCACTTTCCAGCCTTTGCTGTTCCGCTTGTTCGAAGGCCTTCTTCTCCTGTTGGATCCGTTCCTTCAACTGAATCAATTTTTCGTCATTGGAAACGTACTGCAAGCCCTGATCGATGATGGCAATCGCTTCAGCATAGCGCTTTTCTCCCGCTGCCGCTTCCGCTTTTTTCGTCGATTGGTTTACGATTTTTTCAAAAATTTTATCCCGTACTTTGGAAGCTTCCTCCAAATTCAGGTCGGATAATGTATTCAGTTTTGCTGCCAGTTCATCCACATCTGTGATTTTCGAAAGTTCCTGATTGATTTCCTTCAATGTCAGTCTGGAATCCATTTCATTCATTTTTGGAACAAGGGTAACAAGCAAACGGCTGTCTTCCTGTCGCAAAGACTCTTGAATGGCCGTGAGCTTCTCACTCGCTTTTTTCAACGAACCTTCTTCGATCCACTGGCCGACCGTCTCAAGCTCCTGATCCCATGTCAAAGCTTCCTGCACAGATCCGAGTTCCTTTTGAAGCGCTTCAAGCTCCGGACGGCGGTCGATCGCTCCGACGAGCAGTTTTTCTGCTTCCCGGTACTCACCGGCAAGAGCTTCCTGCTCCGCTTCTTTTTTCATCGCAACGACTTCGGCATTCACATCTTTCTGATAGTCATAAACAAAATAAAGGGCTACCCCCATTACGGCAAGCATGATAAAAGGCGTAATGATTGGCAACCACGATCGTTTAGACGTGCTATTCGGTTCAGGTGTTTCCATCAAGTTCTTTCCACATTGGGAACAGTAACGGGCACCGTCATCCACCATATGCTTACAATGAGGACATTCAGTCATGGTCCCGTCCTCCTTTTCTATCACTTTCATAATTCTGGAATCTCTAAGAATCCTTATCTATTATAGCATGCCTTCCGCTGGATAAGTAAACGACATAGGTCCCTTTTTTTAAAAAAATTCCTGCATGCAGGGTAAGCGCACGGCCCGTTCTCATTTGTCTGCATAAAATGATATATCTCAAACCCGAGAGGAGGGTCCTCATGTCGAATCGCCCTAATGAAAACAAGCCGAGCAGAAAGCCCTCAAAACCGTGTTGTGGACGTAAACGTAAAGGGACGTCCCGCTGAAAATAGCAGGAGCCGCACGAAAAAAAAGCGGCTCTTTTTCAACAGGGTGTCATTTGTCACGGGAATGTAATCTTTTTGTAGGTATTTTGTCTTTGTATGGTGGTCCGGTGGTTGTTACAATAGGCAAAGTGAAATATTGAAAGGGGACCTTTACTTATGAACAAACGTCTTTTTTCCCTTCTTCTTCTGCCTATGATCATCTTCGGACTTACACTTCCGGTAGCTGCCGATGAAGTGGACAAGCCCGCACAAAATATAGAAACGAAATCCCTATCTTTAGATAAAAAAACAAAAGATCTCGAACGTTTTCCTGACAAAGAAAAGAAAGCCGTCACGGCCTCCGCTTCGAAAGATGACGTCAAGCGTACCGTTGCTGTTGAAGCGACTGCCTACACGGCTTTTTGCGAAGGATGCAGCGGAGTCACGTACACAGGTATCGATCTCCGTGCCAATCCGAATCAAAAAGTGATCGCCGTCGATCCGAACGTCATCCCACTCGGCTCTAAAGTCCGCGTGCCCGGCTATGGCGTAGCCGTTGCTGGCGACATCGGCGGAGATATTGAAGGTCACCGCATCGATCTCTTTATGGCACAGGAAAAAGACGCCTTCGACTATGGGCGCCGACAAGTAAAAGTTGAGATCTTGAATTAAACTCTTCCTTCCAGGGAGAGTTTTTTATTTTAAACCGATTTGTCTTCTCTAAGAGCGAATCATTTTTCCTAGAAGCGTTCCTTGTTTACCCACTCATTCTAATGCCTTGACGAACGGGGTATGAATTCTCATCAACGATCACGCTGTCATGAAGGCCGACTCTTTCAACCTTAAAAGCGTATAAAAAATGGGCAGCTTCCTTTTTACAGGAAAGCTGCCCATTTTTTTAATCTCTGCTGAACCTTGTTTTCTTCGCACATTTGTCCAAATAAAAACTTTCCACACCACTGGTATGAAGCGCTACACCATCTTCCAAAAACCACCATGTGCCCTTATCCAGCTGTTTGACGATGAATTCGGACGCCTCACGCTCATCCATTTCTTCACTCAGCTCAAGGTCGTGCGTCACGACACGCTTGCTATCCAAAAGGAAAATCACGTGCCACTCTTTTTTCTTCGCCATGTTAACCACTCCTTTTCCTATATGTAACTTACTATTACTTACCCACCTGTTTTTTAGTTTAATCTTAAAATTAAAACTCATACATCAACTTCTAGTACTGTTCGCCAAACCTTGACATAAGATATCCACATTGCCTTAATTATTAGCGGCTTCCTCCTGTTTATTAGCAGCTTCAGCATACATATTAGCAACTTTCTCCTATATATTAGTGACTTCCCCCCATTTATTAGCAACTTTCACAAAACACCTTCCCTAAACAACAAAAAAGCCACGCCAGCAGCGTCGCTTTCGATCAGTCTTTATGTAGGGGGAGGTGCGCCAGATGTACGCCAAGAAGTTCTTCGATTTGCTTTTTTACAAACAAAGAAAAACCAGCGAGTAACATATGAGCGAGCGACAGGTATAAGACATCCCTCCAATAATTGTTTTAGGTCGTCCTGTCTACACATTTATTTTACCACTTGTCCTCGTTGAATCATGTTAATTCTACGTAAAGACTGAGCTTTGTTCTCTTTGTACAACCATTGTATGCAGGATGATTTACAAATAGACGAGTCTCCGTTACAATATCAAAAGTTCATTTAAAACTAAGTAAACAAATCGGATTTAGGAGGAATGAAACATGCAACAACAAACTGTCCAGCAGACGGTTGAAGAAAACAACACCCGTTCGACCGTCATCGCTCCATTAGATCCGGTACAAAAACCATTCGTATGGATCGGTGCGATCGTATCGCTGCTTTTATTTATAACGATAGTATCTGTCACAACCTTCACACAGGGCGTTCTATTCTTGATCGGCCTTGCTTTCGGGCTCGTGCTTCTGCACGCAAGGTTCGGCTTCACTTCAGCATTCAGACGGCTGATATCAGTCGGTAATGTCCAAGGTCTTCAAGCCCACATGCTCATGCTCGCTGTTGCAACAACGCTTTTTGCCATTATATTAGGGACAGGGTTCAGCTTCACAGGTAACGCCCCTCAAGGCTATGTGTTCCCTGTCGGCATCAGTGTCATCTTCGGTTCCTTCATTTTCGGTATCGGCATGCAGCTTGGCTCCGGCTGTGCATCCGGAACGCTATATACTGTCGGAGGAGGAAAATCGTCGATGATCCTCACGCTGCTAGGTTTCATCGGAGGCTCAGTGCTCGGTGCGTATCATATCGGGTTCTGGCGCGAGACGCCGACCCTACCGGCCATTTCTTTAGCGGAATCCACCGGCTTTGGCTATTTCGGCGGCTGGATTCTGCAACTGGTGATTTTCTTAGGGATCTACGGCATTACCGTTAAGGTAGCCAGGAAAAAGAACCCACCGAAAATGGCGCCACTCAAAACGACGACCGGTTTGAAAAAATTGTGGCGCGGGGCGTGGCCGCTGCTGCTTGCTGCCGTCATCCTAGGCGTATTGAATGCCATCACCCTTGCTGTCCGCGGCAACCCTTGGGGCATCACCTCCGCCTTTGCGCTTTGGGGATCCAAGTTCATCCAAATGTTCGGCGTAGATGTCGCGAATTGGACATATTGGTCCAATGATCCGGCACCATTGAATCAGACGGTCCTTGCCGACTCCACGAGTGTCATGAACTTCGGCATCATCCTTGGAGCGTTCATTGCGGCAAGCTTCCAAGGTAACTTCAAACCGGGAAAAATCAAGCCCGGCATTGGGGCTGCATCCATCATCGGCGGCGTTCTGATGGGATACGGCGCACGCCTTGCTTTCGGTTGCAACATCGGCGCCTACTTCGGCGGCATCGCATCCTTCAGCCTCCATGGCTGGGTATGGATGATCATGGCCTTAGCCGGAACATATCTCGCTCTGTTCCTGCGGCCGATGTTCGGCATGAAAAACCCGAACCCTAAAGATTCGATATGCTAAAAGGAAAACCTCCAGCTTCCGGGCTGGAGGTTTTTAAGGTTTATTGATATATGGAATATTCAGCCGAGATCTGTCTTCCTTTCATTGATATATTGAGATTTCAACCGATATATTTAAATTTCAAGCGATATCATCCAAGTTCCATTGATATCTGTTCGAACCACTCACCTGTTTCTTTTTCAAAAAATGTGGTATGATAAGAGTAGATACAGGATACACATAAGAAAAGGACCACAGCTGGCACTGTGGTCCTCCCGGATCAGCGCTTCAGCCAAAGGGCGCAGCCTTAAAATAGACTCACCCGCATTCACGTCAGAATAGGGAGTCTATTTTTTTATGCGTAAAATCGCGACAACTAAGCCGAGAACGGACACGATGAACGAACTGAACGCGATCATCACCATCAACGATTCATACATACTCAGAGGCATCACCCCCTTTGCGCTGGGGTTAGCCGACACCCTATTCAATTGGCGAAAAGCGTGATCCACTTTAAATTATACCATGTCCTTCCACGGAAACAGACAGTCTTTTTGGACTATCCCTACTTCCACTCTCGCTCCCGTTTGTTGATGAGGGAGTTTCGAGACTTTTGTTGAGTGGATGGGGGCTGCGGGGAATCGCTCGCTTTCCGCGGGAGCGCGGTGAGCCTCCTCGGACTGCGTCCTGTGGGGTCTCACCATGCACTTTTTTCCTCTTAGGTATCCGGTTCCGGCGCCTAGCGGCTAGTGAGACTTCCCTCGCTTCTGTACGATAAGTCAACATCGAATCGCTGCGCTCTTCGTGTTTCCTTTATCTCCGCCAGCTCAGTCCAGTCCATACGCCGCTGATCGAGGCGCCTCCACACTTAAGATAGGAGTCTCACCATTCCCCTTCGCCCCTTTGCCATACAGGTATCTCGAAACCACTTCCAGAATAAGCCGCTTTTATGCCCATGGTAATTGGAGGGGAATGAACTCCTAAGGACGCTATTCTGCATACGAAAAGCTTGTTATAGAGCGTTTATGCTTATAACACTTCGATAGGGGAAGGCTCCAAGGGAGTGTTCCTCACCTTCTTAGGAAGGGGTGGTTGGGAAGCTGCGAGACTCCCGTGGGAGAAAGGAGATAGGCGAGATCCCGCAGGGCTTTAGCCCGAGGAAGCTCGCCACTCCCCCACAGGAAAGCGAGTAGCTTCCCAACCACCCCTTACGCCCAACACGGTAACGAACCCCGAAACATCTCGAAACGAAATCTTCAACACTCCACCCATAATCTAAAAAAGGAAGGCACTGAAGTACCTTCCTTTCTCCTTATAACAACTTCGCGACAAACTTCCGGCTTCTCGGTCCGTCGAACTCACAGAAGTAAAGTCCCTGCCATGTACCGAGAACGAGTTTGCCATCTTCCACAAGCAGCGTCTGAGCATGTCCAAGCGTACTTGTTTTCATATGTGCGGCTGTGTTTCCTTCCGCATGACGATCTTCAGGGTGGTCCCATGGATACACTTCACGGAAGCGGCGCAGCATATCGGTTTTCACGTCAGGATCGGCGTTTTCATTCACAGTCAGGCCTGCCGTCGTGTGCATCGACTGCACAACGACAACACCGTCTTTGACGCCTTCTTCACGGATCCAGTCCTGGACCTGGCTGGTCACATCAATCATTTGATCATGATGCTCGGTTTTAACATGGAATGTTTTTAACATAGAATCAACCTCCGATTTCTGAAGCAGCGAACGCTTCTAGTTTTTCATAGGTCGCATTTTCTTCTTCAAAAAATTGCTTCTCTGAAACTTCAAAAGTAAGGGCTCCCAAATCGACATCAACCTCTGCTTGATAGACATTGGTTCCATTCCCGCGCAGCTGGATGGAGAAACGTCCGTTGTCTTTTTCGACGACACAGTTGACGAGTCCGCCTTTATTGATGACAACGATCGGTGTACCCAAATCATTCGGTCCTAGAATCGTTGACACTAACGAAGAAGCGCTCATGGCAGTACCGCAGGCGTTTGTCAATCCGACCCCACGTTCGAACGTACGGACGAAGATTTTATTTTTCTCTAACACCTGGACATAGCTTACGTTTACACCATTCGGAAAAACTTCCGGCAAATCGTTCGCCTTTTTCCCGACCGATAGCAGTTCTTCCTGATCGACGGAATCGACGATGGTCACGATGTGCGGGTTTGGTACACTTAGAGCCGTAAATGTTCGCTCTTCAGACAACTCGGGAATCTTCACATCGACCGCTTCTTTCCCTGCAAAATTCATTGGCAGTGAATCGACCTCAAAACTGACAGGCTCAATCATGACAGAGAACGTATCGATCTCAGGGAAAATCTCTTCTACTTGAGAAACGGGCAGCACGGCTTTCTCTGTTTCAATCGCAATTTCCTTTTTCCCGAGTTTTTCAATCATATGGCGGGCGACACAGCGCAGACCGTTGCCGCACATTTCCGCTTCCGTGCCGTCTGAGTTGAACATCCGCATCCGGCCTTCCGCTTTTTCACTCGGCATAACAAAAAGAATGCCATCCGAACCGATTCCGTTTTCACGGTCACATAATAATAACGAGAGTTCCTCGCGCTCTTTTTCTGAAAAACCAAAGTCGTTTTCAATCTCGTCAATGAGGATGAAATCGTTCCCCGACCCGTGGCATTTGATGTATGGAATCTTCATAATAAAACTCTCCCCTGGCGTTCATTTTTTCATTATCATAGCATACATACGCGTAAAAAAAGAAGCGTGTGACCGTTAAGTCGCACGCTTTTTCATCAACCATAAAAAGTAAGGTGCTCCAATCAGGGCGACGAGGATCCCTGATGGAATTTCGTTCGGCGCAAGCAGAGTCCGGCTGAACAAATCAGCAACGACCAGCAGCGCCCCGCCGATCAGCATCGTAACAGGCAGAAGCTTCTGATTGACGCTTCCGACAAGCAGCCGTGCCAAGTGCGGCGCGATCAAGCCGACAAAGCCGATCGAACCGACAGCAGCAACACTACAGGCAGCAAGAAGTGTGGCAATCAAGGCCATTTGGAAACGGACGTTCACAACACGAAGTCCGAGTCCTTTCGCTGTATCATCTCCGAGTGACAGGACGTCGAGCGTTTTAATGTAAAACGCAAGCAGCGGGATGAACAACAAGACCGGCCAGATCAAGTATTGCAGCAGCTCACTCCACCCTTTTGCATAAGTCGTCCCGGATAGCCACGTCAACGCAGAAGCCACCCCGATATCCGCTTGGACGACTATGATTTGAATTAAAGCCGAACCGAACGCAGACATCCCGATTCCGAGTAATGCAAGCACCGTCGGCTGGAATTCGGCTTTTGCTCCTAGAGCCATGACGACGATGAAAAACACAAACGCACCGGCCATCGCGCCGACCGGAATCCAGACGGCCGAGACACTGAACCAGTACATCGTCATCAACGCACCGACCCCTGCCCCTGAGGTGATACCAATAACAGAAGGATCGGCAAGCGGGTTCCGTAACACGCCTTGGAAAATAAGACCACTGACCGCGAGAACCGCCCCACTGAACAAAGCAACAAGCGCACGAGGCAGTCTCAAGTCTATGATCAAACTTTGTAAGAAGGTGTTCGCTTCCCCGAAGAACGCATTGTAGGTAACCAACGGTTCGAATCCGTAGTTCCCTGAAGCAAGGCTGACGAGCAGCGTTATCGTAATAAGCGCTAACAATACGGGCAGCAATTTTTTCATGGACAAAGTAGCGGAATTCTTCCCGGCCATAATCGCCCCGCTGTCCTGGCTGCCTGTCCGCTTCATCCGCATGACAAGCCAGATGAGCCACGGCGAACCGACAAGTGCTGTAATAGCACCTACCGGCAGTTCATTGAAGGATGGATCGATGACCCGGGCAAGGACGTCCGCTAAGAGAAGCACGTTTCCTCCCCATAAAAACGACCCTAAGATGAGCGGCAGGTGGGCCCTGTAACCGATTAGTTTGATCAAGTGCGGCGCGACAAGTCCAACGAAGCCAATCGGTCCAACGATACTGACCGTCACACTCGTCAAAAGCACAGCGGCGATAATCGTCACCACTTTAACGCTGCGCACATTCTGTCCAAGCGCTGTCGCGACATCGTCACCCAGGGTTAGTGTGTCGAGCTTGCTTGAATAGATCATCGTAACCACTACACCGACAATGATTACCGGCAGAGAAAAGGTCACTCCATCCCAGTCATTCTGAATCAGTGTTCCAGATCCCCACAAAAACAACCCCTGCGTTTCATTTTCATAAAAAATCTGCAGGACAGACGTAAGCGCTGAGAATAGGAACGTAACAATCATCCCGGCAAGCACCATCCGGACAGGCGTCGCATCCGAACCACCGGAGAGAACGTAAACAAACAGGAACGTCAGAATACCGCCGAGAAAAGCAGTCATGATTCCATTTCCGACCATAGCGGCCGGCAGAAAAATCGTTGTGACGACAACGGCAAAATACGTTCCTGAATGAATGCCGAGCGTACTTGCAGAAGATAACGGGTTTTTCGTAACCGTCTGCAAAATCACACCGGAAACGGCAAGTGCGCCACCGGCGATGATTCCCATGACTGCACGCGGCATCCGCAGTGTACGGACGGTATGGTGCTGCAGGGTATCCTGAGGATTGATAATTGATTCAACGACGACCCCGAGCGGTATCTCTACATTTCCTTGATTAATATGTATAAATGTTAAAAGACACAACAACGCGGTCCCACCTCCGAAGGTGAGAACCGCAATCATTGTGTTCTTAAGTGTAGAATTCATAACATCCACTCACTTTATTTTTCTTCAAGGGCTGCGTTGACCACTTGTTCAGCCAAGACTTCTGCGGATAGCGGTCCACCGAATGTCCAAGCATCTCCTGGCATTTGATACGTACGGTCTTCTTTTACGAACGCAAGGTTTTCCCATACCGGGTTGCCCGCCAGCTGTTTTTTGAAAATGTTGTCTTCTTCCTGAACGATGTAGAAGAAGTTGGAGTCCTGATAGTTCTGAAGCGCTTCTACTGTTGTTTCCGTGTAGCCGTACACTTCAAGCTTTTCAGACTCATAATCGTTCTTCATGCCCATGCTGTTCATGATTTGTGCGACCATGGAGTTGTCTGTGAACAAACGAAGCGTCGGCGTATCCTGCATCGTGAACGCTTGTGTGATCACATAGTTCATGCCATCTTTCCCCGCCTCTTCTAAGCGGGCCTGCTGCTCTTTGAATGTATTCTCCATATCAGAAAGGACCTGTTCAGCCTTGTCCTCTTTATCGACGATTTTCGCCATCGTGTTGAACTCATCTTTCATGTTCTGGAACTGATCCTGTGCTGCTTCTTCAGAATATGGTGCAAACATGACCGTTGGCGCGATGCTTTCCAAATCTTCTTTGATGGCATTGTGACGGAAATCGACACCAATGATCAAATCAGGATTCAAACGGGAGATCGCTTCCAAGTTCGGCTCTTGACGCGTTCCTACATCTTCCACTTTTTCGCTGAATGGAATACCGACATTGACCCAGTCGCCATATTGATCAAGACCAGCGACACCCACCGGCTCCATGCCAAGTGCCTGAAGGTTTTCCGCATAGGTCCACTCTAAAACAACGACTTTCTTAGGTGTTCCTTCGATCGTCTGTTCTCCGTTTGCATCTTCAATTGTCACGGAACGAGTTTCCTCTTCTTCCGTTGTTTCTTCTTCCTGATTTTCTGTTCCTTCACTCTCGGAACCTTCTTCAGATCCGCCACCACAGGCAGCAAGAACGACTAGCCCAAGCATAAGGGCAAACAACCAAAACTTCTTCATATTTGACATCCTTTCACACGTTTCTTTTATGTAGAATCCTTTATCCGTCGCTTCATCTTTATACCCTTATATAGAAAAACTTAACAACTGATAAAGATTCTCATTATCATCACAATCACTATCCTACCTCAGACTCAAATTTCTGTCAATGAAAACTTTTCTCAATTAATCGCTTGTGAAACATTAGGCTGATATTCAACCACCTTAAGTCGCTATGGCAAGTGGTTAGGGCGTTACTTCCTGCGTTAAGTCGTTCCTCCACCTCCTAAAGTCGCTACTATTTCCTTTAGGGCGCTATCCTTACAATTACGAATGCATTCCCTCCAGCCAATCATAAAAAATTAAACCTTTCCCCGACTCAAAGCCTTCCTTCCGCACCACCTGTTTGAACACTTCCATCAATCCCCCATAAAAATAGCGCAGCAATTCTGTACGTACCATTCCTTTTTTATAAGCAAAAACCGCCTGCCTGAACGTTTCGTTGATCTTATCCAAATAATGCTCGATCGGTTGTTGCAGCTTCCATTGTTTAAACGCACTCTGCACCGTCCGCCAAGCTGGCAGCACCTGCTCTACGCCTACAAACGGCTGAGAGGTTTCAATGAAGGAAGACGGGATGAACGATGGCAGAAATGTCACATCAAACGGTACAACTTTACTAATAGAAGATTCTCCCTGTTTTTTCTCTGTTTCAGGTGTGGATTTGGCCGCTTGAGGGTTGTCCTGTTGGGGAGTTGACGTTTTTTGTGGGGTGTCAGGAAGGGTGTCACGAGGGGTGTCATCCGAGGGTAAAAAAAGATCCGGCTGGGGCAGGAAAACGAGCAAGTTGCCACCCTGCCGTCCGTTCGGCTTCTTCGTTGTCACTTTTTCAATCAACTTCTCGTTCACTAAGCTTCTTAATGCACGAACCACTGTGCTCTCACTCAATCCAGTCCCTTTTGTGATCGTCGCTCTTTTCGGAAAAGCGACGCCGGGAAACTTGACGGCATGACGCCAGATGAACGTCAGTACCTTGAGCGTTCCCTCTGACAATGCTGCCTTTCTTTTGTATAAAAAACTGCGCACATGCAGATCGAGCTCCTTTTTATCTTTGAAGCGTTGATGTTCTTTTATATTATTCCAATCCATTTTCCTTCCACTCCCATTTTATAGTCTCAAACTATAATCGATAGAAGTGAGCGTTTGGTGTCTAAGAAAATGAAATTTTTCATAAAATTTAGAGTTAGGACACTTTGTATTGGCGTTAAGGTACTTTCCTGTGACGTTAAGTCACTTTGATCACAGTTAGGGCGCTTTCAACCGACGTTAGGTCACTTTGACTCCCCGCACGGGCACTTTCACTCATGCCGCCTCACCCGAACCCTATAAAAAAACTGTTTAAACAAGGGCCAAATCGGTAATTCTAAAATTGTCAGCCTAATTTATGAACATTTTGTGTCCAAAGTGCGAATTTTTTGTTACAATGAAATCAAAGAAAACGTTTACATTAAGGAAACATCAATAAGGAGATGATTTTCATGGGTGCGATCGTAATGTTCTTGTTATTGGCGACAGTAGCTCCATTTCTATTTTTACAAGCGAAAAAGATGGCTTTTGCCGTCGCACAATCGATTCTGCTCATCGGCATGTGGCTGTATTTCTTCCAGGTGACGATGTACGCAGATCCAGGTGCCTTCTCGATTACATGGTCGATGTTCTATCTTGGATTGATCGGCGCGCACGTCGCATGGGTGATGTTCATCGTGGCGACCGTCAAATCAAGTCCTGGGTACCAAGAAAGTTTAACCAAAGAAAAAGAAACGCTCCTTTCCTGATTCCAGGAAAGAAGCGTTTCTTTTTTTAGTCTCTCGGTTGCAGTTTGTACAGTTGGATCATCGCCTGTACGAAACTGAAACCAGTTAGAATATATAGGACAAATTTAGGGTCATAGGAGGAGTAAAGCGCTCCGCCTAAGGAAAAAGCCGTCAGCAATATGCAAAGAACGAATCCTACTAAATCTTTCCACGGCCAGCCGGCCTCCATCGACATGTTCTGCTTTTGTTCCATCCTGATAACCCCCATTTGTATTAATGACCGCTATGGTCTTCTGATTCTTGCTGCTCGTGCTGTTGGTGTTCGCCTGTGTCTCCATGATCATGCCCGAAGGACATTACGAAAAGGGAGCCTGCTACGATGATGCCAGCGAGGGCGAAACCGTGAAACATCATGTTCCATGGCACATGTCCATTTCCACTTGAAGCTTCCGTGACGTGCATGAACATGAACAATTGAACGCCTGCTTGCAACAGAGCCAAAATCATGATGCCGATGATGACCCATGTGACAGGCAGGTCGGATTGAATCGCTGCCCATGCGGCAACAAGTGTCATGACAAGCGACAAAATAAAGCCAATGACGTGATTCATCGGTACACGTTTTTTCGAATCTGCCATATTAAATCACCATCCCAATCAGATAGACACTCGTGAAGATGAAGATCCAAATGACATCAAGGAAGTGCCAGTATAAGCTGATGATAAAGAATTTACGGCTTGTGACGTTCGTCAGTCCACGCTGCTTGATTTGGATCAAGAGCAGAATCGCCCAGCCGATACCAAGCGTGACGTGCAGTCCGTGTGTTCCGGCAAGGATAAAGAACGCCGACCAGAATGCACTGGACTGGATCGTTGCGCCTTCATGTGCATAGTGAACGAATTCGTAAATTTCAAAACCAAGGAATCCAAGACCAAGAGCTAGTGTAATGACCATCCAAAGGATCAGCCCTTTGACCGATCCCCTTCTCATTTCGTGAATCGCAAGTCCACAAGTAAAACTACTTGTAAGAAGCAGGAAGGTCATGACAAGAACGATGCCCGGCTCAAACAGTTCGCTTGGCAGTGGTGCATCAGCTGTACGTCCGAACAACACGGCATATGTTGCGAAAAGGGTCGCGAAGAGGACGACTTCGGCTCCGAGGAAAATCCAGAAGCCCATGATGCCCATCTGACCTTCTTGGGTGCGATATTCTAAAGGACCTGTTTTCAGTTCTTCCGCAGCCATATCATAACCCCCTCGCTTTTTTCTCTGTTCGTTTGATTTCTTCAACCGGTACATAATAACCGTCGTCATAATCGAAGGAACGGCGGATCATCATGAACACCGCACCGATTAATCCGAAGACAGCGACATACATCCATTCAAAGACAAGACCGAAACTGGCAAGTCCAAGGAAGGCCATCATAATAAACGGCTGTCCTGTATAACTCGGCATGTGGATCGGCTTCACTTTGTCTTCTTCAAACGTCGTCTTGCCTTCTTCTTTCATACGGATATATGGATCGATTTCATCGACATATGGCACCGTTGCAAAGTTATAATAAGGAACTGGTGTCGTTGTCGCCCATTCAAGCGTACGACCGTTTCCATTCCAGGAGTCGCCTGTTGTCTCGCGCTCGCTGTAACGGAAGCTGTAGTAAACGTTGTAAACGAACACGATGAAACCAAGTCCCATTCCGAAAGCACCAACGGTTGAAATGACGTTCAATGGAAGCCACTCGGCGACGTTCGTGATGAACAAACGACGCGGCATGCCGTCTAAGCCTAGGAAATATTGTGGGAAGAAGCACACATGGAAGCCGAAGAAGAACAACCAGAATGCCCATTTACCCAAACGTTCGTTCATCTTGTGACCGAACATTTTCGGATACCAGAACACAAGACCTGCGAAACAGGCGAATACGGTACCTGCAATCAGCACGTAGTGGAAGTGCGCGATCAGGAAGTACGAGTTGTGGAACTGATAGTCCGCTGCTGCCATACCGAGCATGACACCTGTGACACCACCAAGGATGAAACTTGGGATGAAGGCCAGGGACCAAAGCATCGGTACAGTGAACTCGATTTTCGATTTATATAAGGTCGCGAGCCAGTTGAAAATCTTCACTCCGGTCGGTACGGCGATCAACATCGTCGAAACGGAGAAGACGGAGTTAACGAATGCGCCGGCACCCATCGTGAAGAAGTGGTGGACCCATACTAAGAAACTAAGCAATGCAATGACGATCATCGACCAAACCATCACATTGTAGCCAAACAGACGTTTTTTCGCGAATGTGGCAATGACTTCGGAGAAAATACCGAAGGCAGGAAGGATAACGATGTACACTTCCGGGTGTCCCCACATCCAGAACAGGTTCGCCCACATCATCGGCAGGCCTTCTCCTGTCAAAGTAAAGAATTGTGCACCGAAAATACGATCAATCGTAAGTAGTGCAAGAGCTACTGTCAAAATCGGGAATGCGAACACGATGATGAAACATGTGACCAATGTCGACCATGTGAAGATCGGCATATGGAAAAGCTTCATGCCAGGGGCACGCATTTTCAAGATCGTCACCATCAAGTTGATCCCTGTAGCAAGGGTACCAATTCCTGATAGCTGCAGTCCCATCAGATAGAAGTTTTGTCCAGGTCCCGGGCTCATCGCTGCACCGGAAAGTGGGGTATAACTTGTCCACCCGGCATCCGGAGATCCTCCGATGACGAAGGAAATGTTGAAGAGCGCCATTCCGAAGAAGAAGGACCAGAAACTTAAGGCGTTCAAATACGGAAACGCGAAGTCACGCGCTCCGATCTGTAATGGAACGATGATGTTCATGAGTCCGATCAAGAACGGCATCGCCATGAAAATGATCATGATCGTTCCGTGCGTTGTGAAAATTTCATTATAGTGCTGGGAGTTCAAGAATCCCAAATCAGGGAATGCCAGCTGCACCCTCATCATCATGGCGTCGACGCCACCACGGAATAACATGAGAAGGGCACTTAAAATATACATGACACCGATTTTCTTGTGGTCAACGGTCGTCAACCATTCGCTCCACAGCCATTTCCATTTTTTGAAATACGTCAGAATGAAAAGGAGGGCGATCCCAACTAAGGCCATTGATACCATGGCACCATAGATGATCGGTTCACCGGTGACTAGAATATCTGTAATGTGCATGTCTTCACCTGCTTTCTTTACGTTCTATTGGAAGCTTTCTTGTTTTTCAATTTCATACAAATGAAGCTTTTCTTTGAATTGTTCACGGTATTTATCGACGACATAGCCCATATCTTCTCTCGTATGGTGCTTCACATAATCCAAGTGTGTGCTGGAATAAGATTGTTTGTCAGTCAGTCCAGGTGCAAGCAGCTCATCATAACGTTCAGCTGTCAGCTCTGGTGCTTCATTGTTAATTTCCTCTGCCCATGTGTTGAAGTCTTCTTCACTTTCGGCATGTACTTTAAAGGTTTGAGCAGCGAAACCTTCTCCATTGAAGTTGGAGTTACGCCCGTCGTAAACCCCTTCTTCATCTGCCTGCAGATACAATTTTGTCATCATACCCGCCATGTTGTACTTCTGCCCACCGAGTGCCGGAATCCATAGCGCTGACATCGAATCTGCCGATGATAAGCGGAATTCAATCGGACGATCGGTCGGGATGTGTAAGTAGTTCACGGTTTCAATATCCTGTTCCGGATAACTGAAGAACCATTTCCAATCCGCCGTCGTTGCGTAAACAACCAGAGGTTCCTTCTCCTCTTCCCCAGCTGCTGGTTCCGGAGCTTTCTCCAAGTCGAATAATGTCGTTACGGTCGGGATGGATAAAAGAATGACAATGATGAACGGAATGACCGTCCAGATGACCTCGATGGTCGTATTCCCATGCAGATTCGGGTCATAGTCACTTTCTTTACGCCCCGGTCGGTTCTCACGGTACTTGATGAGCATGTAGGCAAACAGAGCAAACACGACAACAATGATACCAAGCATGAACCAAAGGGAGTATACAATCAGGTCATATTGACTTTGAGCGACCGGCCCTTTGGGATCGAGCACAGTCATTTCCAACTGCCCGCACCCACTTAAGAAAAGAATCAAGCCGAGCGGCAGCAAACCTAACCATCTATTACGGAGATGTTTAGCTTTCATGAATCTTAACCCTCCTATCAATCTGTTAAATTATAAGTATAAAACTCGGAAACTAGGAGCTGTTATACGTATCAGGGCTTGACTGATTATATCAGATTTTGCGGAATTAGAAATACAAGTTCACAACTTTGTCATACATCGTTCACGAACTTTTAATAAATCCGCCACATGATGGACGCTTTCAAGGAAATTACTAACAATTTAATAAAAAATAGGATGGACAACCAGGAAGGGATTGGCATTTTCAAACGTCGAAAAAACAAGAACAATCGGGGATGGTGAGCTTCCCACTCTCCTTACCCTTCTTCCAGATGTAATGAAACCTTGTTCAGCCAATACCGGCTCCTGCACGTTTCAACTTTCAGGCAAAAAAATAAGAACCTGTTTCACTATAAAAGTGAAACAGGTTCTTTAAATGGATGAAACACCTTTTATGGAAGAAGGACGATTTTTCCTTTTTTACCCGACTCTTTGAAATATTGCTGCGCTTCCTTTGCTTCCTCTAATGGAAACGTCCGGTCGATCACAGGCTGTATTTTCTGTTCAGAGATCGCTTTTAACATCCGTTTGAATTCTTCCCGTGTACCTAAGACCGATCCGTACATCGTGATGTGTTTCAAATAAAGGGTGCGGAAATCGAGTTCTGTTTTTTGACCCCCGGATGAGCCGGATGTGCAAAATTTGCCGCCCTTTTTAAGCACGGTCAAGGCCGTGGAGAACAGCGCATCTCCGACGACGTCAAGCACGGTATCAATGGGACCACCGTTGGCTTCCAAAATTTCTTCTTCCAGATTCTCGGATTTATAAGACAGCACATGTGTCGCTCCGAGTTCTTTCATTCTCTCTTCCATACTCAAATCTCCAACGAGTGCAATGACATCCGCTCCGAAGACTTTCGATGCGATCTGGACGTTGAGCGAGCCGACACCGCCGTTTGCGCCTGTGACCATCACCGTTTCACCAGGTTTCGGCTGCACTTGTTCGACCATATGCCAGGCCGTCATACCACTGACCGAAAACACACAGCTTTCGGTGTAATCTTCAAGCGGCATATCAAAGCAAAGCTCTGCGGGCCACACCACGTACTCAGCATACCCACCATCATATTCAGAACCGATGAAGGACATGTCTTCCGAGATGTGTTCTTGTCCATCCGGGCCACTGGACGTGAACGGAAAAAGAACGACGTCTTTCCCCATCATCGTTTCATCGACTTGCTCACCTACCTGGACCACTTTTCCGGTAATATCAGAACCAGGGGTACGCGGGAATTGAACGCCTTCCGGACGCCAGCCTGATTTGCCGCCTTGGCCGTAAGCTCCTTCCCTCATCCAGATTTCCGTATTATTGATAGCACAAGCTTTCACCTGCACGAGCACTTCATTTTCTTTCGGTTCTGGAGTGGGAATGTCCACTAGCTTCAACTGATCGACATCGCCATATCCAGTTACTTGAACAGCTTTCATCTTAAGGCACCTCTTTCCGATTCGCTTTTCTCAACTAATATGCGACATTCATAATAAGGTTATTCATGGCCTGTATCAAGTCATCCGCTCACAGTATGCATTCATGAATCGAGTATAGGCAGGAATACTTCAACGTCTTCCCCGTTTTCCGTAGGGTGATAAGTTTCTACAATATAGGTCAGCCAATCCCGGGTGAGTTGCTGTTGATATGTCCACTCCCCCACTTCCTTATAAAGGACATCTACATGATCGATGGGTCCTCTAGATGAAGCATAAGTTCCGGAAACCTCTAAATACTCCATCCCTTTCGGCACCTGACTCGGCTTATCTTTTACAAGGACCCCAACATAATAGTGACCCTCGAGGTGATCCTCCCCCCTCTTAGGCTCAAAGAGAGCGATTTCGATATTGGCATGGTTTTCGATTTCCCTCGTCCGATGTAAAAGCTGTCTCGCAAAGTCCGGGACTTCGGTTGCAAAATTTTCAAAAGCTCCGTGGCCTTTGATGGCGACGATTCGAAAGGTTCGTTTCAACGTGATCATGGTAGAACTCTCCGTTCTGAAGGAGCTTTTTAAATACTGCTTAAAGATCCTTCTTTAAAGTTTTTATGTTGGTAGTCTCATTTTTTCAGCTCCATCATTTTCTTATCTTCGATTCACTTTTAGACGAGTTTCTTCCATTGATTATCCTTCTTCACATGTTCAGAGATGGAAAGCGTCTACCGCTTTATGAACGGGAATTCGCAAACGGCTCTCTTTCCTTTTTTCTCAATCTTTGTTTCGCTGAAGCCGTGTTGGGTAGGACGGGGACATGCTGGTAGGCTTTGGCGAGACCAAACAAGGGCATATTCCCGTAAATGACTTCATGCGCCCCGTCCTTCACTTTGTATGTTTCATGGAAGATTCCGACAGCCGGGTTATCTTTCACTTTGCGATTGAAGTTTCTCCACGCCTTCAAATGCTTCGGAGCTCTGGCATAAGCATAAAGTTCGTTTTCCGAACGCCAATACTGGATCATCAATGTTGTTCGGAAGTTTATGAAATTCTCTAGAGAAAAGAAACCATTGTCCTTTTGTGAATAGAGCTCCTGAACCATTGGCGGCATCGCCAGAAGAACGGGCAGCCATTTATGTACAGCCAACCATTTGTTAATCCTCATCCCAATCAAAAACACAATCACTTCATCATCAGCTTTGGCTGTATAACGACCTGGAAATATTTTAGCGGCCATGAGCTTCCTCCTTTTATGTAAAACGTGCCATCAAGATCGTCGAATAATATTTACCATCAGAAAGTCGCTTATCTTTTTTCAGCACACCTTCCACCTCAAAACCGAAACGCTTATACATTTCAATCGCTTTCTCGTTTGTTTCAAGAACACGCAGGGTCATTTTCAATATTCCGTTTCTTTCTGCCCAGAGGATCGACTGCTGCAAAAGCTCTTTTCCGACACGGTAGCCCCAATATTCCTCTAACACTCCTACACCGAACTCCACTTGATGGGAGAGCCTTTTCAAATCACTGCCGGCACACCGACTGAAACCAATGATGGTCCCTTCTGTTTCGGCAACCAGGAACAAATGGTTGTTCTCATCTGCATCTTTTTTGATGAGCTCTTTGAAATCCCATTCACTTAAGTGGCCTTCTCCCTGTTCTCGATCCAGGTATTCGGTTTCACCGTCAATAAGATGCCGAACTTCTGAAAGCTCCTTTGCATCCGTTTCTTGAGCGACCCTTACAACATAGGACAGACCCCGAACAACATATGTACGACTTTCCATCTTTTCCACACACCCTGCCAATCTCATAGAATTCTAAATATTTCCTTTATTATAGCATGATTCGTGGACGATTATTGGATGGAAGATAAAGTAAGACCTGGTCACCCAAAAATTGGGTGACCAGGTCTTACAGATTATTCCATATTTGATTATTTCCTACGAATGCCGATGGTGCGGCCGACTTGTTTGGGTTGTTCTTGACCAGAGGTCTGATTGTATTCCGCTTCCACTTTCTGAGCTACTTCATCAGGAAAGGGTGCCGGACGACCTTCGTTCTGATTGATGCCCATAAGCATTTCTTCGAGCGTCGCGACAACTTCCCCCTCAGCATTGTGCATCTCCAAAAACAGATGGATCCGCTTTGCATCATAATCCAATACGCGGGCAGAGACTTCAAAACCTGCCCCTTCATGCATCTCTTTCAAGTAGCACGTGTGCGTCTCCAGCGTAAAAATCGTGTACTGGAACTGCTCGCGTCCTTTTTCATCGAGTCCGATATAATCGATGAACGCATCCGTAGCAAGGCTGAAGGCACGATTGTACTCGGCATCGTTCATGTGACCGTTGTAATCGACCCAGTCGCTCGGAACGGTCTGTTTGTAAGAAAAGGATGACACAAAAACCCCTCCTTTACGCTTTTGTTTTTTCTGTCTCTTTCGGCCAGTATTCCTGGACGAGATCATACAGACGGATCAAGAATTCATTACGGTTCTGATCGAGTTCAGACATGCTCATGCCGTTCGCCTGCTCTTCACAGCCGGACACGACCTTTTCATAAAGCTCATCCGTCAGTTCTGGTGCTTCAAGCTTCGTCCAAGGTTTTTTCAGTGCCGGGCCGAATTGCTTCAACATGTGACGCATGCCGCCTTCTCCACCAGCCAAGTGGAACGTGAGGAACGGTCCATACTGCGCATAGCGCATGCCTGCCCCATGGGTGAAGGCTTTGTCCACTTCTTCTGTCGTTGCGATCCCTTCGTTCACGATATGCAGGGATTCTCTCCAAATCGCTTCAATCAGACGGTCAGCAATGTGCCCTTCAATTTCATGACGCACAAGCAATACACTCATGTTCAAGCTTTCGTAAAAAGCCTTCGCTTTGTCTACGTTCTCTGTCGTCGTCTGTTTTCCTGCCACGACTTCTACAAGCGGCAGAATATACACCGGGTGGAACGGGTGGGCGACAACTACGCGTTCCGGGTGCTGCAAATTCGCCTGCAGTTCGGAAGGCATGATGCCGGATGTACTGGATCCGATCAAAGCATCAGGTTTTGCATGCTGATCGATGTTCTGAAGAACTGTCTGCTTCAACTCTTCTACTTCCGGTACGTTTTCCTGGATAAAGTCTGCATCCTTCACGGCATCCGCCAATTCTTTTTCAAACGTCAAACGGTCTTTAGATGCTCCTTCGGCAAGTCCAAGCGCTTCAACATAAGGCCACGACTGATCGACCGCACGGCGCATGCGCTCTTCTGCCCCTTCCGCTGGATCTGTTGCGACAACGTCATACCCCTGTGCAAGCATGCGGGCGATCCAGCCGTTTCCGATGACTCCTGTGCCGACAACGGCTACTTTTTGTACTCTCATGTTTACTTCCCTCCGTGCGGATTTCTAAGATTGTAGTATTCACGTGCTTCCTGCGGCGTCATTGGCTCAAGGTCAAGGCCCCGGAGCATCGTCACCGCTTTGTCTACGAGTTGCTCGTTTCGTGCCACCACACCTTTAGAAAGGTAGATGTTATCTTCCAGTCCAACACGTACGTTTCCGCCGAGCATCGCCGCCTGGGAAGCCATCGGCATTTGCATACGGCCGATGCCGAACGCAGACCAATGCGCATTTTCCGGAATACGATTTTTCATATATAACATCGTTTCCGCATCGGCTGCCGCTCCCCAAGGAATGCCAAGACAGAACTGATACATCGGATCCCCATCAATCAGTCCTTCTTCCACTAATTGATTAGCAAAACGGATGTGCCCAGTATCAAAGCATTCGAGCTCAGGCTTCACACCACTTTCCTGGATCATTTTCGCTTGATCCCTTAGCCAGTCCGTCGGGCTCATGTAGATCATGTTACCGAAGTTCGTACTTCCACAGTCAAGCGTGCACATTTCCGGCAAAAGTTCTCCTACGGGTTCATGACGCTCCGCCGGTGTTTGGATGTCTGTCCCATCGCCACCAGCTGCCGGTGTACTCAAACTCGGAATAAAATCACCGCCGCCTCCGGACGTAATATTAATGACGACATCCGTTTCTGATTCACGAATGCGATCGACGATTTCACGATAGTGCTCCAAGTTATGACTGATGCCACCCGTTTTTGGGTCACGGGCATGGACGTGAGCGACCGTCGCTCCTGCTTTGGCCGATTCAATCGCAGATTCAGCGATCTCTTTCGGTGTCACAGGGACATGTGGATTTTTCTTCATCGTATCTCCCGCTCCTGTCACGGCAGATGTCAGCAATACTTTATTTTTCATTCCAAAGGTCCTCCTTTGAATTCGTTTGTTTAATCAACCATCATAAACTATACCATCCGGACTGTTTAGTTTCAAATACTTTTTATGGATTTTTCTATAGATCCTTTTTTCTTCCCCTATACGACAGGCATGCACAATTAGCCATTCCGCCAATTTTCACTCTATACAATGAATGAACGGTCACTAATACTTAAAATATATGAAAATAAGTGAAATATAACTTCACACCCTATCATTCCTTGAATATTGCTTAATATTCTCCCATTTACACCCTCATCCGTGTTTTGAAACAAAACCGTCCAGATTGTACAGTTTAAAAAGTCACATACGAAACAATCGCATCTGAATAAAGGAGGAATACCCATGAAGAAACAACTCATGGATTGGAAAACGTTCGGAGGGGCTCTTGCCTTATTACTATTTGTATCCCTGCCTCTGATCATTTTCCCTGAACAAGGTAAAGAAATTGTGCTGGCGGCGAATGAGGTCGTCACGCAACGATTAGGATTCTTATTTTTATCAGTCGGATTAATCATGCTGCTTTTCTTATTGTTTGTCGGAGTGAGCCGCTATGGAGATATCAAGCTCGGAGACGCCGAAACAAAAGCGGAATTTAAAACGAGCTCCTGGGCAGCGATGCTGTTTACGAGTGGAATTGGAACGGGAATTCTTTATTGGGGCGTGATTGAATGGGCCTACTACTATCAAGGACCTCCCTTCGGTGTTGAAGCAGGTTCCAATGAGGCGATCCAGTGGGCATCCACGTACGGATTTTTCCATTGGGGACCGATCGCCTGGGCGATGTTCGCCATTCCAGCTCTTCCGATCGGTTACATGTTTTTTGTGAAAAAAACCGATGTTTTCAAAATCAGTGAAGCGTGTCGTCCAGTGCTCGGTAAATACACCGACGGCTGGGTCGGACGCCTTGTCGACATACTGTTCATGTTCGGTCTTTTAGGTGGGGGCGGAACAGGACTTGCGCTTTCCGCACCGATCATTTCAGCTGGTCTGAACAACTTGGTTGGCATTCCAGATACAATGACGACGAAATCGATCATTCTGCTTTTCTGTACGTTGATCTTCGGATTGAGTGCTTATTCGGGTCTGCAAAAAGGAATTCGCGTTCTAAGTGATATCAACTTGTGGCTCGCGTTCATCCTGTTGATTTTCATTTTCACCGTCGGGCCGACGACATTCATTACTGAATCGACGACTTCAGCCCTCGGCCGGATGATGGACAACTTCTTCCTGATGAGCTTATGGGCAGAACCGTTCAATGACCTTGCCTCATTCACAAGAACGGGATTCCCTGAAGGCTGGACCGTCTTCTACTGGGCATGGTGGATTGTGTATGCTCCATTTGTCGGGTTGTTCATCGCTCGAATCTCTAAAGGAAGGACCATCCGCCAAGTCGTTTTCGGAACCGTACTGTTCGGAAGCTTAGGAACAATCCTTTTCTTCGGAATCTTAGGAAACTATTCCATGTACTTGGAATTGAGTGGTCAGTATCCGGTCATTGAAACCTTGAACCAACAAGGCGCACCTGCTGCCATCATCGGTACCTTGACTGAACTGCCGCTCGCCACACTTGCAATCATCGTCTTCATTTTGCTCGCCACCATTTTCTTATCGACGACCTATGACTCTGGATCGTATGTCATCGCATCCGTTGTACAAAAACACGTCGAAGGTGAGCCACTTAAATGGAACCGTCTGTTCTGGGCTCTGGCCTTATCCATTCTGCCGATGATTTTCATGAACATGGGCGGACTGACGACACTCCAGACAATCAGCATCGTCGGCGGTTTCCCGCTTCTGATTATTCTGCCGATCCTCGGCTGGTCCTTCATTAAAATGGTCAACGAAGACCGCGCGAAAGAAGAAAAAGAAAACAAGAAAGCATCTTAAGAGAGGAAGAGACACCATGAATACACGTTATGAAAAAGGATTGGAAACCCTCCGTTCCTATACAGATGAAGAAAAAGGCACCAACCATTTTGAACTTATGAAAGCACTGGAAGATATCGCCCCGGACCTCGGAAAATACATCATCGAGTTTGCCTATGGCGATATTTACAACCGCGATCACCTAAGCAAACAATCCCGAGCACTGACGGTATTGTCGAGCCTTGTCACCCAAGGCTCCGGCAGTCTGCCGCAGCTTGAGCTGCACATCAATACCGCTCTAAATGCCGGACTTTCCGAACAAGAAATCATTGAATCCATGATGCAGCTGATCCCTTATGTAGGCTTCCCATCGGTCATCAATGCGCTCACACAGGCACGAAAAGTGTTCCAGGAACGCACCGAAGAAGCTTTCGCCTGAATTTTCTTCATCATAATCCAGACTTCTGTAGCCAAATAAAAATCACCAGCTCTCCCAAAGAGCTGGTGATTTTTATTTAGGTTTGTATGTTTGCTCGGTCAATCGTTCAAGAACCTGTTTTCTAAGCGTCGGTGGCAAAGTCCCGAGCCCGAAAATTTCGGACAGCCACAACCCATCGACAGCAAGACGCAAAATCGTCGCATCGACTTGATCAAGGCCGTCATGCTCGATATGATTCTGCCAGTCCGCATATGTATCCTGAAGAGGTTTCAACAACTTGGGATTGATCCCTTGAGCGGCCAGCATCCCTGAACTGAGCGGTCGGTTTTCCGTGCTTTTATCATGCATGACGTTAATGAACGACCGTGCCCATTTCCCCATCTCCGCATCATCGTTTTCTACTAATTCTTCCACGTTCTCCCGGTAGACATCGTTCATGTATTGGACGAGCCCTTCCACGAGCGCTTCTTTTGTGGAAAAGTGATACAGCAATCCGCCTTTGCTCACTTCTGCACGCTTAGCGACAGCGTCCAATGTGAGCGCATCGCTCCCCTGCTCGCGCACAATGAGTGCGGCTGCTTCCAAAATCTTTTGCCGTTTCGATACTCTTGGCATGTGCTTCCCTCATTTACGTTCATTTTCTCTTCATATTATCAGTATTCATGGGGGTTTTCAATTTGAGTGAGCACCATATTCCTTCCTTTGCTGCTTCTTTTCGTATGATTCCCGACAGCATAGCTGCCTGCAATCGCCAGGATTGGCGAAACAACAAAAGGTACACACCTGTTTTCATAAGTGTATACCTTTTCTATTCAATCCGATAAAAGCGTCCACCTTGATTCACGCGTGACTTTTCACATTTTCCAACGCCATAAAATAATTGAGCACGAATTGGCGCACTTCCCATTCAGGAACTTCCTTCACGCCATCCGTAAACACCGACTGATGATAAGAGTAATTTCCGAAATGACGACGTTTTCCTGAGATCAGATCGGCCATCACTTTGTTCGTCTTCTCCATGTATTGCATGCTCATCACCCTTTCTATCACTAGCATAGCCAGAATACGAGATTCTTATACTAGGATCAAAGAAGATCCGCGATCCTCCTGGTCACATCCATGACCTCTCCCTCTTTTTTAATGGTAAAAAAGTGGTCCGCCTCCTCATCAGACGGTGGCTGTATATGCGGCGATTCTTCCTGCTGCCGCTTCAGTACTTCAGCAAAAGAAGAAGCGGTCCGCAACACCGATGAATCCCGCTTTCTGTCTGCTACGCGTTTTTCAATTAGGGTGAATGGCACATCAAAATTTACAAGAATCGTAGAAAAACCTTTTCTTTTAAAATCATCCAGCAGCGCTTTTCTTGCCTTTGGATTCCGGTTCGAATTACAGATGATGAGATGCAGATCCGTTTCTTCTATCACATAATCGACGATCATTTTCGTCATGCTGTGTTTAATCGTATTCGGTCCATTTTCAGGGACGAGCCGGGAATAATGTGTATTCAAAAACGCCGCCTGATCATCCTGGTCAACCACGACCGTGTTTTTCACCGTTTCCTCCAGCATTCTCGCAAACGTTGACTTTCCACTGTGGGTCATTCCGACAGTCATCACCACATATCTATTCATAACTTCCCCTCCCTACCCATTTTTGGACGAGTGATGTTACCCACACTTTAAATCCAAGCCAGGCACCGAATAGATTCAGAATAAAATCATCGATATCAAAGCTACCCCTTTGGGTGAGTAATTGCGCGACTTCTGCTGAGAGAATGATCAAAACGAAGGCGAGCAAGAAGGCACGCAGTCGGTCCAATTTTCTAAACAGGGCAGGCAGGAAAATACCCATGGGTGTGAAGACCAGCACATTCCCGAGCAGATTTTTAACAGCCGTCCACGTATTCATTGTTCCTTCCTGTAGGGCGGTTATATAATTAGCGATGGTTTTAAATGGAATCAGATTCGAGCGGCTTTGTATATATTCAAATAGACTCAAGGACATCCCCGCTGCCCCGCGAGATTGGAAAAACATATAAAACACGAGAAAGAGGATATACCCGATAAAACCTAAACTCATAATGATGCGTTGAACCTTTGACATAAGAACCTCCACCAACTTTTCTCATCTATATATTCCCTAACCATACCCCGGAGCAATGACAAACCAAACCATCCCGCCAACCTTTTCATGAAGATGTAACATTCCATCATTAAAAAAGCACGAGCTATATCGCCGTTTGATTCACTTTCTTCTCTTTCCACTGCCGATTGTAATAACCTAAAGCTAATGTTACCAAAAGCATCATCAACGACCCTCCTACAACCGCCGCTTTTATCGAAACCCACTCAGCAGCCGCTCCTATAACGACGGTCGCAAAGATGACGAGCACACTTTCCAATAAGCCGAACACACTCGTCACTCTCCCCATCACATGAACAGGGATCCACTCCTGGTAGAACGTGTGAAAGCCTGTATTCGCAAAAGCAAGTGCCAACGATAGCAAGAAGAACCCGACCGCCGCTCCTGAAAAATCCACCGAAAAGGCGTAAATCAAATAGCCGGCCGCTACAAACAACCCGCCGCCAGTGAGAAGAATCTTCGTCGACAGATGATTTCCGAACCATGTAAGGAACATAGCCCCAACAGCGATGCCTGCTCCCGCAATACTGACAAGAAAACCATACGCCGCGTCCGTCAACTGCAGGACTTCTTTTGAAAAAGCGGCTTCCAACGAATCAAGCGCTGCCGCCATCACCATCATCAGTCCGAACAGAAAATAAATCGTCATGATCAAAGCATGATGCTTCGTAAACGACCGCACAATGCTCCAATCTTTTTTCAGCAAGGCCCCTGACCATGCTTCCCTTTCTTTTTCAACCTTTGTTTCCAAGCGGGGAAGCAGGAAAGAAATGATCCCTGAAATGAAAAACGTCCAGGCATTAAAATAAATCGCCAGCTCAGGAGTTCCGATTATGAAAAGAATGCCCGCAATCGCAGGTCCGATCAGAAACCCTCCCGAATCAATCAAACTTCTTAACGCATTGAATCGTTTCCGCTGATTGCTCGGAATCAGTTTCGTCACATATGTCATCGAAGCAGTTTTGAAAATTGACCCCGCCATATTCACAAACAGGACAAGTGTGTACATGGCCGAGAGCGAAGACAAAGCAGGGAGAACGCCAAGCAAGAGAGCCCGGAACACATCGAGCCCAATCATAAGATTCCGCTGATTCACCCTGTCCACCAGAGACCCTGCCCACACATTTGTCAAAAGCGTCGCCACCGGCTTCAGCAAATACAAAACAGCTACGGCCAGTGGAGAACCCGTCATTTCAAGCACGATCAAATTCAAGGCAATCAAATAGATCCAATCTCCGACGTTCGAAAGACCTACCCCTGATAGCAATAAAAACGGGTGCTTCCACGAACGAAACCTCTTTTTCATTTCCATACGCAGCCTCCTCGCAGATGTTTTAAGAAATAAAAAAACTCACCCCCAAGACATGTAAGTCTTGGGGGCGAGGTTTATTTCATCCGCGGTGCCACCCCAGTTTCATGGATGTGTCGCCACACCCAGCTCATCGGGTACGCGCTTCATACCCTATCTCTGTAACGGGAGCTCCCGTCTCATGATCGCCAGGCTGGTTCCCATGAGAAGCTCAGAGGTTTGTTTCGATAAAAGAATCCTTGCCCCTTTTCAGCACGCGGAGCTCTCTGTGAAGGCTTCTACTTATCTACTCTTCTCTTCAACGCCGGTTCTTATTTCTCTATACTATGCTAGAATATTCCTTATTTGTAAAGGATCATTTTCATTCGAAAATAGCAGTCATAATCTCAGCTACCTCATAAAAATCGAAGGCCTTCTCACCGGTAATGACGTGGCTCGTATTTCTGAAAGCATGAATGGCCACCTCTGCAAGATCGCGAGTATCCACGAAACTGGTGGTGCCTTTCCCAGCCGGAACAAATAAGCCACGTATAAATTGTCATACACCCTCAGAGAATAAGATTGATTTTTATTTCAAAGGAGACGATTATCTTGTCCATCAGTGTATTATTGGTACGCCTTACGATTGCTTTTTTCACATTGCTGATTCTCGCCAGGCTCATGGGAAGAAAAGAGATTTCCCAAATGACCTTCTTCAACTTCATTTCTGCCATTTCCATCGGTACAATCGGCGCCTCTCTTGCCATTGATTCCACATTAAGTGTAAGAAACGGGCTCATCGCCCTTGCCGTATGGAGTGCGTTCACCATTCTCATGGGAGTTCTTGATATCAAATCAATCAGCGCACGGAAAACTTTAGACGGTGAACCCATCATCTTGATCAAAAAAGGAAAGATTCTAGAAGAAGAAATGAAAAAGACCCGCCTGGATTTGGACGAGCTAAACGTACTCTTAAGGAAAAAGAATGTGTTTTCTGTCGCTGATGTCGATTATGCGATTTTTGAAACTGATGGTACGCTTTCCGTTCTGCAAAAACAAGGTAAACGTCCGGCAACAAAAGAAGATGTTCATACGCCTTATCACCCGGTTGCATCTTCTCCCGACTCCTCTGTTGTGATCAAGGATGGAAAAGTGAATCATGAACATTTGAAACGGTTACATTTGGACCTTGAGAATCTTGAAGCGCAACTGGCTGCCAATGGTTTCAACTCTTTGGATGATGTATTTTACGCAGAAGTCAAAAATGATGGATCGCTGTATGTGGACGCATACAGCGATGACATTCATTAAGGGATGAGGGATGTTCCAAACGGCACTAGGCGCAAGTCATGCTTCCTTTTGCACGCAGGGGGCTGAGTGTTCCCCATCCATTTCAATTCTGAGATTTCCCCCTATCACATAAGAAGTCGAAGAGTGGATGGGAAGCACTTTGTCGCTTTTTCTAATCATTCTATTCAACCCTTTAAAAATAAAAGAAGCCTATCTATGTTGATCGATAAGTATCGGATTACCATCAGGGTCTTCAATTGTAAAACTTTCCGGTCCTTCGCTCGTTTCATCTGCTTCTGATAGGATTTCAATTCCTTTTTGTTTCAACTGGTTTTGTAATTCCCGTACATCTGTAAATGAATCGATATTTTCTGCTTGTTGATTCCAACCAGGATTGAAAGTCAGTATGTTTTTCTCAAACATCCCTTGAAATAATCCAATGACACAGCTTCCATTTTTCATGATGAGCCAGTTTTGCGAAGGATCTCCTCCAAAAGATTGAAATCCTAATTTTTCATAAAAATCTTTGGATTTGTTGATGTCTTTCACCGTTAAACTTACTGAAAATGCACCAAGTTCCATTTCATATCCCCCTTTAATTTTACCCTATCCTGTAACATGTTCGCTTTGGTAAGGTAAAAAACCTGCCATTCCTTTTCCATATGGTTAATGAAGCGGAAGACGTTTTGGCCAGAAAGAACAAATAAAGACAGGACCGTCCACAAGTGAGGATATGTTCAGTTGAAAATTAGGTGCAAATAATCTCCATGGCCCCTGATCAGTTCAACCTCATCGATCGAAGAGATCCAAAAGAAATGAAAGGTAAGCCCCTCTTCTTCTCCCCCACCTGTTGGATCGTGGTCCCATCCATCATCCACATTACAAACCGGTAATTCATAAAAAAATCGGTGATGGATAGAACCATCATCATTTTCCCACAAATCTTCAGCAAGGAGTTGTTCAACTTTAAGGTTTCTTAATCCCGTTTCTTCTTCCATTTCTCTTAGGACGGCATCCTGTGTTTCTTCACCCGGCTGCACTGTACCCTTGGGTATTTGAATCCCTGCTTCAGCGACAGGATGCTTAAACACTAATACTTGCGGTCGACCTTCTATTATTCTCGTTACATACCCATATGCTTTCTTGATAGAAGTCACTCTATGATATCCTCCTGATTCCCAAAGATGCGGTTATCCTAATCGGACAGCTGCCACTCTATAAGTTTTCTTAACACCATAAACGACGTTGATCAAAGGAGATAGAGAATTTCCACCATGATTACGTCCGTCTGTTCTTCATCTCCCATAAAAAAAGAATGCCCACATCTTCTTGTAAAAAATTATAGCATTCTCATCTCTTTCCCACACACCCAGCTATATCTTCTTTTTATTACGTTCCAACGCAATTTTCACAGCTTCATTTAACAGATACTTCCCAAATCCAAGCCTTTAACATTTGTTGATTTAACGGCGTTAGAATAACATTCCCGTTTGATGAAAGGTGAAAGACTATACCTCCAACCATAAAAAAGCGCCTGCCTTACTCAACAGTAGGGCAGGCGCTTTTCCTTTTTAAAGAGAAGCAGGATCTTCAGAGGCACTCTTCGAACTCACCCGCTTCAACATATATTCAAGCAGGAAAAGATAATCCTGCTGATGGCCTGTGTTTTGAGCAAGTTCGGCTAACTGCTCTAAAATATACAGGCAATCATTTTCGTACAGACTGTAGTTATCAAACCCTAGGATCGTTTGACGGGCAAATTCCCATAGATCTTCGTGAACATTCTGATCCATCGTTTTACTGAGGAGCGAAATCATGGTCAAAAGCTCTGTCATCACGGTCGAGTTCTGGTTCGCGTACTCGCGGATGGAGGCGAAACCCCGATGAAGGTAATACCGGAAAGTTTTTTGATTCAAAATGATCCGAAGCTCCTCTTCATTGTCAAAAAGATAGGGAGAGAAATTGGTAGACTGACCGATGCTTTTCAACAGATCCGCAATCTGGTGAATCGTATTTGTCACCGTAAGCGGGTCATTATGACCTAAAGCCTTGATGGCTACCTCGGCAAGCTTATTGAGCCCGTACTCCAGGTCTTGAATTTCTGTTTGTTTGACCCCGATCTCCATCGACTTCAAATAGCGGTCGGGATGAATGGTTTGACCGTGTTCCCAATACGTAAGGATCGGTGTTCCTTCTAAAACAAACTCGCCGATTCTGACATCGAACCTAAGAAGGCTATCGTCACTCTTCGCCTGCTTAATCAATCTTGAAAAGTCAGCGACTTGAAGATAACCAGACTGGCGGGTCTTGATCACCTTCCCATCCACATCAGCGGGAAGTGACTCTACCTCAATCTCCTTCTCCAGGTGGTAGGGCTTTAATTCTTTTTCCAGAGAAGCCTGGACCTGTTTCGACTTGGTATTCATATTAAAACTGATGTTATGCACCTGCATCCAGGTGGTCGTATGGTTGATGAAATAAATAAACGTCACCGCAGCTGTAATCGCTGTGAGGATGGATAAAACCGGTGTTGCAACAATATACTCCTCTTCTTCATGCGTTACGTACAAGAAGTTCAACAGCACATAAATGAAACTTCCGTTAAAAATACCAAGCACATGCTGGGTCGCCCGGTCACTGACAAAGTTCACAAGCATCTTCGATGAAAACTGACCGCTGAATGTCGTCAAAGCGACAAGGAGGGAGTTAATGGTAAACGCGCTTAATGTCAGCACCCCTCCGACGAGTGCACTCAGAAGCACCTGCAGTGTCTGGCCGCTGAAACCGATGGCTGCTGGCAGATATAAACCGACATCCACCACATAATCAAGATAAAAGGTGAAGGCGGATAAACCGATCGCTCCCACGATATACCAAAAAGGCATAAACCACAGCGTTGACTTTAATTCACTTTTCCGTTGTCGTCTCGACATCTTAAAATACTTCTTTATATAGTAAAAGATCCCCATATGAATCTCCAATCTTTTCTTAAGACTTTTGAATCCTTCTAATTCCTACCCTGCAAAGATGGAAGTGAACCTGTTTTTTCATGTTTCTTTGAAAAATAGGGATAAATGTCTGAAACACTCCTGGGTTCATTAACCTAGAACGAAACCTCTTTCATTTATTTGAAAAAGTTTCAATATTTATCCTAAGCTTCTCCTCCAACTCCTTTCCTTATTCTTTAAGGTGAACTTACCTTTTCCACCCAGCGAAATTCATGTTTAGGTGGAAAATATTTGAGGAACTACCGTTAACACGTTAAAAAACACGCAGCACCGTAAATGGATGGGGCGCCCCATCCATTTACGTATATGAGTTCACTTTCTCTGACCTAGGAAAATTACGATGACTGAATATATAGGAGGCACATAATGAGATACGCAGGTGTAGGATTGGTTATACTGGCAGCAATATGCTGGGGCATTAGTGGAGGAATCGCAGATATTTTGATGAGCAAGGGCTGGGACCCTATCACCATTTCCTTTTACAGAGGTGCCGTTGGGTTCTTATGTTTTTTGGTTTGGTTTCTCATCCGATTTAGCAGGAAGTGGGTTTACACCAGCCGCTTATATCTATGGTCTCTGTTGGCTGGTGTAGGTGTTGCTGGTAACTTCACTTTATATTTTCTGAGTATCGAAGCTTCGAGTGTAGCTGTGGCTGCTACTCTCATGTACACCGCCCCCGTCTTTGTCCTTTTAATATCCTTTGTATTAGGGATTGAACGTTCATCATGGTTGAAATGGGGATGTATCGTCGGCGTACTCATTGGGATCATCCTTCTTACAGGTGCCTACAATATCGAAACGCTGTCCGCGAGTTTTCTAGGGACAGCCGCTGGACTTGGGGCCGGAATCTGCTATGCGGTGTTTATATTCGGATTTAAAAAGGCTTCTCATAAGGGCAGCGTGGAGACAGCGTTAGCCACCGCCTTTTTCTTCTTTTGTGTCATTCTCTTTGTTTTTACAGACAAGCAGGAAATGACAGATGCGTTGACGTCCAGCGATATCGGATGGTTCATTCTGTTAGGGCTCGTCGGGGCTGGCGTTTCCTTTATCCTCTATATTATCGGTATACGCAAGACGGCACCGTCCACAGCTTCGATGGTCGCTATGGTCGAACCCGTCACAGCGTCATTATTCGGTGTGCTGCTCCTAGGGGATCAATTGGGCATGATCCAGCTTGTTGGAATGGGTCTGATCCTGTTTACGATCACAACTCTAAGCGTGAAGCAGTCCGACTGAAGGGATTTAGTACAGGCACGTTTAGCCGTTTCACAAAAAACACGGCCTCTATCCGTTAAGAGGCCGTGTTTTTCATTTTCACTTAGGATTTCCGCAAAACCTTCTCCATCGCTTTCCCCTTGGCCAGCTCATCGATCAGCTTATCCAAGTAGCGGATTTCCTGCATCGTCGGCTCTTCAATGTCTTCCACCCGCACCCCGCAGATGACACCTTTAATCATGGCTCGTGAAGGATTGAGTTCCGGAGCTTCTGCAAAAAAGGTTTCAAAGTCTGTCTTTTTTTCCAAATGCGCCTCTAACTCTTCTTGATTATAACCTGTCAACCATCGGATGATTTCGTCGACTTCAGTTTTCGTACGGCCTTTTTTTTCTGCCTTCTTCACATAGTGAGGGTAGACACTTGCGAAACTCATCGTATAGATCTTATGTTTGGTCATGATCCATCCTCCCTTTCCAAGATTGTAGAATCTTTCGTTTCTATATTACCATTAGAATTCTTCTCTATGTTCTTTGTGGCGGTCCACGAGCCCTCTGCTAACGCTTAATCATGGAGAGAACCAGGCATCAAAAAAATAAAAAAGCCAACATTAAACGTTGACTTTTCCATCAAGCAATTGCAATGATTGAATGGCTCTGTGAAGACTGCTGAACGTGTGGATTCCTTTCATATCAATTCCCAGGCTCACCATTGTCTGTACAATATCCGGACGAATACCGCTCATGATACCATTCACACCCGTAAGCTTTAAGGAATTGATCACTTTAAATAATTGATGTGCTACCATTGTATCGATGATACTCACACCAGATAAATCCAAAATAATCGTCTCAAGTTCAAACTCTTCCCCTTGTGTCAAGGCATTTTCCATTAATAGTTGGGCCCTTTTCGTATCTATTTCTCCAACGATCGGTATAACGCCGACCGTCTCTGTAACACGGACAATAGGAACGGAAAGTTCATCCACCGCATAATTAGCGGTTTGTATCGTATTCTCAAAATCATCCATATAGGATCGACTCACGAATTGTACCGCTTGGTCAACTGCTTGATTAAACGGAGTAAGAATCTCGTAAAATTCATCAAAGGATAGATTCTGTTCCTTTGCTCCGTTTTTGAGCATTGCGCCTATAACTTGCCTATACTCACTTATTTCTACTAGCGCCAAGTTCAAAGGCAGTCTTAGTTCTACGAGTTGCTCTGAGACCTGATCGCTCCACTTACCCAGATTTTGAGTAACCCCATCGAAATCCTGACTTAAAGAGTTGGCGTAAGCTTCAATTAATTCCATTCTCCAAGTAATTAATTGTTCTGAAACTCCTTTGCCTATCTCACTTGGTATAGCAACCGCCCGAGCCAGCTGTTCTTTTTGTTCAAGTATTGTAGCCATTACAGGCTTCAATGTTCCTGACTTTGCCGCCGTCATTTATTCTCCTCCTCAAAAATGGGTTGAATGATTAACATTATCCTCTTTTAATAGTTCCTGATCTTTAATCCCCAAATGACATTCATTAATATATTACAATAATGAGTTTAAGAAATCGAGAGGAAATAATAAACTTTAAGTACATGAGGATATTCGTGAATTGGATATCTATCATTCTACCATCACTTCACCTTGAAATTAATCCGCCTCCCTTATATGGCGAATAAATTATATAGCTAAAAACCCTAATTTCAGCTGATTTTAACTATAGAAGGATGCTTTCATTTTTTTAAATTGAACAAAAAACAGACGCCCTGGCAGGAGGACGCCTGTTTTACCATTAATATAGTTTTTGCAGTGCTTCTTTATTGAAAGCTAGAAGATCATCTGCTCTACCTTCATGAACTTTCTTCACCCACTCGGGGTCCATTAATAAGGAACGGCCAATGGCCACAAGGTCGAACTCCTCACGATCCAGCTTGTCCACTAAACCGTCAAGACTTGTTGTACCAGCACCAGAGAAGTCTGTGAAGACACCATCAAGACCGACAGAACCGACAGAAATCACTGGTTTGCCGGACAGCTTCTTCGTCCAGCCTGCAAGGTTTAAATCAGAACCTTCAAATTCAGGCTCCCAGAATCTTCGGGTTGAGCAGTGGAAAAGATCCACGCCTGCTTCTACAAGCGGCTGTAAGAACTGCTCCAGCTCATCAGGCGTGTGAACCAATTTCGCTTGGAAGTCATTCATCTTCCATTGAGAGAAACGGAAAATGATAGGGAAATCTTCCCCGACTTCACGACGGCATGCTTCCACGATCTCTACGGCAAACTGTGTACGCCCAACGAAATCGCCGCCATAACGGTCGGTGCGTTTATTAGTGTTTTCCCAGAAGAACTGGTCGATCAAGTACCCATGAGCCCCGTGGATTTCAATCGCATCAAAACCGAGGCGCTTGGCATCCGCTGCTGCTTTGGCATAGGATTCCACCAATGCCTCTACCTCTTCTGTCGATAATGGTTCATTCACTTTCTCTCCATCCAGACTCAAGCCTGATGGTCCCACAGGTGATGCTTCTTCATTGGGAAGATCCCCTTTGCTGCGAGTCATTCCTACATGCCACAGCTGCGGGGCAATTTTACCGCCGGCCTCATGTACTTGGTTCACGACATCAGCCCAGCCGTTCAACGCCTTCTCTCCATGAAACACAGGAATATTCGCACCAGATACAGAAGCTGGATGGTCGATCCCTGTTCCTTCTGTAATGATTAACCCGACTTCATTCTCCGCACGTCTGCGGTAATACGCGGCCACTTCCTCATTAGGAATGTTGCCAGGTGAGAACCCGCGTGTCATTGGAGCCATGACGGTACGGTTCGGAAGATTTAATTTATCACTCGTAAATGTTTCGAATAAAGGTTTCGTTGTTGTTTGGTTTGTCATTGATCTGCCTCCTTTTCAACGATGTCTGTCATTATCACAGATCAAAAAGGGGAACGAAAGAAATCTGCTTCGATCCAGCACATTGAAGTGGAAATGGACGGATGCTCAGACGGTGTATGATCTATCCATAGAATCCATACTTAGCTTGCTATAATAATAGGATAAAAAAAGCTGAGAGTTCTTTTCACTCTCAGCTTTTGGAATGCCGTTATTCTGCTGCAAATTCAAACGTTTCTTTATAATCACCAGCTTTTACAGTTAGAGATACCTTTCCTTCTTTTAAGAAAGTGATGGTCTGATCTTCACGGTTGAACACAGCTGTGGCATCCGTATTTTTTGTGCCTTCTTCTGAAATCAAGAGATTTTCCGATCCTTCATATCGAATGGTTGCAGGGTAGTCCAGAGGGAACTCCCAACCAGCTGATTGGTGGCCGGTCAATTCTACTTCCACCGTTTCATTTAAAGGATAAATCGTTTGATCCACTGTCACATCCTGCAAAATGGGGCGGATGTCAGCATGAATCCACGGGTTTTTCTCCAATCCTTGATAGGACGGGTGGTGGAGGCGGTGGTCTGGTTGATAGTCAGGATCGATACTCATTACTGCGTAATTGAAGAATCCTCCATCATGCGGCGCACCGTATGTTCCTTTTCCTATCGGCCCTGTAATCATATAAGGAATACCGTCTCTGCGATCAAGGTTGACTAGCGAAGCATGGGCGGACATAACCATGGCCGGTTTTCCACTATCTTCACGGAAATCTGTCAGCCAATCCTCTAAGAGGTCTGCTTCTTTTTGATCGGATAACGCATGGGCAGCATCAGGAAGTGGATCTTCTAATGGGTGGTGACCATAGACGAATACATTGTTGATGGTTGGATCTTTTTCCGCTTCATCAAGTGCTGATTTGATCGTGAACCATTGTTCTGCATTGCTGATTCTAAGTCCACCTTTAGAAGTGTTGATTTGGATGAATCTCGTTCCTTTATGATCGAAGACTTGATGGTCCGGGCCAAAGAATTCCTTGAAATTGTCGAGGTTGCCTGATCCATAAACTTCATGGTTTCCTGGTGCGACATAGTAGGGTTTATCAAGGTTTTCTTCAATTAAGTCCTTGGCGAATTGGTACTCTTCATCTGTGTCAAAATCAACAACATCTCCATTAAACAAAACAAAATCCACATCTTGTTCGTTGATTGCCTGCAGCACTTCCTCGGAGTTTTGAATTTCTTTGCTGTCTTCATTGGCACTGATCAATTGCATATCAGAAATGACGGCAAACTGCCAATCTTCTTCTGGGAGTTGTCCATAATCCAAAATAAGCGGGTCTTCTGTTTTCTCTTCTTCAGGCATTTCCAACTTCTGGGCTACTTTTGCCTGGATATCATCAATGATGATGGACCCTTTATCTTGTTTATTGCGATCTGTTTCCACTAGGTAGATTCTGTCCAAAACCACAGGGTACTCTACACCGTTTGGAAGTTCTGCTTCGACGTATTTCCAGCCATCCCAGTCTACACTGTAGTCCAGGTTCAATGTATGATAGACATTATTGCTGTCCTTGACTCTCGCACGGAGCCAATGGCCATTTCCTTCTGACCCATAAACATTGACCCCGATTTTCTTCACATCCCCGTTCATTTCAAGACGACGATCTGGAGGAAACATATAAGCGGCTCTTGTTCTTGTCGTTGTGGTGAAATCATAATCCAATCTAAGGGCGTTCCCATCGGTTAAATGATTGTTGATGTAGTTTAGTTCTGCCCCCACGCTGGATGGATATTTAAAAACGGTCCATGGATTAGACTCCTCATCAAACGTTTCCGCTATTTCCGTTTTTAACCCGATCGTTATACCGAGATTCGTGCTCAGTTCTCCGGCTTCTGCTTTTACGATAGATGCTCCCGAATCAACAAGGGCTTGAATGGTAAAGGAACCATCCTTATTCGGATTGATTTTCAATTGATCCTGATTATAAGTCAGCTGAACATCCCGCGGTTCCAAATGTGTTTCATAACCTTCCTCATCTTTCCCTGTGACCATGAACGTCGTCGTTTCTCCCTTTTCCAACCCCATTTGAAAAGGCTCGATGGCGAGTTCTACAGGCTCACCGAGGACTTGAATATCTTTGTACGTATCATCGCCCCTATATTTAGCCCGGACTTGGTTTTCTCCAGCGTGCTTAGCAGTAAAGATATTCCCGTCAAAGGACCCTGCGTTTCCACCTTGCCATTTGACATCAGTTTGATCGATATCAACAGGAGCATAAGCCGTATCATACCCAGAGGCTTGAAACACTCGGCTGAAGCCTTTGAACACTCGGGTCGAGTCGGTTTCAATGTTGAACCCATCCAAATCGCCTGTGGAAGCCGTACTGTAAATACCGATCCCATTCGGCACTGCTCGTTCACTGCCATCGGAAGGACTGTTGAAAACATTCAAATTGTCCTTACCAAGTTCTCTTGCGACAAGAGTAGAAGAGCCACCGCCGTCTAAATTAAGAGCATTGTAAGCCCCTTGTTCTTTCATAAAGTGAGCGAGTTCAAGCATGGTCATTCCGCGGCTGTCCGTTTGCCTTCCATCAATGGTGACAAGAATCATCTCCTTGCCATCTTCAGAGAATCCAACAGCCGTTCTTGGATGGCGATCACCGTTATCGCTTGTATTTATTTCTCCATCCTTGAGAAGTTGGGCACTTCCTCCAATGGCAAATTTCATATCCTGATAATCTGGAGACGTCGAGTAGGAAACTTGGACTTGATCGCCAACCGCTAGCTCTTTCAAAGGAAAGGCTTGTTCTCCCTTACCAACGATCAGAGTTTCGTTTTTTTCAAGAGGCTGATTGTAGACTTGGTTGCTTAATATTTCTACTACTTGCTGGTCTCGAATCAGCACTTCCGTATAATGGTCAGAACCAGTCATCATGTGGGTACGGCTGGCCTCTCCCCATGCGGAGGTGTACATGACCGTTTCATTAACATAAACGGTGGGCTGATTGATGCCATCCAGTGTCCATGAACCAACATCGGTTTTCACTTCCCCTTTGAGAAACGCATGGGCGATCGAACCAATACGGTCATTTGAAACGGAGGCATGGGTACGACCATTGCCGCTTTTCATAAGTTTTCCGTCTTGTACCATGGTTCCGATTGGAGCGTTTGTATTACTAATGTCAAAAAAGTCGCCGTTCACACCAGCAATCGCTCCGGATTCTTCCATTTGTTCACTGATGGGAGCTTTATCTGTCACATTTCCAGGTGTTAGTAGATGAGTAGAAAGAGTATTTTCTGATAAGTTGGCTTTCATCACATCCGCACGAAGCCACCCCGCTACATCAAAACGGTCGATTTGAGTTAATGTCAATCCTAGAGCAATGGAAGTCGTTTCTTTTTCTTCATGAATGACTGGGTGAAGGACTTTCTGAGAATCAGAGGATGTGGCTTCTGTTACCGGAGTGTCTGAACTTTGTTGTTCATTGGCAAGGACGGTGGTCGTAGGCATGAGCATTGTGGCGGCAAGCATGGTGGATAAAAACGGCTTGTACTTCACGTAACTTTCTCCCCTTTATGTATGAATTTGTAATGTAACATATGAATCTACTATAAACGATAAAGGAGAACTATAAATAGGACGTAAACCCGGGGTAATCGTTTTGCAAAGAAAATTGATGCATCTGGAGGGGGGCAAACTACTTATGTGACTAAAATAGGAGCCGGATAGATTTTACATATCAAATGCCTCAAAAAACCCCTGATCTCCTTCAAGAAAATCAGGGGTTTTATTGAAATGGCATATATATCCATGCAACTTGTTACATTCGCTTACGATCAAACCAATTAGGAACCCGCCCAGACATCTTTCGCCAGTCGGCCGGATCGCTCAAGCTCATCTAACCAAGAAGCAGCCTCCTGTTCACTTACTTGTTGGTGGTCCCGGTAACACTCCACAAGCGTATTCGTTACCTCGGGAGCCATTTTGCTTCCATCCCCACAAATATAGAGACGGCCTCCTTGATCCAATAGAGAAAGGATCGCTTCCGCATTTTCCTTCATCATATGTTGGACATAAACCTTTTCACCATGCTTATGTCTTGAAAAAGCGGTATGCAGGTCAATCAATCCTAAACGTTCCGCTTCTTTCAATTCCTCTTCGTACAGAAAGTCCTGTTCTGGGTGACGGCACCCGAAATAAAGGTGGGCTTCACCAAGCGTTGTTCCTTCCTGCTGCATCGCTTTACGAGCCTGAATGAATCCTCGGAAGGGAGCGATTCCAGTTCCCGGTCCGACAAGGATCATCGGGGTTTCAGGATCTTCCGGCAGTTGGAAATCTGATTGAGGTGTGCGGACAAAACAGGCGATTTTGTCTCCGATATCTCTTGATGCGAGATAGTTCGAAGCCACACCCTCATAATTTCCTTTGCCGCTCCAAGCCTCTCCTCGAACAACACTCACCGTCACACTCGGTTGATGTGCATCAACACGAGGGGAACTGGAAATCGAATAATAACGGACTTTCAAAGCTGGAAGCAGGGAAATGAATAGTTCGAACTCCATTTCACAAGAAGAATAGGCTTCCAACAGCTCAAGCATCGTTAAACGTTTTTCCAGAATCTCAGTTTTATAGTTTTCATCCTCTACGAGTTGTTCCAGCTCGATTTTGTGAGGCGGGCAAGGATTACTCGCTGCGAGTGCACGGATTTGTGCACGAGTCGCCGGTTCCTGCAATTCCACGTAAGACGATAACAATTGGTGGAGTTGAACGGGTTGGCCTGTAGGCAGATGGGAAGCCCGGCCGGTTCCTTCGCTCAAAATTACGTGCTCTTCTCCTTTGATTCCGAACCGGTCCAAAACCCTGTTGATAAGGGCCTGCGTATTTTCCGGCACGACACCCAAGTGATCTCCTTCTTTGAAAGTCATGCCTGCAGGAAGTTCAACCTCCACGTGTCGGGTGCTGCGCTCATCAGACTTCAACAGCTCCCTGTTTTCAAGCACAACAGCTGTGAAGGCGTCATAGGTACGAGCGACAGGCGTGTAGCTCGTTCCACTGACGAACTCCATGGAAACGGGGCTTGAGGCATCCTGTCCTTCTTCCAAATCCAATTTAAAATGGTCGGCTAGAGACGGCCATAGCTTCTCTTCCCATTTTTCCAAATCACCATCAAAGTCTTCGCTGGCATCACCTTCTCCTCGTTCAAGCAGGCGGACAGCTCCTTTCGCATCGAGCTCGTGATCGATCGTTGCAGGAACCCGTTGATAAGTGCTCGCCCAATTGCGGTCTCCACAGCCAAAAACGGCGTAAGTTACACCGTCAAGGTCTGCTTCCTCAGCAGAAGTCAGCCACTGGACGAAAGAGGTCGCGTTGTCTGGCGGATTGCCGTTGTAGGAGGCCGATACGATCAAGGTAGCTCCTTCTTTCGGAAGATTCCCTGTCCATTCATCGAGCGGAGCCGTCGTTACGGAAAACCCTTGATGGCGGGCAGTTTCAGCAAGCTCCCGGGCCACGCCTTCTGCTGTCCCCATGTTCGACCCGAACAATACAAGGAATGGAGTGCCATGGGACTCACGTGCGGGAATATCCTTCGTATCTTCCTTTTCATCAACGTCTTGTGGCTTGAACCCGTTGAATTCTCTTCTCGTTTTCACTTTCATCGTCAGCCCGTCAGGCTTGAACGTCAACGTTTCTTTGACATCCAGTTCATAATCAGTATGATCTTCAAGATCGAAATGCTGCAAAACCATACCGAGAACGAGGGTCGACTCATGGAGGGCGAACTGCTGCCCGATGCACGCTCTTTGTCCATTGCCAAAAGGCTTATACGCATGATGTGGGATGCTCTCTGGATTTTCAAAGCGTTCCGGATTGAATTCCTCCGCATCGTCTCCCCAGACGGTCGTATCCCTGTGAAGCTCCGGAATAAGCAGGGTGAACGTATCCCCTTTTTCCACCTCGTATTCGCCATCAAGCGTTGTATCCTCCTTTGCATACACAGAAAACGCTGGAGCGGTCGGCCATAGGCGTAAAGCTTCGTTCAATATCATCCGCACGTATTTCAACTGTTTCGCTTGTTTATAGGAAGGGGTATCGTCACCAAGCACTTCATCCACTTCTTCATACGCCTTCTGTAACTTATCCGGATGTTTCAACAAATAGTACATGGCAAAAGAAAGGAGTCCACTCGTCGTTTCGTGTCCGGCGATGAGGAAGGTGATGATTTGAAAACGGATATTCTCATCATCCAGCGCTTCCCCTGTTTCAGGATCTTTCCCTTTCAGCATGTGACCAAGCAGGTCGTCCTCCCCTTGATCTCCTGCCTGTTTCCTTTCTTCAATTAATTGATCGACTAAGTTGAACATGTAATCGATATCTTCTTTGAATTGTCGTTTGGATCGGACCATCAGCTTATCCTGGATCCCCAGGCGCTGCGTCTGACTCATCGATTCATCAAGCGCCCGCACCATTTTTTCTATGAAAGGATGCGAATCTTCCCGGTAGAAGCTGTTGAAACGGTAATTGAATCCGCACAAACCGATGGTATCAAGCGTCAGACGTGTCATGTCATCAGGTACATCAACTTCTTCATTCGGATTCAGCCTTGCCCATTTTTGGATCAGCTGGGAAGCAAGGTCGATCATTTTTTCATGATAGCCCTTCATGGCTTGCTGGCTGAAGCTTGGCAGCAGGATATTATGAGCCTTCTTCCAATTCGGTTCTTCCGTTCCACTTGTGAACAAACCATCACCGCCAAAAGCGCGTACTTTTTGGAGGGCAGGCCCTACTTTTTTATCAAAACGCGTCTCGTCACAGATTTCAGCAGCAAAACGTGCATTAGAAATAAATGTACTGACCCGTCCCGGAAATTGGAGTTGATAGATCGGACCAAGTTCCCGGGCATGCTTCATAAACGACTGCACGGGTTTTTCTTTGTCAATGCCCGGTAAATTCCCGAGCGGTCCATAAGATTTCGGTTGTGGAAGATTTTCTATATGATTCATGGACAAACACCTCTTTGATCGTATTGAAGATACCGGAATGAACATTCATTCCGCTTATAGGAGAAGAAAGCTCTGCCTCATCACTCATGATGACGCACAGCATCCCAGCAACTTTCCTCGACACCTGCCAATAATTCACCCGTCGCTTCGATCTCACCTGCACGGATCAATTTGAATAGCTCAAGAAATCCGCCGAATATTATCGCAATCAACGCCTTTGATGGCAGATCCCTGATTTGTTCTTTTTCTTTCCCTTCATCGATGAAGTCCTGGAGAATCATCAACAAATGATTGAATTGACTCCGGCTTGTCTCATCAAGGAAATAGGCGGCGTTATGAGTTTTTATAAAATAAAGCGCGTGCTCATGCTCATTTGTAAAACGAACCATCCCTTGGAACAGATGATGAAATTGATCACGGATCCCCGCGTCTTTAGGGTAATCTTCTTCAAGCGTCTTCGTGAACAAAGCCGCGTAATGTTGAAACAATGTATTGACGAGAACTTCTTTATTCTCGAAATAGCGGTAGATCGTTCCCGCTCCCACTTTCGCATCACTCGCAATCATCGGAATCGTTGTGGCATCGAAACCGCGTTCTGCGAATAGGGACAGCGCGCTTTGGAAAATATGATCACGTTTACTTGTTGTTGTCGGCATAAAAACTTCCTCCCTCCTATGCGGAATGAACATTCATTCCTAATCAGCTTAGTATATTTTACTGTGCCCTTCAATCAATCGAAGGACTCATAATTATTCTTTTTTAATAAAAAATCGATGCCAATTCCCGCTCCGTTACTACTGTAAAAGAGCTTGGGTCTGGCACCGATTCCAAACAGCAATCATGCAGTGGCTTGTTGTTTTTTCGTCGTCAACGTAAAAAAGATTACCGCACCAATCGAAGCTGTCGTAAACAAGATCGCTCCCATCGGTACAGCCGTCGTCTCATCAAGACCGACAAGCGGAGATACTGTCGCGCCAAACAACAATGGCAGCATCCCGAGCACCGCACTGGCACTTCCTGCTCGGTGGCCTTGATGCTCCATCGCCAAGGTAAACGTACTTGTCAAAACCATTCCCATCGCTGTCATGTAAATGAAGATAGGAATGACGATGGAATACAACGGTCCTTCGACAATTGTCATCACTAAAAGGAAACTCGTCGCACTGACAGCAACGAGTACAGCGGTCCGAAGCAGACTTCTTTCATGGAAGATCCCCCCGAGACGCCCGACTAAAAAGCTTCCTGTAATGATTGCCAGGCCATTAATCCCGAATAGCACACTAAATGCTTGAGGGGACACGCCATAAATGCCCTGATAAACGAACGGTGTTCCGGATACATAAGCGAAACTTCCCCCATGGACAAAACCGATGGTCAGGGCGTACCCGATGAACGAGCGGTCCTTCAGCAGGCGGCCGATGGTCAGAATCGATTCTTTCACAGAGCTTGGGATCCGCTTTTCTACGGGAAGGGTCTCCGGTAATTTTCCTGCAACGGTTAAAACGATTGCTACACCTAAAATACTTAAAACGAAAAAGATCGTCTCCCATGTAGCGAATGGTAAAAGTAAAATCGCTCCCCCTGTCATCGGGGCAATCATCGGAGCTGTCGCATTGATCACCATGAGTAAGGCGAAAAATTTCGTCAGCTCTCTCCCTGAAAACACGTCTCGCACGACGGCCCGCGAAAGGACGACCCCGGCAGAAGCTGTGAAGCCCTGGAGGAAACGAGCGATGACGAGCACAAGGATATTAGGCGCAAGCGCACAAAGAAAGGACGCCAGTGCGAAGAGGGAAAGGAAAATGATGAGTGGTTTCTTCCTCCCTTGCGAATCACTGACCGGGCCTACGACGATTTGACCGACGGCAAGACCGATCAAACAGGTCGTTAAGCTAAGCTGAACAAGGGACGCGTTTGTCTCTAAATCGGATGCGATCCCCGGGAAGCTTGGCAGATACATATCAATGTTCAATGGACCTAGAATTCCAAGCATTCCGAGTAGGAACGCCAGGCCAATTCTTTCTTTTCCTTTTGGATTATGCAACATAATTAAACACCTTCTTCTATTCTATCTACTTTTTTTAAAAGACCCCTGAGTAATATCCCCACGTTCTCTAAGCTGTTAAACTATGATTTTATCTTTATTCACCAAGGAAGTCTATTCATCAGCATAGAAAAACCGTTCCATAAAACAGACATGGAACGGTTGGGATCTTATCCTTGATAATACTCTTTAACAAGCTCCCCCATCACCCTATTGGTTCGAAGCGCTGTTTTTCCCGTGCTTGGACAAGTTCCTTCTCCCAGCAGCTCATCAACGATTGTTTGAATATGAGCCTGTTGAATATGTTTCGGACGCTCGAAGTAAAAAGATTCTTCCCCTGAATCGGTGACAAGGACAACCGGCTTGTCATCAAAGGTGGAAAACTGTATTTCTCCTTTTGTTCCAACAATTCGGTTATCATCCTCATTCTTATAAGAAGAAAAATTCCATATCCCTGTTCCGACAGCTCCGCTCTCAAATTTCCATACACCGCTGACCGTGTCTTCAGCTGGATAGGAATCAGCAAGGTTCAGCCCAAATCCTCTCACATCTTTCAGAGGTCCAAGCAGGTAGTCGAAAACGTCTAACGTATGAGAACCGACATCGTAAAATAATCCTGCCCCGCTTTTTTCCGGAATCACTCGCCATGGCCAATTCCCATGCTCATCCTTTTGCACAATCTTCTGGGTCTGCTGCATTGAAGCAAATCGTACATCTCCGATGGCTCCTTCTTCCAAAAGTTCTTTTACTTTTAAGAACCTCGGCAGGGATCTCCGATAATAAGCAATAAATAAAGGCACACCATACGTTTCGCAAACTCGGACCATTTCTTCACATTCTTCCAAACTATTTGCCATCGGTTTTTCCACATAGACAGGCTTTCCTGCTTTGGCTGCCATGATTGTATATTCTTTATGGGAAGAAGGTGGCGTGGCAATATACACCGCATCCACTTCGTCATCATGGATTAAATCCTCCGCCTTGTCATACCATTGAGGCACACCATGACGCTCGGCGTAGTCTTTCGCTTTCTCTCCATTTCTTCTCATAACAGCTTGAAGTGAACTTTGTTCGATCAACTGAAAAGCTGGACCACTTTTTACTTCTGTCACGTCCCCGCATCCTATGATTCCCCATCTGATCGTTTCCATCTGAATTCCTCCCCGCATTTCTTTTCTTAGAATTCAATACATAACTACTATTCCGTTACAACTTTAGCATAATAGGGACAGACACTAAAATATGGAAGCCTTCCCCTTTAAGAAGAATCCGAGTCCGATATTTTTCGTGAAGGCCATTCCCGGTATATTACAAGGGCATGGCAAAGGAGTGGTTCCTTTTCCATGAATCATCGATTCGATTTTTTTCGACATTTTATATAAAAAGCGTTTTCAAAATTGAAAAGTTGTACTACACTACTTGTATACAAGTATACAAAGTTACACAAATGAGGTGAATAGATGAAGGATTCCAATGAATTTCTGTACCCGCTCCAATGGTTATCCAAAGCATCCGCTGGTGAACGTGTGGCCTGCGAGCTCCGAATGCGTATCATTTCGGGCACTGTTGAAAGCGGTTCAATCCTATCTGAGAATCAGCTGGCTTCCGAATTCTCCGTAAGCCGCTCCCCCGTAAGGGATGCATTGAAAGCCCTTGCTTCGGAAAATCTCATCCGATTGGAAAGGATGGGTGCACGGGTTCTCGATATCACAGAGAAAGAAATCCAGGAAATGTACGATGTTCGGTTACTCATTGAGAGTTTCGTTTTTGAACGGCTCGTCCATATGGAGACAGAAGAACTGGTCAAAGATCTCAGCAAGATTTTTGAAATGATGAAAATAGCGATTCAATACAAGGATGCCGATGAATTTTCCAAGCAGGACCTGGAATTTCACGATACGATCATCCGCTCGATCGGTCATTCTCATATTCAGATGATTTGGAATAACCTGAAACCCACACTCGAAAGCCTCGTCCTCCTTTCCATGAGATACAGGTTTGAAGAGATGTATGGAGACTTTGAAAGAATCATAGAGAACCACGAATTATACATTGAAGCCATTCGCAAGAAAGATCGCGACCTTATGGTTCAATCCCTGCACCAGAATTTCGATGATGTCGCCAAAGGCCGGGTCGAAGAACTATGGATGGCGCAGGAAACCTTTACTAAAGGAGTCGAAAAAGAAGATGACTAACTACATGCTCGGTATCGACATCGGTACCACAAGTACAAAAGCCGTATTATTCAGTGAAAAAGGCGATGTCATTCAAAAGGAAAGCAAGGGCTACCCCTTGCATACACCGGATATCTCAACGGCTGAACAAGATCCGGATGAAATTTTCCAGGCGGTTGTCACTGTCATGACCGCCATTATGAATGATCATAAAGACAAGAATCTCTCGTTTGTGTCATTCAGTAGTGCCATGCACAGTCTGATTGCCGTAGACAAAGACGGCCATCCCCTGACCCCATGTATCACCTGGGCGGATAACAGAAGTGAAGCATGGACGCAGAAAATCAAACACGAATGGAATGGTCATGACGTTTACAGACGTACAGGCACTCCGATTCATCCCATGTCTCCTTTGAGTAAAGTGACATGGATGGTTCAGGAGCATCCTGAAATCGATTCCATTACCAGCAAGTACATTGGAATTAAAGAATACATTTTCCATAAGTTTTTCGACGAGTATGTCCTTGATCATTCTCTTGCTTCCGCCACTGGAATGATGAACTTGGAGAAATTGGACTGGGATGAGGAAGCACTCCACATCGCAGGGATTTCCCGGGATAAGTTATCAAGGCTTGTACCAACCACGGAAGCTTTTACTTCCTGCAACCGTTCACTGGCAAAGAAAATCGGATTGAACCCTGAAACGCCATTTATTATCGGTGCGAGTGATGGTGTTTTATCAAACCTTGGTGTAAACGCTATCGGAAAAGGAGAAATCGCGGTCACGATCGGGACGAGCGGTGCGATCCGAACGATCATCGATCAGCCGCAGACCGATGAAAAAGGAAGAATCTTTTGTTACGCACTGACAGAGAATCACTGGGTCATCGGTGGGCCTGTCAACAATGGCGGAATGATTCTGCGCTGGATCAAAGACGAATTCGCTGCCGCTGAAATTGAAACGGCGAAGCGTCTCGGCATCGACCCTTATGAAGTCCTGACAAAAATCGCCGATGGTGTGAGACCAGGCGCAGAAGGATTGATTTTCCATCCTTATTTAGCTGGGGAGCGGGCACCGCTTTGGAATCCGGATGTCCGTGGGTCATTCTTTGGGCTTACCATGTCCCATAAGAAAGAGCATATGATCCGCGCGGCCCTGGAAGGAATCATTTACAACCTGTACACCGTCTACCTCGCCCTTGTGGAATGTATGGACACACAAGTAACCCGGATTCAGGCGACGGGTGGTTTTGCCCGTTCTCACGTATGGCGCCAGATGATGGCTGACATTTTTGAATCAGAGGTTGCTGTACCGGAAAGCTATGAAAGCTCTTGTCTCGGGGCTTGTATTCTAGGACTCTATGCCACAGGAAAAGTAGAATCGTTTGAAGTGGCTTCCGAGATGATTGGAAATACCCATCAACACACACCGGTAGAGGAAGCTTCACACGAATACCGGCAATTGCTGCCAATCTTCATTGATTTATCCAGAAGGCTGAGCAGCGATTATACAAGAATTGCAGAATACCAAAGAAGTTTAATTCACAAGTAAAACACACAACATGGAGGGATCATCATGCCATTAGTAATGGTTGCTATAGGAATCGTCGCCCTGTTGATCTTAATTATGGGGCTGAAACTGAATACCTTTGTTTCTTTGATTATTGTTTCATTTGGAGTAGCGATCCTGCTCGGAATGCCGCTTGAAGATATTGTCGGAACGATTGAAACCGGATTAGGCGGTACACTCGGACACCTGGCACTGATCTTTGGTCTTGGTGCGATGCTCGGTAAGCTGATTACAGATGCCGGCGGTGCACAGCGTATTGCCATGACGTTTGTAAACAAATTTGGTGAGAAGAACATTCAATGGGCGGTCGTTTCTGCCTCCTTCGTCATCGGAATTGCGCTCTTCTTTGAAGTAGGACTTGTCCTTCTCATTCCTATTGTTTTTGCGATTTCAAGAGAATTGAAAGTTTCTATTCTTTATTTAGGGATCCCGATGGCCGCTGCTTTGTCGGTCACCCATGGATTCCTGCCTCCTCACCCGGGTCCAACTGTAATCGCCGGTGAATATGGCGCAGACCTTGGGGAAGTTTTGCTTTACGGAATCATCATTTCCATCCCGATCGTTATCGTAGCGGGACCCCTTTTCACGAAGATGGCTCAAAAAATCGTGCCCGATTCGTTTACCAAACAAGGGGACATCACTTCATTAGGAGAACAAAAGAAATTCGACCTAAAGGATACACCGAAGTTCGGCATCAGTGTCTTCACGGCTATGCTTCCGGTTATTCTGATCGCTATTTCCACGATCATTACATTGATTCAAGAAATGGCTGGGTTTGAAACAAACGCGTTCTTATCCATTATCAATTTAATCGGTAACGCTTCCACAGCTATGGTCATTTCCCTGCTTGTGGCTATGTACACGATGGGGATTGCGCGAAATATCCCTGTGAAAACCGTCATGGAATCCTGCTCGACAGCCATATCTCAAATCGGTATGATGCTCTTAATCATCGGGGGTGGCGGTGCGTTCAAACAAGTATTGATCGACGGTGGAGTCGGTGATTATGTCGCTGAACTCTTCGAAGGGTCTACTATGTCCCCGATTGTACTTGCATGGTTGATCGCAGCTATTCTAAGGATTTCTTTAGGTTCAGCCACTGTTGCTGCTTTGACAACGGTCGGACTTGTCATCCCCCTATTAGGGCAGACAGACGTCAATCTGGCTCTTATGGTTCTTTCTACAGGAGCAGGCAGCTTAGTTGCCTCCCACGTCAACGACGCCGGGTTCTGGATGTTCAAAGAATACTTCGGCCTCACGATGAAGGAAACGTTCGCCACATGGACATTGCTTGAAACGATCATCTCGGTCCTTGGCCTTGCCTTTACACTATTACTGAGTTTGTTTGTATAAAACTGAATCTGAACAAAAGAAAGACTGTCGAGACTTTCCCGACAGTCTTTCTTTTTAGTATCTTTTCAGCAAACCAGATGCCTGATCTCATCCTCCGATTCATTTCAAATGACCAGCGGCAAACATCCAAATGAATGAGTATTCTATTAATTGAGGCTATTGTACAAGCGCATTTGATAGATTTTCATAGAGTATCTATGTAAGAGACGTCTCCTACACACATTCTTGTGATGAAGGAGGAAAAACGATGAACTTCTTAAGAAACTTAGTCGCTGTGGTCATTGCTGTCTTGTTTTTGCTGGCGCTTTTGGTGGCTGTTCTACTAGGATCAAGTGAGCAACGCCAAATTGTCATCTCATGTATTAATGAGATTCTTGGAACCATTAGCTAAATCTTTATTTAGCTTAGAGGGCTGTGCATAAACATAGCCCTCTCACTATTTTAATTAGAAAGGAGATAGTCATATGAAAAGAAAAAAACAACAAGAAGAACATGGTAAAAATGAAACCAATATAGACTTTGATAGCCTTCTAAAGCTTGCCTCCAACTTGACTCAACAAGAAGGATTATTGAGCCAGTGGTCACAGACGGCAGGAACGGGTGAAGCTAATGACGTGGATCTATCCAGTATCATTACGGATATTTCAAAAGCATGTTCTCATACATTTGCCGGATTAGAAAGGGCTCCCTCCAAAACAAACGCATTGTATATAAAAAAAAGACATCCATATCCAACTAAAGAAACGCTGATCCATATGGACCAGCGTTTTTCATTCATATGTCCAGATTTATAAATAAGTGACGAGCTATTCACGAAGTCGATGTGGAGACATTCCCTTTCATCTCCTCTACTTCCTCACGGAGACGCTCCAATTCTTTCAATAACTCCATCACCATCTCATCGCTCTTTCGTAATTCATTATTCAAGGCAGTGATCGCGTCTTCTTCCCAGTTGAACGGATCTCCCTGTTCAGGAGTGATCGGGATATCTTCATATACGATTTCGTCTTCTTCCTCTGTCGGCTTGAAGTAAATCGCGACTTCACAACCTCCATCTCCAAGGGCAATCCGTTTGCGCAAATTCACTTTCCCATAACCTATTCTTCTGGATGCTACTCCACCAAACACCCACCCTGGACGTCATCATACATAAGTGAGGAACATCAGGTACAGACCTTTCCTTCCCCTTCAAAGAAGGCAAAAGCATCACCTTTTTTCAAGAACATTTAATTCATGGTGAAACAAGTTGTAAGTGCTATTTTTATCATTCATTATTTCTGAATTGCTCTTCAAAAGACTTTTGCTCAGTACATCCTATTAGAAATATACAAACCATTAAAACTAAATAATTTTTTACTGTTTTCATTTGTATCCTCTGTTCTTTAAATCCCAAAATAGCTCCAATTATTTCAAAAAATCTCCATAAGCTCAACTTTACTTTTGCCATCAGATTACTCTATTTTCTCGAGACTGAGTCTTCAACTAACCTACTTAAAACATTAAGAAGGCGCAATTCTTATATTAGAGAATTTCCCCCTTTAGTTGAAGACTTGAATTCAAGATATCAGTAAAGAGTTTTGTAAATAAGTACTTATGTATTTCCGGGAAATAGTACTGAATTTATTTGATCGAAGAAGCAACTTTAATCATTTCATCTCCACTTTATGATTCATTGCCTTTAAAGTCTATAGCATATTCCATATCATTCATTCGCGAACTCATCATTTGAGTATCATCACTTTCTGTATAATAAGATTTCGTCTCGTTTGATAAATACATTATCTCTTCCCAACTTAATACATTGTTCTAACCATGCTCGTACTTGGGATTCTGATGCCATTAGTCGGAATTTCCATCGTCGTTGTGTTCTTATTCGATCGCTACCTATTGCCGCTGCTGCCGAAAGTCCAGAAGTGGTTAGGAGCTTGACCGTTAGAGGAAGAGTGGTAAATCCTCTTCCTCTTATTGTGCTTTCGACGCTCTCGCAACCGTGACTGTATTCATCTTTTTCATATTAAACGTGTGAACAATAATTCCTAAGATAATAAACAGAACGCCTACTAAAGCAATTCCTGTAGGGAAAGGACTCGCTAACATTAGCATTTCACCTGCGATCACAAACAGAATTTGCGTCGACTGAGTAGCTTCCACTGTAGCGAGCTTTCCTTGGTGATCCTTCACGCGATTCGTCGCGATGAAGAATAGCGTTGTCGCGATGATGCCTGAACAGATCGCGACGATAAACGATTGTGTCACTTGACTCATGCTCGGTAAGCCGACTTTGGTGACTGCTACCCCGCTAATAATCAACCAAAATGGTAAACTAGCGATCGTCATGCCCAGTATTCTCTGAAACGTATCGAGCTTTCCTTCACATAACTCCATCATCTTGCGGTTTCCGAGTGGGTATGCGAACGCTGCTAAGATGACAGGACCGATCCCGATCATAACCTGAACGATCGTGAGCTCACTCGCTTTTTGCTGTTGAATCAATAGGACTCCGATCAAGATGATAAGCGAAATGGCGAGGGATTTTGTTTGGATGCGGTTTCGTCGTTTCACGATGCCAGTGGAGGTTCGTTCTACTTTGAAAAAGAAAGGAGCGACGAGGATCCCACCAATAATCGTGAATTGCCATGTGCCTGCCACTAACCAGCCTGGTCCATATGTTGCAGCGTACGTTAGAGGGGCGTAGAAAAGGACGAAACCTACAAAACTCCACGTCAGCCATTTCCAAGGTTCTTTTTTTAGTTCGATAAAAACTTGTTTTCGGTTGCTTCTCATCAGTACAATGAGGAGTAGAAAGGGAACCATGAAGAGGAAACGAAGGGAAGAACTCCACATCCAGCTTCCACCTTCAAGTTCCATTGAGCGGTTCAAGATAAATGTAACGGCAAAAAACATCGACGAAAGAATACCGAGGGCTATCTCTTTCAATAAAATCGCTCTTTTCTGTATAGTATAGTTAATAATATGTATATTATAGTATATGTAGTGAAATGTAAATTTTTTTATGGAGAGGGTATCGTATGAGTGGAAAAAATAACTGGGAAGATCCCGAGAAATTATCGAAGCAAGTCGGTGCAACGCTACGATCGATTAGGAAGGAACGAAACCTTTCGTTATCAGATCTAGCAGAACGAACGGATGTTAGCAATCTAACGTTAGGGAAAATTGAAAGAGGAGAAGCGAATCCATCGTTAACGATTATCTGGAAGATTGCAAATGGCCTCGCGATTCCAATTTCATCGCTGCTCGCTGAAAAACAAGACGTGGTAATATCGAAGAAACACGAAGGGCAGAAAGTACTTAGCGCAAATGAATCTTTAGTCCTGGAACCGATGTTCAACATGAAGGGATACGGTTCATTAGAAACGCATCGAGCGTTTCTTGAGCCGCTCAGCGAGTACAGTGCAAATGCCCATCAGCAAGGTGTGATCGAGTACATCACTGTGATGGAAGGAGGTGTGAACGTAAGGGTCCAGGATGAGATCTATGAGCTAGAACTTTATGATTCGATCAAGTTTCAGGCTGATCAAGATCATGCTTATATCAATCCAGACTCAGTTGGGGCCGTTCTACATTTCGTGATGATCTATACGCAGGCATAGAAAAAGCTGCCGATTCGGCAGCGTTATTCTCCTTTGTTGAGATGGAATAACTGTCAAAGCGTGTTACCATGTACAATAAGATCATCAAAAAAATATACCTTTGAAATACTCAAACGTATTTGAAATGACCATTATTGTTTCAAATCTGGCTATTATCTCGAAATCGAGTCTTTAACAAACCTGCCCAAAACATTAAGAAGGAGGCAATTCTTCTGTTAAAGAATTGCCTCCTTCTTAATATAACACCTATTATTAGACTCGGAAAAATTGAGATCGAGTGATGGGCAAGTTACTTTCAATTTATAATCTTGATTGGTTCTTCAATTTTAGAATCATCTTTCGGCTCACTCTGTGTTCTAATTAAATTGTAAAATAACGTCATACTCACACCACCTATTATTGCAATTAAAATAGTTAAAACAAGAGGTGATAACCAGCTACTTATAATCATAAAGATTCCTGCTGAACTAACCCCAATAATGGCTGCAATTGAATAGAACGCCATATATGTACTACGAGCATGGTCAGGGACCATATTAGCTAGCATGGCTTGGGAAACCGGAATATAAATAATCTCCCCAATCGATGCAAAAAACATGGCTACAACAAGAATAAATGGCGATTGGCTAATACTAATGATTGTATATCCAGCAAAGAAAAAAACAAACCAATTAATAATACGTTTCGGTCATTTCTTTTACTAATCAAACCTCTCAAATACATTGTAAAACATACTACAAGAATGGTGTTTTCTGATTTCAATATACCAATAAGATTAACCCCATCGATAAATGCTACAGACTCTAGGTTAAGTGAAGTATGGGATAGTTATATTCCATCAATATTGTTAATGGTTCTATCTTTACTTCCAATTGAAACACTTCCTTTCCATAACAATCATGCTATGTTCACTACATTTTGATTGATAATACCTGCAACCTCAAATTTAGGTATTGTACCGTCTACAATTAGGTCAGAATTTGGTTTTATCGTATCTAACATAGTTAGATAACCTCGCCTCCCTCTAGCTAAGTAGTTATCTAAATCCAGTAATATATCTTCAGCAGAGCCACTTTTAAAATCTCTATTTATTCTGCGTGCCATTGCAATATCCAATGGAGTATCAATAAACACTGCAAAATCAATAAGACTACTTGTTTTACTATGTAAATGGAAAATCTATATGTAATCTCTAGGTTCAGTAAGTAACTGTTTTATATCTCTAATAAGTGGTGATAAGTCCCAGGATTACAGCCATTATCAATCCATTTAATTATGTCTTTAGGCGTATCAAAATCATAATCATCAAATTATATCGTTTTACTATTTGGTAACTTCCCTTTTAAGCAAGAAGCAATTACCATTGGTGACTTTCTTTTCATTAAACTCCTCCAATATTTCCGTTTGTCTATACTTATTTAAATTAGGGCGAGTACTTTATTGAGCAATCGCCCCCGATTATGTAAGATTTGATTTTAAGATATCTTTAGTCAGATAACAAATTCACATACCCATTTGTTGTATAGTGATTTATTTCTCTAGCTTAAGTTAATGTTCTTTATTTTCAACTAAAAACTCTTCTAAATCAGGGGATTGATTATACTTTACTGCAGCTTGCTTATCTTTTTTAATAATGGCCTTTGTTAGATCAATATGATTTATACTCGCTATGGCCATAGCGTAATGTATAACATCAACTAACTCTTTTTCTAAAGAATTATCCCCTAGATTTTCCTTCCGGCCTTCTATCTGGTTTAGTACTTCTGCTACCTCACCAATCTCTTCTACTAGTTTCATAAACAAAGCAGATGATGTGACTCCTTCTTTGTATTTTAATGTTAGGTAGCTCTGTAACTCATTAAACGTTAATTGATTCATATAATTCCTCACTTTTTCAATAATGTACTAATTTCTCTAATATGCCACCTTACTTTTATAAAAATGACCTAATCTTCTTATTGCGGAAAAGCCCCTTTTAGCTGAAGACTTGATTTCGAGATATTGAAGCAAATCTCCAACTTAATCATCCTTTTATTGAATCAATTTCTCACTTCTTTCAACCACTCTTCTGATCCATCTTTTAAAATTACTTTAACCTCTTCGTTATTTTTTTCGCTTAGATGGTACCAAGTACGACTTACAGCCTCGCTCATTTCAATTATTTTTGCATTATTATCGCCTACAACAACTTTCTCATGCCTTGGTTCAGTTAGTGTTCCACACCATAAATAGGGTTCTCCAACAAGATTTGCACTCCATTTATCAAGTGGACACTCTCCTGTCTTACTCCATATCCATTCATCATTATGTCTTGTAAAGTAGGCAAGTTTAGGTTGTTCATTGTTGTGATATTCATTAATTGCTTCATTTTCCGAATGAGATGTGAAGATAATAATATTGTCCTCTCTGACTATCTCAACTATCTTGTAATCATCTACATCCTTGTTGCTCTTCATATTATTATGAAAGACTTCTTCCATTGTATTAGGACTGTTACAACCTACAAGTAGAAGTGTAAATAAAAGAATAAAGGTATTATTTTTCAAGATTTCAACTCATTCTCCCCTCTATGTGTGTCCTTGTTTACCAGAATTAATCTTTAATTAAACTGCTCCTCACTTCAATAAGAAAGGTGGAAACTCCTTCTAAAAGATAGGTCCAAGCAGTTTAATTAGAGTACATTACTAAATCAGAAACCATAAAGGCAATGTACAGTAAAGTAAGTGCAATAACACATAATAAAAAGACCTTAAATTTTTCCAATACTTTTCCCTCCTTTATTCTACTCCTATTACTCCCTTAGTCCAGAATAAGCGATAGCCACTGTACAGCTATCGCCCCCGTTACATGAAGACTCGATTTCGAGATAAATTTCACTTATAGTAGTTATCTATCCTATGAAAATTTAAGAATTCCGGCTTTATAATTCTTTCTTTAATCCCATATTGCACTAAACCTTCATAAGGATCCCCAGCAATACCTAATAGCTTACAGAAAGCTGGTTCAGTCTTATATCCCTGTTTTTTTAAGTCAATCACTTTACCTTTAAGCGTTGGATTATCTTTTAAAAGCTCATGTTCAATAATCATATGCAAATACGCGTTTTGAAAATAAGTGGACTGGTCCTGCCCAAATAACTCTAACTCAAAGTTGTTAGACAAAAAATTTGCCTTAACAACCTCACGACCTCTTATAATTGTTCTTTTCATGGTAAAGCCTGGCTTATCACCATAGAGAGCGTCTAGCTTTTTTTCAAAGAGTCTTAAATCCTTTACATCCATAACTATGTCTAGATCTGAATTATCCAAGTCAATGCCAATAGGGATAGTTCCACAAAGCATAGGATTATAAATACTCAATTCGTCAAATATACAGAGTTCTTTAATAGTTGTATAAGCATCTCTTTGCCTCTTATTACCCCTTTTCATTCCCTCGAAAAGATCAAACAACTTATTCCCCCCTAAGAATGCACGTTTCCTCTAAGATATAAAAGCCAGCAATAAAGGCTGGCTTTGTATCTCACTTATTTAACTAAAGCCCCGTTTACGAAAGGCTCTAATTCAAGATATATATAACTACAGGTTGTTTTCACTGAAATTAACCCTAAGTATATTCCACTAGATAACTTGTATCTGTTTTTAAGTTGCAGACAATTTAGAATTGGAAATCCCCATCCTTCATTAACAGGACTTCAGTTCCACCTTCTTTAATACCCACTACTTTCATATCTTCGGTACCAAAGGTCATATTGACTGACAATAGTGAAGTATTCAGCCCCTTTGCTTTCAATTTTTCCTCAGATAGGTCAATGCCATTTTTAATATTGGAAGGAGATGCATTTCCGATTCCAATATGACAGGACGTATTTTCATCAAACAATGTATTGTAAAAAAGAATATCTTCCTGGGCGAGAGGAGATTTATTAGATACCAAGGCAATTTCACCTAGATAATGTGAACCTTCATCTGTTTCGATGAGATTTTGTAACACTCCCTGTCCCTTTGCGGCATAATAGTCGGTAATCCGTCCATCTTTAAAAATCAGATAAAACTCTTCGACGACACTTCCCCCATAGATAAGAGGTTTAGTACCTACCAATTTTCCATTCACCTTATGTTTATGGGGAGCAGTAAATATTTCTTCCGTAGGAATGTTCGGAAAGAAAGGTATTCCTTTTTTATCTCTGACACCCCCACCAATAAAGATGTGATTGTTAGGCATACCGATGACTAAATCCGTTCCTCGACTATTGTTAAAGTGCAGGGTGTCAAACTGGAAATCGTTTAAAAACGTTTTCCGTGACTCGAAGGCGCGGTCATGATTTTCCCAGTTTTTGATAGTATTTGTACCATCTGCTCGCGCTCCACGTAAAATAGCTTGCCATAACGATTGCACGGCTTCTTCTTCACTTACGTGCGGAAATACTTTCGTGGCCCATGCGAAGGACGGAACAGCTAGAAGACACCAGCGTATCTCGTGGGACATAATCTTTGCATAATAACTTTCCAACTTGGTGCGGGAGGCCTTTTGAAAACGACTGATTCGTTCTGGGGAAACTTCCTTAAAGACATCTAAGTTTTCAGAAATAATATGGATGTAAGTAGCACCTGCCTCGTCCCACTCCTTAAAACGGGCAGCCTGCCAATCAGGAAAGTGATCGATAACACTATCTGCTGCATTTAAGTAAAATTCTTTGGAAGACTGTTCATCTGTCCAATCTATGACTACATTTGAAGCTCCTACCTCGTAGGCTACCGTTTGGATTAGACGGGCAAAGGTAGCATTTTGTATATCACTATGGATAATCAACAATTGGTCTTTTTGCAGATTTACGCCAGCTCGCACAGCAAGCTCTGCATACTTTTTCAACTGTGCTTCACTTATAAATTTATATATTCCTTTATTCATTTAATAACTCCCCTGTGATGCTCTTGTATTTATTCAAGAAATGCTCCCGTTTCCATAAGACTCGAAATCAAAATAATACTTTGTCTTTAGCCCTGATGTAAAGTTACCCACCAAAGGAAAAACCGAATAGGAAGAGAAGAAATGTTAAAAGGAATATTACACCTATGATAAGTGTAATAACAGGTACTATTCTCTTTTCCCTTTCTTTATTTAAACTCGTTAGCCCAAGTATGATGCCAACTATGCTGGTATATGGAGTAAATTTAATGAATTGAACCATGGCTCCGAAAAAGTTAATAGACATCATTCTCACAAACAAAACAATCTGGATGAAAAATATAACCAACATTAACAAGCATAACTTTCCTAAGACTGATTTTGGCACAAAAACCCTCCCTAAACCTTCAACTAACCTACCCAAGACGTTAAGAAAAGGAATTCTTCTGTTTCAGAATTGCCCCCTTTACTTGAAGACTCGAAATCGAGATAAAACATGATATAACTAAAAATAAACTATTAAGATTATCATCAATACATAACCTCTAGCACGCTCCACCACTCCCAATATAGAATAAAAAGCCAGCATATAATGCTGACTTTTTATTCTTAAAATTTAAACATAGTTAGTTGTTAACTATATTCCCTTCAGTAATTTCAGGAATACTCTCAGTTGAAATATTATTAAATCTCTTGTCCTTGCCTTTTTTGTACACATGATTTATGTTCGAGAAATAAAAGTCTCCATTCAGCTCATCCAAAAACAACATATACTCTCCCGATTCTATAGGGATTATCTCATCCGAAAGAGAGAGAAAATGATCTTTAAACTGCCCATTTTCTTTCTGTTTAAACCCCACAGGATAAACTACCTTTATTTCGTCTCCATTTTTATATTTATTCCCTTTAGAATCCTTAAAACTATTGTTTACGATAGCTGTGTACACTCTATCAATTTGATAAACATCATTCTCAGCATCTGCTACTTGTGTTTTAATATCATAATCACCATCAAGTGTGCCATGAATAATTAAATCAGCATTCTTCTTTAATGAGTTAAAATCTTTCTCAGCAGAAACGGACAACCCGACACCCTCTGTGGTTTCACTATTACTTGGCACACTTACACCAATTAAAGCTCCTAGTATCACGGCTGAGCATATTGTAACTATAACTTTAAGTTTCACCTAATTCACACTCCTATTATTAATATTTGCTTGCTAATTCTGATTTATCGTAGGATGTAGGATATTGCAAATCAAAAACATCCGACTTATCCATAATGGAATATTGACCGGAAGGATGATCCAATCCTAAGATATGGCCCATCTCATGTAAAAGGACGGATGTCTTTCCACTAGTAGACAAACCATCAACTTTTGATGAATATAGTCTTATCTTACCGCTAGCGACTGTTCCATAGTCATAATCTGCTAATAAGTTTCCGGATGAATCATATGGTAAGATGTAGCCATAAAAGCTATTTTGAGCACTAGGAGCGTAACTTACGTGAACTTGGTTTGATGAAGACCAAGTAGAATCGAAATATGGATATATTGAGGCTCCACTAACGGCCCTCCATCTACTCGTGGCTCTTCCAATTGGAGTATCGAACATTGATTCACTTGTAACATTATCAACAAAAAATGTCTTACCACTTGGCCATGACCAATTATATGTATCGGCACTAACTTTATATGTAGCCACCCCTGATACTAGCAAAAACACTAAAAATAAACTTGATAGTTTTAATTTATTCATTTTGCACGCACCTTCCTAAATTATAAACATAATTATTCGTAAAACAAAGAATTCCCTCACACAGTGACTATCATTTCATTTAGACAAATATATCCACTTATGTAAATTACCCCCTCCCTTTTGTAACCTAATTGTAACATTAAACCTAACTTAGATATAATGGGAAATCAGTTGTTCAAAATATGCTTTAAAGTTAATATTATTATTAATGTTGGGAATGTCAGTTTTTTTGTTGAATGAAATTTTTCAATATAGTAAAATGAATCATTAACTTTTCATTACTCAAAACCTTACCCATTTTAAATACTCAAGGTGTTTATAAGAAAGAGGCGCTGATCAGTTAACTGATCAGCGCCTCTTTCTTAATCCCTAAGGAATTAAAGACTCCTAACTCTATGTGAAGATGTTACAGATAAGCCCCCTATTCTTGAAGACTTGATTTCAAGATAATTAAAGACTATTCACCCTAAGGGATTACAGTTTGCCAAAGTCCAAAACATCGTTGTACAGGTTAAAAAAGGCCCCTAATAAGGGACCTTCTTATCTCTTATCTTATTACTCTTGGATATTGAAAGGTGGGTTAACTTTATGAGTTAATTTCTTCTCAGCGTGTAAACTCCAATAAGGATCATTAAGCATACCTCTTGCAATAGCTACAAGTTTTGTATCTCCTATTTGTAATGGTTACTTCCGCCAGTTCTGGGCTGCCTCACCACCCTAATTTAAGAGCCATTTAAGTAATGCTGTGGGCCCAATGAAAATAGAGGTTTATATAAGGAATGACGTCCCCCTTAGACCCTCCAAGCAATTTAGAAACTCCTACATCCTTATTCGTCTTCTTTCACACTCATAAGCCGTAAACCATTTAGAGCCACTACAATTGTTGCCCCCATATCCGAAAGAATGGCAATCCAAAGTGTTAGCCATCCCGGAATAACTAACAGAAGGGCAATAACCTTAATAGCAATCGCAAAGAAAATGTTAGCCTTAATAATATTTAACGTTTTACGGCTGATTTTAACAGTAAACGGAAGTTTCCTTAAATCGTCCCCCATTAAAGCAACATCTGCCGTTTCAAGTGCTGTATCTGTTCCAGCCCCACCCATTGCAATTCCAACGGTTGAGGCTGCTAGAGCCGGAGCATCGTTAACACCATCACCAACCATAGCTACGTTTCCGTACTTGGATTTCAATTGTTTAATCACGTCTAACTTATCTTGTGGAAGTAACTCTGATTGAATGTCTGTTACGCCGACTAGACTGCCGATTGCATCAGCAGTACTGTGGTTATCACCTGTAAGCATAACTGTTTTTTTAATTCCAGCTTTGTGTAAAGCTTCTATAACATCTTTGCTTGATTCACGCACTTCATCCGCAACGGCAATAATAGCTAGAATTTTTTCATTTGTACCTATAATCATAGCTGTTTTCCCTTGTTTTTGTAGGGATATAATATTTTGGTCTAATTCCTTATTATAATTAGACGATAATAATTCTTTAAATAATTTCGGACTACCAATATAATACGTATTTTCATGTACTTTTCCTTTAATTCCTTTACCCGTAATTGAAGTAAAGTCATCTACTGCTACCTCAGAATAAGAAATACCGTCCTCTTCAGCCTTTTTCATTATGGCCGATGCAAGAGGATGTTGAGAACGATATTCTAGGGCAGTAATAATCGAAAGTAGTTCTTGTTCATCTGTATGAGGGCTCAACACTTCATAGTCAGTTACCACAGGAACCCCTTTTGTTAAAGTCCCCGTTTTGTCAAACGCAATTGCTTTTAATGTACCAACTTCTTCTAGGTACACCCCGCCTTTGACAAGAACCCCTTGTTTCGCAGCATTACCAATGGCTGATACAATTGAAATTGGAGTGGAAATCACCAACGCACAAGGACAACCAACGACAAGAACAGCTAGACCTTGATAAATCCATGTTTCCCAACTTCCATCAAAAAATAAAGGAGGTAATGTAGCAACTAATGCTGCAATGGCCATAATGATAGGAGTATAATATTTAGCAAATTTATCGACAAAAGCTTGGGATGGTGCCCGTTCGCCCTGCGCTTCTTCTACTAGATGAATAATTTTAGATATTGTTGTATCTTCAACAAGCTTTGTTATTTTTACTTCAAGTAATCCTTCTTCATTAAGCGTACCAGCAAATACTTCATCTTCTACAGTTTTCTCAACAGGGACTGACTCCCCCGTAATCGCTGCTTGGTTAATGGCAGAATAGCCATTGACAATGACACCATCCATCGCAATTTTTTGACCCGGTTTAACTATCATAATATCCCCGATCGCAATATCATCTACGTGAATCGTCATCTCTTGTCCATTTCGTCTAACCAATGCTTCCTTTGGTGCAATGTCCATTAATGAACTGATTGATTGTCTCGCTTTATCCATAGAGAATCGTTCTAAAGCTTCACTAATGGCAAAAAGTAAAACGACAATTGCTACTTCTGCCCATTCCCCAATAATGACTCCACCAATGACAGCAACAGTCATAAGAGTCCTCATATCAAACTGAAGTCGAACTAAGTTTTGTAAACCGACTTTGAAGAGTGACGTCCCACCGACTATCATCGAAGTAATAAATAATAATGCTGTAACGATGTTATCATTTCCGTTTACAAACCGGGAAGTGAAACCGATAACCAAAAATAAAACTGAGTACAACAATGTACTGTGTTTTTTATAAAACGGTAACTTTTCTTCTGTACCAGGATCTTTATCCTTTTTTTCTGAACTGTCAGGAACTACTTTTAGGTTCTCAAAAGCCCCAGCTTTTTCAAGCTCCTCTGTTGTCGCTTCACCGTAAACAGAAATTTTCGATGCGCCAAAATTTACTTTTGCATCGCTTACACCAGCTAATCCTTTTACGTTATCCTCAAATTTTCCAGCACAATTTGCACACGTAAATCCTTGAACACGATATACATTTTTCTCATCTTGAGATGCTTCGTTACTCACAATTTACACCTCCTGACCGTGAACCATCGCCGTTACAATCATACTTGTAACATGGGGGTCATCAAGGGAATAAAAGACTAACTTACCTTGTTTTCGACTTTTAGCAATATGCATGTTTCGTAAATGACGTAGATGATGAGAAGCTGTAGCATTCGTTGTGCCAATAATGTTTGCAACATCACATACACATAGTTCAGTTTCCTGCGTTAATATATAGGCAATTTTAAGCCTTGTTTCATCAGATAATGCTTTAAAAATGTCCGCGGTTGAAGTGAATTTTTCATTTTCAATCTTCCGCGATAATCGGTTAACTATTTCCTCGTCGTAGCAAAAAACCTCACATTGATCATCGTTTATTTTAGTGTGTTTGGTTTCCATGATTTCACCCTCACATTCAAATGATTGTTTGATTATATATACAATCTTATAAGGAACCTGTATAGATTGTCAATAAAATAAACAAATGATTGTTTGAATATCTAATTGAATATGTGTTAAATAAGTTTAAAAAGAATCAAGATCTGACGGATCACTTTTGTAAGGTATTAAAAATTCACTTCACTGAGGGATTCAATTCAACAAATGTCATAAGGCTGTTATGTTGTTTGTGCATTAATTCTTTAATTTCTTCAGTTACATGGGTCATTTCCTTAATTGATAAATCCGGTTGAAGAGAAACAGAAACATCTAAAATGACCTTATTACCTGAGACTCTCGCTTTCACATCATTGACTTTCTCTATTTCTTGAATATCTGAAAGTGATTCTTTGTATTGGTGTATCTTTTCAGGATCGATCCCATCGGTTAAAATTAAGGCGGTTTCTTTAAAGATCCCCCATGCTGCCCAGAGAATGATTAGACCTACAATCGTACCAGTGACAGGATCAAGCCAGGATAGTCCAAATTGAGCGCCAGTGATACCAACAACAGTACCAAAACTTACAATCGAATCCGACAGATTATCTTTTGCGATTGACCTTAACCCTTGACTGTTTACTTTTGAGGCTATGGTTTTATTCAAAAAGTAGATTAAAATCATGAATAGACCACTTCCGAGGCCAACCCATATTGCAAGAGGATTCGGTGTAACGAAATTTTGATTTACCATTGTACGAACGGTATCAACTAAAATTTGTATCCCTATTGCAGCTATGACAAAGGCAGCCACCAACGAAGCAATATTTTCGGCTCGCCGATGTCCATAAGGGTGGTTCTCATCCTCCTCTTTTTTTGCAATTCTCAACCCAATGATTAGGGCAACAGATGTAATAATATCCGTAAAATTATTAAACCCATCGGCCATTAATGCCACGGAATTGACCTGCCAAGCAATAATGATTTTCACAAGTGATACTAATAAATAGGCAAATGTACTAATCCATGCACCAGTTTTAGCGTTCAAGAATCTCATTTTATTACCTCCCTTCTTCATTATTTCCAAGTAGTTTTTCATTAAAACGTTTATTTGAATGTATAACAATTCACATGGGAACACGTATAGATATTTTTAATAAATAAATGCAATATTATCTCGAAACTGAGTCTTCCACAATCCTGCCCTTTTGTTGAAGACTCAGTTTCAAGATAAATATGACACAACTATTTTCATTATCAGTGATTGCAAAAAGAAAAGAGACCATTTTATGATTACAATGAGATGGAACCAAAAAAAGAAGGTTCCTAAAAGAACCTTCTTTAAACGATTTGTTAAACAATCACTTACCGATTTTCCAACCTGCCCAGCAATTCATCCAGGTTGGGATCACTAATATAGTTTTCAATTGTGATAATCTCTTTGTCCTGGTGAGCGTGTTTCGCTCGGTCATAGAGATCTTTATGAACGACGATAATATTGGAATCTTGGGGTGCATCTTCAATTCTGTAGTGTTTCACTTCGATCCCGTCGATTCCTCTCTTCTGCAGTTTCTTTCTGAACGTCGTGGCACCTAATGCACTACTACCTGCACCGGCGTCACAAGCGAAGGAAACTTTATCGATGTTTTCATCTTTTTTACTGCTGTTCACCACTTGTTTTCCTTGTTGTTTCATCGCTTTGGATTTTTCGATGGAATCGGAAAGCTCATCTTCTTCCTCATCTTTATTTTTCTCCATTTTTAAAATCAGCGATGTGATCAAGAAGGTTACAGCCGCGGCAGCCAGTACGCCGGCGATAATACCGATAAAGCTTCCTTTAGGAGTCAGTCCTAGATAGGCAAAGATCGAGCCGGGACTTGGACCTGCGACGAGTCCTGCATCAAACAAACTGAACACGCCGATCCCTGTCGCGCCCCCTGCGATCATCCCAATAATTGTAAGGGGTTTCATTAATACGTAAGGGAAATATAGTTCATGAATACCGCCGAAGAAATGAATAATAATGGCACCTGGTGCTGTTCGTCGAGCCGTCTTTTTACCGAAGAAAGTAAACGCCAGCAGCAATCCAAGGCCTGGGCCAGGGTTGGACGCGACAGTAAAGTAAATGGACTTTCCTGTTTCAGCCGCTGCCTGCATGCCGAGCGGGTAATAAATACCTTGGTCGATCACGTTATTTAAAAACAATACTTTTGCTGGTTCGTTAATAAGAGAAAGTAAAGGCAGTAAGCCGGTAGCCACCAAAGCCTCGATGGCTGAAGTTACAAAATTGTTCGCCGATTCGATCACTGGACCGATAAAGAAGAACGATACGATCATCAGCAGGAATCCTAGAATCCCGAGGGAGAAATTGTTCACGATCATTTCAAACCCGGCAGGAATTCTGTTTTCAACCAAGCGATCAAATTTCTTTATGATCAATCCGCCTAAAGGACCGATCACCATCGCTCCTAAAAACATCGGAATATCCGATCCGACGATCAAACCAATGGCCCCGATCGCCCCCATGACAGCTCCACGCTGACCTCCGACCATACGACCACCGGTGATCGCGAGAAGCAGAGGAAGCAAGAATTTAATGGCTGGACCGACAATTTGCGCAAGCTCCTCATTGGGAATCCATCCTGTCGGTATAAACAAAGCGGTCAACAGACCCCAGGCGATAAATGCGCCGATATTCGGCAGGACCATATTGGTTAAAAAGCCGCCGAAAGCTTGAACTCTGGCCCTTGCAGAAGGACGATTAATGTCTACTACATTGCTATCCGTCGTTGTCTTAGCTGGACTTGCCATCTGAATCATCCCTTTCCAATTTATTAATAATAATCGTCGCTGCCTATGATGATCAGGAGACCGGACTTATTCGACCGTCTGAAGTAAGTCCAGGATCTCCTTTTCACTGTTGGCTTGTTCGAGTTTTTCACGCACCTCATCTTCGATCAGTAAAGAAGACAAATCTGAGATCAAATCCAAGTGACCGGAAGTATCTTCAGCAGCTAATGTGAACAGAAGATTGACCTTTTTGTTTTCAGGAAATGGCACGGCCTCTTCTAACTTCAAAAGCGAAATCCCTGTCTTCACAACGCCGCCTTCATTTTTGGCATGAGGCATAGCGATTCCTGGAACGATGACGATATACGGTCCATTTTTGTGAACGTTCTCAATCATATCCTCTACATATTCAGGAGTTATGGAACCGTCATCCAGTAATGGAGCCGCCGATTCTGTGATCGCTTCCTCCCAAGAGTTTACAGATTTCAAAAAATGAATATTACCTTTCAATTGTTCGCTTAGCATATAGTCAGCACCCTTTCTAATCAGCTTTTTAAAGCTTGTTCTTTTTTCAATTGCAAATATTGACTCTTGATCTTCGATACGATCGTGGCTTCTTTTAATTCAGTGAAATGAGTGATGGCCTTTTCGATTCCTTGATCATCCATATAGCTTTGAAGCGTCACAGACTCCTCATCTTCGGGGTTATCAAATAAAAACGCGGCCGCTATCGCAGTCGTCAGATTATCGATCGGCAGGTCCAAATCAAAAAGAACTTTGGCTGGTTTGATTAACCGCTCCTCTGGTCCCAGCTTTCGGATCGGTGACCTTCCCACTCGTAAAATGTCATCGCTTATATTTTCGTTTTTGAAGCGATCGACGGTTTTTTCAATAAACGCGTCCATTTCCTGCTCGTCCATGTGGTGGATGTGAGTGAAATAACGGGCAGACTCTTGAAGGGTTGCTCTTAAAAACGCCTCAAGACTTGAATCCTGCAATGCACGCTGAATGGTTGGATAGCCTTTCAAGTGGGCCATATACGCTGTAGCTGCGTGCCCCATGTTCACCATGTATAATTTGCGCTCAATATGGGGTTTTAACGTATCCACGTAGGTGGCGTTTTTTATTAGAGGCACATCCTTATTCACCATTTCCGACCGGTTGATGATCCATTCGTAATAGGGTTCTACAAGGGCAACTTCCCCTTCACTCCTATTTTCAGAGAGCGAAAGACGGTCAATGGCCGAGTTCGGAAATCCAACAAAAGACATGATTTCTTCCATATCATGTGCAGATACTACACTTTTCACTTCCTCTTTCAATTGAGAAGAAGCGTTGATTGTATTTTCATTGGCGATCACATCGATGGAAGGTTTGCTCTGTTGCTTTCTTGTTAGAAGACCTTCGGATAGGGTAGGAGCAATTCTTGAAAGATTTTGTGCTCCTACAGATGTCGTGATGATATCTGCTTCTAAAATAGCTTCGATAATCTCATTCTGAGCACTTGTATGCAACGCTCTCACAGGGAAAACGGTTTCTTGCGTGTGATTTTCATCTAGCAATTCTATAACATACTGCCTGCGGTCGTTGATGCTTTCAACCAGCTGTTGGTCTGCATCCACAAAGCAGACTTCATATCCCGTCTTGTTCAGGAGATATCCGATTAAACCTCGCCCGATATTACCCGCTCCAAAATGCAGCGCTTTCATTTGTGGACCTCCTTTAATTCAGGTTCTCTTCATTCGTCCAAACGCCAGTAAGCCATAAAAATCAGTATAATATGACCATGACAGAGCGTCTATAGAGAAAAAAGAAAAATAACCCTTTTTGTATAATTTTACAAATTATACAAAAAGCTTTTGTTTAGATCGAGACTCGCCTGATGGTCCCTTGACCGGCCCCTCTGATCTTCCTTTCTATATCAAAGGAGCTTGAGATTTGCATCAGTCTACTATTCTAAATTCGCATGGTATTCCCAAAGCGAATGCAGTTCGATGTTCTCTTTTTTTACAATCATTAACGCGATGGTATCTCCCAGTAGAAGAAGACTCTGTTCAAATAGACTCTTCATCGGCTGCTGGGATTGTACTTCTTCTACTGTCTCCGGATTGGAGCTTATTGGGAGACGGACGAACACATCTGCATATTGGCTCATCGAACTATTTGGGTTCGTACCGATATGAGCGACCGTTGCGTTTAGTTCTTTCGCTTTTTTTGCAATGATAAGAGGAAAAGCTGTTTCGCCGCTTCCAGATCCAACGATCAGCAGGTCCTTCTCCGTCATGGCCGGTTCTGTGATCTGGCCAACGACGTAAGTTTGAACACCGAGGTGCGCTAATCGTTTAGCGATTGATTGCAATGATAAAAGCACCCGCCCTACGCCTACGAAGAATACTTTTTCTGCTTGATTGATTTGCTCGATCAATCGTTCAATCTCCTGGCTGTCCACGTTGGTTAATGTGGATGTGATTTCATTTGTAATGACCCCTGCTGCTTCCTTATAGTTAACCATTGATTCCAACCTCCTCATGCAATCCTTCTTGTATCAGTGATTCCATCAATTTTTTGTTGTCTTTCAAACCATTGCTCTTTTCAAACAAACTCGTGCTTCCAGCCACTAAGATGTCTGCCCCGGCTCTGACCAGTGTCGGAATCGTATTCAATGACACGCGGCCGTCCACTTCAATCTTCGTATCCAAATCTCTGGACCGGATCAACCTAGCCAGATCCTCTACTTTTTTCGTAGCGTACGACACTTGCTTCTCTCCTTTATCTGTTGCAAATCCAGGATTGATCAGCATTAGAAGGACCGTGTCTATTTGCGGTAATACATAATCCAGTACCGATAATGGAGTGGCTGGGTTCAGGGCGATTCCTACTTTGGTGTCATGCTTTTTGATTAAATTGATATAGCGGTCTATGTGTACACTTGTTTCCACATGAAAGGTGATTTGTTCCACCCCGATCCGCAGCATCTCTTGTATGAAAAATTCATTCGTATTGGCCATAATATGAACATCGAATTTCATATCCGTTATTTTTCTCAGTTGTTCAATTGTCTCGATTCCCAAGGGCATGCTTGGACTGAAGGTTCCATCGATAATGTCAATGTGTAACGTATCCAAGCCCGCTTCTTCTATTTCTCTGACACTTTTCTCAAGATTGCAGAGATCCGCACACATGATGGACGGTGCAATTGTAATATTTCGTTGCATGTTTGTGCCTCCTTGTTTGTGTTTATGCGCCTTTGTCAAAATAATAAGGCACAAACAAGAAAAAGTAAAGCGTTTTCTTGCATGTTTTTGCTTTTATTTGCACTTTAATGCTGTTTTTCGATTTATGAAAGGAAAAATCCGTGATATACTGGAAGAAATTAAGAGAAGGAGTCTTTCGTGTATGCTTAAACAAGAACGCCAACAAACCATTATCGATATCGTTAATGAAGAGCACAAAGTCATTGCCAGCGACTTAAGCAGACGGCTGTCTGTTTCAGAAGATACGATTAGAAGAGACTTGAAAGAATTGGACAGCCAAGGAGTGATCAAGAGAGTTCACAGCGGGGCGTTAAGAAAAGGCCCTCCCGTCCAGGATTTTTCAACAAGACAGGAAATTTACAATGAAACAAAGTCGAATCTAGCGAACAAAGCCTTACAATATATTGAAGATGACATGGTCCTGTTGATTGACGGAGGAACAACGAATTTACAATTGGTCCATCAGCTCCCCTTGTCTTTAAAAGGTACCGTCATTACTAACAGCCCGCCGATTGCGATGGCCCTTTCCAACCACAATGATATTGAGGTCATCATGATCGGAGGCACCTTATTTAAACAGTCGATGGTGAATTTAGGAATCGACACCTATGAAGCTTTGAATTCGATGAGGGCCGATCTTTATATTATGGGAATTTACAACATAGATCCTGAAATCGGGATCAGCATCCCCCGTTCGTCAGAAGCACTCATCAAACGGAAAATGGCGTCTATTTCCACCGAAGTGTTAAGTATGGTGACCAATGATAAGTTAGATACGGTTTCCAATCATATTGTCTGTCCAACCGACCATCTAACATACTTAATCACAGAAAATGTGCATCCAGAAATTAAACGCTTATATGAAAAACAAGGCATAGACATAATTGATCACGCATAACCATTTATCTTGAAGTCTAAGTCAGGATCTTTATTCTTGAGAAAAATGAACCTCAAAAAAGCCAACCCTAAAAGGGTTGGCTTTTTCCATATTGATTATTCCTTGAAGTGGTAGCTAGGCTCAAAAGTAATAAACATTCGCCTGGTTCTTATGTGCTTTTATTTTTAATCCCGTATGATACCGTGACTCGAACCAATCAACACTTCTTTCCCTTTTTGATTGCGATAGACAGACTTCATTTCCACTTTCTTATGCCCATCCGCTTGAACAACCTTTTCCAAGCTCACTTCACAAGTAATCGTATCCCCAGTAAAAACCGGGCGGAGAAACTCATTGGCCATATCTCTTGCAATATAGTGCAAATCGCCGCCGATCTTCGTTCCGATGCTCGCCGTTAATAATCCTTGAACCATCAACCTTCCCTCTTCATCCGGCTCCACATGATGCCTCCCCTGATCTCCGGAGATCCGACCGAACTCCAATACTTCCTCATTCGTAAACGTGCGCTTCCAAGTGTATACATCACCTGTTTTCATCGACCTCTCCCCTTTTCATGATTGGTATTCAGCCTATTTCAATATCCATTCTTCATTATGAAACCTCAAACCTCTAATGTTTTTTCAAAATGATAACGCTGACCATCATCCGAAACAAGGTGATAGCCATTCGATGTATAAAGCTGTATCGCACTTTCCCAACTATTGTTCGTCTCCAACACAAGTCTTTCATAGTTACTGGATCGAGCAGCTTCTTCAAGCTTCGCCAGCATCCTCTGCCCAATTCCCTTTCTTCTATAAGTACCCTTCACCGACATCCGTTCAATTCTCCCCACCCGATGATCTTCTCTCGTAACGGCCCCTGTCGCAACAAGCTCACCTTCAGCCAAAGCAACAAAGAATCCATTTCCTTCCTTATTATAGGTACCCATCATATCTTTCAGATCAGGATTGAGAGATTGATCAATGAATCCAAAACGCTCTAAAAAACCAGCCAATATGAGATGTCTAGCTTCGTCCTCCACCGCTTCATGTAAGGGCTGGATGTCCAGGGAGAGGATCTGCTTGTTTTCCTCTTTGTTCAAAAGGCGTCGCCCCCTCTCCAATTGTCACTTTCACCTTAAAAACTCTCTAATTCGGTTAGATAGATGTGTAGACGCTTTTCGATTTGGTCTTTTGTTCCAAAGCGGATGATCTGTTCCTTTGTTAACGTTTCTTCCTTCAGCAGCTCAAGATGAGTATGAGCCATCGTCACAAGTTTCAAAAACACTTCGATATGTAAGTCCATGCGTTTCTGTTTTGAATCTTGCGTATATCCTTCCACAAATCCATCCGCATGGGCTCTCAGAAGAGGGACATGACGATGGTAGTTTCCTTTCCCATATCTTCGTGTGTCGTGGACGGTATGGAAAAAGGTGTGATAATTGAAGACATGATTGGCGGCAAGGGATGTTCCTGTGTAGAGAAGCGGAACAGGGTCGATCATTTTCACGCTGTTATCCATGAAGATCAAATTTTCAGGTGATGTATCCTGATTGGTAAGGATCCGCTTCTCCCGACCGATGGATCGGTTTGAGATTAATTCGTTTCCGATAGCAGAAACTCTTTCTTTATTGAATCCATGAGCATATGATAGCAAGGCATGAAATTCTTCTTCATACTCTCCTCTCTCTTCGACGATACACGCTCTCAATTCCATGTCGAGGCCGCCTTTTAATTCCCCGTTTTCTCCGACTTCCAAATATCCGATCCCTTCATAAGGGGGATCGATCTCTTCAAGGGCGCGAAAGAACTCGCCGATGTCTCTTCCGTACTGCTTCGATTGCTGCTGCGTCTGTCCTTCCAGCCCCAACGTTTTACCCACATAAGATTCAATCGTATAAGTAAGGTCTTCATCAATGAAATAATGGAAGTGTTCAGGACACATGCCTTTCTGTGCTTCATTGGCTATCTTGTAAAAAGCTTTGGTAGACCCATATTCCGCCGTCAACTGATCACGGTTGAAGGCGACGGCTTCATCATAAGCGACCTTTTTCGGAATGCGGAGGACAAGCTGTTCACTCTCAATCAAGTAAGCATAGTGCCAGGAGCCCTCCCCTAAGCGTTTGATATCAGATTCTCCAGACAATAGGTTTAACCCTTCGTTTTCCAGCGCACGGTTAATCTGTTCTATCTCTGTGACCGATTGTTTCGTCAAAAATCCCACGTTTCCGTCTCCTCGTTTCATTAAAAGTGTCTTATGATTGATGTCAGCAGACTTCTTTTTGTTTTTGTTCTAATCTCGACCAATCTCTCCCTATGATTCAGGAAAGGAAAGTAAAGCAACCTTACATATTTTAACATAGAATTCGGAATTATCTGAATTAAATTAAACGTTTCACTAAAAGAAACATAAAAAACTTCCCTATCGTCTTTAAATGATTTAGAAGAAATATACTTTTTGACTCTTTCCCTCTTAAACGTTATACTAGAAAAACTCTTGAGGCTTCGGTACTCATAAAAAATAGTGATCAGGAGTGAGCGTATGTCAGAATTAAAAGTGGGGCAGTCCATCATGGAAAGATGCACAAGCTGCTACCATAATGTTCTAAAAGTAATCAAAGTCGTTCCGAAAGAATTTGAAGATAAAACGGCTTATGTTATCTGGACACAGTGTCCACAATGTGGAAACAATGATCATCAATTAACTCAAAAAGATGAATAGAGGATGGGCGATCTTTTCCATAGTCTTGTCATTAATAATGAGCAAATAGAGCAAAAGGACTTCCTTAATCAGGAAGTCCTTTTACTTTTATTTAGGAAATGAACTCCTCCGTTTATAAAGAAAGCGATGTCACCTGGACATTTTCTAAAAATATCTGAAAGTCTATTGTTCCTTGTGGAGATTCTTGTTAGCATTATCTTTATTCCTTTAAAGCAAACCAATACATCAAGAAAGGAACAAACCTATGAAACAGAAAAACTCATTCTCTACCTATGCCGTCATCGGGACGATGCTTTTCGGCCTCTTCTTCGGTGCAGGCAATTTAATTTTCCCTATTCAACTCGGACAAATGGCTGGAACTTCCTTCTGGCCGGCATTGATCGGTTTTCTCGTAACAGCGATAGCACTTCCTTTGATGGGAATTCTTGCGATCGTTTTGTCAGGCAGTCAAGGCTTGAATGACTTGGCGGGACGCATCCACCCATTATTCGGGATCTCTTTTGCGGTCATTCTCTATTTGACGATCGGTCCATTTTTCGCCATTCCAAGAACAGCGACCGTCCCATTTGTCGTTGGATTTGAACCATTCATCCATCCGGACCAGACTCAACTATGGCTTGCGGTGTTCAGTTTTATCTTTTTCGCACTCGTCTATTATTTTTCTCTGAACTCAGCTAAAGTCATGGATATCGTCGGGAAATATTTAACACCGACTTTCTTACTGTTTTTATCTATACTCATCATCACCACCATCGTCAAACCGATGGGTGGTTTCGGTGCCCCGACTGGCGATTATGCTTCGGTCCCTTTCATGACAGGGTTCACAGAAGGTTATAATACGATGGATGCCCTCGGTGGGTTGGCGCTTGGAATTGTCGTCATCACCGCGATTCGTAATATGGGAATCACTGATACGAAGGCCATCGCCCAAACCACATGGAAATCAGGAATTTTCGCCATGGTGCTCATGATGCTCATTTATGGACTCATTGCTTACATGGGCGCCTCCAGCGTTTCTGTCGTCGGGAATCTTGAGAATGGCGGTCTGACCTTTGCTGCAGTAGCCGAGCATTATTTCGGTCCTTATGGAGCGATTTTACTTGCCATCATCATTGTCCTCGCCTGTTTGAAAACAAGTATCGGACTGATCATCGCCTGTAGTGAATTTTTCCATACGGTTTATCCGAAAATCAGCTACAAAACATTCGTGCTGCTCCTTTCGTTGATGTCGTTCATGATCGCAAACTTCGGTCTGACAAACATCATCCAGTACGCGATCCCTGTGCTGATGTTCTTATACCCAATGGCGATCGTCCTGATCCTTTTGGGGCTCAGCTCCAAACTGTTCCAGCATAAACGTACGGTCTATGCCGGAGCCATGACGCTGACCTTTTTCGTCAGTACCATCGATGGCTATAACGCTTTGTTGGGAACAATCCCAGGTGCAGCCAACCCTCTGATGGAGTCCATCAGCAGCTTTTATAGCTCACACCTTCCCTTATACGGAATCGGACTCGGCTGGATCCTACCCGCGTTAATGGGCGCCGTCATCGGTTACTTGTTGAAAGAAGGAAACAAATCCGAATCCTCTGTCCTTACGCGTGAGGCTGAGCACCTATCTCATTAATAAAGAAAAGACCAAGCCCCACGGGTTTGGTCTTTTTTTAAGCTATTTTTTCTTACGACGGTACAAATCCAGTGATTTATATCCTTCAGCTAAGACTTCAATCATCTGTTTTGCCCGTTTATCACGAGTCGATTGCTGTTTCGCAGAAAAGACCTGGCGCGCCCAATCGCGTTTATAACCTGGCGTCAAGCTCCTGTAAAATTCCTGTTCGAACGGATGATCCTTTAGTAAGTTTTCGACTTCCTCTATCTTGTGTTCATAGTCTGAGACACACTGACTGGGTGGAGTCGTTTTCGGTGCTTTTTTCTTCTCCCGCTTCATGCCGACAACCGTGAACACGTCATCCATACTGACCATACGCGAAAACTTGATGTCACTGCCTTCGACGTACTTATCCTCCCCGATTCTCAATGCCGGAAACATGTCATCCCTGTGTATGTACGTATCATAGCGGGTATTTCCCTTTTTCGGATAGGCAAAGAAAACATAGCCTTTCTCTGTTAAAACTCCCTCATGATCAAGAAGCGTTTGCAAGTGTTCTTTCATCTCCTCCAGGTTTTTCACAAAAATGAAAATCGCATCATGATGTTCGGAAAGTGTTGTCGGTTGCTCATCAAATAAATGATAGTCTTCCGGCTGGTGAAGGACAGCCAGATTCTTATATTTCGATAACTTTAACTTGTCCTTGATCGTTGGCACGATTAACCCCTCCTTTTCAGGTCAAAGGGAATGACCTTCTGCATCCGCCTTTCCCCGACTATTATCTTTCTATTATAAAGAATATTTCCAGAAAAAGTAGCTGGCTGCTGCCGAAAAGCAAATCTTTTGTCATCCACCTGACATTTTGAAATAATTGTAAAATGTCAGGTGTCACCGTATAAATTTTCCATGTTATGAAACGATTTGAAGGGCTGCATCGTATGATAGATGTTGGAAACCATGAGGGGTGGGGACATGTGGGTTTGGCCGATCATCAGCTATTTGCTCGCTGGAATCAATGGCGCATACGTGATGACGAAATATAAGCTCCAGAAAGATATTACAACGCTTGGAAGTGGAACAGGCGGGGCAAGGAATGCAGGAAGGGTAGCGGGTAAACAGGCGTTCATTTGGACCGTGGTCATCGATGCACTAAAAACCATTCTTCCTCTCAGCCTTGCTCTTTACCTAAGCATCTCTTCTGTTATCCTTGCGGCGATGATCATTGCCGCGGTGGCTGGTCATATTTGGTCGATTTGGCTGAAGGGGTGTGGCGGCAAGGGCGTTGTCGCCTATCTCGCCTGCACACTTGTCCTGGAGTGGCCGGGACTTTTGATCTTTGGAGGAGCCGCTTTACTCGCGAAATACCTACCCGTCTCTTTTTCAAAAGTGATGGTAGTCGCCATGATCATTCCTGTGGTCAGTGCCTTTTTCCGAGGAAATCCGGCTGTAAGCTTCGGACTTTTGATTGGGTATGGATTGGTCGTCCTTTCCCATCTATACCCTGTACATCCAGGCAGCATGAAAGAGGAGGAACATCTATGAAACAACCGTTCATCTATAAAGTGGCTTCAACAGAAGAAGAATACGAACAAATCCATCAGTTGAATTACGCGACCTTCGTCGAAGAGATTCCCCAACATAACCAGAACGAATCTCGCAGACTTACAGATAAATTTCATAATGAAAATACATATATTATTGCAAAAAAGGAAAAGGAAGTCATCGGCATGATTGCCGTCCGGGGGGAGCGTCCCTTTTCTCTCGATCATAAGTTACCGAATATTGATGACTATTTGGAAGAGGAATCCACTCCCTGTGAAATTCGTTTGTTATCGGTGAAAAAGGAATACCGGAAGCGGACGACCTTTTTCGGTATGATTGACCAGCTGGCGAGCTACTGCCTGAAACAAAAATTTGATGTCGCGCTCATTTCCGGTACCGAACGCGAGCACGTCTTGTATCGAAAGCTGGGCTTTGAACCGTTTGCCCATACTGTAGGGACGAAAGAAGCTGCATTTCAGCCGATGAAGCTGACGAAAGAGAATTTCGTCAAGGCGACACAGGCGTATCAACGCATTCTCGCCCGATATGAGCCGATTTCTTTTTTATCCGGACCTGTTTCGATGGATGAAGATGTGGCTCAGTCACTGAGCAGAGCGACACAATCGCACCGTTCCCATGATTTTTTGGAGATGATGACCAATGTACAGTCTCTGTTAACTGAGAAAGCGAACGCCTCTCACGCTTCCATCCTTGTCGGAACGGGGACGCTTGCCAATGATGTCGTGGCCCAGCAAATCAAGCAGCTTGAAGGGGACGGACTGATTTTGTCCAATGGAGAGTTCGGAGAGCGGCTGATCGACCACGCCAAAAGAGCAGGCCTCCCTTTTCATACCATCCAAAAAGAGTGGAACACGGCCATCTCCATGGAAGAAGTCCGTTCCATGTTGGATGAGCACCCGAGCATTCGCTGGATATGGACGGTCCATTGCGAAACGTCCACCGGCTATTTATATGACCTTGGAGCACTGAAAGAAGCAGCAGCCGACTATGATGTTCACCTATGTATCGATGCATGCAGCTCCCTCGGCCTCGATGAGGTGGACCTTGATGGTGTGTACCTGGCTTCAAGTGTGAGCGGGAAAGGTCTTGGCTCTTATCCCGGCCTCGCCATCGTCTTTCATAATCACAAGCCGTTCCCGAATTCTACGATTCCAAGATATTTGGACTTAGGCTTGTACACATCCAAGAAAAGCACACCGTTCACCCACTCATCAAACGCTCTCTTTGCTTTGAAAAAAGCATTGGAGCTTGATGGACCAGCGAAGGCAGAATGGATGGGTCTGCTGCGGTCGGAATTGGAAAACCAAGGCTGGGCGGTTCTTGGTGATAAGACGTACTCAAATGGAATCATCACCATCGCTCTCCCTTCAACGCAAACTTCCGTCACCTATGGGGATCGGTTAAAGAAGCAGGGGATTTTAGTTAATTATGAAAGCAGCTATTTGCGAGAGCAGAACTGGATGCAGATTGCCCTGATGGGAACGGTCTCTCATGTGAACATCACCCGGTTGCTTGATGCCATGAAACGCTTGAAAGAGACCGAACAGAAAAGGATTTCTTCATGAAAGCGTACACGGGACTGATCGCCTTTTATTGTGTCAAAATCGTCCTTCTTATGTACATCGGTTTTCAGCTGCAGCCGATACATTGGCCTGGACACCTTTTAATGATTCTGACCATCATCGGTCCTGTGATGCTTCTTTTCAGCGTGCCGCTTTTTACACCTGACCGGTACAGGAAGTGGGTATCTCCTGCACTCCTGTTTCTCACGACGTTCTGGATGTATGCCCACCTCCTGTACTATCGTTTTTATGAAGACTTCATGACCTTGACGATCCTGCTTCAAATCGGGAATGTCGGCGGATTGAGCCGCAGTACGTGGGAGCTTTTTTCCCCGTGGGATCTACTTTTATTTTTAGATATATTTGTGGTCGGTTGGGTGTTGTTCAAAAAAGAAACATTCCAGTTGCCCCCGAAAAAGTGGTACCTTGGAGTCGCAAGTCTTTTGACAATCACCATGCTTGCGGCCGGCCTCCTCTACAAGCCGTATGTTCTCAAGGAAAATTACAACCGCACCCAATTTGTGCAGACAATGAGTTTGTTCACCTATCAATTATTCGATGTCGGACATTCCATACGCTCCCCGCTGTTCAAATGGATGTCAGACCCTAGAGATGCGGAGCCGATGCAGGCACACGTCAAGGAGCAGGAAAAGGAGATGACCGAATGGTTCGGGGAAGCTGAAGGAATGAATGTCGTTTTCATAGGGCTTGAATCCGTACAAAATTTTGTACTGGACTTAGAAGTTGATGGCCAGGAAGTGACCCCGTTCTTAAACAAAATCAAGAACGAGAGCTTTTATTTTTCCAACCTCTATGAACAAACCGCTCAGGGAAAAAGTTCCGATGCCGAGTTCATGATCGATACCGGCCTCTACCCGCTCGACGGCGGTTCCGTCTTCGTCCGCCGTCCCGACAATGCGTTTCACGGACTTCCCGAGATTCTCGGAAACTACCAATCGGCCGTTTTTCACGGCAATGAGCGTTCGTTCTGGAACCGGACGGAAATGTATGACACGTTAGGCTATGACCGCTTTTTTTCAGAAAGAGATTATAAGGTCACCGAAGAAAACTCCATCAACTATGGTCTTGAGGATCACCATTTCTTCGAGCAGTCCATTCCTACATTGAAGGAATTGGACACGCCTTATTTAGCCAAATTCATCACGTTGACGAACCACTTCCCTTTTTTACTCCATGAAGAGGATCAGACCTTTGAAACGGACGTGACCTCAGAACCCGTCGTAAACCGCTATCTGTCAACGGTCCACTACTTGGATCAGTCCGTTGAAACCTTTATAGAGAAATTGCAAGAACAAGAGATGTATGAAAATACGATGTTCATCCTTTATGGAGATCATTACGGGGTTTCGACGGAATATGAGGATGGTCTATTCGAACTGCTCGACCAGCCAGAGACGACTTTTTCCCACATCAAAAACCAGCGCGTCCCTGTCCTGATCCATATTCCCGGATTACAGGGAGAAGTGTTTGATGAAATCGCCGGCCAGATCGATATCCGTGCGACCGTTCTACACCTTCTTGGAAAACGGAGCGCGAACTATATGAGCTTTAGTGAGAACCTGCTCACCCGGGAACACGACGCCTTCGTCACCTTCCGCAACGGCAATTACATCTCTGAATCTACGATGTATGTCAAAGGACAATGCCTTGATACAGAAAAAGGTACCCCCTTATCCAACCAGGCATGTGAAAAAGGAAGAAGCAAAGCCAGAAGCGAACTGCAGCTCTCTGATCAAGTGATCAAAGGAGATTGGCTGCGGTACAAAGAGTAAGGAGCCATGAAATCATGGCTCCTTTTTTCATGTGCGCGGTTCGGGATTTCTTGCGTGCGGTCCACCGCTTCTTGCGCGCGTCTCACTCTTCCTGCGCGCGTCTCACTCTTCCTGCGCGCGTCTCACTCTTCCTGCGCGCGTCTCACTCTTCCTGCGCGCGTCTCACTCTTCTTGCGCGCGTCTCACTCTTCCTGCGCGCGTCTCACTCTTCCTGCGCGCGTCTCACTCTTCCTGCGCGCGTCTCACTCTTCCTGCGCGCGTCTCACCTTCCCTGCGCGCGTCTCACTCTTCCTGCGCGCGTCTCACTCTTCTTGCGCGCGTCTCACCTTCCCTGCGCGCGTCTCACTCTTCCTGTGCGCGACTCCCCCCTATAAAGACTAATTCCATGAAAGACTAGAGAAAAGCCTCTACACATCATCCCCTCCACTCATGAATAGGATAGGTACAAGGACAAATGTTTCACTTCGCAAAGGAGGATCCGTATGATCCAGGTATCCGGGATGCCGTATCAACCTAGTGATTCGTGGAAGCCAGATCAAATCGAGACGACAATCATAAAGGCTTTACAAAAGACTCCGAACATCTACTCTTTTTCTTCGGAAAAGGAGCTTCTATTTGAGGTCAGAAGCAGAAAAAATATCATCCTTAGTGCTAAAGAAATGAACGATGGAGAGTCAACCTTTGCTACTTTTCGTACAGCGCGCTGCAATCCTGACTATTGGCAGCTGACCAGAGCCGGTGGTTTTTTATTGCGACGGCAGGCCTCCCCTGCTGCTGCGATCCAGGATATTTTCAAAAATAGTGATCAGTATAAATTCGAATGTGCGACCGCTTGTGTGATCAACTTTTATCACGGCCTCCTGAAAACGATGGGCGATTCTTCCTTCAGCACACTCTTTCCAAACCTCTACTTATACAGCTGGCACACCGATGATGATCTAGGGTTGTATTCAAATTTTGTGAATCATTATATACCGGGAGATGTTGTGTATTTCAACAACCCTGATGTGAACCCGGCCACTCCATGGTTTCGGGGAGTCAACGCAATCGCGATGGGAAATGACGAGTTTTTCGGTCATGGATTCAGTATCCGGACAGAAGCAAAAATGATCGAAGGCCTGAATACGAAAAGGAAGGAAAACAGTCAGCAGTCGGCTTATTTGACGAGCTTGATCACACGCCCGTCTTTCCAACCATTAGCCAGATTCTCTGCCGGTCGTACGATTCAGAAAACGAGGCCATTCATCGTCCACCACAACAAGACATCAGTATCGTTCAGGCATTACCTATATGAGCTGATCTATAAGCCTAAGTATTGAAAATCCCTGTTTTGTGTACTCGTGACATGCACCCATTTTTAAGGTTGACGGGCTCAACTTTCTGTTAGGCGAGTACAATATAGTGACAAAGAAACAAAACGAAAGGGATGTTTTCACATGGAAAATGTTAATGCTCCGTACACGATGGGTGCAAATGTAAACGCGCCATATATGGGTGCGAATATGCCTCACATGCCGTCCGCTCCTATGTATCACTGTCGTCCACGTCGAAACAATTTTGTTTTGATTGTGGTATTGTTCATTCTATTGATCATTGTCGGCTGCAGCATTAAGTGGTAGACCATCGCTGATTCTGTCCATCATATGAAACTTCTCATGGACGGCCGCCTGACAAAGATGAAACCTAAAAAAGGACGATGGCTCAATGAAGAGCCATCGTCCTTTTTACATCGCCTTATTTCATATACTTGTATTCCATCAAGCTGTTTAAAATATAAATCTCCTGCAGCAGTTCTTCCCCTACATTCGTCTCTAAAACCTTCTTCCTCTCAAGCTCCTTATCTACCAATCGCTTCACAGATAAAACATCCGTTCCATCCCGCAGGACTTCTTCCTTCGAGTTGAAGCGCTTATGGGCGACAAGCTGCATGCCGAAAGAGTTATACAATAGAGTGTACCCAGCAATGCCTGTCGTCGATTGATAGGCTTTCGAAAATCCTCCATCGATGACGACCATCTTTCCGCCTGCTTTAATCGGGTTTTCTCCCTCGATTTCTTTCACAGGCGTATGTCCATTGATGATATGGCCCTGGTCTGGATTCAAGTCGAATTCAGCAAGAATTTTACGGCAGACTTCTTCATCTTCCCGCAAATAATAGTATGGGTTTTTTCTCTCTTTGTGTGTGGTTTTATCAGTGATGAAGTAGCGCTCGAACGTCGTCATTTCCCTTTTCCCGAACAGGGAAGAAAATTGACCTGTCCATAAATACCAAACCATATCTGTCGCCAAGTCATCGGTTTCTTTTGGATTCGCAAACGAATGACGTAGATAGTGCTCAAAAATATCGAGCAGCTCACGCCCGGCATAGGACTTGTCTTCAATCGTCATTTTCTCCATATTTCCTTCTTCATCAACCGGGATACACCCGTGAATCAACAAGTTGCCGTTGTATTTCAAATAAAGGCTGCCCTTTTTCATAAGGAATTTCATATGTCTTGCAAGCTTCTCCGAATGCTGGATGGAAAAGAGCAGCTTTTCGATCACCTTCTCCTCTTCCTCCAGGAGACGATTTGGGTCTTCAGGATCGATCGTTGCAAAGCACGGATTTTCAAGAGGATACGTTTTTCCGTGAAGCGTGATTTCTTCGCGGTCATAATCCACTTTTTCAAGCAGCAAACGCTCAGACATATGGAAATACGGCCGCCTCTTAATGATCGAACTCTCGAGTTTGAACTGAATCATCGCGATCGCCTGATGCATTTTCGTAATCTGCAGCTGCTCATGATCTGATGGTTTGTCATCAGTATGGATTTTAGATCTGAAGGCAGCATGATCGCCATAATATTTCTCAGCAAGATTGAGCAGCGGCCTTAAATTGATGCCATACGCATCTTCAATGATTTCCAAATTGTTGTAGCGGGCGCAAATGCGCAGGATATTGGCAAGACACACCTTCGATCCGGCAAAAGCACCGATCCATAGAACATCATGATTGCCCCACTGGATATCGACCGATGGATAATGGATGAGTGTTTCCATGATTTTATCCGGCTCCGGTCCCCGGTCGTAAATATCCCCGACGACGTGAAGGTGGTCCACGACCAGTTTTTGTGTAGCGTAAGCAAGACCGCTGATGAGCTTGTCCGCCTGTCCAAGAGAAATAACCTGCTGGACGATTTTTTTATAGTACGATTCTTTATTTGTAATGTCATCCGTTTTATAGAGAAGTTCTTCTATGATATAAACGAACTGAGTCGGCAGGGCTTTACGTAACTTGGAACGCGTGTACTTGGAGGAAGCATAGGAAATGAGCTTGATCATCCGGTCGATCGTGTGCGTGTACCATTTTTCCAGCTCTTCATTATTGTCAAAACCGTTCTTGATCAGCTTGATTTTTTCTTCCGGATAAAACACGAGTGTCGCGAATTCATCCAATTCCCTCTCCGTCAATTCATCTTCAAAAAGATCCCTGATTTTCTCTTTGACTCTCCCTGAGCCATTTCTCAACACATGTTGAAATGCTTGGTATTCCCCATGAAGGTCACTCACGAAATGCTCGGTTCCTTTTGGCAGGTTAAGGATCGCTTTCAGATTGATAATTTCAGTGACGACTTTTTCTTCGCTATCGTATTTTTGAGCAAGTAAGTCTAAGTATTTTGTATTCAAGGTTATGTATCCCCTTTCAAAATTCACCATGAGATCATTTTTTAAAGACGCATTCTCTGACAAGCCCTGCTATTCCATTTAATTATTTCAAAGGATTCTTTCTAAAACAACACTCTTTGATAAAAAAAGAGAGATTCCCTCCTTTTGGAAAATCTCTCTAAGGATTCAAGCGTTGGAATTCGCTTGCATCTCTCTCCTCCTTACATGCTCATTCGCATCGCGCCGGGCCCGCTTCCATATCAGGTTCTGGAAGACAATCCCTACGAAGCCGACACCCAATAGGCAGAAACCTATCATTCTAAACGCCATTGTTACACCCAACTGATGAATGAGCAGACCGCCTAGTAACGGACCGATGATAAACAACAGACTCAAGGTGGAGTCGACAATGCCCGATACCCTCCCAATAGCTTCTTTCGGGGGCTCTTTCTGAATCAGATAGTTCACGGCAGTAAAAGCGAGGCCATTCCCGATTCCTCCTAACAAGCCGAGCACGATGACGATAAATAGAAAGGTAGAAGCGTTCAGAAAGCCGAAACCACCGGTCATGACACCGATGAGAAGGCTCGCTGTCCCGAAGAACCACCCGTATTTTTTGATACCATCCAATTTGTTTAAGGCGAGGACAACAAGAAGCGAACCGATCCCGATCGCGGAAATGACCCAGCCGGTAAGCTCCGCTCTTTCAGGAAAGACCTCGCTGAATAAGGTGACGAACTGGGCATCAATCATCTGGATGGTCAAAGTGGTGACGATACCGTATAAGAGGCTGGCCGTCAGAATCCGGCTTTTCAGTACGAAGCTCCAGCCTTCCTTCCACGATGTCCAAAATCCAACCTCCTCCCCTTGCTTTTCTTTCTGCTCATTCGCCTCCTGCTCCTTCGGACGAATGAACAGAAGGATCACTCCGGAAAGGAGAAAAGAAGCACTATTGATCGCTATTGAAAAAGATGGTGAGAAAGCAGCGGTCAGGGAGCCGCCGATCAAAGGCCCCACCACTTTCACAAGTTGAAACAAGCTGCCGTTCATCGTTACCGCCTTCATGATGTCCTCTTCCTCCACAATCCTCCTCACCAGTCCCTGCTGGGCAGGTAGACTGATCGCCCCCGCCGTATTCCTCAGGAAAATTAATGCCAGTGCAAGAAATGGGAAAGGAGTGAAAACGAGCACCAGCGTCAGGACACCTCGGATCCAATCGGAATAAATGAGGATTTTCAGCTTATCCTTACGATCCGCAAAAACACCAGCAAACTGGCCAAGCAATATGCTGGGAATCGCATACATGACAGGGATCAACGCAATCAGTAAAGGATCCGCCTGCCACGTATACCGAAATAAAATCAACACAGCTACAAAGTCAAACCAATTCCCCAAATTGGACAGCGCATTGGCTGAAAAGAACGTAACAAAATTCCTGTTTCCCCAAAGTGAATGTTTCATTTTAATACCTCCCCGTTCTCTTTTAAAAAGCATAACGGAGAAATATCAGAGGAGTATCAGAGGCTCCTATTTTTTTCTGTTCAAATGAACATCCAGTTGGTATTCGATCTGACTCTTCAACTCAGAAAATCGGTATTCAAAAGCGAGGTCCCGCCACATCTCCTGGTATATAGAGAATAAATCACTCTCTGATCGGAATTCCTGGATGAAAAAGAGGATGACGTTCAGACTGATCATAAGTCCTGGAATATATTTGGCTTCCTTAAAAAGCTTAAATCCCTCTTGAAAGAAACGATCCGCTTTGTCTTCTTCATGATTCCAAAAGCAGTGGATCCCCTGCATAATCAAAAAAGTCGCTTGCTCCCGAGAGAAAGGGTACTTCTCAAGTGTCTCTCCCACTTCCTTCATCTTTTTCTCTATAGCCGGCTTATCGTTTTGCAAGAATACAAGGTAGAGTTCTGTTAATAGAGTCAAAGGATACAAGTTGTGCAACCCTCGATCATCGATTTCTTTCTTCGAAGCGCTGAGCTGGTTTTCTGCTTCAGAAAGCCTCTTAGTGAAGATCAAGAGACTCAATCGGTTCAACAATCTTATTTCTGTCCTATGGGCACCCGGCAGCTTCTCTTCAGCCAACGCTTTAGTGAAATAATGCAGGCTTTTCTCTTTATCTGGTTGAATGTAGGAATAGATATGCATCAAATAGTAACAGGTATCCCAAAACGAACGTTCATCCTTCAGGAACCACTCAAAATCACCCTTCATGAAGTGAAGATAACATTGGTGTTCGACGTCGAGTTCAAAACCGAAAATATCCTGGTTTTCCTCAAGCACCTTCAATGCTTTCCCCTGACCGTAGAGATGGTATTTGTGAAAAAGCACTTTCGCACTTGAGGCAACATCCTGGTCTTCGGCGAGGGGGCTTTGATGAACTTGCTCCTCCACTTTCAACAAATACCCCTTCCCCCTGACCGTGGAGATGCTTAAGAGAGAGGCTAACGGCCTCAGCTTTTTCCGGAGCCGGTAAATATGGTCATCGATGGTCCGGTCCGTCGGATTTTCCATAGACCATACAGCATCAAGCAAATCCTCCCTGGAAAACACTTGAAAAGGTCGTTCCCATAAATATTGCAGCAACTGATATTCTTTTGGCAGCAAAAGAACTTCTTCTGCGCCATATTTCACTTTCAGCTCATGATCGATCCACTTTAATTTCTCCATACCTTTCACCTTCACTTATACGGATCAGTCTCTTGAACATTCCTTTCTCTCATCCCAACGACAATCGTACTTAGAAAGCGCCATTTTCATTCGGTGTGTCTTCTGGAATCGGCTGGCCGATATCCCACAACTCAATGATTTTCCCGTTGTCAAAGCGCATCATATGGACTACGGCTGCTCCCGTGTCTTCCTGGTTTTGTTTAATGTGGGAATGGACGACAACAAAATCTTTTTCTTCAATCGCACGATGGACCTCAAGCGTTTTATGAGGGTTCTTGGATGCGTCCTCTTCCATTGCCCTCATCAGTGAACCTTTATCCCCCTGGAAGTAAGGATTGTGATGGGAAAAACCAGAAGAGATATATGTTTGATAGGCGTCCCTTACCTCTCCATCTGCCACCTGCTTCAGAAAAGAAACCGCTCGTTCTTTGTTGGACAATGACGCAGAACTCATATAAAAACATCCTTTCATCCATACTACATCGATTTCATTATGTACCTTTCAATTATTTCAAACGCTTTCAAAATACTCAAGGTTTATGAAAAAAGCGTAACCCTTTGAGAGGTTACGCTTTCCACATGGTTTGATGAATGCTTTTACTTTTTCTAAGCTTAAAAGAAGACGCCTCCCTGCTGGCCATTTATGAAAGGATGTTCACAACCGTTCTTCCTCTCACCTTTCCTTGTAGAATATCTGACAAGGTATCAGGAAGCTCTTTTAGAGTAACTTCATTTTCGATTTCTCCTAAATCATCCGGCTTCAAATCCGCAGCCATCCGCTTCCATAACTTCTCCCTCAAGTCTTTAGGACAATAAACGGAATCAATACCGAGCAGATTCACACCTCTAAGGATGAAAGGGAAGACCGTTGTCGGTACTTCAACCCCGGCCGTTAATCCACTGACAGCAACGGCCCCGCCATATTTCGTATTGCTCAGGACAGATGCCAATGTTTTTCCTCCCACAGGATCGACCACACCTGCCCACTTCTGCTTACCGATCGGGCGGATCTTCTCTGGTGTCACTTCTTCCCGGGATATGATTTCTTCTGCACCTAACGTTTTCAAATATTCGTGTTCCGACTCTTTTCCTGTACTAGCTGTCACATGGTACCCACGTTTTGCAAGCATTGAAACAGCCATACTGCCGACACCACCTGTAGCTCCAGTTACAAGAATTGTTCCGTCTTCCGGTGTGACGCCGCTTTCTTCGAGACGGTGGACAGAGAGCGCTGCCGTGAATCCTGCCGTGCCAAACGCCATCGCTTCCTTCAAGGACATATTCTCCGGCAATGGTACGACCCAATCCCCTGGCACTCGAGCGTATTCGCTGTATCCACCATAATGAGACACACCCAGTTCATAGCTTGTGACAACCACGTCGTCCCCTTCCTGGTAGCGATCATCATCCGATGAAACGACAGTACCGGCAAGGTCGATGCCAGGTACAAAAGGATACGATTGAACAATTTTTCCGTTCGGAATACTTGCTAATCCATCTTTATAGTTGACGCTGGAATAGTGGACACGAATCGTCACATCCCCTTCTGGCAGATCATTGAAAGATAACGATTCTACATTCACTGAAAAATCTTCGTCCGTCTTATTCACCACTAGAGCTTTGAATTCTTTGGTCATCGGTACATTTCCCCTTCCGAATAGTCATTTAATAGCTTATGAATCTATCATAAATCATTTTATACTGACCGGTCAATTTATTTTGACCAGTCAGTATAAAACATTCGTGTACTTCCCCCGTTTCTTGTATAATGGAAAGGAATATCCTATGGAGGTTGTACTGAATATGGCAAAAAAAGCAGAACAGAGACGTAAGCAGATATTGAAAGCCGCCTTCCAAGCCGCAACTGAAAAAGGCTATGAATCCGTCACCTTACAGGACATCGCCGATTATGCGGATGTCAGCAAAGGGGTCACCAACTATTATTTTAAAAATAAATCCGATGTCTTCACGCAATTGTTTGAATGGATTACGACACGCATTTATGAAAAAGAAGCCGCATCCATCAGTGAGCAGGAGACAGCCATTGGGAAGCTTGAAGCCTATATAAACCGTGTGTTCATCAGTCCAGAAGAAAATAAAAACTTCTATCGTGTGTACCTGGACTTTTTATCCCAAGTGAAAAATAACGATTCGTATAAAGAGATCAACCAAAAATTCTACGAAAACTGTTGGTCCATCGGCAGAGAAATCATCCATCAAGGGCTGGAAGAAGAGATCTTTGAAGTCGGTGATGTGGAACAAGCGGCCATCAGCATCCGCTGTATGATTGATGGGAGCTTGATTCAATGGTTGATGAGAGACGATGCTCAACTGCACGACTATTACCGGACCACCTGTTTCGAGTCCATACTAAAAATCCTTCAATACAAAAAATAAAGCGACCGCGTCCGGTCGCTTTTTTCTATGAGACAGGTGTCATCATTTGATAGTACTTATACAACGCCTGCGTCCCATCATTATCTCCACCAGCTTCACTCAATTCCTCATATAACTGTTTGGCAAGTTTCAATCCAGGAACCGGGATCTGCATGTTCTCCGCTGAATCAATGGCGATCTTCATATCTTTTATAAAATGCTTCACATAAAACCCTGGATCAAAGTTCCCGTCAATCATTCGAGGTCCAAGATTAGACAGGGACCAGCTGCCAGCGGCACCGAATTCAATACTGCTTAACACTTTTTTCGGATCGAGACCGGCTTTTTCGGCATATGTAATAGCCTCACAAACCCCCATCATGCCGGAAGCAATCGCGATTTGGTTACTCATTTTCGTATGCTGACCGGCTCCCGCTTCGCCCTGGAGGACGATGTTCTCACCCATCGCTTGGAAAACAGGAAGGATATCGTCAAACGGCTCTTGACTGCCGCCGACCATGATGGTGAGCTTCCCACTTCTTGCTCCAACATCCCCGCCGGATACAGGAGCATCATACGCATAAATATCCGCCGCTTCGGCTTTTTCGGCGATCTCCTGTGCCAAGTCAGGTGAAGACGTCGTCATATCGATGACATAGGAACCTGGCTTGGCATTTTCTAAAATCCCATCGCCACCGAAATATACTTCTTTCACATCGCTTGGATATCCGACAATCGTAATGATGATATCGGAATGCACCGATAAACCGGCCACACTTTCCTTCCAGTTCGCCCCTTCGGCTAAAAGGTCGTTCGCTTTTTCTTTCGTACGCGTAAATACGTTCAGCTCATATCCAGCCTTCATCAAGTTGCGTGCCATGCTTTTCCCCATCACACCTGCGCCGATGAACCCAATGGTTTGTTTCGTCATCTGCCTCTCCCCTTCATAAATAGAGTTGTCTCAAGTATAGCAACTTCAGTACTCTATATAGAAGTGAAACCCATTTATTCTTAAGGAGAAATAGTTGTCCCTATACGACTGATCTTTTTTAAGCAGGCGTTGATTTCTCCACTTCCACTTACCTCTCTTTTGTCTGAGATTCGAAACTGTAATTTTCCCATCAAGAGAGTGAATGTTTAGATGGTTTCCTTTGAATATTTTTTTAATAATACCCGCCTTAGGATCACCCCTATCCCTAAGCCAATTGGCAAAAATAACATAGGCAGCCATATCGGGCCAAATAAGTATCCAAAAAATGTGAATTCGGATGAAAATATTAGGCCTGTTGTTACAAAATAGGCCGAGAATACAAGAGGCAAATAGGCAAAGGGTTTGTCCATTCCCCCACCCGCATCCTTATATGCATCCCAAATAGAAAAGAAGTATAAACACGGATAAAACATGAGCCACAAATAATTGGTTTCAGCGATTGCTTCTTCAATCTTAAAATTAAAACTTAAAATAATGATTTTATTAAAGTTCCCCATGATATTAACCAGGATTTCTAAGATGACTAGGAATATTCCTTTTATATATTTTCCATTTAACAATTGCCCAAAGCCCGGCAAAGCAATACTCCATAATAAAACTTCTAATTTCTTACTTTTTTCAGAATAACCAATTCCCATAAATTCACCTAATTTGCTAAGCCTTTTCTATCAGCAGCTCTATTTACTTATCTTTTGCTATTTCCTTTCTATTCGGGGCAAGTGGTGGCTGTTCCAACCAATTATTTTTGGTCATTAAATTAAACCACTCTTTTGTAATCATTATATTTTTTAATATGATTTTTTCATAAGTGGTTACGAGATCTACTCGCATTGCTGATGCCAGACCTGAACCATGGTAGGATTGGGCAGATTGTAATAAGAAACCCATGTGGTACAACATTAACTTGTCTGAAAAGGGCGAATCCTGTGAAGAAGTAACCTCTGACTCCCATGACATTGGAACAGGTAAGTTATCTCCTTTCAAGATATTACCTAATGATTGAATTTGTTTGTTGGATGCATTTTGCATACTCTCTAAAAATTTTCTAACATCTTTTGATTGGGCCACTTGGCTAAATCCTATAGAAAGTGACTTTTCCAATATTTTTTTCTTTATATTAAGGGATAGAGCAACGATTTCTGTTGCAGCTAAAGGGCGTTTATCACTTGAAAATCCATTAATAAAAGATTGACCTGAAACAAATTCAGGTTTTTCATCAGGGTAAAAGTAAGGGTCCCTCTGAAAATGCCCCTTCTCCAATAGTAATTCAGTCGTTCGCTGATACATGGTTATAGCATCATTACTGCATGATTCATAGAAGTGTCTGAGATCCTTTCTAACAGAAGAACTAAGTGATGTCGTATGCCCGATTAAACCGTGCAACGTCATAATATGCAAATAGTGTAAACAGAAGATGTCAGAAAACAATCGATTGGTGCCTTCATTAAGGTCGGATTCTGAAAATCCAACGGGAATTGGGAATCCTTCGTTGTCAATAAACCGTGCTATTTGCTGCTTTTGATTTTCTGAAATTTTTATTGCATCTTCAAAGATTACTTTAATCTCCTCATCTTCTATGGTGGACAGCATATATTTATTGACAATATCAATGGCCGTTCCATTTACGTACTGTCCCCACAATGTTCCTATTTCAGCAGATGTGAGTTTTAATTCATCTTTATCCATATCATCACCTCTTTCTCATTTTGCCCAAAGTGATAAGGTTCTATATAGATAATTGTTCAAGTGACATTAAGTTTCTAACGTTTACCTACAAACGTTAAGAAATTGGTTAGATAAAAAACACTCAAACGAGACGATCAATCACATGTATAACACGAGGGAATGCAAATATGAGCAGCATTTCCTTCAGGCAGAATAAATGCATTATATGGGTTTGTCTCCTTATCATAGTACTTTGATACCTACTATTTATGTAATAAGAACATTAAAAATAAAGCTACTTCCTATCTGAATAACTGTTATCGTCTTTACGCCAAAACATAAAAATGAACTGACTTATTGAAACTCCTATAAAAATTCCGATAAAAGACGGCCAATCGACTGTAAATCCGTCCAACATATACGTAAACATCACGCCTAGTAATCCAGCAATGATCGGATAGAAAATGAACTTCCATTTCACCAAAGAACACTCCCTTTTATCAAGCCCTTATGGATAGAAAACATACCCTGGCCGCTTAGAGCTTCTATTACCTCAAAAATGACCTCACAAACTTTCCCAAGCAAATAAAAAGGGCGATTCACCCCTGATGGAAGAATCGCTCTCTTCAGCTAAAGCTTTCATTTCAAGATTAATCAGCACCATCTGTGTTTCTTTCCCAAGTCACCTCGTACAAACATTTGAAAAAAGTCATAAAAAAAGAGAAAGCAACGGTCTCTACAGGGTTAAATGATGAGAACCATAACTGCCATAATGAAAGTCCAACACTCATAAATAAGAAGAACCTAACATAACTGAACACCTTAACCATCTCTATTTCTCCTTTGGAAACTGGCGTATCATTTGGTACCGTCAATCTTCATCTTAACTATATGAATAAGAGTAAAGAAATCGATCAGCCTGACCCATGCTCGTTACCACATAGGCAAAGGTAGGTAGAGATAGGCAGAGATCCTCATAAATAATCCCGTTTAAATAAAGGAATAGACGCCCCCACTTTCTCCTTTATTCTTTTTTCTAGTCCTTTTTCTTCAACGTAAACTTCATGCCTGCTTCTCCTGAAAAATCTACAAACAGCTTGGTCGCTCATCCAGAATCAAGGGCCCCTGTCACGTGTAATTCAATCGTATCAAGCTCAAAGCCATTAAAAGAATTGACCAATTCCGTCAGTTCATCCGGTAGAAATTCTAAATACTTTTCGCTTGTAGTATCTGCGGCTGATGCCTGTTTTTGTTGATCAGGCAGCATAAAAGTTACTTTTTTCTCTTCACTCATCCGTGCACCCCCTCTTTTTTGTCATTATACCATCATCTGCCAATGTAAATAGCACAGCGTTAACGTTGGAGGGGATCATTAATCATACCGAAATAAAAAGCAAGAGTTTTAGAAAATATGAATAATAGAGGATTGTGAGGGGTAGGAAAGGAATAGTAAAACCACATGAGGAGGATGCATCAAATGGAACATCGAATTTCACATAGAAATATGGACGAATTATTGAAAGGGCTTGAGGATGATTATGTAAAAGCAGTCAGAGGTAATGAGGCCAAGAGTGTAGATGCATTCGTTGAACAATTTTTGTACGATTCCTGGGATTATAATGATCAAAATATAGAAACAATCAAAGCTGTGATGAGCCGTTACACCCAAGGTGAAATCTATGAAACGACATTTAGTGGTGCTTTCAATGAAATGGTCGATCATGTGCAGGATAAATTGGAAGAGCTTGACTCTGACAAAGAATACCCAGTTATTCAAGACGGGCAAGGCGCTTCTATACTGATCGCTTTCGTTGATGGTCTTGTGATTCAATACTTTACAGGGTGTTGTACAGTGGACCAATTAAAAGAATTGGCCCCTCAGCATAAACAGATTCTTTTGCAGGCACTACGAACAGAAAAATAACTATTCCAAACAAATATGAAATAAAGCAGAAGCTCAGAAGGTTGAGATATCCTTCCTGAGCTTCTGTTTAGTTCCACACCATAAATAGGGTTCTCCAACAAGGTTTGCACTCCATTTATCGAACGGGTACCCTCCTGCCTTACTCCATAACCATTTATTATTAAGTGTTGTGGAATAGGCAAGGTTAGGTTGGTCGTTATTATGATATTCCTTAATTGCTTCGTTTTCTGAATGAGCCGTGAAGATCATAGCCTTCTCCTCTTTCACTATATCTTCGAGATAATTTTTAAAATACCAATATTTTCGCCCCTACTTAGAAAGTATAAAGTAAATAAACTAATCCAGATGGCCAAGATGGATTTTAAGTCTGTCTAAACCCTCCTTCAATTCTTCAAAGGAATTTGTGGCAGCCATAGAAATTCTCAGGTACTTCTTATCGGAAGTTTGTCCACCACTGATAAACCGATCCGAATGAAAAACATAAACTTGCTTCTTTTTTATTTCCTCCTCCACTTGAAGGCCGGGTGCTTTACTATGAATTGGCAGCCAACGAAAATAACTTAACGGGTTTTCGTATTCATTACTTATAGGAAAATAGGAGTTATATATTTCATTCGCTTCTTTTAGTAACGACTTTTTTTGTTTGAAAATAGAATGAGCTTTCCCTGTAAGAATCAGTTGTGAAACAACCTCTATATCAAGAGAAGAGGGTTTTGTATTTATATTATAAATGCCCTCCACTATTTTTTTAGACAGACTTTCCCCAAAGATCATGTGGGCTACCCTCAACCCGGAGCAGATGGTCTTCGATGTACTGTTAATATAAACGGTTTGCTCAGGCAATAGATTAAACATGGGTTGCTTGTAATCATCCAGTTCCTCCGCAATGAATAATGCGTTAATCTCGTCCTCTATGAGAATGAGCCGGTGCTTTTTAATGACCTCCGCGAGTTCCTTTTTCCTATGATCAGAAATCATATGTGCTGTTGGATTACAACCAGACGGCATTAGAAAAACCCCATGAATATTTGTTTTAGAACATATTTTATCGAGGTCACCGGCTGACATCCCATCTGCATCTGCCTGTATAGGGATCAGTTGAATGTGATACATCTGGGCCAATTGAATGAAATTTGCATAAGTGAAAAAGTCAGTTACGATCCGATTTCCCGGCTCAAAAAGGCTGGATAGAGATATCGCTAACGCACTCTGTGCCCCGGATACGATTGCCAATTGATTTGTACTTGCCTCAATATTTAGTGGTTTCAGCCACTTTATTGCCGCCGCTTTATGGTGAGGCAACCCAGCTGGGTGATCATAATTGAGCAGCTCTTCCACACTTTTTTTTGATGCAACCTCTTGTATGGTATCTACAACCATGAAGTTTGTTTGTTCAAATGTAGCACCAAAAGCAAGGTCGATATCTGAATAACCGGCCTCTTTGGAAATGGTTATAGTCCTCGCAGCATTTGGAGAGATAAAAGTACCCTTTCCTGTGATCGCAAAAATTAACCCCTTCTTTTCACACAGTTTATACGCACGCGTAATAGTAGTGAAATTGATATCCAGAAAATCTGCAAGTTCACGCTGAGGCGGAAGTTTAGTACCAGGAGTTAGATGTCCACGAACGATGTCTTTCTCCAACAAATCAGCTAATGAAAGGTAAATGGGTCGTTTCAAGGAGGACTTTTCCGGTTTCCAGGACATCGGATATTGATCGAATGAATTAATAGGCATAACAAATAACCTCGCTCTACATACAATTAATTTAATTGTATGTTTTTGTTATTGAATATCTTACTATCTCCTCAGTATAACCACAACTTCTTAACCAATCGATCACTTCTTTCACAAAGATTTTATTGTAATCCATACAATTATAGTGTTTGTTGCAAATACTTACCGTGATATAAATTATATAAAGCCAAGCTAAGGAAGTGAAAATATGCAAAGGAAAGATATGTTGTATTCGGCATTTAAAGCAGCTTTTCCAAAGACAATCCCTATATTGACAGGCTTTATGTTTGTAGGAGCTGCCTATGGAATATTCATGCAATCATTAGGATTTCACCCACTATACGCAACATTAATGAGCTTACTAATCTTTGCAGGATCTATGGAATTTGTAGCCGGGCATTTGTTGCTTGTCGCATTTAATCCAATAAATGCAGCTTTTTTAACTCTTATATTAAACTCCCGGCATTTGTTTTACGGGGTGTCTCTTTTAGATAAGTATAACGCTACCGGTGCTAAGAAATATTATTTGATATTTGGGATGTGCGATGAATCGTTTGCCATTAACAGTACCGCCAAGATACCTAAACACATTGATAAAGGATGGTTTATGTTTTTTGTGACTCTCCTCAATCATATTTATTGGGTATTAGGAGCAACAATCGGAGGTTTATTTGGGGCATATATTACGTTTAATACAGAAGGTCTGGAGTTTGTCATGACGGCATTGTTCACCGTTATATTTTTAGATCAGTGGTTACAAGAGGAAAATCACCAAAGTTCGATTGTAGGAATAGGCGGCTCCCTCTTATGTCTAGTGTTATTAGGACCAGATCATTTCATATTGCCTTCATTGGTAGTTATCTTAAGTACGCTTATACTTATGAAAAAAAGTCCAAAGAAAAGGGAGGTACTTGAACAATGACGATGACACAAGAAATCCTGACTTTAGGAGTTATTGTTTTAGTAACCATGTTTACAAGATTCCTTCCTTTTATTATTTTTTCATCAAGTAGACCTACTCCTGATTATGTCCAGTATCTTGGAAAAGTTTTACCCTCTGCCGTTTTTGGTTTTTTAGTCATTTATTGCTTAAGGGATGTAACATTTTATTCAGGGACCCGTGGCATTCCAGAAATCATTTCTATAGCCATTATAGCCATGATTCATTTCTGGAGAAAAAATATGCTTCTATCCATTGCCGTCGGCACCATTTCCTATATGGTATTCATACAATTGTTTTTTTAAAAGGACTAGTATCATTAAAGAAAAGAATCCTTAACTATCTGCCCCAATAATATTTAAAGGAGGCGAACCTTTTTATTAAGGGTTCGTCCCCTACACTTGAAGAATTGATTTCAATATATGTGGAATTTTTAGTCATACGTCTCTCGGATTTAACCATTTACTTATAAGGTTTTCTCCATCGTGATTCTCGTATTTGAATATCCCAGTTTCTTGTATAATCGATAAGCCTTCTCATTTTTTATTTCATTACTTCATAGTGAAGCCAAATGGATCCATTACCAACAGTTTTCATATTTTTTAGTTCGATCCTGGTCACATCATTTAATTCTTTCAAATCCTCTGAGTCGAAGATCGAGGGTGTAGTCGTACCTCCTATCGCTAAAGGGGCAATAACTAAACTTATTTCATCTATTAGACCTTGCCTTAAGAACGCTCCATTTATTACTCCGCCACCACTAAGCCCCAATCTTCTGTATCCTAACTCATATAATTCATGTAGAGCTAGAGGTAAATCTATGTGAGCACCGGTGCCTGCTGAAATATAGGTAATACCCTTCTCTTCTAATTGTTGAATATACTTTTTCGAAACATCTTCCCTAGTAACTACTAATAACCCCTCTGTTTGATACCAATCTATGCGCCCTCGCCCATCAAATACAATATAAGCTTTTGATTTTTTCGGCTCATAAATGGGTTCCTCCAGCTCTACACCATTCGCGCCCCATACGATTAAACTTTCGCTACCTGAAACTAAACCATCACAATCTAACTCGTCGTATAGTTGATGCGTTACTTCGTGGGCTTCTCCATCAATACCTGCTGCTGTCCATTCCGCTACATCCCTTTTCGGAGCAGTTGTAATTTTCCCATCAATAGAAGAAAAGACATTTAAGACTACTTCGGGTTTTTTCAATACCAGTCACTCCTTTCACTGTTGTACGTATAATGGTAATGTATTCCAAAAATTATGTCAGTGTTTTTACAATTTTCTTTTTCCTACGATATAAAGCTCATTAGATAAATGCGGAAGTTAGTTAAATGCCGAACATACAAATTCAACAATCGTCCCCGTTTCATTAAGACATTAAATCAAGATCATCTGAAGAATATTCTTATGCGGCATGCGTATCTGATTATTTAGGACAGCACAAATATTTTTTGTAAAATATTCCAATATGCCATATATTAAACATAAGAATTTATTTTAGGAGGGACTGCATGAAGGATTTAGATGGAGCTCTTACTATACTTCTTTTTATTTTTTTAATCCTGGTAAACGTTTACACCATTAAGTGGTATAGAAATGGACGTTTACATTTATGGAGTTCCGGTCTTCTACTGGCAATTGCAGGTGTTATACTTGGCTTTTTAACAGGTGCCATTCTGGTACCGTCGAGTGGCGCAGGAGGAGCGATGTATGGAGCATTCGTAGGTCTTGTTATCGTAGGCAATGGATTACTTCTTTTCCTCGCAGGGCTTGCCGTAACCATTGGAAAACGATTGACTAAAAAGAATACTCAAGCATAAGATAACCCAAAAACCGACCATCTCTTAATGAGATCGTCGGTTTTTTGGCTATGTTTAAGTTTAGTGATGATATTACCCATACAAAATGACTTCTAGTTTTTTGTTTATATTAAGCAAAATCCCCCTTTTCTACAAAACTCAGCTTCATGATATCTTCTTTTGTTGCATGTAAATAGATATAGCCGCATTCAGGTTAGCCAATATCGATATAATACCCATGCCTAATAATGTGAACCTAATTTCTACACTGCCTGGATCAAGGAACAAAACAATTATTGATATACTGCTGGCCGTAAAAAATGCAATAAGAATTTGTACTTGATAATTTTTTTCGAACTGTTTTCTTGAACTCGATTTTGGATTTTTAACATTATAAAAAACAATGCAGAGAGTAAGAGTATAGCAGTAATCAAAGATTAACCTCCTTAACCTAAAAACTTAGTTATGATATTTCATTGTGTTTTCTTAAACTAAAGCCCCCGTTATTATAAGACTCGAATTCAAGATAATCAAAGCCAAAGGTGGTTCTTATGCCTTTGTCGGAAGCGCTAGAACCGTCCCCTCACTTCCAAGTTAGATCTTAAATTCTGACATTCGTTCACCTTTCTCTTATGACGTTGATTGGATGGCAATCTGGAAGACTCCTGAGGAAAGCGACTAGGTTCCGATCCAATCAACCATCCCATCCCTAAGAAAAAAGTTGAATCTCGTCGGTAAGACGCGATCCAACTTTACAATGAAAATGCTTTGGTTTCCTAATTAATAATTAACGGCTTCTTCTTCTTGTTGTTGTTTTAGATCCTTCTCAGTCTTTTTAATGTCTAACTTCATAAGAATGGAGACGACAAGCGCTAAGAGTATTAAAGCAAGAAAAACATAAAATACAGCAGTGTAACTATCGGTTCTAGCCCGAATTTGCGAAACAATCATAGGTCCAAATACGCCGCCTAGAGACCATGTTGTCAACAAGTACCCATGAATGGCACCGAGTTGTTTCGTTCCAAACAAATCACCAATAAATGCAGGGAGATTAGAGAATCCTCCGCCGTAACAACTAACAACGAGTAAAATTAGAAGCTGGAATAAGATGATGTTTGTTGTAATCGGAAGCATAAAAAAAGCAACCGTTTGTATTAAGAAAAAGATCAGAAAAACATTGGGGCGGCCAATATAGTCTGAAGCTGTTGCCCAGCCAAGACGACCTCCACCATTAAATACACCCATAAGACCGACCATTGTGGCAGCTGCAACGGCTGATAACCCTACAACTTCTTGGGCCATCGGTGAAGCAACTGAAATCATCATGATCCCTGCGGTCGTATTAATAAGCATCATTGTCCAAAGCAGCCAAAAACGCTTTGTTTTAACCGCTTCTTTTGAAGTCAATTGTTGTAAGTCCTTTTTATAAACTTTATTCCCAGAGGCCATATTTTGTTTCATAGAAGCTGGCATCCAGCCTTCTGGGGGTGGGGCAATGTAAGAAGCACCTAATATAATAAAAACAAAGTAAGCAGCCCCTAATACGTAAAATGTATTAGATATTCCAATTGCAGTCATTAAATTGGCTGCAACGGGCGCTGTAATGAGAGCTCCTGTTCCAAAACCAAGTACCGCTAATCCGGTTGCTAAACCTCTTCGGTCAGGGAACCATTTCACAAGAGTTGATACGGGTGAAATATAGCCAATGCCAAGTCCAAGTCCACTTGCTACCCCGTAGGACAATAGGAAAAATGGAAGTGAATCAATCGCGATCGCAATCCCTGAACCGGCTTGTCCTAATCCAAACAAAACACCAGCCAGAATTGCTGATTTTCTTGGACCATTTTTTTCAACAAACTTCCCAAACAATGCTGCGGATGACCCAGCCAGTGCCATCATAATGGTAAATGCAATCGTTACTTGAGTTGGTGTCCAACCCATTTGTTCACTTACGGGGGTGGTATATACGCTATATGCGTAGGCACCTCCGATGGAAAGGTGGATGGATATAGCTGATAAAGCAATTAACCATCTGTTTTTCATTGCTTGCATATTATGTACCTCCTTCACTCTCTTTGTAAGCGGATTCATAAAATAGGATACAACGGTTAGTGGAAAAAATCAAACTATTTAAAATTATTTGAAATAAGATACTATGGTGCGAGATTCCATACTCTCCACCGCCTGGACGAGGCTCCCTCACTAGAAAAGAAGCGATTGTGGACATAACGGGTTCCGTTCCCTATCGCAAAACTCGAAATTACACTTTAAAATGTGACTAGATTTGCTTAAATAATTGCACAGTATTTGTAATTAAAATTAAAAAAATCTCAGTTCAGTGAACTGAGATTTTTCTTCTATTTATTTTCAATTGCTTATTCAACTAAAGCCCCCTATAGCTGAAGACTTGAAACTGAGATACTTTCTAGTATGTTTTCGTGCACCCAGGAAAATCTCTTGGTCTCTTCATAAAATCACTACCTAAGAATCAAATAACATTTTGATGATTTGACCAAGTATGTACATTAGGAGTAAGATACCTATTCCCAAGGCGCGAATCCCGTATAACTGTTTCTCTGATAAATCTTTTCCTTGCATTTGTCTCCAACTAGGATAAAAAAATCCAATGACAGGAGCTAAAACTAAACTTATGGACATAAGTACTACAGCTATGACTTCTATTTTAACAACTCCTTTCTTTAGGTCTGAGAAAGAACATCTTTCTTCCAACCAATATGAAATCTGGGAAGCTGATAAATCCGGGTGTTCTCTCAACTATGAGAGGATTTATTTCTGGTAAGGATCTAGTTTTCTTGATCTGGTTTTCAAAATCCCCACCCACTCCAATGCTACTTCAAAATCTTTTTCTAAGTATTCATAGGCGGTTGTTCTAGATAGGTTGCACTTGCGGGCAATAGCTGCCACTTTAAACCCTTGCTTTTTTAATTGATGTACGTCCACGATGGTTTCTAATTTACTCACCTTCCTGATCCTCCAATTCATCCATTAAACATTCATACCCTATTAGTTTAACGGATAGGAGGTTATTGGTGATCAAAAAGTGTTCAATTCCATCGATCAAAATCTGTAGTAGTACCGCGTATCCTACTTTATGAATCTTGTTACTCTCGTCTGTAAAAGCATGCTAGATACTCGGTGGTTTTTCTGATAATCTCTTCTCTGCTCATTTTCCCACCCATCTATATGTGGATTTATCCATTCCCCATTGTATAAAAAAAGCAGTGACATCGTATTAACTTGAAATTGAGTTATTATACTAGAAATCTTTAATTCCATAAAATAGAAAAACTAGTTCAAAAATACCATGGAACTATATGGTAATTAATTGTTAAGCTTTTAGTGCGCGCAAAAAATTAGTACATAAGGAAGGTTGTCCCAGTATGAAAAAATTCATGGTTTTATTTGTAGCAATGATGCTTTTGATTCCGAGTTTCGCAAGTGCAAACACAGATGCTAAGAAAGAGGAATTAGCACAATTACCAACTGAGAAACAAGTCGAGAAAATGAATAAAGCACTTGATAAAATGGTAGAAAAAGCAAACAAAAAGCTTGAAAAAGGTGAAGAGAATTTTGTTTTGAAAGAAAAGTATGGCAAGGGGAAAAAGGAAGTCGTAGAGTTCGGATTTGAAAGTCAAAATACTACTTCAAGTGTTAATACACAGGAAATGACAGCACCACTTACATACGCCTACGCTGCTCCATCAGGATCTAAGATATTTTACGCTTACGTGAAAAACTATGAAGGTTTTAATTTCGAACATCGTCTTGCTGGTGAATTCACTTATAGTGGTGGAGGGATCAATGGAGCCACCAAGAATGTGGACATGAGTGGTGCAATGTACAGCGAATCTCATAAAACGTGGATTGATAAATTAGACTCAAGTGTATGGGACGTGCATTCTAACGGAACGTTTAAAGCTTTAAAGTATCTTGCCGAGTACAATACTTATATTACCGTAAGACTACTAGGTAGTGGAGATTACAGAATAACAAGATCATCTATAGGATATTAAAGACTCTTAAAAAGGATGAGCAATTAGATGCTCATCCTTTTAGCATTTTTTTGTTAAAATATACAAGATACTAATGCATGGAGGTGTACATATGTTGACAGTTGATTCCCCGTTTCTTTTCACTCTTTTAATTGTATTTATCGTCGTCTTTGTAATTAATTTTATATCTCAAACATATCTAATGAAAAAGGAAAATTACAAAATACGATGGAAATCTATGTCGATTATTTTAGTTCAAACTTTGGTAATTACGTTAGTATTGGAGTGGATGTAACGTAAAAATCCGGTCTTATCATCACGTTACAAAGGAATTATGGCTCGGTTTTAAAGAGACATCACCCTTACGATTCCGCCAAGTCAGTTGCAAGGGTGACTACAAGAGGGAGGTATGTCTAGTACCTCCTTTAATAACGAGACCAATAACAACAGTTCAATGGTAAGAACGATCAAATTTTCACATATTATCCCAAACAGCAAAAAATCTAAAACTCACCTTGTTTAGAACAGTCATTAATACAGTGATGTATGCTTCTCTGTCGTTAATTTTATTATCAATGAATGTTAATAAATTGTTGGCTTTAACTATACCAGCTATTGTTTATTGGGAAGCATACATCATTACAGGGTACTTATTGGGAACTTATCACTAAAGGTTTTCTCACCAATCTATAGTGTTTTTCCATTTAGCATTACACAGCAGCCCATATGCACGGCGTTCATTCCTTTTGCTGGTTTAATCATTATCATTTTAAGCCTCACCATACTTATCCCTTACACAGGAAAAAGCACTTTTGCTAAATTCCAATAATGAGTATGCAGACGTTTCCCAGCGGAGACGTCGCTCATTATGCTGCTTGAAAAATCATTCTGGAATATTTTTATTGGAGAAAAGTTAGCAATAGGTAAGCGTTTGAAATTATCTCCAGCTTTTCCCCTGCTCCACACCGAACGTGCTAGTTTCCCAGCATTCGGCGTTCCATCTAAAGGTATGTACTACATTATAAGTTCCTATGTTACTCTTCGAGACTGGATACAACGATCCCTTCCACCCCACATACCTTATGAAGAATACGCAGGTTTTGAAATTGATCGCTTCCTCCAAGATTCTTTGGCACATAGTGGTGACAATGAACATCTGAAGCGTGAAGATATTCGCGTGTAATTTCGCATTTCCCCATCTTCATACTATACCGACTAATACGATTATCCAGGTATTCGACACTTCGATTCGGTAGAGAAGACCTCATTAAATGTCCAATTTCTTTCTGGATATCCGGGCGAAGACTACTGTGTATCTGTTCTCTGCCCTTCTTCGTGTAAAGCGAAAGCTTTGAACTGAAGTTCATCGCATTGGATGTTTTCACATTGCCAATGGGAAACAGATACGTACCATTGATATAAATCGTTTTCGTTCCTGGACTAAAGGTTCTCTTATAAAAAGGCGGTGGCTTAAAAGGATGTTTTAGCGTTCCAACCGGTCGAAGGCGGTTCACTAAAAATGGTTTAAGATCGTAAGCAAGACGTGAAAACACGAGACTTACATGAGTCGCTCGCTTAAAGTATTGGTGAAGTCCTAGAACAAAGCAATTGTAACGATGAATATTCTCAGCAGAAGGCGAAGCTTTCATTCTTCGAATGAGTTTCTTCGCTTCCTGTTTGATATTCTCGCTTTTTGAAGAAATGACCCCCCAGTATGGGCCACTCGTTTCTTTCCCTTTTTATTCGCACGAATGGTGAACCCTAAGAACTCAGATTCTCGTTTTCTTAAGTTTACAATTTGAGATTTCTCTGGTGAGATGTCCAGCTTCAAACGCTCTTTGAGGTACAGACGTACCGCATGGTACCACCTCTGCGCTGTCTTTCCATCCCGACATAGAATTTTAAAATCATCCGCATACCGGACCAGATATCCTTGTTTCAAATTCGTTTGTTTTCTCGCTCGCCTTCTGGCATCATCAGAACTGTAGGATTTCGTCAGTGGAAATACTTCCCACTGGTCCGCAACCCATTGGTCTAGATCGTTTAAAACAACATTAGAAAGAAGGGGAGATAAAATTCCACCTTGTGGCGAACCCTTATCGGGCACACCTTCACCATCAATTTCTGATGTAATCATTTTAGAAATACATGCCAGTACCTTTCGGTCTTGGATGCCAATATTCCAGAGTTGCTTCTTTAATAGACGATGATTTACGTTATCAAAGAAGCTTTTAATATCTACATCAACCACGTAATGAAGTTGACTATGGTTAATCAGAAACTGTATTCTTGCCATAGCATGATGAGCAGACCGGAGAGGTCTGAAACCGTAGCTATGTTTGAAGAATTGAGATTCTACAATCGGTTCGAGAACTTGTTTGAAGCATTGTTGGATCACTCGATCCAAGATACATGGAATCCCAAGGGGTCTCCATTTTCCGTTCTCTTTTTCAATCCATTCTCTTCGAACTTTCTTCGGGTGATAGTTTTGAAGTTTACTTCGGACTTCATTTACCAGATCATTTTCGGAGAGCTCTTTCATGTCATCGATGGTTTTCCCATCGGTTCCTGGTGTTCTAGAACCTTTATTGGTTTTTATCATGCGAAAAGCGAGCAGGATGTTTTCTCTCGATATGATGGTTTCATATAAATGAGAGAACGTATTTCCCTGACTCGCTTTTTCATGAAGATCCGTAAAGGTCTCCGTCATATTATAATAATCCCAGTTTCGCAGCGTTGACACTGTGGCATCCCTCCTTTGGAGTGATGTTCCCACGTTCCTACCCGATCGGTGCCATTCACGTTAGGAAAATAATCGTTTCATACTCTAGACTTGGGGCTATTCCTCCACTTCCATTACAGAAGTTTCACCAGTCATTCCCCTACCTTCACAAGGATAAATGCTTTTCAGCATACCTTTATAGCAACCGTTTCGGGTGACAGCCCTTGATTCAACGTCCCTTGCTTCCCAAGTACCATACAACGTAGCTATCCATACTAAACGTAGATGCTTCCTTTAAGCCTGTGAGCTCGATACCGCCATCGTTCGGTATAGCGTCTTTCAGAGGGGGCAGTTTTACTCCACACCACTCACGTCATCGTAAGATGACCACGTAAGTTTCCTTACGTTCGAAACTTTAGACCCTTACCTTCGGAAGTTCGTCAGTTCCTATCTCAAAGAACGATTCTCATCCTATCTAGTTTTTCAGCCGTGGGGCATATCCGTCAGCATACCTAATGGCTTCAGCCTTCGTTCTGCCCAATCTACCTGTGCTTCACACCCTAAGACCTGTCCGTCTTAACGCATGCAGAAGTGTTGACGGGATGGTTTCAGGAAACATGGATCCTTCATTCCCATCCTCCGTTGTACAGTTAAAATTTAATCAAATAAACTTCCTGCCTTTCACGCTGAAAAGCGCTTATAGCAGAACTTGTCGCGCGCCCCCGTTACATGAAGACTCGATATCAAGATATATTAAAAGCCAGTATTATTTAACTGACTCTAAAAAACACATTTTGATTGATTATTGCTGATGAAGAGAGCCACTTGTGCGGAGTTTTGAGCCATTGATTGCGTAAGACCTCTTTTATAATATAAGAACCCAATTTGTCAAAAGATTGATCAAAATGGGTTCTTATCGAGCAGATATAAGATTGTTTTTTCAAAAAAAGATTGATTGTTTCGGAAAGCGAATATACTATAGCACACAATATAGTAAGCAAAGAAATAATAAAAAATCTTAACCAACTATATTAAGGTCGGTCTATTCTTAATACTTCTGTTATTTTAGTTAACGTCCATTTTTGTCCCAGTCTTCATACGAATCAAAATTATGATTAGGATCTACAGCGTCTCTTCCAGCTTCCATTAAGCTGCTAGCACATTCTTTGCAGAGAGACTCACCCTCTACCAGTAAATCTGAATCGAGTTGATTTTTGGAGAATTCTCCTCCACACTCATTACATATATAATTCTTCATAAGTTTCCTCCTTTTCCAATTTAAATAGCGTATCAAAAGCTTTTAATGAGTTACAATTATAATACAATACTTACATTATTCAGACAATTATGAATTTATCTACTATAAATTTTGTTCAATTATTTATGTAAATTCAGTTTACACTGAATTACTTATTGTAACATGTGGGTTTGGGAGGTGCTTATGAACAAACCTCATTTATCAGCTACACAAGTGGCTCACTCACCCGCAGTCACTGGCTCTATTGTCCGCAAACGGCGGATCAAAACTCCGCACAACTGGCTCATTCTGTCCGCAATACTCATTTGATTACATAACCATAAAAGCTTGATAAAAGCCGTATATTGCAAATAACCCAACGGCCACCTCCCAGGTAACTTCTTGATTTTAAAGTGCTTTTGAAGTATAGCCCCCGTTTACGTAAGATTCGGATTCGGTATATATCTTACTTGTTCCTTTACTTAAACGACTCATACCCCTACATTGGATTACATTTCCAAACATCTCCCGAAAATACCTTATGCTTATAATCGGTCAAATAATTATTTATCCAACGCCTCTTTTAATTCCTTAGCTTGACTAGAATTAATCGTGTAATATTCTCCCGAACCATCGGTAAGAACCGCACCACCATCTTCTTGATACCATACGAACCTCTTCTCCCCGGGATTATCTCGTTTATCTCCAACTGACTTTGTAATTATAAAGAAAACATCAGGATCCTCTTTCGTCCCGTCTTGTGGTTTCTCAATCTTTTTGGCATTTCCAACAACATCTTCAATTTTAACTATTGTTTTTGAATCACTGATTTCTTGATCCATATTTACGCCAGACCCTTCTTCGTCAGAATCTAGAGTACCCACTAAAATTATTTTACTTTCCTCTACCGTGTTTTCTTCCTTACTATGGTCTGATGTTTTTTGATCTTTTAACTCTCCATTACTCTCTTCACAACCCACTATTAATACGGATAGACTGATAAACAAAATGAGCAAAAGTTGTTTTTTCAAATAATCACTCCATTTTTAATGCTGCGATTTCGTTCTCATTGTTCCACGATAAGCTATTTTAATATGTTCCATTTGATATTTACAATAAGTTTGAACGTCAAAACTTTCTCAAACAATATAGCTTATTTACTCCAAAACCTCTTTTAGCACAATAAGCGGTAGCCCCACTGCGCAACAATCGCCCCCGATGCAGAAAAACTTGAATCCGAGATATAACTTATTGTTTTACCATATGACTCTTATCGAAAAAATAAGGAATAAATTATAAACCCAGCTATAATTAGGAGAATAAATATACCAATACCTTTCCAGCCTAAGCCACCAACTAAATCTGCAAGGTTGCTTCCGTGACCACTACTTGAAGGATTGCTTAACTCTTTTTGTCTTAGTCTTTCTCTTCTTTCTTCAGGAGTTTCATTTCCCATCTAATTCCTCCTAAAATTATTTCTCTTATTACACATACGATACTAATCCATTTTAGTTTCAAAACGCCTAATATCTCGAAACTGAGTCTTCCACTAACCTGCCCAATACTTAAAGACTCAGTTTCGAGATATACGAATGTGTTCCAAAATAGTTTAAGATAAAATTTCACATAAAATAAGAATAAGCATTCATTAAATGAACGCTTATTCTTAAATTAACACAACGATCAAGAGTCCTCTTGGTGCCCTTTTAACAAGGATTCAGGAGCAGACTTGATGTGCAAATCTCTTTGAGGAAAAGGAATTTCAATCCCGTTTTCATTCAGTTGCTCATAAATGGAGAAGTTCAGCTCACTTTTCATCCGAATGACTTTTTTCGGGTCGGAAATCCAGAGAAACAGCTCAAAGTCCAATGACGAATCACCGAAACCTTTGAAATTCACAAAAGGGGCTGGTGATTCCAGAACGAACGAGTTCTCTTGTCTAGCCAATTCGGCGACGACGAGAAGGATTCTTTTCACCTTTTGAACATCTGTCCCATAGGCGACCCCGATTGGAATCGTCAGACGGAGCCTCGGGTCCGCAAACGAACGGTTCACTACTTTTTCCTCTAAAAAATAAGAGTTCGGGATGATGATGTGTTCATTCTCCAGCGTACGGACGACCGTCGCTCTCATACTGATCTTTTCAACATCACCGATGACGTCGTCAATGAGGACGCGGTCCCCTACTTTTATCGGGCGTTCAAAGAGGAGGATCAATCCTGAAATAAAGTTGGAGGCGATGTTCTGCATCCCGAAACCGATACCTACTCCTAAGACCCCGGCGAATACAGTAAGGGCACTCAAATCAATACCGACCGTCGTCAAACTAACCAATACCGCGACTACCATGATGATATAGTGGACGACCCGCTCCATCGTGAACTGGATCCCCTTATCCAAATGATGACGCTCGAAGAAAAAAGGCAGGAGATGCTCATTCAAGATTTTTGAAAGTCTATAGGCGAAGGTAATGATCAGGACAGCAATGATGATCAGAAATAACGTAATATCTACTTGGCCGATGGTGAAGAGAGGGTACAACAGCCAGGCCGAATCAGAAAAATAGAAAATCACAAATAAAAGCAGGCCATTGAACACAACCCAATTGATGAGGGAGAGAGCTGCTTTCTGAACGCTTCCCTTTTCTCGGAACAGCCGGTTGATCAAGACACCCCCTATCCAGCGTGTCAAGAAAAGAAATACTATAAAACCCGCCACCATAACAATATCCTGCCAGGGCCACTCATTAAAAAGATTGGTAGACATAATCATTCACTCCATACAAATGTAAAATCCTTCCCTTCTAATCTCTATTCCCTCACAGAAGAATTTTCGAACATCAGACTTATTCCATCGTACCTTTAAACTTCTCCGGGACGCAGACCACCGGAGTTGCGAAAGAACCGTTTGATCCGGATGTCCTTTGGCTCGACCCGAATACTGTGCCGACCATTGGTGATTATTTCCGAGAAGCAGGATAAGGGTGTATCTTACGATCAGAAATCATATAAAAAGGATGAACGCTCCTTACGTTCATCCTTTTTATTCCTTTTGATTAATATATCCATACCGAGATCGCACCTAAAGAGGCACAGCTAATCAATGGGAATAGACATTCAATTCCCGCACATCCCTCAAGAAGCCATCTGAAAACCTAAGAAATCTTCCTTTTTTTATTTTTATAATTACGATGCAGATCAGTCATTCTATTCTTTCACCAATCTTTTTTCCTGTAGTATAAATGAATCTCTCTATAACCTTATGCTAGAGAAAAAATACGACAACCCCCATAAGTAGTAATGAAACCAAGAAGATCCCAAACAGACTGAGGGAAATTTTCAATAATAAAGACCCTTCTTTTAGGAAACGTGTGATATCCCTCGCCTTTTTCTTAGACCCTCCTTGCCCTTTACGACCAGATCTCTCCCCATTTAATCTCTTTATTTTTCTTTCCCAGTGTTTTTTTCCTTCATCTGTGTATTGAAACCAGTAGGTCAACAGAGCTCCTCCGATAATTAGTGAGCCCTGCATCAAATATTTAAGTATGAATAGAAACGCATCCATGTTTTTCCCACCTTTTCTCAAGGGCCATGCTATCAAAGCTCGAACCCTTTGAATGCAGGAAAATTGTTCCGTAGTGTTTGATAATAAAAAAAGGCAAACCCACATTGGCAGGTTTGCCCATTTCATGGTAGGAAACTCTTACAAGACCATTCGCATCTCAATATTCCGGTCCTTTTGTGTTTTTCTCTTAAAACCGATTTTTTCATAGGCACGGATGGCTGCTTTGTTTTGTTCATCCACTTCTAGACGTATTTCATTAACGTCTTCGTGATAATGATGCATACCAAATGCTATGCCCTGCTTTACATAGGTTGCACCTATCCCTTTCCCAATCCAATCCGGCCTCAATGCTAATCCGATCTCCATGATCCTTCCATTCACATCGAATTCGAACAAACCTACCACTTCGTTTTCATGAAAGGCAGCATATCCTTCATATCCACCAGGACCTTGCAACTTCCCTGTTTGCTTGAGTGATTCAAAATAAGGCGCCATTTCCACTTTTTCTACGAAGCCATCATAGTTCCATGAATCAATTTGTTTCACATCTTCCACCTTGATCGGCCTGAACTCAAATTCCATTGGACTCACTCCTTAACACAATTGTGCCGCATTCCTTCAAATGATTAGAACACTTGGTTAAAAGACATTGAACACATTAACCGTAAGTTATAAACCGTTGACTAGTACTTAGAGGACATTTAATGAGAGTTACAGGACATGGATGAAGCTAATTCCTTTTCCCCTGCCTCTTCTTTACAAAAAGAATGACGATCCCATACCCGAAAACGCCGCCGATCACTGTCAATAACAACTGGCTGCCATCAAAATTACTATGAGTGAACATGTTGGCTAGAATTAAACCAAACAACACGCCAAAAAGCAGCAGAACAGCAGACTTCATATTCATGTCTTCTACACCTCTCCTTTTTATTTTTCCAGTCTCCTTAATTGATCAAAGGAATAATCAAGTCAACCAAAATAGGGGCTAATAATAGGAAGCCTAGAATTCCGATTACGTATAAAACAGGAGTAGACATCCCCTTAGATTCATGGATCTCATCTAACTTCTTATTCATTTTTTGAATTTCATCTAGAATTTCTTTCTCTCGTTCTTCAGACATATAAACCTCCCTGAAGTGATTAAGTGAGAGGGTCAACTAATTATAGCTGGACTGACATAAAATCGATGACTATGTATAAAATCCCTTACCTTCATGGTGGATAAAGGACTTAGAGTCAATTATTTCAAACCCTTCCTCAATACTCAAGGGGCACTTAAAAAGCGCAATCCCATAAAGGATTGCGCTTCCTCACATACCTTCTCATACCGATTAGAATAGCTTTGTTACCTGTAAACACTGGCACATGTGCCTGCGACCGGTTCATAATAACAATGATTTTTATAACGCCCTGTGAATTGCTGACCATACCAGGTAGGAGGACACTCACCGAACGGATTGAAATACCATAGAGCATACTTTGCCGGGTGCATACGCCAGAATTTCAGGTTCTTTTCTGCCAATCTTTTTTCCATTTCTCTTGCCGGACTATAAAAAAGATTTCCTTTCTGAACCGCTTCAAAAGAATAATTTCCTCCCTGGACTTGAAAAATGACATCCCGGATCGATCTCACATCCGTAAAGTCCAGACAATCTGCCGCCGCACGGTTTACAATGACATTTCCGACGTACAGCATTCCTTGTTTCCCTTCCCCTACGGCTTCTGCCCGCATCATCCGCGCCATTAGAGCAACATCTGCATTCGTATATTTCACCCTCATTTTACTCACCCCAACATATTGTATGAAAAAAAGCTGGGTTGATGTCATGATTTAGGAAGGGATCCTCTTCGGATGGCCTCGCTGAGTCATAAAATCCGAGCATTAGAGAATGGATGAAAAGAGTCCCTTGGCTCGTAAAAGCTAGGGGACCTTTATCACAAACCATTTACTGTGTGGGAATCTCTCCTCCCGCCGCCTCATACCGGGCATAAAACTCTTGTAAAAATTGATTCGTTACTTTTTCATCATGGATAAACAACATGTTTTCATCGTTGATATCATTTCCGTTCGTGCTCCAATTCGTTGATCCGACAATCGCAGTCGGATCACTAGACGGATGGGTGGCATCAATCAACATTGTCTTCGCGTGCATTTTACGATCTTCCGCATCTTCATAAACAGGAGCGGCATGATTCCATCGTACATTAGGGTTATTTGTTGATGATTGGCTTGCCGTACGGCCGGTCATTTCAATGGAAGCCGACCACCATTGGTTCCAGAAGCTCTGGTCAAAAACACCGCGCACATCAAAGCCTGTCAAACTTCCTTCCAAGTCGTTGTACGAGCCTTCCCACTTGTATTTCAATTCATCGACAAGGGCCTGGTCACTCCATGCAAAGATCGAAAAATAACTGCTGTAATCCGCCTCAGTTTTCACATAGGAAGTCATTTGTCCAACAGCATCATCACCTGCAGAAAAGTAGACATCCACTTCTTTCCCACCTACATCCACGGTATGAAGGGTGTTGTCCACTTTACGACCATGGTAATTCGAAACAGCCGGATCCGGATTCAGAGTAGCGCTTCCCCACATTTCATCAAACTCGGTTTTGAATACGTCAGCAAGGGCTGCGGAATTCAATTCCACCACATGCTGGGTGTTTCCTCCAAGGACATCATTCTGCATATTTTCCTCTGATCCATATAAACCGGTCACGGTGAAATTCCAGCTTCCTGTGAATACCCATGTTCCATCAATGACTGCAAATTTGTTATGCATTTGTTGTCCTGGCGAGTAATAACTGCCTTCTTCTTTTTGTTCGGCATCGACAAGTTTGTATCCGGTCTCTGTACCACTTCCGACTTCAACGGTCACTTCTTCCATTCCGTTCGTTGAAGTCGGAAGTCCGTACTGTTCCCGCAGCGCCTGATCTTCCACTGCGAACATGATGGAATCAGAAAATACCGTCGTATCATCGCTTGTTCCTAAGACATTGTCCTGTCCACGCACCAATTTTTCCACATACAAACGCATGGTTTGATAACGTTCTGCATAATGAGGGTCACTGCCGTCTTTCGCATCCGCAATGACACGGACGTCGACCCCTTCAGCCGCTTTGGCCATCAGCGCATCAATGATGCCTGGTAAGTTGATTTCATAGGTGGCAAGATCGATCGACGTCGTCGCCTGATTGATGCGATGGATTAACCGATCTTCTAAGTTCACGTTATAGTTGGCTCCGTTTCCGGAAGTCGCGTAGTCATCATAGGCGCATTTGTTAAAGTATACATTAATGCTCCCTGCTGACTCGCTCACGTTGTTCAATTTTTCATCTGACGTAGAACATCCTTCTGATGGTACGGAAAAGCTAGCGGAAGGAGTCCCAAGTCCTTCTGAATATGTATCGGTTGCTGTACGCCAGTTTGAAGAATTGGTCCCCTCCGATATAGGATCGATCCGTTCCATCGTGGCTTTCGTGTTATTATCACCTGCATACCAAGCATCCACAGCATCAATGACTTGTGTACCATCACTCAGCTCAAGCACCTCACCTGTGTTACTCATAGAACCTGTGTAAATCAAGTCGGCATCAACAGCCGTAACGGTCGAATCATCCGTTCGTTCGAGTAAGTAATACCCTCCGGCAGGAATCGTGCCAGTTAACGAAATTACTGGAGATCCGTCCGTTGCATTCAGTGACCATCCCTCCAGAGATATATCTGAACCGGTCGGATTGTGAAGTTCGATCCACTCATCGTTATAACTTACATCTGTCCCCATCCAGGCCACTTCGTTAATGACCACATCATTAGCCCCTGCTGCCTCGGTCACCTGCGACAAAGGGATACTCGTCCATCCTAATACAAAAATAAGTACAGAGATAAATCCCGTCTTCCATCTGCTCATGTTTCCATCCCCCATTCACTTTTTTCTCACAATTCTCAACGTACCATAAATGAAGGGGATGAATTCAGAATTTACGGATCATTTACAATAAACGAATCGATGGACCTGATTAACTTAGGAATTGATGAAACCCAGGATACATAAATTTTCCTCATTTTTACTTTTTTAATCAAAAAAACGGCTGGTTCATCCAGTCGTCTTTTTGTGTATTACATCTTAGACAGCCCTTCCATAAAGAGGGCAAAGACAAAGCTGACAAAAGTAAAGCCGGCTAGAGGAATGGCGAAAGCGGCATTATTCTTAAACTCTAATCCCGCAAAAACAGCACCAAAAGCACATAACACGAACCATACCGGAAGAAAAATGGCGTCTGCAACTCCCATAGGTAGCAAAGCATAAAAGCCCGATAACCATAAAACCCAATGGACAAGAAGTAAAACCCCGATACTCAAAGACCTCTTATACGGGAAAGGCCCTCTCCCTTGTTTTTTCACTATAAGGGAAGGGACGACCACCATAATGATTCCTACAATCATAAAGAAAATCAGCACGATCACAGATATACCCAAACCATCCCTCTCCCTTCCATTTCAAAATTTGAAATCCCCCCTTCCATGACGAACAAATTCCATATCACGGAGGATCGCACACCTTCACGAATATAACTTTCCACTTCCAAAACGTCCTTGCACGTTCGGACTGCTCTCCTCACCCATGAAGCTACGATTCTCATCAGAACCTTTCTTCACTCGCTTCAAGGTTGCTACAATTAGAAAACTCACAATCACTAACAAGAGCCAGGAACTCACTTTTCCTAGATGAACAAGACTCCATGCTTCTGCCTGGTTCGGGTATTCCCATGCGCTGAAATAAGTCGCGATATTTTCTGCGACCCATATGAAAAATCCGATCAGCACAAACGATAGCGCGAGCGGCATCCGGTAACGCGTGCCGTTCACCTCGTATCGAACCCATGCTTTCCAAAAAACGAGAATCACAAGCCCCGATAACCACCAGCGGATGTCCATCCAATAATGGTGGGTGAAGAAATTCAAATAAATAGCAGACGCCAGCGGAACGACGAGCCAGGAAGACGGCCACTGTACCAGCTCCACCTTCAGTCTTCTCCACGCCTGGCAAAGGTAACTCGCAACACTGGCATACATAAACCCACTATACAAGGGGACGCCGAACACTTTTGAATAGCCTTCTCCCGGATAAGACCAGGAACCCATATGGACCTTGAAAAGTTCGAGCGCAAGTCCGATTACGTGAAACAACGAAATCACCTTCAGTTCATCCCGTGTTTCAAGTCCAGCGCGTACCATCCACCACTGCATGAAGAGACAAATGATAAGCAGCCAGTCATACCTCGGCAAGAAGGGCATCGGCACCCATTTGGTAATCGCCAAAGAAGCGAAAATAACGACTGGAAACAAACAGGACCATGCCTGTTCCCATCCGAAGTGTAAGAGTTGTTTCACCGCCCGCATCCGACCCCTCCTAATCTTCGTCTTCCTGATATTCCAAAATGTCTCCAGGCTGACAGTCGAGTGCCTTACAAATCGCCTCCAAAGTTGAAAAACGGACGGCCTTCGCCTTGCCATTTTTCAAAATAGAGAGGTTCGCCATCGTAATCCCGACCTTCTCGGAAAGCTCAGTCACACTCATTTTCCTTTTCGCAAGCATCACATCAATGTTGATAATAATCGCCATGTTGATCACCTCAGACCGTAAGATCATTTTCAGATTTGATGGTTATCGCTTCTTGCAGCAGTCTTTGTAGGACAGCAGCAAAAACAGCAATGACTGCGGAAGCGAAGATGATGATCATCCCAATCATAATCAGACCAGGAGCGTCATCAATTTCAGCGACCGTATAGATCACCGGCATAAGTACAACGTAAAGAACGCTGATGGTGATCGCACAAAATTTGATCACTCTCAATGCTTTGACCGATAAATCAGAGAATGCCTGATTCCTGTCAATATAGGTCAGCAGCTTAAACGCTTGATACAGCGCCATGTAAAAAGGGACGGCTGTAAGATACATATAAATGAAGACGACTGGTTCGATGACTGGAAAATCGGAAAGAAGAACGCCCGTAAATTCCGCAAACTCAGGAACGAAAAATATACACAGCGCAAGTACCGGCAGACCAATCAAAAAGACAGCCAGCTTCAAAAAGAGTGTCGATCCACGTTTCATAAAAAGCACCTCATTTCCTAATATCTTTTTCCATCATACCTCCATATTTATCGTTTATCAATAAAAATATATCATTTATAAATATTTAATTATCGAATAAGCTACATTTAACCTCTTAGGTACTTTTGTTCATAAAAAACGCAGACCTCCTATAACTAAGAGATCTGCGCTTTTCATTTATGGATACTAGTTAGCTGGGAGGCAATCGGTCCTTTAGGGCGATTCACTGTTCCTTTGGCGCGATTCACCAGCCTTTTGGCGCGACTTGCGACTTAACCTCGTACCACTAAACTTTTTTCGTACTCTATAACAGCTTCTTCAAAAACGGCCAACCCCTGATCGATCTCTTCTTGAGATACAACCAATGGAGGGATCATCCGAATGACTTCCTGGTGCTTTCCACAAAGGTAAAACAACACCCCTTTCTCTAGAGACAAATCTAGGACACGCATCATCCCATCCCCATCTGGCTTTCCAGTCACAGGGTCGACAATTTCAATACCAATCATAAGCCCGACGCCCCGAATATCCCCGATGACTCGATGTCTTTCCCTGATTTCCTCCAAACGATCCACAGCATAAGTTCCAAGTGTTCTCGAGTTATCAAGCAGCTGCTCTTCTTCTATGACATCAAGCGTGGCAAGAGCGGCTGAGCAGGCAAGTGGATTACCTCCGAAAGTCGTTCCATGTGTCCCCATCGGCCACTGGCTCATCAATTCTTTGGAAGCCACGGTGGCACTGAGTGGCATACCTGAAGCAATGCCTTTGGCGATCGCCATGATATCCGGCGTCACGCCGAACGTTTGAGCAGCAAACCATTCTCCCGTCCGCCCGAATCCGGTCTGTACCTCATCGAAAATCAAAAGGATACCATGCTGATCACAAATGTCACGTACTTTTTGGAGCCACTCTTTCGGAGGGATGATGTATCCTCCCTCCCCAAGAACCGGCTCAACGATGATGCATGCCACTTCTTCCGGTGTGACTTGATGGTCGAACAGCATTTCCACGTCCTTTTCAAGCTGATCCACACAATAAACAGCAGGGTCTTCTCCATCCGGACAGCTTTTAGGATCGGCATAAGGAATCTGGTACGTCAAACCATTCGGCTGTAAAAACCTGCGATACTTGCTTTTTGAAGTACTGACACCGAGAGCCCCTAGAGAGCGCCCATGAAAACAGCCGGTGAAGGAAACGACATAAGGACGCTTCGTTACGTATTTCGCCAGCTTCAGCGCACCTTCAATGGCTTCTGTTCCACTGTTGGCAAAAAAGAAACAATCCAGGTTTCCAGGTAAGATCCCCTTCAGCCGATCTGCGACACGTAAAATTGAATCGTACATGATGACCCCGGAAGGACCATGCATGAGCTGGTCCACCCCTTCCTTGATCGCCTCCACGACCTTCGGATGCCGGTGCCCGGTATTGGCTACAGCGATGCCTGAGGTGAAATCCAAATACTTTTTCCCATCGGCACCATAGTAATAGCATCCTTCTTCTTTCACGACCGGTAAATTGGGATGATCTTTCGCCATGCTGGGTGCAAGCAAATCTGGTAAACGCGTATACAATTCATCGAATGTTGGTTTCATTTTTCCATCCCCTTCATTTCATTGACCAAGCTCTTCTCTTTCATTCATACAAACCCTTTAGAATATGAAATGTGCAATCACCACAATGATCGGCAGGGTAATTACAGTCCTTTGCAGGAATATCACGGCCAGTTCCAGAACCGAAATCGGTATTTTCGATTTGACGAGCAGTACGCCGATCTCGGACATGTAAATCAACTGAGTCAGGGATACAGCGGCGATAACAAAGCGTGTCAATTCACTTTCAATACCCGAACCGATGACCGCGGGTAAAAACATGTCTGCGAAACCGACAAGCATGGCAGGGGCCGCTTGTGCAGCTTCAGGAATCCCCATCCATTGGAGTAGCGGAACGATCGGCATGGATAAATACGTGAAAAATGGTGTGAATTCCGCAACGATCAATGCCACGGTACCAAGCGCCATGACTAATGGAATCAAAGCGAAATAAATATCAAGAACCGTTTGGGCGCCTTGTTTCCCAACTTCCTTCAAACTCTTCACTTGTGAGGCTTTATGAAGTGCTTTATCAACGCCCCATTGAAAATCAGAAACTCCTTCAGGTGTATCTTCTGATATTCTCATGCCTGTCCCTTCGTAATAGGTATCCGCCTTTCTGGATAAAGGCGGGATGCGGGGACAAATAAACGCCGCTACCAAACCTGCAACAACGACAGTCAAATAGAAAGGCACAAAGTATTCTTCCAATCCTATAAAACTGATGACGACCAAACTGAACGCAATCGAATTAATGGAAAAGTTTGTAGCGATGATCGAGGCTTCTCGTTTCGTATAGTAACCCTCTTCGTATTGCTGAGTGGTAATGAGCACACCGATCGTTCCCGCTCCCATCCAGGAAGCTAGCGCATCGATGGAAGAACGTCCGGGCAGCTTGAACACCGGTCTCATCACCCGTCTGAGCATCGTGCCGATAAAATCCATCAAGCCAAACTGCATGAGTAACGGCATCAATACCCCTGCAAAAAGGAACCAGGCAGCAAGAACAGGGACAAGTGCATAGAGCATCGTTCCCCCTGTTACATCAGATGTGATGACGGCCGGCCCGATTCCGAAAAGCGTCATAAGAGCAAATACAGCCCCGAGAATTCTCGTAACCAACCAGAAAGGATGAATATAAAAGAGCTGTTTCATAAATGGGCGGTTCATGATCACAGAAGGCTGAAAGGCTTTTGCAAAGATCGGGACAATGGCAGAAACAACCAGGATACCGGTCATTAACCCTGGAAGAAAGGGCTCTAAGTATGCCTGGACCGTTTCAGCAAGTACACCGACACCGATTGTAATTTTTCCTCCGTATGGGATGGGGAATAAGAATAAAAACACTCCCAATAAAGAAGGAATGATGAACCACAGGAAATTCCTTTTGGTTCGATAGCCGTCCTGTTTTGACTCCATATAGCCCTTCTCAAAATCATCCGTCTGTTTCACTTCCATGTATTCCACTCCTTGTAAAAGTAATAAAAAAGGCAAAGGATATTTTTCTTCCCTCACCCTTTGTATTGCAAGAATCATGCCAAACTTTCATTTTATTCTGTGTTTTTTAAGTTTTCTGACTACTGTTGGTTGGCTGATCCCTAAAGCTTCGGCCATCTTCGTAGTCGTTCTGAATTTTTCTTTCGCTCGTTCAAGCCTTTCTTTTTCTACTCGATTCAGGGTTTCGGCCAATGATTCATCAAAATTATTCATTTCTGAATAAACCTTCCCCTTTTTACGATATCCTTCGGGTAAATCGACTGGGTAGATGACGGGATTCGGAGAAGTGACCACTAAGCGCTCCAATAAATTGATGAGCTCTCTTACATTGCCACGCCACTCGTATGTATTCAAATCGTGCAACACTTCTCTGCTCAACACTCTTTTCCGTTTATAACGGGCCGCGAAATGATCCAAAAAGGTATGGATGAGAGGAGTGATATCATCCTTACGTTCTCTTAATGGAGGAATCGTGATGGGTACGACATTCAACCGAAAGTAAAGGTCCTCCCGAAACTCCTTATGGTCCACCGCTTTATCCAGTTCCTTATTGGTTGCGCTGATCAATCGGAAGCCGGATTGTATTTCTTTGCGTCCCCCGACGGGATAAAAAGATTTCTTCTGAATCAGTTTCAGAACCTTCACTTGATTCTGTAAGGAAAGCTCACCGATTTCATCCAAAAACAAGGTCCCGTGATGGGCAAGTTCCGCGAACCCCTTCTTCCCGCCTTTGGTTGCTCCTGTAAAAGACCCACCCTCGTAGCCGAAAAGTTCAGCTTCAAACAAGGCATCAGGGATGGCTCCGCAGTTAACTTCAATGAAAGGTCCGTCCGCTCGACCACTCTTATCGTGGATCATTCTTGCGAGCTCCGTTTTCCCTACACCAGATTCTCCGAGAAGAAGGACATTCGCATCCACTCCTGCCACTTGATTCGCTGTGGCAAGAACTTGCCGCATCTCTTCACTTTTGCCAATAAACGTTTCTTCCTTTTCTTGTTTCAGACGATTCAGCTCGTCACGGACACGCTCCATCTCGATCGTCATTTCTTCCATACCTGCTTTGATCTCCATAAGTTCTGTCACATCATGAGAATAACTGACGACTCGAACGAGTTCTCCTTCATCGTCAAAAACGGGCAAGCCTGTCACGAGCAGCTTTTTTCCGTCGCCAACGGTTTGGACGAACGTCACCCGTTCTTTTGATTCCATCACCATAGGCGTAGCCAGAGGCGTAAATAATCCCTCTTTTTCCAAGTCATAAACCGATCTCCCGAGCAGCTCATTCGCATGGACATCATAAACTTTCCCTGTCGCTTCACTTACTTTGACAATCGTTCCATCTGTATTGGTCACAAGGATATCTTCTTGAAGAGAATGCAAAAGTGTTTTATATTCGGACCATTCTGACATGAAATCCCCCACATTCATGATTGAATATTTTCTAGAATTCTTAAAAAAACCCCTTAGTAACAACGGAGTTATTATTCATTTCTGAATATTTTCACTTTTATATTATATCATAACCTCTGCACATCGCTTAATGGGGTTAAAGATTTCCCTCTTCCTTTAGGCGTCTCATAAAAAAGACAAAAAGTAACAAGTCTCCACCGTCCACTCATCCTTTGAATTCAATCAGGATAGACCGATTCTATTCAACAATCGTTGGACAGCCGCCTAAGGCCATGGTCATTTCCGTATCCGCTAATTTATGAACACCTCATGAACTCCCTGTTCTCCGGCAACAGCCAGACTGTACCTCGATTTTTTAATTATCTTCAATGTACACGCTGTCATTGGTTTACGGTTGCACAGACAAGGTAAAAGAGTATATGTTTAAGCTTTCCTCAGAACTACTGAACAATCTTTGATCACCTATAGGAAAAGATCTAATAAAGGAGTGCAACTATAATGAGTCAATCGATTCCTGAAATTCAATTGAACGATGGTCTCACCATTCCATCCTTAGGATTTGGAACGTATCGCCTGAACGGAAACCGCGGCGCTTCAGCCATCCAAAGTGCCATAGACGTAGGCTACCATTTGATCGACACCGCCTATAATTACGAAAACGAGGCGACGGTCGGCGAAGGGATCCGCCGCAGCAGCATCCCAAGAAATGAATTGAAAATTACGTCCAAACTACCTGGCCGGTACCATGAATACGACAAAGCCGTCACGGCCATCCAGGAATCTCTGTTCCGCGCGCAGCTGGACTACTATGATCTTTACTTAATCCATTGGCCGAACCCGAAAGAGGATATGTATGTGGAAGCATGGCAAGCGTTGATCGACGCTCAAAAGTGGGGGCTGGTCCGCTCCATCGGGGTATGTAATTTTCTCCCTGAACATTTGGATCGCCTTGAAAAAGAGACAGGCGTCTTACCGAGCTTGAACCAGGTAGAACTTCATCCATTTTTTAACCAAGAGGAACAAAGAGCCTATCACCAGGAGAAGCAGATCCAAACACAATCCTGGAGTCCATTGGCCCGTGTCCAGAACATCCTCGACAATGAGGTGATTCAAGGTGTAGCGGATCATCACGATAAGACGGTTTCCCAGGTTATTCTGCGCTGGCATTATCAGCTCGGTTCAGTAGCTATTCCCAAATCGGCGTCACCACAACGCCAAAAAGAAAATCTGTCTATATTCGACTTTTCTTTGACGAATGGAGACATGAACAAAATCAATCAATTGACTCGTGAAAACGGGAGAATGAAAGACCAGAACCCTGCTACGTATCAGGAGTTTTAAATCATTGAAAACAAGCCGCCCCGTATAGAGGACGGCTTGTTTTTAGTTTCCATCGTCCTTCATTTAGAACAAAAAATGACCGCTTACTTCTAAAGTCTCTCTTCAATCACACCATCCAAAAATACCCACATATATACCTATGGGGGAATAAGAATGATTGTATTAAAATTGTGTTAAGACCAGCACATCATAAGATATCCAAACATCTTGAAAAAGTATAAATCAGAGGGGAGCGCTATGCCAACCATCCTTTGCTTGGAAAACAGAATCGAGTCCGTAAGAGAACAATTGTATCAAGCCTACCTGGATTCCGTGGAATATAGTGAATTAGTAAAAATATCTCAAGAACTGGATCAATTGTTAAATCAATTAGATTCTTTGAAGCGGAGATAAGGAGCCATCATGGACGGCTCCTTTTTATTTGATTCAGGGACGATTTCGAACCGAGGTGCATATGGTTACTTATTCATTTTATCCTACCACAAAATGAAAGCGCTTTATAATTCAATCAAAAGATAGAGCCCTTCCCCTTCCTGCCACTATAACTTCCCATCTTCAAAAAATTATACGGATTGCCCCTTTGTCGGTCGTTCCAGATATTCTGGAGTCGTCACGTGTTCGGTATCCATCGAAAAAACGATCCGCTGGTTTTAGTCACACTATAATAATCCCCGCCACCGCAATGTATACGAATGGAGCGAAAAAGAAACGCCATACTTGTATCGGGAGGCACCCATGCCTCTTTCGTTCAAGTAAATATCGTTCCAAACGTGCCCCTGGTGCTTACCCTTTTTCAGAAATACATTTGCTCCCTATCCATGAATGATTTTCATGATGAAAAGAATACTATCCCTGTACCAAAAACGAAGGAGTGAAGATATGGGAATCTTAAGCGGAAACCAACAGCAAGAACCCCTTCATTATGGGGAAGTTTTCAGTCTTTGGAGTTATCTATCTGTAGCAAAAGGGGACTCCGCAAGCTACCAGACCATGTATAATCACGCAGGTGACAAAGAATTAAAACGTCTTTTGGAAGAACTCGTCCAGGGAATTAAACAGGAGACACAGGAAATAGAGGAAGTTTTAAAAGTAAACGGTGTCGTCCTTCCTCCGTCTCCGCCTGAAAGATCCGTGGCCGACGCTGAAGACATTCCAGTGGGCGCACGGTTGAATGATCCGGAAATCAGTGCGGCTATTTCACTGAATATCTCTCAAGGGTTGGTCGCCTGCAGTCAGGCCATCGGGCAATCTACACGAGAAGATGTCGCCATGTTGTTTGGTAAATTCCATATGAACAAGGTACAAGCAGGTGCAAAAGCCCTCCGCCTAAATAAAGAAAAAGGCTGGCTTGTCCTCCCTCCTCTCCATAAAAAGAACTGACGAACTGATGCAATCCTTACCACAAGGGCTTCCCTTGTGGTAAGACCTTTACTTCACTAAGGAGGAGAGATTGGATATACATGCTAACGTTAACATTAAAACATGATAAAAAAGTGACGAAAAGTAATTGACACCGCCTTATCTAACAGGCTGCTCTCGTTACATAATTAGAAAAATCACCCGTCGTTCTCGATACGAACAAACTTGCAAGGAAGAGGGATAAATGATGAAAGCTGTTACCTACCAAGGAAAATATTCAGTAGCTGTCAAGGAAGTCGCCGCTCCAAAGATACAGGATAAAGAAGATGTCATTGTACGCATTACATCCACAGCCATCTGCGGATCTGACTTACATTTGTATCAAGGCAATTTCCCTTTGCCGATTGGTTATATTATTGGACATGAACCAATGGGAATCGTGGAAGAAGTCGGTCCGGAAGTAACCAAAGTGAAAAAAGGCGACCGTGTCGTCATCCCGTTCACCGTTGCCTGCGGTCATTGTCCATATTGTGATACAAACCATGTAAGCCAGTGTGACAACGCCAACCCCCATTACGATTCTGGAGGGTATTTCGGGTACTCCGAGAAATTTGGAAACTACCCTGGTGGACAAGCGGAATATTTGCGGGTGCCTTTCGGGAATTTCACGCCCTTTAAAGTGCCGGAGGACTGCGAACTGGATGATCCTTCCCTGCTGTTTCTTTCGGATGTCCTCCCAACCGCCTATTGGAGCGTGGAAAACGCAGGTGTCAAACCAGGAGATACGGTGATTGTTCTAGGATGTGGTCCTGTTGGTTTGATGGCACAAAAATTCGCCTGGCAGAAAGGGGCCGAGCGAGTGATCGCTGTCGACCACCTCTCCTACCGTTTAAACCATTCCAAGATCACAAACCGGACAGAAGTCTTCGATTTCACAAGGCATAAGGATATGGGAGAAATTTTGAAAGAAGTAACTAAAGGCGGCGCAGATGTCGTGATTGACTGTGTAGGCATGGATGGGAAGAAATCTCCACTGGAATTCATGGAACAAAAACTCAAACTCCAGGGAGGAACGCTCGGTCCGATTCAAATCGCATCGAAAGCAGTGAAGAAATGCGGAACGGTCCAACTTACCGGGGTCTATGGAGGAAATTACAACATGTTTCCTCTCGGGGCTTTTTTCTCGAGAAACATCCAGATCAAAATGGGGCAGGCTCATGCAAGGCCTTATATGAAGCCACTTTATGAACAAATTGCAAGAAATGAGTTCGATCCAAAGACGATTCTTACGCACGAACTGCCTTTGGCAAAAGCAGCAGAAGGCTATAAAAAATTTAATAAACACGAGGATGACTGCATCAAAGTCATCTTAAAGCCTTAATTTTCCGTGGAGACCTAGAATCAGGTGAAAAGGATACTTGCTTTATAGCCACCGATTTCTATCTAAACTGGAAGACACCCCACTCCTAGTGACGTATATTTTTCATACAACGGTGCATCTTATAGCTTGAGGAGGTGCCTTACATGACACACGTAAAATTACTGGCCCTGAAGTTTGTATTTACTTTAGGCATTCTGTTTATCATTTTAGGTTTAGGATTTGACGTCTCTTTCGGAAACGTCTTTCTCATTTCCCTTGTCGTTAGTGCTCTCGGTTATTTAGGGGACGTGACGGTTCTTAAAAAATCAAACAACACCATGGCCACAGCCGGGGATTTTGTCCTTAGTTTCGCCGTCATATACTTTATGACCGATGCACTGACAGTCGGTGACGACGTATTTGAAGCCACGTTGATCTCAGCTGTTTCCTTAGCGATTTTCGAATACTTCTTCCATCAATCGGTGGCAAGAAGCCTCGATCAGGAAAAGAAAGAAAATCACGAAGTACGTTCCACTGGCCAGCTGCAAACAGAAGCTTCGGAAGAACTTTTTCCGTATGATGAAGAAGATAAGGAAAAATAGGTACGTCCAAGGGAAAACATCCAATGTTTTCCCTTGTTTTTTTCACATATAAGTTGGTGCTTACCCCACACTAAGAACGTGACACCACTACAAGAGGAGAGATGTTATGTTCTATCACATCAAAGAACTTCAATATAATGCAAAACCTTCACAACCTGATCCCGTGTATGCAAAAAAACTGCAGGAAATCTTAGGCGGACAGTACGGAGAAATGTCTGTCATGATGCAGTACCTTTTTCAAGGCTGGAACTGCCGTGCTGAAAATAAATACAAAGACATGATTTTAGACATTGCGACAGAAGAAATTGCGCATGTGGAAATGATCGCGACCATGATCGCACAGCTTTTGGATGGGGCGCCTGCGAATGATCAAGAACAGGCAGCCAAGGATCCCGCGATTGAAGCTGTTTTAGGTGGAATGAACCCCCAGCACGCGATTGTCAACGGTTTGGGAGCCCAGCCTAATGATAGTGTCGGCTACCCATGGACGGCCCGTTATACGGTCGCAAGCGGAAACCTGCTTGCAGACTTCCGGGCGAATCTCAATGCAGAATCACAGGGAAGGCTTCAAGTATGCCGGCTTTACGAAATGACGACAGACCCTGGAGTGAGAGACATGCTTTCTTTCCTCATTGCCCGTGATACGATGCACCAGAATCAATGGATGGCAGCCATCGAAGAACTCGAGCAGACACAAGGGGCTGTCGTTCCGAGCTCGTTTAACAAGGAATACGAAAAGCAGGAAGTTTCCTACTCTTTCTACAATTTTTCTGAAGGTACGGAAAGTCAGCAGGGAAGATGGGCAAGTGGGCCAACATTGGATGGCAAAGGTTCTTTTGAATACATTCAGGATCCTAAACCGATGGGCCAGATTCCCGACCTTAAACCAGGGCCTGCTTATATTCATGGAACGCCGCCAAAAGAAATGAGAGAAGCTCAAAACCAGACCTTCCAATCATAGGACAATGAAAAATCCCGCACACATGGAGGTTCTTCCTTGTTGCGGGTTACATAGGAAAATTAATTGGATATCTCTTCTTCCGAGTTATTCTTTCTTAGTTTAAAGATATACAACACCGGAACCAGGAAACTGACGAAAATGATTCCTCCGATGAGAAGGCCGTTCCATACTGTCTGCCCATCTGAAAAGGATACGAACAAACCAATGATAGCGGAGAGCACACTGATGACCGTCAAGGATATATAAAGACTCTTAACAGGGGACCTCTGCCGTTCTTCATGATCGACACTTATGGTCATCGATAAATATGCATTTACAATAACTGAGACCATAAATACGATCCAGACCGGATTATTAGTCATCCCGTCTAACCCTTTCGTTGTAAGATCATAACCAAGAATCGCTAAAATCCCGAGTGTTTGAACGATGTAAACCACACGAATGTTTTTTAAGTTCTTCCACTGCAGCCGTTCATCCCTTATTTTCTTCAAAAGAATCGCTCCCCTTTTCCACCCAGAAAACTTCATCGAGGGTTTTATTCACGGCGTAACAAATTTCAAGACACAATTTCAAACTTGGATTATACTTCCCTTTTTCTATTAAACTGATGGTCTGCCTCGTCACACCGGTCTTTTCAGCCAACTGCTGTTGGGTGAGGTTTTTGCTCACTCTCGCCACTTTAACATGATTATCCATAAATACCTTCCCTTTCCACCAAACTATAACAGATACACCCCATAATGCAATATATATATTACATCCGTAGTTTTATGGTGACTGCCTCAGGTCTAAGAAAAATCAGTCCAGAGAAGGAATATAAAAATGAATCTCTTACACTTTTCAAACGTATGTAAAAGCAGAATCAAATCTTTTCATATGGAGGTGATCATCTTGTTTTTCCGAATCTTCCATAAAGCCAACCGACCGACAAAAATTGCTCTACTTTCAGGGTCCGTTTTATTATTAATCGCTGGTCTCATTTTTCTTATCTTTTAAAGCACTCGACAGTTATTCAAAAGAAAAATGAATAAAAAAAGCGCCCCAATGATGGAGACGCTTTACCTTCTAGTTGGTTTGATCCGTCAATTTAACCAATACATGAGCCATATGTTCACGTTCTTCTTTATTCGCTACATTCCATAATTCGTTTAAGACTTTCTCTTCACGGTTTCTCGGTTCCTCATGTTCAGCGAGGTAATCGGCTACCCGCTTGGCCCCTTTGGAAAGACCTTCTTCACCGAGTCCCAGCTTTTCTCCTTTTTGCACCTTGTCACCTAAATAATCTTTGAACGTTTCAAAATGTTGGAGAATATCTTCTTTCTTTTCTTCATTCATTTGTTTTGCTGCTTGTTTTGGATCGTGTACCAATGTGATTCCTCCCTTATTTCTTGTATAAAGACCATTTCCTTTTTCAGAATTTAGTAAACATTGGAAAGCGTCGGGTCCGCGCATCCACTTTCCTACATGTCTCCCTTCCTATTCATGGGAAGAATGAGAAGCAGAAGACTCGAGAATGTTTTCTTTTTTCAGCACAGATTCAATGGCTTCACAAGCTTCTTCCAAGACCGATTCTTTCCATTCCTTCTCTTTCGGATAGAACATATTCATCAACTCTTCCAGGATCCATTCCCTGCTTTCCTCATGTTCCGTACCTTCCCAATACAGTTGGTTTTCTAAGATGATCGTCGTAAATTCCCTCAGTTCCGCTTCACGGCTGGTTCCAAATGTACCAAACTCGAACAAGGCAGAGAATAGTGATGTAGAAGGATATTCCGCCTCTCTTAATTCATAAAAGTAATTCGTCGAATCGCCTTTGACGTCTTCTGGAGAAAACACTTGGATATTTTCCATGCCATAGGAAGCTTTCAGCTCATCTTCCTTTATGCCGTGCTTCTCGGAAATGACCATGGTCACTTCATTGGTCGGTCCAAGCGCTGTATGCCAGTCCATGTGAATGACTTTTTGGAATTGCCCAAGCAAATGCCTCTGCCATGTTTTGATATAGGAACCGGAAGGCTCTTCTTCATAACCGCCGAAATACACCCCGCGGTCGAACTGAAACTGCCCCATTCCTTTGGCTTGTTTGATTCCTTTATACCCCTCGTTCATCATCCCTTTACTCAAGGCTTCATACAGTTCCGTCTTCTCTTTAGAAATCACATCCACAGGTTTCTTCGGAAGAAAGATGTGACTTTCTTTTTCATAGTTTTCATTTAGATCATAAGGGATATCTGTTTCTTCTAAAAAGTAATTCCGGTTCAGATCGACATTATTTTCTGTGACTCTGCGAAAATGCCTCATGCCCCAAGGGTTGATGGCATGGACCAAACAAATCCCCGTCGTCGATGGATCGATGGATGCTAGGTAATGATCGACGAATAAATGAATAACAGCTGCTCCCGCGTATCCTTCAATTCCATGTTCACCCGATGTCAGCAGGGCCACTTTGTCGTTGGACGATGTCGCTTCCGCATAAATGACATCTATAGAGTTGTCTTCTTTTTCACCAATCGCATGTTGATAAAGCTTGGCTTCCGGCCAGACTTCTTGAACTTTGCTCAATAAACCTCTAAACGTTTCTCTCGATTCTTCATAATTATTTTTGAAATAGTTATTAATATCGATTACACTCACCATCCTTCATAGAAATAGACAAGACCTCTAAAACCAGCTATTTACTTTACTGAATCTCTCTAATGAATTTACCTTTCATTCAAAATCTCGAAACCTACGATAAAAAAATGCCCGTCCCCGCTTTAAATGAAGCGGGGGCGGGCATTCGAATGAATTTCAATAAGCAAGCGGAAATTTGTGATGGTTCACAGTCATAAAGGCATCATACACATGTCGAATCATATCCGATCCATATTCTTCTGGGACGGAAACACTCCATACCGCAGGATGACTGTCGATCGAATGGACGCCTTCCAAAGGCATGAACTTTTTTTCATTCATCAAGGCGGTCTGCTTCCTTTTTTCCTCCTCATTAACAAAAATCAGGTGGATGGCCGCTTTTTGAATCTCTGTTTGAATGGTTTGGACGCCTAATTGATCTTTGTATGAGTCAAGCATTGATATCGTCTGGTCGAGGTCGTCTTTCTTTACCACTGCGAGAAGCTCGTCTAGGTGTGCATGAACATCCTTTGTTCCGATCACACCAGAATCCTTCATCCGCCTCAAAATTTTTTCCTTTTTCATCCTTCTTCCAAAAAGACGGATATGACAGAGATTTTTTTGATACGTCACACCTGCGACTGAAGAAATAGATGTATCCTTTGATATCCAGGTCCCTTCGTGTTCACTGAAGCTCGAACGAATGACTAGAGGAACTTGATATTCTTTCGCATGGGCGACAGCACGCGGATGAATCACCCCGGCCCCCATTTCAGCCATGGTGAGCAGGCTGTCGTAATCCATGAATGAATATTTCCCTGCGTTTGGGATCACACGCGGATCTGCGGCATACACCCCATCGACATCCGTACAGATGTCACAGCGGTCCGCTTTCAGTGCTGCAGCCAAGGCAGCGGCCGTTGTGTCAGAACCGCCTCGGCCAAGCGTACAGAGTTCTCCGTTTGCGGCTACGCCTTGGAAACCGGCTACAATGACAACCTTTCCTTTTTGTAACTCCTGCTTCATGCACTTGGTATGAATCGCTGTGACCTTGGCGTTCCCGTGCAGGTATTCCACTTCAATTCCTGCCTGCTCACCGGTCATAGCGATAGCTGCCTGTCCTTTTTCTTGAAGGGCGAGCGCCATCAGCGCGCATGACACTTGTTCACCTGTAGATAAAAGCAAATCCTTTTCTCTTCCATTCGTACAGGAAGAGACTTCGCTGGAGAGCTGCTCTAGATGATTGGTGGAGTCTCCCATGGCTGAGACAACAACGACCATCTGGTTTCCTTTCTCTCGTTCACCGATGATGCGATTCGCTGCCTGTCTGATTTGTTCGGTTGTTTGGAGTGAAGTGCCTCCATATTTTTGTACAATGATCGCCACAATCCATCCCTCTTTTCGTCAGGTTATCCGATCGGCTGTTCTTTAAAAGCAGCCAGTGCGTTGGTTACTTTGCCAAATTCCGATGCATGCGGACGATCATCGCCATCGGCATAGCCATAATCGACCATCCGGTTGCGGTTCAGGCAAAGCTTCGTCATTTCCGGTTTGAAGAAGTCGAACAACTCAAATCGTTTCTTCAATTCAGGGAATCTGCTCTGGTAGTCGTGGATCGACTCTGCAAGCAGCTGCCAGAAGACTTCTTCATTTAATAGTTGGTGTTTTTCTAGAATATGGCTCAAATAACGCAGATGGCAGATGAAAAGTCCCGTAAAGATAAACTGCGTCAAGCCTTCCGGTGGTTCTGTACGCAGCACAGCTTTCATCTCTTCCGTTACGTGCGCAAGTTCAGGGAACGGCTGGTCCGTCACGTTCACATCATCGACAAAATCCTTGATGGCAAGACGATGGGGCTCGTTATTTTTCAGTACCAGAATCGTATTCTGCCCGTGCGGTGAAAAGACTGTCCCATATTTATATAAGTAGTGAAGCAAAGGATCCATGACAACTTTATAAAACTTCTTCATCCAATCTTCCGGATCCAATCCAGACGACTCGATCAACGATTGAATGAACGGTTTCCCATTTGGATCTTCGTGAACGAGCGCTGCAAGTGTGATGGCCTGTTCGCCGTCTTCCAGATACGTATAAATGCTTTCCCGCCAAATCGTCCCCAGCATTTCAAGGTATTGATACGGAGCTTCCTTAACGGCAGAGTAATGTTTATGATCCACATTGATACTGGCGTTTTCCCCCGGCAGAATCACCCGGCATTCATTCTTTAAAAATTCGTCTTGTTCATAGAGGCCCTTGATCCATTCAGTGACTTTCGGCGCGATCACTGTCCGTTCTGATGGCAGCCCTCGATACACAAGAGTGTTCAAAATACTCATTGGAAGCTTCACATGATGTTTCTCTTTATAACTTCTATTAACAAACGTACGGATCGACTGTTGAGGAAGATAAGCATCGTCGCCATCTCCAACTGCGATGATTTCCTTTTTCGCGATTTCCTCCGGGAAGTTCTGGATCAGCTGATTTTTCCACTGCCATTCATGGACAGGGAAAAAGTAATAGTCTTCCGGATCGCGGTTCTGTTTGCTCACCTCGGAAAAGAAGCGTTCCCTCTCTTGTTCACTTAACTCTTCTTTCAGAAGTGTTTCATAGCTGAGGTTCTCAACCGATTGGAAGGTTGCTAGATTTTTATGTGCCGCAATCCAGGAAAGCTGCACTTCCTGCTGGTGCTCAGGTGCAAAACGCAGGTAGTCATCATAACCGAAGCCGATTCTCCCCTTGTTGTAAGTAATCCACGGGTGCCCCTTCATGTAGCCTTCAAGCTCCGCATAATCGAGAGTCACAAGCTCATCAGACCCCCGATCTGTCTTTTGCATCAAATGCACATCAGCGATTAACGTCGCGTTCATCTCTTTAATCAGATGGCCGAGGGTTTCTGCGGACATGCCGATGATTTCCTTTAAATCGATCAGAAGTTCAAGCGCGTGATCCGCCTCTTCTTCGATCCCCTGCTCGACTTTTTTCAGTTCATCAACGGAGACATCAAAACTGTCGAACAAACGCTTTTCCGCAACGAACCGGTACGACTTTTCGCTGGAAACGGAAAGCTTGTACTCTATCGTTTTCCCGTCTTCTTGTAAAACTTCCGGCTGGATCATATCTTCATACATATATTCCGCGAACATTTTCGCCATTAACTGTTGATTGGCTTTCTTCCAACTGTCTGCGTTCAATTGTCCATGAATGTCCTGTTGAAATAACAAACCGATCCCCTCTTTCTTATGATTGATGTTGTGTGACCAAGGTCTTCTTCGTTCCGAATGTTTGGAAGACATTGTTTTCCTGTATCGAATAAACGTCTCTTTTCGCGATCCTGTTTATGATTACCGCATTGCGATGTGCGCCAAGTCCAAGATCAGGTGCGCCGACGCCGTGGGTATGGAGTTCTCCATTTTGGATAAAAATGTGCCCATCTGCCTTTAGGTCCGCAGCCAGGTCATAGCCTTTGTTCACGGCAAACCTGCCCTGCTCATCCCAAATGATGCTGTCCTTTATGCTTGAGAAAAAGGCAGGCACGCGAGGCTGATACCCTGTCCCTAAAATGACCAGATCCGCTTCCATCTCCACTGGCTCCTCTGTGACCTTCTGATAACCTTTTAAGCTCAAATGGCTCTCTTTCTGTTCGATGGACGTCACTTCGGTCATCGCCTGAAGATGGATCGAAGGATCGGCATTTCCGACCGTCCGTTCATAAAGATGATCATAAATAGCGGCGATGGTTTCTGCACTGATGCCTTTATAGAGAAGGTCCTGCTTATGTAACAGCTGGTCTTTCTTCCATTGAGGCAGCTCATAGAAGAAATCGATGTAATCCGGGGAGAAATACTCAAGCCCAAGCTTTGAGTACTCCATCGGAAAGAACCCTTGCGACCTTGTGTACCATTGAAGCGATCCGCCTGATTCTTCCTGGTACTTCGCTACATCAAGGAAAACTTCCGCCGCGCTCTGTCCCGATCCAATCACGGCGACAGACTTAGATAAGTCACACGATGGTTTTCTTTTCAAATATTCGCACGTATGAAAAACCGACTCTCCAAGGGCGTCTTGAAGTGCCTCCGGGACCCGGGGCTCCGTGCCAATGCCCATCACTATGTTTTCAGCTGTGTACGTGTGTTCCTCACCTGTGGAGGAATCGTGAGCGGTCACTTGATAGAGTGTCTTTTCACCGAGATCAGCGGTTGTCACATGGATGACTTCCTTACCGAACCGCAAACTGTCCAACCGGTCACTGACCCACCGGCAGTAATGATTGTATTCTTTCCTCGGGATATGGAACTTCTCCAAAAAATAAAAGTTATATAAACGGTTGTGTTCCTGCAGGTAATTCAAAAAGCTGTGCTTGTTGGTGACATCCGCCATACTGACAAGGTCTGCGAAAAAAGGCACCTGCAGCGTTGTCCCTTCCATCAGCAGATGAGGGTGCCATTGGAACTCTTCTTCTTTTTCCAAAAACACCGCGGACACATCCTCAACGCTATCCAGGAGGGCGGCCATTCCTAAGTTGAACGGCCCGAGTCCGATGCCGATGACATCAAAGATCTGCTTTTCTGTATTCATCGTTCCACCTCGATTCAAATGCTTCTCGTTGACAAAACATTAGCTGTGCCTCTTTATCCGGCAGCTGTATGGGCGCAATCGGTGCGAACCCGCATTTTTTAAAAATATGGATCATTTTGTCATTCCGTATATCTGGTTCTGCCACGACTTTCGTTGTCGCTTCATGCTGAAACTGAAAACGCACCATCGTTCTCAGAAGAGGCAGGGCAAACCCCGAACCGAGGTAATCCTTTTCCCCGATCAACAGATGGATGCCTTGGTCGTAAGCTTTGGGTGTGTACGCGTTTTCTATCACATCCCCTTTGACCCAGTAAGCTTCCCAATAGCTCATCACTTCCCCGTCGATCAGGCCGAGGTACAGCGTCTGATGGGTGTCGGCCACTGCCTTCTGAAAGTGTTTTTCAAACCGGTCAAAAGGGAGATTCAACTGCCAGAAAGGATGCACGTGTTCTTCATTCATCCACTTATGAACCAGCGCGACATCTTCCATTTGAGCTTTCCGAAACGCAATCGTGCGCTGGATTGTTTCATCATAAATCTCAAACTCAATGCTCATGGCCGACTCCCACCTTTGCAGCGAGCGGGTTAGCAACCGCTGTATAAACCGACTGCGCTTCCATCGGACCGACCAGTTCATCCATATCATACAAACGCGTCAATAGGTTGGCCTTACAAGGAAGCTTGCTTTCTTCCAATAGACTTTGGACCAGGGAGGTTGGAAGATGCTCCATCAAACGGCTGCGAAGAAGGTCGATCAATTTTTCTTCATCGACCAATCGACTGACGCCGAATCCATTGATCAGCCCATATAAATGATTGAAAAAGAAATAATAGCGCAGACGTTCATCCGCGACGTCATCCTCACAGATCGTATCGCTTTTGCTATTTAATGAAGGAAGCAGTTCTGTGAGTTGATCCGCTTTGGACCGACTGAAGTAATAGCCCTGGTTATCCCTGTAATAAAACTTGGAAGGATACCCTTGTTCCAGCCTGACAACAGAGTTCTGCTGATGGGCTTCAAGGGCGATCCCGTACGTGTGATGCAGCCAGAGAATAGGCTCCAGGCTGATCGACAAATACTTGTCAAACCAATCGAGACTGACCTCTTCCAACGATCTTCCTTCGCTCTCAGCAATACTTCGGATGATCGCGGAGATTCTGGACTTCCCTCCATACGCATGATCCTGGACGAGCCCTGCCACAAGAGTCACCTGCTCATCATCGTCGTAAAAAGGATTTTCCCTTAACGAAACTTCAAACCCTGAAGTTTCGTTCGTTAAACGGAGGTTGATCGACGCAGGGTCTTTCATCATATGGAAATTCGGATGATGCTTCTTCATTTGCTCTCCAAGCTCTGTATCGAGCAAACGCGAAACTTCCACCCCTCTCGCCAGTTCCTTCGGCTGGTTCGCCCTTAAGGAGTTCGTAATTTTGACCGGGACAGAGAATTTGTACATAAACCGGGAAGATTCACTGTACAGCGTCCGGAACGAAGAGGTAGCCGTAAACCGGACACCCGCTGGTCCAAGGTGTTTGATATCTCCAGAATCAAGATAACCTTGGACTTCCGGATCTTTTAATACAACGGGCACTTGCAGGGGATGCATAGGAAGTAAAAGTCGGCCTTTGTTCCATTCCTTCACTAGTGGGTCCGCCCCTTCCGTATCTTTGACGCCTTCGAAGATGCAGGCGGATGCGGGACGATCCAAACTGGAATCTTCTTCAACAAGATCAGGGTTCACACTGAAATAGTGGAGCTGGAAACGCCCTTTATATTCAGGTGAATATTCACGGTCCTCATTATCGGTCAGGCCTTGTTTGCTTTTCGGGGTCGGATGAAGCAAATGCCCGAACAGTAGCGACTGTTCCGCTTCGATAAATGTAAAATCTTCGTCCATCAGCTGGTGACGATCTTCGAATCTTGCAACTACATAATCTTTCATTTTCTTGCAGCTGAGCAGGACACGCAGGACGAGCTCATCTTCTGCCCATTCCTGTCCATTGCCGATGAGCCATTCTTTCACAAGGAGGGTGGTCATCGTGACATAATCAAGAGTATGGGTTTCTTCCTTTCCTTCTGTTTGATAGGTCATCGGAAAGTCAAACAGATGCCTCCCCGTTAACGACCAATAGTTTACAGGTACATGGATGACCAAGTGTTGTCGGACCAAAGGAATGCGCAGCATTTTTTCATTCATTTCGCCAACATCCATCCCCTCATAGTTGCCTGTTTCTCTTAAATAACAATTAAGAAAGCTTTGCATTGTGGCCATTTCTGCGATTTCTTTTGCTTTATTCAATGAGGTGTCCCTCCTAATATCTGTTTCGCTGTATTTTCAATCTCATCAATCACGGCCAACACATCTTCTTCCGTCGTACGTGGATTCAAGAGCGTAAATTTCAAATAGGTTTCTCCTCGGACTGATGTTTTCGCAATCACGGCCGTTCCTTCGTTGAAAAGTTTTTGCTGTATTTTCCGGTTCAAATCGCTCACATCAAGGCTTCCCTCCGGCTGGTACTGAAACACGACGGCCGAAAGTTCAGGAGATGGATTTTCTACCCGGAAAGCCTCGCGACGCCCGAGTTCCTCTGCAGCAAAGCTCGAGACTTCCATCGTCCGGTCCACCATACTCCCTAATAACCGCGTCCCGAGTACTTTCAAGGTCAAAAGAACTTTTAACGCATCAAACCTGCGCGTCGTCTGGATGCTTTTATTCACAAGGTTCACGATGCCTTCTTCTTCATCTTCTACAGGATTCAAGTAATCGGCATGGTGTGATAACAACCGCAGGTGCTTCCGATCTTTGACCGCAAACATCCCGCAGCTGATCGGCTGAAACAGCCATTTATGGAAATCGAGCGTCACCGAATCCGCACGGTCTATGCCTGCAAGCTTCCCATCGTGCTTCTCACTAAGCAGAAGCCCTGCTCCGTATGCGGCATCCACATGAAGCCAGAGGCCTTTTTCTTCACAAAAGTCAGCCAGACCCTCAAGCGGATCGATGCTTCCATAATCTGTCGTCCCACATGTACTGACGACCGCATACGGCAGAAGTCCATCCTGCTCCAATTGTTCAACCGTACGTCTAACCTCATCCAGATCCATCCGATGGTCATCAAGGACGGGAACCGGAACGACCGCCTTCTCGCCAAGACCAAGCTGAGAAACTGATTTTTTCACAGAAAAGTGAGCTTCTTCTGAACAAAGGACCCTCATCTTTTTGAACGATTCCGGCAGTCCATCTCTTTGGACGATGTGCTCCCATTTCGATCGACAAAACGCATCGCGGGCGAGCAGCATTCCCATGTAGTTGGACTGTGTCCCGCCACTTGTAAACACACCGTCTCCTCGATCCGAAAAGCCAATCCGCCCGCACCAGTACCGGCTTAATGCTTCTTCCACATAAGTCGCTGCCGGGCTTTGATCCCAGGAGTCCATCGATTGGTTTAACGCCCCGATGATCAATTCCGCCAACACGCCCGGTAAAACGGGAGGGCAGTGCAAGTGGGCCATACTCCTTTCGTGGGAAACGTGGAGGCTGTTTTTTATGACAGGTCCTTTGATTTCCCGTAGGACTTCATGCAGCGCCTGCGGTTCTTCTGAAAGATCCAGGATCCCGCGGAGCTCCTGCTGGATGTCTTGAACGGTCTTTCCTTCCAACGGACAATCAACGTCCTGCAACACGTCAGCAATTGTATCGACGACGAGTTCGACATGGTTTCGAAAATGCTCTCCCCCGAACTCCCCGTGTTGAAGGAAAAATGAGTCGAATGCGGTAGCTGCTAATTGAGTCGTTGTGGTTCCCATTCACTCACTCCGAAACAGCAGCAGCGACAGATTTATTGAAGATGGAAATGATCGTATCGACCTGCTCTTCTGTAATGATGAGTGGTGGTAAGAATCGGAGCACAGACCCATGACGGCCTCCACTCTCAAGAATCAACCCACGGTCAAAACAGGCTTTTTGAATCCGGCTCGTCAAATCAGGGTCTGCTGGATAACTGCCCTCCATGCCGGCTTTACCAGATGGATCGACGATTTCCACCCCAAGCATCAGGCCGCGTCCACGGACGTCTCCAAGCTGCGGATAATCCTTTTGCAGTTCGCATAACGCTTGGAAAATCTTCCCGCCCATCTCTTTTGCATGTGTAGAAAGCTTGTGCTCTTTAATGTATTGGAGGGTGGCTGTTCCTGCAGCCATCGCCATCTGATTACCACGGAAGGTCCCAATATGAGCGCCGGGCTCCCATGCATCAAGGTCACGGTCATAAACGACAACTGATAACGGGAGACTGCCACCGATTGCTTTAGAAAGCACAAAAGCATCCGGGACAATGCCAGCATGTTCGAAGGAGAACATTTCTCCTGTCCGTCCGATCCCTGTTTGAACTTCATCGATAATCAATGGAATGCCACGTTCTTTTGTGATCCGGCGCATTTCCTTCAGCCACTCGATGGGCGCTGGAATGGAACCACCTTCTCCTTGAACGGTTTCAAAAATCATCGCTGCCGGAGGAAGAATGCCGCTTTCCGGATCGTCCAGCAATCGTTCAATATAGGCGGCACTCAGCTCTGCTCCTTCTTTTCCACCTTTTCCAAAAGGACAGCGGTAATCATAAGGGTATGGAAGGAAATGCGTATCAGGCATCAGTCCCTGTACTCGCTTTTTCGGTCCGAGGTTTCCACTGATCGCCATCGTTCCGTGGGTCGCACCGTGATAACCGCCCTGGAAGGTAAGAATGCTTTGTCTACCTGTCGCTGTTTTGGCAAGCTTTAACGCCGCTTCAATCGCATCGCCTCCGGTCGGTCCGCAAAATTGAACCTTCGCCCGGTCCCGAAACCCTTCTGGAAGACTGGAGAAAAGCTCATCCACAAATTGTTCTTTCACTTCTGTCGTAAGATCGAGTGTATGTAAGGGCAGTTTATCGTGAAGCACTTTTTCCATCGCTTCAATGACCACCGGATGATTATGTCCTAAAGCAAGTGTCCCCGCTCCGGCTAGACAGTCGATGTACCGGTTCCCCTCCATATCTGTGAGGTAGACCCCTTCTGCTTCCTGAATTGCTAATGGGAAACGGCGCGGGTAAGACCGTGCATTCGATTCCCGTTGATTTTGTTGATTCAATAATTCCTGATTGGATTTCTTTATATGAACACTCATGTAATTCCACTCCTTTTCGTTTGCTCAATGGCTTACCGCTATACTATTTGATAATGATTATCAATGTCAACACTAATTGAAAACCATTATCATTCTCAATTGTGTCCTTACACTTTGATACAGAGCGGTTTTTGGCGGATATTCGATTCGATTATTTTTCTGATAATTAAGGAATTCGTCATGAATAAAAACAGGCGGTTTTAACTATAAAGGACCCCGTTTCTAGTATTTTCTTCCCCTGTGTAAAATTGGGTAAAAAAAGTCCACCTCCGCGAACGAAGGTGGAACACGTTATTCATGCAGCATCTCTTTCAGTGTTCTCGTCATTTTTTCCAAGGCTTCTGCCGAACGATCGACGACGCCCGCCATATTGATAAAACTGTGGACGAGATCTTCAAAATGGAAATGATTTACGGACACTCCTGTGGCTTGGAGCCTGTCAGCATATACAAATGCTTCTTCTCTGAGCGGGTCGTATTCTGCTGTAACCATCAATGTCGACGGTAACTCGGCCATGTTTTGGATCCGCAGTGGTGAAACAAACACATCCCGCCCATCTTCCTCCTCTTTCAAATAGTGCTGGAAAAACCATTTCATTTTTTCATTCGTCAAGTTGTATGTATAATTCGCCCTGTACGATTCCGTATCGAAGTTATAATCCAACACAGGGGTAATCAGAAATTGATGAGAAATCTCTATCTCCTCATCGTCCCTGAAATAAATTGCCGAAGCAGCAGCCAAGTTACCACCAGAGCTTTCCCCACCTACGGCCAGCCGCTTGAGGTCAATGTTCCATTGATGAGCCTCATTCGCAACCCATGTGACCGCATCCAAAGCATCGTGGAAAGCTGCCGGATATTTATGTTCAGGGGCTAACCGGTAGTCAACGGAGGCCACAACTGTTTGCGCATGACGGGAAAAGTACCGGCACACGTTGTCTGAACTGTCGACGTCCCCGAACACCCAGCCGCCGCCGTGAAAATAAACAAGGACAGGAAATGGTCCTTCCCCTTCAGGCGTATAGATTTTCACCGGGACTTCATTCCCTGATCTGCCCTGAAAAGAAGAGTCATCCACGGCCACTCCGCCGACAGACATATCTTTAAAATATCCCCTGGCCACCTTGTAGTACTCTCTTGATTGTTTAGGGGTCAACTGGTCCAGTGGTGGATGTTCAAGCTCGATCATCCGATCCCCAATGGTTTTGAGTAAGTGAAGGACTTGTGCATCTACTTTCATACCACCAGCTCACTTTTAGACGCCTTCATCCTTGTCAACGTCTGGATTTCAACATCATTGTCCTGCAATGATTTTTCAAATGCCTCTTTCGCTCCCACAATTAAAGACGCTTGTTTCCCATGTAAATTAATGCGGCCCAGATTTTCTCCCCCGACCTTTTTCAAAATTGGTATCACAATCCGGTTGCGACGGTCAGGTTCCCCGATGATTCTTTTCGCTTGGTAACGTTCAAATAGGAAATAGATCATCGCACGAACGATGGATAGACCGTCATCCATATTCAATAACGGACGAGGGCCAATTAAGAGATGCATGCCTAAATCACCGTTCTGATAGGCGTAATAGTCTCTAATCGGATCCTTTTCAATCGCATACGCAATCAGATAACAAACAGGCTCGCCATTGTATGTACCGATGTAAGCATCCTTATGTTCAGCTTCTATGGACTTCCGTACCCAAGGACGCAGCTCCTCCATAGGAAGGTTCAGCTTCCAAAATGGTGAAATATGTTTTTGATGCATCCAGTCATGCAGCAGTCCTACGTCTTTTTCTTCCAAGGGACGAAAAGAAAAAGCATCTTCCTTCGCTCCATTTTTCATCTTTAGTTCTGTACGATCAGTAGTATCGCTCATTTTTTCTCCTCCTTAAAACAAATGATAACGATTTTCATTATCATTTGGTGTTGATTATAGAGAAAGGTGGAAGAAAGAGCAACAAAACTTTTGAACTATACGTCCACTCATCAGAAATCTTAAAGCAGAAAAATTCCCCCTTTGTTTCCCAGGAAAGTACGGATTCATAGGCACAAACCGTCTGTTTAAATTAATTCCATATACCCAAAAAGAATGTAATAGAGATAGGGGGAGGTGACTAACCTCCATCCCTCTCACACCACCGTACGTACGGTTCCGTATACGGCGGTTCCAATCATGTCTGACGAATAAATTTGTATCTTAAGACAATACTCTTCAGCCCTAGGCGCCACCAATAGGTGGTGCCTAGGGTTTTGTGTAAGACGGGACTTCTCGCAATTCGCCAGTAAGCCTTCCGTGAGTTTCCCCATTCGTGGGCTTTCTGCGGAGAGATTCCCAGTTTGATCAGTTTCCTGATTTTCGTTTTGGGAAGTCTCCATTCTTTCCAGCGAATCATTCGAAGTCTTCGATGAAGCCATGATTCCAACTCTTTCAATACACTTAGTGTGTCAATTAGGCTATAATAATTCATCCATCCTTGTAGGAATAGATTAAGCTTCCTCACTCGATTCTCCATCGATATTCGTTCTTTTCGTGAAGTAAGACTTCGGACTCGGTTCTTAAACCGTTCGATTGAACGCTTAGCTAATCGAATCTTAGGGATTCGATTAGGAGTGAAGCTGAACCCCAGAAGTTTTCTCTTCCAAGGTCGGTCCACGGCACTCTTCTCGCGGTTTACCTTCAGTCGTAATTTCTTCTCGATGAAAGATGTGATGGACGCCATCACCCTTTCCCCTGCACGCTTAGACTTCGCGTAAATATGAAAGTCATCCGCATACCGAACGAACTTGTGACCACGCTTTTCCAGTTCTTTATCCAGCTCGTCTAATACGATGTTGGAAAGCAACGGACTGAGGGGGCCTCCTTGAGGAGTCCCTTCCGTATTTGGGCTTACAAGACCCTGTTCCATAATACCTGCTTGAAGGTATTGTCGGATAAGGTAGAGAGCGTTCTTATCCTGGATACGGTTGGATAGGGTTGCCATAAGTCGGTCATGGTTGACTTTATCGAAGAACTTCTCCAAGTCCATGTCCACGACCCAGCGGTATCCTTCTTGGATGTACTCTTTTGCCTGACGGACAGCTTGGTGGGCATCTCGATTTGGACGGAACCCGTAGCTGTATTCCGAAAAGGTCGGGTCATACATCTCGGATAGTTGTTGGGCGATTGCCTGTTGAATAAATCGGTCTGTCACCGTGGGGATGCCCAGCTTCCTCTTTCCGCCGTCTGGTTTCGGGATTTCGACTCGACGTACCGGTTGAGGTTGGTAGGTTCCCGACCGCAGGCTTTCCACTAATGATGTCCACTCTTCTTTTAAATGCGTACGTAGGGATTTTACGGGCATTTGATCGACACCGTGGCTTCCTTTATTCTTTTCTACACGCTTGAGCGCTTGAAGTAAATTCGGTCGTGACAGTACACGATTTATCATAAGATACATTCCTCCGTGAATGACGTTTCCTCTTGTGCCATCCTCGCCTCTCCGCCCTGTCTCAGGTCCCCCACGGACTTCACCGTTTCCTCCCTGAGAAGGTGTTTCGTTTTCTGCTTCAACGAGGGGATGAACGCCTGGACGTCATTCTCCATAATTGATTCAGTCCTTCTTTGGCATCTTAAGCTACCAAATACTACGACTTCGGCTGACTTCTGCCGGTTCAGCTCCTCATCACTGAGAAGGTTACGAAGAGTCCTTCGCTTTCCCGACAGACCTCCCCGGGTAAGAGCATAAACTTCCCTTCCATATCCCCGCCTCATTTACTGCCTACCCCTTTGGTCGTTGGGACTTTATCTTGTTATGCAGACTCATCCCAGATAGACAGCCTTGTATGAGATTTGTGTTCCTCGGGGCAGAAGTTTGCCTCCGGCTTCCTTCAGGTTCCAGGTCGCCCTGGACACCCTTGCCTTTAGCTAACGGCTACAACGACCTTCGCCGTTCGGGACTTGAACCCTAGAGTTTATGCCCATGCCGGGCACACATAAAAGAGAGACTTCCTCTACCCGAGGAAGTCCCTATCAGCTTATTCTCCACTGTCCTGTTCATACTCAGCCAGCGTCACAGCAATTTCATCTTCAATATCCTTTACAGAACCTAGATAATTGTTCAACACAATCGAAAAGATGAACTCTTCCCCATCGGCTGACGTCACATATCCAGATAGCGATGTTACTCCCGTCAAAGAGCCCGTTTTAGCGCGCACGTTATCTTCGGCAGCTGTATCATTCATGCGATAACGAAGCGTACCACCAACAAAACGTTCCCCATTGCCTGCGACCGGAAGAGAATTCCAATAAGCAGGGAACCACTCTTTATCTTTCACCTGGTACAAAAGGTTGGAAATTTCATTGGCTGGAACCATGTTCACATGGGACATCCCGGACCCGTCACGAAGCCGCATCGTATCCGCATCAACGCTATTGTCAGTCAAGAAATCTTCCACAACCTCCAACCCTTTATCCCAGCTTCCTTCATCATGAACCACTTTTCCCATCTCTTTAAGTAATACTTCCGCATGGCCGTTATTACTGATTTTCATAAACGGGATAAACAATTCTTCAAGAGGGATGGATTCCTTAGAGATCACTACTTCTGCAGCCTCCGGAGTTTTACCGTCTACAACCTCTTTCCCTTTCACTTTGATTCCCTCATCTTTTAAAGCTTTGTGGAAGAGGTTCAGCGCGAGACCCGTCGGTTCGGAGACCGCAATCCATGACCTTGAACGGCTTCCATCCACTGGGATCGTTCCTTCTATGACAATTTGATTTGTCTCGTGTTTACGCTCAATGGAAATGTCTTTCGATTGATCGGAAGGTACAGTTGTGGCACGGTTTACGATTTCCACATAATCGTTTTCAGGCGTCACCTTAATTTCTGCCGGTTCCCCAACCGTATCAGACGGATGAGCCGCTACAATGACCGTCCCCGCATCATAATCCTCATTCGGGGAAACCGTCAGTGCAGATATTTGAGCACCGGTATAGTTGGTTTCATCATTCCAGGCAATATCTTCGGATAAACGAATATCATCATACCACGTATCATCTGCGACAAGGTCACCTTTCACTTCCCGGATCCCTTTCTCTTTTAACGACCGGGCCATAGCAGCGAAGTCCTTTTCCATCAAGGTCGGATCGCCTTTCCCTTTGACATACAAGTCACCGTGAAGTTTCTTTCCCTTAATATCCCCATCTGCCAGGATCTCTGTCGTAAACGTATAATCCGGCCCAAGGACTTCCATCGCCGCAGCCCCCGTCAACAACTTCATATTCGATGCAGGCTTTAGACGAATATCCCCATCATGTTCGTAAATCATTTCACCCGTCTCTGCAGATCGAATACTCACCCCGGCAAGCGCGCCATCCAGCTCTTCATCCATCAAAATCTTATTGATTTCATGCCCGAGGTCATCATTTTCTGCGTTCACTCCCGTGCTTTCATTCGTTTGAAAAGGAGTGACGATTAAAAAAGAAGCCATCATTAAAACAACCATTTGTTTCCACCGAAATGGATTCATCATTATGTATATTCCTCCTTGAAAATTATGGATAACTCTAACCTTAGCAAAAATGACAGAAAATTATAACTATTATTTAGAATAAGAATGAAAACAGTGCCATAGTCGCAGTCTTTAATACTTAACCCTTTTTTATACCGTCTTTTTCCATTCTCTCACTCCCTCACTTCTAATAAGGTGAAGCGGGAGTATAGATCTGTAATGTCCGGTCTATATTCTAAAAATGAAAAAACAGTGAATGAAATTAGGCAAATTCACCAATTCGTAAGAAACGATAGGCGAAGATGCCGGAATTGAATAGGATGAAGAGATGTATTCAAGGGAGGCGAACGTTTATGTATCATATGAATGCTTATCCACCATATTTTCATCAGCGTCAGCAAGGGGCCATGATCTGCTTTCCACAAGGGCAGGGAGCTCAGATGCAAGGAGGCATGCAGGGAACGATTACAGGGGAAAACGGTGAAGAAATGACCCTCACCTGCTACCCTTTATATCCTCAGGCTGGGTCTCAGAATGGAGCAGGAAATCAAGGAAATGGAACCAGTAACGGTGAATCCGGTAGTGAGGAAAATGGAAGCGGTGAAAGTGGCGGAATGCCGCAGTCACCTCAGAGTCCGTCCCAGGGGCAGAGCGGAAGTGGAAATGGCAACGGGATGATGCCGGGGTTCCCCGTTCCCGGGCAAAATGGGAATGGAATGATGCCGGGATTTCCTATGCCGGGCCAGAACGGGAATGGAGCCACACCTGGATTCCCCGTTCCAGGACAAAATGGTGGTGGCAGCGGAAGTGGGATGATGCCAGGGTTCCCGCAGCCGGGTGGAAACCAGGGAGGAATGCCAGGCGGAGGAATGATGCCAGGACTTCCAGGTATGGGAGGTCAATCACGCGAATATTTAGAACCAGCACCTTGGAGCTATCACGATTCCCATCATTACTACAAATAGATCATTTGGTGCCTGCCAAGAAAGACTCCACAGAAAGGCAGGCACGCTCCTTTAATTCAAAATGTATTCCACCACATTTAATCTTGGTTGAAAAAATCCAATGAAAAACCAAGTATTCCTTTCTTGTTCAACTCCATTCCTAAAACTCCATCAGCTACCTGAACCTTATAAAGGTATTTCTCTAGATCTAGGTTAGAGCCGAAAATTTCAACCTTTATTTGATTGTTCGCTCCTTTTATGATTTGAACATCAGCGGTTGATGTATCGATATCAATTGAATGTACTTCCTCTCCTGAAAATGCTTGTTCGTTATGAACCTCCTCCGCATCTTTCCCTAACGCACTTGTCAGACGTAAAGAAACGATTCCCCCTATTACTCCTAGAATCAAGGTTAAGCTTACAGCCCAGGCTATTTTTTTCATTTCCGTTTCCCCTTGAAATGGTCGGCACGTTTTTCCGTTTCATATGTAAATCCTACATTAACCATTCCAATATTCCCATAAATTAATTGGTAATTTAAGGAAAATTATTAAGCCTTAACAACCTGCTTTACATTATCTTTTTCACAAAAGACACACTCCCAACGAGAGTAGTCCTCTGTTTCCTGTGTAAAACAGTCTTTCTCTATCAACCATGAAGAAAATTATGATGAATACTCCATATATTTAAACGCTTTATAATAATTATTTTTTAAAAAATTGTAAATTCAGCATAATCTACTTAACGAACAAAGAAGAGAAGAGTAAAATCCAATATAGAGATGTGCTACTCTGGGTTGTTAGAAAAAAGGAGACTACTAAATGAATATAAAAAACATTTACGATCGGCTTAATAATGAAAAAATCGTAGGCATGTACTATAAGGTTTTAACGGAAATCTTTAATGGTACTTTATCGGATGTAATGTTCAACGAAGTAGACTTATTAGAAACCATTGCTGCAAAGAGAGGAATACAACTTTCTTATTTCAGATTCCAAGAACATATGAACAGTCCTTCTAAAGTGATGATACTGATACGATTCCATTGAGCATTTGATACTGAGTCCATGCCTATACTAAAAAAAGCCTCCCTGTAATGGAAGGCTTGATCATGCACGATGGACCTTATCTTCGTAAAGGTATTTTACTTGAATTCACCACAGGTTTATTATTTTCCTCTTCACCTTTTAATAATTTATAAATCTTAGTCAGTTGATGGAAGATTCCTAATAAAACCCCCAGTACTGCTCCTAACAATAACGTGTTTCCAAACCCTTCGGGGATAATTCCCAAAAAGAATGCGATGCCAATGCTAATCGCCATGTATATCAAAACAACCACAGGACTCCCCCTTTATATATTAGGTGTAAAGAAACAGGATTTACTATGAATCACGAAGGCATACATAAAACCAATCGTTATTCTTTGGACAACATTTTTCTTATCATTCTCATCTGCCCTCTATGATTGATCTCATCTTCAAAGACATGAAACCAAATGAAAGAGTTGTTTGAAGAATGATGATTCCATATCCGGTCCTCGTACAACCAATCATCGGTCCGTTGCCAAAGTTCGTCAAGATTCATCATCCAACGGCTCCTTTTCTGACTATGTACATTCATAAATCATAAAAAGTCATATGAGGTTTTGCCTCTTTGTAATAGTCGATCCTTTCTTTCCGTGTCCCTGTGTGAAATTCGAATTTATGACCATCGGGATCCGTAAAATAGATGGACCGTTTATCCCTCTTTTCACGCTCCCGTCCCGGAAGGATAGGCACGCCCAGGCTGACCAGCTCCTCATAGGCGTCATCAAAGTCACATTCTCTAATCGTGAAAGCGGTGTGGGTATAGGAAGCTGAAATTTCATTTCTAGGAATATCTTTTTCTTCATTTAATGCAAGCCACATCCCCTGCAGATCAAAATAGGCGGTCGATTTTCCTCTAACTAATAACTCGGCTCCTAAGACTTTTTCATAGAAAGTGATGGATGTTTCTAAGTCAGATACTGAAAAAAGAAAGTGGTTAAGCCCCTGGATTTTCATAAAATCTCCTCCTTCAAACTTTTTTAGCGTGAAGCTGTTTCATGCCGGGACCATTCATGAGGAATTCACAATCCTAAAGAACAATTCACGCGCTTTTAGAAGCTGGAATGGGAACAGTCTTCTATACTGTCCCCATTCCAGCTATTCACCAAGACAAACGCATCACGATTTGCTCGCCAATTCTCCCTTCTCTACGCAGCCCTGTATCCATGAATCCACACTTTGAGTAGAGTTTTTGAGCAGGGACGTTTTTATGATTTACAGCGAGGACAATTTCGTTTACAAACGGAAAATCCTTTTCTACAAAATTCCTAAGCATCCCCATCGCTCGCTCCGCGCATCCCTTCCCCTGATCCAAATGATTGATGGAGAAGGCGGTAAGTAAAAGGGCATAAGGATTTTCGGTATAGTCATAAACCCTTTCTGTTTGATTCAGCAAAAAGAATCCAACCGGGCGTGAGGATTCAAGGATGACGCAAGGAAATACGCCTCTCATCGATTTTCCCAACGTTTTCCCTGGCAGTGCCGTGAACCTCTCTTGATCGGCAGGTAAAGCAAATGCATTCAACTCTTTTTTGTAACGGTTTGAATAATGGACAAGACGTATCGCCGAAGAAGCATTCATGATCATTCCCTCCTATGTTGTTCTCCCTTCGTTGAAAGAACCTCTCTAAACCATAAAGGGTGCCGTTACGTAAAGGTCAACCGTTCCTTTACCTCTTTTCAGGCTTTCATGAATGCTCGAACATTCTTATACCTTGCCTCTCTATCCTTACTTACTGCTTTACTAGCCACTTCATAGAGATCTTCACCAGCTTCCCAGCTCGACAACTGCTGCCATCATAAAAGTCAACAGCCACAAATCCTTGCTCCTCCACAAAGGCATGAAAAGAAAAGATCGTCTCCAGCGTCTTCAAACGCTTGGTAACATCGAGATTTCTGAACCGGTAATAAGGGGAGGTAGGATCTGTATATTTCGCCGGTCCGCCATGAGACCAATGTGAATGCAGACACTCTCCCTCTGCCCAATCGAAAACAGCAGCATACCCCTCCCTTAATGCAAAATGATTTTTAAGCTTGATCAAGAAAGGGTGGTCCAACTGTTCATAAACAGGGATGGCTGTTTTCAACCGCTCCACCGCATCTTCTGGTTCGCCTGCAAAGTCCATCGGCTTCGCTCCTGCATATTTAACAAAAAACTTCCCATCTTCGTTTTCCACTCCAAAGCTGATGTTTCCTGAATCCTGCTCATCAAAGACACAAAAGACGTGTCCTATTTATTCCAACCAACGAAAATCATGGTCCTCCCGCAGAGAAAAGGACACATCACCCATCATTTTTGTTTTCATAAAATCCTCCCTGTAATAGGGATCTCGCGTAGTTTATAGGGGTTATGATACGCTCACCCTTAAAATGGCCCCCATATTTCTTCTATTGCTTTTCATAAAACAACGCCTCCTTTCAAGCTCTTCTATCAAACGGTATAAATCCAGACGTCTTTTCCATCCAGAACTACCGACTTCTCTTTTTCCATCCCCATTTTTTCAGAAACACGTTGAGAGGCGATATTTCCGGACTGAATCAAAGAAATCAATCGCTCCCGCTCCCTCTTTCCATGTTTCAAAAGAGCGGCAGCCGCTTCCGTCGCATACCCACGGCCCCAATAATCCCGGCCTATCCAGTAGCCGACCTCAATCTCTTCTTTTCCGTCAATGAATTGAGGAACAAGTCCAGCATGGCCAATCTTCATCCCATCTGCTTTACGGACAAGAACGTGCAGTCCATGATTTTCCGAAGCTTCATATGTACGGTAAATCCACTGCAAAAATTCCCGGGCTCCCTTTTCATCTTTCACCTTTCCGTCCCCGATAAAGCTTACAGTTTCCGGGTCCGTAACCATGGATAACAGAAAAGGAAAATCACCTTCCTCATACTTTCGAAAGGATAACCTTTCTGTCTCCAACCCCTCACATGATCTGTTCATAGATTTCCAGAAGGTTACCATCGGGATCTCTGAAATGAGCGACCTTAATGCCCCAGTCCTTCTGCTCCACAGGTTCTGTAATGAACGTCACTTTATCCTTCCATTCCTGATACATCTTCTCCACGTCATCCACTTTAAAAATGAGTGCAGCTCTATCCTCTCTGCTCCCGTTCTTTACATAAACAATCCCTAGTGCTTCCACCATCTGCCTACGTTCAAAGACGCCTAACGTCACACCTCTGAATTTGAAATCTGCGTAGTTGGAGTTTTCATCTCCCCACGTCACTTCGAACCCGAGCGTATCCCGGTAGAAATAAAAACAAGCTTGGTAATCATCTACAAGCAATCGCACATGAGTCAATTCCATATACATCGTCCTTTCTTCATGTTTTCTGTTTTTAAAAAAAGGTAATAACAGGAAGTAAACCTTTCATGGAGCTGATAAAATGACCCGAAGTCAACAAATTTTCCTTGGTCTCGCTCTCGGATTCGCCCTCTTCTTGGGTTTCCAGCTGGGACTAGCGGTTTCTAATCAATGGATCGTCATCATTCTCATTGCTCTTAGTTGTGGATTCATTACCCGTTTCGTGCTGCAGTGGTTTTTCAAAAGGGGAAATCATGGGTAAGGAGGTATTCGTATGTGGCGAAGACTGCAATGGGGATTGATCACAGCTTTAGGCTACATCATCGTTTCGTTGATGTTCGGCTATTTTGTTGTCGGAGAAATTAATTTGAGTCTCATGATAGGACTAACTGTAGGCGGTTTTTTTTCCGGGGTCACTTACCTTAATCCTCCTCCAAAAAAATGGCGGAAAGGTCAAGGTGTTTGAGCTTTTAATAAAAGGAATTCCTTATTATAGTTTCATAGTATATGATTTCCAGTTAAACGTCCATGGTGCTCCCAAGCCCTGTATCTTTCATTCTTGCGATAGACCCTTATGTTTTCGGGACTCAAAAAGTAAGCAGGGCAGGTCACACTCTCTTCCCAGCAGCCCCTCTTTTCGCTGACAATCTTCTCCCTTAAGTCATACCATGCTCCCCTTCCAAGAAAATCCCCATTGATAAGATGCATCCCTCTCTTTATGATGGTACATAACCCGTAAGATTCAAAAACAAAGGAGTACATAACCATGGACATCCGCCATTTGCAATATTTCATTGAAGTCGCGCGCTTCCAGAGCTTCACTAAAGCAGCTGAGCATTTATTCATCTCACAACCAACCATCAGCAAAATGATTAAAAACCTGGAAGAAGACCTGGGTGTGGAATTGTTTGAACGCACACGAAAAAAGGTCATCCTCACCGATGCCGGGCGGCTGATTCTTATGCAGGCGAAAACCATTGATAAAGCATTCGAAAACCTCAATACCCAGCTCAATGATTTGCTTGGACTTAAAAAAGGCCACATTCGAGTAGGACTCCCACCGATTATGGACGCCGAGCAGATCATTAACATTATCGGAGGCTTTCATGCGAAGCACCCTCACATTACCTATCAACTCATAGAGGATGGGGCGAAAAGGATCGAGGAGAATATCCTCAAGGAGGAACTGGATGTCGGCATTACCGTGTTACCAACCCAAGAGGACAAATTTGACCACTTCTTTCTTTTAAGTGAGGAGCTTGAGGTCATTCTTCCTCCTGCCCACCCGTTAGCCGGACGAAAGCAGATTCGACTGGAAGAGCTCAAAGACGATTCGTTCATCCTCTTCAGTAAAGACTTCGTTTTAAACGACCGGATCACCTCCTCCTGCAAAGAGGCCGGCTTTATACCGAAAGTCATTTCCGAGAGCTCACAGTGGGACTTTATCGGCAAAATGATCGCTTCCAACCTAGGGATTTCCATCCTCCCCAAAAGCGTTGCCCGTCTGCTTACACAAGACGTAAAGCGACTGAAGGTCATCCAGCCGACCATCGCCTGGGAACTCGCTATCATTTGGCCGAAAAACCAATACATATCGTATGCTACGAAAGAATGGCTCGCTTATACACAAGATCGATTGAGTATGGATTAAAGATCGACCAGCTCCCACGAAGGGCTGGTCTTTTTCATGCCCAAAATCAATACTTGAAAACACTTCCATTGATAAAAGCTATACAACCTATGACGATTCGCTATTTCACTTATGAAGACATCGCTCGTACACTGAAATTATCAACGAACACAAAGACATGTCTTGATGTTGAAAAGAAATAATAAATCGAACCAAACAGGAGGCACACTCATGGAAGCGAAACGCACGAAAGAAAGTTTAGTCATCAATACAGATCAAGTGATGATCAACGATTTAAACAATTACAACACATTGTTCGGCGGGGTCCTCATGAAGAAACTCGACAACAATGCCACATTATCTGCGAGGCGCCATGCACGTGTGAAAGAATGCGTCACCGCTTCGACCGACTCCATCGACTTCCTGCATCCGATTCATCAAACAGATTCGGTTTGTGTGGAATCCTTCGTCTCCTATACCGGAAACAAATCGATGGAGATCTTCTGCAAAGTCATTGCCGAAGACATGATTACCGGTCACCGTCGCATGGCCGCTACTGCATTTTTAACCTTTGTCGCTCTCGATGAAAATAAAAAAGCGATCAAAGTTCCGAGGGTAATTCCTGAGACAGAGGAAGAGAAATTTCTCTATCAATCTGGTGAAGAGCGAGCCAAAACAAGACGAATTCGTCGGGAACACAGTGCCCAGCTCACAGAAATCATTGGACTTGAAAAACCATGGGAAAAAGGAGAGGATCAACATGTTGAAGTTAGCCAGTTTGGATGAATTGTACGAAGCAAAAAAAGGGTTGGAAGAAGTCAGCCGCCGCTATCCGGATGTCTATGAAGTGTTGACTCATGTGGTCAGCTTCACCCGGCAGCTTCAAATCAAATATGGATATATGGGAGCCATGCTGATGGAAGAAGAATTGACTACAGCGTATCCAGCATTCATCAAAGGTTCAATTCTCTCTCTTTACAAAAAAGAAGTGGAAAAGCTGAAAAAACACGAGGATTTCCCTGTCGTCAAAGATCTTTTAAATCAATACAGAGAAGTGGGAGATGCTAAACTCTTTCTATTAATACTAGGAGCTAAACCGGAACTGCTAAAAGGGTCCACGTTCATTAAATAGGCCATGCGGATATCATCGGCCGTCCTGGCCCCGTTCAGCTGAAGAACCAACTGAATGGGGCCCAGGCCCTTTACCGCTATCGAAAAAAGACACCCGCGCAGCCCGAGGTATGTGGAACGATCTATCCTATTTGCTCCTGTTTGTTATGTACGATAAGAGGCACTGGTCGTTCGGATTTCCCCTAATTCAATGCGGTTTCCATCCGGGTCCAGAAAGACCGCGATCGTCCCCCATTCAAACACACACCTCTCTTGTAAAAAGTGGATGCCACGTTTCTTCAGGTTATGGACTTCCTTGCTGAGGTCTTCCACATCAAAACGAAGAACGGCCGGGTTCTCGCCCCTTGTTTTCTCTCTTGTTTGAGCCACCCCGTCTTTTTCGACCATAAGATAACCAATGGAAAGGTCGAAACAGACGAGCATATCCTGACTCCTTCTTACAGGTAATTGTAATAGATTCTGATAGAAGCTAACACACTTCTGAAACCGCTCGACAAACAAAATCAAACCAAATTCATCAACGTTCATCCTACCAATCCCCCCTTACGTATGATTCTTGCTATAAAAACATCCACTTACGTTGCAAATAATGTTCCATTAATGGCACGTATGTAACGTTCCGCCGACTTTTGCACAACGTCATCTGCCTTCGTATTTACAACGTTGTGAAAAGCATTGTAAATACGATCGAAAGCAAGTCCCTCCACTTTCTCTGCAATCTCCGCAACTTTTGCTGCCGGCAGAGGAATCAAATTCGGATAACTGTACATGAAGCTCACCCACCGATGGTCGGCAACAACCTGAATAATATCTCCAGTCATCAGCAAGCCCTCTGCACCATTTTCCATGTGCAGGACCGCCCCCCCTTTGAAATGTCCTCCCAGACGTTGAAGTGATAGATTTTCTGAGAGTTTCATAGATTCCCCTTCCCAGAAGTGAAGGTATGCGCTCTCTTCCATTACCCACTCTCTGTCATCCTGATGAAGATAAACGAGCGCATCGAATGCTTCGGCCCAATCGGTCATACGGGAATAATAATGCGGATGGGAAATAGCAATTGCATCAATGCCTCCGAGTGCGCAAATCACATCCACCGTCTCTTGATCTAAATAAGTAATGCAGTCCCAAAGGACATTCATGTCATCTTTTTGAACCAAGTACGCCGTCTGCCCAATCCCGAATTTTGGAGTCGTCGTAATGCTGTACAACCCTTTTTCCTCTTCCCTAATGATGTTTTTATATCGTTCTGTCTGAACTAGTTCTTTATGTGTCGTCCATGTCTGCCCCTCTGGGTTTACATACTGCCTTTCTTCGCTGCATATCTCACAACCATTTGGTCCTTCATTTCTTTCCGAATACTGAACGCCACAAGTCTTGCAAATATACTTTTCCATCGATCTTCCTCCCTTTGATTATTCCGCTTTTGTTCTATCTTCAGCTTAGCTGGAAAATGAAAAAGGGAGCACCTGCGATGGTTGGAAAGCTTTCTACAACTTTGGATGTATAAAAAAAGAGACTCGTGAAGAGCCTCTTTTCTGATCATTATTCTTCTGTTTCCAAATTTGATTCCTGCGTCACGAGTTTCAAAGGCACCGGAATCGTATCTTCGACTTCCTTCCCTTGCAGTACATCTGCCCCTGCCTGTACAGCAAGTTTCCCAATTTCCTCTGGCTGCTGAGCAACGGTAGCGGAAAGGTTTCCATTTTTAATACTAGTAATGGCATCATCATTCCCGTCAAATCCGACGACAAGAACATCTCGACCGGAACTTTGGATAGCCTGGTAGGCTCCCAGCGCCATTTCATCATTGTGAGCGAAAACAGCTTCGATGTCTGGATTCCCTTGAATGATGTTTTCCATCGTATTCAAGCCTTCCGTCCGATCAAAATTCGCCGTTTGTTTAGCTACGACATCCAGTTTTTCATCTGCGATATTGTGGAAACCAGCGCCGCGTTCACGTGTTGCGGACGCGCCGGGGACACCTTCAAGTTCAGCTACTTTGGCACCTTCACCAAGCAGCTCAACCAAATACTCCCCTGCCATTTCTCCACCTTTTTCGTTATCCGAGCTGACCAATGTCGCGACTTCTCCTTTTTCTGCAGAACGGTCAAGCGTTACGACCGGTATGCCCAAGCTGTTGGCTGACTGAACGGCAGTCGAGATGGCGGAAGAATCAGTAGGGTTGATCAGCAATACATCGACGCCTTGCTGGATCAGATCCTCCACGTCATTGATTTGTTTAGCTGCATCATTTTGCGCATCTACGACAACGACTTCCATACCTTGAGCCGCAGCCTCATTTTCTACCCCTTCCTTCATAGAGACGAAGAATGGATTGTTCAGCGTGGATACAGATAAACCAATTTTGATATCATCCGGATTTTTATCCCCTTTGGGTTTGGCCCATTCCGGTGGCTGCAGCGAGCAAGCACCAAGGAACACCAGGGATAAACTCATCAGTAATACGACTAGCTTCTTCATGTTACCCCTCCTATGCTGCTTTCTTTCGATCGATTAGTACGGCAATGATGATGACGACACCTTTGACCACCATTTGGAAAAAGGATGATACGCCGAGAAGATTCAAACCGTTATTCAACGTTCCGATAATCAGAGCTCCAATCAACGTCCCAATAATCAAACCACGTCCGCCGGAAAGGCTCGTCCCGCCAAGAACAACAGCAGCGATCGCATCAAGTTCGTACGACGTACCTGCTGTCGGCTGTGCCGAGTTCAATCTCGATGTAAGAATAGCCCCGGCAAGCGCTGAAAGCAGTCCAGCGAGTGAGTAGACCATCACTTTAATCCGAGAAACTTTGATACCTGAAATGAGTGCAGCCTTCTCGTTGCCGCCGATGGCATACGTTTTACGACCGAATGGAGTTTTATGCAAAATCACCCACAAGACAGCAAAAGCAAGCAGCATCGTAATCGCTGGAACTGGAATCCCCAGGAAATATCCTCTTCCGAACAGTTGAAAAGCATAACTGTCGCCAAGACCTGTAATCGGGTTTCCGTCGGTATAAACGAGCGTCAGTCCGCGGAACATCGTCATCGTTGCAAGGGTCGCGATGAACGGAGCCATCTTCCCTTTTGTAATAAGCAGACCGTTGACCGTTCCCATCAATGCACCAAGCAAACACCCAATTAAAATTGCTAAAATCGGGTCCACACCTGAGACCATCATCCCGGCCATCAAGGCACTGGATAAGGCAAGAATCGATCCGACGGATAAATCGATGCCTCCAGTTAAGATTACGAATGTCATCCCATAGGCAATCAGAGCATTAATTGCGACTTGCCTCAATAGATTCAATAAGTTCAAGGGTTCAAGAAAACTAGGGTTAATAATGGAAACTGTCGCCATCAATACAAGTAAACCAACGAATGGTCCTAATTTCTGCATCACGTTTCCTACATGATTTGATTTTTTGATTGCATTAATCATTGACTTTACCTCCTGTTGCCAGTGTCATAATTTTTTCCTGATCAGCTTCCGCTTTGGAAAGTTCTCCAGCTATGGTTCCTTCATGGACCACGAGCACACGATCACTCATCCCCAATACTTCCGGAAGTTCTGAAGAAACCATGATGATCGCTACTCCTCTGTCGGTCAGCTCATTCATCAATTGATAAATCTCCCGTTTGGCACCAACATCGACACCCCGGGTCGGCTCATCCAAGATGAGAACTTTTGGACCGATCCCGATCCATTTTGCAATGACGACCTTTTGTTGGTTTCCACCTGACAAATTCTTTGCTTCCGTTTTGGCTGATTCAGTTTTAATCGTCAGCCTTTTGATGAGCAAATCGACAAATTCCCGCTCGCGCTTTTCTCCGATAAGTCCTTTATCTGTGAAACTGTACAAACTCGGGAGGGCGATGTTGTCCTGAATCGGGAAATCGAGAACGAGCCCTTCTTCTTTTCGATCTTCCGTAATGAAACCAAGGCCGAGCTTGACCGCATAGCTCGGGCTTTTCACTGTCACTTTTTCTCCATTGATGAAAATGTCGCCCTGGTACTTCCCATCCAAACCAAAAATCGTGCGCATGATTTCCGTACGCCCCGCGCCCATCAATCCGGCGACGCCGACGATTTCACCTGACCTGGCACGAAAGTTCACATTCTCGAAGAGGCCTTTTTTGGTAAGGTTTTTCACTTCCAGCATAGTTTCTCCAGGCTTCGCTTCTCTCGCAGGAAAACGATCGGTCAGTTCACGTCCGACCATCTTCCGGACCACGTCATCAAAATTCGTTTCAGGAATCGGCTTCGTATCCACCGTCTGCCCATCACGCATGACCGTGATCGTATCGCAAATCGTAAAGATCTCCTCCATCCGGTGGGAGATATAAACGATGGATACGCCAGATTTTTTCAATGACCGAATGACGTCGAAAAGCTTCTCTATTTCCCTGTCTGTCAAAGCAGCTGTCGGCTCGTCCATAATGATCACTTTGGCATCCGTCATGAGGGCTTTAGCAATCTCGATCATTTGTTGCTCACCAACCGAACACTGACCGGCTTCTTTATGAAGTGGAATAGAAATGGAAAGCTTCTCAAACTGATCATTAGCAACCGCTTTCATTTTACTTGTATGAATAAGCCCAAAATGTGTAACCGGTTCCTTATTAATAAACAAGTTTTCCAGCACCGTCATTTCCGGCCAAACATTCAACTCTTGATGAATAAAGGCAATGCCGTATTCTTCCGCTTCCTTCGGATTAGCAAATGTTTTTTCCCTCCCATCAATTTCAATTGTACCTTGGTCCTTTTTATGCAGCCCTGTCAGGATATTCATAAGCGTAGATTTCCCAGCGCCATTCTCACCCATCAATGCATGAACTTCTCCGTCTTTAATATGAATACTAACGCCTTCAAGGACTTTGTTCTTTCCGAAAGCTTTATGAATCTGGTTCATCCGGATTTCCATGATCGCTCACCTCTTTAAAAAGTTACTCCAGCGTGAAGAATACAGTTCGCATATGGGCTGACTTCCCCTGTCCTCACCACTGCTTTCGCCTGTTTTAAATGATCTTTCAATGCTTCATGAGAGAGATAATCGACTTCCCCAAACCATTCTTTCATCCCTTTATGAACAGAGGGGTTCTGATCCATTTCCTCTGCTATCGTCACACGTTCGACAACCATTTCTTCTTTCAATACCTCTACGACGTCAAGAAAAGAAGGAACCCCCTGCTTTAAAGAGAGGTCGATCTTTCTCACTCCGTCCGGCACGGGAAGTCCCGCATCAGCAACAACGATGGTATCGGTGTGACCGAGGTCTGCAAAAACTTTGGATAGATGGCTGTTCAAAAGGCCGTGTCGTTTCATTCCAAGAGTCCTCCTTCTACTTCTTTCCTCGTCGGCATGCCGCCTTGAGCTCCGAACCCTGTAACTGAAAGAGATGCCGCTCGATTCGCGAAGCGCAGACTGTCTTTCAAGTCCATCCCTTCTGCAATAGCTGTTCCGAAGGCCGCATTAAACGTATCGCCCGCGCCCGTGGTGTCTATAGGTTTCACAGGATAAGACGGAACGAGCACTTCTTCTTTTCCATCAAAGTAGCGGACGCCCGCCGCTCCTTCTGTAATGAACAGTTTATTCGGATATTTCTTTAATGCTTTTGCAAGTTCTTCTCCTTGAAAAAGGAGGGCAGCTTCATGTTCATTCGGCGTAAGATAGCTCACTTGTTCCACCACTCGATCAGGAATTTCCCTTGCTGGTGCCGGGTTCAATAACAAGGGCACACCAAGCTCCTGACACAGTCGGGCCGTTTCAGTCACGGTTACTTCGGGGACTTCCTGCTGAATCATCACAAGGTCACACGTCTTAATGAAGTCTCTTTTATCCTTCACATACTCAGGCGTAACGTGATCGTTGGCTCCTTTTACAACTACAATGCTGTTATCTCCTTCAGCTAATATGATGTGAGCTGTCCCACTTTTTTCGTGTGTAACCGGTTCCACATAATCCGTATGAACGCCATTCGATTTAAAATTACTTAAGATGTCCACCCCATAGGCGTCTTCACCTACACGGCCGATCATATACACATCTGCTCCCAAACGTGCAGCAGCAACAGCCTGGTTCGCTCCTTTGCCTCCAGGTACGGTTTCAAAAGATTCGCCAAGAACCGTTTCACCAGCTCCCGGCCGCCGTTTGGATGTAACAACTAAATCCATGGAAGAGCTGCCGATGACAGCTATTTTAGGTTTCTTCATAGGTTTCAATCCTTTCGTGTCGTCTTTCTTTCTACTAATTCCACAGGCATTTGAATGGTTTGTTCCACACCTGGTTCTTTTTTTATCGTTCGGATTAAAAGTTTTGCCGCTTCTCTGCCCATTTCATAGGCCGGCTGGCGAATCGTGGAAAGGGTCGGGTAGGACAGGCGGCTTTGTGGAATATCGTCATAACCGATAATTTGTACATCATCCGGAATACGCTTTCCACGTTCCAGGGCCTCATGAACGATCGCGATCCCGACAATGTCATTACTCGCAATGACTCCATCTGTATCTGAGAACTTATCAAACAATTCTTCCGCCCAGCCCTGCGCTTCTTCAAAAGAGTAGGAGGTCGTGGACAGGACAGAGAAATCAACATCTGCCTGGCTCAGCTCTTCGATAGCTCCTTGGAAACGATCCTGGGCAGGCTTTATATTGGCCGGTCCTTTCACGAGCGTAATTCTTTTTGATCCCTTTTCAATGAGGGTCTTTGCTGCAAGGCGGCCACCCTCTCTACCATCTGCAAAAACAGCTGGATAGTTTTCCGACGCCCTGTCCAAAAGTACGAGTGGCAAATCCAGAGCCTCATAGATTTTATAATCGACGTGATTGGTTGCCGTAATGATTCCGACCACATTATTCTGAACGAACGTTTGTATATAATCCAATTCCTTTTGTATATTTTCATCACTGTTCCCGAGCAGAAGTCTATAACCTGCCTGGCTCAGTTCATCTTCCACCCCTCTCGCAAGCTGGGGAAAGAACGGGTTCGTAATATCAGGTAAAAGCAGACCTATTAAACGGGACTCCCTTTTGTAAAGGGAACGTGCCACTTCGTTCGGACTGTAGTTCAATTCAGCAATGGCTTCCATCACTTTTTTTCTAGTATCTGCTCCAACATAGCCGTTATCATTCAACACGCGTGAAACGGTGGCTACTGAAACACCTGCTTCACGTGCAACATCTTTGATTGTTACCATACGTTCACCTCTGTGTGTAACCGGTTACAGATAAAGTACCACACCTTTGTAATCGTTTGCAAGAACTTTTTGATAAGAACAGATACAATTTGAATTTAATTGGCTGTTTTTAATGATTAAACATGATGAAGATAATAACAATAAAAAGCTTTTCCTGAGTAGAATTCAGGAAAAGCTTTTTTACTTCACTACATAAGTAAAGGAATAATCAATCCAGCAAGCAACAATATGAGAGCACCACCCAAGCGGGAAGAAATTTGAGCAAAAGGCATCAGTTCCATCCTTTTCGATGCAGATAAAACAGCCACATCCCCTGTTCCACCCATATTTGCCATACATAAACCTGCCGTAATCGCGGACTCGATCGGGTAGAAACCAACCAGCTTCCCAAGCAACCCTGATCCAAGGACCGCTCCTATAATGACACCAAGAACCGTAAGGATGTACTGAAGCGTCAAGGCTTCAAGGACCGTGTTCAAGTCTGTATAAGCGATTCCGATTCCAAACAACAGCGCCAGCGTCCAGTTTTTAGCGACAAATTTATACCATTGATTCGCGCCATCAAGTACGCTTTGGGGCAGAATCCCTGCGATTTTCACAACAGCTACAATGATGATCATCAAAGCATAGGCGTGAAGAGGTATAAAACCAGCCAATAACGTCCCGACCGTAAAGAAGAGAATGGCGGTCATCAATCCTACACCCATCTTCTGCACGTCAAAGGATGATGGCTTTTCTTTGAATTGGAAACCTTTCAACAATTGCCCGTTCCCTGTTAACGAAGGATTTTTCTTGCCAATGATATCGAGAATACTTGCTAGAATAATGGCAAAGACATTTCCGAGAGCAAGGGCTGGAACAAGCATGGAGATATAGTAGCTGGGATCGTTCCCCATCAATTCACTATAAATCTGGCTCATCGGAACGGCTCCAGCCCCCATTCCTCCTCCCATGATCGGCATCGTAATGACAAGGACTGCATCACTTAGAGAAAACCCTACAAGAGATCCGAGCAGACCTGCTACAGCCATAGCTCCGATCACGGCTCCGAAGATCGGAAGGAAATATTTGAGGCCGACTTTTATGAGAATGCTTTTATCCATACCAAGAATACTTCCCGTGATTAAAGCGGCAATATAGAAATTCAGGAACCCTCCGCTTTTCATGAAATCCGTGATCATCGTTACCGTTGATTCAGGAATCCATCCCCCATACACCATATAGGCCGCTCCAAAGATCGCGATGATCGCCCCGCCACCTAAATAGGTTTTAACGATTGGGGTATGGTCTCCAAGCCAACCGAAGAGCTCACCAAGCACCATCATAACGAGAAGGCTTCCGAGCATTCCTCCCGGCAGGTTTCCTGTGTACATACTGACCAACGTCACTGCAGTAATGACACCAAACCAATGTAGAGGAAGACCAAATATTGTAATCGCTTTCTTTTTTTCATTTACAAAAGGGGTGACATTTGCCTCTTTAGACGGATTCCTATGAATCTTCTCCGCTGAACTCGACATGCAATCCTCTCCTTTTCTTTTGATTGGTGAACACTTAGCAAGTGGCTAAGCGTTCAACTTTATCTTCAACAGACTCTTCAACAGCACGGGCGACTGCGCGGGCCACCTTTTCATTCAAGGCACTCGGAATCACATATTCCGGACTAAGCTCATTCTCAGAAATGACCTCCGCAATCCCTTCTGCGGCAGCGATTTTCATTTCAGGGGTGATGTCTCTCACCTTTTTGTTCAGTGCTCCTTTGAATATGCCGGGAAATGCCAGCAGATTATTGATCTGGTTCGGGTAATCCGATCTTCCGGTTCCTACAACTTTCGCTCCTGCTTTCCAAGCTTCTTCTGGATAAATTTCAGGGATAGGATTAGCTAAAGCGAAGATGATCGGGTCCTTGTTCATCTTTTGAACATGTTCTTCGTCCATGACTCCAGGAGCCGAGACTCCGATGAAGATATCAGCCCCTTCAATGGCTTCTTCCAATCCACCTGAACGCCTGTCAGAATTCGTCCGCTCAGCGAGGTTTTTCTGCTTCGCATTCATCCATGCTTCTCCTTTTCTTAATGTCCCTTCCAGACTGACAAGGGTGATATCAGAAAAGCCGGCATATAAAAGCAATTCAGCGATGGCAATGCCTGCAGCACCTGCTCCATTGATTACGACTCTCGCTTTTTGTTTCGTTTTCTTAACCATTTTCAATGCATTGAGCAATGCCGCTAAGACGACAATGGCCGTCCCATGCTGATCATCATGAAAAACAGGAATATCCAACTCTTCTTTCAATCTTTCCTCAATCTCAAAGCATCTCGGTGCTGAAATATCTTCAAGATTGATACCGGAAAAAGTAGGAGCCAGAGCTTTGACGATTGAAATGATTTCTTCAGGATCTTGTGTATCCAGGCATATAGGAAAAGCATCGATGCCCGCAAATTTTTTGAACAACAAACTTTTACCTTCCATGACGGGGAGAGCAGCTTTAGGGCCTACATTTCCCAGTCCTAATACAGCCGTTCCATCAGTCACAATCGCCACCATGTTCCCTTTGGACGTCAACTCATCTGCTACATCCGGATTTTCTTCAATGGCTTTACTGATCTCAGCCACCCCCGGTGTATAGACAAGACTTAACTCTTCTTCTGTATCCACCGGTAACTTGCTGCTGATTTCGATTTTCCCACGATAAGCTCGGTGCAAATCTAGTGTTTCTCTCTTTCTATTATCTTTGTGCATATTCATTCCCTCCATTTACGAGAAATCGCTTTCAAATGATGGTTCCATCATAGGAATAATCAAAGACCATGCCTACCATATGAAAATAATAATTTTATTGTAATTAAAAAAAGCAGCCTGAGAAGACTGCTTTTTTTCATAGATAGAATGTGGAATGAAGGGCTTTCGATCCATTGATATGATATTGATAGACAGGGCGTCCGACTCCATAGATCAGCGTTTCTTCAAGGATGTCCTCGGATGTTAAAAACTTTAAATATTTCCTCACCGACACCCTGGATATCCCCGTTTCTTGAGCGATGTCATCTGTAGAAAATGCCGTCCCCTCTTTCTTCTTAATGACCTCAATAATATGCTCCAAAGTATTGTTCGTTAATCCTTTCGGTAATGGAATGTTTTTATCCTTTGGATATTCATTCTTACGGAAAATCTGATCAAGCTCCCCTTGGTTCACTTTCTGCTTATCTTTTAATATAGAAGTATTTTTTTGATAGTAAAGTAAAGCGTCTTGAAAGCGATTGAATTCAAAGGGTTTGACCAAATAATCCACCACCCCGAGACGAAGGGATTGTTGGATCTTCTCCTTCTCAGAAGCGGCCGTAATCAAGATCACATCCAAATCATCTTCCCTATTTCTAAGCTCTTTCAACCATTGCAAACCATTTTCCCCAGGCATATAGACATCCAATAACACGAGATCAATGGCAGCCCGGTTCAGCCAGTCATGAGCTTCCTCCGTGTTAGCGGCTGTTGCGATCAACTGAAACCCCTGAAGCTGATTCAAATATTTGCGATTCAATTCAGCCACCATGGGGTCGTCTTCTACGATTAGTACGCGAATCATTCCACTTCCTCCTTTGCTTCAAATGGGATAATGACACTCACACAGGTTCCACCTTGCCGATTGGACTCGATCTCCACTGAACCTTCCAATGCCTCTACACTCGTTTTCACCAAATGTAAACCATATCCACGATTTTCGCCCTTTGTGGACATTCCTTTCCTAAATATTTCATCTTTGATTCGTTCTTCAATCCCACTACCGTTATCAATTATGTCGATACTCAACAATTCATCGACATAAGATAGAGCAACAGACACTTCTTTGCCTTCTTCCGTATGGAAACTCTCCATCGCATTATCTAACAGGTTTCCTAAAATGGTAATCAGTCCATGGGTGACGTTTGGATCCTTTGCCTGTGGAATGACCGTTTCACATTGAACCGTCAAATCGACTTGCTGTTCCCGCGCATAGCTGTGTTTTCCAATCATAAATCCAGCCAGTGCCGGGTCCTTGATTTTATCCGTTAACGAAGTGGTCTCACGGGCTTGATGATCGACCAATTGTTTAATGTATGCATGGACCTCCTGATAAGCTTTCATTTCAATCATCCCAAGCAGCACGTGCAGCTTGTTCTTGAACTCATGAGATTGGGCCCGGAGAGATTCCGCATATAAACGTACACCCGTCAGTTGTTCAGCCAGTCGATTCACCTCTGTTTTATCCCGGAAAGTCGAAATCGCCCCTACAACAGCTCCATTCACAATCAAAGGAACCCGGTTCACGATAATGGAAGACCCTTGAATGTTCTGCTCTTCATCCACTTCAGCCTCTCCCGTTTGTAAGACACGATCGAGCTTCGAATCAGGAAGATATTCAGCAATCGCAAGTCCCACCGGTTCCTTTTCATAGATGCCTGCTTTTTGAAAGATTTCCTTGGCTGAATGGTTGATAAATGTAATGCGAGCCTCCTCATCTACCGCAATGACCCCTTCTCTTACCGAATGAAACATCCGGTTTCGTTCCTCATAAATCTTCGCAATCGCTGCCGGCTCCAGCCCAAACAGGCTCTTCTTAATGTAGCGGGCCAGAAGAAAGGCACCAATGACACCTACGAGGCTTCCGATCAAGGATCCGATTAAAATGTTTTGATGGTTCTTCTCCAATGCAGCTTCCACGGCATCTAAGGAAAGCCCTGTAGCGACCGCTCCCATTTGCTCCCCATCCCTTCCATAGATCGGGGTGAACGCACGCACAGAATGTCCAAGCGTTCCTTCCGAAATGGAAATATACTCTTCGCCGTTCAGCACTCGTTTTTCATCTCCCCCTACAAATGCTTGACCAATCCGCCCGGGGTCTGGATGGGATTGACGGATTCCCTCCATATTCATAACGACGACGAACAGGACGTCACTCGCCTCTTGAATACTCATGGCATAGTCCTGGATCGTCCCTTGAATTTCTTCACTTTCCAACTCTTGTTGAACAATTTGTGATTCAGCGACCGTCCGTGAAATAATCAATGCTTTCTCTTCCAGCTGTCCACGAATCTCATCACTCGTATTTTCTGTAATCAACAAATCTGTGATTAACAAAGAAAAAAACACAACAAGTAGAACGAAGAAGATAATGATGGTGCTCAATTTAAATCGTGGTTGTTTCATGTCCATTCTCCTAAATAGGAAGTGATTAATCGTACATGCGTCATTAAACAATAACCGCTTTTCAAAATTGTATCAATTTTTAGTATAATAACAAATGTCATATACAAATTGAAGGAAGGAGTGAGTCCATTGTCAAAAGGACTGATCTTCGATATGGACGGAACACTGTTCCAAACCGAACGAATTCTTGAGGTTTCTTTAGAAGAGACCTTCAACCACCTGAAAGACAGAGGCGAATGGCACGAGGAGACCCCGCTGCAAAAATACAGAGAAATCATGGGGGTACCGCTGCAAACGGTGTGGAAAACGTTACTCCCTAACCACTCGGATCATCAAAGGAAAGAAATCGATGCATATTTCTTAGAAAAACTCATCCTCAATATTCAAAAAGGGAAAGGCGCGCTCTACCCACAGGTGGAAGAAGTATTGGAAACTTTGCATAAAGAAGGCCACTCTCTATACATAGCAAGCAACGGTCTGATTGATTATTTACGTGCCATCGTCGAATACTATCGTCTGGACCGATGGGTGACAGAAACATTCAGTATCGAGCAGATCGACTCATTGGACAAAACAGATTTGGTGGCGGCCATTAAGAAAAAATACAACTTTGAGCAGGGAATTGTCGTCGGAGACCGGTTATCCGACATTCATGCCGCTAAGAAAAATGGTTTGACTTCTGTAGGCTGCCGGTTTGATTTTGCTCAAGAAGACGAGCTCGCCAAAGCGGATCATGTCATTGATGACTTCTCTGCACTAAACCGAGTGATACGAGAAATAGAAAAGATGTACGTTTGACGAAGATATAAAAAATCAGCTTTCCTTAACGAGGGAAGCTGATTTTTTTTTGGATACTTTTAAATAGACCGTTCAAGTAATCAAGGTTCTCATATGTTCGTTATTCAATAATACTCAAGAAGGAATAGAGAGGACAGGACTTCTTCTAATTCGGGATTCTTCCTTAGCCAAGTATGATGGATCCTTTCAGCCTTTTTTATTTCCACCCCAAAAAAACCTGAATCCTAGGCAGGATTCAGGTTTTAATCGTTTATTTAATTTTGCCTGGAGCTTGTTCGTTAACCACTTTCGTGCGGTCATTTTGAAGAGCAATTTTCAACGTTGGCGCTAAAGTACCGCCAAAATGAGACATTTGGTACTCTGGAGATGTACCACCGAGATCAGCAATGTTCTTGCCATCTAAGTCATGGAAATTATAGAAACTGATTACTTTCCCGTTCGGAAGCACCATCCAGGAATACGCTTGGTAGGCATGGTTTTCTGGGTTGGCAAGGACAAGGCCGCTGTCGTTCAGTGGCTCATAACCTGTTGTCAACTGATCAGAAGAAAAGCCGTACAATCCGTCCGGAGCAGACAAGTCAGGACCGAATTTGTGCTCGTGGGTGTTTGTGAACAAGTAGTACTGGTTGCCTTTGGTCACGATATGTGGACGCTCAAGCTCCTGGTTCACGTAGTTCGCTTCAAGAAGGGGCTTCATTGCTTCAAATTCTGTGTAGCTGTCATTGGTCGCTTCTGCGATTCCAATCGCGCCGTTGAACAGTTTTGCAAAGTCTTCATTTACAAAATCGAAGGAGCTTTGGAAGTCTTCGCTGCCGATATAAGCTCGGTCGAGCGTTCGTTCTGATGGTGTACCTGCAGAGTTTCCTTCAAATAAAATGTAGTCTTTTCCTGTTTTCGGATCTTCGAAGAACCATGGGTCACGGAACGTGTAGCCGATGTCTCCGGCTTCCGCCTGCTCTTCGGTCTGATAGTATTTCCCTTCCGGTTCAAGGATGATCGAGTGGTCGAAGTTAGAGAAAGAGATTCCTTTCCCATTCGCTTCCACGTCGCCTGTTGCAAGCGCTAAGCGCTGTTCGTAGGTGACGCTTTCCTCTCCTTTACGTCCAGTTGCTGTATAGAAAAGGTTCAGCTTCCCGTCTTCAATCATTGCAGAACCAGCCCACTGTCTGGAACCATAAGCCTGCTTTGTATCAAAAGCTTTACCGCCAAGCTCCCAGCTCTTGCCGTCTTTCGAGTAGAAGTAACGAATTGTCGCTACGTCGTGACGCTTACCAGGAAGCAAGTCAGAGTCGGCCGTTAATGAGAAAATCACATAATAGCCATTTACTTTAGCGATAGAACCATCTTTTTCGCGAAGCGGCCATGTGTCCCATACGTGCAGTTCAGGTGCCATTTTTTCAAAATCTGGTTCAATATAGGGAGCTGTTGTATCATCCGTACGTTCGATCTTGGATGCATCTTCAATCGTCCAGTTGGATGTACCGGCTGTGTTAGCAGAAGTGGCTGAAGCAAACCCGAAGGATAACGTCGATACAATCGCAGTTGTCAGCAATACATTGCGGGCCATAAATTTCTTAGTGTTCATCTGTTCTTCCTCCTTTTTATTACAAAAAGATTACAATAGATGCTTGTTAAGAAAGAGAAGCTAGCCGATCACAGCTAGCTTCTTATTCCAACATTATCCGTGAATTTCGCCTTCACCCATAACACCCTTGATTTCAGAAGTGTCATCTTTAAGCTTCAGCTTCAACGTCGGCGCAAAAGATCCGCCAAACTGGAAGTCGCCATTTTCGTCATAAAATTCGTTGACAAAACTGATGACTTGTCCATGTGGAAGAACCGCCCAAGAGTATGCCTGGAATGGATCTTCTTCAGGGTTCGCAACCACAAGACCTGTACCGTTCATCGGCTCATAATCACCGAATAGAGAGTTGGCATGGAAGCCATAAAGCCCGTCTGGACCTTCCAGGCCGGGAGCGAACGTGAACTGGTGAGAAATGGTGAACAAATAATAGTCGTCACCTTTCTGCACAACGTGCGGACGTTCAAGCTGTTGGTTTACACCGTCAGCTTCAAGAAGTGGTGGCATAAGTTCAAACTCTGTCAGATCATCGTTTTCTGCTTTCGCAATACCAACGTTTCCGTTGTAATCTTCTGCACCAGCTGGAATTGGACCATCAACGTTACCTATGTTATCGGCCTCCAGTGTCTTATCTGTGCCGCCAGTATTACCTTCAAAGATTAAGTATTCCTCGCCTGTTTCCGGGTGCTGGAAGAACCAAGGATCACGGAAGGAATAAATGATATCTCCCGTTTTCTGTGCTTGTGTTTCGTAATAAACGCCATCAGCTTCTGCAAGGATTTGGTGCTCTCCATTGTTCTTTACTTGGAATCCTTCTTTGTTGTCATAATCCATTTCGAATGTCGTTTTCGCTAGACGCTGTTCGAATGTAGGACCCTCATCCTTCCGACCGGCAGCTGTATAGAACAAGTGGATTTTATCATTTTCGTCGATCATCGCAGATCCAGCCCATTGGCGGAAACCAAGTGCTTTATCTTCATCATAAGGAACCGTTCCCATTTCCCAATCTTTACCATTCTTAGAATAGAAAGTACGGATAACGGCATGGTCATGACGGCCGGCCCATGTGTACTCTTTGCTTGCAGTAAGAGCGAACTGGACATAACGGCCATTGATTTTAGCCAGAGAACCATCGCGATCACGAAGCGGCCATGTGTCCCATACCCAGTAATCCGGGGCCACATCTGTGAAAGAATCGATGTTCGGTGCCGTGTTTTCGTCTGTCAACGTAAAGTTTGAAGCATCCTCACGGGACCACGTTGGAGTATCCTCCGCTGCTTGTGCTGAAGAAGCTACAGGAAATGCTGTGAAAGCACTGGACACTACAAGTGCTGTTAAGGCTAGTTTGGATAAAATAGATGATTGCTTAGTCTTCATTACTTAACCTCCCGATAATTTGTAGTTTGGGGTGTGCTCCGGAACACACCTTAACTCTAAGGAAGCGGAAAGCACTGGTCAACGGAAGATTTCCCGTCATCTCTTTAAGGGTAAAAAGTCACAAATAGCTTATGAAGTATACATTGGTAACGTTTCAATTTAAAGTTGGAAAGGGTTACAATGTTTTCCAAAATGAGAGGAAATACATAGATAAAATGTAAAATTAACCCATATAAATGAAGCTTAGGGTTTGGTTTAAAACTGGCCATATGAAGGAGTTTAAAACTTATGGGGATCTATTCTCCCCGTTCATAAGGAAAGATCACACTCCCTCATTTTTCATGTATCCGATTTCAAAAATGTTGATCTATCAATGGTTAAACATTGTTTTACAATCATTGAGATAACATTTACAACTAGTTAAAATGGTAGAAAAATTGAATCAATCGGTTTCCTGAATTTTTCTTCATTAACTTTGAGTCATAATAAGTGAATAGATGCACCTCTTACCCTATGTCCTAGTTGAAATCAGTAAAGTCATGCCTTGAACTTTGTATCCGTGTAGACTTTTCTTTGAAATTCGACAGTCATCTTTCGTGAGTCCCTCCTCTCTCCTGAGGAGGTTAATTTTTCACTAAGAAATTAAAAAAGAGAAGGACAACCGTAAAGGTCCCTTCTCTAAAATCATAAAATCACACATCACCTCTTCTCCCGTTCAAGAATTCGATCCACTTTCGCTTCCACTCTGTCCAGCTGACTCTTCTTTCTTTTTACCGAAATGATGATCGATACCGTTCCTATAATCACTCCGATTAACAATACAAAAAATAAAAGTTGAGCGATCATATCACCGATAATGAAACTGCCTGCACTCTCCACTTCAGAACTCCCCTCTTTCGTTCTTCTACCATTATTTAACGTACTCCAAGTCAAACGTTTCTTCCCTTTCGCCCCATTCAATGGTCACCTGGATCTCATGATTTTCCTTTGTCACCGCGCAGCCGGAGCAGAAGTTCCCCATTTGTTGGACCATCCCATCATTCAACAGAACGTAGTCTCCCTCTCCACTGCCGGTAGGACTGTCCAGGATGTAATTGATATGTTCCGGAGCTTTCTCTTCACCTACATAGGTGATATGAAGACTTGTCGATTCACTGTCTTCTGATTTTACATCCGCGATATATTCGACCTGCCATTCTTCGCTTTCTTCTTGAAAGTGCAAGGTCTTCTGCCCAAAACACCCTGTCAATATCAAAGCGGTCAACAAAAACAAAATAACCTTAGGATACTTCATAACATGGGCTCCTTTCTCCATTGTTTACATGCATCAAGGACACAATCCCATTAAAAAATACGGTCGGCCGATGAAGATAACTTCCTCACCTGTCTCAAATAAAACGTCATGTTTTCATCCTCATCCCATTGATATGTAAAAGAGAATTCATCCGCTACATGTCCAGCCAGTGTCCGGAACAAATCGCCTGCAACAAACAGTGCATCCCAAATATGTTCAGCGTCACCGTCCGCATAGGTCGCTTCATACATCGTCCAATACTCATCCGGCAGAAACTTTTTAAAATAATTCCCGATCTTCCCTGTCGAAACTTGAAAATCCGTCTTTGTGCCAATCCACCAGGAAACCATCTGATCTAAGTCTCTACGAATCACACATTCCAGCATGAACTGCGCATACGGCACTTCATCGCGCCACAAGCTTTTCGCAACGTTCTGCTGACACCACCAGAAGTTGTTGCAGCGAGCGAGATACTCCTCTTCCTTCGGCTTTTGCACATGATAATCTTCATCTGTCGCATCAGGAATTTCAGGCAGACAGTCATCCTGGTCCATCAAAGGGACGGTCAGCTTGTCGTCCCCGTAGTGTTCCTGCATATGCGGAATGGTTTCTATATGTAAATCGATCCGGTTACCATCCGTAAATAGCATCAAATAGCCATAAAAGTCCGCAAACTCGCCATCTTTGCCCTGATCATTTTTATCCGGTTCCTGCATCATCAGCCTTTCACCGAACACATCCACCCATTGCTTATCTTCCAAAAAAGAAGCTGTTTCCGTCACAACGTAGACGATGTCATAATCCTGAAAAAGATCTTCTTTTAATGTGGGATTCGTTCGTGACCCGTTCATGTACGCCGCACGAATCCGCTCATCCTTCTCGGCGACAGTCAAAATCAGATCCATCATTTCCTTATCTGATCGCATTCTTTGCTCCCTCCCCTTTACAGTCCATCTTTATGATCCGAATAAACTTCATATCGTTCCTTCCACTCTCGTCTTTTCATTTCTATAAATACACTTTTTTTCAGACTCATCCATGATAAAACGAAGAAGAACAAATATATGAAAAATGGATTTTCCTGCTGGATGATCTTTTCCTTCACTTGCTTCCCTCCATATACAAGAGCATAGTTTTTTTCCACCTTCTCAATAATAAAAAGAAAAGGAGGTTCCGAAATGCACAGACATCTCCAATGGCTATTGGCTTTGAACCTTTTCCTTTTCGTATTGTTCAGCAGGGGGAGTGATGACAACACCACCCTTCCTCACAGCTATGGATGAATGGGGAATGAAGACTACAGCAGACTCAGACGACCAAACCACCATCCAAATCGCTCGTTTCTTCTCTATAGTAACCAGCTACAAGGTTTGCCTCACTACAGGCTTTATCGTTTCTTTTATTTTTATTTATTTGAACAAGTACCGAACCAGCTTTTTCATCCTTTTAGGAGCCGCATGTACCAAGCTCATCAGTACAGGTTTGAAAGATTTCTTCAGTCGAGAGCGCCTTCTTGTCGATTCTTTTGTATCAGTCAATGGGGGTGCTTTCCCGAGTGCTCATATGATCTATGCGGTCTTCCTGACAGGATCCCTTTTTATCCTCTTCTCCGTTTACTTGAAACGTACAGGACGGGGGATTCTTATGGTATGTGGATTTCTTGTGGTTGGAATGGTTGGGTGGTCCCGCGTCCATCTCGGCGCTCATTATTTAAGCGATGTGCTCGGTGGGTTTTTCATCGGAGTCGTGTGGCTTCTGGTGATGGATTTTTTTATCACAAAAGAAAATCTCTAATGATGTTCGGAGGAAAGATTCTTGATAATATGCTCCACGATGTTCTCCACGCTCAGCGTTCCATCGACGACAAGATCGGCATCGGGTTTAATGGACTGGAGCATTTCTAAATAAGCTTTTCTTCCAGCATGCAAATAATGAGTCAACTCTTCCTTTACGCCTGGCCCTACCTCATCACGAAGCAAACGCCTGGCCATAGCGATATCCAGAGGTGTATCAATATAAACCGAATAGTCAATCCAAGGCTTCACTTTCTCATGCTTATAAGAAAATGGGTAATCGAGGATCAGAAAAGAAGCATTTTGTGTTTGTGCTGATTGAATATCATCAATCAACGGATCCAGTTCCCATTGATGATAATCCGGTCCATTTTCCACCCATTCGGTGAGGTTTTCCGGTGCACCGTCAAATTCATACGCATCAAAGAAAAGCGCTTCAGATCCAGACAAGCGCTCCCGAAGCTTTTTCGTAATCGTCGTCTTCCCGCCACCCGAAACGGCAGCCACTGCAATAACCGTTGGATGTGTCATTGGTCCCTCTCCCTGAATTTCACTAGTCGTTTTCTTTTCACATGGACCGACATCGCTTCATCTCCTCATGGTAGAATCAAAGTATAATATTCCCATAGAAAATTTTAACACAAAGGAGAATACATATGTCGCTGAAGGAAAAATTGAAAGCACTGGAAACCCACCACCTACAGTTAAGCACTCGCAAATCCACAGAAGGGCTGGATTACATATTGGCCGATGACTTCTGGGAGATCGGAAGTTCCGGCGTTCCTTATGATAAAAAGTTCTGCCTGGAGCAGGGCGTCCTCCTGACTGAGATGGCTCTCGATCATTATGAAATTCAGCCTTTATCAGAGGATACGGTCCTCGCAACGTATTATGTCACGGACACAACAAGAAACAGAAACACACTCCGCAGCTCCATTTGGAAAAAGATCGATGAGCGCTGGCAATTGTATTTTCATCAAGGAACCATGACGGATTTACTAAAGGATGAGTATAAAGAAATGCGCGGACTTTGATCTTGTCATCACCATCCCGTCAAAAGTCCTTTTTAAAGCCAGAAACGTTTGTATTTTTTAAGTGGTGGGTACAACATAGGAAGAATTTTGAAGAATGGGAGGTTTTTCTATGGGTTCAAAGTCCCTTCATTCTGAACGTAATCATCACTCAAAACGGAACCTATGGTCCGGAGTCTTGTTCGGAATCGGCCTTGCTGCATTTATAGACGAAACGATTTTCCACCAACTGCTTAGATGGCACCATTTTTATGATCAATCCACTACAGACATCGGACTGATTTCAGACGGATTGTTCCACGCGTTCAGTTGGTTCGCAACCATTGGCGGTCTGTTTCTTTTTGCCGATCTAAAACGGAGGAATGGCTTATCACTGAAGCGGTGGTGGGGCGGCGTTCTGCTTGGAGCAGGGTCTTTCCAGTTGTATGACGGAATCATTCAGCATAAACTGATGCGCCTGCACCAGATTCGTTATGTGGAAAATGTGATCCCTTACGACCTTGTGTGGAACATATCCGCTGTGCTTATGATTGCTGCCGGTCTTTTCCTTCTGAAACGTACCAGCAAAAAAGGAGCACCATCCCATGCATGAGCAACATTCAAGCGGGGGTGGACTCCTTTTTGATTTGGTTCTGTCGTTACCATTCCTGCTTGCCATCCTTTTGTACATAGGGGCAGGCATCGTTTCTAATCGTTCCCGTCATCTGCAGGAATGGCCGGTTTGGCGACATGTTTTTTGGTCCATCGGAGTGTTATGTGCAGGTATAGCTGTCATCGGCCCGCTAGCAGACCAAGCGCGCATCGACTTTCGCGCCCATATGATGGGGCATCTGCTTTTAGGCATGCTCGCCCCACTCCTGCTCGTTCTTGCTGCACCGATGACCCTGTTGTTAAGAACACTTCCCGTTTCTGCTGCCAAAAAGATATCTTCTCTCATGAGAAGTTCTTATGTACGTGTCATCAGTCACCCCATCACAGCTTCCATTCTCAACATCGGCGGGTTGTGGGTGCTTTACACAACAGATTTATATCACATGATGCACGACAACCTATGGATTCACATTCTCGTCCATCTGCACGTGTTCCTGGCCGGGTACCTTTTTACAATGGCTATGATTTACATTGACCCTGTCGCTCACCGCTACAGTTATTTGTATCGGGCAATCGTATTCATCTTCGCTCTTGCAGGACACGGAATCCTGTCGAAATACTTGTATGCCTCCCCGCCAGAAGGAGTCAGTCAAAGCCAGGCAGAGGCAGGATCCATGCTTATGTACTACGGGGGCGATGCGATCGATGCCATTCTTATTTTCATCCTTTGTTGGCAGTGGTACAAAGCTACTCAACCAAATAAGAGGCTGGCAGCAAGTCCATGAAAAGAAACCCCTACCAAGTTTGATCTAGTTGAGCCGCATAAAAGGAAATGGCTTTTTTATACTTTTCAATCCAGGGACTGTCTGCATGAGAACCCAGCACCGCCAGCAATTGTTCCACCGCTTGGGGGGACTGCTTCAAGTTGTATAAGGTCATCGCGTGAAACACCTGAATCGCGGGATTCCCTGGAAATTCCTGCGCTCCCTTTTCCAGGACCTCCCTCGCTTCATGATACTTCCCGATGCACCTTAGACTGCTTCCCCACTGAATATAGGTCTGAGTTCTACGGTCGCCTTGTATTCCATGGTCAATGGCTTTTTCATAAAAGGGGATGGCTTCCCGCTCCATCCCTTGCGCATCATGCGATACCGCACACAAATAATTCAAATCTGCGTTTTCCTCGTCCCGTTTCAAGTGGTTCAATGCTTCAACTCTAGCTTTCTCGCTCTCTCCTTCATCCAACAAGAACTGGATTTGATTCATAAAATCCCCCTTCCTCCCTTGATTAATTGATATATTCTTCATTTGGTTGATATCTTTAGATTTTAATTGATATATTTTCAATTCAGCCGATAAAATTTCATTTTGGCCCATATCCCAACAATTGACTCAAAGCTTCTGCAAATGATCAATCCAGGCATCCAGCCGCCTGCGATCCCCCGGCCCTTCCAGCAGCTTATCGTAAATCCGGTACCCTTCCACATCGTGCTCACGTAACCAGTTCAGCGACTTTTTCGGACCGAGGTACCAGCGTCCGATCATCTCAAAATAAATTTCAAGACTTTCCTTCACTAGCCAGTGAAAGCGATAGCGGCCCTCCATATCCCCTTTTCTCGAGCGTATTTTCATCTTAATCAGCCAATCTTTCAAAAACTGCTTCTCCTTCGGCTGCAAAGACGACGGTCCCTCGTTGAAAATAGAATCAATCTCTGTCATCCATTTTTGGGCAAGGTCATGATCATCGACGAGGACCTCGGCACGATGGACTTTCAAAAAGTTGGCCGGCTCTTTCATATCATCCGTCTTGTGGACCCACACATCCAAAAGCTTGCCACTGAACGTTTCCACTTTATTCTGTGTTTCCAGCTCATCGGAAAAACCAATCAAATCGACATCACTTTCATTCGTAGAGTCCCCGGTTTGATAGGAACCGTACAAGAATACGGTATGACACTTATAGGTCTCTCTCATATGTTCGGTTGCTTTTTCTATAAATGCTTCTCTTTCCATCACTTCATTTCCCCTTTTCTTCTCCAATCAGGATGAACTTCTTAGCCTTACAAACTTCCGTTTCCCGACTTGAACCACTACCCCGTCTGTCACTTGCACCGTTTGATTGACATCCGTCACTTTCTCCTGGTCGATCCGGACCCCGCCATTTTTGATCATCCTTCTCCCTTCACTCTTGGAAGGTAAAAGTCCGAGTTCCTTGACGAGGTCGACAATGAGAAGCTCCTCTTCTCCTTTCCACATCACTTCAGGAATCTCATCCGGCATCGCTTTTTTCTGAAAAACATTGATGAACTGTTCTCGGCTATGACGAGCTGCCTCTTTTCCATGAAGCATTTCGACAAAAGAAGCGGCAAGCTTCATTTTGGCATCCCGCGGGTGAAGCGTACCTTCATCAAGCTTCCGTTTCATTTCCTGCACTTCTTCTATGGATAACGGAGACACGAGTTCAAAATATTTCATGAGCAACGCATCAGGAATCGACATCGTTTTTCCAAAAATGTCCTGCGGCCGCTCATCCACACCGATGTAATTGCCTTTCGACTTCGACATTTTCTCCACACCGTCAAGCCCTTCAATCAAAGGCATCAGCAGGACGACTTGCTTTTCCCTGCCGTAGTGCTCCTGAACTTGCCTTCCGAACAATACATTGAATTCTTGATCGGTCCCTCCGAGTTCGATGTCTGACTCCAAAGCATACGAATCATATCCTTGCATGACGGGGTAGAAAAACTCATGGAGGTGGATCGGCTTATTCGCTTCGTACCGGTTATGAAAGTCATTGCGCTCGAGCATCCTTGCCACCGTCACCGTACTCGCCAGTTTCAACACTTCTGAGAACCCAACTTTGGAAAGCCATTTCGAGTTGTAATGGAGCTCTACTTTTTCCATGTCGATTACTTTGCCGAACTGTTCAAAGTAAGTTTTTGCATTGTGCTCCACTTCTTCATCCGTCAAAGCAGTACGGGCGATTGACTTACCCGTCGGATCACCAATCTTCCCTGTGAAATCGCCGATGATCAGCTGAACTGTGTGCCCGAATTCCTGAAACTGTTTCAATTTATTCAACACAACCGTATGGCCGAGGTGGACATCAGGAGCAGTCGGATCGAGCCCCAACTTCACTTTCAGTGGCTTCTCATTTTTAATCGACTTCGCAATTTTCTCTTTGAACTCATCTTCCGGAATGATCGAGGAGACACCATAAGATAGAACCTCCCTTTGCTTTTCCAGTTCTCTTTTTTGCACATCATTCAATTGTTCGATCATCTTACAGCCCTCCATTTTTTAGAATATAAAAAAGACACGCCCCATCATGGGACGTGTCTTCTACACGCGTTACCACCCAAGTTGAAGATGAATGTCTTCATCCTCCCCTCAAAAAGATAACGGATTTACCGTCTTCCACTACTCACATGAGTTTTCGTAAAAGAAGCTCCAGAAGGTAATTCATGAAGAGGTGTGTATCGACTCGCAGCAACCGTCGACTCTCTGACGACAGGGATCTCTTCACTACTGGGTTTCTGTCATTGCCGTAGGTATTAAAGTTAGGATTATGTTACGCGGAAAGGAAGAAGATGTCAACGTTTTTCTGAATATTTTATTTCTTATGAAACACACTCCCTACGTTTTTTCTTTGGAGGAAAAACATACCTCCAAGATTGACCGCACCTACGAGGAAAAGGATGCTTGTAGAAGAAGTAGAGTCTTCAGACACGGGAGTTCTCTTTTCTTTAGATGGATGTTCCTTCATAAATTCAGTATAGAAAGTTTTGTCTTCACCCTCATCTTGAACCGAGTCACCCATTAATTGGACCATCCCATTTGCAGCCACCACTGGTGTTAGGAAATCAGTCTCCGGGATATTTTCCAAAAGAAGCATGAACCTGCCGCCTTTCTCTTGAAAATCTTTCGCCCAGCTGACATCAAACCGATCGATTCCGGCTGTAATTTCCTCTCCAACCTTTCCCTTAAGTACTGCTTCCACATCAAAAGGATAACCATCAAAGACAAATTCACTACCTTCAGATCGATGACCAAAATCGTAAGTCCCGATAACGATGACTTCCGCCCGGTCAACAACCTCTTGAGCATCAAGTTTTTCGTAACTGGTGGCAGAGACCTGCAAAGGAAGGCTGCATAGAAAAACAACGATAAGTAATCCTATGAAATGTCTCATCATACCCTCCTTCATTCATTTATAGTTTAGATTCATGACTGTTTCCTGCATTTCCCCCTATATGGTTGAATAGTAGCTGTACAGAGATCACCGACAAAAGGAAAACAATTTCCGGTGCCGAAGAATCCCAAATGGACGTCACAATAATAAACAAAAGTGATGAAACAAGAGCGATTAAAAATATGTATAAAAACAAGCTGATGATGTAATTCATTCTAAATCCTTTCTCTACGATTTCCGTCATAAAAATACAGGAATGGAACAGATGAAAACTACCTTTTTTCCATCTTAACCCAACCACCACTACATTCACCCTATCATATTTTCATGTAAAAAAGGAAAACGCCCGTAAAAACACGCACTCAACGAGCTTTTTTTTCTACGGGCACTTCCTAAGGAGAGCTGGTCAACATTTAAAATGTCCGGGCTGCGTCTTTCGCCCTTGCCATCGCATGTTCTCTAATGTCATCCGCCTGACCCGGATTCGCCGCATGTCCTTCGACAAAAAGACCATCGAAGGACGGTACGCCGAAAAATTGCATAATGATGTTCAAATACCGGTGCCCCATTTCCATTCCAGCTGCAGGTCCTTCCGAATAAATCCCGCCACATGCCTGGATGTGGAAAGCTTTTTTATCCGTCAATAGACCGACCGGACCCTCTTCTGTATATTTAAATGCTTTGCCCGCCACGGCCACCGCATCAATATAGGCCTTCATTACAGGAGGAAAAGAGAAGTTCCACATCGGGGTGACAAAAACGTACTTGTCTGCGGAAATGAATTGATCACTCAACTCTCTCAGTCGTTCGACCTTCCTATTTTCTTCGTCTGAAAGGTTATCTCCCGACTGCAATTTCCCCCACCCGCTGAAAATATCAGCATCTATGTGCGGAATATCTTCTCTATACAAGTCGATATGAATGATTTCATCGCCTGCATTCACTTCTTTGTATGTGTCAATAAAAGTCTTCGCCACCCTCATGCTGTAAGAGGCCGTTTCATCGTGTGGATGTGCCGTGATGTATAAAACCTTCGCCATAGGATCCTACCTTTCCATTCAAGATAGTATAGTTTGTATAGAAACGACCATTCTTACTAATAAATGCAGATAAAAAATAGAATCCATCTTGGTTGAGATGGATTCTTATCATTTTCCATTATTCCTGCTCCGTAGTAACATCATACTGATAAGGGTTTGCCGCTATATTTATTCTTGCTTCATCTGTAAGGACAAACACTTCGTCCGACGCAACTTCTTGGTTCACAGGGGAACGTCCATCGTAGTGGAATGGGGTGTCTTTCATTCTGCCGCCTCCTTCACGCCTTTTTCATTAGCATCCGCTTACGAATTGCGATTATTCCATACTCTTGTTAAAAAGAGCTTCAATTCGGTCCTCAAGCCTCCCCTAATCTGGATGGTGAAGGGGTTTGTTGAAACATTCCTTAACTATTATACCGCATCCAATTCGCCTCTCACTCCTACATCTATTCAGATATTACACTGTATAATACTCATTTGAAGAAGTGACTACCATGATTCGTTTGAAGCAAAAAGGAAGGATGTGGATTATGAAAAAGTGGCTCAAGTATATGCTTCTTAGTCTCCTGGCCCTGATCAGTGTTGGAGTTCTCTTCTTTTTCATCTGGACTCAACAAACCTACGAACCATCGGAAGAGATGACCCGTCTGGTGAAAGAGCCCAATCAAACAGACAGTTGGGTTGTCCATGAACCCAGAGGTAATGCTAAGGGTGGAATCATCATATATCCTGGAGCAAAAGTCGAGCCAGAAGCCTACAGCTATCTAGCTCAACAACTAGCAAGCAACGGGTACATCACAGGGATTCCTAATGTAACTTTGAACTTACCCATATTGAACACGAACAAAGCTAAGGAAATGATGGACCGCTATCCTGAAGCTGGAGAATGGTATGTGGGAGGTCATTCACTCGGCGGGGTCGCCGCTGCCTCTTTTGTAAAAGAACATCCTGACAAAACAGACGGTTTGATACTCCTCGCTTCCTATCCGACTGAAGGAAAAAGCTTCGCAGATACTGAAACTCCGATCCTATCGATTTATGCGGAGAATGATGGGTTAACGACAGAATCAAAAATTAAAGAAACGAAGCCATTGCTTTCGAAGGAAACGACTCTTCATAAAATTGAAGGAGGCAACCATGCCCAATTCGGTATGTACGGCTCACAAAAAGGGGATCAGCCTGCTGAAATCCCAGCGAAAACACAGCAAGAAATCATTGTCCGTACCATCCATAAGTGGTTGGAAGATCAATCCTGACAGGAAAAACCCGGGGCTCCCTCGGAAGAAATCCCGGGCTTTCTTCTTTATTTCACACGGATGGTTGAACCGATTTGGAGATTTCTCGCATCAATTCCAGGATTCAATTCGTACAAATCCTCCACGGTTACGCCCTGGTGGATACCAGCTATTCCATATAGAGTATCGTAAGGAGCGATCGTATGGTAGTGGACATTCACATCTTCAGCCGGTGAAACCCGGACTTCCTGACCTGGTTGCAAGTTCCAAGGGTCGATGCCTGGATTTAATTCAAACAGTTCTGTGAGCGTCACCCCTTCATGAAGATTTGCGATGCTGTACAACGTACTTCCTGGTGTAACGGTATGAAATTCTTCATTCGGATATTCATCTTCATGAAATGTTTCCTCTGTTTTCACTGTAATTCGAGACCCTGGTTGAATGATGTCTGCATCAATCCCTGGATTCCATTTGTATAAATCATCAACGGTCACATCATCATATTGTTCTGCAAGGCTCCAAAGCGTGTCCCCTTTTTCGAAGGTCACTTGATAAGTTTCCGCCGAAACACTATAAGCTCCAGCCCCAAGCGTCATCCCTAAAGCGAGTACAGGTGCCAAAATCTTCTTTTTGTTCATCCATGGACCCTCCTTAAGGTTAAAAATGCTTTCAGTATTTGTGTTTCGGTTTCGCTTGTCATCTAAACGTAATATTTTGAAAAAAATAAAGTTTTCAATGACCCCCTGATCTACGTAGGACAAAACAAGAACCTGTAAAAAAAAGTACGTTATATTGTTGAAGGAGGAAATCAATGTTGTGGTTGATTTTCACTGATCCAGGTAATCGCTTCCACTCCCGTGATACTCGTTGATTTACTCTCTTTACTTCAGTTCCATAGTGCACCGAAGCCAACTCTCTTTTTCTATTTATTTCCCCTTCCTATCCATACAAATACAATCTTCCAAGTTTAGAAAAAACAATCATTACCATGAAAAAAGCCAGCACTCCTGCTGGCTTTATAACCTTCATCTTTCAGCAAGGTTTCTATTTTATTAATGAAACCCTCCGAACCCTCCGTGGTTACCCTGATTTCTAGCTTGCTGATGAACTTTCCCCTTCCGAATTTCTGCTTTATCATACCGTTTTTCAACAGAAGTACGCTTTTGTTTATTCATTTCATCTCCGTAAAATTTGTTCCTGTTCCATCCGAAAGCATCGCGCAAAAATCCGTACAATAGTGGCACAACCAACAAACCGACAAGGCCGAGAAAAAACCACATGTGCGAAACCCTCCTTTTCGTCTTATTACATGTACGTAAAGCCATCAGGATAAGTTTCATAATTCTTCTAGAGCCGTAGCTTCAGCCTATGTTACAGTGGGAGGGCATGTCGTTTTGTTAGGAGGTTTAGGAATGAACATTCAGAACCCTGCAGGTCTATGGGTCCGTGTTTTTGCAAGAGTCATTGACGGAATTCTCATCACCGTAACTTTAGGTATTCTTTTCTATCTCTTTTATGGAGATTTCTTCTATCAAGGATTAACATGGGTGGATATCGTTGGCATTGCTTACGTTGTAGGCTTACCTGTCCTATGGTCCGGATATACCCTTGGAAAACGGGCGGCCGACAATCGGATTGTCCGTGTGGATGCTAGTAAAAACGTACATATTGGAACTATGCTTCTGAGAGAAGTCGTCGGAGGCATAATCTATTCCTTCACGTTTGGCATCGCCTTGGTGGTCAGTGCCGTTATGGTCGGGGCACGCAAGGATAAGCGAGCGATCCACGACTTCCTTGCTGGTACCTATGTAACCGAAAATAAACCGGAACAGGCCTAATGTCCAAAGCCCTCCTTATTATGAGGGCTTTTTTCTATTCATCATCCGGATTAATGATTGCAAGAACTTGATGATCCTCCCACTTTCCATTGATTTTCACATTCTTTTTCGCCATTCCTTCTTTATGAAAACCTGCTTTTTCTAACACACGGATGGATGCTTTATTTTGAGGCATGACTCCTGCTTCAATCCTATGTAAATGGAGATCAACAAAGGCATGATTAACAAGAAGCCTTACCGCCTCTGTCGTAAAGCCTCTTCCATTGTAGTCTTTATCGAGAAAATAACCGATGAACGCACTTTGCAATGAACCACGGAGGACTTGGAACAGATGGACTGTTCCAATAAGCTCATCTGTGTCTTTATGAAAAATACCGAAAAAGTACTCCGTGTCCTCGGCAGCTCCTTTTTTAAAGGTTTCCATACGCTCCCTCTGTCCTTCCACCGTATAAAAGCCATCCGCCCTTCCCATAGAATACTGTTCAAAAAATGAGCGGTTCTTCTCTTCAAAAAGTAGCAAATCTCGGGCATTGAGATTTGCTACTGTTTTAATATAAATAGACGTTCCGATCATCACATGCCTTCTCCTCCCCCTGGTCCGCCACGCCAGCCTTTTTCCCGTGCCACCGCGCGCTCCACTTCTTTTTCCTGTTCCGTCTTTTGCACGGGAGGCTGCCCTTTGCGTTTTTTTCTCTTTCTCCGGTCCATGTAAACCATAAAAGCAATGAACAAAACAAGAAACAATCCCCATAAAATGTTCGCAAGCATGGAACCTCTCCTTTCTTGTTCTGATCTTAGGAAAATACTACCTTTTTCTATTATTTCAAAACGTATCCATCCCTTCAATAAATAGACGCCACCATCATGGTGACGCCTGTATCATTGGATGTTCTTCTTGTCCTTACTAAGAACATAAACCTCATATTCATCTTCTCTAATCGGAGCGGTTTTCTCTCCGGTTTGAATAAAGAGGTCAATCTCTTCTCTAATTTCTTCAGCAATCTCCTTCGAGCTTTTATCAGAACGATCAAGGGAAGTTTTAATTTTGATTTGCAGCGGATACGGATGGAAAGAAAAAGCAAAGCCTGTGACTGGATATTGTTCAGACTCCATCATTGCCTGGGCAATATCATGGATAGCTCCCGTTTCTCCCCAACGAATTTCCTGTTCCCTTGCTTTCTTTTCTACTTGCCGAATATCAAGTTCAGGTTCTTCGTTATATACATGCCCTTCTTCCAACATGATTTCTTCCAATAGGCTTAATCGCGTTTCTGTTTTTGGAACGATCACATTGATATACACTCCCCGAGTCGGGTTCATCTGGACTTGGACAGGGAACATGAGCTCAAAATTTTCCTCTTTCAATCGTGTTGTTAGCTTCTCTTCCAGCTCTTTCGTATTTTTATAGTACTGTTCCATTTCCTCTTCGGTCACATCCGACTGCTGGACTCTTTCTTCAAAAGGCTGCACGGAGACCTCATAGTCATGAAAGCCGTTCTTTTCTAAATGTTCTTCAACAATGGTTTGGACCTTCTGTTTCCCATCCTCCATCTCGATCAGTTCAACAATCACTTCCTTGTCATCCCTGCTGACCTGCATGTTCCCGATCTGATATCCTTCTTTTTCAACCGTTTGAGTGGCTTCACTGAAAAACGTCTCCATCTGTTCCATTCGATCTTCTTCCTGCTCGATAAACTGACTGATGTAAGGAATTTTAGCAACGACGTGTTCCATCGCAGGTGTGAACAACAATCCACCTAACAAAAGAACAACGACAGCAGCCGCCATCCACAAACGCCCGATTGTTCTCTTCTGTTGGGGTGTAGAACTCTGCAAATGGTGGAACACCTGGCTCTGATGCTCTTCTTTGAACTTCATCTGCTGGACCTTTTCAGGATACTTCCATCGGTTACTCAAATGCCTCTCCTCCTTTCAACATTCTTTTCAAACTGTTCCGCGCCCTGTGCAGCCTTGTTTTGACTGTATTCACATTGATTTCTAACAACTCAGCGACTTCCTCCACGATAACTCTTCGTAATAATAAAAGATGATGACTTCTCTCAACTTCACGGTAAGTTTCAACACTTTTTGAAAAAGAACCTCATTTTCCTCTTCTTTTAACACTTGTTCAATAATACTGTTAGCTTCCTCTCCTTTTTCCATCTTCATCGGTTCAAATGGAATCAGGTTCCGAAACGACCAGCTTCTGACGTGGTCTTTGCAATGATTGACCGTTATGCGATACACCCAAGTCTTGTAGCTCGATTGATGTTCAAATGTATGTAAATGTTGATAGCAGCGGATAAATACTTCCTGCGCCAAATCCTCTGCTAGTTGCTTCTCCTTCACATATGTAAAAGCAATTCTCACGACCATGTCCCCATAGGATTCCATTAAGCCGGCTAACATCTCTTTATCTGTTCTTCGCTTCATGTGTTCCTCATTCATAAACGTTCTCCCCCCTTTTTCATTATCTTTGACGAAATCGGACGTCACGAGGTTCCATAAAATTCTTATGTGCTCATCTGAAGGTTATTCTTTTTACATACATGCGGAAATTTCTTACTATGAAAGTCATAAGGAGTGATAAGGATGAAAGAACAAGCGTGGACAAAAGAAGACATTCCTTCTTTGAAAGGTCAAACGGTAATTGTAACCGGAGGGAACAGCGGTTTAGGATATGAATCAGTGAAAGTTCTTTCCAAACGGGGAGCGACCGTCATTCTTGGCTCAAGGTCGATGGAGCGTGGACAGGAAGCCTATCTGTCCATTCAAAAGGAAAACCCGAACGCAGATATTGACGTCATGGCACTAGACTTAAGCGATTTACAATCAATAAAGACATTTACAGACGCCTTTAAAGAAAAGTATGACAGACTGGATCTTCTGCTTAACAATGCTGGTGTGATGACCACCCCTTATGGAAAAACAAAAGATGGTTTTGAACAGCAGCTGGGCATCAATCACCTCGGGCATTTCGCACTGACAGGGCAATTGTTCGAAACGTTAAAGAAAACGCCAAACGCTAGAATCGTCAATATCTCAAGCAATGCCCATAAATCCGGAAAAGTGAATTTCGATAACCTCATGTTTGAAGGTGGAAAAGGCTACACACCAATGAAGGCTTATGCCCAGTCTAAGCTTGCCAATCTATTATTCACTCAAGAACTGCAGCGGAAAATCGATGAGAACGGTTTAGACATGACCGTAACGGCCGCCCATCCCGGCATTGCTAGCACCAATCTCATGAGACATATTGAAGATAAATTCCTTTACAAAATCCTGGGGCGTTTGCTTGCACCGATGACTCAGGGAGCTTCAGAAGGAGCGCTTCCTGGTTTAAGAGCAGCAACAGACCCTGACGTCCAAGGAGGAGAATACTTCGGCCCAGGAGGCAGATGGGAAATGAAAGGTAGTCCAATCGCCGTCTCTCCAATTACAAAGTCGTACGATGTCATGGACGCCGATCAATTGTGGAAAATATCCGAAGAGCTTACCGGAGTTACCTACCCTCTTAATAAATAATCATAGATGTTCAAAGCTGAAGAAGCCGTCCTCTTCAGCTTTTTATTTGTTAAAAATACAGACTTTCAGTTGAACACTCTTCCTATATTTGGAATAATAAAAGGTATATAAATCCACGGAGAGGAGCATCAGCATGGCTAAGAAAAAGGTTTGGGGTCTCGCTTTTTCTATTAGTCTCCTATCCATGCTTGCCATCTACGGACTGGCGATGGACTTCGAATTTTTGAAATATGAAGTCAATGAAAAGAATCAATTGGTTATGTACGATGGCTTAAACGGACCAAATCCGATCATCAACTCTGATGTAAGCGAGGAACAGGAAAGCCTGTCTGTTTTAGGTTCCTATATGAGTCAATTTAATCGTTGGTTTCTTGCAGGAATACTGATCGCCCCGTTTTTCATCGCCTCTTATTATCTGCTGTTCAGTGAAAAATGGATGGGGAACCACCCGAAGAAAAAGAAGTACCTTTCTTGGACACTCTCGGCGAATGGAGTGGTCATTGCAGTGGCAGTTCTTGTGTGGAACCGGTATATCGAACTCGTGAACGAAGCTTATCATCAAGTTTTATTTTGAATCACCTGTGAAAGGCGTAAGATGACTGTTCGATCGTTGATTTTAATATTAAAAAAACGGAAGAACTTATATAAGTCTTCCGTTTTTTCCTGTTTAACCCGTCAGAATATCTTCCTCCGGATGTTTCACAAGATCAGGCGATTGTTTAGCAAAGGCAAAGGCGAACGTCAGCGGCCCGAGCTTACCGATCAGCATGGTGCCTATAATAGTTATTTTCCCAATAAGACTCAAATCCCCTGTAAGCCCCATAGAAAGACCGACGGTTCCAAAGGCAGAAACACTCTCAAACAAGATCATTAAAAACGGAGCTTCCTCCGTTAAATTCAAAAGAAATGTCGTAAAAATAACCACACATATTCCTGCAATCGTCAGTGCCAGTGCTTTAAGAATAATGTGGGCGGAAAGACTTCTGTTATAAATGGACGTTTGCTCTCTTCCTTTAAAGAAGGAGAACGTGGCGAGTAAAATCGCCAAAGCTGTCGTAAGCTTGATTCCTCCAGCAGTTGAGGCACTTCCTCCCCCAATGAACATCAGGGTAATCATATAAAACAAAGAAGATTCTTCCATCTGCCCTATATCCAGTGTGTTGAACCCTGCCGTTCTAGGAGTCACTGCTTGAAAATAAGCGGCTTGAAGCTTTCCGAATGTCGAAAAGTCTGCAATGGTTGCCGGATTATTAAATTCCAGAACAAGAATCACAAGGAAACTAACAGTGTTCAGAATCAACGTACCGACTATCATTAACTTGGTCTGTAAAGCCAAGCGATTGAACTCTTTCGTCCTCCACATATCAAAAACAACAGTGAACCCAATTCCGCCTACAATAAACAAAAACGTAATGATTATATTGACAGCAGGATCGATGACATGGGCAGATAAGCTGTCTGACCAGATGGAAAAACCGGCATTATTAAAGGCAGAAATGGAATGAAAGACACTAGCATAAATGCCTTGAAACCATCCGTACTCGGGAACCCATCTTACGGACAGGAACACAACAGCTATGAATTCTACTATCAATGAAAAAACCAGCAGCCGCTTCGCCAGCCTCACCACTCCACCAATTGCCGATTGATTTAATGCTTGTTTAATAATCAGGCGATGCTTTAATCCAATTTTCTTACCGACCGTGATATAGATGAGAACGGCGAATGTCATAATGCCAAGTCCTCCTAGCTGGATGAGAAGCATGATGACAACCTGTCCAAAAAGCGTGAATGCTGTCGCCGTATCGACTACGATCAGACCGGTCACTGTCATTGCAGAAGTGGATGTGAAAAGCGCATCAACAAAGCTTATGCCACCTGTTGTTGCGACGGGGAGCATAAGTAACCCCGCTCCTAATAAAATAAGGGTGACAAACGTCACAATTAAAATTTGTGGTGGGCTCCATGAATCACGTTTCATTTTTCCGACCGCCATTTCTTTTATAGATGATACTTATTGTATAGCGGGTCCCTTGTTTTTTAAACACTTTTCTTGCAAGTTTTACAATCCACTCTCTTTAGAATCGACGATATAAGCCCTTCATTCCTTTGTTTCTAGGCTCGAACGGGTGAAATCACATGGACCTGATCATCACTTTCCGCACTCCGAATAACCAGCGGACTCATCTTTCCATTATAGAAAAGATGAATATGATTTCCCTGTGTCGCTTTTAATGCTTCTGACAGAAACTGACTATCAACATAGACATCCATCGATCCCTCACCTGACACTCTTTCTACTCCTTCTAGAGGGATATTTTCTTCAATCGTTCCTACTTGTTGTGAAAAAGAAGATATGTTTAGTTTCTTTTCTTCCGAAAAACGTAACTTCACTTGATGATTGCTGGTATCTTTCGCAAACAAACCAGCTCTGTCTACACTATTTATCAAACGCTTTTTATCTATGAGCAATTCTGCCTTTGATGATTTTGGTAAGAGAGCTTCCATTTTGGGAAATACTCCTTCAAGCAACTTGGAAACCAATGTTGATTCACTCGATTCTACTTTGAATAGTTGGTCGGTCATAGATATCCTCAAAGGACCCTTTACATTCTTAAAAAGTTTTATCAGCTTACTCAACGTTTTCATTGGCACCGTACAGGAATGATTCTTCCCACTCCTTAACCTTTTCCTCACGAAAGCTAAGCGGTGGGAGTCCGTAGCCACAGCTTGCACATCGTCCTCTGAAAATTCGAAGTGAACACCTGTTAACACGGGCCGACTTCCTTCTTTTGCTGCAGCGAAAAGTGTTTGGCGTACCAACTCCACCAAGTCCTTACTATCCATTAAAATAGATCCATTCGATTCAATATCCGGGATCCGCGGATATTCATCGGTTGAAAGCGCGGATAAGGAACTTTTCACTTCACCGGATTCGATCAGCATACGGCTTCCATCTTTCATCATGTGGATGGGTCCAGGCATTTTCTTTACTAAATCATGAAGAAAAGCTGCTGGCAGTACACAAGCACCTGTTTCCATCGATTCGAACCCACCTTGTTGGACAGGTATGACTTTCTTTGTCATGAGCTCCCCATCACTTCCCACCAGGACAAGCCCCTGTTCCCTCACTTCCATCTTTATTCCATTCAGGACCGGAAGCAGCGTTTTTTTGCCAAAAACAGAGGCTGCTTCAGACACAGCTTCTTCCAAACTCCCTTTATGTATTCGTAATTCCACGGAATGAACCTCCTTTTTTTCTACTCTGTTAATTCGACACGAACACACGTTTGTCCTCCTTCACAAAAAAAGAACTCTCTATTTTGTATAGAAAGTTCTTCTGAATCCCGTTTTTTTACTTAAATCACTATCCTACAACAGGCGTTTCTCGTTGATTCTTTACATCGTCGATAACTTGCTGATGATCTTGAAATATGTAATCAGGGAGATCATCGAGATCAAAGAAACGATTACTCAGAGATTCTTCATTCTCATTAACCAATTCCCCTTCATAAGACTGACAACTAAAACAAATTTCTACAACCGCGGCCTGGTCTCCATTTCCAAAGACTTTATGCTTTTGAGGACCAGAGTAGATGCCGAATAGTTCCATTTCCTTTAAAATCAATCCTGTTTCTTCAAAAACCTCTCGCCGTGCTGTATCCTGAACCGACTCATCCAGTTCCATAAAACCGCCAGGCACTCCCCAGCTTTCTGAATCTGTCCGCAATTGCAGCAATAATTGGTTCTTTTCGTTAAAAACAAGCGCGCCTGCGACGACCATCAGCACCTTCTCATGGCCGACCATGGAGCGCAAATGACGAATATAATTCATAGCTTTCTCCTTTTTTATGAAGATTCTCTTAATGCCCTATGCACCACATCGACCTTCTGCATCCGTCCGGATACACGATAATCATTCGTATTTAAGCGGAAATAATGGCGGGCACCAGTATAAGTGGTGTACCAGAGATTGTTAATGATGACCATTTCTTTTCTTTTCTCATCCGCCTGAATGGGATGATAGGAAGACCCAAACCGTTCGTCTTTCCGTTCAATGACGCCAAGCATGCCTTTTTCATCTAACCACATCGCTAATATATCCTTCATCATTTCCGCCCCCTTATTTAAGCTTGAACGACTGTTAACCGACCATGTTTATCAACTGTGATGGTTCCTATGTTTTTAACGACCACTTCAAGGGGATGAACCTCAGAAACTTGAGTAGAAAAAATCCACCGTCTTTCTGGTTCAACGAGAAGGAGATAAGAATCACTTCCATCATCTCCCATAAAATTCAGATATGCCCTGTTTATCGGATCGTTGTCTCTGGATGTTAAACCGATGCGCTGCAATTCTTCACTAGCTTTTAAAACATGGCTCACCGTCAAACTCATTTCACTAATGTTCAAAAGCGTTTCTGTACAAAATGGACCTGAGTGAAGAGGGGATTGCTCTCTGGAAATGAACTCCACAATGTTCCCCCCTGGGTCATTAAAATAAAAAGAACGGCCACCAAGCCTCTCAAATACGATTTCATCCTTATCGCCTTCCGTATTCAGGCATACTTTATCCCTCACCCAGTCCTTTGCTTCTTTAAACTGGTTGGAAGGAATATTGAATGCAAAGTGATAAAAAGGCTTACGCGCTTCTTTTTCTTCCAAGAACTGAAGGACACTATGGCCAACCTTGATAGATAAACATCCTTCTTGTCGTTCGATTTCTGTGAAATTTAAAAGGTCAATATAGAAACGTCTCATTGAATCTATATCTCTCGCTTTCAGTATTACAGATTCGATCTCCACATCGCTCACCTTCCTTATACATCAAGGATAGCGATTCTTCGCAAAAATCACCTCAGGTAGCAGAATGATTTCATCTACGACTTCAGATGGATAAAAGTTCCTCTGGTAGAATTGTCCAGGTACACATGGGGTCCAGTGATGGCCAGTATGACTCAATTCAAAAACTTTCAGGAGAAGAAGCAGTTCGATGCCGCTATTTCTTGAAACTTCATTCCATCTGTGTCCGTAACTATAAAAGAGAGGAGGGAATCAGGATGTATTTCCCATCAAAAAAAGATGTCTTTTACACCATCACCATCTGGGGCGTCGTCCTTTTTATTGTTTTCATCTACGTCTTCGGAGAAGAGCCCATCGGTTTTCAACTCGTTTCTTACCGTGATCCTTTAGGTTATGTATTGGCAGGGCTGACCATTGGTGTTTTATTGTGGATCTGGTTCCATACAGGATACAAAGTGAAAGATGGGTGCCTTTTCATCCACTCCGGCCCCTTAAGAAAGCGTATTAAAATCGAGGACATCACCAAAATCAAACCAACCAAAAGTCCGATGTCTGCGCCATCCTTATCTTTAGATAAACTCGAAATCTTTCACGGAAATTATAAATCCACCTTAATTTCACCACAGAATGAACAAAAGTTTGTTGAGGTTTTATCAAAAGAGAATCATCAATTAGAAATTGATTGTACACTAAAAAAATGAAGTCACCTTTTTCTTCTTTTCATATGGATAGGAATGTTCCAAGAAAATCTTCATACAAAGAAACTTAATTTTCTAGGCCCTAAAAGCTTTGCCGTGATAAACGAGAGAAGCACAGAGCCCCCCTTACCGGATGACCATCTTTCCGCTCGATTCCTGCAAGATGGATAATTCGATATATGTCCATAGTCGATTCAACCAATAAAACAGCATCATCGCATACGCGATATGCTTCCTAGCGAAAGGTCTTCCAGCTTCGTATATGTATTCGGACTCCTTTCCTCATAAACTCTAACCCGATTGACCTCAAACGCTGGAAAAGGACGAAATTCCTTATCCGCAGCCGGCGCCATATCGATCAGATCTTGTTTAGACAAACCATGGCTCGTCTTCGCCAGTGTCATATGAGGGACGAAATGATTCAACTCAAAATAAGCGTCGATTTGCTCCTGTGTCGGGGCAGCGACTCGTACCATTTGTTTATGTAGACCATAAAGTTTGTCCGAGCGCACACTCAAATAAAGCACCTCTTCACCAAAAAAAGCGGGTGCGCCTAATTGAATCCGGAAAGGTTTCGTTCTCCGACACGTTTCTCTCACATGATCCAGCCATTTCCGGTCTCGAGTTAAGCCTCCTTGAGCCTTCAAGGTGATATGAGGTTCAACCACTTCTGTGATCGTATTTCCGGTCCACCTCTTTTGAAAGTGGATGACCTTTTCTTTAAAATCTTCCGGTGGTACCAAACCGATGATGTGCTGCATTTCCGATCCCCCCCCTAATCAGGTACATACTTATTTTATGCAACAAACGGTTATTCCTAGCACTTTCCCGTACCCCTATGATTACGATGGAGTGACCTACAAAGTTTCACCAATTAAAAACAAGTAAACTTATGGAGAATACCCCATGTGTTTAAAATCCTCAATATCTCCAAAGGTCCTCCTCTGCTTTTCACTCCCATTTCCCATCCGTTTATAAAGGGTATTCATACATTCCTATCCTACTTTCAAATCGCCTGAGCTCGTCTCAGCCGTTAAATGGAACTCACCTTCTGCTTTCGTCCCCCGCACTTCATTTTCCTTTTTCACTTCATAAACAAGGCCCGTCCAATTAATCTGCGCTTCCCCCGAATTCGATTGGTAAAGAAGTTTACAAGAGACCGGTTCTTCCTCATAGAAAAAGCGGATGTCCCCGCTTGAAGTAGAAGCTTTCACATCTCCAAGCATTTTTGTTGCTTGGATGCGGATTTCCCCCGACGAGGAACCAAACACACCTGTGCCGTAATCAAACTTCTCCCCAAACATTTCCCCACTGCTTGTATGGATTTCCGTGTTCCCGCTACGGACCTTTTTCAGTAAAACATCACCACTGGACGTTTGAATTTTCAAATTCTCGTGAACCACATCTGCAATCGTCACATCCCCGGAACTCACGGTAAGCGTGGAATGATTGATTGCTATGCCTTTGATGTCGATGTCACCGGAAGACGTTTCTACCATTAAAGATCCTATGGTTTCCACTGGAACTTCTATTAAAAGTTTCATATCTTTCCGCATTTGAATGCCGAACCGCTTTTTTTCTTCCATCAACTTTACGGTCAAGTTCTCCCCTTGTTGATCATGGGAAAGGGTGAAGTGCTCTTTGTCCTTTTCAAAAACGGAACCAGATAATATGACACTCCACTCCTCACGGTCCACTTTCACGACTTCCACGTCCACAGACGTCGATTCCACCTGAAGATTCTTAATACCTCCAGAAAACCTTTCCTGTTTATGTATCTGGTAGGTCTTCCCTCCATTCGAGCGCTGGTAGAGAAGCGCTACACCAACAATGGCAATAATTAAAATAAGTAGAAATTCCATAAAAATGACTCCTTTATCTATTAGATTGACTCCTACCCCCTCCTAAAAATTCGACAAAACTTTCCAATTCCCTCCCAACTCCAGTAAAAATCCCTGGTCCATAACGACCAGGGATTCATATTCTATGATTCTGCTTCCGTATGTTGTTTCAACGTGCTCTAACGCATAAACACACGATTTTTCACCCTCATCATCCGGACGCGGTTATACCTTTGCACGATTATAAAAGGAAGGTTGAACAAAATCGCATAAACAACCATGATCCATCCAGCCCACGGCGGGTTGAACAAAAAGAAAAAAGGGGCAGCGAGCATCTGGACCCAATGAGACAGCTCCGAACGATTCGTCTGCTTTTCAAAACGATCCCATTGCGAAGGGTTGCGCAAATGTGCTGCTGTTTTCCCTCTTCGAAACCACTTCCGCGCTTCAGGAAGCCGATCTTTCCACTTTTTCACCCCCAGACGCTCATAAACCTTCGCCTGCGTTTCCCACCTTCGAACACGATATATTCTTGCGAAGGCATTCACAAAAGCCTCCGGAGCAACAGACACAAAACCGCTGACACCAAGATGGATGCACAGCCAGGCGACTATATTGACGACCATTAAGAGGAACTCCTTTTCTTATCAACGATCGCTCGGCCTTTCCATGTCGTTTCCTTCATGAAAAAGGTCTTCCACAACGAGTAAGCAAAAACGAATACAAAAAAGAAGAAGTGTAGCGGAAACAACAGGGCATCATACCACTTGAAGTTGCCAATCCCGCTCCAAGTTCTATGCAACAGGACAACTAAGGCCACATACCCTGCAGCCCCCCACCACCCGAGAGCAGTAAGGTTTACCAAAAAAGATAAAACGGCGGTGAGCCACACGACGTTCGCCATCGTCATAATCGGTGACGCTGTTTTTGCCCCTGTCGAAAAACTTTTCGCCCAGCCCTCAATCACTTGTTTCAGATCCGCATCATACATCCGCATCTTCAAAACACCACGCCCACTATAAGCTTTCGCTTCTATCCCCTTGGAGGATGCTAATCTGGTAAATGCCAGGTGTTCGACAATCTCTCCTCGTATCGCCTCATGACCTCCAAGCTTCCAATAGGTATCAGCAGCTATGACGAGACAGGGACCGAAACCGCCTTGGGTCCCGAGTTTATCTTTAAACACCGTCGTCAGACCGGAGGATGCCATAACGACCAGATGAAAAACACCGGATAACTTTTCCCAAAACGAGCGCATTTCATGATAAGGGTGAACGGTCAGGACGAAACCTTCGCCGTCAAAAGCATTCACCAGACGATCCGCCCCTCCATCAGAAAACCATGTATCTGCATCCAAGAACACAAGTGCCTTTCCTTTCGCCACTTTCGCTCCGTTATAGCAGGCCCATGATTTCCCCATCCACCCGGAAGGTAAAGGGGGATTGTCCACCACTTTTACGCCAAAAATTTCAGCGACATTTCTCGTCTCATCCTCTGAATCATCGTCGACGACAATGATTTCCCGTTGTGGATCTGCAGACACTAAACTCGGCAGCAGACGTTTCAAGTTTTCCGCTTCATTACGGGCTGGAATAATCAATGTGTACATCTCTGTATTCTTACGTTTTCCTTTAGGAAACGATAATTTATGCCAAAAAAGGAGCAGGGTTGATAAAACTGCCAGGATCATCACCCACATTCCGACCACCTCCCGATGTACTTCCATTGTCACCTCATGAACTCTTGATTATACAAGGACAAGAGCGGGTACAATGGTTATTAAAAAAAGAGGGTTCAATGATGCTTAAATTATGGATGGCACGATTACTGCGACTTTTCCCCAATCAGGCGGAAAGAAACCTGATGGTCCCGTTTCAATATGTACATAAGAAAGTAGACTTGATTGTCGATACCGGGGTGAAACCGACGCCCATCAGCTTGTACTATCCTGCTGTACCTGATGGGAAGCGATTCCCCGTTTATATGAACATGCACGGAGGTGCCTTCATTATGAATGAAAAAAGAATGGACGACCCTTACTGCCGTTTTCTTGCGAATGAAACGGGGTGCGTCATCGTCAATGTAGATTATGCAAAAGCGCCCGAGTATCCTTTTCCAAAACCTGTCGAGCAGTGTTACGAAATTTACCAATGGCTCAAAGCCCATGCAGAAGAGCTCCATCTTGATCACGGCCAAATGATGGTCGGCGGGCAAAGTTCAGGCGGGAATATGGCCGCTGCCCTTTGCCTTCTATTGAAAGAGCGCTCCGAACGACAGCCGCTTCTGCAAGTGCTGTCCTATCCGATGCTCGACTTCGTCACACCGCACGGCGATAAACCAGAACCGGATAAATGGCGGGCGAAGTACCCGGAGGCGGCCCATTTTCTCAACTATTGTTATGTCCCAGAAAAAAATCAAGCGGAGCACCCGCTCGCATCCCCTGTAAAAGCAGAAAAGGTTGGTGGTCTGGCTCGAGCGCTTTTCATCATCCCTGAATATGATGCTTTTACAATGGAAGGAAAAGCCTACGCGGAAAAGTTGAAACAAGCGGGTGTCGATGTAGACGTACATGTATTTGAAGGCTGCTCCCACGCATTCACCCACCAGGGGCCGCGGGATCAAGCAGAGGAAGCCTGGCGTATGATTGCTAAAACAATACGCCAGGTCACAGAATTGTAACAAAACCAGACCGATTATCCTTTGCCACCCCCTGCTTTTTGACTTATAATGACCGTTAGTGTCGTATTGAGTTTTATTAAAGCAGGTGATCCATTGTTAGAATATAAAGTGTTAGGCTCCGACCCGTCCAAGGAGTATGTCATCTTCCTCCATGGCATCGGTGGAAGCGTCAACATCTTTTTCCCACAAATGAAAGCATTCCGAAAGTCTTTCAATATCATCGTTGTCAATCTACCCGGTCACAAAAATTCACCAAGCGTGTCCAGTTACAAAGAGACGTTTTCCTTTGAAACCGTGACAGACGAAGTTCTTGGTGTCCTAGATGACCTTGGAGTGGAAAAGGCACATTTCGTAGGGATTTCTCTAGGTTCCGTCGTCATTCAGCACGTCTTGTCCACCGCCCCTCACCGCGTCCAAACCGCTGTGTTAGGCGGAGCGATCACAAGAATCAACCTTTTAGCGAAATTCCTTCTTGTATTGGGGACGATGCTGAAAAATGTCACGCCACACTTGTATTTGTATTCGTTGTGCGCACGCATTTTAATGCCGAGAAAGAACCATAAAGAGTCAAGAGACGCCTTTATCCATGAAGCCTCCCAAATGAAAAGGGAAGATTTCTTAGGGTGGTACAACATCGTTTATTCGGTTCCGGACACGTTTACACACGTGAATGAGAACGCCGCCTCCGTCCCGAAATTGTATATTACAGGGGAAGGCGACCACATGTTCAGAGATGATGTGATGAAAGATACACGGCACATGCCGAACACATCCTTCCTCCTTTTATCTGAGAGCGGACACGTCGTGAACTTAGATAAAACCGAGTCCTTCAACAAACTGGCCATTTCCTTCATTCAGTCGGAAGGTCAGATGGATCTGACGGACGTAACGGAAGAAGTCATAAACTCCAATCACTAAGAAAAGCGCCGGCATCACGCCTGGCGCTTTTCTTTTATTTGGACTCTAAATGCTTGACCCATCGAATCGCCCAGTACAAAACAATCCAGGGAAGGATGAACTTTGTTACCCATTCCACAATCGTCATCAAGGTGAGCAAAACAAAATAAGGGTTCACTCCAAATTGCGGGAGCGTAAAATAAAGGACGACTATGAAAGCCAGACCAATGATTATATCTTTCCACTCTATTCTCTTGCTCCCTATTTGCATCAACTCCCACCTCTTTCCTAGTTAAATATTCTTCCAATATCTTAGCGACGTGTATTTTTCTGCTTCTTCACTTCCATAGCCTTTTTGTTTATGAGAAAAAGCGAACCCTTTGGCTTCATAAAAAGGAATACCCTCATGGTTTCCTTCCTGAACAGAAACCCACAGCTTCTTTGCTCCATACTCTACTTGTTGCTTTGTAAAAGCTTCCAGAAGTTTAGTCCCGATCCCTTCATTTTTTCTGACTGGATCCAAATACATGACGTAAAGCTCAGAGGCATCTTTTGCAATCATCCCGCCCCCACACGCTCCGACAACCTCATCACCGTCAACGGCGACGATATATCCGCCCCATTCTTTCCCTGTATGTGTGACCTCACCCAGAATCCTTTCCTTTGTGTAAAACTGTTGGATGATCTGCTCTATGTAATCGGCGGGGTATAAATCCGCGTATGTGGTTCGGTTGCCTTCTGAACAGACACGAACGATTCCTTCAACATGCGCCTGTTCGGCTTTTAAGATTCTCATGATATTCTATCTCCTTTCTATTTAATGAATAGCAGAATCGTTCACTCATCCATTGCTCTGTATTGAACATTACCTTTCCGAATAAATGGTAAAAACTTATTTCAAATATGATAAAAACTACAACAAGACTTCTCAAATATGGAGAGGGAGAGTCGATGGCTAAGAAAACAATGAAACACAAAACAAAAGTAACCAAACCTGTAAGTAGTGAAACCTTCATATATTTACACACCACGCATCCCCCTTTAGTAGGTATGATGAACAATTTCTCTATGAATATTTTCATAAAGTTACTGCCAATGATTAAGGCAAGACCTAATAAGGTCAGCGTCCACCCTAAATAACCAAAATGATAATCCACTAAATTGATTACTTCTATAACACCAAATGCGAAAATAAAAATACCAATGGCCCTCCATCGAGGCCTATTCAAAACATTCCCCCACAACTTTTATGTCTCTTATTATTGGATACGATTATGGTGGGGGTTAAGTTCCATACAAAGCCAATCACCCAGAAAAAATGGCGTTTCCTCTGCATGATAATTATGTAATGAATAAAAGCCCAATATCTCAAAAAAATTGAGCTATCGAGCTTCCGTTCGTTTAAATTCTGCATTAATGGTAGGATATACAGCCACAAGCTAGTCTTAAATTAATCCTCAAAATATGATGACTGTCGATCCAACTACACCCTCTACTTCCATTATACAGCCAATAAAAAAAGATTTATAGACTACTCTTTCTGCCTTTCATCTCCTATACTGTTATATACAAAATCTGAATAAGAGGTGTTTCTGTATGAATGATAAACAAGAGGTCATCGATCGTGGTCCTTTCTTTCATGGTACTAAAGCGGAACTGAAAATCGGAGACCTATTAAAGCCACAGCACTTATCCAATTATCAAGACAAAAAATCCAACTATATATACTTCACAGCTACATTGGATGCGGCTAAATGGGGGGCTGAATTAGCGCAGTCTCCCTCTAAAGAGCGAATTTACATTGTAGAACCATTAGGGGAGTTTGAAAATGATCCGAACCTGACGGATAAAAAATTCCCCGGAAACCCAACACGTTCTTATCGATCAAAATCATCTTTGAAAATAACAGCTGAGTTGAAATCATGGGAACGACATTCCGATGATGAAATAAATCAAATGCTTACCTTCTTACAAAAGTTACGTGAACAAGGAGAAGATGTGATCTACGATTAATATTGATCTTTATAATTCCGGGGAAGACCTACTGCTGAAATGACTGCCCCCACCTTCCCCGATTTCCTCTCTTACCTTCCTAAGAGGTACTTCTGAATTCTTCCTCCTCTTCGAAGTACCCGGCTTTGCTTGGCATAAGAACCAACTTGATCTGCCAAAAGCTCAGCACCAGCAATAACATCGAAGCAGCAATAATACTGTATCGAACCGGAATCATCTCACCCGTAAATCCAATCAATAAAATAAACATGACTTGAAGAAAACTTTGAAAGATTCCGTATATGCTGGAGATCCTCCCCATCATTTTCACCGGAACGTTATTTTGATAAAAAGTCATAAACCCAGTACCAGAAAAGGAGTTGAAAAATCCTAACACCATAAATCCAATGGCTACGGTCCAGAATGATACGGAAAAAGCATAGACTAAATAGCCAACCGATACCAGCAAATACCCGCTTGTCATTAGAGCTTTTATAGACAATTTTTCAGCCACAAGCGAAACAGTGGCCGCTCCTAAAATAGAACCTACTCCTGTGAGACTTATGAGCAAGCCGTAGTCTGTTTCAGATAGGTGTAATACCTGTTGAGTAAAGACCACCTCTTGAGCATCCATGCCAAGGGCAACAATCATAAATAGTTGAGCTAAGAAGTACACTTTTACAACAAAGAGGTTGCTCTGACTGAAGCTAAACACTTCTTTCCAATCGCTTCTCAACATGGTCAAACTAAATTTATGTACAGTTTGTTCATCCTCCGTCTTCACGTTTGGTAATAAATACATCATAATACCAGAAACAACAAAAGAAAAAGCATTCAGCCAAATGGATATATGTACAGTGGTTATGAGCAGTAGTGCTCCAGAGACAGCCGGGCCGATCAAAAAGGCACTTGAAGTAATCAAACTTCTAAAAGAATTGAATTGTTTCCGCCCCTTCTCAGGAACAACATTTGTAATATAGGTAATGGCTGCCGGTTCAAAGAACGCTTTTGAAATGGAGAGGAAAAATAGGCACACATAGATCGGCCAAATCAAGTTGAAGAAAGGAATGATCGCAACTAAAACTGCACGAATGAGGTCTGTGCCAATCATTATTCTTCGAATGTTCAAACGGTCGATCATACTTCCAGACCAAAATTTCGTGACCATCGAAGCGATCGGTCCGATAATCCATAATCCAGCTACTGCAGCAGCTGACCCTGTTAGTTTTAAAACTAAAACATTTATGGCAACGAGATAAATAAAGTCCCCTAGAGTAGATATGCCCAATCCAAACAGTAGCAAAAACGAATTCTTCTTTTGGGAGAAGCTTGGTTGACTAATAATAACACCCCGCTTAAGAATTCCTTCTACAAAAATTGGAAATAACCTGCGGATATGAATAGTTGTCACAAAACCTTCATAACTAAAAAAAGTACACCTCCGTTCAGCAAGCTTCCGTACTCCTGGTCTGAAGATGAATCTCCTGAAAAATTGTATATTTTTTATTTTTCCACTTGTATAACAGGTAAATGACCTGCTAAAATTAGGGAACATTTGTTAATGATTACCAAACAAAAGTGTATGAGGATGCTAGTATGGATTGATCTTTCTAAAAGGAAGCAGTCTTCTCGTTATACTTCTATCAGTCTCATCTTTTATGGTTTTATCATGAACCTCTGCACGCAAAGCTCCGTATTCTATGAAACTATCATTTCCCATTGATGTTGAACGTTAAATCTATAGGAACTCTTTTATGCCTCTTTATAAATATATTTGATTAGCAACGAACAGAAAATGTTTCGGCTCTTGAACTTCCGTCATTATTAAGCCCTTTTAAATTTTAACCAAGGGATTAAAAGTTGCATCATCACTATTTTAAGGAGGCATACAAAAGATGAGATCTGTAGGTGTAAGCTTAGTTATTCTTGCAGCTATATGCTGGGGAGTTAGTGGAGGAATTGCAGATATCTTAATGAATAAGGGGTGGGATCCTATTGTGATCTCACTCTATCGTGGGGCTGTTGGCTTTGTATGTTTTTTTGTATGGTTTCTTTTAAGCATTAAACAAAACTGGAGCTCCTCCACTCCAATATACATATGGTCCTTATTGGCTGGCGTAGGTGTGGCCGGGAATTTCACTTTTTATTTTCTTACCATCCAGGCTTCAAGTGTGGCTGTTGCTTCTACTTTAATGTACACAGCACCGGTTTTCGTCCTTGTCATCTCTTTTTTATTACGAATTGAACGTTCGACTTGGTTTAAATGGGGATGCATATTAGGAGTGCTTATGGGGATTATTCTGCTTACAGGTGCTTACAACACCGATTCGATATCCGTGGGTATTCTAGGGGTGGCATTCGGGCTTGCTGCTGGCCTTTCCTATGCATTATTTATCTTCGGATTTAAAAACGCCTCTTCCATCGGCAAGCCACAAACCACTTTAACCACCGCATTCTTCTCATTCTGTCTTATCCTTTTGCTTATCGCGGACATGGGTGAAGTCGCTAGAGTGATGACCTCAAACGACATAGGCTGGTTTCTTTTATTGGGGATATTGGGTGCTGGGATTTCGTTCATCTTCTATGTAATCGGCATTCAGTGGACGGCTCCAACGACAGCTTCAATGGTCGCTATGGTTGAGCCGGTTACCGCTTCATTATTTGGCTTTCTGCTAATCGGAGACCACTTGACCCTCATTCAACTTATTGGAATGGTGCTCATCCTGTTTACGGTTATCGTGCTTAGTTTAAGAAAACCTCCTCAACCTTCAGAGGAAAAAATAGCGGTAAATCAACATTAAATATGCCACCCTATCATTACTGACACAACCTCATTGACGGCCATGTTCCTTCAGATGAACGAACCCCTTCTTTTTTCATAGCACCAACTTACCATTTTACATAAAAATCCAATTTTTACATTCTATTTACTGAACATTCACATAACCATCAAACTTCTCCTCTACTCTTTGGACAGTGTATTCAAAAGGAGGATCTAAATGAAGAGGAGAAATAAGAACATGGTTAGAAGTTTTGTGATGTCGAGTTTGCTTTTAGGCGCAGCACTAATAGGTGATCACTCCGTCATAAAGGCAGAAGAGACTCAAAGTTTACTGGTGACTGAAATAGCTCCAAATATTGAAGGGCCTGAGGATTACGAGTATTTTGAAGTATATAATTCCTCTACAGAAAAAATCAATCTGGAAGATTACTCTTTCCAATATGTCTACACAGATGGAAGCTATGATGATATTACTCTTTCAGTTCCCGACTACACGGTCGCATCGAAGGAAACGGTCGTTTTATGGTTTAACAAAACGGGAGCGACCACCGAATCCTTCCGAGAGCATTTCCCTTCTACACGTGAAGACGTGACGATTTTAGAGTTTAGTGGAGAAGGATTCACCGGAATGTCGAACGGTGGGAACAGGGGGATTACGATTACTGACGCCAATCAAGGACTTGTGAGTTCTGCCGTTTATTCGAAAGAGGAAGTTTCCGAAGATCTCTCTAAACACTTCCAAATTCAATCAGGAAATGCAGAAATGAATACATATCAAACGTCCTCACATGCTACGCCGGGAGACATTCATGCAGAACAGGTAGTCATCCCATCTGAGGATAATTCTGCACCCGTCATCACTCATACTCCAGTCAACACTGTCGATGGTGGCCAGAATTTAACCATCCAAACGAAAATAGAGGATGATCAGGATGTCATCACTGCAACGTTGCACTACCAGACTCATCCGCAAATGAACTGGCAGTCTGTTTCGCTTACAACAGAAGACCAAACCAACTTTGCAGCCGAAATTCCTTATGAGCAGTTTTTAGGAGAGTCACTTACTTATTTTATTGAAGTGACAGATGGGTCAAACACCGTTACCTACCCTGAAGATCGAACAAAACCCTTTTCAGTAGCGGTAACCATCGAAGATTCAGCAGATCCTCAATCCGTGCCAAAACTGTTACTGACCGAAGTCACACCGGATACGGTCAATGTAGGTGGCAGTGACGGGTATGAGTTTATCGAAGGTTACAACAATACCAGCCAGCCTATTAATCTTAAAGACTACCAAATCATCTACCGGTATCCCAGTTCTTCCCAGCTCGAATGGGATTTGACAGAAGACCTTACCATTGGACCTCAGCAGCCCTTTGTTATATGGATCAAAAATGGGGCCAATGATGATCTCACCATTGATGATTTCAATGAAAACTTCGGAACGGAGCTGACGAAAGAAGAACTGACGACTGTCTCGTCTGATGGCATGGCAAATGGCAGCCAGCGTTCCATTATTATTGCCGATGACCTCGGAACAGAATTATCCGTCAGTACATACAACGCGAATGAAATGGATACAGCAGAAAATCAAGGCATCACTTACAAGTACCCTTCTTCCGGCACATCCATGGTAAAAACAGGAACCGCCCCTTTGGGAACCCCTGGAATCCTGTTAAATGGACAGACGCCTGCTGAACCGGTAGAAATTTCCGATGATACAGAAGCGCCGTTCATCAGCCATGAACCGATCGATTCTGTGAAAAGTGGTAATGACCTGAAGATTGAGGCTCAGGTCACAGATAATAAACAAATCAATACCGTCTCCCTTTCTTATAAAAATGTAGAGGCAGAGGAATGGATGCGCCTTGATATGAAGGCTGTCCAAGGAAAAATGGATGTTTATGAAGCTGTCATCCCTTCCAGAGATAAAAGAACAGGAAACCTTACTTACAAAATTGAAGCTACAGATGGGGTCCATGTGGCAGAAACAGAAACGTACACGGTAAATGTACAAACAGCGGACTATGACGCCGAGCAGGTGCCGACACTTCTAATCACAGAAGTCGTTCCTGATTCAGTGAACGTCAATGGACTGGATGGTTATGAGTATATTGAAGTGTATAACAACAGCTCTAAAGATATGAATTTCAAAGATTATAAGCTTCGATACCGATACCCAATGGAAGGACCTGCTGCCGACCTTCTTTGGAGTCCTGAGCAGGAAGATGTCATAATACCTTCTGGCCAGAGTGTCGTTTTTTGGATAAAAAACACGGGAAATCAAGGTCAAACTGCCGATGATTTCAATGAGAACTACGGGACAGATTTAGAAATCGGGCAGAACCTCTTTACTATCCAATCTAATGGCATGTCAAACTCAGGGAATCGCGGGCTCGTTGTAGCAACCAACACGGGACATGAAATCATTACGACCGAGTACAACGATGAGGCAAATAAAAAAGATCCATCTTCCAACAAGGGCATCGTTTACGCCTTTCCCACCGATGGTTCCAACAAGATGGTTAAGGTTAGCAGCGCTGTTAAAGAAGCAACGCCTGCTTCCGTAGAAACCTATCAGATTCCAGAGATGTTTATAGAGACGATAGAAGATCAGGAAGACCCCGAACTGGAAGACCTGACAAACATCAAAGAAGTCAATGAACAAGAAAACCTTGAACTAAGATTTGACGCGAGGGATAACCAAGAAGTAAAAACCGTCACTCTCTACTACAAAAACAATACCCAAAAGGAATTCACGACCGTCGACCTTCAGGAGGATTACGATGATGGTTTTTATCATCATACGATTTATTCCCCTATCATGATCGGCAGAGAGAATATTGAATATTATCTGGAGGTTTCCGATGGTACAAACACCATCACAACAGAGAAGAAAACCGTCCAGATCATCGGAAACGACCAGCAGACAGGTCTTCGCCTAAATGTGGAGGATGAAAAGGTCTTAACAGGAGAGACGCTCTTGAAAGCAACCTCTTCAAGTGAAAATTATGATCAAATTGAACTGAGCATTGACGGACGTTCGGTTACATCAGAAACGTACCGATCTCTAGAACAACCAGCCTATTTCGCTTTTGATGTAAAGAAAACAAATTTGTACTTCAAGAATGGGGTAACGATGAACGACGAAACCCTTCTTATTTTTGATGATACCGTCAACACGTATCAGACCATGACGGTCTCTATTGAACCAGAAAACATTCCATACGGGGAATCGACAACGATTGCCATCAGGTCCGGAACAAAGGTCTCCCCTTTTGATCAGGAATCTGAGGAAAACCGGGATGATTTTTATGTTAAAAATGTCCGGATGGTGTTGAGTGACGGTACCGTCATTTATGATCCGAAATACAATAAGCCGGACCAAGAGCTGTCAATTGGAGATGGCGGGGCGTCCATCCCCACCCTTGAATTCAGCTTCGATCTTCCAGAAGAACCGTTCATTTCAAAAACATATAAGTGGGATACCACCGCTTACGAGGAAGGAAACCACACCATTGAAACATCTGATGGTGGGGACACCAAACAAGCAGAGGTTGTCATCGATAATTCTGCGCCGGTAATCACTGCTTCCGTGGACGAAAATACAGAGTACAAAGGAGCATTCACACTAGATGCGGACATCGAAGATCAATGGTCCGGCGTGACAGAGGTAACGGCTCTCCTTGATGGGGAAACGATCGAGCTTCCGTACCAGACATCGTCAGCGAAACTCTCTCCGGGGGAACATAGCTTTGAAGTAACAGCTACAGACCTCGTCGGAAACCAAGCGGAGGAACAAGTAACCTTTAAGGTTGTTGAAGAACACCCGTATCAACCTGAAGTCCTATCTCCAGCAGACGGCGCTGAAAATGTAAAAAACAACGCTTCTCTCTCTGTGAAAGTGAGCGATCCAACGTCTGATGATATGCTGGTCGAATTTTATAAAGGAGATGAATATGAGCCAGGTGATTCGGAAATCCAGGTATATTCAAGCAGTTCAACGACAGAACCTCCTACAGAACTCAGCAGCAGTAGCGACAAATTGCTACAGGAAACCGATATAGAAAAGATCAATTCCAACGATCAAACCTATTTCACGACGACTTCAACAGAAAAGTTCCCTTATCACCGCTTTGAAGTGGAAGTCGGGCAGGAGTTGACGGAGTCGGATCGTTTGGAGCTGAACTGGGAAGGAAAGTCACTCCCAGGAAGAAAGGTCTCCATGTACGTGTGGAATTTCTCTACCAGCGAATGGGACTTAAAGCAATGGAAAGTAGCAGAAGAGCAGGATTTTGCACTCACTGCCCAGCTTAAGGACATGAGCTATATTTCTGACGGAAAAGTACAAGTGCTCATTCAGGATGAAATCGCAAAAGAAACACCATTTGATTACACCCTCGTTTGGATGTCGGATACCCAGTATTATTCAGAAAGTTACCCTTACATTTATAAAGATATGGTCGACTGGGTAGCAGCGAACAAAGAAACACTCAACATCCCTTACGTTTTCCATACCGGAGACCTGGTGGATGAATGGGATGATGATCAGCAATGGAGCTATGCTGATGAATATATGAATGTGCTTGAAGGTGCCGGACTTCCTTATGGTGTTCTTGCTGGGAATCACGATGTCAATCAGAAAAACAACGATTACTCCCAGTACTCCAAATATTTTGGGGCATCTCGATTCGAAAACCAGCCCACTTATGGTGAATCATACAAAGACAACCGCGGCCATTACGATCTCGTAAGTGTAAACGGCAATGACTTTTTGATGCTTTATATGGGCTGGGGCGTCATACAGGAAGACCTGGACTGGATGAACAGCGTTCTAGCTCAATATCCAGACCGGATGGCATTCCTGAGCTTTCATGAGTATCTCCTAGTTTCAGGAAACCGCAGTCCGCTTGGAGAAGACATCTACAAGCAAGTCGTAGAACCAAATGAGAATGTGGTTGCTGTGTTGAGTGGCCACTATCACGACAGTGAAACACTTATTGATGAAATTGATGACGATGGGGACGGTACGGCCGACCGGAAAGTATATCAGATGCTTGCCGACTATCAAGGCGGGCCAGAAGGCGGACAAGGGTATTTGCGACTTCTCCATGTCAATCCGAACGAAAATAAGATTTATGTAAAAACATACTCGCCTTATCTGGATAATTACAATTACTATGACGCCGCCACTTACCCAGGTAAAGACGAATTCATTATCGACCTCCCTCTTCAACCAAAAGAGAAAGAGGTTTCAACAGACACATTTGAAGTCAATGTTTTCACGGATCAGGAAGTTGGAAAAGCAAGAACAGCGAAGTCCGATCATAAGGCCAAGGTTTTATGGAAGGATCTGAATGAAGAAACAGAATACAGCTGGTATGTTAAAGTCTCCGACCAATTTAGTGGAGAAACGATATCGCCCGTCTGGTCTTTTACAACAGAGGCCAATCATAAGAAAGATAAAGGAGAAGATGAAAAAGAGAAGAAAAACAAAAATGACCAAGTGAAACCTTTGAAAGTGAAAGAGAAAAAAGGGAAATGGGTAATCAAACTTCCGAACACTCTAAAAAATGAAAACATAGGGGAAGCCTCCATCAGGATTAAAAATGAAGAAGACAAGAGAATCAAAGGAACAATCCTGATGAAAAAGAATGGGAAAAAGATTGAATTCACACCTGACAATGCTGTATTAAAAGACGATACGTATGTTTTATTAATAGCAGGGTTAGAAAAAGAATTCGTTTTTAAACTTGATTACTGATTATAGAGAAAGGGCCTGCGGAATTATAGCGCAGTGCCCTTTTTCAAATTCACATAGGGAAACACACAAACTCCACCGATTGATAAGTTTGTGTATTCTTCACCTTAATTACACCCATGAGAAGATCGCATCGAAAATGGCATAACACATGAAATATGCCTCGCCATCCTTACTGAAAACATAGGTTGTGATTTAATTAAGAAGTCATACATAAAATAGCATAGCTTATCTATAATTATGGGGGGGTTCTATGCATAATGTTTTACTGTTCTGCGACCCAGGAATTGATGACTCACTAGCCATCATGTATGCACTTTTAAATCCAAAAATAAATGTGGTCGGTATTGTTTCAAGTTATGGGAACGTTCCTCAGAAACAAGCCATTCAGAATGTGTCGTACCTTTTAAAGCTGGCTGGTAGGGAAGATATCCCTATGATTGGCGGCGCAAAAAGTCCACTCAGTGGGGAAGTAGCTGTATTTTATCCGGAAATCCACGGAGAAGAAGGACTCGGACCCATACGTCCTCCGGAGACAGTAGAAGGAGAAGTCGTAAATTTCGATAAGATCTTTAAAATTATCGATTCATACGCTGACAATCTAGTCATTCTGGATGTAGGAAGGTCTACATCTTTGGCTATTGCTTTTTTATTGGGAGGACAAGAGAAATTACGAAAGGTTAAGGCCATTTATTGTATGGGAGGGGCCTTTTTAGTCCCCGGGAACGTTACCCCTGTTGCAGAAGCTAACTTTCATGGTGACGCAATCGCTGCCAACCTCGTTTTAAACAAATTAAATCATATCTATATCACTCCATTAAACGTTACCAACCATGCCTTCATTACGCCTGAAACCATTCAAAGCATTACCTCCCAGTCTTTTAATGCGTTCACCCACCTTATCAAGCCGATCTTTGATTACTATACCACTGCTTATAAAAAATTAAATCCAAGCCTTTCGGGCAGTCCTTTGCATGATGTATTTACTGTGTTTGCCTTAGTAAACCCAGAACAAGTCCGGTATATCGAACGCCAGGCTTCTGTATCCATAAACTTTGATAATACAAAAGGTGAAAGTATAGCCGACTTCAGGGCGAATTCCAGTGAACAAGCGACAGAGAATACAGATCATATCGCCATATCGTTCAACTACAAGGCGTTTGTAAAAGATTTTGTCACGGTGATGACTACTCGATATATATAAAACTGTTATAACCTTTTAAAATGATCAACCTCTCTCCAAAGTCCTTCTGCCATCAAGTCCCAACTATTAATGCTTATACATAAGGACAGGGCCCCTTTGCATATCTTCATAAAAAAGCGCAAAAAAGGAGGGGCGAAATGATCATTCATGCTGTAGAAAACGGTGACTCCCTATGGAGGATCGCTCAGCGATATGGAGCCGATATCAATCAAATCATCCTTTTGAACCAACTGAACAATCCAGATGTGGTCGTGATCGGTCAGGCGCTCGTCATCCCCGAGCCGAATAAAGAATATGTCGTCCAGCCGGGAGACAATCTATGGAACATTGCGAACCGCTACGGTGTTCGTGTACAGGACCTTGCTGAGAAAAACAACATCGCGAATCCAGCGCTCATTTTTGTCGGGCAAATGCTCCTTCTTCCTTTTACGAACTATACGGTACAGGCAGGCGACAGCCTCTGGAAAATCGCCAACCAGTTCGGCGTGTCAGTTTCTGAGATTGCGGAAGCGAACGGCATTGAAAACCCATCGCTCATTTCTGTCGGTATGACACTCGCCATCCCTTCCCCTCTTCGTCCTGTGAAAGAAATCAACGCTTACATCACGAGAACGAATGCAGAAGGAGCAAGAGAAGTAAACACACTCGGCAGCCATTTCACCTATCTCTCTCCTTTCACACGCACCATCCAGACAGATGGAAACCTGACAGATTTGGATGACGCAGCGATTTTACAGGCGGCCGCTGCCCAAAACATATCCCCGCTGCTGGTGGTCACTAATTTCGTTGGAGGCAGTTTCGATTCAGATCTTGCAGCCACTTTTTTACGAAACCCTGGGATTCAGGATACCTTTATCGAAAACCTATTGGAACAGATGCGTGCGAAAGGCTATTCAGGAGTAAACTTCGACTTTGAATATGTGTATCCGGAAGATAAAGAAAATTACAATGCTTTCCTTAGAAAAGTCGTCGGCCGTTTGCGTCCGGAAGGTTTCAGCGTCTCCACCGCCCTCGCGCCAAAAGTACGCGAAGATCAGCAAGGACTGCTCTATGAGGCCCATGATTATGAAGCCCATGGGGACATTGTTGATTTCGTTGTGCTCATGACATATGAATGGGGCTGGTCAGGAGGAAGACCGTGGGCCATCGCACCAATCAACAAGGTCCGTGAAGTGCTCGACTACGCCATCACCGTCATTCCACGTGATAAAATCCTGATGGGCATGCCTTTGTATGGACGTGAATGGGAAATCCCATGGGTGCAGGGCACCTACGCCCGAACGGTCAACCCTCAGGAAGCGATCCAGCTCGCTGCAACATACGGGGTTCCCATCCAATACAATGAAGAATATCAATCCCCATTTTTCCGATATACCGATGAAAATGGACAGCAGCATGAAGTTTGGTTTGAAGACGCAAGAAGTGTGCAGGCTAAATATGATACGCTGGAAGAGTACGGTCTGAGGGGAGCAAGCTATTGGGTGTTGGGCAGTCCCTTCCCACAAAATTGGCCGGTCCTTCAGCGCAATTTTAAAGTGAAAAAAATGTGAAGCCTCCTTTCTTAGGGAGGCCTTTTTTTAATTCGAGTTTTTTCAAAGTGAATCCGCCAAGGAAAGTTTTACAGAAGACCCGCCCTCCTCTTCTATAAAACTCTCACAACCTAGAAAACAACCTCCTTCATTGTTCTTCCTTTTACGTGGCCGGAACATCATCCATAAACTACGAAATCATGGTACAAGATTATGTAAAAGTGCTTCACTCTCTTGAACTAGTCTAACGTAGTGAGCACCGATCCGAAACGCTGCAAAAGCATATAAAGATATGACTATACCAATCATCACTGGTTTCCATTTTTCAGGAATTTTAATTATCCCTTCCAGAGATACTTTCCATACCCTCGATAACCACTCCAACACGATCGAGTACACAAGCACTAAAAAAATCAGCACGGCTGCAGCAAACGTCCGCTTAAAATCACTTTCTAAAATAAGGATTTCGACCTCTTCTTTTGAAGTAATACTTTGAATAGGAAACTCATCGAGAACATTCCCCCTCCAACCGTACCTCTCTACCATACGCTCGTCCTCATTTAGTCCAACCCCAAGAGGAACAGCATAATCTCCAATAGATAGGAACATGTTGATCCCCAAAATCACAGGCATCACGAAAAGAGGAGAAAATCGTAACCATGTCTTCTTCACAATGAGCCCCCTTTACTCTTTCTTCTCAGCGAGCAATTCCTTGATTTCTTGTAAATGTACAATTTGCTCATCTTGCTTATCTGTTATCCGCTTCGTCATTCTTTCCAACGTTTTTGTGATTGACCACAAGGAAAGAATGATGATCAAACTTATGAAAACAGCCACTTGTTCACCCTCCTTCTCATTCTTTTACGGTGCGGAATTTTATAAGTTTCATAAAAAAGGAGGCCTTTTTCCCATCAAGGGATTATAGTAAAATGATAGCCATACAAAAACCAGGAGGATCTTATGAATAAAAAAGAAGGACTCGTCATTTCCTTGATTCTACTTTCCTTTGCCGGCCTGTTTATATGGTACAGCTCGGGAGCGAAATCACTCACAGGACAGTCCAAAAGTTGGTCAGGTCAATATGTAGGTGATGAAGAAAACGGAACCATGTTCAGAGAGCTCATCCTTACATACACGGGTGATTCGGATATTGACGACCTCCCTGTTACCTACACAGTGGACACAGAATCCACGTGGGGAGGGAAAGAGATCCACTGGAAAGGAACGAAGCGGCTCTCCGGCCAACAACTATACCTGGAGTCGAAATGTAATGATTGTCGCATCGCACTCAAAAGTGATATGACGATCACCTTACAATGGGAAGATAAACAGGAAAAACTCGTGTTGTCCAAATAAAACGTCTAGAGAGTTTTCTCTAGACGTTTCTTCAGTTGCTTCAGATTCAGAATCTCATTATTCCTTATTTCGTAAAGTCTCCTGCTCTTTCCTGACATTCTCTTTGTGAAAAGGAGAATTCAAGTCCTCATCCACTACACTGAACACATTTTGATCGGGATCAAAGAAGTCAAAATGCTTCATCCCACCAAATTCTTGGATGTCCGTCGTCTCAACCCCTGCATCATTCAACCTCTTGTAAGCGGCTTTGATATCGTTGACAACAAAATTGAAATAACTATTCTTTTCGCTCTTGTTTATCTCGAATTCTGTAGGCTGTGAATGGGAAACTTCAATCAGTCCGAACTGCACGAAGCCTTGAGGAAAGAAAAACCCCGCGCCCCCTTCCCATGAATCGATTTCCTGCACATCCAGGTGTTCTTCATACCATTTTTTCGATTGTTCAAGGTTCGTCACTGGAACGAATACACTTCCCACTTGAAACATGCCAAACTCCTCCTTTTTTAAAATGGAACCAACATTCAGAAAATCTCCCGTTAAGCAAACGTCCTTATGTATTCCCCTGATGATCCTTGTCATTATCCACCTTGATTTTCAGTAAAAGCACCGTCGTATCTTGCTTAATCATACGCTTTACTTGTGCCGCATTCTGCAAATCAAAAGCTTCCATCGTACCTGAAGATGACTGACGATAAGCTCCCAATAAGACTTCTTCGCCTAATACAAGCTTTATTCCTTCTTCCCCAATGGCATATTCCCATGTACTGATTCCCGGGTCATTCAGAGGAAGCGGACTCTCCCTTGGCATTAAAGATACGCCTGGAGCATACAAGTGCAGCAACGTCCCATCTCCCCCGCCTCTAATGATTCCGATTCCCATCTGCCCTTTTTCAGTTTGATCTGGATTTTTCCCATAGGAAATTTCAACTAATGGTTCTTCTATTTTCTTACCATCGTGATAGCCTTCCACCCAGACTCTTACCCATCGTTCACCTGCTTTTGGGAGCGTGAATTCAAAATCGTGGATTTGACCTATTCCTAGATCCTTGTAGGTCTTTTCATAATCCGATTCAGGATTCGCTTTAATAGAGGGATCCGTTCCCCCGGCCACCGCACAGCCGGATAAGATGAACAAAACGACAAGGATAAAGACCTTTTTCATGCTTCACCTCCTTTCTTTAGGGGTGACCCAGCGACGACTCAGGAATATAAAAAAGAGAAGTGCGATCACAAATCCACCCATGACCAACACCCCTAAGTTTTCATTGAACGTCTCTTTGGCTGCATGCGTCTTAGGTTCTGGGATCGGCTCTTTACGATCTTCCACATAACTCAAATGCTCAACCGTATTTCCTGCCGCTGCAGGCTCCCACCCGTATTCCCCTTTATCCAACCAGAGTTCAATTTCGTCTCCTTCATATATATCCATCCTACTTCCGCCTGCCATGGCGACCCATGAGGGAATGTACGTGTAAAACACTTCTATGGAACGCTCGCGATTTACAGAACCGGGAGCCTTCCTATATTCCTGAACGCTCAAGCGCATTTTTCTTAATTGCTTAGGAGAGTTATCTGTAGATAAGTCTTTCACGAGTACATCGCTCTCCACACTTCCGATGACATGCAGAGGAGCTTCCCTCTTAATCCCTTCCACTTCTTCAGGATCCATCGCGCCATAAGCTGTATCGGGCATTAAAATAAGAATCATACAAAACAACAGCAGTGGATGAAAAGACCGGCTTTCCAAAAGGCTCCCCCCTTCCAGTTAAAAACTGTTATATTTCATTGTCCCACTTTCTTTATTTTATGTAAATTATATCCAAGTCTTTTATTATCCTATAAATGGTGAAAGGAGTTGTAAAATGAAGAAAGAAGATATAAAATCCATATATAAATTGATATCCTTACCTGAAGGAGTATTTATATATGTTCAAGACCCTAAAAACTAAATTCAATCAATACTTTGACCGTTTGACTCCTTTTCAGGTGATCGTATTGTTCTACGCTTCCGCTGTTATCGTTTCAACGATTCTCGTAAGCCTTCCATTTCTACATAAAGAAGGAGTAGAACTCAGTTTTATTGATTCTTTGTTCACTGCTGTAAGTGCCGTCAGCGTGACAGGGCTTACTGTTGTATCAACTGCTGACACGTTCAATACACCGGGATATTTTGTCCTCATGTTTATCCTCCAGTTCGGAGGCATCGGCGTTATGACGCTGGGAACGTTCATCTGGCTGATGCTCGGAAAAAAAATTGGTTTGAAAAGAAGACAACTCATTAAAACAGACCAGAACCGCTCTACGTTTGCAGGAATGGTCAAACTGATCAAGCAAATCCTATTGATTATTCTTTTGATTGAAATAGTAGGTGCAATCATTTTAAGCATTTACTTTACTCAATACTTCCCTACAATAGGGGAAGCTGTTGTCCAAGGAATGTTCGCCTCCGTCAGTGCAACTACAAATGCAGGCTTTGATATCACTGGTGTTTCTCTCGTGATGTTTGAAAATGATTATTTCGTCCAATTCATTAACATGCTTTTATTGACTCTTGGTGCGATTGGTTTTCCTGTTCTTATTGAAATTAAAGATTACCTCACTCATCAACAGAAAAACGTCATCCACTTTTCACTGTTTGCTAAATTGACATCCGTCACATTTGGGGCCCTTGTGGTGGTGGGGACGGTTCTTATTTATATATTGGACAGAAATCATTTTTTCGCAGACAAGTCCTGGCATGAGGCTCTTTTTTTCTCCCTCTTTCAATCCGTAACCACACGGAACGGTGGACTTGCGACTATGGATGTGGCGGAATTCAGCGTACCGACTTTGCTCGTCATTTGTATCCTCATGTTCATAGGCGCGTCTCCAAGTAGTGTAGGTGGAGGAATTAGGACGACAACCTTTGCGATTAGTTTGTTAAGCGTCATCTCATACGCTCGAGGGAAAAGTCATGTGCGTGTATTCAGGCGTGAAATCGATCCGGATGATATCTTCCGTTCGTTCATCGTCATTAATACAGCCATTGCGATTACAGGCATCGCGGTGATTTTATTGAATTATTTCGAACCGCAGTTTTCTTTGATGCAGATTTTATTTGAAGCGTGTTCGGCATTTGGTACGACCGGGCTGTCGATGGGCATCACCCCTGACTTGCATACAGCCGGTAAAATCATTATCATCACTCTCATGTTTATCGGAAGGATCGGCATTTTTTCCTTCTTGTTCATCATTAGAGGGAAAGGCATCAAAGACAAATATCATTATCCGAAAGAACCGATGATTATCGGCTAACAGGAGGAAACCAACGATGAAGAAAACATTTGCTGTTGTAGGACTCGGCCGTTTCGGCGGGAGTATTTGCAGGGAACTGAGCCGCGAAGGCATGGAAGTGCTTGCTTTAGACCTTGATGAAAACAAAGTCAATGAATACCGGGACATCGTCTCTCACGCTGTCATGGCTGATTCTACCGATGAACTCGTACTCAAAGAGTTGGGGTTCAGGAATATTGATCACGTCATCGTAGCGATCGGTGATAACATCCAAGCAAGCATGCTGACGACATTAATTTTAAAAGAGATGGGCATAAGCATGATCACCGTCAAAGCCCAGAACGATTACCACGAAAAAATATTGAACAAAATCGGGGCCGACCAAGTCGTCCACCCAGAAAGAGATATGGGAAAACGTATCGCTCATCACATCATATCTGATAATATTCTTGATTATATCGAGCTATCGGATGACCACAGCGTCGTCGAGGTAAAAGCAGGAAGGAAGATGAGTGGAAAGACGTTGATCGATTTAGATATCCGCGCCCAGTACGGGTGTAACATCGTAGCGATCAAACGCGGAAAAGATGTCATCGTCTCCCCAATGGCTACCGAACAAGTGAATGCCAGCGACATTCTGATTGTCATCGGAGCCGATAAAGACGTCAACCGTTTCGAAAAAAACCTCGTCGTCGAGGATTAATAAAAGCAGCAGCTGTCAGACAGCTGCTGCTTTTTTTCATGATTGAATATCGCTTGAGTGATGCGTGTGACCACCCCGTAAACAAGGCGGAACATAATTGGAAACATAACAAGAACCATAATGAAACTGAGCCAAAATTCTCCGTCACCAGTTAAAATAGCTGCGGTCAACAAAAAGACAGCAGCTATTATGTATCCAAACGGCCATCCAATAATACAAAGTCATAAGCTTTTGATTTCCTGTAAGGGTGACCAAACTAAACGGAACGATGCTTTTCATCAAACATTTCCTCCAATATTACAAACCAAACGCTTCTTGAATCTTCTTTGCAACAACATAAGGATCAAGTCCTGAATTATTGATCTTGATGTAGTTCTTCTCTTTAATTTCACCATCTCTTGTATTCATACGCAAATGTTCCATCGAAGCAATCATCCTGTCTTCCGATGCTTCTACATCTCTCTTGGAAGGCTTATACTCGAGTCTGTTCTGCGTACGGTTTCCTTAATCCTTTCATCCATATCCGCCTGCAGTTCAACGCACTGAAGGAACTCCTCATCATTTTTATTAGTCTCTTCCTATCTGAGATTGTTTCTGAATGGATCCATTCTTTTATAGGCTTTGATTATAGTTGGGTTACGGATCGATTTGATATGCTCTTGCTATTGGCTGATTTCAGTATTTCTTTGATTATCTTAGACCTCATTTGGTTTTTTTTATTCACGCTCCTCTTCACCTTGAGTCTATTACTTGTCACTCCACTTGAAGTAACGCGAAGCAAGCACAATCGAAACGACCGAAATTGCTAGAAGGATCCCGACTTCAAAGCCGAATTCAGAGATTGGAGCCTCATTCCAAGTTCCACGCAGCAACTGAATGACATAATACAAAGGCAAAACTTTCGCTACGTACTGAAGAATCGTTGGCATCATCTCCAGCGGAAAGGTGGCACCAGATAGAAAAAGCATCAAGTTTAGAAAAAGCGAACTGATGGCTGCTGCCGACTGAGTGTTTTTAGCCAGAGAAGTAACGAACAGCGCAAAAGGGAAAAACGCAAGAATGCTGATGAATAGAGCCAAAAGCGTACTCCCGATATACATTGGGGGCTGAAGGTCGTACATGACCATTCCGAAAACCATAAGCAATAGGGCAGAAATGATGAAGATTACCGTTCCCTGCATCGTGTGAGCGGCGAGGATCTTCCACGGTTGAAGGGGAGTCGATTGATACCTGCGGAGTACACCGGTTTCCCGGTAACCTGCGAGAACGGTACCTAAAGTGAAAAACGAAGTGGTGACAATATTGACACCGATCCAAGACGGGATGAAGACTTCAGCAAAGGTAAAAGGACCAGGCATGTCGCCACTGAACATCGAACCGAACAACCAGATCATCACAACTGGAAATAGGAACGTCCAGAAAACACTGAGACGATCACGGAAAAACATTTTCGTTTCCAAGTTTGCTAGTTTTACAACGGTATTCATCCAGTTTTCTCCTTTTCTAAATATTGAACGAACAAGTCATCCAGCGATCCTCGATCAAATTTGAAGTTCTTCAATTCGATATTCTCTTCATGGCAGTATGTGAAAATTTGATAAGCGGTATGTTGGAGGTCCTCACTGAACACTTTGAAATCGGCTTCGTCTTTTTCCACCCGAACCACATCACTCAGCGTTAACAGGTACTCATAGGACATTCGTTCACTTTCAAACCCGATATAATGGGTCGCCACATCATCCAGTAGAGCATCCGGATTGTTCAATGCCTTCAGCTCCCCACTATAGATCATCGCAACACGATCGCAAAGCTTTTCCGCTTCCTCCATGTAATGGGTTGTCACAACGATCGTGCTGCCATTATCTCTTAAGGTGCGGATCATCCCCCACATTTCGCGTCTTGCATGTGGATCGAGGCCCATACTCGGTTCATCCAGAAACAACAGTTCAGGCTGGTGCAGCGTAGCCAAAGCAAGGGTGACCCGCTGTTTCCAACCACCAGAAAGATCTTCGAAATGGACATTAAGTTTCTCACCAAGACCGAGCATATCAATCAATTGATTCTTTTGTGTTTTTCCTTTATAAAAGCTTGAAAATAAATCCAGCGCTTCTTTCACCTTCATCTTCTTCTGAATAGAGGTAGCCTGGAACTGCACCCCAATCCTTCGATTCAGTTCGCGCAGTTGTTTCTCAGGATTCAGCCCAAGTACTTCCACTTCACCTGACGTTGGTTTCTGAATCCCTTCTAAAATCTCAAGGGTCGTCGTTTTTCCTGCTCCATTCGGGCCGATGATGCCGAAGATTTCTCCTTTTCTTACCGTAAATGAAAGGTTCTTAACCGCTTGAGTGGTGCCGAACGACTTGGATAAGTTTTCAACCTGGATGACGTGTTCGATGATGACCGCTCCCTTCTGCTAAGCTTTATATATGTATGTTCGTGTGCAGAGTTATTTTTCCTCTTTTTTAAAAGTTTTCTTTATTCCAAGTCCTATTAGGGTACCAATGAGGCCGCCGATCCCCAGATTAATGAAAAGACTCCAGTCTAAGTTCCCACCATTCCATAGACTTATAATGAATATTCCTGCAAGAACACCGACCATCCAGCCAATCCAGGACTTAAAGAATCTTTTAATAAAAGTACCCCCATCCCATTCGGTATGTATTTTAGTTTTTATTATCCACTATGGGGTTTTGATATGGTTGATAAAGCAGAAACATCCAACTCTTCACTTTCAATGACAATCGCTGTCAAACCGGCTTCCGTTTTCGTTTCATGCCACTCGCCTTTTTCCCAATAGACGGCATCCCCACTACTTACAGGAGTAACCCTCTTCTCTTCACCTTTGACCATCCCTTCTCCTTCGACCACAAGCAATAGCTGAGGAACGACAGCTTGATGGTAACCGATCACTCCATGTTCTTCTAAATGCATGCATCCGATATGAACGTCTTTTTGAGTCTTGGTTATGCGTGACATGATGAAATCCGATTGGAACTTTTCAACCTTTTTACCCGTTTCTTTTTTAAAAGAGTAAATATCCATGTTTACCTCCTGATCAAGTTTGATGAATGAATAAGCTTCTTATGAGTTCATCCAGACGATTGGGAAGCCGCCGGCATATACCTCGTATAATACGCGCCTAACATGAGGAGGAAAATCGTGAGGACCCAACTAATGATGCCAAGACCATCCAACCAGTAAGCCACAAGGTTCAGTACAGCAATGGCGTAGAAGCAGATAGACGTGAGGGCTGTTTTCCATCCCTTCACTCCTGCCTTCTTACGCTTATGTACAAATACAGCCACCGATACAAAGAGCCCTAGAAGCAACAAGCTTGAGAGAAGTATTTTCACCAAAATCAATCCTTTCTTCTTTCTTAATAATTTTCCATATAAGCCGTAAACTGAATGGAAAATCCGATTAGAAGCAGAATGCCTACAAGAAGACAACCGATATGGATCACTCTCTGAAATAACGTTTCTTCCTTCACTTTTTTAATCGTCACAAGCGGCAGTAATGTCAAGAGAACGCCAAATAGTAAAGCTAAATCCATAACTAATCCCCCTTATTATTGAAATAAATGATGAAACAAACGATCTTTATCATCAAAAAACTGCTTCATGATGGTGTAGTGGTTCGTCGCTTCAAGCGAGGTCTCCTTCATTCCGTTTTCCGTCAACTCCATGATTTTTGCATCAGGATAGGCCATCAACAACGGAGAGTGTGTGGAGATAATAAACTGGGAGCCTTCAACAACAAGGTCATGAATTCTTCGAAGCATCGACATTTGCCGTAGAGGAGAAAGAGCAGCTTCCGGCTCATCGAGAATGTATAATCCTTTTCCTTGGAAGCGCTCGGTGAACGCTGCAAAAAAAGATTCGCCATGTGACTGCTCATGCAGCGATTTTCCTCCGAACGAATCGATGATCTTCCTTCCACCTATCTCTCTATCCAGTTCTTCAATGTTCGTCGCGACATTATAAAAACTTTCAGCTCGGAAGAAGAAGGAATCCTTCGGTCTATGCACTCCTTTGGCGAGACGGAGATATTCATCTAAATTCGAGTGGGAGTCATAGCTGGAAAAATTGAAGTTAAGTGTCCCGCCCTCCGGATTAAAACCGAGCGCAATCGCCATCCCTTCAAGCAAGGTCGATTTCCCCATCCCGTTTTCACCGATGAGATAGGTGACATTCGGATGTAGTTGTAACCGTTCAAAATTTCGAATCACGGGGAGATTGAGTGGGAAATTCCTGTAGGACTGTATTTTTTCACTCTTTAATTCAATGGAACGAATATACTGGGTATGGCTATTTAGTTTTGTCATTCTACCACCTCTAAAAATAAATGTTTTGCCTATTTTTGATCAATGCTTTTAAGATGATGATGGCTCCCGCAGAAACGAAGAACATAAGAATCATGTTTTCCGTTGATTCATGAACAACTCTTATGTTTGCAAGAATCATGCTTGCATATAAGATAAATTTCATCACATCATGCTTCTCCTTTTACTTCCTAAGCTGTCGATCGGTCGGCATGACCATCGCGGCTATAATGTAAATAAGCCACGTCAATCCTCCTGTGAAAAATCCAGATACCACCACAATAATCCTCAGGATGCTTACGTCAATGTTATACGTTTCACTTAGACCGCCGAGAACTCCAGACAATTGGCTGTCATTTGTAGAGCGATATAATTTCTTCAAATTCGTCTCTCCTCCTTCATCATTATTCAAAGATCCACTCAAAAAATGTGATTACGTAGTACATACTGAAAAAATACAATACTTGAAACCCTAAAGATAATAGTAGTACCGCTACCACACGTTTCATCGTAGGTTGTTTCAACTGAATGAAATATCCGAGTCCCCAGATCACATAGACCAGTAGAATACTAAGGTTTTCACCTACATACGGATCATCCTGTTCTACGAAGTGAGTACCGAAATAAAGAAGAAATCCCCAGGCTAATAAAAGTACGAATAAAATCAGATTTGTCATATGAATCTTTTGACGAATGGTCACCACTCCCTTCCTTAAGGTTCACTGATTCCCATCGCAAGAAGAAGAAAACCCATAACAATCAAAACACCGCCGTTTAATACGAACCCAGCCGTACCTGCGATGATTTTTTTAGATAGCACCGCACAGACGATGCCTATGATGGAAAGGGAACTTTCAACGGCCACCACCAATGGCAGATTGACGTTTGGCCCTCGCAGCAATAGAAACAAAATAAAATTAACGATAACCATCCCTAAGGACATCCAAGCCCACTTGTTCATGATTCGTCTCTCCTTCCTTTACAAAATGAACTTCGTTTTTCCTTCCTGTGTACCATTGATAGGCTGTTTCCGCCCAGTGTGCTGGGACATCCGCCATCGACGTATGCCGGACAGGGTTCGCCTGATTGACTGTATTGATGGACGCAAGCCCCAATAACTTTTGAAAGAGTGTTTGTGAAGCTTCCAACTCAATGATTCTACTTCTTTTAGACAAAAAGAGACTTGTGGTAAATCCTCCGGTACGAAACTGAATGTAATGATCATGAATAACATAATTAGAATGGTAAAAGTTCAGAGCACGTGAAGCCATGATGAGCACCAACAAAATGACGGAAAAAACCCACCAGGCTGATGATAGACCGAACGGTTCAGGTTTTAAGTAGAAAAGGGCTCCTGTCGAAATCATCCAAAGCCAGCTCGGCTTCAGCATCTGAATCCAAAATGCTTCCCTTGGCAATCGTTCCATTTGTTTTGATAATTGATAATCCGGAAGTAATTCCTCTATTAGGGAACAGGCACGCCTCACAGGCAGGAATGGATAAAGCGCGCTTACTTCCGATTCCTCTCCATTCCCTCCAGCACAAACCAATTTCACTGTGGCAAGCCCCATCATCCGTTTCATAAACGATTGTTCAATAAGAATCGCCTGAACTTTGTCTTTTGAGATCGATATATAATTCTCATCCACCATGCCTTTAGTAATGAAAATCGTTTCTTTATCAGAGGCAATTTCATATTTCCCGTATTTTACAACCGTCCTCACAATCCCAAACCCACCTGAGAGTAAGACAAATAGAATGGTAGTCGTCACAAGCATCGTCGTCGATCCAAACAGGAAAGAAAGGAAACCATCCACTTGTTTTTCAAAATGAAAGTCATCTAACTTCGACAATAATGAACCGAGAATAGGAAGGAATGCTAAAAAACTGAGAGATGCAAACGCCGCCTTCATGATTTCCTTTTTTGTTGGAGTGAAATGCACCGTTTTTTTGGAAGCTGGTTGATTTGTTACTTTCTCATCCTCCACCTTCTCTTCTTCAAATACCGGAAGCTCAGTTTCTTGTGCAGCTTCTTCTACGCGAATAACAGGGGTAGACGTCTTTCCTTGAACTTTCGTCTCAATCGACGCTGCTTCTTCCTTCCTCAACACAGGGAAGCGGATTGAATGATCTTTCCCTTGCACACTCGTTTTCAACGTTACTGAAGTCATACCCAGTATCCGGTGGAACCATTTCGTCTCCTTTTGTACATTTTGAATCTTAGTATAGGGAACCGTTTGCTGATTCCTCACGAAAAAGTTACGCGTTATATGTAAAGACGCCACATCTAATTGATATGTACGGGAATACCATTTAATTGGAATACAAAGCACGGTCAACAAAAACAAACCAACGACAGCATAACGTCCATACACGAAAAGCCAAGCTTCAGAACCAGCTTTTACTACAAAGAAAAGGATAAAAAAGAACAGACTATTTTTAATCAGATTCCCTAATTCATAGACCATCATTAGGGGATGGTTTCGTTTTCTACTCATATCTCCACCTCCTCCACTTTGGCATACACAGCAATTCGATCTCTTAATTCAAACGCTTTCGCCCTAGGCAAGGCTGGAATTTCATGATCGGATCCCACCGTATTTATTTTGACAGAATAGAGATTGTACTTTTTAAGTAAGGGACCCTGGTGAGTCGAAACCGATTGGATTTTTGTCATAGGTATGATGTGATGCTGTTCATGCAGGGCTCCAGATTTCAGTTGCAAATATTCTTCATTGACGTCATACCGCCAGTGCTTATATAACAAGGAAGCTCTATAGAATGACCAGATGGTTGATAAAATGGAAAGCACCGTAAGAGCAATAAGGAGCCATTCAACCCAGTCGGGCCAGGAAAAATAATGATCTGTGACGAACAGCGCTGCAAGAATCACGAAACCAATCAGATTCCCTATGGTTTCACTAATGATCCATACTTTCACACTGTCCTTCGATAATTGTTGTTTGGGGGCTTCCATTAACGCCTGCATTTCCATCTCTCCTCATAAGCTTATGATGTAAGAAAGTGTCATTTCTTCCACTATCTTATACGACTGTGCATCCAAACGGTTTCATAATTTCCGTGTCGAGTCTAAAAAAACTACAATGCATGATTGTGTAAGAGCACAAATAAAAAAGCCTCTTCCCTGGGGAGGAGACTTTTGATCAAATTAATTTTCTATCGAACGGTCGGCAAATAGATTTTCTTTCATGGCGTAAATCGCCGCCTGTGTACGATCATGGACCTGCAGCTTGCTTAAAAGATTACTCACATGCGTTTTGACCGTTTTTTCTGTTATGTACAAGTCGCTCGCAATTTCTTTGTTGCTTTTCCCAAGCGTGATTTGATAGAGTACATCTTTCTCCCTGTTCGTCAGCTTGAAATGGACGCCAGGTTCTTTCTTTTCCCCTCCATTACTCATTTGTTCCAAAAGTAGATTCGTTGCTTTCGGGTGCAGAAGTTTTTCCCCTTTGGACGCGGCTCTGATTGTTTTTACAAGTTCATCGGGGTCGACATCTTTCAGCTGATAGCCGACAGCCCCCGCTTGCAGCGCAGGAATAACATGATCCTGATCAGAATAGCTTGTCAGGACGACCACCTTTACTTCCGGATGGGCTGCTCGTAATTTTTTCGTCGCTTCTACTCCATCCATGACAGGCATCATCAAATCCATCAGAACAACATCCGGATTCCATTCTTTATAGGCGTTCAGTGCTTTCTCCCCATTTTCCACTTCACCGACGACCTCGATATCTTCCTGCGTGTTCAGAAAAAACTTCAACCCTCTTAACACGACGAGATGATCATCCACGAGCATCACTTTAATTTTCATCCTCATTCCTCCTCTCCCTCCGGTACGGTAAAAAGACATCAATGGTCGTTCCTGTTTCCGGTTCGCTTCTCACAGCAAGTTCTCCACCTAATAGTTCTGCCCGTTCTCTCATGCTGATTAGTCCGAGCGTCTGTCGCTCGTCATCCGCTTCTATTTGAAATCCACTCCCATGATCCATCACAGTCATGCCCGCTCCTCCATCTGTATCAAAAAGGCGGACCGTGACCTCTTTCGTATTCGCGTGCTTCGCCACATTGTTCATCGCTTCCTGACTAATTCGCCACAGCGTTTCTTCTGCCTGGCGTGACCAGTCGGGGAGACGTTCCATTTCAAACTGAACACAGAGGCCGAGATGCTCTCCATATTTTTTCATGGCAGAAAGCAGTCCCTCTTCCAGTCCCACCGGTCGCAGCTGCCAAATCAATGAACGCATCTCTTTCAAAGACTGCTGGGACATGGACAACATTTCATCCATCAATTCTCCGAGTGACGAGTCATACTTGGACACGATTTCCTTTGCGCCCTTAGCCGTCAACGATAAGGAGAAGAGTTTCTGATTCACAGAATCATGCAGATCGCGTGCCAGGCGTTTCCGCTCTTCATGAAGCAGCAACTCCTGCCGTTTCTCTTTTAGGGCGATGCTTTCATAAACGAGCGTCAAATGCCGTCCCAATGCCATGAAGAATTCACGGTCACTAGGCTGGAACGAGGTGCCCGCTGGTTCGATCCAGACTGCTCCTGTTACAACCTGTTGTCTTGTAATTGGTATGACCCCAAGAGATTCTTCGACTCTGACTTCTTCCGTCAACGCAAAAGCAGGCTTCTTGCCTATTTGATTTTCTATGTAACAACCAACCGAAGACCAGCCAAAAATTCCCCGCCCGTCCTTCTCTAAGATCTCTTGCAAATCATAAAAGTCATCCGCTGACCATAAAAACCCGGCAAGCTGATTTAATTTTTCAAAGCTTTCCGCTCGCCTCCGCTCATCTTGATACAAACGTGTCCTGCGTATGGCTGTCCCGATTTGAAAACCGAGCGATTGAAGCAAAGTTAATTCTTCCTGTGAAAATTTCTCCTTCCGGGGAGAAGCGACGTTCAACAACCCGAAAGAATCCTCCCCGTCCCCAAGAGGGATCGTCGCATGGTGGGTGATGCCATTCGTATCCCCCCAAGCGTGCTGAATCGCTTCATTCAGCCGCTTACATTCAATGATGTTGACCGGCTGCGTCAGCTTCCCATTGCGATAACGGCTCAAGCAGTAACAATCCCCGCTGCACATCGGCTTGTACGCCCCCCACGATAAAGCTGGAGGAAGCCCATGATGAGCAGCGAGCACATACTCCTCAGGGCTGTCGATGAGAAATATCCATCCCGCTTCAAGCTTTGTCAGCTCAAGCAACTTTTCCAACACGGTCTGAAGCATCATCGTCATGTCATTACAACGGTTAAGCGTTTCAGCGATCACTTTCATAATGTTCAATTCTTCGACGCGTTCATATCCACTCATGGCTCTACCTCCTTCCGCTTAGTTGTGTCGAATTCTAAAATTCGTTTGTCGAATCCCTTATTAACCCGCTCAGATTCTTAAATAACGGAGTCGAATACTTAAATAACATTGTCGAATTCTCAAATAACACCCATTCAACTGCTCTTTATGTCCAAAAAGCGACCCGCCATAAATTCCGCTAACAACAAATCCAGCTTTTCTTCCATTTCCAACCTCAAACGATTCCCCTCAAAGTGTTCCGGATCAAAGATCAACTGCCCGGGAGCGACGGCTGCGTAGAGTCCACGCCCGACCGTGCGCATTTGATTCAGTGCATTAATGCCGCCTTTCCCACCTCCAGATACAGCAAGCAGTAACGTCGGTTTCCTTTTAAAATGCGCACCACTCAAAAACTCCAACGCATTTTTCAAAGCACCGCTCATACCATTATGATATTCCGGCGACACCCAAATAAAACCTTCCGCTTCTGCGACAACCCTCCGCAGCCACTGGACCGATGGATGATCTCCCTGCGTTTCTTCCCCATTGAATAATGGAAGATCCAGCTTGCTTAAGTCGACCAACGTGCCATTCAATTTATGTTCTAAAGTCTGAGCCACAATCTTTGTCCGTCCATTCTTCCTCGGTGTTCCACTAAAAATAACGATACTCATTTTTCATAACCTCCTTACTTCTTAGGTTATGGGAAAAGGCATCGACTTGAATCCGAGATTGGAAGGAATATCATCTACACCATTGGTCTGAAAACGTACGTTCGTTTATAAAGGAAGGAAGTCATCTGGTTGAACGGTTTGGCCCGGCGGAAGGGGTTGAACATCCCCACCTTCACCTGGAGGAAGCGGGCGAGTGTGAATGGAAGGATAAAAGAGAGAGAAGAAGTCTTTTCTGGACATGGACATCGTTTCTGCGTTTCCAAGCAGATAGACGTTCTCTCGATCCTTACCATAATAAACATCAATCAGTTCTTCATTTCCAAAATCCAGGGTACCCAATTTTTCCCCTTTCGCCCATTCTCCTTTAACAGATGAGGCTCCCTTTATCCCTTCAGTAATCGTCATAATCTCCTTTATAGATTCGACCTCTATCTTTCTTTTCATCTCAGAATCATAAAGAATGACGATTGATGGAAGTTGGGTGGCGTCTAGGTGGTTCGATTTCTCTACCACTATAGTGTCCTCTTTGACGACATAAGCATCCACAGGCATAGCACCAATCAGCACAAGCATCATGACGAGGGTCAACCTCTTCATCCACTCACCCTTCCTAGGATTTTATACAAAAAACACTTGAACCTTCACTGGATTCAAGCGTCTCTCGCTGCTATTTTTTGAATAAGGACATGATTTTACCAAGGGTTCCCCGGGAATGTTTGACCGAATGTTCCAACCGTTCATTGAACTCACTTTGGGAGCGCCACACTTTCTTCTGTTCTTCCCGCATTTCCTGGAGCTCTTTTTGTAGATACTCTGATTTTTCCTGCTCCTGACGCAGTAATTCATCGTACTGTTCTTTCTGCTGCTGCATCATCTTATCCATTTTCGTATGCGTCTTTTGTGAAAAGTTTCCGACTCCGGAGCTTATGACATGGTGATCCTGTTTTAAACGGGATACGGTCGTTTTCAGTTCATCCATATCATTTTTCAACTGGACGTTCATTTCTCTTGAGGCCGCAAGCTCACTGGCTAGAAAACGGAACATCTCTTTCATCTGATCAGAATCTTGCAAATCCGTTCCGTCATATGTATCCGAAAGTGCGAGTTCCCGAGACTCATAGCCTGCAAGAAGCTCCTTCTGTTCTTCTACAATTTCTTTTATTTTATCTTCTTTCGGCAATTCCGAATCGCGGATTTTTTTGAGAACCTCGACATCTGACCTTACAAAAATCCGCCGGTCGCCATCTTTGAAAAACTCATACCCGTTCTGTTCCAAAAGCTGCCCATACCGTCTGACCGTCGTTGTGGCGATCCCGACTTCTTCAGCTACTTCCTTCGTAGAGAAAGCGCGTTCGTTCGGTTGTATATCGTGTCGCATATCGGGCCTCCTTTTCTTTCTATATAATCGTAAACAAAAGTCACTACTTCTATTATAAGAGTTTTTCGACTTTCTGCCCATCCACATTCCGTTTTATTTTTTCTCTATTAAACTTCCGTGTTTGTTTCTCTTCACAAAAACTTCTCCATACGGATGTCGGCCCACTTGCTTCCGTTCCAATACGTGAAATCCGGGATTCTTGCAATCTCTTTATACCCGAGTTTCCTGTACAGCTTCTGTGCCTTCTCATTGAATTCGAACACCCCAAGCTCAACACGGTCCAACCCAGCCCCTTTGATCCGACCTTCCAGATAACGGATGGCTTCGAATCCGATTCCTTTCCCTCGACCGGCTGCCTCACCAATGGTAATTCCAATCCAGGCTGTATCTTGTTCTTTGCTATGTAAATGACCAGGGTTGACCATGTAATTCATTTCTCCAACGAGTTCACCATCCATATAAATAAGGAAAATCTCATGGTTCTTTAATCGTTGTTTCAAACTTTCCGTTGTCACTTCATACCTTTTTTCCAATGCGTCCTGATCAGGATTTGGTCGGACCATCGGAATGAGCGATGTATCATTTTCCCATCGGTGGTATGCGGATGCGATTTGTGTCGTTGGCTCTGTCAGTTTTTCAAATGTAACCCCCATGACTGCTTCCCCTTTCGCTACATAACCTAAATGATTTTCTCCGCCAAATTTCCCATGCTATAGTTTTCGGAATGTTTTCTATATATATGGGAGTCTCCATCTAATCGTTGTCCTTCTATTAAAACATATTCCATCCCTTTCAAGCATAGATTTGTTGCTTTATACTTAGAAGAGTTTGAACTTCAGGAGGTTACATGTGAGGAAAACAATCATCGTGATCATCGTGATCATCATGCTTCTCCCCTTGTTCACCGGGTGCATGAATGAATCACCAAACAAGGAAGAAACGAAAGAAGAAAATAATAGAGCATACACAGCAGATAACGTCTACCAATGGCTCAACGAATCAAACCTGTTGGAAGGTGAGAAAGAGCCTTTATCTGAAAGTGTCCAGTCACATGAACAATTTGTAAACGGATACTCTACAGGAGATATCGACATCATCGAATACGAAACAGCTGAAGGTACAGAGCAACTCAAAGATCATCCGATCGCCCTTGTCCATGAAAATATCGCCCTTATGTTCCTCGGTCAGATGTCACAAAAAGACAGCTTCAAAGCAGTCCTTGAAGCCAGAAAGCCCCTTGAAGGACTCTATAGAGGCTACTTTAACTCTGCAGAACAACAGTCTTTTGTCCACCAATTACGTGATGGGAAATTCAATGGATTCGAAGAAACGGTCGACCATTTTTACAAGCTGGAAGATTCATTGAAGTCTGATACTTTCACAAGGTTCATGTATCAAAAAGAGGTGACATGGAAAGGCAAGCTCGTCCAAACGTTTCCTGACTTTCTCGTCGTCTTTGCGGGCGGCACTTACAATGGAGAGAATTGGCTGAATATCGAGACGAACAGCACAGAGATGCTGCCCTACACCTTTGTCGTCGAAACCCAGAACCTCAAGGGACAATCATTGGATCTAAAAATGGAGAGAGGAGACTCCATTACTGTTAAAGGGAAGGTTAACAAACAAGGATCTTTAGAAGGGGAGACTCATTGGGGATTAGAAAACGGTATGGTCATTCAATAAAGGGAATTCAGGCATATTGCGAACGGCTTTATACTAACCCATTCAACTTAAAAATGAAGATGATGGTCAGGGTTTATTACTTGGTTACAATCCTCTCCCTCACCTTTTTCACGGGATAGGCACAGGGACGATCTCAAATAAATACGCGAAAAACAACACACATGCCACCAAAGAAACGACTAATTTCCGCTTTTTGAATTCAATGATTGCAAAAACTGCTATCGCGAAGATCGTCAAACCATAAAAAAATAAAATAAAACCAACGCTCCTCTATGAAGAAGGTTTTGGCTGTATATAAAAGCCAGTAAAACACGACTACATAAAGGTACCATTTATTTTGTTCAGGCTCTCTTTTCTCGTCTTTCAATGTCTTCCTCCTCAACAACCATACGTTATAAAATTAAACTCATATAATCTACATAATGACCTTCCACTTTCAAGGCTCTCTGTTCTTTTTTCATTTGGAATGACTTAATTTCAGGACTCATTCGTGTACTTGCGAAAACGCGGCTTGCTGAAATAAGCACCTGTTAGTAAGAACACCAAAGATGCAAGGACCCCTGCTGCCGCCTGGTCAACAAATAAAGAAACAGGAACAATAATAGATGATAATAGAAAAAAGAATTTCATCAATGTTATCCCTCCAAAAAATTTTCTTATGTGAAAAACACCTAAAAGGAAGCACGGTCAGCATCCATCGTATTGGCAAGAATAATGTAAAGGAAGAAGGAGAAAGGAAGTGTAACGATAAACAAAAGGCGAATGGCCATAGGATAAAGACCAAGATAATGAGCAATACCTGCGCAAACCCCATGCAGGGAATGGTTTGTAACGGATCTTTTCATTTTTCATCCCTCCTTCCACCTCGAAAAAGTCTATAAAACTCCTCATTCATTTAAAACGAAATCTCATAGATTCAATGATAACAACAAACTTGAAGTCGATTTCCATCCAAGTCGTAAAAATCGAAATAATAGTTTTCAGAGTCTTTCTGCTTGTCCTCAACGTCCACCTTTTTCTCTTTCAATTGTTCATACGTTTCATCTAAATCCTTCGTGAAAAAGATTGGATAATTTCGACTTGATGATCCCACGTTTTCTTTCTCTTCAATGGTCAAGGGCACCGGATGATCCAGCACCCGGTACCCATCTCCTTTAAAAGAAACGGTAAATCCAAGCTTTTCCTCATACCATGTACCGGCTTTTTCTACGTCCTTCACCGCCAGACACATCGTATCGATCTTTTCAATCATACCGAACCTTCCCCCTGCTCATATATTTTCCTCGCATTCGCCTTTTTCTGCGCCTGCCACGTTCGAATCATATTGGGAACCCCGACGCTCAAACTGACTAATAAACTCCACATTACGTAACGCCACTCCCCTGTAAATAAAGCGACGACAATAAAAAAAGCGAGCTGTCCCACAAGGGCAAACCATGAAGCAATCCAGGCAAACGTCAGGTTTTCTTTCATCCCATCCCCACTCTCTTATGGTAAATGATTCCTTTTACTCATCGTATCATAAAAATGGTCAGACAGAACAAAAAAGCCACTGAATCTTTTCAGTGACTTTACCGGTGTTTACCACCAATATGAATATGGATAATAGTACGGCCACCACCTGCGGATTCCCCAAAACGGAAAGCCAAAAAGCCCGAACGGTCCAAAGAACGGGAAAAACAGACGGCTGTCTTCCTCGTTGATGCCCCTATTCTGCCCCTGCTGGCTGGTAGGCATAATCAAATTCATTTGATTTTGATCATAGCTGTGCAATAGTCCGGTGTGTGTCTGCCCATCAGCCATTTCAATCTGTACCATTTGATAAAGGTTTTGTCTGCAGAAATCATGGACATTTTGAGGCTTGCTGCCACTTCCCTGCACCTGTGTGTTCCCTGTATGGTTCACCCCATCACCCTCCTTCGACTCCTCACATTTTATGCAATGCGCCCAGGAAGGTGATTAAAAAACGTTTACCTTCATGCTCAATCAATGAAGATGAGCGAGTTCCCAGCTACTCTAACCATTCGCAAAAGGCTCGAAACTTAGTTTGAAAGAATAGGCATCGGATGGTTAGTTAGTCATCGTGTATCTGTTCTATTTTCCCGACTTTTCCTTTAGGAGGCTGGCTGTCTAGAATTTCACCCTCGATCCATATGCTATACTCTCGGCCTTTTTCAAGGGATTCTTTTTCAACAGTCACGATGATTTCTTGTACTTTCATCTGTCCTTCTTCATTCCTCACAAGGACTTGATTGGAGGATAGTCTATCCACTACAGGACCTTGAATGTCTGGAGGACGATCATCATTGACTGCAGGACTTCCACACGAGGTTAACAGTATAACGAATAACAACAGCGTCGATAACCGCATATGTCTTCCCCTACAGAAAAAGATTTCTCAAGTACAAAATACCATAAATGGCTCCACCCAGAAGCCCAATAAATAATCCGACCATAATAAATCCATAGGTGAACCCTTTGATCATGGAGATGAAATCAAGGGCCATGTTTTTGAATGTGCGTAAAATAAAACTCATGTGACGACTCCTTCTCTACTGCCATTTCTTAAATGCTTTCCAAAGCTTCTTCCACTTCTGCTCCACAGACTTTTCTGATTCTGAGCGTTGTTTCTGCCATTCATTGTAACTTGCAATCCCGATCAGAACGAGCCCGGCAATCAATAGATAAACCCACCACGGGAGATTGCCCCAATACGGTCGTGTCTGATAAATGATGTTGAAAATAAGGACACCCATCCCGACAAGGAAGTACGATTTGATCCGGAGCTGCATGCCGGCAACCATTGATACTAGTGATAAGCCCCCGATGATCCAGGCATCCCAAATGGTATGGCTCTGGATGGCATCAACGACAAGGTAGCCTGAGATCAAAAGCAATGCAGCGAACTGAACGTAACTCATCATCTCTGCAGACGCAGACCAGATGTTTTTTCTTACAAAAGCGAGGACAATCAGAACCGGTAAAGCTTGAACCTCTGCAATGATCAAGTCAGGGATGTATTCACTATACGCTGCAGCGATCATCAAGTAAGCTCCATACAAACTGACTGCCGCACCTGTATAAAAGACGTTCTGAAGAAATTTTTCGGAACATTTCTTTCCGCCAAGATAAAACCACAAGCTGAGCAGCACAACAGGGAGGATGCGTATCCAGACACTTTCATCCCACAAGGTGTACAAATTCAAATAACCGATATACAAGAGTGCTGTCCACGTATAGGCATCAGCATCGACCCCAGGGCCAAACAGTCTTTTTTGCAAAATCTTCCCTGATCCTAGAAGACCGAGGATACTTAAAACAAGGACAAGGGTCATGTCCATATCGGTCCAAAACACCCGCAGCTTTTCCCATAACCCGAAGGTCAAGATCAATGGAACGAAGCGGACGAGCGGCCATGACCTCTGATGCAGGAAGAAAAGGTTGAAAACAGTGTAGCCGATCACCAGCAGCCATTCTCCTTCCGCCTCTAAAGGAACGTCACTGATCACGACGAACAGACCTAAAATGGAAAATGGAATGATGTACCACTCGATGCGCTTTTTCCACTCGCCAGAGACGAAGAACCAAAGAACCGCATACAAGAAACTGCTGGCCAAAAACGCATCTTCATAAGAGACCTCATCCCACCCGAGTTCTTTCGATAGTGTGACAATAAAAAGGTACCCAGTCGTCAGAGCAGCATACAGCATTGTTTTTGTTCCCGATTCTCTTCCTGCTTTCAAAGCACTGAAGACGTACACCCCTAATGGAATCATCAAAAGAGCGGGGTGAACATATTCCGTCCCCAGCTGATCCAGAAGAATGAGAAGGACGATGAACGGCTGAACGATATGTCCCAGCATATAGAAATGCGGCCGCATCCCTTTGGATTTCTTTTCTCCCCATTCTCCGATGGCAATCAAGACCACAGGAGCGAAGATCATATACATCAGTACGTTAGAAAATGAATCAATACCGAATGGGTCGATCAATGATGTATAAAAAGCAAGTGACGCGACAGATACGAAACTCCAGTAGTACGTCTTTTTTGAATAGCGGACAAGCAGGTACATCATCCCGATGCCTGTGAGCAACAAGAGCGGCCGGACAACCATCGGGTCCACTCCGTCATCCACGAGCAGGAGCATTATTGCAGCCACATAGGTGCCCTCGGCGATATAAAAAGTCGACATCGCAAAATCGTCTTCTTCCGCCTTTTCCCATACATAGTGGAGACCGAGTAGAAGGACGCCTGTCAAAGCGATATGGAATGAAATCGAATACCCTTCACTGTAAGCAGGCACCCATTCGAGAAGCTTTTGATAAAAGATGGCGGAAGCAGCCACCAAGCCTGACGGAAGCACCCAGACCGCCGTACTCTTCATATCGGCATGGGCGGAACTCTTTTTCACAAAATAAGAAAGCAGACTGACGGTGAGCAGCATGATGGCACTATACCCATATTGCAAGTCATAAAGGGCGTAATATAAACATCCCGTCAACACAAATAAAGACGTGTAAAGATTGCTATCCTTCAATACCTGCAGCCACTTGACTTTTGTCCAGATTCCTCCGTAGAGAAAAAGGAGAGATGCAGCTGTGTACAAGAAAAAGAACCAGGGGCCCGTTTGAGTCAAATCCCATAGCTGGGCCATGGAAACAAAAAAGAATACAGGTGCTAAATACGTAAAAATCACATATTTTGTCACATTAGATAGGACGAGATAATTGACCATAATGACAACATAGGCGGCGAGCAAGAGCCATGAGCTGCTTTGATCCTGGATCAAAATGCTTTCATATGTGATATAGATGAATGCTAAAAAGGAGACAGCCCCGCTCGTTAACCGGAATACCTTTTCAATGAACGTATGGTTCCTGAACGCGTACGCAAACCCGATGTAAAGTATGCCGACAAGCGCATATACAAGCGAATCGACGGCATACAACGGCGTATTTTCAACGAGTTGATACACGGCATACACAAGCATCACAGAAAAAACAAACTGATATTCTTTCGTTTTGTAAACAAAAACCATCGCCATATAGACACTGGCTGTGAGCAGCAGGTTGAAACTGTAAAACACTTCATTTTCAAAGAAAAACAGCATCAACAAGGTGGAAATGACTAGATTCAACTGGGCGAATAATGGCACCTCTTTGATGAATAACTGAAGGTGAGTCCTATTTTCAAACCGGATATAGGCGACAAGCAACCCGGCATTATACAACATCAACCCAAGATAAAAAGCATCAAGGGATAACGGGAGAGCTCCAAGCATGAACCCTACAGAAAGCGATAGAAACAAAAGCGCAATCCATACATAAAGGCGCGAACGATGGACGAACGCATGCCTTACGTATAAAGGAAGCGGAATCGCCGTTCCCATCAAACCGAGCAAGTGCCTCCCTACTCCATCAAGTGATAAGTAGGGCCCGAAAAGCTCAAAGTAACCAATAGCAACAATGATAATCGGAATGAGCAGACTTCCGAGTGTCAAAAAGGCAAAAGCTGTCTGCTTGATTTTTAAGAATCGGCCGGTGCCATAGCTCAACGCAAAGAAAAACAGCGAAACAAAAGAAATAGAAACGACTTTCGTCGCCGCTCCCATCTGGTCCCACTGACTTGTCGCAACGATCAAGCCTGTGATGAGCAGGATGGAAACACCTAAGATAAGCGTCCATGTTATGTTCCTTTCACGGATTTGTTCTGGAGAGCGTTCTTTTTTCTTTTTGACAGGCTTCGGTTTAGGTGCTGGTTTCGGCTTATGAGCTGGTTCTGGTTGAGCTTCTTTCTGGTACACCTCTTGTTCTCTATCTAAAGATTCATAGTCTGCAAGATACGCCCCCTGCGCCTGCAGCAGTCTTATGTACTCCTGATCTGTTATGTATCCATTTTCCTTCAGGTGATTCAACTGTTCACGGAATACCCTCTGTTTCTCTTCCTTGGATAAGGCGCTCATTTCTTTTCCCTCCCCCATTGTTTCAATGGTGTAATTTTACACCTTCTTTTATATTTATTCAACATTTTTCCATTCATGTCCCAGCAGGTACGTAAATTTCCCCATCGATGATGATGGATAACTTCATTAATAAACCTTATAACATATCCATTCTAAGGAGTCTGAATTCATTTGTACAATTTTTCCAATTAAGTGACCGCACTCATCATACCACTCACCCTCTCCACTTTGCCACTTACCTGCCTTTTCATGACAGAAATCACACACACGTCTATACTGACAATAGAAAGAATGACGGGAGGGAAAGGGGAAATGAAACTGATTGTGGATATCAATGACGCGCATAAAGAAACAAAGGTGACCGTCGAGTGTAAGGAAGTTGATTCATCCATTAGAAAAATTCTGGATGCTTTGGAGGAGGAAAAACATGATTTGGTGATTGGTTATAATGAAGACCGGCAGCATCTTCTTAAACCTCGGGACATTGAGTGTTTCTACACGGAAAAAGAAATCGTCTACGCCGCTCATAAAGAAGGAAAGTACAGATTGAGAGAAAAGCTTTATGAGCTGCTCGAAACTCTACCATCTGACCAGTTTATCCGTATCTCGAAATCTGCCATTGCCAACCTATATAAAATCAGTCATTTTGAGCCGTCGTTTCACGGCACGCTGGTCGTTCATTTTCAGACAGGAAGCAAAGAATATGCGTCGAGGCATTATGTGAAGGAAATCAAAAATATGTTAAAAATGAACAGGAGGAAAGAAAAATGAAAACCTTTTTATTCAGAACCATGATCGGAATCTTCTTCGGCGCTTTTCTCGCCCTTGTTATGACTTACGCCGTCATTTGGTTTGGGGATGTAGAAACACTTTCGAGTGAAGCCTTCGTTCGTAACTCGCTTGGCAGTATGTTTTGTGGCTGGTTTTTCTCTGTGACACCTTTGTATTTTGAAATCACAACGCTCAAACTATGGCAGCAAACCCTCTTACATTTCATCACGGTCTCCCTGCTTTATTTCATCATCAGCTTCGGCATCGGATGGATTCCTTTTCAAATGACCACTGCTTTGCTCTCCATTCTGTCGTTCTTGTTCATCTATTTCATCATATGGATCGGCTTCTACCTTTATTTCAAATCCGAATCCAGGAAGCTCAATGAAGAACTGAATCACCTATAATAAAAAAATCGACTCGAACCTTTCTTAGGTTCGAGTCGATTTTTTATGCCTTATCAGGAAGAGGATGCAATTAGATCCCCGTCTTCCTCATAATGGTCAAGCACGGCATCGACATAATATATATCTCCGTAACAAGCATCATACTGTTCGGCTTCTTCACGAATACAGCTGTATTTACCTGTATGTTTTAATTCTTCATATTTCTTCGATGAAAATTCGATGGCCAGGTCCTGCGTATATTTCCCACCATTGTTCATCACAAAATCAATGAACCCTGCACCAAAATTGTACGATTGAAGAGCTAGTTTCACATCCCCGTCGGACCGTTCCAACGTTTTTGCGAAATAAGCGACCCCCTGTTCTATGGACAGTTCAGGATTTCCAATACAGCCCACTTCCCCACAATGGGATTCAGACGCCTGCATCGGGTCGTCCCCACGTCCACCAGACTCCTGCATCATCAAAGCCAACAAGATATCCTTGTATTCACCGATGCCTTCCTGCTCGGCGTACGTTTCGATTTCATCTTCATACTGCAGCACCTGCTGAGGAAGATCAGGTTCACTCTCTTCGACTGTTGTCCAGCTACTCATGATTCCGTCTCCAAGCTGACTTTTCATCGTAAAAAAAACGAGTCCAAGTAGAAAGATGGGGAGAAGGAAGGCTCCCCATGAGCGGTTTTTGTTTCTATGATTCTTTTTATTCACCCTTCTCCCCCCTCTCTTCGACGTGATTCTATCAATATCTTACCATGTTCCAAGTCAAATGGCTTTGAACTTGCATGAAATGAGCCGATTCAGGAAGAGGTTTCAAAACTACTTTTATAAAAGGAGTAGATCCATAAAATCAATTCATAAATCAGGGCAATGGCTACAACCCAACCCCAGAGATATAGAAACCATTGCTGGAAGTCGGAAAAGACGGATGTGTACAAAGGACTCTCCAGCATAACCATCGTAAAAGCATAAAACATCCCGAACGTAAAATTCCTCGACCACTGACTTACATGGTATGTGCACACCCCTTTATGCCAGCCTAGTTTTTTCACACGAAGGTAAGCTCTTACCAGCTCCATTCCTTCTACTACTAATAAAATTCCTAATACAAACCACCATAGAGAAGTAACAAGAAAAGAGGAAAAGACTCCTGTCGAAACAGCAGCCAGGCCTGTAATCGAAAGTGCTCCATGTAAAATGCAATTGGTATTTGTCCAATCATCTGTGATGGCCCACGTTTTGTTTTTGTATCGAATGAACAAGAGAGCTGAACAATTCAAATAAATCAAAATCCCCATGATGATTAAACTTGCGACCATGGTTGTGGGGATGCCAGGAAACAAGTTTGCCCATGTAATAACGAGCGATTGGATGGACACCGTCGACAACAGAATGACTCCATGGATATGGTGAAATGTCGGACGAAGCCAAAGCTTTACGAAGTTGAAAAGGCATAGAAAGAAAAAGAATAAACAAAGCAGTGTATTAAGCCCCGCTATTCCAATAACTAAAAACTGCACACGTTCCAAATACTTGAGGATCACTTGGGATAACACAGATAAACCGGCCACCCACGAACCGATAACAAAGGAGTTGACAGGATTGGATAGGAATGGCTTCCAAAAACCTTTTTGCAGACTTTGCCTGATGAGCCTAAGATAAATGATGAGAGTCAGCAGCAAATAGAGACCAGAAACTACAGCTCCATTGGTGAAAAATTGCCGCCAAGCCCCATAAAGAAAGATACCGATGGCCATAACGATGGCACCGGCGGCTGGATTGATGATTTTTTTCTCTTCATATATCATATATTTCTACCTTTCCATCAAACTACATCTATCCATTGTAAGTCGATTGATCGAATATGGAAAGGAGAGCAACAAAAAACCGTCACGAAATGTGACGGCTATTTCTTTTCATCTAAATAGATAAATTCCGGTTCAGGATGGCTCAAAAATTCATGATGGGATATCGTCCATGCATAAGCACCAGCATAGTCAAAAATCACAACATCTCCAACTCTTAGTTCTTCCACATATTCACTTTTCACAAGGACATCATTAGGCGTACATAACTCTCCGGCAATGGTCACTTCCGCCTTCTTCATCCCTGGCCTTTCGTAAGGAGCACCCCACCCTTCGACCGGATGAATACGGAAAGGATGGCTCATTTTCCAGGCAGCAGGCAGTCTGAGGTGGTGCGACCCTCCTCGGATGAGGGCGAAATGATGATCATGGTTGGCTTTCACATCTAACACCTCGGTCACGTACGAGCCCGCAGCGGCCGTCATGAACCTTCCAAGTTCAAGCACTAAACTCAGCCCGTCCATTTGGGCTTCCAGTTGATGAAGTCCGGAAGCGAACGTGTCCCACTCAAACCCAACGTCCGGGTCCCAATAATTGATGCCGATACCTCCGCCGATATCGACGGTTCGGATCTCCAACCCAAAATGGTTCCGCCAACTTTTGGCTTTTTCCAAGCACATAGCCACAAATTGCACATGAGCTTCAGCATTCAGATTGTTAGACATCGCGTGGAAGTGGAATCCTTGCACACTCACATGATTCATTTGAAGAGCTTTTTTTAAAATCTCCGGCACATCACGTTCATCAACACCGAATTGAGTCGGGACGCCGGACATCATATGATGACTTTCCGGGATATCACGACTCAAATTGACGCGGATCAGTATTGGCGTGACGACATCTTTTTGTTTGGATAGCCATTCGATGCGGTTCAAATCATGGAAGCTTTCAACGTTGATGGCTTCCACTCCTGCATCGATCGCTTCCTCTATTTCGGCTTGCTTTTTTGCGGGAGCCCCAAACAGCACCGGGTTATTATGGGGAACTTTCTTCAACTCCCCACCGGAAGCGACTTCGAATCCATCAACTATCGTGGCGAGAGTTCCTAATATGCGCGGATCAGGATTCGCTTTCACCGCATAAAAAAGCCGGCAAAAATCCGGAAGACTGCTTTTCAATGTATCCACATGCTTCCGTAACTGACCTAAATCATAAACATAAGCACAGATAGGCCCATCATGCTTTCGTTTTTTATTCTCAATATATTGTTCAATTCTCATGGCTACATCCTCACACTTTCTTCAAGCTAAAGGGTTCGGCACTTCCGTGTAAGCGTCCCCTTTACTATTGCTCAGCCTCATTTGGGTCAATGACTTATGCATGACGGTCGGCTGGAATAGAAACGTTCGATCTTCTGCTACTTGGACGGCTAAATCATCCACCAGAGACAATCGATCCAACTCTTCCTTTACCACTCTTTTTACTTCCATCCAAAATGTTTCTTCCAGCAGTCCGGAATATGTGACGAGCTGACGGATGATTTCTCCCAAATGGTTTTGAAAAACGGTGTAATACAACTTGTTATGCACCTGAGAACGATCATTCGTCACACTGACCGAATCAGCGGCGAACTTCGGAGAAATCCCTTGATTCCGAAGACGTTCCGCATAAACCCTTGCTCCTCCCCAGTCCCGGAAAAAGAATCGGGTCAATCGTCCATTCTTGAACACAGGCAGGCTGTTCTGCAGATGCCCCTCCAATGCCACTCCATACTTGACCATCATCGTCATATAACCCGGGAGCACCTTTTGTATATAATGACAGAAAAACTCTTTGGCCGCTTCGGTCCGACTGAGATGGTGTTTCGTCTCATATTCCTGGACAAGCTCATGAAGGATTGTCAAACCACTGATCGGGGATTGCGCGTACAAGCTCATCCCAGCAACCGCCACTTCCCCTTCTTCCAGATGCGGATGAAGAGATTCACGAATTAACATCGTCAAATTACGGCTTTTCAACCGTTCCTCAGATCGGAAAGCGGTCCCTCCCCATTCATTTAAGGGGACAAAGGAATGCAAGTGAGGCTCTCTATCTTTGATTTCCTCCATCATTTTTGAAAAAACGGTGGAGTTCATCGCTGTGTGTGTAGAAATCGAACGGACGGTCGACGTCATCTGGCTGTTCACAGCAAGCTTCAACACAGGCGCTTCTTTCCTTTTAGGAGCTACCGTCCGGAACGAAGAAGTCGCCTCTGCACCCATGGGTCTTGAAGATAAAAGGATTACTTCTTCATCCTCGATTTCCTTTTGATAAATCTCAGGGATCGCATGTTCGAACTGCCAGGGGTGCACAGGTAAAATCGTATACGAATCCTCCACGTATCCACGATCCTTTAACTCCTTTTTCCCTGCCTCAGCGGTTTCTGGAAAACTGGATTCGAACGTTGTTCCAGTGCTCAATACCAATGTCTCCTTAACGGCAGCCAGACGGATGGGAAACGTCTGATGAAATTCCGGGGAGTAACGGAACGTATCTTCATAGGTTAATCCGATTTTCGTCTTAGCCCCAGGATGAAGATGGTGCCCTTCAACGACAAGCTGTTCGAAAAATAAATGGGCGTCCTCCCCTTTTTCCAACACATAATCAATAGATGTTTCCACCTCAAGGTTCGCAGCTTCCGAGCGTACCGCCTGTTTCCATTCCTCATGAAAAGTTAAGGCGAGCGCAAGGTTTGCCGTTCCATTATTCAATTCCAGTACAAATGTGTCCCGATTTGGGTAGTCTTCCTTTTTAAACAAAAGAAACACAAGCTCTGATGCGGAAGATACAGGACGGACGCCTCGCCCTTCAACCAGCAATGGCACATCCACTTCAACAAAGCGGAAAGCCGATCTGTTTAAAACCGGGAATAAGATTTTGTTCCCCTGCTTTTGTACCAGCAAATATGTTCGGTCTTTCTCTAGTGGAGAATCTCCGCCTTCAAAAATGGTTCTACCTAAATATGAATTTTCACCATCCATAGGAATAGCACCGGAATAAAGGTCATCAATATTTTCACGAATAATGGAATTGGCAAGCTTCAACAGGATGCCTTTTCTTGCTTCAGCCCGGCATTCAAAGAAACGTGCAGTATAAGCAGGATAAGCGCTATTCAAGAATTGAAATGCTTGGTCTTCTTCTTTATGCAAACCAGGATTTCGCGCGTTCATACGTTCAGTTAAGGGCAGGATCATTTTGTTTCACCTCTTTTCTTTCAGCAAAAGGATGAGGGATTTCCACATAAAGATTTTCCGTATATTGATCAGACAACCGCATATTCACGAGGGCCTTCATCTTCGTCGGTTTCGTGAGAATCTCCTCTTTATCTAACAGAGCTTCCGTTAGAATTTGTTTATCCTGTTTCATATGTTCATACGTTTCGTGGATCACCTGCTCTACTTTACTCCACATCACTTTCTCACTGACAGCTTTTCGTCTAGCGAGCGCGACGATAATCTCCCCTAAATGATTATGGAAAAGCGCATGGGAGAACACATCCAATAACTCAGACCGATCTTTTGTCAATAAATTCGTGCTTGGATCGATCGGCTGTTGGTCAAAATACTGTTCTAAGCGTTCGTTCATGATCCGGATGCCTCCGTAATCACGGAGAACCGCCTTTTTAGGTTTCCCTTTTTCAAAAATAACGACACAATTCTGGAGATGGGCCTCCATGCTGATGCCATATTTCGTAATCAACGTAAGCACACCGGGCAGTACCGTCTTGGCATAGTCATAGATGAATGCTTCAGGTGAAGGATAGGCTGCCGCCACTTCTTCTACGACCAGCTTTCCTGAAAATGGCGAAGGCGCAAGCAAAGAAGCTGCTGGCAGCGCTACCTCATCCCCTCCTAAATCTTTCTCTGGATTTTCTCTTAAAATCGCCGCCGCATTTTTCTGCAGGAAATTCTGGTTCTCTTCTTGATAGGGCTTATAATGAATACCGACTTCCTCTCCCATGATGGAAAGTGAGCGTGATAGATCCTCATCGCGACAAAAGATCGTTTGCAAGAGTCGGGATAATGTGGGACCGTTTTTAGTCGATGCCGCTGAAACGGTTCGAACCGCGCTCGTCATCTGTACATTGACAGCCGTTTTAATGTGATGCTTGGTCCGATCGTCCAGAGGTGCAAGCGACCGGAAAGAAATCAGTGCGGATGTCGGGATCGTGAATTCATTGACCGGAATTAGTAATTTTTCTTCCAATTCATCCTTATAATATTTTGTGATGTTGTGTTCCCATTGCCATGGATGGATGGGAATAATTTCATAGTCTTCCTCAACTACATCATGAGTTTTACAGACGTGTTGGAATGCTTCTTTAAGCTGCGGGTATTCCTGCAAAAGGATGGACTTCATGCTTTCACCATTTTTTGAAGTCATATGATATCGGTCTTTATGAACAAGCAGTGGCAGTACGCCTGGTTTCCCTTGCCATTCTGGAGCGTACCGGGCGACATCCTCAGGTGTCAGGCCCATTCTTGTTCGACTGCATGGGTGAATGGTATGCCCTTGGATGACCCACTGTTCAAAAAAAGTCAGCGGGCTCTTTTGAGAAGCTGCATAAGAAAACGCATCTTCTGCCAGGTTTCCGATTTGTCTTCTTCTATGCTCCGCTACTGTAAGTGCCAGGGCCAGATTCGTCACACTGTTCAGGATTTCTTTATAAAAATCAGATCGATTATTTCCCGGGAAAAGCAGTTGTAAGCAAGTTTCGGACTTATCGACCAAGGATTGATTTCCCTCTTGATCCACAAACCTTATGTCTCCATCAATATCGATGTGTTGAAATATGTAAAGATTAGAAACAGGTACGTGAAGTTCTCCATCGTTCACTAAAAGAACCAATGTATTTTTACGGTTCCTCCATTCATAGGGAACGACACGCTCCCGAAAAATCGCTTGAATCAGTTGATGTAAAGTAAGAGTATCCGCTTTTTTTACATTTTCTAAAAATGTTGATTCATAACCCGGTAATTTCTTTTTTATTAAATTCATGGCTTCCATTTTGTTCACCTCCGTGGAGGAATGATATTGTATTGTAAATCTGTCTATTCCCTAAAACCTCGAATCATAATCGGACCTACTTGTGTTCATAACCTTAGCTTACTCCCAAGTCCATGTCCATTATGCTTCTTAAGTTGTTGTATGCCTGGTTTTATTTTATAATTGAAAACAGTTATCAGCAAAAATAAAGCTTACAAACGGGAGACATCGATATGAAACGAGTATTCGAACAAATTCAGAACGATCATCGCATCTTTGTTGGTTCTGAGTACAAGGACCGTTCTCATTACAAAGTCGATGATCTCATTCAAAATAAAAAAGCGATGAAAGAATTACTGACGAAACAAAAGGACCAGCTGGATGCCCCGAACTTGGCCATCACTGGTTTGCTATTCGGAAAAATGTATTCCGTTCTCACCATGGGTTTGTTTGAGACGATGATCAGACATGGGGTCGTCATTGATGCAAGTCCTGAAAATATCTGCATTGAACTAAAAGAAAAAAATGCCATGAATTATATCGTAGACGAGAATGCCGTTCACAAAATCTCGGACTTGCCTGAAGAAGAAGTAAAAGAATCTATTCACACGTTCATTACTCAGCACTTGCAACCATTGTTCCAAACCGTCGCACAAGTGTCCAAGTGTAAGACGACACACATGCGTTCCATCGTCTCTCACAACCTCCATCAACGAAAATGCGTCCTTGTGAAAGACCAGGCAGATGAATGGGCAGAGACCGTCTTCCGCTGGTTCACCACACATGAACTGTTCAAGGAAAACAAGCGAAACCCGCTGCATTTCAAATTCCGCTTTTACCAGGCGGACAACGGAAAAGAAACCTATGTCAGACGTCACTGCTGTATGAAATACATGCTTCATGACGCAGACAAAGCCAAATGCTGCCCCACCTGCCCTCTCATCCCCGACGAAGAGCGCGACGACCGCATCAAATAAAGCCCGAGCTTATCAGAAAAGCTCAGGGCTGCTTTTTTGTGTATAGATGGAATAATTTGTATGACCTGGTACACCAACATTTCCCATATCAACTACTTATTCAGAAACAAGCCATTAGTAGATAAAAAAAGATCCCCACAGGATTTCCTGTGGGGAGTTTGGTTCGTTAGTTCATCTCTTTATACTTTTGTTCTACTAATTGGACTAAGCGGTGATTAGCATTTAGTTCGGAGATATCCTTAAAAGCAGCTGTAGGGCCATGGTCTAAGACTTTCTCCTGCAGCTCTTTCGCTTCAGAGTCTGCTTCATTTTTATAACTTAATGCAGCTGCAATCACTTCTACTAAATAATGCGGATCCTCTTCTACCCGTTCTAAATATTCGACAGCTGGACGTACAAGACGGTCTTTCGGTCCAAGCTTACGGATCGGGCCACGTCCTACACGTGTAACTTCATCCGACAAGTCCGGGTTCAAGAAACGGTTGATGATCTTGTCCACATAGCCTTCATGCTGCACCTTGTCAAATCCATACTTTTCTATGAGCACAGCACCTGTTTCCTTCAACGCGCCTTCCACTTTCTCCTTAACTATAGGGTCATCCATCGCTTCTTTGATTGTGGAATGTCCATAATAGCTTCCAAGATATGCAGTCGCTGCGTGACCTGTATTGACCGTGAACAACTTTCGTTCAATATACGGAGTAAGATCCTCTACATAGGTGATTCCTTCCACTTCCGGCTGCACCCCTTTGATGGCAGGCGTTTCTACTACCCATTCATAATAAGGTTCAACTTTAACGGTCAAAGGATCTTCATTGTGCTGGTCGGGGACTATCCTGTCCACGGCTGCATTTGGAAATCCGATCAAGTCTACCAATCGCTCATGCAAGGACTCATCCATGTTTTCAAGCACATGCTGTTTCAACGCTTCGGATCCGCCGATCATGTTTTCACAAGCGATGACATTCAAAGGTCCCGCTTGTTCCTTCATGCGCTTTTCTAATCCTTCTGCAAGAAGCTTTGAAATGACAGGAAGGATACTAGGTCCAACGGCGGTCGTGACAAGATCCGCATGAACGAGCGCGTCCACCACCTCATGTGGCTGTTTCATACTATTCAACCCACTGACATTCTTAACCTCAATTGTAGAATCGGCGCCAGCCAATTCCACATGGTACTGATTGCGTTCATTCAATAGATCAATCAACGCTTCATTCACATCAACAAAAACTGTCTCATAGCCGGACTGATCGAGAAGCGCGCCAATAAAACCCCGCCCTATATTTCCTGCTCCGAAATGAACAGCTCTCATCTTACTCCACCTCGCTGAACGTTTGAAGAACTTCTTCTTTCGTTTCCGCTGCAATCAACTTTTCAACATTCTCCTCTTCAGAACAAACGATAGCGATTTGAGAAAGGATTTCCAAATGCTCATCCCCTTTACCAGCAATTCCGATCAGAAGCTTGACGATATTGCCACCTCCGAAATCGACGCCTTCCGGTACAGTGACGACAGAAATTCCTGTTTCGTTAACAGACTTTTTCGCATCCTCTGTCCCGTGAGGAATGGCTACGAAGTTCCCCATGAATGTAGAAGTGATTTCTTCACGCTTCAGCATTTCTTCAATGTATGCTCCATCCACATACCCTTGTTCGTTCAAAATTCCACCAACATAGCGGATCGCTTCTTCTTTCGTTGCTAGACTTTTGTTCAGTTCGATGTTTTCCTTTTTCAAAATGTTTGTAGACATTATAAAAACTCCCTTATCCTTTAGATTTTAAAAATATATAAAGTTTGTTCGCTAAATAATGAAGGATGTTATCTTCATTTTCTGATTCTAAGATCGACGTGCATTCTTCATCTTCTATAATGAGAGAACTAATGAAGCTCAACGTTTCCAGCCCTTCTTGACTCGGCGCTTCAGGTGCGAGCATGAGCAGCATCGTTTTGATGTCCATCTCCTCGCCATCCATTCCCTCAACCTTCAAGGGATCATCCAAAATATGAACAGAAAAGGAAGGTTGGTCGATGGAAGAACTTCTCGCATGATAAAGCGCAAGACTTGTCTCTGGAATCCCTAGTCCTCCGATTTTTTCCCGTTCCAGCAAATGGCCAACGATGTCGTCCACTTCAGAAACAGCCCCGGCCTCTTTCAAATGGTGAACCGCCTGATCCAGTGCACCATCCACATGAGTAGCTTTTATATTCGTCACATGCAGGTGGTCGAGAACCTTACTAATGTTACGGGCATAGCATTCATAAGCCCCGATTTTCTCTTGAATGGCTTGGAACGACTTTTCATCTTCATCCTTCGGTTCCGTAACCGGCTTCTTCATCTGCTTCGTCACACGTACCCTTCTGATCGCATGCTCGATTTTGTGAATATCCTTTTGAGGTAACACAGGACTCACTTGGACGTATGCCTCTACATCAACAAGACGAATGGTTGATACGATCAAGTCGTATTGCGAAATATCCATTCCCTTAAGATCAAACAGAGAATGATGTTCAATCTGTTCAATTTCGTTGAACTTCTTCTTCAGTTTGGCAGCCAGAATTTTGGCCGTGCCGATTCCACTGGAACAGACGACAAGGACATTGATTCCAGCCACACCTTCCATGTTCAGAAGCGCAGATGCAAAATGCATCACGATAAAAGCGGTTTCTTCACGGGGAAAATGCAATCCTGGAAATACTTCCTGAAGCGACTTTTCCACTTCTTCGAACAAAACAGGATAATCTTCTTCCATTTGATCAGTAAATGAGTTTTCGATATCCATGTTATGCTGTAAACGGTAAACACTTGGTTTCAAGTGAACGACAAGGTCATTCAATAAACGGTCATACTCGTTGAAGTCCATCCCTACACGCCGGGAGACTTTTGCGATCAGCTGTTTCGCTTTAAACGCAATGCTCATACTTGATTCTTCGAGCAAAGAATCACGATTGTACCTCGCCTTCGCCCCCATTAAATGCATCGTAATATGCCCTGTTTCAGCTTCTGGTATAGAGAGTTGAAACGCACCTGCTAATTGTTCGATCAAATCCTCTGCAAAAGAATACTCTTTCGTAGCACGGAGCTTTTCCAACTGTGTTTCATCAATATGAATCTTTTCCCCTTGCTGCATGCGTTCAATCGCTAAAGCAAGGTGCACGACCAACGCAATGTAAGCACTATCCGCCAGAGGATACGATAAATCCTTCCGCAACTCATCGACGTGATGTTCAATAAGTGCAAGAGTTTCTTTATTAACGATGTCCAGCAGCTGTCCGGATAAAGAATCTTCAACCACTTGATTCCCCTCCTGGATGTTCTGCCTCACCATTGTGAAAAAATCAAGCTCATTCATATGGGTCATAATTAATTGACTAATGGCTTCTCGTATGCCCGATTCTTCTCCGACTACTTCGACGCCATAGCCTCTTTTTCTAACAAGTTTCAACTGAAAGTCCTTGAGGTGATCTTCAATTTTATCGAGGTCATGACTGATCGTTGCTACCGTGACACCAAGATCATTCGCAATCGCCACCAGCTTGACAGGTTCACGAGTTTCCAAAAGCTTAGATAAAATCAAAACGTGCCGTTCTTCCGGCGTATAATCCACCGAGGCCTGCTGACTTAACTCCATCTTGAGCGTTTTCTTCTGATTCACGAGCCCTTTTACCAAAAGGACGCCCCCGGATTCTTTCTCAAGCGACAATTCCCTTTCGGCCAGGATATTTTCAATCCCTTTCAAATCCCGATGCACCGTTCTTGTGCTGATATCTAGCTCTTTGGCCAATTGTTTCACCGTCACTTGATCATCCTGACCAAGCAGGCGATCTAAGATCTTCCTTTCACGACCTGTCACATACATTCATGATCCACCTCCTTCAAGGACAAGATTTAATAACTATTGTTTCTATATTTCCATGATAGGTTTCATCGTAAGGGTTTTCAATGATTAGAAAAGTCATCTTCGTCACACCACCTGCGACAAAATTTAATAAGCTATGCTTCATTAAATTTTGTAAGTGATCAACGTCTTAGGAACATATATCAGTGGGTTTTGAACATTTATCAATGACTTTTAGACTTTTATCAGTGTCTTTCAATCATTTATCGGCGTCTTTTAAACTTTTATCAGTATATTCCTGGACACCTATTAGCGGTTTCAGTATTTTTATTAGCACCTTTTGAACATTTATTAGAGACTTTTAAGCTTTTATTATCATCTTCGAAATGTTTCCCAACCCTCTATATTTTCCTTGCTCTTTCAATTGCACCGCAGGAAAGGTCTCATCTGCTCAAGCTCCCACAACTAACTGCAAAAGTCTCGAAACTAGTCTAGAGGGGCCATATTCAGAAAAACAAAGGCCTGATCGGAGTGATCAGGCCTCTAATGGACTTATTCAGATTTAAGTTCATTTACGAGTTCATCATACTTCGGACTGTTCAAGAAATTATCAACAGAGATGTGGTGAGCATTTGGTACTCTTTGTACTGCACGTTCCGTCAAGTCTTTGTGAGTAATGACGATGTCTACGTCACTTGGCAGATCATTGATCGCCATGTTCGTCACATCAATTTGGATTCCTGCTTTCTTGAACTTGTTCTTCAGGAGGGAAGCTCCCATCGCACTGGACCCCATTCCCGCATCACAAGCGAAGATGATTTTATCGACATTACTCCGGTCTACGGATGGAACGACGTCTGTATTCCTTTCTTGAGCGGCATTCTCTTGAGTTTCTTCTTGTTGCTCTTCTTGTTGAGAATTCAACTGTCCAGAAACAGAGCTCTTCTTCCCTTTCATTTCTTCCATTTTAGCTGTAGCTTCATTCAAATCTTCTTCTTCATCGTTCTTACTGAATTTAAGAATCAAGGAAGCGACAATGAATGAGGCCAGTGTCGCAAGAAGAACACCTGCAATTACACCGAGGTGATCACCTCTGGCTGTCAAAGGCATAAGCGCGACAATACTTCCTGGAGAAGGAGTGGCTGTCAAACCGACACCGAAAGCTACGAACGTTGTTGTTCCGGTTACACCACCGGCAATAGCTGCCAAAATCAAGGCAGGTTTAGATAAGATGTAAGGGAAATATATTTCGTGAATACCACCAAAGAAGTGAATGATGGCAGCGCCTGGTGCCGTCTGGCGGGAAATTCCTTTTCCAAAGATACTGAATGCCAAAAGAATTCCTAAACCAGGACCAGGGTTTGTTTCAAGTAAGAATAAAATCGATTTTCCTAATTCCTGTGTCTGATCCACAGCAATCGGACTTAAAATTCCGTGGTTGATCGCATTGTTTAAGAATAAGATTTTCGCTGGTTCTATGAAAATGTTAACAAGCGGCAATAATCCCGCATTCACTAACGCTTCAACAGCAGAACCTAAGATGTTCGTCAGTCCCGACATAATCGGGCCGATCACATAATAGCCGATCATCGCAAGGATTGCTCCAACAATCCCAGCAGAGAAGTTGTTGATAAGCATCTCAAACCCAGACTTGATCTTGCCTTCAAAAAGTTTATCCACCCATTTGATCGCTAGACCGCCTAGGGGGCCAATCAGCATCGCACCCAGGAACATCGGGATGTCCGCTCCGACGATGACACCCATCGTAGCTGTCGCACCTACGACACCTCCGCGAAGTCCGTGGACCAATCGTCCACCTGTAAAACCGATCAGTAATGGCAGCAAGTAGGTGATCATCGGACCGACCATTTCTGCTAAATCTTCATTAGGAATGTATCCATCTGGAATAAATAAAGCCGTTATAATACCCCATGCAATGAAAGCCCCGATGTTCGGCATAATCATTCCGCTCAAAAAGCTTCCGAACCGCTGAACACGAGCTCTTGCACCTGTTTGTTTTTTCTCACTCATGAGATTTCCTCCTCGTCTCGTTTGTTCTCTTTTTCTGTACTTTCATGATAAAGCGGTTACAACCCTATTCTCAAGACAATCTAAATGCAGCTTTGTCAAACGGAATGTGACAAATCTAAAATATGCTCTTGATCCCTTGCTAAATAGAAATCCTTTTGCTCATAAGTTGACTCGTCATAACGCAAAATAAGAACGACAAGGAGGAAAAGACATGAACGTTGCGCAACTATTGATCAAATGCTTAGAAAATGAAGGCGTCGAATATATTTTCGGTGTCCCAGGGGAAGAAAACATCGACGTAATGGATGCCCTTCTGGACTCTTCCATCGAATTCATTACGACTCGTCACGAAACAAGTGCTGCTTTTATGGCCGGCACCTACGGAAGGTTGACGGGTAAACCTGGTGTCTGCCTGGCCACACTCGGACCAGGAGCGACCAACCTTTTGACCGGTGTAGCCAATGCGAATATGGACCACTGCCCACTGATCGCGATTACGGGGCAGGCGGGATTGAACCGCCAACATAAAATTTCCCACCAGTACTATGATCTCGTTGACATTTACGCCCCTGTAACGAAATGGAATGCACAAATCAAAACAGGGGAGATTGTTCCTGAAGTCGTAAGAAAAGCGTATCAATTAGCGATGCAGGAAAAACCGGGAGCGACTCATATTGATTTGCCTGAGGATGTGGCGAGCATGGAAGTGACCGCCCAACCACTCCCGATCACCGGCCATTCTCTCCCACAAGCCGACGAAAAAGTCATCCAGGAAGCAGTGGATTTGCTTTCCAAGGCAGAGAAGCCTCTGATTTTAGCAGGGAACGGAATTACTCGTGAGCAAGCAACAGGTGAACTTCAAGCGTTAGCAGAAAAAGCGGACATCCCTGTCGTTCACTCGTTTATGGGGAAAGGCGCTCTGTCCTGGAAGCATGAACTCAGCCTCCTCACGGCAGGTTTGAGTGGGAAAGATCATATTACATGTGGATTCCAACAGTCTGACTTGATCATCCCGATCGGTTTCGATATGGCCGAGACGCCACCTCAAAACTGGAACCCGACCGGAGAGACACCCATTTTGCATATCGATACAGAAGAAGCTGAAATTGACGCTTATTACCCGGTCGCCTTGAACGTGGTCGGGAATATCAAAGAGAACTTGAAACAATTAATAGAAGCGCTGCCGGCAAAAGAAAGAAACCTCGGCTGGGCCTCATCCATCCGGAAAAATATCCTCGATGAGTATGCGCAATATCAACAGGATGAGGCCTTCCCACTTAAACCGCAAAAAATCATTGCGGACTTGCGAAATGCCATGGGAGAGGAAGACATCGTTATTTCCGATGTCGGAGCCCACAAAATGTGGATGGCCCGCATGTACCATACATCCAAGCCGAACACCTGCCTCATCTCGAACGGTCTTGCTTCCATGGGAGTAGCGGTTCCGGGTGCGATTGCAGCTAAAATGGCCGCACCAGACCGTAACGTTGTCGCTGTCTGCGGGGATGGATCTTTTCTAATGACTGGGGCAGAGCTCGAAACCGCGGTCAGACTGAACCTCCCGATCATCATTCTCCTTTGGAGGGATGATGGCTACGGGTTAATTGAATGGCATCAGATGAAAAAATTCGAGCGTCCATCCTACATTGAATTCGGCAATCCGGACTTTATCAAATTGGCCCAGTCTTTCGGCATGGAAGCTTTCCGTGTTGATCAATCGACAGACCTGCAAAAAGCACTGGACAAGGCGATTTCCATGAACAAACCTGTGTTGATCGACTGCCCTGTCGATTACAGCGAAAACATGAAGCTAACGGAAAAACTAAAAAATATTACATGCGAATGAGGTGAACACATGAAAATCGGCTCCATTATCAATGGTGAAGAATATCTGGAAGAAACAAGGGAAACCATTACGGTAAAAAACCCTTACAACGAGGAAATGGTTGCTGAGCTGGCCTTAGCTAAAGAAGATGATTTAAATAGAGCCATCGATATTAGTTACGACACTTTTCATCAGACGATGAAGAAAATGCCGGCGCATGACCGGGCAGATATTCTTTTAAAAGCATCGAAACTTTTAGAGGAACGTAAGGATGAGTTCGCTGAAACTATCACCAAAGAAGCCGGGAAACCCCTTCAATTCAGCCAGGGTGAAGTGCAGCGTTCGGTCCAAGTCCTGCGCTTTGCGGCAGAAGAAGCGAAGCACATTGAAGGGAAAGTCATTCCGATGGATGCAGCGATTGGCGGGGAAAACCGGATTGGATTCACAAAGCGCGTGCCGCTCGGGGTTGTGGCAGCGATCACACCTTTCAATTTCCCTTTAAATTTAACGCTGCATAAAGTGGCTCCTGCCATTGCCGCGGGTAACACGATCGTATTGAAACCAGCGGAAAAAACACCGGTTTCCGCCTACAAACTTGTCCAGCTTCTTCATGAGTCCGGACTCCCAAAAGGCGCCCTTAACTTTCTGCTTGGAACAGGAAAAGAAATTGGAGACCCTCTTGTGAAACACGATAAAATTCATAAGGTCACGTTCACAGGAAGCCTGCCTGTCGGGCGAACGATCCGTGAAAATGCTGGATTTAAAAAAGTGACACTTGAACTCGGCTCAAACAGTCCTAACATTCTTTTTGAAGATGCAGACCTGGACTATGCGGTTTCGAGTTTAGTCAAAGGCGCTTTTGCTTTTTCAGGACAGGTCTGTATATCGGCCCAGCGTATCTATGTGCATCAGAATATCTATGATCGTTTTTTAAAAGCGTTTATTGAGAAAACAGAAGCACTGAAGATTGGTGATCCGATGAGCGAGGAAACGGAGTTCGGACCGATGATCAATGAAGATGAAGCGAAACGCGCAAAGATGTGGATTGATGATGCGGTTGACAATGGCGCGAAATTGGAAACTGGTGGTGAGCGGAATGGGACGTTATTAAAACCGACCATCATGACAAACGTCAAAAGCGACATGAAAATTATTGCAGAAGAAGTGTTCGCCCCCATCGTTTCTGTTATTCCATTCTCATCAGAAAACCAGGTCGTCCATCAGTCCAATGACTCCATATATGGACTTCAGGCCGGCATTTTCACAAGAGATATTGATCGAGCATTTCGAGTCGCTGATCAACTCGAAATGGGTGGGGTTTGGATCAATGAAATGTCCACCTACCGTCAAGACAACCATCCATATGGTGGTGTGAAAAAGAGTGGCATCGGACGGGAAGGCGTCCAATATGCACTTGAGGATATGACAGAATTGAAGTTTTATGGCATAAGGCTGAACGGGTAAAACAAAAGCTGCTGTCCGACAATCTGGACAGCAGCTTTTGTTATGAATCAAGCTCTTTTTCTCCGATCCAACCACGAGCATCCATCGCTTTGACGAGATGGCTGATGCCGACCATATACGCCGCATCGCGCATCCGACATCCTTTTTCTTCTTTCATCTGAATGACCTTTTCAAATCCTGAAAGCATTTTTTCTTCCAATTGTTTATTGATTTCATCGACTTTCCAGTAGTAATTCATATTGTTCTGAACCCATTCAAAGTACGAAACCGTCACACTGCCAGCATTGCAGAGAATGTCAGGGATGACGAAAATCCCTTTTTCCTCAAGGATTTGATCACCTGCCGGGGTCGTTGGTCCATTCGCCGCTTCGGCAAGGATTTTCGCTTGAATCGTCGGGGCTGTTTCTTTTGTCACCTGATTTTCAATTGCAGCCGGGATGAGAATGTCAACAGGAAGGCTGAACATCTTTTCGTTCGTGATCGGTTCTGCTTTTTCATAGGAAGAAGCATAATTTTCTCCTTTGTTTGTGAAGGCTAGCAAATCCGGAATATCTAGGCCACCTTCTTTATAGATGCCGCCTTTGGCGTCCGTGACCGCTACGATTTTTACACCAAGTTCGTGCAAAAATTTAGCCGTCATGCTCCCTACATTTCCGAAGCCTTGTATAGCTGCCGTGGCCTCTGTCATCTCGATCCCGAGCACTTTACAAGCTTCACGGATTGTGAATACAACCCCACGCCCCGTCGCTTGCAGGCGTCCAAGCGAACCGCCTAGAACAACAGGCTTGCCTGTCAGCATGCCGGGGATATTATATCCACGAAGCTGATCGAACTCATCGATCATCCACCCCATGACTTTCGGATTTGTATTTACGTCCGGGGCCGGGATGTCTTTCTGAGGTCCGATGATTGGTGTGATTTTCTTGATGTAGTTTCGGCTCAGAAGCTCAAGCTCACTCTCAGATAATTGATCAGGATCAACAATCACTCCGCCTTTACCTCCCCCTAAAGGAAGATCGATAATCGCTGACTTCAAAGACATCCAGATGGATAGTGCCTTCACTTCATCTAGATTAACATCCGGATGAAAGCGGATCCCACCCTTTGTCGGTCCGAGGATATCCATATGCTGAGACCGGTATCCCGTAAAATTTTCAATCCGCCCATCATCCATCCTTACCGGAATGGAAACTTCAAACACCCGCATCGGTTTCTTAAGAAGATGATAAATGTTTTCGTGAAGGCCAAGCCTCTCCACAGATTCTTTCAGTAACCCTTTCACAATCTCATAAGGATTATGCCCATGCGTCATAATATCCGACTCCACCTTATCGTACCTTTCCTTACCCATACTCCCACCTCATCCTTCCATATTTTTCTACACCACGTCATACATTTTCTTCCAGACCAGGTCATACAGTAATTTCCAAATGATTACACTTCATTCTTTCCTGGATCCCACGATAATTGGTCATCATCTTTATCTGATTCAATGATGACTTCTGTTACACCGCGCTGGTTAAGGATTTTCTTCTCAATTCCATCGAGCACGTGGTCGATCGTTTCTATGGACATTTCCGGATCGAACTCCAATTTCAATTCCACATGCAGCTCTTCTCCCTCTTTCATAACCATCAGTTTTTTGATATCCCGCACTTCAGGGTGCTCAAAAACAAATTCACCAATTTTCTTTTCCATTTCTTCATCCGCTACCCCTAACACACCAGCTGCATTGTCTAAGAAAATACGACCGACAACATAAAACAGCATCACACCGATGATGACGGAAGCATATCCTTCAGCTGTATGAAAAGGCGTATAGGTGGCAATGAGGATGGAAATCATCGCAATGAGTGCACCTGCGGTCGCGACCATATCTTCAAGGAAAACCAGCTTTGTTGCCGGTTTTGCCCCTCCGAGATTTGCGAGGCTCACTTTTACAACCTCCATCCCTTTGACATTCTCCTGACCGATATCTTTGACAACTTCTTTCATTGCTTTATACAACACAAAAGACTCAAGAATCGCAGCAACCCCAAGTACCGTCAAGTTCAGCCAGAGCCAGGAACCTGCTTCTGGTGGATGAAGGATATGATGGATCCCTTCTTTGATCGTTTCATAAGCCAATATGCCAACGATAATGACAGCACCAAGCAATACAAGGTTTACAAGCCGGGCAAAACCATTCGGAAATTTATCGGTCGGTGCTTTTTTACTAAGGGCTGAACCAATGAACACAAAGAATTGGTTGGCCATGTCACCAATGCTGTGCATCATTTCCGCAAACATCGCCACATTCCCAGTAATGAAGTAAGCAATGCCTTTAATCAATGAAATCGTGGCGTTTATGATGCTTGCCCACAATGCCGGTTTATTACCTTTCTTCAACAAGACGAATAACTCTCTCATCCCTTACCCCTTTCCGTCCCCAGCTTCTCCCCATAGTTTCCCAAGACCAAGCGGAAATCATTCCATAAAATGTCTGACCAGGTCTTACATATTCTTCCGTACCAGGTCATACACTTTCTTCCATCTAAATCCGAACACAAAAAAAGCACCCCATTGGGATGCTTTTTTGTTCTTTGAGATGAATTAGAATGCCGCAGCTGCAGATGCAGCTTCTTCAAGTCCATTTTCGATAATTTTTTCTGCGCGATCAGGGAACTGGTTATGACCTTCGACCACGAGAGTCGTAATATCTTCGATTCCCCAGAATTGCAGGATGTTTTCTACATAATTAACGGCCATCTCTGCGGATTTCGCAGGATCTTCAGAGTAAACGCCGCCACGGGCATTCAAAATGGCTACCTTCTTATCAGGAAGCAAGCCGACAGGTCCTTCTTCTGTATAGCGGAACGTTTGGCCAGCCTGAGCCAGGTAGTCGAAATACGTATGCAGAACTGCTGGAATGGTGAAATTCCATAGCGGGAATGCAAATACGACTTTGTCTGCAGCAAGGAACTGATCCAAGTATGCTGTTACTGTATTCGTCGCTTGGATTTCAGCTTGAGTAAGTTCCATACCTTTAGAAAGCTTAAACATGCCATTGATTTTGTCATTGTCATAATAATCCAGGTTTTCCTCAAACAAGTCGAGCTCTTCTATCTCGTGATCCGGGTGGACCTTTTTATAGTTATCCAAGAAAGTGTGGTAAAGTTTGACGCTCACAGACTGCTCCATCGGTCTGGAATTTGCTTTTACGAAAAGTACTTTTGTCATCGTGTGAACCTCCATTTATATAAATTAGTTGTTGTAGCAACCATAGATTATAAAAATAAGCCTAATGATAGCTGTTCGGACGTAGGATTGGTTTTATGTCCGTAATTCAAGATGTTGCTACACAAACTATTCAACGTTGTATATATTAATAACTTATCTTCTACTTGTCAAACTACAAGTCTTAGAAAATGGAAACTCCTTCAAATGTAACATTTTTACAAAAAAGGGTTTTCACTTTGGCGTATGCGGTTATATAGCTTATGTGCGCACAACTAAAACAAATTCGAAAGGATGTTTTTCTCAATGGCTGATCGTTACAAAACAGGTGAACAAGCTCCAGAAGCAGGCACTTACGAATTTGATGGTTTAGTGGATGGTCGTAAAAACGACAATGTGACAGAGGATGAGAAACATATCGAGTTGAGCAATGGCGATACGTTCCCACCTCTACGTTCCAGTAAAGAAGCTGCATACTGGAAAAAAGCATAATCATACGCACGTCAACACATAGAAAAGTCCTGGACATCCCCCTGCCCAGGACTTTTCGTCATTTTTTCTTTCCATTAATCACCTTAAATACGGGTGCTTGTTTTTCATCAGGCTGGCGTTCAAATGACGTGATCGTCGCCCCAATCCCGATCGTAAGTGAACCATCTGTCTCCACACGGAACAACGTGCCGGGCTCTTTGACGCGGATGGATTGGACATTGTGTCTGGCAAACACCTGCTGCAAGTCACCAATCAGTTCATCTTTTCCATATGTGAAACCCATTTTGTCACTCCCTATGTGATCCTCTATTACTAGTAGGATATGTAAAAAGAGAGACAAACATGCCCAAGAATTGTGCGAACCTTTTAAAGGCGCTATCCTTTGGATCGATCACTTATAGAACTGTACCATAACGCGTTTGATATAATTCCAGAGCGTGAAGATGTGTGACTTTCGCTCTATGTTGCGTTCTCTCCTTCACATCAGGGAATTCCTCTGCTTCTACATAATCGGCAAGCACATCAATGATGCCATCTAATAATTTCGCCTTAAAATAAAGTCCCATCCGTTCAAACCGCTCATCTCCTGCAAGTACTCTCACTCTTTCCTCCCACATCGACCATTCCTCCGTATAAACCCAAGGCCAAAGCAGCGATGCATAATCTGCTGCGCCATCTCCAAGAGTAAGGTCATCCCAATCAATCATGCAAAACCCGTCCGCATTCACTAAAATATTTTGCTGGTTCAAGTCATTATGAACAACATCATCAGCTGGACGATCAAAATGAGGGGAATGTAGCACTTCCTCTTCCAACTGATCCGTCACATCATGAAACCAATCAAAGGTTTCCTTTTCTACAAAAGAAAGGATTTCTCTATTGGCATCAATAATTTTCATATCTTCTCTGAACCGACGAATATATGTTCCGACGAAAGCATCTGCGCACCTTTTTTCTGCTGCTCCAAGCATACGTTTAAGCTTTTGATCACCGTGTAACTGAGATACCTTCGAAAAAATTTCATCCGTCCAAGCTTGATTTTCCCATACCTCCCCAGAAAAAAATTCGAACACAAGACCATAAGGGTGATCAGGAATCACCGATTCATGAATGTCCATAACCAACGTTGGTGCTTGATAATGTTCCGTCAAATATTTGTGATGACACGCCCATTGTTGTAACTTCGGTTGATGGTCCCGCTTTGCAAACTTCACATGCAAGTGTTTCTTCTCATCAGAAATTTGATAGGACTGATTAACAAAACCACCTGGATTCCATATGTACTGAATGTCGGTATCATCTATATCCAACCCAAGACCAGCTTTTTGCGCCCAATCTATCAAACGACTTTTCACCCATTTTTGATCCATCCAATCATCCTCCTACGATTATATTCTTTTTTAAACCCATCCCTTCCTGCTGGATCAAAGCTGCTATATCTCAAAAGCACCAGCATCCAACTTTTAGTAGGTCATTCATTCTTTCCGAAAAATGAATGAATGACCTCCACATCCGACATCTTGTACAAAAAACCCCCTCCTGTCCAATCTTCCCCGCCTATGATTTAACGTTTTGTCAATTGTCAGACAATTATGAACTTGATATAGTTAGTAAAACAAGGAGGAGATCCAACTTGAAGATCAATCAAAAAAGATTTCAGGAACACATCGAAACCTTAGCCAAAATTGGGAAGATTGGAGAAACCGGTGTCTGTCGACTCGCTCACTCGAAAGAAGACAGAGAAGCCGTTGATGTTGTACGCCTTTGGATGGAAGAAGCCGGCCTTGATACACATATTGACGGATTCGGGAACTTAGTTGGTCGTGTCGAAGGAAAAGAAAAGGACAAACCGATTCTCATGTTAGGTTCCCATATTGACTCCCAGCCCTATGGCGGTCGTTTTGACGGAACATTAGGTGCTTTAGGTGCCATTGAAGTTGTACATACAATGAAAGAAGAAGGCATCACCCCCAATCGCTCCATAGAGGTGATCTGCTTTGCAGATGAAGAGGGTTCCAGATTCAATAAAGGTGTCTTCGGTGTCCGCGGAATCATTGGTCAATTGGAAGATGGTGAACTCGAACGTAAAGATAAAAATGGGGTGACCCGATTAGAAGCACTTAGAGAATTCGGCGTAGAACCAGATTTGAGTCAAAGTCCTGTCTACAAGCCTGGCGATATTGAAGCCTTTCTTGAGCTTCATATCGAGCAGGGTCCTGTACTCGAGTCGCAAAACAAACCCGTCGGAATCGTATCCGCCATTTCCGGTCCGATCTGGCTTACAGTGACATTGGAAGGGTTTGCGGGACACGCAGGGTCTGTTCCGATGAACTTAAGGCAGGATGCGTTTCTAGGAGCCTCCATCATCACAAAAGAATTCAATGAACTTGTCCTTAAAGAAGGCACGCCGAATACTGTAGGAACGGTCGGCAGTGTCCAGACCTTCCCGAACTCCCGCAACATTATCCCTGAAAAAGTCGAGTTCACGATCGACCTTCGTGATATCGATTTGGATGCCCGCACAAAACTCGAAAAGAAACTCTATGAAATCATTGAACGTACAAGCAGAGAACACAACCTGGAATTCTCCATCAGTGAAGATACACGCAGTGATCCCCGCTACTGTGCCGATTGGATCAAAGACATCATGAAAAAGGAAGACGAACAGCTCGGTTATGACTCCCCAACCTTGATGAGCGGCCCTTTTCACGATGCCTTATTCATGTCCTACATCAGTGATTACGCGATGATTTTCGTCCGGTGTGAAAAAGGGATCAGCCACAACCCGCTGGAATATGCCGAAATGGAAGACATGCAAAAAGGAGTCGAGCTCCTCTACCACACCGCGTTAAAAATCGCTCAGTCCTAAATGGAGGGAGAAAAGATGGAAGCAACAACCGTATTCATCAACGGAGAAGTTATAACCGCAGATCAACAGGGCACCATCCAGGAAGCCCTTGCTGTCAAAGGGAAGCGGATTCTTCAAGTAGGATCGACGGCTGAAATAATGGAACGGTGCAGTTCTCACACAGAGGTCATTGATCTGAATGGAAGAAGTCTGCTGCCAGGATTTAATGATGCCCACGCCCACCTCGAGTTGTACGGAACCAATCAGCTCGGCGTCAACCTGAAGCAGGAGGATTCCATAGATTCTATCATTGAAAAACTTCATATGCGGGCAGAGAAAACACCTCAAGGAGAATGGGTCCGCGGCTGGGGGTACAATCAAAACGCCCTGCTTGAGGAACGCCATCTAACCAAATGGGATTTGGACAAAGTGTCCACGTCCCATCCAATCATTGTCGTACGGACCTGTGGTCATATTTCATGTGTGAACAGCAAAGCTCTCGAAATGGCAGGCCTCACTTCACAAACACCAAATCCACCCGGGGGAACCTATCACAGGGATGGTGACGATCTTACCGGTTTATTGTTGGAAGCCGCCCATATGGAAATGTTCCAGCTTGCCGATTATTCAGAGGCGGAAGTGATGCTTGGATTACAAATGGCCTCAAGTCACTTTTTACAAAATGGGATAACGAGCGTCCATGATGCCGGAGGATATGGCACGAAACACATCCGCTACTTACAAAAGGCTGCTCAGAAAGGAAAAATCAAACAGCGGCTTTATATCATGTATGGTTCCCTCTACGATTCTCCATCCGTAGTCAAAGCAGGTGTAGAAAGCGGGATCATGACAGGACTCGGTAACGATTGGTTTAAAATCGGTCCTGCGAAAGTTTTCATTGATGGAAGCAGCAGCGGCCCCACATGCAAAACCCGAAAGCCATATACGAGTAATCCAGATGATTCAGGTATTCTATATATGGATCAAAAAGAACTGGATCAACACCTCCTCCCTGCACACAAACAAGGGTGGCAAATTACCGCTCATGCCATGGGGGATGAAGCCGTACATATGCTGTTGACCACAATTGAGCGAGCGCTCAATCACAAAACAGGCATGAACAATCGTCACAGGCTTGAGCATGCAGGAATCACTCCCCCTGACCTTGTAGAAAGGATAAAAGCCACCCATTCCATTCCGATTCCGAACCCTGCTTTTCTTTACGAATTCGGAGACGGGTATATCAACGATTACGGGGACAGAATCCACCACTTTTTCCCGTTAAAAAGTTATCTGGAACAGAACATTCCGTTTGCCATCGGTTCCGATAGCCCCATTACATCGGTGAATCCGCTGATTGGCATCCACGCAGCCGTCAATCGAACAAGTAAAAACGGACAATCCGTCGGACCCGATCAGGCTATTACGGTCGAAGAAGCGATCCGCGCTTATACGTGGTCAGGGGCTTACGCAAGCGGCGATGAACATTTGAAAGGAACAATCGAACCAGAAAAGTACGCAGATCTCGTCATACTCGACCAATCGATCCTGCATTGTCCCTCTCATCAATTAAAGGACATCCAAGTTGAAATGACGGTCCTGAATGGAGAGATCGTGTATGAAAAACAAAAGGAGGATGCTCATTGACCAAACAAAAGTTTGTTAAAATTTACTGCCTATCCTTAACCATCCCATTTTTACTCCTGGTCTTCCCTCTATTCTCCATCGCCAACAGGGAAACGCCATTCATTATCGGGTTACCTTTTTCGGTATTCTGGGTCATTTTTTGGATCGTAGTCACATTCATCATCGTCCTATTCCTGTACAAAATCGATCCTGACAAAGACGAAAAGGAGGTCCACTAAATGGCACAATGGCAAATTGCAATGATCATGATGATTGGTTATCTTGTCGTCGCTTTATTCATCGGGGTTTTAGCTGGCCGTAACCAGGACAAAAGTTCACTGGAGGAGTTCACAACAGCAAAAGGGAATCTCGGTCTGTTCGTCATGTGGTTCCTCATGGGTGGAGCGGTCTTCAGCGCCTTCTCTTTCCTTGGCGCTCCGGGATGGGCCTTTTCCCGCGGTGCTCCAGCTTTGTACATCATCACCTATACAGCCTTCGCCATCTTACCTTGGTATATCATTGGACCGAAAATCGGAGCTATCGGCCGGAAGCACAACATCTATACGGTCGCCGGATTTTTACAGCTGCGCTACTCCAGACGTGTGATCGCCATGATCATTGGAATTGTCGCTTTACTGGCCTCTATCCAGTACTTGGCCACACAAATGAAAGGGATGGCCTATATTTTCAACATCATGACAGAAGGACGGATCCCCTTCTGGCTTGGTGCCCTGCTTTCTTACGGAATTGTTGTCGTTTACGTAGCTACTGGCGGGCTTCGGGCTGCAGCCTGGTCTGATGTGTTTCAAGGGATTCTCATGATCGTCATTTCCTGGACGGTCGGTCTGACAATCGTGAATCAGCTTCATGACAGTGTCCCGAACATGTTCCGTAATTTGACACAGGACAACCCAGGCTTTCTGCAGATCGGTGCAGAAGGTTCAACGATGTCCACGATGGCCTACACCACGACTATACTCGTATCGACCATCGGGTTTCTTATGTGGCCGCACTTGTTTTCAAAATCCTATGCTACAAAAGCACGGACGATCAAGAAAACCGTGCTCGTCTATCCTATGTTCGCCTTGTTCTTAATCCCGCTCTTGTTCGTCGGATTTTCTGCCGTCAACGTCATCCAATCCGACCAAATCGGTTCACCTGATGAAATTCTGCCATACCTGATTACCACCGTTCTCACTTTGCCGGGCTGGGTGTATGGCCTTGTCGGTGCTGGTGCCCTGGCAGCCGCCATGAGTACCGCGGATGCCATCACACACAGCGCTTCCCTTGAATTCACGGACGGATTGATCCGCAACGTGAAAAGGGACCTTTCAAAGAAAGCGACGCTTTTAATCATGAGAATCGGCGTGTTCGTAATTGGCGGGCTGGCCTATTTCATCACTGTGTTTGGTGGACAGGGGTTGATCGCCCTCCTCCTCGGAGCCTACGGATCAATCGTCCAATTCGCACCTGGGGTATATGGTGCTTTGTATTCGAAAAAAATCACCGCACCAGCTGTCATTACAGGATTAATCTCAGGAACCGTCGTCAACTACTACTTCCAGCTTGTCGCGGAGTCCACCCCTTTGGATATCAATCCAGGGATCCTCGGCTTGATTGTTAACGTAGGACTTGTCGTTCTAATCAGTGCTTTTACTCAAGGAAAAGAGATGCCAATGGCAGAGGAATATAGAAAAATAGGGTCATAAACAAAAAGGCACAGCGTTTAATAAACGCTGTGCCTTCTCAATGAAGAAATACATGCACGAGGAGTGCAGAAAGAATGATTTCCATAACCTTAATCGAAAAAGGAGGCTCCCTTTCGCACCTGAACGATGACTCTCCACATGTTGTTTATGTTTTATAACATCATTGATGGGCTTCTTCATTCCACCTTAACCCTTACCCAGTCCGTCTCTTTCGGAAAATCCTCACGAGTTAATGGTCTCCCTTCGATCCATTGCCTGTATGCTGTCATCGTACCATCATGTGTAACGACAAAAACACGGTCTTTCCCTTGCTGCTTACACCAATGAATCAGTTCAGAAGCAACGTCCACAAATTCCTTTTCAGGGATAGCATTGATCCCCTCTTCCCATCGTTCGCCAATCAAATGAAAGTCCGGGAATTCAGCAGAAACCCGATCTTTACCCAATGTCCGGTCACACGGTAAAGTTTTCCACTCCTTCTTCTGCGGAAACATGCGGGGGCCAACGGCAGGAGACACAACTCTACGGCATGAAATGTCTTCAGTCCACCGTTCAGCCGTTTGTAAAGTTCTTACCGTCGGACTGACGATGAGTAGATCTTCAGAGGATAGGGACCATGTTTCTTGTAATTTTATTACCTGTCTTTCTCCACGGGTTGTCAATACAGGGTGGAGGGTATGTAATCCATCAGGTTTTGCCGTATGTTCTCCTTCCCCATGACGCACAAATACAAGCTCCATCATTGTCCTCCTTTTATTATCCTTTCACTCCCATTTTTCTTACATAACTAAGAACCGTAAGTACAATGAAGTACAACCAAGCACACCCGATGATAAAAGCCGAAACCACAAGCTCTTCTCCCCTTCCTAGAGAGGAAGTAAACACAACGCCCCCACTTAACCCCAAACCTATGAGCGTATAATAAGGAAAGGTTTGCCACCATTTCCGCGTAGGCCATACACGATCGATGATAATAGACAAGAGAATTCCCACAAAGAGGTAAACAGGAAATATGTACAAAAATATAAGAGCTGAAACATCCCCATCACCGGGAGATAAGACGTTCACCGTGATTGATACGATGATGGATGAAAAGAAGGCGGCTATCATTCCCGTATATATTTTCATCATGCGTTCACCCTCCGTCCTGAACTTTTGAACCTAAAGTTATTTCCCGAGCAATATTCATTCATACCGTAACACAGTCTATGATTTGTTTACTAACAAAAAAAAGGATGGAGCATCCTCCACCCTTTTTGCTATTTAAGCACTCCACAACTTTTGGAACACCTGCTCCTGAATGGTCTCATGCCGTTTCACCGTCAATAAACTAAACAGGATATAAGCAAGCAGACTCAAAAGTACAGGCAGTACTACTGTATGCATACCAAGCGCTTGAGGCATAAAGCTATGAAATAAAATATAGCTTCCTACCCCTGTTAAAATAGAAGCAATGGCTCCACTGGCATTGCCTTTTTTCCAATATAACCCCATGATGACAGGCCAAATGAAAGCTGCTTCCAACCCACCGAAAGCAAATAAGTTCAACCAAATCAGTAAATCCGGCGGCTGAATTGCCATGGCAAATACGAGAATTCCAATGATTGCGGTAACTGAAATACTCAGTCGTTTCACCTTCTTCGCACTTGCCTCAGGGTTCACATAGTTCATATACACATCTTTCACTACAGCTGAACTGACAAGCAGAAGGAGTGAATCGACGGTCGACATGATTGCGGCCATCGGGGCTGCAAGTACAATGCCTGCCAGCCATGCCGGCAGCACCTCCATAGCGATTCGCGGCATCACTGTATCTCCGACTTCAATTCCAGGAAGGACAGGTCTTGCAAAGACACCTGTCAAGTGCATGCCGAGCATGATGACACCGACCACAACAGTACCGATAATCAAAGCCCTGTGCATCCCGCGTGAGCTCTTATAGCTCATGGCACGGACAGCGACTTGCGGCAGACCGACGACACCCACACCGACAAGGATCCAAAAGGACGATACATACACCGGCGTAAGGGAACGGTCCGCTCCATACGGCGAAATTAGATCCGGGTTCTCTGCAGCAAGATCGGAGATAATGTTCTCAATCCCGCCCCCTGCGATAATCGTACCGATCAAGATGATCATCGTCCCGAAAAACATGATGACCCCCTGCACAGTATCCGTAATCGCTACAGCACGGAATCCTCCGATAATGACATAAACAAGCACGGAAACAGCGAAAATGAACAAGGCTGCCGTATAGGAAAGACCTGTAAAGGATTCAATCAGGCGCGCACCTCCGACCCACTGGGCCGCCATAGCCGAGAATAAGAAAATGATGATGCTTGCCGCTGAAAGAATGACTACCCATTTACTTTGATAACGTTCCCTTAAGAAATCCACAAGTGTGACAGCACGAATCTTCCTAGCCATGATGGCAAATTTCTTTCCAAGTACCGACAGTACAAAATAGCCCGTCGCAAGCTGTGTCATGGAAAGCAAAACCCAGCCCAGTCCGACTGTGTAAGCGACTCCAGGGCCGCCGACGAAGCTGCTCGCACTTCCATAAGTGGCCACCATCGTCATCGCTAAAATGAAACCACCAAGCTGACGGCTTCCTAAAAAATATTCCTGCAGAAAATCCGTACTAGACTTTAAGTATTTCGAAGCATAAAAGCCGATGAAGAAAATGATCACTAAAAATAATAGCAGTGGTATAACAACGCCCCAGTTCATTTTTCATCCTCCTCATCCAGCGGTACTTCCTTAAATAAAAACTTGACCGCAAAAATCACGAGAAGGAAGATAAAAACCGTGACGGCGATACAACTATAAAAAAACCAAGCAGGAAAGCCGAAAATGTAGTCGTACTCCTCCACAGGCCCTGACCCGAGACCATAGGCAAAGCCATACCAAAGAATGAAGTTCACGACAACAAGCGCGACTCCGATCAACGCTTCTTTATTCGCAATTTTGTATCGCGGATCTTCCATACGCTTTTCTTGTTGATTCATAGATTATTCCCCCTTGCTCAACCGAACGTCTACTTATTTCTGTCTGTATTTGTTCTTTGCTGCATTCTTGTTTTCTTCTTTTCCAAGCTTACCGAAAAATCACTCGTCTGTCTGCACCCTTTTTTCACAAAAACGTGCTACACCATCCCTTCCAGACATAAAGTATGAATGGTCCTTTTTTGAATATTAACCCCCGATTGTTGAAGGCTCAGTTTCGAGACTTTTGTTGGGTGGGTAGGGGCTGCGGGGAATAGCTCGCTTTCCGCGGGAGCGCGGTGAGCACATTCCGCGCAGCCTTAAGGTCAGCATTGCCTAGTTTAAATAATGAATGACAATCCCTGGCCATGGATACGGGGTCAGGGAAACGACGATTTGCAGTGGTTTGAATCAGTTTGTACAAAAACACACACGTTCGTGTCTCCATTCGCTTTTCATGCGGACGTTTCCCAGACCCTGTTCCCACACCTTATTCGAGCAGTATCTATGGTTAAAACGACTTTATAAAAGCGTGGGTGAGCAGGTCTTCATTACCGAACTTGGCAGGTTACTGCTAGAGCAATTTCGAGAACCTCATAGGGTAAAGGGGCGTAGGGAAACGGTGAGACTCCTGTGGGAACTGCGTGGTAGATGAGACCCCGCAGAGCGTTAGCTCGAGGAGGCTCATCACTCGCCCACGGAAAGCGAACCTTTTCCCGGAGCCCCTAAACACTCACAAAAGCCTCGAAATCAAGTCTTAAGCAATCCTGCCACATGCTTTAATAACTAGTAAACATGACTACCTTTTGATTAGAAAAACTTTTGCTTGCGTTACCGGCTGCATCATGTAGAATGGATATATTCATAGATACAAAGGGAGTGCGCCGAATGAAAAGACACTCAGCCTTGTTCATAGTCATCCTGCTTCTCAGTTTTGCATTGCCGTTCACATACGGCGAACACCAAAGCGGCTATTTCAAAGGCGACGTCCAGGAAAGCACTCTACTTGAAACAACGTCCTCAAACGATGATCAAACAGACAAAACGTTTGTAACTCCAGCTTTGTTTGGTTTTCTGTTGATCGTACGCTTATGTACAAAAATTACATCAACATCCATGAGGGCCTTTCGCAAGTTATTCTTTCTGAACCCTGTGTTCTATCAATCCAATTATGTGATTCAATACCTTTGATGTTGCTCCAATCAGCCAACAATCAAAGGAGGGTTCACCTATGTTATGGTTCAGAATGATCATGATCGGTATGTTCTCATTGACAGCTTTGTCTCTCTTATCTTATCAGGGAACAGAGATCTATCATGCTTTCCTCGAGTTCTTTAACAAAAAATAACCTTAGACCCATACGCAGTTTCATGCGTATGGGTCTTTTTATAGAGGGAATTCCAGTTGAATATCTCTAGGTTCACGCGAAAAAATAATAGAATTGACCTCCTGAGCGAGCACACAACCCATCTTCTGATAAAACTTCTGGGTGTCGACAGAGGGATGGGCACCAATATACAGTTTCTCCGCTCCCAATGCTTTCGCAACCGCTCCCGCTTTCTGGAAAAGCAATCTCCCTATCCCAGTTCCTCTAAGGTTCCGGCTCACGTGTATGTACGATAATTCTCGGTACATGGCCTTTTCCCCAAAAGTAGTCGCTTCAATGACAGCGAACCCGTAGACTTTCTGCTCCTTCACAGCCGCTACTACGGCTCCGCCATTTTCTATCACCAACCGAAAGTGATGAATGATTGTCTGTTTGTTTTCTTCGGTCCAATCCTCTTCAAAAGAATCGCGTTCTTCATTAAATACGCCTGATTTCAACACCCATACGCGGTCCGTTTTTTGATATCGATCAAAAGCATCCAGCATGCGATTGTTAAGATCAAAATATTTCAATGGAATGATGTTCATTTCTTTCCTCCAGTCTTCACGTCAAAAAAGAGCCCCTTAATGGCGGCCCCATCGCGCTTATTTGTAAAGAAGGTTTAAGCGTTCTTCCTCTTCTTTTTTATCATGATACTCATAAAAACCTACCCCGTTGCCCCAAGGATCTTCAAAAGTCCCCCACTTGACGGGGACCTCTTCACGCGAATGGATGTCAAAAGGGGCAATGCCTAATTCTTCAATCAGAAAGTCTTTTGTCGCTTCAAGGTCTGTAACGCCAATACGGAAAGGTCCACTGTTTTCAGCTGGCGTTCCCTCCGCCAGCTGCAGCCAGAATCCAGGGATGACCTCCCACTCGACAAAACCTTCATGAGGAATGAAATCAGGCTTCTTCCCAAGTAGTTTTTCATACCATTGCTGCCCTTCTACAAGGTCGGGGACACGTATTTGATTGGTCACTTCGAATAACACGAGCGTTCCTCCTTAGTATTCAACTTTTGCAAAAGTGGTGGGAGTTCACTCAAATGAAAGATAGAATAGCGAGCCAATGATTCTTCCTCTTGTCTATCCTTTTTCCAAACGGGTGTCATCCCAATATTTTCTGCTGCTTGCACATCTTTTTCCATATGATCTCCGACATATATACATGCTTCAGGCGGTTGATTCATCCGTTCCATCGCTCGTTCAAAAATCGCTGGGTCAGGTTTTTTTACCCCTTCCAACTCTGAGATGAGGATGGTTTTGAAAAAAGGTTGAATGCCTAAGGCCTTCATGTTGTCCATTTGGAAACGACTTTTCCCATTTGTGATGAGACCCAGATGGTATTTGTTCGCTATTAATTGCAGCAAGACTTCCTGTAGTCCTTGAAAAGGAATACAATGATGTTTAAAAGAGTCCTGATAATCTTGATAGAGCTTTACCTCTATGCCTTTCCCTAAAGCCAGTTCATGTACAAGTTGTTGATAAACTTGATCCTTAGGCCGATACCCTTGCTCATCCAATTCAATGAATCTTGAGGTGAAAGCTTCTCTTGATACAGAATTGAGAGACTTCTCGAATCGAGCGAATTGATCGTTAATAAAATGCTCAACAGAAGCATCGCGGTCCAAAAGCGTCCGGTCCAAGTCAAAAATGACAGCCTTGATCATATTCGATGCCCTTCTTCTCTCGTTTTTCGATAACCGTAAAAGGAACAGTTTTCCTCTACATGAAAACCACAAGACTCATAGAATGAGAAATTCTCTTCCGATGTATGCGCAAACCAATCCCCATGCGGCAGTTTTTCCATACATAAAGAAATCAGCTTATGGGCGAGTCCCTTTCCTCGGTAAGGTTCCGAAACGACCAAGTCCATGATCGTCGCCATCATGATTTGATCAGAAACGACTCGAACCATTCCTACCATTTCTTCTTGATCCCATACGGTAAACGCCCATGTAGAGTTCTCAAAGATGAGAGAAAATTTTTCTTCCTGCCACAAAGGAACACCTTGTGACCAACCGACCTCTTCAAACAGCTGTTTTGCACGTTTGGCAGGTACTCCCTTTGTGCCTTCACGAATCGTCAATCCTCGGAAATACTGATACATCCCTTACTCCTCCGGAAACGTGCGCTGCAAGAAGGTGACAGATTGAAGGATAAGTTCTTTTAAAACCTCTTCATCAATGTCATCCACCTTGTTGATATACACACACGCTTTTCCACTCTTGTGTTTCCCAAACTTCTCAAGAAGCTCTTCACGTCCCGGATCACCCGTTGCGAAATAAAGGCTGATTTTCGCTTTGCGTGGAGAAAAGCCTACAAGTGGAGCATCCCCTTCATGGCCCGTCTTATATTTGTAATGATAAGAACCGAAGCCAATGATGGACGGTCCCCACATTTTGGCTTCATACCCTGTCGTTTCAGTGAAAATGTCCAACAACCGGTAGGCATCTTCCTGCTTTTTCGGATGGTCCACTTCTTCAATGAATGCAATCACGCTACGATCACGCTACGATCGTTCTGCTTAGTTTTTTGTTCATAAGCCATCTCTCCGACTCCTTTCCCCTGTGTTCTATACTAGTTCCACTATCCCGCCTTCATTTCCTTTTAAAACCCTAAAGAAAAAAGGAGGACCTGCAAAGGAACATCCTTTCCTTCATCGAGCCGAGGACTTCCGAATTCAGTTTTTCCTGAACCATTTTTGTCACACTCTTTTCTTCATCAGCAATAGAGATAGGGGGAGGTGACTAACCTCCATCCCTCTCACACCACCGTACGTACGGTTCCGTATACGGCGGTTCCAATCATGTCTGACGAATAAATTTGTATCTTAAGACAATACTCTTCAGCCCTAGGCGCCACCAATAGGTGGTGCCTAGGGTTTTGTGTAAGACGGGACTTCTCGCAATTCGCCAGTAAGCCTTCCGTGAGTTTCCCCATTCGTGGGCTTTCTGCGGAGAGATTCCCAGTTTGATCAGTTTCCTGATTTTCGTTTTGGGAAGTCTCCATTCTTTCCAGCGAATCATTCGAAGTCTTCGATGAAGCCATGATTCCAACTCTTTCAATACACTTAGTGTGTCAATTAGGCTATAATAATTCATCCATCCTTGTAGGAATAGATTAAGCTTCCTCACTCGATTCTCCATCGATATTCGTTCTTTTCGTGAAGTAAGACTTCGGACTCGGTTCTTAAACCGTTCGATGGAACGCTTAGCTAATCGAATCTTAGGGATTCGATTAGGAGTGAAGCTGAACCCCAGAAGTTTTCTCTTCCAAGGTCGGTCCACGGCACTCTTCTCGCGGTTTACCTTCAGTCGTAACTTCTTCTCGATGAAAGATGTGATGGACGCCATCACCCTTTCCCCTGCACGCTTAGACTTCGCGTAAATATGAAAGTCATCCGCATACCGAACGAACTTGTGACCACGCTTTTCCAGTTCTTTATCCAGCTCGTCTAATACGATGTTGGAAAGCAACGGACTGAGGGGGCCTCCTTGAGGAGTCCCTTCCGTATTTGGGCTTACAAGACCCTGTTCCATAATACCTGCTTGAAGGTATTGTCGGATAAGGTAGAGAACGTTCTTATCCTGGATACGGTTGGATAGGGTTGCCATAAGTCGGTCATGGTTGACTTTATCGAAGAACTTCTCCAAGTCCATGTCCACGACCCAGCGGTATCCTTCTTGGATGTACTCTTTTGCCTGACGGACAGCTTGGTGGGCATCTCGATTTGGACGGAACCCGTAGCTGTATTCCGAAAAGGTCGGGTCATACATCTCGGATAGTTGTTGGGCGATTGCCTGTTGAATAAATCGGTCTGTCACCGTGGGGATGCCCAGCTTCCTCTTTCCGCCGTCTGGTTTCGGGATTTCGACTCGACGTACCGGTTGAGGTTGGTAGGTTCCCGACCGCAGGCTTTCCACTAATGATGTCCACTCTTCTTTTAAATGCGGACGTAGGGATTTTACGGGCATTTGATCGACACCGTGGCTTCCTTTATTCTTTTCTACACGCTTGAGCGCTTGAAGTAAATTCGGTCGTGACAGTACACGATTTATCATAAGATACATTCCTCCGTGAATGACGTTTCCCCTTGTGCCATCCTCGCCTCTCCACCCTGTCTCAGGTCCCCCACGGACTTCACCATTTCCTCCCTGAGAAGGTGTTTCGTTTTCTGCTTCAACGAGGGGATGAACGCCTGGACGTCATTCTCCATAATTGATTCAGTCCTTCTTTGGCATCTTAAGCTACCAAATACTACGACTTCGGCTGACTTCTGCCGGTTCAGCTCCTCATCACTGAGAAGGTTACGAAGAGTCCTTCGCTTTCCCGACAGACCTCCCCGGGTAAGAGCATAAACTTCCCTTCCATATCCCCGCCTCATTTACTGCCTACCCCTTTGGTCGTTGGGACTTTATCTTGTTATGCAGACTCATCCCAGATAGACAGCCTTGTATGAGATTTGTGTTCCTCGGGGCAGAAGTTTGCCTCCGGCTTCCTTCAGGTTCCAGGTCGCCCTGGACACCCTTGCCTTTAGCTAACGGCTACAACGACCTTCGCCGTTCGGGACTTGAACCCTAGAGTTTATGCCCATGCCGGGCACACACAAAAAATAAACCTCCCTAATGGGGAGGTTTATCATGATCCTTTAAGTTCTTCGTATATTTCTGTGACCCAAAAGTGCCGCGGGAAAATGAATAGTGTCCAATAATCCTGCCAGTCCGACTTTTCGACCTCTGTCTTTTCCACAGGAGGTTTCGCTTCTTTCTCCACCTTTTCCATCTGTGCTGAAAATATCTCTTTTCCATCTGAATTGGTTACAGAAAGCGTCCCTGCCCCGTCCATTTCCGCGTTAACAGGATCTCCTTTTAGGTGAGTGTAGGAAATCTCCTCAGGGAGTTGATAGTCTTCTTTTACACCTGGAAATTCTTCGTTGGGTTTTAATACCGATGTTTCATAAAATTCAAATCCATAGTCCAGCAGTTTCTTCGTATCTTCATAAGACAAATCTTTCGTGCGGCTTTTCATTGTAATTACAATCAAATCCATATTCTCCCGGCTCGCACTCGTTGCCAACGTGAAACCAGACTGAGGGACATATCCTGTCTTCCCACCAGTCACACCTTCATACGGGTCTTCTCTCATTAAACGGTGATGAGTGTATAGCGTAGCATCCCACTTCTCCCCATCCCAATCCAGGGTCTCTAACCCATAAATCTCTTTGAACGTCTCATTTTCTTGTGCATACTTCGTAATTTCAGCCAAGTCTTTCGCTGTCGTCCGATGCTCCGAGTCGAACAAACCATGAGGATTCTTGAAATCCGTCTGCTCCACACCGGCTTTTTCTTCAAGGTAAGCATTCAAGTCTTTAGAGAACTGCTCGACACTCCCACTTAAATGCTCGGCAATCGCAACACCAGCATCATTCCCGGAGTTTAAGAGCAGCCCTTGGACGAGCTCTTTTAAGGTTGCCTGGTCTCCCTCTTCAAGAAAAACACTGGAACCTCCTGTTTCATAAGCCCTTTCACTAACCGTTACAGTCTCATTAAGGTCTCCGTTTTCTATGGCATAGATCGCTGTTGCAATCTTCGTCAAACTGGCCGGGTACATGCTCGTCTCAGCATTCTTCTCATATAAAACTTTTCCTGTATTCGCCTCAAGAACGATGGCCGCTTCACTATTGATCAACGGAGAATCCGGTTTGGAAATGGACATCACTATGTTTGGGTTTATATAAAACGTGGTATATAGGACTATAATGATTATCATAAGTTTCTTCATTTAGATGACGACTCCCTGTACACAGTTATTGATCTTATACATTCGCTCTTTTTAACCATGTATCAGTATATACATAATTGTCGCAATTTGAAGAAAACCCACGAATTCTTAAATAAATTGTAATACCCTTGTAAACTACTTGGATATTTTCTGAAAATTTTCCAACTGCTGTTTCTTTAATAATATGGAAGAAGTCAAGGTCCTACGGGAAAAGGGTTGCTTTCCGAACCACCATAACCACCATAAAAAAGTTCCTAAACAGCTCCTTAGGAGTAGGCAGCTTTTACAGTAAAAGGAGGGCCTCTACATTAAGAGACCCTCTTTTTTCTTGTGTTTTTATCCTATGTGATTGTCACTTTCAAGACAACTTCGCCCCACATGACTTCTCCTGTTCTTTCAAAACCAAGAGATTCATAAAGCCCGATGGCACCTTCATTCTCGGGTTCTGCACTTGTGTAGAAGTCTACAGGACCATACGTTTCCTTAATAAGAGCAAGCAAAGCGGTCATCGATGCTTTTCCGTACCCTTTTCCTTGATGATTTTGATCGATCATAAAACGACTTACTTCCAAACGTTTTGTTTCAGGATCACGGTCGTACATAAGAAAACCAATCATCATGTCGCCATCATAAATACAAGTAGGAAAAAACTCCTTTTCAAAAGAAGCTTCAATGATCGAATACCAATTCTCAGCAACAAAGCCTTTTTGGCTTTCATCGACCTTCAGGCTGACACATGTTTCCCAATTTTCTTTTGTTACCGGCTTGAATAATAGATTCATTTCCAGCACCTCCGCTTTCTATTATATAGAGGGATAAGGAAGATAAACAGAATAGTGGGATGAAGCTTTCTAATATTGATCAGTTTTAAATGGCGGAGACCGGGAATATTCTTCATAACATAAAAAAAGGGGTTTTTATTCAAATGTCACTCTATATCGAAGTGGATCATGACCGCCATATTGACTTATTCGTGCAAGATATCGGAGAAGGACAGCCGATCGTATTCCTTCATGGCTGGCCCCTGAACCATCAAATGTTCGAATATCAAATGAACACATTACCCCGAAAAGGCTACCGCTTCATCGGCATCGACCTGCGGGGATTCGGAAAATCAGACAAACCGGCTTTCGGCTATGATTACGATACACTTGCTCATGATGTGAAAACCGTTGTGGAATACCTTCAACTGGAAAACTTCTATTTAACCGGTTTTTCCATGGGCGGGCCGATTGCGATCCGCTATGCTACGAAATTTGCAAACAAAGAATTGGCGCAGTTGATTCTGGCGGGACCGGCCGCTCCAAGTTTCACTCAAAGAGAAGGCTACAACCACGGCATGAAGAAAGAAGAAGTCGATGGTCTGATCGAAGCGCTCCAAAGCGACCGCCCAGCTGCATTGAAAGATTTCGGCGAAGGATTCTACCATTCTGATATCTCGGAACCTTTCGGAGAATGGTTCCACAGCCTCGGCCTTAAAGCATCGTCTCACGCCACCATTGCTTGCGCAGAGTCACTAAGAGATGAAGATTTACGGGAGGAAGTCAGTCAGATTGAAGTACCTACCCTCCTCCTTCATGGAAAACACGATGAAATCTGTGATTACGCATTTTCCGAGATTTTGAATGAAAAAATTCCGAACAGCACACTCGTTCCTTTTGAAAACAGCGGCCACGGAATGGTTTATGATGAAAAAGAAAAATTTAACCAAACGCTGCTTGATTTATTGAAATAATAGAAAAGGAGAACCGGCTACATGTGCCGGCTCTCCTTTTCTTTTTCCCTGAATGAATATCCAAAGATGGTAATAATAGTTCCAAAGTCGCTAATAAATACCCCAAAGGTGCTGAAATTTTCCCAGAAGAATATTGAGGGCACACCTATAAAAGCATCGAACCCGCTGATTAATGATTAAAAGCCACTGATAAATGCATCAAAGTCACCGTTAAATATTCAAAAGCTACCGATAAAAGTCCCAAACCGACTGATAATTCCTCATAAGGCAGGTACAACTTAAATTCTAATGCTAACTTTTACACCCTTAAAATGATACAGCTATATTCCTCTATAACTATCACACCCAACAAAAAAAGCCAGGAAGAGCTCAAACACTCTTCCTGGCTGTCACCTTAAGCGATGACCACTTTCTTCGGATTGGCTAGCTTCTGGATCAGCGGCAATCGGGATAGATCCATGTTTCCTCCACTCAAGACAACACCGCATTGCTGCTGTTCAAACGTGTCACACGTGCTGAGGAGACCGGCAAGCGCAGTGGCTCCCGCTCCTTCAACCAGTGTTTTTTCACGTTCAAGCAGCATCAGCATGGCTTTTGCGATTTCATGTTCTTCCACCGTAATCACTTGATCCACGTATTTTTGGATACACGTGTAGGTGAGTCTTCCTCTTTCCTTCACGGCGATTCCGTCAGCAATCGTCGAGACAGATGTCAGTTTTTCAGGTCCTTTTTTGTACAAAGCATTGTACATGGAAGGGGCTTTCGCTGATTGGACACCGATGACTTTAATGTCCGGCTTCAGCTGTTTGGCTGCGAACGCAATACCAGCGATCAGCCCGCCACCGCCGATCGGTACGAACAGACGGTTCAAATCCGGCTGTTGCTGCAGCATTTCAACGGCGACTGTCGCTTGTCCCGCCATCACATCATAGTCGTCAAACGGATGAAGAAAAGTAGCACCTGTTCTTTCCTGTTCAAGCAAAGCGGCCTGGTAAGCTTCCTGGAAGGACTCGCCGGTAAGAACGACTTTCGCTCCGTACCCTTGTGTCGCTTCCACTTTCGCTCTCGGTGTTCCTTCCGGCATGAAAATTTGTGCCTGAATGCCACGCTTCGCTGCAGCAAGAGCGACGCCCTGGGCATGGTTCCCGGCAGATGCTGCGATTACACCGCGGGACGCTTCTACTTCCGTCAGGCATGCCACCTTATAGGAGGCTCCCCGCACTTTGAAAGCACCTGTTTTCTGCTGATTCTCCATCTTCAAATAGACGTGCTGTCCGGTTTTTTCATTGAAGGTTGTTGATGTTTGCAGCGGGGTGCGGTGCACCACCTCCTGCAACTGTTCCTGTGCATCCATGACTTTAGCTAGCGTTAAGAAATCCCCAACGTCTTCACTCCTTTGTTTTGTTTTTCGTACTGGTCGATTTTGTCTTCATACGTCAAAGTGACGGCAATTTCGTCCCAGCCATTCAAAAGCATTTCTTTATGGTAGGACTGGATGTCGAAGGACACTTCTAAGTCCCCGTCATCAATGATCTGCTTTTCCAAATCGACCTTCACTTCATACTTTTCTTTCGTAGCCTTTTCCATCAGCTGATCCACAACCGGCTTCGGTAACTGAATCGGAAGGATTCCGTTTTTGAAGCAGTTGTTGTAAAAAATGTCGGCGAAACTCGGGGCAATAACCACTTTAAAGCCATAGTCCTGAATCGCCCATGGTGCGTGTTCCCTGGAGGAACCGCACCCGAAGTTTTCACCGCCGACAAGAACAGAAGCACCATCATACTTCGGGTCATTCAAAGAGAAATCTTCCCGTAGTGTTCCATCCTCGTTGAATCGCCAGTTGTAGAAGAGAAACTGGCCGAACCCCTGTCGTTCAATCCTTTTCAAAAATTGCTTCGGAATGATCTGGTCGGTATCGACATTCGATCGATCCAATGGGTAGACCAGACCACTGTGTTGTTTGATCGGTTCCATCTCTTCACCCTCCTACTGTACTGGCGTATTTTCTGACATCGACAAAATGACCTTCCAATGCAGCCGCTGCTGCCATTTCCGGACTGACGAGATGGGTACGGGCACCATTTCCCTGACGCCCCTCGAAGTTCCGGTTGGAAGTGGAAGCACAGCGTTCCCCAGGTGGGACGATGTCATCGTTCATCGCAAGACACATGCTGCAGCCGGCATCGCGCCATTCAAATCCTGCGGTCAAGAATATCGTATCCAGCCCTTCCGCTTCTGCTGCATCTTTCACAGATTTAGAACCAGGGACGACAAGAGCTCTTACTCCTTCATGAACACGGCCGCCACGAACGATTTCTGCCGCTTTACGCAAATCGCTCAGCCTGGAGTTTGTGCAGGAACCGATAAACACATGCTCGACAGGGATCGATTCAATACTCTGGTTCGCCTCAAGACCCATATACTCAATCGCTCGTTCAATACCGTCACGATCATCTTCCACCGATTCTGGATCGGGTACACGACCGCCGACAGGAACACATTGAGAAGGGTTCGTTCCCCATGTGACCTGCGGTTCAATTTCATCCGCATGAATCGTAAGCGTCTGGTCATATTCTGCTCCTTCGTCGGAAGCTAAAGCGAGCCACTGTTCAGCCGCTTCATCAAAAGCTTCTCCTTCCGGTACATAGCGCTTGCCCCGCATGTAGTCGATCGTCGTTGCATCAGGACTGATCAACCCGGCTCTTGCTCCTGCTTCAATGGACATGTTGCATACCGTCATCCGTTCCTCCATCGAAAGATTACGGACAGCTTCCCCGGTGTACTCGATCACATGACCTGTACCGAAGCGGACCCCGTATTTACCAATGATCGCGAGGATTAAGTCCTTCGCTGTGACGCCTGTTCCAAGCACCCCATCGACGTTGACTTGAAGAGTTTTCGGAGGTGCCTGCCATAAGGATTGGGTGGCAAGCACGTGCTCCACTTCACTCGTTCCGATTCCAAATGCCAATGCTCCAAAAGCGCCGTGTGTAGAGGTATGGCTATCCCCGCAAACGATCGTTTTACCCGGCTGTGTCAGACCAAGTTCCGGTCCGATGACGTGAACGATCCCTTGATCCGGGTGGTTGATGTCCGCGAGGCGGACGCCGAACTCTTCACAGTTTGCCTTCAAAGTTTCCATCTGCTTTTTGGAAACTTCATCTTTAATGACGTTACGATGGATCGTCGGGACGTTATGGTCCATCGTCGCATACGTACGATCCGGTCTTCTCACTTTCCTTCCGGCCATTCGCAATCCTTCAAACGCCTGGGGAGAGGTCACCTCATGAATCAGATGCAGGTCGATGTAGAGGAGGTTCGGCTTCCCTTCTTCTTCATGGACGACATGCTGATCCCAAATTTTTTCTACAATGGTTTTTGGATGACTCATTCCGTTCCGCTCCCTTCGTGTTTATACGTAACAACGCATGATATTTTCTGTGGTATCACTTGTGCTGATCTGATCGACCACTCTTCTTGCCATTTCACTTCCACTGACGACTGTACCGCCGATAAGGTCGATGTCTGCCGTGTGGTAGCCTTCATCCAACACTTCCTGTACAGCCGCTTCGACTTGCTCTGCTTCCTCTTCCATACCGAACGAATGCTTCAGCATCATCGCCACAGAAAGAATACTAGCCAGTGGATTCGCTTTATTCTCTCCAGCGATATCAGGGGCAGAACCGTGAACCGGCTCATAAAGTCCAACGCCTGTTTCGTTCAAACTGGCGGATGGCAGCATCCCGAGCGATCCTGTCAATACAGAAGCTTCATCACTCAGGATGTCCCCGAACATATTTTCTGTCACGATGACATCAAAGTAAGCCGGATTCGTCACAAGCTTCATCGCAGCAGCATCCACAAGCATATGTTCAACCTTTACATCTGGATACTGCGCTTTTTTCTCTTCCACGACTTCACGCCACATGCGGCTCGACTCGAGAACATTGGCTTTATCAACAGAAGTAAGGTGCTTTCTCCTCACTTGCGCACTTTGGAAAGCCTGCTCTACGATTCTTTCAATCTCACGACGTTCGTATGCCAGCGTATCGACGACAGCTTTCCCGTTGTTGCGTCGTTCTCTCGGTTCTCCAAAGTACAACCCGCCAGTCAACTCACGGACGATCAATAGATCGCTTGCCGCGACGACCTCGTGTTTCAAAGGTGATGCATGGAGCAACTGTTGAAACGCTTTGACAGGACGAAGATTCGCAAACAAGCCGAGTTGTTTGCGGATCCCAAGCAGCCCTTTTTCCGGCCTCATATGACCGGGAAGCTGATCCCATTTCGGTCCACCGACCGCTCCAAGAAAAATGGCATCTGCTTTTCTCGCTGCTTCGACCGTATCCTCCGGGAGAGGCGTTTCGTGATTGTCGATCGCCACTCCCCCGATGTCATGACTCTCGAAAGTGAAGGTATGTTGAAATCGATCTGCGACCGACTGCAGTACGTTTTTTGCTGCTTTTGTCACTTCTGGACCGATCCCGTCTCCTGGCAAAAGTACGATATGTTTTTCCATGTGCATCCCCCTTTAGTTATACTTGCACTCTTTGATAATTCTCGAATTTGCTTCTATATAATGTGCGGTTTACGGCGTTCAAAAAGGCGTGGGCAGAGGCTTCCAATACATCCTGTGCCGATCCTCGACCAGATGCTTTGATTCCATCTACCGTCAATTGGACGTGGACTTCTGCTAAAGCGTCGCGTCCTTTACCGATGGAACTCAATTGATAGTCTTGCAGATGAACATCGGCATCAATCAGATCATCGAGCGTGTTGTAGATGGCTTCGACGCTTCCTTCTCCAGTATTGGCCTTCTCCACTTCTTCTCCATCCGGACGTGTCAGAAGGACGGTCGCTGTCGGACGGTTGATGCTGCCATATTGAACCTGGAAGGCTTTCAACTCGTATTTAGGCTGATCTTCGTCTTCCGTCTGAGTGTCTGTCAAAATGGCGAATAGATCATCATCCGTCACTTCTTTCTTCTTGCCTGTCAATGTCTTAAATGATTCAAAAGCTTCCTTCAGCTTGTTTTCGCTGAGTTCGAACCCAAGTTCTTCCGCTTTTTGTTTGAACGCATGCCGTCCGGAATGTTTCCCTAACACCATTCGATTGGAATCGATGCCAACCATCGCTGGGGTGATAATTTCATAGGTTGTCGACTCCTTCAGCATGCCGTCCTGGTGGATCCCGGATTCATGGGCAAAAGCGTTGCGTCCTACAACGGCTTTGTTGCCTGGCACCTGCATCCCTGTCAGGCGGCTGACGAGATCACTGGTCCGCTTGATTTCTTTCAAAACAAGGCCTGTTTCAAAATCAAAACGATCTTGGCGGATCTTCAATGCGACAGCGATTTCCTCAAGCGCTGCGTTTCCGGCACGCTCGCCAATGCCATTGATCGTCCCTTCAATTTGCCTTGCTCCGTTTTCAATCGCAGCGAGGGAGTTGCTTACAGCCATTCCCAAATCATCATGATTGTGCGTAGACAAGATCGCCTTGTCGATGTTCGGAACGTTCTCTCTTACATAACGGAAAAGCCGGCCGATTTCGTCAGGAGTTGTGAATCCTACGGTATCCGGAAGGTTGATGACACTCGCTCCAGCGTCAATCACTTTTTCGATAATGTGTACGAGAAAGTCTTGATCGGACCTGAGCGCATCTTCCGCGGAAAACTGGACGTATGGAAATTTCTCCTTCGCATAGGCGACCATTTCCACAGCTTTTTCTACCACCTCATCTGGTGTCTTTTTCAGCTTGTGTGTCATATGAATCGGAGAGGTAGCGATGAATACGTGCAGCCTCGGCTCCGCTCCGCCTTTCAATGCTTCCCACGCAATGTCTATGTCACGTTTGTTAGCTCGCGCTAAGCCTGTGACCGAACAACCGCGGACGGTATCAGCGATCTCTTTGACCGCTTCAAAATCGGCTTGAGAGGAAGCGGGAAAACCCGCCTCCATAATATCTACACCTAAACGTTCCAGCTGTTTGGCAATTTCCACTTTTTCCAAACGATCCAAATTGACACCAGCGGATTGTTCTCCGTCTCTCAAGGTTGTGTCGAAAACGTTAACGTGAGCCATGTGTGACCACATCCTTTTCTTTGGATTGGGACTTCTTGACGAACGGCATCAGTTCACGGAGCTCTCTACCCACCTTCTCGATTTGATGATTGTTTTCACGGGAATTAATGGCGTTGAACTCTGGACGGTTCACCTGGTTCTCAAGGATCCATCCTTTGGCAAACTTCCCTGTTTGGATGTCTGTCAGTACATCTTTCATGCGAGCTTTCGTACTCTCATCAACGACGCGTGGGCCTGATACGAAGTCACCCCACTGGGCTGTATCAGAGATGGAGTAACGCATGCCTTCAAGTCCGCCTTCGTACATCAAGTCAACGATCAATTTGAGCTCGTGCATACATTCAAAGTACGCCACTTCCGGCTGATAGCCAGCTTCTGTCAACGTTTCGAAACCGGCTTTTACAAGGCTTGAAAGTCCACCGCAAAGGACGGCCTGCTCACCGAATAGATCGGTTTCTGTTTCTTCTTGGAAGGATGTTTCAAGAACCCCTGCACGGCCGCCGCCGATTCCTTTCGCATAAGCAAGAGCGATCTCTTTCGCTTCCCCAGTGACGTCCTGTTCAACACCGATCAGTGCAGGTACACCAGCGCCTTCTTCAAACGTACGGCGGACAAGGTGTCCCGGTCCTTTTGGTGCGACAAGGAATACATCCACGTCTGATGGAGGAACAACCTGGTTGAAGTGAACATTGAATCCATGAGCGAAAGCAAGAGCTGCGCCGGACTTCAAGTTCGGTTTGATGGATTCTTCATACACTTTCGGCTGATACTCATCCGGAAGAAGAACCATGACAACATCGGATTCTGCTACAGCATCTGCAACATTTTTCACTTCCAACCCGTCTTGTTCCGCTTTATCCCAGGACTTTCCTTTACGAAGACCAACAACGACGTTATGGCCGCTTTCCTTCAAGTTTTGAGCGTGTGCATGACCTTGGGATCCATAACCTACAACAGCGACCTTCTTATTTTTTAGTACCTCGTCTTTAATATCGTTGTGATAGTATACGTGTGCCATTTTTACATCCATCCTTTCGGGAAATTATTTTAATAGAGAGTAAGATTTGAATTCTGCTACTTGCGGCTGATGACCGCGGGTGAATGCGGTTAAGCCTGTTCTGGCAAGTTCTTTTATGCCATAAGGCCTTAATAGATCGATGAGCGCATCGACTTTATCTGACTTACCTGTCACCTGAACCGTGACGCTTTCTTTACTGACATCAATAATTGATGCACGGAACGGTTCGATGATGCCCTGGATTTCGCTGCGGATCTGTGGGTTGCTTATCACTTTCACCATCGCTAGCTCCCGGGCGACAATTGCTTTGTCTGTGATGTCTGACACTTTCAAAACATCAATTTGTTTGTTCAGTTGTTTGGTGAGCTGCTCGAGCTTACGGTCATCTTCGACTTCCACGACGAACGTCATCTTTGAGACGCCTTCCGTCTCTGTCCGCCCGACGGAAATACTTTCAATGTTGAATTGCCTTTTGGCAAGTAATCCAGTCACTCGGTTCAGCACCCCGCTTCGATTATGAACGGTAGCTGTGACGATTCGCTTCATCGTTTCACCCCAATCATTTCGTGTAATCCTTTTCCTGGTGCAATCATCGGATAGACATTCTCTTTTTGAAGGACGCGGCAATCGATGACCGCCGGCTGATCATCCCCCAGTACTTTCGGCAATACTTCCAAAAGTTCTTCCTGGGTTTCAATCTTATAGCCGGGAACTTGGTAGCTTTCCGCTAGTTTCACAAAGTCCGGCTGCACATCGATGATTGATTCTGAGTATCTTTCACTATAAAACTTTTCCTGCCACTGTCTTACCATCCCTAATGCCTGGTTATTGACGATTAACACTTTGACAGGTAATCTCCGTTCTTGTAGAACAGACAGTTCCTGAAGTGTCATTTGAAAACCACCGTCACCCACAACAGCGACGCAGGTGGAATCCATGTCGGCCAGCTGTGCTCCGATTGCTGCCGGGAACCCGTAGCCCATCGTTCCAAGACCGCCAGAAGTGACCCAGCGGTTTGGCCGGTCAAATTGATAGTATTGTGCCGCCCACATTTGATGCTGCCCGACGTCTGTCGTAACGACCGCTTCTCCACTTGTGTATTCATAGACTTTTTGCATGAGCCATTGAGGGACGATGAGTTCATCCGGCTGATCATGCCAGAGTGGATAATCGATTTTGTTTTGGCTGATCGCATCCATCCATCCCTTGTGGTGCAGCCCTTTCACAGTCTTGGCATTCAAAGCTTCCAGCGCTGCTTTGGCATCCGATACGATAGGAATGTGCGTCGGAATGTTTTTTCCAATCTCAGCAGGGTCGATATCAATATGGGCGACCATCGCGTTCGGTGCGAAGTGCTTAAGATTACCCGTCAGTCTGTCATCAAAGCGGGAACCGATATTAATCAGCAGATCGCATTCATAAAGGGCGGTGTTTGCCGAATACGTCCCATGCATCCCAGCCATTCCGAGGGACAAATCACAGGTGCCCGGGTAACTGCCAAGCCCGAGAAGCGTAGTCGTAACCGGCAGTTGATAGTTTTGGACGAACGTTTTTAACTCCTCCGAAGCACCTGCATGAATGACACCGGATCCTGCAAGTACCACCGGTTTTTTCGCTTCCACAAGAGCGTCGTGCAGTTTGCTGACCTGAAGTGGATTCGGCTTGACGGTCGGCTGATAGCCCGGCAAATGAAAATCACTCTTCACTTCCTTTGCATAAACCGTTGAACTGATGTCTTTCGGAATATCCACAACGACCGGCCCTGGTCTTCCTGTCGTCGCAATATGAAAAGCTTCATTCACAATTCTCGGCAGGTCCTCAATTTCCTGGACTTGATAATTGTGTTTAGTAATCGGCGTCGTGATCCCCATGATGTCTGATTCTTGGAACGCATCCGTTCCGATGACGCCTTTCGCTACCTGACCGGTAAAAATAACGAGTGGAATGGAGTCCATCATCGCATCCGCAATACCAGTAACTAAGTTTGTTGCTCCTGGTCCTGATGTCCCGATTACGACTCCGGCTTTTCCTGAAACCCTTGCATATCCTTCCGCTGCGTGGATCGCACCTTGTTCATGTCTTGGAAGAATATGATCAAAGCTGCCTTCCGCCCGGTAAATCGCATCATAAATTGGTAAAACCGCGCCACCTGGATATCCGAATAACGTTTCGACACCTTGACCGATTAAAGCTTCTACGAGCAAATCGGCTCCTGTCTTTGTCGCGGTCTCTTGTTCCGCACTTGCCTGTGCCTTCATTTTTCATCCCTCCTGTGTTGAACATATCTTTTATGAAAAGCGGATGTTTTCAGTGATGTTTTTCCGCTTCAAACCTTTCGCCTTTCGAACAAAAAAGAGACCTTCTTCCTCCTCAAATTCCTGCAACACAACAACAGTGTCGTAAGAATGTGAGGGGTGAAAAGGTCTCTCTTTACTTCCACGGTACCACCCTCATTCGTGAAGCTCTATAACAAGCTCCACCTCATGGGATCCAAAATATGAACCCCTTTTGATAACAGGTGCGGTGAAACACCTGGTCCCGCCTACTGGATGAACGTTCGGCGTGGACACTCAAGGATGATGTCAGAATAAGATGTATTTCCGGGCTTCCAGCAACCCCGGCTCTCTGGGAATACAAGCACTTATTCCTTTATTCCTTTCATCGTGTTCGTGTGATTTATTTTTCAACTGCCTCAGACTCTGCTCAGCTTTCCTCTACTAACTGACGTGCGCTTGATCTTTGCTGTACACTTTGTATCCGTCTGTTGTCGTTACTTTTCTGAATTCTGAAAGCAAGTGGTTTGTGACAACGCCAGGCTTCCCATCTCCAACTTTTCGCTGATCGACTTCCACAACGGCAATCACTTCTGCCGCTGTACCTGTCAAAAATACTTCATCTGCGACGTAAACATCATGTCTCGTAAACGGCTGTTCCTTGACTTTGTAACCTTTTTCTTCGGCTAAATCGATGATGGCGTTACGGGTTATCCCTTCCAAAGCACCTAAATAAGTCGGCGGTGTTAAAATCGTTCCATTCTTCACGATAAAGATGTTATCGGCAGAACCCTCGGTTACATAGCCTTGATCATTCAGCATAAGAGCTTCATCAACGCCTGCTTGATTGGCTTCCATTTTCACGAGAATGTTATTTAAGTAATTCAACGATTTCACTTGGGGCGGTAACACGTCCGGACGATTTCTTCTGCTTGAAACAGATGCAAGCCGGACCCCGCGTTCATATAGTTCTTTCGGGAACAAAGCGAGTGCTTCAGCAATGACAACCAAGCGAGGATTCGCACAGCTGGCCGGGTCCAGACCCAGATTGCCGGCGCCTCTAGAAACGACGACGCGGATATAAGCGGTTTCCAACTGGTTACGGCGGACCGTTTCAGCAATAATCTCTTCGAGTTCCTCCTTGCTATGTGGGATCTCGAGCATGATCGACTTCGCTGAATCATAAAGACGGTTTAAGTGTTCATCAAGCTTGAAAATGTTGCCTTCGTATACGCGAATCCCTTCGAACACCCCATCTCCATATAAGAAACCATGATCATAAACGGAAACGACAGCTTCTTCTTTCTTCACGTATTCGCCGCTCATATAAATCCATTGGCTGCTCATTTTCAGCACTCCTTTCTTTTATAGTTTAATGTTTGAAATGATTAAAGAATGATAAAGAAAATGTGGACCCTTCTGGTAAGTGGTGATCTTACATTTTCAGGGTCCCAATCTCAGGTCTTTCGCATGAACCAACCAGACGATTGAAGTGATCGATGTGGTTGATTGAGGACTACTTTAAACCCATTTCGAGGGAAGGTCAACAGGTTTTTAGTAAATTTTCTGAACACTCAAAAGATTCGATGAATGAGTTAAGCGCTTACACCGTTGAGAGGCTTGACATCCCGTTTCTTTTTCTCTTTTCTTTTTTTCTTTTTTATCTCAAATGAGCATCGATTCAGTGTGAAAAAGTTCAATAAACCGCAGGCGATCATTCGTAATTTTTCTTCAAGAAAACCACTTTTTTTGTTCACGAAAGTCTCTAATAAATAAATGTGGACATTCGCCCTGCCTTCAGAGCCCGTCCCCTCATACTGTGTCATATAGGATTAAAAAAGGTGGTGAAAGATATGAGCTGGTATGGTGGCTGCGGCGGATATGGCGGCGGATACGGCGGTGGATACGGAAGCACTTTCGTTTTGATCGTTGTATTGTTCATCCTTTTGATTATCGTAGGAGCTTCCTTCTACAACTAATAAACCTTTTCGTGTGAACCACCGTTACCCGTAATAAGTGGTTCACACAAACGTGGATGGTCAGTCAACGACTTTCCACTATTCGGGTGTGCATAAAAAAGAACCAGAGGTCATCACCACCTTCTGGTTCATTGTTCGTTATCTTTGCAATTAAAAGAATTCTAGAGAAAAATTGTTTTCTCAATATAGGTTTGGTTATAATAGACGGCGAGACATATTCTCTACAACCTCTACCTGTAGAATGTCTCCCTCTTTCAATTCCAGAGCGTGCTCGCTCTGGCTTTTTTTTGTAGACAAACGTCTATTATATCAATATAATGAGCACACTCTTTTTTGGGGCCGGTTTCATCATGTTTTTCATCGCCGCACACCGGTCTGCCTAAAAAGTCATTTTCAGACCATTAAGATTTCTAATAATAATGCATAAAGAAGCGAGTCGCCTATGTAAGATAGCCGGTTCGCTTCTTTTTAGCTGTAAAGACTTTTTCAATCCGGAATTTCTTCGTTTTAATTTTCCAGTGCACATTCTCTTTGATACTCCAAGTTGATGAAAATTTGCTGCAACTCAGGCAAAGTCATCTCAATCGTCCTTTTTCCAAAGGCATCCTCTGTGTAACCTAAATCCCTTAATTGATCAATCAAATAGTACCTGTCCTGATATGAACCTTCTGGGGGATAAACTGACACAAGCATCCTAATCAACTCCTGAGCAAAAGATTATTATAATAAGTTCTTTCTACTCTCATACCCCTTATTCCTCTTTTCAACCGCAAAAATTATCATAATTGTCTGATTTTTAAACGAAGAAAACATCACTCTTTGGAGAATCAGCCATTTTTTTGATGAATACCTCCACATTTGTTTCTTAATGTTCGGGACTCAGTTTCGTGACACTTTGTAGAGGACGGTCGGGTCTGCGAACCGATCCAACTCATTGCTTCAAGAGTTCTGCCATATTGTTTGATAAACAAAAAACGCCCATCAAATGGACGTTTTTTCGATCATTTATATATTGCCGAAGAACTTCTCCGCTTTTTCTAAATACGGCTCTTCTTCAGGCATGAGCTCATACTCTTCGACAATCGCATCTACCGGACAAACCGATACGCACGCGCCACAGTCTATACAGATATCAGGGTTGATGTAATACTGATCTTCCCCTTTTTCAATACAATCGACAGGACAAACATCGACGCATTCCCCGGCTTGTTCGCCCTGGCACGGTTGTGTAATGACAAATGCCATATGTATCTCTCCCTATTTCCTTAATAGATCTAGTGTCTCGAAAAACAGGGGGTTTTGTCAATCTTTGTACTGTTATCCTCATTAAATCACCACGGTCAGATATAGACATAAAGAGAATACCCCTTTGTATGTTTGCCAAAGGAAATAGCGGCTAGTAGAATAAAAGGTAGCAATTGAATGGCTGGGAATATGATGAAAACGCACGAAATCTGAATGGAGGATTTGGATTTCCTGCGTTTTTTTATCTTTCACCCCCGCCCCAGCTTTTTTGTTAGAAAAGGAAGGAGGGATGTCCATGTCCTCATGGATACGGCCTTTTCGTGGTCTCATCGTTGTATTAGTTCTATCTATTTCTACACTTACCGCTTGTACCGAAACACAGCCTGTAGAAGAAGAGCCTGAGAGTCAAACGGAACAACCACAAGATTCTGAAGAGAATGCTTCCGTAGAAAAAGAGGATGAAGCACCTTCAGAGGAGGAATCTAAGGAATCCGTCAAAGAAAAACAGCCAGGAGATGTTGATGCCACCGTTACAAACGTTGTGGACGGAGACACCATCGATATTAAAATCAACGGCAGAGAAGAACGCGTCCGTTTGTTACTGGTCGACACGCCTGAGACCGTTCACCCCGACAAACCCGTCCAGCCTTTTGGACCTGAGGCAAGCGACTATGCAAAAGAAATGTTGTCGGGAAAAGAAGTACGGTTTGAATATGACGGGCCGAAACGTGATCATTATGACCGGCTTCTTGGCTATGTTTGGGTAGACGGAGAGAATTTCAATCTGCAATTACTTGAAAAAGGGCTTGCCCGATATGCTTATGAATATGATCCTCCCTACGTTCATGCAGCATCTATGAAGAACGCAGAAACCCGTGCCAAACAACAAGAAAAAGGGATTTGGAGCATCGACGGGTACGTTACGGATGAGGGATTTCGCGAAGACGAATCATCAAGCGTTGAGGAAACAAAAGCCTCTTCCCCTTATGAAGGCAGCCTTCCTTATGACCCACAAGGACCTGACCGGGACTGCGGCGACTTTTCTTCACAAGAAGCAGCACAAGCCTTTTATGAAGCAGCTGGAGGTCCTGCCCAAGACCCCCATCGCTTAGATGGGCACGATCAGGATGGTCTCGTTTGTGAAAGCTTATAAATGAATAGAAATGTCCGTTCCAAGTGAAGTTTCTTTCATTTTTGATCGGTTGAAGAGGAGCTCCTATCAGGAGGTCCTCTTCTTTACTATTACCCCCACGCTATAATCGTCTTAATTTTTGTAATATTATTGTAATTGCACCATAAACAAGGTAAAATCATGTAAATATAAGGATGTTTTTGGTTTAAATGGATGAAAATGATCCTTTTAAATCAATCCAATTTTATAATAGGGGGTCTTCAAATGAAAAAGTATTCATGGTTGATGTTCGTTCTCCTCTTCACTGTAAGCCTATTCTTGAGTGCTTGTGGTGAAAGTGGGACAAGCGGTTCCGCAGGAGAAGACGGCGGAAGTGATGGTGGCGAAGAAATGACAAACCTGACGATGGGAACAGGTAGTGTCGGTGGTGTCTACTATCCGCTGGGTGGAGAAATGGCGAACCTTTTCACAGACAATATTGACGTTGAAGGTTTTGATGTTAGTTCCGTTGAATCTGGAGCTTCTGTTGAAAACATCGCCAAGATCCAATCCGGAGATTTCCAGTTGGGGATTGCCCAGAATACAACGATGATCAATGCGGTTGAAGGAATGGGTGAATTCGAAGGAAAAGATGTCGGAAATGTCGGCGTCATCGGTTCTCTTTATCCAGAGGCCCTTCAAGTAGTCACACTGGATTCTACTGGTATTGAGTCCATTGAAGATCTAAAAGGTAAAAAAGTAGCTGTTGGACCTCCAGGTGGAGCGACTCGTGAAGCTGCTGAGATGGTTCTTTCCGCTTATGGTATTGAAGAAGGAGACTATGAAGCGTTTGAAGAAGGGTTTGGCGACGCGAAAAGTAAACTTCAAAACAATACGATTGACGCTTCTTTTGCGGTTGTAGGGGTTCCATCCTCCACAACGGATGAATTAGAAGCGGCTACAGGCGAAGTTAAATTCCTGAACATTGAAGGAGACGCTTTAGATGAAGTGGTTGCCAACAGTCAGTACGAAGCTTACACAGTGGAACCTGGTACGTATGAGTGGCAGGAAGAGCCTGTTGAAACCATTACCGCATTGGCGCTGCTTCTTGGTTCAACCAGCCAGGTCAGTGAAGATTTAGCGTATGAAATGACGAAAACACTTTACGAAAATGCTGGCGATATGTCGATCGCTCAAGCGAAGCTGATCACGCAGGATAGTGCCTTGACAGGTGCCCAGGATCTTCCGCTTCACCCTGGAGCAGAGAAGTACTTCAAAGAAGCAGGCATTTTAGAATAAAGGCAGGATACGGAACCGGACATTGTTTTTGTCCGGTTCTTTAAAGCGCTGATTTAAGAAAAGAATGGAGGTAAGAGGCGTGACGAAAAAAGATAACAAGGAAGTCGATAAGCAAGAAATGATGAAAAAATACGATAAAGAGAGCACATTCCGCACAAACCTCGGGACCTGGGGCTGGGTGACATTGATCCTTGGCAGCGCACTTACGATTTTTCAGCTTTATACGGCTTACCGTGGAGCTTATGTTTCACTCATCCAGGGTGCTATTCACCTAGGCGCGGCGCTGTGCTTAGTCTATCTCCTCTATCCGATTAAATCTTCTTTAACGAGCAAACGCGGCATCCCGTGGTATGACCTGATCTTTGCTGCGGTCGCTCTTTATGCGAACTTTTATATCATTCAAAATTATGACCGTCTCATCAATGAAGCGATTATATTCGGCTTCACCTATATGGACCAATTTGTCGCAACCGCCGGCATCCTTTTGTTACTTGAAGCGACAAGGCGCGTCGTCGGACTTCCGATTGTCATCATAGCTATTCTCGCCCTTCTCTATGGGATGTTCGGAAACTTCATCCCCATAATTGGACACGCGGGCAATGACTGGCCGACGCTCGCGACGAAAATGTTTTTCAGTTCCAGTGCCATTTTCGGTATACCGATTCAAATATCATCGACCTATATTTTTCTATTCCTATTTTTCGGAGTCATTCTCGTCAAAACGAACATTGGTCAGTTTTTCAACGACCTCGCCCTCCGACTAACAGGAAAATATACGGGTGGAACAGCCAAAGCCGCGGTTGCAGCGAGCGGGCTTCAAGGAATGGTTAGCGGGAGCTCAGTCGCCAATACCGTAGGATCTGGATCATTTACGATCCCGATGATGAAAAATGCAGGGTTCAAACCTCACTTCGCTGCAGCCTCGGAAGCTTCTGCCTCGACCGGCGGGCAGCTCATGCCGCCAATAATGGGTGCCGCTGCATTCATCATGGCGTCTTATACGGGCATCCCTTATAACGAAATTATCGTCATCGCGATCATCCCCGCTCTTTTGTATTTTTCCGGTGTCTTTTTAGGGACACACTTTGAAGCAAGAAAACAAAACATCCGCGGGCTTTCAAAAGAAGAACTTCCTAAAACAAACAAACTGGTCAAACGGCTGGACTTGTTCCTTCCGCTCGTCATCATAATCGGATTTTTACTTGCAGGACGGACACCGACGTATGCCGCTTTATTTGCAATCGTGACGGCCTTCGTGATCAGTTTTTTCCGTAAAGAAACACGCATGTCCTTGAAAGGAATTATCAAATTGCTTGAAGAAGGAGCCCGTGTTGCCCTTCCCGTCATTGCTGCCTGTGCCACTGCTGGAATCATTGCAGGAACAGTAACGACTACAGGCCTCGGACCTAAAATTGCCGGCGGAATCATCGACCTTGCCCAAGGGCAGTTTTTCCTTGTCATGTTCTTCACCATGATTGCTTGTATCATTTTAGGGATGGGACTACCTACGACAGCCAACTATGTCGTAACCGCTACGATGGCGGCACCAGCCTTGTTAGCTTTTGATGTTCCTGTCATTGCGGTTCACATGTTTGTCTTCTATTTCGGAATTGTCGCAGATATCACTCCACCAGTTTGTCTCGCTGCATATGCAGGGGCGGGAATCGCCGGAGCCAATCCGATGAAAGCTGGTGTAACCGCGGTAAAACTCGCAATTGCCGCATTCATCATTCCGTATGTGTTCGTCACCAACCCGCTTTTATTGCTGCAGGGAGACGTCACGGCATTCAACTTATCCATCAGTGTCATCACAGCCTTATTAGGAATGGCAGCCATCAGCTCCGCACTGATCGGATATTTCGCCACGAAAGTCACGTGGGTCGAACGAATCGCCCTTATCGCTTGTGGACTCATGCTCGTTTATCCAAACCTAGTCATTTCTCTCATTGGTTTAGGCGTTTTCGGAGCAGTTTCTGTCTTCCAATATGTAAAAAACAAAAAAGAGGATTCTTCGAAACAACAAGCTGTCGTGTGATCAAAAGCCAGACCTTTCATTACAAGGTCTGGCTTTTTCTTGCCGAATTCCCTTTTAGCCAAAATCCCCCAAGCTCATTTATGAAAATAGCGGCTACGATCAAAATCACCCCCACCCACTGAACCAAGGAAACAGATTCAGAAAGGATGAGCATAGCGGAAATAATCGCAACAGGTAGTTCAATAGAACTCAAGACATTCGTAAGCCTTCCAGAAATCAAAGGGGCTCCCTGCGCAAAAAACAATGGTGGGATGACTGCCCCTACGAAAGCCACTCCTGCCCCTATACTCCACAACTGGGCGTCAAATAGCGGGATTGTTGGGAGGTCTTGAATAAATACAACCAGCACAAGAATCAACGATCCGGTAACCATCAAAGCACTTCTAGCAATCGGATCGGTTTTTGTAGCGACCTGTCCGCTGAAAAAGACAAAACCTGCATAAGAAAAACCTGAAAGCAGCCCAAGAAAAAGTCCTGCCAATGGAAGGTCAAAGAAGCCTCCACCGATCACACCCGACGCGCACACCACCCCTAAGAGGGTAACAACCAATGAAAGAAAATTGATTTTTGTAGGAACAACTTTCGTAAAAATCCATTCGTAAATCATCCCAATCCACACGAATTGGAAAAGTAGTATAATGGCAATGGATGCTGGTAAATACTGCATTGCGCCATAATAGAAGATACTGGTCAAACCAACGGACGTGCCCGTCAACATGATTTTGAAAAGGTCTCCCCTGCTTGTTCCTCTTAAAGAAATCCTTTTGAAGAAGCTGATCAACCATAAGAATATAAAGGCAATCGCCATTTGGACAATGTTCAGTTCCCCGAGCGTGTATCCTAAAGAAAAGCCTGTTTTTACAAAAATTGGTGTGAACCCAAAGCTCGCGGCCCCGATGAGAACGAGTGTAATCCCTTTTCCTTTCATTCGTCCCCCTCCTCCTTTCCAACCAACGCAAATTTCATTTTCATACCTTCACTATTTTAACATCTGCCCCCATAAAAAAAGGCCCCTCTTTAAAAAGAGCGGCCCTGCCTATGTTTTTAATTATACGATTCTCTTAATCAATCGTCCTAAAGTACGTGGAATGAATAAGAGAATATCTACGATAGTATGGATCAACGAGCGAATCAGTTTCATTTTCATTCCTCCTTTTTAGATATATAAATACATACCTCAAAGATAGAAGGCTGAAACTCCGGATCGCTATTTAGGGTAAAATGTCCCAAAACCAATAGAACGTGCTGGAGTAGTAATCTCGAGCCTGTATCAATCTGATGAAAGTCCTTAAAGGAAAGAAACGACCAAGAAAGAAACGGATGCTGGAATCATGTAAATAAGCCGTCCACTCCCTTTATCCCATACCCTTGTACCCTTTTCTGCGTCAGTATAATTTTTCCATTACTACTAAAGTGGTATAGACAACTAGAAGGTTAAACCGTATGCTTGAATTATCTGAAAAAGGAGGTCGTAAATTGAAAAAGAGAACAGTATCCATCCTATTAACAACTGCTTTAGGTGCAACTCTATTAAGCCCGCATTCAACCCTCGCAGCACCTGGACCGAGCATAGAGAAGAAAGGAGTGAAAACAAATGTCCATACGAACCAAAGCACTGTCCACCCTGCATTTTCATGGGATCAACCTGGTCCATCCTCTCCAATTCTACACCCTGGGTCTGTACGAGGAGCAGGCATGAGAGAAGAGCCTTTACAAGAAATTGACCCTCTTTTACTCTCTGCCATAGAAAACAACGTGATGCCCGGGGCCGTGACTCTTGTAGCAAGAAGAGGCCATATTGTGAAAGAAGAAGCTTATGGGTATGCCCTGAAGTATGAAGACGACGAATTCACACAATCAGAAAACCTAATCCCCATGAAGAAAGATACCATCTTTGACCTCGCTTCCATCAGCAAAATTTTCACCACGACCGCCGCTATGATTTTATATGAACAGGACGCGTTCGAATTAAACGATCCTGTCGCGAAGCACCTTCCGGAATTTGCGGAAAATGGAAAGGAAAACGTGACGATTGAGCAGCTCTTGACACATACCTCAGGCTTCAAGGCGTGGATCCCTCTTTATACAGTTGAAGGTGACAGAAACGACCGTTTACAACATGTATTACAATATCCTCTCGCTAATGAACCTGGATCCACCTATACTTACAGCGACTTAAATATGATCACCCTAGGAGCTCTCGTCGAGCGCCTATCCAATATGCGCTTAGATGAATTTGTTGAAAAAAATATTACCAAACCATTAAAAATGGAAGATACAATGTATAATCCAGAAGAGGATTTGAAACCACGCATTGCTGCAACGGAAGACCAGCCTTGGACGAATCGTGGGCTTGTGTGGGGAGAAGTACACGATGAAAGCGCCTGGTCATTGGATGGAGTAGCCGGTCATGCAGGAGTCTTTTCTACAGCGAATGATTTAGCCAAATTCGCACACATGTTTTTAAATGAGGGTACGTATGGAAACAAGAAGATCCTTGAGCCTGAAACCGTTAAGCTGCTTACAGAAAACCGCATCCCCCAATTTGCAGGTGATGACCACGGGTTAGGCTGGGAACTCCAACAAGGATGGTATATGGATGCCCTCTCAAGTCCAAGGACATATGGGCACACCGGTTACACAGGAACATCCATCGTAGTAAACCCGGAAAATGATACGATCGCTATATTATTAACGAATCGTGTCCACCCTACAAGAGATACGGTTTCTACGAACGGGGCGCGTAGAGGCTTTGCCCGAAAAGTGGCGGATGCCATTCCGGTCCAAATGGATAAAAAATCAAACCCGTGGTTTTCAGGGTATGGGGATCAGGTAGAGAAACAGTTGTTGGCAAAGGTAAACCCAAGCGAAACGGCTTCCCTTTCATTCCGTACATGGTTTGAAATCGAGGATGGTTATGACTTTGGAACATTGGAAGTATCAGACGATGGGGAAACGTGGACAACACTGGATAGATTTACAGGTGACAGTAACGGATGGGTATCACGAAATGTTGAACTACCTTCAGACACTACGCATCTCCGCTTCATCTATGAAACCGATGGAAGTGTGAACAACCGCGGTTGGTACATTGATAATCTAGAAATAAACGGAAATGCTGTAGAGGTTAAAAGCGATTCATGGGAAAAACGATCCTATTAATAAATCTTTCACAATGCAGACAAGTGATCCCACTTGTCTGCATTTTTTTACTTTCCTCACCTCATCTACTATACCAATTGTTTATAATATTTAATTGTTTTTTTCATAGAAACAGTTAAGGATGGGTATAACTGAAAGGAGAGTGAAACATTGACAGAGCACAATAAACTAGTCCGAAATCAAATTCCTAACTTACTGAGAGATTCGGGAAAGAACATCCGAACTCGATATTTCAACATCGATGAAAACAAAGATTCCTTGACGAAACTCGCAGACCCTTTGGAAGTCATTCACGCCTTATCTTACACACAGAGCCACAATTGATGAACTTGAACATATTCTTCAACATCGCAGAAAAGAGCGCTGCGCATTCCATAATCATACGATGCTCCTGGATATTGAAGATGTGTGACCACATGTAAGGGGAAAGCCTGATGGGCTTTCCCCTTTTTCTATTAATCGATTGGATCCACCGCTTTCCCGTAACGAATGACATCATAGATCGCCATACCGTCACTCGGCTTGCCGTCACCATTTCGATAGGGAAAGAGTGAAAAGAATATGAAGTACACAGAGAAATAAGAATATTGGTAGAAAAATAGATCCACAGGAAGAACTCCCTGAGTGATCAATACATTCAATAACAGGATAATCGCCAAGTTAAAAAGGCTTCCGGCAAGGTAGATCGACACATGAGCCCATGTCTTGTTGTAGGAAAGCTTTTCGTACTGACACCAGCCCTCCATAAAGTACATACGCCTTACTTCCAAAGGCCCCACATGAAACAGCAGTTTCCCTGTCCCTATACAGTACTTTATCTTCCCTCCGAATATACGGGCGACAAGGACATGACCCGTCTCATGAACAAGAGTGACGAGTGGCAGAATCAGAAAAAAGTTTATGATGAACATAGGAATGTCATTCATTGTAAACATAAGCGTTCCTCCGTTATGGTGTGAATTGAAGTTCTGAAAAAACAACTTCCCTTTTTTGTAAAAAGATAACCCAAATGCAGAAAACTGCTTCCATAGCCTCAGTAAGGAGACTATAGACATGACAAGGGAGCCATTCACTGGGATTAGCTCAGAAAGTGCTGAAGTGATCGTCTTCATTATACTTCCAGATCATCCTTATAAACCCATATTTACCCATTCAGTGGAACCCTCCTAAAACCTCCCCTTCAAATGTTTGTAAAATTTAAACATTCCTTCTCCTGTTGTGTAAGGCTTCTGTTTCGAGTATGATAGGAATAGCGATTTTTTTTAAAGAGGAGCGTATTTATGAAACGATCCATTTACGGATTGACGTTTGACCAACTGACAGATTGGCTTATAGATCATGGGGAGAAAAAGTTCCGCTCCAAGCAAGTATGGGACTGGCTCTACCAAAAGCGTGTAACAGACTTTTCACAAATGAAAAACGTGAATCAATCCTGCATCGATCTTCTCGATGAACATTTTACGATTGAGACACTTTCTGAAGAAATTAAACAAGAATCAAAGGACGGAACCGTTAAGTTTCTATTTAAATTAGATGATGGAAACGTTATTGAAACGGTACTGATGCGATTCAACTACGGGTTGTCCGTATGTGTGACAACACAGGTGGGCTGCAACATCGGCTGCTCCTTCTGTGCGAGTGGAATTCTTCGTAAGAACCGTGACCTTTCCAGTGGCGAGATTGTTGAACAGATCATGCAAGTTCAACAGCACTTGGATCAACAAGGGAACGATGAACGCGTCAGCCACATCGTAGTGATGGGGATTGGTGAACCGTTCGACAACTATGAAAACCTGATTGATTTCTTGAAAGTTGTGAACGATCAAAAAGGACTTTCCATTGGAGCGCGCCACATCACTGTATCCACAAGTGGAATCGCACCGAAAATGTATGAGTTCGCAGATGAAGGCATCCAGATCAATCTGGCCCTTTCCATTCATGCACCGAACAATGAACTGCGTACCCAAATCATGAAAATTAACCGTGCCTACCCACTCGAAAAACTGATGCCGGCTATTGATTATTATCTGGAAAAAACGAACCGACGGATTACCTTCGAATACATTTTACTCAAGGACGTCAATGACCATAAGAAGGAAGCGGAAGAGCTTGCGGACTTGTTGAAGGATAAGCGCCACTTATCCTACGTCAACTTGATTCCATACAACCCGGTCGCTGACAACCCTTATGAGCGAAGTGAAAAAGAAGCGATCCTGACGTTCTATCAAACGTTGATGGACCGCGGAATCAAGTGCGGAGTCCGTACAGAACACGGAACCGACATCGATGCCGCCTGCGGACAGTTGCGCAGTAAGCAAATCGAAAAAGAAAAAGCACGCAAAAAGAAAAAGATGCCAATGAACTAAAAGCATGAGGCCCCGGCCTCATGCTTTTTTTCATACTTATAGCTTTTTCAAATTCCCATTTATCTCTTGAGCTAAATCCTGGCCTCCTAACCTACTAATGAAAATTTTTTTACGCTTAGTATGATAGCTTTCATATAATTAAAAAAAAATGGTTTCATTTGTAAAAATATAGGAAATAGAAGAATATACAAAAATATCCAAGGGGTGATGGGAATCTATCAAAAAGGAGTTTTTCCAGAATGAGAAAATTCTTAGCTTTTCTATTCGTTTTCACTTTAACCTTTGGCAGTGCAGGGATCGTAAGTGCCGACAGTCATGACGGAGACAAAGATTGCAGCGACTTTGATTCTACAGCAGAAGCAGAGCAGTATTGGGAAGAAAATGGGTACGATGAAAATAACGATCCAGATGGATTAGACCGAGACAAAGATGGTGTACCATGTGAGAGCTTAGGTGGCAGCTCATCTGGTGATGGATCTGGTGATTCAGAAGCATCAGAAGACGAGGCAATGGAAGATTCTGAAGAGAACGGAACTCAAGAAGAATCTTCTGACGAAGAAGGTGGAGAGCTTCCAGAAACCGCAACGCCGTATGCTACATATGCGTTACTCGGGATGGGGCTGTTTTTATTGAGTGGCGGACTGTTGTATGTGCGCAGGGAAAATTAAATAACCTTACCCATCCCCCTCTTCAGCGAACCTTTATGGTTCGCTGTTTTTTCTTTGAAGCCTATTTCGTCTAATCTTAAGAGCAAAACAGGTCTATCCGTTTATAGGATAGACCTGTCATTATTTCTGTGCTAACCCATGCATAATGAAGTCAATCGTATAATCAATTTCCTTTTCGTCCTCCCAGTTTAAATCAGGTGCAATGATAAAGCGGGTGACCAGAAAACCGACGACGGAAGAGATAATCATACGTATGATGGAGGCATTCGGCATTTCCACAAGTTTTCCTTTTTCTTTCAAGTGATTCAGTGCCTCTTCGAATTTCGGGAATATTTCTTCAAGGAATACTTCTTGAAAATTTTCCTGAAGCTCAGGGTGAAAGGCCATTTCCTGAATCACAATGCGCAAAAGAGGAGCGTTTTCTTTTGCAAATTCAAATCGATTTTTCAAAAGAGTCCGCAATAAACTTTCCAACCCCTCTGGAGGCTCCTCAAAAACTTCCTTGGCGAAATGAGAAGCAAAAAACGGCAAAGTGAACTTCGTCATAAATGGGGTCACGATGGAGATCAAGAGCTCTTTCTTTGTTTTATAATGACGGAAAATCGTCCCTTCAGCTACATTCGCTTTTGCTGCAATTTCACTGGTGGAAGAAGAAGCGTAACCTTTTTCCGCAAAAATCTCTACGGCAGCTTTTAATATTTGTTCCTGTTTCGGTGTTAACTTTCGATCTTTTTCTGTCGTCTGTTCTAACGTTTCCACCATTTTCTTAAAGTCAGTCATTCATCCATCCTCCTAAAGCGTCCATTCTACCATTATAAACGCCGATGCTTCTTCAATGCGAATATATTCAATGTCGTGAACAGGGCCGTAAACCCTAGTAAAATATACACTTCCAGTTGGATCTCCGCAAAAGAAGCTTCGCGCAGCATAATCCCCCTCATAGCTTCTGCCCCATACGTTAAAGGCATCATCTGTCCAATGACCTGTACCCATGTTCCAAGTCCCTCTGTTGGGAATAAACCGGAGAAGAACACCTGGGGAACAATGATCAAAGGAATGAATTGAATCATCTGAAATTCATTCTTAGCAAATGCTGATACCAATGTACCAAGGCTCAAAGCCGCTAAGGCAAGTAATATAGTAACAATCAGTACATAAAAGAAGTTACCCTCCATAAACACCCCCAGAATGTAAATGGAAAAGGAGGCAATGATGAGAGCCTGAAGGATCGTGAATAGTCCAAAACCTGCGAGATAACCGAACACGATTTCAGATCGTTTGATGGGGGTAGCCAACAAACGTTCCAATGTACCCTGTGTACGTTCTCTTAAAAAAGAAACTCCGCCCACAATAAATACGAAGAAAAAGACGAAAAAACCGATGAGTGCAGGTCCCACGTAATCAAATAACCCGAGATCCTCTGACCCATGGTAGTACTCAACGTTCATTGAAATTTGCTGATTCGCTCTTAAAGATTGCAATTCTTTTTGGATTGCCCCAGCAGCGTTTGGATCACTCCCCTCTAGAAGCAGGGATGTTTCCTGATTTTCAAAATACAACACAGCATCCAACGTCCCCTCATCCAGCTTTTCTTCTGCTCTAGAAGAAGACAGCGTTTCAACAACAAGGGTGTCAGACGACAATTTTTCAAGCATGGATTCTGGAACGTCGACGGCTCCTAGTTCCAAGTTGGTTTCATCATGATCCAGTACCATCCACATGAGGGACAAAACAAGGAGTGGTGCCACCACCATCAGAGCTACACTTCTTTTATCCCGCCGGAATTGGAGAAGAATTCTTTTCATTACATGGAAGGTATCCATTTTGTATCACCTCCATAATGCAAAAACACGTCCTCCATAGATGACACATTCACCTTTTCCTTCAACATTTCTGGAGTATCCATGGCTATCATTTTTCCTTTTCTCAGCAGAGCCAGACGATCGCACTTCTCCGCCTCGTCCATGACATGTGTGGTAACAATAATCGTAACGCCCTTATGCTTCAAATCATTAAGTTCGTTCCAAATCGACTGCCGTAAAACAGGATCGATGCCAACAGTGGGTTCATCAAGGATGATCATTTCCGGTTCATGGACAAGAGCTGCAGCTAAGGACAACCGCCTTTTCATCCCTCCAGAAAATGTTTGGACGGGCTGGTCTTTAGAAGAGGATAAGTTAACCATTTCAAGTACTTCTCTGATTCTTTTCCTTCTCTTTTTTCTCGATAGGGAATAAATGGAGGCAAAAAAATCTAGATTCTCCCATGCCGTCAATTCTTGATACAAAGCATCCGATTGCGCCATGAACCCAAAATTTTTCATCTGCGCAAGATGCCGCAATGCGGCCCCATCAAGAGAAATGGTTCCTTCTGTAGTTTGTAGTATTCCTGCCATCAACTTTACAAGCGTGGTCTTCCCTGCCCCTGAAGGGCCCAACAATCCAAAAATCTCACCTTTCTGTATGGATAGATCCACCTGGTCAATGACTGTAACTTTACCATAACGTTGGACGACACCCTTCATTTCAACCATAGAATTCAAATTAACCCCTCCTAAATGAGTGATTACTCACTTTAATTATACATCGCTTCCTGAACATGTAAAGGGAGAAGGGAGAAATTATTTCTTACCTTCGTTTCTCATCCGCTGGCAGTGTGTGATTCCAAGAAGAGTGCTTTATCAAAAGAACGGTTTATTCTGTTTAATCAATATTTAATATTAGATATCCATCGGCATTTTTAACTGCTATAATATTCTCAATCACTAAGGGAATGTCTGTTCGTAAATAATGAAAGGAGTAAAACGTTGAAAAACCATGATGATCGCGAGGTCCTCTACTATCTGTTTTCAGGAATAACGCTCGCTTCGTTTTTTGGAGTCATTTTTTTGGCAGGATGGCTGGCAGGTGCTGACTGGAGCACCTATTCCATTGAATTCAGTTGGAGTATGTTGAATACCGATACGCTTAAAGACATATTCAAAAACTGATTTCAGGTTCTAATTTGGAAGCTTGTTCGATACAATACATCGATCATCTTTTGGAGGAGAAATTCATGGAAGAATGGATCATTTGGATGATGGAACAGTTCGGGTATCTGGGGGTTTATGCATTGATGGCGATCGAAAACATCTTTCCCCCTATTCCATCAGAAGTTGTTCTGCCGCTCAGTGGATTTATGACTGTAAGGACGGATTTAACGATAACATGGGTCATCATTTATGCGACCTCGGGTTCTTTGACTGGATCTCTTCTATTGTATGGAATCGGGATGTCCATCAGCAGAGACAAACTGGAAGAGTGGGTGGAACGTCACGGAAAATATCTGCGTCTCACGAAAGCAGATGTGAACAGAGCTTTCCATTGGTTTGAGACTTATGGATATTGGGCCATCTTTCTTTGCCGTATGCTTCCACTTGTCAGAAGTTTCATTTCCTTACCTGCAGGAATGGCCCGTTTCTCTATCGTTCCTTTTCTTTTCCTTACCTTTTCGGGAAGTTTGATTTGGAATACAGCCTTGATCTACACAGGTGTCATCCTCGGAGATTCCTGGCGCGATATTCTACACTATATGAAGGTGTACTCTATATGGACGTATGTCCTAATCATCGCTGTTACTTTCCTTACCATTTGGTGGATGCGTAAAGGGAAAGGTGTTCGCTTATGGAGATGATGGAGTTTATTAAAGTCGTGATTCTTGGAATGTTTGAAGGTTTGACAGAGTTTGCGCCCGTATCTTCAACCGGGCACATGATTCTTGTTGATGAAATGTGGCTGAAGACGGACTTGTTTCTGGGAGACTATGTAGCGAATACGTTTAAAGTGTTCATTCAGCTGGGATCTATTCTTGCTGTCGTTGTCATTTTCCGAGATCGATTTAAGGATCTATTGATATCCTCGCGGAAACGTAAAGGCCTCCGTTTAAAATGGTCTCATATTATCACAGGACTCCTCCCAGCTGCCATTTTAGGTTTCCTATTCGAAGATTTTATTGATAAACATTTGTTCACTCTCGAGACCGTTTTGATTGGATTAGGAGCAGGAGCTATCTTCATGATTGCTGCTGATCTGCACCAACCGAAAGGAAGGAAAGAAAGTGTCGATCAAATCAGTCACTCACAAGCTTTTACAATAGGAATCTTTCAATGTCTATCGCTGTGGCCTGGTTTCTCACGTTCTGGTGCTACGATATCAGCAGGTGTTGTAATGGGGCTGAGCCACAGAGCTGCAGCAGATTTCACTTTCATCATGGCTGTTCCAATCATGCTGGGAGCAAGTAGCCTGTCCATTGTAAATAACCTTGCCTACTTCCAATGGACGGCTGTTCCTTATTTTGCTGTCGGTTTCCTAAGTGCTTTTCTCTTCGCTCTCTTATCCATTCGATTCTTTTTGAAACTGATCAATCATGTGAAATTAATTCCATTCGCGATCTACCGTTTCATCTTAATCGTGGTTATCTGTTTTCTATATTTTTAATAAAAAAAGGACAAAGCTACAAGAGCTCAGTCCTTATGGCCACCCTCATTTTTCTCTAAAAAATACTTAACTCCTGCAACAGTACCGATACCAAGCAAGGCATACTTCAACCCTTCCACCGTTGCTGATGGAGAGATGCCTTGCTGCCAATAGGAAAAAGCGACTCCTAAAACAACAGCGATGATGGGGATGTATCGGTTTGGCACTCGTTTTGTCTGCCTCATCGCATACAACAATACAGCGAGTCCCGCATAGGGGGTGAAATCCATCATGAACTCCATGGGTTGATCTCCTTTAGAATAAAATAAGAGCTTATTCCATGTTATTCATGAAGCGAGGCTTGAAGTACTTTCTGCAAAATATAACATCCCGCCCCTCTCATGGGACGAGACGCAATATTTTCTTATGAAACGAATGATTTCGGTCCAAGGGCTTTTTCGACTTCCATATAATCCAACCCATGAGCTTCTGCCACTTCACGATAAGTCACACTGCCATTGACGACATTTACACCTTTTAATAAGGCAGTGTTTTCGAGGCATGCCTTTTGAAAACCTTTGTTTGCGATCTGAACCGCATAAGGAACGGTAACATTTGTGAGCGCAAGCGTTGATGTCTGCGGAACAGCTCCCGGCATATTGCCAACCGCATAATGGACAACTCCATGTTTCACATAGGTCGGATTGTCATGTGTCGTGACGTGGTCGACCGTTTCGACAATCCCGCCCTGATCGACAGCGACATCAACGATGACACTTCCCCGACTCATCGATTTCACCATATCTTCTGTCACAAGTTTTGGCGCTTTGGCCCCTGGAATCAAAACCGCTCCGATAACTAAATCGGACTCCCTGACCGCCTCGCTCAAATTCAATGGATTCGACATAAGCGTGTTGATCGATGAACCAAATATATCATCAAGCTGGCGAAGTCGATCAGGGCTGAGGTCGATCATCGTGACATCCGCCCCTAAACCGATCGCGATTTTAGCAGCGTTCGTTCCTACAACACCACCTCCGATAATCGTCACCTTCCCGCGTTTCACTCCCGGAACTCCGCCAAGAAGAATGCCTTTACCTCCATGGGTGCGTTCTAAATATTGCGCACCTTTTTGCGTGGCCATCCTCCCTGCCACTTCACTCATCGGTGTAAGCAGAGGTAGTGATCCATTCCCGGATTGAACCGTTTCATAAGCAATGGCGACCACTTTTTTCTCTGCCAACGCTTTTGTCAATTCTTCATCTGCCGCAAGGTGCAAATACGTAAATAAGATTAATCCCTCATAAAAGTAAGTGTACTCTTCGGCGAGCGGCTCCTTCACCTTCAGAACCATCTGCTGGGCCCATGCCTCCGCAGCCGTGTCTACGATTTTGACTCCGACTTCTTCATATTGTTGATTAGAAAAACCTGAGCGTTCCCCAGCTTTCGTCTCTAAAAAGACTTCATGTCCTTCATTGATTAGATTAACCGCGCCAGCTGGAGTAATCGCCACACGGTTTTCATTATTTTTAATTTCCTTTGGTATCCCTATCCGCATTCGAGAAACCTCCTAATTAAGGTCATAACGTTTGTATCGCCTCCACCACGGTATCCAGCAGGAGAGTCAGATCTTCTTCTTCGATAGACAAAGGAGGAGATAGTGTAATGACATTGTTAAAGCCGGCTACTGTCATCCCATTTTTGCCAATGATTACTCCTTTGTTCTTACAATAAGCGATGATTTGGTTGACTTTCTCAACAGCCAATGGTTCCATCTTTTCCTTACTTTCAACCATCTCAATACCGATGAGCAACCCCTTCCCTCTCACATTGCCCACATGCCTATGGTTTTGAAGACGCGTGTTCAAATCATTTTTCGCTGCCTCTCCTAATTCCCGTGAACGCTCAAACAAGTTTTCTCTTTCCATAATCTCAATATTTTTGAGTGCAACCGCACAAGCCGCTGGATGACCTCCGAAGGTATTGATGTGACGGAAGAAATCATACGTATCGTCTCCACAAAATGCTTCATATACTTCCCGTTTGACTGCCGTCGCTGAAAGAGGAAGATACGCACTTGTAATCCCTTTCGCCATCGTAATGATATCGGGCTTCACCCCATAGTTCATAAAACCGAACGGCTTTCCTGTACGTCCGAAACCACAGATCACTTCATCGACAATCATGAGAGCTCCGTGCTTTTCACAAATGGCTTGAACCTCTTTCATATACTGTTCTGGCGGTACAATGACACCACCACCAGTAATGATCGGCTCCATGATTACACCAGCAATCGATTCACTATATTCCCATGTCATCACATCGTCGATTTCCTTTGCTCCAAAGCGGTCTTTTTCATTATGGTCATTCCGGTACTCATCAGGTGGAGCGACATGCAAAAAACCAGGGCCTAGAGGTTCGTACTTGTATTTGCGCTGCGCCTGCCCCGTGGCAGCTAACGCGCTTGTGGAATTTCCATGATATGCGCGATATCTTGAAATGAATTTCGTCCGGTAGTGATCCCCTTTTTGCTGATGATATTGTCGAACCATTTTAAACGCAGCTTCATTTGCCTCCGATCCACTGTTTGAGAAAAAGACGACATAATCATCACCAAGCAGCTGATTGATTTTTTCTCCTAATTGAATCGCAGCTTCATGACTTTGCGTAAGTGGCATATAAGAAAGATCCTTGATCTGTTCATAAGCTGCTTTCGCAAGCTCCTCCCGCCCATAACCAACGTTCACACACCATAAGCCTGACATCGCATCCAAATATCGGTTACCGTCTATATCGGTGATCCAGGAACCTTTGGCACTTTTGGCTATCATTGTCGCATCAGGGTTATAGGGCTTCATGGAGTGCCATACATACTTCTCGTCTTTTGAAAGCATTTCGCTTTTTACATCAGCTTTAGTCAACGGAGATTCCTCCTCAATGGTCTTTTGTTAGAATTATCTTAATTATCTAATATTTGAGGCGTGCTTTCATTAGACATTGTGTCAAACAGTCATCTCCCCACTTTCACATAATGACAAGAGAGCTTATTAAACAATATGGCAGTATTGTTGAAGACTTGATTTCGAGACGTTTGTGGGAGTTTAGGGCTCCGGGAAAAGGTTCGCTTTCCGTGGGCGAGTGATGAGCCTCCTCGAGCTAACGCTCTGCGGGGTCTCATCTACCACGCACTTCCCACAGGAGTCTCACCGTTTCCCTCCGCCCCTTTGCCATACGAGGTTCTCAAAATCCCTTTAACAGTAACCTGCCGAGCTCTGTAATGAAGGCCTGTTCACCCACGCCGACATAGGGTTGTTTTAACCATGCATCCTGCACAAATAAAGCGTGGGAACAGGGTCTGGGAAACGTCCGCATGAAAAACGAATGGAGACACGAACATGTGTGTTTTTCTACTGACTGATTCAAAGCACTGCAAATCGTCGTTTCCCTGACCCCGTATCCATGGCCAGGAATTGTCATTCATTATTTCAACTGGGCAAGGCTTTCTTTAAGGATGCGCGGTATGTGCTCCTTGCGCTCCCGCGGAAAGCGAGCTATTACCCGCAGCCCCCATCCACACAACAAAAGCCTCGAAACTGAGTCTTCCACAATCGGGAGCTTGAGTTGGAAAAGGATAATAAAAAAACACTTATTCGAAAAGCGAATAAGTGCTTGAAGTAGCTTGGTTAGGTGACGGCTCTTTGGTATTCGTAGGCTAGGAGAGCAAACTCGATGACCTGTCTTTTTTCACATTCCATAAAATCAGGTCCCAGCAGTTTTTCTAACTTCTCCAGGCGATGATATAACGTCTGACGGACAACAAAAACTTTGGAAGCGGTTTCTTTTTTAGATCCATTGCACGCCAAATAAACCCTTAATGTCTCAAGGAGGTTCGTGTTATTCTTTTCATCATACTTAATAATCGGTTCTAAGTACTCTTCAACTAATCCATCAAGGTTGCTGTGTTGATGGACGAGTGAAATTAATCGGTACATGTGTAAGTCATCGTAAAAAAATTTGGACTGACTTTCCGGGAGCTTCTCCTGTAAAGTCAAAGTTTCCTGTGCCGTTTGAAAGCTTTCATGCAACTTGTACAGGTCTTTCACGTATTTACCAACAGCGATTTGAAAAGAGGATATGCATGAATCATTCAAGAGGCTGATTTTCTGTAGTCGCTCAACCCCGCGTTTGACTCGCTTCTTCCAATCTTCAGCTTCTTTCCGATTCAACAGAATGAAAGTAAGCTGATGCCGCTTCTCTACCGGAAAAACATAATAACCGTTCTGGTCAAAAATATTGTGGATGAGCATGTTCATATAGGTGACGTCAGGGTTGGATTTCTGTCTGTCCACCATATTCAACTTAATGGTAAGTACAATCGCCCCTTTTACAGTTTTATCCAGTTTGTAGACGGCAAGTCTGTCACGAATCTCCTCTTCTTCATGCTCTCCCTGCAGCCACTCTGTCAGCCACTCTGTTTCTTTTGCTTTTCTTTTTTCTTCCGTATAAAGTTCTCTTAATAAGTATTGCGCAAGCGCAGTCCCCGTCCTGTCCAATAATAAAGACTCGAATTCACCGAACTCTCTACGGTTGGACAATAAGTAAATATTCGCAAATTCCCGATCGAATACTTGCACCGGCTGTTTTAAAACTCTTCTCGATCCCCCATCTGGCTTGCCGAGCTCCATCAATACTTGCTCGCGTTCTTTCTCTCTCAAGGCTGGGATCGTGACGACCGTATGATCCTTGGCAATATAGACGAGCTGGCAATTCACATATTGCTGCAAGTTTTTTAGAATCTCAAAGTAGTTATCAATGGATAACAACCGTTTATTCAGCCGTTGCGAATAATCTTCTAAATTCGTAATGAATTCGTATTGCTGATTGATGAGATCCGCATGAATATCTTGAGTAATTTCCACAAAAGAAACTTCTTCCCGGAATAAGATGATCGGAAAATCGTTGGCTTCCGCATAATCGATCGCTTCCTGGCGTATGTAATCAACAAAACTCCCGATTTCGATACAAATTCCGGCTACTTCTTTTTCGACTAATTGTTTTAATAAATGGAGAAAAAGCTCATGATCATCCTTCCAGCCAAATCCTGTCGAAAGGACAAGCTCTCCACCTTTCAAGTTCTTTCTCACTTCGATCATTTCAAAAACGTGAACCCATTTGACCAACCGGTCGATCCCCTTCCGACCAGCAATAACTTCAGCAGAAGCGAAATGGTCCCTTTTCAGGATGTTTTCAATCGACATGTGTTCGTTCATTGAATGACCCCTCTTTTAAAGTACAACAATTATTCAGAAAAATCTAATAGATTGTGAGATTTTCTTACAAAAAAGTTTAATAGTCCTAGTGAATCTAACAATTCTCTCAATCTTCATCAAACTGGCAGGTTTATGGAAGACTTGATTTCGAGATTTTCGTGGGTGTTTAGGGGCTCCGGGAAAAGGTTCGCTTTCCGTGGGCGAGTGATGAGCCTCCTCGAGCTAACGCTCTGCGGGGTCTCATCTACCACGTACTTCCCCTTAGATATCCGGTTCCGGCGCCTAGCGGCTAGTGAGACTTCCCTCGCTTCTGTACGATAAGTCAACATCGAATCGCTCCGCTCTTCGTGTTTCCTTTATCTCCTCCAGCTCAGTCCAGTCCATACGCCGCTGACCAAGGCGCCTGCACACTTAAGGTAGGAGTCTCACCGTTTCCCTCCGCCCCTTTACCATATGAGGTTCTCGAAATTGCTCTTAAAGTACCCTGCTTAGTTCTGTGTAAAAATCTTCCTTAACCCACGTCGATATAGGATTCTTAACCATAAAAGCTCCTATTACTGGAAGGTAGTTTCGAGAATCTCTTCCGGCAAGTGGGCGGAGGGGAATGGCGAGACTCCTGCGGGAAAAAAGTGCTTGGTGAGACCCCACAGGAGGCTCACCGCGCTCCCGCGGAAAGCGAGCTATTCCCCGCAGTCCCCATCCACTCAACAAAAGTCTCGAAACTGAGTCTTCCACAATCAGGAGCTTATGTGTAAGATGTAGATGAAATAGAAGAAAGAGGATTGGCGGGGAGCCAATCCTCTTTCTTCTATTTAACACTCTGCTTCTTCTGTTGTTGGACGAGAATGGTAGAGAAATATTTCCTCGTATCCGGGTGCAGGATGTGAAGGCGTTCCTTCTCACTTTTATCAGGTTTGTTTCCTTTATACTCAAACTCCACAAAAGCCCCGCTTAAATTTTCGGTGACTCCACTAATGACATAACCCTGTTCTAATAAGAAATCAATCTTTTCCCGTTCTGCTTCAAACTCACGATGGTCAGACATTTCAATTCCTCCTTGTTAAGCATCTATTTTCCTTGTGGACCCTTCTGTACCTGTCTTGCGTCCCAGCTTTTCTTCTACGAATTTTTCTCCGATAACCCAGTCCCGACCTACGGTTATGCCGAGATATTCATCGTCACTTGGGTTATCGATTTCTGCCTGGGGATGTTTTTTGAAATACCAATGCTTGGCTAATAAGTAATAACATAGGGCACCTACGCCAAATCCGACGAAGAAAGAATAGGTTGAGAACGTATAGGCGAAGGCACTTCCAATGACCCATGAAATAATGCCAGCCCAGTTGATGCCTCCGTCATACCGGAATTGTCCGCCGGGTTTATACAAATCATAGACGTTCATTCTCCGCTTTCTCAATAAGTAGTAATCGGCAAAAATGATTCCTACAATAACAGAGAGAATGGCTGCGGCAATCAATAAAACAGGGATCAATAGGTTAAAAATACTCCATGGCTGGATGACTGTCCCCACTAGACCTGCGATGAAAACGCCGGCCCAGAATGGCAGTTTCGGTCCGCCTACATTTGAAAAGATGGTGGCCGCAGGTACGATGTTGGCTGACACGTTTGTCGACCACTGGGCAAGAACAATCATTAATAGAAGAATTCCGAGGACCAGACCGCTCGCTGACTCCTGCAAAGCGACAACAGGGTCGAAGTTGGAAACAGCAATGTACGATACCGCACCAAGGACGACAATGAATGTTTGTGTTAATGGTAACGCTACAAGACTACCAACTAGAGCACCTTTGTTTCGCTTAATCCAGTTACGCTCATTTTTCGGTGCTTTTATAAAGCGAGAGATGGAAGAAATGTCTGCAGCAAGGGTTGCCCAGTAGCCCATATTTCCGACTACGACTACCACAAATGCTGTAAAAGCAGCTCCTCCGGTGACAGGGCTTTCCACCCATGCCCAAATGTCTCTTCCCTGTTCAGTTGCTGTACCAGCAAGTGTGAAATACATCCACACTCCAATCAAAATGATGATCGGTGCAGCAAGGTCAGCAAATTTTTCTACCGCTTTAATCCCTAATGCCGTATTAAACAGTTGGAATAAAGCAAAAAGAATGTAACAAACGAACCAATTATCAAAACCGAATAAGATGTTTAGAATTCCATTGATAGCGGTTGAACCGAAGAATGTATTAATCCCGAACCACATCGATGCAGCGACCCCGCGGACGACGGAAGGGAAATGGGTACCGAGTGTTCCAAAAGGTGCCCGCATATATACCGGAAATGATATACCATGTTCAATTCCAATATCAGCCGTGACAGTGATTGCAAGACCGATTAGAATCGTTCCCAATAAAGTTCCAAGAACGACCCAGATTAATGAAATTTCCTGCACACCCGCTCCACCAATGGCGAAAGCGGCCAAAACAACAGCCATACCCACCCACATGAATGTAAAGCCAAGGGTACTAATCTTTTTCTCACTGTGCGGGATGGGCATTAAATCCGGGGACATCAAATGATTTGTCTTTTTGTCCATTATTGGACTCCTCCTACCTATACCTGTTTTTTAAAAGGCTGCCCGGCTTTGAATGAAGCGAGGCAGCCTATATTCCATGGCATACGGACAGGTTACTTCTGATAAAGTTCTTCTTTGGAGGATGTCAATTCCCCGTAACGGGAACGTTTCAAATAGTTTCCTTTGCCAAGTTTACCGACAAATTCTTTATTCTTAATGACAAAATCACCACGGGATAATACACTGACCGGTTGTCCCGTCACTTTCATTCCTTCAAAAGGATTGTAATCGGCAGCCATGTGACTCGTTTCAACGGAGATCGTCCGTTCTACACTTGGGTCGAAGATGACAATATCCGCATCTGCGCCGACCGAAATCGTACCTTTTTGTGGGAACAATCCGAATGTCTTCGCGATTTTCGTGGACGTAATGTCTACAAACTCGTTCAGCGAAATTCTTCCTTTTTTCACCCCTTCAGAGAAAAGAATGCTTACGCGATCTTCAATGATAGGCCCACCGTTCGGGATCTTCGTGAAGTCCCCTTTTCCTAAGTCTTTCTGACCTTTAAAGTCAAAGGAGCACTGATCGGAACCAAGTGTTTGCAGATCCCCTGTCTTAAGTGCCTTCCATAATACTTCCTGATGGTGCTTTTCACGAAGTGGCGGAGACCACACATACTTTGCGCCTTCGAAGTTTGGTTTTTCTAAGTAACTTTGATCGAGCACCAAGTATTGCGGGCACGTTTCACCTGTGACGTTATAGCCTTTTTTGCGAGCTTTCGCGATGGCTTCTACCGCCTCTTCACATGTCACGTGAACAACATAAAGCTGGGAGTCAGCAAGTCCTGTTAATTCTGCTGCACGCCCTGTTGCTTCCCCTTCTACTTCAGGCGGTCGCGTCAGTGCATGATAAATCGGATCGGTTTGTCCCGCTTCCAATGCTTTATTAACTAAATGCTCGATCACATCGCCGTTTTCCGCGTGGACCATGACTAAGGCGCCAAGTTTTTTCGCTTGTTCTAAGGTACGGAAAAGGGTGCCGTCATCAGCCTGGAATACATTTTTATAAGCCATGAAAACCTTGAATGATGTAATGCCTTCATCTTCTATGACACTTGGAAGCTGCTCTAGGACACTATCGTTCATTTCACCAATCATCAAATGGAAGCTGTAGTCGATAACGGATTTATCCTTGGATTTCGCGTGCCACTGATCAATGGAATTTTGTAGTGGCTTGCCTTTGTCTGTCAGACAGAAGTCGATGACCGTGGTCGTTCCCCCGTGAGCAGCGGCTATGGTACCTGTTTCAAAGTCATCCTTACTGACCGTTCCCCCAAAAGGCATTTCGAGGTGCGTGTGTGGGTCGATACCACCAGGGAAAATGTAGTTACCTTCAGCATCGACGACCTCAGCTGAAGGATCGGTCAAATCCTGACCGATCAGAGCAATTTTTTCATTTTCAATGAGAATGTCTGCTTTGTACGTATCAGCGGCCGTCACAATCGTTCCATTTTTGATGATTTTCTTCATCCAATCCCTCCGTTAAAATTATTTGATTAAATTGACATCACAAGAAGAGGCGGCACCGATCGCTGCCTGTCTTTCATTCCATGTCATCGGTGGCTTGCCATTCGCATACTCCACCATATCGATCGCACCATCCACTGGACAGACGATGCTGCAAAGGTTACAACCGACACAATCTTCCTCACGCACTTTGAGAATGTCGTTTCCATTGGCATCTTTCAACATATCGATACACTGGTGAGAAGTATCTTCACAAGCGATGTGGCACTTATTACAGTTGATGCATACATCGTTATTGATTTGAGCAACGACCTGGTGATTGAGGTCCAAATTGCCCCAGTCGCTGTACTTCTCTACAGACTTCCCGACAAGATCCATGACGGAATCAATGCCTTTTTCATCAAGATAATTGTCCAGCCCTTCGACCATATCATCGATAATACTGAAGCCGTGGTGCATCGCAGCTGTACAGACTTGGACACCCGTTGCGCCCATGAGCATGAATTCGACTGCTTCTCTCCAGCTCGATACACCACCCATTCCAGAAATCGGAACATTGATTTTCGGATGGCGGGCACATTCCGCGACCATGTTCAATGCAATTGGCTTAACGGCAGGTCCACAATATCCGCCGTGTGCCCCATTGCCAGCAACGTTCGGAATTGTATCCCATGAATCAATGTCGACCCCAGCGAGACTGTTGATCGTGTTAATCATACTGACCGCATCAGCTCCACCATTAACGGCCGCTTCTGCTGTGAAAGTAATGTCGGTAATATTAGGTGTGAGTTTTACGATGACAGGCGTTTGGGCGACTTCTTTCGCCCACATGGTCTGCTTCTCAACAAGCTCTGGAACCTGCCCGGAGGCTGCCCCCATGCCGCGTTCTGCCATCCCGTGCGGACAGCCGAAGTTCAACTCCAGCCCATCCACCCCGACATCTTCGACACGTTTCACAATTTCATGCCATTTTTCCTGAGTCGGTTCAACCATCAATGAAGCAATGATCGCATGGTCTGGAAACCTTTTTTTCGTTTCGTAAATTTCTTTCAAGTTCACTTCTAATGGACGGTCTGTGATCAGCTCAATATTATTGAAACCAGCCACTTGTTTTCCATTAAACCCTACGGCCGCAAAACGGGAGGACACGTTTAAGATTGGTTCACCCAACGTTTTCCAAACGGCACCACCCCATCCAGCTTCAAAGGCGCGCTGGACCTGGTAGCCCGAGTTTGTTGGAGGCGCAGAGGCGAGCCAGTATGGATTCGGAGATTTGATTCCTGCAAGATTCAAACTTAAGTCAGCCATGTATGTTCCTCCTTGTTGAAAGATTTGTAGGCGCTCGTCGGCTCAGGTGCCAGTTGTTTGTGGATCGCCATCGCTGCTTCTTTTCCTTGTTGGGCGGCTGTTACAACCATCGCTTCTCCCTGCCCTTTGGCAAAGATGACATCACCCGCTGAAAAAACTTTCGGATTCGATGTTTGCAATGTTTCTGGATCGACTGTGACAACGCCACCTTCATGATCCAGCCCAAACCCTTCAATAAGATCGGTATAACGGCTTTGACCAATCGCTTTAATGACAGCATCCACTTCCATGACAAATTCAGAATTTTCAACAGGAGACGGTCTGCGGCGGCCATCCGCATCCGGTTCACCGAGGGCCATCTTCACGCATTTTAAGTGTGTGACTTTCCCGTTTTCATCACCAATGATTTCAACAGGTTGTGTGAGCCAGTTGAATTCGACATCATCCTGCTTTGCAAAGTCATATTCGAACTCATACGCGGTCATTTCATTCCTCGTCCGGCGGTAAACGATCTTCACATCACCAGCACCTTTTCGAGCGGCACAAGTCGCAGCATCAATGGCTGTGTTACCGGCGCCGACAACGACGACATTTTTCCCAAGAAGTTCGTCGGTGATCGGTCCAGACTTCGTACTTTTCACAAAATCAATGGCGTCATGCACACCATCCAGATCCTCTCCATCAATGCCGAGCATCGGAACATTCCCCATTCCGATCGTCAACACAATCGAATCATAATCATTGGTCAACTCATCAAAAGAAACATCTGTGCCTACCCTTGTGTTGGTGCGGATTTCAACATCCAGCTTTTCGACTTGGTCGACTTCCCAGCGGGAAATATCCTGTGGAAGACGGAAAGAAACAATCCCGTAGGTATCAAGTCCACCCGCTTCCGCTTCGGCTTCAAAAATCGTTACATCATAACCGAACCTGGCGAGTTCCCTGGCTGCCGATAACCCGGCAGGTCCGCCGCCGACAACCGCAACTTTTTTACCGTTTTTCTTGCCAGGCTTGAACAATAATTGTTCGTTTTTAATTGCCCAGTCTGTTGCGAATCGTTGTAAATCTCCAATCAAGATCGGTTCAGTGGAATGGTTCAAAACACAGGCTCCTTCGCACAACTCTTCCGTCGGACAAACACGGGCGCAAGTCGCTCCGACAGGGTTGGACGACATGATGGTCGTTGCCGATCCTTTCAAGTTCCCGGATGCGATCTTCTTAATGAATTTCGGGATATCGATACCTGTGGGACAAGCCTGGATACAAGGAGCATCGTAACAATATAAACAGCGGTTCGATTCTTCCATCGCTTCCTGAGCATTCAGCCCGTCATGGACTTCCTCGAAGTTCACCTTCAAATTTTCCAATGAAATCCCTTTGCTCTTTAACTGGGTCAAGGTGTTTCCCTCCTTTAATAAAAGAGAGGCTTTTAGTTAGGCCTCTTAATAAAAAAGTTCCACATAGAGAAAATGGTTCATTTTCTTTTGCTCTATGCAGAACTTCTACTTTGTGTCTGATGGATAGGTTTTAAGGGAGAAGCTCAACCATGTTCTCGTAAGTTTCCGGACGGCGGTCGCGATAGAACTGCCATGTGTCACGTACTTCACGGATAAACTTCTTGTCCATTTCTGCAACGAGGACTTCGTCTTGGTCGCGGCTGGCAGTTTCAACAAAGTTTCCGCGTGGGTCGACAAGATAGGACTGTCCATAAAATTCACCCATGTTCCACGGTCCTTCATAACCGACACGGTTAATAGCGCCAAGGTAATACCCATTGGCTACCGCATGAGCAGGCTGCTCAAGTTTCCATAGGTACTCAGAAAGCCCAGCTACAGTGGCTGATGGGTTGAAGACCACCTCTGCCCCGTTTAACCCTAGTAATCTAGCACCCTCAGGGAAATGGCGGTCATAACAGATGTAGACGCCGACTTTCGCAAAGGCCGTATCGAACACCGGGTATCCGAGGTTTCCTGGCTTGAAGTAATACTTTTCCCAGAACCCGTGCCCCTTGTCGCCGACAGCGACTTGTGGAATGTGGTGTTTGCGGTATTTTCCTAGATAAGAGCCATCTGCATCGATGACGGCCGCTGTGTTGTAATACGTTGAAATCCCCTCTTTTTCATAGATAGGAAGAACAATCACCACGCCCAGCTCTTTTGCGAGTTCTTGGAAACGTATCGTTGTAGGACCATTTGGAATTTCTTCCGCTGAGTCGTACCACTTCGGATTTTGTTCTGAACAAAAGTAGGGGCCATAGAAAATTTCTTGAAGGCAAATGATCTGCGCCCCTTTTTCCGCTGCTTCTTTTACTAGTTTGATATGTTTTTCAATGGAGTGCTGTTTATGAACCTCTACAGGCTCACTCCCATCCACATCATGCGAAGCTTGGATTAAACCAATTTGGACTTTATCAGACACTATAATTCCTCCTTATGTAATCCTTTTTTGTTGTCCATTCACCTTGAAACCAAATCCCCCAAGATTGTGATTTCTTAAATCAAGGCTCACCACTTTTGATTGAATTTTCTTTATTTACTGAATTTTAAAATAACTAATTTTACTTTACATCATAAAATGAAAAATTCCATTATACATAATGTTAAATGTTGCATTCTGCGTTTAGATTTTTTGTAAGATCGGCAGGAAATTTGTGGATGCTATAGTAGGAAGTGCACGGAATTTTCAGAATTCCGCGCACCTATAAAAGTCAGTACCAGCGTTGTGTCAGCATTTTACGCTTCGTATAGAAGTTGAGTCCATCTTTACCATTGGCATGGAGATCGCCATAGAAGGACTTTTTATTTCCAGAGAACGGGAAGAACGCCATTGGTGCTGGAACGTTGACGTTGACACCCAGCATTCCGGCATCCATCTCTTCTCTGAACTGTTGAACGGCTTTCCCGCTTGACGTGTAGATGACAGCGCCATTAGCAAATTCAGATTTATTGGCCGTTTCGATCGCCTCATCGAGCGTATCAGCACGAACGATACTAAGAACCGGGGCAAAGATCTCATCTTTCCAAATCTTCATCTCATCGCTGACGTAGTCAAAGATTGTCGCACCAAGGAAATAACCAGACTCATTTTCACGAAGCTCTACTCTCCCATCACGGACAAGCTTCGCATTATCCTGTTCTCCAGCTTCAATATAGCTGAGAACACGCTCACGGTGGGAGTCACGGATCAATGGCCCGAGGTTTGTTTCCTCGTCTAACCCATTTCCTACATTTAATTGATCAGCCGCTTCTTTTAATTTGGCGACAAGGGCATCACCCACATCGCCGACGGCTACAACAACAGAACAAGCCATGCAGCGCTCTCCCGCGCTTCCGAAAGCAGCATTGATGATTCCTTCGACCGACTTGTCTAAGTTACAATCCGGAAGAACGATGGAGTGGTTCTTCGCTCCAGCGAGCGCTTGAACTCGCTTGCCGTGGTTGGCAGCCGTTTTGTACACATATTCCGCAACAGGCTGAGAACCGACGAAGGAAATGGCGTCGACTTCCTCATGCTCAAGCAATCCGTTTACAACGTCATGGGCACCGTTGACGACATTGAGGACGCCTTTCGGAAGACCCGCTTCATGAATAAGTTCAACGAGCATTTTCGCGAGGATCGGCGTGCGTTCTGATGGTTTCAATACAAATGTATTTCCACATACGATCGCAAGCGGGAACATCCATAATGGCACCATCATCGGGAAGTTAAACGGGGTGATCCCCCCAACGACGCCCACCGGATAGCGGTACATTCCAGAGTCTATCCCTTCTGCAATGTCTGGAAGAACATCCCCCATCATAAGACTTGGTGCGCCAGCTGCGAATTCGACACATTCAATACCCCGCTGCACTTCACCTGTCGCATCTTTCATAGTTTTTCCATTTTCCTGTGTGAGTGCTTTGGCCAGCTCCTCACGATTTTCCACTAGTAACTGGTGATACTTGAACATCACTCTGGCCCGCTTCGGTACCGGCACCTTTTTCCACGTCTTGAATGCCTCTCTCGCTGATTGGACCGCTTTATCTACATCCTCTTTCGTTGAAATGGGAACTTGTGCAATGATCTCTCCTGTCGCAGGATTGGGTACGTCCTCCACTTGCCCGTTTTCCGACGAAACCCACTCGCCTCCAATGAAGTTCTGAATGGTTACCTGATTCTTCTTCGAGAAAGTTGTCTCCATTTTTTCACCTCTACTCGTAGATTCTGTTCCTTTACACCCTTCAAATATATTATAAATTCAGAAAATTTCTACATCAATGGACGAAGTGTCAAATCAAAAACCTCCCATTTTGACATAATGACCTTTTGGAAGAAGCTATTTGATATTTGGATAATACTGGATGACCTGGGCATCCTAATATTGGGTGACCAGGTCATCCAGTATTTTACATATAGGAGGGATTTTGTGAGCAATCAGAAGAAGGAGATTCAGCCGAAGCAGCATCAGGAACGGCAACCAGGGTTTGAACATGAAATGAAGCCACTTCCGGAATACGTGGATCCAAACTATAAAGGAAGCGATAAATTAAAAGGAAAAGTGGCTGTGATTACTGGTGGAGACAGCGGTATAGGGCGTGCGGTCAGCCTTTACTTCGCCAAGGAAGGCGCGGACGTTGCTGTCTTATACCTCAACGAACAGGAAGACGCTGAGAAGACGAAGCAGTTGATTGAATCGGAAGGTCGCACATGCCGCCTTTATAATGGAGATATCGGCAGTGCAGCGTTTTGTGAAGAAACCGTCCGGCGAATCAAAACTGACTTTGGAACGATTGATGTTCTCGTAAACAATGCGGCGATGCAGTTTCCACAAAAAGATCTAACTGCCATCACGAATCAGCAGCTGGAGAAGACCTTTCGCGTGAATTTCTTTTCTTATGTATATATGGCTAAGGCCGTCCTCCCTCACTTACAAAAAGGAAGCACGATCATTAACACTTCATCAGTCACTGCATATGAGGGAAATGAACAGTTGATTGACTACTCTTCAACCAAAGGAGCCATAACCACATTCACGCGTTCTCTCGCCAAGTCCTTGGTAGATAAAGGTATACGCGTCAACGGCGTCGCGCCTGGTCCGATTTGGACACCTTTGATTCCTGCAAGTTTTGATAAGCAAAAAGTAGCGGAGTTCGGTTCCACCAACCCGATGGGTCGTCCAGGGCAGCCGTATGAGCTTGCTCCTGCCTATGTTTATTTAGCAAGCCAAGATTCCAGCTACGTGACAGGACAAATGATCCATGTCAACGGCGGCATACCTGTCAACGGTTAAAAGCACGTTCTCTATAAAAAGAGCGGTCCCAAACCCAAAAGGCTGAGGGACCGCTCTTTCTATATATTTTTCACCATCATCATCATTGCAGGTCTACTTTTAGTTTCTCCCCTTCTACCAACACGTTTCCTTCTTCGTCCAAAACATCACTGGTTTCGATCCGCATAGACTCTAATTCTTTCCAATCATGCTCAAGAACAAACCCCATTTGTCCGACACGTGTTTCACCAGGTTCATATACCCCTTTTAGCTTTTCCAAATAAAAGTCGTCCTTGAACCCCAACTTCTCCCCGGTATTCGTCTTCAAGACTTCCACAGGCGCTAAATTCACTTTCTGATCTCCAGTATTTTTTATAGCTACGGTGAACTTGATATAATTAAAGTTTGTTTCATTATGAGTATAGGCATGGAAATAATCCACCAAGTCAGGTGAAGGAGAATAATTGAGCACTTTGACGTCCTTAACCGCCATTTGGACCGGTCCTACTTCTATATACTTCTCCATCTTCTTAATAGCTTTAAGAGCTAGCCGCCCATCCATGTCTTCTACCTGGTTCCCTACTTCCTTTAAATCCTGATCATCGGGAGCTTGGGGATTATTTTTATACTTCGTTTGTTCTGGAATTTCAAATAAGGGAGATTGTCCCTCCGACTCATTCCCTTCTCCAGCCACATGGTTTGAACACCCTGTGAGAATAATGGAAATGGTTAAACTCAATAATAGCAACAAACGTTTCAACGTTTATCTCTCCTTTTTCCAAAAAAGCCTCCCTAAGAAAGGGAAGCTTTTTCAATTATTTATGTGCCTGCTTTTTCATTTTTCCATTCTCCATCAAGTTCATGACCTTTTGTCCAACTTCGTGGTTATCATGAAGTCCTGCGAATTGTTGAGACTGAGGACCATAACCGTACACAATCACATCTTCCCCCGTATGGCCGCCGGTTGTCCATCCTGTACCGGAGCGAATATCAAAAATGTGCTCAATCGCATTATCAATCTCCGTCACTGATCCATTTTCTGCTGCATCTTTCACGGATTGGACTTCATCGTCCGTCAAGTCAAGATCCACGTACTGTTCTAACGTTTTTTCGACTCCAGCTCCTTCTGAGATTTCTGCAGCCATAAAGTCAGGTGTACGTTTCGCAGCTTTCAAAGGTTCAGGATTCCACTGATATTCTCCATCCCGCCCCATAGCCATTCCACCTGTAGAGTGGTCTGCTGTCGTAACAACTAATGTATTCTTATTGTTCTTCGCAAACTCAATGGCTTCTTCATAAGCAGCTTCAAAGTCCTGCATATCGCTCATAGCCGCTACTACATCATTATCATGACCCGCCCAGTCGATCTGACTGCCTTCAACCATCAGGAAGAAACCATCTTTGTCCTCGCTCAGCCTGTCCAATGCTGAAGAAGTCATTTCCTCCAAAGAAGGAGCATCTGAAGACCGGTCAATCATCTTATCCATGCCTTTAGGAGCGAACAAACCAACGATTTGATCATTAGAATCTTCCATAAGTTCCTCACGAGACTCCACATAGCTGTATCCATCTTTCTGGAAATCATTGGTCAGGTCACGATCTTCCCTTTTAAAATAAGTAGTTCCTCCACCGAGCAGCACATCAATCTTGTGTTCACCATTTACTTTTTCATCAAAGTAATCATCAGCGATATCATTATAATTGTGGCGGGATTCATCATGAGCACCGAATGAAGCAGGTGTAGCATGATTTACTTGAGAAGTCGCTACAAGGCCTGTTGCTTTGCCTTTTTCCTTCGCCAACTCGAGAGCGGTTTTCACTTCATTCTTCTGCATGTCCACAGCAATTGCATTGTTGTAGGTTTTAATTCCAGCTGCCATTGAAGTTGCAGCGGCAGCGGAATCCGTGATGCTCTCTTCTGGATCCCAGGAATAGGTCTCCTGCATCCCGATTAAATGTTCATCGAATGCCGTGTTTTCCGTATAAGGAGTAGAAGGATCATCTTTGAAGTAACGGTAAGCGGATGTATAGTTAGGTCCCATACCATCTCCAATTAGAAAAATAATGTTCTCTACCTTTCCTTTATCCTCTTTAGGTTTTGCAAGAACCTCTTCGTTAAAAGTAAAAGCAGAACCTCCTAGAATTAAAGATGTAGTTAGAGCCACAGGCAATAGTTTTTTCATATACTTTTTGCTAAACAACTTTATTCCTCCTCGTTATATGTCGATGCAATACGCATATTACTTGGAGAATATGAAACAATGGTTAAAAAACTGTAAATCTAGCGTAAATTAACAAATTAAGACAATTGGATCAGGTACATTGTTTGGAATTTAATTATCACCGAATGATAGGTTAAGCGTGGTATAATAGGTCAAAATCTAATCAAAAAAGGTGTGAAATCATGACCAAAAGCTTTTGTCACTGCTTTAGTAACAAGGAAGAGATTAATCGAGGAATCGAAGATAAGTGTACATACCTCGCCTTTTGTGTCGTCTCTGGTGAGCACGGAGCTGTAGAGTTCAGTTTCCGTACCAGTTATATCGACAGTGATTCGGAAGCGCCCTTCAGGAAATTTTACGACGTAGGCGAGGAACTTGAGGAGGATAACAAGACATCAAGAAAAATAAGGGTCCACAGCAAACATCCGCTTGCCCACAGTGATGCGGAGCCAACAGAAAAATCTTTCTTACGATCTTCTGAACGCTTCTACTCCTATAAAATCGGACTTGATTTACATAAGCTTCAATCTTTTAAAGACAACCCGGACAAATACTTAAGAACCATCCATTCAAAAAAACTGTACGATGAACTGAAGGCTGTCTATAAAAACATTTTTAAATATCCACCTGATGCATTAAAAGATGATCACTGGGTGGTACTCGTAGATTAACCTCATTTTCCATGTAGGATTTTCACGGAAACCGGAGTACATATTGGACGTTCACACACCAGCCAGATATAACATAGGCTATTGAGGATATAAAGTAAAGACAGGGGGAAAATGAATGTACTCCAATTTTAACCATGTCCCTTATGGTTATGGGTATCCCTACGGGGCAAATCCCTACCACCCTTATTCTCGTTATGCCTACCCTCAAGCCTATGGAACTTACCCAAACTACTATGGCTATGGTGTAAGACAACCGGTGCGCGGCCAGGCCACCTGGACAGAGGGCGGAGAAGTGACCAAATGTGGAATTCCATGGTCGAATAACCGATACATGACGGCTGCTGTCGGTCAGAATTCACCTTACCAATGCGGGCAGACGATTAAAGTGAAAAACCTTGCTAATCAACGGGTCGTTTTAGTCACGGTCGTCGATCAAGTCCCTAACTTCCCGGAAAATAAAATAAACCTTCACAGAAAAGCCTTTGAAACATTAGGGGCAAGTGTGGATCTTGGTGTCATCAATGTAGAAATCACACCGAACCCTCAATTAGAAGAAGAAAAATGGGGGAAATACCTTTTAGAGATCGCTCAATCGGCCTACCCGAATTATAATGCTACAGATTACAGTAAAGTAAGCCAAACCCAGCAGAATGGTAACATAAAGGAAGTTTACAAGTTTGTTATGGAATCCCCTCAGGAAACAATGAGCATCGAAGGGGCGGTCATCTATAATCCAACAACAGACCGCATCATTTCCATCAACTTCAAGGAAGTATCATAAGGTTCAATATATTTTAAGAGACAGCATTTATCTGTCTCTTTTCTTATGAAAAAAAGCAGATGATGACATCCTATAAAAAAAGAAATGACGCAGCCTCTCCCTGGATGAGAAACTACGCCATTTCGGCACTTAGTATGGATGATTCCGATTGGGCTCGAACCAACGACCTCCACCCTGTCAAGGTGGCGCTCTCCCAGCTGAGCTACGGAATCGTATGTAGAATTTTGTCGGCTGTCTTGCTGACAAATAATAATATACTACGGAACAAATAAAGTGTCAATGAAATTTTAAGAGTTTTTTAAGTTCATGTAAAAGTAGCTTTTTATCCTTGCCATAATCGGTCATACTAAGAAACATACACTATATACGAGGAAGTAGGTTTTTCAATGAATAAAGGAAAGGTTTGGATCAATCTCAGAGATAGCTTTTGGTTTCTCCCTACGATATACAGTATCCTTTCAATCATTGCTGTGGCGATAACCGCCCTCATCGATCAATGGATCATATCAGAATATAAAAACAACATCCCTTCTCTCTTTTTGACGAAGTCTTCAGTTGCTCAAACTTTATATGGGTCGATGGTGACTTCCATCTTAACAATGACAACGATTAGTTTTTCGACCATTATGGTTGTACTGACAACGTACACTACACAGTTTTCACCACGGACCCTGCAGGATTTCATGAAGAGTCGTGTGACCCAACATGTGCTGGGTGTGTTTTCTTTTGGCTTTATTTTCTCTCTCATCAACCTGTTTCTAATAGGGAAAGAACCGGGCTTAGGGTTGGTCAGTCCTCTCTTCACGGTTATCGTCTCCATTATTTGTTTAGCATTTTTCATATTGTTCATTCATCATTCTTCACGATTCCTGAAAGTGAATAACTTAATTGGCGCAATTAGAAAAAGCACATCAACTCTCATCGCCAAAACATTTGAGGAAAAAGATTATCAAACAGCGACGGAATGGGATGACAGCGAGCTAAAAGCATTAGACCGCTCCCAGGCACATGTGATACCAGCTCAGAAGTCGGGGTATGTACAAAGTGTTCAGTACGATTCTCTTATTAAGTGGGCAAAAAATCATACCCTCATTCTTGAAACAAGCTTTTTAATGGGAGATTACATTCAAAAAGGAATGCCCCTCTTTTATTATTGGAAGGATGCGGACAGTGAACTTACAAACCCAAAGGAATGCACAGCTTATGTTTTAATTGGGAATGAACGGATTGATACACAGGATGTCGAATTCTCTATACAAAAGCTAGTAGAGATTGCAGTGAGAGCCATCTCACCAAGCCTGAACGACCCCCATACCGCGACAAACTGCATTAACCGGATTGGATCCCTGCTTATAGAACTGGCGTCGGTTTATGAACCGATCCGATACTACATCGATAATGATGACCAACTTCGTTTAATTGCCCAGCCGAAATCCTTTGAAGAGTATCTGTATAAGAGCTTTTACCAAATAAAAATATATGGCTATCATGATATATCTGTCATGAATAGTGTCCTTGAATCTTTGTATAAAATTGCCGCTACGCAGTCACAAGCTGTCCAAGAAGATGTTTGGACATTCAGCAGCACAATCATCAACGCTGTAAAAGTAGAAGAATTGGATGAACTCGATTTCAAGAGGTTCAACAACGAAGTGGAAAAATTAGCAGAAGCTTGTAACAAAGACTTCAGCTTACCAAACTCATAGAAGAATACAAGCTCAGGAAACCATGAGCCTGATGTCATCATTTGTCCCCATTGAATCTTATAGACCATAAAAAAAGCGAGCATTCATAATGAATGCTCGCTTTTTTAATTAGTGATTCCGATTGGGCTCGAACCAACGACCTCCACCCTGTCAAGGTGGCGCTCTCCCAGCTGAGCTACGGAATCGTATGTAATCATAAGTATTTGCTGACAAGGAATAATATACTACGAAACACTAAGAATGTCAACAATCTCACACTACATTATATTTCTGCCTCGCTTAACTAGAGCTCCCCTTTGTGGAAGACTCAGTTTCGAGACTTTTGGTGAATGGAAGGGGGCTGCGGGGAACAGCTCGCTTTCCGCGGGACCGCGGTGAGCCTCCTCGGACTGCGTCCTGTGGGGTCTCACCATGCACTTTTTCCCCGCAGGAGTCTCGCCATTCCCCTCCGCCCCTTTGCCATATAAGTATATCGAAACCACTTTAACCACTTCCGGAATAAGCCGCTTTTATGCCCATGGTAATTGGAGGGGAATGAACTCCTAAGGACGCTATTCTGCACACGAAAAGCCTGTTATAGAGTGCTTTATGCTTATAACACCAGGATAGTGGAAGGCACCCTCCCACAGGAATGGGGTTCGTTTCTCACCTTCATGGAATGGGGTGGTTGGGAAGCTGCGAGACTCCCGTGGGAGAAAGGAGATAGGCGAGATCCCGCAGGACGAAGTCCGAGGAAGCTTGCCACTCCCCCACAGGAAAGCGAGTAGCTTCCCAGCCACCCCCTAACGCTTAACACGGCAAACGAACCCCGAAAAGTCTCGAAATCGAGTCTTCAACAATCCTGCCAGTTAGTGAAACAATCTTATAAATATAAAAGAACATTTTACCTGAAAATCCCACCTATCATCTTTTCAACTTTTTCGACAATTATATGATAAAATGAATAGTGGAACGTTTACACGAAAAATTTATTGGGAAATCCTAAAGGAACTTTCCATGCTGTGAGGAGGTGGTAGGAAAATGGGTAGAGACGGATCCATGACAGAATACACCATTGATAGTCAATACTTACAGGAGAAAATGACACTGAGGGTGTACACTCCGAAGAATTCTTCTCCATTATACAAATACCATTTCTGTATCATGCAGGATGGAAACGATTATTACTCGATGGGACGCGCGGCCACATTGAGTGATAAACTCCATAAAGAAGAAAAGATCGAGAACACCATTTTCATTGGCATCCATTACAATGACAAATATGATCGCCAGGACAAATACCATCCAGACGGAAAGAAACAAGCAGAATACGTCAACTTCCTTATTCGCGAAGTTGTACCTTTCCTGGATGAGGAGTTTCCTGGTTACTGCATGGGGCGCGGACGAACACTTGTCGGTGACTCTTTAGCAGGCACGCTCGCTTTAATGACGGCGGTGAAATTCCCGAACATCTTCGGCAATGTCATCATGCAGAGTCCTTATGTGGATGAACATGTCAAAGAGGTCGTGCAATCGACCAAAGAATTTTCTTCCTTGACCATTTATCATACCATCGGAATGGAAGAAACAGATGTCGAAACGACAGAAGGAGCAAGAAAGAATTTTCTTGCTCCTAACCGTGAACTGCGCGAGTTTTTGAATCGCCAGCCGCTTGCCTATACGTATCATGAATTAGATGGTGATCATACATGGGGCACATGGCAGAAGGATTTTGAACGTGCTTTATTGAAGATGTTTGGTAAGGAATAGCGATATAGAAGGAAACAGGAGGTTAGTCCAATGAGATACGGAATAGCAGTTTTTCCATCAAAAAAAGTACAGGATGTGGCGAATTCATACCGCAAGCGTTATGATCCCCACTATGCGTTGATTCCGCCACATATCACGATGAAAGAAGCGTTTGAAGCAGAAGAAGAAGAAATTGAGAACAAAATCATTCCTGAATTGAGCGAGATTGCAAAAAACACGCAGCCTTTTTCGTATGGTGTTTATAAGGTGAGTTCTTTCTCACCCGTCACAAATACGATTTACTTAAAAATTGAACCTTCCGATGAAATTTTTGAATTGAATGACAAGCTGCATGCAGGAGAACTTCCAGAGGAGAAAGATTTTGCTTTTGTCCCACATATCACAATTGCCCAAAAGCTTTCGGATGAAGAATTCTCGGATGTATATGGCAGCCTGCGCATGCTGAAATTCGACTTGAATGATAAAGTCGACCGCTTCCAGTTGCTTTATCAGCTTGAAAATGGGGCATGGAGTGTTTATGAAACATTCCGACTCGGCAAAGGGTGATAGTCCGTGGACATTGTGAAGGTTAAGAATAAACAGCAAAAAGACGACGCTTTCTACGTTAGACGCGTCGTCTTTGTAGATGAACAACAGGTTCCCTTGGAAATAGAAATTGATGAGTTTGATGATAGCGCCATCCATTTTGTTGGATATGAGGGGAAACAGCCGGTCGCCGCTTCCCGACTACGCTTTGTTCAAGGATTTGGGAAACTTGAACGGATTTGTGTCATGAAGGAACACCGAGGCCAATCATTCGGAAAACAGATCATCGAGTCGATGGAAGAAGTAATCCGTGATTATGCATTTGACAAGGCCAAATTGAATGCCCAGACCCATGCAGAGGCTTTCTATGTGTCTCTTGGGTATGTGACCATTTCAGACCCATTCATGGATGCCGGCATCCCACACGTGACGATGGTGAAAAAATTATAAAAAAATGATAAACGAAAAAACTCCGGGCTTCCGGAGTTTTTTCGTTTATCCTAAGGTCCTTTTGTCTACAATGAACCGTATAGGCTACAGGTAAGGATCGTGAAACGCTATGGAGTACTTACAAATTACTGTGGAAACATTTTTTGGTTTTGCTGCACTCTTTGTTATGACAAAAGTGCTTGGGAAATCGCAGATCACACAAATTACCGCTTTCGATTTCATCGCTGCTCTCGTCCTTGGGGAACTGGTCGGTAATGCTTTGTATGATAAAGAAGTGGGAATCCTGGATATCGGTTATGCCATTTTATTATGGAGCATACTCATCTACTCAACCGAGATGATCACAGAAAAGTTTAAAGGAACACGAAAAATTTTAGAAGGAAGTCCTTCCCTCGTTATTTATAAAGGAAAAATCGATCGAAATCAGCTGAAGAAAAACAAGCTGGATCTTAATCAACTGCAGCATTTGTTACGTTCGAAGGATGTTTTCTCGATCCAGGAAGTTCAATATGCGGTACTCGAAACGGATGGCACCATTTCTGTCCTGAAGGCTTCCCAGTATCAAAATGTCACTCGTGACGATATGAATTTAGCCCCTCAACCTGTTCCTCTTCCTCGGACCATCATCAGTGATGGAGAGGTCATTTGGGATAATCTCAAAGAAGCTGGTTTTGATGAGAAGTGGCTGAATGAACAGCTAAGAGCACAAAATTTTACCGATCCTGCTGAAGTCATGTACGCTGAACACAAAGAAGGCGAGCCGGACTTATTCGTTATTGGTCTGTAATATAAAAACTCCACGTATTGTTCATGATGCGGTCCTCCACGAGGCCCGCTTTTTTTAATCCGATTAAATAGGCAGTGACCGCCGTTCTGAATAGCAGCCATTGTGACAAACCCTGAGCTTCAACGTTGTAGTGTTCACACATAGCCCTAACGAGGACCTCGTGCGCCGCCGGGCCTTCTTCAGCAAGGTATTGATGCAGCCATGCGGACAACTGCTCATGGTAGTCCATGTTGTTTTGTATCGTCAAGGTAGGAGAAGCCTCGAACTTGCCATGACCAGGAACCGCCCCCCTGCATGGAATTTTAGTGAGGCGGTCCAAACTATCCAATGCTAAACTGACATCGGTCAAAAAGGGAATCTTATGTTTTTTTAGTGTCTCCACACTAAAATAACTGTCAGCCGCGTAAAGAATGTCATTAATTTTCAATGCCAACTGGTGATAACTATGACCAGGAAGATGGTAAGCTTCCGCTCTTAAAGCACCAAACACTACCTCCCCTTCTTCCACGACCTCATCCACCCTTATAGCTGGCCCTTCTAAAAATTTGTTATGTAACTCTGGGAGCGGGTCGTTCCCTCCGAATAAATAAAGAGGTTCCAGACCAGGATTTCTTAAAATAGCTTCTTCAAACACAGGGGCGACGGTATGTACATTGTACTTTTCCTGAACAAACCGAGCCCCTCCGTAATGATCTGCATGGGCATGGGTAATAAAAAGATGCGTCAACGGGAGCTTTCTTTTCTCTAGCTCCTTGATCACCTTTTTCACGGATGAAACATCGATCCCTGCATCGATGAGTAACCCATCCTTCCCTTGATGTACATATCCAATATTGACGGAACTATGATAGTAATAACAACATTCATCCAACTGTTGAAAAGACATATCCACGACTCCTTTAGCTTTTTCATACAGTTTCGCTAAAGTGACGCCCTTTTCCTGTCATATTAGAAAGAATCTTCTCTGTACCGCTTCTTTGAAGTGAAGGTTGTACGCTGTTGACAGCATGGGTATTCCTCGGTATATGGATCGATCTTCCACGCTGGTCTTCCACACGATCTTGATTGTGCTTCATTTTATGATCCAACGTAGCTTTGAACACTTTTTCAAGGACAAAAGGTGAACGTTCATGCTGGGTCGTTCTGGTTTGATAATCCTGATACTGATAATGATTCACAGGCAGAATATATCCCATATCGACGCCTCCTTTTTTTATCTATACCCTTTTTTCCTACTCAAAGAAACGCTCCATTTTCCCCATCTGTTTGGTCAGAAATTTTTCCATGTCCGTCATCCGCTTCGAGAAACGACGATCCCATGCCTGAAAGTCCTTTTCCCACTCGTTGAATTTCTTCTCAGGTTGTTTGATGATTCCATTCATTTTCGACGTTTCCACATCGATTTCCTTTAAAACTTCAAACAACGTCTTTTCCTTTTTATCCGTCATTGTCGATCGACCCATGTATAGATGATGGATTGCAATCCGGCAAGAGCGAGCAATAGCACCAACCACTCTCCATATGGAATTACTATATAGAAGAAAAGCATAATTAAAGCAGACCACACACCGACACACCATTGACAACTCAATCCTTCACCGATAAAACCCTTCGGTTCCACCCATTCTTCTTCGACGCCGTGCTCGTTTTGGATGACCTTTACGTCAATAAAAGGCCGTCTGAACCATTCCATGATGTAATCTCTGACAATGAGACGTGTCAGACGGAAAGTGGCAAGTGCCAGCAATACAATCTCCATCACACTTAACATCATTCTCCTTCTCTCCCATGAAGAAAAAGCCACTACGTTCCTTGTAGTGGCTCACTCTTTATTTTCTTAAAACCAACGAAATCCCCCACGGCGGTCGGAAGATTCATCATCACGACGGCGGTTTCTTGAACTACTTTCATCTCTTGCTTCTTCTTCTCTACGTCGTCTCGGTCCGCCGAAAAATGGATCGACACGGTCGTCTCGGTCATGACGGTTATGACGGTCGTCACGCTGGGGCTCGATGACGACATTATCCGCTTTAATGACAAGGTCTTTCACATGGATGACCTTCTTTTTATCAGACATTCCATTCACTCCTTATTCGAATTCACTTCTAATCTATGGTGTTTGCCCCTGTTGGGTATAGTCTCCTGCCCATGAAGGACAAAAAAAGTGCGGATTCAGAGAAAAGAGACAAATGCCCACACCGACACGGACACATTTCATATTCTAGTAAAGACAATACGTCAATGCGTATGGAAAGGGGAAATTAGAAAATGAGCTGTGGAAAAAGACACGATTCAGGTTCATGTGTGATTGATATCCTTAAAGATATCGTCGATGCACAGAATGATGTCATGCACGATTGCACGACAAGCTGTGAGCGTTCAATCGCAGACCTTTTAGGTGACACTGGTGGAGGTTCCGGCTTCGACACGGTTCCTGTCATCCTTTACTGTAAAGATGGATGCACACCTTTTAAAGGCTACGGATCAAAACGAAGTGGCGACGATTGCGAAGTGAAAGGAAGCTTCTTCTTCAGAGTTAAATCTGTCGATCACGATGGTTGTGCCATCCTTGAACTTCTTTTTGCTGACCGCTGGCATGATGACGACGAGGATGAGGTTGAAGGCTCACGCCGTCACAGAGGATTCGATCCAAAATCACCAGCTGATCAAAGCTGCAGAAACCTTCGTGCTTCAGGAATCTGCATTACAGTAGACTTGAACTGCTTCTGCCACGTAACATGTCTCCCGGCAGCAGCAACTCTTTAAGATTCATAAAAAACCGCGCACAGATGCGCGGTTTTTTCATAACTTTACTAAAACCCTAGAAGTCTAATATCTTGAATGGCCTCAAATGCTATCTCCCTCTGAAACGGACGCTGAAAAACTTTCATATGCACGACACCACCTACATAATCCGTAATGTACCCTCGGTAGTTTTCTTCCTCTGTCATTACTTCACATTTCATTTTCGGCACGTGAGGGGAAAGATTGAAGAAATATAAAACTTTTTCCTCTAGCGTCATGTCATGGAAGCGCTGCCTTCGATCTCGAGGTGCATCCTTTTCCACCTTTTCTTCTGCACTTACAGCTGAAGCGTCTCCACCTCTCTCTTCTCCACTCATTTCAGGTTCATCCGATGTTTTCAATTTTGCAAGCTCTTGACGGTGGGGGGAGTTCTGACTGCGCATCCGTATTTCGCGCTCAGTCGATGGAGCTTCTGCTGGAGGCTGTTCTGTCTTCTCTTCTGCTTTAGAAGATCGCTGACTTCGAAAGCTGGTTTGCATTGGAACTTCTGCTGGTTTCAAGCCCTTAGGCTGGACAATATAAAGCATCGGCTGCTTAGCAAGTCGCTTTTCATCTGCCATCAAGATCTCTCCTTTTCCATTCGGTCATCATTATATATATATGCCCAAGTCACAGACCATGTTCACTTTTGTCCTCATTTGACAAAACCTCTCATGGTTTTACACAAATTTAACAGAACACGGCGATTCTTTTATCTTACGATTGTTATGGTAGGTGTAGACCATTGTTTAGGAGTGTTTTCATGAGCCTTGCTCAACAACGAGAACTCAAGTCATCAGAAGATGTCCTCACTTCATACATGAATGAGTCATACATGACGATTCTTTTATTCCGGGTTTCACCCATGCCGTTTTGAAAAATACAGGGTTGAACCCGGACCAGATCGTCTTTGAAATTACCGAGCACTCCGCCATTTCTGATTTTCAAAGCTTCCGAAAACTTCTAGAACATTATAGGAAACAAGGATTTAAAGTGGCGATCGATGACGTCGGTGCAGGTTATTCCTCTCTTCAAATGATTTCTGAATTGAAACCGGACTACCTGAAAATCGATCGGTCCCTGATTACCCATATCGATCAATTCCGTGAAAAACAATATATGGTGGAGGCTTTACAACATATCGGAAAGAAGTTAGGTGCAGGGGTTATTGCTGAAGGGGTGAAAACCGAAGGCGAGTGTCTTCATTTAATTCAAATGGGGATCTTCCTTATGCAAGGTTATTATTTTGCAGAGCCTGACTATCCTCCTCCCCCGCTGCCAGTGTCCATTTCTGAACAATTGAACCTGCAAAGAAATAGTCAAATGTTTCCCTTGAAAATTGGTGAGCATACCACATTTTTTGAGCTGATGACATGGATCATGGCTTATCAAGGAAGCTATGATCACCACTTCGCACTGATCCATGTTCCTAATAGAAAAGAAGTGCTTCCATTAACGGAAGTGGTGCGATTTGTTGCCTCCCACGGTACAAAAAAGAAAGAAACCGTTTGGCCACACCTTCGAAGCTTGTTCACATGACAAAACCCCTTTTCTACTCTATGTAGAAAAGGGGTTTTGAGTTTAGATTAATAAGCGACAATGCTGAATCCGGAGTCCACGTGAATCACTTCTCCGGTCACACCGCGAGATAGATCACTCATTAAATAATACCCGGTGTCACCTACTTCTTCTTGAGTAACAGGACGACCTAACGGCGCACGTTCCTCAATCACTTTAAGAATTTGATTGAAATCACCGACGCCTTTAGCGGAAAGTGTACGAATCGGACCAGCGGAAATGGCATTTACCCGAATGTTATGTTTACCAAGATCGTTAGCTAAGTATTTGACGCTAGCATCCAGACTCGCCTTCGCTACACCCATGACGTTATAATTTTTCACGACTTGTTCTCCACCAAGATAAGTAAGGGTTACGATACTTCCTCCATCCGTCATCAACGGTTGAGCTGCACGAGACACCGCTGTTAGAGAATAAGAGCTGATGTTGTGAGCAGTGAGGAAACCATCGCGACTTGTGTTCAAGAATTCATCTTTCAATTCTTCACGATTCGCGAATGCGATACAGTGGGCAAGGCCGTGAATCGTCCCTACATCTTTACCGATTTGTTCAAACGTCTGGATGATCGCTTCATCGTCTGTCACGTCACACTCATACACCAGTGACTCCTCGCCACCTTCCAAAGTATCGGCAAGGTCCTGAACCGACTTTTTGAAGCGCTCCGATGCGACTGTAAAAATCAAACGCGCTCCAGCAGAGTGAAGTGAGCGGGCAATCCCCCAGGCAATGCTTCGTTTGTTCGCCACTCCCATGACGACATAAGTACGTCCTTCTAGTGAAAAGTTCATATTGAACACCCTCCTTGAGGTAATAGAATCTAAATTAGTATTTGTTATTAGTACCTGCTCCTATTTTAAACCATTAACTTTTGAAAAACAAACCTCCCTTTATCCTTTCCCTATTTCCACTCACATAAGCCCATTCTCTATCCAAAATCAGGATATCGAAGTTCACCTTTTTCAATTAAATGACAGGATTGTGTAAGACTTGACTTCGAGACTTTTATTGAGTTTGTGGGGCTACGGGAAATAGCTCGCTTTCCGCGGGAGCGCGCCTGAGCCTCTTCGGACTCCGTCCTGCGGGGTCTCACCTAGCACTCTTTTCCTCTTCAATATCCGGTTCCGGCGCCTAGCGGCTAGTGAGACTTCCCTCGCTTCTGTACGATAAGTCAACATCGAATCACTCCGTTCTTCGTGTTTCCTTTATCTCCGCCAGCTCAGTCCAGTCCATACGCCGCTGATCGAGGCGCCTGCACACTTAAGGTAGGAGTCTCGCCATTCCCCTCCGCCACTTTACCATATCAGTGTCTCGAAACCACTCCTTGGATAAGTTAGCTATCCAGCTTGATGGGAGTGTAAGAATAAACTCCCATGTCCAGGTTAATGAAAGCTTGATACAGAGCGATTTATGCTTCTAAACAGCGGGGTAGTGGAAGACAATCCAATTTGGCAAAGGGGTTCGTTTCTCACATTCAACGAATGGGGTGGTTGGGAAGCTGGGAGACTCCCGCGGGAATGGACTGGCTGGAGAGACCCCGCAGAGCTTTAGCTCGAGGAGGCTCTCCGCCATCCCCGCAGGAAAGCGAGCTGCTTCCCAACCACCCCTGACTCTCAATATGGCAAACGAACCCCGGTTATTTCGAAACTGAGTCTTCCACAATCGGTAGCTACACTTTAAAGGAAGATAAAAAAACCGCTCATTCTCGTGATGAGAAGGAGCGGTTTGAGGGTTAACACCATTCACAATATTCCAGTTCCATTTTCAGTTCTTCTACATACTCATGAGAGCCTGTAACGATCAGACGGTCACCCATTTTCAACTCTGTATCCCCGTGAGGAACGATGGAGTCTTTTCCGCGGAAGATACGGACCATGATGACATCTCCGGTGAATGGAAATTCACGAAGATGGATGCCGTTATAGACCGAGTTGTTCATATTGATTTGATAGAGCGCACTATCTTGTTTCGTTAAGATATCTACAACATTTGGTGCTTCGATCATCGCTTTCAGGAGCGCTTTGGAAGACAAGAACACGGAGAACACATTGATATTGAGATCTTTCATTTCCTGAGATAAGTCTGGGGACTCTACTCGGACAATGACGCGTTCCACCCCTTGCTCTTTCGCAAAGCGGGCAATCTCAGCATTTCGTTCTTCGTCACCCGTTGAAGCGACAATCAAGTCTACTTCAAAGACTCCGAGTTCCTTCATTTTTTCGACATCATAGCCATCTAACTCTTTGATATCAAAGCAATTACGGCTGATGCGTTCATCAATTTTATCCACTTTTGTATGATAAAGGTGAGTCTCATATGCATGAATGTCCAGTTCTCGAACAACCGGTAAGGTCATGCGGTTAGAACCGATAAAGGAAACGACCGTCTTACGGTCTTCGTCTTCAAATCGTCCATAAACCTTTTTGAAGACGATCGGTGCCACTAGACATGTCAGGACAGCCACTAAGATCAGGGCGCCTTCCATTTGGTCATCGATCATTCCTTCCCGCTTCCCGATGGCAGCTGCCGCAATCACAAGAGAGAGTGTGGAAGTAAGGATAAAACCTGATCCAAAAACGGTTTTCTTATCATACCACTTACTCAATATTAAAGCAGGAACAATCTTCGAGACGAGTAAGGCGATAAATAACAGTGGAATCAATATGAGCACACGTGAATCAGTAAATAGGCTCCAAATATCAATTTCCACACCAACCATAACGAAGAAGATTGGAATTAGGAATCCATAACCGAAACTGTCCAGACGCTTGACCATCTCTGGGTTAGGAGACAGCAAGGAAACCAGCGTACCTGCTAAGAAAGCACCAAGGATATTCTCTGCTCCAACAGTCTCAGATAAGGCGACAAGCAGAAGGATGAGTGTGAACACAGCACGTGTATCGATCTGGATCGTCCCTTTGGCCATCGTCTCCACGAACGACTGATGACGAAACTTTTTGCCGATGTAATAGAAAAGGACACCCGCTGCAAAAAGTATGAGCAGTAACCATGTGTTTCCACCGCTCTCTCCATAAATGGATACGAAAACAGCTAACAAAATCATGGTCACCAAGTCGGCGATGACCGCAATGAGGAGGATGGTTTGACCAATCGTCGTCTTCATCATTTGGGCATCCTTCAACGTCGGCACGACTACACCTAATGAAATGGTAGAAATGATCAGTGTCATCAAAAAGGCATTGTCAATGAAACCTGCCAACACGAATAAATAAGAAAGTGCCAGAGATATGACGAAGATCCCAATGAAGACAGTGGTCGCCACCCATACTGGGTTCGGAGCACCTGTCCCCTGGTTTTCCGGCTTAGCTTTCTTCTTTCTACTTGCAAATATAGAAAAATCAATTTCTAATCCACTGAGGAACATCAAGAAAATGAACCCTAATGTAGACAAGATCTCTAACCAGCTTCCTTGCTCTACAATATCAAATCCACTTTGACCGATGATTAATCCTACGATGATTTCTGCTACTACAACCGGAATGATATTCAATTTAAAACGGTGTAGTAAGATGGGAGTTATGAATGCTGCGATAATTACAATAACTAGAGAAGTTACTGATGCACCATGTTCCATACTCGCCCTCCTTCCTTAAATCAATAAATTCATGAAAGCTGTCGCGAGTCCAAAGTAAATCAAAATGGAGATCAAGTCATTCACCGTTGTAATGAATGGACCTGAGGCAACAGCTGGGTCGATCTTTAAACGATGCATAAGAAGGGGAACGAGAGAGCCAGCCAATGTTGCTACAACCAAGGTCATAAAGATGGACAATCCGACTAATACGCCTAAAAAGAAGTTTTCATGCCATATATATACAATGAGAGTGATCAATACACCACAAGAGAGCCCAGTAATAATACCGGTTCCTGCTTCTCTCATCATCATTTTCCATTTTCCTTGCTTTTCAATTTCCCCGGTAGCAATACCGCGGACAGCAACGGCTAGTGCCTGCGTTCCAGTATTTCCTGCCATTCCGGCAATCAGCGGAATAAAAATAGCGAGGATAGCTACTTGATCCAAGGTGTCCTCAAAACGCCCAATGAGACTGGCTGTCAGACTTCCCAAAAAGAGGAGAATGACAAGCCAGGGCAAACGCTTTTTGGCTGAGGCAAAAGCATTGTCATCAGGGCTGTCAACGTCAGAAACGGCCGCAAGTTTAGAATAATCATCACTTGCTTCTTCTTCCATGACGTCCATAATGTCATCGACGGTAATGATTCCAAGGAGATGGTCCTGGAAATCAACGACCGGTAAGGCAAGAAAGTCGTAGTCGCGCACCATACGTGCCACTTCTTCCTGGTCTTCACCGACTGAGACCGATACCACTCGTTCATTCATAACGTCGGATATCAGCCATTCTTCTTCAGATATAATCAAATCCCTCAACGAAATAACACCGACGAGCCGTTTATCTTCATTAATGACATACGTGTAATAAATCGTCTCGGCGTCCGGGGCTTCTGTTCTCAGATGAACCATCGCTTCCTTGATCGTCATACCGGCTTTAACGACAACAAATTCTGTTGTCATTATGGAACCAGCGGTTTTCTCTTCATAATGAAGCAGGTCTTTGATTTCGTCAGCTGCATCATCATCCATGATCGTCAAGAAACTCGCCACTTTATCTTTATCTAATTCGTTTAAAATATCAACAGCATCATCCGTTGACATTTCAGCGAAGACTTGCGCAGCAAAAGTCGGTTCCATTTCAGTAAAGAAAGGTTCAATCTCATCATAGTCGATGTGCTCCATGACATCTGCAACCTCTTCTGGAGAGAGGTAGGTGTAAATTTGCATCCGGATTTCTTTATCCAAATCTTCAAAGATCCGGGCCTGGTCATATGGATGCAGTTCGAGAAATTCTGCACGGAACTGGTCGATGTGATCATTGAACAAAGCATCTTTAATATTCGTCCAAACTTCTTGGCGCTCCTGGTCATCTAAGTGTTCCATAAGCAACCCTCCCCAGTGTCTATTTCGTTTTTGACCGTTTAATCTTAATGGCGATACACATGTTTGTCAACGAAAGTCACTCAATTTTTAACAGCCAAATTCCTCACATAAATGTAGTTTAACAGAAGAAATCCAGGTTAGGGAATAAACTCCCCGTATGTTTAGTATTACGAAGGCTTGGGAAAAATATCTTCCATATATAGGACAGCATCAAAACAATTATTGAATAACAAAAGGAGAATGACCATGAACTACGACATAATCGGGGACGTCCACGGCTGCTTCGATGAGTTAAAACAACTGTTTGAAGAACTCGGCTATGAATGGAGCGAAGGTCTCCCGCAGCACCCCGAAGGAAGAACTCCTGTGTTCGTGGGAGATATCACTGACCGGGGCCCCTCATCCGTGGAGTGCATAACCTTCGTCTATCGTCTAGTTACAGAAAAAGGAGCCCATTATGTCCCGGGAAATCATTGCAACAAATTGTATCGTTTTTTTCTAGGGAATCCTGTCCAAGAAAAGCATGGATTGGAGACGACCGCTGCAGAATACCGTACCTTATCTAAACAAGAACAGATGGATGTAAAAAAACAATTCAAGCATTTGTATGAGCAATCCCCTCTGCACTTAATTTTGGAAGATGTTGATGCTGTTGTTGCTCATGCCGGGATCCGCGAGGAAGACATCGGTCATAAAAGTAAAAGTATCGAAACGTTCGTGCTCTATGGGGACATTACTGGTGAAAAACTGCCGGACGGTCGTCCCGTCAGACGAGACTGGGCCCAGCATTACACCGGAGATCGATGGATCATCTATGGACATACTCCAGTCCGTGAACCCCGTTTTGTTAATAAAACCGTTAATATAGACACAGGGTGTGTGTTCGGAGGCAAGTTGACCGCTTTTCGACTGCCTGAAGAAAAAATCATCAGTGTACCATCAAGCATGCCTTTCGTAGAAGAAAAGTTCAGATATTAAAAAGCAGGAGCACTCGTGGCTCCTGCTTTTTAATAGAATCGAACACATGCTTCTCAAGCAAATTCTTCCCAATGTTTCGGTGGTTCTGATGTAAAGGTCATCTTTTTCTTCGTCCATGGATGAATGAAATGAAGCCGCTCACAATGCAAGGCCTGACCATCCATCCCATCTACTTTTTCCCCGCCATATAACGTGTCACCAGCTAAAGGATATCCCCTATGAGCCATATGGACACGAATTTGGTGCGTCCGACCGGTGAGGAGTTTAAAGCGGATTCGGGAATAATTTTTCTCCTGATTAATCAGATGGTACTGAGTTTTTGAAGGCTTTCCCTCTGGAGATACAACTCTTCGGATGATGGAGTCTTCTGCACGGCCGATTGGCTCATCAATCAGGCCTTCCTTTTCACGAAATTCTCCTTCGACAACCGCAACGTACTGTCGTGAAATCAAGTCCAATTTCTTAGTTAGAAGCCAATGACTATAGGCGTGTTTAGCAATCAACATCAATCCAGAAGTATCTTTGTCCAGCCTCGTGACAATATGGGCCGTACAGGGGTACCCTCTTTTTTCATATTCAAAAAGCAAGTAACTTGCAATTGAAGGCTCTTTTTGGTCAAAAGGAGGTACCACTGGGATGCCTGCAGGCTTGTCGAGGACCATGACATCATCATCCTCAAATACGATCGGTAAAGTCCCCTGGTGAGGAAAGATCGCTCCTTTTTCTTCTTCAGGAAAAACGAGGAGGACTTCATCCCCTGTATCTAACGGGCGCCACATCTCCACCTGAGTTCCATTTATGAATACCATACCGTCCATCCGAACTTTCTTGAGCAATTGTCGGGAAAACTCACCCGCCTGTAACAGAAATTCCCGAATGGAGTAACCAGCGTAAGCCTCTGTCACCTGCCACCTCTTTGTCACATTAGTCTGAGTAGTCATCAGCTACAAAGGAGTCGTGGACACGTTTCCAGAAAGGAAATGGACGGAACCTTGCAAATCGGACTTTTTCTTCGGCCACGCGGCATTGAATCGATTTTACGTCTTTATAGGTACGAGTGATGTGATCGATCGTAAAAAGAAAACTGCGGTCATGCTTCGGCTTGAACATGCACGTATGATGACTAGGTAAAATCAATGGAGACCCAATCGTTCGGAACACACGGTTATTGATCGAAGCCATTTCAGCAATTTGGAAGGCTTCAAGAGAAGGATGCAGAATCGCTCCTCCCAGCGCTTTATTATAGGCGGTACTCCCGGATGGTGTAGACACGCAAAGACCGTCTCCACGGAACGTCTCGAAATGGTCTCCTTTAATTTCAATGTCCATAACCACCGAACCTTCTGACGTTTTGATCGTACACTCATTCAGCGCAAGGTAGCGGTCCTCTTCTCCCCCGCTTTTCGGGCGGATGGTAACTTCAAGGAGTGGATATTCGACCACCTGAAACGGTGTCTTCGCAATCTCAATGATCAGCTTTTCTAATTCTTCCGGCATCCAATCTGCATAAAAACCGAGGTGGCCGGTATGTATTCCTATAAAAGCTGTTTTATCCAATCGGTGAACATACGTATGGAAAGCCTCCAGCAATGTGCCATCCCCACCGACAGAAATGGCAAGATCTGGTTCATCTTCATTGTATTCCAACTTGAACTCCGTCAAGTAGTTCTTGATTTTCGAACGGATTTCGTTCGATTTTTGATCACCTTTAGAAAGGATCGAGAACTTCATCGTCCACCCACTCCTTTAAGTTTTTCTAGGGTTCTTTTTTTGTTCTTCTTTTCTTAGAAACGCTCGTTGTGCTTCTTGGATCTCGCTTTTTATTTTGGACATCTCTTCATCGAGCTGAAAGGCAGCCTCACCGGCACGTTTGAGACGTGATTTGATTTCTGATGGTATTTTCCCCGAATACTTATAATTTAATGAGTGTTCATTGGTCGCCCAAAAGTTCATGGCAAGGGTGCGGATCTGTATTTCTGCCAATACTTTTTTCTCTCCATGAATGGTTTCCACCGGGTAACGAATAATGACATGGAAGGATCTATACCCACTATCCTTTTTCCTTGAAACGTAATCTTTCTCTTCTACGATTTCAAAATCATGGCGGTTCCGAAGCATGGTGACAACCGCATAAATGTCATCAACGAATTGACAGACCACTCTCACTCCAGCTATATCCTGCAGTTCTTCTTCGATGTTTTCAGGATTAATGGCTTTTCGTCTAGCCTTTTCAATAATGCTTGATTTCGGCTTGACGCGTCCGGTTACAAATTCGATAGGGGATTGTTCTTCCTCATATTCAAACTGCCGGCGCATGCCTTTTAATTTAATTTTTAATTCTTCCACAACTTGTGCATAAGGTGCTATAAATATATCCCAATTCATCAAGCAACCACCTTTATGTATCCAATCTTCATAGTAAATATGTGCGTTTTGTTCATCATTCATTGTATCATAAAGTTAGCCTGCAGAATAAGCAGAGCGCCTGACATTATACTACGATCAGGAGGTCTTAACCATGGCACAGGAAATTGAAATCGAGTTTAAAAACTTATTAACAGAAGACGAATATGAAAAGGTTTATCATTTTTTACCATTCAAATCAGTTGAACTCATGGAACAAACCAATTATTATTTTGAAACAGAAGACCTAAATCTAAAGCAGCAAGGAGCCGCTTTAAGAATACGTCAAAAACAAGGTCAATGGACATTGACGCTGAAGCAGCCACATGCAGAAGGTCTGCTTGAAACTCATGATCCGCTTACAGAAGAAGAAGCCAATCTTTGGATTCAAAACAAAATGACAGAAAAGCCTCATGTATCCAAGCAACTGGATGACCTTGGTATATCCCTTGAAAATCTTCACTACCTCGGTTCTCTTACAACGAGACGAAAAGAACTTGCCTACAAAGAGGCTACCGTCGTCCTTGACCACAGCCTTTATTATGACAAGGAAGATTATGAGCTGGAAGTAGAAGCCGGTTCTAAAGAGACCGGGAAAAAAGTGATCGAAGAAATCCTGCATGTATGCAATATTCCGAACCGTGAAACAGATAATAAGATCAAACGTTTCTACGACAGAAAGCGACTGCAATCAGAATAGTTGCCGTTCTCTAGCCCTCATTGCTAAAATGATGAACAGACAGGAAGGGATGCTATGCAACAACGAGAAACGTTTTTTGAGGAAATTGGTAAAGAAAAAATCGATGAGCTTGTCGAAGCTTTTTATAAACGTGTGAGTGAACACCCGGATTTAATTCCGATCTTTCCGGACGATCTTACAGAAACCATACGAAAACAAAAGCAATTTTTAACCCAGTTCTTCGGTGGCCCTCCACTCTATGTGGAGGAACATGGTCATCCGATGTTACGGGCAAGACACCTGCCTTTCAAAATCACACCTACAAGAAGAGATGCATGGTTATCCTGCATGTCCGGTGCCATGAATGAGGTTGATATTCAAGAACCGCATCGTTCTTTTATGTTTGAAAGGCTTACGATGACAGCAAACCATATGATGAATTCACCAGAAGATGAGAAAGGAGAATCGATGTGAGTTGGAAAAGTTTAAACAGTGACAGTGATACAACTGGAACAGCGAGCGGTTTTTTCGATTTACTGAAACGACCGATTGAGATCTATGTTTTTATTGATCCCTTATGCCCCGAATGCTGGTCACTGGAACCCTTCCTCAAAAAGCTCACGATCGAATACGGACGCTTCTTTACTCTCCGGCCGATCATCAGCGGGAAGCTATCTTCTTTACACCAGAATAAAATAAAGAAGCCTGAAAACTTGAAAGAGGCGTGGGACAAGACCGGGTCACGTACAGGCATGTGCTGTGACGGGGATGTATGGCTCGAAAACCCTGTATCCTCCCCGTTTGCCACAGCTCTTGCTGTAAAAGCTGCTGAATTACAAGGAAAAAAGGCTGGAATGCGCTTCTTACGAAAAGTACAGGAATATGTTTTCTTGGAAAAACAGAACATTTCAGATGAATCGGTTTTAATCGAGTGTGCTGAAAAGTCCCGTCTTGATGTTTCTGAATTCAAAAAAGATCTCCATGGAGAGGCTGCACGAAGAGCCTTACAGTGTGACTTGAAATTAGCTCATGAGATGGATGTGGATTCCACTCCTACCATTGTCGTCTTTAACGAATCAGAAGAAGATGCTGGCTTGAAAATCACAGGATTATACACGTACGACGTTTATGTGAAAGTGTTGAAAGAAATGCTACAAAAAGATCCAAAGCCAGGAATAAAACCAGCTTTGGAGGATTTCTTGCAACACTATCGCTTCGTTGCCAACAAAGAAATAGCGGTTGTGTATGACTGGACAGAACAAGAAGCGAAACGAGAAATGAAAAAGCTTGTACTGAAACAAAAAGTGCGGGAAATCCCCGTGAAGCATGGAGCTTTTTGGCAATATATCGAAAGTTGATTAAACTCCCGGAAGCGGGAGTTTTTTCTTTGGCAAGGAGTCATGCGAATCCATTCCTCTCCATAAAATGAACCATGGAGGTGTGTGTGGAGATGAAAATTTGGGTAATCCTATTTTTCATAATTAGTATTTTATTTCTTGCTGCTTTCCACTTGTTCGCACTCATGAATTTATATCCCATTTACATCAGTTCGCCCTTATTGTTCATTGCGATTTATCTCATTTTATCCATACCATCCCACAAGAAAACATTTCGCGGCTTTAAATAAAGAAACCCACAGAACCTTTTATTCTGTGGGTTAATCTGTGTTATTTTTTCAAAAGTTGTTCCATTTCATTTAATTTTTCTTCAAAAACATCCAATGCTGATAATATGGGATCTTTCGATGTCATATCGACTCCAGCCTGCTTTAGGACCTCAATCGGATAGTCACTGCTGCCCGCCTTCAAGAAGTTTTTATAGCGTTCAACCGCTGGTTCTCCTTCTTCAAGGATTTGTCCTGCTAATGCCTGTGCGGCTGCATAACCAGTAGAGTACTGGTACACATAATATCCCATATAGAAATGCGGAATACGTGCCCACTCAAGACCAATTTTTTCATCAATGACGATATTCTCGCCAAAGTATTTCTTATTTAGCTCATAATAAATTTCTGTCAGTTTTTCAGCTGTCAAAGCCTCGCCGTTCTGGGCTTGAACGTGAATCTCGTGTTCGAATTCCGCAAACATCGTCTGGCGGAAAACCGTACCACGGAAGCCTTCTAAAAAGTTGTTCAATAAATAAAGCTTCTCTTTTTCACTATTTGTCTTCTTAATCATATAGTCATTGAGAAGGGCTTCATTACATGTAGAAGCTACCTCTGCCACGAAAATGGAGTAGTTACCGTAGCGATATGGCTGGTTTTGATGCGTATAATAGCTATGAAGAGAATGGCCGAGTTCATGAGCTAACGTAAATAAATTATTTACATTATCCTGCCAGTTCATAAGAATATATGGGTTTGTTCCATAATGGCCGGATGAATAAGCACCGCTTCGCTTCCCTTTATTCTCCTCTACGTCAATCCAGCGATTTTCAAACCCCTCTTTAACGATATTAACGTATTCTTCACCCAACGGCTCCAAGCCTTTGATGACCAAGTCCTGAGCTTCTTCGTACGTAACTTCCATCTCTGCATCTTTCACAAGTGGAGTGTACAAGTCATACATATGAACTTCATCAAGGTCCAGCACTTCTTTTCGAAGCTCTGCATAGCGATGCAAGAGAGGAAGTCTTTCGTTTACTGCTTCGAGCAAGTTATCATAAACCGATTCGGGGATATTATTGCTATCCAGTTTGGCTTGTCTTGCCCGGTCATATTTCCTTACAGACGCGTTGAAATTGTTCTTCTTCACATGTCCTCCGAGTGTGGAGGCAAATGTGTTCTTGAACGACCCAAACGTATCGTACATGGCATCAAACGCAGATTTTCTCACTTCCCGATCATCTGACTTCAGAAAATTGATATAGCGCCCGTGAGTTAGATCGACCTCTTCTCCTTTTTCATTTTTTATAGTTGGAAAAGTGAGATCCGCATTATTTAAGGCACCGAAAGTTTGTGAAGGGTTGGCACCAATCTCAGAAAATCCAGCCAACAATTTCTCCTCTTTCTCACTCAATACATGAGCTCGTTGGCGTGTGATTTCATCGAGTGTATGTTCATATAGCTCTAAGGGCTCATAAGATTCAATAAAGCTTTTCACTTTCCCTTCAGGTAGAGCGAGAATCTCTGGAACGATAAAACTCATAGCCGAGGCGATCTTCGTGTATAAGTTCTCAGCCTTTGCATTCATCTCCTGATAATGAGCATTCGTTGTATCCTGGTCATTTCTCATATGGGCATAAGTGTACAACAAGCCAATTTTATGTGAAATTTTATCTTGAAAGGAAAGAAGCTCATATAGCTGTTCCGCCGATTCCCCCAGTTTACCCTGGTACTTTTCTAATTCAGGAAGCAGCTCCTTCGCTTCTTCTAATTCTTTATACCATTCTTCATCTGTGGCAAACATGGCTTCAAGGTCCCATGTTTTATCAACAGGTATATCTTCTCTTTTTGGTAGTTCTTTCGCAGACGACATTCAACATCCTCCTTCAAAATAATTCGTCACCCTAAAAATTTCTCGATTGAGGTGCAAATCCCTTCTTAAATCTTAATTCTTTGTAAATTTTTCAACTGTTCCAACGTCCTACGGTCATCTTCCAGCGCATCCTCCACTCGTTTATGGAAGGGGACCTGTTTGCTCTTGATATAATTATTCTTCCCTGTTTTTTCTATGATATTTAATTGAGTAAGTAAGTCTAAATATTGTTGGCTTAAATGAGGGACATATCCGTTTGGAGTCGAAGAAATCTTCAGGAAGGGAAATTCGATAGGAGAACCTATAGGAAGGTGAAAGAAATGATCCAGGAAAAGACGGGTTTGCCATACATACGGCCTCATTACAGATTGAACTTGGGCGGGCACAGGCAAATAACAAATACTCGGGATTAACGAGAAGTGATAACCCCTTAAGTAAAGATACTGACGATATTGACGTTCTTCAGAACTTACCTGACTCTGATAAACCGTCCGATTTTTATACCATAATCTCTCTACTTCTCTTAAGAAATGCCCTTCTCCGTGACTATATGGTACAGAGGAAAATAACTGAGCAAAACTAAGATTAGTTAAAGATGAGGAGAAAGTATTAGCAAAGACCCGGCGTCCACCTGCGGATTTGGCATTTGAAAGCACGCAGATGATATTTTTTGAAGCATGAAAGAAATATAAGTGATAATCATCATTTAAGTAATAAAGGAAAGAGCGGGTAAAATCACTGAGAGAACAATGATTGGAGTTTGAGGATTGAAGGTGTTTTGCACCAAGAATCCAGAGAGGAAAAATTCCTGCGTCCCAGTAGGAGAGGGTTCGTTTTTTGATTTCGCGCTTGGGGACAGAAGCACACTGATACTCAATCGCGATTTTCTTATCATTGACCATTAAGTATAAGTCCGGTCTTTGTCTAATCTCTGGCAAGTACTGCTCCAGCTGAACCTCATACCCTTGATGCTTCAACCATGTAAACAACTGCCATTTCCCTCGATCATGTTCGACAGTCTCCCCTCCTTTTAGCACAGTACAATTGCTTTTGGGAAGATGGGAAAAGTGAGGAACCGTCCGTGTCCCCGACCGTATTTGCAACATTTCATGACAGACAGGACAAAAATAGGGGTTCTTCCTTGCCAAATTTATTTCCGCTTGCGTCAGCTGGTACAAAGATTGTAAATCTCCATTTGTATCTAAAGCATACAACACCTGCTTGATCACCTCCTATGTCCTTTTATTCGACACAAGGCCCCAATAATCCTGCTTAACTTACCGGATTCGAACCTCGAACCGCTGTCAAACCTTAGGGAAATAGCCTGAGTATCCAAAACTGAGTCTTCATTTAAATGGCCCACAATTTTGAAGTAAATAAATATCATTTAAGACAAAAAAATAAGCACACGTGGTGGTGTGCTCGTCGAATTAATCGACAGGAAAATATTCTTTCACTGATTCCAATGCCTGCTCGCTGAATATCGTTTTTCCATACTCCTCCAACCTGTGAATCGTAAGGGATGACTCATGTCCGTATTCCATAAGTTGACTCAACACATTTTCTTGGTCATCATCACTCATATTTTCATCATTGAATTGAATATATAAATAGTAGCGGTCTTCAAAATGGAATAAGCGCTGCTCCATGGATTCAGTTGGTAATACGTAGTGGCTCAGTTGGATCACATCTTCAAAATCATTGAATTTGAGTGTGAACGTCAGAGGTTCATCTGAATCCTCCTGATCCTCATCGTATTCATTTCTTTGATCATAGTCTTCGGAAGATTGGAATTTATCATCAAGCAGTGACTCCAGTTTTTCATCCACTGGAACATCAATTGCCTTACCGTCCTCATTCGGAAGTTCGAGCTTTTGGCCATCCTGGGATACTTGAGCCTTAGTCACGATCACTTCTAGTCCTTTGTCCATCGCCTGGACCTGAATCCACAATGGACCATCCGCCTGGAAGTTTTCCTGATCGTTCACTTCATCCATCATTTCCCAAAAAAGCTGTTCACTGCGTTCTCGGTTATACCAGATTTCTTCTCTGTCGAAACCTCTTTGCTCTACGTCTTGATATGTTACGTAAAATTTAACGGTATTTTCATTAATGCGTTCGATTTCCATACGTTTCTCTCCCTTCTTGTCATGTTTTAAGGGGGAAGGGAACACTCACCCTTGCGTAGCTTATAAAACCTTACCCGTTAGGCCAAAGCTTCAACCGTCATGATGTGTGGAAATAAGGGTTGATGTACTTCTATTGTATGACAGCAAAGGCTGTTTTGAAAACAAAATGCTCGATTTCAGCATATAACCATTTGTGTCATGAATAAACATGGAAATAGGCCCTCATTCGGTTGATTGACTTTATATTTTAGCTTATTCCCTTAGGTTTGTCACTACATAGCAGGAGGATTTTTCAATGAACTGGGACTTGCTTGAACCATTACTCATCATTATCAGTATTGATATCATTCTTGGCGGTGATAATGCCGTAGTCATAGCACTGGCCAGCCGCAATTTACCCCCTGAGCAAAGAAACAAAGCGATTCTTCTCGGGACAGGCTTAGCCATCGCTGCCAGAGTCCTTTTGACTATGGTTGCTCTTTATCTTCTCCAAATCCCTTTCCTTCAATTAATCGGAGGATTGCTTCTCTTTTATATTGCCATGAAACTGCTAACTGATACAGAAGAGAACGATCACATCAAAGCAGGTGACAGCCTGGCTGCTGCTGTAAAAACAATTGTCTTTGCTGATATCGTGATGGGTTTTGACAATGTACTTGCCATAGCTGGAGCCTCTCACAACAACATCATTCTCGTCATCATCGGGCTTCTCGTATCTGTACCTATCATCGTTTGGGGAAGCCGAATCATCCTCGTGCTCATGGACAAGTTTCCACTCCTCATTTATTTCGGCGCTGGGATTTTAGCTTACACAGCTGCCGAGATGGTAATGGAAGACCGCTATATCCTGCAGTATATGGAAGATTATCCACTCATCCATCAGTGGTTTGCAGTGGTTATGGTTATTGCAGTCATTACTTTAGGTTATTTTTCCAACAAAAGAAAAGGCACGGCAGTCTAACAAAAAATCACCCATTTTCTAAGTAAGAATAAGGGAATAAAAAAGCTGTGATGGTTTGATCACCATCACAGCTTTTTCATTTATTAATTGACTAAGCGTTGAGCTTCTTTCAATTGGAATGTGCGTACACTTCGAGGTAAGAAACGTCGAATTTCATCTTCGTTATAACCTACCTGCAGTCGTTTGTCATCCAAAATAATTGGGCGACGTAACAAACCAGGGTTCTCCTGAATCAAGTCAAAAAGATCTTGCATCGGCAGCTGATCGAAATCCACCTTCAATTTTTGGAAAACTTTTGAGCGTGTAGAGATGATTTCTTCCGTTCCATCCTCCGTCATACGGAGAATTTCCTTAATCTCATCCAACGTTAGCGGCTCGGAAAAGATGTTTCGTTCAGTGTAAGGAATATCGTGCTCTTCCAGCCATGCTTTAGCTTTTCGACATGATGTACAACTTGGTGAGGTATAAAGTGTAACCATACAGAAACTTCACTCCTCAATATTTTATGGTAGAACTTTAATTGCTTATTTTATTTGTAATCAATATAATCTAACCATGATTCTACTATAACACACCTGTCAAGTTTCATCTATAAAAACACGAACATATGTTACAGAAAGCAATTATAAATCGTTTCCATGTTCTTATACCACGTTATATATAAGGTTAAACCTCTTTTTTAGAGAAAATATAAAATTATTCTATTTTCAACTAATAGCCTTCCATTGAAAATACCCACCTTAATTAACGGTGGGTATATGTGATCAGTTTTTTGTTTTATCCAGTTCTTTTAGGATGTTTTCCATATCACGCTCTTCATCATGAGTCAGCACTTCATCGACAGGCTGATAGGATTTTCCGTAGAATTCTTTATCCTTATACGTATGGATTTCTGTGTACATCTCTTTCATCTGCTCATAAATTTGTTCCTCAGACGCATCTTCTGGAGACCAGTAAAGGATTTCCATTTGATTGAGTTCGTCTGTAACAACAGAGCGTCTTGTGTAACCAATGGATTTTGCGTGCTTAAATCCTTCACGCTGATAAAAGCGGAGTCTTGCTTCAGTATCCGAGTCATCATAATCGACAGGTTCGACTTCCAGGATGATCGGCTTCCCTTTCGCCTTCATTTTTTCGATGAGTTTATGACCAAGTCCTTGACCACGTGAAGCAGTGGAAACGTATACATAGTCGATGAAAAGAAAAGAATCAAATTCCGCGTACATAAGGACGTGGTGTTCTCCTTCATCTTTGTAGTACACATCACTTTTTTCTTTCAATAATGCTTCCATGTGTTCTTTTGATTTCATTTCCTCTACTGGGAAATACTCGTTCAACTTCTCATACCAATTCATTGATCTACTCCCTTATCATTAGTCATCTTCTATTATACCGAATAATCATTCAGTTGTTAAATGCTATTCTATACACTTTCTTTTGCATTTGTAGCGTCAGCTGTGTATAGAATGTGGAGGATTCTTATAAGATATGCTCTATTTATCCATTTCCTAAAATAGCTCCGAAAAAACGTCCCCCTTCTTTACCTTTTGATATTCCAGATAAGCTCAGCTCCCTATTCTAGAAGACTCAGTTTCGAGACTTTTGGTGAGTGGGTGAGGGCTGCGGGGAATAGCTCGCTTTCCGCGGGAGCGCGGTGAGCCTCCTCGGACTACGTCCTGTGGGGTCTCACCATGCACTTTTTTCCTGCAGGAGTCTCGCCATTCCCCTCCGCCCCTTTGCCATATAAGTATCTCGAAACTACATCCGGAATAAGCTGCTTTTATGCACATGGTAATTGGAGGGAATCAACTCCCAAGAACGCTATTACGTATGCGAAAAGGTTGTTATAGTGCGCTTTATGCTTAAAACACCAGGATAGTGGAAGGCACCCTCTCACAGTGAGAGGGTTCGTTTCCTCCTGCATCGAATGGGGTGGTTGAGAAGCTGCGAGACTCCCGTGGGAGAAGGAGACAGGCGAGATCCCGCAGGGCGGTAGCCCGAGGAAGCTCCGCGCTCCCCCACAGGAAAGCGAGTTGCTTCCCAACCACCCCCACCGCTCAATACGGCAAACGAAACCCGAAACATCTCGAAATCAAGTCTTCAAGAATCCTGCCATTATCTTCAATAAAGAAAAAGGTGTGGAATCTTTTTGATCCCACACCTTTTTACTAATCTAAGGGTGTATAGTCTACGTTTTTCGTGTAATTGTTTCCAGCATTCCATAGAAGGAATTCGTCAATCCCGTTTTCGTTTAAGGCACGAATTTGAGCTTCCACTTCTGCTTTTCCATATTGCTTCGTAGGTCCAGAATAAAGCCATGGAGCTTCAAAATCCTGCAGCCAAGGGCGCGAGGTTGGAGAATTCTCTAATGCTCCCAATACCTCGTTCTCGACTTTTGCGTATTCACTTATTAGACGGTAAGGTTCAGTATCCGGTTTGGAGATTCCAAAATACGGCCCCCAGTGACTTGGATAAATCATAGATGAAATAACATCAACATTTGATGAAATCTTTGAAAAGTTCTGTCCGATGTTAGGTGCTTCTGTAATGGTTGCTGCATAGCCAAAGATATCTACAGAGACATCAACACCATAGTATTCCAACTCTTTACTGGCATATTCGACAAAATCTGTAACGGCCTGCACGCGTTTTTGGACATTGTCCATATCCATATCTCCGTACTTCCCTTGGCCGTACTCGAGAACATCGTCACGGCTTCCAAAACCTTCTGGGAAGCGGACATAATCGTACTGAATTTCTTCAAAACCCATTTCTGCTGCTATTTTTGCAAGTTCTACGTTATATTCCCAAACTTCCTCCATAAATGGATTGACGAATGATTCACCTTTTCCGTTTTTCCAAACTTGTCCATTCTGAGTGAAAGATAAGTCCGGGCGTTTTTCAGCTAGTAAGCTGTCCTTAAATACAACGACACGAGCAATTGGATAGATTCCTTTTTCCTCAAGCTCTTCTAACATAGCACGAGGATCATCAATAAATCCCTCGGCAACGTCCGCATAAGGAGAACCTTCTTCTGGCTCGAACGTGATGTTCCCGTTATCCTCTTTTATATCAATGACCATCGCGTTCAGTTCTGTATCTTCGACAAGTTTCGTAAGCTCCGCCATCTTCGCTCCACCTGCGGAAGGCCCCGTAACAAAAATACCTCTAACGGCATCTGGGTATTCAAAAGTCAATCCAGAGTTATATGTAAATCTTGCCGCTGGACTAGGAACGGTTAATTCCTTCAAACCCGATTGTTTTTTCGTAAGCATGGCGACCTCTTTCGTTCCTTCTCCATCTTCCGCCTTCACGATATGTAATGACCCCATCATTCCGAAAAGGAGAACCCCCGTGAAAATCATCATCCATAGTTGTCTTTTCCCCATGTGCATCCTACTCCTATCCTAATTTCTTCTAATCTTTATTATAAAAGAGGAAGACCATTTATAACAGAGCTCTCTGACAATTTTTCATAATTTTTCCCTATAGCACAACAATTGTACTAAACATAGGTAAAAAAAGGCCCTGTCACCTCGACAGAGCCTTTTCACCATATTATTCTCCGGTACCGTGCTCACGTTGGTACTGTTCGAATTCTTTTGTGGTACAAAGAACAAAGTGACCAGGACGTACTTCCCGGAACTCAGGTTCTTCACTCGTATCATGTTTCGTAGGATCATACGTGAAACGCTCACGAGAACGTTCGTAATCCGGATCAGGTAATGGAATGGCAGATAGTAGAGACTGTGTATAGGGATGAATTGGGTGCTTGTACAATTCATCTGCATCCGCAAGCTCAACCATTTTACCAAAGTACATAACGCCGATCCGATCACTGATATATTTGACCATCGACAAATCGTGGGCGATGAACAAATAAGTTAGACCTTTTTCTTCTTGAAGCTTTTTCAAAAGGTTAACCACTTGTGCTTGAATGGAAACGTCAAGAGCAGAAATTGGCTCATCAGCGATGATGAAACTCGGGTCTACAGCAAGGGCACGTGCGATACCGATACGTTGACGCTGACCACCACTGAACTCGTGCGGGTAACGGTTAGCATGCTCTTTATTCAACCCTACCGTTTCCAACAACTCGTGGACTTTCGCTTTACGGGCTTTTCCATCTTTCGCAAGTCCGTGAATGTCCATTCCTTCTGCAATAATATCTTCAACCTTCATACGAGGGTTTAACGATGCATAAGGATCCTGGAAAATCATTTGCATTTCACGGTTGAACTTCTTCAAGTCTTCACGAGATTTTTTCCCATGTACGTTTTCTCCGTCAAAAATGACTTCTCCATCTGTAGCATCGTACAAACGGATGATCGTACGTCCAGTTGTCGATTTACCACAACCAGACTCACCAACAAGTCCGAACGTTTCCCCTTTATAGATGTTGAAGTTCAAACCGTCCACGGCTTTTACAACACTATGACGGCCTGTTTTAAAATGTTGTTTAAGATTTTTTATTTCGACTAGTTTTTCTTGACTCATACTCGTTCACCTTCCGAACTGCTGGATGAATTCGCCATGCCTTCCATACGCTTCTTCACCGTTACTGGTGGTTCAATCTTTGGTGCATGCTCATGCAGCAACCATGTAGCTGCGTAATGTGAATCACTTACCTTAAACATTGGTGGCTCTTGTTCAAAGTCGATCTTCATCGCGTATTTGTTACGCGCAGCAAAAGCGTCCCCTTTTGGTGGGTGCATTAAGTCTGGTGGTGTACCAGGGATAGCGAAAAGCTCTTCATCCGCGCTGTCAAGTGAAGGCATAGAGCCTAATAATCCCCATGTGTACGGATGTTGTGGATTGTAGAATATATCATCTACCGTGCCGACTTCCACAATTTTCCCCGCATACATAACCGCTACTCGGTCAGCAACGTTTGCTACAACACCCAGGTCGTGCGTGATGAAAATGGTCGCTGAATCTGTTTTCTTTTGAATATCTTTCATAAGCTCCAGGATTTGCGCCTGAATCGTTACATCCAAGGCTGTTGTAGGCTCATCGGCAATCAACAGTTTAGGATTACAAGCCAAGGCAATGGCAACAACGACACGCTGTCTCATACCACCCGAGAACTGGTGTGGATATTGTTTCATACGGTTTTCAGCATCTGGAATACCTACAAGCTCAAGTAATTCCATGACACGTTTACGAGCCTGAGGCTTACTCATTTTTTGGTGTTTGATCAGACCTTCCATGATCTGATTTCCAACTTTCATCGTCGGGTTCAGAGAAGTCATAGGATCCTGGAAAATCATTGAGATTTCTTTACCGCGGATCTTCTGCATCTGTTTCTCGTTCATTTTCGCAAGGTCACGACCTTCAAAAAGGATCTCTCCTTCTTTGATCCGACCCGGCGGCTTTGGAATTAAGTGCATAAGGGCTTTAGTTGTAACGGATTTACCGGAACCTGACTCTCCTACAATCGCTAAAGTTTCTCCTTTTTTCACATCAAAGTTAACGCCGCGTACAGCTTTGACTTCACCACCGTAGGTGTCAAAGGAGACATGTAAGTTTTTAACATCTAGTAGTTTTTCCATTTTGTACACCTACCTCCTATTCGCGCATCTTCGGATCGAATGCATCACGAAGACCATCAGCTAAGACGTTAAAGGCAATCATGATAAGTGAGATTATAATTGCCGGGAATAATAGAATGTGCGGATAAATCTGCAATGAATCGAAACCTGCATCGATGAGTGTACCTAAAGAGGCCATCGGAGTTGGTAGACCTAGTCCGATAAAACTTAGGAAAGCTTCAAAGAAAATCGCTGAAGGAATCGAGAACATCGTGTTGATAATAATTAAACCTAATGTGTTCGGAATTAAATGTCTTTGCAATATACGTCCATCTTTCGCACCTAACGTTCTAGATGCAAGAACGAACTCTTGGTTTTTCAATTTCAATATTTGTCCTCGGACTATCCGTGCCATTGAGATCCATCCCGATATGGCAAGGGCTATGGTAATAGACATGATTCCTGGTTCTAGTATTAGAATCATTAAAATAATGAGAACCAAGTTTGGAATACCAACGAGGATTTCAATGAAACGCTGCATGTAGTTGTCAACACGACCGCCGTAATAAGCTGAAATCCCACCATATGCAACTCCAATAACCATATCTATTGCTGCAGCCAGTAGGGCAATATAAAGAGAGACACGTGTTCCCATCCAAGTACGAGACCACTGGTCACGCCCCAAACCGTCAGTACCGAACCAAAAGTTCTCATCCATGTCTTTGGCAGCATATACATCATAAGTGGCTCTGACTTCTGCTTGTTCACCATTGGAGCCATCATTCAATACTTCCGTCGTGATAAACTCTTCCTGGTTATTAAAACGCATCAGGGCTTTTGTTTGTGCGCCCTCTAATGTGTCGGCAGACTGTACATCAGAAAGTGTACCATCCATTCCAAGCCACGCCAGACCCTCTATCTTAGGGGGCATTTTGGCACGAGAAAGGTCTTGTTCATACTGTCCATAATCGTTCATATATGGACCAAAAGCAGCCATTAAACCTAAAACAATCAAAACAGCCAGTCCAATCATCGCTCCTACGTTCTTGCGGAGACGAATAAAGGAATCCTGCCAGAAGGAAAGGCTCGGCCGTGATATCTTCTCATTTTCTGTTTCTGTCGTTTCTACGGGCACAAATAAGTCTTTCGATGGTTTGTGGTTATCCATAGTCGATCACTCTCCTTCCGCCAGTCGAATTCTAGGGTCGATGACTCCATAAAGCAAGTCGATGACCAGGATGATGAAGATGAATAGGAAAGCGATTAAGAGGGTTGTACCCATTATGATTGGGAAATCATTCATATTGATCGCCTTAACGAACTGTTCACCAATGCCAGGCACGGCAAAGATGTTTTCAATAACAAGCGTACCTGTCATCAATCCTACAGCTAGCGGACCTAACACTGTAATTAATGGAATTAAAGCATTCCTTAAACCATGCTTAAATACAACACCGACTTTATTCACACCTTTGGCACGGGCTGTAACAATATAATCAGAACCCATAACCTCAAGCATTTCTGTTCTCATAAAACGGGCAGCAATTGCAATTGGGAAGATGGCCAACGAAATGGTTGGTAATATGGTATATTCCCAGCCTTCCCACAGGGCAACTGGCAGCCAGCCGAACTTAACACCAATATAAAACTGTAATAAACCTGCAAATACAAATGATGGTATGGACTGTCCTAATACAGCAAGGAATGTAGACGTATAGTCCATGATTCCATTATGGTAAATCGCAGATACCAGTCCCAACAGCATACCAATGATTGTTCCTATAATCATCGCTTGGAATCCTAGTTGAACAGACGGACCGATTCTCTCCATAATAATTGTAGTGACCTCTCGATTGTCGAACTGGAATGAAATACCTAAATCACCTTGAGCCAAGTTGACCATATAGTTGAAATACTGAACAGGAACTGGATCATTCAATCCATACTTTTCTAAAACTACCGCTTGCTGTTCATCTGATAATTTATCTGCAGCACTTAGGGGAGTACCTGGTAAAAACTTCATCAGAAAGAACGTTAAGGTAGCAATTAAAAACATCGTTATAACCATATATATTAGACGCTGGATTATATAACGAGTCATATCAACACCTCCATATGTGTAAACCTACAAACTTATCATGTTGTCATAATTGACAGAAATTTGTCTATAATCTGAATAATTTGATGGCAGGGAAAAAGAGAGCATACGCCAACACGTTGGACATATACTCTCTCCCCTTTAAAGCAAGCCTATATGTGGTTGGAAATTGTTATTTCAATTATTTACCTTCGATATAAGCATACTTGTAAGTGTAGTCAGGTCCCATAGGCTGAGTGATTACACCTTTAACATAAGGCTTCCAAAGTTGAGCAACTGCACGCTGGTAAAGAGGTGCAAGAACTGCATCTTCTTGGATTAGCAATTTCTCAGCTTCTAGGAATGTTTCGAAGCGTTCAACCGGCTCTTGAGCAAGCTCAGTATTCGCTTTTTCAATTAGACCGTCGTACGCTTCAGAAGAGTATCCAGTCTTGTTGTTTCCGCCATCTGTTACGAACATGTTCAAGAACGTGTTCGGGTCGATGTAGTCAGGACCCCAACCAGAGTTTTGAATATCATATTCCATGTTTTCATCACGCTGAAGGCGCTCTTTGAAAGGTACGGACTGAACATTGACAGTTAGACCTTCCAGCTGCTCAAGCTGGTCCTTGATGTAAGCGTCCATGTTCATAGCCACTTCACTATCGCCACCAAGGTAGCCAAGTTCAACTGTGTCCATGCCAAGCTCTTCTTTAGCCGTAGCCCAAAGCTCTTGTGCTTGTTCAACATTTGTTTCAATTAGATCACCGTTAAGCTCACGGAAGTCCTCTTCTGTTTCAGGGTGCTTCGTGAAGTTCTGTGGAACGTGACCTACAGAAGGAATAGATCCATTATTCAAGATAACATCAACCATAGATTGACGGTCGATAACCATTTGAATCGCTTTACGGGCATTTACGTTACCCAATACTTCGTTTTCTTGGTTCATCTTCAAGTAGAACAATACAGGCTCTTCTTCAACTTTGAAATCATCAGAAGTACGGTATTGGTCTACGAATTCTGCAGAAAGACCTGTACGATCAATTTCACCCGTATCATAAAGGTTTACAGCCGTAGATGTTTCTTTAACAACGTTAACGTTGATTTGTTCAAGTTTCACATTTTCTGCATCCCAGTAATCCTGGTTCTTTTCAAGCGTCCAGCCTTCACCGTGGTTCCACTCAGTTAGAACGAATGGACCGTTGGAAAGAAGTGTGTCCGCTTCAAGAGCGTATTGATCACCTTGTTCTTCAACGAATGCCTGATTCAACGGTAGGAAAGTACCGAAAGTAGTCAAAGATTCGAAGTAAGGAACCGGCTTTTCAAGTTCTACAACTAGTGTGTAGTCGCCATCAGCCTTAACACCAAGTTCTTCGACAGGAACTTCACCGTCAACGACAGCTTGTGCATTCTTGATAACGCCACCCATCATGTATGGGCCGTACTCAGAACCTGTATCAGGATTTACAGCACGTTGCCAAGCGTATACGAAATCGTTCGCTGTAACAGGATCGCCGTTTGACCAAACAGCGTCTTCACGAAGGTTGAACGTCCAAGTAAGACCGTCTTCACTTACTTCGTGGTCTTTAGCAATTCCTGGTTCTGGCTGAGCGTTCTCACCAAGACGATAAAGTCCGTCTGTTGTAGAACCTAACCATTGGAATGCTACAGCGTCAGTTGCTAGAGATGCGTCCATTGTTGGGATCTCTGCACTGTCTGTAATGTTAAGTACTTGTTCACCTGAAGCTTCTCCTTCTTCACCAGAAGTGTCTTCAGTTTCTGTTGTTTCCTCTGAGTCAGCATCGTCTGTGGAATTTGACGTATCGTCTGATCCACCAGAACAAGCTGCGAGGAACATGCTAAGTACTAGTGCAAGTACTAGCAATAACCAATTTGTCTTTTTCATGATAGAAAATGACCTCCCCTAAAAATTTTCTAAAAATTTGTTGTGGCGTTTTGTCCACATATCGAATTATACAAGTTTTCTAACTATTTTGCATTACCTTTTTTTTTGAAAACTCTCAGGATTCCCACCATTATTACGTTTCAGTAACACAAAATGCGACTAATTACCTAGTTTATTTTACAATATTTAAGACCTAAACTTATTATTTATAAGCTCATATGCATAAAAAAAGATATGGGATTTTCAAACAATGTTATTTATCACGGTTATCCGTTAAAGCGTTTGAATAACCCATTCATTATTTTACCAAAGCTGAATTTTCTGTTTATTTATAGTGTTAACAATTCCTTCATACTTGCTAAACATGCTATAATATAGTTCGAGTTTGTATGAAAGGTGGAAAAGATGTGACCATTATAAAAAATAAATGGTTGATGTTCAGCTTAAATATGGCAATCGTAACGACCCTGTTTATCGCTCTTGCCCCTGCTTACGATTTATTCCATTATATTAACCAGCTTTTCTATATCGCTTACTTCTATATATTCGTAGGTATTATCATGTGGGTTATCCGAGGGGGATTCTTTGACGGGATCACATACGGTTTCAGACGATTTACAAACCGCATGTCCAAACAGAGGGATTACTTAGACGATTGGGAAGAGAAACCCCTCCCCTCTCAAACAGTACACAAAACGTTACCCAAGTTCTTCTTATTCCATGGGACAATGTTAAGCATAAGTTTACTGGCTTTACTTTTCCTTTACTATTCAGCTTAAGAACTTGCATAAAGCCTATGAATTCGATATAATACTGACTTACTAATATAGTACGAAAAGCAATGAAGAAGGATAAGTACGTAGGGTGGATCCTCTACAGAGAGGCTGTGGTCGGTGGAAACAGCTGAGGACACCATACGAAATTGGGCCTTTGGAGCTTCTAATGACGTAAATCGGCGTTAACGATTCAAGACGACTTCTATATTATTAGAAGTAATTAGGGTGGCACCGCGGATCATTCGTCCCTTCCATGATGGAAGAGACGAATGATCCTTTTTTGTTCAAAAATAAACGTTGAGGTGATGATGATGACAAAAACGATTTTCTCAGGCATTCAACCAAGTGGTACATTAACACTTGGAAACTATATTGGAGCCATGAAACACTTTACAAATTTACAGGATGATAACCACTGCTATTTTTGTATTGTCGATGAGCACGCGATCACTGTTCCGCAAGATCGTCTGAAATTGAGAGAAAACATCCGTTCTCTGGCAGCTCTTTACTTGGCTTCTGGAATTGACCCTGAGAAAGCGACCCTTTTCATTCAATCTGAAGTTCCCGCCCACACTCAGTTGGGTTGGATGTTACAATGCGTCAGCTACATTGGTGAGCTGGAGCGAATGACGCAATTCAAAGACAAATCCGCCGGCGGAAAGGAAGGGGTATCTTCTGGTCTCCTTACTTATCCTCCATTGATGGCAGCAGATATTCTCCTTTATAAAACGGATGTCGTTCCTGTAGGAGATGATCAAAAGCAGCATCTAGAACTTACAAGAAACTTAGCTCAACGCTTCAACAATAAATTCAATGACATTTTCACCGTTCCTGAAGTAAGCATTCCAAAAGAAGGGGCACGCATCATGTCCCTTCAAGAACCTACGAAGAAAATGAGCAAGTCTGATGAAAATCAAAAAGCGTTTATATCTATGCTGGATGATGAAAAGAAAATTATGAAGAAAATCAAAAGTGCGGTCACAGATTCTGATGGAATCGTGAAGTATGATAAAGAAAACAAACCTGGTGTTTCTAACCTGTTGACGATTGAGTCTGCTTGTAGTGGTGCCAGTATCGAAGAGTTAGAGCAAAAGTATGAAGGGAAAGGATACGGGGATTTCAAAGTAGGCGTCGCAGAGGCGGTCATTGCCGTTTTGAAACCGATCCAAGAGCGTTACCAAACACTGATTCAATCAGAAGAATTGGATGATATTTTAGATGCAGGAGCCGAGAAAGCATCATATGAAGCAAACAAAATGATCCGCAAAGCGAAGAAAGCTATGGGTCTTGGACGCGTCAAGAAGAAGAAATAACAAAAAGCCAGAATTGAGTATTTTCCTCAATTCTGGCTTTTCATATGTTGAGAGACACCTTCATTTTCTCCCTGCCATATGGTTTCAAAGAAAGGCTGCCCTTTCACCATCTTTTTGCATAGTTCTTCGTGGGCCATCGACCATCCATTACATGTTCCTTCATATAAACGATCCCATGCTTCATCGTTGGAGAACTGCTTGATCGTTGGATATTGAGCTGGATTCCATTCCGTCAACCAATAGCGGATTTCTTCCGGGTGATCGGATTGCTTCAATTGATCGAGTGCCATCATCAAAAGCTGTTTCAATTGCCTTTCTCTCCGCGTCAATCCAGACATCTTCCTTGGGTCTAATGATAAAATATGATGTTCTTTTAACATTCTTTCTTCTATTAAATAGTGCTCAGGTTCTTTGCCTTGAACCATTTCGAACACTAGACGTTCTTGTCTAGGTATTAAACGGCTCTTCTTAACAGGAAGCGTGTAGCCAATCGTATCAAATACAATAACATCTTTGCCATTTGTGACGACCGCTGCATATTCAACCGTGTGACGTTCTTGATTTTTCTTCATATACGTTTTCCGGTGGACATCCTGTAGCAGCGATGCTGGTAGATCTTGCAAATCATTCTCAATAAAATTAAACAATTCATCACTGATTAAAATCAAAGGGATTTGATCGATCAGCTCAATTCCATCCTCTTTGCGCCATTCATGAAAACGACAGACGTTATACCCATTCTCTTCACCTTCAAACCAGTTCACCCACAGATCATGCATGTATAACATTTCGGACCCTCACTTTCACTCGGTGATCTCTTTTGGTTACATTATGACCAATGCTGGCTTTTTTATTCTTTGAATCCATATTTTAGAAAATTAATCTTCCATAAGAATTAAGGCTGTCGTAATCAATATCAATCCGATAGGAAAAAAATAGCACTCCACCCGTGTACGAATCAGGATAAAGAATTCAATCCAACTCAACCCGGCAGGAACGAGATTCAAATACGTGATTGTTACCGTTCCTCCTGCGACAGCGAAACCGAAACCTGTCAATAGCAGCATCCAGTACCACATAACTTCATCCCCTCCGGCTCGTCCTCCTATTGCTATCTTATGAAAGGAAATGCTTTGTCATGCGGTGAATTCCCTTTAAATCCTAGTCTTTACTTCATTGGCAAGAACAGGTACATTTAATTACAGACAGACTTTTATAAACAAGCTTTTTGGGTGAGTTAAGTTTGAAAGGATGATGACTTTGTCACAGTCGAGATCCTTGCGGAAACGCAGCAAAAGAAGGCGAAAACGCAAGCTATTTATTGGTATGTATGCTCTTATTTTTCTACTAATCATCAGTTACTCTGGATACGAGTACTTAGCAGGCAAGCATCAAGCAATGAGTCAACAGGCTTCCGCTGCTGAAAGTATCGATCAAGTAGAAACGGTCGAAAGTGTGTATAAAGAAGACTTCAACGGAAGAGATAACGGGGACGGGAAGATGACCGTCCTTCTATTGGGAGTCGACCAGCGAGGGTCAGAGATTCCAAGGACGGACACGATCATGATTGCAGAATATGATCCCGCTTCAAAAGAAGCAAAGATCGCTTCTTTAATGAGAGACCTTTACGTTGATATCCCTGGACACGGATACAACAAACTGAATGCCGCATTCGCTTTAGGCGGCCCGGAGCTTCTCCGTGAGACCATTGCAGTGAATCTAGGTATTGAAATCGAATATTACTCGATCGTCGACTTTCAAGGGTTTACGCAAATCGTAGATACTTTATCACCAGATGGAATGCAAGTGGATGTAGAAAAGAACATGCAATACCGTTCCGGGGATGGAACGACAGACATCCAGTTGCAAGAAGGGATACAAACCCTCGACGGTGAAGAACTTCTTGGTTATGTGAGGTATCGCAGTGATGCCCGGGGAGATTTCGCCAGAGTAGAGAGACAACAGAAGGTTATTCAATTGCTGAAGGATGAACTCCTCTCTTTCCAGGGAGTTCTAAAAGCACCACGTTTGATTGGAAACATTCAGCCATATATTGATACAAACCTCGGTAGCAGTAAAATGATCCAGGTTGGTAAAGACCTTTTGCTGAACCCTGTAGAATCCATGGATATGATTAGCATCCCTACGACAGATAATGTATGGGATGAACGAAAGCCTTATCCGATCGGCCTAGTGCTTAACCACGATGAGGAATCTACGAAACAAACATTACAACAGTTTTTTGAACAAGAATAAAATAAACCCGATGTCTGAATCGCAGACATCGGGTTTATTTTATTCTTCGTACTTTTGGAAAATCAGACTAGCATTGTGGCCGCCAAATCCGAGCGAGTTACTCATCACCGTATTGATTTCTTGTTTACGCGCCTCATTCGGAACATAATCAAGGTCACATTCCGGATCTGGAGTATCGTAGTTGATCGTCGGTGGCAGTATTCCGTCGTTAATTGCCTTTAAAGAAATGAGCGCTTCAACCGCACCTGCAGCACCCAAAAGGTGACCAGTCATGGATTTCGTTGAAGAAATCGCAAATTTATTCGCATGCTCTTGGAATACCGTCTTGGCCGCATGTGTTTCAAATTTATCATTGAGCTCTGTGGACGTTCCGTGAGCGTTCAAGTAATCGATGTCCTCTGGTTTTAAACCTGCATCATCAATCGCTTGTCTCATTGCACGCGCCGCGCCGTCTCCTTCAGGTGCCGGAGAAGTGATATGATAGGCATCTCCTGTAGAACCATAGCCTTTCAGCTCGCCATAGATTTTCGCTCCACGCTTTTTCGCGGATTCCAGCGTTTCCATAATAAGAATGCCTGCTCCTTCACCCATGACGAAACCATCACGGTTTTTATCAAAAGGACGGCTGGCTGTTTGCGGATCTTCATTGAGGGATAACGCACGTGCAGCGGCGAATCCAGCAAATGACATTTTATTCATCGGTGCTTCTGTACCACCGGCAATCATAATATCCGCATCGCCACGTTGGATGACTTTGAAAGCATCCCCGATTGAGTTTGCACCTGAAGAACAGGCGGTCACTGTACAGGAATTAATCCCTTTAGCTCCGAGCGCAATGGATACCTGGCCTGCTGCCATGTCCGGAATCATCATAGGAATGAAAAATGGACTGACACGACGGTAGCCTTTTTTCTGGAACGTTTCAAATTGAGACTCATACGTTCCCATTCCACCAATTCCAGAACCAATCCATACCCCTGTTCTATGAGCGACATCATCTGTGATTTCAAGGTTCGCATCCTCAACAGCCATATGAGAAGCGACCATTGCATACTGGACAAATGGGTCCATACGACGTGCATCTTTACGATCCACATAATCAGAAGGGTCAAAATCTTTCAGTTCTGCTGCCACATGGACAGGGTAGTCTTCTTTATTGACTTTCGTAATTTCTCCTACCCCGGACACGCCATTTTTAATATTATTCCACATTTCTTCTACTGAATTACCGACAGGAGTCACCGCTCCCATTCCGGTAATGACAACACGATGTTTATCCATCATTCCATTCCTCCTTGATTACTTCCCCCATCGAAGGGCCACGGCTCCCCATGTGAGTCCGCCACCGAATCCGACAAGAACGACTAGATCATTATCTTTTATTTTACCTGCCTTCACGTCCTCTGACAAAGCAATCGGAATAGACGCTGAAGAAGTATTTCCATAACGCTTCACCTGCGTAGACATTTTTTCTTCAGGAATTCCTAAGCGTTGTCTGGCTGCTTCCATAATTCTTATGTTCGCCTGGTGTGGCACTAAATAGTCAACATCCTGTTCACTCAGGCCAATTTTTTTAACGACATTGACTGAGGATTCAGGCATTTGTCTTACTGCAAACTTGAATACTTCACGACCATTCATGGACAAGGTATCTTCAGGCGTCTGATACAAGTGAGGTCCACCTGCTCCATCGGCCCCAAGTTCAAAGGAAAGAATTCCTTTATCATCACTTACCGGTCCAATGACAGCAGCTCCTGCTCCATCACCAAAAAGAACGCATGTATTACGGTCTGTCCAGTCCGTGATTTTAGAAAGTTTCTCAACCCCTACGACAAGAATATTTTTGTAGGCATTCGTTTCAATGAATTGTTTAGCTGTGATGACTCCATACATGAACCCGGCACAGGCTGCACTCAAGTCCATAGCCGCGACCTTGTTGGCACCAAGCCTATGTTGAAGCATGGTGGAGACAGATGGGAATGGCGTATCTGGAGTAACAGTAGCCACGAGGATCATATCAAGTTCCTCTGCTTTCATATCTGCATCTTTCAAAGCTTCTTCCGCTGCACGAAAGGCTAGATCAGAAGTATCCATTTCGTCCGAAGCGATACGGCGTTCTTCAATTCCAGTTCGCGTACGAATCCACTCATCACTCGTTTCTACCATTTTCTCCAAGTCTTTATTCGTCAGCACTTTTTCCGGCGCATAGTGTCCAACGCCCAAGAATCCTGCGTTCATATATTCATCCCCTTAAAGGTAATATCTAATATCAATTCTTATGACTTGGTACTAATTTTAATTCATCTTGGACCAATCTGCAAGTTTTGCAAAAGGTTACCCTTGAACTTGTACTTTTTTTAATATTTGTTGTACCTGCCTACAAAACACAGGGAGATCTTTCATAAATTGTAACAGAGGAGGTGTGCTTGTATGGGCAAAAGAAAGTCATCCCCCTTTGATGATTTTTGGGGGTTCCGTCAGCCAGAAGAAAACGAAGGAGAGAAAGATTCGCAACCGAAACTCAATGATCTCTTTCAAGAAGCTTCAAAAACGTGGAAGTCAGTGTCACCGATGATCAAACCAATGATCGATAAGTTCAAGAAATAAAAATCATTTCCATGAAACTCCTTTAGATTAATAATCAATTTAAGTTATTCCACTATATGGCTGGATTGTGGAAGACTCGAATTCGAGACTTTTCGGGGTTCGTTTGCCGTGTTGAGCGTCAGGGGTGGCTGGGAAGCAGCTCGCTTTCCTGTGGGGGAGCGCCGAGCTTCCTCGGACTGCGTCCTGTGGGATCTCGCCTATCTCCTTCTCCCACGGGAGTCTCCCAGCTTCCCAACCACCCCATTCGAGAAAATAAAAAAACGAACCCCCTATACTTAGAAGGAGCGTCTTCCATCCTCCTTGTCCAGTAGTCATAAAGCGCGCTGTAACAGCATTTGAATGGGGAGATCACAGACTTTTGCATTTCGACAAATCTTGGAAGCTCTGCTATCTATGGGAGTAGTTTCGAGACACTGATATGGCAAAGGGGCGGAGGGGGATGGCGAGACTCCTACCTTAAGTGTGGAGGCGCCTCGGTCAGCGGCGTATGGACTGGACTGAGCTGGCGGAGATAAAGGAAACACGAAGAGCGGAGCGAGTCGATGTTGACTTATCGTACAGAAGCGAGGGAAGTCTCACTAGCCGCTAGGCGCCGGAACCGGATAACTAAGAGGGAAAAAAGTGCTTGGTGAGACCCCGCAGAGCGGAGCTCGAGGAGGCTCACCGCGCTCCCGCGGAAAGCGAGTCATTCCCCGCAGCCCCAACCCAGGATACAAACATCTCGAAATCAAGTCTTCCATAAACGGGAGCTTATGTGAAATGAACCATACTCTGATATGAATCTATAATAAAAACCTCTGAAGCCGTTTGTGTGCTTCAGAGGTCTTTTTCAGGGAGCTCTCCTGTTTCTTTATAATTTTCTACGACTTCTTCCATTCTACTGCGGAAGTTTTCTGGGATACTTGGGCTGTATTCCCCCATCTTTATAGCACCTTCCTGAAAATCGAACGTAAGCATTTCTCCAGGTAAGTCTTCGTTCATATAACGCTCCATTGCTAATTTATATACTTCATCTACCTTTTGGACGGTACTCGTGAGCACCGTATTTTCAGCCACGGAAGATTGGTCCTGTACATAACCGATGGCATAATTCCCGTCGTTTTGAGCCTGTTCAATGACAGCAACATTAAAAACATCTCCCGCTGGATAAAACACATCCACTCCCTCTTCGTTCATCGATTCATAATACATGAGGGCCATCTCCGTATTTTCCCAGCTGTTCGTAAGTGAAATGTCTACTTCGGCCTCTGGATTTTGATAAATGACGCCTTCATAAAACCCTTCCACTTCTGGTTGCCATTCAAATACTCCAATGATTCCAACACGATCCGTTTGTGTCATTTCCCCAGCTACCATTCCTGCGAAAAATCCCATCGCTTGCGCATCAAAATTGAGACTTGTTACATTTTCGGCTGAGAATTGGCCATTAAAATAGACAAAGTCCATCTCAGGATAAACCTCATGCAATTCCCTGAAATGATTTCCATATAAGCTGCTATGTCCAAAGATGACGTCAATGCCTTTAGCTGCAAACTCATCGATCGCCTCGGCTGTATGTTTGTATGTTCGTATGCCTTCTTTAAAATAAATGTCTACTCCATATTCCTCCTGGATCGCTTGCAATCCTTTGTACCCTTGCTGCCCCCATGCTTTATCATGGATGGTCGTTTCGACAAGCATCCCGACCTTTATATCTTTCTTATAATCCGGGAGGCCTTGACATGCGACAAGGGAAAATAATAGAGAGAGGATCATGATGGACTGTAATTTCACATTCAAGCACTCCTAAGTACCTACTTATATCCTCTCCCTATTCTACATTTTTTTCATAACAAAAGTAAATGACCAACATGGAAAGCTTTAGATTTTGCGAATCAGCTGCTCACAGCGCCACAAAGCATCCACTCTTTCTGTGATGGTATCCTTGTCTTCGACTCGCTCCTCAATGCGAAGCGGTTGATCGAAGAATCTCTCCAGGAAGGTCTCCATGAAAGTTCCAATATAGGTCGCCTGGTGATCTATGACCCATTGCACAAGCTCATCTTTTTCTTGCACCCCAGCCCTCTGGATATCCATCCATTCACCATAAAGAAGGGGAAGCTCGATCCAATTTCTTTCTTTATCTCCTTGCCTGACTAGCAAGCCGTCATCGACCAAGTCCACTTCCCACTCGTCATTCGATTGTTGGACGTGATTTTCTTTGTCACTTCTTTGAAAGAAATGCTGAAAATTACTGTTTCTGCCGACATACATATATAATAGATCACTCTTCGCATCCACGATGGGGTCAATACCGATGACTTCGATTCCTTCTTGAAGAAGATTTGATGTCAAATGATATCCAATCCAATGAAAGCAAGGGTTAACGGTCACCATCATAGGCTATCCTCCTCTTCCTTGTCTTCCTACATATTATTCAATGGAAACGTCAATCATGAAGCGATTTCATATTTCCTTTTCCTGTACTCTCTGATAAGATAAGAGTAGATTGTGTAAAAAATGAGGTGAATAATGATGCGGATGATTTGGACAATCATTTGGGCTTTCCTATTGAGCTTCATGTCCGCTTATGTAGTCAGCAACATGGCTGGGAGCAGTTTCGCTTTCTCTCAAGTCATCATTATGACAATTCTTTTCACACTGGCTGCAGTTGTTCTTGGGGAAGGAATTATCAAAGAAGAAGCATAAGCCACACTCAAGCGTTGCTATCCTTCGGGAGGCAACGTTTTTCATTTGGAAAATGATGAAATCCTCCTCTAGCCACAAGGACAAGGTTCCTTTATAATCGTAGAGTGCGTGAACATCATCACAATTGTTCTATCAACACAAATTATAAATATAGATATAAATAGGAATACAGACGGGCAGGAGGAACAAGCATTATGGAACAACTATGGTTAATTATTAAATATTTATTTTTGGGGATCTTTCAAGGATTCACTGAACCGATTCCGATTTCGTCCAGTGGTCATTTGGTCATTGCCCAGGAATTACTAGGAATTAGACTGGAAGGACTTACGTTTGAGGTGCTCGTGAACTTTGGGTCTCTCGTAGCGGTATTAATCATCTACCGTGAAGATCTCATTCGATTGATTCAAAATGGATTCGGATACTTATTCAATCGCAGCCAACGCGATCACCAGCAAAAAGACGATTTTGATTTTATAATCTACCTGATCATTGGAACGATTCCAGCCGGGGTTCTCGGAGTACTGTTGGGAGATGCGATTGAAGGTTTGTCCAACGTTCAAACGGTAGGAATCACCCTGATCATCACAGGAATTGCCCTATGGTTAATTCGTAACCTGAGAGGTCGGAAAGGCGACGGACAATTAACTTGGAAGGATGCCTTGATTGTAGGAATTGGACAAGCGGTCGCACTCATACCGGGAATCAGCCGCTCAGGAGCCACGATTGTTGCGGCCATGTTTTTAGGTATGAAACAAGAAACGGCGCTCCGTTTTTCGTTCTTATTATTTATCCCTGTCAGTCTAGGGACAATGCTTCTATCCATCGAAGATGTGATCAAACATGCAAGTGCTGAGAATGCCTGGTTTGCTTATATCATGGCCTTTGCCGGATCCGTAGTTGCTTCTTATTTCTCGTTAAAATGGTTCATGGGAATCATGGCTCGTGGGAATTTGAAATACTTCGCGTTTTATTGTTTTATCGTCGGTGGACTTGTCGTGCTATTCTTATAAATAGTAAAAGCCAGTACAACTCTAATGGTTGTACTGGCTTTTTTACATGGGAATGGCTTTATAGAGTTATCCCCCACTGTAGTAAAAGCCAGTACAACTCTAATGGTTGTACTGGCTTTTTTACATGGGAATGGCTTTATAGAGTTATCCCCCACTGTAGTAAAAGCCAGTACAACTCTAATGGTTGTACTGGCTTTTTTACATGGGAATGGCTTTATAGAGTTATCCCCCACTGACCGGAGGAATAAAAGCAATCGTATCTCCCTCGGTGATTGTTGTATCCTCAGGAGCAAATTCTTCATTGACTGCCATCATACAATTGTTCACTTGGTCGAGCGAATATTCGGAGCGGACTTTTTCTTTCACTTCTCCTAAAGTCATCCCTGCTGCTGCTAATCTTACTTCATCCGTTCCAATCGCTTCCTTTAATCCCGCAAAAAATAAGAGTGTATTCATTTGATTTCCTCCTTTAACGGAACTCCCGGCCGGACCTCTTTTTGGTCTCCAATCCACTCTTCGCCGTCTTCCCAATGCTCTTTTTTCCAAATGGGAACGATCTCCTTGATCCTTTCTATTGCATAGCGGCTGGCTTCATAAGAGTCGTTCCGATGCGGAGTAGATACGGCAATGATTACAGCAATATCCGTAATCTCAAGACGTCCAATCCGGTGGGCAATGGCTACTTCTGCGCTCGGCCATTGCTGCTCGATTTCTTTGGTGATTTGTTCTAGTTTCTTTTCCGCCATTTCTTTATATGTCTCATATTGTAAGAAAAGTGTCCGTTTGCCCTTCGTGAATTCTCTTACCGTGCCGATAAACGTATTCACGGCACCCGCCTCTCTTCTAATTACCCTTTTTGTTACTTCTTCAATCTCAAGTGGTTCTGTGGTAATCCAACATTGTTGTTCCATTAAGCCCCCTCCTTCGCTAAACGATAGACTTCTGGTAAGCGCTTTCTCCACTCTCTGAGCGATACGGCAGGAAAGGATACCTGATCAACCATGCGCTCATCCCAGCAAATGACTAATTGGATGTTCGTCAACTGTTCAAGCAGAGGCAGATCTTCTTCCCTTTTTATGATGACAGCTTTCGGAAAGTCTTCCTGCTTGTATCCTTCCACAGCAATTAGATCAGGAGAAAAATGCTGATATATGTTCACGAGTTGTGTAAGCGGAAAGTCATCTTCGTGAGATAATTCAAGCTGAAATCTCCGAGGGCTATCCACTCCTGTCATAAAAGCGCCTGATTCATGCAGACGATAACTATCTGTATCAAGGTGCATGACCTTCAGCGGTTCCTCATGGCCATGATGCTTGATCGCAGCTACTTTCTCTCCACGGTCCGTTCCATAGGCAATCAAATCTGAAAGCAATGATGTCTTTCCACTGTTTTTGTAACCGACAATCTGAAAAACCGGCGTTTCGGCCATTCGTCTTCCCTCCTTGGTAATCACTCGCACACGTTTAATAACAATGGGGCTTGGATGATGTGCACTGGACCGCGAACGGAACAGAAAAGGCAACGCTCTTCGCCGGATCTAACTTCCTTTGTTATGTAAAAACCCCTACCGTCGTTCACACGGCAGGGGCACAGCTTCCATAAATCAATCTGGAATTCCAAGAGCTATCTTCGCATAACGGCTCATACGATCTTTGGTCCAAGGTGGATTCCAAACGATATTGACCTTTATTTCATTCAATTCAGGCAAGTCAGCAAGAGATCGTTTGACGTCCTGTTCGATATGACCCGCAAGCGGGCAGCCCATAGCCGTTAAAGTCATTGTTACCGTTGTGTCGCCATTGTCATCTATATCGACGCCATAGACCAAACCTAAGTTGACGATATCAATGCCGAGCTCAGGGTCAATGACATTCTCAAGGGCACCCATTGCATTTTCTTCAAGTGCAGTTGTACTCACATTAGTTCCCCCTTCACAATTCTTCAAACTCTATTATAAACAAAATTTCAAAGAGAATAAAATATTCCCACTGGTTACAATACTAACTCCAACCAATTGACCATTTCGAGCACCGCAAAACGACTGACTTTATGATCACGCCCGACCTCTCTCAAAAAACGAATATTTTCAGGGTTCTTATATTGATCGATGGCTTCATTATAAAAATCATAGGAATGCTCGAACGGAACAACTGGATCCGCATCGCCATGCCAGAAAAACAGTGGACGACCATAAAGTTTATCCATTTGCTTAGAAAGGTCAATTCCTTCAAGTGATCTGTATAGTTCATCAAGGTCTGCTTCTTTCAGAGGGAGTGAAATCCCGGAGTTTTCTACGTCCTGTATGAGCTTTTTGGCAAATTCAACAGGCTTGGGTGATCCCATCATAACAGCAGAAGCTTGAATCCAAGGATACATCGTCAATGCAGCACTCGTCGTAATGCCGCCCATAGACGTTCCGCCGACACCGATGCGTCGATCTTTGATAAGATCCTGGCGATCGAGTTCATCTTTTATATCTTGAAGCTCTTTCAAATTTTGATACACGATATCCCAAAACTTGAAGTTCAGTTCCTGTTTCGGCAGTTCATCATCACGTTCTCCATGATGTGCGCTATCAGGAAGGATGACCCGATACCCCTTTTGAGCAAGGAGATAAGCTTGGGGTAAGTTATGCTCTTTTGCGGAGGTAAACCCATGGAAGTAGATGAACACGGGCAATGGCTCGTCTTGTTTCGTCGAGTCGACAACAGTTAGAGCAGGTATATTCTTATAAGTATTACGGTAAATCCCAATCATTGTTCCTATTTCCTTTCTCCAAAAAACTTTACGTTTTGTTTAAGTTGTGTTTATAAATGGTTTATATAATATTTATCGTAACACTGCCATCTTTAATTGGAAAGTGTTAGGTAGTCACAAGGGAAATTCTTTACAATCCACTGTTCTCCCCGATAAACTATACATACAAATGAGGTGAAGATTATGGAACAACATCTGATTGCTTTAGATTTAGATGGAACATTGTTAACCGATGAGAAAGTCATTAGTGAAAAAACGAAAAATACAGTCCTCCAAGCTATGAAGCAAGGTCATATCGTAGTCATAGCGACTGGAAGACCACACAGGGCGAGCATCGATTATTATCATGAACTCGGCCTCGATACACCTATGGTAAACTTTAACGGAGCACTGATTCACCATCCGAAAGACCACCGCTGGGATGCCATTCACTCTCCTTTAGGTATCCGTACAGCTCATAAAATCATTCACACGTGTCAGGAGCTCGGTGTTAAAAACATTCTTGCTGAAGTGAAAGATGATGTGTATTTAGATCAATATGACGAGGAAATCATGAGTATTTTCCAAACAAAAAACGATCCCATTACAGTCGGGCGTCTTCAATCAAACTTGAAAGAAGACCCTACCTCCATTCTCATCCATCCGGAAGAAGAAAAAATTCAAAGGCTTCGCGATGAACTGGACGATCACGCTTCTCTGATCGATCACCGTAAATGGGGTGCTCCCTGGCATGTCATTGAAATTGTAAGGGCAGGCATGAACAAAGCCGTCGGTCTGGATAAGATCGCCCGTTACTTTCACGTCCCGAATGATCGCATTATCGCCTTCGGAGATGAAGACAATGATTTTGAAATGATTGATTATGCCGGTGTGGGTGTAGCGATGGGAAATGCCATCAATGAACTGAAAGACCTTGCCAATCACGTCACCCATACGAATGAAGAAGATGGAATCGGCGCATTCCTCGATGACTATTTGAAAATAAACAAGCGTGCGATATAAGGTACATTTTTCCTCGCGTAAAAAGAGGCCCTCCTGCCATACTAAGCTTGAACGTGAAAGCGTTCAGGCTTTTTTATGACAGGAGGGTCTTGTCATGGAGCAGCAAAAGAAAACCAATCGTAAACAGGATCGCTGGACAGAAGTTCGAAAATTCGACGAAAGCGAGATGGAGCCGAGAAGGCTTTCAGAAGCGAATCGTAAAGAAATCGAATCTGATCAGCATACGGTAGGAGGGTTTTAACCATGGAGAAAAACCTTTTTGAAAACGCTCGCGATGCGGTCAACCGTTTCACCCAAAAACGTGGGGGCAAACACGACGCGACTAGCCAACATGATATGGAAGCCGCGAAACAAGCGATTCAGTCTGCCTATAGCCAATGTTCTCAAGAAGAGAAACAACAGCTACAGCAGTTTGAACAAGAAGTGGAAGCTCATCACAACAACTTACGATAACCATCGTAGAGGATCAGGTCGTTTAAAACGGCCTGATCTTTTTTCAATTAAAACTCCCGATTGTGGAAGACTTTATTTCGTGATGTTTCTGGGGTTCGTTGCTATTGTTGAGCGTCAGGGGGTGGTTGGGAAGCTACTCGCTTTCCTGTGGGGGAGCGCCGAGCTTCCTCGGACTACGTCCTGCGGGATCTCGCCTATCTCCTTCTCCCACGGGAGTCTCGCAGCTTCCCAACCACCCCTTTCGATATAGGTGAGAAACGATCCCCTATACCAAGTTGAATTGTCTGCTACTATCCCACTGTTAGAAGTATAAAGCGCTCTGTATCAAGCTTTTACGTTCTGTGGAAAGGTCTATATTAACACTTCCCTCAGTCATTCAAGCTGATTTTTCAAGAAATGATTTCGAGAACCTCATATGGCAAAGGGGCGAAGGGGAATGGCGAGACTCCTGCGGGAAGAGAGTGCTTGGTGAGACCCCACAAGGCGTTAGCCTGAGGAGGCTCACCGCGCTCCCGCGGAAAGCGAGTTATTCCCCGAAGCCCCAATCCACTCAACAAAAGCCTCGAAATCAAGTCTTCAACAATCCTGCCATATTGTTGAAGAACTATGAGTAATAATAAGTGTTTTTATTTGAGTGTGGTTGAGGAAGTTATAAACTTGTCTATTCGGGTATATAATGAGTACCCCCTAATGATTTTCTAAATACATCGAAGCGCCCGATTGAGTGCACAATCGGGCGCTTCGATGTGTTTATGGACAAATTTCTTCTAAACTTTTCACTACTTGGAGGTTGGGATAGTCAAACTCCACATCCGTCGGCTGAACAAAAACAGCTTTCATCCCCATATTTAACGCAGGTGCGATCTCATTAAGAAAATTATCTCCTATGGAGACGACTTCTTCAGGGTTCAAATTGTACCGATCCAATATGGCCTGGAAGTGCTCCTCAGTCTTTTGCGGTTTGAATGCTGAAAGAATATGATCATGAAATAACCCGGAGAGGTCGATTCTGTTTAATATATTCTCTACATCATAATCCTCACTGTTCGTTAAGAGAACGAGCAGCTTTTCCTCTTTCCACCTTTCAAGCGCTGCTTTCAGCCCTTTTGTTTTAGACATGAGAAACTCTTCAGTCGTCATGAAATCTTTCGTTTTCACATAACATTCACGGGCTTCTTCAATTCCAACCCCATAGTGCATGGCTACCGCGAAAGGTAACCACCATCCATCTCCGATAGCTATAAGCCGCTCAAAATCGTATTGAAGTGGATGTGCATACGCCTTTCCTACCGCTTCTCTATCCCACAAGTCTCCATACCATGAGGTCACTTTTTCCACTTTATTCGTGAATGGGTCTACGGACACAATCGTATCTTGCTCCATGTCATACACTTTACCGATCGTAAGTAAATGCTCCCCATTTAATATGGCCTGATAATCTTCATCAAAATTCACTTGATCATTTTGACTCACCCGTTCTTTTAAAAGGTCCGCATAGTATTGGAAATGTTCGACATCCTCATACAACGTTCCATCAAGGTCAAAAATTAAACACTCCGCTTTTTCAATCAAGATTTTAACCTCCCACGAAACTTTTCAAATATCTTTGTTGGAGAAAAAGCTTCAGAAAATGATAATGACATGGATATATTTTAATCATTTCATGCTCCTTAAGGATGAATAACCTTTTGGAATGACACCGTCAGAAACCCACCCCCATATCAATCCTTTTCTCTGTTTATTTGATTAGACAATCGAGTGTCACAGGGGGTTTCTTTTCCATCCTCATCTTCTCCTTATCACCCTTAAACCATTCCGGAGTACTATAAAGAGAGGAGGAATGAACATGAGCAGTAAGAACAACCACACCCTAATCGGTTCTTGGATCGTTGCGGCGGGGACCGTGGCTTCAGCCATAAATGCTTCGATCAATGCTAATACAGGTGACGATGATGAGGGTCTTAATCTCATCGGGAATACATTGCAGGCAACTGGAAATGGAGTCGTTGCCAGTGATTCAGGATCCATCCTCTCTGCGTCAGGGAATATCATTCAGGCAGCAGGAAACTCTACGATCATTTACAGTATTCTAGCGGACTTAGAAAGAAGAGACGATCTGAACCTTGTGATAAAAGGAAATCTGTTACAAGCCTTAGGCGGGCTTATTGGATTCTCTGAAACATACGAAGCGGATCCTACTTTGGAGTATGCTTACAAATTAAACGGAGAATTATTAGAAGTCGTTGGGAACTCTATCCAGGCTATTGCAGCACGACGTGAATTGGAAGGAATGGAGGCCAGCCATTTTTCTGCCCTCGGAAGCTGGATTCAAGCGATCGGGGCCATTATTGTAGCCCTTACCATCACTAACCAGGAATGGAGGAGAGCATAAAATACATAAAGGCCGGGAGCATTCCCGACCTTCTACTCGAATCTGTAATACGATTTTTTTAATGTGAATGCATATAGGACATGCCCGATCAGCCAGAATAAAATCGCTGTCCCATCTGTTAAAGCAGGGGTTTCTTTAATGGCGAGAATCGTCAACGGTACATAGGTGGTGGCAGCAAAGGCAGTGAGGAGAATGGCAAGGCCCCACCGGTTCCGATTGGTTTCCTTCAACTTACGCATAAAGGCATAACTATATAGGATACCGATGATCCAGGAAATGATCATGTGGAAAAGCCACTCCATCAAAACAGGCCAATCGATGTCACCGATAACAGGGATAAAGTCCACATTCATAAGCAATGTGTACACTTTCTTCCCTGTTATTTTCTCTACAAACCACATATACAACCCAAGAACAATTCCTGATGTTGTCCCTATAAAGATTCCCCATCGAAACATAAGCATCCTCCAAGGTTTTAGTAAGCTTCCTGTTTCCTAAGTTCCCTTAATAGCATCTCTAAAACCTGCCTGAGCTCTCGATAATCCCCTTCGAGCATACGGAAGTAAAGAGCCCTCATAAAGTGCTTGCTGTTATTGATGATGATATCCTCATTCGGGTTCTGCCAGCTGTCACGAATATAGAGCAATGTTTCCAGCCATTCGACCCGCTCTGCATGACTGATTTTACCGAACATTTTCATAACCGCTGTCACCATCCGCTCCTCTTCATCAAAGAGATAAGGATGATCAATCATAAACTGCTCTCTGATTACAGGCAGCATCTCCAGGATTTCTTCTTTTGTAATTTCTTCACATGCAGCGACACTGTAGATCGCATCAGCCGCATGGGCCATCGCATGAGCCCATCCTTTATCTTTCACATACCCGCGGTGGTCTTTTTCTTGCTGCATATATTTTTTCAAGTGATCCCAAACACGGTGGACTTCTTCTTCCTTCAAAAATGGGGAATGTCTGTGCTTTTCCATGATGGGCGGGATCAGCAATACAGAAAAACTGCGTTTAAACACAGCATCCTCTTCTTTCTTCGAAGTTCCAATTCTGTAGAATAAATAGTTTTTATTCAACACAGACTGCAGAATATTCTTTAACTGTTCATTTGAATAATGGCCACGTTCAATAAACCTCGTAAATATGTTATGGATCAAATCATCTCGCAATACAGGATGGACAGATCCGATTTTTTGTAGCATCATAGTGGTGAGCTCTTGTAAGTTCTGACCTTCAGGTAGCGTGTAATCATTATCTTTAATCGGCTGCAACACTTCGATCAATCTTGATTCCATTGCACACACCTCCTAAACATTGTTCTCATTGTACCACAGTTGCAGGGCAATCATATATGCATGAGGTTCAGAGTTTTGAAGGTTATTATTTTTTGATAAAATAAGAAGAGACGTAACAGAGGAGGATACTATTATGGCAATTCAAGTACAGGAAACACCAAACCCTAATGCACGCAAATTCACGACTGAGTCTATGATATTCCAAGGGGACGGCAGCGTGTCTGTCATGCCTGGTCAAACCAGCGAGCACAAAATCATGAATGATTTGATGGAACTGGACGGCGTCGATAACGTTTTCGGCTTCCAAAACTTCATCACAGTCAATAAGCTCCCTCAGGCTGACTGGGACGAGTTGACTCCTAAAGTGATGAGTACACTAGAAGAATACGGCTATTAAAAAAAATCCGCCATGATGGCGGATTTTTTTATTCTTCCGGCTGGAAGTTCTCTAATGGGATGTAATTCACATTCGTCGGACTTCCATCTTCTGCACTTTCTTCAAACAATGTAAGGGTCAGTGTCCCAAACATCGGCAGATCTTCTTCAGGAATATCAATCTCAAGCTCGAATGTCGACCATGTCGGGGCACCTTCATCGACCTGGAAGGCTGTTGGTTCTACTTGCACATTATGACCGTCTTCGACACTGTACATGAAGTTTCCTTCAAAGACACGTGCCTCTCCCTTAACGACATAGGAACCTTTTTCTCCTGTGACGGTTATATCACGGAAAGCCTGGCCATCTCCATCATGTTGAGAGGTTGGTGCTTCTTTTTCAGAATCTTCTTCTGCTGACTCTTCTTCCTTCTCTGTGTTCTCCTCAATCGTAAAGCTTTGAGTCACTTGGAAAGGATTCGCTTCCAATGGCTGGTCATTGATTGTATTCACAAGAAACGTCATCGTCGCTTCATAATTTCCAGGTTTTTCGATTCCCGTCCACGTTTCTTTCACATCAAAGACATCCCCTTTCGCCAATTCCTCTGTCGTCAATTCTTGGGTGAACATTTTATCAGCAGAGAAGGTGTAAACACTCTCTCCTGCTTCATTCTTGACCTGCACTTCATACTTTTGACTGGAGGTAAATCCAAGCGTGACCGGCTCTTCCCCTGCATTTTCCAAAGAAAAGTTGAAGGTTGCCGTGTCTGCTGTCGTGTCCACTGTTGCGTCCATGGCTATTTTTTCAATAAGACCTTCCATATCGACTTCTGGTTCTTGTTCAGATGGTTCTTCCGTCATCTGATCCTCCTTTTCTTCTCCACTCGCTTCATTTTCGGTTTCATTTCCACATGCTGCTAACGAAAGCACCATGGCTCCTAACAGAATGGCCAAAAACTTTTTCATGACCCCACTCCTCTATTTTTTTCTATTTAATATATGAGTCGTATGTTTATGGAAAAGGTTACACTATTAGTCATCTTTTCTGAAGAAACCGAAAATACCAGTCGTTTGGACAATGTTCGTGAACGCTTGAGGATCCACTTCCTGAATAATATGCTGCAAATCATAGAGTTCATATCTTGTTATAACCATGACAAGCATATTTTTATCCTGCTGCGTAAAAGCTCCTCTCGCTGGCAATGTGGTAATTCCACGTACCATGTGACCATGTATGGCTTTTTCTAAATCGGCTGCTTTCGATGTAATGATCATCGCCGTCAGTTTCTCGTGACGTGTATGGACCGCATCAATGACCCTTGTAGTCACGTATAAAGTCAGTAAAGTGTAGAGCGCATTCTCAGGCTCGTACAATAACCCTGCAATTGCAATAATCGCACTATTAAGTATAAGAAAATAAATGCCGATCGGGCGGTCTTTCATCCGGGACAGAACCATCGCTACAATATCGAGACCACCGGTGGAAGCACCCCACTTCAAGGTAATCCCAACACCCATTCCGCCTATAACTCCACCAAACACAGCATTAAGGATAATATCTCCCGATAACTGTTGAACAGGAATCAATTCTAGAAATAACGTGGTAAAAGCGACCGATATCGCACTGTAGACCGTAAAACCTCTTCCTACTTTCAGCCAACCAAGAATGGCAACCGGAATGTTAAGTAAGAATAGTAGGATACCTGTACTGACCGGTATACCGGCAAAGTCATTCAAAATACTTGTGAGCAACTGGGCAACCCCTGTAAACCCACTCGCATAAACATTGGCTTCAATCAAGAATAAATTCAGTGATACCGCATTCAACACGGCGCCGAACAGAACAATCAATATACGTTTTATTTCAACTGTGAACAATAGCGAACCTCCTTGCCTAAATTCATCTATTCATTTTTATCACCGTAGTAGAGTAAAATCAAGATAATTTTGGTAGAATCATGTAAAGTTTTGTCGGATGGTTTGCAAAAAGTATATTTTGACTATCTCACGGTTTGTGCCTAAACTAAAAGTACATCCTAAAAAATAGAAGGTGACGCGTATGCATGTACAAGTATTGTGTGATTCTGCAAGTGATTTGAACCAAGAAATGTTCGAGCAGTTTTCTGTCCAATCCCTTCCTTTAAAAGTCATCATTAACGAAGAAGAATATGAAGACGGCATCGACATCGCTCCAAAAGAAGTCTACGATCGGATGCGGAATGGGGAGGCACCTAAAACGGCGCAAGTATCCCCTCAAGCTTTTCGAGAAACGTTCGCTACTTTAGCTGAAAAAGGGCAGCCTTTCATTTATTTCGCTTTCTCTTCCGAACTATCAGGTACATACCAAACGGCAAAGATGATTGAACAAGAAGTAAAAGAAGAATATGAGGACGCCCAATTTGATGTGATCGATACAAAAGCCGCTTCCCTTGGCTACGGACTGATTGTTCTTAGAGCTGCAGAATTGGCAAAGGAGGGCGCTTCTTACAATGAAGTGCTTGAAATTGGACAATACCACTCCACTCATATGGAACACATCTTCACAGTCGATGACCTGGAGTACTTACAGCGCGGTGGCCGTGTAAGCCGAACGGCCGCATTTGTTGGCGGGTTGCTGAAAATCAAACCCCTATTGCATATGGAGGAAGGAAAACTCATTCCTCTTGAAAAAATCCGCGGTTCAAAAAAAGTATTGAAACGTATGCTCGAAGTCATGGATGAACGTGGAGCAGACTTTCAAAACCAACGGATGGCCATCAGCCACGGCGACGACCTGGAAAGAGCCAAACAGCTCGCTGAAATGATCAAAGAAACCTATGGGACAAAAGAAATTCACATTGATTATGTGGGAGCAACCATTGGAGCCCATGCCGGACCAGGCACCATTGCCCTATTTTTCTTGAATGACACTTATAAATAAACATTCCCAAATACATGTAACCCTACTCCCTTAATTACGACTAATGAGTTAAGTGCGGAAGTGTCCTGGTAGACACGACAAGCATAAGTCAGGCCACGTCGTGGCGATTTTTGCCACAGAGTGGAATGACTTATGTCTCGAGTGTCTGGACACTGAAGCCGGATAACTAAAGGCGCAGGGAGGTTGGAATTGCTCTTTCTATGGAGAGCGATCCTCCTCCTGGCTTGCTAAGTCTAATTTAGGGGGTCTTTTTATGTACAGAAAAAGAATAACGATCTTACTTATTTTCACCCTCATCATGCTGCTCGCCGCGTGCAGCGGAGAAGACAGCAGCGAAGAAATCACAAGTGAAGAATCCACAAGTGAAAGTAATGTTGACAGTGCTAATGACTCGATGAACACAGAGACAGAAGATGCATCGAAAAGTGGACTATCGGAAGCAACAGAAAACGAAACGGAGCAGACGCAAGCTCAGCAAGAAAGAATGATGATCTACGAAGCACACATCGATCTTGAAACCAAAGATTTTGACAAGTTCCAACAAAATCTCCAATCACAAATGAGTGAACATGAAGCTTATATGGTGGAGACCAATGTTCAAAGGACCGAACGAGGAAACAGGCAAGGTCATATTCGAATCCGTGTCCCTCAATCGAATTTCCAAAGTTTGTTAAGTGGCTTTGAGACCATATCAGACCAAATCAAATCCAGGAATATCAATAGTAGAGACGTGACCAAGAATTACGTGGACCTTGAATCCAGGTTGAAAGCAAAGGAAGAAATCGAAGCAAGACTTCTAAGTTTTTTGGAAGAAGCCAGCGCCACGGAAGACTTAGTGAAAATATCCCAGGATCTTGAACGCGTACAATCAGACATTGAATCTCTTAAAGGCGAGATGAACTATTTAGAAAATCAAAGTGACTTTTCCACCATAACCATTTCCTTTACTGAAACCAAGGTCCTCGTCGGTGGGGTCGATCAACAAGATTTGAACACATGGGATCGAACGAAACAAGCCTTTTTCAACAGCATCAATGGAATAGCAAATGTCGCTTCCTGGTTGTTCGTAGCAGCAGTCGGTTACTCACCAGTCCTTGTTCCGGTGCTAATCGTTATCGCCCTATGGATGTGGCGTCGCAAGAAAAAAAAGAACAGATCTGATGACGAATAAATGCATTCCCCATGGTGTCTGATTGGGTCAGAGGACGTTGAACGGGAGATAAAGGACATTAAACTAGAGTTAGGGGACATAAAACAGTAGAAAGAGGACATTCACCCGTAAGAAGACCACCAAACAGAAAAACAGGCCCGGGTCCGGGCCTGTTTTTTGTTAACCTTTATTCTCCTTACGATTCTTCAAACTAATCGCCGTGACCGCTATGACAAACAAAGAGAGTACACCACCGACAAATCCTATAAACAACCAGTTGTAGCCGCTATTGGGCTCTACAATAAAGACATCGGCTGTTTCACGTTCCATACCAAGGCGGTAGGAGCCATCGTTTTGCTGACGGACAAGGCCATCGTGAAGCAAGCCTCTCAACTGATGATCATCCTCCAGCCCTTCCAAGGTCATTGTTCGGGTCTCTTCCGCATTATTGATTGCAATAATCATCTCATTATCCTCATACGTGCGTTTGAAAACGGCAAGCCCGTCCTCGTTGTACAGTTCACGATAATCCCCTCTGGTGAGGGCTGGAAACTGTTCTCTCATCGAAGTCAGTTTTTCGATCCGTTTTTTCTGCTTTTCATCCCCGGCCTTAAAATTCATCATTGGGAGGTTTTGCGGATCTCCCCCATCATCTAATGGGGTTTCCGTTCCGTAGTAAACGACTGGGACTCCCGGGGCCGTAAAAACATACGTTAAAGCCAGCTGCCACCTTGTGATGGGGTTTTGTCCTTCTACAACAGCTTCATGTGTAAAACGGGACACATCGTAAAAATCCAGCTGGTGGGGCTTTGTAAGATCCTCTTCTGTTAACAGATCGTTTAAAGAGTTTCCTGCTTGATTAAAAGCTTCCCTTGTCACAGTTCTGAACGTGTGATCCTCTTTAATAGACGAGGTGTACATGATTAACGGATTATTCTGTAAAGTTGTTTCACTTAAATCCGAACCATTCGTAATGATTCTGAAACCATCCACCCCTGTTTTTTCTTTCCAAAAATCCATGGTTTCCTGGAAGTAAGTGCCTACCCCTTCCTGATTCACATCAACTTGAAGCAATTGATTAAACCACGGATGCTCGCTGGATACCTCTTCTCCTGTCAACCACTCAGACTTTGCATCATTCTCTGCCCAGGGATGGTTTTCAGATACAAATCCTATAGGAAGATCAAATATCACTTTTATATCGCGGGCATGAGCTTCTTCCACAACTTGCCTCGCTTCTTCCATCGTCCCGAAATGTTCCTCAACATTACGGAAGTCTGAAACATGGAAACCGTGGTAGCTATCTCCATCATTCTGCATGATCGGGGAAAGTTGAATAGTAGTAAAACCCAATTCTTTTATGTAATCCAACTGATCGACAATCCCTGATAGATCACCGCCATGATAAGCATCGGAATCTTCCAAATCTACACCCTCATTGTTGTTCATGTCTCCGTTCATAAATCGATCAACAACAATATAATAAACGCTTTCATCCTGCCATTGCCTCTCTTCGCTTTCTTGAGACTCTGCCACCATAGGCAACCCTAGCAAAAACGGGAGGCATGCCAACAGCATTATTGTTCTTTTCATCTTCTGTGTCCCCCTTACAGATGTCATACCTCATTCTAGAGTAGCCCTTCCTACCTTCCTCCGTCAATCTCCTGCTCAATTCTCCAAGAAATTGACACAGGTCTCCCTCTCTCCATTAAAAAAACAGACCCACGAAAGGTCTGTAGGAAGCAGATTCAAATTCCAAATATAATAACTAAACATAAGCTCCCGATTGTGGAAGACTCAGTTTCGAGATGTTTCCGGGCTTCGTTTGCCATAATTGGGAGTCAGGGGTGGTTGGGAAGATACTCGCTTTCCTGTGGGGATGACGGCAAGCCTCCTCGTGCTTCGCTCTGCGGGGTCTCGCCAGCCAATCTATTCCCACGGGAGTCTCGCAGCTTCCCAACCACCCCATTCGATGTATGTGAGAAACGAAACCCTCTATCATGATGGGACGTCTTACTCCCCAATCAGAATTTGGTGAAAAGCGCTTTACATCAAGCTTTCACCATCGGAATGATCAATGGGGGAAGCTTTAATTTATCTACTTCGATTGAGCATACAAGCAGAGATTATGAGAAGTGGTTTCGAGAGACCACACATGGTAAAGGGGCGGAGGGGAATGGCGAGACTCCTACCTTAAGTGTGGAGGCGCCTTGGTCAGCGGCGTATGGACTGGACTGAGCTGGCGGAGATAAAGGAAACACGAAGAACGGAGTGATTCGATGTTGACTTATCGTACAGAAGCGAGGGAAGTCTCACTAGCCGCTAGGCGCCGGAACCGGATATATAAGAGGAAAAAAGTGCAGGGTGAGACCCCACAGAGCGAAGCTCGAGGAGGCTCACCGCGCTCCCGCGGAAAGCGACTCATTCCCCGCAGCCCTACCCACTCAACAAAAGTCTCGAAACTGAGTCTTCCACAATCCTGCCATATTATTGAATAACAACAATTCTTTTAGAAAGAGATACGTTTGTAGGCTTGCATCATGTTTTGGTTGTGTTGGTCAGATCCGTCGACATTTCCACTTTTGAAAACAGGGGGCGTTTCTCCGATTTCCTCGATTCTCTCAATCGTTTTTGTCATAAGTTCGTGTAAAATTCCCGCTCCTACTACAGAAGAAACGGGTGAATAAGATCGAGCTCCCTTTTGCATGATCGTATCCCCCACAGGAACTTCCATGTCGATGACATCATCTACGACATCCTCAAGTCTCTGGTTGCTGCTGTGACGTGAAGGTTGACTTTGTGAATAACAGAGTGAGGTCAACGCCACGGTGTACAAACCTAATTCCCTACAGTAAATGGCTGTTTCTATAGGGGCTGGATTTCGACCAGAAGTAGAAATAATCAGGACCGCATCTTTTTTCTGCAAATCTTCCTTTTCCAAATACTGCTGAACCACTCCAGGTTTACGTTCACTTTCACTGGCCTGCCTTGCTCCTTGATGTAGCATCAATTCTTCGATCCATATTGGATGTACAGGTACAAGTCCTCCCGCCCGGTAAAAAACGTCCTGAGCGAGTAAACTGGAATGGCCACAACCAAATGTATGGATGATTCCTCCTGCTTGAATGATTCGGGAGAGGTTTTTACTAATTTTAACGAAGTTATGGAACTGGGAAGATTCAATCTCCAACAATTTCTGGGAAACTTTTGTTAAATAGCTCATCTCGGACTCCTTATCGGTCAATATCTGTGATGAATTTATACCGATCGGCACGGTAGGTAGATTTAACGACCTCAAACGGAACACTTTGAGCAAGAAAACTTTTCCGTTCGATATGAAGTACCGGCGAATGAGGAGAAATGTTCAAGTATTCAGCTTCTTCTTCATCTGCTGCACGTGCCTCGATAATCTGGCGTGCTTGACTAATGGCCATGCCTAAATCGTGCTCTACATATTGATAAATAGACCCATGCACAATATCTTCGGTTAAATGCGGCAGCAATTCCTGAGGCATAAAAGTAGTTTCGATTGCCATTGGTTTGTCGTCTGCGATCCTTATTCGCTGGATACAGTACACTTTTCCCTCCTCGCTTAAATCCAGTTTTTTACGGACGTCTCTTGGTGCTTCAATGACATCAAAGGCCAGCAGTAGGCTGCTCGATGTCATTCCTCTCCGCTTCATATCTTCCGTAAAACTTGTCAAACCTTTAAGCGGCTGTTCGATTTTCTTTTCTGCGACATACGTCCCTTTTCCCTTTTCACGATAAAGGACACCTGCGTTCACTAAATTCGTCACTGCCTGTCTTACGGTCATGCGACTGACTTCAAAACGCTCGGAAAGCTCACGCTCGGACGGAATCATTTTACCGACCTCAAACTCTTTTTCTTCTATTTTTTGTTTCAAGTACTCTTCAATCTGATAATACAGTGGTAACGGAACGTTTTTCTTTAACAAAGGATTCATCCTTTCCGTTGGACTTTCTTATACGCATCCTCATCAACAATTAAAGTAAGGTCATCATGGTTTTTCAGTGAAGAAGCAGGAAACTGTTCGTCAGGCTCACCATGAATCAGTTGGCAAATGGCGTCCGCTTTTCGTTCACCGGAAGCCAACAGAATGATTTTTTTACTTTTCATTATGGAACGGATGCCCATCGTAATCGCCTTCGTCGGTACATCTTCCATAGATTCAAAGAAACGGGCATTGGCTTCTCTTGTTGAATGTGTCAAGTGCACAATATGGGTCTCACTATCAAAGGAAGTGCCTGGTTCATTAAAACCGATGTGGCCATTTTCTCCAATCCCGAGAAGCTGTAAATCAGGGGGGCCGACCGTGTCAATCACTTCTTCATAACGTCTGCATTCTTGTTCCAACCCTTCTGTTTTTCCATAAGGGATGTACGTGTTCTTTTTATCAATGTTGATAAACTGAAAGAAGTTTTGATTCATAAAATAGCGGTAGCTCTGATGGTGCTCGGGGTCCAGACCAACGTATTCATCTAAATTGATCGTAGATAAAAAACGGTAATCCGCACGCCCCTCCTTATAACTCCTAATTAATTCTTTGTAGGTACCAAGAGGTGTTCCGCCTGTAGCTAAGCCTAGCACAGCATCAGGCTTCTTTGTAATTTGTTCTTCAATCATCTGGGAAGCCGCCTGACTCATTTCCTTATAATCCTTTGCAACGATGATGTTCATGATGCTTCCCCCTTACCATTATAACTGATGACTCCACGGCAAATCGTTGTCATCACGCAACCCTCTTCATCCAAAAGGACGAGGTCTGCATCTTTCCCTTTCGTAATACTCCCTTTTCGGTCATATACCCCAAGCTCATGAGCTGCATTGGCAGAGGTCATTTTAACCAATTCATTGAGATCAACACCGGCAAAGGTGCGCATTTTCCGAGCTGCCTCTTCTAAGGTTAATATACTGCCCGCAAGTGTACCGTCAGAGAGGCGGGCTTCTCCATGATTCACCGTCACATCCTGTCCGGCAAGATCATAGGTGCCAGCAGGAAGGCATTTGGCCCTCATTGCATCTGTAATTAGGATCGTTCGGTCACTTCCAAGGATCTGATAGGCTAATCGGACCGCTTCCGGATGGATGTGGATGTGATCGACAATCATCTCAACAAGAAGCTCCGGGTTCGTAAAAGCAGCACCAACCAAGCCCGGTTCCCTGTGGTGCAGACCACTCATTTGATTATATAAATGTGTCACATGGCTTGCCCCTTTTTCAACCGCATCATTCGCTTCGGCCAAGGTGGCTTCGCTATGTCCCAAAGAACAGATGACTCCTTTTTTCCTAACCTCTTCAATAAATGGAAGAGCTCCTTCCAATTCAGGAGCTAAGGTTACGAGTTTGATCTGTTGTTGACTTTCGTTTTGCCATTGTTCAAAAAGGTCGAGAGATGGTTCAGTAATATGCTCCACAGGCTGAGCCCCAGCTTTGGATGGTGAAATAAAGGGACCTTCAAGGTGTATTCCAAGAACTTCTGCTTGCCCATCTCTTTGCTGTTTTTCTATATACGTCCCTGCATTTATGACTGCTTTAGAAATCCTCTCTCTTGATTGCGTCATCGTTGTGGCCAAAAAACTCGTTGTCCCTTCCTTAGGGAGCTGAGCCGCCACCCCTTGTAAAGCTTCCATCGTAGCGTCCATGACGTCATGACCATTCGCCCCATGGATGTGTACGTCAATGAAGCCTGGAAGAAGTGTAAGGTTTCTGCCTGTCCCATCAATGACAGAATCCCCATCCTTAACCACGAAGCCTTCATGAATTTCTTTTATTCTCCCATCGCTAACTGTTACAGATCCAGAGGGGATCGTCCCGTTTTCCGTCACAACGGTTACATTTGCAATCACCAGATCACTCATTTCCTTTGCCTCCTTCCTCTACTCTCATTATCCCTTTTTGTCCTTTTTCCAGATATCCATTTTTCAAAAGTTCCACCGTTGCTCCTTCAGCATTCGTGAAGATGAATGGTGTCACTACAGAAGGCGCATTCGTTTTGACAAAATCAAGGTCCACACGCAGCAATGGCGTTCCTTGTTCCACCTTCTGTCCAGACTCAACTAGGGCTTCAAACCCATCTCCATCAAGCTTGACCGTATCCAAACCAACGTGAATCAGCATTTCCAATCCATTCTCAAGCTCAAGACCGATGGCATGCTTCGTAGGGAAAACTTGAAGGACTTTCCCGTTCACAGGTGAATGGAATGTTTCCTCAGACGGATCAATGGCAAAGCCTGGCCCCATCATTCCTTGGGCAAAAACTTCATCTGGGACTTCAGAGAGAGGAAGTACGTTTCCATTCAACGGCATTTGAAAATCTTCTTCTTTTACTTTCCTTGATGGAACCTTTTCTGCTTCTTGTTCTACAGGTGGGACTTTTTCATCCTGTACACCTTCAGGAACGTGATGACCATGTTCCATCTGTTTTTTCATCGCATCAGCGACAAACTCAACAGAAGTACCTACAATCACTTGAAGGTTTCTTTTTCCTAGTTTCATGACTCCACGGGCACCTTGACGCTTCAACTCTTTTTCATCGACTTTCTCTCGGTCTCTCATTTCAAGACGGAGACGAGTGGTGCAATAATCCAATGTTTCAATATTTTCAGGTCCACCTAACGCATGTAGATAGTGGTAAGCTTTCGCATCATAATCACTGCTTTCTGTTTCTGTGGACCCCTCTTCAATTTCCTCATCTTCTCTCCCTGGTGTTTTCAAATCCAGTTTGACAATAAGGAAATAGAAAATCACGAAATAAATCGCTCCCATAAACAATCCGATTAAAATCAAAGTAAATGGATTTTGTGCAATATTGTAGTTCAGTAAATAGTCAATCAATCCAGCCGAAAAACCGAAACCATGTCTGACATCAAACACAAAAGCAAGAATCATCGACACACCGGTTAGTAAGGAGTGAACGACATATAAAAGTGGAGAAAGGAACATGAAAGAAAATTCGATCGGCTCGGTAACCCCTGTAATAAAAGAGGTCAAACCGATACTCAAAAACATTCCTCCGACTGCTGCTTTTCTCTCTTTTTTTGCTGCCGCATACATAGCTAGACATGCAGCCGGCAGACCGAACATCATGACAGGGAAAAAGCCAGCCAGGAAGTAACCTGCAGAAGGGTCACCATTTAGGAAACGATTGATTTCCCCGCGCACAACCTCTCCAGCCTCTGTCGTGAATGTACCGAAATCAAACCAGATCAAAGCATTCATTACGTGGTGTAAACCTACCGGAATAAGCAGACGGTTCAGCACGCCATAGACACCTACTCCAAGTTCTCCCCCGTTCAAAATCCAGTTGGCCGTAGAATCAAGAACGGCTTGTGGATACACCCATACATATCCGAAAACAAAGGAAAGCACGACCATAACTGCTGAGGTGATGATCGGAACAAAGCGTTTGCCTCCGAAGAAAGAAAGGAAGTCCGGGAACTTTACATCATTGTACTTGTTGTACAACATTCCCGCGATGACACCAGCTATCACACCGGCAAAAACCCCCATATCCACATCCTTATTTATAGCCTCTATTCCACCATCAAGGACCAAATAACCAATAGCACCTGCTAGAGCAGCCGCTCCATTCCCATCTTTCGCAAACCCCATCGCAATACCGATGGCAAATATAAGAGCCAAATTTCCGAGAATTCCGTTACCGGCTGCCGTAATAAAAGGAATATCCAACATATCTTCCATCCCTAAACGGACAAGCAAAGCCGCAGCCGGCAATGTAGCGATCGGAAACATTAATGATTTACCTATTCGTTGTAAAAAACTTAGCATCGTCGATAGCCTCCTTCAAATTGAAAACGTTTTACTGAAGTCATCTTATCACCATGGTTTATAGTTGTCTATACCAGTTAATAATGTTTGAATATTCTATTAGATTTCAAGGGTATGATCCATCTCTTCATTTTCTACACCTTTCCATAATTTAACCCTCTTAAAGAAAATGGAAGGATTGTGAAAGACTCGATTTCGTGATGTTTTGGGGTTCGTTGCTGAGTTGCGCGTCAGGGGTGGTTGGGAAGCGGACCCACATACACAGTAGGAGCATCTTCCAAAACTACAGATTTCTAGTTGAAAAGGGCTCTATAGAAAGCTTCAGAATACAAGTGCTCCTGTCTTAAGAGTGAATTCACCAACTTCTATTACGCTCGAAAGTTGCTTATTTTGGGAGTATTTTCGAGACACTAAAATGGTTAAGGGGCGGAGGGGAATGGCGAGACTCCTGCGGGAAAAAAGTGCATGGTGAGACCCCACAGGACGCAGTCCGAGGAGGCTCACCGCGCTCCCGCGGAAAGCGAGCTATTCTCCGCAGCCCCATTCACTCAACAAAAGTCTCCAAACTGAGCCTTCCACACTCGGGAGCTTATGTGGGATTTGGGAGAATGGAAAAACCGCCCTGAGTGAGGGCGGTTTGGTTAGAAGGTGACTTTGTAGGTTCTGAGCCAGTGGTCAATCTGGCAAAGATGAGCAATGAGCTGCGGCCCTGTCATAAGCTGACCGAACCAAGGCGTATCAATCGACTTCCCTTCCGAATCATTTAGCTTCCGCACTTGATCACGATCAAAAATATCAAACAGAGGCGCATTCGGATCCGCAAGCGTCTCTTCCATCCACATACAAACAGCTTTTGTATAGTCAGGGTGGAAGGTTTTCGGATACGGGTTCTTTTTCCGGAAGAGTACTTTATCCGGCAAAATCCCTCGCAACGCCTGACGCAGGAGACCTTTCTCCTGATCATTATGAAACTTCATGCTCCATGGCACATTCCATACATATTCAACAAGACGATGATCGCTGAATGGTACACGTACCTCAAGACTCGCCCCCATACTCATCCGGTCTTTCCGCTCCAGCAAGGTCTGCATAAACCAGTTCATATTCAAGTAAGACATTTGTCTGTGCTTCTTACTATCTTCATCCTCACCTGCAAGCAGCGGTGTTTCTGCAACGGTTTCCTGATATCGTTTCAACATATACCATTCAATATCAATATCCCTTTTTAAGTCTTGACGGACAAGGCTAACCCTCTCATTGAGAGAGCGAATCCAAGGAAACCCTTTTCTCTCTTTATCTTCTTTCCGGTAAAACCAAGGGTACCCTCCAAAGATTTCATCTGCACATTCCCCGGAAAGGGCAACAGTCACATGGTTTTTAATTTCCTCACAAAACCACAATAAAGATGAATCCACGTCCGCCATTCCGGGCAGATCCCGGAGTTCCACCGCCCGCTTCAAACGCGAAACAAGGTCCTCCGTCCTCGCTTCCATAACGGAGTGTTTTGTTTGATTTTGGGCACTGACAAGATTGATGAACGCCTCATCCCGATCTGGTTGAAATGCATTCTTTTTGAAAAATTTCTCTTGGTCTTTATAGTCGATGGAAAACGTCTGCAGTGCGCCTAATTGATCTTGTTTATATTTTTCAGCGGCCACGGCCGTGATGGCACTAGAATCGACACCTCCAGATAAAAATGTTCCAAGTTTCACGTCAGAAACGAGCTGACGCTGCGAAGCATCCATAAATAATTCGCGTACGCGCGCAACCGTCTCATCAAATGAATCTTCATGTGGAGCACTCTCTACGTTCCAATACCTGTCGATCTTTAATTTCCCATTTTCAAAGACAGCTCGATGACCAGGGCGAATTTCATTGATTTCCTGAAAAATTCCCTCCCCTGGAGTTCTCGACGGCCCCAAAGATAAGAGTTCATGGAGACCATTACTGTCTACTGCAGATGAAACCTCAGGATGGGCTAATAAGGCTTTCATTTCAGAGGCAAACATGACCCCGTCCCCTCTGTCACTGTAAAAAAGCGGCTTGACCCCCAAACGGTCACGGGCTAGAAAAAGCCGTTCTCGCTTTTTCTCCCAAACACTGAACGCAAAGATGCCATTCATATAGTCAACACATGCGGGTCCCCATTCCATGTAACTGACGAGGACCACTTCGGTGTCTGAATGGGATTGGAACGTCCATCCTTTTGCCTTCAGTTGGCCTCTGACATCATCTGTATTGTAAAGCTCTCCGTTATAGCATAAAATGTATTCTTCATCCCTGGCCTTGCGGATCATCGGTTGTTTACCTCCGGCAGGGTCTACAACAATCAAACGTTGGTGACCGAACGCAGCCGGACCCTCGATCCATTTCTGGTAATCATCAGGCCCGCGGTGCTGCAACGTGGTTGCCATCCGATCCAATATCGAAGCCTTTTCCTCTGTTTTATGTGCTGCATCGATCCATCCGACAATTCCACACATCTAGCCTCACCATCCTTTTTCAGTACGAAATGCGCAAGTCACGCTCCAGCGCTGGATTTTTACATAAAAAAACCATCATGACTCACTATATGATGGCATCGTTCCCCTTATGAGACCCTCCTGTACTATTAAAGATAATGGCAGGATTGTGTAAGACTCAGTTTCGAGACTTTTGTTGAGTGGATGGGGCTGCGGGGAATAACTCGCTTTCCGCGGGAGCGCGGTGAGCCTCCTCGGACTGCGTCCTGTGGGGTCTCACCATGCCCTTTTTTCCCGCAGGAGTCTCGCCATTCCCCTCCGCCCCTTGGCTATATCATTTTCTCGAAACCACTTCTTGGCAACTACTTATTTTGAGAATGAAAGCTTGATGTAGAGCGCTTTTTGCTTCTAACATTGGGATAGTAGAAGACAATCCAACTTGTTGAAGGGGTACGTTTCTCACATACAATGAATGGGGTGGTTGGGAAGCTGCGAGACTCCCGTGGGAGAAAGGAGATAGGCGAGATCCCGCAGGACGAAGTCCGAGGAAGCTCGGCGCTCCCCCACAGGAAAGCGAGTGGCTTCCCAACCACCCCTGACTCCAAATACGGCAAACGAACCCCGGTTATCTCGAAACTGAGTCTTCCACAATCGGGAGCTTTTCTCAAATAGAGAAAAAAGTACGAGAAAAGTGTTGACATATAAAATGAGAATGATTATCATTGTAATTGATAATAGTTATCACCGTTATCCCCCCAAATAACGGACGAACATCAGACACAAAAACAAAGCCCCCTTTTTTTCGATATTAAAAAGCTGCATGCGATCGTCGCATGCAGCTTTATTTTTATGCTGGCAGAATTCCAGCTGGTAAGAAACCAAACCCAAGGACGATGGCGATGATCCCAGCGATGACAAGCTGAGCCCACCAGGTGCCTGTTGGTTTCTTCTTCTTGTATTTAACGGATACCATTTCCATGGAAGCGATGACCCATAGACCAACGAGCAGTTTAATGATCACAAGCGGGCCGTATTCGGCGTAACTTGCAAAAAGTGAACCACCGGAATAAAGAATAAGCAAATAAAAAAGACGAAGAATCATGTGAGAGATCTTTGCCGCTTTTTCACTGCCTTTACGGGTAAACATGGTTACAAGACCGACAAGTACGAATGCGATGACCCATGAAGTAATATGTAAGTGCGCCATATTTTGTTATCCTCCTTTTCATATGAATCTACGGTTATGATACCACGACTGTTGCGCATATTCCTATCATTTTGATGTTGGCTTCATTTTCTAAATTATAAGAAAATAAGAACCAAACCTGTTATAATGATGAAAGACTGAAATGAAAATGGAGGGATTGCATGTCTGTAATTAGTAGTCAGAACATTATTGATCAAACCCAGGAATATGGTGCAAAGAACTATCATCCACTTCCGATTGTCATTGCTAAAGCGGAAGGTGTATGGGTAGAGGATCCTGAGGGAAATCGTTATATGGATATGTTAAGCGCTTACTCTGCCGTCAATCAGGGGCATCGGCACCCAAGAATCATCCAGGCGCTGACCGATCAGGCGAACCGTGTAACCTTGACTTCCCGCGCCTTTCATAACGACCAGCTTGGTCCCTGGTATGAGAAAATTTGTAAGCTGACGAATAAAGAGATGGCTCTTCCAATGAACACAGGGGCTGAGGCGGTCGAAACAGCCATTAAGGCGGCACGACGCTGGGCTTATGATGTTAAAAAAGTGGAAGAAGACCAAGCGGAAATCATCGCTTGTACAGGAAACTTTCACGGCCGGACAATGACGGCTGTTTCCCTTTCTTCTGAAAAAGAATACAAACGCGGCTTCGGACCAATGCTTCCAGGCATTAAACTCGTCCCATACGGAGATATTGATGCCCTGAAAGAAGCGATCACAGAAAATACGGCCGGGTTTATGCTTGAGCCAATCCAGGGAGAAGCCGGCATTGTTATGCCACCGGAAGGCTTCCTTAAAGAAGCCTATGATGTGTGTAAAGAAAACAATGTGTTGTTCATTGCTGATGAAATACAGGCAGGACTTGGGCGCAGTGGTAAGATGTTTGCTTGTGATTGGGAAAATGTCAGTCCAGACATGCTCATTCTCGGTAAAGCTCTAGGCGGCGGCGTCTTCCCGATCTCCTGTGTGGTTGCAAACAGGGAAGTGCTCGGTGTCTTCAATCCAGGTTCCCATGGTTCCACTTTCGGTGGTAACCCACTTGCCTGCGCCGTTTCAGTGGCCTCCCTTGAAGTGATTGAAGAAGAAAAACTGGCAGAACGGTCGCTTGAACTTGGAAACTATATGATGCAGGAGCTCAAATCGATCAACAACCCGAAAATTAAAGAGGTGCGCGGAAAAGGTCTCTTTATCGGTGTGGAAATGACAGAACCAGCCCGCAAGTATTGTGAAGAATTAAAAGAAAAAGGACTGCTCTGTAAAGAAACACATGAAAATGTGATTCGTTTTGCTCCTCCTCTCGTTATTGAGCAGGATGACCTGGACTGGGCCATCAGTCAAATTAAAGCAGTTTTAAGCTAAGTATGATAAAAGACGGCAGACCCAGTGGGCTGCCGTCTTCGTTATTTAAGAGAGGCGATTTTCTTTTGTTTCCAGGGGGCAAGAACAATGTCCACCTCCCGCTCTTCTCTCCGTTCCCAAAACGTCCCTGTGTTTTCTTCAATATAATACCTTCCGAGGCCAATATCCACTTGATATTGCTGAAGTGAAGGATCAGACCATTGATATTTAGAAGAAAGAACCACTTGATTCCCCTCTGTTTCAGGCCACAGAGTGGAGGCTTCTACAAGCTCATAGATTTCCTCGTCATTCTCTTCGAGCAGCAAAAACACTTTTTCTCCTCGATTCAAAGGTTCTTCAATCATCCATTTCTCTTCAGGAATTTGTTCAATCGCATAGTCCAACCTGACAAAATCCCCGTAAAAAGGATCACGCGGGTCGACGGGTGTCGTCTTCAGTGTAATCGTCTGTCCCCAGCTATCCATTGCATAGTAAGAGGCGGACATGAGAAGAAGAAACAAGAGTTGCAGAGTGACAAGTCCATAAAACCACCAGCGCTGCTTCATTTCTCTTCCCCTCCTTTATGGATGGTGCGCCGTTTTTTCTCAAGGAAATAACTGAGCGCAAACAATAAAGCGCCGCCGATCAAGAAGAACAATGAACGATCCATGAAATCCCAGGCGAGCTGAAAATAAGCTATAAACGTAGTCAGAAGAAAAGCGATCGTCCCTTTGTTGACCCACCTTGACACTTCCTGCTGGTAACCTGAGATCAACCACAGAAGTGCATAAAGAAACAAGATGAGGAGGGAAAGCATGTCGCCGGATTCAAATCGGAAGACGGGTACAAACAAAAGCAAATCGATCCAGTAGTAGTTGGTCGAACTCATGGCAGACCTTACCACAGAGAAGAAGAACAGAATGGCCCAGGCAAGGAAGAAATAAAGCGAGGTCTCCGTCAGTTCACCGACGTATTCGTTTCCGAGGAAAAAGACTTGCAAAACCAACATGGTGAAAACAGACAAAATGCTAAGCGTTTTAAATACGCGCACATTCCCTTTTTCAAGGAGGAAATCCTCCACTACATAAAGCAGTAAGAAAAACGCAATCAACCAATAGTAAGGCATTCCTTCACTAAAGACAAGAATGACAGCGTGAAGCGTATAACTCACTCCAAATGCGGCTAATTGAGTCACTTTCCGTGAACTCAATACGAACCATCCCAACCCCAGAATGAATAGAAGGGCAAGCCATATGTGGAAGTGTTGAAAAACAAGTCCGCTGTACAGCTGTCCGACCGTCATAATCACAAGTGTCGCGTAAAAAAATGAATCGTCCTTAAAAATGAGAAACAAACCAAAAGCAACGATCGACCATAAGAAGAATGGAAAAGCACTATACGATGTATAGTGATACATTTGACCGACTAGAAAAATACTGGAACCAAAGATCAGAAGGGCAATCAGGATGAGACTGGTGCCGACACGTTTGGATTTTTTCCTGTACACCCAATCTCCGCTCAAATAAAAGGCCGTCAATGAAGCAAGAAGAATCACCATTCTCCCAAGATCCGTCAAATACGACCAGTTTGATGCGACGAAAGTCAAAAACGCAAGACCTATGAAAAGAGCTGCAAAAGTAAGCAGCACGGGTTTGTTTTGTTTTTTAGGATAGCGTTCCAGCAACTGCTCGCGTTGACCTTCACTGATAATCGCATTTTCTACCCATTTCTTGCTTTCTTTAACGAGGTGATCACGATTCAAGACAACTGCCCCTTTCTCTTATGAAGCCGCCTCACTTTTTCTTTTCAGTGGCTGTTTCTTCCCGTATGTCAACGTCCGCCATAACCATTCCAACGGGCCATAACGGAACTTCTTCAACCAGGCCTTGCTCGCAAAAACTTGACCAGTAAAGATAACCATAACGATGAGCAAGCTTCCAATCGGTGGGACATCACCATATAGTCCAAAACCGACGGAATAAAAAAGGATAAAGCTGATCAGGGACTGCAAAATGTAATTTGACAAAGACATCCGGCCGACCCATGTTAAAGGATAAACGATACGGGCACCAATTGATGTCTGGAACAATAGAGTAATAGATAAGACATAAAAAACAGCGGACGCTGAACCACCGATACTATCCTGGGCCAGCTGGAACCATTCCGGGCTTCCGAATAGATGCGGACCTGCTTTGAAAATGAGGAACAATAGACCTGTCAGCACCCATACGTTTTTAATCGAACGCAAATGGTGATTCGGTTTATGAAGCCATTGCTTTCGGCAAAAATACATGCCGAATAAAAACATCGGAATTAAACTCAAAGCGAGAAATGGAAGGTTTCCCCATTGATTGGCATATACCCAATCCGCTAAGTTTTGACGCCATATATCAAGGAGAGATCCGCTTCCATAGTTCACCAGGGCTTCCTGAATCGCCGGCCGGTTCACGATGCCCTGCACCTGATCTCTGACCATGTACAGTGAAAAAGTCAGCGGCAGTACAAGGAAAGCAAGCATCCCGAACGCCCAACTTAACAGCGTTTTATCTTTCACATTGAAAAATGCCAAAAGCACACAACCCATCACGCCGTAAGAAAGCAGAATATCGCCATGCCAGATAAGGAACGCATGAATGAGACCGAATCCAGTAAGTACAAGGAGACGCCTGAAAATCACACTCTGGTATGAAATCTGCTTTTCAACGAGACGGTCCTTCATCATTTGTATGCCAAATCCAAACATGAAGGAAAACAGCGTATAGAAACTTGCTTGGAAAAAAATATCAATAAAATTTTGCACGTTATGACTGAGAGACGATGGCCAAAACTCCGCTGCTCCTCCATACAAAAAATATGGAGCATTGAAAGCGGGCACATTGACCATAAAGATTCCAAGAATCGCAAGCCCCCTGGCCGCATCGATCCAGTCGAGCCTTTCTGATTCGCGGAGAGGTGAACCTTTCTTTTTCATATGTATTCCCCCTATGATAGTTATTTTACTTTTCTTACGTCATTTAGACAATGAAGTTTCATAAACTGTAGAAAGGAGTTTTTCGTTATGCCAGCAAAAGTCGGAGCCGTTAAAGTGATTTCTCTCTCGTCTTCGAGCATCTTCAATATCGGTGATGTGTACAATATGGCTCCCTATGCTTCTGCAAAGACCTTTGCTGGAGGCGGGTCTTTTAATACTGGTGACGGCATTCGGATCAGACTGAATCGAGCGGATACGTTTATCAACGATTCGGAAGTTATTGATCAGCCGATTGCCAATAATGCGTAGGAGGTTTTTCTATGAATCTCACCGTTCATCAATCGATCTACATCCATTTCTTAAGAATCGGTACGGTTGCAAATTCCTCTGTCGTCCAAATCGGAAGTTCAGGAGTCATTCAGGCAAAAGCTGATCTCTATAACTCAGGGGGGTACGTCGAGCCTGCACCGGAAGCCCAGCCACAGGATGGAGAAATTCTCATACCAGAACCTGGCGCTGGCACGCTTGTTCCACTTTCCATAACATAGATGTCCCCCTTTTTTCATAAAGATAGGATAGGGGGTGAGCGGACTTGAACCAATATCAATCCTGGCAGTCATGGATCCAGCAAATGATGAATCAAATGGAACAACAGCAGAAAATGATCAATCAATTGCAAAAGAAAATCGAGGAGCTTCAATCGGTCGAACACCCACCGAGGACGGTTATTGAGAAAATTGAATACAAATTTGATCAACTGAAAATCGAGACGCTCGAAGGAACCCTGCAGATTGGTCTTACTCCGAACGGATCCGAGATGTCCGATATCGGTGACCTTTACAACAATCAAAATCAAAATAAACAAATTCCTCAAACCGATGATCAGGCCTTACATTTTCTACAGGAGTATATGACATCCGATGTTCCTGGGTGGATGAACCAATACGTCCGAGATCATGACATTGAGGTTAGTGATAAACATAAAGAGCGCATGATCGCAGATATCCGAAAACAACTGCCTCAACGACTTGAGTTTTATCGAAATGAGAATCCAGAGGCGCCGCCAGAAACCCTGTTCCATCAAATTCAAACGGAAATTCAACACTCCATTGCCCAGTATTTTGAAACTTTTGAAGGAGATGGTGAGGCATGAACCATATCGTTCACAACTACGGCCTGCATGTCGGAAATATCCGTGTGACAGGCGTTTCAGGTTCTTCTTTATTTTTAATTGGTGACAACAAGACCGTTCGCTTACAGTCTTTTTTTGATACGCCTCCAGAATCATTGATCGTAAGGACGCAGGGGCCGGTTGTAGAAGAAGGCAATATCAGCATTGAGCAAAATGTCGGAAGAAAAAATAATAAAAATGATTAAACGGATGGTTTATGTGGATGAAATTGAAACCCAGTCTTTGGCGATCGGCTCCGTAATGGAAATTGGAGACGTTCACCGCGCCGCCCCTTTCTCAAGAATCTTAGCGGTACAAAAAGAAGGTGGCGTAGAGTCTGATGTTTATGACTTTGACGACTACTCTATTTTCTCTATGAAAAGCTCACCTCCCCTTCCTCCTGTCCAAGTGGAGTCATTCCATTATCACCACCGTCCCATCCAGATTGACCAAGTACGAGTCCTCGGTGTATCGACAGCGGGGACTTTTCAAGTAGGTGGGGTGGACCATGTCGATGCCCTCAACTATACGAAGCACTTCCGCGACCTCCAAGATGAAGAACAATAAATGCCCAACTTGCATACGTTGTAAATATAATGCTTAAATCGCACCAAAAAGGAGGCGATTGCGATGCCGGCTATTGTCGGACCCATCAGTATTAACAGTGTAGGGGGTGGTGTCGTTAACTTCGGAGACTCCTTCTACCTGTCACCGAAAGCTACCTCTAAAACGAATGCCGGATCAGGAGCACTGAACACTGGAAACTGGATTATTACAAACAATGGACTCAGCTCTACGAACCCGTTTGATCCTGACGTTGCAGATCAAAATCTTACTGCGAATGCTTAGAGGTACTGAAGCGCACTGGATCGTCAGGGCGCTTTTTTGCTCTTTAATTGACCGTTTTGGGTTAAGTCACTTTTCCTCGGCGTTCGGACACTTTCCTCTCACGTTAAGTCACTTTGGTCTGCGGTAGGGCGCTTTCCCTCACGTTAAGTCCCTATCCCACGGCGTTAAGTCACTTTCCACGATCGGGTTAGGAAAATAGGCAGCTCCTCACCCTTATCAAAAAAAGAAACCGGACACGTGTCCGGTTTCTTCATTTTCTTTTTCTTCGATTCGATTTTCTTGTTGATATTTTCTTCTCTGGATCCTGTTTCTTCACCCAGCGTAAATACTTCTGCATATCCGGATGATCTTTTAAACGTTCTACACTATGGTAAAAGGCTGCCAGTTCTTCGTTTGTGAATAATGCGTGAATCTGACGGTGACAGGCACTGCACAGCATCGCTGTGGGACCCTCCACACCTCCGAATTGTTTCGGAATCAAGTGATGTTCTGTCGTTTTGACCGGAGAACGGGCGCATAGATCACAGGTTTCTCCCATGTGTATCGACCTCCACCATGATGGATCCCTCGAAGAAATATAAACAACTCTTGCGAACAGGCTGCTTCCAAATCTTTTCAAGTGCGGTTTGGTACAAGCTTAATTGCGTGCGGTACCTATCCGCCAACTTTGATGCTGCATCCTCTGTACCTTCAGGTATCGCATCGGATTTATAATCTAGAATCATCCAGCCGTCTTCATATGGAATCATAGCGTCAATGACACCCTGAATGAAGACTTGCTCCTCTGTCGATTCTTCCCAGTCCGCATAAACTTCATCGGCGGGCAAAGTCAGACTGAATGGAACTTCGCGTTCAATCTGATCTGTTTGCAATACATACTTCCCTATATCGGTTTCGAAGAAGTCCGCGACGGCTTGAGAATCGATCACATCCGCTTCTTCGCGCCGGAGCACTTCTTTTAGAACCAAGTGCTCCACGTACTCTTCCACTTCGTCTCTCGTCCATTTTTTTGTAAAGGGCAAGTGTTGCATGACGGTGTGCATCGCAGTTCCGCGTTCCGCTGCAGTCAGTTGTTTTTCCTCCTGCATAAAACGAGGGCGCTTGACGATGGGCGCACGGTAAGGAACGAGCAGCTGGTCGCTTGAGTATTCGTCTTTCGTCTCACGTTGCCGTTTAATTTCGGTAACGGTCTGCTTGGCGCGGGTATGGGCCGCCTTTTCATGTGGGTAAACAAAGTCGAGGCGCTTCACATACGCTTCATCCACTGCTTCAGGGACCTCGACCGGTTTCCATTCCTCAACCGCCTGCTGCAACTGTTCATCCCGCTTTTCTTTCACTTCATCAAGGATACTAAATTCACTTCCGTGAGCAATGTGCACCCGCCACTGAGATTCGTCATAGTGAATTTCCTCAGCCGTCATCACTTCCACATCACCACGAAGGTCGATCGTGTTCTGGTGACGAATTAACGCGGGGCCGACCCAATCGAGGTAAGACTTTGCCTCCAGGCGGTCGTGAGGCGGAAGCACCCAGTCACGGGCATCTGCAAAGTTCTGCCACTTCTCCTGTTTCTTCTCAAAAGAGGCGACATTGCCCACCATGACGAGTTTCTCCTTCGCTCTTGTCAAAGCTACATACAACACTCTCATTTCCTCCGCTAAGAGCTCACGGCGTTTGGCTTCTTTCAATGCGTGATAGGCAAGCGTCGGGTACATGATCCTTTTTTCCGGATTGATGTAACGGGAACCGAATCCATAATCTTTATGCAGTAAGTATCGGTTCTTCAAGTCCATCATATTGAACTGCTTGTCCATAGCTCCAAGAATGACGACAGGGAACTCAAGCCCCTTACTCTTGTGAATCGTCATGATCCGGACAACATCTTCCTGCTCACCAAGAGCACGGGCCGCTCCGAGGTCATCCCCTCTTTCTTCCATCCGCTCAATAAAACGAAGGAAGCGGAACAACCCACGGAAAGAGGTGGCTTCATAAGAGCGCGCACGGTCGTACAAAGCTCTCAAGTTCGCTTGACGCTGACGCCCTCCCGGCATTCCACCGACAAAGTCGTAGTAGCCCGTTTCACGGAAAATATCCCAAATGAGTTCAGACAAAGCCCCTTGACGCGCCCGTTCCCGAAAGCTTTTCAACAATCCAAGGAACTCGTCCACTTTCCGCCCTAAATTATCCTTCGCTGCATAAGCCTGCATGGCTTCATAATAGGTTGCCCGCTTCTTCGCGAGACGAATTTGTGCAAGCTCATCTTCATCAAGACCAACGATCGGCGATTTGAGTACAGATGCGAGCGGGATATCCTGCATCGGGTTATCGATCACTTTGAGTAGACTGAGCATCACTTTAATTTCAATAGCTTTGAAATATCCCGTCGAGAGCTCTGCATAAATCGGAATGCCTTGCTGCTTCAGTTCGTCCACGATGGTCGATGCCCACGTCATCGAACGCATCAGGATGACGATGTCCCTATATTGTAATGGACGCTTCGTTCCGGTTTCTTTATCCACGACTTGGAGTGGTTCTCCCCCTTCATATCCGAGCCATTTGCGAATCATTTTTCCATAGGCGCGGGCTTCGAGCTGGGCTTTTTCCAAATCTTTATAAGCCTCATCCTCGTCGCTGTCGCTTTCCTGTGACTCCCGGTCGATAAGGAAAAGCTCCGCGTCGGCATCATCAGCCGTTAGTTCATCATAAATTTTGTTGCTGTAAATGAGCTCCGCATCCTTTTCATACTCCATCTCCCCAACTTCTTCATCAAGCACTTGGCGGAAGATATAGTTCGTCGCATCGAGCACCTGTTTTCGGCTCCGGAAGTTACGGGCAAGATCAATCCGCTCTCCATCATTTTCTTCATTCCCATAAAGTTTGTACTTGTTTAAAAACAAGGAAGGTTCTGCATGTCGGAACCGGTAGATGCTCTGCTTCACATCTCCGACCATAAATAGGTGTCCTGCATCTTTTCCTTCCGTTAAGAGACGAAGTAACGTTTCCTGTACGAGGTTCGTATCTTGATATTCATCGATCAACACCTCTGAAAACTGCTTCTGAAAACTTTCCGCCACAGGGGAAGGCACTAGGTCCACAGGAGTCGCTGTTTCATCAAGTAAAATGTGCAGGCAATAGTGCTCCAAGTCAGAGAAGTCAACGATCGCTTTTTCTTTCTTCAGCTGCTCGTACCGCTCCTTAAAGTCTTTCACGATGACGGCGAGCTGTTCCATGACGGGATGCAGGTCCTGCATATCTTTCAAGTAGCTTTCGAGCGAACGAGAGAACCATTCATCACGGACCTCATTCCAACGTTTCTTATAACGGTCGCGAATTTTTTTGGCCTGTTCTTTTTTATCTGCATCACAATCCATCTTCTTGCGGGATAACGTGGCAAATTTCTGATCAGCCATAAATCTCTGCATTTCCGACCATGAGTAAGCAATCGCCCCTTTGGCCTGTTGAATCAGCTCAAGGTCCGATTCTGCTGTTTCCGCATAAGCATAGGGGCCGTCCGGTTCTCGTGTGAGTTCCAACACTTGCTGTGCTTCTGTTTCCATTGCCTTCAGCTGACTTTTCACCTCTTGTTTCAGCAGGTTGAGCCATGGCAGGTCCGTCTCACTTTCGACATGGGTCACATTGTACATCTCTACCATTTGATCAATCCAGGCATCCGGCCAAGGGTTTTGTGTAGCGAACGTGTACAAGTCGAGCACCAGTTTCTCTACATCCAAGTCACTCCGGTCGCTTGAAAACCGTTCAACCACATCAAAAAAGCGTTGCTGCTCTTCGCCTTCTTTTCCGTACCAGTCCTCAAACAGCTCTTCAAGCACCTCCTGCTGAATCAAATCCGATTCAACCGTATCCGCAATCCGGAAGCCAGGGTCTAGATCAAGCAAGTAGGCATAGCGACGCACCACTTCCATACAGAACGAGTGGAGCGTGGAGATGGAAGCGTTTTGCAGCAAGGATAGCTGTTTTTTCAAATGATGGGAACCTGGATTTTCTTCTAAAGCCTTCGCCAATGCCTGTCCTACACGGTTTCTCATTTCTTGTGCCGCGGCATTTGTGAACGTCACCACAAGCAGGGAGTCAATATCGACAGGGTCATCTTTATGAAGGAGTTTTTGAATAATCCGCTCTACAAGAACCGCTGTCTTCCCTGAACCCGCAGCCGCAGCTACGAGGATGTTCGATCCATGCGAATAAATCGCCCTCTCCTGTTCTTTTGTCCAACTGACCATTACGCATCCTCCTTCCCTTTCGTCAGTCTCTCCAGGACATCTTCATCCTTCATGTCCTGGAGTTTCCGATAGTTGTGTTCTTCCAGTGTCGGGTCAAACTGACAGACGGACCGGTATGAACAAAACTCGCAGGCGACCTGCTGTTTTTTCTGAAACGGGTCAAGATCGACCGCCCCATCCGTAATTCTCGTCCCCGCTTCTGTCATCAACCCGCGGATGTACTGTTTCAATTGTTCAAAACGCTCTTCATCCGCTGTTTTTGAACTCTTATAAAATCCACCCTTCGCTTTCAAAGCGGCCGGCACGATTTGGCTGTATCCTTTATCAAGACCAGTATCCATCATCTGAACGACACGTTCATTTTCTAAAAGCAGGCCCTGCATTTTGAACTTCTTGAAAATCTCTTCTTCAATCTGCTCATCTTTAAGAAGCTGTTTTCCTGTAATCATCGGGTTGTGCACATGGAAATAAAGCACGCCTCCAGGGGACGCATTCTTTCCGAGCCAATGCTCAGCGTTCGTCAGCACAACATCTAAATAAGCGAGCATCTGTAGCGACAAACCATAGAAGACATCAACGAGACTCAAGCCCTTGCTACTTGATTTGTAATCAATGATTCTTAAAAATAGATCTTCTTCTGAAAGAGCTTTATCTACACGGTCGATACGCCCGCGAAGCATGAGTTCATACCCATTCGGCAAGTCGAAAGACAATGGTGGAAGTTTCGCATCCCCCCCGGTCCCGAAGCCTAGTTCCAGACCGACAGGAGAAAACTGACTACTCCTTGCCTGCTCACTAAGGACAAACGTTGCTCGTGCAATGACCTGCTGCAGTTTCTTCTGGATATATTGATAGCGGTTCGAACTTTTCAAGATTTGATTTTGTAGTATTGGTGCCAGTTCATTGGTCGCTTTTTCTGCATAGAGGTTGGTTTCCTGACGTCCCAGTTGAGAAAAGTCACGTCCTTCAGCCTGAACCCATTCCGTAATCTGCTTAAGCGCTTCGTGGAAAAGCTGGCCAATGTCAGGGGCATCCAACTTGTAAGTCCTTCGTTCCTCAAGCCCCAGGCTGTGCTGGGCGAAATACTGATACGAACAGCGGTGATACGTTTCCAGTCGTGAAACACTCGTTTTCACCTGCTTATCGAACAACTGCCCTGTCGTTTCTTTGGAAAGAGGCACCGGTTTATTTTTGTAAAAAAGACTCTGCAATACACGGTTCGTCAATCCATGGGAAGACTCGTGCTCGATATACCAGTTCAGCAATTCCCACCAGACCGGCTGCATCAAATAACCTTTCAAATACCGGGCAAACTGCGAGGTGAGTGCCGACCGTGTCTTTTGCGGATTCGTAATGAACCGCTCCGCATCGTACAAATCATCAGGATCCTGCAAAAGCACATGCTCCCTCGTATTCGGGAACAATTCCTCGATCCGTTGGATGAGCGTCGCCGGAACCTTAGACTTTCCTTCCTCATTACTGAGCGGATAGCTGATCCACAATTTATCGGCAGGCATTGTAAGAGCCAAGTACACATAAAAACGATCATCCAGCAGCTGACGATTGCTGCCATCCGCAAGTTGAATGCCGTGCTCCGCAAGCAAGGAACGCTCCTGTTCAGAAATCATGCCATCACTTGGCGGCTTCATCGGCCACATCCCATCGGTGACACCGAGAAGAAAGGACGCTTTGATGCCCGTCATTCTTGAACGGTCAACACTTCCGACGATGACATGGTCCATGCTTGGCGGAACGTGGGCGAACGTCAATGATTCCAAGCCACTGTCAATCGTACTGCGAAAAACTTGGAGTGACATTTTTTCGTCGCCGGCCATTTCCACCATTTCATCGAGCAGTAGCAGGAAATCATCCCATACTTGCGCCTGTTCCCGCCCGCGCTCAATGTCTCCTTTTTCATCATAAAACGTACGCCACGACTCAAGCTGATCCGGAACACGCAAACCTTCCAACCATGAGTAAATGACTCGTGCACGCTCTTCAATCGTCTTGGCTGTTCTTAACTCCTCATCAAATGGCTTGAGCGCTTGGCGCACTTGTTCACGGTACGCATTGATCCGCGCTTGTTTCGCTTTTTCTTCATCCGTCTGTGCGGACTGTTCAAATCCACGAAAACGCTGATAAACCCAGGGCTCATTTGAAAACCATTGACTGCGCGCCCGTATGCCGTACTCAAGCACGTAATTTTCCAGTTCGTCAATCGCATCTTCATTCAATGGATACTTGCGGTCTGTCGCTGGAATAAAACCGGTTTTTAACAGTCGAAAAACAGCATCATAACGGAAATTCCCTTCTACGACATCGAGTCCAGATCGGACGAGTTCAATCATCGGATGGTTGAGCATCGTCCTTTTTTCATCGATAAATACAGGAATATTGTAATCATCAAAGAGCGTTTCAATCAGACTATGATAAACGTCCGGCTCACGCATCAGAATGGCCATATCCTTATAACGGTAGCCTTCATCACGAACAAGATGAAGAATTTCCTGCGCGACCCCTTCAACTTCTGCACGAGGGTGGACCGCTTCTGCAATCTGAATCGGCACTTCTCCTTCAAACGGGTCCGCTGGTCGTACATCATAGTACTTTTCCAAATGAAGAAATGCGGGTTGGTCTTTCATCCGGCCCGACGTATGGTCGAGCACCTCCGTATCTTCCAAACGGACACCTGCTTCCTCAGCCACCTTTTTCAGATCAAGGTACGTTTGTTTCGTTTCATGAAACAGATCCAGCTCAGGATTCTCTTCTCCTGCCGGTTCTTCTGTCGTCAACGTGATATGAACCTTCTTCACCTTTCTCAACAGGGTTTCAATGACTTGATACTCCTGAGGCGTGAAGCTGTGAAACCCGTCAATGTACACTTCTGCTCCTTCTAAAAAAGAAGCCTCAGGAATTTTGCTGGCAAGAAGCTGGAGCTGATCCTCACTATCTATGTATTGATCTTTCAACGCATCAACAAGACGATCATAAATGTATGTCATATCATCCAGCTTGTCTCTCAAACCCTGTTCCTGACTCGTGGTGTGAACGAACTGATCAAGCGCGTCCATCTGTGCTTGAAGGTCCTCGGGTGTAATGCGGTAACGCTTGAACTCTGTGATCATCCCCTCCAGCTGTTCAATGAACCCCTGTTTCTCAACCGCTTTTTGAAAAACACGCCAATCAGACGTTCGTTCCTCCACGATTTTACGCAGCATCATCTGAACCCCTGTAGACGTGATGAACTTCTTCGTCCCCCCTCCGGTTTCCTGAAGCACTCTCCAGGCCAGCCTTGAAAAACTGAAGACTTGGGCACGAATCGATCCTTCTACTCCCTCTCTTTTCAGAAGGCCGTATTCCTGTTGGAAAGTCATCTGGTCCGGCACGATATAAATAATCGCTGGTCCTCGTGGGTCTTCTTTTAACTTTGCTTCTATTTCATTTAAGCAACGTGTACTTTTTCCTGCTCCTGAACGACCGAGCAAAAAACGCAGTCCCATACCGACCGCTCCTTTCTTTCTCATTCTGTTTATATTTTATCATTTTTGCACCATTTATGATGCTCTCCCGCTCTTCCACAATCGCTCCCTATTCTTGAAGACTGACAGATAGTTGAATAACGATAGACATAAAAAAACCGCCCTTTAAGGACGGTTGCGGTTAAAACTGCACGCCGAGTTGATTCATCGGCCAGTAGCGTACATCCACTTTTCCGACGACGGTATCAGCGGGTACAAACCCGAAATATCTACTATCCAGACTGTCCCGTCTGTTGTCCCCCATTACGAATAAGTGACCTTCAGGGACCTTCTGATGACCCGTCACATCTTCCAAGGTGAAATCTTCCGTAAAAGGCAGGCCATCATTCGGACGGAGTGGGTCGAGGTAACTTTCGTCGACACGTTTACCATTGATATATAACTGATCATCCCGAACAGCAATTTCATCCCCGCTAATTCCGATGACCCGCTTTACATAATCCTCTTGTTCATTTGCGTGAAAAACGATGACCTGCTGCCTTCCTATATCCTGCCAATCGTAGACAGCTTTATTGACCATCAATAAATTCCCGTCATAGAGCGTCGGCTCCATTGATTCGCCGTCTACAATGTAGCTCGCGAATAAATAAGAGCGGAACACAAAAGCCAGCAATAGGGCGATTAATACCGTTCGGATCGCTCTTTTATATTTTTTCATTATTTGCGCCTCCAGGTGTTATGCTACAAACATTTTACCCCGGCTGAGACAAACTTAATCCCCGCTGTACGCTTTCTGTTCCGCTTTTATTTGTATTCTCTTTTCAATATACTTCCCAAGCACCCAAAAGAGCAGAATGCAAACGCCGACAACAATGGATTTCACTGGATTTTGCGCAAACGATGCGATGCTCGAACCTACATAGGCAATTGTAAAAATCATCACGGCTTTGCCCAAAAGGACAGCTAGGATGAATTGCTGCCGGCTGACATTAGATAACCCAGAAACCACATTAATGATGGATGAGGGAGAAAAGGGGAAGCACATGAGCAGGAACAGTGGTCCAAACCCATGCTCTTCCACCCACTTCGTCACTTTCTTCACTTGCTTTTGCCTTGTAATCTTCCTGAACAAACGCTTGTCCCCTAATCGGCGAATAATAAAAAATACGCACAAGGATCCGAAAACGGCCCCAAGCCATGAATAAAGAAATCCTTTGAATAACCCATACACCACAGCATTGGCCAAAACAAAGGCGACAAGTGGCAAAATCGGCAAAAACGCTTCGATAAGAGGAAATAGGATGCCCGGGATTGGTCCAAAACGTTCCAATCCTTCAAGCTGTCTGATGATGTAATCAAATAATTGATCATTCTCCGCTAAATGGCGCCATTGGTTTATTTTTTCAAACACTGAATCCATGATGCTGCTCCTTATGTACACTAACGACCAGTGTATGCTTTTCTTTATTTTATCTGAAATTCTGCTCCATGCCTACCAGTATGTGAGCCCATATCTAGCATTTCCCCTTCTTGCCACTTTCAACCTTTTTGTAAAACTACCTTGCATACATTGGACCTTCCCGTGGTATAATACATACAAGAACACTTGTTCGTATTCGGAGGAGAATGACATGAGGTATCTAAAACAAAACGAATTGGATCTCGCTTCCCGCTATTTGTTTTTATCTATGGCCATCACTGTGATCAGGCAGGATCGGAAACACATGGAACAAGGGAAATTCAAAATCAAGGAGCCGTACATGGAGATGCTCGGAAAAATGGAACTGGAAGCGCGAAAGGAACGGAGAGAACTAAGAAAGCAAATGGATCAAATGAAATTGCAGGTGGTTGAATCAGGCAGAAACGATTCATTTACCTCTTTCCTTTTTTTAGCTCATGGATATGAGGAGAAACGCAACTATTTCAACCCAGCCATCAGAAAAAAAGTGGAAAACATTTTATTCGAGCTTATGAGAAGGTCTCAGCGATCCGTTCAGCACGATGATCAGCAACCAAAGGTGTCGAATGGAAACGGTCCTCAAGAATGACGCGCAAATGAGCGGTTCGCTGGACCTGATTGGCGAACATGCCATCAGAAACGGGAAGATTGACGGACATACCGTTCGCGAATTGAACGGTCGTCGTTTTGTTGGGCTCTCCACGGTAGGAGCGAATATATTTGTGGGCGATCCAGGAGCAGTCTTTTCGTTTCGGGGAGATAATCGGGAAGAAATAAATGCCCATCGCTTCTGATATGACAATCGGGGGTTTGTGCGTGTAACCGGTCAATTGCTTTGTGCCAGCGATCCGACCATCGAGGCTGCTTGCAAAATAACGGCAGGAACGATCGATAAGATCACTTGGACATTTGGAAATGACAAAGCGCTCATCCGTCTCCATAACTTCTGTCATAGCTTGTCCATCCTCTTTGTTTTTGGCTATAAGAGCAATGGTCTGCGGATTAATCTCGTATTCTTTTCCATGAACATATGTCATCCACTACAACACCTCTTTCATTTCAAGTGGCGGCAGCTCTACACTCAGGTCGAACCTACCGCTCATCTTCTTTAATTTACCAAATCACCCGACAAAAGTCTAAACATTCTTAAAAAATGTTTCATTTCGACAATTCTGCTATACTACAATTACACCTTTTCTTCTTTCTGCCCTTTGTTTCCTCTCTGCTCTTCACCACGACCAAAGTCAGGATTAAGTAATGTGAAGAAATCGAGTTCAGGCTGAACCGGTTGATCTTTCATTCGAAACACCTCTCAAGCAAAATTTCATTTAGGAGGAATACACATGTGGAGTCGAAAAAACAAGAAGCCGAAACTGGAGAAAAAGGATTTATCCATCCACGATGTCCGAAAAGCCGTCCATGCCTATGCGGATGCCAAGCCGAGCGATGTTCCTCTAAGTGTGATCATCAAAGAGGACCTTACCTTGGATTATGAACTTTTAGCCCCCTACTTAAAGGCTGTGCCTATTCAAAACTTCTACATGTCCCGGGAAACCTATGAGTTGTTTGAAGAACAGGACCGGAATCTTGCGCTGGATATCGATCTTGTTCAACATGCCGTCGACCAATATATGAAACAGACACAGGAGCTTCCTGTCATAGATGATGACCCATATAAACGGATAAGTTATTATAAGCTCGAAAATCATCATTTGTTACAACGCAGACCAGAACGTGACTTTTATCTTACAAAAGAAGAATTTATGATCACCTACAAAAAGCCTGAATAATCAGCGATCAGCCGTCCCTAATGTCATCCCGCCATCCACAACGATTTCCGTTCCCGTACAATAGGAACTGTCGTCAGAAGCAAGGAAAGCAATAGCTTTCGCTATTTCCAGGGGCTGCCCGATCCTGCCGAGCGGGATCGAATCATAAAATTCCGGTACCCCTTTTCCCTCTGTCGCCATCTCAGTCTCAACCCCGCCTGGGTGAACCATATTGACACGAACCCCTGATGGTCCGAGTTCAATAGCTGCAGCTTTTGACATCGCCACCACAGATGCTTTCGTTGCTGCGTATGCAGATGACTGACTAATCGGAGCGAAAGAAGAGATAGATAAGTTATTCACGATGGAACCCTTCCCTTGTTCGATCATATAAGGGATAGCTGCCTGCATTCCGAAAAAGACCCCCAACTGATTTACTTGGATCAATTGCTCATACTCCTCCGCTTTCATCTCTATAAAAGGTTTGCGGATCAACAGGCCAGCATTGTTCACAAGCACATCCAACCGGCCGAATTTCTTCACGACCTTAGCCATTGCAGCTATCCATTCCTCATTCTTCGTTACATCTAACTGTACAGCAAATGCTTCCGGAGACCCTGTAGATGTTACCACCTCTTCAGCAAGGTTGACATTTCGCGCCCCAAACGCCACCTTTGCGCCAAGAGATAACAAATATTCTGCAATTGCCTTTCCCTGTCCACGATTTGCACCAGTCACCAACACAACTTGACCCTCTAATTTTTTCACCATCTTTAAGCTCCCTTCCATCCATCATTCCGTTATTTTTCACACAATCAGCAAAGTTTATTAAAGTATTTGGCATGATTGTGTAAGACTAAGTTTCGAGACTTTTCTGGGTTCGTTTGCCGCATTGAGTGCCAGGGGTGGTTGGGAAGCTACTCGCTTTCCTGTGGGGGAGCGCCGAGCTTCCTCGGACTTTGTCCTGCGGGATCTCGCCTATCTCCTTCTCCCACGGGAGTCTCGCAGCTTCCCAACCACCCCATTCAATGTGTACGTGAAACGAACCCCTTTACCGAGGATGAGTGTTTTCCACAATTCCTGGTCTATAGTAATAAAGCGCTCTAGACTAAGCTTTTCCATTCAGAATGGCGGTCATGGAAGTTCATACTCCTCCACTTTCCTTGTGAGTAAAAGCAACTTATTCCAGAAGTTTAGAGATCCTTATATGGCAAAGGGGCGGAGGGGAATGGCGAGACTCCTGTGGGAAAAAAGTGCTTGGTGAGACCCCGCAGAGCGAAGCTCGAGGAGGCTCACCGCGCTCCCACGGAAAGCGAGTCATTCCCCGCAGCCCCCCCCTCCACTCAACAAAAGTCTCGAAACTGAGTCTTCAAGAAAAGGGAGCTTTTGTGGGATAAGAAAAGACAAAAAAAGTGCCCATGCTCACGTGAGCATGGGCCAAAAGAGACGACTGGTTAACTTTTGAGTGAGGGAATAAATTGTTGGAAAAGTTCTTTTGAGAGGAAAGACTTTTCCATGACACTCATCAGTAAACAACGTTACTGACCTATTTATGACAACCAAATCATAAATAGTTATGAGATAAATAAGCATCACCGCTTATCTGTTTCTATTGTAATATATCCTAGGTCCGGATTCACCGAAAAAAAGTTGCGGAGGTCCGCAAACTGGTGCGAATTTTCTAGTAAATGACATGCGACAACTGAATCTTCCAATCACGTATATCGGACAATATGATCCATCTCCTTCGTCAATTGGGTTTCTTTTGTTGCAAATTGACGTTGAAGTGATTCGAGATCAAGAAGAGATTCATGAGTCTTTTTTCTAATTTCCCTTACTTCTTCATGAGAGGATTGAATCTTATTCTGGACGAACCAATCCACAAGTAAACCATCCAAAAAATAGTCAGCAACTGTCAAACCGCCAGATATACGGAGGTTAATATCGTAATGATTGCCAAGGTCCTCAATTTCATTTGCGAACTTCCGCAAGTGTCTTTGTGCGGTGTGAATGGCGGTATCTGCATCATCTACACGCGAATGCTTGACGGCCGTAGTCAAAAGCCCCCCTCCCAGCATATCCAGTGCTCCCCAGTTTTCAGCAGAAGTCAACGAAACCGATGCTTTCTCCAAGGATTGCATGGCGGACTGCCCTGCATGGATCGCCTCATTAATTTCAACCAACTCCGCCTGGAGCATGGATCGTTTTTCACTAAGTTTAAGCAACCGCTCGCCTTTTTCCTCACCTTTAGAAATAAGGAATTGCTTCTTTCTCTGGTACAGCCCCTCATACTCCGCTTTCGGATTTCCACAAGCTGTGATTCTCTCAGAAAGAGCTTTTTCTTCCTTTTTTACCTCAAGAGCTGATTGATGAGCTTCCCTCCATTTCAAGCGAGCCTCCACAGCCTCACGCTTCTCTTGTTCCACTCTCTCCAGCTTTTTACCTGTGATCGTAACAAATAGATTCGTAAGGCTCATGCGTTCCAGTTTTTCGACATCTTCTTGTTCTTCCTTGAGCTTTTCTAAGTAGTGCTGTTCTTTAGCACGCAGTTCTTTATGTTCTTTTTTTAATTGTTCCCTCTCTCTATGTAGACGTTCTTTCTCGAGATATCTTCTTCTAGCTTCCATTAATGATTCATGTAATTCTTCCATCACTCTTCCCCCTTTCTATTTTCTACGTCTCGCAATAGAAAAAGTTCCAACCATACCCAATAACATAGAGGAAGATTTAAAAAGCTCAAAGTCTAAGAGACTTTGAGCTTTTTGTATAGTGTGATCTTATTTAGAATTCGTAAGTTGTTCCCGTAAATTTTTGCGAAGGATTTTTCCTGTCGTATTTTTAGGAAGCTCTGACATAAATTCAATGCGTGAAGGAACCTTATACTTCGCTAAATGATCCCGGCAATATTCGGTCAGTTGTGCTTCTGTTAACGTTGGATTTTTAGAAACGACAAAACTGATGACCGTCTCCCCTAATTCAGGGTCAGGTGTTCCTACAACTGCAACTTCAGTGACATCTTCGTGTTGGTACAATACTTCTTCTACTTCTCTTGGATAGACGTTATATCCTCCAACAAGGATCATATCTTTTTTACGATCGACGATGTAAAAATATCCGTCCTCATCCTGACGAGCCATGTCTCCTGTATATAACCAACCATCCCGAATCGTAACAGCAGTCTCTTCAGGAAGTTTATAATATCCCTTCATGACATTCGGACCTTTGACAATCAATTCGCCTACCTCACCGTCAGGAAGCTCTTCGCCCAGTTCATCCACCACTTTATTTTCGACATTTTTAATATTTTGCCCGATGGATCCTGCTTTTCTTGGTCGATCCAAGGGGTTGAAAGCTGTAACAGGTGAGGCTTCTGAGAGTCCATAACCTTCCGAAACACGTACGTTGAACTGTTTTTCAAATGATTCCAATAAAGCGACCGGCAAGGAGGAACCTCCAGAAATGCAAAGACGCATGTGGCGGAACGTTGGTGCCTGTTCTTTTCCGGTCTGTAATAAATAGTTATACATGGTCGGTACACCCGCGAACACCGTTGCCTGGTGTTCTTCCGCAGTTGCAAATACTTCTTGAGGAGAGAATTTAGGTACGATTAGAACGGTTCCGCCATTCATGACGGGAGCGTTTAAACAGACCGTCAAGCAGAAAACATGAAACATTGGTAACGTAGCAATCACACGATCATCTGAAGTGATTTGCAGGTAATCCGCTACATCCGTCGCGTTCGAGTATAAATTTTGATGTGTGAGCATCGCGCCTTTCGGTTTTCCTGTTGTTCCGGATGTGTACAGAATAACTCCCACGTCCTGATCATCAAGTGGAGAGGCTTTATAATCTAAACTTCCGTCCGCAACAACACTTGTAAACGATTTCATTTTTTCGTTTAATGAAGAAGTCTCCAAATCCACACCAGTTCCGGTGTCTGCTACAAAATAGTGGCCAACATCGAGGTCATGGTCCATAACTTCAAACTTCTCGATCAATACATCCATCGTCATCACAGCCTTGACGTCTCCATTTTTCAAAATGTAACTCATTTCATCAACGGTGTACGTAGGATTAATTGGTATGACGGTTGTTCCTGCTCGGAGTGCTCCGTAAAGTCCAATCATGAACAAAGGACTGTTGCCGCTCACAAGCGCCAAATGATCTCCTTTTCCATAACCTAGTTCAGACAACTTAGAAGCGAATTTAGTGACTGTTGCATCAAACTCTTGATAACTCACCCGCTCGCCTTGAAATATGTAGGCATCTTTAGCGGGATGACGCTGAGCCGTAAGCGACAGTTGTTCGCTTAGATTCATGTATGCTCCCCCTTGATTATGAATGAATGGTCATTCATTATATTAATTTTCAATATAATTATAAAATACTGAAAACTATTTAGCAACATTTGTCGTCCTAAGGCACCTGGATTGGAATTAACAAAAAAGGAACGATCCTTAGGTGAGGACCGTTCCTTTTTTGTTAATATACCATATCAAGAAAATCTTCTTTGCTGATTTTACCCAGGTAGTGAGAAACATCCACATCACCTAGAGCTTCAGATATCGCCTGGCGTTCATACTTCGTGCCAATTAGTTTTTCTTCAATCTCATTGATGTCTCCAACACCAAAGAAATCACCAAAGATCTTCGCATTCTGAATGTGCCCTTTGGCTACATCGAGACGAATGTCATAGCTGCCGGCACCTTCAATTCGTTTCGTATGCTGAATGTTGAACTTCGGAGACTTGCCGTAATTCCAGTCCCAATTTTTATAGCGTTCTTCTGCCAGCTTGTAAATGTTTTCCCAATCTTCTTTCGTCAACTTATATTGAGGAACATCCTTCACATCTTCGACATTGAAAATATAGCGCAGGATCAAGTTCTTGAACTCTTCCATAGAGATTTTTTCATCAAGGAATTCAGAAATATTTGCGACACGACTACGAATCGATTTAATTCCCTTCGACTTGATCTTCTCCGTTTTCACGTTCAAAGCAGAAACAACGTTCTCAATTTCTGAGTCAAGCATTAATGTACCGTGACTGAACATACGGCCCCGGGTTGAGAATTGGGCATTCCCTGAAATTTTCCTGCCATCTTCTGCCACAATATCATTACGCCCGGACAACTCTGCGTTTACACCCAATTTCTTAAGTGCTTCCGTTACCGGTTTTGTGAATTTAGCGAAATCATGAAAGCTGTCCCCATCGTCCTTCGTAATGAAACTGAAGTTCAAGTTTCCTAGATCATGATATACCGCACCTCCGCCGGAAAGACGACGAACAACATGGATCCCGTTTTCCTCTACATAGCTTGTATTGATTTCTTCCACCGTATTTTGATTTTTACCAATGATGATGGAAGGTTCGTTGATATAGAACAGTAAGTAAGTGTCGTTGATATCGAGATTTTTTAATGCGTATTCTTCAATGGCCAAGTTAATGCGAGGATCGTTAATCCCCTCATGGTCAATAAAAAGCATGCGTTTCATCCTTTCAGTCCGTTTTGTCCATGTACCATTGTAATCGTTTAGGGGCTTGGAAACAATTCATTTACTCCATGTAAGCCCTTCGTCCGCCAGTTGAATGGTTCCGCCGAAGATATCCTCCGCTTCCTGACGCAGCCTCGTCAGCTGCCCAAAGTGTGGCAGATGACTGAGCCATAATGTCTGCACATTGCCCTCTTCAGCAATGGTGGCTGCCTCTGTACTCGTCATATGCCCCGCTTTCTTTCCGTCCATGTCTTTATAAAAGTTTGTATCTGTAATCAGAAGGTCCGCATTTTTTGCAAATGTCGCCCACTCCTTGAAATAGCTTGTATCTGCTGTGTAAACCGCCGTGTCATTACCATCAGAAATTCGCATACCATAACAAGAGACAGGATGATTCGTTTTTTGGAATTGGATGGAGAAAGGACCTACTTCCAGCGTTTTACCAGGCTCATAAGCTATTCCTTTCGTATATTGATGTGTTAACGTTTCAAACTTCCCCTTCTCTTCTTTATGGCCATAGATTGGGAGCGTTTTGTTTGTCTCTGCAATGGTATTCTGAACAAGGCAGGCATATTGAAGAGGTCCAATATCTGCAATGTGGTCATGATGATAATGAGAAAGAACGACCGCATCCAGTTCATCTACCTTCTTAAATTGTTGCAGCCGTGATAACACACCGCTCCCACAATCGACTAGCATCGAAAACCCGTCTTTTTCAAATAAATACCCAGAAGTTGCACTACCCGCTGCAGGGTAAGCTCCCCAATAACCGATAATTGTCACTTTCATTTTCATCACTCCTAAAACTTTTAGCCTAATTATACATTGTTTTATAACAGATGGTTGATTTCTGAATATTGTTATAATACAATGGTTTTACATTAAAAATTAATTGGAGGCGATTTACAGATGATGAGTGTTCTTGAGTTCTTCCGTAACCTTCCGAAAAAGCACTGCTCCAACTGTGGGAATGTGATCCAGGAAAAAGCTGACTGCTACGGCAACATTTGCGACGAATGTGACCATCCGGCCCGCTAAGTCTAGTATTCCACAAAAAACATAAGAAAGAACATGAGATTTGGAGCAGCTGTCAAAGGCTGCTATTTTTTTTGCCTTTTTTCCCCTTTTTCATAATAGCTCCCTATTGTGGGGCTCGCTTTCTTTGGGAGGACAAGGAGCACCTACAGAGTCTCCCTTAAGAAAGCCTTGACTGGTTGAAATAATGAATGATGATTCCCTGGCCATGGATACGGGGTCAGGGAAACGACGATTTGCAGTGCTTTGAATCAGTCAGGAGAAAAACACACACGTTTGTGTCTCCATTCGTTTTTCATGCGGACGTTTCACAGACCCTGTTCCCAAGCCTTATTCGTGCAGAATCTATGGTTAAAACGAATCTATAACGGCGTGGGTGAGCAGGTCTTCATTACCGAACTTGGCAGGTTACTGCTAGAGCGATTTCGAGAACCTCATATGGTAAAGGGCGGAGGGAAACGGTGAGACTCCTACCTTAAGTGTGCAGGCGCCTTGGTCAGCGGCGTATGGACTGGACTGAGTTGGAGGAGATAAAGGAAACACGAAGAGGGGAGCGATTCGATGTTGACTTATCGTACAGAAGCGAGGGAACTCTCACTAGCCGCTAGGCGCCGGAACCGGATACCTAAGAGGAAGTGCGTGGTAGATGAGACCCCCCGCAGAGCGTTAGCTCGAGGAGGCTCATCACTCGCCCACGGAAAAGCGAACCTTTTCCCGGAGCCCCTAAACTCCCACAAAAGTCTCGAAATCGAGTCTTTCGCAATCCTGCCATATAGCTCAATAAATTTTTGGATCACAAAAAAACTATCCATCCGGCAGGGTGCTACTGGATGGATAGTTTTTTGCGTTTTGTGGAATTTCTTACAAGCAGCTGATGAGGATAGACATATCTGTTCGGGGCAAGAGCACCAGGATGCAAGAGTTGTTGGATTAACACTTCAACCGTTTTATCAGCCATTTGTTTCACAGGTTGTTCAATCGTTGTAACGGAAGGAACCATCAATAAAGAGATCATCTGGTTATCAAAACCGACGACGGCTAAATCATCTGGAATCACCCAATTGGATGAGGAAGTCGCTTCATAAATTAACCCGGCAGCAACCTCGTCGCTTCCAGTAAACACACCATCTACATGTGGAAGCTCATCTTTAATCATATGAAAGACTTTTTGACCATCACTGACATCCATGGCCCAGTCAATCGCTAAATCTTCCTGAAAAGAAAGTCCATATTCAGACAAAGCTTCCGTAAAACCTTCTTTCCGTTTTTTTGACAAGTGACTTTCAGGCCCACCACTTACATAGGAAATGTGTGTGCACCCCTGTTCCAACAGGTGAATGGTCGCTTCATATGCCGCTTGCTTGTGATCCATATGAATCATAGAAATGCTGGACTCGTCCATATATTCATTACAAAAAACGATAGGTCCACACTCTAAAAAAGGTTTAACATCTTCCCAATCATTAACAAGTGAAGCCATAATCACACCGTCCACTTGCTTCGTCTTTAATAATTGTAAGTAATCCATTTCTTTTTTCTTGGAATCATGTGTTTGACAGACGATGACTTGATATCCCCATTCGGAAGCTTTTTCCTCCATCGCCTCTATCAAATTACCGAAAAAAGGATTTGTCAGGCGTGGCAATAGAACGGCGATCGTCTCCGTTTTTTGACTTCGAAGACGACGGGCGGAAGAATTGGGAACATATCCAAGGTCGTTCATGGCTTGAATGATTCGCTGTCTTTTTTCATCTGTCACGTAAGGCTGATCATTGATGACCCGGGAGACCGTTGTCCTCGATAATCCAGCCAGTTTCGCTACATCTTCAATCGTAGCCATACTTACTCCCCCTCAATGCTTTCTTGAAAACGTTTCCAATTCCAATCATACTAATCATTCAGTTTTCTTGCAAGCCCTTTCATATATTGATAGAGATTCACTAAAACCTTAAATAACCTTCCCACACATATTAACCCCTCACGAATAATAAAATTAGAAAAAGGAAAAAACAGGGAGATGATTCACCTGAGAAAAGTTTTGATTATCACAGATCCGGGTGTTGATGATGCGTTTGCTATCATGTATGCCCTTCTCCACCCTGAAATTGAAGTCGTGGGGATTGTCGCAGAATATGGGAACGTTAGTCAGGATATCGCATTAAAGAACACAGCTTACCTGCTTCAATTGGCTCAAGAACCTGATATACCAATTATTAAAGGAGCAGATAAACCTCTGACAGGAGCACCACCTGAATTTTTCTTTGATATACACGGAGCCCACGGTCTCGGGGAAATCATCCCAACGATTGAGACTCCTGACCATGAACGTTTTCAAAAAGTTTACGAACTGATCGATACATATGGGGAAGATTTGACCATTATTAACCTGTCCCGTTTTACTTCTCTCGCTCTTACCTATATCCAATCTGAAAGCAACATTGATAAATCAGGAGATGTCTATGTAATGGGAGGTGCGTTTTTCGTACCTGGTAACCGCACTTCCGTTGCTGAAGCTAACGTGTACGGAGACCCTCAAGCCGCCAAAATCGTAGCCGCTCATGGAGAAAATGTAACCTTTGTCCCTTTGAATGTAAGCAACCGCGCGGTGATCCCTCTGGATACGATAAAAAAAGTGGCGGCTGAGAACGATACACCATTTTCAAAAATCATCTTTCCCATCATGGACTACTACAGTACCCAATACAAATCCATCATTCCTGGCATTGATGGTGCCCCTCTTCATGACGTTACATTATTCTCTTATTTGATGAATCCTGAAGATTACAAGGTTGTAGAAAGACAAGTGAGTGTGAATGCGATCGGGCCTTCTCAAGGGCTAACCTACGCTGACTTCCGCCCGGCACCTGAATATATTGAAGATTATCCCATGCACAATATCATTATTGACTTCAATCGAAAAGCCTTCATCAAAGACTTCGTTGATATCATGACAGCCAAATAGTAAAAAAATGGATAGAAAAAGGAAGCATTCTTAAGAATGCTTCCTTTTTAATGATAGAGAAAGTCTATGACATTTTGAACAGCAGCTTCTCCCTGGTCGATGCAATCTGGCAGACCGATTCCTCTGTAAGAATTACCTGCAAGATATACACCTGGAAGGTCCTTCTCCATTTGTTCCGTAATCTCATTCACCCTCTGTTTGTGACCGACTGTATATTGAGGCATCGCGTCATACCATCGGGTAACAATAGAGAATTCAGGTTTAGCCGTGATATTCATCGTTTTGTTCAGATCATTCAATACGATTTCTTCAATCTCTTCGTCCGTTTTACGAACCACTTCCTGGTCGGAAGGTTTTCCGACATAGCACCTCAGGAGAACTTTTCCTCCCGGTGTCGAATGGGGCCACTTTTTATGTGTCCATGTACAAGCGGTAATCCGGAAGTCAATGTTTCTTGAGACGACAAAACCGGTCCCGTCGATATCCTTTTTAATGGCTGAGGCATCGAAGGCCATGGCGACGTTTGCTACAGATGTTGCATTTGTTTCTTTAAACGGTTCTAAGAAGTCATACTGTGACAGCATGCGTTGTACAGCATAATGGGGAGCCGCTAATATAACCGCATCCGCTTCTTTTACCGTCCCATCACTTAATAAAAGATGATAACCATTGGCTTTCTTCTCGATATGATCCACTTTCACGCCTTTTTGGACAGTTCCAGGTTCCAATCTTTCATCGATCGCTTCCACAAGAGAACCGAGGCCGTTTCTTAATGTACGGAACATGCTCGGTTTTTTTTCACCTTTTTTCGGTTTCTTCATCGGATATGTCTGACGCAATCCTTTAATGAGACTTCCGTACTTCTGTTCCAGGTCGTAGAAGTTCGGAAAAGTGGATTGCAGGCTCAAACGATCAATATCTCCAGCATAAATACCAGACAAGAGCGGTTCAATCAAGTTTTCAACGACTTGGTTTCCAAGCCTTCTCCGGAAAAACAAACCAAGGGACTGATCTCCCTCTATCGTTTTTTTCGACTTGACCAAATCCAAAGCAGCTCTCGCTTTTCCTACTGGACTGAATAACCCGGAGAAAAGGAATGGACGGACCCTTGTCGGGATCCCCATAAAAGAACCACTTGGCATTTTATGAAGTTTACCATTCACCAAAATGTAGGACTGACCTGTACCGTTTGGGACAAGTTCATCCCCTAGTCCTACTTCTCTCGCAAGTCGCCCAGCACTTTCTTTACGAGCGAGAAAAGAGTCTGGCCCACGTTCGATCGTAAAGCCATCTTTTTGTACCGTATCGATTTTCCCACCTAGGTGGTCGCTGGATTCCAACAATTCAACATTTAAAGGATAGTCTTTCTCCCGTGCTTCTTTTTGTAAGTAGTAGGCAGAGGTTAACCCTGTGATTCCTCCACCTACCACGACGATACGCTTTCTCTCTTCCATAAGTGATCTACTCTTTCACTTTATCCATGATGACACCGGCAAGTGTCTGGATAAACTTCGGATGAGTATTAGGCATTTCTGGACGGTAGTAGTTAGCTCCGACTTTGTCGCACACGACTTTACATTCGTAGTCATTATCATAAAGGACTTCCAAGTGGTCGGATACAAATCCTACAGGTGCGTACACAAAACTGCGGTAGCCTTTTTCATGGTAAAGTTCTTCTGTTAAGTCTTGTACGTCTGGGCCGATCCATGGGTCTGGCGTGTTGCCTTCACTTTGCCAGCCAATTTCATATTGCGTAATTCCAGTAGCTTCTGAAATCAGTTCTGCAGTTCTCTTCAATTGATCTGGATAAGGGTCTCCCCCTTCCAAAATCTTCATCGGTAAACTGTGAGCAGAGACAATCAGACAAGCTTTCTCCTTTTCCTCTTCCGTCATCTTGTTGTATTCCGCTTCAATGACATCTTTCCAATAGTCGATAAAGCCAGGTGCATCATACCAGCTTTCTACGGAACGAATAGAAATGCCGTGCTTTTCTGCTTCCTCTTTGGCGCGACCATTGTACGATTTCACGCTATACGTGGAGTAATGAGGAGCAAGCACGATGGAGACGGCTTCTTCAATCCCATCTTCAGCCATCTGGGCAACTGCATCCTCTACAAATGGTTCAATATGTTTCAGCCCAAGATATACTTTAAATTCAATATCGTCCTGCTTTTCGTTCAATGCATCCTTCAAAGCTTCTGCCTGATCATCTGTAATACGGGCAAGCGGAGAAATTCCACCGATGGCATCATAACGATCACGCAGATCCTGCAGCATCTCATCCGAAGGTTTGCGTCCGCGTCGGATATGTGTGTAATACCTCTCTAGATCTTCTTCTTTGTAAGGCGTCCCATAGGCCATTACTAATAATCCCATTTGTTTTTTTGCCATGTTCCTTCACCTCTTCATCTTTTTTTAACCACGATTAAGATTTCTTGGAATAATCATGAATAAGTTGAGTCAGCCGCTTCAATGTTTCCGGTTTGATATCCGGGGTTACACCGTGGCCGAGGTTAAAAATGTGAGCAGGGTGGTGTCTTCCCTCATCAATGATTTTCTTTGCTCTTTCTTCAATGGTATCCCAGTCCGCTAAGAGCAGCGAAGGATCCAGGTTTCCTTGAAGTGGCTTTGTGATCCCTTCATTTCTTGCTTCTGTAATTGACATGCGCCAATCCAGTCCAAGCACATCAACAGGAAGGTCGTCCCATTCATGAATCAGGTGTCTAGCTCCTACACCGAAAGTGATCAGTGGCACGCCTTCCTCTTTCAATTCAGAGAAAATCCGCTGCATCACCGGCTTAATAAACGTACGATAATCTTCGACATTCAAAGAACCAACCCAGGAGTCGAAAATCTGAATCGCACTGGCTCCGGCTGCGACTTGTGCTTTTACGTAAGCAATAACCATGTCTGCCAGTTTGTCCATGAGTGCGAACCATGTCATCGGCTCACTGTACATGAGTGACTTGGTTTTATTGTAATTTTTTGATGGCCCACCTTCAATCATATAGCTCGCCAGGGTGAATGGTGCCCCACTGAAACCGATCAATGGGACTGTGAGTTGTTCTTTTGTTAATAGACGGATCGTGTCCATTACATAAGGCACATCATCTTCAGGGTCGATGGTTCCGAGCTTTTCAATATCCGCTTTCGTTTTTATCGGATTGTGAATGACCGGCCCGATGCCTTTTTTAATTTCCACGTCCACGCCAATAGCAGGAAGTGGAGACATAATGTCCTTGTAAAGAATCGCCGCATCGACGCCGTATTGCTCCACTGGAAGACGTGTCACATAAGCACAAAGTTCAGGGTCATGGGTGATTTCGAATAATGAGTACTTTTCTTTCAGTTTACGATATTCCGGCTGTGACCGCCCGGCCTGACGCATGAACCAGACAGGTGTATGGTCTGTCTCTTCCCCTCGGAAAGCTTTTAAAATCGTGTCATTTTCAATTTTGTTCATCTTCAGAACTCCTTTTCCCGTTCAACATTTATCCGCTTACAACTATAACGATTTATTGTTCTTCTGTATAGAAAAATGGAACATTTGTCATGATTTTGTGCTTTTTTTCACAGGTCCCAACTCAGGCTTACCGTATTGGAAGGCTGACCTTTCTTCCCTGTCAGTGGATCTACGGGTACGACGTAATAGCTCGTCTTGTCAAAGATACCAAAAGCACTAACCTTAAACTCGTTTTTCCCCGTCACTTCACCGACTTTAACATCTTCTCCGTTTTCTTTCTTGAAAATACGGTAGACAACCCTTTCATCGTCAGAAGCAGACCACCGTATCGTCCCCCTTAATGTAGCGAGGCCGGATAAATTCAGACTTCCTGTTACGTCAGTTAATACGGGAAGATCCACAGGTTCAGGTAAGCTTTCTACCCCTTCCGGTTGTTCAAATGTTACAGCCAGATTTTTTTCCTGATCGATCCTTGTTAGTATTTCCTTCATGAGGCGAGTCGGATAAGCACTGCTTCCATCAATCTTTCCTGATTGATCGTAGCCCATCCAGAGCGCCCCAGCATATTCAGGTGTGTATCCCGCAAACCACACATGCTGGTCCTGGTGAGTCCCTGTTTTCCCTGCTAATGCTTTAGGGTACTCACCAGCCTTTGCTGTTCCTTCCTGTACAGCCGTCTGGAGGATTTCTGTTAAATACCAAGCCGTCTGTGCATTGAATAATTCTGTTTCACCAGAAGCATGTTCATGGATGACCTTGTCGTTACGATCATGAATTTTCGTAATGGTATAGCTTTCTTTTATTTTTCCATTCTGCGCCAGTGAACCATAAGCTTCAGTTATTTGAAGAGGGGTATATCCATCAGACAGTCCACCAAGAGCAATGGATAAACCATTGTCTTTTGTCGTTAACCCGGCTTTCTCTAAATATCCTTTGGCATAAGAGATACCAATTTGATCAAGGAGCCATACGGCTGACACATTCTTGGACTCGATCAAAGCCTGGTACAACGAGACTTCGCCTTCATATTGGTCGTCATAGTTATTTGGAGAATAATCATTTGCGCCAAACGTCTGCTTTTCATCAGATAAAAGACTAAATGGATCATAATCTCCTGTCATCATGGCCGGACCATAGACGGCAAATGGTTTGATGATGGAAGCAGGAGCCTGTTTCGCCCGGACACGGTTGAAATCCCCATGTTTAAAATCACGTCCACCAACAACAGCAACGAGCGCTCCTGTCGAGTGATCCATTAAAGTGAAAGCTCCTTCAATCGACTCTGACGAACCTGGGACAAACTCACCGTTTTTCATTTCATCTGCAGCAATTTTTTGGATGACAGGGTCCATTTCCACCACAATACGATAGCCGCCTCTTTTCAATTCGTCACGAGAAATATGATACTTTTCCGCTGCTTCATGGATGACAAGATCCACATAGCTGTTGGACCACGTTTGATCTGTATCCTCAGCCCGCTCAACAGCAAGCGTCGACCCTTGCATTTGCTTCATTACTGCTGCATCAATTTTTCCTGTGTCGTACATCCGTGATAACACAACATTCCTTCTCTGCTTGGCGTCATCCGGGTTATCGAACGGAGAATACGTATTCGGAGCCTTAGGTAAGCCTGCAAGCAGAGCTCCCTGAGCAACTGTCAATTCAGATGCAGACTTTTGGAAATAATGCTGGGAAGCAGCTTCAATGCCATACGTCCCTTCCCCGAAATAAATACGATTCAAATACAATTCTAATATTTTTTCCTTTGAAAAGTTGCGCTCCAAGTAAAGAGCAGCCATGACTTCTTTCGTTTTTCTCATCCACGTCTTTTCATTTGAAAGGAAAATGTTTTTGGCCAGCTGCTGAGTAATGGTACTAGCGCCTTCCACCTTTTTCATGGCGATGATATCTTTATAGACCGCTCGCATAATCCCTTTAAAATCCACACCGGAATGTTCTCTGAAGCGGCTGTCCTCTATACTTATGAACGCATCCTTGACGTGCTCGGGAACCTCTTGAATGGATACGTTCTTTCTGTTTTTCGTATAAATTCGTTCGATCACTTCACCTCCGGCTGTCTCCACGGTCGTCATTTCATCAAGAATCAGATCCTCTTCATTTACGACAAACCGTCCTCCGAATAATATGATGAGGTAACCAATTCCTGTGAGCAACACGAGGGTCAGGAAGATGAGGGCCGGCCACTTCCATCGCCCGGACCAAGAAGATAAGCGTTCTTTTAAATCTTTGATGTTCAAATGGCGTGCATCCTTTCTGTTTCTATCCTTCAAACTTGCCACCATGGAACCCTGCTTGCTAAACTGAAGATAACGCAGGAAAGGAGACATTCGGCTATGAAAGTATCGATGACCAATGGTACATTGAATTACTTATCCAAACTGAGTCAACAACACCCTGAAGCATCACTGTTTTTCATGCAGGATCAAGACAAAACGGTCGCCTATTATGAAGGGGAAGATACGTCCATATTTGAAGAAGGACGCAACTATGAAACCGTCGATCATGTGGGTACGATGCAATCGAAAGGTTATGTTGTCATGAATAACATCCCAGTGAGTGACGAAGGCCGTCCTGTTTTTGAAGACCGTTTCAAAAAAAGAGCGGGGAATGTAGAAAATCGTGAAGGTTTTCAAGCCATTCGTATCCTTCGCCCTTTAAAAGGCAATACGTACGTTGTCCTTACTCAATGGCGCAGTGAACAAGACTTCGAAGACTGGAAGAACTCCAAGTCGTTTGATGAGGCGCACAAAAAATCGGGGCCTCAGCACCAGAAGAAGCCTTCATTTATCGATGGCGATGCGTACATTACAAAATATCAAATGATTGAACTCGAAGAGTAGCATAGGAAAAGTGAGCGGAAAACCGCTCACTTTTTTTATCCCTCTTGTTTTTCGGGTTCACTGTCCATGACTTCCTGTTGGAAGAAATCGTCTAAATCCCGAACGGATTGTTCCCCTGAAATTCGCGCCTGTTCTTCCCCGTTTTCGAAATGAATGAGAGTAGGCGTTCCTTCAATCCCGTATTTGTTCCACTGACTTTCAAATTCTTTTACGTTCATTTTTTTGACATCCAGATCGTATTCCTTCACGATCGGCATCATTCTTGGGGTCGTACGTTGACAGTGGACACATGTCGGATCGTAAAAATAAACGGTTGTAGGCTCTCCTGATTGAATCTCTTCTTCAAGAGCATCTGGTTGAATCTGGTTTTGATAATTAGGATCATCCAATTGATCAATGGTTGCCTGATGCAAGTCTTCTTTCCCATACGGATTATCTGCTGTTTTTTCGGAGTTTTGATAGTTCACGACAAATACAAGAACTACAACAAGGACCACAAGGGCGCTTGCAAAGATAATCATACCTTTTTTCATACGTTATTCCTTCCTTTCTTTACAACGACAAATAAATGAACAATAAAAATAATGATGAAAGCAGTGCCTGCTAAAAACGGAATCGTCACGAACCCGAAAACATTGATGTATTGACCATTACAAGGAACAAGGCCGCATGTGTCTGCCGCTGAAAGCGACGGGATCTTCTGCAGCATGTAATGGTAAATAGAAACGAACATACCAATTCCGCTCATGATGATTGCAGGGAAAGCTACATCCCATTTCTTTTTCCATAAAGCTGTACCATAAATGAGCACCAGCGGGTACATCAGTATTCTTTGATACCAGCACAGTTCACAAGGAGCGTACCCGAGAACCTCTGAAAAGAACAAGCTCCCGACAGTAGCAACGAGTGATATTGCCCATAGCAGGAACAGCGCTGTTTCCATACTTTTCTTCATATTTTGTATCCTTTCTACCTCTCTCTCATGCCATTATACTAGGTATTCTCTCGAAAACAAAGTAGTTTCATAGTCCTTCACACCTTTGTCATTTCCTTAAAAGATGCTGCTCTCGAAATGAAAAAAACCGCCTGTAAGCGGTCCTCTTCTTTCATTTCTAATTTTTAAGTAATCCATTCCTGTGGGCATAAACAGCCGCCTGGGTACGGTCCTGAACCTCTAACTTACTTAAAATATTGCTAACATGAGTTTTCACTGTTTTGACTCCTATATATAGCGCATCACTGATTTCCTGATTCGTCATACCTTCCCCCACACATTTCAACACTTCCAGTTCACGTTTCGTAAGCTCTTCATGTGGTTTTCGATCTTGACGGAAACGGGTCATCATTTTTGTAGCCACTTTCGGTTCAATCACATTTTGACCTTGAGCCGCTTTTCGTATGGCTTCTGCAATTTCATCGGCTGAAGATGTTTTCAGCATATAACTAAACGCACCTGCTTCAAGTGCCGGAAAAACTTTTTCATCATCGTAATAACTTGTCAAAATGATGATTTTACAGGATTCAGTTTTCATAATTTCTTCTGTCGCTTCAATTCCAGTCCCATTTTCCATAATCAAATCCATGAGAACAACATCCGGTTTTTTCTCTTTAACCAGTGTTGCTCCTTCATACCCACTGCTCGCTTCTCCCACAATGTCCAAATCTTCCTCTGTACTTAAATAGGCAATGACACCTTTACGGACGACATCGTGATCATCAATGACTACGACACGAATCATTCCTCTTCCCCCTTTTCATTTACTTTTACAGGAACACGGACATCAATATGTGTCCCTTCTCCTTTTCTTGAACGTAAAGAGTAAGTGCCACCAATTTCCTCACACCGTTCGCGCATCGTTTTCAATCCATAAGAGGCCTTATTGGCTTTTTTATCTTCTGTATCAAAACCGACACCGTTATCGGCAATATGTAGGAAAATCTCCTTTTGGTCATAAGTGGCTTCCACCTTCACCTCTGAGGCATTGGCATGTCTCAATATATTCGAAAGTGCTTCTTGGACGACCCGGAACAATTGCTCTTCTACTGACGTGGGCAGCTCACCTAAATCTTCCATATCTACATCAAAATCAATCTGACACTTTTGACGCAATTCTTCTATGAGTGTTTTAATCCCCTCCGTCAGTGGTTCTCCTGACAAATGAACCGGCCTTAAGTGTAAAAGGAGCGCCCTCATTTCTGTTTGAGCCTGAAGGGCCATTTGAGTAATTTCCTGAAGCTGTTCTTTTGCTTTTTCCGGACGACGGTCAAAGATCTTTTCTGTCGCCTGCGCCATCATTGTTAAAGCAAATAACTGCTGGCTCACGGCATCATGCAAATCTCGGGCAAGTCGTTGCCGCTCTTCAATCGTTGCCGCTTTGTGAGCCGTACGTGCCAGCTCGCTTTTTTCATCGGCGAGCTTTACAAGTGAATCCTTCTGTTGCTCCAGCTTCTCGCCAAGTACATTCAATTCATCCCCTACAGCAGCGATTTCATCATTTTCATTAAAGTAAATCCGTTTGCTGAAGTTCCCCCTCGAAAGCTGGGTGATCATCATCGATATGTAATCCAGCCGATGTTTGACATCCCCACTCGACCGAAAGCCCGCATATAGAGACATGATAAACCCAAGGACAACATAAAGCAGGATGAACATTAAAATGGCCCCTGCACTCAACCAATCCGGTTGAAACCATACGTAAATAGACAATAGGATACTTAGCAGGATAAACGTATTTAAAATGAGTCCATAAAGATGTGATCGGATATACATGTAACGTATGCTATTCAATTGCTTTAACATGCTCCCCCACCTTTCACACCTGTTCGATTCGAATTGAACCCACTTTAAGATCGACACCAATGGTCAGTCTGCGAGTGGCCATTGAATAATCATCGGTTTCATATTCCACACTTCTGTGCATTCCATCAGCTTTCTGTCCCCCGACACGGATATCGCCTGTCTTCACTTTTGCATCTACACGAAAAGGAACATGCTTCGGAATTAACATTTTCACATCCCCAACCCAGCCGCGCACAACGATTGGAGTATCCCCATCCGGAATGAAAGCACGTGTGAAATCGAACCGGTAATCACCAACTCCATTCCATAAATCCATCGGTTCCACCTTCCAGTTCTCCTCATTAAAAGAATGGTCTCCAATCATCATATGCTTGGACTTCAACTTGTTTGAAGAAGAACCTTTGGAATCATACTCAATTTTCACTTTAGAGCCTTTTCTACCTAAAAAGATACTAAATCCAAAGTATATGAAAAGAAGCGGCCAAAGTTGCCATACATCGCCAAAGGAGAACTCAAAAACACCGAGTCGATCTAACAATAAAAGTGTACTGAAGATTGTGAGGAATGAACCGATGATCCAACTTCCACCCTTTTTCAATAAAGCATTCAACCAAACCTTTAAACCGATGACAAATAAAATAATTGGATAAATATTGCCCCACGTCCAACTCATTTCCAGGGAAATAATGTTCAAATTCGACAAAAGAAGAACAAATCCAAATACAACTAATAAAAGTGCGATGACGACTTGTGAAATTTTATTATGCATAATGCTCACCCTTTTTTAACCTTCCGTAAATTACATTCGACAGAAGTCCTATATTTCCTTTTCTTTTTAAAGCTTCTTACTGAATGTATAGCCTAATCTTATCTAGAAATGGAGACTTGTAAAACGACCCTGAGAACGGAGTTGTCTCCGTCTCTAGGCGGAGGTTATGTTTAAACGGGAGAGCGATGGGAATATCTATAGTAGAGCATAAAAGAAAGGATGTTGTTGCATGGATCAAAAAATGCAAAATTTAATCGATGGACTCAACGAAGACTTAGCTCATGAGTACGCAGCTTCTATTATGTACACCTATAATGCCGCTGTCGTTACAGGGCTCTACCGTTCTGTCCTCAAGCCATTTTTCGAGAGCGAAGTAACCGATGAACAAGGGCACGCTCTTTATCTAGCTGAAAAAATCAGCACTCTAGGCGGAACTCCGACGACAACACCTGCGGAAGTCAAGCAAATGACTGAAGTGAGACCGATGTTAGAAGAAGCACGTGAAGCTGAGCGTCAGACGATCAAGCGCTACGAGGAACGTAAAACACAAGCGGAAGAACTCGGACTCACCGAATTATCTGTGAAGCTGGATGATATGATTGCAGACGAAACCGGTCATATGGAAGAAATCGGTCGTTTACTTCAAGATTCCCGCCTGCAAGATTAACGATTTTATCCCCTGTCTAAGACAGGGGATTTTTTATTGTCAATCGATCATGAACGCATTTGAGAATATTCTGAATGTATATTACAATTTATAAAAATAGTTGCTACACTTCACCAAGGCAACAAGGAGGAGAACATATGTGGGAAAACGTCTTTCATGCCATCGATGAACAATACGAGAATATGGTTAAAACTCGCCGTCATTTGCACCAATATCCAGAAGTTTCTTTCAAGGAAGAGAAGACGGCTCAGTTCATTGCGGATACATATGAGAAACTGGGAATTCCGTATGAAAGTCATATCGGAGGAAATGGAGTTCTTGCTAGGCTCGAAGGTGGAAAACCGGGGAAGACAGTCGCGCTGAGAGCAGATTTTGATGCCCTTCCTATTCAGGAGGAAAATGACGTCCCTTATAAATCCAAGAATGAAGGGGCTATGCATGCGTGTGGTCATGACGGCCATACCGCAGCTCTTCTAGGGTTGGCCGAAGCACTTCTACCTCATAAAGAAGAACTTCCAGGAACGATCGTTTTTCTACATCAGCACGCTGAAGAGTATGCGCCCGGAGGAGCAAAACCGATTGTCGAGTCAGGAGCCCTTAACGATGTAGATGCTGTGTTCGGCACCCATTTGTGGGTGAATGCGCCAACAGGTGTCATCCAAACATCTAAAGGACCTTTTATGGCCGGAGCGGATCGATTCGAAATCAAGGTTCAAGGCAAAGGTGGACACGGGGCCCAGCCACATCAAACAAAAGACGCCATCGTCATCGCCTCTCAAATGGTTTCTTCCTTGCAGCAAATTGTCAGCCGTCGCGTAGATCCACTGAAAACAGCTGTGCTTACAGTGGGAACGTTTGAATCAGGAACCACATTTAATGTCATTGCGGATTCAGCAACCTTAACCGGTACAGTAAGGACATTTGATCCTGAAGTGCAAAACTTGATCATTGAAGAGATGGAAAAAGTCATAAAAGGAACATGTGAAACAAACGACGCAGCATACGAGTTCACTTATGAAAAAGGATACCCGCCTGTTGTCAATCATCCCGAAGAAGCGGACTTAGTTTTACAACATGCTCATAAGGCTGATGCTTCTTTACGTACAGAGGAAATCGAACCGGTCATGGCTGGAGAGGATTTTGCTTATTACCTTTTGGATAAGCCAGGCACTTTTTATTTTACAGGTGCTCAAATTCCAGATCATTACTATCCTCATCACCACCCGAAATTCGATTTCGACGAAAAAGCACTGCCGCACGCAGCTAAAACATTATTCCAATCCTTTATTAGTTATCAAGAACGTTAAAGTAAACGGAGGCGACTGGACTGAATGGTCGTCTCCCCTAATTGTTCTAACAACCTCCCATTGGCAACATACCCCACAACGGCCCCGAAACCTGGAACCAATTGAAGAAGCTTCACAAGATCCAAGGTATCCCTATACTCCATTTGTAACGTCTTCCAATCCACGTTCTTTTCCTTCATTTCTAAGTCATTCCATTCAATAACCTTACGCTTCACTTCCCCACGAACCTTGTCACTGGAAAAAGCGAGCATGAATACATGAAGCAAGTAGACCCTCTCTTCATAAGAATGAACATTCCATCCATAAATCTGAGCCGCATCAAATAAAAACTTCATCTTTATGCTTAATAACAGTGGGAAATCAGCTACTCCGAGCCAAAAGCCTCCAAAACCCGTCCCAGCGCCTTCCACGGATGCTGTTTTCTTATATTTTTTAACTAATTCACGGACTTGCCTTTCACGCTCTTCAAAACTCCAATCTGGATGGACCTTTACAGGGCGGATGTACTCTGATGTGGTTAAAGCAATCTCAATCATTGAACGAACGCTATCCGTTACCACCCCGTGTACACGATCAGGAATCTTTTCATTAATCTTAGACTGCACCTGCTTTGAACTCCTCTGTATCATGGACGACCGCTTGTCCAATGATTTACTCCAACGTAGGGCTTCCTTTTTCGCCTGCTCTTCAAAACTCATTTCTAACACCTCCACATAATTTTATAAGAACAATTAGATAGTGATGATTTTTAAACTTCTCTCATAACTCTTGAGACAAATGGATCGCCAATCTGGATCAGAGTGATTATTTAGAAGTGGATATGAAACAGGGAAGACTGCTTAAGTAGTCTTCCCTGTTACGTTAATTTCTTTTTCACATAGTTTTGTATAAACAAATAACTGAAGATACTTCCACCTATCCATACGAGAACAAGCCCTATAGGGTTCCATTGGAATACAAACAATAGACCGAACAGGAAAGTTTGAAACAACATGATTTGCTGTAACCATTGCAGGATTGCTTTTTCCTTCCATTCTTTCTTAACCGGATATAAATCCAGCCAGGCAATGGTGCGGTGGTGATTCCACAATGTCATCATTTGAAATGCACTCAAGTAGAGAAATAGAATGGCAAACGCGACTTTCACCCATAGATTGGATACAAACCAAATGGCCAATGCACCAATCACTATAAGGCGGATGTACATACCTAGATAATCGCTGCTTCGTATAAAAGTGATTTTATACAAATAAGAAAAGGTCTGGTTTTGCCGGTAAGGAACTCGATCCACAATCGCTCGTACAAGGGTGTGGCGTTTTTTGACTGTATTTTTCAAATGAGGAACATCTGTAAACATATTCGCGATTCTGTAAAAGGTCCTCATGCGCTGCTGGTCTTTTTCTACAAGTAAATCCCAAGCGAGTCCAGCTTTTTGCCTGGAGAGAGAATACGTGTAAAGAACGACGCCTACAAGCAGCACGGTCACGATACTGGCATAAACCCATTCCCCTTGAGCGAGAAAATAAAAAATGGTGATGTTCAATACCGCTTTGATGACCTGGTCCACAAGCCGTGTTCTGGGGTTTCTTTCTTTTAGCATCCACCAGTTGGACATCATATTCCAAATCTTAATGACTAGAACAACACCGATCATCATTAAGTAATACTGGGTACCAAGTTCTGGATACGAGGCAAAATACAAGGGACCAAGGGCTGCTGATATTAGAAAAATGACATAAAGTTGGACAACGTAGCTGTAATATAAACAGCGACGGAAATAATCATCTAGCTGATATTCAGCAGGAAGCAAGAAAACTAAGTCCGGCTCTTTGAGAAGTGTACGCACAGGACTATACCCCGCGATGAATCCAAAAGCGAGCGCTATAATCCAAGCGGTAGGAAAATCTTCCGGCAAATTTTGCAGCCATTGTTGGTAGTAATAAGCGAGCGCCGAGATAAAGAACAACATGGCAACGGCAATGTGGCCATTAAAAATATACTTTAAGTAACGGCTTGTCTCTTTCGTATGTTCAGAGAAGCGCTTCGTCCAAAATTCCTTTGCATTAATCATATTGTTCTTCCTTTGTCAGCTGTACATAAATATCATCAAGGGATGCGCCCGGCTGATCAAATGACGTGCGCAACTCGTCAAGCGTCCCTTTAGCTCTGATTTCTCCTTCATGGAGGATGATAAAACGATCACAATATCTCTCCGCTGTAGCAAGGATATGAGTCGACATTAATATTCCCGCTCCTTTATCTTTCATATCCTCCATCAACTGCAGGTAGGATTGTATGCCGAGGGGATCCAGACCAACAAAAGGTTCATCGACGATATAGAGGTCCGGTTCAATTAAGAATGCACACATAATCATAACCTTTTGGCGCATCCCTTTAGAGAAGTGCACAGGGAACCATTTGAGCTTTTTCTCCATCCGAAATTCTTTGAGAAGCGGCTGCAACCTCTGTTTGAATACGTCTTCTGGCACATTGTAGGCCATAGCGGTCAAGTGGAGATGTTCGTACAATGTCAGTTCATCATATAAAATAGGCATCTCCGGAATATAACCGAGCTGTTGTCGATACTCTTCCGGGTTCTCTTCAAATGATGTTCCATTGATGGAGACTTTTCCTTTTTTTGCCTGCATCATTCCGATGATGTGTTTGATGGTGGTACTTTTCCCCGCACCATTCAAACCGATGAGGCCGACGATTTCATTCGGGTGGACATCGAAAGATATGCCATGCAGTACATTTTTATGGGTGTACCCTCCGTGGAGGTCTTTGATATGTAATAAAGGTTCCATCTTATCCCTCACTTCATTATTTTTCCTGCACAAATTTTATCATACTTTCCCATTCGATACACTTTTCACTCACCGTCTTCATCGAGTTTTCACTCTTTGATATGGTACAATGCTATCAAACGGAAAGGAGTGTTTGCATATGGCAGATGAATGCATTTTCTGCAAAATTATTGATGGAGAAATCCCTTCAGCGAAAGTGTATGAAGACGATGAGGTGTACGCTTTTCTTGATATCAGTCAAGTAACAAAAGGTCACACGTTAGTTATTCCAAAACAGCATTGCCAAGATATTTATCACACGCATCCAGAAACAGCAGAAAAGCTTTTCTCAAGAGTTCCGAAGATTGCAAATGCAATTAAACAAACCTATGCTCCTGTTGGTTTAAACGTCCTAAACAACAATGAGGAAGCAGCAGGCCAATCTGTCTTCCACCTACATATCCACCTTATTCCGAGATATGGTGAAGGGGATGGATTCAGCGCTAAGTGGGAAGTCCACTCCGATGATTATTCACCAGAAGATTTACAAGCCATCGCTGGTGAGATCAACCAACACATCCCTGGTTAAATGGATTGATTTTCTCATGAGAAAACTGCTATAATACTACCATGCATTCGCAAACGGTCATGAGGGCACGTTTGGAGTGCAAATTTAGATGAGATTAGAATAGTTGAGGAGAGATGTTTAAATGAATATTCGTGTTTTAGTCATGTTATCTTTATTAGTAGGAATTGGTGCTGTTCTGCATGCCGTCGCACCCCCCTTCTTTTTCGGAATGCGACCGGACATGATGCTCGCTATGATGTTCCTGGGAATCTTATTGTTCCCGAAACCATCTTATGTCCTATTAATATCTTTAGCGACAGGCTTCATCTCAGCGATGACAACCACCGTTCCAGGCGGCCAACTGGCCAATATCATTGATAAACCGTTCACAGCATTTGCTTTCTTCGGACTTGTCCTATTGACTAAAAAAATATCACATCAAAAATTCGTACAGCCTGCTTTAGCAGCCATCGGTACGATGATCAGTGGCTCCATCTTTTTAGGTGTTGTCCTTTATATCATCGGCCTTATGGAAGCGAGCTTCGGGCTAATGTTTGCTACAGTTGTTCTACCCGCAGCAGCATTTAACGTGTTGTTTGTAGCCATCATGTATCCGACTGCCCAAAAGATCTTAAGACGAACTGATCTTGCTAAAGCAGCTCAACCAGCCTCTTAAAGAGAGTATACAGAATGAACCTTGACTTACACCAAAGGCACTACATCGAATGTAGTGCCTTTGTTTTTCCTTCTCGTCTAAAGAATATTTTTTTATGTTTTTAAGGTTTCATTCATACATATTAAGAGAAAATATAAAATAGAGAGTGATTGAAAGGAGACTGACTGATATGCCAAATGGAAAATCATTAGCGCTGGGATTCTTAGTCGGAGGAGTCATTGGAGCCGCTTATACGTTACTGAGCACACCTTCCTCCGGTCGTGATTTTAGAGAAAATGCCAAACTGAAAAGCGAGAACTTGAAAAATACCGTTCTCAGCTTAAAAGAAGATGGGATGCAGCTGAAGGATCAGATTACGCAAACATCGAAAGAAGGCGCAGAACTCATTAAAGAACTTTCTGAAGATGTAAAAACATCCATTGAAAGCTGGAAGCGCACCGTTGAACCCCATCAGAAAAACATCCAGAAATATTTAGAACAAATTGAAGAAAGCTTAAAAGAACTGGAAGAGAAAGCAAAGGCTGAGCAAAAAGATCATACCACACAGCCCAGTCATGAAGTCATCAACCACCAATAATTCATCCATCCCGCCTCGAGCGGGATTTTTTATGTTTGTCCTTTTCCCCTATCTATATTCAACCCCATTTCGTTCTATTCCATAAACGCGCCGTTAATATTGGTGTGGACTATGCGTTATTAAAGTATATGGCAGGATTCTTGAAGACTCGATTTCGAGACTTCGGGGTTCGTTTGACGTGTTGAGCGTTAGGGGTGGCTGGGAAGCTACTCGCTTTCCTGTGGGGGAGTGGCAAGCTTCCTCGGACTTCGTCCTGCGGGATCTCGCCTATCTCCTTTCTCCCACGGGAGTCTCGCAGCTTCCCAACCACCCCATTCCATGAAGATGAGAAACGAAACCCTTTACTGTGGGAGGGTGCCTTCCACTATCCCGGTGTTATAAGCATAAAGCCTCTATAACAAGCTTTTCGTGTGCGGAATAGCGTCCTTAGGAGTTCATTCCCTTCCAATTACCATGGGCATAAAAACGGCTTATTCCGGAAGTGGTTTCGAGAATCTCTTATAGCAAGGGGCGAAGGGGAATGGCGAGACTCCTATCTTAAGTGTGGAGGCGCCTCGATCAGCGGCGTATGGACTGGACTGAGCTGGCGGAGATAACGGAAACACGAAGAGCGCAGCGATTCGATGTTGACTTATCGTACAGAAGCGAGGGAAGTCTCACTAGCCGCTAGGCGCCGGAACCGGATACGTAAGAGGAAAAAAGTGCTTGGTGAGACCCCGCAAAGCGAAGCTTGAGGAGGCTCACCGCGCTCCCGCGGAAAGCGAGCCATTCCCCGCAGCCCCCATCCACTCAACAAAAGTCTCGAAACTGAGTCTTCCACAAACGGGAGCTTATATATAATAAACTGTGGGATTTACCCGAGCAAAAAATAAAAGCGTGTAGAGGTTCAAACCTCTACACGCTTTTTCAAGCTTATTATTCAGCTGCTTCTAAATCTTCAATGGAATCGACATCCATATATTCAGGAACGACAAGACCAATCTTGGCACCTTCAAGGTTCGCTCCAAGGTCTTCTAGCTTATCTTTATTCTGCTCATACTGATCACCGTGTGTTCCTGGCAACCATGCAGCAACCATTCCGTCAGCTTCACCTGCGGCAACAGATTCCCACATCGGGCCATTATCAAGCGGTGTAATCGTTACTTCAAAGCCTTGCTCTTTCATGACTTCTGCAACGACGTTTGTTGAAGCAATCTCAGAATCCCAGTTTACAAGCACAAGCTCAACTTCTGTACCATCTACTTCTTCGGTACCTTCTGTCCAAGCATCTACTTTATCCTGGTTATTGGAAATCCAGTTTTGAGCCGCTTCTTCCGGGCTCGCTCCATCAGAAATCTCAAGCATCACTTCTTCCATATCTGCTGCTTCCCAGTTGAACTGGTCTAAGATTTTATAAGCGTTCGGCTTATCATCTTCAAGTCCTTGACGAACCATTGTTTTGATTTGTTCTTCCCCACCAAAAACTTCTTTCGGATCTTCAAGATATTTCAAATCGTATTTAGCGAATTTCCAGTGTGGCGTCCAGCCAGTAACAACAATTGGTTCTTCGTTCTCAATGGCTTCACCTAGAGCTGCTGCCATAGCACCAGAAGAAGAGGTTGAAACTTCCCAACCACTCAGGTTTTCATATTCTTCAACAGCATCTTCCGCAGAACTTACAACACCTGCACCTGCTTCGATACCAGTGATTTCATAGCCCATTTCTTCCCCATAATTCATTTCAGAAGCGGCTTCATCACCGTTGGAATCTCCATTTGACTCTGTGCCTTCATCTTCTGAAGATCCACAACCTGCAGCTACAAGTGTTAAAGATAGTCCGGCCACCATGCCGAAACGTTTCCAGTTAAACATGTAAATCTCTCCCCTTTTAAAGATTTTATATAGATAAAGGGTCCAAGGCCCCTTTTCTAACCGTATTTACTAGTCACCACGCTGGGTGTTCAAGTTTTGTGTGAAACGATCAATGATGATCGCAAGAATAACGATACCCAGACCTGCAACGAAACCAGTTCCGACTTCAGCACGCTGAAGGCCGGTAATAACCGTTTGTCCAAGTCCCTTCGCACCAATCATGGATGCAATGACCACCATGGATAGTGCAAGCATGACCGTTTGGTTGATTCCTGCCATGATCGTCTTTTTAGCCATTGGTAATTGGACTTTAAATAATTTTTGAGCTCCGGTCGTCCCGAATGCATCGGATGCCTCAATCAATTCATGGGACACCTGACGAATTCCAAGGTTCGTAAAACGAACGGTCGGTGGTGTTGCGAAAATGACAGAGGCAAACACCCCTGGTACCATACCGATACTGAAGAAAGCTACGGCTGGAATCAGATAGACAAAGGCAGGCATCGTCTGCATGAAGTCAAGGACAGGTGTAAGGATTTTCTCTGCCATTTTGCTTTTTGCCATCCAAATTCCAAATGGAACTCCGATAATAACGGAGATCAAACTCGCAAATATAACGAGCGTAAATGTATTCATCAACTCTTCCCATAACTCCTGGTTGGCAATAAACCATAGGCCGATGACTGCAAAAGCCGTTAAGCCCAACTTTTTCCCAGAAACAAAGAAGGCCAAAACACCTACAACAATAATGAATAGCCAAATGGGAATGCCCATCAGCCAATCTTCTGCTACGATTTCAATAAAGTCACCAAAGTCTTCCTTTATAAAATCAAATAAGAATTCAAATGTATCTGTTGTCCACTCTGTCGCTGTATCAATCCACTCAGCTACAGGCAGTTTAGGAATCAAACCCATTTAAATTCACCTCACTTCCAGCTAACGCCGCCAGGACGGCTCCTCTCACAATTACCCCTTTTAATTTTCCTTCTTCAATAACAGCTACAGGTACCGGGGAATCATGGATAATATCGAAAATTTCCTGCATCGGTGTTTGAGGCTCAACCCTCGGCACATCCGTGCGAAGAATACCCTTCAAGTTATCTGCATCCTGTTTCACAGCATGAGAAACATCATCAGCGGTTACATACCCATGAAGATTTCTTTTTGCATCCGTTACATAGATGCTTGAAAGTCCTTCCTTACGCATCCGTTCAAGTGCTGTGCGCGGACCATGTTTTTGAATATCTACCGTTTCTGGCCGTTTCATAATATTTTCAGCCGTTAACACTTTGGAACGGTCTACATCCTCAACGAACTTCTCAACATAATCGTTCGCAGGATTCACTAGGATTTCTTCTGGTGTACCAATTTGAACAATGCGCCCATCCTTCATCAGAGCGATGCGGTCACCGATTCTTAACGCCTCATCAAGGTCATGGGTAATGAATAAAATGGTTTTCTTCATGGACTCTTGCAGCTCTAATAATTCGTCCTGCATTTCTTTACGAATCAATGGATCCAATGCAGAAAAGGCTTCATCCATTAATAGAACTTCTGGATCGTTCGCAAGGGCTCGTGCAAGACCAACACGCTGTTGCATCCCTCCGGATAGTTGACCAGGGAATTGGTGGATGTATCCACCTAGTCCAACCATTTCTAATGATTTCTTCGCCTTTTCTTTACGCTCATTTTTATCAATCCCTTGGACTTCAAGACCAAACTCTGCGTTTTCCAGTACTGTACGATGCGGGAAAAGACCAAAGCGTTGGAATACCATGCTCAACTTCTGGCGACGGACTTCCCGTAAATCTTTGCTGTCCATCTTAGCCAAATCCTGGCCATCAATATATACACTACCTTCTGTTGGTTCGATCAATCGGTTAATCAACCGGACGAGTGTCGATTTACCACTTCCGGACAGCCCCATGATGACAAAGATTTCCCCTTCTTCTACATCAAAGGACGCGCGGTTAACACCGACAGTATTGCCGGTTTTTTCGAGGATATCATCTTTTGATAAACCCTCATCTAAGTATTTAGTAGCCTTTTTAGCATTCTTACCGAAAATTTTCGATAAGTTTTCTACTTGAATGATCGGCACGTCTCTCACCTCTTCTTTTTTGTTTATTATGGTACGTTTCATCGTTTTTATTTCCGTACTTAAACAACCACCTTACATAATGTAACCTATTTGTAATAGAAAGTTCAAACGATAAATACTTTAAATCAAGAACAAAAATTATGTACAGTTGAAACTGTATAAAGTTTAAGGCATAAATTACGCCATTTTACTTTTAAATACTTGATATTTAAGCCCTTTCAGTCATTTTAATAAAACTGGAAATTATAGTAACGTTGTACATAGATTTTTTGCGAAGGAGGATCTTATGGTAGTAAAAGACCACCATTTCCTTGAAGACATGCATACGAAAGTCACAAATGAATTTTCTAAAACACTGGAAATGTTTGGACTTACCCCTGCTGATGCTCGGTTGTTTGTTACTCTCTATCTGCATCAGGGCCCAATGACGTTAGATGAAATGAGCGAGGCTTTGGGTAAAAGTAAAACTTCTATGAGTACAGGCGTAAGAGGCTTATTGGACCAAAGGCTGGTCGAACGAGTATGGAAGAAAGGCTTCCGTAAAGACCTTTATCAAGCCAATGAAAACTTATATCGAAACTTCATGTCATCCTATATAAAGAAGTGGCAGGCGGCCGCAAATGGACAAAAAGATACACTTGAAAGTATGGAAGGTGAGTTGAAAGAGAGAGTCCAGGAATATGTCAATCAAGAGGAAATGCAACAGGCGGAACAGCTGTACAGACGTATGGAAGATATGGTCCGTTTTCACGAATGGATTGCTGAAGCTTTCAAGGAACTAGATCCTAGCGAAAACCCTTCTGATTAACCCCTTTTTCTCAAACATGCAGAGCCATTTTTTCTCTAGCTCTGCATGTTCCTTATTTTTTTATTTTTTCAGCACATTATATCTTGATAATTTATTAAAATTTTATATGATTATAAGTGGGAAACTCTTTGAAACTAAAAGCCTTTTGCAGATAGAATAGTTTTAAAAAATACCTTAAGAGGGTGAGGTAAATGAAGGATAAAATTTCAAAAAGAGACGCCATATTCTATAGTCATAAAATGGCTCAACTCTCCAAAGCGCTTTGGAAAGCCATTGAAAAGGACTGGCAGGAATGGATCAAGCCATTCCAATTGAACATCAACGAACATCACATTTTGTGGATTGCTTATCATTTGAAAGGGGCAAGCATTTCTGAGATTTCCAAGTACGGTGTCATGCATGTTTCAACCGCCTTTAATTTCTCAAAGAAAATGGAAGAGCGCGGGCTCCTTCAGTTTTCTAAACGTGAAAACGACAAAAGAAACACCTATGTAGAATTAACAGATGCAGGGATTGAACTTCTAGAAGAAACGCTGGAAGAGTATAACCCAGAAGATAACTCTGTACTTAGAGGCGCTATGCCAATGACAGAAATGTATGGTAAGCTTCCTGAGTTCTTAGATTTATCTGCTTTGATCAAGGAGATTTATGGAGACGAATATATAGAAATCCTTGAACGTTCACTAGAAAACATTGAAGAGGAGCCATTGGTCCAACAACCGACGGATATTGAGGACTATAAGAAAAAATCAAGGTCCTCATAACAAATAGGAAAATAAATAAATAGAACCCTTTCCATTAAACATTTATTGGAAAGGGTTCTATTTATGGTGAAGACGAATAAGTTGGTTCGTCAATTTCGGGTAAAGCCCCTGCTGATCTAGTGCTTGCAACGCCTCTTCTATAGGTAGCTTGTAACAAAGCATGCCAGCAAAGTGAATCACCAAATTAGAGTGATTCATCAAACCGTTAGCCACGTCCTCTTCGTAACGCTCATTCAAAATTTCTAATAACTGCAACGTTTCCTTATATTCTTTTTTTGTTAAGCTTTTTTCAATGACTAATTTCGTAAAAGGATATTTCTTCATCTCTTCGACTTCTAGTAATAAATTCAAGTGGAATGCAAAGGTTTCGCATTGATTTCCCTTCTCCAAAATACTCCCTCCACAACCTGCAGTCACCCTTGTCATACCAAGGTTTATAAGATCTTACAACAAAAGAGTATAAAGCAAATATTTTTTTTACAAAAAACCTATTGCTTTTTCTCCTCAAACATACTATTATTCGTCTTGTGCCAAACAAACGAAACATAAAACGTACTACTATCATATCGATATTCATAATAAATTCACAGTATTTTTTGTTGTAAGGGAGGGATTCTTATGATGAACTGCTGGAAAACAGTAAACATCAATAAAGAATTCGGTCTGAACCGTGTTTACCTGATGTCTTTTCTTACAGGACTACTTTCATTCCTAATTTTATACCTGCCGTATTCAATGATTCACGGTACGCATGAGATGAATGATCACGGTTTTCTACCGTTGTTGGTTATTTTGTTTTTCTTACCGTCGATGCACCGCCTTATGCACATGCTGCCTTTGATGCTCAGCTATAAGCGGTTGCGAGTGAAGTTCAAATTCAGGAAACGATTTGTTCCGACCTTCACCTATCAGTGCAAAACTCGGTTATCAAAGAAGACATCCATCATGATGGCTCTTGCACCGACTTTCTTGATTACAGTTCCTGCACTCATCATGGGATATGTCTTCCCTAACTACTTTGCATATCTCGTACTCTTTGCATCTGTGAACATCGGATTATCTTTCTCTGATTTTCTCTATTTAAATTATTTCGCAAAAGCACCGAAAAAGTGCTTGATCGAGAATGCGAAAGAAGGCTATGATATCTTGATCCATCAGCCAAAAGCATAAAAAAACAACGTTCACTCTGAACGTTGTTTTTTTGCGTTTTCTTACAGTATATGTCAGGATTGTGGAAGACTTGATTTCGAGATGTTTAGGGGTTCGTTGCTGAGTTAGGCGTCAGGGGTGTATGAGAAGCAACTCGCTTTCCTGTGGGGGAGCGCCGAGCTTCCTCGGACTACGTCCTGCGGGATCTCGCCTATCTCCTTCTCCCACGGGAGTCTCACAGCTTCCCAACCACCCCACTCGAGAGATGAGATAAACGAACCCACGTACACGAATGGAGCGTCTTCCATAATAACTGCTTTCTAGTTGAGAAGCGCTCTATAGCAAGCGTTAGAATATAGTTTACTACTTGTTTGAGAGTTGAATACACCAACTCCCATTACGATGGAAGGCCGCTTATTCTGGAAGTGGTTTCGAGATACTCTTATGGCCAAGGGGCGGAGGGAAACGGTGAGACTCCTATGGGACGTGTGGGACAGGTGAGACCCCGGAAGGCGTAGCCTGAGGAGGCTCAGCGCCCGCCCCATGGAAAGCGAACTGTTTCCCGGAGCCCCTAAACTCCAACAAACATCTCGAAACTGACTCTTCCACAATCGGGATCTTTAGTTGAAGTCGGAATTTGTCTTTTTATTTCTGAATCAGACTTTTTTGTTCTAACCGGGAAATCCGACCTGCTTTTTTCTGTTCAATCCACCCAAACTTTGATAGAGTAGTTTCATAGGGAATAAAGGAGGTACCAACATGGCATTCGGATTCAGCTTGTACGCGCTCGTCATTTTATTCGTGTTTAACTCACTCACACATTCCTTATGCACAAAGACGAAAATGTCGAACGAAAAACAAACGCGTGTTTTCCGCACGATCAACGTACTCATTACAATATTACTGATCTCTTCTTATGTGGAAGTGCTTAATACACTTTAGAACAGGCCGTAGATGGCCTGTTTTTTCTATGTCTTGTTTGAATTGCTATATTTTCACAACACAGTATAGAACATTGACTATATAATGTGTTATATTTACTGATAGGCTGTGAGCAAATCTCTACGTCACGAAATTCACAATAAGTTTTAGGAGTGTCAGGATTATGAAAAAAATAGCCATCACGGCTGCATTGGCAGCGAGCGTATTCACCTTGTCAGCTTGTTCATCAAATGCAGATGAATCAGAAGTTGTTGTTGAAACCAATGGTGGAGAAGTCACGAAAGAAGAATTCTACCAAGAATTGAAATCTCAATCTGGGGAGCAAGTGCTTCAGACTCTTGTCATGAAAGAAGTTCTTGCAAATAACTACGAGGTTTCTGATGAAGAAGTGAACAAGGAACTAGAAACAATCAAAGAACAATACGGTGATAATTTTGAGAACATTCTTCAGCAAAATGGCTTTGCAGATGAAGAGGCTTTCAAAGAAACCATCCGTATGAGCCTATTGCAAGAAAAAGCCGCTTCTGAAGGAATCGAAATTTCAGAAGAAGAAATGAAAAATTATTATGATCGGATGAAGACAGAGGTTCAAGCGAGCCATATCCTAGTCTCTGATGAAGAAACGGCGAAAGAAGTTAAAGAAAAAATCGATAATGGAGAAGATTTCGGAGAGCTAGCCGCGGAATATTCTTCTGATGGTTCTGCTCAGCAAGGCGGTAAGCTTGGCTGGTTCGGACCTGGAGAAATGGTTGCTGAATTTGAAGATAAAGCCTATGAATTAGAGCCAGGCGAAGTAAGTGAACCTGTGCAATCTCAATTTGGCTACCATGTCATCAAAGTGACGGACAAGCGCGATAAAGAAGATATCAAGCCTTATGAAGAAATGAAGGAAGAAATCAAACGTACATTGACGAGTCAGAAAGTCGATCAGGCTGAGCTTCAGAAGAAGATGGATGAGCTTATGCAGAACTCTGAAATTGATGTGAAGCTTGATGAGTTTGAAGGTCTCTTCGATAAAGAAGAAGCACCAGTAGAAGAAGGTACAAATCCTGAGGGAAATAACTCAGAAGAAAATTCTTCTGAAGCAGAAAATACAGAAGAATAATAAAGATCAAAAGCCAGGTGAATGTTTCACCTGGCTTTTATTCTGACATCATGGCATCTCTTTTTCCTCGGCGCTCTTTCTCCTTTTCAATCCGCTTTAAATACACTTGACCTTCCCGTTCGATATACTCTTGTTCGAGGTTGTGCTCCGCTCTCATGGCGCGGATGGCCATATACCCGCTTATGAATATAAAGACAATGCACAAAAACACCCAAATCGGAAGACCGAATATCATAAATTCATCCTCCCCGCTCCTTTTGTCTCTAGTCTATGAGCAATCGCGAGCAAATATGATACAAGCTCCCTGTTCTTAGTAAAGAGCTACGAAAAAATCCGATGCGCACAGCCAACAAGCTGTTCACATCGGATTTTTTACTTTTTATCTTTTTGATCAATTTTCGGTACGTATTGAAAGATCTCTCCGGATTCTACCACATGAATGAACCTCATGAGCCAGCGATAGTAATTTTGAGCATATTCCAGCCGATCGATATCTTCTGATATTTTTGCTTGAAGATCTTCGTCCGTCGTCTTCTCTTGCAGCTCTAGAAGCTCCTGGATGGCTTCATCCGCTTCTTCAATATTCGTCTCTGTATGATGTCTCCAACGGCTTCCGAACAAGGAAGTGAAAGATTTATACCAATCTTCTTCTGACTTGTATAAATCTTTACGGACTCCTTTTTTAAAGGAAGGTTCGACCATCTTCATATCTGATAAAGCACGGACGCCTGTTGACATACTGGTCTTACTCATCTCCAAAGCTTCCCGCATGTCATCCAATGTCATGGGTTCCTGTGAAAAGTACAGCACCCCATACAAGCGGCCGATGGACGGGGTTACCCCATAAAGGCTCATATTCTTAGCTATGACTTGGATAAATTGTTCAATCGTTTCTTCGTATTTGTTCCAATCTTTATTGTTCATTTCTGGCAATGGAAACCCTCCATTTGCTTATTCCTCAGTAATCTTAAAACATTTTATCATTAATGTTCTTACATTGCGACCTTTTATCGATTTTAACTCAATCGCAGGACTTGAGGAGATTGAAACGCTTCTTCCAAATCTTCTCGCCATGTAAAAAGAACGACTTGGTGCTTTTTAGATAATTGCTCGAAAAGTTCCACCATCAGGCTTAATCTCCTCTGGTCAAAATGAACAAAGGCATCATCAACGAGAAACGGAAGGGACAAGTCATCCGCCATCGTCTCCCCAAGGGCCAGACGGAAAGAAACATACAGTTGATCCCTTGTTCCCCGTGAGAGTTCCATTGGAAAATAAGTGAATCCCTGCTTACTAATGACCTTAATGCAATCATCATCGGGTGGAATTTTCACATCAACATAATTTCCGTTCGTCAGGTTATGAAAATAGGTCGTAGCTTTCCCTAAGATCCGTGGTAAATATTTTTCTTTATACGCACGCTTCGTCTTCTCTAAAGCCTTCCAAGCCAATTGATAAGCCGCCCATTCTTCCGAAAGTTTTTGAAGTTCTACTTTTTCTTTGTGAAGTTTGTGGGTAATGCTAGAGCGTTCATCTGAATGCTCCAGCTGTCGAATGGCGCTCTCGTTATCTGCACTGGCTTGCTGATTCTTTTTTTGTTCCTCTTCAATCTTTTGCTTTTCGCTTTTCAGGCGTTCCAGGCGGGCCGAAAGTGCAGCTTCTTCAGGCACTTCTGTCCACACATGATAATGCTGCTGCTCTCTTTCTGACAGCATACGCTGCAGTTGACGTTCTAAATCCTGGAGCTGACTTTGTTGCTCCCTTTGTTTTTTCTTCTGTTTCGCCTTTGTGTAAAAGTCTTCTTCCTCCTCCACGCCGGCTTCTTGGAAAAGCTCTTGTTGTTGGTCCAAATAAGTAGAAAGCTTCACATTATTTTCTTTCGCACGCTTATCCAAGGATTCCAACTGCTGTTCTGCTTGGGTGATCTTCTGCCTTCTATGATTCTGCTCTTGGACCCATTCTTTTAAACGCTGCCACTGCTGTTCCATATTCTCTTCGTAGAATTCCCACTTTTTCACCTTGTAAAACGCTTCCAGATTTTTTTTGATATGGTTTATTGTGGAACGTTGCTTTTCTGTTTCCTGAAGCAGCCGTTTCTGTGTACGTTTCTTTTCTTTCAATTGTGTCAAAAGATGATAGAGCTTTTCCCAATGCTCCACGTGTAAGTATGCTAGGAAAGGATAGAGATTACGCTGTTCATCAAGGGTATTTTCCAATCTTCTTTTTCGTTGTTGGAGATGGTGGGTCTTCTCCTGCAGCCGAATCTCTTCCTGGTTCAACTGCTTCCATTGCTCACGCAGATGATGGTACTCATTCTTTTGTGCATCATATTTTTGCAGCTGTTTCCTCGCTTGTTCCATTTCTTCCACAGGAATGGATGTCGTCACACTTCGCTCGGATAATTCCACTATTTTTTTGTGACAGCTATAACTGTACAATGCAAGACCAGCGGCTATGACCAAACACAAGACGAATAGCACCATTCCTTCGAGGAACCCCCCAAAAGCCAGTGAGAGGCCGGCCAACACGCCCCCTAACAAACGTCCATTCCTTAATCTCGTTGTATCTTGATCAGACGTTGCTGCCATTTGATAATTTCTCTGCAACTTTTCTTCATATTCTTTGGCTGTTTCCTCGCTGATCCTCTCGTTCTCTATCGAATGTTTATGTTCTTCTATTTTTTGAAGCTCCCGGGCGATGTCGTCTGCTTGTTCCTTAATAAACGCTTCCTCACGTTCCACTTCTTCTTTTTCCTTTTTCAATGCTCGCCATGTTTCTTCAATATAAAATGGCAATGAATATTCCTCTATTTCATCTATATCCAAAGGAACATCAATATGACTTTTATCTTCCTCAAGCTGTTCATCAAGTCGGGTAATCTGTTGTAAAAGGCGTTCGACCTCATAGACAGCTTGTTCATACTTTGGATATCCTGTTTCTACGAGCTTTCCTGCTTCTTCCTCTTGAAGTGGGTCGTATCCATCCTTCCAACGTTGAATAGAAGACTCAACTTCCTCAATATTAGTTTTTAATAGCTTTTGTTCCGATTGAAGAGGCAAAAGGACTTCCTTCACTTGCTGGTAACGCTCCACACCGGCTTCCGGAAAAGAAAGGTTACATTGATGCTCTACTTCAGCCTTTATTAAGTGGTAATCAACGATAATAGCTCTTACTTTCAGAACTTGTTCCGTTATGTAAATTTGATTGATGGTCTCCTGCCATTCCCCTTCTAATGTGCGTAGGCGTCCGTTCAATGTTTCTTTTGTCTTTTGAAGCCGTAAATAGTCTTCTTCTTCATCATCCAATGTTTTCTTCTTCTGCTGCAACTCCTCAACCACTTGAAGCTGTTCATTAATGAGTGGTTTTTTTCCTTTCGGCTTGAAACGTTCATCCATTTGTTTTTGCAGCCATTTTTCTGTCTGATAAATTTGGTCAGATCCAGTTAATCCGATATTCAAAAGGGCTTCACCAAGCTCATACCCTGATAAATTCTTTAGTTCCATCAAGTCATCCGCATTAAAACTATAGGTAGATTCAAAAACTCTACGTTCCATTCCATCCAGTAAGTTCCGGAGCCACGCTTCGTCCTTTTCCTCTCCTGTCTCCAAACGGCAGACCGCTTTTCCGTTCTCATGTTCGTGCGTTCTCTCAATCGTCACTCTTCCGAACTCTTCCGTTAAAAGGACAAGACGTCCGCCCATGCTTCCTCCGGTTTTAGGTATAAAAGATACCCTTTGCTTTGGGGGTAGTCCAAATAACATAAACAAGATAAATTCGTAGAGCGTCGATTTTCCTGCTTCATTTTCGCCTATAATGACATGAGGAGATGGAGCGGTTAAATCCAAAGAATGATCCTTCCATTTGCCGAATCCGTAAATGAATAAATGGGTGATCTTCACATCGTCCCCCTCCTCTCATGGTTGATCATCCGTTCCAATAGTAGTGATTTTGCTTGTTCTATCATATCCGTCGTTTCTTCATTTTTAATCGGATGAATATACTTGGACACTTTTCGGTGAGAAAACAAAGGAGAGAGCCATTGTTCTACTTCTTCTTCATTTAAATTAGAAATGGTCCGCAATAGTTCACCTGTAAAATGAGAACCTTTCATTAAATCCTCTTCATCCCAGGTTGTGCGGCCTTCAACCTTGATTTCCTCAATCCAAATCCAATCATCGGAATCAAAATCTTCATTCTCATTAATGACTTCCACCCATTCTTGAATATCCTCTGTGGATCCTGCATATCCCATCATCGTGATCGTCAACATCACAGGAGAACCGGCAGCTACTTTTTCTTTCGCCTTCTTCAAACCTTTTTCCAATTCTTCAAACGATGTGATTTCAAGATCCTCCACAGTGGTAGAATCGTATGTAATGCTTTGCAACGGGACAAACTGAAAATTCCATTCTCCGGAGTTGTGCTCGACAAGATAACATCCTTTTTCTCCCGCTTCCTTTCGTGATCTCCCCTGGATATTCCCAGGGTATAGGATAGGTGGATCTGCCGATAGAATCGAACGTTTGTGGATGTGACCTAATGCCCAATAGTCCATCTCTTTCCCTTTTAACTCCTGTAGTGAAAAAGGTGCGTAAACATCATGGTCTGTATTTGTATCCAGACTCCCGTGAAGCATTCCGATATGATAGTCCGCCCCCTCTTTTTTAGTAAAGAATGGAACTTTGCGGTCTCGCACTTCTCTTGTCTCATAGCTAAACCCATAAATATGAGCCAATACCTTTCCATCCTTTTCAAATGGGAAATGTTCAACATTGTCACTTTTAAAAATATGTACATTGTCAGGCATTTCAATGGGTAAGGTTTGCCCCTCTATATAATCGTGGTTACCATAACTGATATATACTTGAATATCCTTCTCATAAAGACGTTCGAACCCACGCCTGAGATGGACTTGAGCTTTAATACTCCGAATTTCCTCATTGTATAAGTCACCAGTAATCAAAAGGAAATCCACATTATTGTCTATGCAGGCGTCGATTAGCCGGTCGAACGCTTCGAATGTGCTTTTTCGCAACCTATCTAACAGTTTTTCCGGGAAGTGTCCCTTTGTTTTAAAAAGGCTGTCGATATGTAAATCTGCGCTGTGTATGAATCGAATCGATGATTCCACCATGATCAGCCTCCTTTTCTATTATTTCTTTCATTTTAACAGAGCCAAAAACCGAATGCACGTTCTCATATCACAAGGGAGCAACAGCAAAGTCGCAAGCTTCTCCGAACGGCCCACCCATAGCTAGGGATTTATCATTTAACCAGCCAAACAAAAAACCCCTTAACAAAGGGGTTTTTCTTTACTTCTCTTTTTTAGAGAGTTGCAAAGCCGTTTTTAAATCTTTTAAGGAAGTGGACTTCCCATACATCAGTACACCGCCACGATAGACCCGTGCTCCAATCAAAGCAAGCAAAAGAATGGAACCGATGAGAATACCAATAGATAAGGCGACTTCCCAAATCGGGATTTCCAGCATTCCTACACGTAAAAACATGATCAGTGGTGTAAAGAACGGGAAATAAGAACTGACCGTGATGAAAGTAGAATCAGGAATACCAAGGCCAAACATCGCAATAAGGAAACCAGCTACAATCAGCATAATCATAGGTGCTAATAATTGCTGCGCATCCTCCAAGCGACTGACGAGCGACCCCAAAGTTGCTGCTAAGGTAGCATAAAGCAAATAGCCAAGAATAAAGAAAACGACAGCATAGACGATGGTGCCGGGATTAATGTCGTTGAAACCGAAAAACTCCAGCATCGAACCATCTCCAAGGGTCTTGCTTTGTTGGATGCCTAAGTATCCAGCCAAAATAAGGATAGCGAATTGCGTCAAGCCTAACAAAGCAATCCCGAAAATTTTGGCAAACATTTGGGAGACAGGGGATACGCTGGAAACTAAAATTTCCATGACCCGACTTGATTTTTCTGTTGCTACTTCCGTAGAGATCATCTGCCCATACATGATGACAGAGAAATACAAGAAAAAGAGCATCACATACACAAGTCCGCGAGTCTGGTTGAGCTCTTCTGCCGTTTTTGCACTCTCTTCAAGAGCTACGAGCTCAAAATTCACAGGGGCATTCATTTGTTGAATGATCGCAGGATCGACATTGGCCTGCTCGGTCACATACTGAACTTTCACTTGTTGAAGCGCCTGTCTGACAGGGTCACTTTCCCCTGTGTTAGCGATTTTGTTCGCATAATAAGTCGCTTCAGGCATCCCCTCTTCGCCTTGTTCCACATCTACAACAGATTGAAAGTCTCCTTCTTCTACCGCTGCTTGAGCTTCCTCAAGACTTCCATTGTATTTCTCAAGGCTAAGGTTGTCATTCATCGACACGACCTGATTTAATGACTGAAACCAGTCCTCATTGTCTGTCACGACAGCCACTTTCTTTTCTTCATCCACATCGCTGAAAGTCTCAATTAGGGATTGCAAATTCGATAAAGCGAAAATGAGTGCAACAGTGACAATCGTGGTAATTAGGAAAGACTTGGATTTGACGCGGTTTTTATAGGTCTGGGCAACCATGATAAAGAACTTATTCATAAGAAGCACCCACCTTCTCAATAAAGATATCATTCAAAGTCGGCTCTTCCAGATCAAATTTGCGTACAAACCCTTTCCCTTGAAGCTCCTCAAAAATACGCTGTGCAATTTCCTCGCTCTCAATCTGGATTTCACAGCCATCTCCCAGGGGCTTATATTTCGTAACTCCAGGAATACTCTCCAAAAACGCAAGGTCAAAATCTGCAATGACTTTCACATTCTTTTTCCCGAATGACTTTTTAATCTCCTTCAACTTTCCATGCACCACAGGTGAACCGTGATGAAGAATACACAGACTTTCACACAATTCCTCTACATGCTCCATCCGGTGGGAGGAAAATACAATCGATGTTCCGGATTCTTTCAAATCAATGACAGCTTTTTTCAGCATTTCAACGTTAACTGGATCAAGACCTGAAAAAGGCTCATCCAATATCAACAATTTCGGTTTATGTAATACAGCTGAGATGAACTGAATTTTTTGTTGATTTCCTTTCGATAATTCTTCAACTTTCTTATTTTTGTATTCGGGTACTTTAAATCTTTCAAGCCAACTTTCAATCTGTTGAACGGCTTCAGATTTCTTCATCCCTCTTAATTTGGCCAAATAAACCAACTGCTCCTGGACCTTCAGCTTGGGATAAAGTCCTCTTTCCTCCGGTAAATACCCGATTAAATGACTCTGGTCGTAGCCAATGTCCCCACCGTTCCATGATATTTCCCCTTTGGTTTGATCCAACAAACCGAGAACCATACGGAAGGTGGTGGTTTTACCCGCTCCGTTCGCACCGAGAAAACCAAAGATCTGCTTTTCTGGAATTTCCAATGACAAATCATCAACAGCTGTAAACGATCCAAACTTTTTCGTCACTTTCTCCAATCGTAACGTCATCATTTCTCCCCCTTTTCACCTTATGTACGTAATTTCTAACCCAATGGTTTCAAAATTGCTTTCCAAAGAAATACTTCTTTCAAAGAATATGGCAGGATTCTTGAAGACTCAGTTTCGAGATGTTTTTTGAGTGGATATGGGCTGCGGGGAATGACTCGCTTTCCGCGGGAGCGCGGTGAGCCTCCTCGAGCTTCGCTCTGCGGGGTCTCACCCAGCACTTTTTTCCCGCAGGAGTCTCCCCATTCCCCTCCGCCCCTTTGCCATGGAAGATTCTCGAAACCACTTCTGGAAAAATCAGTTTGTATGATTGAGGGAAGTGGATAATATAATCCCCCCACAGCTGGCATTCACAACGTAAAAGCTTGATACAGAGCGCTTTATGCATGCTTAGGAGAGAAGAGTGGGAGAAACTCCTTCTCGGTATAGGGATTCGTTTCTCCCTTTTATGGAATGGGGTTGTTGGGAAGCTACGAGACTCCCGTGGGAGAAGGAGGTAGGCGAGATCCCGCAAGGCGATAGCCTGAGGAAGCTCGGCGCTCCCCCACAGGAAAGCGAGTAGCTTCCCAACCACCCCTGACTCCCAATATGGCAAACAAACCCCGAAAACATCTCCAAACTGAGTCTTCAAGAATAGGGAGCTTTTGTGGAGGAATGTGATGGGAAATTTTTTGATGGAAATTTGCTGGTCAAGCAGGAATATCGACGTTGTATGACAAAAGTAAATAATGAATACCTATTCATTCAAGGAGGCACAACAATGAAGACATACTACTTAACTGTATTCGAGAAAGATGGTACCAATGTCCTCGATGAAACCTTTCAAGCAGAAAATGATGACCAGGCAAAAAAATTAGGGTCAGAGAAGCTGGAAGAGAAAGGGTACAGCAATCACACCCATCGCTGTGCTGCACCTGAAGGACATTTGGTTTTGTTCCACAGATAACACCACAAACAATTTAAAACTATAAAAAGTCGCGCTCTTCGGCGCGACTTTTTATTATTTACCATGAAACTCCGGCTTTCGTTTATTCAAGAAGGCTCCAACCCCTTCTTTATGATCATCAGTTTGAAGTAACATCCATTGGGTTTCACGTTCTTTCTCCAAATAGTGGGATAACCGTTCCATCCCATGTTGATGATAAATTTCTTTTGTAGCAATCATGGATTTTAATGGACGGCCGCTCCACTCTTCCGCCAGACGCGCGGCCTCTTCTCGGACAGGTCCATTGACGACAATATCCACAAGTTTATGATCATAAGCTTCTTTCGCTCTCATTTGTTGACCTTCCCAAGCGAAATGTTTAGCCTGGTGTGTTCCTAAACGTTCCTGCAGCCAAAAATGACCTCCACCATCTGGAGCCAATCCAATACCTATGAAGTTCATTGATAAACTGGCATCAGGTTCCGCTATGACATAATCAGCAGATAATGCGATACTTAACCCAAGACCTACGACAGGCCCATGCAAAGCGGATATAACAATTTTCTGCATAGAATAGAAGGTTGTTACAATCGTCTCGATGTTGTTCATGACTTCATCATAGGTATCTCTGTCAGACACCTCTTTCATCATACTCAAATCTCCACCTGCACAGAATCCATCTCCCTCTCCGTAAAGAAGAACGACCTGTGCCTCCGACCGCCTCGCTTCACGAGCTGCTTCTGCGAATTCTGCTAATAATTCTGCATTTAATGCATTGTATTTTTCTCCTCGGGCAATTTTCAAATGAACCACATTTCCCTTTTCCTCTACAATGAAATGCTTCATAATTTTCCTCCTATATTTGGAAAAATTCTTCTCGGTTTAGCTTTTCGTCATAAAGCCCCCACTTTCCTGCAAGAGACGACAAAAAATCCAGTTTTGAGAAAGCCCTAGTAGACACGAAACATAGACGGCTTATGGTCTGCTTCCTGATTCCAGACATCCTCCCCTGCAAAATAACCCACAAATTGCAGACAACAAAAAAAGGAGCTGTTTCACCAGCTCCTTTTTCATTTCTTTATTATTGTTGTGGTTCTTCAGGGTTGCCGTAAAGCTCTTCAAGAGGCTTCGTAATGATACGGCTGATGTCGTTGATGACTGTATTCAAGCGTTGCTCTTCTTCCATAAGCTTGGAGATTTGAGGGTGTTGTTGTACAAGCTCAACGACTTTACGAGCCTGTTCTACTTCTTCCTCAGAAATTTCTTCTCCCTGCATCTGCTTTTGTTGAAGCGTGATTTGTGTTTGACGGAAATCGTCAAACATTTTTTTAGCAGCTTCGTCGTTCATAACTGCTTCATATGCTTCTTTCAATCCGTTGAATTCCTCACTGTTACGGATTGCTTTTTCTAGATCATACGCGTAATCATATAGATTTGCCATAAAAATAAGTACCTCCTAAGTTTTCGTTCTGACACTCCTTCCCCACTATAACAAACTCCTATACGTCTGTATAGGAATACACTATTATCCGAAAAATAGCACAATAGTGGCTTGCAGCAAGCCGATCATTCCTCCTAGTAACGCACCCAGGTAGGTTATCATTTTAAATTCCCTCCTGGAAATGCCGAGGACCATTTCTTCAAGACGGTCAACTTGGAAAGCTTCGACTTCCTCCTGAACAATTTCAGATAAACGTAACTGTGTCATCATGCTCTCCACCTTGGATGATAACAATTCACTGATTTGATCAACGGCTGCCGGAACGAAAGTATCTAGAATCTTTTCTTCATAAGGACTTGTCCATTCCTCCACCGTTTTCGCCATCCATTGATCTACTGGCATGGTATGGGCAACGGCTTCTCCAAGCTTTGAGCCTATGGTTTCACGCCCGATATAGTCTTCAAACCAAGCCACTCGCTTGGTTAAAAGTTTATCCTTCTCTGCATGCAACATCGTTTCCAACCAATCCTTCATCTCTCTATCAGATACATATTTAAGAATCAGTGGGTAAATACGTTCCGTGAGCCCATCGGGACCCATAAAAGATGAAATCATATTACCGAAAAACCCTTGATTATCCAGATAGTTATCGATCAGTGCTGCCACTTTCTCTTTTCCTTCCGAACTCCGGAAATAAGCTTCTATACTTGCCTGGATATGAGCAGCGGCTTGATCCACCCCATGGTCTGCCCTTTCTCGCAACGCGGGTGTTAACAACTCCTCGATCGTTTTTTCACGATATTCGTTCATAACCGAATCATAACGATGTTCCACCCAATGGGAAACATGCTTGTGAATGGATGTGGACGTTACTTCAATATGAAATTTTTCAAGTACTTCTTTTAACGTGTCTTCTTTTTTGAGCATCGTGTGAACTTCATCTTTCGCCCACGTGGTCATCTGAGTCTTAAAAGTTGAATGGGTGAGTTTTCGTCGGATGCCTTCTGGAGTTAATAGATGGTTCACAACCATTTTCCCTAATTGCTGGGCTAATTCCTTTTGTCGTTTAGGAATCAGTCCCGGGGTGAAAGGAAGACGGTATTTACCGATATGAATGGCTCGGTATGGACGGAATAGCATTTTTATGGCTAATGAATTCGTAAGCCCTCCGATTAGGGCCCCGATTCCGATCATCATTAAAATTAATAAAACAGGATTCATGTTCCAACCTCTTTCTACACATGGTGTACCAAGTATAATCCATATAAAAGCCAAGTGCCAACGGTAAAACACCAAACAAAAAAGGCCTTGTGTAGACATGGCCTTCAAACTGGAATTATTTTAATCTCCCATAAATGGTACCGAACCGAGTCGCATGCTCCATCTCATCAGTCATAGCTGTAAATAACGCTTGATAAGCGACGGGCGTAGGAATCATAAACAGCATCTCCCTGTACATCTCGGCCGCTTTAAATTCATCTTGTTGAGCCCTGATCACACCATTCTCGAAAGACCGGTAGCTGATCATTTCGGGTTCAAAATCATGATACTTTCCTGTCAACTGAAAGTGAAGGTGTTGAAACATTTGATAATGTTTCAATTCATCATCTTCCGCATGCTTAATATAATCCCTGAATAAACGGTTACTTGTATCCCCTTTTAGTCGGCTGTAAAAATCATGATCCTTCCACTCTTCTTCAATTGACCTTTGCAGCCTTTGGATAAAGGACTCACGATAGCCCTGCATTTGATCTCCTCCCTTACTACAAGAATATGAAGGGGAAGGACAAGTTTATGCTCCGTGTTGGTTCATTGAATTTCGGAATCAGGGCAAAATGAAAGGAGGAGGTGAACATATGGATAAGCATAAAAAACATGTAGCACCTGAAGGAAAGGGTAAATTCGAGCTTGACGTCGATCGGATGATCAATGAGGGTATGGCAGGTGGCACGATTAAACCTGTCTACGGGCATGAGCAAATCGGAGAAACTCACGAAATTCCTGAGCAAAAAGAGGAAAAATGAAAAGAAAAAGCTGTCTCCTGTTTGCCTTTCATCAGATGCAACAGGTGACAGCTTTCTTCATTACCGGCTTTTAACAATCATCTGTACAGCTTCGTTAATTAATTCTTCCGCTGATTCGCCTTCCTCATGAGCATCACGAATACAGCCTTCTAAATTTTTTGCTACGATATATCCAATCGCACGGTCCATCGCAGAACGTGCGGCTGACAACTGGGTAATAACATCTTTACAATCCTTGTCTTCATCCATCATCTTGAGGACACCACGAACTTGACCTTCAATCCTTTTTAAACGGTTTTTCGTTTCAGGACCGTAAATACTTTTATCCTTCACTTGATCCAATTCCTTCTCCTCCTCTCTTCAGGTACAAAGTTTTATACCTTCAACGCTTTGCGGATTTTGTCCATTGTATTACTATAATAGTAAATATCCAACCAAAAAGGAAGAGATTCATGTCAGTTGTAGACCAACTTAAACGATTATACCCTTCAATCACGATAAATAAACTAGGGTTTGACAATCATACGGAATACAAATGGTTCCAAACCGAAAATGCAGAAATCGTAGGAATTAAAAAAGATGAACTTGATCAGCAATCTTCTGAATTGCTCTCTATATTCCTCAAACCTTTAAGCTCAGAAGAATCCACCATGACGGAAAGGGAGAAGCGATGGTCATCATTTCTTTATAAAAATGAGAAGACTCAAGATATGGTGTGGCCGGTATCCTTTCGGTTTGTTCTCTTTTCCATTGAAGATGCTGAAGCAGAGAAAGATATTGTAAAGGAAGCACTTCAATCCCTATTTCCTCAAGAAATGCCTCTCTTATGGACATCGGATCGTGAGGGGTTCATCATAGAGGAAATATCATCTAAAGATCAGGAAATCATGGAATTTGAAGGCATGACAGACGTATTAAGCAGTGATTTTTATACAGATATCCATTTATTTATTAGTGAATTCACTTCGACACAGGAGGATGCCTCAAAAATATTGAAATGGGCACAGCACGGAGCAAGAATAGCCAAAGAACATAAACTAGGTTCAATTATTACCTATATGGATATTATCCCCTATTTATATATAGACGCACTTCCAGAAGAAGAATGGGAACATATTCGTAGATCCATCTTTAAGGACATCGAAAAGGACAAGGAATTATTGCAGACCATCCGGATCTTCCTGGAATCGGGTTCTAATACATCTCTAGCTGCTAAAAAACTGTATATGCATAGAAACAGTCTCCAATACCGAGTGGACAAATTTGTGGAAAAAACGGGGCTTGATATTAAACAATTTCAGGGCGCGGTCATTACTTATCTCGCATTATTACACATGGAATACTGACAATCGACAAAGTGCACAAACATACCCTTCCAAGCTTTGTGCACTTTGTCCATTTACCGTTTTCAGAAACTTCGATACACTGTAATCAATCAAGAAAGCGATTTCAAATTACTAGGGGGATATAAAATGGCTGAAATAAAACTGAACAATATTGATAAAGTATATGATAAAAGTGTAAAAGCAGTGGATGATTTCAACTTACACATCAAGGATAAAGAGTTTATCGTATTCGTCGGTCCATCCGGTTGCGGTAAATCTACGACACTTCGTATGATTGCAGGACTTGAAGAAATTACAAACGGCGATTTCATGATTGATGAAAAACGCATGAATGACGTAGCACCAAAAGACCGAGACATCGCGATGGTTTTCCAAAACTACGCTTTGTACCCGCACATGAACGTATATGATAATATGGCGTTCGGCCTCAAACTTCGCAAAATGGATAAAAGCGAAATTGAGAAACGTGTAAATAATGCGGCGCAAATCCTTGGCCTTGAGGCTTTACTTGACCGTAAACCGAAAGCGCTGTCAGGTGGTCAAAGACAGCGTGTTGCTCTTGGTCGTGCGATTGTCCGAGATGCGAAAGTATTCTTGATGGACGAGCCACTTTCCAACCTTGATGCAAAGCTTCGTGTTCAGATGCGTGCAGAAATTCAGAAATTGCACCAACGTCTTCAAACGACGACCATCTACGTCACGCACGACCAGACAGAGGCGATGACGATGGCAACACGACTTGTTGTTATGAAAGACGGCGTCATTCAACAAGTAGGTGCACCAAAAGATGTTTATGACAAACCTGAAAATGTTTTTGTCGGCGGCTTTATCGGTTCTCCGGCGATGAACTTCCTGAATGGAAAACTTGCCGACGGCCACATCGAGCTGGGCGAGGTCAAAATCGCTGTTCCTGAAGGGAAAATGAAACCTCTTCGTGAACAAAACTATATCGGTAAAGAAGTGATTCTTGGTGTAAGACCGGAAGATATGCATGATGAGCCTGTATTTATTGATGCAAACCAGGATAAGAAGATCACTGCAGACATTGAAGTAGCAGAATTGATGGGATCTGAGTCTTACTTATATTCCAAACTGAATGATCAGGACTTTATCGCTCGTGTAGACTCTCGTTCAGATATTAATGGTGGAGATCAGATTACGTTGGCAATCGATATGAACAAAGTTCACTTCTTTGATAAAGACTCTGAATTACGTATCCGCTAATAGATGAAAAACGCAGCCTTGTGGGCTGCGTTTTTTTATGTGGCTTGAATATCATTCAAACCACAATCTTCACAAACAAATAAATGGACGCATTCCTCAGTAATGGATGAATTCAAATCACCATCAACGAGATCTGTATATTTCTGATCAAGATAAGGACTGTAATCATCCAAGAAATCCGTGACACGTCCTTGATCTCGCATTGTTCCTTCGCATTTGGGGCAGGTTCTCTCAGAGGGTGCCCACCCATTGCATACACCACATTCTTGCATCGCTCGCCACTTCTTTCAAAACGATCTAAAGAATTCAATCTTCGTGCAACGTATGAATGCTTCAAGACATCCAAAAAATAAAGAGGAAGGGCGCACCCTTCCTCCTTCGTCACAAGTATTTATTTGTATTGTTGTCCACCGAACTGTTGCTCAGCCATTTGGACAAGACGCTTAGTGATCTCACCACCTACAGAACCGTTAGCACGGGATGTAGAGTCAGCACCAAGTTGTACGCCAAATTCTTGTGCGATTTCGTATTTCATTTGGTCTAGAGCTTGTTGTACACCAGGTACAACCAACTCGTTTGAACTGTTGTTGTTAGCCATGTGTCTCACCTCCTGTCTTGTGTAATCGTAGTATGGGTCGGTCTGGTTGTTTTTATGTCAAAAAAACAGGTGGTAATTACTGGAGAAATTTATACCAGGCTAATAAACATGGCTAACAACAAAATCATTTCGCGTTTGGCTTCGTCATCGCTTTAGGATCAACATATTCTTCAAATTGATCTTCGGTAAGAATACCTAGCTCAACCGCTGTTTCTTTCAATGTCTGATCTTTTTCAAAAGCTGTTTTTGCGATTTTCGCTGCATTTTCATATCCAATATGAGGGTTTAGAGCTGTCACAAGCATTAAGGAATCACGTAAGTATTTTTCAATTTGTTCATGATTCGGCTCCAATCCGCTCACACAACGTTCATCGAAAGAAACGATGCTGTCCGCAAGAAGTTGTGCAGACTGCAAGAAATTATAAGCGATTACTGGTTTGAATACGTTCAGCTCAAAGTTCCCCTGACTAGCTGCAAAACCGATCGTAGCGTCGTTCCCCATCACCTGAGCCGCAACCATCGTTACCGCTTCGCTTTGTGTCGGGTTCACTTTACCCGGCATAATGGAACTTCCCGGTTCATTTGCTGGAATCGTTATTTCTCCAATGCCACAACGCGGGCCACTTGCAAGCCACCTTACATCATTGGCTATTTTCATCAGATCGGCAGCCAAGGCTTTCAAAGCACCATGCGTGTGAACAAGTTCGTCATGCGAGGTAAGCGCATGGAACTTATTCGGTGCGGAAATAAAGCCTTTTCCTGTCGCCTCGTTAATTTGAGCCACAACTTGTTCAGAAAAATTTTCATGAGCATTCAATCCCGTACCTACAGCTGTTCCACCAATCGCAAGCTCTTTTACATATTCCGTACTTTCTATCAGCATTTTTTCCGTTTTTTCAAGCATGCGATGCCAACCGCTGATTTCCTGACCGAGTGTCAAGGGAGTGGCATCCTGTAAGTGAGTACGGCCAATTTTAACAATATCGTTAAACGCTTCCATTTTTTCTTGTAATGTATGTTTAAATTGGATCAAGGCTGGAAGAACGACATCCTCAATCTTTCTGACAGATGCAATATGCATGGCTGTCGGATAAGTATCATTCGAACTTTGAGATTTATTTACATCATCATTCGGGTGGAGGCGCGTTTCACTTCCTTTATCTTCCAGCCATTGTGAACCGACGTAAGCGATAACTTCATTCACGTTCATATTGGATTGCGTCCCGCTTCCCGTCTGCCAGACGACAAGAGGGAAATGCTCGTCAAGTTCTCCGGCAATAATGAGATCCGCCGCATAAGCTATAGCGTCTGCTTTTTCCTCTTCAAGCAAACCAAGTGCTGCATTTGCTTTTGCCGCGCTTTTTTTAAGAATAGCAAAGCCCTCAACAACTTCTTTCGGCATTTTTTCATCACCGATGGGGAAATTTTGTTTACTTCTCTGTGTTTGAGCTCCCCAAAACTTTTCGCTCGGTACTTTGATTTCTCCTATGGTATCTTTCTCAATGCGATAATCCATGAATATCCTCCCTTTGCTCAAATCATTGCATGCCCTTTCATTGTATCAAGAATCTTTTGAACAATCACCAGAAGCCCGCTCTTTTTGACAATTTTCTTCAAGTTACAAGTCAGATTATTTACATTTTTCAGATATTTATGTATAATGAATCCATCAAGCAAAGGTACATATCTTCCATCCTTGCTTGATCTCTCAAGTGGGTAAAAAGTGGTGAAAAAGAGCCTTTTCAGAAAGGCTCTTTTTTTTTGAATCCACACATCCATTAAAGCTCCCGTTTTGTGGAAGACACAGTTTCGAGGCTTTTGTTGAGTGGATGGGGGCTGCAGGGAATAGCTCGCTTTCCGCGGGAGCGCGGTGAGCCTCCTCGGACTGCGTCCTGTGGGGTCTCACCAAGCACTTTTTTCCCGCAGGAGTCTCGCCATTCCCCTCCGCCCCTTTGCCATAAAAGGATCTCGAAACCACTTCAACAAATAGCGGAGCTTCCAATAGTAGCGTGTAGATTCTAAAGAGTGTACACTTTCCATGGAAAGCCTGCTACAGAGCGCTTTATCAATCCAGAACTGGGATGATGGAAGACACTCATCCTGGGCAAAGTGGGTTCGTTTTTCACACTTATCGAATGGGGGGGTTGGGAAGCTGCGCATAGCCGTCAAGCTAGTGAATGATTGTAATTTAGCTTAAGTGATAATCATTTACTATTCCTTTATTTTCCAGTTGGTGCCCTACCAAAAGCTGAAAGTGTCAAGGTTCTAAAAATCAGTCGTTCATCTTTTACTTGTAAGCTATACCTAAAATGTCAAATGGGCTGAGATGGTTCTTTCTGTGCTCTTTTCCTCCGTGAATCCTGGCATTCTCGTAGACAAGCCTTATCATGGCCCTCACGTTTTCGACTCCTGTTTCGGCAGCCGTTATCAGGTGAGGCAAAGACTCGCGCGCTGTGTCGATGCATTTGTATTCACTAGCTTCAGCTTGATGAATCTTGTGTAAATACAATCGACATTGGAACGCCAACATTGATGAGAGAAGTATTTCAATCAACGTTCCATATAAATGACATTCAAAGCGTTCTTGTTTCATCTTTTGAACCTCATCAATCTCAAATAAGGACTTCCACGTTTTAAATAAGATTTCGATTTGCCATCTCAGGGAATACAGAGGGTATAGGTCTTGAGCCTTCAAATTCTCATGTGTTATATTGGTCACGAGAATTTGAATAGAGTTTCTTTCTTGGGCAGAAAGGGTCTGGTGGCCTTTCTGCCTTTTTAATTGTAAAGCTCTATCCCGTCTTTTGCGCTGTTCTTTTGTGAGTTTTTGTGCGATCACACGCGCCACAAAGGAGTTGCGAGAGTCTCCGCCAACTTTGATGAACCCGTAGTCGACCGTTTCGCCTCCATCACAACCTTTCAAGTCTTCCTCCGGTTTAACCTGGGTCCAACCTTCTTTTTTACTCCCCAACCAAAATTTCGTCTGACTCGGAACTCGCGTGATTAAAGACGCTTCACTTTTGAAGATTTCCCTGATGATGCTTGCCGAGTAATATCCTAGATCGCGTAAAAGTAAATCCCCCGGCTGGTGGGTCCCTAAAACTTCTCGGGCTGCGTCCTTATCGCTCCTTGATTCGCGGCTAATGGAATGATAAAGAAATTCACCTTTGATGTATTCATATTCCAGTTGTACCTTGACACCAGGGCCTTGAACACCAGGATAATCCTCATAGTTTCTCGGGAGGCGAAAGGATGTCGCACCCATAATTCGAATGCGAGAGAATAAAGAATGGTGGTCCAATATCGTGGAGACCTTTCCCTGTTGACCAGCTAATCGATCATAAATCTGTTTCAAAAACGAAACAGCCTTCGTATTGAAACGTTGGTTCAAGCCCTGTTTGGTTATCGTGGTCAAGTATTCGTAGCTGAATTTGGTGCTTAAATTGCGCAAGCTTTTCTGACTAATCGAATGTTGAAGAAACGTACATAGAACGAGAAAAGCTTCTGGGGTAAGTTTTCCTTTCCGCTTTTGAAACCCTGTATCATAGGCCGTTTTTTGAATGAAATCAGGGTGGAATGTCTGACGAATAACCTGAGACATGGCCTTGATTTGTCTTTCAAATACCATAAAATCATCCTTCCATAGAAATTTCTTCAAGGAAGGATAACGTTTATAGGAGGGAAGATAAAATCGTTGAGCTTAGCTTGACGGCTATGGGGAAGCTGCGAGACTCCCGCGGGAATGGATTGACTGGCGAGACCCCGCAGAGCTTTAGCTCGAGGAGGCTTGCCGTCATCCCCGCAGGAAAGCGAGTAGCTTCCCAACCACCCCTGACGCTCAACTTTGTAACGAACCCCGGTTATCTCGAAACTGAGTCTTACACAATCCTGCCATTTAGTGTAACAAACTCTTATAAAGAATGGAGAATGATGATGCCTAATATATGGACACATATACTGTTTGTGGATCAGTTGTGCGAGGAGCTTGATAGGAAAGACCTTTTAGAAACTTCCCCGGCCCCTTTACATATGGGAGCCCAGGGTCCGGACCCGTTCTTTTATCATAATTTCCTGCCTTTTCTACCGGACAAAGAGGTAGCAGAAATCGGAATGCTGATGCATACAGAAAAATGCGGGCCCTTTTTGATGGATATGATTGAACGAGGAAAGTCAGAGAAAAACTTAATTCAAGCCTTTATCCTGGGCTTTGTGAGCCATCATATACTTGACCGCCATACCCATCCCTACGTTCACTACCATGCAGGTTATGAAGAAAATAAACACCAGGAACTAGAGGTACTTTTAGATACAGTCATGCTTCATCGTGAGAGGAATTTGGAAACATGGAAAAACCCTGTCCATAAGAAAATAAAAATTGGAAAACAAATCCGTCCGATTTCTTCCTTTATGCATTCGATGCTCTCCCATCACTATCCTGAAATCACGACAAAACATAAAAAGAAAGTGATTCAAGAATCTTTTTTCCATATTCAAGCTGCTCAAAGGGTGTTGTATGATCCTTGGAAATGGAAAAATCAATGGTTCGGATCTCTCGTCTCTTCGTTTTCCCATCAGCCAATCGCTGAAAAAAGAGATTTTTTGAATGAGAGCCGTATGGAGTGGTATCACCCGGCAACGAATGAAAAGCGCGCCGAATCTTTTTTGGATTTATATGAACAGGCTAAAAATGAAGGTACCCTTCTTTTTCAGTATATCTTCGAGTATTGGAAAACAGGTTCCCCGGACGTATTGGCTCACATTCAAGAAATCGTCGGAAACATTTCGTATGATACGGGGGAACCTCTTGAAAAAATGCTGACCAACCAGTATTGTCATCCGATTGTGTAAACTACGAACGAATGATGGGCTCTTCATCAGAGTGGGTGTAGGCCTGCGCCTGCTCCACCCCTTTATCTACATCAAGCACGTATAAAAGAATCATGCCAACGATAAAGAAGAACAAGAGGGACAAAATCCCAAAACGGCTGGACCCTGTCAATTGTCCCACAAGTGCAAAGGCAAACGGTCCAAAAATGGCAGCGAATTTTGAAGAGATGCCGTAAAAACCGAAAAACTCCGCATGACGGTCCCCCGGAACCATTCGTCCAAAAATAGAGCGGCTTAAGGCCTGAGCTCCCCCTTGTACGAAACCTACACACACAGCCAGGATGTAAAAATGAAGGGCTGAGGTCATAAAATACCCAAGTGCTACGATGACCAGGTAGATAGATAATGAAATCATGAGCGCACGTTTAGGAGTTATTTTACCTGCCAGCCAACCAAAGAAAAATGTACACGGAATACCGACGAATTGAGTGATGAGTAAAGCCGTAATCAGTGAAGTGCTATCAATACCAATATCCCTTCCATAAATAGTGGCCATTTTTATAATCGTAGATATCCCGTCGTTATAAAGCCAAAATGCTAATAAGAAGATGAGGAGCTGCTTAAACTGTCTCAGTTCTTTCCATGTCCGACCAAGCCGTTGAAAGCCGATGGCTACATAAGAGCGTTCCCTTTTTTGCTGCCTCTTCTTTTCCTCTACAACGTTTTTTATAAGAGGGATGGAAAAAACAAACCACCAAATACCGACAGATACGAAAGCAAGCTTCGTACCCATCAAGGTACTCGGCAGCCCGAACCATTCATACTTCATAATCATCAGCAAGTTGACGGCCAAGAGAACCCCGCCACCGACATACCCTAATGTGAAACCGGCTGCAGAAACCCGGTCTATATCTTCCTCTTTGGCCACTTCAGGTAAAAAGGCATCATAAAATACATTCGCACCTGAAAAGCCAATTGTCCCCACAATCAATAGTATAGAAGCAAAGACGTAATCCCCTTCTCCTACAAAGGCAAGCAAGACGCTAGCAATCATGCCCATATAGGCAAAAAACATCAAAAATCTTTTCTTCGCTGCCGAATAATCACTGATTGCACCAAGAATGGGAGCAAGGATCGCAACGATTAAGACGGCAATGGATTGGGAATATCCCCAATAGCTTGCAGCTAAAGATTCTTGAATACCTTTAGCTGCTACATCATAATAGAATACAGGTAAAACAGCAGCCATGATGGTCGTCGCAAAAGCTGAATTGGCAAAATCATAGAGCATCCAGCTCCGAACGGGTTTCTTTTTCATGGTCATATCCCCCATCTACATTCTTTTGAGACAAGCATAGCAAAGGATTTTCACATTTTTACGTAGTCATAAGTAAACTTTACAAATCTTTGAGGTGATTTAATGAAACTTGCATTATTCGGTGGAACAGGAAGAGTAGGATCTGAAATCGTACGATTAGCTCTAGATGATGAGGTGGAAGTAAAAGCACTCGTTCGTGATGAAAAACGGGCGATGGAAATTATTCCTGGAGCGGAGTTCGTTATTGGCGATGCGAAAAATGAAGAAGACGTAAAAAAGACGATTGCCAACTGTGATGCGGTTATAAGTGCCTTGAACACAGATAAGACGGACACCCTAACAAAGAGTGTACCTTTGATAATAAAAGCGATGAAGGAAGAAGAAATCAAGCGAATCGTCACAATCGGAACGGCAGGCATCCTCAACAGCAGGTTCGAAAAAGAAAAATACCGCTACCAGAGCAATGAATCCAAACGAAAAAAGACATTTGCAGCTGAAGAACACGTTAAAGTATATGAAGCTCTACAGGAAAGTAAGCTGGATTGGACCATCATCTGTCCGACTTACCTGCCTGATGGAGAAAGATACGGCAATATCCGATCCGAACGTGATTTGCTCCCGGAAGACGGCAAAAAGATTACCGTGGCAGACACGGCATTATTCGCCTATCAGGAATTACACAATAATGCATTTTTATATCACCGCGTTGGAATCTGTTATTAAAAAAGCCATTTCTCTCTTGAGAAATGGCTTTCTATCATTCATCCGAAGGGTAAAGGCCAAAAAACTCCTCTAACGTTACGGCCTGTTCATGAACATCTGTAGAGATGTCTTTCCCTACATACCTCAAATGCCAAGGTTCATACATGTAACCGGTGATCTCTTTGGCACCCTCTCTATAACGGATAATAAACCCGTGTTCATGAGCATGGTCGGCCAGCCATTCTCCCTCGTTGGTTTCACCAAAGGACTGCTCCAGTTTGAATGCCACCTGAGCAGAGGTGACATCCATGGCAAGTCCTGTCTGGTGTTCACTCGTACCAGGTTGTGCTGAGAATGTATCTGTTTCTTCTTTGCCATAAACTTCTACATTTCTTTCGTAAATCCTTTTTTGACGATCATAGGAACGATAGCCGGAAGCGGCTACTAAGTCAATTCCATCCTGTTCAGCAGCGTCAAAAAGCTTTTCTAAAGCACGCGCTGCTTCTTTTCTCAACTGTTTTTTCGGGTGGTCTTCTGTGAAATAAAAAGGCACATTCGGGACAGTCAAATCTTCGGGAGTATAATCCTCCGGCAGTTTCCTTCTCTTGTTGACAACCACCTGCAAACTCTCAGGTTCACCTACTTCGACCGTTCCATCATCCAAGACTTTATCTTTTTCTGTTTTCTCAGACGCTGTATCTTTTTCTTCGTCAGCAGGTGTCTGCTCTGTTTCTTCAGGTGAAGAGGATTGTCCTTCCTTATCTGCATCGTTTTGTTCCGATTCTTTTTGGGAAGAAGCAGGAACATCTTCTTCCGACTCTTGTTCGTTCCCAGATGAGGCGAGAGAACAAGCGGTCAAGCTGATACATAACATTGTTAGAATCCATACTTTTTTCAATTGTATTACCTTCCTAGTCTATGATGTTACCCTTACTATAACATTCACAGGAAGATGTTGTATATCTGATCCCTTTCATAAAGCTGTTTTCCTAAAACTCCGCTCATTTACTCTTTGATTTGTTGCAAAAAGTTCCTTGACGAGTTCTATTTAGTCATAGGAAAGAATTCCAATGTTCCTCTTTCATTCATGACCTAAAACTTCACAAAAAAAACCGCTGCATCAGCAACGGTTCTATCTTATTCCCATGTAAAGGGTTGATATTGAAAACTTAAACGTTCAAATTCATCGCGGTCATCGTTATCAATGGCCTGGTTAATTTCCTTATCCAGACGTTCTTTATTAAACTGATAACTTAGTTGATCTAAAAGCAGACGTGAGGCTAACTGTATTCCAAAGGACAACTCTCTCTTTGCCGTAATCTCTTTCCCTTTGTACTCGGGGTGGCGACGGATAACATAATCAATCTTTTGCTTTCTCATGAGACTACCCCCTTCATGCTTTTTTTCATTATGCAGGATTTAATAGAATTTCGCAACAAGTTTTCTGAATATTTAGTATTATGATTCCCAAATTTGAAAAGTTTAAACCTTTCAAACCTATTGCTAGAGGGATTCATCATGATTTACTGTCACAAAATAGTTACTAAATCCCTAAGAGAATTCTATGAACATCTCTATTTCTCGAAAAAAATAGGATTCGCTCACCTCTCCTTGTCACATTTAGAAGAAAGAAAAGCGATGATCAACCTTTTTCCATAAAACTCACAAATGGGCCCTCATTCCCCAAACTTCCTTTATAAAGTAAAAAAAGAGTATGAAACTCAAAAAGCTTCATACTCTTCCCTCTATATTAATTGATGAATTTACTTGCTACATCTATTGTACGTTTCACTTGGTGACGTACGCCGCCTTCAACTTCTTCTTTCATATTTCCTTCTCCATCTACGCTCACACTCGTACCGTAAGGGTTGCCTCCTGAAGCAAATACCGCATCATCTGTGTACCCTGGCGCTGCAATGATGGCGCCCCAGTGGAACATCGTAGTGTAAAAGTTCAACAGCGTTGCTTCTTGGCCACCGTGCACGTTTTGAGCAGATGTCATCGCACTGACAACCTTGTTCACAAGTTTTCCTTGGAACCATAGTCCGCCCGCCTGATCCATAAATTGTTTCACTTGCCCAGGAACGTTACCAAAGCGGGTAGGTACACTGAAAATCACAGCGTCCGCCCAATCAAGGTCGTCGATTTTCGCTTCTGGTACAACGTCTTTTGTAGCTAAGTAATGCTCTTTCCATGCAGGATTCTGTTCAATTGCTTCCATAGGAGCTAACTCAGGGACGCGTACCAGTTTCACATCTGCCCCTTCTTGTTTAGCTGCATCTTCCGCCCATTGCGCCATTTGGTAGTTCGTACCTGTAGAACTGTAATAAATGATCGCTAATTTTACGTTTGCCACTAAAATCTCTCCTTTTACATACTATTGGAATCCAAGAATGCCTGTTTATTGTTTCCTAAGATACGATCAGGATTCACAAATAGTATATACCCGCACAAATTAAAATTCAAACTCGAGACTCTTAAATTCGAGATATTTTATAAAACCTTTACAAATTCTATATAATAGTTCAAATAGAGCCTGTTTTGCGCGAAGGCAATTAACATGAACATGGAAAGCTTTTTTTCTCTAGACCCACTGAACTTCTATTTGATAAGCTATATCAAGCCTTTAATTGACCGATCTGGAGGTAAAAGTCCATGAATGAATATGCAAAATTAAAAAAAGGGGAACGAGGGGCCTGGGTTAGTATTATTGCATACCTTGTTCTTGCTACTACAAAATTAATCATTGCCTCCGCAGGAAACTCTGAAGCGCTCCGTGCGGATGGGTTAAACAATACGACCGATGTCATTGCATCCGTGGCTGTCTTGATCGGGCTTAAGATTTCAAGGAAACCACCGGATGAAGATCATCACTATGGACATTTCCGCGCTGAGACGATCGCTTCTCTCATTGCGGCCTTCATTATGATGACTGTCGGCATTGAAGTGATTATCGGTACGGTTCAGGATATTATCCAGCAAAAAGCAAGTGAACCTTCCATGCTTACGGCTTGGACGGCTTTAGCAGCTGCCTTAATCATGTATGGTGTGTATCGCTACAATTTAAATTTATCAAAAAAAGTGGATAGTAATGCCTTATATGCCGCTGCTCAAGATAATCGATCAGATGCTTTAGTAAGTGTCGGTGCAAGCATCGGTATCTTCGGTTCTCAGTTCGGGGTGTTCTGGTTGGATCCTCTTGCTGGTTTGATTGTTGGCCTCATCATTTGTAAAACGGCTTGGGATATTTTTGTCGATGCCACCCACAGCCTTACGGATGGTTATGATGAAGAAGGAATTGAACACATCCGTGAGAGCATATCCGATCATCCTGACGTTTGGGCTGTGAAAGATGTCAAGGCACGGATGCAGGGAAATAAGACGCTTGTCGAAGCCACCATTCACGTCAATCCTGATATTACTGTGCAAGAAGGGCATACCATTACCGATGAAGTGGAAGAGCGATTAGAAAAAGAAAAAAACATCGGTTACGCCCATATCCATATCGAACCCTACGAAGAAAAAGAAGAGACGTAAAAAGCCTGCCATGACGGCAGGCTTTTTTGACGAATATGGTCTGGTTTATGCTAGACGATCAGTTAAGCTCTTTAACTCACTCCAACCATAAGCCGTCTCTTCATAAGTTCCTTGTCCGATCGTGACCCTCTCAGCCTCAACTGGGTCTGCTCCATATTTTATGTAAAAATGGCTGGAAGGATTATTGGTCAGCACCCATACAAGAAGGGATTGGTACCCCGCTTCAAGCATCCCATTTGAGAATACCCGGAGCATTTCTTTCCCATACCCTTTTCCCTGATACTCATCCAGCAAGTATATGGCATAAATTTCTCCGTCAAATCCATAATTCTTTGTCCGCTCTTTTCCACCAGAAACAAAGCCGACAACTTCACCATGATCATTTTCAATAACATAGGCAATCTGACCATTCACAGGAGTTCTAAGCACCGTTTCCCAAAGCGCAATACGGTGCTCAACCGTCGTATTGCTTAAATCCCTTTCATCAATCAAATCTTTATATGTTGATTTCCAACTCTTCACATGAATTTCCGCAATCGTTTCAGCATCCTCAAAGCGGGCAGCTCTAACTTCAGGCATATGGAGATCGTCCCTTCTTCCTCTAATTAATTCTTATTGTAACAAAAAGATGATGCCAAGAGTGACATCACCTTTTATTTGAGGTTTATCTACATTGGAAACTAGAAATTTGTCGTGTATCAAAGCCTGTATAAACCCACTGACGACGGCGACGCTGCCAACGGTAACCAGCTACAGAAGTGCGGCCGATGAATGTCGGATAAAACCAGAACGAGCGGCCGTTAACAAGCGTGATCCATGTGTATCGATAGAGGCAGCCATATAATGACCCTGGATCAACAGCAAATAGAGAAGCCCCTTGTGAACTAGGCGGCTGATCCGGTGGTGGAGGAAGCTGGATTCCAGGACCGCCTGGCCCACCAGGTCCTCCACCAAATGGTGGCTGCCCTTGCCCGCCTCCAAAAGGTGGTCCACCTGGTGGAGGTCCAGGAGGTGGTTGGCCCGGGCCGAATTGGCCTCCCTGATTAGGAAATCCGAAAATCTGCCCGAAAGGAAACCCAAATTGTCGGTGCATAACGATCAATTCCTTTCTCGGAAGTATCCCTATAAGATATGCACCTTCTGGGCAGTTGTGATTATAATGTCATCAAGAATACAGAGGCAATGGCCCCAAGTACAACGAAGATAATATGGACATTCAACCATGCAAGGAAAATTCCTACCAAACCAGCGATGACACCGATTTGGGGTGCATCGGGCTTTACTGACATGATTCCTGGAAAAATCAACGCTCCGAGTGCAGCATATGGAATGGCATTGAGCCACCGGTCTACCCATTTCGGGAAAGTGACAAAACCTACGATCAACGCCGGTAAAAACCTCGGAACAGCTGTAACGACTGCCATACCGATAACCATCCAAATGATCATACTGTCACCTCCTCATCTTCAAGAAGCCAAATTCCGCTGAAGCCTGCAAGTACGGTACCCATAACGATGGCCCAGCCTTGACTCATTCCCCAATACTGGCAAATAAAATTGATCAACATTGCGAGTACAGCGATGCCAGCGATTTTGAAATCCTTTTTCACGGAAGGGATCAAAAGTCCAATGAACATGGCGTATAAGGCAACGCCCATACTGTCACTTAACCTCGCTGGCATGACATCACCTAAAACACCACCAAGATAGGATCCTCCCACCCACGATAAATAAGCGGTCAAGATTAAAGAAGCATAAAATAAGCTGCCATATTTCTCTTTTGCTTCGTCCTTATACAGAGCCGACATCGTGAAAGTTTCATCCGTCAAACCAAAGGTAAGAGGAAGTTTTGCTCTTAGGGCCACCCCTTTCAAACGGTTGACGAAAGATAGACTCATGACGAAATGCCTGAAATTCAGAACAAATGTTGCAATAATAATTTCAATCATTCCTGTCCCCGTCGCTACCATCCCTACTGCTAGAAATTGAGCAGCGCCAGCGAACACAAGCACGCTCATTAATGTTAGCTCAAGATTCGTCATTCCTGTCCGACTCGCTAAGACACCATAAGTTAAAGCGATTGGTAAATAGCCCAGCATGATCGGAAAACCCGCAATCATCCCTCTTTTGATCATATGTAAGCGAGTAGAAGAAGCCGTTGTGTGAATGGCTTGTGTTTCCATCCTTCCTCCCCCTGTCCATCCAAATTTCCACTATTATACACAACAGAAGAAACAATTTGAAGCATCGTCTTGTAAAAAAATTCGTTGACATCCTATAAAAAATATTCTATGATGAACTCACATTACTTCACTGCTTAAAAGCGTTTAAGTAAAAAAGAATAGATCGTATCATGAGTTCCGAAGTAGATGGTTCGAGAGCAGCAGACAGAGACCAAGTGGTTGGTGTGAACTTGGGCATCCTCCCATCGAATTACAGAATTCAAGACCAAGTGATACACCAACAGAGTGGGTAAAGAAATTTACCAACAAGGGTGGTACCGCGGAGTGAAAGCTTCGTCCCTGTTTTCAGGGGCGGGGCTTTTATTTTTATAAACACGGCCTTGGGAGTAAAGAATAATAAAACTTGAGGGGGAATTCATATGCTTCACCTGCAGCCAAAAAAGCTACCAGGCATCATTGAATCGACATTACTATTACTCGTAACCATTGGAATCATCAGCTATTTTATAATTGACGTTCAAACCGTTCCACACATCCCGATTCTGATCGGAATCCTCATTATGATCGCCTATGGGTCTTTGAAAAAAATGAGCTTCAAAGATCTGCAGTACGGGATGACTCAAGGAGCACAGACAGGAATGGGAGCTGTCCTTCTATTTTTTGTCATTGGGGTCCTAATTGCGAGCTGGATGGCCAGCGGAACCATTCCTGTCTTAATGAATGCAGGCTTTCTTCTAGCTGGAGGCCCATGGTTTTTAGCGATTGTTTTTGCTGTAACAGCCATCGTCGGTGTTGCCTTAGGCAGCTCATTCACAACAGCAGCGACGGTTGGGGTAGCGCTCATCGGGGTTGCTCAATCGATGGATATATCCTTAGCCATGACTGCAGGGGCCATCGTATCCGGGGCATTCTTTGGTGACAAAATGTCCCCCCTATCCGATACGACCAACCTGGCTTCAACGGTTGTTAAAGTCGATTTGTTTGATCACATAAAAAACATGGCATGGACAACGATTCCTGCTTTTGTGATTACCTTTATCCTGTTCATGATTCTTTCTCCAGACGGAAGACCGGATGTGGAGCAATTGAACACGTTCCAAGCCGGTCTTAGGGAAACAGGCTTGATGCACTGGAGCTCCTGGATTCCATTAGCTTTACTTGTAATCATGACTGTGACCAAACGCCCGGCTTTCCTATCTCTTGCCATCAGCAGTATTGTCGCCACATTGATCGCCGGTTTACGCGGTGTCATGGAATGGGGCGTCCTTTTCGGGACATGGTTTGACGGCTTCCAAGGAAATTCCGGGAATGATATCGTCAACGACCTGTTGACCCGCGGTGGAATGAACGGCATGCTCTTCACCGTATCCCTAGTTATTCTCGCCCTTGCTCTTGGAGGACTGTTCTTTGTTACTGGGATCATTCCTTCTATTTTGACCCGCGTACAGGAATCACTAAAATCAGCTCGCTCCGCTACGCTGTCTACCGCGTTTACAGCGATTGGAATCAACATTGCCATCGGGGAACAATATTTGTCCATCTTGCTCACGGGAGAAGCTTACCAGGACATTTATGAAAAAGCGGGACTTGCAAGGAAGAACTTGTCCAGAACACTTGAAGACGCCGGAACCGTTATCAATCCACTTGTCCCTTGGAGTGTTTGTGGTGTCTTCTTATCCGGTGTGCTCGGTGTACCCGTTCTCGAGTACCTGCCCTTTGCTTTCTTCTGCCTATTGAGCCCATTGCTCACGATTCTATTTGGATTGACGGGGAAAACACTCACCCCAAAGCAAGCAAAGATTCAACCACTCGATAAAGCGAATTAACAGATGAAGAACCGTCTCTTTCTTTAAGAGGCGGTCTTTTTTTGTTCCCTTCTCAAATAATGCCTGGCACTATCATGACATTACGGCTCACTCCTGAACAAACAATAGGACGGTGAATAATTCCCCTTCTCTGACTTACACTAAATAAAAACAATGGGAGATCGAGGTGATGGGCATGGACCAAATGGAACATGAGGATCAGTCGAACGAAGAATATCATATGGGGCATGCAGAAGCTGAACAGGTGTTGGATGATATCGCCTTTTACCGCACGTTAATTGTCAATGTTGTCTTTATTGGTAAGGAAGGAGCCGATGACTGGGTGCTCATTGATTGTGGAATCGGCCATTATAGTAAACGGATCATGGAAGCCGCGGAGAAGAGATACGGGCGTGCAAAGCCGAAAGCCATTATTCTGACACATGGTCATTTCGATCATGTCGGTTCAGCAAAGCAATTGGCAGATGAATGGAAAGTCCCTATATATATTCATCCGATAGAGATGGATTATGTTACAGGGAAACGAGATTATCCTGTTGGTGATGCAACCGTCGGGGGTGGGTTATTTTCGCTTTTATCGCCTTTCTTCCCTACTCACCAGGCCGATTTGAGTAAATACATCCATCCGCTTCCAAACGATGGGACCATCCCTTTTCTTGAAGATTGGCGCTTCATTCACACCCCCGGACATACACCGGGGCATATCGCTCTATTTCGTGATAAGGACAAAACTCTCCTTGCCGGAGATGCATTCATTACAGTGAAGCAGGAGTCAAGTATGGCTGTGTTTATTCAACACCAGCACGTGCATGGCCCCCCGGCATACTTTACTCATAACTGGGAGGAAGCAGAAAAGTCCGTTAAAGAACTAGCCTCTCTTCAGCCGGTGGTAGCCGTCACAGGCCACGGTCTGCCGATGGAAGGAGAAATTCTTTCCAAACAATTGAACGAACTCGCCACGAATTTTAAAGAATTGGCTGTCCCGAAACATAAAGGGAAGCTTCACTAAACAGCAAGTGATATCCTCACTTGCTGTTTTTGTGTTTGACAATAGCAGATATTTTTCTAAGACCTTCCAGTAAACGCGGACTTGGTCGGCAAAAAAGTGATTCTTCCAGGACATGAATATGATTGTGCTTCACAGCTTTGAGTTCAGACCACCCTGGTCTCTTCTTAATAAGATCAGGATTCATTTTTTCTTCCTTCACCCCTACCCACACCATACATATATGATCAGGATCGCGTTTTTTCACTTCCTCCCAATCCGTTTGAAAGCTGGCGACCTCTTGGTCACGGAAGAGGTTAACCCCACCAGAAAGTTCGCTGATTTCATTCAGCCAGTTCAACTTCCCTGGTGTAAATACCGGTTTCGGCCACCATTCCCAGTACAAAGAAGGCTTTTTCTCCATCTGCTTGGAACGATGTTTGAATTCATCGATTTCTCTCAGAAAATCATCCGCATGCTGGTGGCTTTTCTCTTCCACTCCAATCGCCTTTCCTACACGACGAATATCTTCAGAAATCTCATATAACGTGTTCGGATTCAATATGATATAGGGCAGGTCGTATTCGTCCAACCCTTCAATGTTCTTTTCCATTCCAGGAACAGATAAAGATGCTAAAACAAGGTCCGGCTTCAAGGAAGCGACCCTTTCGATATCAATGGATAAGTCAGGACCAAGCTTCGGAAGATGTTCCACTTCTTCAGGATAATCAGAATAATTATCGACACCAACCAACAGGTGGGTCTGCCCAAGATTAGCGACAATTTCAGTATTGCTAGGACAAATCGACACAATTCTCATTTTTCAACCCCTTTTTCAGAATCGTCTGATGTTTCATTTTCTTCCATTATAGCTTATATTGAATGTATGGAAAAACGAAGAAAGAAAGGGATGAACCCATTGACGACGACACTCCTCGATACATCCAAAGGAATAGTAGAGTTTACATATAAAGGGTCCGGCCCTCCTGTTTTGTTATTGAAAGGTGGACACTCCACTAGAGATACAGATTTATCTCACAGCAGCCTGATTTATGAAGGATTTTCATTACTCACGATTTCTCGCCCCGGCTACGATTACACCGAGCTTTCCACAGGTCGCACTCCTGAGGATTTTGCTGATACAATCGTCGAAGTACTCGACCATCTCCAACTTGAAAAAGTGAATGTCATCTCAATCTCGGCGGCTGGACCTACAGGGATCGCTCTAGCTGTTCATCACCCAGACCGTGTGGCCCGTTTGCTGCTTGAAGCGGCACTCCTCACTTCATGGGAAGGTGATGTAAAAAAAAGAGCCGCGCTTCTTTTCGGACCAGCAGAGAAATTCGTTTGGAGTAGTCTCCGAACCATGCTTAAATTCTTCCCTGATTTGGTGTTGAAACAATTGCTTGCTGATTTAACAACAGAGAATGTTGAAGATTACTTGGACAACCTTACCCCTAACGACCGCCGTTTCATTGTGGATATGCTGGCGACTTCCCAATCCGGAAAAGGGTTTATCACAGATCTTGATCACGAAACCCCGGATATAAACGGCCTCCAGGTGCCTGTTCTTGGCATGTATTCACAGAAAGATCGCAGTGTACCTTACACAAACGCTCTATTGTTGAAGTCTTCCGTACCTGATTGCGAAATTTTTGAAGTCGACTCTGATAGTCATTTGATTTGGATAGGTAAAGATGCTCACACCGTTTGGAAGAAACGCCTGGAGTTTTTAACTAATACTTAAACATTCGGAGGGATCATCATGGATGATGTCAAATGCAAACAAATGTTGGATCGTTTCCTTACGTTTTATGACCAAGCCTCCCAAACACCGCTGCACAAACGCTATGAGTTATGGACTGATAAATACGCTTTTCCCTACACCCCTCCCGGCTATCAACAAGGGCAGCTAGCAAAAGAAATGATTGAATACGCATGGAATAGATACGAACAAGTCTATGACAAAATTCAATATTTCGATATTGGCCCCTTAGAAGTGAATGGTTATGTAGAATCCATTAAACAAATTCTCCACTGTACGTCGCCCGTAAGAATGACCGTCATGTTTTTTGTTGGAACTTTTGAAACAGATCCATTCATTATGGAAAAGAACCAGCATTATACCCTTTGCTTTCCTGTCGAACTAACATCCAGCCGGACACGATTAATTCAAGAATTGACTCGTGTCGTCCACTGCAGCCAATCAGGACTTGCTCCAAGTCATACACGAACATTAGGGCAGTTGATTTTCCAGGAAGGGATGGCGGCCCACACAACCGAAGAAGTTCTCGAAGAGAGTGGAATGATCGACTTCCCATTGTGCTGGGAGCAGGAAAAATGCAGTCGTGAACCGAACCGTGTGATGATGAACATCCAGCCGCACCTCCATCGCACCGATTATGAAGCCCTTTATTCGTTTACAAAAGGCACAGGCGCTTCTGGTTTTGAAAAAGAAGCCAATTACACAGGCTATCTGATTGTCGAACATTTATTAGAACAAGGCCGCCCACTTTATGACCTTGCCCGTATTCAGAATACTGAGGTGGATGCCATTGTAGAGCGGTCCCTATTCTCCTTGATGAATCAAGCTTATCTCACTCAGCCCCAGGAGTGAACATTCCCAGTAGTTGGGAAAACTTTTTCCTCACAGGGCTTTCATTCTTTTGGTCCATCTGTTATACTAAGGTTAATTATTCGTTGTTCGATCAGATTCATGCAAGAGAAGATGTTTCGTAAGATGTCGTCTTGATGGAACTTGAAAAGAGCAAGAATAGTAATACAATGTGGATTTTTTCCACGCAGGAGGTAACGTACATGGTTGAAGGTACAGTAAAATGGTTTAACGCAGAAAAAGGTTTTGGATTTATCGAGGTAGAAGGTCAAGACGACGTCTTCGTACACTTCTCTGCTATTCAAGAAGAAGGTTTCAAGTCTCTTGAAGAAGGACAAGTTGTAAGTTTCGAAATTGAAGAAGGTCAGCGTGGACCACAAGCAGCTAACGTTCAAAAATAAGAACGTATAAAAAACTCCCCTTTCATAGGGGAGTTTTTTTATTACCCAAATCCACCAACCCCATTCGATGCATGTGAGAAACGGACCCCTTTACCACAATGGGGATTCTCCCACCCCCACTTAGAACTAGGCATAAATCGCTCTATATCAAGCTTTCGCATTCGGATTCACACGGGGGAGAGTATTATATATTTCACTTCGCTTGAGCATACTAGCAGAGTTTCCGAGAAGTGGTTTCGAGACACTCCCATGGTAAAGGGGCGGAGGGGAATGGCGAGACTCCTGCGGGAAAAAAGTGCATGGTGAGACCCCACAGGACGCAGTGAGGCCACTGAAAAACTGACTTAATTTCAAAAATAATTGACAGATCATCCATATCTGCACACAAAAAAAGGTAGAAGGCACCTAAATATAGTAGGTGAACTTCTACCTTTTTGTATAGTCAGCACTTTTTCAGTGGCCTCGACGCAGTACGAGGAGGCTCACCGCGCTCCCGCGGAAAGCGAGCTATACCCCGTAGCCCCCATCCACTCAATAAAAGTCTCGAAACTGAGTCTTCAAGAAGACTGCCATTTTCTTCAACAAAAAAAGGAAGGCTCAGTGGCTGAGCCTTCCTTTTTTTGCTTATTCTCCGTCTTGTTCGGTAAGAATGAACGGACCTTCTTTTGTAATGGCAACGGTGTGCTCATACTGGGCAGAAAGCGAACCGTCAACAGTACGTGCTGTCCAGTTGTTTTCATCCATCTGGCTGCCCCATGCACCAATGTTTATCATCGGTTCAATCGTTATGACCATGCCCTCTTTCAAGCGAGCACCTTTTCCAGCGGCACCAAAGTGAGGAATATAAGGATCTTCATGAATGGAATCGCCAATACCGTGTCCTGTGAAATCACGGACTACGGAATAGCCTTCCCCTTCTGCATAAGATTGAATGGCATGACCGATATCACCGATGCGGTTCCCAGGAACGGCTTGCTCAATCCCTTTATAAAGCGAAGTTTTCGTGACATCCATTAACTTTTTAGCTTCTTCACTAACCTCTCCTACGGCATGTGTCCAGGCTGAATCAGCCAAGAAGCCATTCAAGTTAACAACCATATCAATAGTAACGATGTCGCCTTCCTCCAGTTTTTCTGTACGTGGGAAACCGTGACAAATTTCATCATTGATGGAAGCACATGTAGTGAATTCATATCCCTGGTAGCCTTTCTGTTCCCCAGTGGCCCCACGTTCAGCTAAGTACTTTTCAACGAAATTTTCAATTTCCATCGTAGTTACGCCTGGCTTAATGAACGTGCGTAATTGTTTATGAACACTCGCAAGAAGCTTTCCTGCTTCATGCATCTTTTCAATTTCTCTTTGACTCTTACGTTTGATCATTTGCTCAATCCTCTCTTTTTCTATTACGTATGCATGTATCCTCTAGTATGATAACGAAAAATTGGAGGAACGACTACCCTTAAGAATTCAATCTACCTTTCGAATTTCCTTTGCAGGGTTTCCAGCTACAAACACATTAGGTGAAACATCCTTCGTAACCACTGCCCCTGCGCCAACCACGACGTTCTCTCCAATGGTCACTCCCGGGTTGATGACAGCACTTCCTCCGATCCATACATCATCACCAATAGTAATCGGTCTGCCTGACTCCAATCCACTCGCCCTTGTCTCTCGATCCATTGGATGTGTGGCCGTGTACAATTGGACATTCGGACCGATCAGCACTCTTTTTCCGATACGGATCTCACAGACATCCAGAAATACACAATTGTAATTAGCAAAAAAACCGTCACCTACATGAATATTGTAACCATAATCACAATAAAATGGAGGTTCGAGCCCTATCTCCCCTTCAATCGTACCAAAAAGATCATGAATCAGCTGCTTACGATAATGGTCCTCTGTATCTTTCGTCTGGTTCAATAGATAAGTCAGTTGTTTAGCGCGGGACCGTTCCATCGTCAACTCTTCGTCCCAGGATTTATATAATTCGCCTGCCATCATCTTTTCCTTTTCAGTCATGAGATCACCTCAGTCAATAAGTACGTTCTCTCTTTACTTTACCATAGTTTTTCGCTAGTCTAGGAACAACCAAAGGAGGTCATTTATTATGCAAGTACGCGAATTGAATCAAGCGGATGCTAAAGAATATTATCATTTAAGACTAGAAGCGCTACTAACCAATCCCGATGCATTTATCACTACATATGAACAGGAAAAACAAAGGCCTGATCCAATCAACACGATAGCCCAAAGGCTGGAAAGTGAAACCTCCCGCACGTTCGGGCTTTTTGTTGAGGAGACGCTTGCAGGTGTCGTCACTTTAGTGAAAGAATCCCACCCAAAGTTTTCCCACAAAGCGTCCATCCTAGCCATGTACATAACCAAAGATCATAGACGAAAAGGTGGCGCAGAACTCTTAATTAAAGAGTTGATTCAATTTGCACGTGCTATCGAGCTAGAAGTGCTTCACTTGAGCGTGGTCACAGATAACCATCCGGCCCAAGAGTTGTATAAAAAGCTCGGCTTCCACACGTACGGTACAGAGGAAAAAGCCATCAAATTACCAAATCGCTATTTAGACGAAGATCATATGGTCCTCTTCTTATAACTAATTCTACAATTATAATGTCAATTTCACATAAGTTCCCGTTTGTGGAAGAATCACTTTCGAGACTTTTGTTGAGTGGATGGGGGCTGCGGGGAATGGCTCGCTTTCCGCGGGAGCGCGGTGAGCCTCCTCGGACTCCGTCCTGCTGGGTCTCACCAAGCACTTTTTTCCCGCAGGATCCTCCCCATTCCCCTCCGCCCCTTTACCGTATAAGTGTCTCGAAACCACTTCCGGCATAAGATGTTTTTACTCATAAGGAAAATAGAGCTATATGAATTCCCATAACCGCTATTCAGGATAAAAAAGCTTGCTATAGAGCGATTTATAACTATAAATCAGGAAATGTGAAAGACATTCACCCTCGGGAAAGGGGTTCGTTTCACGTATGCATCGAATGGAGTGGTTGGGAAGCTGCGAGACTCCCGTGGGAGAAGGAGATAGGCGAGATCCCGCAGGACGTAGTCCGAGGAAGCTCGGCGCTCCCCCACAGGAAAGTATTCAAATGCGCAATCCTGCCATATACTTCAATAACCAGAGGAAAATAATAACCAACTGAGCGTTGGAAAATTGAAACATTGTTCCCTTCTCTTTCGTATAGAAAAGAGGAAAGCAATTTAGGTAAAGGGTGAAAATATGATAGAAATTAATCGTATCTCTAAAAGCTTCGCAGGAAAGCACGCGGTCAAAGACCTTGATCTTTCTGTACCAGATGGTAAAATCTTCGGCTTTCTCGGCCCGAATGGGGCTGGAAAATCAACAACCATCAAGATGATGACAGGGATTTTGCCCATTGATGAAGGTTCGATCATTATGAATGGCATCGATGTCGCGAAAGAACCGATGAAGGCAAAACATCAATTTGGGTATGTCCCGGACCGTTCAGACATTTTTCTCAGGTTAAAAGGAATCGAATATTTAAATTTCATTGCTGATGTGTTCGAAGTCCCTAAGGATATCCGGAAAGAAAAGATCGAATACTTAACAAAAAGCTTTGGCATTTATGAGGCTTTGAATGATCATATTCAAACCTACTCCCATGGAATGAGACAAAAAATTGTTGTCAGTGGTGTACTGCTTCATGATCCGGATGTATGGATTCTAGATGAACCGTTAACGGGGCTGGATCCCAAATCTTCCTACACATTAAAGGAGATGATGCGCGACCATGCCAGAAGAGGGAAAATCGTCTTCTTTTCCACTCACGTATTAGAAGTAGTGGAACAGCTGTGTGATGAAGTCGCTATCATTAACAATGGGCATGTGCAATTCAAGGGAAATATGGCTGAGATGAGACAGCAATTTAAAGATGATGATAATCTGGAGCAATTGTTCCTGGAGCTGACGCAAAATGAGTAAAGCGTGGAAATTAATGCGAGTCATGGTCAAAATGCAGTTGTCCATGGCTAACAAAAGCAGTATGGAAAAATTCGGATATATCATGATTGGTTTAATGATGATCCCTTTCGGTCTGCTTATATTGTTTTTCATCCAAGGTATCATTGGTAACATGTATGCCGCCCTTGAACCAATAGGCAACGAAGGAGTCATTCTCGGGTTATTGTTTGTGATGATGACTTTTATTTTCTGTTTCACAAGTATAGGGACTGTACTCAGTTCTTTTTACTTCGCCGAAGATGTGGAGTCCTTTATTTCTTTACCTTTTCAACCGTATCAAATCTTGTTCGGGAAGTCTGCGGTTCCATTTCTATCGTTATACGGTTTGAATACGATCTTGCTGCTCCCTTCTCTCGTATTTTATGGCATACATAGTGGGGCTGGAGTCCTTTATTACCTATTGGCGTTTATCGTATGGGCTTTGACGCCGATCATTCCCTTCGTTTTAACTGCCATCGTATTAATGTTCATCATGCGATTTGCTAACATATCTAAAAATAAAGATCGTACGAAAGTCCTCGTCGGGCTCCTTGGATTTGTCTTTGCCATCGGAATCAATGTACTGGTAAGGTTGGATTCCGGAACAGGCAACGCAGCCGAAATGTTAACACAGCAAAACGCTCTTCTTGAACTTGTAACGAAGTTCTTCCCGACTGCTTATTTCAGCAGTATCGCACTGACTGATATAGGATCCTGGACTGGCCTTTTTTATTTCCTGCTGTTTGTCGCTTTATCTCTAGGGGCAATCTTGTTATTCCTCACAGTCGGACAGAGGTTCTACTTCAAAGGAGTACTGGGGTTATCTGGAGGAAAGCGCAGCGAATTCGACGAAGAGAAAGTTCAGAAACATGTGAAGCAGCAGTCCATACTAATGAGCTTATGGAAAAAAGAGATACGCATCATCTTTCGAACACCGACTTTCTTCACACAAATTGTCGTACAAAGCCTTTTCTTTCCTGTATTCTTGATTATTATCATGATGCTGGACCCCAACGGACCTCTTACGGGGTGGGGCACGCAGCTCAATGTAATTGAAGGAAAAAAAGTCATCCTTGGGATGTTCGGGCTCACAGTTGTCGCACTAGGAATCAACCCCGCCTCCTTCTCCTCTGTATCCAGAGATGGGAAGAGCTGGTTCAATCATTTATACTTGCCGATTCCGGCCTCAAAGGTCATCCTTAGCAAGCTGCTTGTGTCCTTCTTCATGAACTTTCTTTCCATACTTCTTTTAAGCTTGGCCGCTCTAATCGTCCTTAAAGTACCTTTTATCATATGGTTCCTCTGGTTTGTGATTTCTCTTATTACAGGCTGGATTGCTAGCATTGCAGGGCTCATCATTGACTTGTATAGTCCTAAGCTTAATTGGACGGATGAGCGTGAAGTATTTAAAGGAAGATTTATTGGAATCGTCCCTCTCGCACTGGAAGCCGCAGTCTTCGGAGTCGTTATTCTTATTTTGTGGAATAGTGGCTTGGAAGGGATATGGACGGTGAGTAGTGTACTGATCCTTGTGTTGCTGATCATCACTGCCATTACACAATATTTCTTGAATCGTATGGTCCAGCAAAAATACTATAAGATCCTTTGAACATTTATAAAAGCTCTGAGTAAAAAACTCAGAGCTTTTAAATATTCCATCGTAATTCATTCAGAGTTAGCCTCCAAAGAAAAAGTCGAGAATGTTACCTGCTTTGGAAGCATTTTGATTGTAAAACTCTGAGTATCCGCAGTTTTTGCAATATACGACGGTGAATTTGTTGTTTTGTACATCCATCATTTTTGATAGACCTGAGCCTGTCATAGATACATCCTTTTTTCCTGCATCTGTACTTCCACATTTAATACAGCCTTGCTCACTCACTGGATATACATCTCCCTTCTAGACTATAATTACCATCATTTCACAATCATAACTGGACATTTCGCTCTCTTCGCCACTTTATGACTTACACTACCTAATACCATTTCCTGCAGTGTATTCAAACCTCTACTTCCAATTACTACAAGGTCAAAGTTATTTTCATTCGCATATTTAACGATCGTTGGACCTGGTTCACCATGTTGTATATTTATTTGATAAGAAGCATTTTTCTCCTGAAGGATTTCTTCGATTGGTTTCAATCTCTGCTGTCGACGCTGTTCAACCATGCCTTGATCACCTTCGGATAGGACATCTGACTTCGACTGCTCACCATCGATCACATAAACGATTGTAATTTCTCCATCCTCTTGTAAGTTGACAAGTTCAGCCGCGCGTTCAGCTGTACGGATTGAGTGTTCGGATCCATCTGCTGCTACTAATATTTTTTGATACATCTGAATTCCCCCAATCGATAATCATCTATTTTTTCCATTTTACCATTTTCATTCATGATAAAGGTAATAAAACTCCTATTAAATAACACTGAATAAAATTAATTTTGTATAGTTAGGGTCTATGAAGGCGAAAAAAAGAGAAAAAAGGAGTAAAATATTTATTTATGCGCTTACATGGGGTTATGTAATATCCCCTATAGGTGATATAATCTGATCGTTCTTGCCGGATTTTCGTATTGTCACGGACAATACAATACAAAAATAATAGAAAGAGGTGCGAAGTTGAACACAGAAACAATTAAACAACAATGGTTTGGAAACGTAAAAAACGATGTGCTTTCAGGCATGGTTGTCGCTATGGCGCTCATCCCTGAAGCGATCGCTTTCTCTATCATCGCTGGAGTCGACCCCATGGTAGGATTGTACGCTTCCTTCTGTATCGCTTTCGTCATTGCTTTTCTGGGTGGTCGTCCTGGTATGATTTCTGCCGCCACCGGAGCTATGGCTGTCCTTATGGTCACTTTAGTCAAGGACCACGGTTTGGAGTATTTACTTGCTGCTACGATTTTGACGGGTATCTTACAGTTCACTTTGGGTGCATTAAAAATTGGTCAGCTTATGAAGTTTATTCCTAGGTCTGTCATGATTGGATTTGTCAATGCCTTAGCCATTCTTATTTTCTCATCACAACTTGTCCATTTTGAAGGGGCAGGACTAGCTATGTATGCGATGGTGGTAGGTTCATTAGCTATTATTTATATCCTGCCAAGGTTCACTAAATCCGTTCCATCACCATTAGTGGCTATTGTCGTAATGACAATCATCGCCATCACCACAGGAGCTGGATTGAAAACAGTAGGGGATATGGGGGAACTATCCAGTACGTTACCTATTTTCCTACTACCAGATATTCCATTGACGTTTGAAACGCTACAAATTATTTTCCCTATATCACTAGCTCTTGCCTTTGTAGGGTTACTTGAATCATTATTAACTGCCCAGATTGTAGATGATATGACAGATACAGTGAGTGATAAAAATAAGGAAGCCAGAGGACAGGGAATGGCCAATGTGGTTTCCGGTTTCTTCGGTGGAATGGCTGGTTGTGCCATGATCGGTCAATCCGTTATTAACGTCTCCTCTGGTGGTCGTGGACGATTATCGACACTCGTAGCAGGAATATTTATGATGTTGTTGATTATTGTATTCAACGATCTACTTGTTCAAATTCCTATGGCGGTCCTTGTCGGGGTTATGATTATGGTATCGATTGGAACGTTTGATTGGAGCTCACTGACACGCTTCAAAAAGACTCCGGTTACAGACAGTATCGTCATGCTAGTAACCGTTGGTACGGTTGTACAAACTCATGACCTGTCTAAAGGCGTCATTGCTGGTGTCATTTTAAGTGCTATCTTCTTCGTTGCTAAGATTTCAAAAGTAAAAGTTGAGGAAGTATTCGACCAGAATGCAGAAAAAATGGTTTACCATGTCAGTGGTCAAGTCTTCTTTGCTTCCACAGACAGCTTGATTAAGCATTTCAACTATGATGTTCAAGTCCCTCATGTCGTCATTGATTTTACTCATGCCCATGTTTGGGATGACTCAGCTGTTGCTGCGATTGATAAACTTATAACGAAATATGAAGACCGTGATGTAGATGTCGAGATTGTCGGATTGAATAAGGACAGCTCTCAGCTTGTTCAACGTCTTACAGTCAATGATAAACTGAATGCTTCATAAAAAAAGCGCAAGGCTATAGCCTTGCGCTTTTTTCTATCCATTCTTCCCTCAGCATGCTGTAGACACAAGAATCCTGCCATTTCCCTTTGACAAGCAAATCCTTCCGAAGCGTTCCTTCTTTAATCATCCCGACCTTTTCTAGCACCTTGATTGATCCGATATTCTCCGGATTTGATGTAGCCACTATTCGCTGAAGTTCACAATGCTCAAAACAATAGTTGATCATTAATTGAACGGCTTCTGTGGCCAGGCCTCTTCCCCAATAATCATGATGAATGATAAAACCGATTTCACCAACACCATCCCAGTCTCTGATGTTCATCTCAATATTACCGACCACTTGGTCCATTTCTTTTTCTACAATTGTAAAAACATAGCGGCTTCTATGTCTTTGTTTCCGATCAATAATCACTTGACGGACGAAAAAGAGACTGTCTTCCTCTGTGTTCGGCCCCCACGGCTGGTGTTTTACCGTCTCTTCGTTCGATGAATAAGGGTGAAAAGCTGACCAGTCTTCAAGTAAGACTTCTCGAAGATAAATACGGTCATTCTCTTCAATCACTTCCACTCCATCACGTCCTATATCCTTCTAATTGATATCAGTTTCTTAAAAGACATGCTTTTAACTTTTTCATCCAAGGATCAGGGTCTTCTTTCACCATATAAGCGCGTACACCTTTGTGTGTATGCAAATACAGCATTCCATACATATCCGAAGACTTTCGATATGAAACATCATGAATGGCATGAAGAGGAAAAGTTTCCTTTGGTGACACGACCCTCGTTTCAAACAGCTTAAGCGTGTTTTCTTTTTCTATATAAAGCTGCTGATTATTTTCTATGACACGCGTTCTCTCAAAAATAGGATGAGAACATATCAACATCTATCGCCCTTTCCTTCTCCTTGACTACTCCAAGTATATCGCACTTTTCAAGACCATGTATAGACAATCCACTTTACTCCGCTATATAGCAGGATTCTTGAAGACTTGATTTCGAGATGTTTATTGAGTGGATGGGGCTGCGGGGAATGAATCGCTTTCCGCGGGAGTGCGGTGAGCCTCCTCGAACTGCGTCCTGTGGGGGCTCACCAAGCACATTTTTCCCGCAGGAGTCTCCCCATTCCCCTCCGCCCCTTTACCATATCAGGTTCTCGAAACCAGTTCTCAGAAACTCTGCTTGTATGTTTAAGTGAAGTGGATAATATACAATTCTCTCCGTGTCAATCCGAGTGTAAAAACTTGATATAGAGCGCTTTATGTCTGCTTCTGAGTGGGAATGGAAAAAGCCACATCTGGGTATAGGGGTTCGATTCTCTCCTAAATCGAATGGGGTGGTTGGGAAGCTGCGAGACTCCCGTGGGAGAAGGAGATAGGCGAGATCCCTTAGTGCGACAGCCTGCCCGAGGAAGCTCGACGCTCCCCCACAGGAAAGTGTTCAAATGCGGAATCGCCCTGGTAGACACGACTGGCATAAGCAGAACAGCAACGGAATGTGTTTTTTCATTCCTTTGCTGTTCTGCTTATGACGCGAGTGTCTGGGCGATGGAGCTGGACGAGCTGCTTCCCAACCACCCCGACTCCCTATAAGGCAAACGAACCCTGGTTATCTCGAAACCGAGTCTTCCACAATCGGGAGCTTTTGTGGAAGAAGTGCATCTGGCTTTCTTTCGAGGATTTTTTGTATTAGGATGGTAAAGGTGTTTTTTTTGCACAACCTAAGTACAACTGGAGGAACCATCATGAGCAATCGAAATAAAGGAATCATACTTTTACTTATATCTGCCTTCGGCTTCTCTATGATGGCGGCACTAGTCAAGCTGTCTGGAGACGTTCCGACTGTTCAAAAGACCTTATTCCGCAACCTCGTATCAGCCATTATCGCCTTTGGTTTTGTCATGTACAACAAAGAACGATTATTTGGAAAAAAGGAAAACCAGAAGCTGCTGCTCTCTCGTTCAGCACTTGGTACGATCGGGATGGTGTTGTTTTTCTATGCCATTGATAACCTCGTGCTGTCAGACGCGGATATGCTCAACAAACTCAGTCCTTTTTTGTTAATTATTTTTTCGGCTATCTTTTTGAAAGAGAAAGCACGTTTGTATCAAATCATCGCTATTATCGTCGCTTTTATCGGCACACTGTTCATCATTAAACCGGCGTTTTCCGTCGAGTTCATCCCTTACCTCGCGGGAATTTTTTCAGCTGTTTTTGCGGCGGGCGCTTATACTTTACTGCGTGTTTTAGGAGATAAGGAGAAATTTTACACCATCGTTTTCTACTTCTCGTTTTTCACGACGGTCACCCTGCTCCCTTTCACCATTGCTTTCTATGAACCGATGAGCTTAAAACAATGGGTATACCTACTATCCGCTGGTGCATTTGCGACGTTAGGACAGTTCGGTTTGACGATCGCCTATAAATTCGCACCGGCACGTGAGATCTCGATCTTCTTCTATTCCACTGTCGTCTACTCGGCACTCATCAGTATTATCTTATTTGACCAAGTACCCGATATCTTCAGCATTCTCGGTTACTTCACAATCTTCGGCGCTTCTCTTTACATGTTCTTGAGAAATAACAAAGAGGCAAAGAAAGTTGAGACGTCTCGGTAGCTTGTCGTGAGAAGTGTTTCTTCACGCAGCGAGATCTCTCTTATCATAAAAAAAGCGACCGCAGCCGGTCGCTTTTTTTTAATCCTTTTTCAGTTTCTTTAATTGAGACAAGGTTTGTTGATACTCAGACTCCAACTCGGCAACATCATCGTTCGGCCCTGGCATGCTCAGCCGACTGATAAGTTCCGTCAACCTTGTTTCTAATGCCATCTGATCGTAGGCTTCCTCGTCCGCGACGGGGGGATTCTCCACATATTCTTCCCATTGTTTCCATGTGCCATCAAATGTTTTTAACCTTGAATCTTCAATCATCCATAATTGATCCGCTGTTCTCTCGATGAATGTACGATCATGGGTAACAAAAAGAATCGTCCCTGGAAAATCACAAATCAACCGTTCTAAAGCTTGAATAGCTTCAAGGTCCAGGTGGTTCGTTGGTTCATCCAGCACGAGGAACGTAGACCCGCTGGCAATCAACTTCGCCAAAGACAGCTTCACCCGTTCTCCTCCACTTAATTGTCCTATGATTTTGTTCATATCATCTGCAAAAAACCTGAGGCGTGCAAGGATGATACGGATTGTAGTTTCAGATAGTGAACTCCCTTCACTTGCATAGTCGTACACTTTCTTTTCTAAAGGCAGGTCTTCCAGGGTCTGATGAAAATATCCCACCTTTACTCCAGAAGAAAGCCAGTCGGTGTTTTTTAAAAGGTATCGAATAAAGGTGGATTTCCCTGTGCCATTTCCACCGATGAAGGCTGTCTTCGATCCATTTCTCAATGACAACTCAGGACTGGAAAAAAGAAACCTTGAGCCCACTTGTACCTCAGTCTCCCCCGCCTTCCCCAACACTTTTTTACTTGAAGGATTCAATTGGTTGAACTCCATTTTCACTTGATCCCATTCCATCGGTTTATCTGCTTTCTCAAGACGGTCCAACCTGTGTTCTAGTGTTTTACTGACGCGTTCCACCTTCTTTTGATGGGCAGCCGCTTTGTTTTTACCCAGCTGCCACTCGGAATTCCCCATTCTCTTTGGAGGTTTTCGCATTCCTTTTGATTGGGACTGCTTCTGGCGGATTCGTTCTTCGATTCTGTTTTTTTCTTTCACATACTGTTCGTGCTTTTCGTACTTCTGTTTTTGTTCCAGGTCCTTTTGCGCTTCATAAAAATCATAATCACCATGGTATTCCGTTATCTTTCCTTGCTCGAGTTCCCATATTTTATTGCAGCAGCGATTGAGTAACTTCCGATCATGAGAAACAACGACATAAGCGCCTTCATGATGGCGCAAATTTTCTTCTAAGTCTTCGATGTGCTCCCAATCCAAGTTGTTGGTTGGTTCATCAAGAAAAAGCAATGGGTGGCCCTTTTCAAGCACTTGCTCCAGACGGGCGAGCGTTTTTTCTCCACCACTCATTGTGGAAGTTTTCCATTCTTCTTCATTCATCTGTTGCAGCCATCCATAAGAAGTGTGCCATTCCACTTGCGGCACTATGTCGAGTTTCCCTAACAAGTATTGCAACAAGAGACTTTTCCCTTCTCCGTTTCTGCCTACTAAACCGATCCGGTCCCCTTCATGAATCCTCAGTTCTTTAATATCAAGAATGTTCCGGCTCCCGATTTGATACTGTATATTAATTGCTCGCATGTTCAACATAAATAAACCTCCCTGAATCGTTCCAGAGAGGTTTGAGCCTGCCATCGCTTTCAGGTACACCACGACATATATGTAGGGTGATGTTAAAGCAATAGAATCCTTTTTAAAAAAGGACAGACCAATCCTGTATCTGGAACGAGTGTTGTTTCTTATTCTCATACTCGTTTAGCAACAGGATTAGTACTTCATTGCTTTAAACGTCAGTCCCTTCTTTTTTGGTTACGTTTATTATATGATGAAGTGGCTTGGAATTACAAGACAAAAAGAACGGAGGTATTCATATGGGTAAAGTCATTTTATTCATTGCTCAAAGTACCGATGGTTATATCGCAAGAGAGGATGGCAGCATTGACTGGCTGCGGGATGATCCAGAAGAAGACTATGGGTATGAAGAATTTTTCCATACCATCGATACCGTCTTTTTGGGGAGAAAAACATATGATCACATCTTTGAATTAGCTGAAGAATTCCCCTACAAAATGAAGGATGTGTATGTGGTCAGTAACTCACGCGAAGGCCATGACAAATACGCAACATACCTCCAGCCTGAACAGACCCTGCCTCTCGTGAACATGCTGAAGAATGAACAGAATAAAACCATATGGGTCGTCGGAGGAGCAAACCTGATTCATTATTTCATCTCCGCTGGATTGATTGATGAATACCAGATTTTCATTCAACCAACATTGATCGGTAAAGGCATTCCACTTTTTCAAAAAAATGACCACGAAGAAGAGCTGCAGCTTACAGAAACAAATGCCTACCCTGACGGCATGCTGGCGATTACTTACCAAAGAAAGGAGCAGAGCCATTGATTCCACAAGATTTAAAAAAGAACCTCTCTGACGCGTATGACCGGCAATCGAAACAGCGCAATCAAACCCAGACACAAGATTGGAAAACTCATGAGCGGGAAGCTTTCCTGCAAAGATTGAGGGATGAGCAAAAACATACCATGCTCGAAATCGGATCCGGGCCTGGGAAAGACAGTCTTTTCTTTTCACAAAAAGGAGTCGACGTTCACGCAACAGATTTATCTGAAGAAATGGTGCAGCGCTGTCGTGAAAAAGGATTGAAAGCAGACGTTATGAGCTTTGATGACTTACAGTTTCCAGCAGGATCTTTTGATGCCGTTTGGGCGTTGAATTGTCTGCTTCATGTTCCCAAAAAGAATCTTCCCGAGATTCTAACAGGTCTTCGTAGAGTTCTAAAAAAAGATGGGCTCTTTTATTTAGGTGTTTATGGCGGCATCAACCACGAAGGCATTTGGCAAGGAGACTTTCATGAGCCTAAACGCTTTTTTTCTTTTTATGATGACGATATTCTTAAATCCATTCTAACAAGGGAGTTCAAGCTCGAAGCGTTTCATAAAATCCCAATGGATGAAGATGGAGATGGACCCACTCATTTTCAGGGAGTCATTTTAAGAAAGTGAATGAGGAGTCACGATTCACTCTCCTCCCCCGTCTCCACCACCATCCGAATGATCGAACTGATGAAATCCAGGCTGCCACGTCGCATCATCTTTTTTAGAGGAAAGGCTGCGACTGCTCGTTGATTGCCCTACAAACCTGAAGATAAGAGCTAAAAACACAATGACAAGGATGAGTCCAAAAACCGTTGGGAACATATCATTCCTCCTTTCTCATACATACGAGTGAATTCGAAAATAGTTTCGGAATTTTCTTAAAATGATAGACGAAAACACACATATTTGGTATAGTGTTGTAATTTACCAATGGACGAAGGAGGAAAGCCAATGATACCTGAGAAATTGAAAAAGGGAGATGAAATTCGAGTGATCTCTCCCGCTAAAAGTTTAGCGATCGTAGCACCTGAACAACAGGATCTTGCCATAGAGCGATTAAATCAGGCGGGATTCAACGTAAGCTTCAGTACATATGCGGCAGAAAGCAGCCATTTCATCTCGAATCCGGTCGATCACAGAGTGGCCGATATTCACGAAGCTTTTTCTGATCCGAATGTCAAAGCCATCTTAACTACTCTTGGTGGATATGACAGCAACCAGTTGTTGAGCCATCTCGATTTCGATCTCATTCAAAAGAATCCAAAGATTTTCTGTGGCTATTCGGACATTACGGCTCTCTCCAACACGATATATAAAAGGACGGGGCTGGTCACATACAGCGGTCCCCACTTTTCCTCTTTTGGTATGGAGAAAGGCTTCCACTATACGTTCGATCATTTTATGAAAGTATTCACTGAAACAGAACCGCAAAACATATACCCAGCGTTTGACTGGAGTGACGATCGCTGGTATTTGAATCAACAGGAGCGACAATTCCATACCAATCCCGGCTATGAAGTACTGCATGAAGGAGTGGCTGAAGGAACCTCCATAGGTGGGAACCTATGTACATTGAACTTGCTTCAGGGAACGCCGTATATGCCTTCCCTTGATGGTACAATCCTGTTCCTTGAAGATGACCTGTTATCAGACCCCTTTACCTTCGACCGTGATTTACAATCATTGATCCACCAACCTGGCTTCGAGGGAGTGCGGGGAATGATCATCGGCCGCTTCCAAAAAGAATCCAACATGGATGATGATATGCTTATACAGATTCTCAAGTCTAAAAAAGAACTCGGACATATCCCGATCATTTACAATGCAAGCTTCGGTCATACCACTCCGATCTTTACTTTCCCTATCGGAGGCCAAGTAAGAATTGAAGCCCACAAACAAGCTTCAGCAATCGAACTTCTGGAATATTAAAAGGAGCCCCGTTCATCTCGGGGCTCCTTCCATCATTTACCTACTAGATCATAAAGCTTATACACCTGGCCATTTTCGATTTTATCCGGTTTTTCTAAAAGGTTCATTAATACACTCGCCACCTCATCAGGCGAGCGTAATTCCCCTTCTTCTTTCAATTTGCGGAATTTCTCCACATCTGCAAAAGCGTCTTCTGAAGAGGAACGGATTTCGCCTTGCATGTCTGTATCAATGACACCAGGACTATAGGCAAGAATAGTATGATCCTTCCCTTCCTGCTCGAGAGCCAGAGTTTGTGTAAAACGATTGATGGCTGCTTTGGAGCTACTATATGTACTCCAGCCATGAATCGTCTTCTCTGCTGCACCAGAGGTAATGTTTATGATCCCAAGAGAAATGTCTCTTTCATTCGCTTCTTTCACAAAACGATTAACGGTAAGAATGGGCGCCGTTACATTCACTTGCATATGTTTTTGAACGGCATCTGCTTCCAATTCACCAACCGTTTCAATGGGTTCGATGACTCCTGCATTATTGACGAGATAAACATAATGCGTGTCCTTGTGAAAAACTAGATCGACCATTTGATTGAGTCCTCGATTTAAATCGTTCATGTCACTTAGATCACAGCTGACATGATGAAAACCCACTCCTTTTTCCTCTGCCAATGCTTTCAACTCTTCATTCTCTGAACGCGAAACGGCCACCACATTCACATTCTTTAAAATGTATTGACGTGCAATCGCTTCTCCTAAACCACGAGAAGCCCCTGTTACAACGGCGTATTGCATACGTATCATCCTTTCTTCCATTCTCTTTCTTGTTTTCCCATCTGAACAATCGGCAAACGCTCCGTTCAGAAACTTTACATAGCAGAATCCAAACGATATGATAAACGAAGCACAAGTGGACACATAAAGGAGTCTACCTATGAAATATTTGTTTCTATTTATCATCTACGTTGCAGGACTTGTCGTTTCAAGTCTTGGCCTTGCGCTGATCATAAAATCCGGTTTAGGAGTCGGTCCGGGAGACAGCATTGCTGTCGGTCTCTCCATGCATTTCCCTGTAACTGTCGGAAGCGTCATGATCGTCGCTTTTGTTATCTTATTACTTGTTAATGCCAAGTTGGAGCATAAACGCCCTCAATTCGAATCATTGATCCCGATTATCATCCGCGGAAGAACACTGGATATCTTTCTATACGGAATGCTTGAGAATATGGAGTATGAAGCATGGTGGGCTCAATGGGGCATTTTCTCACTCGGCCTCTTAGCCACAGCTATTGGAATCTCTGTTTATTTACGAACGCCATTCCCCCGCATTCCTCTGGATCACTTCATGATGATTATGAATGAAAAAACGAACCAATCGAAAAGTAGGGTGCGCATTTTCTCCGAATCTGGAATGGCTCTCATTGGTTTTTTGCTCGGAGCCCCGGTCGGTTTCGGGACATTGATTGTCGCCTTGCTATTAGGACCGCTCATTCAATGGTCTTTCCAGTGGGCCAGGCCGATTGCTGCCCTATGGACACAACCAAAGAAGAAAATGACACAGAAAGCGTGATGGAAGCATCACGCTTTTTTTCATTCCTCAAAGGTGAGCTTCGTCACACCTGTCTCTTCAAGCTTTCGACCGATTTCTTCCTCAATGGTCAGTCGCTTTTCCATTTGATCTTCTGTCAGTTTCCCTTCTAGGGGGCCGTAGATTTCCGTCATCTCTTTTTCAGCGAGTTTCTCGACCAACTTGTCCCAGAAGCTGAACTCATCGTATTCTTCCACGTGCGTATCTAATAGTTTCGATTCATAATCCACATCAAGGTCATGGACACCTATTTGTTCCTGATAGGAAACCTTGTCCTCAAGATTCCCTTCCTTATATTTTGACAAGACGAGTTCTCTTACATCTTCGAACTGTTCATCCAGCTCCAACTTTGTCGAATTGACCATCCATGTCCCTAAAAACACCATTTCAACCAGTGTTTCATATTGTTCTTTTGTCATTTCAAGTTTTACATTTCCCATAAAAGACCGCTCCTTTCCTCTTTTCCTTAGCATTATAGCATATCCAAAAGCCTCTATTTATTATCCCGCTTGCTCCCTTTTCTCACCGTTTACTCTCATGATGTCCCACACCGTGGCGTACCAGGTACACGGTTTTCCTTTTCTGTACCTGGTACGCCATGGGCAGGGTAGTACGCACTTCTGTACCTGGTACAACCTGCAGGTTTATGGGTGCCAGCTATGATGCTCATTTTTTCACAAAGGAAATAACGAAAAAGCCCGGCAGCCTAAAGCTACCGAGCTTCTATTATTCAGCTGCCGCCTGGCTTGTAAAGATTGAATCCTCCTGATTTATATGAGCATCTGCCTCATAACACTTTTGCAGCTTCCGCGTAACCGCGCCAGGCTGACCATCACCAATGGTTTGCCCGTCAACTTTCAATATAGGCATGATTTCTGAGGTACTGCTGGATAAAAACAGTTCATCCGCATAAGCAAGGTCCTCTACTTGGAAGGCTTCTTCAATAAAATCAATATTTTCCCTCTTACAAAAAGCTTCCACCCTCATTCTTACACATCCATGTAAAATGTTCTTCTTAGCCGGATGGGTGTACACTTTTCCCTGACGCACAAAATAAACGTTGGAAGAGCTGCATTCTGTCACTTCTCCATTTTTATGGAGAATCGCCTCATAGCAGCCTTGTTCTTTGGCCGTCTGTTTAGCGAGGACATTCGGAAGCAAATTTAAACTCTTAATGTAACACCAGTCCCAGCGGACATCTTCCTGAGTAATGGCACTGACGCCCTCACGTAAGAATGATTCTGGACGAGGGAGATCTTTCACATAGGCATATAAGTTGGCTTGTGTTTGATCAGGAAAGGCGTGATCCCTAGGCGCAGAGCCTCTGGTAATTTGCAAGTATACTTTGGCATCCCCTTTGATCCCGTTTTTCTTGAGCAGTTCATACAGCCTTTCATACATTTCTTCCTTTTTATAAGGGACATCGATTTTAACAGCTGCCGCTGACCGGTACAGCCGATCAATGTGTTCATCGATTAAGTAATAGTTTCCGTTATACACACGGATGACTTCATAAATCCCGTCACCGAATTGAAGCCCCCGTTCCTCAAATGGGTACTTCAATGTATCCTGTTTTACAAAATCATTCTCTGTCAATATATGGTCATGAATCGTCATTACTTTGCCTCCTCAAGTCATCTCTAGGTTTAACGAATAGTTTATCAGAAAAAAGGCCGGGGTTGGACCCTCAGTTGAAAAACTTTTTAAATGGTACCGTTCGACCTATTCCAATGTTTGAAGCTTGGAAGGTCGATGTGAAATGAGAGTACCCTCATCTGTACCCATACAAACCCTCTTCATCAGCCCTGGATGATCAAAATTGAAGATGTGGACAGGCAGCTTAAAGTCTCGTGCAAGAATGAGAGCGGACTGATCCATGATCTGGATGTTATGGAGAAGTATATCATCATAATTTAACGTGCCATACATTTGGGCTCCTTTATGTTTGACAGGATCCGATGTGTACACACCATCCACCCCTTGTTTCGCAACAAGGATCGCTTCACAATCCAATTCAATCGCCCTTTGTACCGCAGGATAATCGGTCGTCACAAACGGCTGCCCGTTCCCGCTAAAACCACAAAAGATTACACTGATATTAACCAACTTCATCTAATATCATTATAATACAGCACATCAGTTTTATGCGGGAGGATCCACTTATGGAAAAGCGCTATCCTGTTAAGCCTTATGGAGTAAAGTATATCTGCGATAAGTGCGGAAAAGGCGAAATGAATTTTACGGGTAGTGTTATGGAGTGGAACCCTAAAAGATATGAACACATATGTAGTCATTGCAATAATGAAAAATATTTTCAGCTCATGTATCCCCAGATAAGATGGGAGTTTTCAGACACATGACCAGTTTTAACACTTCATTCATTTGAGTTTATTTAATATATCTTAATATGACAAAAGCGCCACACTGGCGCTTTTTTCTTTTACAAAACATTACTTTTTATTTAGAAGTATCATTTATGTTCGGTTTTGTGGCACTTTTTTAATGTTTTGGGGCTATGAAAAATGCTCTATATCCTATAACATATCTACATAATGGTTACTAAGAAATTCAAGTTAAGTTAACATTATGAAAATATCATTATATAATGTACACATAAACTATTATTCGGGGTGTAATATATGGAGTATATATATTGTGATGAAAGTTGTCACTTAGAGAATGATCAAAGCGATGTGATGGTGCTAGGAGGATTAAAGGTACAAAGGCACATGAAGCCCAGAATTTTTAATGAAATTAGGGATATTAAGCAAAAGCATGGTTTAAGCACTTGGTTTGAAATTAAATGGACAAAGATTACACCTTCTAAGATTGATTTTTATTTGGAATTGATTGATTATTTCTTTTTCAATAGGAATTTAGGTTTTAGAGGTATAGTCTTACTAAACAAAAACTACTTAGACCATCATAGATACGGGAATACTTACGATCAATGGTATTATAAGATGTATTATTACTTGCTTAATCCTATGATACTTCCAGAACACACTTACAGAGTATTCATAGATATAAAAGATACAAATGGAGGAAGTAAGGTAAGAAAACTTCATGAAGTTTTAAGTAATAGCAAGTATGACTTCAGGAATGAAGTCGTTAAAGACATAAAACAGATTCATTCACATGAATCTGAAATAATGCAACTTTGCGATTTGTTTATCGGTGCACTTTCCTACTACCACCGAGGACTTCACTTTACAGAAGGAAGTCCAGCTAAAACTGACATAATAAATCGGATTGAAGACCATATCGGCCAGTCACTATCTACTAAGACTCCTCCATATGAAAATAAGTTTAATTTATTTCTTTGGGAACCTCAGGTGGTGAAATAACATGTTTTCTGAAAAACTACCAGACCCTCTAACATTACCACTTACGGATTCAGTAGATGATAAGATTGATCATTTGTATTCTTATTTCAAGGACAATCTAATGAATAGGAATAAAAGAAACCGTCTTTTCGGCCATTTTATATACTTAGATTGTAGTAAATGGATCGAAGATAAAAACGAAATGTTTTGGCATATTATTAGCTTAGGTGAAAAAGAGAAATTTGAAGATATCCTCCCTTGCAATAACTGCCCTTCATTTAACCATTGTCCAGGCATCAACTGTCTAGAAGAGACAATTACTATAAGTCTTAATAACGGGCAAAAAAGAAATGTTTGCTTATACAGAGGGATTAGAATTAACTGGATCAATCGTATTATTGAATTGGCAAATCAAGAAGATGAAAGCATCTCTATTTGGAAAGAAAAGTTACCTAGAAAGAGACAAACGGGACACAACCAAAAGCTGTACCTAAGGTTTATCCACGCTGGTGTAGACTACACTATTGTATTTGAGGAAAGGTACAAGAGAAAGAGAGGGAAACGTAATGAGATAAAAGACTACTTTTTCATTACCGCATTTCCTACTTTTTATCTAAGAGCAAAAGAGAAGTTTCGAAAAGCGCATAAAAGCTATTGGGAGGAAGTAGGAAATTTAACAAAATAAAAACCGGTAATCGCTGTGCGAAAACCGGATTCTCCTTCTACAACTAGGTAGATGAGCTATTAGAAAACTATCATTAAAAAAAGATGTTGTCAAACACAACTAAACTGTTGTATTAAGTATATACCTTTAGATGTCATTTGTGAAACGTTTTTTTGCTCCTAAGTTAAGTTTACACTTGGGAGCATTTTTTATACACATTTTAAGTGAAAAAAACATCTGAAATTTGGTTTATATTTAATGTAGCTTTTTCAGACCCTTTATTGGGTATTAATGTAACAGTTTTTGAATGAGTATTGATGCATGTTAATTTACCTCTAAAATAACTAAAATCAAATCCATTGTGGTATTTAACCTCTACCAGCAACCCATCATTTAAAGATCTATGAAGAGCGAATTCAATTTCCTCCCATTTTTGTTCATCTAATATGGGCTTTTCGATACGCTCATCCTCTTTCCATACTTGTTTCACCATTTCTACATGCTCTGGCAACATCAAAGAAGTCCATTTTATCGTTCCTCGATCTCGATTGCGATTATCCATTTACAGCTGCACCTTTCCTTTCCTTATAAGGGTACACCGACAGGATTCCATCCAATCTGAATGAACGCACTTTCTTACGGTTGTAACAATAAGCAAGAACGTTGCTTTCGCGTACCTCCACAACACGAATCTTTCGTTGAGTCATATTTCCTTTACCATCAATATAAATCATCTCCAAGCTCATCTTACATCCAGCAGCACGGTTCAATATTCCATTCATTGTCGTCACCCCTCTTTTACACGAACGTTTGTTCTGTTAATATATATGATATCACAATCGATATAGAAATAAACTGGAAAATGGAGGTTTTACATATGAGGTTATTTAGAGATTTAGAGATGGCCATTTTTTATAATGATGACGCTACAAAGATAAAAGTGAACGAGGAATGGCTGGGAGAACAGATAAGGAACAGACCTGTTCTGGATGATCAGGGAGACCCACTCATGATGTCGATGAACTTTATGGGGATACCTGTGAAATTCAGTGAGGATGTTGAAGATTTTGAGTTACTTGTTCAATTAAAAAGACCACCCCTAAAAACAGAGATGGTTGCAGTATGGGACAATGCCATAATGTATTTTATTTCTTTCGTTCCGAATTATGTTAAAAAAGACCCGCCAGGGGTTAGAAGGCGGGTCTTGCTCTGTTTGGAGACCGGAAATATTTAAAATTGTAAACAGAGTATTGGTATTTTACCAATAACAGGTTTAAATATCAAAAAACCCCTCTTATCTTTAAGAGGGGACCCACTATGTCTTACCAACCAAAGTAAGTTTTGAACCTCACCGCTGAGGTCCTTCCAAGAGTGGATAACAACCATTCTAACTACACAAAATTCAAAAGTAAATGGTAAATAAATGGTGGATGTGCTTTTTTAATCTATTTGGATTTCTTGTCCAGTTGCGTATTCCACTGCTCGTACCACAAACGCAACAGCTTCAGCGCGCGTAACTGTTTGATTCGGCTTGAACAAATCATTACCGACACCTTTTGTAATTCTTGCTGCTTTGGCTTTAGTAATTTCCTTCTGCAAAAGTGAATCCTTTTCTACGTCCTTGAATCCTGTCTCTTTCAAGTTTTCCTCCTCTTCTTTATTGACCACAGAAGCATAGCGTTTAAGGGCTTCATCGAGCGCCTTTTGTGTTTTAGGTCCATACGATTCATCGGGTTGTAAAGAGTGGTTCTCCTGAAAACTAGCAACTGCTCCAGCTGTTTTAGGACCATATATTCCATCAACTTTCAGTGAATATCCTAGTTGATTCAACTTTCTTTGAAGATCCTTCACAGACTCACCCTGATCACCCTCAATTAAATAACCTTTGCTCATCGGGGCAAAGTCATGTCCTTTATACTCAACACCAAAATATTCACAAATTCCCTTGGCATGCTCAGTGGCTACTTCCACTTGGAATCCTTCCTTCAACATTAGAAGAGCTTCTCGACGATCATCCATAAAACCATTCTCAGTGAGGATGGCTGGCATATTTGTTTCGCGGAGAACATGGAAATTGTCTTCCTTATATCCGCGCCAGTCCTGTTTAGTCCCTTGTTTCAAATACTTACCTACTGCTCGGGCCAGCTTGCCTGAGTTGTACTTCATGTTATTCAGGTAGACATGTACACTAATGCCGTCGGCGCTGGAATAATCAAAGTCAAAGCTCATGGCATTAAAATGAACAGAGACATAAATATCTGCATTGTGTCGATTGGCAGCATCCGTTCGATAGCTCAATGGCGTGTCTGTATCTGTCGGCGCAACCAGGAGCACCCTGAATCCATGAGCCAATAAAGTATCCGCGAGGAATCCAACCACTTTTCGGTTAAATTCATTCTCGCGGATTTCTCTACCTAACTCAGGAATATACGGGGTCCGCTTACCTGGTGTCTGCATTCCATGTCCATCATCCAATGCGACAAGCTTTCCGTTCCAAGGACCTTTTGGTTTTAATAGCTTAGCCATCTATTTAAGCCCCTTTCTCTGAAGTTCCTCTTTTTGTTTTTTGGCCTTTTTACTGACATAAGTGTTTTTCCAAGCCGCATAAATCCCCACTGCCAACATGCCTCCAGCAATAATAACTGTTACTAGGGCACTAATACTTGCTTCTGTAAGCCAGGCGTACTTAATGTTTAATGTTGCTAGAAAACCCATGATCGCTGTCAAAAAACCTCCAACAAGTGTTGCTACTTCTTTGATTTGTTCTTTCATCTTTAGCCTCCTATACTAATAAATCGAGATAAAAAACTAACTACTGCAATAAGCACTGCGGCCCAAGCTGGAAGGTTACGCTGCCAATTGTCTTTCTGCTTGATGATTCGTTCTACATCACCCTTGTCAGCTTTCTTATCTTTCAAATCACTGATGTCTTTACCATGATCCTTAATTATCCGCTCTAAATCATCATTGTCCGCCTTCTTATCTTTCAACTCTTTGATTTCGTCTTCGTGATCTTTCGAGCGACGTTCAGCACCTTTCGCGATATCATATGTGTTATTCACTTTTTCTTCTAAGCTGAGGATTTTATCCACCTTACCGTTCAATTCGGCCATGGATACTTTCACATCCATGAGCACTCCCATGAACTCTTTCATCTCCTCCACTTCCTTCTGGTCCGGCATGCTCGACCCCCTCAATGCAATCATTAATTTCGAAGAGGTGTAGTACCTCCCCTTGGTAAATAAAAAGTGGCTCACCAACATTGGCGAGCCACTTTATTGTTTATTTCTTATCCTTTTTATCGCCTCTGGCTTACTGCCCTTGGCGGCCGTTCCGTTTCTTCACTTCTTTTGTCTTGTATTGACCTTGCTTCCCCATATGATCACCTCCTTAGACATAATAAAAAAGAGCCCCTGGATAGGAACTCTAAAAATATGTCAATTTAATTAAAATGGAAGAAATTCATATGCATCTTGAATGAGCTTCATCAGTTTCCCTGTAGTTTCAATATCACCAGTAAAATTTTTGGCAGTATCTAACGCTTTTCTGTATTTAGTCCTTGCCTCATTTTTATCATTTGCAGTAGCCATTTCAAACATTTGATTATAGATTTTCAGTATTTCTTCTTGATGTTGAGTATTTTCTTTTACAATTACATGCATCTCTTTAAGATACAATGTATTGCTTTCAATATTTTTAAGAGTATTTAATACATCCTTTTTATACCTTTCTTTTTCTTCGTAAGCTTCAGCTAGTTCTTTCTCCATTTGAGAAGAGTTACCACCTAAATCCCATACATTAACAGGCTGTGGTATATCCGATAATTTAATATCTACAGGGTTTTTAGTGAAATAGTCTGAAAGTTTCCCTTTATCATTATTCATATAATCCCCTCCTGACTACTATTTTCGGCAAAAGGGAATGTTTTCCTGCACATCACAACCCGCGAATGTAAATAATTTGTAAACAACACTCGGAAACAGTGGTAAATACGAACTACTTGTTGCATTATAAGATTTAGCTCACCCCCGTATAAAAGATTAAATTTCTCGTGTTTGTGAGCTCTTGAGAGACCGGGTTGGCGGTCTCTCTTTTTTTTGCATAAAAAATACACCTCATCGGGTGTTTACTTAAGCTGCGTATTCTTCTCCTGTGATTTCCTGGTATTGCGCTGGAGTTAACCAATCATATTCCACAAAGTCTGCCACATCCTTGTTATCATACAAGTTCCACTCATAATACTGTTTAATCGTCTCGAAATACATGTAATCTCCTCCTTAGTTAATTGAGTTTCGTGCCATCTTTAGCATAATGTCTGCATTTAAAGACTGAGAATCCTTCAATTGACGACTTTGTTCGGCCATTGTTTTAAGGTTCATCGCATTGGTCTGCAAGACACTGTTTAATGTGGATTCAAGCTGGTCTTTGTCCGCTTTCAGCTTTTCGAATGCGTCCAGCTGGACAGCCGGGCGGTCAGGCAAGTACTTTTCCTCCGACCATGTTTCCGTTTCTCGATCGTATTTTCTAAATAAATAATCTTCATTAACCGATTCGATCTCCACCAAATTTTCATCCGTGATTTCTTTCAAAACGCTCTTAATGCCAATGCAAATGCTGTCCGCATTTATTTCCGCGTAATTTACCATCATTCACCCTCCTTATGGTAATTCTACAACAAACCAACTCACATAAATTTCCGAAGAGAAACCACCTGTAAACGTACTAAAATCAACCGTTGTGGCGTTGGTGATGTTACCTCTCATCATGGTATATGATGTGGTTGTATCGACTGACGACCCATCGTAATTAGAGAAAAACAACATCGCTTTTGAAGTGTCAACGGAACTAATCGTTAAACTGTACGGCTGGTCATTTGCGGTCATTGTAAACGATCCGCTTTGTACGTTGACCTCATCAGCAAATTCTATTACTTCATAAGTCACATAAGCGGTTTTTCCTGATGAAACATAGTCCCTTTGAAAACCGATTGAAGAACTCGTGTTAAACTTTGTTCTTATTTCGTGGCTCTGACCGTCGTAATCACCTTGCACCGCTTTTCCGACTATCCGTACAACTGATTTTTGTAAGTTAACCGGCGATATATTTATACTTTTAGACAACTCGCCGGTGATTGTGACCGTCCCTCTTTGGATGCTTTTGATCGGGCTTGTCGTGATCTCATTAACCCCGTCCGTCAATTCCTGGAAGGTCGGTATACCGTCCCCGTCACCGTCCGCGACTAATCCACCTTTGCCAATAACGGCGTCACGGACCTGTTGTTTCCCGTTACTGACAGATTGCTTTAAACTTGCAATGCTCGTTCTTCCACTACCATTCCAAAGGTAGGTACCTTCTGTGTGGTCAATCTCCATAATATATTCAGCATTAACCCTGTCATACAAACCTAAGGTTCCATCTTGCTTCATATACCATTCATATTTTGCAGACCCATCGGACGCTATCATTCCCAACAGTTTTTGGTTGCCTGAAGAATTGTCTACCGCAATATCATCTCTACCTGATTTACTTACTTTAGTATCAGCTTTCGCCTGGGCGCCCGCTGTGGTTTCTACTTCCGCCCATTCGTTCCAGGTGCCGCCCGCCATGCTCCTATAATACATTCGACCGACTTCGCCACTTCCACGGCTTATTGCAATCTGTGAAACTGAACTGCTATTCGGTCGATTAACGAATATAGTGTAATATTTATCATCAGGCATGTTCAAAGTCGTATTATCAGCTACCCAAAACCCTGATGAAGTCGCTGTATTTGCATCACTTGTAAAACGACCCCAATCGCCTAACCCGAAACTCTTCGCATAATCAATCGCGGCGGCTTCTGCATCATCAGCTTTCGCTTGTGCGCCTTCTGTGGTTTCAATTTTCTTTTTCTCCCAGGTGATAGGGTCGCCCGCGGCTGGTGAAGCATCTGTGCTTTCCCATGCCTCGAAACCTTGTTGATGACCTACTTTTATAAGCTGCGCCCGCATATCGCTTCTTTCATAAACCCATTCTCCAGTGGATTCGTTATGTTTGGCATTATGCGCCATATATGATGAATAATCTAGTGTGGCGCCGTCCTGTTCATATTTCGTCCAACCGAAAGCACCGAAGACACCAACTTCGCCATGCCATATACGGCTACTATCGACCACTCTAATATTTTTACTGTTGAGGGCACCTGTCATAGTATCGCCTGTTTTCTTCACTCGTTCATCAGCTTTCGCCTGCGCACCTGCTGTGGTTTCGAATTCTTTCCATTCGGTCCATGAAGTACCGCCATCTACACTTGTTCGGAAGTGCATAACGTTCGCTGAATAGTAGATGACTTGTTGTGAAATAACCCCCGAAGTTCTTTCTTGTACAATCAAAAGCCCTGACGCATTAGAAGGGACATTTACTGTACTTGATGTGGTAGAGTACATGCCTGATTTTACAGTGGTGTTTGCGTCCGACGCTATACTTAACGCGGTACCATCGTCGTTTGTCAATTTGTGGACCTGGGTCGCATCCACTTTCGCCTGTGCGCCTGCCGTGGTTTCTTGTTGTCGCCACGCGGTCCAGCTTCCTGCTTTTTTAACCCTTGTAAAAAGCTGTTCGTTGTTAGCGGCAATAAACATTTGCCCTACATAATCATTCGTAGAATCTTGCCTTTTTGAAACGTACAGATAACCAGGGTCATTGTTCGGCAGGTTTGTGGACGTCCCCAGTGCGAAGTAAAAACCCGCGTCAATAACATTATCTAGGTTTACAGATACGCTTTTTCCCTGTTGAAGACCGAAACTTTTCGCCCAATCTTGCACCGCATCAGCTTTAGCCTGCGCGCCGCTTGCGGTTTCAATTTGTGACCATGACTTCCACCCTGTTCCATAATTCTCCCTGGTATAAGTTTTTGCCCCGTTGTAAGATAAGGCGATTTGTTTAAAATAACCGGAAGAAAACTTCATGTGTATAACGTAATAGGGTTGGTTCGTTGGTGCGTTGACAACCGCGCCATTAAGAAAATAGAAACCCGTTTCGTCTAAGCTGTTCATATCACCATCGGTTATTGTCTCCGCTCTGCCGCCTAGACCGAAACTTTTCGCCCAGTTAATCGCGGCGGCTTCTGCGTCGTCCGCTTTTTGCGTTGCTCCTGATTTGGTTTCGACGTCCGCAGCTGGCGGGATTGCGTTCAATTTCGTTTTGTCGGTCCCAGACATAAAGCCCGCTACTGTTGTCGTCGCGGTGCTGTGCCCGTGACCCGTAGGCGAAGCCCCGACCTGGGCAGCTGTTACACCGTGCGGGTTGTTTGTCGCGCCTTTATGATTATCGAATTCTGTTTTAGATGCTTGCTTCACATCATCTACATTAATCAATCCCACTTGTGATTTTGTAACTTGGTGAGGATTGGATTGGTTATTTTTGTGATTATCTAGATCTTGTTGAGAAGCTGCCTTTTCAGCTAAGTCCTTTAATGCATAGTAAGACGTCGAGAAGAACCAGTTGAAGTATTCTGCTGCAGGTTTCTGCCCTTCTTCCCAACCAGTAGTTCGTAAACTATCAGGAGGCTGCACTCCTGTGGCTAACCAATCGGGTAATGTTGTATTGATTGGCAATGATACCCCTCCTTATATAGGTAAGTCTTCATTTGATGCAGGTACGAATGCGGATCCAAAGTAACCACCACTTTCCGGATTGTCTAAGCTCGAAAAACCAGCCTCGGCATCCAAAGCTAAATCTTTTGAACCAAATTCAAATGTACCGTTCAGCTCAATCGAGTTCACTCTGACTCCTGCAGCCACTGTCCGTTGGATGATTCTCGCAAACTGATCAGCAGGGAGCCCTACTTCGTTCAACCTTTTCAAAGGAACCTGAATAACGCTTATCCCCGCGGGTTGAGGATTTACCTCATCAGTCCATGTCTCTTTGATGGATACATCAGATGGATCTGAGTCCAGGGCTAATGATAGGACACGGATAATGGTGTTGATATCTCCTGTCGAAAGGTTCCGAGCTATCTTTGACTTTAATAGGACTCGATAAACTTCATCTGTGGCTACACCGCGCGGCTGGAGTACGTTCTCTCCAATAAGGTCCAACGCTATCCCTTCAGCATTGTCGATGAGTCGCCACTCTTTTATGCGCTGATTTGTGAACTTCAAGTCTTCGAGTTGTTCTGAGAATATCTTAAATACCTTTCCGATGTTACTATCTTCCTTCTTGGCTAAAGAGTCGGCAAATTTACTAAGAATCGAGGATACCTTATACATTTAGTGTCACCTCAATGTAATCGACGTCAGTTTGTGCGACTTCTTCTGGGCCAATGGCAATATTGCTCTGTACATAGGTTGTATCATCCTTCGACATTTCCAGCGTTAGATCTTCCACACCCTCTACCTGAAAAACTTTCGCTATGAGTTTGGAATAAATAACACCCTCACCCATGTTCAGACCACTATAGAGGGCCCCACTATTATCTTCCCCTCCGATGAATTGAACAATTGTGCGGCGTATACGATCAGCACCATCAGATGGGAAAGCAGCTGATTTCGAAATCGTAATACGTGAATAGATCGGAATCTCTATAGCTCGGGTGAAACCGACAGTGTGAGCTTGACCACTCTCATCCATTACCAGCCGGGTTGTTTCTCCATACGGACGGATGCCCCCAGCTTTTGTATTGAAAATCGTTTCTGCAATGACTTGATCATCTCCACCTAAAACAAAAGCCTGAATCGAATGAGGTGGCTGACCATTTACAACTTCATTTTCATAGTTCTCAATGACTGTAGCCGCACGAATATCTGGCATTTCCAACAGTCGTGCGCGAATCGATGGAACCGTAGCAGCACCCAAACCTTCAATAGAAATATCCCTGCGTTGCCGCACTTCCAGGTCCGTTTCTTTCTCTCGGCCTTTTGAGGTCGGTGACGGGTTAACCACACTTTCGATATTCGCATCCGGATTTACAACCAGGTTGATTTCACCAGATGAGACATTTCCAATTCGCCCTACTTCCAAAGCTCGAATCCTCGCTGTACCTTCCCCTTGATCATCAAGCGTAATGTCATGTGTAGTTTCGAAAAATACATCTGAAGGTGTGGTCACTTGGAAGCCTTGTTCAACGGTATATCCAGCGGTTCCAGTCAGCGTCACATCTCCTTCTGCAAACTGGGCCAGATTACGAGTAATTCCCGAATACGGTAAAAGACGGTCTAAGTTAACGCCGGTCGCCTGGTTTGGGTGTGCTGAATGGTAGACATCCTCGTTATCCTTCCAGACTAATGAAAGGAACCAGGCCATCAGCATAATAAAAAGCCCGACTGGAGAACTTTTGGTGAGGTTGATTTTCTCTCCAAACAGCTCTCTTGCCCGGCTTTGCATCTCGTCTAGAATTTCATCATATGTCTTGCGCCTGTATCCATTTTCATCAAGCATTGATACTCACCTCACTCTCCACCTGTTCATTCGTAGAAGTCGTTACCTTGAAATGAATATTGACTACTCGTTTTTGTCTGTCCTGGTTGATTTCGATATGATCTATGGATTGCACCCTTGGTTCCTGGCTGATTGCTTCAATCACTGCAGCTCTTATCCGAGCATCCGTAGGCTTATCTAACAAGGCGCTGAAATCAAGACCCATCTCGGGAGCCAGAAACCACTCGCCTTTGTTAGTAGATAGTATAAGGGAGAGGGACTGTTTAATATCCTCAGCTTCTTCAATAACAACAAATTCGCCCTCACGAATTAATAAGTCTCCTTGAGCATCCAGAGCAAATGTCTTCATGTAATCACTCCGATCACGACCGCATCCCTTAACCTAAACAGTTTAGAAACATCCGGGTAGGAAGATTGACCATTCAAAACGTCATCAATGGCACGCTGATTAACGGCCACTTGGACCACCTGCCCCTGATAAAGTACAGGATGATAGGTTTCGATACTCCCATTAACCTCATACTGCTGAAACAGTACGGGGACCCCTTCGATGACTGGAAGGGATTTAGGACTCCGATTCTTTTCTTTGGTCTTGAAAAGAGGTTGAAGCTTTGCTTCCCTGTTCATTTTGTCGTAGCTTATAACTCTACATGGCAAACAAGTATTAATCGATAATAATATATCTCTTTTAAACTCAGAGAAAAACGATGTATCATTCAAACGATCACTTCCAATTCAGTGATAGACTCTTCTCGACCCCATCGATGTTTTCCACCTCGCACATAATAAACACCGTTCGCAGTAGAAGACTCAATTTTAATGACAGATCCGGTAGTGATTCTATGTTGTAATAGACATTCAACGTTGAACCCTTGAATCGTCTTTCCATCGACCTCTTCTTCAAATGGTGAGGGTGTCCCAATCAGCCCTGTATCAGGCTTCAGTAGAAAAGATGGTGGAGTGCTGCTTTGAATCTTTTGGATGTATGCTTTTCCTTGATTAATATAGAAAATGGCTCCGCAGTCTTTTGCGATGGATGCTATTTCATCATCAATGTTTCCATCAACTTCATACCCTTTGGCATACACTTTATCTTTAGGAAGATTGATTGTTGCCTCAATACGAAGCTTTGATAATAAATCTCTGATCAACTGAGAAGCCTTAATATTTTTCTTGAATGATTTATTGATGGTCTTATCCTCTTTGATGAGAGGTTTATCAATCACCTTCACATTAGTCTTCCTATCTACTTCGTTGGCCGTGGAAACACTGGAGACAAACCCAAATAAGATTTGCCCCACATCCCCTTCATATCCTGCATTAATGACAACTTGGTTATGTTTCTTAATTTCTCCCAGCGATGTAGAATTTAAGTTAAATAGTGTAATCTGACTCTCATTTGGATCGGTGTCATGATCGAAGGTGACTTCGAACTCCATCCCGAACTCTTCACTATCAAAAGTTACATCAGCGATGGATATATTCGCTTTCCGTCCGAAATATTTCATTGGTTCATCACCATCAAAAAGACGGTTTCGTTCAAGTTTTCATAAGTCACTTGATGCTCCAGCCCAGCTTCATCTTGGGGGATGATAGTAGGAGCAGGGAACCGGTCATCATAAACATCTTGAAATAAAGGAACGCCATAGACAATTCTCTCAGAAAGAGCTAAAGTCTCTTCCCCTCGATGTAAATCCAATGTGAAAAAATCATATGTTTCATTGTATCGAACCTCCATGTCGAATAGCTCAATGCCTAACTGGATGGAGAACCGATAGGGAATCTTTTCTTTTTCAATGGGTACATATTCAAAATTCACTGGTATCCCTCCTTATCCCACTCTCATTTTTACACCGATCGGAATCACCCTTGCCGGCCATGGATTCCATTCTTCTAACTGTTTAACGGTAGTGCCATACTTTCTGGCACACCCCCAATAGGTGTCCCCTTTACGAACCAAGTGATATTTCTTACCGGTATTTGGGTTCTTGGTTTGCTTTCTACCTTCGTTCGTAACCGGTTTATACGATTTTTGGTAAGAGGATTTGGCCAGTTGAATTTTGACTAGAGTCATTGAAAACGAAAAACCGTTCTGGTTTTTACTGTCAGTGTCTACATCAAAGCTTTCGATAACTACGTTAGACATGATGCGTCGGCCTTCATATTGCAAAAGAGTCCCAGCTTTATGCCAAGACTCTAATTGTGATATCAATGTTTCCACTTCTTCATTTGTATTGCGTGTAAGAATACCTTTAATCGAAACACTCTTGGGATCCACCGAGACATGGTCGGTGATGGATCCTCCGCCTTCCTTTTCGACAGGGTGCTTCGTTACTGTCCCGTTATTCGGGTAGTTCTCCAAAGTAACGTGTAGCAGCTCCCCTTGTAGGTTTGCTTTTCCTTGCAAAATCCATCACCCCTCCCGGTTGAATCCCATTCTTCTCAGTAAACTCTCGAACTGTTCCTCAGACATTTGCTTGAACTTTCTTTCCAGCATGTCTAAGGTGTCTTGATCGACTTTGGCATTTGCATCTACATGCACAACAAATTCTGGGCTGAATACGATCTGTTGCCCTTTATATCCACCACTTGTATGATTGTTATCCATTGACGGATTATAACGGCTTTCTTTTGGCTTATAACCAATTTCTTGATTGGCTTGATCTAAAAGCCTCAAAGCATTTCCTCTCATGCTAGGCTGAGTAGGAATGATAAATTCTTTCCAACCGTTTTCCGCAAGGCTCGCTATTTGCGGGTGAGTGGCAATGCCACCAGTCGCGAATCCTCCACCAGGAGGTATAGGCACACCATTTTTCCTCACTTCATAGTGAAGGTGAGGACCTGTTGAACGCCCAGTACTACCTAACGTCCCGATAACATCCCCGCGACTCACCATCGAACCTACACGAGCCATCGCTCGTTGCAAGTGAGCGTAGAAATGGGTGTAAATTCCTCGTTGAACTTTAACAAGATTACCAAAGCTTCCAGCAGGACCACTATGGATCACTCGACCACCTGACTGAGACCGAATAGCTGTTCCAAGCGCACCACCATAGTCATCCCCAGCGTGGAGCATGTACTTTTTAAGGATAGGGTGGAATCGCGTTCCGAAACTACTCGTTTTGACAAGATTTCCAAAGTTAACAGGACCAGCAGTTTCAGCCATCTTACCTTTTACGAAGTCGATGACTTTATCTTTAATAAGCGAGAATGCCCCTTGTCCCATCTTGCCAAAAGCACCAGTGATTTCACTTGGGAAACTTATCCCTAAGGAATCGAGAACTTTTCCGACAAGTTGGCTAGGGTTCGATAGGTAGTTCCAGACATCAAGTCCGACATCTTTCAACTTCCCGAGAGAATTCTTAAAGAAATCTCCGACTCCACCGGCGTATCCTGGCACACCTTGCAGAGCCATCTCCGTTTGTCGATTCGGCAATACAGATGCACCTCTAGGAAGGTTGAGCAATTGCTCTTGTTCAGCTAAGAATGTGCGTCCGTTCGCATGAATTAACTCTCGCCCCTGTTCACCCACAATGGCAGGGCCACCAGGGTGGAAGTCTGTTCCTTTGGCGTATTTCGGTGGGTCCCATTCAGGAATGGCAAAGTCGATACCGAGTTTACCCATGATCCAGTTCACACCGCCGGTCGCTCCATTGATAATTTTCGCAAATCCATCAGCGAGCCTTTGGCCGAACGATTTGATTCCTGACCATGTTTTACCAGCCATGTTTTTAATGCCCTCACCGATTTTACCCGGCAAAGCTTTCGCTGCATCTACAATGGTTTTAAACTGATGCCCCACGTGAAACTTCAGCTTATCGATAAAACCACTTGCACCTTTATGAAGTGCTTGAAATCCTTTCACGGTGAAGTTCTTAACGAAATTCACTCCACCCATAAAGATACTCTTCATGGCTCCCCACAATGTAGTAACAATGGTTTTGAAACCGGTGTATAGAACTTTTCCAGCCTTTAGAATTCGTCCGACAAACAACAAATTAATGTAATTCCAGACAAACTGAATTGCGCCAAAGAATATCTGTTTGACACCTTCCCACATTTTCGAGAAGTCACCAGTGAATAAACCAGTAAAGACTTTTACCAAACCCATGATGATATTCAGAGCCCCATCAATCACGCCTTTGATGTTACCCCATACCGACTTGATCAGCGCAAATACCATCGGCCAAACGAACTTCATGGCCGCCCATATTCCTTGGAGAGCTCCTCCAATTACGGTTACTAAGAATCCAAAGACATTTTTTCCAGCTAGTAGGATTTGCTGACCGTTAGATTCCCAGAAAGAACGTAGCTGAGCGAGCTTTTCTTGTCCAAATGAAACAATGACCCCAAGGGCCTGAAGGATATATGGTTTAATGAAACCCCACACTTCAATTGCTTTTGATTTGATGGCATCCCATGCACCCGTAACAATGTTTCTGAATGTTTCTGAACGAGTCCATAAGAAATACAAAGCGACACCCACAGCGAGAACTGATGCAGCAACTAATGCGGCTGACCCAGCTGTAGCACCTAAACCAGTCACGAAACCTTTCATGATGACCCATGTTCCGGCGAATGCAGCCTTAAGCCCTTTAAGGTATCCAATACCTACGGCCAAAGGAGTTAAAAACAAGAGTGCAGTACTAAATAAGTACAGGAACATACCGGCAATCTTAGTAATCCAAGGACTTACTTCATTGAGAGATTGTACAAACTCTCCTATTTTAGTCCCTGCTTTTACTACTTGCGCTGCAATTATCCCCCACATTTCTACAAAAGGAGTTAAAGCCACTGCCCAGGTATCTTTAAATTCATACCACGCTTTCCCTAGTGGCGTTAGGCTATCTTGTAGATCTTTGACTTTCCTATCAGCTGCTCTTTTCAAAGCCGCCAGTTCTGTAACAGCTGCATCTTTTGATAGCTTCATTTTCTCTTCCCAAAGTCCGACGTATTTGTTTAACTCTGTTTGAGACATTTGGGTTAAGGCTTTTATTTCTGCTGCTGCTTCCGGCCCCATAGTTCGAAGGTGCTGGATAAAGTACCCGTTATCCGTTCTAGTGCTTAAGGTTGTAAGATTCTTCTGCCAGTTATCCATGATAGCCACTTGCTCTTGGAGATTCTTTTGCAAGTCAGACGGCTTTGTAGCTTCCATCTGCACATCCTCGAAAATACTCCAAGTATTCGCAATTTCTTCAGTTCGTTTCTTTAATTCTTTTTGGTATTCCGCAATAGCCTGCTCTTGCTGTTGTAAATTCTCAGCGACATCGGGCCCTAAAGCTGAATGAGCTAGTATAGCAGTAAACCCAAGCCATGCAACACCTGCCCCCACAAGCAAGGCTTGCTGTCTCATGATACCTTGATTGATGACCCGGACTTGATCACTTAGCTCTTTCATGCTGGCGTTAGGTCCTAACATTTCTAACGCCAATACTGAGGCATTTCCTTGCCTGGCCATTCTCTCTAGACCACCAGTGACTTTCAAAAGTGGCTTGTTCACTTTATAAAACGCTTTATCTAACCGATCATAGTTCTTTGCAATCTTCTCACTCTGACCTGTCATGGCCTTCATAGTCGCTACAGTCTGAACGAACCCTTGCCTCATACTCATATTATTGTTAATCATCTGATCTGTAGCTTTCTTGTGTTGCTTACCAAGCTTGGCCACTTCACCCATGAAGTCATCCGTAGTGCCTGCGTATGTTCCCATCTGCATCCCCAGCTTACGCATATCCATTTCCGACTTAAAAACTTCCTTGCGAAAAACACGTAGCTGGTTATGGTTCTGCACTAAAGACTTCTTCATTTCCGTGCTCATATCTGACCAATCGTCAGCCAGTTGAGTTGCACTGGTCCCCATCGTCTTTGCCAGTTGCCTAGCAGCATCGCTTTGTCTGCCTAGCTCACGATTAAGCGCTACAGACTCCTTTACCATCCCACGTTGAGAGCGTTCAAATGACTTAGACATTTGCCTGAGCTCTTTGTCGGCATCGCCTGTGAATTGATTGAACTTTTGGAGTTCGCGGTTGAGTTGTTGGAGGGGATCACTGTCTGCTTGAAACCCTAATGTTAAGTCTTTTAAAGTCATGCTTCCCCTCCTTTCCCTGCCTATTTCTTATCCATTGCAGCCTTCTCAGCTTCGTATTGGATATCCATGGCAGCATTGACTTCCAGAAGCTGATCCTTGCTCATATTGATGGCTTCCGTATAGGAAAGAACCTTGTTCACTATCGGTCGCCAGAACCATTGTTCTTTTTTTACCTTCGCCCGGTAATAGGCATCGTCATGATCACTTTCCGGATCTAAGAAATTTCATTGATTCTGTGATGACCTCTTCCATACCGTCATGTTCATCGAAGTATTCAAAGGAAACCTGTGGTTCTACCACTACGTTTTTGAACAATTCTTCAGCTAGCTTTTCCGAAGATGGGTTTCCGGTTTCGGACTGCGCTCTATCCTGGATACGCATACGCTCACGGGATCCTGGGTGTTGGAGTGTGTATTCAATTCCTTCAACTGTAATTGTTTTCTTCGTGCCGATTTTCGCCATTTTATGGACCTCCAATTTGTATTGTAAATAATGAAAAGCAGCCCTATTGGACTGCTTCGTTCCATGATTGATTTTCTTTTTCTTTGCCATTCAAATCACTCAACAGAGTAATCGAATACGACAATAGTAAACTCGCGGTTCTGCGCTTCTTTTCCATAAGCTACGTTCGCGGGTCTCTGGATCCGCGCTTGGGAACCTCCCGCTTTTTCCTTCGGTTCGTTGTTGTTAATGACATAAGCCGGTACCATCTGTTTCTCTTTCGCTAGACGATTTAAATAAGAAACATAAGGACTTGTTGGCTGCAATACAAGTGTCATCGTGTGCACATCATTGTTCGTTTCGGAAATTACGACATCACCTGGGTTGGCTCCTACAGAATATGAGAAGCTGTCACCTTCGGCTGGTTCGAAAGATGCAAATGTATCTTCTGATAAACCCGTGATATTCACGTCGTTAATGAGAACCTGAACTTTCGTGGAATCATACGTTCCTACTGGCATTTATACCCCTCCTTAATAGCTCACAGAGCCAGTGATTTTTCCTTCATGAATCGCACCGGCAAGCTGAAATTCAAAGTTTCCTCCGGAATAAACACGGTTCTTTCGATCTTCTTCGGTCGATTGTGCGCTGGAACGAAAGCTAGTAGAGTAAACCCCGTTTCCATTGCCATCATCAGCGATGATTCCCTGGCTATATCCTTCTTTAAGAACTGAAAGGGTTCCAGCTTCAAGCTGCGCAATACCTGAATCATCATAAGGGATTTTGCCAGCTTGATTGAGTATCTTCTGAACTCGGTTTTCAATGTTAGCCACAACCCAATCCAAGCCATGGACTACATCAATATACTCCCCGGAAAGCACTTGGCCTTCAGAGGTAACACTTTGACCCGCCTTGTTCACATAAGCATAACCATTGGCGTCTTCAATAGTAGCCAGTTCATCGCTTGTGAGCGTTTGAGGAGTAATCCCTTTCAGGGTTTTACTCTTCCATGTAATAGACCCTACTGGTTTGCTTCCGTTCTCTCCTACATGAGCGGCATCCAAATGCTCACCGGATGGATGAACTGCAAAAAATGAGCGTTCATATTCGGTAACTAGCGTTGTAAGATCATCGACACTTGGAACTTGTGCAGAATAAAGCTTCGGGTATCCACCTGCTTCAGATCCTTCAATGACATCAGCAATAGCCGTCATTTCAGTTACATCGGTTTCAGTAGTAATCAAGAAGTACCACTCATTCCCCAAAAGCGAAGTGACAAGTGCTGAAGCTGTCGTAGGCGCATCTACTGCAGCTGAGTCATAAGCAGCGACAGCGAAACGCTCTGGGCGGTTCTCCTGTTCTAAAAGCGCCTGGGCTTTCTGGTAAAGAGGAGAAGTGTCGTCCACACTCTCTGCTAGCGCTTCTAGGGTTAAAAATTCTTGATAAGCTAAACCACCCGTCATCTCGCCGACAATGAGAGGTTTCCCAAAGCCCACAAGACCGAGTGGCTGTTGTAAGTTGATATTCACTTGAAAATCATTCAGTGGCATCTTTTACCCTCCTGTTATAGTAGTTTGGTCAATGGAATCCACCGGGTACGAGGACTCATCAACGTAATTGAATTGGACGTCAATTCCATACCGTCTCACATAATGATCAATGAGCATGAGACTTCGGTTTTGTAATGAAGAAACATCTTGCACTGCTACCCCAGCGTTATTCAACCGATCACGTCCTAACCTTCCGAAAAACTCAATCATTTGGAATGCTAATTCCTTCGCTTGATCTCGTGAATCAGAGTAAGCATTAAACGAGTAAGACGTTCCTACTTGATTGGAATACGTTTTTTCAAATCCCTCTTCAGTATTGGTATAGGTGATGGAGTCATGCCCTCGACGGGTGTTGTCCGTCGTATCGCTATAAACAATATAGGGATAGTCTGGAACATCGCCATCGTCATCATCAGGGATAACGGGGATGCCCATGAAGTTGAAGAGTTCATTCGTGATTGTATTGCGTGTTTCTAAGGTCATCATGAAGAATCACTCCCCTTATCAATCCCTTTAATGATGTAAACAGAGAAATCGGCATAGACCTCATGATTCTTTACATCGAAGACCCGATAATCTTGCCCACCAAAGTGGACCCGGTCGTTCTTTTCCAGTCGCTGAGGATGTTGCAGGTAAATCTTCCGATCTTTTTCCGTATAGCGCCCCTGTGTATCGAATCTAAGGTCATCATTGGATAGGGGAACAATAATCCCCTCCATGGTCTCAGGAGGTAAGTCAGCTCCTGGAACCCATTGACCTCCATTTGAATAATCACGATAACCTTCACTTTTCTTGATCGCATCAAACGAAACGCCGAAAGCAGCAAAGACTTCATCAAAATAGAAAATTTGTTGACCCATCAGCTACTCACCACCTTCCATGTAATTCGTTGAATTAAGCCTCCGTCATCGATTAACGGATTTGATGACCCTTTATTCTTCTTCGTTAAGGAGGAGTTGGCCGGTGAGCTAATGGATCTGATCTTCGCTTGAATGTCAGCGACAACTCTCGCTCCTAGCTGTTCATACATTTGCTCCACGGTTATTTCAAAAGCAAAAACCTTATTCAATAACCGTTCCATGAGGCTTGTCCAGTCGCCTTCCTTCTCGTCGAAGCTAGCTCGAATGAAAGAGCGCTCTGGAATCTTCACCTGTTCTTTTAATACGAACATTGGTGTCAGCTCTCCATTTTCACTTGTGGCTAGAATTTGCGTCCCTGGAGGTCGAAACAAACCCTCTATTTCTGAGGCACTTCGTCCTTCTGAAGGTGGGAGAGGAATTGTTAAGAACTTCTTCTTCGCCTTAATGGTCATGCCGTATTCATGAACGTTCGCAATCATTGCGTAAAAAGAATCGTCTTCGGCGAAAATCCCAACTTCAATTCTGTATCGTCCTAAATCTTCTATGATCTTCTGGAATTCAGGAATGTTATCCTGATTAACTTGAATACCGATGTTGTTTGTTGGCATGCTAAAACACCGTCAACTTCAACGAAGACCGACTTGTGTATTTTTTCATCAGGCGCGCGAATTCCTGACCGTAAGGTGTCGAATCCAACCCCATACTTTCTACGCTTGTGCGGTCGCTATTGGAAAACGTTTGGGACATCCCATCCACCTTCTGTGAGGCAACTCTCCGAACATTAAGAGATGCCAAGTGAGCTGCAAGATAACGTTGGAGTCTTTCCCGATATTTATCAGGAATTTTTTCCTCATCAAGCTCTGCCTTGGCATCTTCAATATATAGATTCAAATCATCATCCGATAAGCTTCTGAGATGTTTGGCGATACTCCTAATTTTGTCAGGAGTCGTATCGTTGGCCATTACTCATCATCCTCGCCGTTTTCACCTTCACCCTTAATCTCTTTCAGTTGTTCCTCAATCGCATCCAGGACCGTCTTACGATCGTCGTTAGCTTTCCATTGCTCAAGCAAATCCACCGAGAAAGTGTCTTCTACTAATTCAATCGCTTGATTCGCGTTCATGTCTTTAGTGCTTTTCACCTTATGTGTGACGATTTCACCTTTATCAATCAAGCTCTTGATGATTTTATGGTTACTGAACTTCTTCCAGTCCTGCTCGCTCACGTCGTTACTACCGGGAACAAGCATGACACCTTCAGCGTGACGAACGTACTTTCCTTTGTTCTGTACTAACATATTAAATTCCATCTCCTCTCACGATTGCCATTGGATAACGAACGATCACTCCGCCTGTACGCTCTTCCAATGGAACCTTGTAGTTAGGGAATTTGTACTCTTCTTGGTGACGTTTGATATCCATAGGAATCAATAGCTGGACTACGTTTGGTGAACTATCAAAAACTAGGAAGCTATCAGTATCACCATCACCCACCTTTTCAAGATCAGAGGTAAAGTCAATACGAGAGAACCAGCTTTGACTACGAAGGTACCCAAGGACCGTTTGGCCCGTGTACTGGTTATACTCCTTTTCAAGCTCTTCCATAGCATCAGGGGTAACGATAAGAGTATCAGCTGTATGTCCTGGAAGCTTATTGACGGCTGCACGCGCTTTGCGTAGATCAGCTACAATTTCACGCCCTGTTTTATCCTTCCAAGAAGAGGAGGAACCAGCTTCGTTATTCTGAACAGCCATGGTCTGAATGCCTTCAGCATTGGTCACCCCTAGAATGTTGTGCTTCGCATCCCCCTTCCAAGCGATACGGTTCTCTTTCTCAGAAATAGCACGGCGTGCCGTTGCTGCTTTCGTTGTCTCGACTGGTTGCCCAGACATTTGAGCTTGTCGAAGTTCCTGAACAGAAAGACGAAAGGCTGCAGCAATAGAATAAATTTGTTCTGTATGACGTGCCATGTCCGCATCCACTAATGGAATATCATCGGCTCCTGGAGCTAATACTTTAGCAGCTCCCGAACGCTTGATGACGTCATAGCTGTATGTTTCCGCACCTTCTGGAACATCAGATTTCACATTGAAAATGGTACGTGCTTTCAGTTCCTCTTTATTGATTTCATAGATTGTATTGTCGATTGCGTTTAAATCCTGCGGGCGGATCAATGCATCATTACGGATGGTCATGTAACCTTCACTCCTTCAGTTTTATGGTAGGTTGATTTCAAGCTGTGCCAGTTCCCCGGCAAGGGCTGCTGTTTTAAATACCGCTGTAGGGAATGCCACTACGGTGGATGTCGCTGTACCTTCAGGACGGAAATTGCCAGTCGAATTATCAGCCACAGCTTTATCACCAATATTGACATCCTCCTCTACTTCGACCCAGATTGGACCTTTACGGACGACAGCGACTGGCATTTGAGCCTTGTAAAGTTGATCATTGGCATTAGGATCCTGCCAATCGTGTGGTTCTTGGGCTAAAGCAATACCCACAGGTGAACCGCCTGCAAAGACATTCACTGTTTCTCGATCGGTTCCTAGTTGAACAGCCACTCCATATGGGATGGCTTCTGCAGCTGCTTTGGTTTCAGCAGAATAATCCTGGTAGTTTGCTAGTTTACCTTTACCTTGAGCTTCTGGCATGTACTTGTTGTACTCTGTAATTGCCATGAACAATCACTCCTTTGTATTTTTTATTTTGAATCCCGTAGGTTCAGGCGATCTTGGCGTTGCTTATCCAAGTCTCCGCCCGAATCATTGGTTCCCTTCATCTGGTTGGCGCCTGTGCTTTGAAATCCATTGTTTTGATAAACACTCACCGTGCCATCAAAACGCGCGTTAATGTATTCGTCGGACTTGCCATCAGCTTTGAAGTTCTCGTCAGCCTTTTGAATAACAGCAACCTTGATGTCCTTATCGCTCTTGGTTGTGTAATCAAAGTCATCATCCAGATAGTTACGGGCTGAATCAATTAAAGTGAGACGGGCATCCACAGCCTTTTGCATGTCCTCATGAGAAGGGCCGGACTCTTTCGCGCTCTTGAGCTCTTGCTCAAGGTTATCGATTTTCGTTTTATTCGCATCCACTGTTCCTTGCAGCGTGTCACGCTCTTTGGTTACAGTGTCGAGCTGTTGTTCTTTTGTTTCCAGAGCATCGATGCGTGACTTAACTACGCTATCAACCTCATAATCTTTATTATCAATCTTGATTGTTGGCATGTTGCCACCTCCACTTTTATTCTCTTTATGATCCACCTGCCAGGCCGCTGAATCTTTTCTCCATCCAGATGAATCTCCTTTTATGGCTGCTTCCGGTCCCACACGCCCTTGATCTACAATGGCGATGTGATTCACATCCACGTTGGTCTGACGGAATTGGTAGTTCTGTCCTTCGTATGTTCCATCTTCTGCGACCAGATCTGTCATGAACCCAAGGCTGATTTCCCGTTTACCGTCATTAATCTTGTCGATAAGGTCCTCATCCCAAATGGTGAATCCGACCATAATTCCCCCGCCCTGAACAGAAGCATCCGTGTGAGACATCCCTTTGCCGTAGGCTTTGATGTTTTTCATGTGGACCGGTTCATTGGGGTGGTCATCCGTTACTGGCTTCGCATTACATGAGCGAACCGTGTGGTCAGAATAGATGTCCTCAGGATGTTTGAGTTCAAACTGAATGGATCCATCGTCACGACCATAGGGGTAAACCCCGGGCTTCGTTACAACAGCTCTAACGGTCAGATATCCCTCGTCTGTTTCGTTGTAATCTTTGATAAAAGCCCGATCGAAGCGCTGTTTCTTACTCAATGTTTCACCCCCTTTCAAGCACTAAAAAAGCCCACCACATTAGTGAGCTTAAATCTATTCTATTACTGGATCAGCTGTGCACCTGCAGTTGTAATCCGTTCCAGGCCATATTTGGCGGCCCTTAACCGTAGCACCATCTTTCCATGTGAAGACATTGCCATCTAAGTCAGCGTGAGTGTCTCGCACTCGCTCATCGTCACTATCTCGCCAGGTAAACTTATCAATGCCAGCTTGTGTATGCCTGGTCTTCGTTAAATCGCCAAGAATGCTACCAGCTTGATCCCGAGCAATGAACTTAGCCCTGGATTTACTGGCCCCAGAAGCCTTAGTAATTTCAGCACCCATTTCATTGATGGACTTCCCACGCCTTACTCCCTGAAGAACAATGGTCTGTATTTTATCGTGGTAGTCTTGATCAATACTTTTAATCCAGCTGACGTTTTCATTTACTGCGGAATCCATAAACGATTCTAACCAGGTTTCACGACCAATAGGGTCAATTCCTTGAACAGTTTTCATCTGGTTCCTAAAAGTGTCCCGCTGGGATGCGTTGATGGATTTAACAAAGCTCCCAGCCAGTTTGTTGATGGTTTCAGATGTGAATATAAATTGACCTGAAAGCTCTCTTGCCTTTTGTAAAAGAGTCATGATCTTGGACAGGATACCTTCCAAATCCACGACAAAAAGACCACTATCCATTTGGGTGCGGTATTGATGGATGAGTGGTTTGATATCTTTAGTGAAGGTTTCCCATATGTTTTTACGATTAAGATCTACTAGCTTACCGATACCACGATAATAAGAAACAGATATGGCCGTCGGGAACTTACTCTGAGGCATTTGAGGGCTATTGGCCATGACCATCCCTCGCCTCTTGTATGCTCTTCTCCAATTCAGTTAGTTCATCTTCACTAAAGTCGAGCTCAGCACTCAATGAAGCACCGGTGAACCTCTTCTCTCTCACCTCATCTGATGTGAGAACTTGGTTTCTTAAATAAATCTGATCAGTTTCAGCAACCTTCTTACGAATTTCAGCATCTGCTTGACTGTCCAGCTTCCAAAGAGGATTGAAGCTGAAAGACCAATCGAGCTTGTCCGGAATTAAACTCCCAAATTCCTCTGACTGCAAAAGGAATCGGAGAAGGTACTCGATTTTCGGCCGAACAAAGTTTTCCTGAATACCCGCTATTCTTGCGTAGTAGTTCAGACTGTCGTATTGAGCCCCTGTGAGCGTTCCGGACTGTTGCCCTAGTATATGACTCTTCGGCATCCTCGCAGAGCCAGCTAGTGTCTCCCAGACAAATTGGAAGAGCTGATCAATACCGGATACGTTGGTGGATTCTTTCGCAATTTCTTCGTTGGTCCCAATAATGGCAAGCGCTTCTGTACGAAACATATAATCAAGCAGCATTTGTGCTTCCTGCCGCTCTTGCGGACTCATACTTTCAACATCGTCAGATTTATATTTCTTGAACACATAATCATAAAGGATCTGGCCAGTAGACCATGCAGCCGTGTCAAACAGCGTAATGTATTTATACATCGGTTCCAGTCGGCTTTGCCCCCAGTCAGCATCCTCAAGCTTTTGGGTCTGCATATGAAGAATGCGATCCCGGTGGACTTCCTGCTCTTCCCTTTGTTTAGAATTCTTGATCATATACGATTCAACCTCACCATATTGAGGAGAAAACACATCGTCGTTCATATTCATCTTCGATACTTTCCCTGAAGAAAAAGAGTGCAAATAATCCACTGACTTCACATTTTTCGGATTAACTGGATCACTCAATGCAAACTCCTGTGTTTCCGTAAGGCCCAGGGCAGTAAATCCATCCCCTCGTAATCGTTCATACCGCACCATATGTTGAAACACTTCCTGCGCGTTCAATGCTCTTAACTTCAATTCCAGTTTCTTTTTTAGTGTTTCATCCTCAACGTTAAGGGTAATCCACTCGCGAGTTGCATCCTCAGCTGGAATATCAATGATGTTCTGAATGAGTTGGTCATTCGAATATAGGTTTGTGATTTCTTCATGTGAGAGTCCTCTTCCCTTTTGAGGGGACTGTCGCATCAGAACATCTCTCGCTCCGCCTTTTTCTCCTACTTGTAAAAAGTCTTTTTTGAATTTGCGTGATGCTTTGGCTCCACCTATGGTCATCACCTCCCGTAAAGCTTTTTATAACGTTCTTTAATAGATAGCTTGTATTTGCTAGCTACTATGGTATTCACAAAATAGCGATCACTATCCATATGGTGATCATTAGCTTTAACCGGTTTGTCCTCGCCGCGATCTGCTGCTTTCTTATCCCAAATGTATGAAGCGTACTCTCTGAATGTCTCGGTACAGGATAAGTCGTATAGGATTTCCCCATTAATCAAAGCGTTGGCTACATTTCGAATCCCTTCTAACACATCATTTTTAGCCTCAATAACTTTGAAGCCATTCTTTTTAAGTAAAGCAATAAATGAGGATGCGCTTGGATCCACGACAATACCAGCTGGTCTGATATCACCCAGGAACTCGTTTAAATCTTTGAGGTATTCCTGATCGGTTTTTTGCTTCTTTTCTTCACGCCCGTCATAGTGATATTCTTTGAGCTTATACCAGATATCAGGGCGGAACCCCCACAATCCAAATGCTGTAGGGTTTTGAGTACCATAGTCAATCGATACATAGTGCTTTTTAAACTGGGTGTAAGTTACATTGGTCGTGTGCTTATCCATATCAAACATGTCATAGATAACACCTTCAGCAAGCACCCAAAGCCCAAGAATGTAGCGTTTATAGAAAACACCAGTATAGAGACGTTTGAAACGGTTTTTAACCTTCTCTGATAAGGAAAGATTATCATCCATCGTAAAGTGAAGATGGAGCAAGTTTTTCTCATCGGTAGCGTCCAAGTAATCGGTTTTAAACCAATGATAAGGTCCTGCTGGGTTACAGTTGAACCAGAACTTTGAACCTTCGACAGAACAACGCGCCGTGGCCTGGTTAACAAAGGATTGTGGCATAAGGGCCACTTCATCAAAAAACATTCCAGCTAATGTAATACCTTGAATGAGATCCTGACTGGACTCATCCTTCCCACCAAACACATAAAAGTAATTGGATACCCCTTTATAAGTTATGGTGAGGTAATTATCAGCTCTATGGTCCTTTACGACGTACCCTCTGGATTTGAGCATGCGTTTCAGAGGTGTGATGACGTTCCTTCTGAATGAACCAATCGTCTTACCAGCCATTCCGAGGTTTTCATCTTCAAAGGTTTCCATTGCCCACATAACGAAAGACAATGACATGACAACCGTTTTACCGGCACGAACGGAACCATCACATATGATGCCATCTTTGTCTTTAACAGGAGAATTGTTACGCCACCAGGTTAAGACCTTCAGCTGCTTCTTGGAGAAAGGCTTAAATTTAAACGGTGCCGGCTTCTTTTTCTTAGCCTTAATCATCGTCCCACACCTCTGAAGCCTTACCATCTAAAGCATCAATGAATCCATCGTCCTCATATTCGCCATCGTCAATATTAGCTTTCGCCTTATCCAAATCGAGTCGTTCTTGAGTTACTTTCATATCATGCTGCATTTTTTCGAGTTGACTTCTTCTGTGATCATCTTGGCCACTAAGTAGAATGAAGTCTTTAATCAGTGATCGGAGTTCACTCATGGCACGAGATTGTGCTGTGAGGAATGTAGCGTGCTTATCCCACGCAAATTGGATCTCCCACTCTTCTTTTTCTGTTGAGAAAGATTCACCATCAGAAGCCTCTGTTTTCTTAACTTCTTTGGTCATGTCCTCTTGATCAGTGACATACATCAATTTTTGCGCTCGAGCAATGGCTGTGTACTTAATTACAATATTCTCCCAAAGCATATCCACCGGAGACTTCTCACTTATAGCATCGACTATCTGCATGGTTTCATCGTCATCTGGAAAAATGGTACGAAAAAAACCGTGTGAACCAGCGTTGTTGTTCCCTTTAGGCGCTGAACCTCCACGGTTACCCATTGCGTTTTTACTCCCTTTAGGAGCTCCCACACTATTCTTTTTTGTGTGCACACTTTTTTCTTTGGGTGCACCCTTTTCACGGGACCATTCATGTCGTCTTTTCCATGACTTTACGGTATTAATCGAGACGCCATGTTTCTCTGCAATCTCTTTGTATTTCAAGCCTTTGATGTAATCCTTCTCGGCTTGTTTATGCTTCTCGGCCATCTACATTTCACCCACCTCCAGCATAAATTAAGTTTGTTTTGTGATCATGAAAAAAGCACCCCTTCACGGAGTGCTTTAAAAATCATTTGAAAGGATTTTCTATTTGGGAAGCTGTTGGCATAAAATCCGTATTTAACTTATCTCTCTTTACCTCTCTTTGAGATACCTTTACTGCAAATACTTCTGCCTCCAACTCTGCGCTAAAGGGCGTATGAACTACCAGTTCGACTTTATACCACTCTGAATCATTACTGGTTGCAAGGAATTCACTTTCAGTTGGTACTCTTCCAAAATCGTAATAAAGATTTTCCCAATTGGATTCACCCTCGTCATGAATATGCAAAAATACCTTAGCCATAATACACCTCCTCAATCGAACTAATTCGACAAAAGGAAGCATTCACCTTTTACATCGCCCATATTTCAGTAGATACTTGCAATGATATCCATGGAAGGGTAATCACTAAAATAAAACTCAGAACTCTAAACAATTCTTTAAATATTCCATTTTCCATTGATTTAAGAATAATAATACAAACTAAACCCACTACCAACGCTACAGCTCCCATTATTAGAAAAGGACCTGCAACTTCCCAAATCATATCCCAACTAACTAATTCCATTTCATCTCCCCCTAACATATTTATCGGAGGAATTTTGTTTTTATAAAAAAGCACCCCTTGTTGGGATGCTTCATACTACTTATTAGCTTTATCTTCAATTTTTTTAGTTTTGTTGTTCTTAGGTTCCTCCAACAAATAGTCCATGAAGTTGTTTGGTATTACCTGCTTCAATCCTTCAGGTAAAAAGTTATGAAGAATAGAGCCTGACAACTTTGCAACCCTAGGGTTGTTTTGCGTATATAAATACATCCTTGTTGAGAATGAAAGGAACCAGTTCTTTTTAGAAAGCAATTCTGATTGGGATTTTAATATATCAATTTCTCTACTTAAATTACGAATAACCTTTTCCTTTTCCCTATCCTCTTCTAAGTCTTTATTAATTTTAGTTTCAAATTCTTTTTGCAAGCTATCTAATCTCATTTTAAGTTCTTCAATTTCACTATTCTTAAATGATTCATCTTTAGACTCAGCAAGAAAATCTTCAATATCCTGAATCTTTGCTTCGTGCTCTACAAACTTTTTATGTGTAGGTGTAGACTTGAACTCTTCAGCAATATATTTAGCCCATTCTTCAATACAATTTAATAAATCACTTTTGTCCTTTGCGGGGAAATATTCTCTTTGTAGTATTTCACCGGGTACATACCAAGCCCTAAAGTCATTTCCATCAATTATAATCTCCATATTGTAATGTTTTAGATACCTATAAGTAATTAATAGCTTCTTGCTATTAGATTTAGTCACTGCGTCTATTGTAAAGTCCTCAGATTGCGTAAAATCGTTACTTAAATGTTGGTATATCTCTTGCCTAAAAGTTTCTGTGATCACTTATACCATCCTCCTCGCCTACATCTTCGACAAGGATATGGAATTTCCTGCATAAAAAGATACCCGCAAGGGTGCCTCATAAATAAGTTACTCATGTTTCCTGGCCATGGATGTCTGCCAGTCCGTCCTGCCATCCAGTTTACACAATCCTAAGTGTATACGTCATCTTTTGGGAAAAGTGTGCAATATGTGAAATCATTTATTAGGTGAAAGTATAAGAAGCCCAAACCTTTCATACAAACAGAATGGCCCTTTATGTACTTCCCATTGTTCTCCACCTGGCTTTCCTAACCATAAATATGAAATACCTTCTGATATCAGCCTACGTAATTCTGTGGATGGCATCATCTTATCTAATTGCAAAACTAATGAACCGTCTAACCTTTGAGAATACTGTCCAGCGATATCAATTCTAATCCCATTAAAAAAAAGAGCTCTAAATTGCATCCCGATCCCCCATTGCATAAATTAGATATTGAGGAATATTATACCAATTTGTCGAATTATGAACAATTGGCCTTTGGTAGTGAGTAATTGGTTTTTTTTGATAATTTTTCTACCACGTTATCCTTCAAATTATATATATGTCTTCTTGAAAGACCCATATGCCTGCTAATAGCGACCATACTCATACCATCCAGCAGACATTCCAGAACAGCCTTTTCCCTTTCCTCTTCAATTACAGCCATGCGCTCCTGGATGAATGTCACTTTCACTTCGAGCTTATGGACCCAGGTATATTTTTTATCACGGCGAACGATCTCACGCGCCACCGGATCACCGATTTCCCCTTGCGCTTTAGGAAGGGTCGATTCAATTCCAGACTGAGCGACTAAATTTGTTCCAGCATCTTCGAGCAGTTCTCTTTGCCTCTTAATCTCGTTTATCATCCAGTTATAATCACGTAGTGCATTCTCAATCTGCTTCTTGTTCATAAGACACCTCCTATTTTTGCTTTATAGCCCCACCACGACCTCTTCTGTATGTCGGGCGGTTCATCCCCATAAGTTCCTCAATATCTCGTGTGCTAAAGTCTTCTTTCTTTTTCTTAGGGTGAGGAGTCTGGATGTTATGTTTGCGTTTATATTGTTTGAGTTGCTCACGCAGTTGCTGGCTCATTCCACATGTCTCCTTTGGTTACCAAAATCTAAGTATTTGGATAAAACAGTTGCATAGAATAAAAAAAGAACACCAACAACAGCTGCATGTTTGCAACCTGTAGTCAGTGCTCTCGGTTTTTCCGATAAGCAATATTTAGCGATTATTCAGTGTATATTGATGTATCTGATTATGAGGTAAACCAGCGTTTAACCCTCTTGATATTATTTCAATTTCACTGGTGTATACATAAAACCAGTAGTCAACATCAAACAAGAATAAATCTTTTGATATGTTTAGAGGGCTTAATAGGAACCCATTGAATTCCTTTTTTCCTTTCCTTAAATTACTTAGGATTCTTTTATTCCCATCTACGCAAATTATAGGTTCTTTAACTAAAAACCACCTTAAAAATATAGGGTGTCTCTTATCAGATATTTTACTTTCGTGGTATTCGGTATCAGGGTCAATATAAAGGTGGTCAATTTCTACCTTTTCTAAAGGAACTTCCCTTTCATTGACTAATTTATTTATAGCTTCCACGTTAAAATGATAATGAAACTCTCCAAACTCACTCACGTAAGATGACTGAAATACCTCCACTCCACGTTCCGGGTCTCTGATATCTTCTTTGTCTATATCTGCTAAATGATCAAAGTAGGCATTCTCATTTATTTTCTTCTTTATACTTAGGTCTTCTCCTGTCAACTTTTCATTCCAGTATTTTTTCCATTCATTTATATATTGATAGCCTTTTAAATGTTTAGCCATACTATTAATGTGAGCTTTAAAATTAAACCTACTCCACTCTTTTTTATTACGTTCAATTTTTCTTACCGGCATGGAAAATCCCCCTTTAGTCATCTACTTACTTCATCGGCTTAAGAGTTTTCTTATTAAATGTGAATACTTAGATTTTAAATGTTTCTTCCATCTTCCCGTGACAAGGTTTTCCGCCCTGCCAGTTGATCGTCAAAGCCCCGTATCCCTCCTCAGGAGCTGGGGCCTTGACCACCTGTCCATCCTTCACAACATAAACACCGTTTTCCATCAAATCTATTTCAGCTGTAGTTCCTAGTTTTTTCGCTGCATCCGCCAATGTATAAGCCCCCTCGAAGTGTGCTATAATGAGATTGTCAGATTCATTTTAGCCGGGGCTTATGCTCTGGCTTTTTTTGTCCCATTTTACGAAATTAACTATACTAAGATAATACTCTTTGATATTGTTACGTCAGGGTGAACAATAAGGGTAGTATAGAGAAAAAGACGTAAGGGCGAATTTATTATAAATGCACTAATTATTGACGATTCTTCATTCATGAGATCCTGGCTAAAAAAAGTGTTAGAAATAGAATCAATTCACGTGATTGCTGAAGCTGCTAATGGTATAGAAGGTGTTATTGAGTTTAAGAACCATGAACCGGACATAGTTATATTAGACTTTGTGTTGCCTAAGATGAATGGGTTACAAACTCTCATTCAGCTAAAGCGAATCAATCCCCAAGTAATTGTTATTGTTTGCTCATCATTAGGTGATAAATTCACTATTGAAAAATTTGCTAAAAATGGAGCCTATGACTTCATACAAAAACCTTATTTTAAACGTTTACCAATCGTTATCTCCAGGATCAAATCAGATTTAAAAAGATAACCCATTTCACCCAACTGGTCAGAGATTTATTCTTTGGCCTTTTTTATTTAATCAGTTAGGGATATATTCCCTGTAACCTTTTACCTGTTTCAAACTGACAAAATAAGAATTCTTCCAGAAAACACGGCACTGCATAGACATGTGTTAACCTTAGTTGGATGATTAAATTTGGAGGATTACTATGGACGATATTTCACAATTAGAAAAGAAAATAGAATCTGTCCGCCAAGAAATGTATGAAGCCTATATAAATGAAGCAGACTATGAAGAAGTCTTAAATATATCTCAAAGGTTGGATAAACTCCTAAATCAACTCAGCGCCTTGACATAGGATGTACGATGTTATTGTTTTTCTTATAAGAAAATAAGTGTGAACAATATCGAATTGTTACTGAATATAATGATTTATAACTACTAAAAGAATGGTGATTCAAATGGGAAATACAATTTTGATGATCATCTACTTTTTTCTTTATTTTGTTTTAGCGGTATTGTTTATATTAGGGTCGAGGAATTAAATAACTTCAAACCTTCATTTTCTAAATTCAACTGGTTATTTTTTTGATTTCCGCTTAGATTACTACATATAAATATAGAAGATATAGTTAAGATGAATGATTCACCCTACCTTAATAATCAAGAGGTGCTATTAATGTTTTTTCTATATTTCGAGCTTTTAGGTGGCGATGATTATATAGGCATTGTTATTTTAATTAGCGCTTTTTTAATTTTAGGTGCTCTATTATATTTCACTCATAAATATGATAAGAAGAAATAATAAAACCTCTACATGTAAAGCTTTTGGCGAAGGTAGGTTGCCTCAATGAAACTACTCTTAATATTCTCTTTTTTGATTATCGCTCTCTTTCTCTTCATTCTGGGAGTCATTCATCTAATGACTTTGTAACCTTTTACTTTAAAATTATCTCGGAGCATTTTTAATACTTTCCATCACTTCATTTTCGTCTTCTAGATCCAGTCTTTTAACTTCAAAGAACGCCCCTTCCAACTTAAAAACGTCCATTTCACCTGGTTCTAAACTCTTCATATAATTGATCATCTGTTTCGCATTCATACAACCACCTCGCTTATTTCAACCTCAATCCTTGGCTTAGAGCTATACCACTTGCTGATTGTAAACTCCACTACCTGACTGTCATCGTTCCAAATCACTTTGTTCAAAGCGTCCTTAATACCCTTAGCATAATTATCGACATCCGGCTTAGTCACTGGACGGTATAATCCTGCCTCAGCCTCTGCTGTACGCTTCTTCGAGAAGTTCTTGAGTAAAGGCTTATACACTTTAACTCGGACGTTCAGTGGCCCCTCTAAAAGTTCTGATGGAGCATGTTGAGAAGCGACCAGTCCGACATACTGTTTAAAGTCCTTGGATTTCTTCGGATCATAAAGAATCGTTTTTCCTTTTTTGCTTTTGCCGGCCCTCGGTCTACCTTGAGCAACCGGCTCCCCCAGAACAGTGAACGAAATCATAACTCCAACTCCTTAGCCTTCTGACAATTCAAATTGATGTGTATCTGTTCCAGCTCTGTGAGTGTCATATCTTCTGATTTCTTACCTACACGATCTTCTGTATATCCCATTGTCCAAAGCCTGTGAATAAGCTGCTGCTTTCGTTCAGCGACACCTCGCGATAATTGTGTAGGAGCCGCATGAGAGTGTTCATTTGATAGATTCATAATTTACGCTCCTTTATTTAATCCGTTTTTCAAAAAGAGTTTCTCCATCACCGTTCTTCATCCGTACTCCAGGATTTTCACCTTCGATAATTTCTAAAGACAGTGCACCTTGCTTCGCAGCATGTCTAGCTTTATTTGCGGACGTACAGCATTTGGAGCAAAGTCCAGTCTTCCAGGTGTACTGGTTGGTACGCTTCCCGCATATTTTGCAAAGTGGACGGTCTTTCTTGCCCATTCAACCCCTCCTAGAACCATTTATTTTGATCACTGGTAACATCCACTTCCATCGCCCGGGCCATTGCTAGCTTGCTCACAAGTTCGTCGTAACTGAGCCCATCTGTATCCGTGAAACCCATAGCGTTTAGCTGATCAATTACGTGCTTGGTTTTATAATCTAGCTCACTGACTTTCATGCAGACACTTCCTTCTGCTTTGCTAAGCCAGCCTTGAGTCGCTTGATTTCTTTCTTCGACCGTTCCTGAGCCGCCAACCGACACTCAGCATTCGGGCAAGGGTTCACATAAGTAGCTGAGTGGTCGTAATCGTAACGGACTCCTCTTCCGTGGCATATCTCACACATTTTAAAACCCCTTCCGACGGTAATCAGGTCCGTCCATTTTTATAATTTCCGTTCCATCCATGAGCCTGGAGAAGTTTCGTTCGTTCAGCTTCTTTTCCAATTGATCACTAGGTAGGTTCGTTGTGAAAATCGTTGGTTTCCCCGACCGATCATCCAAAACTTCAAACAACTTTGTGTGACCCCAGCTGTTCTGACCGTCTTTGGCATTGGTGTACTCTGTACCAAGGTCGTCCAAGACTAAGAGATCCATATTTTGAATGAGCTCTAAGATTTGGTTCTCACTGAACTCACTATCATCGTTGTAGGTCTGTTTAATTTTGGTGAAAAGCTTTGGTACTGATAAGAACAGGCATCTTCTTCCCTGCTCCATGAGCCGCTTTGTTATGGATACAGCCAGGTGACTCTTTCCTGTTCCGTATGGTCCTGCAATCAGAAGATTGCTAGAGTCTTCCGTGAAGTTGTTGGCGTAATCAAGCAGGTCATCTTTCGCTTGTTTTAGCTTGGCTGTAGGTGGTTGGTAACTATCAAAGGTTGCCTTCTGCAGCGACTTATTCATCAAAGAGTGCTGATCAAAAACCTTGAAGGTCTTTTTCAATATAGCTTCATCTCTCTGCTTCAAAGTTTGTTGAGCGAGAGCGATATCTTCACATTTGCATCCAGCAGCTACCTCAATCCATTCTCCCTTGCGAGGCCCCACCGGAATCTCCATTTGGCTTTCCTCAACAAATTGCCCGCAGCCTTCACATGTGTATGATCCAGTGACATGTTTTTTAGGTGGCTTGATCTGTCCTTCATGAGTTAATCCTTCCAATGGCTCCCCTCCTAAAATCCATAGTTATATTTCTTTTCTGTCTTCCTGATCGGCGTTACATTAGATTGATTTGTTGGCTGGATGCTTTTTTGTACCGCACGAGCATCTTCCAATGACTGAACGCCTTTTGATTGCCAGTCTCTTAATATCGCTTCACAGTACCCAAAGTGTGACTTGTTGTTTTTCACTGCTAGTTTCATAGATGCGACCACAAGCTCGTCAGACATTTCGCTAGACCATTCCGTGATGTTCTGACTGACGAATGGTTTCAGCATTCCAAAGTTTTGCTCATAGAACGTGTGCGGATTTTCGGTCCCCTTTTCATCATCATCTAATTCTTCTTTATCATTCTTTAAGTTCTTTACATTCTTGTATGTGGTATTCTGTTGGTGCGTTGCTGGTATTTTGCTGTCATTTTGTTGGTATTCTGCTGTCATTTTGTTGGTGGTATCATCATCATGAGATTGATAATCCCCCCATTTAACAACGGTTACGATGCTGTATTTGTTGGTGGATTCTACTGTTATGACTCCATCTTCTTTTAGAGTGTTCATGTAATCTTTGATGGTGGACTCTTTCATGTTCATTTCAATGCTTGCTTTCTTTCTTCCATAGACAAATTGACCAGGTTTAATGAGAACTTTTTGCTTCCCGATCCTTACCTCAGTTTCTTTGTGTGAGCACTTAGTGAGGCAATAAATAAATACTTTGAGCATCTTTTCATTTTGAAAAATATCACTCAGGAGCAGCTTGCGATGTAATTTAATCCATCCCTGCATCAGCCCTCCTCCCTCCTTTAATAGGCTTTATTTTTTCTTAATAATGGCGTCCATCTTCTGAATCTTCACCAGCTCCCATCCAGGGCAAGTATTTCTCACGTAACTTTGCACGTAACGTTTGAATAGCTGCCCTGGTGAGCTGGTCCCTTCAACCATCCAGACGTAAATATGAGGAATGGCTATTGTCTTTTGGTTCATGGCACGTACACAGGCTTTCCGGTCAATGCTTGTATCTCATCTTTAAATCGTCTCTCGTCGCTGTTGTTGTCACTGAGGTGCAACAACCATATCTCTCTAACCTTCTGTAGATCATTCGCCTTCAGGAATTCTTTGACGTTCTCTAAGCTGAAGTGCGAACGTAATAGTCTCTTTTTCATCACTTTCGGAACATAGCCGGCTGCAATATTCTTGTTAAGTATGTCTAAGCTGTAATTGCACTCACAGAGGATATGTGTGAGGCCTTTGAACTTGTATCGAATGTAATAGGTGTCAGTGGCAAATAAGAGCTTATCTCCGTCCTCATTAGCCAGTAGAAACCCCAATGGTTCAGATACATCGTGTTCGACCTCAAAGGGCATGATGGTCCATGTTCCGACCGTGAATGATTCTCTTGCTTTTATAGGCTTTACTCGGGGTCCCTCAACACCGATGGCCTCTGCCGTCCCTTTGGACATGTAGCAGTTCTTTCCGTTCTTAAGCATGTCCTGAACTCCTGCACAGTGGTCCTTATGCTCGTGAGTAATCAGGCAAGCTTTGATTTTGGAAGTCTGGAAGTCTAACTTCCTCTGGATCTCTTTAAATTTGATTCCTGCTTCTAGGAGCAAGGGGGTTTTGCCATCCGTAATGTGATAGCAGTTCCCCTTACTGGAAGAAGCGAGGGCTTTGACTTCAATCATTAAAAGCTCGGTCCTGACGTTGCTTGCTGTTCTTTCTCAAAGTCATCTATAGCTTGCTGGAAACTCTCATCATTGGATTCATCCACCTGCTTTGGTTCTGGATCCGGTTCAGGTTCCGTGTACTCAACATCGATATAATCCCCGTTTGCGTTACTGTTGATTTCCTCTTCGACCTGAGCTTCTTCTACTGATTCATCCGTTTGATTGAAGTGATCAATGACTAAACTGCTATCATCACTGGAGTTAATGAACTTCTTACAAGCGCGGTTAATAACCGTTTTCTTGGCCATTTCTTGTTTAAATTCATCATGCGTACTGCCTTCTTTTTCTTTTGTCTGTTCCTTGCCCCACATCTGGGACTTGCTCCAAGCTTTTCGGATCTCTTCCATAGTCATCAATTCGGTGTACTCTTCTCCATTCGGAAGAGTAATGATGCAATAAGCACCTGTGATTTTATCCTTGTTAATGTTATTGAATTGTTGTTTATGAGAGAGGCTTGTGATCTTACCTGCCTTCATTTCGTAATCGACTTTATCCTCCTCATAAATGACAGCTGCATCAATACTTTTAGCTCCAGTCACTCGCTTTGTTACAGCCATAGTTCCGAAGTAAGACCGTTGGAAAGTCAGGGACTTACCGTATGCAATGAAATACCCTTGGTTTTTTGCAGGATTCAACCCTTGCACAACCATGTTCAGAAGGCTGTTTGCTACACTGTCTTTCGTACAATGTTGTAGAACAGGAACATAATCTTTACCGCTTTTCGCTTTGACCTCCTGGAGTTTTAACCAAGCACTTTTCATGGCATTTTCAGGGCTGTAATTGGCTGGAAAGTGAAGCTCACCCTTCTCTTGAAATTGTTTGACTTTACCAGCTACCACATCGACGGTATCTTTCTTTATCATTGCTAGTTCTTGTTTGTTTTGACTCAATTAAATCGCCTCCAATTTATTAATCACAATAAGTTCGATTGCAGTGAGGGCATCCAGTTACTAACGTGGATGCAGCTTCTTTTACTGAAATCCCTGTTCTCATATTTGATTCTTCTGCAGTTGCAGGAGATCGGTTCCCTTTATCAAATTTCCAATGATAATGTTCATAAATGTTTTTCCTGCAGTTCCAACAGCTTCCACCTTTGGGAGCAAAGTGAGGAGCACCTGACTCCTCACAATATTTTTCTTGGGCTTTAAGAGCTTTGATTACATCAAATTCCGGCATTAGACCAACTCCAATTCTTCTGCATATTCGACTCTTAGTTTCTTATCTGGTTCGCTTACTACCAGGCTGATGGTCTGTGTGTCCAGATTGATTAGATCAGTGACAGCTTCCGCGTTATCAATGAAGATCGGTACCTGGATGCCATAGTGTTCAGATAGAGTATTGATGATGTCCAGACCGACATTGATTCTCGCTGCATTATTTAGTCCGGAACTGTACGGAACACCGTCATACAACGTCTCGCAGGTCTCTTCTAAGCCGCCATTGATGTTTTCTTTAAACAACTTGAAGTTCGCCTGATTGAATCTATCATTGATTTTGCTTGTTAATAGGTTCACTTTAGATCGAATGAATTCTTCTGTTAGATATAGCTGCTCTTCTAATTGCTCGTATTCTTCACCAAGCTTCTCTTGTTCAGCTTCCAGTTCTTTCACTCGCTTGTTACTGGACGCCAATTGAACGAATTTCGCTAGGTCTTGATCAATAGCACTCTTTTCACGTCGAAGGTCCTCAAGCTCCGACTGAGCCTTATCGACCGATTCTTGTACATTGTTTCTCAATTGACCAACTTCTTGATCAACAGCTTGCTTTTCTTCCAATTTCGCTTTGTAATTAGGAAGCTCTTGATAGTCTGTTGTATTAGATTCAAGTTGCTGGAGTTCTTCATTCACTTTCTCCAACTCTTCTTCTTTCGTTTTAAGTTCATATCTAAGATTGATTAGAGCAGTGTCATGGTTGCCATTCTCAACACCAAGAGCCGTTTTTCTCTCTTTCTTCTGGATACCTTGTTCATTGATAGATTCAAGCTTGTTCGCCTTTTTCTTATTGAATTCAGCTTTAGCTTTTTCATGATCCTCCTGAATTTGCTCTTCAGGAAGTGATTGTCCGCATGTAGGGCAATTTTCTTCGTGATTGGATTCGAATTCTTCAGCATTAATTTTGTTATATTGCTCCCGGAGCTCCTTCATTTCTTTATCCAATTGTTCTTGTTGGTCTCTGTTCGATTTGACTGCATGCTCTCTCTTATCAATATCTCTTTGAAGGCTGTCCACTTCTCTGGCTAATCCGTTCAATTTATTCCGTTTACCGCTGGTCTTGTTATGGTTCAAGTCAGCTTGTTTGTTTTTAATTTCAAGCAGCTGTCCTTCAATCTCACGAGACTTCGTTTGTTTCTCGCTTACCTGGCTACCGTTCTTGATACGAGTGATTTCCTCTTGCTTATCATCAATTAGAGACTGGATGTGGTTCGCTTCATCATTCAGAGCTTGCTGATCCAGTTCACTAATATCAGGCACTGAGCGATTGACTTCATCAATTCGAACAGGGATACGATCAAGTTCTTGATTTATTTCTTTACGCTTAGCTGCAATGACTTTCTTATGGTCTTCAATACTGCGACCGTTTAGGAAATCTAGGAGCTTTTTCAGATTAGGATTGCTTTTAATAACTTCTTCATCTGTTACATCACCTGCAATCTCTAACAGAAGCTCACGACGTTTCTGCCAGTGCAATTGTTCATTGAAATAACTTGGAGAAGTAAGTAGTTTAAAGACATCCTCATCGATGATTTCAGACACCTTAGATTCAAATTCTTTTTTCTTACTAGGCACATCATCAACGAAGTAGTCTGTCGTATGGCCGGTAAACTCTTTAGATGCAGACCCTCGCTTCTTGGTCCATTTCTCTGTGTAAAATTTCCGAAGCTTTAAAAGAGTACCGTTTAGTGAGAACTCACCTTCAACTTCGTGTTCGAGATTATGAAGCACTTTATTAGCAGCATCCAAAGTCTTAATGGAGAAATCCTTCTTGTTTTGGCTGTCCTTGCCGAACAAGAGCCAAGTGAAAGCATCAAACAGGGTTGTTTTTCCAGTAGCGTTGTCCCCGTAAATTCGAACGTTCTGGCCATCTGGTTCAACAACAAACTTTTTAACTCCCTTAAAGTTTTTAAGCGACAGTGTATTCAGTTGCAGGTTTTGCACTAACAGCACTCCCTTTCAATTTTTGATATTCATTTGTTAAAGCGACCAAATCATCTTTTGAATCCTCTGGATCATTCGCAATCATCTGACAAAGAATTGCGTATCTGACCTCAATGGGAACGTCATTCCGTCCCTTTCTTAGCTGTTCAGCGTAAAAATTCATATGGCCCTCCTTGTCGTTTTTTTCAATTTAGGGCATAATGGAAGAAGAATATTTACCCAAGTTATCCACGTTGCCGCGTGGATTTTTTTATGCGCTAATTTCATCTGTAGCTACATTTGCTTCATAATCGAATTCAATAGCATCACCGCAATATGGACACCGGTCAGGATCCACATCAACTTTCACCCAGAACTCATTCCTACAAAGACCATTCATGCATGAATATTGATCTAACTTTACTAATTCCATAATTCACCTTCTTTCTGATGCCAGCGCATCGTTGAAACCAGGAACGGGATGAAAGGATGACATCTTTCAATAGGGGGGCGTTCCCGGTCTCAACGACAGGCTGACCTGTCGCCCTCTATACCTTGCTCTGCGACTAACATGCATGGTATATTGGAGTTACTAAGTTTATGTTCCTGTTAAAGTCATCTGGACGGCCATCCAGGTGACTATTTTTTTGCTTATTTCCATACATGGCTTGGAGCCTCCTAAATCGTAGTTACAAAAGCTAGATATAAGATTGATAGACTTATAATGAACATGATCCAGATCGTGACATTGGTGCTGTTGATTTTCCTCATTTGGCATGTCTCACGATCGCCACCGTAATCCCTTGATTCTCCATATCCACGGCAACTTTTCTGAGCCTATCGTGGTTAGTTTTTCTTTCTCTAAGAAACTCCAAATCTTTCGCGACGTGAATAATCTGAGTTGCTGAATACTTCGCTTTATCGATGTTTCCTTGAGTGAATTGTTCTTCAAGCTCCTTCATCTGTGACCAAAACTTTTTCGTTAATTGTGCTGCTCTTTCTACATCTTTTGGTAAGTAATTATTCAAATTGTTCATGACGTGACGTACCCCCTTGATTGAAGTTTTCGATGGTGATCCTCCCAAAGCTGGGTCCAACTCAATCCATACTGCTCACAAAGCGTTGCGACATAAGTGATTGATGCTCCAATAACATCGATGTGCTCTCTTGCTGATTGTTCTATGTCTTGGAGTTCGAACGATTGAGTAAAGGAAGGATTCTTGGTTAGCTTCACTTTTTCCATCGCTACGATAGCCTCACGCAATTCTTCCATTGCTTTCTCTCTGACGGCTGAACGATGAAGGTCTACAGCCGGTCCATCCATTCGTGTTACTCCCCACCCTGTGTATTCAAAGGCTGCTTCAAGAGCCAACCATGGATTGTTGTTTTTCTCTGTGAAATGTTGGACTGTTGATGGAGTAATCTTTCTTTCTCCATTCTCTTGCTTGGCTACATACTCACGTGATTGGAACATGTCCATCGATAGTTGTTGCTGAGTTTTACCGCTATGCACCCGCGCCTCTTTCATCATCCGAGCAGCTTTGCTCCTCTTCATTTCAATCACTCCTTTGTACCGTAAGAGGTACCAATATTTAGTTGTCATGGTGTTAATCTAGATGTAAGAAAAGTCACTGAGCTTTCTTTTGTTTAGAAGATCTCGATTCTTCCAACTTTATTGGGCGGCCGTGAATCCTGGTCAGGTGTTTTTCCACAATCCGGAGAATCGCTTTGTTTTGACCTTCTGTTAGGACAACTGGTTTAAGAGACATTCAACTCACCTGCCTTGGAATCCAGTTTTCGATATATGCAATGGCGCTTTGTAGATCCTTGCGCTTCACATCTTTATAACTCGCTACTCCAAAGCGATCTTTAATTTCTCTATAGGCTTCTCTGAACAACCGACTGTCTTCTTTCTTATCATTAGTGAACTCGTACACCCGGCGAGCTACACCTTTTTGAAGACGGCGTTGTTCGCCGTGATGCAGTGTGATTTGTTCATCCACTTTTGTTTTCAGTTCACCGATATCTGTCGCATGTTGATTAACGACTTTCTGCATTTCATCCTGACGCTCGGAAGTTTCTATAGTAAGTTTCATTGACTGGATAACGGATTGGCGTTCGTCTAGGACACGGACATTGGAATATTCGCCTGTTTTTCTAATCGAAGGAAGCACTTCTGAAGTGACCCATTTTCTAAATCGTTTCGCTTCAGGTTTTCGACTATCGAGAATGACATCGTAAAGACCATCTTCATTTACAAATGTTGCTTGTTGAGTTCTACCTAGTGAATCTTGGATGGGGTAATTTGAAATGACTTCATCTTCCAGCCGTGTTTTTACTTGCCTTGGGTTTCCGAGGCTTAGAATTTCGCATACATCCTTTAGTAAGAAAAATGATTCTTCGTCTTGTTGAACAATTCTTAGTTCTTGGTTATCGAACATTTCAGTTAGTTGATTCATATATTCACATCCTTAAAGGTAATTTCTCCCTTTCTGTCGAATGGTGTATGTCGGAAGGGAGGTGCCAATATTGGCTGATCAAAATAAAGAGATTGCTAAAGAACTATTAATGAAAATGGTTGAAGAAAAAGTTCTAAGGTTCGCGAAAAAAAGCGATGAGGATCTTGAAGTGTACAACCAAAGAAAAGTATCTGAATTGAATAATTACTACAAAGAAATTTATTCAGTGGTCTCAAACCCTGTTAAAGATTAGAACTATTTAACTTAGCTAAAGAACTTACTAGCTCCGGCAAGAGTTGCAGCTCTTCGCTGGAGCAATTACCATTTCGAATATCTATAATGTAGTTAGACAATTCGGTTATGACCTTTTCAACGGTTTCATTCACCTAGATCACCTCCTTAGACAAAATTTCCGTTTTAGAATAATCGGTCGATAAAAAAAGTTTCTCAATTGGAATATCAAATTTTTGGGAAATAAGGATTAGCTCATCAGCTTTAAATTTGTAATGACCATTTTCCCTTTTCCAGTATTGAGATCCATCGCTTAATCCTAGATGTTCCGCGAGGTCATATATTGTATAGTCGCGTTCACTCCTGGTCTTTTTGATTAATTCAAGGTTGATTTTCATCGTGTAAACCTCCTTTCAAATATTCTGTTTTAGAAATCTTAGTCCAAGTATAATTATTCTAAAACAGAAAGTCAACACTAAAAGTTTCTTTTTTAGAATAAAATATTGATTTCTTTTTTAGAAACCGTAAAATAGGCAACAGGACGGTGGTTATATGGATGTAGGGAAAAGAATAAAAAAAATCAGAGATGAAAAAGGCATTCAGCAACTAGAATTAGCACATAAAGTAAATATTTCACAAACTAAGATGAATAAAATTGAATCTGGTTACCAGAAAAAAATAGAACCTGACATCCTCATTGAAATTGCAAATTCTTTAATGGTGACCACGGACTATTTATTAGGAAGATCAGACACACCTCATTTATCAGAGGAAGAAGAATTTAAAGCGTTCGCGAACAATCCGGAATTAGATCGCTTTTACCGTGAACTGCCGCAATCAGATGAAGAAGATTTAGAAAAGCTACGAGCTATGTGGGAAATCATCAAGAAAAAAGATAAAAAAAAGTAATGTAAGTTATATTATAATGAGGTTAAATCTGAAGTAATTAAATTTTCTGGGGAGGAAATTATGAAAAAATTACTAACAGTTTTATCTTTAGGCCTTCTAATTATTGCTTTAGCAGCATGCGCCGGGGGAGATGGCGCAGAGGCTAATGGGTCTGGAGGAGAAGAACAGCAATCCGAAGTACCACCAACCGAGGAAAAAGATTCTTCTAGTGATTCTAAAGCAGATGAGTCGGAGAGTCAGGACACTGAAAGCGAAGAAGTTGAAGCAACAAGTAATGAAAGTGATACAGATGAAAGCTCCATAAGATCTTTAGTGGACGAAAATGGAGAAATGACTGACCCAGAATTCGGAGATATCAAAATCACTGGAGTTGGTTATAGCGAAGAGGTCGGGATAAATGGAAACGAAGATGATCCACTTATACCGATAGAAATGGGAAGCATGAAATTAACTATAGGTAGCGTAGGTGTAATGCAAATCGAACCTATTGATGAAATGAAGAATTTGTTCAACGGAAAAAATAAAGTAAAAGTTGTAGTAATGGATATGATTGCCGAAAATACTTCCGATGAAGATGTTTCTTTCCACCCAAACCAATCAACGATTGTTACTGACACCGGGGAACAGGTAACGTCAGATCTCTTCCTTTCCGGTGAAGTCGGTGGTGATTTTTACGGTAAAGTTACAAAAGAGGGGCAAGTTTGGTGGATACTAAACGACGCTGAAAAAGAGATTAATAATATAAAACTAATTTTAGAACCTGTGTTCGACACTGCTTCTTATGAAAATACCTCAGAAGAAAAAAGGGTTGAATTTGAGGTATTAAGCTGGGAAGAGGCAAAAGAGAAAGATGGTATTAAATAATAGAATATAATTTTATGTTTATGCGTAGAAATACGCATTTCTTTTTACCGCGAAACCGAACATACGTTCCTAAAAGGTGGGTCAATATGATTCTTTATACTTCATTAGAAAACTACGTTTTTAAACTCCTAAATTCAATTCAAGTGTCGAAACCTGATCAATTAGACATTGAACTAATCGCCAGAAATTTGGATATTGATTTAGAATACTGGGAGAAACCAAGTGAAGCGATGGTTATAGAAAAGAAAGGATACATTTTCTTGAACAACGCACTTTCTAAAAATGAACAAAAATTGGATTTCGGTCATGAACTGGCTCATGTACTAATGGACTGTGGCCAGCAATATGGGATGCCAGAACTTTTTAGAGAATACCAGGAATGGAAAGCTGATGCATTTGCTTTTCACTTTTGTGTACCGACATTCATGCTAGAGGAAATGGATATTCCCTTTGATATATATAAAGCGACACGTTTGATTCAAAAAACATTCAAAGTAACGGCCGAAGTGGCCGTTAAACGTTTAAAGCAATATGAGAACAAGAGACAAGAAGAGCGTTATTTAATTGAAATGCAGAGAAAATGTACCGAACGAGATCGCATTCTTAATTTATGGTATTAAAAAGGAGGAACTATATATGAGAGTGGCAATCTATGTCCGAGTCAGTACATTAGAACAAGCAACTGAAGGTTTCTCTCTACGGGCACAAGAAGAAAAGCTAAGGGCTTTTGCTTTGTCTCAAGATTGGGAAGTAGCAAAGATTTATCGTGATGAAGGTGAATCAGCTAAAGATTTGAATCGTCCCAAGCTTAAAGAACTTTTGCGTGATGTTGAGAGAGATTTAATCGATGTCGTCCTGGTTTATCGCTTAGATCGGCTTACACGTTCAGTGGTCGATCTATACGAACTCCTTGAAACCTTAGATAAGAATCAATGTAGCTTTAAATCTGCCACAGAGGTTTATGATACCACCTCAGCAACTGGTCGACTGTTTATTACGTTAGTTGCTGCTATGGCACAGTGGGAGCGCGAGAACCTGGCAGAGCGAGTTCGGTTCGGGATGGAGCGACGTCTTATGGAAGGTGGCTGGTCTGGCGGACCGGTCCCCTACGGTTATACCTATCACGAAGGGACATTTAAAATTGTTCCAGAGGAAGCGAAGGTTGTAGAAAAAGTGTTTGAACTTATAGCTGGTCGTGGGATTAACTCAGTGGCAAGAATGTTGAATGACATGGGATATAAAACACGTAGTGGTGATCAGTGGCGTAAAGATGCTGTTCATTACATTGCACGGAATCCATTTTACATCGGAAAGTTCCGTTTTAATGAAGGGAAAGACGGAACTACTAAGCCTTTTTCCGAACAAACCTTATACGAAGGCCCACAACCTAAAATCATTGATGATTCAACATTTGCTTTCATACAAGAGGTGTTAGAGAAACGCGCCGGCCAAAAGAAAATCCGCTGGAACGATTACATCTTTAGCGGTGTCTTACGTTGTTCACGGTGTAGTTCACCTATCGTCGGGACTAAATCCAAAGGTAAGAAGCGCTATCGTTGTACTGGTAATTCAAATGGCTGCAAGATGATTGCTTTCACGGAAGAACATATTGAAGGTTATTTTCTTTCCAATTATGATAATTTCATCAAAGGTGTGATGAAGGAAGCAACTGAAGTAGACTCTGATCACGATGATATTGAAAAGCAGATTCAGTTCATACAGAGAAGAATGAAAAAGTATAAAGATATGTACCTCAACGATCTGATTTCTATTGAGGAATTGAACGCTAATATAAATGAGTTACGTCAAAAGGAGAAAGATTTGGAGGCACAAGCCAAACCTAAAACAGCAAGTAACCCTGTCGTTGTTAATTTGGCTTATGATTTACCCGAGCTTTGGAAAGGAATGAATGATGAGGAAAAGAAGATGTTGGTCAATACGATCTTCGAAAAGATTATTGTGAATGGAGATGAAAAAGCTGGATATGCTCCTGGAAGACCTAAGCCGATTTGGTTCGAAAGTATCCAATAATTGACGGGTCAAGTTGTACTTTTGGTGGTATAGCTTGCCCGTTCCCTCCCGCCAAAATGACGACCATTCCTTTACTCAGGTGATGCAAAGCCTTCAAACGAATATACGGCTCAGCTACACTTGCCACTGGTATGGAAGTCATGACCCGAATTTCTTTTTTTGATTTTTTCTTCAACACACCCCTTAGCATCAGACTATTAATAATCGTGCCGATTGTACCTATATTGTCAGCCTCTACCCGTTCAATCCCCCAGTCTTCAGCGGTTCTACCTCTGAAGATATTGCCACCTCCGACGACGACCGCAACCTCCATTCCACTTTCTAGAAGCGAGAGAATTTCGTTTGCGATATGGTCCAGTCGTTGATTGTCGAAGCTGTCCTTGCTGTCCCCTTTCAAGGCACCACCACTAATTTTTAGTAAGACACGAGAATATCTCATTAGGAGTCCCCTTTTCATTGACCATTGTTTATTCGAAAAAAAGAGCCTAGACCTGTGTCTAAGCTCAGCATAAAAAGAACCTTTCCACTAACATTCTTCAATGCTATCTTATGCGCTGGCAAGCTTTAATCATTCCACTTCTACAGTGGTTTCCAACCAGGGATGTTCGTAGGGGACCCCTCCCTTACCATCATCCATCATAGGATAAAAAGCCAAATCAAGCTCGTCCAGCTCCTTGTCATAGCGGAAGTCATCAAATTGGATATACCGGAACGTGGTGAACGTGCCTTCCTTGGTGCCAATCGTGTGTCCATTATACGTGGTGCCGTTGGAATCGACAGCTTTTACTAAAAATTCTATATGACCTTTCTCTCTCAACCAATCCTTTTCCTTATTTTTCATCACCGCATTTCTGTCTCCATACCACATTCCAAGATATAGTCCTTTTGCATCGTTCCTGCTGTAAAGCTTGGTCAAATGGACTTTCGTATCCCCAATTTCCTGAGAAGAAACCGTAATAGGTTCGGGGTGTTGTCGGGGGGCTTCCACCATCGGATAGGTCTGGTTGTTTTTCAGTGCGTTGACCTCTTTGTTGTCTACATAAAAAAAGACAGCGGCAATCAATACAGCAATCAAACCGAATATAGCCACGCGCACTTTTTTCATCCATTTCACCTCTTTTTATAGGAAGGTAAATCTTACCGTCATTATATCAAATTCCTTTTCTCGACGTTGTCAAATGAAGGGAGAGGTTTTGTCGATTTCTTACCGATTAAGTCTATTAAGTCTCTGACATGCTCAAACGCACAAAAAAACTGCTCTTTCTTTTAAAAGAGCAGTTTACGTTCTATAGATATTTCTTCTGTACTTTTTTACCACCGTAGCTGAAAACAACATCCCGTCCCTCAACTTTCGTTTCTATGTGGACATTCCGCCCCCACAGCTGATAAACATAAGGCAGTGTTTTTTCCAAATACCCGACATCGAGTTCAACTTCTTCATAATGGTGTTTTAAGTAAAGTTCCCCACCCTTCACATAATCACCATCCTGGACAGTGATATATGGGAATCCTCCATTCACCCTCATGGTGACAAGCTGATCGCGGACCGCCTCATGATCTTTATCTGTTATTTTATATTTTTGCCCTTGTTTTTGGAAAAGGTATAAATCCTCTCTCCGAACTAGTTCTTTCGTTAAATAATTGCGGATGAAGCTTTGATCCGATTCTATTTCCCGAACCTCGAACATTTTTTCTCTTCCTGAACCGGGTTCGATCCCGTGTTTGATCATTTCCTCCGTCGGATTGTCATACCGATCTTCAATATCCTCAAAAACCTTCAACCCTAAATAATACGGGTTCAGCTGGGTCTTACTAGGCTGCACAACACTCGCATTGAGTTTAGCGAATTCAATAGACTCATCACTCGTCAAATCCATTTCTCTTAAAATTCGCGCATGCCAGTAAGAAGCCCATCCTTCGTTCATGATCTTCGTTTCCAACTGTGGCCAGAAATACAACATTTCCTCCCGCATCATCGTCAAGATATCCCGTTGCCAGTCCTCAAGTTCACGGCTGTACTGTTCAATAAAAAGCAGCAAATCCTTCTCAGGCCTTGGTGGAAATTTCTTTTTCTTTCTAAACCTTGGCTGCTCCTCTGATGAAGACTCGTCGATCTTCCAGATATCATCATATTCTGTTTGAAGCGGTTTCTCTTCACTTTCTTCTTCGTCCATGGACCAGGCGAGTTTTGGCCGGACGAGAGATGGATCAATATGTTCCTGAATGGCAAGGACAGCATCAAGGAATGATTCGACCTCATGTTTGCCATATATTTTATCGTAAGTAGCGATTCGTTCCGCAGTCGCCGCCATACTCTCAACCATATCCCTTTTCGTATTCTGGAACCGGGCATTATTTTTAAAGAAATCACAGTGAGCCAGGACGTGGGCAACAATCAGCTTATTTTGGATTAAACTGTTTGAATTCAGCAAAAAGGCATAACAAGGATTCGAGTTGATGACAAGTTCATAAATCTTGCTTAATCCGAGATCATATTGTAGCTTCATCTTGTAGTATTGCTTTCCAAAGCTCCAGTGGGAAAAGCGTGTCGGCATCCCGTACGCTCCGAATGTATAAATAATATCATCAGGACAGACTTCGTAACGCATTGGGTAGAAATCAAGCCCGAAACCTTTAGCGATTTCTGTTATTTCTCTGATCGCATATTCGAGCTTCTTTTGGTCATCTGGTCTCAAAGATGCCCCCTCCTTCGATTTCGCTTATTTTACTATATGAGGGTAAAGCAGCGAACATGAAGGTTCAGACCATCTTCTTGTCCCCTATACTAGAATTTTAGCCATGACATACTCATCGACAGGCCTTCCACTGACGATAAGGGACTGTCTCTTCACTCCTTCTTTTTCAAAACCCATGCCTTCATAAAAGTGAACAGCTCTTTCATTATGGACCATAACCGTAAGTTCAAGCCTTATCACTCCTTTTTCTTCCGCCCATTCAAATAGACGAAGGAAAAGCTCCTTAGCGGATCCTTGGCCATGGAATTCCTTCAATACTCCCGTAATTACGCTCGCTGTATGTAAAATCCTTGGTGCACCCCCGCCAAAAACGGTGACATGCCCGATGACTTCCCCGTTTAATTCGGATAGGAAGATCGTAGAATTTTCTTCTTTCTCCACCTTTTGAATCAAGCCTTCCACCTGTTCTATGGTGGATTTTCTTTCGCCTTTACCAAACAGTAAAAAATCGGATTCTGCCTCCAGATTCTCAATGAGATTTCTATAGTCTGCCGCATCACAGACCTCCGCCATTCTAATCATTTTCAAATCCCCCTTTTTTACATTTTATCAGAATAATGGATGGGAAACGTCACTCTCTTTCTTACTTCACCTGTTTGATGACAGCGGTGCTTTCCCCTAAAAAAAGACTACAATATTCTAAGGAGCCTGAATAAAAAAAGAGAGCTAAAAGCTCTCTTTTTATACGGCCTCCTCCTGAAGGGAAGCGTTTAGTTTTCGATTTTTCAATACAAAATACATGACCGATAGTACGGAAGCTCCTAAAATGAAAGCTGTCAAAATAGAAGCATTCTGCCACATGAAGGCGAAATTGCCATCGGATATGATGGATTTGTATCCAGCCACTGAGTAAGTCATAGGTAAAAGTGGATTAAACCATTGTAACGGTTCAGGAATCAATTCTAGAGGGAAGGTCCCTGCACTCGTCGTCAGTTGAAGAATTAAAATCAAAATAGCCATGAATCTTCCTGGGTCCCCGAGCCAAGTCACGAGCATCTGTACCAACGTCATAAAGGTCAAACTCGTGAGGATACTGAACAAATAGAAATACCCTACATGTGTAACTTCTAGTTTCAACCCATACAGTATCACACTTGCCGCAATCACAGCTTGAATGGTGCCAGCCACAAACAAGACACCAAATTTCGCCGAGAACCACCCAAGCCCGCTTCTCGGATTTTCTACGGGATCACGGACAGGGTAAACAATCGTAATTAACAATGCGCCTACGAATAAGCCTAGTGACAAGAAATAAGGGGTGAAGCCTGTACCGTAATTCGGCACATGATTAAGGGATTCTTTCTCCACACCTACAGGTGATCCCATCATTTCTCCTGTCTCATCATCAGCTTTCACCTCATTCGCTTCCGATGAAGCTGTAGTTAGATTCGATTCGAACTCTTTCGTTCCGGCTGTTAATGCATTTGTCCCTTCTGACAAATCACCTGCTCCTTCTTGAAGTTGCCTAGAACCGTCAGCCAGCTGGTTGGACCCATCGAAGATCCGACTCGCTCCTTGATTGATGTCAGATGCTCCGGAGGCCACTTTCACAGCTCCCTCCTGAGCTTTGGCCAGTTCTTGAGAAAAGCGACCCATAGAGTTCCCCAACTTCTCTTGCCCATCGGAAAGCTTGACGGATCCTTCATAGAGATTCGTTTGACCAGCGACTAGTGAATCAGCCCCTTTTTGCAGTTGAGTTTGTGCCTTGAGGAGTTCTTGAATTCCCCCGGTCAGCGGCCCAGTAGATTCGACGACACTTGCTGTTGCTGAGTTGAGAGAACTTGCTCCTTGAACAAGGCTGCCAGCTCCAGCCTCCAGGTCTTCAATCTTTTGGAGAAGAGCTTTTTGTTGTTCTTCAGGCATGGTTTCAACTAAAGGAACCATCTCTTTTCTTAGACTAGTGATACCTTCAGCCACCTGTTGGGCAGAAGAGGATACCTGACCTGCGCCTTGATTCAACCCGACCATACTTTCATTAAGCTTTTCTGCGCCACTTTTTAACGGAGACGTTTTTTCAACCATCAAAGAGATGCCTTCGCTTAAAGATTCGGCTCCTTCTTTAGATTGAGCTATGCCCTCTTGTAAGTCTTCCGCGCCACCTTGGGCATCAGCTGTTCCTCTTTCAAGTTGCGAAAACCCTTCTTGTAATCTTCCCAGTCCATCACTCAAGTCAGACGACCCGGCAGCCAAATCAGACGCACCGTTCCGCAGCGTTTGCGTCCCACTTGCAAGCTCCAGTTGTTTCTCCGAGAATGTTTTTAATTTTTCTTCCAATTGTTTGGCTCCCTGGTCCAAATCGGCCGCTCCCTGGTCCAGGCTTCCTGCTTTCTCACTTGCTTCTGCTAAACCTTTTTGAAGTACATTGAACTGCTCAAACATAGCACTCGCATAGGTTTCTGTCATTTCACTGGATAATTTAGCTTTCATTTTTTCTGTTGCCGATTCTCCGATTTGGGCAGATAGGAAGTTAAACCCTTCATTCGGTACGTATTTCAACTGCAACGGCTTCGGCGTATCATCCATCACCGTTGTAGCATACTCAGAAAAATTGGATGGAATCTCCACAAGCATATAATACTCTTGCTTTTCAAGACCTTCATAACCTTTATCCTCTGAAACGAGATGGTACTCAAAATCACCACTGTCTTCTAATTGACTCACGAACTCTTCCCCTACTTGAAGAGGCTCTCCACTGAACTCCGCCCCTTCATCAAGGTTGACAATGGCTACGGGCAATTGATCCATACTGCCATAAGGATTCCAAAACGCCCACAAAAACATGGCACTATAAATCAGCGGTATAAGAAGCACCGCTAAAAACGGTACGAGTACTTTTTTGTTCTTTCCGATATGTTTCCACTCTGAGATCCAAAGTTTCCAACCATTCATTTTCCATCCTCCAATAACATATGACTAAAATATTCATTTGGTCATTTTCGTGCAAAAAAAGAGGACCATCATTCGGGTGACAATCCTTTGAACACATAATCATCAAATAAATGAAGGATCTTTTCCTTAGATAAAGGCTCATGTCCTTCTTCCCAATCAATAATCAGTGCCGTGTATAACTTCAACATCATAAATGCTGTAATTTCCGGATCACATTGGCGAATATCTCCCTCTGCCACCGCTGCTATAACTTTTTCCTTTAGATAATCCAAAATTAGAGACTCTATATTTTGAAGGGCTTCCTTCACAGCTGCCGTTCCTATTTCACGAGCTTCGTACACGAGTTTCACTGTCAATTGATGGCTTTTACGGTATTGAAGCAATTCGACCAGTGATCGATGTACATTTTCTTTCAGGGATTGTTCGTCATCCATGACGGATTCAGCTTTTCTCTTCATTTCCAAAAGGAGTTCCGCGATAATGTCCTGAAACAGTTCTTCTTTGTTTCGGAAGAAGTTATAAATCGTCCCTTTTCCTACATTAGCGGCTTTGGCGACATGATCCATCGTTGTCGCTTTATAACCCAAGATGGAAAAAGATTGACGTGCAGCGTCACGAATTTCTTCTTTTCTATCCATATCAATCTCACCACCTGACCATTTGAACGAATTAGTCATTTTTACTACAGAATTGATTATACGCTCTTTTATTAGAGTTGCAACCTTTTTTTGAGGTACACTGAAAGAAATAAGAACAGAAGGGAGTTTTCATATGAAAAAGAATGTCCTCCACTCCTATGAGCATTTATCTTCGCATTATGAATTCGACGTTGACCGAAAGCCCTACAATGCTTATCTTGAACGTCCGGCCATGGTCGATCTACTCCCTGATCTTCAAGGGAAAAAAGTTTTGGATGCAGGCTGTGCAGCAGGATGGTATGCGCGTTACATGGCCGATCAAGATGCAGACGTCACAGCGATAGACCTCAGTCCTTCGATGATTGCCGCAACCAAGCGGAGAGCAGGAAATGCCAAGGTCCACGCTTTCGTTCACGACTTAACAGACCCTCTGCCAATGGATGATAGATCCTTTGATCTTATTATCTGTTCACTCACTCTGCATTACATAAAAGATTGGGCACCCATTTTTCAGGAGTTCCATCGCACATTAAAACCAGGAGGCACCCTTCTTTTCTCTACCCATCATCCGTTCATGGATTATATGAACCATGAGGTGGATTCTTATTATGCCTGCCATGAAATCCAAGATGAATGGACAGTTGATGGAGAAAAAATTCCGGTGACTTTCTACAGACGTCCGCTTGAGGAGATTATTTCCTCAGTGACGGATCATTTTCATTTCATCAAACTCTCCGAGCCAAAGCCTACATTGGAATTTAAAAAAGTACACCCAGAAGGATTTCATAAAGTTTCAACAAAGCCTAATTTCATGATCTTAAAAGCTGAAAAGCCAGAACTTTAAAAAAGTCCTGGCTTTTCTTTATTATGAACGTTGGTCAGGGAAAATCCGGTCAACCATTTCTCCGAATTCACGGAAAAATCCTGTGACAGGCTCACCGTTTTGAGAGTCTTCCACATAATTGTTCGTCAAGTCAACAAAATCTGGATTTGTTGAAATGTAAACATTGTTAATGTCCTGGTCCGATGCTTTGACTGCTTTTTTGATTTGCTTTTCCATTTCATCAGAGACTTCGTTCTTGTCTCCTTTAGGATTATCAAGCTCTGCCGCTACATAGGCATTATCGCGTGTTTTCAGCACATATACACGATCCACGCCATCGACATTCTTTTCGATACGGTTTGCTGCATCCTTGGCCACTTTATAATTCGTGTTATGAACCATTCCGCGATCATTGTCATACTGGTTCGCTTTTTGACCATTTTCGGCCATGTCATCAGCTGTACGTTCGAAGCTTGTATTTTCTACTCCGTTGTAGTTGCCATTGTCACCAGCTTCTTGTTCCGCCTGGCAGGCGACAAGAGATCCAGCTGCTAAAAGACCGATGGCTAATACTTTGATCTTCATGTTTTTCAACCTCCTTCCATCCATGTTTACGGTTAGTATGTGTGGTTGGAAGGCAAATATGCGATTGCTAAAAACAGGAAGTCAGCTTGCATATAAAGAAAATCCTCAGTTGAATGAGAACTGAGGATTAGCTATTCAGAAACGGGATGCTCCACCATATTTGAATGAAAATTAAATAAACGAAAAAAATAGCGTTAATAAATAAAAGGAAAGCAGAAACAAGTTTATAATGACCCTCTATTTTTTTATAACCGATCCGAATAAAGATAAAGCCCGCAATTAGAAGAATGTACAATCCAATAAACCATATCCACGTATAAGGTGTTGCAGCATCAAACCCTACTTCGTAACCGATCCCATACAACAACCAGGGAGCTAAAAAACATAAAATGGATAGAGGGAGAAACCGTTGATCACTTTTTATGTAAAAAAGAGAAAGAATGGCAACAACCAGGGTTATTCCTCCAATGATTTCCGAAATGAGAATCATCACCTGTTGGGTGGCATCAGCTTCAGCTGTTACAAAGCCCAGGAATAATAACAATCCCAATAAGATGACACACCCCACATTTGCATAAAGCAGATTTTTTTCTGACATCACGAAGACTCCTTCCGTCAAAAGCAAAACTTTTCCATACTATCATAACAAAATTTCCAATGCTTTGCGGAAGAAAAAAGCAAAAATGTGTCGGGATTCCCAGAACTGTGACGAACTCTCTGATTGAGTAAGAACGCTCGCGGGGATAATAAGACCACTCCTTTCATAAAGGAAGTGTCATCCAATGAATCACTATGATTACGACAAAGCCCTGCACTTCATGATCTGGGGGCAATGGGACGACTTGCTCGTCCTCATGGTACGCACAAGGGATGAATTTCTTTCTAAAAAGATCGAAACATTCCTTCACTCGGCTTATTATCCGAGCAAACAAAGCGAAATGCTGGAATCTCACGAAGCCTTGTTAAGCTATATCGATCATGCTCAAGCGACTACACTAGAGCCCAGCTTTTTCACATAAATAAACAGACCAGGTCATCCATTTTTTGGATGACCTGGTCTTCATTTATACCCGTGGGTAATCTTGGATGAGCGGGTGGAGATGCATTTCATCAATGACCATATGTTTCGGCGCAAGCGCCATGTAGACGACGGCTTCCGCAATATCATGAACCTTGAGCCATTCTGATTTTTCAGGATCGCCTTTAGTCCCATTCGCAAAATAAGTATCCACCATTCCAGGATTGATGGTACCTGCCCGGATGCCATCTTTTCTCACTTCTTGAGCGAGTGACCCCATAAACCCTTGAACAGCGTATTTTGTGGATGTGTATAGGGCACCACCTTCTGGAATCGTATATCGAGAGACATCAGAGGCGACCGTAATGATCGTACCGAACTGTTGCTTTTTCATGATAGGAAGAACGGCTTTGGTCGCGAGAAATACACCCTGTACGTTGATATCGTACGTACGACGCCATTCTTCTACCGTCACTTCTTCAATTGGTTTAAAATCACCGATTCCAGCATTGTTGACAAGAATGTCTACTTTGCCATACGCTTTCTTGGTCCCTTCCACCACCTGGTCGATTTCGTTTTCATCACTGACATCGGCCATATAAGCCAAAACGTTTGTGTGCCCTTGCTTCTTTAAATCTTCCTTCGTTTGGTGAATTTCTTCAGAGCTGCCTATGATGGATAAATAAGCCCCTTTTTCAGCGAGTTGGAAAGCAATTTCTTTTCCGATTCCTCTTGAAGCTCCTGTAACAATAGCCACTTGTTTGTCCAACATCATCAAAATTCCTCCCTTACGTTCGTTCTGGCTTTTCTTCTGTGTCTAATTTAAATCGAAGATCAAATAAATCCCGACGTCTGTCCCGTAGCTGCCGGACAGTTCCTGACTTCCGCTGTCTTCTCAGTATTTCTAAATCAACATCTCCAACAACGACCGTTTCCACATTCGGATTACATTCACCAATAATTCCATCACGGGCAAATTCGAAGTCCGATGGAGTAAAGATGCCCGATTGTGCATATTGGATATCCATATTCTCCACTTGCGTCAGATTTCCTACCGTACCTGCAATAACGGTGTACACCTGATTTTCGACCGCACGAGCCTGGGCACAATAACGTACACGTAAGTATCCTTGTCTGTCATCCGTACAAAACGGGACGAAAATAATGTTCGCTCCTTGATCGACTGCATAGCGAGCGAGCTCAGGAAACTGGATATCATAACAAATCTGAATCGCGATTTTGCCACAATCCGTATCAAAGACTTTGACCGCATCTCCAGGCTGAATGCCCCACCATGTCCGTTCGTTCGGTGTTACGTGAATTTTGTATTGCTTTTCGATCGTACCATCGCGTCTGAATAGATAAGATATGTTATAAATCTGCTCTTCTTCCTCCACGAAGTGGGACCCGCCGATAATGTTCACATTGTATTTCACAGCAAGGTGTGTGAACATTTCAATATACTCTTCGGTATATGCACTCAATTTACGAACGGCTTGAGACGGGACTTTTTCTTCTAAGAAGGACATAAGCTGCGTAGTGAAAATTTCGGGAAATACCGCAAAATCAGATCCGTAATCAGCAGCAACATCTACGTAATACTCACATTGCTTTGCAAACTCTTCAAAGGAAACGATATTTTTCATCATATATTGGATGACCATAATTCTCACTGGATGACTTGTCTTAAAATAGCGTTTTGTACGGGCACGATAATCAATATTATTCCATTCCATCAGCGTCGCATACTTCAAAGACTGCTCGTCATCCGGAAGATAATCAGGGTTGATCCGCATGACAGTAAAGCCATTCATGATTTGGAAGGTAAGGACAGGATCATAAATGTTTTGATTGCGGACTTCCTCCACATATTCACGTGGGGACATTTCATCTTCGTACTTGTGGTAGTTCGGAATACGTCCTCCGATGATGATACTCTTCAAGTTCAACGCGCGGGCTAATTCTTTCCTTGCTTCATATAAACGTCTTCCTATTTTCATCCCTCTGTATTCAGGATGGACCATCACTTCAATTCCATACAGATTGTACCCGTCTGGATCATGATTCGTGATATACCCTTCATCTGTAATGTCATCCCACGTATGTTTATCATCATATTCATCAAAATTAACGATCAAACTTGAACAGCTTCCAATGATTTTCCCATCAAACTCAACGACAAATTGCCCTTCCGGAAAATGTGTCAAGTGGCTCTCCAGATGTTCCCTCTTCCATGGATCCATATCAGGGAAACAAACTTTTTGTAACTTAAAAATCTGTTCGATATCTTTATCCTGCATGTTTCTAACAATCATTTTCTTTTCATACTGAGTCAGATCAAGCTTCGACATCTAATCTTCCTCTCCTCATCATGATCATTCAACCATTTTCATCGTACTCAACCTCTATCCTTCTTGTCTAGTTTTTAACAAAGTTATTCAACTATATGGCAGGATTGTGGAAGACTCGATTTCGAGACTTTTCGGGGTTCGTTTGCTGTGTTGAGCGTTAGGGGTGGCTGGGAAGCTACTCGTCTAGCTCCACCGCCCAGACACTCGCGTCATAAGCCGAACAGCAAAGGAATGAAAAGGCACATTCCGTTGCTGTTCGGCTTATGCCAGTCGTGTCTACCAAGGCGGTTCCGCATTTGAACACTTTCCTGTGGGGGAGTGGCAAGCTTCCTCACTTCGTCCTGCGGGATCTCGCCTATCTCCTTTCTCCCACGGGAGTCTCGCAGCTTCCCAACCACCCCATTCGATGCATATGTGAAACGAACCCCTTTCCCGAGGATGAATGTCTTTCACAATTCCTGATTTATAGTAATTAAGCGCTCTATAGCAAGCTTTTTATCCAGAATAGCGGTTATGGGAATTCATATAGCTCTACTTTCCTTGTCAGTAAAAACATCCTATACCGTAAGTGGTTTCGAGACACTTATTGGATAAAGGGGCGGAGGGGAATGGGGAGACTCCTACCTTAAGTGTGCAGGCGCCTTGATCAGCGGCGTATGGACTGGACTGAGCTGGCGGAGATAAAGGAAACACGAAGAACGAAGTGATTCGATGTTGACTTATCGTACAGAAGCGAGGGAAGTCTCACTAGCCGCTAGGCGCCGGAACCGGATATCTAAGGGAAAAAAGTGCTTGGTGAGACCCCACAGGACGCAGTCCGAGGAGGCTCAAGAGAATAGAGGAAGTTCGATTAAGTTCGGCACGTCCTGTGCCAACATCGAACGACCCCACTTCGTATGGGGCCCCGCGGAAAGCGAGCCATTCCCCTCCGCCCCCATCCACTCAACAAAAGTCTCGAAACTGAGTCTTCCACAATCGGGAGCTTATGTGGAAGATGGAGTAGTAAAGTCAGGGGGAGCGGAAATGAAATGTATGAATTGAATCGGTTCATAACTTCGTGTATGATGGTTTAAGAAGAGGTGTAGACAATGAATGGATTTGAAAGACGGAAAGAACGCAAAAAGCAAAATATCTTGAACGCCTCCCTGAAGTTGTTCTCAGAATATGGGGTGCAGAAAGTCAGCATCCAGGAAATTGCAAAAAAAGCACAAGTTTCTCAAGTCACCATTTATAATTATTTTGGCGGCAAAGATGAACTCCTATTCGAGACGGTTAAAAAATTCATTTACGAACGATTGGATCGTTTTCGTGACGTCGTCCACAATGACGACATGGACTTCAAAAAAAAGATTCGATTTGTCATTCAAGATAAAAAAGAAAACATCCTCCATATGGACCCTGGATTTCTTCAAACAGTGATGAGGGACCAGCCTGAGTTACAGGAACTGATTCAAACCTTCACAGAAAAAGATGCTGTCCCTTTACTGATGGAACTCGTGGAACAAGGAAAAGCCCAAGGGTACGTTCATCCGGATATTTCTTTCCGCTCCATCATGTTTTATATAGAAATGTACTACCAGGCGATGCGCTCGAAAGAAGATCTCTTCGACCATTCTTTACCGGAATTAAGTGAAGAGATTACCCATATGTTTTTCTATGGTCTGATGGGGAATCAGGACGAGCATTTGCATGAGGACAAAGACAATGAATAGCTGATATAAAAAATGCGTAGAGATTGTTTCTCTACGCATTTTTAATCCCTTGTTTATCTCCATTTTTTCACATACCAACGAATAAGATCATTCCATTTACTTCCGAACAGTTTCTCTCTCCAATAAAGGTCTGCGGTTTGAGAGACGACATTGTTTTTAGCAGGGTAAGGATGTACGACATTCGAGATGCTTTGAAACTTCTTATTGAGCGCCTGCACAGTCCCAACTTCCTGCATCCATTCTCCAGCCCCTTCACCAATAGCATGAGCTCCGACGATTTTTCCTCGGTCCGTTGTCAAAACTTTTACAAGTCCCTCTTTTTTCCGTTCCGCCATAAAACGATCGTTGTCAGCTAATTTTGTTTTGAAGGTCAACAAGTCTTCCCCATACTTCTCTTGTGCTTCTTCTTCAGTCAAACCGAGATGATAAATTTCAGGGTTCGAGTAGACAACCCATGGAATCTTTTCATAAGAAGCTTTTCTAGAAAGGCCCAAAACGGCATTAGATACGGCAATTTTACCTTCCATTCCTGCGACATGAGTGAAAGGCATCGATCCATTACAATCACCTACAGCATAAATATGTTTCTTATTGGTTCTTAAAGTTGCATCCACTTGAATCGAGCCTTTTTCAGTTACAATACCTGCCTTGTCCAGTCCAAGACTTCCGATGTTCGCTTTTCTTCCAGCCGCTACAAGGATGGTATCTGCAGTGATGCTGTTTGGAGCACCATCTTTCTTATAGTGGATGTGAACCTGATCCCCGTTTTTCTCCACGCGTTCAGCCTTTGCATTCGTTAAAATATTCAGTTCTTCAGATAACAAGCGTTGAGACAAGCTTGCTATCTCCTTATCCTCTTTAGATAGAATTTGTTCACTGCCCTCGATCATTGTTACATCCACACCTAAACGACTCATCGCCTGAGCCAGTTCCACTCCGATAACTCCTCCGCCAATAACCACCATAGAAGAAGGTTTCTGATTCAGTGAAAAGATGGTTTCATTTGTTAAGTAATCCACTTCCTCCAAACCATCGATCGGAGGTATAGCTGGGGAAGATCCAGTAGCTATGACAAAACGTTTGGCTGTAATCGTCTTTTCCCCTACTTGCAATGTGTGTTCATCTAAAAAGGTTCCTTCTGCTTCATAAATATCAATACCAAGGTTGATAAAGCGATCCTTTGAATCATGTTCTTGGACATCTTGTAAAGCATCTGCCACCCGTTCCATCGCTGATTTGAATAATTTTTTATATTCATCTTCCGTCCATTCAGCGTATTTAGCGGACTCTTTCACCTCTTTAGCCGCTTGAATCAATGCCTTTGAAGGCATGCATCCATAATGAAGGCAATCCCCACCAAGTTCGGTTTTTCGTTCAATAAGAGCTACTTTCGCCCCAAAGCTTGCCGCGCCTGCTGCGACCGTTAAGCCGCCTGAACCGCCACCTATGACGGCGATTTGATAATCAAACGTCATGGGATTCTCTCCTCATGGACTCATAATGTTCAGAGATGGCCTTCATTCGTTTCTTATTGACTCCAAAGTCGGAATGCCCCACTCTTGAAGCAGATCTGAAATGTATGACCTCTTCCTCCTGATCGAAATAGAACTCAACATCGTCCTTGAATTTCATCCACTTGGATTCGACCACGGCATGTATATAATTTTCGGTTTCCGTTTCAACTGCCGTCCTCTCCATCTCACTCAAGACTTTTTTGATTACAGACTTTGTTGTCTCCAAATCTTTAGAAAAAGCAAGCGCTGTCATCTTCTTTTCTTCTTGATCCGTTTGAGTACTCACACAGTTCGGAGACTTCGGACAGTCCGACAATCTCCCATTCTTAACGCCTATATAAGGTTTACTCATTATTACTCCTCCTTTTCTACACGATACCCTTATACTCACTGCTTCATCAACAAAAAAGCACTCCTAACTGTCTAGGAGTGCTTTCCATTCGAAGAATTCCCGTTACCGCGAGGAGGTTTCTCTTTTTCGTTCGAGCCTTTCCCTCTATTTCGGTCATCCTGCTTATGATTATGTTTCGAACCTGAATTCTTATCTTTCTGCTTTTCTTTTTCTTTCTCTTTCTCTTTCTCTTTTGGTTTAGGAGAAGTTTTAGGCTTTCCCTTTGGTTTATCGCTCGCTTTCTGATCTTCTTTTCGTTCGTTTTCATTTTCTTTATGTTTTTTCTTGTTCTCTTTCTTTTCTATGTGCTTTTTCTCGTTGTCTTTCTTTTCTATGTGTTTTTCCCCTTGGTCAGGCTTTTTTTTCTGCTGACCAGGAGCTTGCGCTTTTCCTTTTTGGCCTGCTTGTTCGGGTTTCTTATTTGTTGCACCCTGTTTTTCAGGCTTCACATCAACAGCAGGTGGGACCACTGATTTCACATCAGAATCACGTACTTCCTCTTGTTTTTCTTCAGATGAATCATCTTTATAAAAGGATTGAATAATTTCTCGATCATCATCTTCAACATGAACAGGGAGTTCTGATTCTTCTGATTGGTCCATTTCTTCATTCTTTATTCGGTCTGCAACCATTTCATTGACAGATGCCTTTTGGTCTATGGCTTTTCTTCTTAGATCCTTCGGCACTAAGAAGGTAGCAATGCTTATATTTGTGGCTTTTTCCATAAGATACGTTTCAATCTCTTCCGTGTAATTTTGATTCACTTCTTCTTTTAAATAACTTATACCAATCAGGACTTGGTTCGCATCATTCACATACCCCCTTGCTTGACTCAATTCAAGCAACTCAAAGGTAACTTGCGATGCATCTTTCTTTTTCCAATCCTTCAGAGCGGAAACGATTTCTTCAGCCTCATCATTTTGAGGAATCATATCTATGACTTGCATTTGATCATTCAATTCAAGTTCAACACTAGGATTAATATCAATATTCATATAAGCAAACGCTTGGTTGCTTCCATACCACGAAAAAACAGGAAAAACCATCAGTAGAAACATAATGGCTACAACAGCTGCTCGCGTATGATGATTACGCAAAACCTGCGCCCATCGATGCAGGACTTTACGCTCATTAGCTGTTTTGAATTGCACTTCCATCCCAATATCTGCATGGTCAACCTTCTCAGCTCTATGAAATTTGCCATCACTAGTCATGACAATCATATATTCATTCTGCTGTTCCATGACAATACCTTTTTTCACATACCCACCCCTTTCAGATAATCCTTAAGATATACGTAATCCCCGTTCAGGATGAGAACTAATGCGATGATGAATTTACGGTTTCGTTCTAATGTTTTTTTACTAACATCGACACGATCGACCAGATCTTTGATCGGTAATCGTCCTTTGTCTATGACTTGCGAACACAAAAATTCATCTTCATAAACGAGCCTCGCCACCTGAACAGCGGATTCTCTGGCATCTCTATGTTTAGGAGAGGCATCAATCAGCTCATCAAAGGATAGCTTATACTTTTGCAATTGAGACTGAAATTCCATAATTTCCTCTTTACGATGCCAAGCTTCTGTTTCCAATTGGAACTTTTCCTTAGCCGCTGAAATTTCTAAAGGATTTTCCATTTGTTCTTCATCATGAAAATCCTCATCGAGCGAAGTGACTGGCACACGTCTTTGTTCATTACGAATATAATCAATCACTTTCCGCTTGATTACAAGTCTCGCAAAAGAAAGAAATGAACTTCCCTTATCACAAGAATAAGATTGGATGGCTTCATTGAATGCAAGCAAACCGATACTGAATTCATCATCTTTTTTAGGGTCTATATATCTTTTACAAACTTCAGAAACACTTTTGGCGATGAAAGGTTGATACTGTTTCAGCATTTCATTACGTGCATCATCATCTCCCTGTTTGGCTGAAGCTACTTGTTCATCCAGGGAGGGATCTGCTTTTTGAAAAAGACGTTTGATCAACCTTTATCACCTCCAGCCTATTAATGTTTTCGATTATGGCTTTTATTTTTTGGGTGTCTTTTTTAAGATTATTTCAATTGTGTTACAAAATCGTATCAACCAAAATTTCTGAAGTTTGTCTTTATGGGGTCAGGTAAAAAGGTATTGTCCTTGACCATGACCATTTTACTGAACAACACCTGAACGGTCTACTTCATAGGGGTTACATTTTATTAAATAACCATTTCAAAAAATAAGTCCTAAGACTCTTCCATGGTGTACAAAGATAGAAAAGAGACGAAAAAGCCCATTTAATAGGTATATATACTCATTAAAGTAGTTTGGAGCTTCTAAGTAATAAAAAGTAAAAACAAAAAGGAAACCTAAGGAAGGTTTCCTTTTTCCGTCTGTTCATAATAATAATCAATAGGTACCGCGAGGCCGACCCGCCCCTCTTCATCATCATGGAGTGTGGCGAAAACCACTCCGATCACTTTTCCTTGATCATTGATGACCGGGCTCCCTGAGTTTCCTCGGTAGATCGGAGCATCAAGCATGAGAACTTGTCGATCCCAATCAGCCAACTGTTTATAGCCAATCACATTCCCCTCATTAGCAATCCCTGTAAACTTTAGCGGATTCCCAATAAAGTACACATGTTCACGTGCATCAAAAACCGTTTCATCAGCAAGTTCTAAATGAGGGAGGTTTTCTCCTTCGACATCAAGAACAGCGAGGTCGACTTCAGGATAAGATTCTACTACTTCCGCACCGAAAAGCCCATCATCTGGAAAGCCAACAGAAATTCTTTTTTCATCTTCTATGACATGATGGTTCGTAAGGATATAGCCGTCTTCAGTAAAAGCAAATCCCGTTCCTTTACTTTCTCCCGCCTCCACCACTACAACGGATTCCTTATAGGTCTGTACCTTTTCATCTGTCGAAAGTTTTGCTGAAGTCATAAGGAAGTCAATCGCTGGAATAGAAAAAGTATTCGGAAGAACGGCGACAATATTCAATACCATCATGAAAGCGATCAACCAAAATATCCATTTAGGAAAAGGACGTTTTTCCTTTTGCTGTTCTTTCTCCATCCTTTCCCGTTCATAAGCTTTTCTTTTCTCTTCCTGAACGAGTTCATACAATTCGTCGTCATCTATTTCTTCATACAGGTCATCATCGATGATGTCTTTCTTCTCGTATTCTTGCTCATGCATGTAACCTGCCTCCATGTAAGCAGTTTTGAGACCTATACCGCTTCGATACCTACAGCGCCTTGCTGCATCTGGTACATACGATAGTACTCACCCTTGCTATGAATCAATTGCTGGTGGGTCCCTTGTTCCATTATTGTACCATGATTCAATACAAAAATTTGGTCCGCTTGTTGAATGGTAGACAAACGATGAGCAATCACCAGAGTTGTTCTTCCTTCCTTCAATACCTCCAGCGCTTTTTGTATCAGTTGTTCTGTTTCCGTATCAATGTTTGCTGTCGCTTCATCCAAAATCAAAATGGCAGGATCAAAGGCTAACGCGCGAGCAAAAGATATCAGCTGCCTTTCTCCCATCGACAAAGTATCCCCTTTTTCATTAACAGGTTCATCATATCTTCCGGGTAATTTTTCCACAAAGTGATCAGCACCGACAGCTTTCAACGCTTGTATGGCCATTTCCCGGGAAATACGCTCATCCTCCATGGTTACATTCGACATAATTGTTCCACTAAAGATAAAAGGATCTTGAAGAACAATTCCCATGTGGCTACGAACTTGCTGTCTCGACCACTCGTTCGTCGCCTTTCCATTGATCCGGATTGTTCCCTGCTGTGGATCATAGAAACGGAATAACAGATTCATTATGGAGCTCTTTCCTGAACCTGTATGACCAACGAAGGCAGCTGTCTCTCCAGAACTCACTTTGAATGAAAGATCTTTAAGCACATCATTCCCCTTTTCGTAGGAAAACGTCACTTGATCAAAGTGAATATCCCCTTTGTACCGTTCAATCGGTGTAGTTTCGACAGGCTCTCCATTTTCATTCAGGATTTCAAAAACACGCCCTGCAGCTACACGGGCTTCTTCGAGCTGCGGCAATTGATTGACAAGGTCTGTCACCGGCTGGAAGAGTCTGTTCAGATAATCAACGAATGCATAAAGCACGCCAGCAGTAACGATGCCTTCAGGACCGATGGAACCTGCTCCAAAGTACCAAATAAAAGCGACGAAAGCGAGATTTCTCAGTACATTCACGAGATTAAATGATGTTAGAGCATTTAGTCTGATCAATTTCCTCTGGTAGACAAAGTGACGCTCATTCAAGTTTTCAAAATCTGCTGACGTCTGTTTTTCCTGCCGAAAGGATTGGATGATTGACATTCCCTGGATCGCTTCATTTATATTTCCGTTCATGTCACTGAGGGTGGAACGCACGACTTGGTTATACCTTCCTGCATACCCTTTGAACAACTTCATCCAAATCAGCAATATCGGGATTAATAATAAGCTCAACAAAGCTAGTTTCCAATCTAATAACAGCAATGCGATATAAATGCCGCCCATATAAAAGAAACTCGTCACGAATGTCGCTAACACTTTTACATACAACTCACGGATCGACTCTGTATCATTCGTTACCCGAGCGACCACCTTGCCTGCCGGTTGGTCGACAAAGAATTGGATCGGCAGTGTCTGTATATGCGTGAAAAGATCATCTCTCATTTTTCTAATAATTCTATTTGAAGACTTTTGCAGCAAAAACGTATGTGAAAACTGAAACACGGATGAAATGAGCAGTAACCCCACGTATATACTGAGGAGCCAATAGATGGACTTCATTTCAGGAAGAAAAAAACGGTACAATTCCTGAAGCTCTATTTTTTCAGCACCTACAACATACGTACGGTTTGACGTTTCAACGGTCAATACCCCGTCCTGCCATTGACGACTGCCAGCGATGGGCACTTGTTCCTCCGTGAAATAATAGCTTCGATCAACTTGCAGAATCGTCCGAGTTTGAAGGATTTCATCCGACTCATTACTTCGATCGGAGCGTTTATACATATCCCCTCTGTACGTAACGGTATGTTCATCTTTTGTTTCGACCTGATGCCATTGAGTTTCAATTCCAATGATATGCTGATCAATCAGCCTTTTGGCAATGAATGGACCGGTGAGTTCTAAAGCAACGGCGATGATTAAACAAACCAGACCAATGAATATACGTTTACGAAACAACCACGCATACTGAAACAGCTGTTTTTCGGTCGATTTCTTCATCGTCCCACCTCCCCGTTTTCCAACTGTTGATGCTCATACTGCTGTTGATACCATCCGCCATTTTGAACCAATTCATCGTGCGTCCCCTTTTCGACAACTGCTCCATCGTCGAGGACTAGGATTTGATCTGCATGGGTTACGGCTGAAAGTCGGTGAGCGGCAATGAACGTCGTCTTTCCTTGCCGTTCTTTTCTCAAATGTTGAAGGATTTCAGCTTCTGTTTTCCCATCTACGGCTGACATGGCATCATCCAGCAATAGAATTTCTGGGTCCATGATAAAAGCTCGGGCAATGGAAACCCTTTGTTTCTGTCCACCCGAAAGTGTAACTCCACTTTCCCCGACTTTTGTGTCCAGCCCTTTAGGGAGATGCTGAATATCATTTGAAAAATGAGCAAGCTCTAACACTCGGTTAATTTCCTGGTCGGGTGCACCTGGTTTACCAAATTGAATATTCTCTCTGATTGTTTTTGAGAACAGCACCTGTTCTTGTGGGACGTAACCGATCCACGCCCTTGTCTGATCAAGACTAAGGTCTTCCAGAGAAACACCATTTACCTCAAGACAACCAGAAGCCCCCGGATATTCTCGAAGGAGCTGACGGAACAAAGTGGTTTTCCCTGCCCCCGTTCTCCCAACAACCCCGATGGTCTCCCCTAGCTTCACTGTTAAATGAATATTATCAAGACTTTTCTTATCTGCCCCTGGATAAAGAAAGGATAGCCCTTTGAACACAATCTGCTTCGGCTCTTCTATTAAAGCAGGTGTCTGTGGGTCTTTCACGTCCGATTCATAATCAAGCGTCGACTGTACACGATCCAAGGACGCATTTCCACGTTGCAAAACGTTAATCAGTTCACCAACGGCAAACATCGGCCAAATTAACATCCCTAAATAAACATTGAAGGAAACCATTTCTCCTAAAGTGATTTGGTTTTTGAACACGAGGTTCGCTCCGTATCCTAATCCAATCGTATAAGAAAGGCCAACCAATATTTTGATCGTCGGTTCAAATAGAGCATCAATCTTCGCTACTTCTATGTTTTTATCGTAAACTTCACTGGTCATTTTGTTGAATGACTGTTCATCATTCTTTTCTTGCACAAAAGCTCGAATGACTCGAACTCCTCGAATGGACTCAAGGACTTGATTGTTCAATTCTCCAAAAGATTCCTGTGCTTCTGTAAAACGCTGGTGAATTACTTTCCCGTACCGATTCATGACAAGAGCCATGATCGGCAAGGGAATCAACGCCGCAAAGGTCAACGGCCAGCTTATCGTAAAACCCATAACGGCAATAATCATCATCATAAACACGGTCGAATCGACCAGGGTCAGGATACCGAAACCCGCCGTCATCGTCAGAGCTTTCAGATCATTCGTAGCTCTAGCCATAAGATCCCCTGTTCGGTTCTTTCCAAAAAAAGTCGGAGTCATCCGCAGAAAATGATTCATCAAGCGGGACCTCATTGTTTTCTCCATCATCATCGCACCACTGAATAGCGTATAATCCCATAAGTAGGAAATGGTATAACTCGAGATGATGATGACCCCATAAATGAGTAACAGTTCCAATAGACGCTCTCTCGTAAAGGAATTGAACTGTATTTCATCAATCGCCATCCCCACAAGTTTCGGAGGAATCAAATCAATCATACTGACAATGATTAAAGCAATAATCGCCAATGTGTAACGCTTCCAATAAAGTTTAAAAAACCAACGCAGCTTGAACAATACACTAAACATCAACTACCACCCTCTCTTCAAAACAGTCGCTAACCGCTCTCTTTCCAATCTTCGTTCCATTCTTTCTTTTCCATGTAGTGAACCATTTTGATTCCTCCTCTAAAATGCTTTGATTTATATAAAAATCGGTCGTGTAACCGATTTCTATCCAAACAAAAAAAGACATACGTCCTTTGACGTATGTTTTCACACATAAAAAAGGCACGTACCTACGTGACCTTGTTCCTTCTATACGATTTTAATAAAAGTCAGATAAACAAACGGCTTTCAGTCACGATCGATATGAAGTTGTCTTTATATTGAAGACGTTGCTTTTTCATCATCGTGACCTCCCTTTTGTATCAATGATTATATATTATATATTTTTCAGAATTTTAAATCAACCATTTTTTTAAACAGTCGTTATTCAACAATAGGGCAGGATGGTGTAAGACTCGATTTTGAGGCGTTCGGGGGGTTCGTTGCTGAGTAGAGCGTCAGGGGTGGCTGGGAAGCAACTCGCTTTCCTGTGGGGGAGCGCCGAGCTTCCTCGGGCGGGCTAAAGCACTAAGGGATCTCGCCGATCTCCTTCTCCCACGGGAGTCTCGCAGCTTCCCAACCACCCCATACCATGAAGGTAAGAAACGAACCCATTTACTGTGTGAGGGTGCCTTCTACTATCTTGCGCCTATAAATATAAAGCTCTCTATAACAAGCTTTTCGCATGCAGAATAGCGTGCTTAGGAGTTCATTCCCCTCAAATAACCACGTGCATAAAAGAAGCTTATTTCGGAAGTGGTTTCGAGATACTTAAATGGTAAAGGGGCGGAGGGGAATGGCGAGACTCCTGCGGGAAAAAAGTGCATGGTGAGACCCCACAGGACGCAGTCCGAGGAGGCTCACCGCGCTCCCGCGGAAAGCGAGCTATTCCCCGCAGCCCCCATCCACTCAACAAAAGTCTCGAAACTTATTTTTCAAGAAAAGGGAGCGATATTTAGATAAGATTCTGGCCTTCTAGGATGACGAGGGCTAGGATGAGGACTATGATGATGACGAATACGATGGATAGCGGGCGGGATACGTTTGCCCTCTGAACCTCATCCCAACGGACAGGACGAATGCCGCTGATTGAGAAAATGGAGACGGCCGCCAGAAGGATGGACATGATGTTTACCGTCACTAATAAGAATGCACCATAGGCTGCTGTCATCGATCCATCTCCAATCGACATTCCCATAGCGACAGAAGGCGGAAGCAAAGCTACAGCTACCATCACACCAACCAAGTTCCCGGATAAACGGTTCAAAAAAGCAAGCGCTCCAGCAGCGCCAGAGGCTACCCCTAATGGAATATCAATCAAAGTAACCTTCGTTCTATCCAAGTATTGAGCGTTTTCCATTCCGACATCAGTGAAATAACCGAAGGCTATGGAAATAAACAATACGATCGCTATACCATATAAAGAACTAACAGCTGATTGCCCAAGCCCTTTATAATCTCCAAGAATAGCAAAAAAAGCAACGGAGATAACCGGACCAATCATGGGCGCAATAACCATAGCCCCGATGACAACCGCTTCACTATCTTTAATAATACCGACAGTAGCTACGATAGCTGATAATAAAATTAGTAAGGAATAATTCATTGTAATATGACTGTTTTTTTCAGCGGCATTCATCAATTCATGCCGACTCGCTCGAAGCAGACGAGACCTTTCCTCTTCATCGTCTTCCTGTGCCTCTTCCTCTTTGGTTTCTTCATGAATGGTTTCCTTGGAGATATAGGTTTGAACAGGGATTAACAGGGTTTCAAACCCTTCCACCACATTGGAAACTTCCTCTAAATAATTGAGGATTTCTTCCACCTCATTTTTTTGGACGAGGATTCGGACAAGCATACGTTCTTCTGATTCACTGGAAACCCAATACGAACGATGATCATACCCGTTCAGCTTTTCATTGATGGAATCGAAGTGTTTGTCAGGAATGTACACTTCAATCAGTTGCAAGTTCATGCGGTTCACCTCTATTCGACCATTCTGTAAAGAAGTTGATGAATCTTTAGATCTTTCTACTCTCTCTGAGGAAGTATTGAACCTCCTTCATAATGTCTCCTATTTTTCACATACTAATTCTACTTAGCCAAGAAGAGAAAGGAGGTTCCTTGATGTCTCTCCTACTACCTATGAAAAAAGAAGAATATCTATCGTCATCCAAAGAATTGCTTAACCAAAGCCCGGACCTCGTCCAAAAAGTGTTTAATCATGAGGGTCAATTAATTATTGTCCAATTCATTCATTATCAAATAAACAAAGATCAACTAGAGGATGAACTTCTAGAAATCATCACAAAATCTAATCGTCCCTGGACCAATGAAGCTCTGTTAAATAAAATACCCATAGCTTCAACAAAACAAGAGAACAAAATGGATGCCATCATAGAGCAGATGATTCATGGAAGTGTATGCATTTATATTGAAGGTGAAAAGGAAGCGACGCTCTTCGCTCTGCCTAATCAAGAACACCGTTCTTTAAACCAAGCAGAAACAGAGTCGCTGGTATTTGGCCCTCAGGTTTCGTTTACTGAATCCCTCATGACGAACCTGAATGTCATACGGTGGCGTTTAGATACATCAGATCTTGTTACGGAAAAATTGATTGTCGGCGAGCGGATTAAGTCGGAAATTCGTATCGTGTATTTAAAATCTCTTGCCGATACAGAAAATGTGGATACTATAAGGCAGCGGATCAGCGATTTAAAAGTCCCTGAAGTAGAAGACACTAGTGTCCTTGGACAATTGATCGAGGACTCTTCCAGTACAGTTTTCCCACAATTGATATTCACAGAATTGCCTGACCGCTTTTGCCAAGCGATTGTTAAAGGCCGTGTAGGAGTGATGGTTGATAAAAGCCCGACCATGTTGATTGGTCCAATGAACCTCTTCAGTTTTTTTGAGTCGACGGAAGATTTGTATATGCGCTGGAATATGGGGAGTTTCATAAGGTTACTTCGTTTCATTTCTATGGCTTTGTCCATCATTTTGACACCGATGTATGTAGCTGCTCTGACGTTTCACTATGAAATCATCCCAAGCACCCTGCTTGTATCGTTAGGCCAATCGCGGTCAACCGTCCCCTTCCCACCCGTTCTAGAAGCCCTTTTATTGGAAATGTTAATTGAATTGCTTCGCGAAGCAGGGGCGCGATTACCTACCAAGGTAGGTCAGACAATGGGTATCGTTGGAGGGATCGTTCTCGGTCAGGCTGCTGTAGAAGCTGGGTTTACGAGCAACATTCTCATCATTATCATCGCACTCAGCGCACTGGCTTCCTTTACTGCCCCGAGTTATTTAATGGGGACAGCGGTTAGGATCATCCGCTTTCCGATGATCCTTCTGGCAGGCGCCTGGGGAATCATCGGAATTGTTTTTGCCCTGTCTTTCCTGGTCATACATCTATTAAAGCAGAAATCATTGGGGCGTCCATACTTGTCCCCTATCTATCCATTGCAGTGGGGTGACTTCAATGAATCAATATTCAGAGTACCTTTTCAAAAAAATGCGGAACGGTCAAAATCCCTCATGACCAAAGATAGATCCAGATACAATGAATCAAAAGCGGCCGAACGGAATGATGTGGACCGTCTATGAAAACGAATATTCCCTTCCACCCTGATCGTGCCGTTCAAGCTTTTTACCTTTTCTTTATCATCCACACCTCTCAAATCGGAGCCGGGTTAATGGGAGTCCCGAGGATTCTTGTCCTAGAAGCAGGGGTGGATGCCTGGATATCAGTTTTAATCGCGGGTCTTTACCTTCATTTGGTTGTTTTCATCATGCTGCAAATTTTAAAGTCTTATGAAAATGCAGACATCCTTGGGATCCAACAAGATTTGTTTGGCGTATGGATTGGAAAAACGTTGGGCACTGTGTACGTCCTTTATATTTTCCTGCTACTCTTGACGGTGATTAAGAATTACATTGAAGTTGTTCAGGTGTTTGTCTTTCCAGAGATGCCGATCTGGCTTATGGCTCTCTTTTTACTCTCGCTTATGGTTTATAGTATCTTAGGCGGCTTCAGAGTGGTTGTAGGAACGAGCGTCATTTTTTTCTTCCTTACCATCTGGCTTGTCTTTACGATCTATAAACCGATTACCTATATGGACTGGGAACACTTCTTACCAGTCTTTCGGACACCGGCTCCTGATTTACTAAAGGGCGTGCAGCAAGTCACCTTTTCCGTGCTTGGACTTGAGATTCTCTTTTTTGTTTATCCGTTTATCCAAGACAAAAAAAGAGCGGCGTTGCCTGCACATGCGGGTGTATTCTTTACGACTTTCCTCATCCTGTTAGTAACCGTTGTTTCCATCGGTTATTTCAGTCCTGATCAGTTGAAGGCCATCGTATGGGCCACATTATCCTTGTTCAAAATCATTAGTTTTTCCGTTCTAGAACGGTTTGATTTTATTGCGGTGGCGTTATGGATGATGGTCATCATACCGAATATCGTTTTATTCGGGTGGATGATTGTCCATTCCTTGAAGCGACTGTTCAATGCTCCCAAGAAACCAACGCTATATGGATTGGCATTCCTTTTATTCTTCACTTCGATAACGGCTGAAAAAAGGGTCGCCCTAAACGAACTGACCAATTGGACGGGACAAATCGGGTTTTGGATTGTTTTTGTCTATCCATTTTTGATTTACATGATGATTCTATTAAAAAAATTAATGAAAAAGAGGAATGCTTCATGAAATGGTCCTCCATTCTGATTATCGTTTTCATACTCGCAGGTTGTATTCCGAAGTCTTATATCGAAACATTAGGAATTATCACAGCTGTCGGGTATGATCTGACTGAAGACCAACGGATACGGGGCACTCTCGTCATGTACCAGTTCGATACGGCTGAAGCGAGCACATCACAGGTCGTTACAGGGGAAGCAGATACATCAAAAGGGATCCGGTTTGCTACAAGCCGGCTCACCAGTCATCAACTTGTATCCGGGCAAGTGAGACTTGAAATATTTGAAAGCGAACTGGCTAAACGAGGAATGATGAAGTATATGGACACCCTTCAAAGGGATGCGGCGATATCGGATATGGGTTTTTTAGCTACCAGTGAGGTCCCGTCAGAAGACCTCTTGAAATCAGGAAATGATGAAGATCGTCCCAACACAGGAAATTACATTCAGGAGCTGATTAAAAAAAGCATCAACGAAGAAGCCATCCCCAATGCTGTTCTGACCAGTTTCCTGCATGACTATTACGATGCCGGTAAAGATCCCATCCTTCCATCCCTTACCCTTGATGAGGATAAAGCAGTGATCAACGGGATCAGTTTATTCCAGGATGACCGCTACGTCCATACCACATCTCATGAAAATACGTTTTACATTATGTTGATGAAGCAGGAATTCCAGCACGGGCAATTTCAAATCCAACTGGCAGATGATGCTTTAAAGAAGTATCACAAGAAGGAAAGCATCGACAAACCAGGCGATGGTGCCCTGCATGTATCGATCCATGAACTAAATACCGAACATGACATCCATCCTTCTAAAGGAGATCCGACAAATCAATCATTCACACTGAAGATGGAAGGGCGCTTGTTGGAAATCACCCAAGATATCGATTTAAAAAATAAAGAAGCTGTAGAAGCTTTGGAAAAACAAGTTGAAAAAGAAGTAAAAGAACACCTTCAAGAAACATTGCAGATTCTAATCGAACATCAAGTCGACCCGGTCGGATTCGGAGCTAAATATAACGCCCAAAACAGAACGAATCGGGTCACAAAAGAAAATTGGCGCGAACAAATCCCAAGTCTCCAAGTTGATTTTGATGTATCGTTTAAACTACTCCGCTATGGCATTTCCGAATAAAGATAAAACCCCTTGTGAAGAAAGGTTCGCCTTTTCATCACAAGGGGTTAAATCCATTTAAACAATCCCCAAGCCCGTCTTTGTGTGTAATTCTATTTATGAAGATGAACCGCTACCTACGCTTCGATCTGGAAACATTTATGAGTCCAAAGTCCATCCTTGTCAGTTAGGAGAAAGTCATCAGGCTGCCTGCCAATCATATATAGACGATGAAGAGGTCTCGTCATAGCTACATAGAGCATTTTCAAATCCAATTCATTTTTCTCATAAGAATGTTCATTACAATAGAGAAAAACGACATCAAACTCCAGCCCCTTAGCAAGGTATGCAGGGAGAATGACACGATTCCCTAACATGTCCGCATTCTCTTCCATAATCTCGAAGGAAGGAAGTTCACGAGCCAGCTGCTCCGCCTCTTGTTTTGTTTTCGTAACGAAAGCGAAGTTGTTCATCCCTTTTCTGACTAAATCGTTGATCAGCTGATGGATGTTCCCTTTCCGAAGCTCATCCCTATAAAGAAAAGTAGGCACATCCCCATGTCGGACGACAGGCTCCGCTTTCGGAAGTGCATCCGGCATATCGTCTAGAAGACCATTCGCTAAGTTCATGATTTCAATTGTCGTCCGGTATGTCTTTTGCAAGGTGAGATAGTTCGCTGTTGGGAAAATTTCGTTTTGAAGTGTTTCCCAATTATCTAATCCCCGGTAATGATAGATCCCTTGAGCCAAGTCTCCTACAATAGTGAACAAATCCGTTTGAAAAGCCTTCCTCAAGCTGAAAATTTCCATAAAGCTATAATCCTGTGCTTCGTCAATGACCACTTTCTTTGCACGATCATCAGGATCAAGACCTGTGATAAAGGTCTTCAAATACAAAAGAGGAGCCAAATCCTCCGCAAAAAGCTTCCCGTTTGCGTGCACCTTTCTCGTATTCTCTCTCATTTGTTCCCACTCATAAGATTCTTCAGCATGAACCTTTGAAAACATTTTCTCCTCAAAGAGCTGCTGATAGATGTTCCATACCGCCACTTTCGGATATTTCTTCATAAAACGATTAACCGCTGTCCGGGCTGCTTTCTTAATTTCATCCAGCCTTTCCTCTTTCCGTGTAATTAAAAAACTGACGCGGATTTTCCGTTTCTCCGCATCCTTCATCCCATAAAGCGCATCATCCAGGGCTTCGTCATATTTGGCTGCTATTTTGTCCAATATTTGTTTCTTTTTTCTTCTTAATTCACTTTGCAATACGGCTTTAATTTTTTGGACGCGCACCTCGTAAGGAAAATAGCTGTATTCCTCAAAAAACAGACGATTGATGGCTTTTGCACTTTTAATCTTGAATCCTGCAAGCTTAAAATCACTCTCTACCTCGTAGCATTTCTTCCATATTTGCAGATAGCGATCCAGGATTGCTTTGAATGCTTTCGATCCTTTTAGTCGTGCACCATGAATAGAACTGTGATCCGAAGATTTTTCCACCACATTCATTAGCACCTCATGCTGAGAGATGACAGGCAGATGAATACCCGTAGCCTGTTGAACAAAATCGGTGAATGTCGTTTGTCTAGCTCGATCCACCCCAAGTTCCGGCAAGACTTCAGATATGTACTGAATAAACAGGCGGTTAGGCGCAAGAATAAGCATTTCTTCAGGACGGAAAATTTCTTTCATCGTGTACAGAAAATAAGATATCCGATGAAGAGCTATCGTTGTTTTCCCGCTCCCCGCGGCCCCCTGCACAACAATCGGCTTTCGTAAGTCTGCACGAATGATTTTATTCTGTTCTTCTTGAATCGTCGATACAATTTCAGTTAAACGCTTCTCTGCATTTTGAGCTAACGAATCCTGAAGCAATTCATCCTTTGTTGTAAGGTCGATATCCCGGTAATCCAACAGTTCTCCATCTTCGATTTGGTACTGTCTTTTTAAGGAAACATCCCCTTCGTATCTTTCTCCAAGAGCTTCATAACTCACTTCTCCCAAGCGTCCTTCATAATAAACATTTGCTAGAGGAGAGCGCCAATCCAAGATGATAGGAAACTGAGTTTCTCGGTCAAATAATGACGTCTTACCAATATAAAAAATTTCTCGATCGGGCTTTTCTTTTTGATGAAAATCGATGCGGGCAAAGTATGGTTTGTTTCGTAGATGTTTGAGGTTCTCCAGCTGGTCTTTTGAAATTTTCATGAAATTCGCATGAGAAAGCATTTCTTGATATCTAAGACTGCTGTCCTTGAAGCTAAGGTTCTCAAGGGTGTCTTCCTGGCGTTTCTTCAGTGATTCCTGACCCGTTTCCTGTGAGGTGATCAGTCTGTCCATGTAAGTTATCGTAAATGATAGCCGGCCTAGTTCTTTATTAAATTCCGGATGCTGTTCCGTCATTTGAGCCATTCCTCCTTCTTATTGTTCTGTAAGGTTCACAGGACTTCTCCCTAATGGAATGACGCGTGAGCGTTGCCCTTCATGCAGTTTTTCAAAGCAACGAATAAATAAGATACCACAACCACGATGGAAGCGCAATCATTTAATAAAATATTTAAACTCCCGATTGTGGAAGACTCAGTTTCGAGATGTTTGTGGGAGTTTAGGGGATCCGGGAAACAGTTTGCTTTCCATGGGGCGGGCGCTGAGCCTCCTCAGGCTACGCCTTCCGGGGTCTCAGCTGTCCCACACGTCTCATAGGAGTCTCACCGTTTCCCTCCGCCCCTTGTCCAAAAGAGTATCTCGATACTACTTCCAGAATAAGCAGCTTTCCAGCGTATTGGTAGTCGATGAATTAAACTTTTAAACAAGCTAGTCATTTGTATTCTAAAGCTTGCTATAGAGCGCTTCTCAACCAGGAAGCAGTGGTTATGGAAGACCCTCCATTCGTGTACGTGGGTTCGTTTATCTCATCTCTCAAATGAGGTGCTTGGGAAGTTGCGAGACTCCCGCGGGAAAGGATTGGCTGGGGAGACCCTGCAGTGCGAAACAGGCTTGCCTCAATCACCAAAGGAAAGCTACTTCCCAGCCACCCCCTAACGCTTAACACGGCAAACGAACCCCAGAAAGTCTCGAAACTGAGTCTTCCACAATCCTGCCATATAATGAAGATAAAATGAAAAGCAGTTTAGTTTAAGTGTGCGCCTTGTTTGTGCGTACACCTAAACTAAACTGCTATTGAAAAGTCATCTTAGGGTCTTTTTTTGTTTTCCAAATATTTCGGCAGATGCATCTCAAATATAAAGAAGGAAAGAATACGCAAAAGTACAGGATATAAGGCCAGAAATCCTACCAAATCCCCAATCCCCCCGAGAAGATCGGTAAAAAGAAGAACGATCGCCAGAACAAGCATGAGAAAAACAGTTACAAGTCCTACTCTTCCGTTGATAGGTGTCCAGGCTCCTGCGATTGTTTTCGTATCCTGCTCTAAAAGTTCGAAACAACGATAATGATAAGGACGTATTCGGAACCAGTTGGATGCTGTCACAAGCTCGTCACGGTCCTGAATTTTTTTATAACAATACCGACAGATGTTTGTGTTCACGAAATCTACTCCTGATTGAGATATTTTTTCATTAGCAAACACTCGTTGCCCTTTTCATTATATCGCAAAATATCCATAACTCTAAACATTAACGTAATTCCACGTCCACTCTTCTCCAAATCTTCCACACTTGGAAACCAGTGCTTCACATCACCTGCCACTTGATAAGGTCTCCAGTTAAAACCGTCTCCATGATCATAGACTCTGACGACCAATCGTGAATGAAGAAAGTGAATTTTTAACAAAACGGGATAATCCGTCCTCTCATGGTGGCCATGGACCCATGCATTCCATACAGCTTCGGTAATGGATGCGTCCACAAGAAGTTGATCGTTCCCATAGTATTTGGCCAGATATGGTGAATATTTCCGTCGGACATCTCTCAGTTCTCTCGGATGTCTGATATTGGCTTCTATAGATGGCTTCATCATTCAGCCTCTCCTCTTCTAAGTCGATGATTCGCAATCATCGTTCTTAGTAAATGGATTTGTTCACTTTCCTATTCCCTTTATCCAAATGACTTAAAAGGGAAAGTGTTAACTTCTTCATAAAAATGGAAAATAGATGCAACCATCTCTCCTCAACGGATGGAAGATACCTCACTTTCTTCTTTCATGACTTTGAATGATTTCCATTACTTTTTCTTTCGTCCGTTCACTTTGATAGCTCTGCATGGATTCAAGAATCTGGTCACGATTGTCAATCAGTTGACGGAGATCATTCAATAATGTTTCATTTGTGAGTTCTTCTTCCTCTCTTTTTAGCGCGTATCCCTGTTTAACAAAAGAGTCTGCGTTCAAAATCTGGTCTCCACGGCTCGCTTTTCTTGATAAAGGAATGAGAAGCATGGGTTTTTTCAAAGCTAAGAATTCAAAGATCGCATTTGATCCTGCTCTCGAGACGATATAGTCTGTAGCAGCAAACAAATCCTTCAGCTCATCCTGAACATATTCGAACTGGGCATAACCACGCTTGTTGATAGACGTATCTTTGTGCCCGTGCCCACAAATATGAACGATCTGAACTTCCTGAAGCAATTCATCTAAATTGTCGCGAATCGCATCATTGATTCTTTTCGATCCTGTACTACCTCCCATCACCATCACTACAGGTTTCTGTTTGTGGAATTCACACAAGGCTAAGCCTTTAGAGCGGTCTCCTTCAAACAGCTCTTCCCGGACAACGGCCCCGATATATTCGCCTTTTCCTTCTGGCAGGTGGTTCATGGTCTCTGGAAAAGTGGCCAAGATTTTTTTCGCAAAGGGGAAGGAGAGTTTATTGGCTAGACCTGGCGTATAATCCGATTCATGAATGACTGTCGGAACACTTTTCAAACGGGCCGCCATGACGACCGGTACGGAGACAAATCCCCCTTTTGAAAAAATAACTTGAGGCTTCCTTTTCTGAATGATGCGAAGAGATTGAGCTAATCCTTTCAACACCTTGAAAGGATCCTTGAAGTTTTCCTTCGACATGTATCTCCTCAGCTTTCCTGTTGAGATGCCATGGTAGGTGACTCCATCTAAAGGCTCGATCAATTTTCTTTCAATCCCACTGTAGGATCCGATGTAATCGACGGTGTATCCTTGTTTCTGGAATTCTGGAATCAGCGCAAGGTTCACAATGACATGTCCCGCTGTTCCTCCACCTGTAAATAAAATCCGTTTCTGACTCATATGTTAATCAACGTCCTTTCAGAGAGCTTCTTAAGTAGGTCTGGATGTGTTACTATGCTATAATCCTCGTATTCCTCTAAAGAGAATTGTACCAGAAAAGAGTGTGGCCTATGTATGAAACAAAGACATTAAAAGAAAAAATAAAATTGTTCTGCGTTATCCTCATTCCTATCCTGATCACACAAATCGGAATGTACCTCATGAATTTTTTCGATACCATTATGGCTGGTCAATCCGGGCCTGACCAACTGGCAGGAGTAGCGATAGGGTCAAGTATTTGGATGCCTGTATTTACAGGATTGAATGGCATCCTCATGGCTATTTCCCCAATTGTTGCCCAACTAAAAGGGGCAAAGAAAGAAAATGAAATTTCATATTCCGTCAAACAAGGAATTTATTTATCCATCGTTTTGGCCGGGGGGATAGGAACGATCGGATTCTTTTTATTGGATCCGATCTTGTCTGTACTAGACATCACTCCCGAGGTCCGGCATGTAGCGAAATATTACTTAGTGACACTGGGAATAGGAATCGTACCCTTATTTGTTTTCAACATCCTTCGGTCATTTGTTGATGCTCTGGGACAAACCAAAGTTTCAATGGCTGTCATACTGATGACACTGCCCATCAATATTCTTTTCAATTATATGTTCATTTTCGGTCGATTGGGTGCCCCTGAACTCGGAGGAGTCGGAGCAGGAGTAGCTTCTGCTCTTACCTATTGGGTATCATTAGTTATTATTGTTACCATCATTCACAAACTCCGCCCACTAAAAACCTATAAGATTTTCCAATCATGGATTTCGCCTGAATGGAAAGAGTGGTGGGCACAATTGAAAATCGGCATTCCCATCGGTTTTGCGATCTTTTTTGAAACGAGTATTTTCGCGGCCGTAACATTTTTCATGACGGCTTACGACACGAATACGATTGCCGCTCACCAGGCAGCCATCAATTTCGCCTCTCTTCTCTATATGGTTCCTTTGAGTATCGCCTTCGCACTTACAATTGCCGTTGGATTCGAAGTCGGGGCAGAAAGACACAAGGAAGCTAGAACGTATTCTTATTTAGGAATTGCTTCGGCTGTAATAATGAGTGTTTTTGCAGGTCTGATTTTATTTTTGTTTGATGATACGATTGCAAGACTCTACAGTACAGATGACAGAGTGATTGAATTGACTAAGAATTTCATTATCTATGCCATCTTTTTTCAGCTGTCTGATGGATTCGGAGCACCTCTCCAGGGTATTCTCCGCGGCTATAAAGATGTGAACATTACGCTTGTCATGGCATTCATTTCTTACTGGGGCATAGGCTTGCCGAGTGGGTACTGGCTTGCGAACTATACGCCCCTCGGGCCTTACGGATACTGGTTAAGCTTAACGATCGGCCTGACCGCAGGAGCCATCACGCTCCTCATCCGTATGCTGTACATCCAAAAAAGAAACACCCAAATAAGCTCCGCTTCCTAGAAACTATTATTAAACAATCTGGCAGGATTGTTTAATACTCGATTTCGAGATGTTTTGGGGTTCGTTGCTGAGCTGAGCGTCAGGGGTGGCTGCGAAGCAACCCCTACACTTAGAAGAAGCCTCTTCCAACCTCCTTGTCCAGTTGTCATAAAGCGCGAAGTAACAGCATTTCAATGGGAAGGCCTCAGACTTCTTCATTTCGACACATCTTGCAAACTCTGCTGTTTGTGGAAGTAGTCTCGAGACACTGATATGGCAAAGGGGCGGAGGGGCATGGCGAGACTCCTGCGGGAAAAAAGTGCTTGGTGAGACCCCACAGAGCGAAGCTCGAGGAGCATTCCTGTAGGGAAACGATTTGAGGAAATATTGAATAGTTTGCGGTGTGCATAAAAAAATCCCCCTTGGTACGATAGAGAGTGTCATGCATGACCTCGAATTAAGTACCGAAGGGAGACTTCAATTATGGATACTACACAAAATCAAAGAATAATGCAAACCAATGAACACACGATCGCTATAGGGGTGGACGTGGCGAAACACAAACACGTGGCCCGAGCGGTGGATGATCGTGGGGTTGACCTTGCCAAACGCATGGTTTTCTCCAATTCACTAGAAGGTTTTCAAAAGTTACAGAAATGGATTCAGGCTTTAAAAGCGCAAACAGGACGTACCCAAGTCATGATTGGGATGGAACCTACCGGCCATTACTGGCTGAACTTAGCGCACTATCTAAAAGAACAGAGACTAACGCCTGTCGTTGTAAATCCTATGAAAGTTCAGCGCATGAAAGAGATGGATGATGATTCGCCTACGAAAAATGATACGAAGGATGCGAAGGTCATCGCCCAAATCATTCGCGACGGTCGTTATCATGAGCCGACAATGCCTGAAGGGGTTTATGCCGAGTTGCGCGAAGGGATGAAGCTTCACGATATGATTCAGGAAGACCTTTCATCCATCAAAGCGCAAATGCATAATCTTTTGGATCGCTATTTCCCAGAGTTTCTCACCGTATTTAGTAAGTGGACAGGGAAAACAGCTTCCTATATTTTAGACCAAGGTTATCTCCCGGGGGACCTTTGTCAAAGGACAGAAGAAGATCTCCTTCAAGAGCTTAAGACGCATGTGTACAAGGGCACACCACGTGTTACCGTTCAAAAACTTAAAGAAGCCGCAGCCTCTAGTGTAGGAATAAAAACCGGTCTGGGTATGGCTAGAGAAGAACTCCGTTTTCTTGCGGATCAGTATAGAGAATTGGAGAAACGTCTTGATCGTCTTCAGGATCAACTGGAAGAGCTCGTTCTACAAATCCCTGGCGCAGACCTTATGATTGCGATTAAAGGTGTCGGTCCAATGTCCGTCGCTGGTTTTTTCGCTGAAGTTGGTGACCTCTCAAACTATAGAGATCCACGCCAAATTATTAAATTAGCGGGACTCAACATCATGATGAACCAATCAGGCAAATACGCAGGACAGAGGACAATTACCAAACGGGGCAGGCGGAAATTGCGATCCATCTTGTATAAAGTCGCTCGTCCTTTAGCCCAAAACAATGACGGGTTCCACGTATTATATCGGTATTTTAGAGACCGGCCGCAAAATCCATTGACGGGAAAGCAAGCCTACGTCGCCATTGGTCGTAAGCTTATTAAGATCTTCTTTATGATGGGAACCCGACAACGCGCGTTTAGTGAAGAACGAATGCTTCGAGATATCCCTCATCTTTCTCAAGAACAGGCAGCCGCCTAACTATAGACGTTTCGTGTCTTATTATGAATTTGGTTTAACAATGGTTTTTGATCTTCTTACAATTGAAGCACGGATAAGCTGGTCACATTCCGAGCATTAGGGCACAGACCCACCCGAGGAGCTTTTCCGGCATCCACACATGGTCAGGTCGAACGAAGGAATTTGCGCGCACAGACGCCGAGAGATATGGGAGGGTCCACCACCATGTTTAATGTGGAGATCCAAGGTGCGATTATAAAACCCATTTACTGGAACTTAACCTCTCCAGTCTGTTTAAGCGCCTATACGTATTCCATATTCATTAAAAAATGGAATATATTTGAATGAATGACCTATGTTTCAATATTCAAAGAAGAAGAATACCAGAGAAAAACCAAGGATTTTTGAGAACGAATCCGTTTACTGAGGGAGGCTCACCGCGCTCCCGCGGAAAGCGGGCTATTCCCCGCAGCCCCATCCACTCAACAAAATTCTCGAAACTGAGTCTTCAAGAATAGGGAGCATATCTTGGATATGAAAAGAAGCGTCCTGAGGATGGACGCTTCTTTTTGATTTATTAGTTAATGGTTTAAGTTAAGGACGATTAAGCGTTCTTCTGTCATGTCATCGATGGTGTATTTCGGGCCTTCTTTGCCCCATCCACTATCTTTCACACCACCATAAGGCATGAGGTCGACACGATATTGGGAGGAATCATTGACCATTAAGCCCCCAACTTCCACATTTCTTGCTGCATAAAAAGCGGTATCGATATTTTGTGTGAATATACCACCTTGGAGACCATAGGGGGAATCATTCACTTCCTCGATACATGATGAAAGGTCAGAAAATGGAATAATACTCACAACGGGAGCGAATATTTCTTCACAGACGACTTTCATCTCAGGTTTCACATTTGTTAAAACCGTAGGGTGAAATAAAGCAGCATCACGATTGCCGCCATGGAAGACTTGGGCTCCTGCTTCCTTCGCCTCCTCCACCCATTGTTCGGCACGTTCGGCTTCTTCCTCGCTGATCATAGGACCGACATCGGTATTTGGATCGTTCGGATCGCCTACATTCAACTTTTCAATTGCCTGAATGAACTTTTCCTGGAATTCTTCACGTACATCTTCGTGTACATACAATCGCTGGACAGAAATACAAACCTGCCCGGCAAAGGCGTAACTTTTAGCGGCCACGTTTTCTGCAGCAGCGTCCAAGTCCGCTTCTTTATCGATAATAACTGGTGAGTTATTCCCGAGCTCCAGGACGAGTTTATTCAAGCCTGTATTTTGTTTTAACTTCAGTCCGACTTCTGCACTGCCTGTAAACGTGTACAGGTTGATTCGTTCATCCTTCATCATTTGATTCCCCACCGTGGATCCAGACCCAACAACCACATTAAGAAAACCTTTCGGGAGTCCTGCTTCTTCGAACAATCCGGCTAATTTCAGTGCAGAAATCGGGGTCTTACTTGCAGGCTTCAGGACCACCGCGTTCCCTGCCGCTATAGCGGGTGCGATTTTATGTGCGACAAGGTTAACAGGGAAATTGAACGGGCTGATAGCTCCGACAACTCCGACTGGGACCTTGATGGTAAAAGCCATACGGTTTTCAGAACCTGGTGCTGCCTCTACCGGAACTCCCTCGCCATGTATCCGTTTTGCTTCTTCTGCGGCCAACTCAAAGGTCTGTGCTGCCCGGTCCAGTTCTGTTAATGCTTGTTTGATCGGCTTGCCAGCTTCCATCGTAATAGCTTTTGCCATGTCCTCTTGGTTTTCTTTCAATAGTTCACTCACTCTTTTCAATATTTCAAAGCGTTCATAAGGAGACATGGCATGCTTCTTATAGGCATGCGTCGCTGCTTCAATGGCTGCATCCACCTCTTTCTCAGACGCTCTAGCCACCTGTGCAAAGGTTTCCTGTGTGTATTTGTTCAATACGTCCAGTTGATCATTGGTGTCTATCCATTCTCCATTAATATAGAGCTTATAACGATCCATGAACCTCTCTCCTTTGAAATAGAATCTGCGGCTTTTCCTATTTCCTTATACGGGGATATATCGCAAGGATGTTAAAAAACAAAAAAAGCCTGAATAGAGGAAACCCTCCATTCAGACTTTTCGGCACTTTATAGGAATAATCCTGCAATCGTTGCAGAAAGCATAGAACCTAGAGTCGCACCGATAAGAAGTTTCATACCGAAACCAGATACTCGTCCACCTTTTTCCGCATCAATACCTTGAACAGTACCAGCTATGATACCGATAGAGGAGAAGTTAGCGAAACTTGTAAGGAAGACCGTTACAATACCAACTGTTTTCTCAGACACACTGTCAAGCATGTTAGAGAATTCAAGCATCGCTACGAATTCGTTCGTTACGATTTTCGTACCCATGATCGCACCAGCATCGACGACTTCAGCAGCTGGAATACCCATCAGCAAACCGATTGGTGCAATGATATAACCAAGTAGCTCTTGAAGCGTAAATCCGTTGAATACAGCTCCGAACAACCAGTTCACAAGTTCAAGTGATGCGATAAAGGCAATTAGCATGGAAGCAACGATCAGGGCGATTTTACCACCATCAAGTGCACCGTTCCCCATTGCTTCGAAAAAGCTTTTCGCGTTGGATACATCTTGAATATCCACTTTGTCATCTTCCTTAGAAACTTTAACCGGTGCGATGATGGATGAAACGATCAAAGCACTAAACATGTTTAATGGAAGAGCCACAAGGATATATTGACTAGGCAGCATTCCAAGGTACGCACCTACGATGGATGCAGATACAGATCCCATAGCGGAAGCACTGACAATGTACAAACGGTTGTCATTTAAGTTGTGGAACTGCGATTTGATAGCAATCAATGCTTCTGATTGACCGAAGAAAATACTGTTGACCGCGTTGAATGATTCAACTTTCGGCAAACCGGTAATTTTCGAAAGTCCCCAACCTAGATACTTAATAATGAATGGCAAAATCTTTAGATATGTTAGGACAGAAAGAATGGTTGCAAAGAAAATGATGATCAATAGAACGTTGAAGAAAAACACTCCGTTCTCTCCTACTTCTACGCCACCTAATACGAAATCAACACCTACAGAACCGAACTCAATCAATTTGTTGAAACCAGCGGAAATCCCATCAATAATGATTTTACCGATGGTCGTGTTGAACATGAACGCCGTTATTAGTAACTGAACGACAAGCATGACAGCTATACCTTTATAGTTGATGTTCTTACGATCATTGGACATCAGAAAAGCGATTCCAAGAATGATCGCGACAGCAAGAATTCCTAAAAGAATACCCACAATAAGTCCTCCCCTAATTGGTAAATAAAGTATTTATGAAAATGCTTACATCAAGTAATTCCACTATGGATTTTATCAGGTTGTCAGACGTCATGCAAGGTTTATTTGTATGTAATAAATAACAAATCATGACATGCTAGTTATCCTATGCTCTAATATGCCTTTATTTCTAAGGGTTTATCCTCTTTTAAGGATCTTAATAAAATTTTGTCATATGGGTATACACTTGTACACATAGAAAAAGAAACGCCTTTGACGTTTCTTTTTCTATGACTTTTGCATTTTTCTCAATAAGAACAAAAAGTACGGGGCTCCAATAACAGCAGTAAAAATTCCTGCTGGGACTTCTGTAGGTGGAAACAAGCCGCGGCCCAGATTGTCAGCAACCATTAAGAGTAGCGTTCCCGTAAGCGCTGAAACAGGTAGCAGATAGATATGCTTGTTCCCTACCAATTGCCTCGCAATATGTGGCGCAATTAACCCGACGAATCCGAGTGTGCCGACAACAGCTACAGAGGCACCTGCAAGAATAACCGCTATGATCAATAATAACAACCTTGCTTTTCTGACAGGTTCTCCGAGCCCTTCTGCGACATCGTCTCCAAGACTAAGTACATCAAGTTTTGGAGCCAGGAAAAATGTGATGGGGACAACAATCACAATCCAAGGCAGCAGCATCCACACATCTGTCCAATCTTTCCCCCATAAACTACCCGTCAACCAGACGAGCGCTGCATTCGTTTCCAACGGAAATTTTACCGTCAAGAACTGAATTCCCGCCTGACAAATCGCTCCTAACGCAATACCCACAAGAGCAAGTGTCGCTGGCTGCACGCCCCTTTTAAAAGCGAAGATATAAAGGCCGATTGTGACCAGACCCGCTCCTATGAACGCAGCAATCGGAAGACCGATGACAGGCAAAGAAGGAAAGAGGATAATTACAGCGACGGCTGCAAATCCAGCTCCCTTGGTAATCCCAATGACATCAGGTGAAGCCAGCGGGTTACGAATAATTCCTTGTAATACTGCTCCAGATATCCCCAATCCAGCTCCTACCAACAAGCTCATAATAATTCGCGGCAATCGGAAATTCTCGATGATATAGCCACTGCCCCCTGCATCCACTCCAACAAAATAGTTGAATATGGAACCAGGCGGAATCCAAACAGCGCCGACACCAATCGAAAGAAAAGCTCCTAATAAGACGAGTAGAGTAAGGGAAATAATAATCGTCATTGGATGCATCTTTTTCAAGCTCATGCTGCTCGTCCTCCCTTGCTAGCCAAATATAAGAAAAATGGGGCTCCGAGTAATGCCGTTACGATACCCACCGGAGATTCTGCAGGAAATGAAATGAACCTTGACAGCACATCAGAGATCGTTAATAATGCCGCACCAAAGACGGCTGACAGCGGAAGTACCAGTCGATAATCGGACCCCATGAGCTTTCGTACAATATTCGGTATGATCAAACCTATGAAACCGATTGGACCAGCAACCGCTACAGAAATACCGGCTAATAGAATGACTAAAATGGCTGATGAAGCCCGGATCCATCCAATTTTCTGTCCCAATCCTCTCGCGACATCGTCACCTAACCCAAGAATCGTTAGTCCTTTGCCTAGAAATAATGCGCCGATGAGGCCAGTCAGTGACCACGGGATCATTAACCGGACATCGGCCCAGTTACGACCATCGATGCCGCCGGCAAGCCAAAAAAGAACATCTTCGGTTGATGTTTCATGAAAAAGGACGATTCCTTCGATTAAAGAGGATAGAAACAGGTGGACAGTAATTCCTGCCAAAGCCAATTTTACTGGTGTCATACCGCCCCCTGTTGAAGAAAGAGAATAGACAATCGCCCCTCCGACAGCCGCACCTAAGAATGCGAAATATACGAGCGTTGAAGAACCAAGCCCTGGAAAGAGTACAACCCCGGCGACCACCATTAACGAAGCCCCTGCATTGACTCCAAACACTTGAGGTGAGGCTAAAGGGTTGTTCGTAATGGCTTGCATAATTCCCCCGGCAATAGCTAAACATGCGCCGACAATGATTCCTACAAGAGCCCTCGGTAAGCGGATTGTATGAATGATGGAGGCGGCTTTCCCTTCATCAGGGGAAAACAAAAGTTTCAATACATCGGCAAACGAAATGGCATAGGCACCAATGCTTAAACTTGCGATAAAGCTCGCAATAAGGACAAGAATACCTAACAAGAAGATAAGGACCATTTTATACTTGACTACGGATGATTGCTCAGATAAATGCTGCACTTGAATTCTCCTATCTATATACTCTTTTCACCATATCACAAACAATAGGAAAGCGTCCCCTGGTAAAAAGGAAAGAGCGAAGGGCCTCCCCTCCGCTCTTTAAAGAATTATTCCTCATATAAATAGTTGATAGCGTCCTCTAGAATTTTCTCAGATGAAATTAATCCTCGGAAACGGGACCACATATTACGATCCACTTCGTGAACTTCTCCATTTTCCACTGCTGAAATATTCTGATACAAGTCATTGCTTTCCCATTCATCAACGACCGTTTGATCTCCAGCCACCATATGGAACATCACATCTGGATTGAATTCAACGACCTGTTCCAAGTTGATTTTATTGTAGCGTTCGTCACCACTCTGGATCGCGTTTTTTAAACCGATGGATTCTAAAAGTGAACCGGTGTAGGATTCCATATTGTGAGCGAAGTACCCACTATCCGCTACGACTGCAGGAAGGACTGTGCGTTCTTCATCTTCAGGGACCTGAGCACGAAGTTCTTCCATTTTCGCTTCATGGTCAGCTAATACTTCATCCCCTTTTTCTTCCATTCCCATCGCTTTTGAAACCGTTTCAAAGCTTGAAATGATCCCTTCATAATCAGCGGCTAGAGAAGGAAGAATGATCGTCGGAGCAATGTCAGACAACTGATCATAAATATCTTTGTGTCTTTTCATGTCTGCAATAATCAAATCAGGTTGCAGGGAGCTGATCACTTCTAAGGAAGGCTGCTTCCTCGTACCTACAGAAGTATAATCACCGATTTTTTCACGGATTGGTTCGATGATGCGTTCTGAATCATCATCGTCTGCGATGCCGACAGGTGAAACCCCTAAAGAGGCAAGGTTGTCAACAAAGGAAAACTCCAGAGCAACGACCTTTTCAGGCTGACCTGTAATTTCAGTCTCTCCCATTTCATGTTCAATGACACGTGTATCTTCCGCTGTTTCACCGCTGTCAGCCTGTGGATCTTCTGAAGTTTGGTCTTCAGAAGATCCTCCACATGCACTTAAAACAAGTACAAGGACGAGCATAAATAACGAAACTATACTTTTCTTCATATGTAAAACCTCCATTGTTATTGATAATCATTATCAAACACTCTACTCATCATACTCAAATTTGGAATAATTGTAAAGGCCACAACAAAAGGACTGCCGCATCTTCTAAGAACGACAGTCCTTCCATTTATTGCGTAATAAACATTTGTGTCCAATAGTGACCGTAACTTCCACCTTGTGCATAACCTACGCCGATTTGTGTCAAATTTGGATCTAGAATGTTCTTTCTATGTCCCGGGCTGTTCATCCATCCATTGACCACTTCCTGTGGCGTTCGTTGTCCAGCCGCAATGTTTTCTGCAGCGCGATTGTAAGAAACATTGAAGTCTCTCATCATATCAAATGGGGACCCATAGGTAGGAGATGTATGGGAAAAATAATTTTTATTCGCCATATCTCTGGACTTGTACCTTGCCACGCGTGATAACTGCCAATTGGCTTTCAGTGCAGGAAGACCATTTTTCGCTCTTTCTTGGTTCGTCAAGTCAATCACTTGGCTTTCGACTGATTTGATATCCCCTTTCAGAGGAATTGTCACCCTGTCTCCTGGATAAATCAGATCAGGGTTGTTGAACTGTGGGTTTGCATTGATGATTTCACTCAAACCAATTTTGTATTTTTTCGAGATCTTCCATAATGTATCCCCACTCTTAACTGTGTAAGTATCCGTTGCTGCATGAGTCATTTGAGGGGTTTGCACAAACAACACCGCAGCAAAAATGATAGCGCCTAACCACATCCATACTTTCAAGTGCTCTCACTCCTTTATTTAGTGTCAGATGTAGTGTGGCTCTTACTAATAAAATTATGTATGTAGAGGAAAAGTTTAGGAATTAAAAACGCACCCACCGGTGGTCAGTCGGTGGGTGCTATACCATAGGGGAGGTATAATCATTTTATGAATGAAACGAGCGGGCCACTTCAACCAATTGTTGTCGTGTCACACTCTGTCCATTACCTGCTTCAGACGCCACACTGGCGCGGTAAGTCATTAAGTAAGTTACTCCATCTTTTTCCCAGGTCAACTTTTTGGAAAAACGGTTATCTTCATAAAATCCGTCTATATTGTCGAGGATGGAAAGCTCTTCCGGAGCGATCCACGGAGTATCGATTTCCTCTTGGGAAAATTTAATGGTCAACAGATCATTATCCGGTGTATAAAAACTCAAGTCCATCAATTCTGTACCTTCATCCTGATAAATGTCTGAAACGACACTTATCATCGGTACAGGGATATACTCAGGAAGATCTGGCTGAAACTCCAATTGTTCAACGGCCGAAGACACCTTTTCCATATTATAAGAATGGTATCCACTAGGGACCGCGTGGGTTTTACTACTACAAGCACTGATCATAAACAACAAGAAAATTAAAACACCAAACCTCTTCCACACACTGCTTTCCCCCGTCATTTCTATGTTTCTAATATAGAGACGAGATGAATCCCAAAAAGGTTTCACATAGGAGGAAAAAATTTTAATTAATGATCCCGTGCTGGATAATTTCTACCTTAACTTTAGGCTCAATCGATATTTCCGGAAATTCTTCCCTCCAGTCTAATTCCTTCCAGACTTCCGGATGATAAGCTTTCACTCTTCTTCCAATCCCGAATACATCACTGTTCGCTTCCTGGACCTGACTGATAATGTCTACAGACTCATCAGTAAGTTTCTTGGACAGCTTCTTGCCAATTTCCTCAATTCTACCTTTCACATATAAATGATCGGAAGGGTATTCCACGATTTTCACTTTCATATCAAGATTAATGGTTACAGCAATTTCTCCATCTTTATTTTCTATTTTCATCTTTCGATCATTTTCCGCTACACTCACCGTGATATAATCCAGGATTTCATCTTTCCCATGATCATCAATCTTTTTAGTCAAACGGGCGACTCTTCCCTTTTCCCCTTGCAACAGCATATACAGTGTCGTTTGTTCTGCTCCGATTTTTTCTCCTGTATAAGTTTTGTCATGGAACAACCCCATACCGCTGAAAGTGAGTAAATTTCCATCATCTTCTATTTTAAGTAGCGGGATAGAAAAATCGATTCCCGGTTCCAATAATTCCGCACAGAGAAGTTGAAGGTTTTCACCAGTTGCATGAGTGGACGAAACCGCAGCCTCCAGCAACCCGCTGATATAGTTACTGATTCTTGTCGCCCCAGTATGATTCATACTTATAACATCCTGGGCCGTCCCTTCTTCTACTACTGCAAGGTAAGCATTCAAGTTACTTCTTGGATTGCGATACATGTCGTCAAGGATAGGATAGATGTCTTGTTTCGCAAGGTCTTCTCCTAAAACAATTACTTTCACTTTAGCTGGATCGTATGATTCCGGTATCATTCGGTCAATCTTCCCCCTTGCTTGTAAAGGAGTGTGTGCTGAAGTTGATAATATTTGTAGACTTTCACTTCCCGGACCTTCGGTAGCTCTACTAACAGAAGGGATGGAGACCGTTTGTATAATTTGTCCTTCTTCCCCTTGGTCAAAGCCCAAAGAAAGGACTAGTTTGACGTTTTTAAACTGTCTTTCATCCCAGCACCCAGTAAGGAACAAGAGACTCACTATACCAGCTATTAAATATTTTTTCATGATGCCCCCCCCTTATCTTTTTTCTTTCTCAAATAACTGACAGGAACCATAATCAGCGGAAGAGTGAGAGAAAAAATGTAACCAGAATAGGTAACTACCTTATTGAAAGTTTCAATTTTTGACATATCTAAACCAATATATATACTTATGGAAAATACGCAGATACCAACGACAACGATCCATTGGTTTTGCGAATGTCTTTTAAATAAATCGGAAAGACCTAAACTCGATAAATAAAGGTAGGTAGCAAAAGAGGTTGCCACATTAATGACCCAAATCGATATGAAAAACAAATCGATACGTGCAATGATCGGGAGTGAAAATGTCTTCAACATATATAGCACAGGTTCAGGAACTAATGGAAGTTCACTCGTGCTGAAAAAGGTAAAGCTCGCAAAAACCGTAAACAAATAGAAAAGCGTAACAAACCAGTGGGCCATCACAATCGTTTTCAACTTTTGTTTGTTTGTCCCTTCCACTTTTGAAAAAATAACAAGGGAAACGATAAAGCCAAAAAAAGAAAAAATGGCTTTGTTAATTCCAGCAAATATTTTCCCCCACCCTGTTTCCAACATTGGGAACAAGTACATAATATGTGTTTCCTTTGTTGAAAAAATAATGAGGCACAGTAGAAAAACCAGTAGGAAAGAGAGCATCGTGTATAACCGGCCAAGTACAAGCAGCCCACCACCAACCATGTACATGCAAACCGTAACCATTAAGAGAGCCATAACCCACAATGGGGTGTTCGGTAAGACCCATATACTGATCATTCGGGAAAACAATAAAATGATTAACGTACCTACGCCGATAAAATAAAAAATATATAAGATGGAAAGCGGCCTTCCTACCCATTTCGTAAACATTTTATCGTTCATAGTAAACAACGTATCATGCGGGAAGTTCTTTGCAACGAACCAGATTCCTACAAGAAGAACTTGAATCGCTACCGCTCCTAATAACAGGGATATCCAACTATCCTGCTTGGCTACACTATGAAGTTCATATGGAACAGAAAGCACACCGACACCGATTTGAGTTTGAACAATTATAAAGAAAAACTGCCTTTGCGACAGCTTTTGTTCATTTTGTTGTGTCATCTGTTGAGGAGGGTTGGTCATTTCTCCCGCTTCCTTGCTTTGATTGGTTCTGTTCATCACGGTTCTTCCACTCCCTTGAAGGGTTCAAAGCTATAGGTTTAACTGCATGAGCATCCTTCGGTCTAAGCTTCATCATATACATGGGCAAACGGACAAACGTATCTTTTAAATCAACCAGACTCAATGGAGCAAGTGGAGCAAAGTAAGGGACACCAAAAGATTGTAGCCGGGTCAAGTGAATGATGATAAACAACATTCCAAATACGATCCCTATAAAACCGATCGTACCTGCGAGTATGATTAGTGGAAAAGTTAACAACCGAAGAGCTGTACTCAATTCATTGGAAGGAACGACAAAGGATGCAATGGCGGTCAAAGCAACTACGATGACCATTAAATTGGAAACAAGCCCTGCGCGGACTACGGCGTCACCAATGACGAGACCTCCCACGATCCCGATTGTCTGACCGATTGGCGCCGGGAGACGAATCCCCGCTTCTCTAATCAGTTCAATGATGATAACCATCACAAGAGCCTCCAGTATCGGAGGATAGGCAATCTCATTGATCGATGCTTTAACAGGAATAATCAGTTCATCCGGAATGACCTCAAAATGAAAGCTGACCACAGCAATATAAAAAGCAGGTAATGTGACAGCTATGATAAAACTGAATAAACGAATTAGTCGTACAAACGTCCCTGTGAACCAGCGCATGTTATAGTCATCTGGAGCCTGATAAAACATAAAAAAAGTCGCTGGTGCAATGAGGGTGGTAGGACTTCCTTCCGCCATGATGGCTACTCTTCCTTCCACCAGGTTCGCCGCTACTCTATCAGGACGCTCGGTATTCAACATCTGAGGAAAAGGTGAGTTCGACTTATCTTCTATAAATTCTTCGATATGCCCCGGGCTGTGAATCATATCCGAATCAAGGGAATGTAACCTTGTTTCAATCTCTTGGACAATCATAGGATCAGCAATTCCATCCATGTAAACAACAGCTACATTCGTGTTTGTTTTCTTACCTAACTTAAAATACTTTATTGTTAAGTCCCTATGCTCCACTCTTTTTCGGACAAGATTAATGTTTGTCATCATGTTTTCGACAAATCCATCGTGAGCCCCGCGGACTACCCTCTCGTTTTGTGGTTCCTCTGGCGTCCGGCCAAATGAAGAAGTCACACTGAACTGTGAAATTTCTTTTTTTCCTTCTTCCATATAAATGGCATGTCCACGTAAAAGTGTACGAACAACTTCTTCTAAGTCATTCGTCTGTTTTGCATTAGGAAGATGGAAAACGTCTTCTGTGTGTCCCATTTCGATGGGTGCAAAAATTTTCTCATGAATTTTTTCGTGTTCAGCTAAGGATTCAAAATATAAAAGAGCCGCATCTCCTTTTTTCAATACGCGGATCTTCAAATCATTGGATTGATGAAAAGCATCTAAAATATATTTCACGTTTTCTGACAGTTTCTTTGAGCTCGGTCTTTCTTTCTCATTTGAAGGTTCAGACATATGACGGTCTGCTAATTTGTCACGGTTATTCCTGAAGAATCGCGTAAAGATTCCCATATTTGCATCACCTAACCTTAATTTGCCACGGATAAAAAGGAATATACCAACCAAATCCTATTCCTCCCCCTAAAATCTCTCCCCCACTAACGCTCCCGATTGTGGAAGAATCAGTTCGAGACTTTTGTTGAGTGGATGGGGGCTGCGGGGAATGGCTCGCTTTCCGCGGGAGCGCGGTGAGCCTCCTGATATGAACGAAACTGTCAAGGCTCCCCCACTAAATTCTTTTTTGTATTAAAAATAGGCAACCTAAAGAAGAGAAGCAGTTTTAACTTCTTTCTTCTTGTTCTCTCATAAACGGCTGGCTAACTCGGCATAGTTGTTCCTTCTTTAGCTTACCGACCACTCCTCATCTCTTGGAACGGCTGTCAAGTGCTCTCCTTGACGGCCGTTCCAAGAGATGAGAACGTATTTAAAGCTAAAGACGACAACGCTTCCTCCTTTGGATTTGGTAAGAATAGATAGTGAAGACACGGCACGAAGGCAAAAATCTTTTCTGCGGTTAGCATCCTGATATCCGTGGGTTCTCACATTTTATCTTTCCGTATAAAGGACTTTTCCACTAACTCGGAGCGTGCGTTAATCTGAATAGATATAGCACAAAGGAGGCACGTGGATTTTCCTTTCCGGTTTTTCTCTTTGCCTTCGAGCCCTATTCTCATTATCTATTTGTAGCTGGAAAATTTAATCATTCCCAAAACTGAAACAACATACATGGACCCAACATTTAAGATGCAGAAAGGTCATCTAATTCCTGTGCAACAGCCCAGATAAATCCTGCAAGCTCCCGAGCTACGGCTGTCACTGTTTTCCCTGCATTTTTCCCTCTAGCCATTAATTGATAGTACTTTTTATGAAGGCGGTTTTGTGCCTTCCAAGAGATCGCTTGAAGATTGGGCGGCTGTCCTTCTAACCGTTTTTTCAAGTCCCCTTTGACCGCGGGTCTATGCCGGTAACTCCAGGCCGATTCAATTAACAAGCGTCGCACATGCCGATTTCCTGCTTTAGTGATTTTCCCTTGCCTCCGCGTATCTCCACTAGAGGATTCACTAGGAATCAACCCTATATAACCCATAAAGTATTTAGGAGTAGGGAACCGTTTAAAGGACCCGATTTCAGCCACTAGACTTGTCCCTGTAATTAAACCAACGCCTCTTAAACATTGAACAGCTTGAATCATAGGCGCATGGGTCCCATTTGTCGCTTGGTAGCGAATTTCTTCTTCAAATCTTAAAAGCCGCTGTTCCAACTCTTGAATTTGATGGTAGTATTCTTGGAAGACAACTTGGGTAGCTGTTCTTTCAAATTTAAGGGCATCTAGCCAAGCCCGATATTTCTTATTCCACTTTTTTGCCCCTTGTGGCGGTTGAAGATTATGGCGAAGTAAAAACTTCGTTAAACGATGCCTCGCTCTCAATTCATCTTCTTTCGCATCTTCACGCCCCCGGACAAGATCCCGTAAAGCTTCATCCTCTGGCGTAGGTACATAAATAGAGGTCAACTCACCGGCTCTATATAATTGGGCGAGTCGGATAGAATCACGACGATCGGTCTTAATACGCTCACCTGGTTTTTGTGGAATAAGGGATGGGGCGATGACATCACACTGAATATTTAAAGAAATAAACAATCGACATAGAGGATAGCCAGTTGGACCGGCCTCATAACACACACGTAGATTTTCAGGTGTGCCAAGTCTTTTGACTAACTTTCGGACAGCTTCAGAAGTATGAGGAATCATTCCCCAATATCTAGGCTCTCCGCGACCTTCTTCCGCAACAGCGACTGCAATTTTTTTCTTTTGACACGTCTAAACCAACATACTTAATGGCATCCTTCATAGTAACTAGCTCCTTCCGTAATGTAGCTCTAATTTGGTTAGTTTTAACAGTAGACAGCTTAACCAAGTTAACCTACGAATTTACGTGTAAGGAGCTAGTTTCGTTCATGATAACTCGGACTCCGTCCTGTGGGGTCTCACCAAGCACTTTTATCCCGCAGGAGTCTCCCCATTCCCCTCCTCCCACTTGCCGGAAGAGATTCTCGAAACTACCTCCCAGTAATAGGAGCTTTTATGGTTAAGAATCCTATATCGACGCGGGTTAAGGAGGATTTTACACAGAACTAGGCAGGGTGCTTTAAGAGCGATTTCGAGAACCTCATATGGTAAAGGGGCGGAGGGAAACGGTGAGACTCCTGTGGGAAGTGCGTGGTAGATGAGACCCCGCAGAGCGTTAGCTCGAGGAGGCTCATCACTCGCCCACGGAAAGCGAACCTTTTCCCGGAGCCCTATACTCCCACAAACGTCTCGAAATCAAGTCTTCAACAATACTGCCAGTTTCTTTAATAACATAGAAAAAATCCTATGGCTGATAGCCATAGGATTTGGTGGGGTTAATGTCCTGGGAAAAAGACCATTTGTAATATGAAAATAACCGCGAACATATACAACATCCAGTGCACTTCTTTTCCTTTACCCGTTACGAGCTTCAATAAAGGGTATGTGATAAATCCGAAAGAAATCCCTGTTGCAATACTGGATGTGAGTGGCATGGAAAGGATAATGATGAAGGCTGGGAAAGCATCATCGAAACTACCCCAGTTCACCTTTGCAAGACCACCCATCATAAAGCAACCGACAATGATCAATACAGGAGCTGTAATAGCTGGTAAGCCGGAAACCGCTCCAACGACAGGTGCAAAAAACATAGATAGAATAAACAATAGCGCAACGACCATTGTGGTTAAGCCTGTCCGCCCTCCAGCTGCTACCCCTGAAGAAGATTCAATGTAAGCGGATGAAGGACTCGTTCCGAACATAGCACCGACAGTTGTTGCTGATGCATCGGCCATTAAAGCGGCCCGTGCTCTCGGCAGGCTTCCATCTTTGCGGATAAAACCTGCTTGTTCTGCAACACCGATCATCGTTCCTGTTGTGTCAAAAATCGTGACAAGAAGGAAAGCGAAAATCACCGTATAAAGACCATTGCTGAATACCGCTCCAAGATCCATGTCCCAGAAAACAGGAGCCGGCGGGGCATCGATGAAGCCATCAAGCTGAAGCTGGCCTGTGAAAAAGCCAATGATGCCTGTTACAAACATGCCGATAAACAATCCTCCCGTCACGTTTCTCGCAATGAGGACCAAAGTGAAGAAGAGTCCGAATACAGTTAATAATGGACCTTTTGCCGTCAAGTCACCAAGCGTAACCAGGGTCTCTTCACTAGGCACGATGATTCCTGACATTCTTAACCCCAGAAAGGCTATAAATAAACCAATTCCTGATGTGATTCCATATTTCAACGAAGGAGGAATCGCTGTAATCAACGTTTTACGTAAGCTTGTCAGACTAAGGAGAACAAATAATATACCAGAAACAAAAACAGCTCCAAGAATAACGGAATAACTGACATCCTGTTGGACGACTTCTGTGACGAAATATGCGTTCAATCCCATACCAGGTGCAATGGCGATGGGGTAATTGGCGGCAAATGCCATAATCAACGTACCTACGACCGCTGCAATGATCGTCGCCATGAACACTTGATCGAATGGCACCCCAGCGCTAGAAAGAATAGCCGGGTTAACGACAACGATATAGACCATTGTCAGAAAGGTCGTCACTCCTGCAAGCAGCTCTGTTTTAACATTTGTATGATTTTCATTTAACCGGAACCATTTGTTTAACATTTGGAAACACCAAACTTTCAATAAGAATTACAACGTGTATTATAATATTATTTTCACGAACAAAAATCAATAGATACAATGAAAATGTTCGTTTTTATTAAATTGACATAAAAAAACCGTCCGAGAAATCATTCTTCAGACGGTTTTTCACCTGCTCTCTTGATTCTATACCATTCCATCATTTCTTCCGTATCCTTTTTCTCAAGGTAGTAGCAGGAGGCGAGCGACCTGCCTCCTCCCGATGTCAACATGACCTCTATGCTTGAGAGGTGCGCCCTTTTTTGAAAATACGTCTGTTTTTCATAAGACGCCTGGATGCGGTACTTTTTCATCAAGTACGTCTGTTTGATAATTCCTCTTGATCGTAAGGTCAGCTGATCTCCAAGAATATTCCAACCTGCATCATGGAAGGCAAGCCAGCCGAGTACGGCTAAGAAGCACCCCGCCACAATGGATAATAGACCATAAGGGAAAAAGAAAATGCTGATGGGTATCGACGCTAAGAAGCCGAACCATGAATGACGCAGAATATAACGGAATAACGATCGCTTGGGTGGTTGATGGAAATCATCCACAACATCATAATCAGGAAGTACCTTTTTCAAAATCTCCCCCACTTCTGCCTTTTTGATCATTGGCAGCAGGCGTAACTGATGCTCATCATTTTTCAATACCGAGCCCCCTGCACTGATCAACGTGACGGAAGCGTATCCTAATGGCTGCCGAATTAAGTTTTCTTCCATTCGAATGCCCTGAATCCGATTCAATGGTATGGTCATCTGCTTTTTCTCCAGCCATCCACGGGTGATGATTAAATCATCTTCATCAATAAAAACAGAAAAGTTCGCATACCTTAGAATCGTCATCACTATGGATATCCCATAAGCGACTAATAATATGACAAGAGCGGTAAAGGCGATGACCAGCACACCTATTTGAATCCAATCAAGGATTTCATTGTAGATCGTCCCTACAGGTAAAAGGTCCATGAATTGTGAGAAGAAGACAGCTACCCCGGAGATGACTACTCCCGCTCCTCCAGATGTAATGGCCATCATCACGATTTCCTTCATGGACATGGCATAGACCTTTTCACGCTTCGGTTCTTCCATCTCTGCTTGGACTTCTTCAGTATCCCAAGTTTCGTCATCCTGTCTCCCGTTTCTTCGTTTCTTTTCCTGGAAAATGGCTTCCTCCAAGGAATCTGCTTCTTCTCTTCGGATCGCTGTCAGTTCAGCCTCTGCTTTTTCATTCCCTGTTGATCCAGCCGTCTCAACCGAAACCTTTACGAGATTCAAAGGACGGTGAAAAATACCCTCCGAGAAATCAAGACTCTGGATTCGATCGATAGGGATATACCTCTTTTTACGGAAAATAAGCCCATATTCAATTCTCAGCTCTCCCTCTTCCATACGGTATGTAAAGCGCAGCCAGCGAATGATCCCTGACCCCAAAACAAGGAGCAGGACACCGATCCATATGAGCAGTGGGATCCAATCCACTTCTCCACTGAATATATTTCCATTTAAGACGAGCACAATGATCAATGGCAAAGCCGCATCTTTCAACGTCTTCACGAAGTTGATGATAGCTGAAATCGGGTGAAGTCTTTTTGGTTCAAACATCATCTTCCGCCACCCTTGCTAAGGAAGAGATAGACTGACGTAGACGCTCGGCTTCCTGCTCATCCAATGCCGGGATTTTATGTACCGTCGCAGCCGTAGAAATGCTGATGGTGGATAAACGGAATTTCCTGAGTAATGGCCCCTGTTCTGTATCGACGTGTTGAACTCTGACCATAGGTACCAGCGTTCGTGTCACGATAAATAATCCGTACTGCAAGTCGATCTCTGTCTCAGTGACATCATACCTCCACCTTTTCCACCGTAAACTTGGCACGAGCCAGACAAATGAAAGCACTTCTAGTAAAGCGATGCCAAGCCCAATCAAGACAATCCACCATGGCCAATCCCATAGGAAAACGGTGACGGTTAGACCGATTGTCAACAAAATTATGATTCCTACTTGAATCCATCCGTAAATGCGCCACAACGTCAGCGCACGCTGTGATATTCTCTGTGTCGGTTGCTGTTCCATTCTTCCACCCCCTGTGTATGATTACGATTGACTGATCGAAATGTTTCATTATTTATAAAAGAAGCCGGACGTAACAGTCCGGCCATCCCTTTATTTTTTTCCTTCTGATAATGCTTTGGACTTCTCTGTACAAGCTGTCATCCCTTGAATAATCGCATTTCTGAATCCAGCTTCTTCAAGCTTCGTTACACCTGCAATGGTTGTACCGCCTGGGGTGCAGACGGCATCCTTCAGTTCACCAGGGTTACGACCGGTCTCTTTGACCATTTGAGCCGCCCCTTGGACAGACTGGGATACCATTTTATAGGCTTTGTCTCTAGGGAAGCCTTGTTGGACAGCTGCATCTGCCATGGCCTCAATGAGCATGTAGATAAAAGCCGGTGAAGATCCGCTGACGGCCGGAACCGCATCCATCAACTTTTCTTCTACGATTTCAGCTTCTCCAAAGCTTTCAAACACTTCCATTACTTCTGCTAATTCTTCTTTTGTCACGAAATCGTTCGGACACAAAACACTCATGCCTGCTCCGACAAGCGAAGGGGTGTTCGGCATAGAACGAATCACTTTCACATTGCGACCAAAGGCTTCTTTCATAGCATCAAGTGTGATGCCGGCAGCAATGGTGACAACCACTGTATCCTCGGGTACTTCATCCTTAATTTCCTGGACGACTCCTTGATACACATAAGGTTTCACCGCCAAGAAAAGCAGATCACTTTCTCTTGCCACTCGTTTATTTTCATTGGAAATGTTAATCCCGTATTCATCCGTCACAAAGTCAATCGTTTCATCGGATAAAGCCGTCGCAGCGATATCACTCGCCTTCACAAGGCCTGCATCAATCATGCCCTGAATCATCGCCTGCCCCATTTGGCCACAGCCGATAAAACCTATACGTTTGTTCACCGTACATCCCTCCTTGGTGATTCTTATTGTATAGGAAGATTGTCGAACGTACAATTCCATATTGGATTTCCCTTGTTTCTCTAGTAAAAATTACATGTTTTTTCTAGAAAAGGTTTACAAACCCGCCTGTCTTACCTATAATAATAACTGTATTCTTCATATCATAGTGAAACGCCCAAAATATCATAGCTGCTACGAAAAAAGCCGAGCTGCCTTAAGCTCGGCTTTTTTCGTGTTCTGCTTCCTCTTCTTTAATCGCCTCAAGCAGCTTCTTCACTTCTTTTTTATTTTTTCTCGCTACAAGGATATACAGCGTATCTCCGGCTTTGATTTCTGTTTGACCATAGGGGGTAATCACATCCCCGTCACGAATGATTGCATTGATTAATGCTCGATCAGGCAATTCCATATCCTCTAAAGTCTGGCCAACAACAATATTCCTTTCCGTTACATCAAACTCAATCATTTCAACATTTGCTTTTCCGATGGAAATCAACTCAAGAGAATGAATCGGATTTCCAAGCTTATCGGAAACAAGTTTGAAACGTTCAGCGATCCATGTGATGGAAGAGCCTTGTACAAGAGCTGAAGTCAGGACAGTAAAGAAAACAACGTTGAATATGAGCTGGCTGTTCTGAATTCCTGCGAGCATTGGGAAGATGGCAAGGACGATGGGTACAGCCCCGCGCAAACCAGCCCAGGATAAAAAGTACTTTTCCTTCATCGTAAAGGAAAAACCGGCCAGGCTTAAAAGCGTGGCTACAGGCCTCGCAATGAAGATGAGCACAAGGGCTATTAACAGACCATCTACCATAACGGGCCAAGTGAAGACTTCTGTTGGAGAAACGAATAATCCTAGAATAATAAACATAAGGATTTGCGCCATCCAACCAAATCCTTCATGGAAACGCAAGATAGAATAACGATACGCCAGTTCAGCATTTCCAATGACCACAGCTGTTACATATACAGCTAAAAGACCACTGGCTTGAAGAAGTGAACTTGAACTGTATGATAAAAAGGCGAAACCTAAGGCGAACAAAGGATAGAGTCCACTGGAATCAAGATTAATCCGGTTTAGCGATAAACTTGCTAAATAACCAATCCCAGCCCCTACGACCAGCCCGGCCCCCATTTGCCAAAAGAAAGACCCCACCAAACCAAATAGATTGACCTGATCAATTGTGAGCAATTGTATGAAGGCAATCGTTAAAAACACGGCCATTGGATCGTTGGTACCGGACTCAGCTTCAAGTGTGGCCTCAAGCTTAGGTCGAACGTTTTTACCTTTAAGAACGGCAAATACGGCAGCCGCATCTGTAGACCCCACAATGGAACCGACAAGGAAAGCTTCAAACCAACCGATATGTAAAATGAATTTAGCAGCTAAGGCGACGATGGATGTCGTAAGCACGACTCCAACTGTTGCTAAGGTAATCGACGGAGCCACCACAGGCCTTATATCTTTCCACTTCGTCAGCATACCACCTTCGAACAAAATGACAATTAAGGCGATGACACCGATCAACTGAGCTATTTCAGGGTTATCAAAGTAAATGAACCCAAGTCCATCATTCCCCACGAGCATTCCAACGGCAATAAACAAAACAAGAGAAGGAACCCCAAGCCTGGAAGAGAATTTTGTAACGATGATACTTACAATAAGTAATAGAGCCATCAGCATGATGAATTGATTGGACTCTAAGATTTCCTGAATCATAAACGATACTCCCTTTTATTTTCTATATATACACATTATAACAATGAAAGATTGAGTGTAAGCAATAAAACACTCGTCCACCTTTTGAAAACACAAAAAAGGCCAAGCAACAAGATGTTACTTGGCTTCTTTGCAACATCAGCTTAGCATCTCTTCTACTTGTTCACTGAAGAATTGTTTCATCGCATGAAACACATCTGCTTTTCTTCTCAAAATGTAATAGCGGAATTTCGGGTGATCGATTGATTTATAGGCCTGCATCAAACTTGAGGAACGGTTGTATTGGTTTACTTCTCCATAACCGAACATCTGTGAAACTTCAATGAGCTGTTCGATCAATCCCAGGCATCGTTTATTATCGGAAGTTAAGTTGTCACCATCTGAGAAATGGAACGGATAAATGTTGTAACGTTCCGGCGAATACTTCGTCTCAATCAATTCTAATGCCTTGCGATAAGCTGAGGAGCAGATCGTGCCTCCACTCTCTCCTTTGGAAAAGAAATCATCCTCACTGACGACTTTTGCCTGGGTGTGGTGCGCAACAAATTCAATTTCTACTGTTTCATAATTCCGGTTCAGGAACCTGGTCATCCAGAAAAAGAAACTTCTGGCCATATATTTTTCCCATTGCCCCATGGAACCACTTGTATCCATCATTGCAATAACGACAGCTTTTGACTCAGGCTTGGTTTTCTCATTCCACGTTTTGAAGCGAATATCCTCTGGATAAATGGGTGCAAATGAAGCTTCACCGCCCAGAGCGTTTCGTTTGTACGCTTCGAGCATCGTCCTCTTCTTGTCAATGTTTCCAGTCAACCCTGTCTTTCGGATATCGCTGAACTCGATATCTGTGTGAATGATATTGTCTTTTTCCTTCTCATCCAAATTCGGTAAGGTCAATTCCTTAAACAAGGCTTCCTCTAACTCTGCTAATGAAATCTCTGCCTCATAATAATCTTCGCCAGCTTGATCACCGGCTCCATCTCCATCGCCAGGCTTACCTTTCGATTGCTGCGGCGCTTGAGCAACGACATCTCCGACTTCACTATCTCCTTCACCTTGTCCTGCATGCTTATTCTTCTCGTGATTATAACGGATCTTATATTCATCAAGCGAACGTATTGGAATCTTAACGACACGCTTTCCATTCGACATCACAATATTTTCTTCAGTAATGAGATCAGGTAACTGCTTGCTCATCGCATCCTTCACTTTTTCTTGATGTCGCCGCTGATCGTCGTAGCCTTTCCGATGGAGGGACCAGTCGTCTTCGGCGATTACGAAACTCATCTCTTCATCCATGTAATTCCCTCCTAATCGAGTATTACTCTATCGTATGCAGGTCCACGGTAATGGATGAAAGATATTGAGATATACATGGATTATTTGTTTCTTTCGCCTATATTTGTCTACCTTTTCACAATCAGTTTGATAGTCCATGTTGGTAGTTCAAGTATATGGCAGGATTATGTAAGACTCACTTTCGAGATTCCAGGGTTCGTTGCCCGGGTTGAGCGTCAGGGGTTGCTGGGAAGCTACTCGCTTTCCTGTGGGAGAGCGCCGAGCTTCCTCGGACTGCGTCCTGTGGGATCTCGCCGATCTCCTTCTCCCACGGCAGTCTCGCAGCTTCCCAACCATCCCATTCGGCGAAGGGGATAACGAACCCTTATACCAAGTTGGAAGGTCTCCCACTATCCAGATTGTTGTAGGCAGAAAACGCTGTGTATCAAGCTTTCAGGGTTCAAGTGCCTCGACTTGGGAGTATTATCTTTATGCTCTCCTCACACAGAATAGCTGATTATTCAGGAAGTGGTTTCGAGAACCTTCCATGGTAAAGGGGCGGAGGGGAATGGCGAGACTCCTGCGGGATAAAAGTGCTTGGTGAGACCCCACAGGACGCAGTCCGAGGAGGCTCACCGCGCTCCCGCGGAAAGCGAGCTATTCCCCGCAGCCCCCATCCACCTAACCAAAGTCTCGAAAATGAGTCTTCCACCAAAGGGAGCGTTTGTGGGATTAGGAATATAAAATCCCCTTCCACGGGAGTTGTGGAAGGGGATTGGTTTTAGCCTTCGAGCAATAGATCGAATGGATCTTCAATCATTTCTTTAATTCTGCGCAAGAACTGTACTGCATCTTTTCCATCAACGATTCTGTGATCATAGGAAAGAGCAATGTACATCATCGGACGAGCTTCGATTGTGTCATCCGGCATGACTTTCGCGCGTTTTTCAATGTTGTGCAAACCAAGGATTCCTACTTGAGGTGCATTCAAAATCGGTGTGGAAAGCATAGAACCGAATATTCCACCGTTCGTAATTGTAAATGAACCACCTTGAAGGTCATCAAGTCCCAGCTCTTTGTTCCGTGCTTTTGTCGCAAGGTCAGCAATGCCTTTCTCAATACCTGCAAAGTCCAAACGGTCCGCATCACGGACAACAGGAACGACGAGACCTTCGTCTGTTGAGACAGCCATACCGATATCATAGAACTGTTTCTTAATGATTTCGTTTCCTTGAATTTCTGCATTCAGTAACGGGAATTCCTTCAATGCTCCAACCGCAGCTTTTGTGAAGAAGGACATAAATCCTAATTTGATGTCATGTTTCTTCAGGAAGGATTCTTTACGCTCACCTCTCAACTTCATAACATTGGTCATATCTACTTCGTTGAAGGTTGTTAACATCGCAGATTCCTGCTGTGCTTCAACAAGTCTCTTAGCGATCGTCTGGCGTCTGCGGGACATTTTCACCCGTTCGACTGGCTTATCAAATTCTGTTTTCTTCGTTTCTTCTTTTTTCTTCTTAGGTTTGTCCTCAGAAGAAGACTTGGAAGAACCTTTAGATTCCTGCTTACTTTCTCCTTTAGCAGCTGCATCGACATCTTCCGGACGGATGCGGCCAAGGGGATCGCGTGCGGAAATCTCACTCAAGTCAATTCCTAGTTCACGCGCGCGTTTACGAGCGGCAGGAGTAGCAATCACGTCTTTAGAATTCTTACTGGAAGACTCTTTCTTCTCTTGAGAAGATTGTTGCTGCTCTTCTTTTTTCTGAGATTCTGTTTCTTTGTTGGATTCTTCTTCCTTTTCTTCTTCTGGTTCAGCTTCTTCCTCATCAGAAGAAGTGTCTTCATCTGAACCTCCGGCTTCGCCGTTTTCATCGACTTTAGCGATCACATCGCCAACTTCAACGTCGTCTCCTGCTTCTCTCAACAATTCAGCAATAACCCCGCTAGCATCTGCATTCACTTCAACGTTTACTTTATCTGTCTCAAGCTCGAGAATGGGATCGCCTTTTTCCACTTGATCCCCTTTTTTGACGAGCCATTCTGATATTGTACCTTCTGTTATGGATTCAGCTAATTCAGGAACCTTAATTTCCTTCATTTGTTTCTCCTCCTTTAGACATCTGTAGCGCTTCATGAATGATTCGATTCTGCTCCGTTTTATGGATGTTCGGCTCGCCGACGGAAGGTGAGGCACGATGCGGACGACCGACAAAGCGGTGAATCTGCCCCTTTTTCAAGAGTTTGTGCAAAATCCCTTCGACGAAGTACCAGCTACCCATGTTCTGTGGTTCTTCTTGGACCCATACTAATTCTTCTAAATTCGGATAAGACTCTAACATCTCAGCTAATCGTTGTTCAGGGAACGGATAGATTTGTTCAATTCTTACGGCATCGATCGTCTCAAAGGTCTGATCGGTTCCATCTACCGTATCTTCAATATCGACCATGATCTTCCCGCTTCCAAGAAGGAGCGTTTTCACTTTTTCTTTATCCTTGTTTTCAGATAAAATTGGTTGTTTCATAATCGGTTGGAATCGCCCTTTGCTGAACTGTTCCCCGGAAACCGCCACTCGTTGATTTCTCAAGAGACTCTTCGGAGTCATCAACACAAGAGGACGTGCTTCTTCCTGATTACTGATTGCTGCCTGTCTTCTTAACAAGTGGAAATATTGAGCGGAAGACGTGACATTGGCAACCGTCCAGTTGTTTTCAGCAGCAAGCTGTAAGAAACGCTCAAGACGTGCACTGGAGTGCTCCGGCCCTTGACCTTCGTATCCGTGAGGAAGCAAGAAGACCATATTGGATTTTTCGCCCCATTTGGCACGTCCAGCAGATACGAACTGGTCAAAGATGACTTGTCCAGCGTTAGCGAAATCACCGAATTGAGCTTCCCAAAGGACAAGAGATTCTGGTGCTTGCACACTGTATCCATACTCAAACCCAATGACTCCTGCTTCAGACAATGGACTGTTATGAATATCAAAGGACGCATTCGCCTGTTCTAATCCATGCATTGGACAGTACGTCTCCCCTGTTTCCACGTCGTGAAGAACAAGGTGACGGTGAGCAAATGTTCCGCGCTCTGTGTCTTGACCTGTGATTCGAATGGGACGACCATCTTCAAGAATTGAAGCAAAAGCCAAGGCTTCTGCTGTCGCCCAGTCAACCTTCTGTCCGTCATCAAGCATTTTGCTGCGTCTTTGAAGAATTTTTTCGAGCTTTTTGAAGCCATTAAATCCTTCTGGACGTTTCAGCATGCCCTCATTCAAACCTTTAAGACGATCTAGATCGATGGCTGTATCAATTTCGTCAAGGTTTCGCTCGACTCCACTCGGACGATCTTTCACATCAGGAGAAGACGTTTCATGCTCGTTCATATTGTTATAGATGTCACGGAGTTTTTGCTCTACTTCCGCTTTCATATCTTTAAGAGCATCTTCGCCTACGACAGATTCTTCTTGGAGCTGCTTTTCAAACACAGCAGCAGCCGTAGGATGTTCGTCGATTTCTTTATAGAGTTTCGGTTGCGTAGAGCGTGGTTCATCCATTTCATTGTGACCAAAACGGCGATAACCTACGAGGTCGATTAAGAAATCTTTATGGAATTTCTGACGGTACTCATACGCAAGGGCCATAGCTGATAAACATGCTAGCGGATCATCAGCATTTACATGAACAACAGGAATTTCGAACCCTTTGGCAAGATCACTCGCATAACGTGTCGAGCGGCCGTCTTTCCTATTCGTCGTGAAACCTACAAGGTTGTTAGCAATAATGTGGACCGTTCCGCCCGTGCGATAGCCTGGGAGGTCACTCATATTCAAGGTTTCTGCTACAACACCTTCTCCGATGAAAGCAGCGTCACCATGAATCAAAAGACCGAATGCCTCGTCCTCATCCATTTTTGCATAACCCGGCTCTGAGCGGTCATCCTGAGCCGCACGTGTAAATCCTTCAACTACCGGATTGACGTATTCTAAATGTGAAGGGTTATGGCTTAGAGTCACACGCGTAGCGGACTGTTCGCCATTCTCAATTTCTCTTCGCGCACCAAAGTGATATTTCACATCGCCTGTCCACCCGTAATTGATTCCCATTGAACCTTCGGATGGCACCAGCTCCTTATCTGGAGAAAGGTGGAATTCAGAAAAAATGCGATCATAAGGCTTGCCAAGGATATGAGCAAGTACATTCAAACGTCCACGGTGGGCCATGCCCATCATGATATGTTTGATTTTGTCTCCGGAAGCCGATTGAATGATATGATCAAGCATCGGCACCATAACGTCTAAACCTTCAATAGAAAATCGCTTCTGAGCAACGAATGTTTTCGCTAGGAAGTTTTCAAAACCTTCCACTTCAGCAAGACGGTATAGCAGTTGCTTCTTCTCTTCATCTGTCAATGACACCGTATAGGAACCAGTGTCGACTTTATCCTGGAGCCATTTTCTTTCATCTTCGTTATTCACATGACCGAACTCAAAAGAGATGGTCCCTGCATATCGTTCTTTTAATGTTTTGACTACTTGAAGTGCATTATCCAGTTTCATTGGGGCATCAGGCCACACCCAATCAGCCGGGATTTCTTTTAAATCCTTTTCTTGTAGTCCATATGTTTCTAATTCAAGCAAATTTGTTTTAGGTCGCTCATCACTGCCTACCGCGTATATATTCGCTTGTAGGTGACCATGACGACGAATAGCCTCAACAAGTTTCAAAGCTGAGGTAATTTTAGCTATGTCCCTTTCAGAAGGTGAAGCAGATCCATTGGCTTCAGTAACCGTATCGCTTCCCATCCATTCAGGAGCCCCGTGCTCATCAAAAATTTCCTTCAAGGAAGGATCGACAGCACTAGGATCGTTTTCATATTGTTCGAATTGTTCTTCGATGTACCCCATGTTGGGGCCATGGAACTTTTCCCAAAAATTTTGAGTGGAGCCTTGTTTAGACACGTAGAATACCCCCAAGTAGTTGTTGGCTAATGTTTCCTCGAAAACGTTTCCAAGTCCATGTACTATTATAGAATTGAAACGCTTCCGTATTCAACAAATTTCGCTTATTTTTTTAATGAATGACCAAATCCATTCCATTATAACAAGAAAGACGCACCGATGGGTACGCCTTTTTCACTTTTTGCCACTAAAGTGATATGTCGTTGTTATTCTTCATCCTCTAAGACACGGTAAGCCATATCATAAAGTTTCATCTGACTGTTGATCGGCTGTGCGTTTTCAGGGCGTTTAACATGCTCATAGGATCCATCATTCTTTTGTTCCCTCGCTTTGACATTGTCACTCAACATGACAGATAAAATCTTTTGCAAACGATTTTTTATCACTGGTTCATAGATTGGGAATAAAAGCTCGACACGCTTGACCATGTTTCTTGTCATCATATCAGCAGAGGATAAAAAGACACGATCATCTCCGTTATGGTGGAAGTAGTAAATCCTACTATGCTCCAGGAACCGGCCGACAATACTAATCACACGAATGTTATCGCTGAAACCCTGGATCCCGGGACGCAGGCAGCAGATTCCGCGCACGATCAAATCAATCTGCACACCTGCTTGAGAGGCTTCGTAAAGCTTCATAATTAAATTTTTATCCGTCAATGAATTCATTTTTAAAATGATGCGCCCATTGCCATGTTGTTTTTGGAAACGGATTTCATTATTAATATAACGAATAAAGTCATTTCTTATATCAAACGGAGCCATTGACAGGTGATGAAATTGCGGTTTCTCGGTAAACCCGCTTAAATAATTGAAAAAGTCTGTGGCATCAATTCCAAACTTCCGCTTGGCTGTGATGATTCCCATATCTGTATAAAGCGATGCTGTCTGGTCATTGTAATTCCCTGTTCCCAGGTGAACGAAACGTTCAATTTTCTCATTCTTCTTCCTGACCACCAGGGTGATTTTGCTGTGGGTTTTCAAGTAGGTCATTCCATAAATGACATGACAGCCCGCTTTTTCCAGTTCTTTTGCCCACTGCACATTGTTTTCTTCATCAAAACGTGCTTTCAGTTCTACAAGTACGGTGACTTGCTTCCCTTTCTCCGCCGCACGCTTGAGAGCCTCTATTATCGGGGAATCCCCACTTACACGGTATAAGGTCTGTTTAATGGCCAAAACATGGGGATCATCCGCTGCTTCTGCTACGAAGTCAACGACAGGTTCAAACGATTCAAACGGATGGTGTAGGAAAACATCACGATCCATCACTTGTTCGAAGATATTTTCATCACTACTCAGATCTCGAGGGGGCTGAGGCATCAAGGTTTCGTAATAAAGATGATCCTTAATGTCCTCAAACGTTTTATGGAATTTGAATAAGAAAGTTAAGTCCAGCGGTCCATTGGTGATGTACAAGTCATCTTTGTGAATTTCCAGGACTTTTAATAAAAAGCTGATTAATTTCTCGTCATATTTTCCGTCCCGGACTTCTAGTCGGACAGCCGCTCCCCACTTCCGTTTCTTCAATTCTTTCTCAATCTCTTTCAGTAAATCACGAGCACCTTCTTCATGAATTGTCATATCGGCATTTCTTGTGATTCGGAACTCTGTGATCGATTCAACTTCATACCCTTTGAACAACTTGCTCATGAAATGACCGATGATTTCTTCCAATAGGACATATTGATATTTATCTTCGTGATTCACAATTACGAAACGATCCAGTACGGATGGCACTTGAACAATCGCTGTTTTCGCCGCTCCTTCTCGATCAAGTTCGTCACGAATGACGACAGCAAGGTTAATGGATTTATTCAACAGCATCGGGAAAGGACGATAGGCATCTACCGCCATCGGGGTCAAAACTGGGAAGATCTCCTCATCGAAATAAGTTTCAAAACGTTGTATTTCTTCTTTCGTCAGATCATCAATGGACAAGATGGAAATTCCCTCTTTTTCCAATTCCGGTTTCATAGACTGATAGGCGGCATATTGTTTTTCCACATTTTTGTGGTTAATCTCGGCGATTTTGTTAAGTTGCTGCTTCGGAGTCAAGCCGGCTTTGTTTTCCGGTTTATTGAAACCGGCTTTGACTTGGTCCTTCAATCCCGCGACCCGCACCATAAAAAATTCATCAAGATTGGAAGATACGATAGCTAAAAATTTCAACCGTTCGAGCAAAGGGTTGTCCATATCAAGAGCTTCATCCAAAACCCGCTCATTAAATCCAAGCCAGCTGAGCTCTCGATTATTATAAAAAAGTGGATTGTCTAATTCTTTCGTCTTTCCTTCTGTTGACATTACGCACACCCTTTACACATGTATTCACATTCAGGTTAGTACATCAATATATCCCACATATAAATGCTGAGTTAACTTTTTGTAAAAATTTGATTTAAATTGTCGAACGACTAGACACACGATTGAATAGCAAAAAAGCAGCCCGGAACGGACTACTTTTTATTTTCCACAAAAGAGAGCTCGATAGTCTTCTTCAATGACTTTTCCAAATGTTTTTTCTGTTTCTCTGCTTGATATTCTTCAGGCATGTAAGCACCGTTACAATAGAGTGTGACACGAAGGTCATCTCCATCATTGGATAGTTCTAGCTTTTCCACCGTCTGCCTTCGAGTACTATCCAGACTGTAGCAGAATTTCAACATCGACCCGAGAAGGCGGATCTTTTTCCGTTCATCTTTCAAGAACCACTGTTTGTATGGATCAAGGAATTGCTTGAATACCGTCTTGTTTTTGAAAGAGGCCATTAAAGCCATACGTAGTCTTTCCATATGCATCAGCCCGTCAATCGTCCGGTTAGCAAGGAGGTAAAAAGTATGCTGAGAGCTTGATTCATTGTCAATATATTCACCGAGATTGAAAACATAGCTCGCCCTTTTCACTTCCTGCCAGTCCCTTTTCCTCAAAGCGCCGATTCCACGATCATGAAGCTGATGGAACAAGTCATGAGCCAAATGCTGAACGTGCTGGATGTGTTTCACATTCAACTCATAATCACTGATCAGTTCCTGAATGCTCTCCTCTAACACATTCGGAAATAAGGCTGTCCCCATATCACTCGTCAGCTGCTCGAAAAAAACGCCGTCGCGCAATCCTTTCCTGCTTAAAATAAAACCTGAAGCATGGACCGAATCATATAAAGAATGGAAGACTTCTGTTGCGGGAAGGATAATGTCCGCACGGTCCTTCGATAACCCCTCAACCTTCTGCAATTTTTTCATGTTCAAGGTGAAAAGATAGTTCTTGATAAAAGCGAGATCACTGTCTTTCATTTTATATTGATGTAAACCTGCGAGCGGATATTCTTTTAAGTTCTGATCAATTTGAACAAGGTTACGCGCACCTCCACCGATTCCGATCAAAGGGACGTTCTTTTTCTTCAGCCAAGGGAGAGATTGAAATTGTTCAATCAAATAATGTCGAAGATCGGACATTTCTTCCTCTGTAGGAAGATCTTTTTTAAAAAAGTCTTGTTTAAGTGTGAGCGCTCCGAATGGGAAACTATGTGATTCGATCAATTCCCTGTCCTTAAAATATGTAACTTCTGTACTTCCTCCACCGATGTCTACAGTAATTCCTTCCGTCACGGGAGTCGAATTAACCACAGCCAAATAACCATAATAAGCTTCTTCATGATCAGAAAGAATGCGCATGTCGAATCCTGTGTGTTCGGATACTTGATGAATGATCTCGGCTTGATTTTGCGCTTGTCTGATGGTAGCGGTCGCTACACAAACCATTTCTTCCAATGGATAAGACTCTGCTACTTGCTTGAAGCTTTTTAATGTGGTCAAAAGGATTTGGATACCTTCTGTGGATAATAGGCCATCGTCCATGAGGTGATTCCTCAATCTAGCAACAGCTTTCACATTCTCCACTTCACGAAGACGTCCACCTTTTTCCCTCAAATAAATGACTAGACGCATTGTATTCGATCCGACATCAATAATTGCATAATAACTTTTGGCCATCGTCTCACCCCACTTTGTTTTTTGCCATTATACCATAAGAAACCGCCCTCTTAATATATAAGAGAGCGGCTGGGTGTTGCCATTATCTATTCAACAAGCTGCCGACATACTTCAATAATTCATTGGCAGAGCTCGAATTGTATCCATGCTCATCGATAAGAGTAGCGACCACTTCATTGATTTTCTTCAGTTGCTGCTCATCCGGCGTCTTCGTAGATGTCGTAATCTTCACAACATCTTTCAGGTCTGCAAACAGCTTCTTCTGAATCGCTTCGCGTAACCGCTCATGAGACTGATAATCGAACTTCTTGCCTTTTCGAGCATAAGCGGAAATGCGGATTAAGATTTCTTCACGGAACGCCTTCTTCGCGTTTTCCGATACGCCAATCTGTTCTTCAATGGAACGCATGAGCCGCTCATCCGGGTTTAATTCTTCACCTGTCAGCGGATCTCTGAGTTTGGCTTTATTACAGTAAGCCTCCACATTATCCAAGTAGTTATCCATTAATGTGACGGCAGACTCTTCATAAGAGTAGACAAAAGCTTTCTGTACTTCTTTCTTCGCAATTTCGTCGTACTCTTTTCTAGCGAGTGAAATGAAGTCAAGATAACGCTCTTTATCTTCATTGGAAATGGAAGCGTGACTTCCGAGACCATCCTTCAACGAACGCAGAACATCCAGCGCATTGATCGAGGTCAACTCTTTCTTAATGATGGTAGAAGAAATGCGGTTGATGACATAACGAGGGTCAATGCCGCTCATTCCTTCATCCGCGTGCTCTTTCTTCAACTCTTCCACATCTACATCGCTGAATCCTTCTAAAATCTCACCGTCATACAAGCGCATTTTCTTAAGTACATCGATAGAAGCTTTTTTCGACTCCTTCAGTCGAGTCAAAATCGTAAACATTGCAGCTACCCTCAATGTATGAGGGGCGATGTGAACATCTCTTATATCACTTTCCCGGATCATCTTTTCATAGATTCGTTCTTCCTGACTCACTTTCAAGTTGTAAGGAACAGGCATGACAATCATCCGGGAATGCAAAGCTTCATTTTTCTTGTTGGCAATGAAAGAACGATATTCCGCTTCGTTTGTATGGGCGATGATCAATTCATCTGCAGAAATGAGAGCAAAGCGTCCAGCCTTGAAGTTTCCTTCCTGCGTTAAGCTGAGCAAGTGCCATAGGAACTTCTCATCACACTTCAGCATTTCCTGGAACTCCATGATTCCACGATTCGCTTTGTTCAATTCTCCATCAAAACGATAGGCCCGAGGATCTGATTCGGAACCATATTGAGCAATGGTAGAGAAGTCAATCGACCCCGTTAAGTCAGCAATATCCTGGGACTTCGGATCAGAAGGGCTGAACGTTCCAATGCCTGTACGTTTATCCTCTGAGAAAAAGATACGTTCAACTAAAACGTCCTCAATCCTTCCCCCATACTCTGTTTCTACTCTCATCGTATTTAATGGAGATAGACTGCCTTCAATACGAATCCCGTACTCTTCCTGGAAATCCTTGCGCAGATGGTTCGGGACAAGATGTAAAGGGTCCTCATGCATCGGACAACCCTTGATGGCAAAAACAGCCCCTTCATCAGTATGTGTGTACTTCTCCATCCCCCGTTTCAGTAAGTTAACGAGCGTTGACTTACCACCACTGACAGGTCCCATCAGTAAAAGGATACGTTTTCTAACATCCAGCCTTCTCGCCGCCGGGTGGAAATATTCTTCAACCAGCTTCTCCATCGCCTCATCCAAACCATAGATATCCTCATCAAAAAACTTGTAACGCTTATGATCGTGCTCTTCTGCTACTCCCGCACTTTTAATCATATTGTAAACGCGGGAATGGGCGGATTGAGCTAAATACGGACGCTCTTTCAGTAAATCCAAATATTCTGAGAATGTACCTTCCCATTTCAGTTCCTCTTCTTGTTCCCGGTGGTCTTGTATTTTCTTTAAAATGTCCACTTCGCGACCTCCCCCGTCGTAAGAGACGAATTTTAATACATCCTATGCCTGGCTACTGTAAAACATGTGTAAATTAGAAATGTGGAAGCGGCCTGGTTAGACACGACTAGCATAAGACAAACGGCATAGTGGTGTGTTCTTCCACCACGGAGCCGGTTGACTTATGTCTCGAGTGTCTGGCCGCTGCAACTGGACCATGAAAACGAAATGCGGAGACGCCTTGGGAGATGCGACAAGCATAAGACAAGGTTCGGAGTGAAGCGTTTTTCTTCACGTAGAACATTGACTTATGTCTCGAGCATCTAGGCGTCGGAGCTGGACACTGTGATACGAAATGCGGCGGCACCCTGGTAGACGCGACAAGCATAAGACAAACGGTGCAGTGGTGCGTTCTTTCACCACGGAAGCGGTTGACTTATGTCTCGAGCGTCTGGGTGCCAGAGCTGGACACGACAAGAAGAAATGTGGAAGCGGCCTGATTAGACACGACTAGCATAAGACGAACGGCGCAGTGGTGTGTTCTTCCACCACGGAGGCGGTTGACTTATGTCTCGAGTGTCTGGCCGCTGCAACTGAACAAATACGCACCCACCTTGCTCATTGATTTCGGCTGCCTGGCGAACACAGGACTTACGAACAAACAGAAACTCGCAACCCCAATCATTAAAAGACAGCTGAAAAGTGAGGGAAAAGCCCCCTTATCCACCCTATGCCTCCCTTGTTCATTCATGACAGAAAAAAGAGGACTAACATGAAGTCAGTCCTCTTCGTAATCCTTCTCTTGAATATACCTGCGCCTTTTTGACAACCCCATGACCAAAAAAGCAATAAAAAGAAACAAATTGAGCCACCTGAAATCATCATAAAATATAGCTAATAATGCCCAAATTGCCGCACTGATTAAGAAAAGGATGCTGGAAATCAACGTTTGGCTCACGATCATCCCTCCTTCCTTTATTATAAATCAACAGAAGCGGATTGTATGTCCATTTTTTCGCAATGAGCAAGTAGTCCTAAAGGTTGAATTGACCCTTGTTAGTAAATTTTGACACGATGATATCCCCTTGTTAGAATTGTTACGAATATTTTAATAGGATAAAGTGCTACACAATAGAAAGAAGGACTGCAAATGGAAACATGGTACTTTGTCGATTCAGGTCATTGCACCCCTGCTATGAATATGGCATTGGATGAAGCCTTGATGAATTGGCACCGAAATGGAGACATTCCTCCTGTACTCCGTTTTTATGGATGGGAGCCTGCGGGATTATCTGTAGGATATTTTCAGAAAGTCAAAGGAAAGATTGATTTGGAAGGCGTCCAAAAGCATGGGTATGAGCTTGTTCGTCGTCAGACTGGAGGACGAGCTGTCCTACATGACAATGAACTCACATATAGTGTAATTGTGTCAGAAAATCATCCGGACATGCCTGACTCTGTGAAAGAAGCCTATCTTGTTCTATCCAAAGGTTTGCTTGAAGGATTCACAAACCTTGGTATTCAAGCCGAATTCGCTGTTCCTGAAGGAAAACTAGATGTCGCAGGATCCGCTGTATGCTTTGAAGAACCTTCCTGGTATGAACTGATTGTAGAAGGTAAGAAAGCAGCGGGAAGTGCACAGACAAGAAAAAAAGGGATTATCCTTCAACATGGATCCATCCCTATTGATGTCGATGATGTTAAACTATTCGATATGTTTATCTATAAAAATGAACGCATTAAAGAACGCGCTCGAAAAGCCTTCGGAGACAAAGCTGTAGCCATCAACCAGATTGTCGATCAACCAGTAACTTTTGAAGATACTAAAAAAGCTTTCAAAAATGGGTTTGAAAAAGGACTGGGGATTAAACTAGAACCCTTAAAACTGACAGAAGCACAATGGAACGAAGTCAGAAAGATTGCAGAAGAACGTTATGACACCGACGAGTGGAACTACGCTCGCTAACGAAAAAGGAGTGAACAAATTGGCTAAAAAACAAGAGTACATAAGAAAACCTGAATGGCTGAAGATTAAAATCAATACGAATAAATCTTATACAGGCCTGAAAAAGCTGATGCGTGATAAAAAACTCAACACCGTTTGTGAAGAAGCTCGCTGCCCGAACATTCACGAATGCTGGAGTGAACGTAAAACGGCGACATTCATGATTCTTGGAGATACTTGTACACGCGGATGCCGTTTTTGCGCGGTCAAAACAGGTCTCCCTAACGAATTAGATTGGGGCGAGCCAGAACGTGTCGCTGATTCTGTGGAAATCATGGGGCTGAAGCACGTCGTTGTGACAGCTGTAGCACGTGACGATCTAAATGATGGAGGCGCAGCCGTTTTTGCTGAAACCGTGAAAGCAATCCGCCGACGTGTCCCAGGTTGTACCGTTGAAATCCTCCCTTCTGATATGAAAGGAGATTATGAAAGTCTACACACTTTAATGGACGGAGAGCCGGATATTTTCAACCATAACATTGAAACAGTCCGCCGCCTGACGAAAAAAGTACGTGCCCGCGCGATGTATGATCGTTCTCTAGAATTGTTGAAGCGTGTAAAAGAAATTCGTCCGAATACACCAACCAAATCAAGCATCATGGTCGGATTAGGTGAAACGAAAGAAGAAATCGTTGAAGCTATGGATGACCTTCTTGCCCACAACGTAGACATCATGACAATCGGTCAATATCTACAGCCGACGAAAAAACATTTGAACGTTGAGCGCTACTACCACCCCGATGAATTTGAAGAGCTTAAGAAAATTGCGCTTGAAAAAGGATTCAAACATTGCGAAGCAGGTCCTATGGTCCGCTCCTCTTATCATGCAGATGAACAGGTAAACGCCACATCTGCCCAACGCCGCATCAAGTACATGCAAGGGTATGAGTCCCAAGGAAAAGAACTAGATACAACAAACTTCTAAAAATGGCCCCTCATGAGACGAATCATGAGGGGCGTTTATTTTACCATGGCCCTCCGTAATAAGGAGGTCGGTTATATCCATAAGGTCCTGGTCCACCTGGGCCACCCGGGCCGCCATAATAAGGTGGTGGCGGAGGCGGGGGACCAAACCCTCCATAAAAACCGGGCGCCAGTGCTCCACCTAAGAAACCACCGAGCAGTCCACCAGCAAAAGGTCCTAAAAAGAAGAAACGTTCATCTTCGTCGCGGAAGCCCTCTTCGACTTGGTACGGATCATAATAATATTGGTAATGGTTCATTCATGCTCCTCCAATCCATCCTTGGTTATTCACCTACCCTTCACTCTATGTAAACGCCCGCCCTGACGTATAGGCATGTGTCATCAAGCAAAGGATAATTTTAACTGGACAAACAATTCACATCCACCCATAATTAGGGTATAATATGAATAAATCATGCTTGTCTGGCTACATAAAGGAGGACCACTCATGAATCTTACATTGATTATTCTTGTCTGTGTCGCATTTCTTACTGCTATCTTCAGTGCCGGATATGACACAAAACCAGGTACGCCAAAAAAATAACAGCAAAAGCGCATCCAATATGGGTGCGCTTTTTTGTGTTCGTTTTGTTTTTGAAGCCATTTATGGTGCCTGCCACATTTTTTGGTGCCTGGCACCATTTCCTTCTATCCGGGTGCCAGGCACCACAATGACTCATCGCAGTGCCAGGCTTTATGTTCATCTCTTCACATTAAAAAGAAGACCCTCTCCTCTTTATTGAGTAGCAGGGTCCTCTACATCTTGAAATTTCATAAATTCTTCGTAAGATACCATTAAATAATTTCGCAACATTTCCGTATCCACTAGTGGATCTGGTTCGTTATTTATATATGCACTGTGCGATGTCCACAAATGATTAGATAACAGACGTTTTAAATTCGCTCTTTCAGGGTTCTTGTGTACATACTTACAAGCAGTCAAAAAATACTCACTATTAAGGATAATTTCATCATGATACCTTCCTTGAAACAAATGACCGGTATACTCATATTTGGAATTAAAATACTTGGAATATTTCGTGTGGAGTTGCTGGAGGATAGAACTCGGTGGGGAATGATTGATCTCAATAATTAAATGGACATGATTACTCATTAAACAGTAAGCATGTAATTTAAATCCATGAACTTCTTTCACTTCTTTCAAATAACTTAAATAGGATAATCGGTCTGTATCATTTAAAAAGATATTTTGCCTTCGGTTTCCCCTAGCAGTAATATGAAAGATTGCACCTGGGAACCAAAAGCGTTTCTTTCTGGCCAATAAAACTACTCCCTTCATGAATTTCTATAAAATACAATTCGACATAATCCTAATTAATCCTCTTTTTACCGTAATCTTTACATGGTGTTTCCCCCGTTGATTTTTGTGTACCATTAGGGTGCCTGGCACCCTACCAATGCTCCCCAGTGCCTGGCACCCTACCCACGCTCTCCAGTGCTTGGCACCCTACCAACGCTCTCCAGTGCCTGACACCCTACCCACGCTCTCCAGTGCCTGGCACCCTACCAACGCTCTCCAGTGCCTGGCACCCTACCAACGCTCTCCAGTGCCTGGCACCCTACCAACGCTCTCCAGTGCCTGGCACCCTACCAACGCTCTCCAGTGCCTGGCACCCTACCAACGCTCTCCAGTGCCTGGCACCCTACCAACGCTCTCCAGTGCCTGACACCCTACCCACGCTCTCCGGTGCCTGGCACCAAAAAATGTGGCACCAACAACAAAAATCAAAAGACAAAAAAGACGACCACTTCGGTCGCCTTTCCGCTTCATTTGATTAAATTCGGATGCCCTTGTTGCCTCAAAGCCTCAAAAAGAATGATAGAGGCTGTATTTGACAGGTTCAGGGACCTTACTTGATCGGTCATCGGTATTCTCAAACAACGGTCCTCCAACCCTTCTAACAAGCCCTTAGGAATCCCGTCACTTTCACGGCCGAAAATGAACAACAAATCCTGCTCAACATCACTAAAGTCAAAATCTACATAGGATTTCGTGCCGAAATTTTCAATATAGTAAAATTCGCCATCTGGAAATGCCTCGTAGAGTTCCTGAATGGAATCGTAGTAATTCACACGAACTTTATGCCAATAGTCCAACCCTGCACGGCGGACCATCTTATCGTCGGTCGAAAAGCCTAAGGGACGAATCAGATGCAGTTCAGAATTGGTAGCAAGACATGTACGGGCGATATTTCCGGTGTTTGCTGGGATTTCCGGTTGAAAGAGTACAATATGATTAGGCATGCGTTTCACCTCAGTCTTATCTTAGTCAACTAGACTATTATACCATACTCCTCAGCCGTCGATTTTATAAAATTTGTACTGAATATCAGGCGTATAAGCGGTAGAGTCTTCATACGCCCAGTAGCGGTGCCGGCTGTTGGATGTATGAGCATTTACAAGCGGCATTCCATTGGCATCTTTTTTGACGACAAAGGTGTTGTGATCAAACCTTCCATCCCCCTGAAAATCATAGCAAATGATGTCACCTGGTGAAAGTTGTTCGGCAGAGGAAACTTCTGTTGCTGTGAGTCCTTTTCTCGCTCCTCCCAAATACCACCGCAGCGCATGTGCGACCGTCCAGCTATAGCTCCAGGTTCCGCTTCCATACCACCAGCCTCTCGTGCGGTTAGGTGCCCCCCAGGTGGTCGCTCCACCTGCTCGTATGCACTGGGACACATAATTCGTACAATCCACATCAAAGCTTTTATATGCTGGATTGTAGCTGTCCCACCAACGGTCCGCATAGCGAACAGCTTCCCTGCGGTTGTAAGTGGATCTTGAGAGTTCTCGATCTTGATCCCCCGTAAAATCCATAGGCAAAGGCTTGGAAATCTGTATCCCTTCAAACATCTCTGTCATCACTTTGTGGTCGAATAACTCTTCCCCGATGAACCGCGCATCGCCATGATAATGACCTTCTTCCAAGAAGTCATATCGCCCAGACTTAATAAGAAGTGATAAAGTCAAAAGATACTGAATGTGTGTTTGATTTTCATAGGCGACGCGATGATAGGGATGTATGTTAAAAGTCAGGCGCTGCAGTCGTTGCCCCCGTTCTTCAATGCCGTCTACTTTTTTTCTTAACCAATGATGATCTTCCTGATCGAACAATCGATCCATGACTCTTTCCCAGTACACTTGCAGTTGATATGTATGGCTCATGCCTCTCCCCTCCTATTAACATCTTATGAAATGCAAAGAAGGACATGAACAGCAAAAAAAGCAGCCTCCATTTGGTGGAGCCTGCTTTATTGGTTTTGTTTGATCGTTTGATGCTCTTTTTCAAATTCCAATAGTTTCTGCTTTTTATCTAAACCGCCGGCATAACCGACCAACTTGCCGTTACTTCCGATAATCCGATGACAAGGGACAATGATGGAAAAGGGGTTTTGATTCACCGCTCCCCCTACAGCTCTGATCGCTTTCGGAGCATGCATGGAAGAGGCGATGTCCTTATAGGACCTGGTCTCCCCGTATGGGACATGATGGAGAAGCGTTCTCCATACTTGTCGTTGAAAGTCAGTGCCGTAGCAGTTTAAAGGCACATGAAATTCGTTCCGATGTCCTTCAAAGTAGTCGGAGAGTTCTTGTTTCGTTTGTGCTACATATTTGTGTTCGGGGTCATACACCAGTTCACCTTTGAGAAAATGCTTCTTTTTCCAAGATTGATAGGTAGCGAGCCGGTCTTCATAATGACCATAGTCGATTCGACAGACGCCTTCATCATTCGCTAGTACAGTCATTGGGCCCAAAGGAGTTTCGAAAGTGTCATAGTATAAGAACGATTGATGGTTCATATTCAACCCCTTCTTCTTTTACAGTTTTTTCTATTATACAAGAGCTTTCTTATATTGAAAAGGTACATTTGGTTACTGTTCTTGAAATTGGACGCCCTTTTCCATTTCGTAAAGCACTTGTTCATTCTCTTCTCTTCCCATTGCTTCCTCGATGGCTGCAAAGCATTCGGGTCTTCCGATCTTCCCAAGCCCCCAGGCAGCCGTTCCACGAATGACAGGACGTGGGTCTTCCTTCATCAAACGAATCAACTCATCAATAGCGGTTTCATCCCGGTAATGCGCCAGAGCAAGAATAGCGTTTCGTTGGATCGGTTTTTTTCCACGCCACGAACCTGAAATGAAACCGAATTTCTCTTTGAATTGCCGGTTTGAAATGGATAGCAATGGGGTCAATTTCGGCTTGACGATTTCAGGATCTGGTTCGAACTCTTCATGATTATGAAAATCCTTCTTCCGGTTTTTTGGACAGACAGTCTGGCACGTATCACAGCCATAAAGACGGTTCCCGATTTTCGTCCGGAATTCATCCGGCAAAAAATCCTTCGTCTGGGTTAAAAATGCGATACAACGATTGGCATTCAACTGTCCCCCCTGAACGAGGGCATCCGTCGGGCACGCATCGACACAGATGTTACAGTCCCCACAACTGTCATCGACCGGTTCATCCGGAGCAAATGGAATGTTCGTAACCAACTCCCCAAGATATACATATGAACCAAATTCAGGAGTGATCACGGCACAATTTTTTCCACTAAAACCGATGCCCGCTCGTTCTGCTACGGCACGGTCAGAGAGCTCCCCCGTGTCGACCATCGATTTCAATTCCACATCCGGAAATTTTTCCTGTAAAAATGCTCCCAAACGGTTGAGGCGATCACGAACAACATCATGATAATCCTGTCCCCAGGAAGCCCGGCAGAAAATACCCCGCCGGTCTCCTTTTTTACTTTTAGGAGCATCATGCATTTTCGAAGGATAAGCCAGGGCGATGGAAATAATGGATTGAGCACCGGGAAGCAATCGGCCAGGTTCTGTCCGCTCTTGAACAGACCCTTTTTCAAAGCCGGACTGATAGCCAAGTTCCTGCTGCCGTTTCAGTCGCGCTTTCAATTCACCGAAAACGTCGGCGGAAGCAAATCCAATTTTGTCAATGCCGATTTCTTTACTGTAGGCAATAACTTCCTCTTTAAATTGATGAAAATCCACCCTGACACACCTCCTTTCTATCTTATATCTTTCACTTTCGCTGTCCGGATCCGGTTCAGCGTCGCTGCAATTTCAAAACGTCTCGGTCTAGCCAGCTCACCTGGGTGCTGGTCTTTGAATGGGGCAAATGAAGCGAGACCTTCTTGATCCAATTGATGTTCAATCATATCAAGGAGTTCATGAAGAGAATTTCCACGCTTCAGTACGCCTTTTTTATCTATATGAAGCAGTAAATCAGCAATCATCCTTGTCTGTGATGCATCGACGAGCTGTTCCACATGATCTAACGCTATGTCTTCACGGCCCATCAAAATCTTATGCATTCCTTTGGCCTGGACTTTTTCTTTCTTCCCTTTACGTGTCTGCAAGCTTTGAGGTAAAAAGGAACGTTTCGGGACAGCTCCGAAGGCATCATCATCCGATTCCATCCGGCCATTTGGATACTTACTCGCAATTTGCTTCGCTTTTTCCGTGACATTATGAGGAAGATACTGATCCATCATGATGACATCATCAGCGACATGAAAGTAATCCCCAGAACCACCCATAACAAGAATAGTAGAAACTCCTAATTCATCGCGCATCTGTTTAATTTTATCGATGAACGGGGTAATCGGTTCTTTCTCTTTCACAACGAGCTCCTGCATACGCTCATCCCTGATCATGAAGTTTGTTGCACTCGTATCTTCATCAATCAGTAAGCTCGATGCCCCTGCTTCCAAGGCTTCTATGACATTCGCCGCTTGTGACGTACTGCCACTGGCATTCTCTGTTGAAAACCTTGTCGTATCTGTCCCATGAGGAAGGTTTTTAATGAATGGAGAGATGTCTACCGTGGATACTTGGCGTCCATCTTCCGCTCTCACTTTTACAGCAGAAGGATCTGTCAGCACATACTCACGGCCATCCCCTTCTATATGAGGATACACGCCACGCTCCATGGCATTCAACAGGGTACTTTTACCATGATAACCGCCACCGACGATTAACACAATTCCCCGCTTCAGAGCCATTCCCGTAATCGGTTCATCCCTGTGAGGAAGGTCGATCGTCACCCGATTGGATTCAGGGCTCTCAAAAGGTACAGCATCTCGCATAGGTCTTTGACTAATGCCACTCTCCCGTGGAAGGATCGCCCCATCGGCAACAAAAGAAATCCAATCATTCTTCTTCATTTCATCAAGAATCGTTTGATGCTGATCGGCGAGTTGGCATACCGATTCGATTGTTTTATCTTTTATAGCAAAAACAGATTGGTTCATGATTTCTGGAAGAATGGAAAAGAAAAGCTTTTCCGCTTGTTTCCCATTGATCCGCCTACCATTAGCCGGCAGACCGACCGTAAGACAGACCGTCATATCCTCAGCATTCAAAGAAACGGACGTCCGTTCCAGAATTTCCTGTCCCGGTTGATCAATCGCAACCATTCCACTTTTTCCTGAACCTTTTACACTTGTTTGAGTTTTATGAATGGTCTTCGCAACCGCTCTTGTTATCTGATCTTCTGCATAATACTTCCTTCGAGCATCTTGTTTCCACTCAGGAGAGATTCTCCGCTCAGATTCCGGAATACGAATGCGGATTTTAGAAGGAGCCGCAAAAGGGTCTCCCTGGACATAATCAATCATCAAATCATATCTCTCGAATGAATACGTCCCTTGAATTTGTTTATAAGCTTTATAGCTTTTTCCATCGATTTGTTTTAAATGTTGCTGCAATTTTTTCATCATGGATTCCTCCCTTGAACGAATAGGTCTATTATAGGGTTTATCCAAATTTCATCAATAAAAAACGCAATGCTTCGTTACCCATTTAACGAAACACTGCGTTGGTTCACATAAGTATAAAATAATAGCATTGGAGCGGGTGAAGGGAATCGAACCCTCGTCATCAGCTTGGAAGGCTGAGGTTTTACCATTAAACTACACCCGCATAAATGAAAATTCATTATTCTTGTTTTGTAGATATTCAATCGATGCCCCAGTTGTTCGAACAACCCTTATCGTTTATATTTGTAATGATAACATTCGAAATCTAGCGACGCAACATGAAATTTACGATTTTTTGTCGAAAATTAACTTCTTCTTTACTTTAATAGTTTCATAATTACGCTTTCACATAGTATACCAAAAATCCTCTCTTACTAAACGACACATTATTGAAGACTCAGTTTCAAGACATTATGTAAGGTGGATCGGACAAGGAGTCACACCATCCCCCGCCGCTATCCCATGAAAAGCGACTTGTTTTCCCAACCATCATCCGCTCACATAAACATCTCGAAACCGAGTCTGCCATAATCATGCCGTATAGCTGAAGGTTCATAAACGAAAAGAACTGTAGAAAACTTAATTGGTGATATTAACTTTTCTTGGATTGATAAACATAAATCATGGAGAAAACGAGAAAGGCAATGAAGTGAATGGAGTCGATAAACAGTTTAAAGAGATCAATGAGTGTGGTGGAATCCATAAGTGTCACCCCCAACAACTATTTAACCGCATCCGCTAAACATCGTTACTATGAAAATGGCAGCGCTTGAGAGGGTTTACTAGTTTCAATTTTGCAAGTAAAAAGACGCTTTCCCTTACCATGCCTCATTTTCTCTTTATTATTCTGAGATTTTTCTTTTTAAGACTTTCGGCTGGGTGGTCATCACCACTCCAAGGATAACAAGCAGCGCTCCAGTCACTTGTGCGACGCTTACCTTCTCTCCTAACCAGAAATAGGCCCCGGTCATTGTCACTACAGGGAGAAGGTTAAGAAATACAGAAGCTTTAGAAGCCCCTAAACGTTCGACAGCTGTATTATAAAACAATAAGGCAATGAAAGAAGGAAAGATACCGAGATAAAGGAAGCCTAAAATATTGGAAAGGTTCCATATAGATGGGATTCCATAAACCAGCCATTCAACCGTTATAAAAGGGAATAGGATGACTAAAGACAAACCTGTCATGACCAGGATCGTTCCTAATGGTGGAAACATAGACATCACTTGCTTAACGACAAGTGAGTACACAGCCCAACAAATAATAGCACCGACCATAATTCCATCACCGATGTTCCATCCTAAGTCAGCTAAATTGAACAGGTTTCCATTCATCACAACCCCTAGAGCTCCCAAAAGCGATAAAGCTATACCCACCACTTGTAAGGCGCTTAAATGTTCTTTCAAAATCGCCCAGCTTAATACCACGGTCAACACTGGGATGAGTGTTTCGAGAACAGATACATTTGTGGCGGTGGTAAATTGTAATGAAGCATAAATGAACGTATTAAAAAAAGCCACGCCTGTCACAGTCATGACTAACAACGGCTTATAATATTTAAAAAAGACAGGTTTAGCCTTTCTCGCACTTTTGTATCCTACAGGAAGTAAAAATATAAAAGCTATAACAAGCCGAAGGTAAGCAATCGTGAATGGTGGGAGGTCATTCAGTGCTTTACCAGTAAGAATGTTCCCCCCATAAAAAATGACGACTAAAATGAGCAGTATGTATGGATACACTTTTCTCCCCCTTCCCCTGACTACTAAGAATAAAATGATACACACATAATACACCGGGGAAGAGCTCATCCCCCGGTGTATCATCTTCTTTTCACTTTTTTACATCTATAAGATAACCGTACTCTTCAATGCAGCGATTAAATTTTCAAAGTCTTCCTCGACTTGCCTTCCAACATCATCCCGTTGGTAATCTTTGTTTTGTTTTTTAGAGCTTTCAGGCTCTATCAATAATGTGCGTCCCTCCATAAAGGTGATTTCAATCTTACGTGGAGGGGTGTTTTCTGACAAACTGTAGTCTTCGAAGTATTCCTTCATAGAAATAATACGATCTGTAAACAAGGTTTCTTTTTTCAAGGCCATGTCCTGGGAAAGGCTGAGCACCGTTAACGTCCGGTCGTTACGATTCACAATAAACAATTGTTGTTGATCAGAGTCGATGACTTCTAACAAACGGTATTGGTCTGATTCGAATAACTCCTCCGTAAATTCAAGAATTGCCGCGGTCTTCAAATGACTTAACTCTTCCGTACCCAATCTTTCTTTTAAATGGATGGACATGTATTTGTAACCTCCTTAAGAATTTGTTCATACTACTCATCCCCCTTACCTTGTAAGTGAAAACGTGAAACGAGTAAAATAAACAAATTTTACCACAAAGAAAAGGGGGCGGGGTTCCGAATGGCTGATTCATTCGACAAACTTCCCTTTTTTATGTGTATAGATAGAGGTGTCCTATAATGGAAGCCCATTAGTGAAGGAGGACAGACGCCGATAAAGATTGACCTTGAAACGGAATAACTCCATGTTGTTTAAGATCTCCCCCACCTCCATCCTCCTTATTTCAAAACTTTTGTGATTTAGGGAAATACACAAGTCCTATCTTCTATGGTACGTGCACTTTTAATCGGCAAAATAAAAACGAATACAAATAAAAGGACACTGATTTCTCATTCTATGTAAAATTGGCCGGACCACCTTCTCCATTAAATTTTACAGCCGCTCAGAAAGAACCTTAAAGGACTCAACCGCTTCTTTGTAATAGGTGAACTGACGATTTTGAATGGTTCGCTCTAGTTTTTTGAGAGCAATAGAGGCTAATTGCTTTAAATCCTCATGACTGGTCATCTCCATCAGCTTTTTAATCATTACTTGCTTTTCTTTCGTGTCTTCCTCTAATTCCTTCCATTCTTCATCTGTATCTACGTGATGTTCCCCCAAGTCCGCCTCTACTCCCCGTCCAAGACCATCGATCAACTGTTTCATTTCATCATTCTCATCCACACTTTCCCGAATGGACCGTAGTGTTCTGGTATCCACAAGCTCTTCTTTCACTACCGCTTCCATTTCTTCCGTCTCTGCTTTATCAATAATCACCGTTTGGTAGGATTGCTGATCATCATTTGGCAGGGCTTGCACATTCACATTTTCCTGCTGATCGACTTCAGTTATCTGCCACACTCCAAAACCTAATGCCAATACACCGAGAATGGAAGTTCCTTTTACAAACTTACTCATTTTCCATCCCTTTCTCATCTGTTTTTATAATTTTGTATTTTCCGACATTTCGTTGTAACGTAATTGTAACATTCCATGTAATAACAGTAAATAAAAAAGAGAAGCTGTATGGAAGCTTCTCCTTTGGATCAATCTATAAGTTTTCTAAAAATAATCGAATGACATCCGCACCGCCTATGAATGTCCCTAATGAACTTCCGATATTCGCAAGAACAACAACAAGAAGGATACGAGTCACTTTATTGTTCCAGAACCCCTTGACACTTGTTACATCATCAGACAACGTTTCAAAGTCCGCTACATTCGGACGTCGGAAGTAGGCTTGTACAATTCCTGCAAACCAGCCTGCCGCAATCAATGGATTTAATGAAGTAATCGGGGCCATAATAAATGCTGACACAATAGCTAACGGATGGGCAAGGGCAGCTGCTGCTCCAATAGCCGAGAAAGACCCGTTCCAAAGCACCCAGCTGATGGTTTGTTGTGTGCCCGCCGCCGGATTCGAAAAGAAGGTATAAAGAATGATGGATACAATCAACACCGGGATACTCCACCCAATGATTTTCGGCACCTTCGATTTAGGAGGCCTTTGTTTCAGCTTTTTCAAATCGTGTTCTTTATGGATTTCTTCCTTTATTCCAGGTACATGGGCCGCACCGAGTATCGCGACTACTTTTTCTCCGGGTGCATCTTTAATTTTCTGTGCAAGATACTGGTCCCTTTCATCAATGAGTGGTTTCTTCAACTTTGGAAAGTTATCCGTCAAATCCTGCAGCATCCCATCAAGCATATCCTGGGATTTCATCTTTTCCAACTCTTCTTCAGAGATTTTGTCGTTACTGAAGATGCCATAAAAGATGGACAATAACAGCTTCATCTTCCCTCCAAAGCCGATGTTACCCCATATTCTTGAAAAAGTAATCTGAATATTTCGGTCAGCTAACACTAACTCTGCTCCGATTTCTTCAGCTGATTCAATCCCCTGAATCATTTCCTGACCCGCTTGGATACCGAACTGCTTCGCCATACGACGTTGAAATGAGGAAATCGCTAAGTTGACGAGTAACAAGGTGGCTTTTTTATTCTTAATCACTTCAAAAATATCTGTGTTCTTCCAGCGATCACCATTTTGGATGGACTGAAACCTCTGCTCATCAAGTTCGACACAAACCGAATCCGGTTGCTCTTTTTCAATGACACTTTTGACTTGTTCAGCACTTGCCTTTGAAACGTGAGCGGTGCCCACAAGAACGTATTCCTTATCATCTATGTGAATTCTCGTAATATTTTCTTCCAATGCAGACATCTGAACCTTCCTTTTTGCTTTCCGTTTATTTTCTCTCCACTCTCATATTAAACTAGATGAGTCCAAATGAGAATGCTTTCGCCTAAAAACATGTCATTGACAAGCACCTTCAGGAAGGATAGAATCTCCTATAATTATATAAACCAATCAACCTTGCGTATAAATTTGGAAATAAGGTCCAAATGTCTCTACCGAACCACCGTAAATGGTTTGACTACGAGAGGGATTTTTTAATCCTTCTCTTGTTTTCTGCACACGCAATGGCTTTAAAAAGAGGAGGAACAGAACGATGAATATTGAATCACTAACGAAAAAGATAAAGGTAGCAAATAAAGAATGTCCAGCAGACCTAGTCATTAAAAATGCGCAAATCGTTGATGTCTTTAATGGGGAAATCATTCATAAGGATGTCGCGATTGTCGATGGGTTCTTTGCAGGTTTAGGAGAGTACGAAGGAAAAGAAGTGATCGATGCTCAAAGACAGTACATGGCACCTTCTTTCATTGATTCTCATGTCCACATTGAATCATCCATGGTTCCGCCTTCGGAGTTCGCTAAAGTCGTCATCCCCCACGGTGTGACCACAGTTATTACCGACCCTCATGAAATTGGAAACGTTCTGGGAGCAGAAGGCATCCAGTTTATGCTCGATGACGCTAAGGATCTTCCTATGGACTTTCATTTTATGCTCCCTTCCAGTGTTCCCGCCACCCCTTTTGAAACGTCAGGGGCAGAATTACACGCACCTGACCTTCAACCTTTTCTTGGTGACTCACAAGTCCGGGGACTCGGAGAAGTGATGGATTATTCATCACTCCGAAACGCTGATCCGCGGTTATTAGAAAAAATCGCACAAACGATAGAAGCGGGTGGTTATGTCGACGGACACCTTGCTGGTTTGAATGAAGATGCGGTCAATCTATATTCGAGTGCAGGGGTTCAAACCGATCATGAATGTAATACTGCAGAAGAAGCCCTCGCACGCCTTCAGCGAGGCATGTATGTGAGTATCCGTGAAGGTTCCGCTGCCAAAGACCTGCAAGCCCTTTTGCCTGTAGTGAACGAAATGAACGCCAGACGTTGTCTTTTCTGTACAGATGATAAACATATCGATGACCTTTTAAATGAAGGAAGCATCGATCATCACATCCGTTTAGCTACAGCCCAGGGCTTGGACCCCATCACCGCTATCCAAATGGCCACATTAAATGCGGCCGAGTGTTACGGACTTCATGATAAGGGAGCGATTGCGCCAGGCTACATGGCCGACTTCCTATTTTTTAAAGACTTACACGCACTGGAAGTGACACAAGTGTTTAAGAAAGGAAAGAAAGTGGCTTCCCATGGAACATTAGTAAAGGATCTACAACCTTCGTCTTCAAGTTCTCAAAAAATCACAAACAGTGTTCATATTCCAAACCTTTCAAAAGCACAAATGCGTATACCTATAAAGGATTCCCAAAAAGGAAACATCATAAAAATAAACAAAAATCAAATTAGAACGGACCACCTTATTGAAGAGGTTGAGCTGGAATCAGGCTCCTTTCAACCTTCTGTAAGCAAAGACCAATTAAAGTTGGTCGTCGTAGAGAGACACCACCAAACGGGTAACATTGGACTTGGGATTGTAAAAGGGATGGGGCTTCAAAGAGGAGCTATAGCTACAACCATTGCCCATGATTCTCACAATATCGTAGCCGTAGGTACAAACGATGAAGATCTCGTCAAAGCTATCCAACACTTAGGGAAAATCGGCGGGGGAATGACCTTATTTCATGAAGGGAGCCCCCTCTCTTCGTTGCCCCTTCCGATCGCTGGATTGATGTCAGATCAAGGGTACGAGGAGGTTGCTCATCAATTAGTAGACATTCACAAAGATCTGTCTACCCTTGGCTTTACAAATGACTTTAATCCATTTCTCACCCTGTCGTTTCTGACGTTGCCCGTCATACCCAGCCTGAAGCTTACGGATAAAGGCCTTTTTAGCACAAAAGAAGCGAAACACATCCCTGTATCGATTTAACAAAAAGTAAGAAGCCAGGCGACCGCCTGGCTTCTTACTTTTTCCTTAACTGGAGTTGGACTTACCCGTCATCTCTCTGCTCACTTTTTCAACAATCCGGGAAAGGTCCTCATCGATTCTTGCACCGCTGAACCTCAAGACTGTCCAACCATGATTTTTAAGATAAGATTCTTTTTCCCACTCTTGTTCCCACACATCGGAAGAAATGAGAAAATCATGCTCTACGGCTTCCACCGCAATTTTCAATTTTGGAAAAGCGACATCAATCGTGTACTGATCCACCCGATAACCCAATGTAGGCTGTAAACCATGAGCAAGAAAACCTTCATATAATCTCCGGACTAAATTTGAGCCGATTCCATCAGCATCCATTTCCTCTGGCTGCTCCTCATTTCTGACTCTTAGTGTCAGCAAAACGGCAAGGATCAATAAAGTCATAAAAGCCGCGTACTCGATAAACATGGTTATGTTCATATTCATCACCCACTACCATTCTATCCAATTGACCCCTGTTCTTATTCATACGATCTACACTCTATGACCTTTTCATTTTAAACAGAAAAAAAGAAGCTGTAGGTTCCCTGCAGCTTCTTAAAACTTTCAAGACACACAACCCTTACCATCTGATTTATGTCTGATGTATGTGATTATTTTATACAATCGTTTCTATTTGATTCGTTACTTAATTTGTATAGGAGTTTGGAATGGATTGGTCCATGTCCCCGATGCGGCGTACCCCTTCATAAACATGATTCTCTTAGCAGCATGTGAAACAGAAGAAGTACCACAAGAGGTAGAAGCTGTGAAAGCAGATGAAACGGAAGAGTACGATGATAAATTCAACGATAGAGATGGCGACGTCATTGAAAAAGCAACGACAGCAAGCGATCCAGACTCAAATGAAGAGGAATACGAAAGTAAGTATGACAAAAGGTTAATGGTATTTATAGAAGACGGAAAAGTTCTTACGAAACTGGTCACGTGGATGGTGAAAAACCATATCCATATGGAACACAGTAGCCGAGATTGCCGACGTCGCAAGGACATTTCGTGCTTTCATCCATCAAAATCCCTCTACTTTGTCTCTTAAAGAATTGTTATTAAATCCAATCTCTTTATTAGACGTAAAGAGTGAAAGAATAGTTTGTTATATTTGAAATTTCTAGTTCACGCATCTTTAAGGCGTTCGTGATCATTCATGTCTTTGTTGTTCATGATGTTTCAAGGATTGATCGTCTTACAATGTATTCGCCTAACGTCGTATTAAACGCAAAAAAGACGCTGCGACGGAAGTCACAGCGTCTTTTTTCTATGATTCTTTTAGTACCGGTGGCCGGGGTCGAACCGGCACTCCGTGAGGAACACGATTTTGAGTCGTGCGCGTCTGCCAATTCCGCCACACCGGCATGTGTCTATGGAGGCGGCAACCGGAATCGAACCGGTGATAAAGGAGTTGCAGTCCTCTGCCTTACCGCTTGGCTATGCCGCCATATCACGTTCAATTACGATTGTATCATATTCAAGTTCAGCTGAATATGTGAATTTTTTGGAGCGGGAGACGGGATTCGAACCCGCGACCCCCACCTTGGCAAGGTGGTGTTCTACCACTGAACTACTCCCGCAATTAAAGTGGCTGGCCCAGCTGGATTCGAACCAGCGCATGACGGTACCAAAAACCGTTGCCTTACCGCTTGGCTATGGGCCAATATATCTTTTGCTTTATGATTATAAATGGGGCGGCTGATGGGAATCGAACCCACGAATGCCGGAACCACAATCCGGTGCGTTAA